>NZ_VSSP01000009.1 GCF_008312895.1 Luteimonas suaedae | reverse complement strand
GCTACAGTGAACCCGGACTCCAGATCAGACCGCTACTAAAAGCGGGGGGACGTCGGTTCAGGGCGAGGTTGTCCCGTTGCTCCGGCACGCCCCACGTCGTTGGCAATCCAGAAACGTCGAAGGTTTCTTTGATCGTCATCGGGACGCCGTGCAGCGACCCCAATCGGTATCCCCGAGCAAGAGACTCATCAGACAACTTCGCCGCTTCCAGTGCACGTTCGAAATCCCTCACCACGACGGCATTCAACGCTTTATCGAATCGTTCGATGCGCTCGATGTAGTATTGGGTGAGTTCGAACGAGCTGATTTGTTTTCGCTGAATCAGTTGCGCCAGGTCGGTCGCTGACGAAAAAGCCAGCTCTCCCGATTCGAGGCCATTCTGCGCAGATGTAATGGAAGGGAATGAAACTGCCGTGCCGCCTGACGCCCTGGGGAAGTCACGCCTAGAAATAGGATTCATGATTCCCCTGTCTGTAGGTCGGCGGTCTTCAATCAAGGGTGTTTCTGCCCCTATTGCTTACTTGCTTGTCCTGCAACGCCGAAATTCTAGCGGGAACATAAGTGGCCGCAAAGGGCCGTGGGCGGCCGGACAGTCCAATGCAGTATGCACGTCTTGCGGCGGATCCATGCCTGGCTCCCCAGTGCCCGTCTCCTTGTCGTGGGTGAGCCAATGTAGGCGCCGAGGTGCGAGCTGGGCCCGACCCTGGCGCAGGATCTGATCAGATCCTGCCTTCCGCGAGAAGCTCGCGCGTGCGCTTCAGCGTCGATTGAATCGCGGCCTTGAATCCTTTATCGCTGTCCATCCAGGCCTGGGCCGCCTGCTCCTCCGGGCCGCTGGCCACCTTGCCGCGCAGGCCCAGGTAGCAATAGAAGCGAAGGTGCAGCGCGCCGTCCGCGTCCTCGAAGAGCTCGTTGATGATCGCGCCTTCACGCGGGCTCTGCGCCTGGAAGAAGGTGATCTTCTTACCTGCGTCGAGAGTGATGATCTCGGTCAGGTCATCACCCAGGATGGTCGCCTCGCGCACCAGATGCGAGGTGCTTTCTTCGACGATCTCGCAGCGTGTGCACTCATTGGGTGGGAAGAAGCGCTTGGCGTCACGCGCCTTCTGGACCAGCCCCTCCCACACTTGAGCGCGGGTAAGCGGTGCCTGGCCGGCGACGTTCACCGGCAGGGTGGCGGTTGAGTAGATCATGATGGACTCCTTGTGGGTGAGGTTGCGTTCGAGTCAGGCGGCCGCTGCGGTTGCAGCGGCGAAGTCGCGATAGGAGCGCAAGGGACGGCCCAGCAACTGGCGCAGTCGCTCGACGTCGCCCGCCTCGGGCACCATGCCGTCGGTAAGGAAGCGTTCGGCCATCTGGCGCATGTCGTAGGCCATCCACGCCGGCATGAACTGGCGCAGGTTCTGCTCGAACGCAGCCGTGTCGTCGCCGCCGTAGGCAATCGTGCGGCCGAGTGCGTCCGACCAGATGCCTGCCACGTCGGCGCCGGTCAGCGTGTCCGGACCGACCAGGTTGATGCGGCTCAGCGCGGCGCCATCCGGTGCCTGATCGCGGGAAAGCAGCTCGATAGCGGCGATCTCGCCGATGTCGCGCGCATCGATCATGGCAAGTCCCTTGCTTCCGATCGGCATGGGATACACGCCGTAGCCCAGCACCACATCCTTGATCGTCAGGTCGTTGTCCATGAAGTAGGCCGGGCGCAGGATGGTGGCGCTGAAGCCCATCTGTTCGATCATCCGCTCCACCCCGAACTTGCCGGCGAAGTGCGGCACGTTCACATAGCGATCGCTGTGGATGACCGAGAGGTAGACGACGCGTTCAACACCGGCCTCGCGGGCCACGTTGAGCGTGATGAGCGCCTGGGTGAACTCGTCTGGCACTACGGCGTTGAGCAGGAAGAGGGTGGAGACGCCCTGGAAGGCGCTGCGCAAGGCATCCACATCGAGCAGGTCACCTTGTACGACCTCCACCCCATCGGGCAGCTTGGCGGCGGCTGGATCACGGACGAGGGCGCGCACCTTGGCGCCACGCTGGATGAGTTGCTGGACGACGTGCCGGCCGACATTTCCGGTGGCGCCGGTTACGAGGATGGTCATGGGACTGCTCCGGGTTGGTTGGGAGGCCCCATGGTTGTTGGTCCACGAACGGTCCGATAGCCCATATACTTGGACCACCTGTCTCACTGGTGGAACACATGGACCTCCTGGCTCTGGCCGACTTCAACCTGGTGGCACGTCATGGGGGCTTCGGCCGGGCGGCGAGGGCGGCGGAAAGACCCAAGGCCACGCTGTCGCGGCGGGTTGCGGACCTGGAGGCGGGTCTGGGGGTGCGCCTGTTCGAGCGCGGCTCCCACGCCCTCAAGCTGACCCAGGAGGGGCGCGCCCTGTTCGAGCGCACCGAGTCGCTGCTAACCGAACTGGGCGAAGCGACCGCTGCGATCGCCTCGGGAGGCCAGACGCCGCGTGGCAGGCTGCGCATCAGCGCCCCACTGCTGTTCTCCCAGATCGCGCTGGGCAAACTGTCCGCCGAATTCGCGCTGCGTTATCCGGAGGTGCGCCTGGAGATCACGACAGAGGATCGGGCGGTCGACATGGTGGAAGAGGGCTACGACCTGGTGATCCGGGTCAATCCCGATCCCAACGAACACTTGATCGGGCGCATCCTGCTTCACGACCGCCTGGTGGCGGTGGCCAGCCCTGCGTTGCAACAGCCGGTGGAAGATGCACCGGTCCGCGCGGTAGTGCGAGCGTCGAGCAACCAGTCGACCTGGGCGTTGGCGGCCCAGGAAGGAGACGTGCAGGTCCCGATCGACCCGATCCTGCGCCTGGCATCGCTGATCATGATTCGCGATGCGGTGCGCACCGGGATCGGCGCGGCCGTGCTTCCGCTCTCGCTTGTGGCGGGCGACCTGCGCTCAGGCGTGCTTGTGCACTGGGGCGATGTGAAGGGGCGCCCGATCGAAATCTGGGCCCTCTATCCCTCGCGGCGCCTGCTGAGTACCCGGGTCTCGGCTTTCCTGGAGTTCTTGAAGGACGCCTTTCCGCTCGGCGTGCCCGAAGAACTCTCCGCCTACATCGAAGACTAGTGGGCCGGCGCATTCCAGATGCTCAACGGTAACGCTCCTCTAATCGGCGCCTAGCCATCACCTCGCACCAATGGCGCGACCGCCTCCGCGCGCTCGTCGAAATGCGAGCTGACCACCGCGATCGCGGTGTCGCCCTGCGACCAGTACCGCGCCACCAGAGCGCCATCGCGACGCTGGCCCTCGCGCATTCGCTGCGGGCGGGGGCGGATATAGACGCCCAGGGTGGCGCCCTGCCAGTCCTCGTAGACCAGCATCGCGGCGGCGCCTTCCGGCGTCGACAGCATGCGCGCGCCTTGCAGGGTGTAGCCCTGCGAGCTGAGGTCGGGCACGCGGCCGGCGGCCGCGAAATTCTGGGCCAGCCAGTCCTGCAGGCCGTTCATCCGGTCGCCCTCGAAATCCATCGACACCTGCTGATCGGCGAGCAGGCGATAGGCGGTCACCGCATCGGCCATTGGCAACGCGTTGTCGCTGCCACCGCGCATGCCATGCAGCAGCCAGCCACTGGCGCCACCCAGGCCCAGCGCCATCACCAGCGCGGCCGCGCGGCCCATACCGGTCCAGCGTTCGACTCGCAGGCGGCGCCGTATCCGCGCCGGGTCCAGCCGCGGCTCGGCCGGCAGCGTGGCCGTACCACCCCACGTCGAGCGCAGGGCGTCGGCGTCGCGACGCCAACCGCGAACCCGTTCAGCGGCGTCAGGGTTGGCGGCCAGCCAAGCGTCCACCGCGGCACGCCGTTCATCGGGCAACTGGCCGTCGACGTACGCATGCAGCTCGTCGGGGTGCGGGGCCGGGTCGTTCATTTGAGTATCCGCAATGCGGGGGTGGGCGCGCATCCTTCGGCAATTCGGCGCAGTTTCTCGCGGGCGCGCGACAGCCGCGACATTACGGTGCCGATCGGTACCCCGAGCGCATCCGCGGTTTCGCGATAGCTGAAGCCCTCGACGCTGACCAGCAGCAGGATCGCGCGCTGCTCGGTCGACAGTCCCGCGAACGCGGCCAGCGCGGCCCGACCCTCGTTGACCCGTTCGGCCGACGGCGCGAGGGGCTCCTCGGTCACGCCGACCACGTCGAGTACGCGCCGCCAGCGTTTGGCGCGCCGCTGCTCGTCGACGAACTGGCGGTACAGGATCGAGAACAGCCACGACTGCAGCGCACTCTCCCTATTGCGTGACGACCATGCCCGCAACGCGCGCTCCAGCGTTGCCTGGACCAAGTCATCCGCGTTCGCGGCATCGCGACTGAGCGCGCGCGCGAACTGCCGCAGCCGCGGGATCAGCTCGTGCAGGCGGTCTTCGTCGAGTTCGTCCATGGCGTCATCCATGGGGCGGGGCCGGGGCGGTGAGAGGCGGAGACATGCAGGTGTGACGCGTGGGCGCGTGTTTTATTCCCGTGCGGCGAGTTTGTGGTTGCCGGGAATATATCGCCGGCCCGGTCGTCATACCGTTGTTCCCGCCGAAACGAGCATGCAATGAACGAGTCCAAGCCGTCCAACCCTTCATTCCCGTCGAGTCCGTCTCCACCGGCGCCACCACCACCGTTCGACGCCCCTGACGCGCGCGCAGCGCAGCAGAGCCGAGGACGACTGCTGGCGCTCGCCGGGATCGGCGCCATCGCGCTGGGATCCGCTAGTGCGTTCGCATGGGCCGCCGGCTGGCTCGGCGGCGACCGCCTGACCGCGCAGCGCCTGGTCGGCGCGATGGAAGCCAACGGCCCCGCGCATCCGGGCTTCCGGCGCAACCATGCCAAGGGCGTCTGCGTCGCCGGCATGTTCCGCGGCACCGAGCAGGGGCAGGCATTGTCCACGGTAGCTGCGTTTTCGGGTGAGCCGGTGCCGGTGCTGGGACGGTTCTCGATCGGCGGCCCCAACCCGCAAGGCGCCGACAACAACGCGCGCGTGCGCAGCATGGCGTTGCAGCTCGGCGGCCCCGACGCAGCGCAGTGGCGTATGGCATTGAACAGCTTCCCGTTTTTCGCCGTGGCGACCCCGCAGGCCTTCCACGAGCAGACCTTGGCCGAGCGTCCCGACCCCGCGACCGGCAAGCCCGACCCCGCCGCGATGGCAGCGTTCCTCGCGGCTCACCCGCAGGCGCGCGAGTTCCAGCAATGGGCCAAGACCGCACCTTGGTCCGACAGTTGGGCCAACACGCAATACAACAGCGTCAACGCGTTCCGCTTCATCGATGCCGACGGCACCGAGCGGTTCGTACGTTGGTCGATGCGGCCGCACGCTGCCTTCCACGCGCTGGACGCCGCCGAGCGCGAACGCGCCGATGTCGACTTCCTCGCCGCCGACCTGCGAGCGCGACTGGCGCGAGGCTCTGTGCGCTGGGACATGGTAGTGACCCTGGCTGCGGCCGGGGACCCGGTCAATGATCCTTCCCGCCTTTGGTCCGGTCCGCGCGAACAGGTCGTCGCCGGCACCCTGACGCTGTTGCACTTCGAACCGCAGGCCACCGGCGAGTGCCGCGACGTCAACTTCGACCCGCTGATCCTGCCGTCGGGCGTCGCCGCGTCCGACGACCCGATCCTCGCGGCGCGCTCTGCCGCTTACTCGCAATCGTTCAATCGCCGCCAGCGCGAGATCGCGCTCGGGCACGGTGATGCGGCCACCGGCCCGGAGCAAGCACGATGAGCGCACCCACTCACCCTACCCCGCACTCGTTCAACTCCACCGCACGCTGGCTGCACTGGCTGATGGCGGCAATGATCCTGTCGATGCTGTTCATCGGCGTCGGTATGGTCACGTCGGTCTCGGCGCGCCCGTGGCTGATCGACCTGCACCGCCCGCTCGGCATCGCGATCCTGCTGCTGGCCGTGCTCAGGCTGCGCAACCGTATGCGCCACCGGCCGCCCGCCTTGCCGTCGACGTTGCCGCACTGGCAGAAGAGCGCAGCACGCGCCTCGCATTGGCTGCTCTACGCCTTGATGCTGGCGATGCCGCTGATCGGCTGGGCGATGCTGTCGGCGGGCGGCTACCCCGTGCAGATGAGCGCCTCGTTCGCGCTGCCGCCGATCGCACCGCAAGACGCGATCCTCTACTCCGTCATGCGTACTGCTCACGGCTGGCTAGCCTATCTGCTGTTCGCCATTGTGCTGCTGCATCTGTCGGCGGCACTGGTGCATGCGTGGGTGTATCGCGATGGCGTATTCCGGGCGATGACGGGCGGAATCGAGCGCCGCGTGAACGAACCTTGAGTCGCTACTTGGCGCCTGATCGGCTCTTCGAACGTCCCCGGAATCTTGGTGTATTCCTTGATGCCGGACGTGTGGTTGAGCAGTTGCTCGATCGTGATGCGGGCACCGCCCGGGTAGGTCGGCAGGTACTTTGAAAGCGGATCGTCCAGCGAGACCTTGCCGTCATCGACCAGCGTCAGGAGTCCGGCCGCGGCGAACTGTTTTGTGATCGATGCTATGCGGAACCGGTCTGCAGGATCGAGCGGCTTGCCAGCTGCAACATCGGCCTGGCCGCGCGCGCCCCGATACAACACCTCGTCCCCGCGCATGACGAGCACCGTCACGCCCGGCGCATCCGCGCGGTACGTGTCCGCCAGCAGCGTTTCCGCATAGCGCGTGAACTCGGCAGACGTGGGCGGCGTTGCGGCGGTGGCCGCCTGCAATGCCAGCAATCCCGTGAGAGCGAGTACGGAGCCGATACCTGGCATGTGCAGAGATCCTTTCCGAGGGTGCCGGCCAGGCATCGTATCCGTAGCGTAGCGGCAAACGCCGGGATCGGCGCGGCCGTACTTCCGCTCTCGCTCGTCCGATAACCATGTCCGCCTCGAGGCTGGCGTTCCGGTTCTCCTGTGTTCGATCACACCTGTTGAGGCATCTGTCGCAGTACTGCCCCAAGGCAGGACGACGGCGCTACCATGCGCGCACCTTCGGGAGGCATCGTGAGTCGAGCAGGCTTTTCATTCCACCATCCCATCGCGTTCTGGATGGGCTGCGCCCTGATCACTGCGGGCGTGCTCTCGCACGGCCCGATGTTCCTGATGGGCCAGCACACGCACTGGCAGATGGTCGGCATGCCGATGACGACCGAGATGTGGATTGGCATGGCGTTCATTCCGGTCGGTCTGGCGCTGTCGGCCTACGGCATGCTGCCGCGCACGCCCGCAGGCCTGCAGCCCGGCATGGGCGCGCCGCTGAACTTCCACGTGGCCGATGGCGTGCCGCTCAACCGCGCGCACTGGACGCTGGCGACGGTGCTGGTGGTGACGCTCGCCATCGACGTCATGAAGCCGGCCACGCTCGGCTTCGTGATGCCCGGCATGCGCGCCGAGTACGGCCTGGATACCTCGGGCGCCAGCGTGTTGGCGCTGTTCGCGCTGACGGGCACGGTGGTCGGTTCGGTGGTGTGGGGGCGCGTGGCCGACCGCTTCGGCCGCCGCTCGGCCATCCTGCTGTCGGCGCTGATGTTCATCGGCACCGCCATCTGCGGCGCGATGCCGTCGTTCGGCTGGAACCTCGCAATGTGCTTCCTGATGGGCGCATCGGCAGGCGGGCTGCTGCCGATCGCCTTCACCCTGATGGCCGAAACCGTGCCGGCGCTGCATCGCGGTTGGCTGCTGGTCGCACTGGGCGGCCTGGGGACGTCCGGTGGCTACCTGCTCGCCGCGGGCGCGGCGGCCGTGCTGGAACCGATGTTCAGCTGGCGCGTGCTGTGGCTGCTGGGCCTGCCGACCGGCGCGTTGATCATCGTACTCAACCGTTTCATTCCCGAGTCGCCGCGCTTCCTGTCGAGCATGGGCCTGCATGCACAGGCCCGGGCACTGCTCGCGCGTTTCTCCGGGCCGGGCGGGTGCATCGAGCGCGACGACGTCCTGCATCCCGCGCCGCCGGTGATCGATGAAGGGCATCCAGTCGCGGGGATCCGGGATCTCATGCGCGGCCGGCATGCACCGGTCTCACAGAGCCTGCTGGTCGCGGGCACCGCGTGGGGACTGGTGAACTTCGGCTTCGTGCTGTGGCTGCCGACCAACCTCACCGAGCTGGGCGTCGATGCGGCCGCGGCCAGCGCCCTGCTCGCGCGGTCGGCGCTGTACGCATTGCCCGGCATCGCGCTCGTCATCTGGCTCTACTACCGCTGGAGTAGCTTCAAATCGCTGGTGCTGTTCCTGGGGCTGACAGTTGCCGCGCTGCTGGTGTTCGCTGCGCTCGATGTCCTGGGCATCCGCTCGGCGTCCCTGACCACGACAGCCATCGCCAGCTTGCTGATCAGCGTGAGCGGCGTGATCGCGATGCTCATTCCCTATGCTGCAGAAATCTATCCATTGCGTCTGCGCGGCACCGGTTCGGGGGTCATCGCCGCGAGCTCGAAGTTCGGGGGCATCCTCGGCGCGGGCCTGGGCGTCATCGGGTTCTTCGATCACTTCGCGCTCTCTGCGGCGCTGCTCGCCATCCCCATGGCGGCATCTGCGGTCATGCTCGGACGCAGCGGCGTGGAAACACGAGGGCAAGGGCTCGAGGAGATTCAGGTGCGCTTTTCTTGAGTCCGAATGCGAATCGGCGCCCGAGAGGCCTTCGCTGCACAGATCTGTTCTGTCGCAGGCTCGCACGGTTCAAGCTGTTTTTCCGTGCCGCTGCGGTCCAAGCGACGGCGACAACAGCACGCAACGACAGTTCACGAGGCGCGCAGCCGGAACGCCTGCCGCACCCGCTCGCGATAGGCCGGCCCGCTGCCCAGGCGCGCACCCGACGCCAGCCGGAAGACGTATTGCCCCGACCCCAGCGTCTCGATCTCCGTCACCGCCGCGATGCGCACGATCCGCGAACGGTGGATGCGCGCGAAGTGGCGCGGGTCGAGCTGCGACTCCATCGCGGCCATGGTTTCTCTCAGGATCAGGCGTTCCGCGCCGACGTGCAGCTCGACGTAGTTCAACTGCGCGACGATGCAGTCGATCGATTGCACCGGCACCATGCGCAAGCGGTGGGCCACGGGCACGGGCAGGCGCTCGGGGAAGTGGTCGGTTGCGCCGGAGGCGACGCGCTGCCGCGCGGCGCGGGCACGATCCAGCGAGACCCGCAGCCGCTCGCGCGAGTAGGGCTTGAGCAGGTAGTCGACCGCGCCGTGTTCGAACGCGTCCACGGCGTGCTCGCCGAACGCGGTGACGAACACCACGTGCGGGCGCCAGACCGCGGAGGCGCGATGCAGCGTGCCGAAGCCGTCCATGCCGGGCATCTGGATATCGAGGAACACCACGTCCGGCTTCATGCTGGCCAATGCGGCCGACGCTTCCTCGCCGTCGCTGCATTCGCCCACGATATGCACGCCGTGCTCGGCACCCAGCATTCGCCGCAGCCGTGTGCGCGCCATCGGCTCGTCGTCCACGATCAGCACCCGCAGCGGCACGTCGTTCATGCAGCCGTGCCCAGTGTCAGCGGCAGCGACACCCGCACCCGCGTGCCCCCGCGCGGCAGGGTCGTCATCTCCAGGGACTGGGCTGCGCCGTACAGGCATTCCAGGCGGTCGCGCGTGTTGGCCAGGCCCATCCCGAAGCCGGGCTTGGCCGATGTGCCGGCCCCGTCGTCGAGCACTTCCAACAGCAGCCGGTCGCCCTCGCGCCAAGCCCGTACCTCGACGTGCGTCGGTGATACCCGTTGCGCCACCGCGTGCGCCACCGCGTTCTCCACCAGCGGCTGCAGCATCAGTCGCGGTACCTGTGCGAAAAGCACGTCCTCGCCGACGTCGCATGTGAAGCGGAGCCGGTGGCCCAGGCGCACCTGCTCGATGCCGATGTAGCACTCGAGCGCACCGAGCTCGTCGTGAAGGGAGGTGTGTTGCTGGCGACTGGATTCGAGACTGTGGCGTAGCAGTCCGCCCAGCTGCACCAGCATGGTGTCGGCCGCGTCCGCATCGTGATGGACCATTTCGGCGATGGAATTGAGCGAGTTGAAAAGGAAGTGCGGGTTGAGCTGTGCGGAAAGCGTGTCCAGCCGCGCCTGCGTCAATCGTTCCTGCAACACCTGGGCCTGGCGTTCGCGGGTGCGCGAGCGCTGGGCGTAGACCAGCGCGTGACCAATGCCGACGATGACGCAGCCGACGAGGAAGTTCCTGAGCATGCTGCTGACCATCAGCGTGCCCCCGCGCGGTGGCGTGTTGTACCAGTCGACCCAGGGTTCCAGCACCAGCACGGCGGTGTTACGGAACACCACCACGGCCAGGATCGCGAGCAGCAGCGTCCCCAACGGCGCCAGCCAACGCTCGCGTTCCAATGGACTGCGTGCGGTCCACCACAGCAGCCACAGCGTGGAGACCACCCAGATCGCGGCGCTCATCAGTTCGGCGGGCAGGATCTCCTGCAGGCTGATTGGTTGGCCGCGAGCGGCGCGAAAAGCGAGCAGATGGCTGGTCACGATGACGGCGTTCAGCCCCCACCATCCGACCACGCCAATCACGATGAGCCAAGGGACCTTGCGCATAGCGAGGGAGGCTAGTCCGCGGCCGCGGTCCCCGCAACCGCCGGCGGCGTCTTCGTCCCCGGTTCCCCCCGATTCGTCCCAGCGTTGATCGATTCGCGGTCCTTGGCGCTAGGTTGCACGCGGACCCGACGGCAGCGATGCCCACCCGGACCTCGCACCGCGAAGCGCCACGTTGCGCCCATGTCGGAGCGAACACCCCGGACCCCGAGGATCTATGTACAAGTCTTTGCTGCTCGTAATGGCGATGGCACCGGCCGCGCTCACAGCGTCGGAGCCGGTGGCCGCGCAGTCAGCCGACGCGCCCTTGTCGATCACGCACGTGGATGCCGACATCACGGTGGACGGTCACCTCGATGAAGCCGTCTGGCAGCAGGCCACCAAGGTCGAGCTGGCGTACGAGACCCAGCCTGGCGACAACACCGATGCCGCGGTCGCGACCACGGCCTACATCGCCCGCACCGACGACGCGCTGCTGATCGCATTCGGCGCGCGCGATCCGGACCCATCGCGGATCCGCGCCTTCCTGCGCGACCGCGATTCGCTGTACCACGACGACTACGCCGCGATCATGCTCGATACCTTCGACGACCAGCGTCGCGCGTACCAGTTTCTGGTCAATCCGCTTGGCGTGCAGGCCGACCGGATTAAGGAAGAGGCCAGCGGCAAGGAGGACGACGCCTGGGACGGGCTGTGGACGAGCGCGGGACGAATCACCGATGACGGGTACCGGATCGAGATGCGCATCCCGTTCGCGACGCTGCGGTTTCGTCCGGACGATGGCGCACGCCGCTGGGGCGTGCGGTTCCTGCGCTCGCGGCCGCGCGAGAATCCCTACCTGTACGCGAACCAGCGCATCGAGCGCGGCGCGCGCTGCGACCTGTGCTCGATGCGCACGCTGGACGGCCTCGCTGGCATCCGCCAGGGCCGTGGCCTCGAGATCACGCCGACACTGACCGTCGCCAACGCGCAGTCGCGCGCGAACCGCGGATGGCGAGGCGAGGGCGTACAGATCGAGCCCGGCGTCGACGTGGCATGGTCGCCGAGCCCGAGCCTCACGCTCAACGCAACACTCAACCCCGACTTCTCGCAGGTCGAGTCAGACACCGCGCAGCTCGACCTCAACACCAGCTTCGCGCTGTTCTTCCCCGAGAAGCGGCCGTTCTTCCTCGAGGCCGCAGATACCTTCAGCACGCCGTTGCAGGTGCTGTACACCCGCCAGATCGCCGACCCCGACGCCGGCGTGCGCGTGACCGGTCGCCTGGGGTCGGATGCGTACGGCGCCGTGGTCGCCCGCGATGCGGTGACCCAGTTGCTGATGCCCGGCCCGCTCGGGTCGCGTTTCCTGCTGCTGGATCGGCCTTCCGACGTCGCGTTCGCGCGCTACCGGCACGACTTCGACGGGCAGACCAGCCTCGGCGCCGTGACGACCTTCCGCAACGGGGACGACTACCGCAATGCCCTGGCCGGTGTCGATGGCCGCTGGCAGCGCGGCAGCCATACGTTGACCGGCCAATGGCTGCGCAGCGATTCGCGCTATCCCGATGAACTCGCTCTCAACGACGCGACCCCCGCCGGCGATGCGCTCGATGCGCGCTACAACTTCAGCAGCCGCAACTGGGTCGTCGACCTGCAGCACACCCGCATCGATCCGGGCTTCCGCGCCGATCTCGGTTTCATCCCTCGGGTCGGCTTCGACCAGAGCTTCGGCCGTGGCGTCCGCACCTGGTACGGCGCCCCGGGCGCGGCGGTCACGCGCGTCTGGGCCGGCAGCCTGGTGGATCTGGTCCACCGCAACGACGGCCAGCTGCTCAGCCGCGATGTCCGCGGCTGGATCGGCGCGAGCGGCCCGCTCCAAAGCACCGCGCGGCTCCTCGGCGGCACGCGTCAGCGCTTCTGGAACGGGCGGATGTTCGACGAGTCGTTCCGCCAGCTCTATCTCGAGGCCACCCCTTGGGCGGGCGTGCGGACCGAACTGGTCGCCCAGACCGGCCGCCAACTGGACCTGCTCGCGTCGCAACTGGGCGACTTCACCAAGGTCGACGGCGCGCTCTGGCTCGACATCGGACGCGGCCTCAGCGTCATCCTCGACGGTAGCGTACAGACGCTCGAGCGAGACGGCGGCACCGCGTTCCGCGCGAGCGTCCTGGATGCGCGCGCGAGCTGGCAGTTCGATCCGCGCCAGCGGCTGCGCCTGTCGCTGCAGGGCAGCGCGATCGAGCGCGACCCGGCGCTGTATTCGACGCCGGTCAAACGTCGCAGCCGCGACGTCGCAGCCCAGCTGCTGTATTCGTACAAGCTCAACCCCCGCACCGCGGGCTATCTGGGCTATTCGCACGGCGGCTATGCCGATGGCGACCAGGTGCGGCTCGCAGACCGCGATCGCAGCTTGTTCCTGAAGCTCAGCTACGCCTGGCAGCCGGGAGCCTGACGACATGATCCGAGCGCATGCCCTGCTGATCCTGCTCATCGCGCTGCTGGCACCCGCGGCCGCCAGCGCGGCCTCGCCGGCGGTGCGGACCGACCACCTGCAGTCGCGACTGGTCGCCGAAACGACCGCGGCGGTGCCCGGCGCGCGGCTGACCCTCGGCCTGCTGCTCGAGCACGATCCGCACTGGCACACGTACTGGCGCAACCCGGGCGATTCGGGGCTGCCGACCGAGCTCGCACTCACGCTGCCGGACGGCGTGACGGTCGAGCCGATCGAGTGGCCGCATCCGCAGCGCTTCGAGCTCGCGGATATCGTCAACTTCGGCTACGGCGAGCGCCGGCTGCTGCCGGTGACGATCGTGATTCCGGCCGACTACGCCACGGATTCGCTGCCGGTGCGCGCGTCGGCGAGCTGGCTGATCTGCGAGGTCGAATGCATCCCCGGCAAGGCCGAGTACGCGTTCGAGCTGCCGGTGGCCCCAACGACCGACGCCGATGCGCGCTGGGTCGACGATTTCGCCGCCGCGCGCGCCGACCTGCCGATCGTAGCGGCGGCGACGCTCGCGATCGCCGAGGACGCCGACGCCATCGCCCTGACCGTGAGCGGTCTCGACGCCGCCGTGGCGCCAGCGCAGTGGCAGTGGTTCCCGGAAACTCCGGAGGTCGTCGCCAACGGCGCGCAGCCGCAGTGGCAACGCACGGCCGATGGCTGGCAGGCGCGTTGGTCCAAGAGCGAGTACTTCACTGCGCTGCCGACGGATGTCGCCCTGGTCGCGATCGATGGCGACGGCACCGCGTGGCGTTTCGTCGCCGCCGACGCGGGGACGGCGGGCACCGGTGCGTCGTCCGCCGCTGCGGCGCCGCTGCCGGGCAGCGCGGCCACCCCGCTCGGTCTGCTGGCGGCTCTCGTGCTCGCCTTCTTCGGCGGCCTGGTCCTCAACCTGATGCCGTGCGTGTTCCCGGTGCTGTCGATCAAGGCGATGAGCGCGCTCCGCTCGGCCGACGATCGCGCCGAACTGCGCCGGCACGGCGGCTGGTACACGCTCGGCGTGGTCGCGACGTTCCTGCTGCTCGCCAGCGTGCTGCTGACGCTGCGTGCCGGCGGCGAACAGCTCGGCTGGGGGTTCCAGCTGCAGGAGCCGCGCTTCGTCGCCGGCGTCACATTGCTGCTGTTCGCGATGGCGCTGTCGTTCTCCGGCGTCTGGGAGTTCGGCGGCCGGATCGCCGGCACCGGCCAGCGGCTGACGGAAGGCAACGGTGCGCGCGCGGCATTCTTCACCGGCGCGCTCGCGGTCGTCGTCGCCAGCCCATGCACCGCGCCGTTCATGGGCACCGCGCTCGGCTGGGCACTGGCGCAGCCGGCCTACGCTGCGCTGGCGGTGTTCGCCTCGCTCGGCCTCGGCCTGGCCACGCCGATGCTGCTGCTCGGGTTCGTCCCGGCGCTGGCCCGCGCCCTGCCGCGGCCCGGCCCGTGGCTGGAAGGCTTTCGCCAGCTGCTCGCGTTCCCGCTGTACCTCACCGTGGTCTGGCTGCTGTGGGTGTACGGCGAGCAGACCTCGCCGCTCGGCATGGCCTGGCTGCTCGCCGCCCTGATCGCGCTGGCGTTCGCGCTGTGGCTGCTCGGGCGCCGGCCTGCGATGCGCTCGCCACGATTCCGCGCGACTGCCGCCATCGTGTCCGCGGCGGCGCTGGTGGTTGCGCTCGGCCTGCCGCTGTCGGCACCGGCGCCGGCAGCCGCCGGTGCGCGATTGACGAGCGACGCCGGCATCGAGCCTTGGAGCGAACAGCGCCTGGCCGAACTACGCGCGGCCAACCGCCCGGTGCTAGTCAACATGACCGCCGCATGGTGCATCACCTGCCTCGCCAACGAACGCGTCGCATTGTCCACCGACACCGTGCGCGAAGCCCTCGCCGCGCACGACGTCGCCTACCTCAAGGGCGACTGGACGCGCAACGACGAGGCGATTACGCGCTACCTCCAGCGCTACGGCCGCAACGGTGTGCCCTTGTACGTGCTCTACCCCGCCGGCGGCGGCGCACCCCGCGTGCTGCCGCAGCTGCTGACCGCGGATGGCGTCGCCGACGCGATCCGTTCGATGTGACCTTCCCGACCCAGGAGACCGACCGATGAAAGCCCCACTGCTCACCACTGCACTGATGTTCGCCGCCGCTGCACTGACGGCCTGCGCTGCCTCCGACGCCGCCGCCGCCGCGGCGGTCGGCCAGCCCGCCCCGGCCTTCACCCTGGTCGATTCGGCCGGACAGACGCGCAGCCTGGCCGACTTCGCCGGCAAGACCGTGGTGCTCGAGTGGACCAATCACGAGTGTCCGTTCGTCAAGAAGCACTATGGATCGGAGAACATGCAGACCCAGCAGCGCGACGCGACCGCCGACGATGTCGTCTGGCTGAGCGTCAACTCGTCGGCCCCGGGCCAGCAGGGACACGTCGACGGCGCCGCCGCCGAACGGATCCGCGGCCAGGCCCGCGCCGCGCAGACCGCCTACCTGCTCGACCCGGACGGCACCACCGGCCGCGCCTATGGCGCCAAGACCACCCCGCATATGTACGTCATCGATCCCGACGGCGTGCTGCGCTACGCCGGAGGCATCGACAGCATTCCGAGCCCCGACCCGGCCGACATCGCCAAGGCGACGCAGTACGTGCCGCAGGCGCTGGCGGAGCTGGCGGCCGGGCAGCCGGTCAGCACCCCGGTGACGCGCCCGTACGGGTGTTCAGTGAAATACGCGAACTGATCTGGGCGCTCGATGCTCCGGGGCGCTGGAGCGTCCCGGGGCGGAGTCGCCCCCGCTCAGTGCAGGGCGTGCGACGCCTGCTGCAATCCCGCTTGCGCCGTTCCGCCCGCTCCGCCGGCCAAAACATCTCGTCCAGCACCAGCTGGGCCTGCTCCGCCAGCAACTCCAGGCAGACCGCCATGTCCCGTGGTGCGGTGGTTCTTCGGTTGCTATTCCGCTAGACCTGAAGGCCCCATGCTCACGGACAACCGGAGCAGCAATCCCGGGTCCGCCCTGTGCGCGGACAGCACCCATCCATGCGCCAGCGCGATTTCCCGGCAGATGGCCAGGCCGAGGCCAGCACCTTGGTCGCGCCGATGGGCGCCACGCCAGAAGCGGGAGAACATTTGCGACAGATGTTGCGGATCCACGCCGGGGCCAGAATCGCGCACCGTCACCGTTTCAGCGTCCACCTCCACCTGCACCTCGGTGCCGCGCGGCGCATGCTCGATGGCGTTTTCCAGCAGGTTCTTCAGCAGGGTGAACAGCGCACCGCGATCGGCTTGCCATCGCGCAACGGACGCGCCGGAAAGGGTCACATGCACGTGCGCCGCCTCGGCCATGCGCTGCAGGTAGGCAACGACGTCCTGCGCAACCTCCTGCACATCGGTGGTGGCGAATCCGTAGTTCTGCACCTCGCTGGCTTCCGCCAGCAGCAAAAGTTGCTGCACCTGGCGCGTCATGTGCTCGACGTCGCCGAGCAGCGCGTCGCGGTCCTCGCCCTCTTCTCTCAACTCCACCTGCGCGCGGATCAATGCCAGCGGCGTCTTCAACTCGTGCGCAGCCGTCGCAAGGAACTCCTGCTGCACGCGGTATCCGTGTTCCAGTCTGTCGAGCGCGCGGTTGAAGCTGTGCACCAGGGGCGCGATCTCGGACGGCACCGCCTCGGTGCGCAATCGCGCGTGGAGTGCGCGCGGTGAGATCGAGGTTGCGGACTCCGACAGCTTGCGCAAGGGCTTGAGCGTGTATCCGAGCGTGACATAGGCGCAGATGCCGAAGACGACGAGCAGCAGCACGCTGAATATGACGACGGCTGCACCCATGAATGGCAGGGTGAATTCCTCGTAGATGAAGCCCAGTATCCTCGTGCTGACGGCGAACTGCAGGTACCAGGTCCTTCCGCCATGCTCGAAGGGCTCGATGACGCTGTGCACCCGGACGCCCCCGCGTTCGAAGTTGAAGCTTCCAGGCACGAGTTGCCGCGATTCGGCGGGAGACCAGAATCCTTCTCCGGCAGCTGA
This sequence comes from Luteimonas suaedae, assembly GCF_008312895.1. Classification (GTDB taxonomy): domain Bacteria; phylum Pseudomonadota; class Gammaproteobacteria; order Xanthomonadales; family Xanthomonadaceae; genus Luteimonas; species Luteimonas suaedae. The sequence goes on along the minus strand of NZ_VSSP01000009.1, from coordinate 181,722 downwards.
AACGAGCACCGGACGCCCGGATTCGTCCAGCACGCGGTAGGCAACTTCCTCCTTGAGACTCTCGTAGATCCACCTGTCGTCTTCCTCGCTGGCCGCGAAGCCGACTGGGACACCCTTGCCGTCGAACCGGACCGCCCCGACCAGCTGCCGCGTGTACTCGGCCATGTCTGCCTTCAGCAACAGGTCGCTGCGGTAAGTCGTCAGCACGAGGGTCACCAGGATCATGAGCAAAACGCTCAGGATCACCCCGACCACGTACGCGAGCAGGACCCGCAGGCTAAGGCTGTTCGGCACTGTCGGCTTCACGAACGGCATAGCCGAGACCTCTGACATTGATGATCCGTTGGCGCGAACCGATGGCGCGCAGCTTGCGGCGGATGCGATGCAGGGCGACATCCAGCGCGCCCGGGGTGACGGCCTCGCCCAGTCCCCAACCGGCCGACTCCAGCGCGCCGCGGCGTACGACTTCCTCGTGCTTGCGCAGCAGCAACAGCATGATCTGCATTTCCGCCGGGGGCAGCCTCGCGCTCCTTTCGCCGCAACACATGATGCCGTCGCCGGGCCGCAGCGTCAGATCGCCCTGGCTGGGGTCGAGCTGGCGAACCTCCACCGGGCGACGCAGCAATGCCCGCACGCGCGCCACCATCTCGTCCATGGCGAATGGTTTTGGCAGGTAGTCGTCGGCGCCGGCATCCAGGCCCTCCACACGGTCGCGCAACGCGTCCCGCGCCGTCAGCACCAGGCAGGGCATGCCCATTCCGGCGCCGCGCATGCGCCGCAGCAGGACGAGCCCATCGCCATCCGGCAACCCGCGATCGATCACCAGCGCCTGGTAAGGCATGCGCCGGATGATGGTCCATGCCGCCTCGACGCGATCGACGACATCGACGGCGATTCCGGCTGCCGCGAGTCCCTTGCAGACCAGTCGCGCAAGCCGCTCGTGATCCTCGATCAGGAGAATGCGGCTCATCGCGGCGTTTCGTTCTGGGGTGCCAGATGGGGGTAACGCGCTCGCACTGAAAGCCTTACTCCTGCATGCGTTCAACGCGCCGCGCACGAGCGGCATTATCGAGCGTTTTCCTTACTGGACACTTACCTGGCCGAACCCATGCCTGTTCGGCGGGGGTTCCCTGTCCGGTAAGTCTCCGGAAGGACGCGTCGCCTCACAGTCGCGCTTCGTTATAGCACGAGGCATCGCATGCATCCGCACGCCGGAACCGTTCCGATCCGGCACGCCCCGGGGCACTCGCCCGCGTCGTGCATGAATAGCATTTCGACCAGCGTTGCGTTCTGCGACGAGACATCAGTGCTCCCGCACTGCCTGGAGCTTCACCGGGCGCCTGATCGGACCGGCGATCTCCGCATCCCCGCCGGTGGCGGCGACTGCCGCACGTCGGGCCGGAAGGCAGTGGACGCGGTGCGGCCATTGCCGGGGCTGGTGCCTGGGTCGGCAGGGAGACCCGGGTGATCGAGTACGACAGCGCCCCTCGCGCGGGCGGCCGCCCGAAGCGGAGCACCTCGAGCCCGTTGCTGGTTGCGCCAACACGATTATCTGCGTGGATCGTGTCGCGGGGCCGGCAAGTACGACATCGACTGGCGAAGGCACGTTTTCCGCGCGGAAGGCTTCACAGCGCGATGGGCGCATTCGGCATGCGCCGCGACGTCTTAGAACGCGCCTTGAATCTGTCCCCCGCCAGAGAACCGACAACGCTGAAGGCGCTGGCGAAGAAGGCCTACGTGCAAGTACGACGGCCGCGACTACTGTTGGCGGTATGTCTCGCCGGCATTGCTTCGTCTGTTGTTTATCCGTCCGATTTATCGAGCTACCGCGATACGCCGCGCAGCGAACACGCACTGGTCACTGGTACAGAGCGGTACGGACGGCATATCAATACGATCGCAGTGGTGGCATTGCCCATAGTCAAACGCGACCCGATAGGGGTGATGCAAATCGTCTATATCGGCGTTACCGGCACCATCATGACCCATGGCTTGAAGCGCGCACTGGATCCAGTCGTCATCCTGGGAGTGCGCTTGGGTGAACGTCCTTATGGCGGACGGCACAACATGCCTTCCGGACACGCCTCACTGGCGTCTTCGGCGGTGTACTTCGTGGGGCGTCGCTACGGATGGTGGCACCTGTTCTATTTGGTGCCGGTGCTGTTGCTGACAATGCTTGCGCGCGTAGCGCTCGATGCGCATACCGGATCCGCGGTGATTGCAGGCGCATTGATCGGCATCTTCTGCGCTGCCTTGTTTACAGGAAAGTACAGGTCGTAGGTTGGCGGGGATTCGCGCCAACCCGGCGGCCGCCAGTCATCCCCCACGATCCATCACCAGGAGATCCGCGTGAGACGATCAGCATGCACGCCCTAGCGCGCAGATTGTTGTCTGGCGCTTTCGTTCCCAGGGTGCGCTGGCGTTTCCGAACATCGATGTTCATTCTGGTCTGGGCGCTGTTCAATGGGGCGGCGTATCACGCGCCACTCTATCTTTTCGGCATCGATCATCTGGATGTCGCATCCTTGCGTGCGGGCATGACGTTGCTCACGTTGCCCGTCCTGGTCGTGGCAATGACCGCAGTATTCATTGGCCTGATCGCCTTGATCTCGCAGCGACTGGTCAAGCCATCATGCATGGCGATGGCGGTCGTCAACGCCATCGCACTCTATTTCCTGGTCACGTATGGCGTCGTGCTGGACGACACCATGATGGGCAACGTCTTCAACACCGACACGTCGGAAGCGGCCGGCCTGTTCCATCCCTGGATGCTCGTGTACGTCTTGTTCCTGGGCATCGTGCCTTGCTGGGTTCTCCTGCAAGTCGAGGTGACGCACACGCCCTTCCGCCAGCGCCTGGCAATGCCCGTCGCGGTCGGCCTCTTCACGCTTTGCTGGGCGTATGGCGCATCCCAGAGCTGGTTATGGATCGATCAGTACGCCAAGCGGATTGGCGGCATGGTCTTGCCCTGGTCGTACGTGGTCAATGGTGTGCGCTACTGGGCAGGCAACGTGGCTCCGCACGAACGCAGGCTGTTGCCGCCCGCCCATTTCGTGTCGAACGAACGGAAGGTCGTCTTCCTGATCATCGGGGAGTCCGCCCGCGCGCAGAATTTCTCCCTGTATGGGTACGGAAGGCGGACCAACCCGGCAATCGCCAAGGCTGGCGCCACGGTCTTCAAGAAGGCCCGGTCGTGCGCCACGTACACGACTGCCTCCCTCGAATGCATCCTGGCCCATCAGGACCCCGGGGCGCGGGCGCGGTGGGAGCCATTGACCAGCTATCTCCAGCGCCATGGCGTCGAAGTCACCTGGCGAACGAACAACGCCGGCGAGCCCGCAATGGGCGTACGGCACTTCGAACGTCTTGGCGATCTGAAGGCAGGCTGCACAGGAGAGGCGTGCGACTACGACGAAGGTTTGTTGCGCGGCATCGAAGCGCGTATTGCTGCATCGAGCCAGCAGCGCATCCTGGTGGTGTTCCACCTCGAGGGGAGTCACGGGCCGGCATACAACACGCGCTACCCGTCGCGCTTCAACGTGTTTACACCGGTGTGCGCATCGGTCCAGTTGCACCAGTGCTCGAGCGACGAACTGGTCAATGCCTACGACAACACCATCGTCTACACGGATTTCGTCGTGGGGCAGGCCATCGACATGCTGAAGGGGTTACAGGGTTATTCGACCTCGCTGATCTACGTTTCCGATCATGGCGAATCGCTGGGGGAGTACAACCTGTATCTGCACGGGACGCCCTGGTCGATTGCACCTGCCGTTCAGAAGGAAATCCCGTTGATCGTATGGGATTCCAGCGCAGCCCATTCAAACGCGAGCACGACAATGACAGTCGAAGGCACGTTTTCCCACGCGAACGTGTTTCACAGCGTCATGGGTGCGTTCGGAATGCGTAGCGACGTCTTCGACCCCGCATTGAACCTCTTCTCGCCAGAGAGGCACCAGTGACATCAGAGGCGCTGGCAAAGATGGCCTGCGTGAATGTGGCTCGTCAGGTCGTTCTGTGCCCTGGCGAATGCTGGAGGTAACGCGCTCGCACTGAAAGCCTTACTGGACACTTACCCGGCCGCACCGATTCCTCGTCGGCGGGAACTTCCTGTGCAGTAAGTATCCGGAAAGACGCATCGCCTGACAGTTGCGCTTCGTCATAGCGCGAGGCATCGCATGCGTCCGCACGCCGGAACCGTTCCGATCTGGCACCCGCCGGCCACATGCCCGCGCCGCGAATGAGCGAAGTTTCGCTCATCGTGGCCGGGCCGGCATGGAGGCCCAGGTGATCGAGTACGGCCGCGACCTGCGTGCGGGCGGCCACTGGAAATGGAGCACCTCCGGCCCGCTGCGACTGGCGATCGAACGCGTCGCTTCCCTCTCGATCAAGCCTTTGCGCTGGGCCGCCGTGATCGGCGTTGCGTTGGCTGCCGGCGGCGCACTGTTCGGACTATGGATCGCGACCAACGCTCTGCTTGTGGGCGAAGCGGTGCAGGGGGATTCGTCGCCGGTTGCGGTCGGCAGCTTCTTCGGCGGGGTGTTACGGCTGGATGAGCAGCTGTTCGTGCTTCTGAACTCGCTGGGTTCGGGACGTTGGGACGGCTTCTGGCTGTTTGTCACCAGCAGGCTTTCAACGATCCCTGTTTTCGCGGCGCTGATGTATCTGGTGCATCGCCATTTTGGACTGAAGAGCATGCTGGTGGTTCTGGGGCTGATCGCAGTGATGATCACCGCAACCGACCAGTTGGCCAATCTCTTCAAGGACGGTTTCGAGCGCCCCAGGCCATGCCGGGAAGAGCATCTGCAGGAGCTCATCCGCTATCTCGCGCCGCGTTGCGGACGCTATGGCTATTTCTCGGCGCATGCTGCGAATTCGATGGCATTCGCGGTTTTCCTGGGCCTGCTGTTCCGAAGAATCCACAGGCACCTGCTGCTTCTGTTGCTGCTCTGGGCGTCGATCGTGGGCTATAGCCGCATCTACGTGGGGGTGCACTATCCGGCGGACACCCTGACCGGGATGGTGATCGGGGCGCTGGTCGGCTTCCTCATCTACAAGCTCTCACGACGGCTTGGACCCATCAGGAAGCGTTTGGTCACTCGGCCAGGCGTACCGCTTCTCTAATGGACACGGCTCCCTCCCGAAGCCAAGGCGCCGTCGTGCATGGGCCCTTCGAGGCGCCAAGCCGCCCCGGGGCCAACGGCCGAATGCAGGGCCAGCGCATGTACGACCTGAGCGTCGTCATCCCCACATTCAACGAAAAGGACAATGTCCGGCCGCTGTTCGATCTGTTGCGCGCCGCGCTCCAGGGGCGGTCCTGGGAGGCGGTCTATGTGGATGACGACAGCCCCGATGGCACGGCTGAGGCAGTGCGTTCCCTGGCTCTGGAGTTCGACAATGTCCGCGTCATCCAACGGGTCGGGCGCCGCGGCCTCTCCGGGGCCTGTATCGAGGGCGTTCTGTCCTCCACGGCCACGTTTTGCGCCGTCATCGATGCGGATTTGCAGCACGACGAAACCCGGCTCGCACCCATGCTCGATGCGTTGCAAGGCGATGACGCATTGGACATCGTGATCGGCAGTCGCAACATCGAGGGCGGGTCGAGCGGGCAGGGCCTGTCCCGTATCCGACGATGGGGCAGCGATCGTGCGACAGCCCTGACGCAGCGTCTGCTGAACATCACGGCCTCCGATCCGGTCAGCGGGTTCTTCATGGTGCGCCGCCTGTCCTTCAACGAGGTGGTCACGTCCCTTCAAGGCGAAGGGTTCAAGATTCTCGCCGACATGCTGGCCGCGTCTGCAGGGCGATGGAAGACGCATGAGATCCCCTACACGTTTCGGTCGCGTCACGCCGGAGAATCCAAGATGGATTCCGCCGTCGCGCTCGAGTTCGTGTCGCTGCTGGTGGTCCGGAAGACCGGCGGACTGGTGTCGACGCGGTTCGTACTGTTTTGTGCCGTCGGTTTTACGGGCATCTTCGTGCAGCTTCTTGCCGTCAAGATCGCGCTGGCCTCTCTGACGGATCAATTTGCGCTCGCGCAGGCCTTCGGGGTGTTCGCAGCCATCAACTCGAATTTCCTGTTGAACAACCTGATCACCTATCGGGACCGCGCTCTGCGCGGGCGCGCGATCTGGCGCGGGTTGCTGAGCTTCTACGCGGTCTGCGCGCTCGGTGCGGTCATGAACGTGGGCGTGGCCAACGTGTTCTTCGCGGCGATGCCGTTCTGGGCCCCGGCAAGCATCGTCGGCGCGATTGCTGGCGCAGTTTGGAACTTCGTTGCTTCTTCACTGTTTACTTGGCGCACTCGTCCCCGAACGCAAGGGGCAAAGGCAACTCTCTGATGCGGCTTTCCGTTTTCACCGTATCGCTCGCGTTTCTGGCCGTTCACCTCGCCATCGCTGCATGGGTACCCCTCTTCGACGATGAGGCCTACTACGCGCTGTGGGCCCGCGATCTGGCGCTTGGTTATTACGATCACCCGCCCATGATCGCCTACATGATCCGCATGGGTACGGACCTTTTTGGCGAATCCGCGCTCGGCATCCGCCTGTTCCCGGTGATCGGTTTCGTCGCCTCGGGATACCTGGTGGGCGAGATGGCGCGGCGCATGTCCGGTGGCGCCGTGGGTCTGGCAGTGCTGGCGACGACGCTCTACAACCTTGGCCTGCTCGTCTTCGCGCTGGGCAGTTTCGCCACCCCCGACGCGCCCTCGACCCTGTTCTGGGTCGCCGCACTCTGGGCCGCGATCCGCGCGACCAACACGCCCCCGGACACACGTTCCGCGACGCTATGGTGGGTCTGCACGGGTCTACTGATCGGGTTCGGCGGCCTGTCGAAGTTCACCAATGCCTTCCTGGCCTTCGGATTGCTGGCCTACCTGATCGCCACGCCAAAGGGCCGCGCGTACCTGCCCACGCGTCTGCCCTGGATGGCCGTGGCCGCGGCGATGCTGCCGCTTCTGCCCTATCTTGTCTGGAACCTGCAACACGATTGGCTCGGCCTGGAACGCCAAGGCGCGCGCCTGGTCGCCTCCGGCTTCTCGATCCGATATCTCGGCGAATACGCCGCGCTCCTGCTCCTGGCGCCGACACCATTGGTCGCGTGGTTCGCCTTCCGCGCGCTCAAGGCCCCGCCCGAAGGCAGCGCGCTGCTGGTCTGGAGCGCTGTTCCGCTCCTGCTCTACTTCGCCTATCACGCGACGCATGCGCCAGTGCAAGCCAACTGGATCGTGCCGCTGCAGGCGCTCTTCGCCATTCTTGCGGCCTTTGGCCTTGCTCGAGCGCAGTCGCCGCGGCTGTGGACCAAGGCCACCCTCGCCGTCGCATTGTCGATGAGCGTCGGTTTGGTCGCGACCGCCCTCAACCCGGTCGCCCCGATCGGCACGGCCGACAATCCACCAAACCAGACGCGCGGATGGTCAGCGACCCAAGATGCCATCACTGAACTGCTCGAGGAAAAGGGCGCAACATGGATCGCCACGACCGACTACGCTCGAACCGGATCGCTCGCGCTTCGTTTTCCGCAAGTGCGCGTCTGGTCCGTGGCTCAACTGCAGCGCTACGGCTTCCGTGTCGCCTTCCCTACCGAGTTGTGCACCGCCCCAGGCCTCTTGATCGAGCGGGCAAGACGGTCGGAAACGACCTCCGAGACAGCCCCAAGCCTCTTTGAAACGGTCGAAGCCACTCATGAAGCCATTCGAACGCAAGCCGGAGTCACGCTGATGCGATATCACCTGACACCGGTATCCGGGGTTAAATCGCCGGATCTGTGCCCGAACTGACGTACATTCGCCGCAATATCCGGACCCTCGCCGCCGTAGGGTGCTGTTCCGATGCGATGCCATGTCAGGTGCGCGCGTTCAAGAGGATGCAAGTGATCCCGGAGTCTGTCAGCCACCGGCAGACATCGGTCCCATTGGGTCCGATCGTGGTGTTCGGTCCAATCGCCAGTGCCTTGTAGCCGCCTCCCGCGAAAGCGAGGACAGCAGACCGTGTCGAACTGACCTGCGGAGAATAGAGCAGGAATGTCGGACGGGTGAGCGCCCATTCTTCCTCGGCAAGTTCTCTGATTCCGTCCTGCAGGACTCGAGAGTCCTCGGGCCATAACGGCACTTCTTGTGAATAGTCCGCCGCAATCGAAGCGCCCGCACAGGAAAGAGCCAACAGACAGATGGCCGCCAGGGCGGAGAGACGGACGGTTTGCATCTGCGTCATTTTCTGTGTCGCGCCGGCCCGTGGATCGAGGATTGCCCACGAGCTTGGGCTGCCCCTGTTTGGCAGGCAACCAACCGCGCAGCTCGAATGTCCGCCATGGGCGAGAGCGGACTCTCCAACGGCCCGGGAAGCTGTGGCTACGCCATGAAGCGCTCAAACCAGTCCAACATCGGCTTCGGATTATTCGGCAGGTAGTTGTAGCCGTCGAAGCGCCGCTGCGTGCCTTCGATCCAGATCAACTCCTTCTGCTCGGCCGGAATGGCGTCGAAGATGGCCTGCACGTCTGCCGGCGTCGTCAACGTGTCCTCGCGTACCTGCAGTAGCAGCGTCGGGATGTCGACGGCGCTTGCGTACTGCGGCATGTCCATGTCCTTCAGCTCCATGCTGGTGGCGCGACGAAGTGCCTCGGCGACTTCGGGCAGGGCGTCGGGCATGCCCATGTGGTCCAGGATCGTGCGATAGAAGGAGCTGAGCGAGATAGGCTGAGGGGCTACGATGGCGTGGACGCCCTCGAACTCGTCCGGATGCTTGCTCAGGCCCACCATCGTGGCGTTCATGCCGCAGCAGCGGCTGAGGAGCCCGATCTTCATGTGGCGCAGGTCCGATCGCGAGCGGGCATAGCGGAGCGATCCGATCACGTCGCGATACTCCCGGATGCCGTTGCCGATCGCGTTGCCACCGCCCGAGGCGCTGTGGCCGAAGTTGCGCAGATCGTAGGCCAGGATGTTGTAGCCGGCATCGTGCAGACGCTTGTAGTCCGGCATGAAGTTGACTTCGATGTCATTGCCGCTCGCGACCCACGGATCGCCATACGGGGCAATATGGCCGGGAAACCCGTAGCGGTTCGCCCAGATCGGATGGTTCGCGATGATCAGCCGGTCGCCGTCGGCTGGGATGAACCAGCCGTCCAGCCGGACGCCGTCCATCGCCGGGAAGTACACGTCGGCATATTCCAGGCCGTCTTCGGTTGGATTGCGGAGGATGGGCGACCGCAGGGGGTTCACCATGCCCGAGACAAGCCCCGCGATTTGCTCGGCGCGGGACGGGGTGGCGGTCGATTCGTGGGTCTGGCTCATGTGTAAGTCCTCATCGTTTCATTGAGATGGAAAGCTGAGCGATGGAGCACCACGCGGGCGATGCGTAAGCCGCGCGTGATGTCGGTCGGCGAGGGAAAAATCTGTCCAGCTGGCAGAGGTCCGTCAGAACTCTCGGGATCACAAGCGTCCTTGCCTGCGCAGCTCCTTGCCGAGTCGACGGATCTCGGCCTCGCCTTGCGCCAAGGCTTCAGGACTGGTGTGAACCGAGTAATAGCCCGTGATCAAGTCGTACGGATGCTTGGCCGCTGATCCCAGAACAAACACCGTATCGCCGTGAGCTACGACGTCGATCGCTTGATTGGACTCCTCGAAGATTGCCAACTGGCCTGTATCGACCAGGCCGCCTGCATCCACCGTCCCCGCGCCCACGGCTAACCACGCCACATCGTGGCTTGGTGGCGGCGTGTATTGCCAACGCTCGCCATCGCGAAGTTCGACCACCAAATAGTTCATGTCGCCCGGGGCGGGGATCGCGCCCCGGGTCCGGCCATGGCGCCCTGCCAAAACCCGCACGGGCCCTTCGCGCGCGATGTCGCCAGGCGACAAGTACATGCTCTGTGGCGGAGAATTCTCGTGTGAGGCAGGCAGGGCCACCCACAGCTGAAAGCCCAACCCGGCGACGTTCTCGATGGGCTCCCCGGTGTGCCACACGCCGTTGCCCGCACGCATCCACTCCGCGCCGCCACTCAGCAGCACGCCTTCCTTGCCCGTCGAGTCCTCGTAACGCATGCGCCCCTTCATGAGGTAGGTGAGCGTGGCGATCCCGGAATGCGGATGCATCGCAAGGCGGGGTGCTCCGGTGGCAGAAATCTTGAAGTAGTCCAAGAACACGAAGGGCTTGATGTGCTCTCCAAGATCGCCGGGACTGACCAGGCGCGTGATCGGGCCGTGGGTGGTGCCGCGATTGCGGTGAACAATGGCGCGATGCGGTGTGTCGGCGCTTGTCCCTGCAGCTTCACGGCGCTGATCCATCCGGGAAACGGTTTGGAGGTTCATTGATGGCCTCCGTCAATGCGCCGGAGCGAACAGGCGCACCGGCTGCAGGCGCCAGGCCACGAACGCCGAGAGCAGGGCCAGAACGATAGCCGGCACGGGGTTGCCGCCGATCAGGAACAGATGGGTGGCCGTGCCGCCGATCATCGTGGCCGTCAGCAAGGCGGCGCCGTAGAACCCCTTGGAAGGAATGATCAGCAACACCGCACCCAGTACTTCGATTGCGCCCGTGACATAGCGGAACCACTGACCGAAGCCAACAGCGTCGAACAGCTGGACCATGTCGGGGGCTCCGGCGAGCTTGGCGGCACCGGCCGCCGTAAAGGCCAGGGCGAGGAGGATGCGAACGCCCCAGACGATCCGGCGCTGCATGGTGGACAAAGTAGTTGAAGGGTTCATGGACATTCCTTGGTGAGGGTGGGCTCGATGGCTGCCTTGCGGTGCCATGGCGGCACTTTAGGATTCGTCCGATTGCTCCGGTAGATGGTTTAATTGGATTGAACCCATCCAAAAACACAACGAATGGCCGCCTCGCTGGATCTCAACGACATCGCCCTGTTTGTCCAGGTTGTTCGCAGCGGCAGCTTTGCCGAGGCGGCGCGCCGGTTGGATATGCCTGCCAATACGGTCAGCCGACGCATCCAGGGCTTGGAAGACAAGGTGGGCACACGCTTGCTGCAACGATCGACTCGCAAGCTGACCCTGACCAGCGCGGGTGAGGCCTTGCATGAGAGATGTGCCGCATCGATCGACGGCCTGGTCGATGCAGGCCAAGAGCTGATGAGCGGCACGGACGAGGCCAGCGGGTTGGTGCGCGTGGCGGCGCCTGCGGATTTCTTCGACTTCTTCGAGATGGATTGGCTGGCCGCCTTTCTCGATCAACATCCCCGCGTGCGCATGGACTTCGTGCTCAGCGATGCCTCCACCGACCTCATTGCAGAGCGCATCGACGTGGCTTTTCGAGGCGGCCCGCTTCGGGACTCAGGGTATGTAGGGCGAAAGCTGCACCCGGCTGGCAGCAATGGTCTGGTGGCGAGTCCTCTCTATCTGGCTGCGCATGGCGCTCCAACGCAGCTGAGCGATCTGGAGAATCACCAGTGTCTGGGCTTCACCCAGCCCGGCGGCATCCTGAAGTGGCGCCTGCAAGGGCCGGACGGCTTGAAAGAGGAAGTTAGACTCCAGCCCCGCCTGAGTGCGAGCACGGCGCAAGCGCTTCGGAAGGCCACGGTCGCTGGGCTCGGCATTGCACTCCTGCCAAGCACGATGGCCAGGATCGATCTCAATGCAGGCCGGGTGGTGCCGGTGTTGTCGCACTACACCTGCGAAGGCCACGGTGTGAATGTGCTCTACCCCAGTCGACGCCATCTGCCGAAGGCTGTATCGGCCTTCATCGACTTGGTGATGGAGAAAACAGCCTATCTGGGCGCTTCGCCGGCGGTGGTGGAATCGGGTCGGGCAAGATAGCGAAATGCCAGGGTTAGCTTGGTGGCTGCCGCTATCGGCCAGGTAATCGCTAGATCGCTCGTGTCGGGCACCACGGCACCGCGCCTAGAGCGTCAGCGAGTGACCGCTCAGGGTCGAGATTGGCCCGATGACCTCGCGCAGGCGGTGTCGCTTCAACGCGCGTAACGCGCCCGTGGTTCGTGCAGCCTAGTCTCGGCCGGCGCGATGTGCCGGCGCAGCCAGGCGGCGAAGTCGTCTTCGGGCAGGCTGCCTTCGGCGAGCGCAATGTAGACGGGATACAGCGCCAGGTCGTCGGCCTGGAGCGTGGCGCCGTTGAGCACGATGAAGACTTCGCAGGCCACGGCGGCGGTGCGCTTGTTGCCGTCGATGAAGGGATGGTTGCGGGCCAGGCCGAAGGCGAGGCTGGCGGCGAGGTCGGCCAGGTCCGGCGGCGGGTCGCCGTAGGCGTGCAGCTGCTGCGGGCGGGCGAGGGCGGAATCCAGCAGACCTTCGTCGCGCACGCCGGGGTTGCCGCCGTGCTCGGCCAACTGGCGGTCGTGGATGGCCAGCGCGAGCGGCTTTTCGATCCAGACGATCATGGCCGCGGCTACTGCGCCAGCTTGTGCAGCAGGGTGCGGCGCCTGCGCATGACGTCCTCGGCCACATCCATCTGCGCGGCAAGCGTGGGATCGAACGTGGTGAGCTTGATGCCGTCGGGGGTTTCCAGCGCGAACAGCTCGTCGCCCTTGCCCAGACGCAGGCGGGCGAGCAGCTCCTTGGGCAGGATGACGCCGGCGGAATTGCCGATGGTGGTGATCTTGAGCTTCATGGGCGTGGCTCCAGACTGGTTATAACTAACGTATATACGCCTGCTCGTGTGGGCGTGCAAGTCGGCCTTGGCGCATGCCCGGCACCGCGTCTCATGGCGTGAGACCGCCGGACACGACCATGCGCCGATGAGGCCACCGCCGCCATGAGCCGACGATCCGGAAGCGCCGATCTGCCGCTGCACGGCGGCCGCGTGCCGCGCTGGCTGGGCGAGCGGATGACGCGCCTGGGCGCGGTGATGTGCCAGGCGATCGTGCACGAGTACGGCCGCGACGAGCTGTTGCGGCGGCTGGCGCATCCGTTCTGGTTCCAGTCGTTCGGCGCGGTGATGGGCATGGACTGGCATTCGTCAGGCATCACCACCAGCGTGATCGGCGCGCTCAAGCGCGGGCTGGCGCCGCTGTCGGGCGAGCTGGGCATCCACGTGTGCGGCGGCCGCGGCCGGCATTCGCGGGCCACGCCGGGCGAGCTGGTGGCGATCGGCGAGCGCGTGGGCTTCGACGGCGCGGCGCTGGCGGCGGCCAGCCGGCTGGTGGCGAAGGTCGACAGCGCGGCGCTGCAGGATGGGTTCGACCTGTACCTGCACGGTTTCATCGTCAGCGACGAGGGCCGCTGGGTGGTGGTGCAGCAGGGGATGAACGGCGAGGCGAAGCAGGCGCGCCGCTATCACTGGCTGTCGGAGGGGCTGACCAGCTTCGTCGATGCGCCGCATGCGGCGATCGAGGGGCCGGGGCGGGGGCGCATCGTCAATCTGGCGGACCGGCGCGCCGAGGCGGCGCGACGGGCGCAGGTGGAGATGCTTGGGACGCTGGGGCCGGATGGGGTGGCGCGGGAGTGGGGGAGGTTGGAAGGGCGAATGGGGGAGATGGATGCGCGGTCGAAGAGCGCCCTCATCCGCCCCCGGATCGAGTCCGGGGCAGGCTCTTCGGGCACCTTCTCCCGTAAACGGGAGAAGGAATCTTTGCAGCTGGACCTGCTGCCGCATCTCTGCCTGCCTGATCGGCACGACGTGCGCGGCAGCGATGTGGTCGCGCGGCGCCTGCGCGGCAACCTGGCCGCGGCCGCGGAGTGCGGGCCGCGCGATTTCACCGAGTTGCTGCAGGTGCCGGGCGTGGGTGCGCGCACCGTGCGTGCGCTGGCGCTAGTGGCCGAGGTGCTGCACGGCACGCCGTGCCGCTTCACCGATCCGGCGCGCTTCTCGCTGGCGCATGGCGGCAAGGACCGCCATCCGTTCCCGGTGCCCACGCGCGTGTACGACCAGACCATCGGCGTACTGAAGCGTGCGGTGCACAGCGCGAAGCTCGGCCGCGAGGAGCAGCTGCAGGCGCTCAAGCGCCTGGATGCGCAGGCGCGGCGGCTCGAGCGCCACGCCGGCGGGCCTTCGGTCGAGCAGTTGATCGACGAGGAGCGCCGGCAGTCGCATGCCTACGGCGGCCGCAGCGTGTTCGGCTGGGAGCCGGCGCCGCAAGGCGACGCGGCGGACGGCGAGGGCGAGCCTGCGGAAGGCGCTTCGGTTCAGGCGGCGGCGGGTCGGAGCTGAAACGCTCCGCAGAAGCAGGCCGCGCACCGGCCTTGTCGAGTGCGGCGGTCATGGCTGAGCGCTTCCCGCAGCGCCTGCCGGCTGCATCGCCAGCCGCGCTTTGCCCGCACTTGCGGAACACGCGACAATGGCTCGATCGCTCGCGCCGTTCCGCACCGGGACCGACCGACACGCTCCCGGGCCGCGCATGGCCGGGGCCCCGGTCCCTGCGCTCGCGGCGTTTCCCCTTCTCGTTCTCGCCCGCAGGATCCCGACGCCCCCATGCCCAGCACGCCGAAGATCATCTACACCCTGACCGACGAAGCCCCGTTCCTCGCCACCCAGTCGCTGCTGCCGATCGTGCAGGCGTTCACCGCCACCGCCGGCATCGCGGTGGAGACCCGCGACATCTCGCTGGCCGGGCGGATCCTGGCGCAGTTCCCGGAGCGGCTGACGGCCGAACAGCGGATCGGCGACCACCTCGCCGAGCTGGGGGAGCTGGCCACCACGCCGGAGGCCAACATCATCAAGCTGCCGAACATCAGCGCCTCCGAGCCGCAGTTGAAGGCGGCGATCCGCGAGCTGCAGGGGCAAGGCTATGCGCTGCCGGACTACCCGGACGAGCCGAAGGACGACGACGAGCGCGACATCCACGCGCGCTACGCCAAGGTCACCGGCAGCGCGGTGAACCCGGTGCTGCGCGAGGGCAATTCCGACCGCCGCGCGCCGCTGTCGGTGAAGCACTACGCGCGCAAGCATCCGCACCGGATGGGCGCCTGGAACGCGGACTCGAAGACGCACGTGGCACATATGGACGACGGCGATTTCTACGGCAGCGAGCGCTCGGCGACGATCGGCGCAGCCGGCGGCCTGAAGATCGAGCTGCTGCACGCCGACGGCGGCAGCACGGTGCTCAAGCAGAAGGTGGCGGTGCAGGCCGGCGAGATCGTCGACGCCTCGGTGATGCGGCGCAAGGCGCTGGCGGCGTTCCTGCAGGCACAGATCGAGGACGCCAGGGCGCAGGGCGTGCTGTTCTCGCTGCATCTGAAGGCGACCATGATGAAGGTCTCCGACCCGATCCTGTTCGGCCAGGCGGTCAGCGCCTTCTTCGGTGAGGCGCTGGAGAAGCACGCCGAAGCGCTGCGGCAGGTCGGCTTCGATCCGGACAACGGCATCGGCGACCTGTACGCGCGCATCGGCACGCTTCCCGAACAGACGCAGGCGCAGATCAAGGCCGACATCGCCGCCGTGTACGCCGCCCGCCCGGGGCTGGCGATGGTGAACTCCGACAAGGGCATCACCAACCTGCACGTGCCCAGCGACGTGATCGTGGATGCGTCGATGCCGGCGATGATCCGCGACTCGGGCCGCATGTGGAATGCCGACGGCCAGCTGCAGGACACCAAGGCGGTGATCCCCGACCGTTGCTACGCCGACGTGTACCAGGCGGTGATCGACGACTGCAAGGCCAACGGCGCGTTCGACCCGGCGACGATGGGCAGCGTGCCGAACGTCGGCCTGATGGCGCAGAAGGCCGAGGAGTACGGCTCGCACGACAAGACCTTCCAGATCCCCGCCGACGGCACCGTGCGGGTGACCGACGAGACCGGCAACGTGCTGTTCGAGCACGCGGTGGAGGCCGGCGACGTATGGCGCATGTGCCAGACCAAGGACGCACCGATCCGCGACTGGGTGAAGCTGGCAGTAGGCCGCGCGCGCCTGAGCGCGACCCCGGCGGTATTCTGGCTGGACGCGAACCGCGCGCACGATGCGCAGGTGATCGCCAAGGTCGAGACCTATCTGAAGGACCACGACACCGCCGGCCTCGATCTGCGCGTGCTGCCGCCGGTGGAGGCGACGCAGTTCTCGCTGGCGCGCATCCGCAAGGGCGAGGACACGATCTCCGTTACCGGCAACGTGCTGCGCGACTACCTGACCGACCTGTTCCCGATCCTGGAGCTGGGCACCAGCGCCAAGATGCTCTCGGTGGTGCCGCTGATGGCCGGCGGCGGCCTGTTCGAGACCGGCGCCGGCGGCTCGGCGCCCAAGCACGTGCAGCAGTTCGTCGAGGAGAACCACCTGCGCTGGGATTCGCTGGGCGAGTTCCTGGCGCTGGCGGCGTCGCTGGAACACCTGGCCGAGCGCCACGACAACGCCGGCGCGCGGGCGCTGGCGAAGACGCTGGACGCGGCCAACGGCCGGTTCCTCGACGACAACCGTTCGCCGTCGCGCAAGGTCGGCGAGCTGGACAACCGCGGCAGCCATTTCTACCTGGCGCTGTACTGGGCGCAGGCGCTGGCGGCGCAGGACGACGACGCCGCGCTGAAGGCGCGGTTCGCGCCGCTGGCGCAGTCACTTGCGGACGACGAGGCGAAGATCGTCGAAGAGTTGAACCGGGTGCAGGGCGCCGCGGTCGATATCGGTGGCTACTACCACCCGGACCAGGCGAAGGCCGCGCAGGCGATGCGCCCGAGCGGGACCTTCACGGCCGCGCTGGAGCGTTTGGCCGCGAGCTGAGGGCGCCAGCGCCGCCGCACCGAGAAGGGCCCGGCAATGCCGGGCCTTTCTCGTCACGCATGGCAATGCCTATCCGTAGGAGCGCGCCATGCGCGCGATGCCGCGGGTATCGGCCGGAACCGGTGGATGCCGCGATTCCGGACCGGCAGGCGCGCAGGTCACCGGGATTCGCGGGCGGCGCCGTGCCCGCGGCATCGCGCGCATGGCGCGCTCCTACGGGTTGCTGCCGTGGCGTCGGGCGGGGGGATTGCGCGCGGGCGGTGTCGCGCGGCGGCGGGGCGGGGATTGGCGTAGGCGCTGTCACGGCCAAAGCAAATCCCCCTCAGTCCCCCTTTTTTCAAAGGGGGAAGACACGGGCCAAAGAATTGCGTGACCCTTGGGGATCGCGGGGATCGCGGTTGCTTATGCGATCCGCACCAGGCGCTTGCCGAAGTTCTCGCCGCGCAGCAGGCCGATCAGGCCCTGCGGCGCGTTCTCCAGGCCCTCGACGATGTCCTCGCTGTAGCGGACCTTGCCGTCACGCAGCCATGCGCCCATCTCGCGCAGGAACTCCGGATAGAGCTTGTTGAAGTCGAAGACGATGAAGCCGCGGATGGTCAGGCGCCGGGCCAGCGCCAGTGCCATCAGCTGCGGCAGACGGTCGGGACCCTCGGGCGGCGCACTGTCGTTGTAGTGGGCGATCAGGCCGCATACCGGCACCCGCGCGAACTCGTTGAGCAGCGGCAGCACCGCGTCGAACACGTGGCCGCCGACGTTCTCGAAGTACACGTCGATGCCATCCGGCACCGCCGCCTTCAGCTGTTCGGCGAAATCGTCGGCGCGATGGTCGAGGGCGACGTCGAAACCGAGATCGTCGCGCAAGTGCGCGACCTTGCGCGCCCCGCCGGCGATGCCGACCACGCGCGCGCCGCGCAGTTTTGCAATCTGGCCGACGGTGGCGCCGACCGGGCCGGAAGCGGCGGCGACCACCAGGGTCTCGCCCGGCCGTGGCTTGCCGATCTCGTGCAGGCCGGCATAGGCGGTGAAGCCGGGCATGCCGTAGACGCCGAGCGCGGTGGTGACCGGCACGTCATCCGGATCGAGCTTGCGACGCAGGCTTTCGCCATCGGCGACGGCGTGGGTCTGCCAGCCGCCGTCGGCCAGCACCAGGTCCCCGGGCTGCAGGTCCGGGTGCAGCGATTCGACCACTTCCGAGATGGTCCCGCCCTCCATCACCGCGTCGACCTCGATCGGCGCGACGTACGAGCGCCCGGCATTCATGCGCCCGCGCATGTAGGGGTCGAGCGACAACCAGCGGTTGCGCAGCAGCACCTGGCCCTTTTCCGGCTGCGGTAAGGGCGCGCGTTCGACGCGGAAGTTTTCGCTGGTGGGCTCGCCCTGCGGGCGCGAGGCGAGCACGATGCGGGTGTTGTCGGTGGCGGTCATGAAGGCTTCCCTGTGTCGGCGCCGGCGGCGTCCAGCGCGGTGATGTCGGCCGCCGACAGCGCGAGGTCGGTGGCGGCGAGCAGTTCGTGCAGCTGTTCAAGGCTGGTGGCGCTGGCGATCGGCGCGGTGATCGATTCGCGCGCGATCAGCCAGGCCAGCGCCACCTGCGCCGGGGTGGCGCGGTGTGCGGCGGCCACGGCATCGAGCGCCTCGAGGATGCGTTCGCCGCGTTGGTCGAGATAGCGCCGGACCACGGTGGCGCCGCGGGCGCCGCTCTTGGCGGCGTCGGCGGCGCTGCGGTACTTGCCGCTGAGGAAGCCGCTGGCCAGCGAGTAGTAGCTCATCACGCCGAGGCCGTGTTCGCGCGCCAGCGGTTCCAGGGACGCCTCGTAGTCCGCGCGGTCGTACAGGTTGTACTCGGGCTGCAGCACCTCGTAGCGCGGCAGCCCATGTCGCTGCGCCACCGCCAGCGCCTCGGCCAGCCGCGGCGCATCGTAGTTGGAGGCGCCGATGGCACGCACCTTGCCCTGTTCGATCAGGCGCGCGAATGCGCCGAGCGTATCCTCGAGCGGCACGTCCGGATCGTCCTCGTGGGCGAAGTACAGGTCGATGCAGTCGGTCTGCAGCCGCCGCAACGAATCATCGGCGGCGGCGGCGATGTTGTCCGGCGACAGCCCTGGCCGCGCACTCCACTTGGCGACCTTGGTGGCGATGGCCAATCGGTCACGGCCGCCGCGCGCGGCCAGCCAGCGGCCGATGATCGTCTCCGACTCGCCGCCCTGGTTGCCCGGCACCCACGCCGGATAGACATCGGCGGTGTCGACCAGGGAAAAGCCGGCATCGACGAAGGCGTCGAGCAGCGCGAACACGGTCTTCTCGTCGGCACTCCAGCCAAATACGTTGCCGCCGAAGGCGAGCGGGCGGACCCGCAGGCCGGAGCGGCCGAGCGGTCTTGCGTCTTCTGCTGCGGCCATGCGCGATTCGATGTTTGGCGAGGCCAATCACGATAACGCTGCCGATGTTGCCGGTGCGCGAACCCGTGGCGTGATGCTGTGTTCCGGTGGCGCGACGCCTCAGCGGCAAGCCGCCGTGGCGGAGCGACGATGCGCGTCATCGTGGAGCGGCGGCGGTACGGCCGCAGGCGCCGGCACGGACTCGGCATCGGCCAGCGCGAGCGCCAGCCGCGGGCTGACGACATGCCCCTGCAGGAACAGCAATCCATTCCAGATGCTCATGGCGATCTCCTCTTCGACTTGATCGGTTTCGAACATAGGCCGATAGTCGGTGCCGGAAAAGCGACATATCTGCAAGGTAGACTTGAATTGAGCTCAACCCCAGCCACGCGCCCCGACGGCATCCGCGCGCCGCTGCACGCGCTGCAGGGCTTCGTGGCGGCGGCGCGCGCCGGCAACCTCACCCGTGCCGCCGAAGCAATGCATCTGACGGTCAGCGCGCTCAGCCACCAGATCCGTTCGCTGGAACAGCGGCTCGATCGCCGCCTGTTCGAGCGCGGGCCGCGCGGCGTGCATCCGACCGCGGACGGACAGCGCCTGCTCGAGCAGGTCTCGCCGCACCTGGATGCGATCGAGGCGGCGCTGCGCCCGTTCGCCGCGCGCCGCGACGACGTGCTGACGCTCAGCGTGGTGCCGTCGCTGGCGTCGGCCTGGCTGCTGCCGCGGCTATCGGAATTCCTGGCCGCGCAGCCGCAGGTCGAGTTGAACCTGCTCTCGGACGCGGCCGTGGTCGACTTCTCGCGCCCGGGCCAGGTCGATGCGGCGCTGCGCAGCGGTCGCGGCCAATGGCCGGGCGTGGTCGCCGAACACCTGTTCGACGACTGGCTGGCGCCGGTGGCGAGCCCGGCGCTGGTGGCGCGGATGCGCAAGGCCGGCGTCGAGCGGCTCCAGGACTGGCCGCTGCTCGGCGATCCCGGTCCCGATGCCTGGCCGGCCTGGTTCGCGCGTCACGGCGGCGACATGCCGGTGCGGTTCGCCGCGCGCTTCGGCGACGCCGAAGCACTGCACCGGGCCGCCGCCGCCGGTCTCGGCGTGGCGCTCGGGCGCCTGACGCGGGTGCGGCTGCTGCTCGAATCCCGGCAGTTGCAGCGGCTCGGACGGCAACGGATGAAGACCGACTATGCGCACTACCTTGTGTATCCGCCGCGCCATCGCGACCATGCCGCGCTCGGCGCGTTCCGCGACTGGCTGCACGGCGAGGCGCGGGCGCATGCCGCCGCCATGGCCCGCGGCAGCCGGCGCGCGGGCGATGGCGCGACACGCTGACGCGCCGCTGCGTTTGGCGCTAGGCTTGGATCCCCGTTCACGGAGAGATGTCATGAAGCGTGTCCTGCTTGCCGCCCTGCTGCCCGCCCTGCTCGCCGCCTGCGCTGCCGAGAACGACGCACCGCCACCGGCGGCCGACAGCGAGACGCCGGTGCCCGCGCCCGATGTCGCCGTGGAGGCGTCGTCCACGCTCGATACGGTGCTGGCCGGCGACTGGCGCACGCCCGAGTTCGCCGCCCGCGATGAATACCGCCACCCGAAGGAGACGCTGACCTTCTTCGGCATCACCCCGGACATGACCGTGATCGAGATCACCCCCGGCGGCGGCTGGTATACCGAGATCCTGGCGCCCTATCTGCGGGAGAACGGCACTTATGTGGCCGCGGTGGTCGCGCCCGACAGCCAGGACGAGGAAGACAGCCGCACCTACTACACCCGCGCCCGCGACGGCCTGCGCGAACGGCTCGGCGGCGAGCCCACCGAGGTCTACGGCCGCGCGACGATGGTCGAGTTCGATCCCGCGGCGCCGCGCTTTGGCGATGATGCCTCGGCCGACGCCGTCCTGACCTTCCGCAACGTCCACAACTGGCTCGGCAACGGCACCGCGGAGGCGATGTTCGAAGGCTTCTTCAGCGTGCTCAAGCCCGGCGGCGTGCTCGGCGTGGTCGAGCACCGTGCGGAGAAGGAACTTCCGGCCGACGACGAGTCCGGCTATGTCGGCGAGCAGACGGTGATCGCCCTGGCCGAGGGCGCCGGGTTCCGCCTGGTCGACCGCAGCGAGATCAATGCCAATCCCCAGGACACCCGCGACCATCCGAACGGCGTCTGGACCCTGCCGCCGTCGAACAGGCACGAAGAAGCCGATGCCGAGAAGTACCGCACGATCGGCGAGAGCGACCGGATGACGCTGCGCTTCGTCAAGCCGGAATGATCCGGCGCGCGCCTGCCGACCAACGGCAGGCGCGCCGCACCGGGCACGCCCGGTGTACCCTGCGCGCCGCGACAATTCCGTCGCTCTCCAGGGGATCCGAATGCGCAATCCGTTGTTTTCGCTCGCGCTGCTGACGGCGCTGGCCGCCGTCCCGGCGTTCGCCGCCGACAAGCTCACACCCGGACGCGCCGTAGAGGGCGTGCTGCAGGCCAGCGACCGTTCCAGCGACAGCGGCGGCCGCAGCCACGACTACACGCTCGATCTCGACGCCGGCCAACTGGTCGCGATCAGCGCCAAGTCGGAAGACTTCGACACCGTGCTGATCCTGTTCGGCCCCGACGGCGACCGCGTCGCCGAGAACGACGACAAGGAAGGCGGTGGCACCGATTCGCTGCTGGTGGCGTCGACCCCCGTCACCGGGACCTACGCCGTGCGCCTGAACTCGTTGCCGATGGGCGAAGGCCATACCGGCGACTACAGCCTGCGTGCGCTGGTGGTCAGCGACGACTGAGCGCAGCGTCCCCGGCCTCGGTGCGAGCGCCGCCGCGATCGGCGGCGCTCTGCGGCCACGACGGCCGACGTCATGCGTCGGCACGCATCAGGCAACGCCCGGGCTGGGCCGTGTCGATCCGGCCCGGGCTGCGTCGCACAGCCGGCGGGGCGCCGCCAATGCGCGGAACCCGACGGATCAGCCGAAGCCATCCTTCAGATCGTCACCGCCGCCCGACGCTGCCGGCGCAGCAGGATCGTGACCAGCATCGCCGACAGCAGCACCGTGGTCACCATGAACACGCCCATGCCGAGATAGGCGCCACCCATGCCACCGGCCACGGCCGCTTCGCCGGTGGGGACGAAGCTGACCGCGTACATGCCCGTGTAATGCATGCCGCAGACCGCCACGCCCATCACCAGGGCGCTGCCGAGCATCTGCACCCAGCCACGCAGATTGAATGCCAGCCACAGCGCCGCGGCGGAGGCAACGATCGCGATCACGACCGACAGCGCGACCACGCCCGCGTCGTAGTGCGCCGTCGCCGGCATGCGCATCGCGGCCATGCCGGTGTAGTGCATGGCGGCCACGCCCAGCCCCATGCAGGTGCCCGCCACCGCGAGCTTGCCCCAGCTGAAAAGCCCGGTCCCGGCGATCGACAGTCCCAGCATGCAGGCGCCGATCGCCATCAATGCCGAGAGCAGGGTCAGGCCCGGATCGTAAGCGACCGCAACGTCCATCCGGCAGGCCAGCATGGCGATGAAATGCATCGCCCAGATCGCGCCGCCGCCCATCGCCGCGCCGCCGCCGACGATCGCCATCCGGCGCTGCGCCTGGGTACGCGCGGCGGGAATGCCGATGGCGACCTGCAGGGCGGTGAACGCACCCAGTACCGACACCAGGTAGGACAGGACGACCAGCAGCGGGTCGTGGATGCACTGGATGGCATGATCGTGTGGCATGGAACGTTCTCCTCGATGGATGTCCCGGGCGGGCGCTTGGAATCTGTGATCGCGATGCGGATCAGCGACTAGGTGACACGTCGGCGTTCGCGCCTCAGGCGTCGAACACGAAGCGGCATCCGGCGGCGCCGCCGGCGCGGCACGCGGCCTCGGAGACGCGCACGCGCGGCAGGGTTCCGGACGCGTTGAGCAGGCCTTCCAGAAAGCCACACAGGAAATGGCACTGCGCGGCGACGGTCTGGCTGGTGACCACGCAAAACGGGCTGCCGCTGGTGGTCAGCGCGTCGCCATCGGGCTCGGTCGGCAGCAGCTGGCGCATCGCCGGCAGCGCGACATGCTTGATCGAGCGCGACAGGTCGAGCGCGGCGCCGAGGGCGAAATCCCGCTTGTAGACCCAGGCGCCGACGCGGGTGCCGATGTAGCGCATCGTGGTCACGCGCTGCGCCGGCTCCAAGCTGCGCTCGAACCCCAGCACCAGGCCGAACACGCGCGGGTAGTCGCGCGCCAGCTGCGGCAGCAGCACCTCCACCCGCGCCGGATCGGGCGCCGCCGACGGCGCAGCGGCCGGCGCGGGCGGCGCGGGCGGGGCATCGGCGCGGACGGGGTCGATCGACGCGACGACCTCGGCCAACGTCTGCGGCGAGGTCGACACCCCGGGTTCGTACGGCGCCGCCTCGAAGCTGCGCACCATCCAGTGCGTGCCGAGCTGTTCCTCCAGCGCCAGCAGACGCGACTCCGGCCCCTGCACGACCAGCACCATCACCACGCCGCGGTCGGTGTTGGCACGACGGTGGCGCAGCAGCTTGAATTGATTGGTGAGCAGTACCTCGCCCAACGCCAGCAGCAGGCCATCTCGTTGTTCCGAGACGACCTTCAGCTCGATGGTCACCATGCTTTCCTTCCCCCCGATGCTCGACGCACCCTGTCTGCCGCCCGGTGGACGGTTACCCTCCTGCCTGCGGCCTGTCATCAATAACAACTTCGGCGGATAAAAACCGGGAGCTCACTCACAATGATGAATCCAGTTGCGCGGTGCTGCGCCCCGCGGCATCGTCGCCACCGCTGCCTGCCCCCGGCCCCATGCTGATCGCGTTGAACAAACCCTGGGGCGTGCTGTGCCAGTTCACCGACCGCAGTACGCCGCCACGGCCGACCCTGGCCGCTTTCGCTCTGCCGCCCGGCGTCTACCCGGCCGGGCGCCTGGACCGCGACAGCGAAGGCCTGCTGCTGTTGAGCGACGACGGCGCGCTGGCGCACCGGATCACCGACCCGCGGCACAAACTGCCCAAGACCTACTGGACGCAGGTGGAGGGCACGCCGGATGCGGGACAACTCACGGCGCTGCGCGACGGCGTCGAGCTTCGCGACGGGCGCACGCGCGCGGCCACGGTGCGGACGATCACGGCGCCGACGTTGTGGCTGCGCGACCCGCCGGTGCGCCATCGCAAGACGGTCCCCGACACCTGGCTGGAACTGGTGCTGCACGAGGGCCGCAATCGCCAGGTCCGGCGCATGACCGCGGCGGTCGGGCTGCCGACCTTGCGCCTGGTGCGGGTCGCGATCGGGCCATGGCGCCTGGGCGACTTGGCGCCCGGGCACTGGCGCAAGGTGAACGATTAGGTCTTCGCAATACTGAATCCTTCAGGCTTGTCCGGGCTTCCGCCGAATCCGCGTGTGCTTCGACGAGTGATGCGTTTGCGTTTCTGATAACTTGCCCGAACACCTGTTCAGAATGATGCGACATGGTCAAAGGCAGCTCCACTGCGGGGCGCATCCTCGTCGTGGACGATCAGCCGGCCAACCTGCGGGTCGTGGGGGCGCTGCTCGCGCGCAGCGGCTACGAGGTCCTCGATGCCGGCCACGGCGAGGAAGCGCTGCGGATCGCCTCCGAGCAACTGCCCGACCTGATCCTGCTCGACGTGCTGATGCCCGGCATGGACGGCTTCGCGGTGCTTGCAGAGATCAAGCAGCGCGAGCCGCTGATGCGGCTGCCGGTGGTGTGCCTGACCGCCGCGCGTGATCGCGAGCAGCTGCTGCGCGCCTTCGATGCCGGCGCCGTCGACTACGTCACCAAGCCGTTCCTGCCCGAGGAGCTGCTGGCACGGGTCGCGGCCCACGTCGGTCTCAAGCTCACCCGCGATCATCTGGAACGGGTGGCGCGCGAACGTCAGGAGCTGGTCAATCTGGTCGCGCACGATCTCAAGAATCCGCTCAGCAGCGTGTTGTTCGCGATCGACATGCTGCGCAGCGGCAACGTGCGCGAGGAGCGCGTGACGCGCTACCTGGAAACCATCCACGAAAGCGCCAGCGACGCGCTCGGTTACATCAAGCGCTATCTCGAGACCCAGCGCGTGGTGCGACAGGTCGCACCGCAGGAGGGCATCGCCTCGCTGCCCGAGATCGTGCGCTGGCTGGAGAACCGCTACGGCCTGCAGTACGAGGCGCGCGAGCGTCACCTGAAGGTGACGCCCGTGCAGCCGGACATGCAGGTGGCGGTCGATGCGCTGGTGCTGCGCCAGGTGGCGGAGAACCTGGTGACCAATGCGATGAAGTACGCACCGCAGAGCGACCTGGAAATCGCCTGCCACCGCGGTGGGCCCGGATTCCTGCGGCTGCTGGTCGAGGATCGCGGCCCAGGGATCCCGGCGGCCAAGCAGCGCCAGCTGTTCCAGCCGTTCGTGCGCCTGCACGACGAGCCGCCGGCCCCCGGCGACATGTCCAGTGGCCTCGGCCTGTCGCTGGCCCGGCAGATCATCGGCGAAGCTGGCGGCCAGCTCTGGTACGAGGACCGCGAAGGCGGCGGCGCACGTTTCGTCGTCGAACTGCCGGAAGCTCGCACGAGGTCATGAGCGAACGGGAGGGGAGGCCCCTGCAGCCGCGGCCGCGGCGCGGGAAACGCCCGCACGCAGCGTCCACGGCGCCCTTTGGCGATCAGCCTCCGGTTGTTTCGGCGCCGCCCTCGGTGCGCTTGCGCGCGCTCGACGCTCGCCGCTTGGCGGCCTTGCGCGGACGCGAGTTGCGATCGGCGTCGACGCGTTTGGACCGGCCTTCGATCGTCGCGCCAGCAGCCTGGCCGTTCGCTTTCCGTTGCCGGCGCAGGATCGCGTAGAGCGCCAGGCCCGCACCCACGGCGACCGCGGCCGTCACGGCCAATGTCGGATTGCGCCGCACCACATGGCTCGCGGTCTTCGCGCCGGTACGCGCCGCCCCAAGCACGGCGCCGGCCTGCAGCCACTTGCCTGCGTTGTCGGGAATGACATAGCGGACGCCGTCGCCCACGTGTCCGGCCAGTTCCAGGGCCCTGCCCTGCAGGGTATCGAGCTTGCTCATCGCGGAATCCTCGTGGCGGTGGTCGCACTTGCCGCAAGTATCGACGCGCCGCCGTAGCGGCGACGTGATCGCCCGGCCTGGCGGGCTGACGCCGGACCGATGCGGCGATCCGTCATGTCCTGGGCCGGGCGCGATGGGTCGGCGCGGCGTTCCAGGGATCCTCCGGCCAGGGATGCTTCGGGTAACGCCCCTTCATTTCTCCGCGCACCTCCGGCCAGGTCCGTTCCCAGAAGCTGCGCAGGTCCTGGGTGACCTGCAGCGGCCGCCCAGCCGGCGAGAGCAGGTGCAGCGTCAGCGGCACCCGACCGTCGGCGATGCGCGGGGTATCCGCCAGGCCGAACAACTCCTGCAGCTTGACCGCCAGCACCGGCGCGGCGCCGTGCGCATAGTCGATGCGTCGCTGCATGCCCGACGGCACGGCGATCCGCTCCGGCGCCAGGAGGTCGATCCGCCGGCGCAGGTCCCAGTCGACGCCGGCGCGCAGCGCCTCGCCGAGCGCCGGCGCGTCCAGCGCGTCCAGGCGCGTCTTGCCGGCGAAGGCCGGCAGCAGCCAGTCGTCGAGCGTCGCCAGCAGCGCCTCGTCGGACAGGTCCGGCAGGCCGAGTTCGGGGATCCATTCGCGCAGGCAGCGCACGCGCTCGCGCCATTGCCGCAGGCCGTCGCTCCACGGCAGCGCGTCGAGGCCGAGCTGGCGCACGGCGTCGGTCAGTGCACGCGCGGCCTGCTGCGGATCGACCCGCGCGCCGGGCCGGCTGTCGAGCACGATGCCGTTGAAGCGGCGCACGCGTTCGGCCACCAGCGCGCGGCGCGCCGGATCCCAGCGGGTTTCCTCGCCTTCGTAGAAGCGCGATGCGAACGCGGTGCGCAGCGCGGCCTCGTCCACCGGCGCGCCCCGCAGCAGCAGCGCGTCGCGGGCCTCGAAGCGCAGCTCGCTGGCGACCAGCCAAGGTTCGCCGTACAGCGCGCTGTCGTCGAGCAGCCGCGCCATGCGGCCGTTGGCGAGCTGGTAGCGATACGGATCCTGCGGATGCTGGTGCGCGATGCGATCGGGGAAGGCATGCGCGAGCAGGTCGCCGAGCGCGTGCGCCGGCACCGCCGCGGGCGGCGGCGCGGCGATGCGCAGGCGGCGGCGCCACTGCGCGGCCGCGGCGTCGATCGCCGCCAGTGCACCGCGATGGGCATCGCCCGGAGCCCGTCCGCCACGGAAGGCGGCCAACGCCTGCCAGCGTGCGGCCACCGCGTCGGAACGACCGCGCAGGGGATCGCGTGCTTCCAGCAGCGCGACCAGGTCGCAGGCCAGCGCACGCGCTTCATCGCCGGACGGCGCCAGCAGCATCGCCGCCAGCCGTGGGTGGGTGCCGAGCGCAAGCATGCGCCGGCCGACGGCGCTGATGCGGTGATCGGCCTCCAGCGCGCCGAGTGCACGCAGCAGGTCGCGGCCGGCGGCCAGCGCGCCCGCCGGCGGTGGATCGGGGAACCGCAGCGCATCGCTGCCCCAGGCGGCGAGTTCCAGCGCCAGCGACGCCAGCTCGACCTGTGCGATCTCCGGCCGCCGTTGCGGTTCGAGCCGCTGCGATTGCGGCCACAGCCGGTAGGCCCAGCCGGCGGCGACGCGGCCGGCGCGGCCGGCACGCTGGTCGGCGGAGGCCTGCGCGATCGTCACCACGTCCAGCCGCGAAAAGCCGCTGTTGGGATCGTGGCGCGGCTCGCGCGCCAGGCCCGAGTCGATCACCACGCGCACCCCGGGCAGGGTGACGCTGGACTCGGCGACGTTGGTGGCAAGCACCACGCGGCGACGGCCGTCCGCCGACGGCCGCAGCACGCGGGCCTGCTGGTCCACGGGGAGGTCGCCGTGGAGGGCGAGGATCTCGATTTCGTCGATGGCGGGCTTCGGTTGGGCCCGGGAGCGGGCTCCGGAAGACATCGCTTTTCCCTCGGTCAGGGCATCCTGCCCTGACTCGGGCGCCGGCCATCCATGGCCGGCTTGTCGCGATGCCTCCCGGAGCCCGCTCCCTACGGTCGGCGTGTCGTTCGACCGCCCGGACAGGCTGGTTTCGAGCAGTGTCGCGAGCCGGTCGATTTCCCGCCGCCCTGGCAGGAACACCAGCACGTCGCCCGGGTGTTCGCGCAGCGCGTGCTCGACGGCGCGGCGGGCCTGGTGTTCGGGGGCTTCGGCGCGGCGCGCCGGGAAGTGCGACACCTCGACCGGAAAACTGCGCCCGGCGCTGGACAGCCGCGGCGCATCGAGGAAGCGGGCGAGCCGCTCGCCGTCGAGCGTCGCCGACATCACCACGATCCGTAGATCCTCGCGCACGCCCGCCTGCACGTCGAGCGCCAGCGCCAGGCCGAGGTCGCCGGCCAGATGGCGCTCGTGGAATTCGTCGAACAGCAGCACGCCGACGCCTTCGAGCAGCGGATCGTCCTGCAGCATGCGGGTCAGGATGCCTTCGGTGACCACCTCGATCCGGGTGCGCGCGGAGATGCGGCGGTCGAAGCGGATCCGGTAGCCGACGGTGTCGCCCACCGCCTCGCCCAGCTGCTGCGCCATGAATCCGGCCGCCGCGCGCGCGGCGACCCGGCGCGGCTCCAGCATCACGATGCGCCGGCCCTGCAGCCAGTCGGCATCGAGCAGCGCCAACGGCACCTGGGTGGTCTTGCCGGCGCCGGGCGGCGCCTCCAGCACCAGGCGCGGATGCGCCCGCAGGTTGCGCAGGACCTCCGGCAACAGGGGAGCGATGGGGAAATCAGACGCCGGCATCGGCGCAAGGATAAGGCTTGCCGCTGCGTTCGGACGATGGCGGCGGATCCGCTCCCGGGAGCGGAGCGTCGCTTCGCTCTTACAATTCCCGATTCTCGATTCCCGATTCTCCCGCATGCACCTGATCGATATCGGCGCCAACCTCACCCACGACAGCTTCGACCGCGATCGCGACGCGGTGCTGGAGCGCGCCCGCGCCGCCGGCGTCGGCCGGATCGTCGTCACCGGCGCCAGTCGCGAGCATTCGCCGAAGGCGCTCGCGCTGGCACAAGCGCATCCCGGCTTCCTGTCGGCGACCGCCGGTGTGCACCCGCACCACGCCGTCGAATACACCGAGGAATGCGACGCCGAGCTGCGTGCGCTGCATGCGCATCCGGAGGTGGTCGCGGTCGGCGAATGCGGGCTCGACTACTTCCGCGACTTCTCGCCGCGCCCGGCGCAACGCAGGGCGTTCGAGCGCCAGCTGCAGATCGCGGCCGACAACGGCAAGCCGCTGTTCCTGCACCAGCGCGACGCGCACGACGACTTCATGGCGATCATGCGCGAGTTCGACGGCCGCCTCGGACCGGCGGTGGTGCACTGCTTCACCGGTACCCGCAAGGAACTGTTCGACTACCTGGACCGCGACTGGCACGTCGGCATCACCGGCTGGCTGTGCGACGAGCGCCGCGGCGCGCACCTGCGCGAGCTGGTGCCGAACATCCCCGCGCACCGGCTGATGGTGGAGACCGACGCGCCCTACCTGCTGCCGCGCACGCTCAGGCCGATGCCGAAGGACCGCCGCAACGAGCCCGCGTTCCTGCCGCACATCGTCGAGGAGCTGGCGCGCGACCGCGGCGAGGACGCCGCCGTCACCGCCGCCGCGACCGCCGACACGGCGCGGGCGTTCTTCCGCCTGCCGATTGAAGACAAATGATGACGGTGGGCCTTGGCCCACCGCATGGGTGCTACAAGTCCACGCCGAAACCGATGCCCCCCGACTTCTCGCTGCCGCTGAACGCCCCGCCCAGCGAGAACGAGGCACGCTGGCCGATGCGCTTGCCGTAGCCGATCGACAGCGCCTGCTCGCCGCCGTGGAAGCCGGCGCCGACCGCGATGCGCCCGCGCGGGCTCTGCGAGCCGGCGGCGTTCATCGCCATGTTGAGCATCGCCGAACCCATCGCGCCCTGGCGGTCGATGCGGCGGTTCTGCCGATGCAGGCGGCCATCGACTTCGGCGAAGCGGTCCTCGAGCGCCTCCATCCGTCCGTTGATGGAAGCTGGATCGAAACCGACCAGCCCGGCGATCTGGGTGTCGGTATAGGCGTTGGCCGCCGTCAGGGTCGCCGCGTCGCCCGTGTCAGCGTAGGTTTCCGCCGCGCTCAACGTGGCGGCATCGCCGGCCGCCACGTCGCCGCGGATCGCCGCCTCGCGGTTGTCGGTGTAGGCGTTGGTGGCGGTGCCGCCGGTGGCGACGGCGGTGTCGGTGTAGGCGTTCGCCGTGGCCAGCGTCGACTGCAGCTGCTCGAGGTTGACCGCGTCGGTGGCCTGAGTGCCGGCGGCGACGTTGACGATCTGGCGCTGGCTGAGGCTTGTGCCGACCGACACCGCGCTATCGCGGTCGGCGACCGAACCGTATCCCAGTGCGATGCTGCCGATCCCCGTGGCCTGGCTGCTGTTGCCCAGCGCGGTGCTGCCGAAGCCGGTCGCCTGGCTGGTATGGCCGAGCGCGGTGGAGACGTCGGCGCTGGCGACGGCGACGCCGCCGATCGCGGTGCTCTGCATGCCCGACGCATTGCTGATCGCGCCGAACGCCGCGGCCTGGCTGCCGGCGGCGACGCTGAAGTACCCGGCCGCGGTGGCGTTGTCACCGGTGGCGGAGCCCGACGCGCCCAGCGCCGTGGCGCCACCGCCGCCGCTGGCCAGGCTGTCGTAGCCGACCGCCACGCCGAACTCGCCCAGCGCCCGCGCCGAACGGCCGGCCGCGACGCTGGCATCGCCCTCGGCGGCGCTGGCATCGCCGAGCGCGAGACTGCTGATGCCGAACGCGTGGCTGTCGACGCCAACCGCGGTGGTGCGCGGGCCTTCGGCGTGGGCTCGCAGGCCGCTGGCGACGCTGGCGGTGCCTTCGGCGCGGCTGAGCGTGCCGGCGGCGATACTGCTGTTTCCCGTGGCGAGCGCCGTCGCGCCCAGCGAGATGCTGTTGTCGCCCAATGCGCGGGCGCTGTTGCCGATCGCAACCGCGTTGAGGCCTGTGGCCAGGGTACGCTCCTCAATGGCGACGATGTCATCGCCATCGGTATCCACCCACCCGCCCATTGCGACCGAACCGACGCCGGCGGCAATCGCATAACCGCCTGTGGCAACGCTGCCGGCCAGGTTGGCGACCGTGCCCGCCCCCAGCGCGGTACTCAGGCGCCCGCTGGCCTCGGCACTGGCTCCGATCGCGGTGGCCGCCTGCGCGGTGGCTCCGCTGGCCATCCCGAGCGACGTGCCGGCAAAGCCGCTGGCGATGCTACCGGTACCGACCGCCGTGGCATTCGCGGCAGCCTGCGAACCTTGGCCGCAAGCCAGCGTATCGGCATCGGCATCGACGACGGCGCCGCCGGCGCCGCCGCTGCTCAGTTCGCAGGTTTCGCCGGCCCAGGCCGTGCCGGCCAGCAGGCCGAGGCCCAGGACCAGCGCCGTGGACAGCGGATGACGATTGCAGGACGTTTTCATGGTCTTTTTCTCGCATGCATGAGGCCGGAAGCGGCCGGCCGAACCCCTGTCGCGGTCGCGTGGCATCTGCTCGCGATCCGTTCCTGGTCATGCATCCGTATTCGGGGGGCGCCGATGGCCACCCCCTGGTCGAGCGTGTGCGGCGAGCGGACAGGGCCCGGAAGGCGTTCCGGCGCCGGTGCCGCGGTTCGGGTCAGCGCATCGCGCGATGCAGCTGCGCGTTCACCGGATGCGCCAGCAGGTCGGCCGAGCGCAGCCGTTGCTGCGCCTGGGCCCAGGTCGTCCGTGCCTGCTCGGTCTCGCCCAGTGCCGTCAGCGCCTGACCGCGCCACAGCAGGTGCTCGGCGACCTCGGCGGCATCGCCCCGCGGCAGCGCGGCATGCAATGTCGCGGCGCGCTGCAGATGCCGCAGCGCCTGGCGCGAATCGCCGTTGCGCAGGGCGCAGTACCCGACCACGGCATGGGCTTCGGCGGCGTGGACCAGATCCTGGCCGTTCATCTCGCGCGCCAGCGCCAGCGCCTGTTCGCGGGCCTCGGGCGGTATCGCCGGCAGCGCCCGGTCGCAGGCGAGGCGCAGGCTGCTCGATGCCGCCATCAACCGGTTGCGGGCACCCGACCCGCCATCGGCCTGCAGCACCGGCGCGGCGGCGTGCAGCAACGCTTCGGCGTCGGCGGCCCGGCCCAGGCGGACCAGGTCCCGCGCCCGCCACAGTTGGCTCTTGGCCTGCTCCTGGCGGTTGTCCGGTTCGGCCTCGTGCAACAGCCGGTCCCATTGGTCGCGCGCCTGCAACGCCTGTTCGTAACGCCCCTGCCGGTAATACAGGAGTTCCAGCTCGCGCCAGGCGGCCAGCATGTACCCGCGCGGCTTGTCGAAGATCCGAGCGTAGTCGGCGAGGCTGGCGAGCAGGCCGGCCTCGGCCTCGGCGAAACGCCCGAGGTGCGACAGCGCACCGGAACGGTTGAGGGTGAGCGTCGCAGGATGGACGTGTTCCCGGCCGAACACGCGGCGGCCGAGATCGATGGCCTGGTCGTAGAAACCCAGCGCCTTCGCATAGCCGCCCGCCTGATGGTGGCCGGCGGCCACGGCGGCGACCGCGAAGAAGCGCTCGCGCTCGCTGACCTCGTCGCGGCCGGCCAGGATGGCCCAGGCGCGCTCGCTGTCGCGCAGCCGCGCCGCGCCGTCCCCGCGATGCATGTGCAGCGTGCCGCGCTGGCGGTAGGCATGGGCCAGTTCCGTCGAGTCCGGCGCCGAGCGCTCCAGCTGTGCGATGGCCTCGGCGAACAGCCGCTGCGACTCTTCCTGCTCGGAGGCGTCGGCGGTGGCCAGGCTTTGCGCCAGGTCGACCTGCGCCGCTGCATGGGCTACCGGTTGCCGCAGCCGCTGCGGCGCACGCAGCTGCAGCAGGCGACGACGCAACTCGACGTGTTCGGGCAGGTTGCGCTGGTAATAGACCTCGGCAATGGCGGCGAGGAATTCGGCCTCGGTCTCGGGATCGTTCCTGAAGCGCTCGGGCAGCTGTTCGACCGCCGCGGCCAGCAGTTCCGCGGTGGTCGGCAGCTGCTCGCGCGGCTTGCCCGGCGCGGTGGTGCGGAACAGCTCGAACAGGAAATCGCGGATCGCGTTGGAGCGCGCCAGTGCCTGCGCGGTGCGCTGTTGCGCCGCCTGCGCCAGGACCGCCTGCTGCCGTGCTTGCTGCGCCTGCCACAGGGTACCGGCGACGCCGGTGGCCAGCGTCAGCGCCAGCAGCGCGGCGGCGGTCACGCCCAGCCGGTGCCGGGCCGCGAAGCGCCCGGCGCGATAGCGCCGGCTCTGCGGACGCGCGCGGACCGGATGCCGGCCGCGCCAGCGCCGCAGGTCTTCGGCCAATGCCTCGACGCTGGCGTAGCGCTGCTCGGGCTGCCTGGCCAGCGCCTTCATCACGACCGTGTCGAGGTCGCCGCGCAGGCGCCGTACCCACAGCCGCCGCGTCGGCGAAGGCAGCGCCGGGTCGCTCTGCACCACGCGCGACGGCGGCAGCGTCTGCGTATCGATGCCCTGCAGGCCCTGCGGCCGCGGCGACCGACCGGTGAGGATCCGGTACAGCAGCGCGCCGAGGCCGTAGACGTCCATCGCCGTGCTCGGCGGCGCGCCGAGGAACTGTTCCGGCGCGGCGTACTCGGGCGTGAGCGCACGCAGCGCGGTCGCGGTGCGCTCCGCGTCCTGGTCGTCGTCGAGGCGGGCGATGCCGAAATCCAGCAGCTGCGCATGGCCATCGTCGTCGACCAGCACGTTCGACGGCTTGATGTCGCGGTGGATCACCAGGCTGCGGTGCGCATGCGCCAGTGCGTCGGCGACCTGCAGCACCAGATCGATGCACTGCTCGACCTCGAAGCGATGCCGCTCGCACCAGGCGTCGATGCGTACGCCGTCGATCAGCGCCATCGCCAGCCAGGGCGTGCCGTCGTCGGCGATGCCGGCATCGTAGAGCGGGACGATGCCCGGATGCCGCAGGCGCGACAGCAGCTGCTGTTCGCGCAGGAAGCGTTCACGGCCGCCGCCGGCCAGCGCGCCCAAGGTGAGCACCTTGACCGCGGCCTGCTGCCCAACCGGCGCTTGCGTCGAAACCGCGCGATAGACGACCGCCATGCCGCCGCGGCCGATCTGCTCGAGCAGGCGCCAGCGACCGAGGCGGCGGTCCTTCAGCGTGTCGTCGGCATCGGCGGCCATCTCGAGGACCGGCACCGCTTCGAGCGGACCACTGCGGCAGTCATGCGCATTCAGCAGCCGTTGCACCAGCGCACGCAGGTCGTCGTCGAGCGTTGCGGCCGCCAAGGCCGCCGCGCGGCGTTCCGGCGGCAGGTCCAGCAGGCCGTCCAGGACGCGGTCCGCCTCGCGCCAGGCCACCCTCTGCCGCGCATCCACTAGGGCGCGTCGAGCATGGCGTACAGGAACGCGCGGGCGCGTTCCCATTCGCGGCGCGCGGTGCGCGTGGAGATTCCCAGCAGTTCGGCGATCTCGGCGAACTCGAGTCCGGCGAAGTAGTGCAGCTCGACGACTTCCCGCTGCCGCTGATGGATCTCGCCCAGCGCCTCGAGCCCCTCGTGCAGCGCCAGCACCTGCTCGGACGCGACCTCCATCGGCAGGCCTTCGGTGAGCGTCACCGCGATCTGGCCGCCACCGCGTTTCTCGCTGTACCTGCGGCGCGCATGGTCGACCAGGATCCAGCGCATCGCCTTGGCCGCTGCGGCGAAGAAGTGATGGCGGTCGGTGACCGAGAGCGGCTCGCCGGTGGTGGCGCGCAGGTACAGCTCGTGCACCAGGACCGTGGGCGTGACGGTGTGGTCGCCACCGGACAGGCGCGAAGCGGCCAGCCGCCGCAGCTCCGGATAGAGTTGCTCGAACACCGCCGACAGCCGCTCGGGCTCGCCGGTCCGCGCCTGCGCCAGCAACCCGGTGATCGCTTCACCGTCCATGTCCCGCCGCCCCCATGTCAGCCCCAGGCAGATCCTAGCCTGCTCCGGGCACTACGTGGACGGCCGCCGATTGCGGCCACGCCGTCTCGACGGAATCCGCAGCAGGGCGCGTCAGCTGCGCAGGCCGACCCCGCGCCGCAGCAGCCACAGGCCCAGCGCCGCCAGCGCGGTCACGAAGAACAGCATCAACGCGTAGGCGATCCACAGCGGCACGTCCGACTGTCCGAGCAGGCCGTAGCGGAACGCATTGACCATGTAGAAGATCGGGTTGGCGTGGGTGGCCGCCTCGGCCCAGTCCGGCAGCAGGCTCACCGAATAGAACACGCCGCCCAGGTAAGTCAGCGGGGTGAGGATGAAGATCGGCACGATCGCGACGTCGTCGAACTTCTTGGCGTACACCGCGTTGACGAACCCGGCCAGGGCGAAGATGGTCGCGCCCAGCAGCACCGTGCTGAAGGTGACCAGCGGGTGTGGAATGCGCACGGTGGTGAACAGCATCGCGATGCACAGCACGATCGCGCCCACCGCCAGCCCGCGCGCGACGGCGCCGGCGACGTAGCCGGTCAGCACCACCCAGCTCGGCATCGGGCTGACCAGCAGTTCCTCGATGTGGCGGCCGAACTTGGCGCCGAAGAAGCTCGAGGAGATGTTGCCGTAGCTGTTCTGGATCACGCTCATCATCACCAGGCCGGGGACGATGAACTCCATGTAGCTGAAGCCGCCCATCTCGCCGATGCGCGAGCCGATCAGGCCGCCGAAGATCAGGAAGTACAGGGTCATGGTGATCGCCGGCGGCACCAGGGTCTGGCCCCAGATGCGCAGGATGCGCACGATCTCGCGGCGCACGATGGTGCCGAGCGCGATCCAGTTGTCGCGCATCCGCACCTCGGCGTGGTCGTGACGCGCGGCGCTCATGCCGACTCCCGCGTTGCCGCGGCGATCACCGCGGCCTCGGGCGTGCCGGTCATGCGCACGAACAGCTCCTCCAGCCGGTTGGACTTGGTGCGCATCGAGCGCACGCGGATGCCGGCGGCGTCGAGCGAACCGAACAAGCGGTTGAGGTCCATCGAGCGCGGCATCTCGACGTCGAGCGTGTGGTCGTCCGGCGCCTGCACCTCGACCCCGGGAATCACCGGCAGCGCGGCCGGTAGCGCGCCCTCGATGTCGAGCAGGAAGCCCTCGACGTCGAGCTTGGCCAGCAATGTCTTCATCGGGCCCTGCTCGACGATGCGGCCATGGTCGATGATCGCCAGGTTGCGGCACAGGCTCTCGGCTTCCTCGAGATAATGCGTGGTGAGGATGATGGTGGTGCCGGCGGTATTGATCTCGCGCAGGGTGCGCCACATGCCGCGGCGGATCTCGATGTCGACGCCGGCGGTGGGCTCGTCGAGGATCAGCAGCCGCGGCCGGGTCATCATCGCCCGCGCGATCATGAGCCGTCGCTTCATGCCGCCCGAGAGCGTGCGGCTCATCACCTGGGCCTTGTCCCACAGCTGCGCGCTGCGCAATTCGTGCTCGGCGCGCACGAGCGCCTCGGCGCGTGGAATCCCGTAGAACCCGGCGTAATTGACCAGGATGTCGAAGGGCTTTTCGAACAGGTTGAAGTTGATTTCCTGTGGCACCAGGCCGATCAGGCGCATGGCGGCGTCGCGGCGGCGCGCGAGGTCGACGCCGAACACCGAGACCTCGCCCATGGTCTTGTTGACCAGCGAGGAGACGATGCCGATCAGGGTGCTCTTGCCGGCGCCATTGGGGCCGAGCAGCGCGTAGAAGTCGCCGGGCGCGACGTCCAGCGAGACGCCCTTGAGCGCCTCGACGCCGCCGGCGTAGGTCTTGCGCAGGTCGCGCACCGACAGCGCCGGCGACGCATCCGCTGGATTGGGGGCCATGCTCGACTACCTGTGCCGCGAGACGCGCGGCGAATCCCGTTATTATAGGCGGTCGCGCGGAGGCGCCTGCGCGACGCTGCATTGCGCGGCGGCCCGGCCGACGGTTGCGGTCGTCGCGGCTGCGATCTTCCCGCCTGCGATCTTGCGCCTGCAATCGACACCTGTCGCACACTGCACCTTCCCGCGGCCGTCCGCCGCCCGATTCCGGTATCCCGTGGCCATCCAGCACTTCCCCCTCAAGCTCGTCGACCGTCGCATGCTGGCGCCCGGCATCGCCCATCTCAGCTTTGTGCGCGGCGACGGCCAACCGCTGGACTTCATCCCCGGGCAGTTCGTGCAGGTGCACTTCCGCTATGCCGACGGCACGCCCACCCGGCGCAGCTACTCGCTGGCGACCATCCACGACCACGCGCTCGGGCCCGGCGAATCGGTCGAGATCGCCGTGAGCTATGTGCCCGGCGGCGCGGCCACCGCGTTGTTCGAAGGCCTGGAGCCGGGCGACACGGTCGACGCCAGCGGTCCGTTCGGGCGCTTCTGCCTGATGCCGGGCGACGGCAACCGCCGCTACCTGCTGATCGGCACCGGCACCGGCG
The DNA here is from genome assembly GCF_008312895.1 of Luteimonas suaedae. Classification (GTDB taxonomy): domain Bacteria; phylum Pseudomonadota; class Gammaproteobacteria; order Xanthomonadales; family Xanthomonadaceae; genus Luteimonas; species Luteimonas suaedae. The sequence continues at coordinate 144,303 of NZ_VSSP01000009.1, read as the reverse complement.
TCACCCCGTACCGGGCGATGCTGCCGCTGCTGGAGCGGGCCATGGCCGAACGCGGCGTCGAGGTCGTGCTGCTGTTCGGCGCGCGCTCGCCCGCCGAACTGCTCTACGGCGACGAGTTTCGCGCCTTCGCCGAACGCCACCCGGGTTTCCGCTTCCTGCCGTGCTTTTCGCGCGAGCTGCCCGAGGCGGGATCGCGGCAGGTGCATGCCGACGTGCGCCACGGCTACGTGCAGCAGTTCCTCGACGAACTCGCCCCCGATCCGGACGGCGACATCGCCTACCTGTGCGGCAACCCGAACATGGTCGACGCCTGTTTCGAGGCACTGAAAGCGCGCGGGTTGGCGGTGCCGCAGATCCGCCGCGAGAAGTACGTCAGCAGCAAGTAGCTTCGACGGATCTCCCGCCGTGGACGGCGCGCGAGACGCGTCGACGCGCAAGGCGGCGCTGCGCCGGTCATCCGGAATCGGCTGGCGACTTGCATCCCAGAGGCGATCGGAGGTATCCCGTACCGTCGGCGACCACCTGCCGATGCCAGGCCATCAGGAAGGCGCCCACACGCCATGATCGACATGCCGACCGCGACCCGAACGCACCGCGGCGATGCGGCACTGCTGCCGCCAGCGCCCCCTGCCGCCACGCACGCGCGTCCTCCGGCCCGGCGATTCCTGCGCTGGCTGGTGTCGATGGCCGCGTTCGCCGGCGCCGGCATGGTCGTCGGATTCGCCGCGGCGCACGCCGGTGCACGGCTGGGCGCCGACCTGCTGCCGTCACCCGGCTGGGCCGTGCTTGCCGGCTTCGTACTCGCCACCTGGCCCAACATCGTGTTGCACGAGGCCGGCCACGCGGCGGCCGGACTTGCGCGCGGCATGCGCGCGCTCGCCTTCGGCGTTGGCCCGTACCGGATCGAACGTGGCGCCGGCGGCTGGCGCTTCCGGCGCGGCGGCGGTGTCCGTGGGATCAGCGGTTTCGCCGCACTGCTGCCGGGTGACGAGCGCGGTTTCGGGCGCATCGACCAGGCAATCTTTCTCGCCGGCGGCCCGCTGGCCAACCTGATCACCGCTGCACTCGGCCTGATTGCGGCGGCGCTGCTGGCAGGCTCGGCATGGGCGGCGGCGGCCCAGGGCGCTGCGTACTCGGCGCTGCTGATCGGCGCGGTGAACCTGGTGCCGTTCCAGTCGAAGGGCTGGCGTTCGGACGGTCGCGGGCTGCTCGATCTGCTGCGCGCGACATCCGATGCCGCCCTGCAGCAGCAGATCAATCGGATCATGGCGTTGAGCCTGGCCGGGGTCCGTCCGCGCGACTGGCCCGAGGCCCTGCTGCCGACAGTCGTCGATGACGCGCCCGCACCGGTATTGGCCATCGTCTGCCGGCTGCTGCGCTTGTCGCGCGCCTGCGACCAGCGCGACGCTTCAGCCGCGCGCGACTGTGCCGAAGTGCTCGGGGCGCGGTTCTGGGAGGCGCCGGAAGCCCTGCGCCCGAATATCGCCGTGTCCTTGGCCGGGTATGCCGCCGTCATGCTGGAGGACGGCGCGCTGGTGGCCGCCTGGCGGCCATGGTGCGAGGGCGGGCTGCTCGACCTGTCGCCGTACCGGGCCTGGCTGGATGCCGAGCATGCCGCCCTGTCCGGCGACGCCGCGGGCGCGCGCCGCCACCTGGAAACGGCGCGGACGCGTCTGGACCGGGTACAGGACGCGGCCAGCCTGGCGGTCCTGGGCGAGCACCTGGACGCCCTGGCGGCCCGACTGCAGACGACGGTGGCTGTCAAGGAAGCTTGACATTCCCCCGCGGGCTGCGGCATCGTGCATGTCAAGCAGACTTGACAAGGCCCTGCCGATGCGGACCGCTGCCAGCCGGCACCTGACACGTGAATTCCTTCCGGCGATGGGCGCCTACGCCGTCGTCCTGGTGGCGGCGACGTTCGCGCTGCGCCACATCGATACACCGGTGCTGCGGGCCGTTCTCGCGCTGCTACCGCTGCTGCCGATCGGGTTCGCCGCCCGCGCCATGCTGCGTTACGTGCGCCGCTGCGACGAACTGCAGCGGCGCATCGAGCTGGAAGGCATGGGGCTGGGTGCGCTGCTGCTGTGCCTGGGCACGTTCGCATTGGGCCTGCTCGCCAGGGCGGACGTGCTGGCGGTCGACGGCACCGTGGTGCTGGTCTGGATCATGCCGCTCTACCTGCTGCTCTACGGCGTCTGCAAATCCGTGGCCGCACGGCGCTACCGGTGAGGAGCCGGGTCCGCGAGCTGCGCGAGTCGCGCGGCTGGTCACAGTCGCTGCTCGGCGAGCGTCTGGGAGTCTCACGGCAAACGGTCAACGCCATCGAGACCGGCAAGTACGATCCCAGCCTGCCGCTGGCGTTCCGCATCGCGCGGACGTTCGGCGAAACCATCGAATCCATCTTCATCCCGGAGGAAGCTCCATGACATCACGGCCAGGTTTCGCGCCGCTGCTGGCGGCTCTGCTGCTGGCCGCCTGTGGCGGCGAACAGCAGGGCGGCCCGCGCACCGACGCGCAGGGCACGCTGCACTACGGCGAACTCGCGTTCACCCCCTGCGCCCTGAGCGCTACCGCCGGCCAGACGGTCGAGGCGCAGTGCGCGACGCTGCAGGCGCCCGAGGATCACGACGCGCCGCAGGGCCGCATGATCGAACTGGCGGTGGCACTGGTGCCGGCGAAAGGCCTGGCGGTGGAGGATCCGGTCTACATGATCGCCGGCGGGCCGGGGCAGTCGGCCATCGAAAGCTATCCGCAGGTGCATGCCGCATTCGAGGACGTGCGCCGCACCCGCCACGTGGTGCTGGTCGACGCCCGCGGCACCGGCGGCTCGCACCCGCTCGCCTGCCGCGACGAGGACGGCGACAAGGCCATCTACGACCCCGACGACGAATCGCCCGAGGCCATGCGCGCGTTCGCCGAACGCTGCCGCGAGGCGCTGTCGAAGACCGCCGACCTGCGCTACTACACCACCGGCGACCACGTCCGCGACCTCGACCTGGTGCGCGAGACGCTCGGCGTCGAACGGATCAACCTGGTAGGCATTTCCTACGGCACCCGCGTCGCGCAACAGTACGCCGCGGCGTACCCGCAACACACCCGCAGCCTGGTGCTCGACTCGGTGGTGCCCAACACCCTGGTGCTGGGCCAGGAGCATGCCCGCAACCTCGAGGACGCGCTGCAGGCGCAGTTCGCCGCCTGCCGCGGCGACGGCGCCTGCCTGCGCAATCTCGGCGATCCCGCCGACCGGCTGGTGGCGGTGCGCGAGCGCCTGGACACCGGCAGCATCGCACCGGTGCGCTACCGCGACCCGGTCAGCGGCGAGTGGCGCGAGGAAACGCCGCGCTACGGCCATCTCGCCGGTCTGCTGCGCATGTACGCCTACCAGCCGCAGATCGCCGCCACCCTGCCGCTGCTGCTGCACGAAGCGGCGCAGGGGCACTACGAAAGCCTGCTGGCGCAGTCGCAGCTGCTGACCGCCAGCGTCTCCGACGCCATCTATCACGGCATGCAGCTGTCGGTGCTGTGCAGCGAGGACGCCGACGAGCTGCGTGCCGAGGACGCCGACCGCGACACCGTGCTCGGCACCGCGCTGATCGAGTTGACCGATGCGCAGTGCGCGGTGTGGCCGCGCGGCCGGCGCGCCGAGCACTTCCGCGAACCGCTGCGGGGCGATCTGCCGGTGCTGGCGATCAGCGGCGAATTCGATCCGGTCACGCCGCCGCGCTACGGCGACGAGGCGATCGCACAGCTGTCCAACGCCCGCCACCTGGTGCTGCCCGGCCAGGGACACAACGTGATCGGCACCGGCTGCATGCCGAAGCTGTTCGCGCAGTTCGTCGAGAACACCGACGCCGACGCACTCGACGCCGACTGCCTGCAACGCCTGCAGCCGCAACCGCCGTTCGCCGGCGCCTACGGCTGGGAGCCGTAGGTGCCGTGATTCGTCATTCGTGATTCGTGATTGGCAAAGGCGACAAGCGCTGCAGATCCGGATCCGCTTTTTCGAATCACCAATCACTAATCACCAATCACGGACCCACCCCATGATTCGGATCAACGACCTGCACAAATCCTTCAAGGCCAAGAGCGGTCCGGTGCACGCCGTGCGCGGCGTCGGCTTCGAGGCTCGCGACGGCGAGATCACCGGCCTGCTCGGCCCCAACGGCGCCGGCAAGACCACCACCCTGCGCATGCTGTACACGCTGATGAAGCCGGACGCGGGCGACGTCCGCGTCGACGGCCTCGACGCCCATCGCGAGGCCACCGCGGTGCGGCAGCGGCTGGGCGTATTGCCCGACGCGCGCGGCGTCTACAAGCGCCTGACCGCGCGTGAGAACATCGCCTACTTCGGCGCGCTGCACGGCCTGGATGCCGGCACCATCGCGGCGCGGATCGCGCAACTGGCCGAGACGCTGGTGATGGAGGATTTCCTGGACCGGCGCACCGAGGGTTTCTCGCAGGGCCAGCGCACCAAGACCGCCATCGCGCGCGCGCTGGTGCACGATCCGCGCAATGTCATCCTCGACGAACCGACCAACGGCCTCGACGTGATGACCACGCGTGGCCTGCGCGGCTTCCTGCGCCGGCTCCGCGACGAGGGCCGTTGCGTGATCTTCTCCAGCCACATCATGCAGGAGGTCGCGGCGCTGTGCGATCGCATCGTGGTGATCGCGCACGGTGAGGTGCGCGCCATCGGCACGCCGGACGAGCTGCGCGCGTCCACCGGGCTCGATGACCTGGAGGACGTGTTCGTCCGCCTGGCCGACCTCGACCGGGAGGACGCCGCATGAGCACGATCCTGACCGTGGCCAGAAAGGAACTCGTCGACCTGTTCCGCGACCGCCGCACCGTCCTGCTCGGGCTGCTGCTCGGGCCGCTGATCCTGCCGGCACTGATCCTGGGCATCGGCTCGATTGCCGAAAAGAAGATGCGCACCCAGCTCGAATCGGCGTTGGAGATTCCGGTGCTTGGCGCCGAGCACGCGCCCAACCTGATGCGCTTCCTCGAGGGTCGCAACATCACCGCCAAGGCGCCGCCCGATGATGCAGACGCGACGGTGCGCGACCAAGACGCCGAGCTGGTGCTGAAGATCGATCCGGCGTTCGGCGAGCAGTGGCGCGACAGCCGCAGCGCACGCGTGGAGCTGGTCTACGACAGTTCGCGGCAGGATTCGCGAATCCCGGTCGAGCGGGTTCGCGGCGCGCTGGCCGAGTACAGCCGACTGGTCGGGGCGCTGCGCGGCATCAGCCGCGGCGTCAGCCCCGAGGCCGGTTTCGCGGTGCAGGTGACGCAGCGCGACGTCGCCACGCCCGAAGCCCGACGCGGCATGCTGCTGGCGTTCCTGCCGTACGTGCTGATCCTGCTGAGCTTCCTCGGCGGCGCCCACCTGGTGATCGACGTCACCGCCGGCGAGCGCGAACGGCAGTCGCTCGAGCCGCTGCTGGCCACGCCGGCCGCGCGCTCGGCGATCATGAGCGGCAAGATCCTGGCCGCGTGCCTGTTCGGCATGCTCAGCCTGCTGCTGACGCTGCTGGCGTTCAAGTTCAGTTTCTCGTTGGCCCCCGGGCCGCTGCGGCTGGTCGACGTGACCCTGCCGGCGATGGCGCTGCTGCTGCTGGTGCTGCTGCCGATGGTGCTGATCGGCACCACCCTGCTGACCCTGATCGCGGCCAGCGTGAAATCGGTGAAGGAAGCGCAGAGCTACATGAGCGTGCTGATGTTCCTGCCGATCATCCCGACCGTGGTGCTGATGGTGAACCCGGTGAAGAACCAGCTGTGGCAGTTCACCGTGCCGTTCCTGGCGCAGAACCAGATGATCCTCAAACTGGTCCGCAGCGAGGCCATCACGGCGTCGGAATGGGCGGCCTACCTGGGCGCCGGCTTCGGCCTCGGCCTGCTGCTGTGGCTGCTCGCCGCGCGGCTCTATCACCGCGAAAAATTGGCGATCTCGGCCTGACGCCGTGCCCGCGGGCGCGCGGTGATCCATGGGTGACACCGGATACGACGACGCCCGGCGATGCCGGGCGTCGTCTGCGTTTCAGCGGCAGAGGCTCAGCCGCCGGGCGTGAACGCGATCGTGCGCCGCGTCGTCACCGGCGCCGCCACCGGTTCGAAGCGCCAGCGCCGTACCGCGGCGACCGCCTCGCGATCGAACACGCGCGGCGGATCGGCACGGACCACCCGGGCATTGCTGACCGAACCGTCGGCGCCGACGGTGAATTCCACCAGCACTTCGCCGCCCTGGCCGCTGCGCAGAGCATCGGGCGGATAGCGCGGCGCCGGCGTGCTGATCGCGCGCAGGTCGGCGGCCGTCGGCGCCGCCGCCGCCGCCGCCGCGGCGGCTTGCGCGGCGCGTTCCTCCGCCGCGCGCTGTTCGGCCGCGCGCTGCTCCGCGGCGCGTTGCGCGGCGGCTTCTTCGGCGGCGGCCTGATCCTGCTCCGCCTGACGTTCGGCTTCCTGCTGCGCGGCCAGTTCCTTGGCCGCCTGCTCCTGCTGCAACTGCTGTTGGCGCTGGCGCTCCTGCTCGAGTTGCTGCTGGCGTTCGGCTTCCTGCTCCGCGGTCAGCTGTTGCTGCTCGGCACGCTGGGCGGTCGCCTCTTCGGCCGCCTCGATGCTGCTGCCCAGCCGCTGCAGCGCCGGATGCTGCTTGTCGGCGCGTTCGATCAGCGCCAGTAGACGCCGGGCTTCCTCGAAGTCCTCGCGGTCGCGGCTCTGTTCGGTGGCGATCACCGTCATCGGCAGCAGATCGGTCAGCGCGCTGGAGACACCGGCGTCGCCCGGCTGCTTGTCGCGCAGGCCGAGGTAGTACTCCATGGCGTTGTCGCCGGCCGGGGCGTACAGCCGGCTTTCCTGATAGGCCTTGGCGGCCGCCGCGCGCAGCTCCTCGATGCTCATGGTCGCGGTCTGGTCGGCGGCCGCGGGCGCGTCCGCCGGTGTGGTCGGCGCGGCCTGCGTGCTGGCGTCCGGCTCCGCATCGGGCGCGGCCGGCTCCTGTGAACAGGCCACCAGCGCGCAGGCGATCCCCGCGCCGATGGCGATTCGGTACCAAAGCGGACGCGCACGCCCGTTGTCTGTCAAAAACATCGAGAACTCCCCCTGATGTGCGATGCCGCACGTATGCCTAGGACGCGGCAGCGGGCGCCATTTGTCAACACCCGTGCCCCCGGGAACGGGTTCCCGCGCCTACTTGCCGATGCAGAACGTGGAGAAAATGTGACCCAGTAGATCGTCCGGCGCGATCCGGCCGGTGATCTCGCCAAGCGCGTCGTGGCCGGCCCGCAGCGCCTCCGCCGCCAGGTCCAGGGCTTCGTCGCGCAGCGCGGCGCGCGCCGCCGCGAGGTCGCGGCCGGCGCGCTGCAGCGCCTCGACGTGCCGCGCCCGGGCACTGAACGTCCCGGCCTCCGCGCCCGTTTCCGGCCCCTGCGCCAAGGCTTCCAGCCGCGCCACCAGCTGCGCCAGCCCGTGCCCGGTGCGCACCGAAACCCGCAGTACGTCCGTGCCGGCTTCGTCGACCGTCGCGGCGTCGAGCAGGTCGACCTTGTTGTGCAGCCACAGCCGTTGCGGCACCGCCGCGATCGCCGCCGCGACGGCGGCGTGGCCGGCACCGGGGTCGCGCGCGTCCAGCACCACGATGGCCAGGTCCGCCTGGCCGAGTTCCGCCTCGGCGCGGCGCATGCCCTCGCGCTCGATCGCGTCGCCGCCGGCGCGCAACCCGGCGGTATCGACCAGGGTCAATTCCACGCCGCCGATACGCACGGTCTCGCGCAGCAGGTCGCGAGTGGTGCCGGCGATCGCGGTGACAATGGCGCGCTCGCTGCCGGCCAGTGCGTTCAACAGCGAGCTCTTGCCGGCATTGGGCGGGCCGACGATGACCGCATGCAGGCCGTCGCGCAGCTTGCGGCCGCGCTCGGCGGCGAGCAGCAGCGCGTCCAGGTCGGCGATCGCCTGGTCGAGGCCCTCGCGCAGGCGTTCGCCGCCGAGGGTGTCGAGCGGCTCGTCGGCGAAGTCGATGCTTGCCTCCACCTGCACCCGCAGCGCCAGCAATGTCGCGGCGAGCGCTTCCACGCGCCGCGAGAACTCGCCCTCCAGCGCGCGCCGGGCAGCGCGCGCGGCGCCGGCATCGCCGGCGGCGATCAGGTCGGCGACCGCCTCGGCCTGCGCCAGGTCGAGCCGGCCGTTGAGGAAGGCGCGCTCGCTGAACTCGCCGGCGCGCGCCGACCGCGCACCCAGCGCGCAGCCGCGCGCGACCAGCTGCCGCAGGATCGCAGGACTGCCGTGCGCCTGCAGTTCCACCACGTCCTCGCCGGTGTAGCTGGCCGGGCCGCGGAACCACAGCGCGATGCCGTCGTCGAGCACCGCGCCGTCGGCATCGCGGAAGCGGACGTAGTGCGCTTGGCGTGGCCGCAGCGGCCGCGCGCAGAGCGTCTCGGCGATGCGGCGCGCCTCCGGACCCGACAGCCGCACCACGCCGATGCCGCCGGCACCTGCCGCGGTGGCGATGGCAACGATGGTGTCGGTAGTCACGGCCGGGAATCGGGAATCGGGAATCGGGAATCGGGAATCGGGAATCGGGAATCGGGAATCGCAGAACAGGATACGGCGGCAAGGTGCTGAGGAACGCGCTTTCGACCCGCCTTCCGCGGTTCAACTTTTCAAGAAGGGAGAAACGGACTCGGAATAGAGCCTGCGGGAGCGGTGATACCGGGCGGGCGTGAGCGGACGGCGTCGCGATTTCCCGGCGCGGGCATATCACCGCCACTCCCACAAGGAAAGCCGCCGTTCACGCAACGGCAAAGGCTGCATTGCTGTTGCTGCTGCCTTTACCGATTCCCGATTCCCGATTCCCGGCTCTCAAGCCGACTTGGCAGCAGGCTCGCTGTACTTGCGGATGAACCACCACTGCTGCGCCAGGCCGAGCGCGCCGTTGGTCACCCAGTACAGCACCAGGCCGGCCGGGAAGAAGATCATGACCGCGCCGAACACCACCGGCATCAGCTGCATCATGCGCTGCTGCATCGGGTCCATGCCGGTCATCGGGCTGAGCTTCTGTGTCGCCCACATCACCGCGATGTTGATCACCGGCAGGATGAACCAGGGATCGCGCGCGGTCAGGTCCTGGATCCACAGCATCCACGGCGCATGGCGCAGTTCCACCGATTCGAGCAGCACCCAGTACAGGGCGAAGAAGATCGGCATCTGCAGCAGGATCGGCAGGCAGCCGCCGACTGGGTTGATCTTCTCCTTCTTGTACAACTCCATCATCGCCATCTGGAACTTCTGGCGATCGTCGCCGTAGCGCTCCTTGAGCTGGGCGATTCGCGGCTGGAACTTGCGCATGCGTGCCATCGACTTGTACTGCGCCGCCGACAGCGGATACATCGCCAGCTTCACCAGCAGCACCAGGCCGACGATCGACCAGCCCCAGTTCTTGAACAGGTCGTGCAGCTTGTCGAGCAGCCAGAACAGCCATTCACCGAGGAAGGCGAACAGCGAGAAACGCGAGTAGTCGACCGCGCGATCGAGGCCGCGCACGTCCTGCGCCTGGATCTGCTGCACCAGCTTGGGGCCGACCCACAACCGCGCCGCGGTCGATGCCTGCTGCCCCGGGGCGACGTTGACGCCCGGCCCGACCTCGCGGATCAGGTGCCGCGGACCGTCGACGTGCAGCGAGATCGTGGTCGCGGCGTCGGGCTCGGGAATCCAGGCGGTGAAGAAGTGATGCTGCAGGATCGCGATCCAGCTTTCGCGCGCCTGCAGGTTGAGCGGGCCGTCGTCGGCGAAATCGGCGAAGGTCCGGCGGCCATAGCCTTCGTCGCCGCTGTACCAGGTGGCGCCGCTGAAGCTGAAGGACTCCGGGTTGGTCATGCCGCGGTTGACCTGCGGCGGCACCCGCATCAGCTGCCGGTAGACGAAGCCCTGCCACGGGCTTGCGCCTTCGTTGACCACCGTGTCCTGCACGTCGATCGCATAGGAACCGCGACGCACGGTGATGGTGCGGCGGATGGTCAGGCCGTCGGCGCCGCGCCAGACGAACGGCACGCTGACCGCGTCGCCGCCCTCGGTCAGGCGATAGGCGCGCTCGGCGCCCTCCGGCGTGAAGCCGCTCTCGTGGTCCGGCGCCGGATCGGCCTGGCTGACCCAGCCGCTTTGCGCCGCGTAGTAGCGCGCCGGATCGGTGTCGAGCAGCTTGACCGGCGGACTGTCTTCGTCGCGCGTCTGCGGATAGCCCAGCAGCGCGGCGTCGACCACGTTGCCGCGGCTGAGCGTGAGTCGCAGCACGTCGGTAGTGACCGTGACCGACTGGTCGCCGGCCGCCGCAGGCGCCTGCATCCCCGGCACCGCCGGGCGGGCGCTCTCCGCCGCGGCCGGCAGGTCGGGCGCCGTCGGCACCGCCGCCGTGCCGGTCCCGGTTCCGGCATCACTGCCGGGCACGGCGTTGCCGCGCTCTTGGGCCTGTTCGCTGGAGGCGGCCGCGTCCGGCGCCGCGTCCTTGTCCCGGTTCCACTCCATCCACAGCAGCGTCGCCACCATGAGCCAGGCGAGGATCAGGAAGGTACGGGTCTGGTTCATCAGGCAGGCAAGCTCATTCGCCGCAACGATCCGGCGCAGGGACGTGGGACGGGATGGAAGAGGAGGAAGCGCCCGGCATTGTGCCGTCCGCCGCCGGTGGCGGCAACGCACCGGCGCGTGCGAGCACCGCGACGAAGCCCTCGCGCAAGGCGGCGGAGCTGGCATCGGCCGAAGCCGCGCGCGCCACGACCACGTACGCGCCGGGGCGCAGTTGCGCGCGCAGGGTTCGGAATTGTTCGCGCAGGACGCGCTTGATGCGGTTGCGTCCGACCGCGTTGGGATCGACCTTGCGCGACACCGCCAGGCCGAGCCGCGGCGACGACGCGTCGTCGAGCCAGTGCAACGCCATCAGCGGGGACGCGGTGCGCCGGGCGTGCTTGAACACGCGATCGAAATCGGCGCGCACGCGGACCCGGGCCTGCTTCGGGAAGCCGGCGGTCATCGGAAAACGGACGCTCGGGAGACGCTCGGCAACGGGGGCGACGCGGCGCCCGCGTGAACGACGGCGTCAGGCCGTCAGGCGCTTGCGACCCTTGGCGCGACGGCGGGCCAGGATCTTGCGGCCGTCGGCGGTCTTCATGCGGGCACGGAAACCGTGGTCGCGCTTGCGCTTGAGGTTGCTGGGCTGGTAAGTGCGCTTGGTGGCCATGGTGGAACTCTCGTGCGGTGCGCGACGGAAAGAACCGGCGATTCTAGCGGCGCCACGGCCGGCAGGTCAACCGTGCCGGCGGCGAGCACCGGCGACGGTCCGCCGGCCGCGTCGGCGCGATGATGCGCCCCGCGGGGTGCGATGGTAGTCTGCCGGCTCACTCCCCTACCCGCCCACGCCGCGACGGTTGCCGTTGTCCGGCGCCTTTGCCGACCCTAGATGTCACGCCCGATGGATGCCTGGCCACGCTGTCTCGAACGCCTCGAAGCCGAGTTTCCGGCCGAAGACGTCCATACCTGGCTCAAGCCGCTGCAGGCCACACGTCGCGATGACACCACGGTGCTGTACGCACCCAATGCCTTCGTCCGCGACGAGGTGCGCTCGCGCTACCTGACCCGGATCCGCGAACTGCTGGGGCATTTCTCCGGCAGCGCCGAGGTTGCGCTCGAGATCGGCTCGCTGCCGCGGACGAACATGGACACTCTGCCGGTGATCGCGCACGCGCCGGCGGCCGAGGCGTTCCACGGCAATCTCGACAACCACTACACCTTCGAGAATTTCGTCGAGGGCCGCAGCAACCAGCTCGGCCGCGCCGCCGCCTGGCAGGCGGCGCAGAAGCCCGGCGACCGCGCCCACAATCCGCTGCTGCTGTACGGCAGCACCGGCCTGGGCAAGACCCACCTGATGTTCGCCGCCGGCAACCAGATGCGGCGCCAGAACCCGTCGGTACGGGTGCTGTACCTGCGCTCGGAACAGTTCTTCAGCGCGATGATGCGGGCGCTGCAGGACCGGGCGATGGACGGCTTCAAGCGCCAGTTCCAGCAGGTCGATGCGCTGCTGATCGACGACATCCAGTTCTTCGCCGGCAAGGAGCGCACCCAGGAGGAGTTCTTCCACACCTTCAACGCGCTGTTCGACGGGCGCCAGCAGATCATCATGACCTGCGACCGCTTCCCGCGCGAGGTCGACGGCCTCGAGCCGCGCCTGAAATCGCGCCTGGCCTGGGGGCTGTCGGTGGCGATCGACCCGCCCGACTTCGAGACCCGCGCGCAGATCGTGCTGTCGAAGGCGAGCGAACGCGGCGCGCTGATCCCCGAGGACGTCGCCTTCCTGATCGCCAAGAAGATGCGCTCCAACGTGCGCGACCTGGAAGGCGCGCTCAATACCCTGGTCGCCCGCGCCAACTTCACCGGCCGCAGCATCACCCCGGAATTCGCCCAGGAAACCCTGCGCGACCTGCTGCGCGCGCAGATGCACAGCGTCGGCATCGCCAATATCCAGAAGACCGTGGCAGACTACTACGGTCTGCAGATCAAGGACTTGCTGTCCAAGCGACGCACCCGCTCATTGGCCCGCCCGCGACAGATGGCGATGGCCCTGGCGAAGGAGCTGACCGAGCACAGCCTGCCCGAGATCGGCGACGCGTTCGCGGGCCGCGACCACACCACCGTGCTGCACGCCTGCCGCCAGATCAAGCACCTGATGGAAACCGACGGCAAGCTGCGAGAGGACTGGGACAAGCTGATCCGCAAGCTCAGCGAATGACGGCGAAAAGGCCGTGTGCGAGCCCGGTGGACAGGCACCGAACAAGTTGTGGACAACCTGAGGATCGAATGGCGCCGCCGATTCTATCCACAGGTTGTCGGTCTTCGGGGGGAGCCGTTATCCACCCGGTTGTGATCGAATAATGCCGTTTAATATCAATCATTTAGATGAGTTATCGCCCGAAAATCGGGACTCCACCACCACCAGTTTTTAGTTTTATCCAATCTCTTCAATCTTGGGCACGGGGACACGACCGGCATGCGCTTCAGTCTGCAACGCGAAGTCTTTCTGAAACCGTTGGCGCAGGTGGTCAACGTCGTCGAACGTCGGCAGACCCTGCCGGTGCTCGCCAACCTGCTGGTCCAGGTGGCTGACGGCCGGCTGTCGCTCACCGGCACCGACCTGGAAGTGGAGATGGTCGCCAGGACGCCGGTCGACGACGCCCAGAACGGCGAGACCACGATCCCGGCGCGCAAGCTGTTCGAGATCGTCCGCGCCCTGCCCGATGGCAGCAAGGTCACGGTCTCGCAGACCGGCGACAAGGTCACGGTGCAGGCGGGGCGCAGCCGCTTCACCCTGGCCAGCCTGCCGGCCAACGACTTCCCGGCGATCGACGACGTCGAGACCACCGAGCGGGTGCAGGTGCCCGAGGCGGTGCTCAAGGAACTGATCGAGCGCACGGCGTTCGCGATGGCGCAGCAGGACGTGCGTTATTACCTCAACGGCCTGCTGTTCGACCTCGGCGACCGCCACCTGCGTTGCGTGGCCACCGACGGCCATCGCCTGGCGCTGTGCGAGGCCCCGCTGGAGGCCACCGTGAGCAACAAGCGGCAGATCATCGTGCCGCGCAAGGGCATCCAGGAGCTGCAGCGCCTGCTCGAAGGCGGCGACCGCGAGCTCGAACTGGAGATGGACCGCAACCATCTGCGGGTCCGGCGCGACGATGTCACCTTCACCACCAAGCTGATCGATGGCCGTTTCCCTGATTACGAGGCGGTGATCCCGATCGGCGCCGATCGCGAGGTGCGGATCGAACGCGAGGCCCTGCGGGCATCGCTGCAGCGCGCGGCGATCCTGTCCAATGAGAAGTACCGCGGCGTGCGCATCGAAGTCTCGCCCGGGCAGCTGAAGATCAGCGCCCACAACCCCGAGCAGGAAGAGGCGCAGGAGGAAGTGGAGGCCGAGACCAATGTCGATGATCTGGCGGTCGGCTTCAACGTCAACTACCTGCTCGACGCCCTTTCCGCGCTGCGCGAGGAGCATGTCATCCTGCAGCTGCGCGATGCCAACTCGTCGGCACTGGTGCGCGAGGCCGGCAACGAGCGGTGCCGCCACGTGGTGATGCCGCTGCGGCTGTGAATGGCGCCGTGTTCCACGTGAAACCAGAACGCCCGGCATGGTCCGGGCGTTTTGCTTCCTGCGGTCCGGCGCGGGGGGCGATCGCGTGCATGTGACCCTGCTGCGGATCCGGCACCTGCGGCGACTGGCCGAGGCGGAGCTGGCGCCAGGGCCGGCGCTGAACCTGCTGGTCGGAGACAACGGCGCCGGCAAGACCAGCGTGCTGGAAGCGGTGCATCTGCTGGCCTACGGGCGCAGCTTTCGCGGGCGCGTGCGCGACGGCCTGGTGCGCACCGGTGCCGCGGCGCTGGAGGTGTACGTGGAGTGGTCCGAAGGGCACAACGAACGGACGCGCCGTGCCGGCCTGCGCCACAGCGGGCAGGATTGGGAGGGCCGTCTCGATGGCCAGGCCGTGGCGCAGCTGGGCGACCTGTGCGCCGCCCTGGCGGTGGTCAGTTTCGAGCCCGGCAGCCACGCCCTGATCTCCGGTGGTGGCGAGCCGCGCCGGCGTTTCGTCGATTGGGGCCTGTTCCACGTGGAACCGGAGTTTCTTCCGCTGTGGCGGCGCTACGCACGGGCCTTGAAACAGCGCAATGCGCTGCTGAAGTCCGGTGCGCCGGCGGACCAGCTGGACGTCTGGGACCACGAGCTGGCGCTGGCCGGTGAACCCCTGACCCGATTCCGCGAAGATTACCTGGAGCGGCTGCAACCGGTGCTGGCGGCCACGGTGGCGCGGATGGCGCCGATGCTCGGTATCGCGACGCTGGCGTTTCAGCCTGGCTGGCGTCGCGGCGAACTCGGCCTCGAAGACGCGCTGTTGGTCGCACGCGAGCGCGACCGGATGCTCGGCCATACCGGCGTCGGTCCGCACCGGGCCGACTGGCGCGTCGAATTCTCCAGCGCACCGAACCGTGAACCGCTCTCGCGCGGCCAGAGCAAGCTGGCGGCGCTGGCCTGCCTGCTGGCGCAGGCCAGCGACTACGCCACCCGACGCGGCGAATGGCCGGTGGTGTTGCTGGATGACCTGGCCTCGGAGCTCGACGCCGGCCACCGGCAACGGGTGCTGGCGCTGCTGCGCGAAGGCGCGGCCCAGGTCTTCGTCACCGGCACCGACTGGCCGCCGGGCGCGGATGCCGAGCTGGCCGACCTGCGCCGGTTCCACGTGGAACAGGGCGCGGTGACTCCCGCCTGAGCGCCCCGCCACAGCACGGTCGTTGCGCGGTTCGAAGGCAGCCGCGATGCTATAATTGGGCGTTGAGTCCCTATAGCTAATGTGTGCCGGTTGCGGCCGGCGCGACGGTGGCGAACGGACCTGTCCAGCCCAGAAGACGCGAATGACCGACCAGATCCCTTCGCCGCCCGTGCCCGGCGGCACCGCATACGATTCCAGCAAGATCACCGTGCTGCGCGGCCTCGAGGCGGTGCGCAAGCGCCCCGGCATGTACATCGGCGACGTGCACGACGGCACCGGCCTGCACCACATGGTGTTCGAGGTGGTCGACAACGCCGTCGACGAGGCCCTGGCCGGTCATGCCGACGACATCGTGGTCACCATCCATCCGGACGGCTCGGTGGCGGTGTCGGACAACGGCCGCGGCATCCCGGTCGATGTCCACAAGGAGGAGGGCGTGTCCGCGGCCGAGGTGATCCTCACCGTGCTGCATGCCGGCGGCAAGTTCGACGACAACAGCTACAAGGTCTCCGGCGGCCTGCACGGCGTCGGCGTGTCGGTGGTCAACGCGCTGTCCGAGCACCTCTGGCTCGACATCTGGCGCGATGGTCGGCACTACCGGCAGGAATACGCGCTGGGCGAGCCGCTGTATCCGCTCGAGACCCTGGAAACGTCGGACAAGCGCGGCACCCTGCTGCGGTTCAAGCCGGCCACCGCGATCTTCACCGACACCGAGTTCCACTACGACATCCTGGCCCGGCGCCTGCGCGAGCTGTCGTTCCTCAATTCCGGCGTACGCATCACCCTGGTCGACGAGCGCGGCGACGAGCGCGGCGAAGCGCGCCGCGACGTGTTCGAGTTCGAGGGCGGCATCCGCTCGTTCGTCGAGCACCTGGCGCAGCTCAAGACCCCGCTGCACCCCAACGTGATCTCGGTGAGCGGCGAGCAGAACGGCATCACCGTCGACGTCGCCCTGCAGTGGACCGACAGCTATCAGGAAACGATGTTCTGCTTCACCAACAACATCCCGCAGAAGGACGGCGGCACCCACCTGATCGGCTTCCGCGCGGCGCTCACGCGCACCTTGAGCAACTACATCGAGCAGAACGGGATCGCCCGCCAGGCCAAGATCAGCCTGTCCGGCGACGACATGCGCGAGGGCATGATCGCGGTGCTGTCGGTGAAGGTGCCGGATCCGAGCTTTTCCTCGCAGACCAAGGAAAAGCTTGTCTCATCTGACGTGAGACCGGTCGTTGAGAGCACGTTCGCGTCACGTTTGGAGGAGTTCCTCCAGGAAAACCCGGCCGAGGCGCGCGCCATCGCCGGCAAGATCGTCGATGCCGCCCGTGCCCGCGAAGCCGCGCGCAAGGCCCGCGACCTGACCCGGCGCAAGGGCGCGCTGGATATCGCCGGCCTGCCGGGCAAGCTGGCCGACTGCCAGGAAAAGGATCCGGCGCTGTCGGAACTGTTCATCGTCGAGGGCGACTCGGCCGGCGGCTCGGCCAAGCAGGGCCGCAACCGCAAGACCCAGGCGATCCTGCCGCTCAAGGGCAAGATCCTCAACGTCGAGCGTGCGCGCTTCGACCGCATGCTCGGTTCGGCCGAGGTCGGCACCCTGATCACCGCGCTCGGCACCGGCATCGGCAAGGACGAATACAACCCGGACAAGCTGCGCTACCACCGCGTCATCCTGATGACCGACGCCGACGTCGACGGCAGCCACATCCGCACGCTGCTGTTGACGTTCTTCTATCGGCAGATGCCGGAGCTGATCGAGCGCGGCCATATCTATATCGGGCTGCCGCCGCTGTACAAGATCAAGCAGGGCAAGAGCGAGCTGTACCTCAAGGACGATGCCGCGCTCGACGTCTACTTGGCCGGCAACGCGGTCGAGGGCGCCTCGCTGGTCCCGGCCGAGGGCGAGCCGCCGGTCGAGGGCCTGCGACTCGAGAAGCTGCTGCTGGCCTATGCCGGCGCGCGCGACGCGATCGCCCGCAATGCCCACCGCTACGATCCGGCCGTACTGACGGCGCTGATCGACGCGGCGCCGCTCGACGCCGCCCATCTCGGCGACGATGCGCAGGCACGGCAGGTGCTCGACGGCCTGGAGGCCCGGCTCAACCGCAGCGGCCTGGGTCGTCCACGCTATGCGCTGCAGCTGCAGCGTGGTGGCGAGGGCGTGCCGGCCACCCTGTTGATCGTCCGCCGGCACATGGGCGTGGAGCAGCAGCAGGTGCTGCCGCTGGCCGCGTTCGAGGGCGGCGAACTACGGGCGCTGCGCGAGTGCGCGGCACAGCTGCATGGCCTGGTGCGCAGCGGCGGCCGCATCGTCCGCGGCAACCGCAGCCAGCCGATCGCCAGTTTCGCTGAGGCCCAGGTCTGGCTGCTCGAGGAAGCCAAGAAGGGCCGCCAGATCCAGCGCTTCAAGGGCCTGGGCGAGATGAACCCGGACCAGCTGTGGGAAACCACGGTCAACCCGGAGACCCGTCGTCTGCTGCAGGTGCGGATCGAGGACGCGGTCGCCGCCGACCAGATCTTCAGCACGCTGATGGGCGACGTGGTGGAGCCGCGCCGTGGGTTCATCGAGGACAACGCGTTGAAAGTGGCGAATCTGGATGTCTGAGGTCGCGGTGGCGCCACGCCCCAAGTCGGGCGGCTTCGCCATCGGCACCGCATCGGGACTGCGGCGGGGCCGATCGCCGACCTGGCGATCTGAACGCCACGGTCACGCGGACGACACACGGGCCGCGTAGGATCGTCGCGCCAGCGACCAGCGTCGATGCCGACGGTGTCGTTCGCTTGACGAAATTTTAATCACCGCCGTTCTACAACGGCAGCCGATCCCCGGGACCTTCGCCATGAAACCGTTCCTGTTCGCGCTCGGTGCCGTCTTCGTGCTGTCGGCATGCGCCACCACCACTTCGCCGACCGGGCGTACCCAGTACGTCGGTGCGGTGCCCGAAGCGCAGCTCAATCAGCTCGGCGCGCAGGCGTTCGCCGAGATGAAGGCGAAGCAGAAGGTCAGCAACGACAGCCGCCAGACCGCCTACGTGAGCTGCGTGGTCAATGCGATCGTGCGCCAGCTGCCGCCCGATGCGCAGCGGATCGGCTGGGAGTCGGCGGTCTTCGTCGACAACAGCGCCAACGCATTCGCGCTGCCGGGCGGTAAGGTCGGCGTGAACACCGGCATCTTCAGCGTGGCCCGCAACCAGGACCAGCTGGCGGCGGTGATCGCGCACGAGATCGGCCACGTGACCTCGCGCCATCACGACGAACGCATCACCCGCCAGGCCGGCGCCTCCGGCGCGCTGCAGGTGGTCGGCTCGCTGCTCGGCTCGCGCTACGGCGAGGGCGTCGGCAATGCCGCGGTGCAGGGCGGCGGTATCGCCGCGCAGGCGGGCTTCCTGCTGCCCGGCTCGCGCGCGCAGGAGAGCGAGGCCGACGTGGTCGGACAGCAGTTGATGGCGAGCGCCGGCTTCGATCCGCGCGCGGCCGTGAACCTGTGGCAGAACATGATCGCCGCGGGCGGCAGCCGCCCGCCGCAGTGGCTGTCGACCCACCCGGATCCGCAAAGCCGCATCGGCGAGCTCCAGTCGCGCGCGGCGCGCCTCGTGCCCACGTACGAACAGGCGCGTGCGGGCGGACGCGTTCCCAAATGCGGTTGAGCCGCGGGCGCGGCGCCGGCATCATCGCGCTTTCGGGGAAGGACGCCCGACGATTTTCCAACCGGCCGATCCGACCGGCCGATCCAACCGGCGTTCCCAGGCAACAAGAGAAGGTGATGCAATGAAATCGATGATCCATGCGCCCGCCCTGCTCGCGCTGGCGGTCGCCGCCACGCTCGGTGTCGATGCCGCCGCCGCGCAATCGCCGGCGAACGTTCCGGTCGAGCAATGCCAGTCGCGCCGCGATCGCGCGCCGAAAGCCGAGGAACTCTATCCGCAGGCCACGCGCGAAGCGCCCGGCGAGAGCGCCTCGTCGCGGATGGGATCGAAGTTGAACAAGCTCGGCACCGCCTTCGAAAAGGAGCAGTACGCGCAGGTGCGCGAACTCGCCGACGAGATCCTCGCCGAGGACCGCGCCAACGACTACGACAAGGCCTATGCCGCCCAGCTGGCGGCCAACGCCGCCTACAGCGAGGACGACACCGCGGCGGCCAAGGCCTACCTGCAGCAGACCATCGAGCTCGATGCGCTCGACAACAACGGCCACTATCAGTCGATGATGATGCTCGCGCAGCTGCAGGCGCAGGACGAGCAGACCGACGAGAGCCTGGCGACGCTGGACCGCTATCTCACCGAGACGCAGAGCGACAAGCCCGAAGACCTGGCGCTGAAAGGTCAGCTGCTGTACCAGGCCGAGCGCTACGGGGAGGCGGTGCCGGCGCTCAAGCAGGCGATCGCGGCTTCGGAGACGCCGAACGCCGCCTGGACCCAGGCGCTGATGGCCGCCTACGCCGAGACCGGACAGGCCGCCGAGGCGACCGCGCTTGCCGAGCAGATCGCAAGCCAGTCGCCGGGCGACAAGCGCTCGCAACTCAATCTGGCGAGCATGTACATGCAGGCCGAGCGCGACGACAAGGCGATCGAGGTGATGGAAAAGCTGCGCGCCGAGGGTCAGCTGACCGAGGACCGCGAGTACCGCAACCTGGTCGCGCTGCACATCAACAGCGAAGGCGGCGAGCAGAAGGCGATCGAGGTGATCGAGGAAGGCCTGCAGAAGGGCGTACTGAAGGAAGACCACCAGACCTACGTGGCGCTGGCGCAGGCGTACTACTTCTCCGACCAGACCGAGCCGGCGATCGAGGCCTACCAGAAGGCGGCGCCGCTCAGCGACAACGGCGAGTCGTACCTGAACCTCGCCAAGATCCTCGCCGGGGAAGGCCGTGACGCGGAAGCCAAGCAGGCTGCCCAGCAAGCGCTCGACAAGGGCCTGAAGCGGCCCGAGGAAGCGCAACAGTTGCTGGCACGATGAGCCGGCGCCGACTGACCGAAACCGTTTCCGGGCGATTGGTCACCGGTGCCAGAGTTGGTATAGACTTGGGAATTCCCGTCGTCGAAATCGCGGCAGCGGGTATCCGAACAACTAGACCGGGGCGCTCCGGCGTCCGGACAGACTTGAGTTCCCCCGCATGACGCAACGCTTGCCGACGATCGACAAGAGCGAAGAAGACGAAGGCCTCAACTGGGCGCGCATCGCCGGTTTCACCATGGTGATCGGGTTCCATGCGGCCGCCGTGCTGCTGCTGCTGGCCCCGGTGAACCCGCCCGACGCAGGGGCCGTGGAGGAAGAGGTCACCCAGGTGGTGATCATCGAACCGCCGCCACCGCCACCACCGCCGCCGCCGCCGCCGCCGGAACCGCCGAAGCAGGAAATCAAGGAGCTCGTGCCGCCGCAACCGTCGCCGACGCCGCCGCCGCCGGAAGAGCCGCCGGTGGTGTTCGACGACCCGTCTCCGATCGATACCCCGGCCCCGCCGCCGGCGCCGCCCGCGCCGCCTGCGCCGCAGGCCGACATCGGCGCCAGCGTCGATATCTCGTCGAAGAACATGAACCCGCCGAAGTACCCGCCGTCGGCGCTGCGCGCGGGCATCCAGGGCACGGTGGTGCTGATCGTCGACGTCGACGCACAGGGCAACGTCACCAATGTCTCGGTGGAAACCTCCAGCCGCAACCGCGATCTCGACCGCGCCGCGATGCAGGCCGCACGCAAGTGGCGCTTCAATCCCGCCACCGTCGACGGACGGCCTTCGGCCGGGCGCGTGCGCGTGCCCGTCGACTTCAATCTCGGCGGATGATCGTGCCGGGTCCGATTACCAGATAGATGTTGCGTCCGTAACACCTGTTCCGCTCCATCGATCCATCCCATAACTCCAAACTTCAACACTCAAAGGTAAGCGTCATGCTGCAGGAAACCACCAACGCCCCTGTCACCGGAGCCGCCGACAGCGCCGCAGCGCTGCAGCAGATGGGCTTCGCGGACATGATTCAGCACCTCGACATCGTCGGCTGGGTAGTGCTGTGCACTCTCTTGGTCATGTCGGCCATGTCGATCTACTGGATCATCTTCAACTTCATCAAGAACGCGCGCCTGCGTTCCAGCTCCGATCGCGTGATCAGCACGTTCTGGGAAACCCCGAACGCGCAGGATGCGATCCGCTACATGGAAGAGCAGCCCCGGAGCGAGCCGTTCTCCAAGGTTGCCCTCGACGCCGCCCAGGCGGCCGCCCACCATCAGCGTCATGAAGGCTCGCGCCTGGTCGAGTCGCTGAACCGCTCCGAGTTCGTCGATCGCGCCCTGCGTCAGGCCGTGACCCGCGAATCGCTGCGGCTCGAGAGCGGCCTGACGGTACTGGCGACGGTCGGTTCGACCGCCCCGTTCGTCGGTCTGCTCGGTACGGTGTGGGGCATCTATCGCGCCCTGATCCGCATCGGCGCCAGCGGCCAGGCCGACATCGGCGCGGTCGCCGGTCCGGTCGGCGAGGCGCTGATCATGACCGCGATCGGTCTGGGCGTGGCGATTCCGGCGGTGCTGGGTTACAACTTCTTCACCCGCACCAACCGGATCACCAACAACAAGCTCGATACCTTCGCGCATGACCTGCACGACTTCTTCGCCACCGGTTCGCGCGTCGGCGAAGTGCCGAGCCAGCGCTGATTCGGGCGCGACTGACGGAGGCCGGATATGGCGTTCAGTAGCAATGAGGGTGGCGGCAAGCCGATGGCGACGATCAACGTCGTGCCGCTGGTCGACGTGATGCTGGTGCTGCTGATCATCTTCATGGTCACGGCGCCGCTGATGGCGCACAAGATCAAGGTCGATCTGCCGCAGGCCAATCTGGACGAACGTCCGGATGAAGCCCCGCCGGCCCCACCGATCACCATCGCGGTGACCGAGAGCGGCCAGATCTACCTCAACGACCAGCCGGTCAGCCGGGAACTGCTCGAAAGCGCGCTCTCGGTCGAGGCGCAGAAGACGCCGCAGCCGCCGGTCAACGTCCGCGGCGACGCGACCACGAAGTACCGCGTGGTGAACGACGTGGTCACCGTTGCGCAGGCCCAGGGCATGCGCAAGGTTGGCTTCGTCGCCACCCGCGAACAAAACTAACGGAGACCCACGATGGCATTCAGTTCCGATGCCGGCGAAGGCCCGATGGCCGACATCAACATCATTCCGCTCGCGGACGTGATGTTGGTGCTGCTGATCATCTTCATGGTGACGGCGCCGCAGCTGTCGTATCCAATCGATATCGATCTGCCGCAAAGGTCGATCACCCCGCCGGAGAACCCGGTCGATCCGCCGGAGCCGATCCGGCTGCGTATCGATCCGGCAGGCCAGGTGTTCTGGAACGACAGCCCGACGCCCGTGACGGCGCTGCGCAACATGATGGAGGCCGAGGTCCAGCGCGATCCGACCAACCAGCCGACCTTGGAGATCGATGCCAGCGAGGATTCCGATTACGGCGTCCTGGCCAAGGTGCTGGCGCAGGCCAAGAACGCGCAGATGCTCAAGATCGGCTTCGTCAAGAAGTAGACACGTTGTACCCGGCCGGCGTCGCCTGCAGCGCGCCGGTCGGACGCTTACCGAACTTTCGACGCCGCCTCCGGGCGGCGTTTTTTTTTGCGCCGGCAAGCACGCCGGTCATCGAATTCGCGTGCGGCGAGTTGCCCGCGGCATCGCGCGCATGGCGCGCTCCTACGAAGAGGCGGTGCTCTTTTCGAATCGCGGGCGAGCGGGAGTCGAACGGACTGTGCAGGTCGATGGCCGATCCGCGTCGTTCCACGGCAAACAATGCTTTTCGAGCAACCGCCGACCGGTGTCCCGGTGCCGGAGCGACTAGCGGACGGCGTCCAGCAGGCGAAGGTAGCGCTCGATGGTGGGCGCAAGTCCGGCGTACAGCGCTTCGCCGATCAGGGCGTGGCCGATCGACACTTCGAGCACACCGGGCACCGCGGCCAGGAAGGCGCCGAGATTGGCCTGGCTCAGATCGTGGCCGGCATTGACCCCGAGCCCGGCATCGCGCGCGCGCCTTGCGGTCTCGGCGCAATCGCGCGCGACCGTGCCGGCATCGCCGCGGGCATGCGCCTCGGCGAACGGACCGGTATAGAGCTCGATCCGGTCGGCGCCGAGCGCCGCGGCCTGCTCGACCGCCGCGCCGGCATCGGCGAACAGGCTGACCCGGCATCCCAGTGCGTGCAGTTCGGCGACCGGTGCACGCAGGCGGTCGGCATCGCGCGCGAAGTCGAAACCATGGTCGGATGTCAGCTGGCCATCGTCGTCCGGCACCAGCGTCGCCTGCCGCGGGCGCGTCTCGGCGCACAGGGCGAGGAATCCCGGGTACCCGGGACGCGCCGCTGCGAACGGATTGCCCTCGAGATTGAACTCGACGCCGCGCTGTCGACACAAGGCCGCCAACGCCAGCACGTCGTCGCTGCGGGCGTGGCGCGCATCCGGTCGTGGATGCACGGTGATGCCGTGCGCGCCGGCGTCCAGGCAGATGCGCGCGGCCTCGAGCACGTCCGGGTCGCCACCGCCGCGCGCATTGCGCAGCAGCGCCACCTTGTTGAGGTTGACGCTGAGACGGGTCATGGCCCGCGCCTGGCGTTCGCTGATGGCACCACCGCGGCGGGCACGTCCGCAGGATTCAATGCGGCGGCGCTTCGCCCGAGGCAGTCATGCCTTCGCTCGCTCGGCGCGCTTCGGCCTGCTCGCGCAGGCGGCGCAATTCCTGCGGGTCGATCATCATCGTGTCGTCGCGGCTCTGGCTGCCGACGCGTTGCGCCAACAGGCCCATGACCCAGATCGCCAGCAGGACCAGCGCGGCCAGGATGCAGACCACCGCCAGCGCCAACGAGGAAGTCGCCATCGCGATCGCAAACGCGGCGATGGCCAGCAGCAGGAACAACCATGGCATGTGGAATCCCTCCTTCCACGAAGACGCCACCAGTCTACCCCCTGCCGCGCGGCCTGGCAGCCGTCCGGTGGGCCGCTGCTGCCGCCGGTCGCGACGGGGCGGTTTCAGAGCAGCGGTGAGAGCAGTCGAGCGAGCGCTTCGGGCAGGCGCTCGCGCAGCAGCGGCCGGTCGTCGCGGGCGTGGACCCGACGCGCCCGCGCGAGTTCCGATTCGACGTGACGCGCCAGCTGCGCCGTCAGCGCGCGGTCGTCGAACAGCACCGAGGCCTCGAAATTGAGCCGGAAGCTGCGGTTGTCGAAATTGGCGCTGCCCACCAACGCCAGCGAATCATCGACCACCAGCGCCTTGCTGTGCAGCAGTCGCGGACCGTACTCGTACACCTGGACGCCCGCCTCCATCAGCGCGTCGAAGTAGGAGCGGGCGGCCAGCGTCACCAGCAGCGAATCGCAGCGCCGCGGCAGCAGCAGCCGCACGTCGAGTCCGGCCAGCGCCGCCGAGGTCAGCGCCATCATCGCCGCCTCGCCGGGCACGAAATAGGGCGTCACCAGCCAGACCCGCGTGCGCGCGGCATGGATCGCGCTGACGTGCAGGCGGTGGATCGCTTCCCAGGACGAATCGGGGCCCGAGGACAGCACCTGGGCTGCGATCGGGCCATGGTCGCAAGCCGGCGTCTGCGCCGCGATCTCGCCGATGCAGCCGTCGTCGCCGTTGGCATACAGCCAATCCTCGACGAAGATTTTCTGCAGGCGGCGCACCGCTTCGCCCTCCAGGCGCAGGTGCAGGTCGCGATAGGCGTCGTCGCGCCGGCGCTCGTCCTGGTGGTCGCTGATGTTGATGCCGCCGGTGTAGCCGATGCAGCCGTCGATCACCACGATCTTGCGGTGGTTGCGCAGGTTGAGCCAAGGCCGCTGCCAGATGCGCCCGAACTGGGTCGGATGGAACCACGTCACCTCGCCGCCGGCGTCGATCAGCGGCGAAAAGAACCGTCGCGGCTGGCCGCTGCCCACGGCATCGATCAGCAACCGGACCCGCACGCCGGCCCGGGCGCGCTCGACCAGCGCATCGCGCAGCGTGGTGCCGATATGGTCGGTCTCGTAGATGTAGTACTCGAGGTGGAGGTGGCTGCGCGCGGCGGCGACGTCGGCCAGCAACGCATCGTAGGTCTCGCCGCCGTCGACCAGCAGCCGCACCTCGGTCGCCGAGGCCGGCGCCAGGCCGGAGGCCGCGTGCGCCAGGCTCGCCAGTTCGGCAGCGTCGGAATGGCCGGAAAACCCGTCCGGTTCCTGTGGCAAGCGGGCGCGGCTGCTCTCGCGACGCAGGCGCTGGCGCCGGATCTTCTGCGGCCCGAACACGTGGTAGATCAGGAAGCCGAGATAGGGCAGCAGCGCCAGGCCCAGCAGCCAGCTCAGGGTCGCCACCGGTTCGCGCTTCTGCAGCACGATCCAGCCGCCCAGCCAGATCAGGTACAGCAGCCAGCCGAGCACGAGCAGCATCGCCAGCCCGGGGGTCGAGGTCAGCGCATCCCAGCCGCGCTGCAGCAAGTCGGGCATCGGAAGCCTCGAGGACGTCGGCCGAGAAACGGTCGCCTAGGCTAACGCCGCCTTCGCGGAAGCGGAACACGCCGGCGACGCGCCATGCTCCGCCGCCGCCGCACCGCCGTGTAAACCGTTGCGGCCCGGGTGTAACGGAAGCGATACAGCGCCGGTGATCGCCAACGAGCGCGCAATGCCGCCGGCGGCCACCGGAAAGCGCGCCGGCGGCGGTGGAGCCCTGTAACACCGCGGTATCGCCGTGCTTCTTAATGAGAACGTAAGACGCTGTTTTTAATAGTTTTTATCCGTGGCACGGATCGTGCGTCCATCTCCTCGCGTTTCCGCACGAGACCCTGCCATGACCAGAACCAAGATCCTCGCGCTTTGCCTGCTGTGCATGGCGCCGTATGGAGCCGAGGCCGCCGGCGCCCGCAGTGGTGTGGAGCCCAGGCACGGCGAGATGGTGCTGCTGCGCGACGTCAATACACGCCACGCCGTCCGCCCGGCACCGCCAAGCCTGGCGGTGATCGCCGACCCGACACCGAATCGCGAGATCGACCGGTCGCTGGGGACCGGCGAATTGAGCGACGCCGATTTCGCGGCGATCGATTCGGGCCACCGGCTGCAACCGGGCGCGGGCCTGGCCCCGGCCGGGCAGAGCGCCGCGACCGCCGTGTCCGGGAGTCTTGGAACGGCCAGCCCGGAACGGGGCGGGCTGGGGTCCGGGGCCGGCATCAACGGCGCCTTGCGCGCACCGCTCGGTGCCATCGGCACCAGCACGCGCGGCATCGGCCGGCACATCGACGGCGCGCTGTCGCAGTTTCCCCTGGGCACCACGCCAGGCAACGGCAACGGCGGGCGATGACCATGGCGCCGCTCCGCTTCGTGCCGCTGCTGGCGCTGCTGCCGCTCGCCGGCGTGCAGGCGCAGGAGAGCGACGACTACGTCGCGATGCTCGGCTGGCTGGCCGAGACCCGTGTCGACGAGCGCGCCTTCAACGGCGCCAGCGGCGCGATCGCGGTCAACCTGTCTGCGGGCGACCTCAACCAGCAGAGCAACCAGCGCGCCTTCGCCAGCGGGGGCAGGGCGAGCGCTCCGGTCGCCGTGCACCAGGCGCGGACATCCGACCGCTTCGACGCGCCCGCGCAGGCGACCGCCGTCATCGGCGGGCAGGCATTCGCCGACGCGAGCGGGCTCGTCTCCATCAATCAGGCCAGCGGCAGCGGCAACGCGGAACTCAACGCGGTTGCCGTGACGCTGGCGCAACAGGGCATACGCGAGGCCAGCGACGAGCAGTTGTCGTCGCCGGCGTTCGCGTCAGCAGGGCTGCAACATCCGAACGGCCAGGGGGGCGCGGAAACGGCGGACCGCAAGGTCGCCGTGGAAGCCTCCGCGCTACGCGGCTTCGAGGGCGTGCTGCAGCTCAATCAGATCGCGGGGTCGGGCAACGCCACGGACAACCAACTGGTCCTGTCCGTGCAGACCGTTCCGTGAACCGGCACTTCACTCCAGAGAAAGAGCAGAGGACATCATGAAAGCGAATACGAAATGGACGGCACTCGCGATTGCGGTCGCCGCGGCAACGGCCGGCGCGGCACAGGCGCAGGACGTCGAGTACAACGAGACCGTGATGATCGATCACGACATCACCGTCGACGATACCCGCAACTACACCACCAACACGAGCACCAATACCCACACCAGCGACACCAACTTCGACATGAACGTGTCGAAGGACATCGATGTGGACCTGGCCTACAGCGACAGATTCGCCCGTCGTACGCGCATCGACCAGAGCCTGAGCACCAATCAGGAATATGAGGACATCGAGCGCAACGAGGACGTGCGTTCGGAGCGCAACGAGCACGGCGTCAACGTGCAGCTCGACAAGGAACTGTCGCTGAGCTCCGACATCGCCTTCAGCGGCGACCCGACGATCTCCGGCGACATCGCCATCGATTCGGCGGCGATCGCCGTGGTCGACAACCGGCAGATGGTCACCGACAACGTCGGCATCAACGACATGCTGACCAATGACGCCTCGATCGGCGACGACGTCGGCTCCGACGCCTCCGGCAACCTCGCCTTCAACGTCGCCGCCGGCGACAACAACGTGCAGGACAACGCCGCCGCGCTTTCGGCCGCGGACGCCAGCTTCGCCTTCGGCCTGGCCGACGCCGAAGTCTTCGTCGACCAGTACGGCGCCGGCAACCAGACGATCAACATGGGCGTGACCAACGATGCCAGCGTCGGCGGCAACGCGTTCGCCAATGCGTCGGGCAACATCGGCGTCAACGTGGCTTCGGGCAACAACAACCAGCAGAAGAACGCCCTCGCCGCCTCGGTCGCCACCAGCGCCTATGCGCAGGCGAGCGTGAGCTCCAAGCAGATCTCCACCGGCAACGCGGTCAGCAACGAAGGCCGCATCGAGCGCATGACCGACTCGGTCGAAGTCAGCCTGAGCGGTCCGGTCCAGGGCTGGTCGGTGGGTGTGGGCAGGGGCCGCTACGAGGGCACCGAGCAGGGCAGCTACGCCGGTCGCGGCAACGCTTACCAGCAGAGCAACTTCTACGCCGACATGTGGGAAGGCGAAGACCATCCGGCCGGCCCCAGCATCGGCCATGCCGACTTCGACAACGAGAGCCAGGGCGCGGTGCAGAACCCGTACCGCCAGGGCGTGGGCGGGCTCGCCTTCGACACCGACGAGAGCGGCAGCTACCGGGGCCGCGAGTCCGGCGAGCTGGGCTTCGTCGAACTGTCCTACAGCGACCTGGTCGCCAGCCTGAGCGGCACCGTCAGCTCGACCCAGTGGATCGTGGTCGACGCGACCAATACCGCCAGCCTGTCGGGCAGCGCCTTCAGCGGTGCCTCCGGCAACATCGGCGTCAACGTCGCTTCGGGCACGGGCAACCTGCAGGCCAACAGCCTGGCCCTGGCCGTGGCGCAGCCGTCGACCGGCGGTGGTGGCGGCGGCGGCGGCGAATAAGCGCTGCCGCAACGCGTGACCTCCCGCCCTTTCCCCTGAGGCCGGGAGTCCCGGAAGCCCCGTTCCGTATTCCCCTGCGGGACGGGGCCTTCCACCGAACGGAGATCGTAATGTTGCGGAAGATTCTCGCGGCCGCCTGCCTCTTGGCGGCGACGGCGGCATGCGCCGGCGCCGACGCCGGCGAGGTGCGCTTCAGCGGCGTGCTCCCCGACGGCGGCTTGTTCACCAAGTCCGTGGAAAGCATGCGCGAGGCGCGCTTCCGGCACCTGGTGCGCCAGCACACCGACTACAGCTGCGGCGCCGCCGCGCTGGCGACGATCCTGCGTTACGGCTATCGGATCGATGCCGACGAGGCCACGGTGATCGACGGCATGATGGGCGTGGCGGACCCGGAACTGGTGCGCGAGCGCGGCTTCTCGCTGCTGGATATCAAGCGCTATGTCGAAGCGCTGGGCATGCGCGGACGCGGTTACCGGGTCGACGAAGCGCGGCTGCGCGGCCTGCGCGTGCCGGCGCTGGTGCTGATGGACGTCGGCGGCTTTCGCCATTTCGTGGTGCTCAAGCAGGTCGACGGCGACCGGGTCGAGCTCGGCGACCCGATCCTGGGCAACCGCAGTGTGCCGTTCGACGAATTCATGCAGTCGTGGCCGTCGCGCGCCGTTTTCATCGTGATCGCCAGTGACTTCGACCGGAACACGGTGCTGCTGCAGCCGGTGTCCCGGCCCAGCGCGAAGACACTGTACGCGCGGCAGGGGCCGATCACCGATGCCGAACTGCTCGATTTCGGATTCACGCATGCGGATCTGTTCTGAAGGAGAGATGAGATGAATAGAATTCGACGATGGTCGTTGGCGCTGCCGGCGGCGCTGTGCGCCGGACTGCCGATGGCGTCCGCGCTCGCGCAGGCCGGCGGCGAGGTCGCGCGACCTGCGCCCGGACTGACCGAGATCCCCGAGGCCGAACTGGGCCTGATGCGCGGCCGCTACACGGTCGGCAACGACGCGGTGCTGTGGTTCGGCGTGTCGATGGTCTCGACCTGGCAGACCGCGGCCGGACAGACCCTGCAGGGCCAGCTCGATTTCGGCTTCGATTTCAGCCGCGGCACGCCGACGGTCAGCTACCGGCCGAGCGTCACCATCACCGCCGGGGACGCGCCCATGCCGGTCGCGCAGGGCCAGCGCAGCGTCGATTCGGCCGGACTGGCCAATGTCTCGGGCATGGTGCAGTCGGTGCAGGTCGCGGGCGACGGCAATACCGCCGGCAACCTCACCTCGTTGACCGTGCGCGACGGCGAAGCGCCCGCCCCGGCCGGCGCCAGCGCCGGCGGGCATGCCAATGCCGCGATGGGCGGGCTGACCGCGAGCGCCGGCTTCGACGGCGGCGACGCCCGGATCCTGCTGCAGGTCGACGGCCACGGCGCCGCCGAGCAGTGGATCCGCGCCGGCAGCCTCGGCCAGAGCATCCGTCTGGGCAGCGACGGCCACGCGGTCAGCAACCAATTGCACCTTGAGCTGGTGCGGCAAGCGGTGCCGGCCAACGCGGCCCTCGACCAGGGCGTGGCGCAGGCGATCTCGCTGACCCGCGGGCTCGGCGGCCGCCTCTGAACGGACAATGCGCATGCAACCACGGGAGTTCCACGTGACAAGGACACCAACCGCGCGACCGGGGCTGCTGGCGACGGCGCTCGCACTCGCATTGAGCGGCACCGCCGCCGCCCAGGATCCGGGCGCGGCGCCAAGCCCGGCCGAATACAAGGAAATGGGCGAGCTGATGCAGGAGCTGGCCGCGCTCAAGGCCAGCTATGCGCAGGAGGTGCGGCGCCTGCGCGAGCTCGACATGCGCATGCAGGCGCTGCAGGCGCGGGTCAGCGGCCAAGGCGCGCCAGCGTCGGCCACCGGGACGCCGGAGACGGCGATCGCCGCGGCCGTTGCAACGCCTGCACCGCGGCCGGATCCGGCCGCGGCGCCCGCCGCGCCGCCGCCGCAGGAAGGCTATGCCGGCAGCGCCGAGGACGCACGGCGCGCACGCGAGGAGGAAACCCGCAGCGTCGCCGACGTCAAGCAGCAGAACCAGGCGCTCTTCAACCAGCGGCTGATCCTGGAGAACAGCGTCAGCTACAACCGTTACGACCGCAAGCAGCTCACCCTCAACGGGTTCCTGGCGCTGGACGCGATCTTCCTCGGCAACATCGCCATCGAGAACGTCGAGTCCGACACCCTGAACTACAATTTCGCCGCGCGCTGGGGCCTCAGCCCGCGCCTGACCTTGAACCTCGACGTGCCCTACATCGCGCGCAAGACCATCTACCAGAAGGGCGGCGCCGGCGGCGCCGCGGCATCGATCGCGCAGGAGCAGACCGACGGCGCCGGCCTCGGCGACATCAGCGCCAGCGCCAACTACAAGCTGTTCGGCGAGCGCGGTTTCCTGCCGGAAACGGTGCTCAACCTCGGCGTCACCGCGCCGACCGGGCGCGAGCCCTACGGCATCCCATGGGAGGTGCTCGAGCGCGACGAGGACGACTTCATCCGCTTCGCGGTGCCCGAGGAGCAGCCGACCGGCAACGGTGTCTGGCAGGCCACCGTCGGCCTGTCGGCGGTCAAGACCACCGATCCGGCGATTCTGTTCGGCAACATCGGCTACGTGCACTCGTTCACCGGCAGCTTCGACGATCTCGACAACAATCCGGCGACGGTGAACCCGGGCGAGGTGCAGCTGGGCCGCGCGTTCTACTTCGGCGCCGGCGTCGCCTTCGCCTTCAACGAGCGCACCAGCCTGAGCATCTCGCTGAGCGACCGCCTCAGCGCCCGCGCGCGCACCCGCTACGAGAACGCGGACTGGATCAAGGTGATCGGCAGCGACGCCAACGCCGCCACCTTCAATCTCGGCGTGACCCATGCGCTCAACGCCAACACCACGCTGGTGGGGATGCTCGGCATCGGCCTGACGCCGGACGCGCCGGACTTCAACCTGACCTTCAAGGTGCCGTACATGCTGTGATCGCGCGTGCGGCGGGCGAAACGGTCAGCGCATCTCCGCCAGCGAGAGCCGGTGCTTGCGGCACAACCGGTACATGGTGACGCGCGAGACCCGCAGCCGGCGGGCCGAAGCGCTGACGTTGCAGCCGGTTTCACGCAGCACCGACAGCACCGCCTCGCGCTCGGCGTGCTCGCGCGCGTGGTCCAGGCCCGCGCCCGCGCCGTCGTTTTTCCCGAGCTGCAGCTCGGCGGGGCCGATCAGCGGCTGTTCGGCGATCACCGCCGCGCGCCGTACCCGGTTGAGCAGTTCGCGCACGTTGCCCGGCCAGCGATGCGCGCGCATCGCCTGGCGCGCGGCGGCGTTGAAGCCGCGCGCGGTCACCGCATGGTGCTCGCGGAACGCCTCCAGGAAGCGCCGCGCCAGCAGCTCGATGTCGTCGCCGCGATCGCGCAGCGGCGGCATGTCCAGGCGCAGCACGTCGAGCCGGTAGTACAGGTCCTGGCGAAAGCGTCCGGCGGCGACCGCCTGCTCGAGGTCGACGTGGGTCGCCGCCAGCACACGCACGTCGATCCGCAGCGAATGGCTGTTGCCGACCCGCTCCAGGGTGCCTTCCTGCAGCACCCGCAGCAGGTTGGTCTGCGCGTCCAGCGGCAGGTCGCCGATCTCGTCGAGGAACAGGGTGCCGCCGTCGGCGGATTCGAACAGGCCGATGCGGCGCGCGCTGGCGCCGGTGAAGGCACCGCGCTCGTGGCCGAACAGTTCCGACTGCACCAGGCTCGGCGGCAGCGCCCCGCAGTTGACCGCGACGAACGGCGCGCGATGGCGGGAAGAGCGCTCATGCAGCGCGCGCGCCGCCAGCTCCTTGCCGGTGCCGGTCTCGCCGGTGATCAGCACCGGCAGGTCGACCCGCGAATAGCGGTGGAGGATGCCGTGCACTTCCAGCATCGGCGCGCTCTGTCCGATCATGCCGCTGGCGTCGTCCATGCACGTGCCGTCGGCATCGAACGACGACAGCGCCTGGCCGAACTGCTGCGGGTTCAGCGGCGCCACCAGGCGTTCGCCGCAGGCGCTCAGGATCCGGCGGACGCCGGCATCCTCGGTCGGCGTGTCTTCCGAGGTCAGCGCCAGCAGGGGCAGGTCGGCGTGATCGGTGACCAGCTGCTCCAGCGCCGCCAGCGCGGAGGTGTCGCCGCCACGCAGATCCACCAGGCCGATCACGTAGTCCTCGCCACGCATGCCGACGTGGAGGTCACGCGCGGGATCGGCGATCCGCATCCGCCATCCGGCGGCGGCCAGCATGTCGCGCTCGTGCCGCGACGGCCGGCCGAACCAGATCACGCAATGCGGGTTGAATTTGGGTAGGGCAGCCATCGTCACGCTCCTTGCAGTCGCCGATCGCGGTGGCACGACGGCAGCGCCCGCGCGGCAGTGGCCAGTCTCCGTGCCGTGGATGACAGACAGGGGTGTGGGCGACGGCGCACGACCGCGTCGTCGCGGTTCCAGGGCGCCGGTCCGGGCATCGATAGAAGCCGCACACCGTCGCCGTCAGCGGTCATCGACATTGGCAGCGGCGCCATCAGTCCGATGCGCAGGCATCGGCCGAATCCGGATGTGGCCGGGAACATTCCGGCGGGCGTTCTGGACAACCAGACTCATGTACTTCCCCTGCTGAGCCCCGGGGGCTCGGCTCTGGTGTCTAGCGTGAACGGCGGGAGCGCCGCGCACCGGCCACCGGCCATCGACCTGTTCAGCTAAACCGGCCAAGTTTCGCCCCCATGGCGCCCCCGGGCACCGAAGCTCCCGTAGGAGGGGCTTCAGCCCCGACCCGGCGCAAGCCGACAGCGGGTGTGCCCTGCCGTTGTTGCCCTTCGCGGCGCACGGCGGCGCGTTCATCATGGCCACCACCGATGGCGGCCGCCCGGCGCGGTCGCAGCGACTGCGATCCTGCGGCGTTAACCTGATTGGCATGCGTGAGAACGGCAAGCAACAGATGCCCGCGCCCGCGGCGATCAAGGGGCGGGGTTCGGGCTCGTACGTCAGCGGCCGCTTCGAGAAGACCGTGGCCCGGGCCGAGGATGACGGTTGGGGCGGCCTGGCGGAACTGACCGACGCGGCGCAGGCCGCGCACCCGGACACGGTGGTCACCGAGGAACGTGCGCGCAGCATCGTCAGCCGCAACGATTCGCCGGACATCGCCTTCAGCCAGTCGGTCAATCCCTACCGCGGCTGCGAGCACGGTTGCGCCTATTGCTTCGCGCGGCCGTCGCACGCCTATCTGGATCTTTCGCCGGGCCTGGATTTCGAGACCCGCCTGTACGCCAAGACCAATGCCGCCGAGCGCCTGCGCGCGGAACTGGCCAGGCCCGCCTATCGCTGCTCGGCGATCGCGCTGGGCATCAACACCGATGCCTACCAGCCGATCGAGCGCCGCTACCGGATCACCCGGGCACTGCTGGAAGTGCTGGCCGAGTGCCGGCATCCGGTCAGCCTGATCACCAAGAACGCGCTGGTGCTGCGCGACCTCGACCTGCTGGCGACACTGGCGCGGCAGCGGCTGGTCACCGTGTACTTCTCGATCACCACGCTCGACAACCGGTTGTCGGCGAAGATGGAGCCGCGCGCCTCGGCGCCGCATGCCCGATTGCAGGCGTTGCGGCGACTGGCCGATGCCGGCGTGCCGGTCGGGGTGATGGTGGCGCCGGTGATCCCGATGATCACGGACCACGAGCTGGAAGCCATTCTCGAGGCGGCGCGCGAACATGGCGCGGCCGCGGCCGGTCACGTGCTGCTGCGGCTGCCGCACGAGCTCAAGCAGCTCTGGCGCGAGTGGCTGGAACTGCATTACCCCGAGCGCGCCGCGCACGTCATGAGCCTGATCCGGCAGATGCGTGGCGGCCGTGACTACGACAGCACGTTCGGCCGGCGCATGCGCGGCGAGGGGCCGTTCGCCGATCTGATCGCCGGGCGGTTCGCGCGCGCCCATCGCCGGCTCGGCTACGGGCGCCTGCCGGCGCTCGACTGCGCGCGCTTCGTCCCGCCGCGGCCGCCGTCGCCGCAGGGCGAGCTGTTCTAGACCATCCCATCCCGCAGCCGATCCTGTAGGAGGGGCTTCAGCCCCGACCCCGGGAACAAGCGGAGCGCGGAAAAGACCCACGCACACAGCTTCCCGCCCGCACCGCACTGCGCGCTCCCTTTTCCTGGGGAGGTGAAAAGCTGTTGCAGATGATCCGTGAGGTGCAGGCAGCACCAGCGTCGCCGCGCCGGCCGCGACCTTCGGCAGGTCGGGGCTGAAGCCCTTCCGACAAGGGCACCGGTGCCAGGGCCGTGGGAAGCGGCCGACACGCGCGGGGATTTATCCCGGATACACGCTGCCGCGACTGGATCGTCGCTAGACTGGCCGCGCACCACCCGGACACCGCGATGTCTCCCGAGCCCCGTTCAGCCCCGCCCGCCGCCGACGCCGAGACACGTCTGCAGGAGGCAGAGCGCGCGCTGCAGATGCTGCGCCGGCAGCAGGAAACCCTCGCGCACGGCATTTCCCACGACCTGCGCGCGCCGCTGCGCGCGATCGGCAGCTATGCACAGATCCTCGCCGCCGGCCATGCCGACGCGATCGATGCGCGCGGGCGCGACTATCTGGATCGCATCTGCGATGCCACCGGGCGCATGGAGGCGTTGATCGAAGGCCTGCTGCAGCTGTCGCACGTCGCGCGGGCGCCGTTGCGCCCGGAGCGGGTGGATATCGGGCTGCTGGTGGAGTGGAGTGCGGCCGAACTGCAGGACGCCGAGCCGGAACGTGACGCCGAGGTGACCGTGCAGCCGCAGCTCGTGGCATTCGGCGACGAGCGCCAGCTCAAGCAGCTGTTCGAGCGCCTGCTGCACAACGCCTGGAAGTTCTCGCGCGAGCGCGATCGGGTGCGCATCGACGTGCGCGGCGAGCGCCGCGACGGCCATATCGTGATCTCGGTCAGCGACCAGGGCAGCGGTTTCGACATGCGCTATGCTGAACGGATGTTCGAGCCGTTCCAGCGCCTGCACGGACCGGAAGAGGGCGGCGGGCACGGCCTCGGACTGGCGATCGCACAATGCATCGCCGAGCGGCATGCAGGCCGGCTGTGGGCGGAGTCGACGCCCGGTTCCGGCAGCGTGTTCCATGTCGAGTTGCCGGCGGCGCCGGCATCGCGGAGTGAAGCGTGAACGAGAAAGAGATCCTGCTGGTCGAGGACAATCCGGACGACGTCGAACTCACCCGCATCGCCTTCGCCGAGGCCAAGATCGCCAACACCCTGACCGTGGTGCGCGACGGCGCCGAGGCGCTGGACTACCTGTTCGCGCGCGGCGCCTACGCCGATCGCGCCCCCGACGACCTGCCCTCGATCATCCTGCTCGACCTCAACCTGCCGAAGGTGGACGGGCGCGAGGTTCTACAGGCGATCCGCAGCGATGCCCGCACCCGCGCCCTGCCGGTGGTGGTGCTGACCACCAGCAACGAGCCGTTCGACGTCGAGGCCAGCTATGCGCTGGGCGTCAACAGCTACATCCGCAAGCCGGTCGATTTCGAGCAGTTCGTGTGGGCGGTCAAGCAGGTGGGCCTGTACTGGCTGGTGCTCAACCAGCCGCGCAAGGACGGCTGAGGCAACGTTGGCGCCACCCGGCCGCCTAGCGTAGGAGCGCCCCATGGGCGCGATGCCGCGGGCGTTTCGTGGCCAGCACATTCCGGTGACCGGCGCGCCTGCCGGTCCAGGATCGCGACATCCGCCGGATCCTGTCGGCACCCGCGGCATCGCGCCCATGGGGCGCTCCTACGAGCGCCGCGCGCGGAGACATCTGGTTCCGGAGCGTTGGGATTGGACAGTTGATGACACGTCCTAGCCCGCGGCGAACAGCCGCTCGGCGCGCTGGAACAGGATCCAGCTGGTGGCGATGAACTTGTCGCCGCCGCGCGGGCGATTGCCGCGATGGGTATGGGTGAAGGCGGTCGGCGCCAGCAGCAGGTCGCCGGTACGCGGCGCGACCTTGCGCTGCTGGAACAGGAACTCGGTCTCGCCTTGCTCGAAACCGTCGTTGAGATAGATCGTCCACAGCAGGTGCCGGTGCAGGGTCTCGCTTTGTGCATCGCGTGGATACAGTTCGCAGTGCCAGTACGGATAACCACCCTCGCCGTCGCGATACCACTGCAGGTTGATCGCGCCCGGGCGCAGGCAGGTGCGCGCGAGTTCGCCCAGGCGGCGATCGTCCATCGCCGCCAGGTCCTCGGCAGACAGCCGCCGTGGGGCACCGTCGGCGCCGGGCTGCTGCAGCATCAGCGGTGCGATCAGCGCCTGCGGATAGCGCCGCAGGTAGGCCAGCAGGCCGCCGTAGACGGCGACGTTGAGCGCCTGTTCCACGTCCGCCCAGGCCGGGTTGCCGGCCAGCGACAGGTCGCGGCTGCGCTTGAGTTCGGGAAACACGCCGCCGCCGACCTGGCCGGGTTGCAACGCATCGCTGCCGCGGATGCGCTCGACGATCGCGGCGCAGGTCGCGGCGTCGACCACGCCGGGGGTGACCTCGATGAAATCGTCGTGGGCGGCGGCGCTCTGGGTCACGGTGCTTTCACCGACGGGTTCGGAGAGCCTCATCCTCGCATGCCGCGCCGGTGAGGTAAGCGCCGCGGTCCGCGGGTAGAGTGCAGGCCTGGGCCAAACGGAGCATGCGGATGAACGAGAAAAGGCGTTGGGTTCCGGCCGTGGCCGCCCTTTTGCTGGTCGCCTGCACCTCGCCGGCGCCGGACACCGGCGCGATTCCGCTGCCAGGTTCGGATCGGGACGCGCATGGCTGCATCCCCTCTGCCGGTTACGCGTGGTGCGCGCGGACGCAGCAGTGCGAGCGTCCCTGGGAGCTGGCCGAAGCCGAAGGCTTTCCCGCCGGCCAGGCATCGTTTGAACGTCACTGCGAACAGGATCCGGAGCACGAGGCTATGCCGCGGCAATAAGCCTTTCGCCGCGAGCGGGGAGCGCGCGGCTCAGATCACCCGCAGCGTGATCGCCTTGAGCACGGCGCGGGTGCGATCGCGGGTGCCGAGCTTGTCGAGGATGGTCGAGACGTAGTTCTTCACCGTGCCCTCGGCCAGGAACAGGCTGCGCGCGATCTCCCGGTTGGAGTAGCCGCCGGCCAGCAGCCGCAGGATCGCGACTTCGCGCGCGTTGAAGGTGTCCACCGGCGCGCGCTCGTCGTGATAGCGGTAGCGCGCACGCACCGG
Source organism: Luteimonas suaedae (assembly GCF_008312895.1). Lineage (GTDB taxonomy): Bacteria > Pseudomonadota > Gammaproteobacteria > Xanthomonadales > Xanthomonadaceae > Luteimonas > Luteimonas suaedae. The sequence goes on along the minus strand of NZ_VSSP01000009.1, from coordinate 106,385 downwards.
ATCGGTGCTGACCGGCTGCAGCAGGGTCTCGCCCGCCGCCAGGCGCTCGATCGCCTCGCGCAGGTCTTCGGGCGCGGCGTCCTTGAGCAGGAATCCCTGGGCGCCCGCGTCGCGTGCGCGCAGCAGCAGGTCGGTTTCGTCGAAGGTGGTCAGCAGCAGCACCGGGGTGGCGTCGCCGCGTGCGCGCAGCGCGGCCAGTGCGTCGACGCCGTCGACGCCGGGCATGCGGATGTCGCTGAGGATCACGTCGACCGGCATCCGCGCCAGCTGCGCCAGCAGGCTTTCGCCGTCCTCGGCCTCGAACGCGATCTCGACGCCCTGCTGTTCCAGCAGCGCGCGCAGGCCGGCGCGCACCAGGGCCTGGTCGTCGGCAAGCGCGATGCGCAGTGCCGGCGGCGCGCCTTCGCTCATGCCGGCAGGCTCGCGTCGATGCGCAGCGCGCCGTGCGCATTGGCCGCGAACGCCAGCGATCCGCCGAGCGCGGCGACCCGTTCGCGCATGCCGGCAATGCCGTTGCCTTCGCTCAGCGCGCCGCGCAGGCGGCCGTCGTCCTCCACCCGCACCTGCAGCGCGCCGTCGCGCATCGACAGCGCCACGCGCACGGTGTCGGCATCGGCATGGCGCGCGCTGTTGGTCAGCGCTTCCTGCACGATCCGCAGCACGGTTTCCGCCAGCACCGGATCGGTGACGTGCACGTCGTCGGCGATGTCCAGCTGCAGCCGCGGCCGCGGCAGCGGCGCGGCCAGCGCATGCAGCGCGGTCGCCAGGTCCAGCCCGCAGGAGTCGCGCAGCGACTGCACCACGCCGCGGATGTCGCCCAGCAGCTCCTGCGACATGCGCTGCGCGACGTGCAGTTCCTTGCGGCCGGCCAGCGCCGGATCGTTGCCCAGCGCGCGCAGGTTGAGCGTCATCGCCGTCAGCTTGTGGCCGAGCACGTCGTGCAGTTCGCGCGCCACGCGCACCCGTTCGCTGTCGCGGGCACCATCGGCCAGCAGCGCGCGCGTCGCCAGCAGGTCGGCGTTGACGCGTGCCAGCGCATCACGCGTGCGCTCAGCGCTGGTGGCGTAGTGGGCGATCAATGCGGCGAAGGCCTGGAAGCCGAGATACATCAAGGTCACGGTGAGCGGCGAGAAATGCCCCTGCCGCAGCAGGATCAGGTACGCCGCCGCGTCCGCCAGCAGCACCGCCACCGCCGCCCATCGCAGCGGCCAGGCCATCGCCGCCGCAGCGGTCCACACCACCAGCAGCACCTGCGAGGAGCCGGAGCGCGGCGTCAGCCAGAGCAGCAGCAGTGCCAGCAACGGCATCAGGACCAGCAATGCGTGGCCGGCCCAGGTGTCGCGCAGGCGCGCGATGTCGTACAGCAGGAAGGCGAGCGTGAACGCCGCCAGCGTCGCCCAGCCGAGCACCGCCGCCTCCGGCGCGATCCAGCGCAGCGACAGCGCGACTGCGCTCAGCGTGCACAGCCCGGCGAGATTGAAGGGCAGCAACAACTTGTGGATCGACGACGTCATGCGGTCATGCTGCGGCGTACGGCGCGCCAGGGCAATGGGGCCGGTGAAAGAAGTGACTTCCGGCAGGCCGGATCGATGACCACCGGCTCCTGACGCCCTTGACGGTGGCAACGAAACTGGCGTCCTCCCGCAAACCCGAGAAGACATGCCATGACCCGCTTCGTTCTCGCCACCCTTCTGCTTCCGGCCATCGCCTGTACCCCCGCCGCGTGGGCCGCGGATCTGGAAGTGCGCCTGCAGGGCCTGCGCAGCCAGGACGGCAGCGTCCGCGTTTCCGTGGTCGACAGCGCCGCCGGCTGGGACGGTGAAGCCGCCCCGGTCGCCGCGCAGCAGCTCACCGCGACCGGCAACGCGGTGCGGATGCACGTCGCCGACCTGGCGCCCGGCGCCTACGCAGTGATGGCGTTCCACGACGAGAACGGCAACGGCCGCCTCGACACCAATCTCGTCGGCATGCCGGTCGAAGGCTATGGCTTCAGCAACAATCCGCAGGTGATGCGCAAGCCGACCTTCGACGAGGCCCGCTTCGACCTCGGCGCGGACGACCTCGTCCTCGACATCGCGATCCGCTGAGGGCGCCGCCATGGACCGTCGCCGCTTCCTGCGCAACCTGCTTTCCGGCGCCACCGCGCTGGCGCTGACCCCACCGCTGCTGCGCGGCACGGCGCTGGCCGGAGATCCGGCGGCGTTCGCCGCCGGCCTGGAGCGGCATCCGTGGCTGGCGGGCTGGAAGAGCGTCGGCACCGAATCGCTCGGGCCCACCACGGTGCAGCTCGAAGGCCGCCTGCCCGACGGCCTCGCCGGCACGCTGTACCGCAACGGGCCGGCATGGCTGGAGCGGGACGGCTTCCGCTACGAGCACTGGTTCGACGGCGACGGCATGGTGCACGGCTGGCGCCTGGGCGCGGACGGCGTGACCCACCGCGCACGCATGGTGGCCACGCCGAAGTTCGAACGCGAGCGCGCCGCCGGCCGTTTCCTCACCACGGCCGCCGGCACCACCGTGCCGGACGCGCAGCCGGTGCGCAACAACGACGACGCCAATACCGCCAACACCTCGGTGGCGATGATCGGCGGGCGGCTGTTCGCGCTGTGGGAGGGCGGCTCGGCGTTCGAGCTCGATCCCGACGCGCTGGATACGCTGGGGCCGGTGACCTGGCGCGACGACCTGGCGGCGCTGCCGTTCTCCGCGCATCCCTTGCGCGATCGCGACGGCTCGCTCTGGAACTTCGGCGCGATCTCGTTGACGGGTGGCGCCGGCCTGCTGCTCTGGCACATCGGCGCCGACGGCGCGCTGCGCGGCGCGCACATGCTGGAGACGCCGGCGCCCGGCTACCTGCACAGCTTCGCCATGACCGAGCGGCACCTGGTCTTCGTGCTGGCGCCGTTCCGGTTCGCCGAGGACGACGGCGCATTCTTCGAACGCCTGCGCTTCGCCACCGACCGTGCCTGCATGGTGGCGGTGGTCGACAAGAACGCGCCCGACCGGGCGCGCTGGTTCGAGGTCGACTTCGCCGCCGTCTATCACTTCGGCGACGCCTTCGAACGCAACGGCGGGATCGTGGTGCGCGCCGTCCGCCATTCCGATCCGGAGCAGGCGCGTTCGCCGATGCGGGAGGCGATGCGCGGGCATGCGCGCGACGGCGGCATGCCGTCGCGGCTGGCCGATCTGCATCTGGACCTGGGCCGCGGCCGCGCACGCTGGGTGGCGCATGACGTCGCGGACATCGAATTCCCGCTGTTCGATCCACGCACGCCCGGCGATCGGCCGGCGCGACTGTATGCGCCCACCACCGAGGGCGAAGCCAACGCGCCCTACTTCAACGCCGTGGCGATGTTCGATCCGGCCCGCGATCGGCGCGAGGTGCACCGCTACGGCGCCGACATCCTGGCCGAGGAGCACGTGTTCGTACCGCGTCCCGGCAGCGACCGGCCCGATGACGGCTGGCTGGTCGGCACCCTGCTCGACGCGGCGCGCGATCGCAGCGGCATCGCCGTGTTCGATGCACGCCGCATCGGCGACGGGCCGCTGGCCCAGGCCTGGCTGCCGTACGCCTTCCCGCTCGGCTTCCACGGGCTCTTCGCTCCGGGCTGAGCAGCAGCGGGCGACAGATCCGACGCGCCGTTGTCTGCTGACACCATGCTGTCAGCAGGCCCGCCGCAGGCTATCGACACCGCAGCGCCACCAACGCTCCCTCAGGACCGCCCGCACCGACGGGCGGATCTGGTTGCGGACATGGCAGGTGCCGGCCCACGCCGGCCCGGTGGCGCGGATCATCGACGAGGAACATGGCATGCAAGCAGCACACGACGACCGCGACGGTCGCCACGACTTCGATTTCCTGCACGGCCGCTGGCGGATCCGCAACGAGCGGCTCAGGACGCGGCTGGCCGGTGCACAGGACTGGGACGGCTTCGACGCGGAGCAGGTGTGCCGGCCGGTGCTGGGCGGCCTGGGCAACGTCGACGAATTCGTCAGCGACTGGAGCGGCGGCCTGCTCGGCATGACCCTGCGGCTGTTCGATCCACAGGCGCGGCAATGGAGCCTGTACTGGGCCAGCAACCGCGACGGCATCCTGGAGGCGCCGGTCGTCGGCGGCTTCGCACAGGGCATCGGCAGCTTCTATGGCATCGACCGCCACCAGGGCCGCACGGTGCTGGCGCGTTTCCTCTGGGACGAGATCAGCGCCGACGGCGCGCACTGGCAGCAGGGCCTGTCCACCGACGGCGGCACCAGCTGGGAAACCAACTGGCACATGTACTTCACGCGGTTGCCGGCATGAGGCGCCGGCCGCAGATCCGCAGCTGCCACGGCACCCGCGCCGGAGACGGCGGTGGCCGGGCGCCCGCGTCCGCGGAGCGGCGGCCGTGAGCCGGCACGATGCGGTGATGACCAGGCTGCCCGCGGTGGTCGAGCTGCGCCGCTACACCCTGCACCCGGGGCGTCGCGATGCCCTGATCGACCTGTTCGAGCGCGACCTGGTGGCGCCGCAGGAAGCCTGCGGCATGCGCCTGCTCGGCCGCTTCCGCGATCTCGACGTGCCCGACCGCTTCGTGTGGCTGCGCGGCTTTGCCGACATGGCAGCGCGGCGACAGGCGCTGGCCGACTTCTACGGCGGCCCGGCCTGGCGCCGACATCGCGAAGCCGCGAACGCGACCATGATCGATTCGGACGACGTGCTGCTGCTGCGGCCGGTCATCGATCCGGCCGACGTGGACTCGACCGATGCGGGGACTGCCGCGGGCGCGGAGGTGATCGGCGTGCTGTGCCATTTCGACGCCCCGGTCGACGCGGCGGTGCCGCTGCATTTCCGGCAGCAGCTGTGGCCGCGGTTCGCGGCTGCCGGCGCCGTGTTGCTGGGCGGGTTCGCCAGCGAATATGCGCGCAACGACTTTCCCGCCTTGCCCGTGCGCCAAGGGGAACACGTGTTCGCCTGGTTCGCCCGCGTGCCGCGATGGGACGACGGCCTGCGCGCGGCGTGGCACGCGGACGCACCGCCGCAGCGGCCCCGCGACTGCGAGGTCATGCGCCTGCGGCCGACCGCGGGCTCGCCGTGGTGAGCCCGCGCCATCCCACCGGCGGCTGGCCGCCGCCGCGGCCCTGCGCAATGATGTGCCGATGCGCCGCGCCGACCGCCTGTTCCTGATTATCCATGCACTGCGTGGCCGCCGTTCCGCGTTGCCGGCGCACCAGCTGTCCGCCACCCTCGGGGTGTCGGTCCGCACCGTGTACCGCGACATCGTCGACCTGCAGCTGTCGGGCGTGCCGATCGAGGGCGAGGCCGGGATCGGCTACGTGCTGCGCAAGGGCGCGGACATCCCGCCGCTGATGTTCGACGGCGACGAGCTCGAGGCCCTGGTGACCGGCACGCGCTTCGTGCGGGCCTTCGGCGGTCCGCGGCTGGCGGCAGGCGCCTGCTCGGCGCTGCTCAAGATCGAGGCGGTGCTGCCGCCGGCGCTGCAGGCGCGCGCGCAGCGCACCCGGATCTACGCGCCCGCGCGCGACGATCGGATCGAGGCCAGCGGCGTCATCGACCGCCTGCACGCCGCGATCGAGGCGCGGCAGGTGCTGGCGATCCGTTACTGCGACGGCGACGGCCGCAACAGCGAACGCGAAATCGAGCCGCTGTGCCTGGCGTTCTGGGGCGGCAGCTGGACGCTCGGCGCCTGGTGCCGGCTGCGCGCCGGATTCCGCAACTTCCGGCCGGACCGGATGGACGTGTTCGTCGCGACTGGGGAGCAGTACGACGACAGCGCCGATCGCGGCCTGCAGGCCTACCTGCGCGCGGTCGGCAGCGACGGCTGGGTTTAACCGGATCTGGCGGGGCCGAACGCACCGTAGGAGCGCGCCATGCGCGCGATGCCGCGGGTGCCGGCAGGATCCGGTGGATGCCGCGATGCTGGACCGGCAGGCGCCCCGGTTATCGGAATTTATGGGCGGCGTGATGCCCGCGGCATCGCGCGCATGGCGCGCTCCTACGGAAGGGGGTCCCGTTTCAGCGCGCCCAGGTCCACTCCGCGCCCAGCAGCCAGCCGCGGTCGGCCCCGGGTTCGTAGAAGCGGCCGTTGCCCTCGTTGACGATCACCGAACCGACATAGGCGCGGTCGAGCAGGTTGTCGATCCGGGCGAAGGTGCGCAGTTCGCCGCTGCGGGTGCGCCAGCGGCGCGCGGCCTCCAGGTGCAGCAGGCCGTAGCCGGCGGCCGATTCGCTGCCCAGGTCGTTCACCGGCACGTCGCCGATCGCCTCGCCCTCGATCGCCGCGCTCCAGGCTTCGCCACGCCACTGCAGGCGCGCGAACAGCTGTTGTTCCGGCACGCCGGGAATGCGCGCGCCGGCCGGCACCTCGGTCTCCGGCACGGTGCAGCCGGCGCCCTGGCAGATCCGGTAGGCGTCGCGGAAGGTCGCGTCCAGCCGGGTGTACGCCAGTCGCAGGTCCCAGGCCTCGCCCAGCGGCGTGGCGAAGGCGGTCTCGAACCCCTGCCGCCGCGCGCGGCCGACGTTGCGGAAGCTGCTGCGGCCGGCGACGTTGCGCGCCACCGCCAGCTCGTCGTCGGTGTCGGCGCGGAACAGCGCCGCCTCCCAGCTCGCGCCGCGGGCGTCGCGCCATTTCATGCCGAGCTCGACGTTGTCGCTGACCGCCGGGCGCAGCCCGAACGCGAGGCCGGCGCCGCCGTCGGCGCGATAGGACATCTCGTTGAAGGTCGGGGTCTCGAAGCCGCGGCCGGCCGACAGGTACACGCGCCAGTCCGCCTGTGGCGCGAAGGTCAGGCCCGCCACCGGCGCGGTGTGGCGGAAGCGCACGCGGCCGCTGTCGTCGGGATTGGCATCGGTGACGTAGCGGTCGCGCGATTCGAATTCGACTTCGCTGTGGCGCGCTCCCAGCAGCAGCGACCAGCGCTCGGCGAAGCGCCACCACGCCTGCGCGTAGGCGTCGGCGTTGTCGACGGCGTTGCGCTCGTCGCGGCGCAGCGCGCCGCGCACGCCGAGCGTCTCGCCGACGAAGTTCTCGAAACCGCGGCGGTGCTGGCGCTGGCGGTCGAGGTTGCCGCCGACGGTGAACTCGAGCGGCCGTTCGGCGACGGCGCCCTGCCACGACCAGCGCGCGTCGAGGCCGTCGTAGCGGTTGTCCAGGTCGATCACGCCGCCCGAGCTCAGCGGATTGCCCTGGGCGAAGTCCGGGATCGGCAGCACCTGCATCACCTCGCGGCTGCCGCCATAGGCCATCAGCCGCAGCGTCTGCGCCGCGCCCAGGCCCTGTTCATAGGTCATGCCGGCCTGGTGCTGGCGCACCGTCTTGCGGGTGTCGAAGACGAACGCATTGGCGACCGCCTGGCGCGGATCGGCGCGCACCTGCTCCGCCGTCAGCCCCAGCGGATCGCGCGCTTCCGGCACGTCGACGTAGTTGAGCACCAGGTCCAGGTGCCGACGCGCGCCGAGGTCGACGCCGAGCTTGAGGTTGGCGGTGTCGCGGCGCGCGGCGCTGTGGTCGCGCCAGCCGTCGGTGTCGTAGCGCGACAGCGCCAGGTTGTAGCCGATGCGCCCACCTCCGCCGAGCAGCTGCGCCGCGGCCGAATACGTCGCGTCACGACCGACGGTCGCGCGCGCGCGCCACGGATCGCCGGCCTCGCCGTTCGCGCTGTGGATCTGCACCACGCCGCCCGACGAATTGCCGTGCAGCGCCGAGAACGGCCCGCGGATCACTTCGATGCGGTCACCGCCGGCCAGGCTGAAGTGCGACAGCTGGCCCTGGCCATCCGGCATCGACGCCGGAATGCCGTCGGCATACAGCCGCACCCCACGCACGCCGAAGGTCGAGCGCGCGCCGAAGCCGCGGATCGACAGCTGCGTGTCCTGCGCCAGGTTCTGCCGGTCGCGCGCCAGCACGCCCGGTACGCCGCGCAGCACTTCCGATACGTCGGCACCGGCGCGGTTGCCGTCGTTGCGCAGCGAGATCGTCGCCGTGGACGCGGGCATGTCGAACGCCGGAACGCCGCGCAGGCGCGTGGCCTCCACCACGATCCGGTCGAGCGTGACGGCGTCGTTGGCATCGGGATTCAGTGCGACGGCGGCGCCCGCGGGCAGGAGCGCACAGGCCAGGCAGGCATTCAACATCGGCAAGGAGGCCTTCGGGGGAGGTCGGCGTGCAGATTACAACGCGCAACGCGACCGGTCCCGGCACGAGCGTGCCACTGGTGCGGGCCGGGGCGTGGAGCGGAGGATGCGGGGAAGTCGCGATGGTTCAGACGCTGCCGCTTCGCCGGATCCCTGTGGTGGGCCTTGGCCTACCATGATCATCCTTCAAGCGGCGCATGCTTTGATTGGCCCCTTGGGGGGCTCACCTCCAGCGCCTCGGCGTTGTCGGGGAATGCGCACTCCGGCGCGACGCCGTCAGACATCCGCGTCCGTCGGCCAGCCCTCGCCGGTGCCGCGCTGGTACACCCGGTCGCTCTCCAGCATCTCGCCGGCGGGCAGCGACGCCTGCCGCGACAGCCGCGCGTAGATCGGGGTGAAGTCCGGCTGCGTCGCTTGTATCAGCTGCTCGAAGCTGTCGATGACGAAATAGGTCTTCTGGTAGCTGTCGATGCGATAGCGGGTGCGCATGATCCGCTCGAGATCGAAGCCGATGCGGTTGGGTGCGGCGCTTTCCAGCGAATGGACCGACTCGCCCTTCGACGACACGATGCCGCTGCCGTAGATGCGCAGCCCGTCGGCCTGTTGGATCAGGCCGAACTCCACCGTGTACCAGTACAGCCGGGTCAGATTCTGCAGTGCGTCGGCGCCGATGCCGTGCGCCTTCACCCCGCCCTTGCCGTAGGCCTCCATGTAGTCGGCGAACACCGGGTTCATCAGCAGCGGGACATGGCCGAACAGGTCGTGGAACAGGTCCGGCTCCTCGATGTAGTCGATCTGTTCCGGCTTGCGGATCCACCAGGTCACCGGGAAGCGGCGGTTGGCCAGGTGGTCGAAGAAATCCAGCTCCGGCAGCAGCCCCTCCACGCCCATCAGCGTCCAGCCGGTGGCGGTGGTGAGCACCTGGTTGAGCTCGGAGAACTTCGGAATGTGGTCGGCCGACATGCCCATCGCATCCTGCGCGGCCAGGAACTCGTCGCAGGCGCGTCCCGGCAGGATCTCGCGCTGGCGCGCGTACAGCGTCGACCAGGTGGCGTGGTCGTCGTCGCTGTAGTCATCCCAGGGCTGCTCGACGATGCCGGTGGCGTACACCGGCACCTTGCCCTTGTCGGTGTGCAGGTTTTCGACGCGGCGCGGCTGGCTGTTCATCGCAGGGACTCCACGACCTCGGGGGAGCTTTCGACTGTACCCCCAGCGCCGCGCAAGGAGATTGCGTTGTTGCCGGAACGGCCGGGCGAAGCGCGGTATCATTGCGCTGAATCGAATAATCACGGCAGAATCATGCAGCGACTCGACCTGGACCGCACGGACCTGCAGTTGCTGGCCGAACTGCAGCGCGCCGGTCGCCAGACCAATGCCGAACTGGCCGAGCGGGTGCACCTGTCGGCCTCCGCCTGCCTGCGCCGGGTGCAGCGGCTCGAGCGCAGCGGCGTGATCGCCGGGTATCGCGCCGAGGTCGACCCCGAACGTGTCGGCCTCGGCCTGCAGGCCTTCGTCCGCGTGCAGCTGGAAAAGCACGATGCCGACCACGTCGAGCGCTTCACCGCGGCCGTGCACAGCTGGGACGAGGTGGTCGCCTGCCACGCCCTGACCGGCGACATGGACTACCTGCTGCACGTGATGGTGCAGGACCTGGACCACTTCTCGCGCTTCCTGCTCGACCGCCTGCTCAACGCCAGCGGCGTGGCCGACGTCAACTCCAGCTTCGTGCTGCGTACCGTGAAGGCGTTCGGCGGCGTGCCGCTGCCGCCGTAGGCAAGCGAGAGGAACGCGTTCCTCTCCACGCGTTCCTCCGTGCCGAACCGATCGCGACTGCGTACCGGTTCGACGGCTGAAGCGGCCGGCGCCCGCCGCAAGCGCACCGGTCGCGCCACCAACGTCGCCAGGCGGCGAATCATCAGGTTCAATTGGCGCCGGCACGTTCCGTGCCGCCATCCGCTGGTTCCGATGCAACCCGTCATCCGTCCTGCAATGCCCGGTGATGCCGAAGCGATCGCGCGCATCTACAACCATTACGTCGCCGACACCTGCGTCACCTTCGAGACCGAGCCGTTGTCCGGGGCGGAGATGGCGCAGCGCATCGCCGACACGCTGGAGCTCCCGTTGCCGTGGCTGGTGGCGGACGCCGACGGCGCGATCGCCGGCTACGCGTATGCATCGAAGTGGAAGGGACGCTGTGCCTACCGCTATTCGGTCGAGACCACCGTCTACCTGGACCCCCTGAGCACCGGCCAGGGGCTCGGCCGGCGCCTGTACGTCGCACTGATCGACGCGGTGAAGGCGCAGGGCATGCGCACGGCCATCGGCGGCATCGCCTTGCCGAACGCAGCGAGCATCGCGCTGCACGAGCGCCTCGGGTTCCGCAAGGTCGGGCATTTCGAGCAGGTCGGGTTCAAGCAGGATCGCTGGATCGATGTCGGATACTGGCAACGGCTGCTGTGACCGGGCACTGGCGGTAGCATTACAGACCACTCTGGAACCCGTGCCGATAGGAGATTCGCATGAACAGACCGACGCGTGACAGGCGCGCCTCTGGATCGAGCGGCCGGATACCGTGCATCGCCTTCGGCGTGTTCTGGGCGCTGGTGGCCGTGCTTCTGCACTACTTCGGCGCGTCCATGGAGTGGCAGCTGGTGTTCTCGGTCGTCGCTGTCCTGTATATCGCGGTCGGGCTGCTGGCCCCGCCGCGGATCCGCAGACTGGTGCTGTTCATGGATCTGTTCACGCAGGACTTCGCCGACCGGTAGCCGGTGGGCGCGGTGGACGGGCCTCACCATTCCGTCGTCGAACGGCAATCAGGCGGGCCGGTTCAGTCGAAGCGAACTTATCGCATGGCTGCTGCACCGGATGAAAAATCAGGGCCGGCCGACACCGTTGATGTCGGCCCGGAGCGCCATGTCGGTGCCGCGTCCGGCTGCAGCATCCATTGGTACCGGGTTGCCCATGCCTCGTTGTTGACGTCGCCACCGATTCGGCGTCTGTGGCCGGCGATCGCGTCACCGCGCGATCACGACCGCGTCCGAATACTCTGGACGGGGCACGAGAGGCATCGCATTCCCGCGCCACCGCCATTCCGCGTCCGCGGCGCAGACGCCCGACGCGACCACGCAGAACGGGCCGACGATCATGGGCAGTGCGCGTACGCATCCGGTATGGGAACAGCTCGCGGAAACCGGCGGGTCCGTCGAGGTGCTGCCCGGCGACGTCGCGCCCGACGTGCTCGTCATTGGCGCCGGCGTCGCCGGCGCGGTGACCGCGCTGCGCCTGGCACAGGACGGGCGCAAGGTGGTCGTGGTCGATCGCGAAGGTCCCGGTGCCGGCGAGACGCTGCGCACCACCGCGCACCTGGCCTCGGCGCTGGATGACCGCTTCTATCACCTGGCGCGCTGGCACGGCGAGGACGGCGCGCGGTTGGCGGCGGAGAGCCACGCCGCGGCGATCGACTGGATCGAGGCTTTCGTCGACGGTCGCGAGAACGGCTGCGGCTTTCGCCGCGTCCCCGGCTACCTGTTCCCGTACGACGGCGACGACCGCCGCCTCCGTCGCGAACTGGACGCCGCGCGCGCGGCCGGGCTGGAGGTCGAGTACCTGGAGGACGGCGTGCCGGGCGTGCCGGCGATGCGGCCGGCACTACGCTTCGCGCGTCAGGCGCGCATCGAGATGGACGTGTATCTGCATGCGCTGGTCGATGCCGCGCAGGGACTCGGCGTGCGTTTCTTCCGCGCCGAGGTGACGCGGGTCGACGGCGGCGCGCGGCCGGTCGCGCGGCTGAAGGACGGTGGAACGCTGTCGGCCGGCGCGATCGTGATCGCCACCAACGTGCCGTTCCACGAGACGGTTGCGATCCATACCAAGCAGGCGGCGTACCGCAGCTACGTGGTGGCGGGCAGGGTGCCGGCCGACGCCGTGCCGGACGCGCTGCTGTGGGACGACGGCGACCCCTACCACTACGTGCGCCTGCTGCCGGGGCGCGGCGGCGACGGCGAGGCGCTGCTGCTCGTCGGCGGCGAGGACCACAAGACCGGGCAGGACGAGGACCCCACCGCCTACGTGCGCCTGCAGGACTGGACCCGCGCGATGTTCCCGGCGGTCACCGAGTTCACCCACGACTGGTCCGGGCAGATCATCGAGCCGAACGATGGGCTCGCCTTCATCGGCCGCGATCCGGGCGGCGAGGACAACGTCTACATCGTCACCGGCGATTCCGGCAACGGTGTCACCCACGGCACCCTGGCCGGGCTGCTGCTCGCCGACCTGGTCGCCGACCGTGCCAATCCGTGGGCGGCGCTGTATGACCCGAAACGCAAGATGTTCCGCGGCATCGGCGAATGGCTGCGCGAGAACGCCAACGTCGCCGTGCAGTACGCCGACTGGATCGGCGGCGGCGACATCCGCACGCTGCACGAGCTCGCGCCCGGCGAGGGCGCGGTGCTCCGCCACGGCTTGCATCGGGTGGCGGTGTACCGCACCGGCGAAGGCACGCTGTGCGCGCACAACGCGCGCTGCACCCACCTGGGCTGCGCGGTGCGCTGGAGCGCGACGGAAAAATCCTGGAACTGCCCCTGCCACGGCTCGCGCTTCGACGCGCAGACCGGCGCGGTGCTCAACGGCCCTGCGGTGCGGCCGCTGGCGCCGTTCGACCCGGCCGCGGTCGACGATCGGGAGCGCGCTTGAGCTCCGGGCTGATCGGTTGGGCCTATGCCGGCTATTTGGCGTGGCTGTTCGCCGGCACCCTGGACTTCGTCTGCCATCGCCGCACCGATCTGGCGCATACCTCGGGCCTGCCAGAATCGCTGATGCACCTGCTACAACTGGGACTATTGGCTCTCGCGATCCTGGCCGGCCTGCTGCTGGAAATCGGCTGGAGCGTGTGGGCATGGATGGCGGTGTTGGTCGCGTTGCACGCGGTAGTCGGATATGTCGATACCCGGCGCGCGTACGGTCTGCGCGACATCCGCCCGTTCGAGCAGCACGTGCACAGCGTGCTCGACATGGCGCCGCCGATCGCGCTCGGCCTGGTGATCGCGGCGACGTGGCAGTCTGCGCCCGAGACCGGCTGGGCGCTGACGGTGCGGCAGCCGCCGCTCAGTCCCGCGACCTGGGCGGTGGTGCTGGTGCCGCCGGCGCTGTTGTGCGCGTTGCCGGCGCTGCTCGAACTGCGCGACGCGCTGGCCGCGCGACGCGGCGCGCGAGCTTGACCACGCCCCGCCGGCATGCGCGGCTGCCCAGGCACAACCCGACGGCGAACGCGACGTAGGTGGCGAGCATCCCGCTTGCGGGCAGGTGCCGTTCGAAGCCCGGCGTCAGCCGCCGCGGCACCACGTGGTAGTCGACCACGTAGGCCAGCGCCGCGGTCAGCCCGGCCGCCGCCGCGATCCGTGCCGGTCGTGCGCGCCGGCCGGCCAGGCGCTCGAAGCCGCAGGCCCAGAACACCGAGCTGGCATGGTGGATCGCATAGCCGAGCAGCGTATGCCGCAGGCTCGGCGCATCGCGGTAGCGCGCGGTCTCGCCCCAGAACCAGTGGCTGGTGGCATTGGTGCCGCTGGCCAGCGCACCGCCGTCGCGATGGCAGAGCCAGGACAATGTGAGCGTGGACAGCGCACTCGCCACCGATCCGGACATCAGCGCGCGCACCGGCAGATCGGTGGCGCGCAAGGGAGAGCCGCCATGCGTGTGCTGGTGAGCGGCGCCAGCGGGCTGATCGGCGCGGCGTTGGTCGAGCGATTGCTGCGGGCGGGGCATGAGGCGATTCCGGGCGGAAGACGGATCGAATCGTTGCGGCAGCGCTGGCCCGACACGGAGACGGTGGCGATCGACTATGTCGATCCGTCGCCCGCCGAGTGGCGGCACGCGCTGCGCGGCGTGGATGCCGTGGTCAATGTCGTCGGCATCTTTCGCGAGCAGGATAGCCAGCGCTTCGATGCGCTCCACGTGAAAGGGCCGCTGGCGCTGTTCGAGGCGGCCGCGGACGCCGGCGTGCGCAGGATCGTGCAGGTCTCCGCACTTGGCGCCGCGCCCGATGCCGCCACCGCGTATCTGGCCTCCAAGGGCCGCGCCGATGCCGCGCTCGCCGCGCTGCCGATGACGGCGACGGTGGTCCGGCCGTCGCTGGTGTTCGCGCCCGAAGGCGCCAGCACGCGCTGGTTCGCGCTGCTGGCGGCGCTGCCGCTCACGCCGCTGCCGGGCGGTGGCGGCCAGCGCATCCAGCCCCTGCACCTGGACGACCTGTGCGCGCTGGTGTTGCGCGTGCTCGAAGCCGAGGACCCGCCGAGACGACTCGACGCGGTCGGTCCGACGGCGGTGACCCTGCGCGACTACCTGGCGATGTTCAAGCGCAGGCTGGGATTCCCGCGCGGGTTCCTGCCGATGCCGGCCGCGCTGGCGCGCGCCTCGGCGGCGCTGCTGGCGCGCCTGCCCGGCAGCCTGGCAACGCCGGAGTCGCTGCGCATGCTCGAGGCCGGCAACGTCGCCGACGCCGGCCCGGCGGCGCGGCTCTTGGGGCGGCCGCCGCGCGGCATCGAGGCCTTCGTCGATCCCGGCGCGCGCCGCGTCCTCGGCACCGGCGCGCGCCTGCGCTGGCTGCTGCCGCTGCTGCGTTACGCGGTGGCGGCGATGTGGATCGTCACCGCCCTGGTGTCGGTGTTCGTCTATCCGGTCGCCGACAGCCTGGCGCTGCTGGCCCGCACCGGCCTCACCGGCATGGCGGCGCAGGTGGCGTTGTACGGTGCCGCCGGCCTCGACCTGGTCCTCGGCATCACCATGCTGCGCCCGCGCTGGCGTCTGTGGTCGTACCGCGTGCAGCTGCTGCTGGTCACCGCCTACACCGTCGTCATCACTGCCTGCCTGCCCGAGTTCTGGGCCCATCCTTACGGACCGGTGCTGAAGAACATCCCGCTGCTGGCGGCGCTGCTCGCGCTGCACGAACTGGATCGCCCGGATGGACTACCTGATCGTTAAGTACCTGCACGTGCTGTCGTCGACCTTCCTGTTCGGCACCGGCATCGGCACCGCGTTCTACCTGTTCTTCATCAGCCGCACGCGCGATGCGCGGGTGGTCGCGGTGGTGGCGCGCTACGTGGTGATCGCCGACTGGCTGTTCACCGCCACCACCATCGTGCTCCAGCCGCTCAGCGGCCTGTACCTGGCGCGGCGCATGGGCCTGCCGCTGACCACCCCGTGGCTGTACTGGTCGATCGTGCTGTTCCTGATCGCGGCGCTGTGCTGGCTGCCGGTGGTCTGGCTGCAGATGCGGCTGCGCGACATCGCCGCCGCCGCCGCGGCCAAGGGCGCGCCGCTGCCGCGCCGCTACGACGCCACGCTCGGCTGCTGGGCGGCATTGGGGGTGCCGGCACTGGTCTCGTTCCTGATCGTGTTCTGGCTGATGGTGGCCAAGCCGCCACTGGATTTCCTGTGAGCGCCGCCGCTGGACCGGCGGCGGCCTGCCGGGCCAAGGGGTCGACGCCTTCGTAGGAGCGCGCCATGCGCGCGATGCCGGCGCGGTCGGAACATGCGGGCATCGCCCGCATGGCGCGCTCCTACGGCGTGGCGTGAGCGCGGATGCGGTGTCGTGGTCAGGTCCCGCCGCGAACCGCGAGCGACGCGACGGCCGCCGCGCGCGCGTGCAGCATGGTGGTGTCGAACAGCGGCACCTCGGCGTCGCCGTCGCCGATCAGCAGGCAGATCTCGGTGCAGCCGAGCACGATGCATTCGGCGCCGTCGTCCACCAACTGCGCGATGATCCGCCGGTAGGCCTCGCGCGATGCATCGCGCACCACGCCCAGGCACAGCTCCTCGTAGATCACCCGGTGCACGCGTTCGCGCGCGTCGGCATCGGGGACGCGCACGTCCAGGCCGTGGCGCTCGGCCAGCCGCCGGCGATAGAACGCCTGCTCCATGGTGAAGCGTGTCGCCAGCAGGCCGACGCGGGTGAAGCCGGCGGCGCGGATCGCCGCGCCGGTGGGATCGGCGATGTGCAGCAGCGGCAGGCCGGCAGCGGCCTCGATCGCGTCGGCGACCTTGTGCATGGTGTTGGTGCACAGCACCAGCCGCTCGGCGCCGCCGTCGCGCAGCGCGCGCGCCGCCGCGCCGAGCACGCGCCCGGCGCCGTCCCAGTCGCCGGCGTGCTGCAGGGGCTCGATCTCGGCGAAATCGACGCTGTACAGCAGCAACCGTGCCGAATGCAGCCCGCCCAGGCGCTCGCGCACCGTCTGGTTGATCAGGCGGTAGTAGAGCGCGGTCGATTCCCAGCTCATGCCGCCGAGCAGGCCGATGGTTTCCATGCGCGCAGTATAGGAATCGGCGCTCCGGGGTCGACGCCGCGAGCGGAAGTGCCGGCATCCCCGGGGCCGTCTGCGATCATCATCGAAACGACTGCGGAGAACGACATGATCAGCTGGGCATTCATCTTCGAGGCGCCGGAGACCGATCCGGCGGTGGATCGCATGGTGATCGAGCGAGGCGGCCTGCGCTCGACCGTGGTCGCCGTGCCGGAGCCGTCGATGGCACCACAGGTCGCCGCCGATCTGGTGGCGGGCGGCGTGCAGTTCATCGAACTGTGCGGGGGCTTCGAGCCGGAATGGGCGGGGAAGGTGATCGAGGCGACCGGCGGACGCGTGCCGGTCGGCACGGTCGGGTACGCGGGCGGGGCGTCGGTCGCGCGGCTGGCGGACATCTTCGCGCCGGACGCCTGATGCGCATGCTGACGCGCGGCCATGCGCGTCAACGGCCCTGGGCCGAATCGACCATCCACCCGCAGCCGATCCCTGTAGGAGGGGCTTCAGCCCCGACCGCGTAGGCAGACGCATCGGCGGCGAGCATGAGCAACAGCAAATCGCTACGCGATTCCCGGCCCTCGCGCAGCGCGCGAGGGCGCTCAAGCCGCCGCAAGCCTGCGGCTTGCAAGCGGCGGCTTTCGCCCCCCTCAATCCCCCTTTTTCAAAGGGGGAAGATAGGCTGCGAGAAGCGTGGGAAATCTCAGGCTGAAGCCCTCCTACAGGGGCATCGGCGCCGGGTGCCGTGGGAGGCGAATGTCATAGGCGCTCGCGGCGCAGTTCGCGGAAGGCGCGCCGCACCACCTCGGCCAGGGCATCGACCGCCGGCGCGGGCGCGCCGACCAGCATCACGATCTGGTATTCGCCCAACGGCGGCAGGCCGGCGCGCGCCGGCACCACCTGCAGCGGCGCCCGTACCAGGCTGCGCGGGAACGGCGCCACCGCCAGGTCGGCCAGCATCGCCGCCTGCTGGCCGCCGCAGTGTTCCGAGGTGTAGGCGATGCGGTAGTCGCGGCCGTCGCGGTCCAGCGCGGCCAGCGCGGCGCGGCGCCAGACGCAGCCCTGGCTCGCCAGGGCCAGCGGCAGCGGCGCGCGCGTGCCCGCATCGCCATCGCGCCGCTGCGCCCACACCAGCACATCGGTATGCACGGTCTCGCCGTGGCCGGCATCGGCGCCGTAATCGTCGTTGCCGGCGGTGACCAGCGCCAGATTCAGCGCGCCGGCGTCCAACTGCGCGGCCAGGTCGCCGCTGCGGCCGAGCGTCATCTCCACCTCCACCGTAGGGTGGGTGCGCGCGAACTGCCCCAGCGCCGCCGGCAGGATGCGGCTGCCGACATCGTCGGAGGTGCCGATGCGCACGCGGCCGCTGAGGGCCGGCGCCAGGAAGCGCGCCACCGTTTCCCCGTTGAGCTGCAGCAAGCGCCGCGCGTCGCCCAGCAACACCTCGCCTTCGGGCGTCAGCCGCACCCGGCGCGCTTCGCGCACGAACAGCGTCCGCCCCAGCATCTCTTCCAGGCGCTTGATCTTCATGCTCACTGCCGACGGCGTGCGGAACACGCGCTGCGCGCCGCGGGTGAAGCTGGCGGTCTCGGCGATGGCGACGAAGGTCTGCAGGGCGTCGGTTTCGAGCAGCGGCGGCGCGGCGGGCGCGCCGGAGGTGGCGTCGGAGGGCATGGCAGTGTTCAGTTCAATTGAACGATCAATGTAAATGTTTTCGTTTGAATGAACAAAAGATCGGGTGCATGGTGGTGTCCGAGATCGCGATCTCCTCGCCCCTGCCGGGGGCCGTCCCGCCGCCAGCCGGCGATCACGAGGAGAACTCTCATGCGCCATGACCCATCCGTCCGCCGTTCGCTGTCCGATCCCGCGCACGCCAAGCCGCCGCATCGCCGCGGGCCCTATGCGCCGGCCATGTGGCCCGGCGGGATGTTGCGTGCCATCGCGCGACGACTGTATGCGCTGATGCGTTGAAGCCGCAGCCGGTGCGAGTGCGAGATTGCGGCTAGGCCGATCGACAGTCCGGGGGCCGAGTCGTCGGAGCCTGTGGGAGCGACGGAAGTCGCGACAGGCCGTCGGCGAAGTCACGACTTACCGGCCAACTTGCTGACGCCGTTTCCACACGAGCCGGCAAGGCACGCATGTCGATACGCCCTAGCGACGCGCGTCGTTCTCGGTGTCGGGCTGCGTACAGGCAGCGGCGTTCTCGCGGAATGGGTTCAATGCCTGGATCCAACCCGACTCGCAGGTATGCGCGGCTTCCGGCTCCGCCGGCTTCGGCGCCAGCGCCGCGGCGCGCTGCGCCTCGAGTTCCGCGATCCTGGCGCGGATCTGCGGCAGCGCCGCCAGCGCGGCGCGTTCGCCCTGCAGGATCGCGGCGCTGCGCCGGGCGAAATCGGCCGGGCCGATGTCGTTGACCTCGGGCCGGATCACCACGTCGGCGCGGCCCAGTTCCTGCGCGCCGACGCCCCGGCCCATGATCGCGATCGACTGGTTGACGATGCCCAGCATGTCCTCCGGCGCGGTGCCGCTGGCCTTGGTGGAGATGTCGACCGCGATCACCAGGTCGGCGCCGAGCTGGCGCGCGGCGTCCACCGGCACCGGGCTGACCACGCCGCCGTCGACATAGCTGTGGCCGCCGATCCGCGCCGGTTCGAACACGCCCGGCACGCTGCTGGAGGCGCGCACCGCCTGGCCGGTGTTGCCGCGGGTGAAGACCACGCGCTCGCCGCTGTCCAGTCGCGCCGACACCGCGGCGAACGGCAGCTTCAGGCGCTCGATCGGGCGGCTGTCGACCTGCGCGTTGACGTAGTCCTGCAGTTTCTGCCCCTGCACCAGGCCGCCGGAGAACAGGCGCACGTCGCGGATCTTCGCCTCGTCCAGTGCCACCGCCCGCTCCTGCAGCGCGAACGCGTCCATGCCGCTGGCGTAGAGCGCGCCGACCACGCTGCCGGCACTGGTGCCGGCGACCACGGCCGGCGCGATGCCGTTGGCCTCGAGCATCTTGATCACGCCGATATGGGCGAAGCCCTTGGCCGCGCCGCCGCCCAGCGCCAGGCCGATGCGCACCGGCGACGGTGCCGGGGCGGGGGTGGCGACCGGTTCGGGCGCCGGCGGCGATGGCCGCGTCTCGCGCCCGCCGCAGGCGGCCAGCAGCGCGGCGAGCGACAGCAGCCAGAACGGGCGCAGCATGCGGGTTGGCGAAAGCGGTGCGGGCATGGGGCGGATGCAGTGAATCGGGCCGCCAGCATAGCGGCCGCTGCCTTGATGGCGGGCTGAACGGCCATGCCGTGGTCGGACTCGTCGTAGGAGCGCGCCATGCGCGCGATGCCGCGGATGCCGGCCGGATCCGGTGGACGCCGCGATTCCGGACCGGCAGGCACGTCGGTCACCGGATTCGCGGGCGGCGCGATGCCCGCGGCATCGCGCGCATGGCGCGCTCCTACGGAGTGGCGCTGCCGAAGCGCTCGCCAAAGAAGTCGCCGTCGTTCCAGCGCGGCCGCTCGTCGGCGCTGCCGACGCGGGTCGCGACCGCCGCGCTCAGCCGCGCCAGCCGCGCGGCATCGTCGTACTGGATCGGCTGCGAGGCGTCGTCGCAGGGCCGGTGATAGCAGTTGCGCAGGAAATACGCGAGCGCGATCTTGGGGTCGCGCTCGCCGTCGGCGGAAAGGGTGCCACCGTCGAGGTACAGCGCCGGGATCCCGGCACGGACGAAGGCGTACTGGTCGCTGCGCACGAACACCACTTCTTCCGGGTACGGGTCGGGCGAGAGCTTCACCTCCAGTTCCGCGGCGGCCGCTTCCACCGCCTGCCGCAGTGTCGAATGCTCGATGCCGATCGCCACCACGTCGGTGCTCGGCGCGGTCAGCACCGGCATGTCGAGGTTGAGGTTGGCGACCAGGCCCTTGCGCGGCACCGTGGGATGGGCGACGAACCACTGCGCGCCGAGCAGGCCCTGCTCCTCGGCGGTCAGCGCGGCGAACAGCTGGCTGCGTCGCGGTGCGGTGTCCGCCGCGAGCAGGGTGCGTGCGGTCTCGAGCATGATCGACACGCCCAGTGCGTTGTCGAGCGCGCCGTTGTGGATGGTGTCGCCCTCGGCATCGGCGGCGCCGATGCCGACGTGGTCGAGGTGCGCGGTGTGCACCACGTACTCGCCGGCGAGGTCGCGGTCGCTGCCCGGCAGTTTCGCCAGCACGTTGCGCGATTCGATCGGCGCGATGTCGGTGCGCCCGGCGATCAGCATCATGCCCTGCAGCGGGAACCCGCGCAGGCGACCGGCGCGCGCCGCGTCGAACAGTTCCGCCGCGGTGCGATCGCCGTCGGCAAAGATGAAGTCGGCCGCGGCCGCGCCCACCGCGGCGACCGCCTGCAGCTGCGGGAAGGCGTCGAGCGGCGCGCCGTCGTCGCCGCGCAGCCGCATGGCCGGCTTGTCCCAGCCGGCGCGCTGGCGCGGCCACGGCACCCGCGCCTCGAACTCCGGCGTCGACACGAACACCGCGCCCACCGCGCCGCGCTCGGCCAGCGCCTGCAGCTTCTCGTGCTGCGAGGAGTGGAAGGCGCGGCGATGGTCGTCGAAGCGCTCCGGCGCACCGGGCAGCAGCACCGCGATCCGCCCGCGCAGGTCGAGCCCTTCGAAATCGTCGTGCTCCAGGTCCGGGGCATGGATGGCATGGCCGACGAACACCGCCGGCGCCTCGATCGCGTGCGCGGGCGCATTGAAATTGGCCCACGGCAGGAAGTGCTCGCCGAAGCGCAGCTCGATGGTGCGCCCGCCGCGCTCCACCGCCAGCCGCGCGCCTTCCTCCTGCGCCACGGCCCGGAGCAGCGGCACGCGCTGGAAATAGCTGCCGTCCTCGCCGCCGGGTTGCAGGCCGGCATCGGCGAAGCGCGCGGCGACGTACGAGGCGGCCAGTTCGTAACCGCGGGTGCCGGTCTCGCGGCCCTCCATGGCGTCGTCGGCCAGGCGCCGCAGGTCGGCCTCGATGCGCTGCGCCGCGGGGTCCGACGATTGCGGCACGGCGTCGGTGATCGGCGTTCCGTCGGCGGAACGTTCCGTCGACGGGTCCGGCTGGCGTGCGCAGCGCTGTCCGAGCAACAGGGCGATGCCGACGAGCGCGACAAGGAGGATGACGACGAGGAGTTTGCGCATCGGCAAGCGGTACAGGGGAGGCGATCCCCATAGCATATGCCGACACAAGCTTTGCTTCGCGGAAATGCTGAATGTGGCCGTGTGCGGACGATGAATGCGATCGGGTGCTCATCTAGGGCCAACCCCGGGTTGTGCCGCCGCATGGGCCGCTCCAGGGTTGCGCCTACCGCACCGAAGGAGCGTCGACATGGCCAATCTCGATCCGGCTGCCGCAGCCGGAGGAACCTATTCGCCATACCCGCCATCGCAGGGAGAGCACGAAGCGCCCGAACTGCGTTTCGGCACCTACAACGTGGGCGGCGGCAACTCCGGCGCCCGTTCCGGCTTCGCGGAGACCGCCGCGCATATTGCCGGCCAGGTGGTGAACGGTGACATCGACGTCGTCGCCCTGCAGGAAGTGGACGTCGGTACCGAACGCGCGCTCAACGCCAACGGCAGCGACGACTACAGCATGCTCATCCTTGCGCAGATATCGGCCAAGGAGGCGGGCCTGCAGGGGGAAGTCCAGTTCGAGCGCTACAGCATCGACGAGAACGGGCAGCAGGTGCCTTACGAGGCCCGACACCCGGTGACGGTCATCGAGGGCACCGACCCCGAGGGCCGCAGCAGCCAGGTGAAGATCACCCGCGAACACTACAACGAGAACGGACAGCGCGTCGACGCCGGAGACGGCAGCGGCGTGATCACGGTGTACAACGCCGATGTGCGTTCGCCGAACGGAAGTCAGGACTACGCCATCGTCTACGGTTCCTCGACCGCTACCGGCGGCGGCACCTATGGCAACGCGGTGCTGCTCGGGCCCGGCGCCTCGCTACAGCGCGATTTCAGCGGCAACGCGGTCGTGACCCGACACGACCTGGGTGCGAACGATGCGAACGGCGAGAACCGGACCGCGCTGGCCGTCGACATCGTTGCCGGCGGCGAACCGGCCACGGTGATCAGCACGCACTTCAGCAACGACGATGAGCAAGCGCGCGAGACGCAGTACGCGAACCTGGCCGGCATCGCCGGCGGCTACGGCGACAACACCGTGGTGCTCGGCGACTTCAACTCGCGCGAGGAGACGCTGGGCGGCATGGAGGGCGACAACGATCCGGGATTTTGGGCATGGGCCGATCCTATCGACCGGATCTACACAAGTGACGACGTCGAGTCCTCCGATCGCGATCATGTCGAGGGCGGCGAGTCCGACCATTCGCTGCTGACTTGGAACGTCAGACTCTGACGGACAGGTTATCCGTCGGGCAGGCGCCGGCCAGTGCTGGCACAGGCCCAGGCGCCCGGGCGGCGTTTCAGGGTTTTTCTTCGCGCCACAGGTCGGCGATCGCGCGTGCGGACGCGTAGGGCTCGGGGTGGTCGCGGTTGCTCAGTACGATCACCGTCAGCCGTTGGCGCGGAAAGCGCAGGATGACGTTGCGGAAACCGGTGGTCTCGCCGGAGTGCCACAGCGTCTCGCCACCATGCAGGCGCCAGCCGTAGCCGTAGGCGTCGACGTCGTCTTCGCCGGTCGGCGTGGTGGTCTGCGGCGCGAACGCCAGCGCCCGCGAGGCGTCCGACAGCAGGCGGTCGTCGTACAGCGCCGCATCCCATTTCGCCAGGTCGTCGATCGAGCTGTAGATGCCGCCGTCGCCGAGCACGGCGCTGGTCGGGCTCTGGTCGCTGCGCGTCCAGTCGCCGTCGACGCGGCGGTAGCCGTAGGCGCGGTCGGCCACGGTGGATTTGCCGTCCTCGAACGCCACCGTGCGCGCCATCCCCAGCGGCAGGAAGATGCGCTCGCGCAGGAATGTGGCGAAATCCGAACCCGACGCCTTGCCGACGATCAGCGCCAGCAGTGCGTAGGCACTATTGCTGTAGCGGTACTGCGTGCCCGGCGCGAAGTACAGGCGATCGTGCGGTTCCAGCAGCGCCAGCACGTCGGCGTCGTGCAGCTGTCCGTCGATCGCCTCCGGCATCACCTCCTCGTAGTCGATCAACCCCGAGGTATGGCTGAGCAGATGGTGCAGGGTGACCGGCTCGGCGGCTGCGGGCAGGGTCGGCAGCCATTTGCGCACCGGATCGTCCAGGCGCAGGCGGCCGTCCTCGGCCAGCAGCAGGATCGCGGCGGCGGTGAACTGCTTGCTGAGCGAGGCCAGCCGGAAGTTGCTGGCCGGCGTCACCGGCGTGCCGGCCTCCAGGTCCGCCAGGCCATAGCCGCGGCGGACGACCGCGTCGCCATCGTGCAACACCAGCACCGCGGCGCCGGGCGCACCCCCTCGGTTGTAGTCGCGCATCAGCGCATCGACATTCGCCTGCATCGGGTCTCCAGAGGCCGCGCCGGCGCCGGTCAGCAGGAGGCATGCAGCGATGGCGGCGAGGAAGCGCATCGGGTCGATTCTAGTGCACGGACCATGCCCGCGCGGCCGGCACGCCATGCGCCCACCTGCGGACGGTCATGCCGCTGCGTTATGGTGGGCGGATGTTCGAGCTCCGCCATGTCAGCCGGCGCTACGGCAGCAGCATCGCGCTCGAGGATGTCGATCTGCGCATCGAGGCCGGCCGCAGCACCGCGCTGATCGGGCCGAGCGGCGCCGGCAAGTCCACCGTGCTGCGCATGCTGATCGGCCTGGAGTGGCCGGATTCGGGCACGGTGCTGTTCCGCGGCGAGCCGCTGCGCCGCGCCGCGCTGCTGGAGCAGCGGCGCCGGGTCGGCTACGTGATCCAGGAGGGCGGGCTGTTCCCGCACCTCACCGCGGCCGGCAACGTGGCGCTGCTGGCGCGCACGCTGGGCTGGACCCGCGCGCGCATCGACGCGCGCATGGGCGAACTGGCCGAACTGTGCCAGCTGCCCGATGACGCGCTGCAGCGCTATCCGGCCGAACTGTCCGGCGGCCAGCGCCAGCGCGTCGGCCTGATCCGCGCGTTGATGCTCGACCCCGAAGTGCTGCTGCTCGACGAGCCGCTGGGCGCGCTCGATCCGATCATCCGCCACGAGCTGCAGGCGCAGATGCGCGAACTGTTCGCGACCTTGGGCAAGACCGTGGTGCTGGTCACCCATGACGTCGCCGAGGCCGCGTACCTGGCCGACCCCCTGGTGCTGCTGCGCGGTGGCCGCGTGGTGCAGCAGGGCGCGGCGCGCGAGCTGCTGCAGGCGCCGGCCGAGCCCTTCGTGCATGCGTTCATGACCGCGCAACGCAGCCTGGGGGCGGACGCATGATGCGCGCGCTGCTGGCGTTGCTGTGGCTCTGCGTCGGCGCCGGCGCTTGGGCGCAGCCACCGGGCGCGGCGCCGGCCAGCGCCACCATGGGTTCGAAGAACTTCACCGAGTCGGTGGTGCTGGGCGAGATCGGCGCCGGGCTCGGCCGGCAGTCCGACACCGTGGTGCGCCATCGCCGCCAGCTCGGTGGCACCCGCATCGTCTGGCGTGCGCTGCTGGGCGGCGAGATCGACGCCTATCCCGAGTACACCGGCACCCTGGCGCAGGAACTGCTGCGCATGCCGGATGCCGACATCGACGCGCTGCGCGCCGAGCTGCGGCGGCGCGGCCTCCGCATGACCGCGCCGCTTGGCTTCGACAACAGCTACGCGCTGGGCATGCGCGCCGCACACGCACGCGAGCTCGGTATCCGCAGCATCGGCGACCTGCGTGATCATCCGGGATTGCGCTTCGGCTTCGGTAACGAGTTCATGCAGCGCGCCGACGGCTGGCCGGGCCTGCGCGCCGCCTACCGACTGCCGCAGTCGGCCAACGGACTCGACCACGACCTCGCCTACCGCGGCCTGGCCAACGGCGCGATCGACGTCACCGACCTGTACCGCACCGACGCCGAGATCCCGTACTACGACATCGTCGTGCTGGAGGACGACCGCGGTTTCTTCCCCGGCTACGAGGCGGTGTTCCTGTACCGCGAGGACCTGGTGCAGCGCGCGCCGCGCTGGGTCGAGGCGCTGGAAGACATGGCCGGGCGCATCGACGCGACGACCATGCAGCGCCTCAACGCGCGGGTGAAACTGGACGGCGAGGCCGAGTCCGCGGTCGCCGCCGACTGGCTCGGTGTCGACGCGCCGCAAGGGGTCGGCCACTGGCCGCGATTGTGGCAGCGCACCCGCGAGCATCTGGCGCTGGTCGGCATCTCGCTGGGCCTGGCGCTGCTGGTGGCGTTGCCGCTCGGGGTCTTCGCGGCGCGGCGCCCGCGCGCCGGGCAGGTGGTGCTCACGCTGACCGGCCTGCTGCAGACGCTGCCGTCGCTGGCGGTGTTCGTCTTCATGATCCCGCTGTTCGGCATCGGCGCGTGGCCGGCGATCGCGGCACTGTTCCTGTACAGCCTGCTGCCGATCGTGCGCAACACCCATGCCGGCCTGACCGGCATCCCGCGCGACCTGCGCGAGACCGCCGCCGCGATCGGCCTGCGGCCGTCGACGCGGCTGTGGCGGATCGAGCTGCCGCTGGCGCTGCGCACCATCCTGGCGGGCATCAAGACCGCGGCGGTGATCAACGTCGGCACCGCCACGCTCGGCGCCCTGATCGGCGCCGGCGGCTACGGCCAGTCGATCCTCGCCGGCATCCGGCTCGACGACATCGGCCTGATCCTGGAAGGCGCCGTGCCGGCGGCGCTGCTGGCGCTGGCCGCGCAGGGGGCGTTCGAGCTGATCGAGCGCGTGCTGACACCGCGCGGCCTGCGCCTGGCCGCACGCCGGTAACCGCGCTGCACCCATCGACGACAACACAGGAGTCCGCATGACGAAGATCCCGCGCCACCGCATCCGCCTGCCGCAGCTGGATTTCAGCCGCGAACGCGAGAGCGACGTCTACTTCGTCCTCGACCACGAGGACGGCCGCGCCGAGCACATCCGTTTCCACGACTACGACCGGATCTACAACTTGCCCGGCCTGTACGAGCAGATCTTCTACGAGCGGCTCAAGTGCGACTCGCCGCGCTTCCTGGCGCTGCGCATGCACGAAGTGCTGGCCGCGGCCGGCGACGACCTCAACCGCCAACGCGTGCTCGATTTCGGCGCCGGCAACGGCATGATGGGCGAAGAGCTGGCGCACTACGGCGTCTCGCGGCTGGTCGGCGCGGACATTTCCGAAGCCGCGAAGGATGCGCTATGGCGCGACCGACCCGGCGTCTACGACGCCTACTACGTCGGCGACCTCAGCCGCCACGACGATGACCTGATGACCGCGCTCGGCGGTTGGGACTTCAACTGCCTGACCACCATCGCCGCGCTCGGCTATGACGATATCCCGGTGGCGGCGTTCCACCGCGC
The DNA here is from genome assembly GCF_008312895.1 of Luteimonas suaedae. Taxonomy (GTDB): domain Bacteria; phylum Pseudomonadota; class Gammaproteobacteria; order Xanthomonadales; family Xanthomonadaceae; genus Luteimonas; species Luteimonas suaedae. The sequence continues at coordinate 79,576 of NZ_VSSP01000009.1, read as the reverse complement.
CTTCAACCTGATCGCCGACGGCGGCTGGATCGGGTTCAACATCAAGGAGACGTTCCTGGGCCAGTCGGACGAGAGTGGCCTGGCGCTGTTCATCAAGCGCCTGGTGGCCGGGGAATTCCTGCAGCTCTACCACCTCGAGCGCTACCGCCACCGCATCTCGATCGAGGGCAACCCGCTGCACTACTGCGCGGTGATCGGCCGCAAGCTGGCCTCGATGCCCGACGAATAACCTAGGAGTGAGAAACGAGGAGTGAGAAACAAGAGGAAGGCAGCCGCTCTTAACTCGTTTCTCACTCCTCGTTTCTCACTCTCACCCTTCGACCGGGTACAGCCCGTCGCGCCAGCGCTCGCCGTGATAGCCCTTGCTGCCAACCTCGCGCGCCAGCGCGCTGCGCGGGTTCCGGTCCTCGCGCAGCCGTTGCAGGACATGGGCGAAGTCGTAACGGGGATGCCAGTCCAAGGCCTGCCGCGCCAGCGCGTTGTCGTACACGCGGCCGATGCGCGGGAACATGCGCCAGCCGCGGCGTGCGTATGCGTCGGCGTAGTCAGGCACGCGCCGCGCCAGCACGGCGGGCGCGTCCCGGTGCAGTGCCGGCGCATCCTCGGGCCGGAACGGCGTGGTGGCGCTGATGATATAGCGGCCGAAACCGAGCGCGGGCGCGCGTTCGAGTGCCCGCAGGTGCGCCTCCACCACGTCCTCGATGTCCACGCGTCGGTACAGGAACTCGTTGGCATTGATGTTGCCGTCGGTGTAGGCCTCCCGCAGCGACGCGCTGTCGTCGGGCTCGGGGAAGAAGCGCGAGGTGCGCAGCACCAGGCAGGGCAGTCCCTGGTTGCGGTGGAACAGCCGGCACAGGTCCTCGGCCGCGGCCTTGGTGGCGCCGTAGATGTTCTTGGCCAGTGGCGTCACCGCCTCGGTGATCCAGGCCGCCGGGGCGTCGTCCGCCGGCGTCAACGCGTCGCCGAACACGCTGGTGGTACTGGTGAAGACGAACGCGCCGACGCCGCGCGCCGACGCGGCTTCCAGCAGGTTGAGCGTGCCGGTGACGTTGGTGTCGACGAACGCCCGGCGCGCATGCGTGGCCACGTGCGGCTTGTGCAGGGTGGCGGCATGCAGCACCGCGTCGATGCCGGACATGCAGGCGTCAACGAAGGCGCGGTCTGCGATCGAACCGACCCGGTCGGTGAACGCGGAGGCGACGACGTCGACGCCCATCGCCGCGCGCCCGCGCGCGCGCAGGATGCGCATCAACGCTTCGCCGAGATGACCGGCGCTGCCGGTGACCAGGATCGTCATGCGGGGCCCGATGCGGTGGAGAAAGGTCGCATTCTAGGGCCGATTCCAGGGGCTGTTGCCACGGATTGATCCGGATCAACGCAGCACGAGTCGGCTATCTCCCTTGGACAGCTCTATCCGCGCTGATCCGCGTCAATCGGTGGCCCAACGGTCTTTTGGAACGCGTTCCAGCCGCGCGCGGATCGCACGGCGCCGCCGTGCCGGCATCAGTCGCGTTCTCGGCGCCGGTCCGGGAACGACAGCACCGTGCCGCGCGGCTCTTCCGGCCGCTCCCACAGCACCGGGACGTCCCGCGGCGGCGGCGGCTCGAGGGTGTCGTCGTGGGCGCCGAGCTCCAGGTCGTCCTCGTCCTCCCAGCTGTAGCGGCGCCGCGGCGCCTGCGGGTCGGCGCGGCGGAACAGCCAGGCGGCGAGGATGCCGCCGAGCGCGCCGCCCAGATGCGACTGCCAGGACACGCCCGGCTCCTGCGGCAGCACCGTCAGCAGCATGCCGCCATAGAAGAAGAACGCGATCATGCCGGCGGCGATCGACGGCCGGTCGCGGCGCAGCAGCCCGAGGACGAAGATCAGGAACATCAATCCATGGGTGACGCCGCTGGCGCCGAGGTGGCGCGAGCCCGGCTCGCCCAGCCACCACGCGCACAATCCCGCGCCGAGCCACATCAGCGGCAGCGCGCGCACGGTCGCGCGCGGATAGACGGAGAACGCCAGCGTGCCCAGCAGCAGCAGCGCGGAGGCATTGGCGATCAGGTGCGCAGGCGAGCCGTGCAGCAGCGGCGCGGTCAATACGCCCAGCAGGCCCGGCAACGACTGCGGCACGATCGCGAACGGTCGCCAGTCGAGCATGCCCTGCACGCCGAACATCACCGCCAGCAGTGCGAGGAAGGCGATGCTGATCTTCAGCGCACCGCCGATCCGGCGGCGATCGGCGGCGCGCTGCGCCTCGGGATCGATCGGCGCGTCGGGCATGTCCAGGTGCATGGAGCAGAGGATGGCGGCAGATCGGGAGGATGCAAGGGTGGTTGGGGGCCGGGATTCGGGATTCTGTAATTCGGGATTCGAAGGGCGAAGGCGGAAGCACCCGCGCCGTCATCCCGATGAAATTCGGAAGACGGGAAGCGGAAGCACCCACACCGTCATCAGCTCCCGCACCGTCATCCCGGCGAAGGCCGGGATCCAGTGGCTTTCCCGGCGCGTCGAAATGGATCCCGGCCTTCGCCGGGATGACGAGCAAGCGCGACGCGCTCTTTCGCGAGAGTGCGCAAGCGCCCAGGCCGCCATCCCGGTGGGATTCGGAGGACGGGAGGCGGAAGCGCCCACACCGTCATCCCAGTGGATTCGGAAGACGGGAAGCGTAAGCACCCGCACCGTCATCCCGGCGAAGGCCGGGATCCAGGGCTTTCCCGGCGCGTCAAAATGGATCCCGGCCTTCGCCGGGATGACGAGCAAGCGCGATACGCGCTTTCCCGAATCCCGAATCCCGAATCCCGAATCCCGAAGCACCTGCAGCGTAGAATTCCCCGATGACCTCGCAGCCTCTCACCACCGTCCGCCTCAAGAACGCCTGGCGCTCCAGCCACCCATGGATCTTCCAGCGCCTGGTGGAGAAGCCCGCGCAGCGGCCCAAGCCCGGCAGCATCGTCGACGTGGTCGGGGTCGACGGCGAATGGATCGGCCGCGGCTTCTACAACGGCCATTCGCGGATCGCGGTGCGGATCCTGGAGCGCAATCCGGACATCGCGGTCGATGCCGCCTGGTTCGCGGACAAGATCGCGGCGGCGGTGCGGCTGCGGCGCGAGGTCCTGCGGCTGGACGAGGTGTCCGACGCCTGGCGCGTGGTGCACAGCGAGGGCGACGGGCTCAGCGGGCTGGTGGTCGACCGCTACGGCGACCTGCTGGTGGTCGAGTACTTCAGCGCCGGCATGTTCCGCCACCGCGAGTGGATCCACGCCGCGCTGCGCGAGCAGTTCCCCGGCTGCCGCTTCCACGGCTTCGCCGACGAGCACGTGCAGAAGCAGGAGAGCTTCGATTTCCGCGGCACCGAGCCGGCCGCGCCCGCGATCATCAGCGAACACGGGGTGAAGTTCCGCGCCGATCCCGCCGGCGCGCACAAGACCGGGTTCTTCGCCGACCAGCGCGACAACCGGCAGTGGTTCGCGCAGCAGATCGCCGGCCGCCGCGTGCTCGACCTGTGCTGCAACACCGGCGGCTTCGCCGTGTACGCGGCGGTGCGCGGGGCGAGTGAAGTGGTCGGCGTCGACATCGACCAGGACGTGCTCGACATCGCCCACGGCAACGCCAAGCTCAACGACGTGCGCGTGCGCTGGGTGCAGGCCGACATCTTCCCGTGGCTGCGCGATGCCGCCGTCGCCGGCGAGCGCTTCGACGCGGTGGTGCTGGATCCGGCCAAGATGACCCGCGACCGCGAGCAGGTGATCCCGGCGCTGAAGAAGTACCTCGACATGAACAAGCTGGCGCTCGGCGTGGTCAAGCCCGGCGGCCTGTTCGCGACCTTCTCCTGCACCGGCCTGGTCAGCGAGGAGCAGTTCCTCGACATGCTGCGCCGCGCCGCGTTCTACGCCGGGCGCACCGTGCAGGTGCTGAAGGTATCCGGCGCCGGCGCCGACCATCCGTTCCTGGCCGACGTGCAGGAGTCGCGGTACCTGAAGGCGGCCTTCTGCCGCGTGCTGGATTGAACCGGCGCCGCCGCGCGCCGCGCCCGTGGGCGCGGCGCGCGCTGCCGGTGGTGCTGCTGCTGACCGCGCTCGCGCTCGGCGCCAGCTTCCTCCTGCCGATGCGCGACCCGCCGCAGCCCAATCCCGGCCCGCCCGCCACCGCGTTCGACTGGCAGGCGCGGATCGCGCCGCTGGCCGGCGACGGGCATCGCGGCCTGCGCGACGGTGACCCGGCGCAGGCGCGCTTCGACGAGCCCTGGGGCCTGGTGCGCGGACCCGACGGCAGCCTGTTCGTCGCCGACGCGGGCGAGGCCAACCGCATCCGCCGGATCGCGCCCGACGGCAGCCTGCATCCGTTCGCCGGTGGCGAGGAAGGTTTCGCCGACGGTCGCGGCGCGGCGGCGGCCTTCCACACGCCGTCGGCGCTGGCGGTGGACGCGGCCGGCAATCTCTACGTGGCCGATACCGGCAACCACGCGATCCGCCGGATCGCCCCGGACGGCCTGGTGAGCACGCTGGCCGGCGATGGCACGCCCGGATTCCGCGACGGCGCGGCGGCGCAGGCGCGCTTCCATGCGCCGATGGGCGTGGCGCTCGACGCGGCCGGCCGGGTCTACGTCGCCGATACCTGGAACGACCGCATCCGCGTGATCGAGCCCGACGGGCAGGTGCGCACCGTCGCCGGCGGGGACCGGCCCGGGTTCCGCAACGGCTGGGGCGGGCAGGCGCGTTTCGACACGCCGGCGGCGCTCGCCGTGGCCGGCGACGGCACCGTCTGGGTCGCCGATACCGGCAACCGCGCCCTGCGGCGCATCGACCCGGATGGCGCCGTCGACACCTGGCGGCCTTCGCCATGGGAATGGCGGGAAGAAGAGCGCGACGGCTTTGGCCGTCCGCTGGCGCTGGCGGCGACCCATGACGGGCATCTCTACGTCGCCGAACTCTCGCCGGGCCGCGTGCTGCAGTTGACCGCCGACGGCCGCACCCGTGTGCTGGCCGGCGACGGGGCCGCGCCATGGTTCGCGCGGCCCTCGGCGCTGTGGCTGGAGCCCGACGGCAGCCTCCTGCTGGCCGATGCCGCAGGCCACCGCCTGCACCGGCTGGCGCCGCGGGCGGGCGCCGCCGCCGACGGTCCGGTCGGGCCGGCGCCCGGGCGCGCGCTGCCCGACACCGGCCAGCGCTGGCCGCTTGCGCCACAGGACGGCTGGCACGAAGTGGTCGGCACGCTCGGCGAGGTGCGCGGCAATTTTCGCGGCGAGAGCCGCAACCATCTGCACAACGGCCTGGACGTCCGCGGCGACGTCGGCGCCCGGGTGCTGGCCATCGCCGACGGCAAGGTCGCCACGCCGCTGGCCGCCTGGAGCTTCGGCGGACAGGCCGAGGGCATGGCGATCGGCGAGCTGGCCTATGTGCACATGCGCGTCGGACGCACGCCGCAGGGGCGCAATCTCGATCCGGACAGGTTCCAGATCCTTGCCGACGACGACGGTCGTCCAGAGCGGGTGCGCGTTCCGCGCGGCACCCGCTTCGCCGCCGGCGACGCGCTGGGCACGATCAACGCGCAGGCGCACGTGCACCTGATCGTCGGTCCCTATGGCTACCAGCACAACGCGATCCGGCTCGGCCTGCGCAATTTCGTCGACAGCGTGCCGCCGCGGATCGACGGCGTGTTCCTGCTCGACGAGCGCGACCAGCCGCTCGACCGCCGCGAGAACGGCCGCGTGCTGGTGCCGCAGGACGGCGGTGGCGTGCAGGTCGTCGTCGATGCCTGGGACCAGGTGAACGGCAATCTCGCCCGCCGTCGGCTCGGCCTGCACCGCGTCGGCTACCAGATCCTCGCGGCCGACGGCAGCATGTTGCCGGGCCTGGCGGCGCCGGCGATGAACCTCGATTTCTCGCGCATGCCCGCGCATCCGGATGCGGTGAAAGTCGCCTACGCCGCCAACAGCGGCATCACCGTGCACGGCGCCGCCCGCACGCGGTTCCTGTACGTGGCCAGCAATCGCGTGCGTGCCGACGAACTGGCGGTCTCGCACTGGCAGCCGGCCGACCTCGCGCCGGGCGACTACATCATCCGCGCCTTCGGCGAGGACCACAGCGGCAATCAGGCCGTCGGCACCCGCGACCTGCCGGTGACGGTGCGCGCCGCGATGCCGTAGCGGCACCATCAGCCCCAGCAGCGGCCACACGCAGCCCAGCCGGACCAGGTCGGCGCCGTCGTGCAGGGCGGCGAACCGTTCCCGGCCGACGCGCAGGAGTCGCGCGATCTGAAGGCCGCGTCCTGCCGGGTGCTGGATCGACCGCAGCCGCGGCCAGCTCGGCGAGTGCAGTCCGAGCCGGTCGCCTTGAGGAGATGATCAGCGGGCGGGAACCGGATGCCCCGCCATCGCAGATGCTGCCGCCGCGGCGGGACGGTTGCCGATCGCGACGCCGGCGAACACCAGCGCCAACGCCGGCCAGAACAGCGCGCCGAGCGCGTCGCCGAACACCAGCGCGCTCGCGGCCACGCCGGTCAGCGCGATCACGTAGCCGATCTGGCTGAACGCGGCGGCGCCGGCGACGCGCTGCAGGGTCGAGGCGGCAAGGCTGCCGGCGATGGTGATTGTCACCAGTGCGGCCAGCAGCGGCCAGAGCGGCAGCAGTTCGGCGCTCCCGGCGGCGGGCCGGGCGAAGAACAGCGGCAACAGCAGCAGGCCTTGGGCCAGCAGGGTGCCGGCCGCCGCGGCGGGCGCGGGCAGGCGGTCCGGCCAGCGGCGCGAACGGTAGACGTTGCCGGCCGCGAGCAGCACGGGGACGCCGAGCGCGAGCGCCAGGGCCAGGCCCTGCTCGGGGCCGACCGTCTGCGCGCGTGGCACCAGCACCAGCAGCACCCCGGCCAGGCCGATCCCGATCCCGAGCGCAGTCGTGGGTGCCGGCAGCCGCCGATCCAGGCCGGCATTGATGAGCGTGGTGAACATGGGCGACAGCGTCACCGCCACGGTGAAGACGCCGGCCGGGATCCGCGCCAGCACCCATTGCCCGAGCAGCGGGCCGGCGGCGATGCCGATCAGCGCTGCCACCAGCAGGTAGCGCCAGGTGTCGCGGCGGAACGGCAGTGTGCCGCCGCCGAGCTTGAGTGCGATGCCGAGGAACAGGCCGGCGCCGCCGACCTGGACCAGTGCAATCGCAGCCGGATTGGCGCCGGCGTCGAGCAGCAACTTGGCGACGACGAAGCCGCTGCCGATCAGGCCGCCGGCGGCGAGGGTGAGGGCGAAGCGTTGTGCGGTGGCGTTCATGGAAGCGCTCCGGTGGGCGGGGGTGCGGTTCCAAGGTAGTGAGGCGGCCGGCGCGGATAATCGGCCCTGGAGTGGCTAGACTGTTTCCCCATGTCAACAATCCCGCAGGCCCGACTGCCCACGCCCGACCTGCCCGGTCTGCTCGCCTTCGTCCGGGTGGCGGAGCTGGGCAGCTTCGTGCGCGCGGCCGATGCGCTGGGCCTGTCGAAGGCCGCCGTCAGCAAGCAGGTCTCGGCGCTGGAGCGCCGGCTCGGCACGCGCCTGCTGCACCGAACCACGCGCCGGCTCAGCCTCACCGAGGCCGGGCAGCTGTACCTGCGGCACGCGCAGACCGCGTTCGCCGAAGCGCGCGCGGCCGAGGACGCGGTGGCCGGCAGCGAGCGCGAGCCGCAGGGGCGCTTGCGGGTGACGGTGCCGATGACCTTCGGCCTGCTGCACGTCGCCCCGCACGCGGCCGCGTTCCTGGCGCGCCATCGGCAGGTGACGCTGGACCTGCAGTTCGACGATCGCCAGCTCGATCCGGTGCAGGCAGGCTTCGACCTAGCGATCCGGCTCGGCCGGCTGGCGGATTCGAGCCTGGTCGCACGCCGCATCGCGCGCAGCCCGGTGCTGCTGTGCGCCGCGCCGGATTACCTCGATCGCGCCGGCCGTCCGCAGCGGCCGGACGAACTGAGCGGACACGACTGCCTGCATTTCAGCCTCGCGGTGAGCGGCCGCACCTGGGAGTTCACGCGTGCCGGTGACGTGGTGCGCGTGGCCCTGGGTGCGCGCCTGGACGCCAACTCCAGTCTCGCGCTGAAGGCCGCCGCGATCGCCGGCGCCGGCATCGCCCGCATCCCTGCCTTCGCCGTCGCCGATGCATTGGCCAGCGGGGAGCTGGAGTCGGTGCTGCCGGACTGGGCCATGCCCGGCCTCGACGTGCACGCGGTGATGCCGGCGCGTCGCTACGTGCCGGCCAAGGCACGCGCCTTCGTCGAGTTCCTGGTCGAGGCCTGGCGGGCGACGCCGGATTGGCGGCGGCCGTCGGCCGGCGCGATGCGCCGCGACTGATGCGCGCGGCGCCGGCAGATCGCCGCGCGCCGATGACGTCACGGTCACCGCGCCCCGGCTATACAGCGACGGCAACGGCTACGTCCGGCGCTCGAACGCGGTTCGCGTCGCGCCACCGTCATCCCCGCCCATTCGGAGACCATCGATGAACGCCCGCCGCTGCTTCCTGGCCGCCGCCGCCCTCGGCACCGCCGCCGTCGTCCTCGCGCCGCGGATGGCGCGCGCGCAGGGCGGTCCCGGCAGCGTCATGCGTACGCGCGGCGAGCTGCGCAGCCCCCCGCTGCCGGCCGCCGCCGCCCGCGGCGGCCGTTACCGGCCGCCGACCCGGCTGGGGCTGGGCGGCGTGGCGATCGGCAACGGCTTCGCGCCGGCCAGCGACGCGCAATGCCAGGACACCCTGCAGGCCGCCTACGACAGCGGCGCACGCTATTTCGACACCTCGCCCTGGTACGGCCTGGGCCTGAGCGAGCGTCGCTTCGGCCGCTTCCTGCACACGCTGGATCCGGACGACTACGCGATCTCGACCAAGGTCGGGCGCCTGCTGACCGCCACCGACGATCCGCCGCAGACGCAGTGGCAGGACCCGGCGCCGTTCGACTACACCTACGACTACAGCGCCGCCGCCACCCGCCGCTCGATCGAGGACAGCCTGCAACGCCTCGGGATTCCGCGCATCGACGTCGTCTTCATCCACGACCTGTCGCCGGACAACGAGCAGGACCTGGGCATGCCGTGGGAACAGCGCTTCGCCGAAGCCGCGAAAGGCGCGATGCCGGAGCTGACGAAGATGCGCGAGGAGGGCCTGATCAAGGCCTGGGGCTTCGGCGTCAACCGGCCCGAGCCGGCGCTGCGCGCGATCGAAGAAGCCGACCCCGACATCTTCCTGCTCGCCTGCCAGTACTCGCTGCTCGACCATGCGCAGGCGCTGCACGAGACCTTCCCGAAAATCGCCGCGCACGGGGCCTCGGTAGTGGTCGGATCGCCGCTGCTGGCCGGCTATCTCGCCGGCCGCGAGCGCTACCTGTACGACGGCACGATTCCGGACTGGGCGCCGGACAAGCGCGCGCGGGTCGCCGCGATCGCCGACGCGCACGGCATCGACCTGCGCACCGCCGCGCTGCAGTTCGCCGCCGCGCCGGAGGTGGTTTCGGCGGTGATCCCCGGCGCGCGCACCGCCGAGCAGGCGCGGCAGAACGCGCGCTCGATGCGGGTGCGGATTCCCGGCGACTTCTGGGCCGAACTGAAGGTCGAGCAGCTGATCGAGGCGGACGCGCCAGTGCCGGCGGTTTGAGGCGCCGGCACCGCTGGGGGGCAGGCGACCTTGCACCCGGTGCCGGGTGAAATCCGGTGGACGCCGCGATTCCGGACCGGCAGGCGCGCCGGTCACCGCAATTCGCGGATGGCGGACTGCCCGCGGCCTCGCGCGCGTGGCGCGCTCCTACGGCGCGGCGGTCGTGCACACACGGTAAGAGCGCCCCGGGCGCGATATCGCGGGTGCCGGAAGCGGCGTGCCGCGCTACAGTGGCGGCATCCGGCTGCCGCGGTTTCTGTTTCGTTCCGTCGTATACGAAAATCCCGCCCCGGAAAAGCACAGACAAGGAGTTCACGGAATGATGACAGGGAAGACGTGGCCGCTGGCGGCGGCCGTACTCGCCATTGCGCTGGTGCCGGGCTGCGAAGGCACGCGCGAACCGGAGCCGCAGGAAGTGGCCGCGGTCAGCGACTTCGAGATCGGCCATCGTCCCGCACTCGGCGGTGCCGACGTGGCCCGCGCCATCCTGGCCACCGGCGGCATGGCGGACCCCGATGCGATGCCGGTCTACTCGGACATCGAGTTCTTCCCGCTCGTCCACGCCGACGCGCTGGAGGCGATGGCCGGCCCCCGGCAGCTGCGCCGCCACGACATCGAGCCGGATTTCTCGGCCATCGATTTCGACAGGCAGTTCGCTTTCCTGGTGGCCCATCCCAACGCGAGCGGCTCCTATCGGGCGATGTCCAGCGGACAGTACGCCACCTACTTCAGCTCGGTGCGGGTGTCCTACCCGGACGACCGCGTGCGGGTGCACCTGTCCGGCAGCCGGTTGGGCGGCCTGGATCCGATCACCGCGCTGACCGCCCGCTGGGAAGGCAAGATCTATCCGATCGACCGCCATGGCCGGGATCTGCTCGAGGTCCGGCTGGACAATAACGTCTACACCTATGCGCTCGCCGCACCGGAGGACGACGCGCCTCCGGCAGACGGCGCCGCTTCCGGCCCGGCCGCCGCCGATCCGAACTGACGGTTCGGCGTCGATCGCGGCGGATGCCGCGCCGCCGGCCATGGTCAGTGTGGTGATCCCCGGCGCGCGCACCTATGCGCTCGCCGCACCGGAGGACGACGCGCCTCCGGCAGACGGCGCCGCTTCCGGCCCGGCCGCCGCCGATCCGAACTGACGGTTCGGCGTCGATCGCGGCGGATGCCGCGCCGCCGGCCATGGTCAGTGTGGTGATCCCCGGCGCGCGCACCGCCGAGCAGGCGCGGCAGAACGCACGCTCGATGCGGGTGCGGATTCCCGGCGACTTCTGGGCCGAACTGAAGGCCGAGCAGCTGATCGAGGCGGACGCGCCGGTCCCCGCCTAGGGAATCTCTGAACAACTCGGCTCTTGATCGTCATTCCCGCCTTCGCGGGGATGACGGCGGTTATTCAGACCTTCCCTAGCGCTCGCGCGCCGGCAGGAAGCGCGGCGGCGAACGCTCCTCAGGCCCGGGTCGGCTTCGACGCCAGCGGGTAGCCGCTGAACGGCTTCACCTCGTCCATCAGGAAGTGCGAGACGATCTTCTCCACGCCGTAGTCACCGCCGAGCAGTGCGCGGGCGATGTCCTTCCACTCGTGCACGTCGTTGACGATCACCCGCAGCATGTAGTCGTAGGCGCCGCTCACCCGCGAGGCCTCGACCACCTCGGGCATCGCCAGGATGCGCTGGTCGAAGGCGCTGAAGCCGTCCAGCGCATGGTGCTTGAAGGACACCTGCGCCAGGACGATCGTCGCCGAGCGGATCCGGTCCACCGCCACCTGCGCGCGATAGCCGTTGATCAGGCCGCGGGCCTCCAGCGCGCGCACCCGGCTCAGGCAGGCGCTGGGCGAGAGCGCGACCTGGTCGGCGAGCGCCTGGTTGGTGATGCGCGCGTCCTGCTGCAACACGTTGAGGATCTTCAGGTCGGTGCGGTCGAGGTTGCGGGACGACATCGGCGGCTGCGTTCGGGAGCGTGACCCCGAGTCTAATCGCGCCGACGCGCGGCCGGCGGCGCCGCAGATTCTGTGGAATTGCCCCCCGCCGGCCGGACATCCTGCGTTATTTCACCGGCGCAGGCGCAGGATCGCGCAGCCTGGATCGGCGAAAGGCAAGCGCAATCAACGGTTTGGGCGAAAGCGCTGGCGCGCGGGCGGTGGTGGACACGGTGGCGCACGTCATCTCTGATGAAACGGCCGCGTGCCCGCGCCGCCACCGGCGCGGACCTCTTCCAGCTCCGCAGCGCCGCCTGCCGCAACAAGGGGAACGAACATGAAGTCTTTCGCCGTGCATCCTCTCGGCCTTTCGATCTGCGGTTGCCTCGGCCTGCTGGCCGCGGCATCGGCGACGGCGCAGTCCGGACCCGAGGCGGCGGAGTCCGCCGAAGCGGTGACGCTCGATCGCATCATCGTCACCGCCGGCAAGCGCGAGGAGTCGGTGCGCGAAGTCTCCGGCTCGGTTTCCGCGGTCACCGGCCAGCAGCTGCAGGACAGCGGCGCGCAGAGCCTGGCCGACTACGTGCAGCGCACCCCCGGCGTGGTCTTCAACAGCTACCAGCCGGGCGTGTCGCACGTGGTGGTGCGCGGCATCGCCACCAGCGCCGGCAACGTGCAGGGCCAGACCACCACCGGCTACTTCCTCAACGACGTGCCGCTGACCGAGCCCGGCTGGACCATCGCGGTGCCGGACGTCGACACCTTCGACCTCGACCGCGTCGAGGTGCTGCGCGGGCCGCAGGGCACGCTGTTCGGCTCGGCGTCGATGGGCGGCGCGATCAACTACATCGCCAACCTGGCCGATGCCGGCGGCTTCGACGCCGCGCTGGAAAGCACCGTCAGCAAGACCCGCAATGCCGACCTGGGCTACAGCGGCAAGGCGATGGTCAACCTGCCGATCGCCGAGGACGTGTTCGCGGTACGCGGCGTGGTGAACTATCGCTCCGATCCGGGCTATCTCGACAATGTCGGCACCGGCGTCGATGGCGCCAACGACGCCACCGTGGCCGGCGGCCGGCTCTCGGCAGTGCTGACGCCGGGCGAGGCCACCACCGTCACCTGGCTCAGCCTGTTCCAGCAGATCGATTCGGACGACAACGCCTATCGCATGCCGGCGCTCGGCGACCTGGTGCGCGATACCGCCATCCCCGAGTCCACCGACACCGACGTCACCATCCACAGCCTGCGCCTGGACCACGACTTCGGCTGGGCCGGCCTGACCGCGCTGGCGGCCTGGCAGGAGAAGTCGCAGGACTGGCGCTTCGACTTCACCCCGTACCGCGCCGGCTACAACGCCGACCTCGACCTCGACCTGACCGAGCCGCTGTACATCGCCTCCGGCGGCGAGAGCGAGGGCCGCAGCTTCGAGCTGCGGCTGGCCTCGCCCTCCGGCGGGCGCTTCGAGTGGCTGGTCGGCGCGATGCTGTTCGACACCGACAAGTCGCTGCACGAGCAGCTCGGCGCCGCCGGCGCGGCCGGCGCGTTCGACCGCTCCGCGCTGTTCGGCCCCGGCAGCGGCGCGGTCATCGCGCCGGACGGCGAGATCTTCAATGCCTTCTACACTGAACTGGAAGGCACGGAGAAGGCGCTGTTCGGCGAGGCCTCGGTGCATTTCAACCCGCGCTGGAAGCTGACCCTCGGTGGCCGCGCCTTCCGCACCGAGGTCGAGGAGACGGCCACCGAGGTCGGCTTCGGCACGTACCCGGGGGCGCCGCGGGTGTCGAGCTCGCGCACCGAGGAGAGCGGCTTCAATCCCAAGGCCGCGCTGACCTGGACCCCGCGCGAGGACCTGATGGTCTACGGCCTGGTCTCGGAAGGCTTCCGCTTCGGCACGCCGAACACGCCGGGGCTGAGCGCGTATCCGGTTCCCGACGGCTCCGGCAGCGACGCGCTGACCAACTACGAGCTCGGCGTGCGCACCGCCTGGCTCGACAACCGGCTGCTGCTCGATGCCACCGCCTTCTACGTCGACTGGAGCGACATCCAGTTGCGCCTGCAGACGCCCGACAACTTCAACTACGCCGCCAACGGCGGCAAGGCCAGCAGTCGCGGCATCGAACTGTCCGCGGCGTGGCGACCGAACGCGCAGTTCGACCTGCACAGCGCCGTGACCTGGCAGGAGGCACGACTGGAGGAGGACCTGTTCATCCTCTGGTACGGGACCGCTCCCGCGGGCGGGCGCCTGCCCGGCTCGGCCGACTGGTCGGTCAGCAACGCCGCCAGCTGGCGCTTCGACGCGCGCTGGTATCCGACCCTGACGCTGGCACACCAGTACCTGTCGGAGGGCATCAGCGACCTCAACTCCGCAGTGCCCGGGGTGGTGCCGAACGAACAGGGCGACTACCACCTGGTCGACCTGCGCCTGCGCATGAGCTTCGGCCGCACCGACCTCACCCTGTTCGGCAGCAACCTGTTCGACGAGCGCGGCGTCACCCGCACCGTGCCCGAAGCCAACGGACTCGGGCAGGGCATCGTGCGCCCGCGCACCTTCGGCGTCACCGCGCACTGGCGATTCTGAGCATGCGGTCGTTGTCGACCGGCACCGGGCCGGATGCGGACCGGAAGCCCGCGGCCATGCGCGATGCCGACGCAATGGCGCTGGGCCGGCTGGACGCGCACGCCCAGGCCGCGCTGGTGCGCGCCGGCGAGCTGTCGCCGGCGGAACTGGTGGCGGCCGCGATCATGCGCGCCGAGCGGCTCGATCCGGCGCTCGGCGCTCTCAGTCACCGCGCCTTCGATGCCGCGCGCGAGCGCGCCGCCGCGCTGCGGCCGGGCGCGGACGCAGCGCTGGCCGGCGTGCCATGGCTGGCCAAGGACTCGCTGGACCATCCCGGCATGCCCACGCGCGCCGGATCGCGCAGCGGCGCGGAGATCCTCGCGACCGCCGCGCCGGCCTTCGTGCAACGCCTGTCGGCGCAGGGCCTGGTGGCGATCGGCAAGAGCGCGATGCCGGAATTTGGACTGCTGCCCTCGACCGAACCGCTGCTGGGCCCGGTCACCCGCAATCCCTGGTCGCCGGCGCATTCGCCCGGCGGCTCCAGCGGCGGCGCGGCGGCGGCGGTCGCCGCCGGCATCGTGCCGCTGGCGCACGGCAGCGACGGCGCCGGCTCGATCCGCATGCCGGCCGCCTGCTGTGGCGTGGTCGGGCTCAAGCCCGGCCGCGGCGGCGTGGTCCGCGCGCGCGCGCCGCACCTGCTCGAGGACCTGCTGGTGGGCGACGGGCTGCTGGCGCGCAGCGTGCGCGATGCGGCCTGGGCGTTCGCGGTCGCCCGCCCGGTACTGTCGGCGCCGGTGGCCGCGCCTTCGCCGCGCCGGCTGCGCATCGGCGTGGTCGCGGGCAGCCTGCAGGGCGACGATCCGCACCCGGAGGTGGCGCGCGCGCTGTCCGCCGCCGCCGTGCTGTGCGCGGAGCTCGGCCATACGGTGGAAATCGCGCGCCTGCCGGTGGACGTGGAAGCGGTCGCCGAGGCGCTGCGCACGCTGTGGTCGCAGTTGGCGGCCGACAGCGTCGACCGGGTCACCGCGCAGCTGGGCGCACGTGCGGCCGACCGCGTGCTGGAGCCGTGGACCCGCCAGCTGGCGGCGTGGCATCGGCGGCATTGCGGGACCGACGCGCTGGAGCGTGCCTTCGCCCAGCTCGGCGGCCTGCCGGCGGCGTTCGCCGGCTTCCATCGCGATTGCGACGTCCTGCTGACGCCGGTGGTGCGCACGCCGCCGCCGCCGCTCGGCACCCTGGCGCCCGATCGCGACTTCGAGGCACTGCTGGCGGCGGTGTTCGACTGGATGTCGTACACGCCGCTGCAGAATCTCGCCGGGACGCCCGCAATCTCGCTGCCGCTGGCGACGAGCGCGGACGGGCTGCCGGTCGGCGTGCAGTTCGCCGCCGATCGCGGCGGCGAGGACCTGCTGCTGGCGCTGGCGTACGCGCTGGAAGCGGCGGCGCCGTGGCACGGACGTTGGCCGCCGCACTCGGTGGCATCGCATGCGGAGGCGGGCTGATGGATGGCGCGTACCCGCGACCGGTCCACACTGCATGCCCGCAAGAGGGCACGGCGGTGCTGGCGCGGCATGCGATCGCCGAAAGCGCGGAGCAGCTGTGCGGCGCACTCGAAGGAGGCGGAACGGAATGACGAGCGAATGACCGGCGATCGGAAACGTGGCGGCGTGGCGGTGCGGTGCTGCCGGGGGCGCGTCGCATGCCTCGCTCTGGTCCTGCTGTTCGCGGCAGGCGCGGCGCCGGCGGCGGATTTCACCGCCGCCGACCTCGTCGACCTGAAGCAGGTGTCCGACCCGCAGCTCGCTCCCGGCGCTGCGCGCCTGGCCTACGTGGTCGCGACGCCGCAACCAGAGGGCAAGCCGCCGCGACAGCGGATCTGGCGCCGACCGCTGGAGGGCGCCGCCGGCAGCGTATTGCCGACATCGGCGGACGCCAGCGACCACATGCCGCGCTGGTCGCCGCGCGGCGACACGCTGGCGTTCCTTTCCGATCGCCCGCGCCCGGGCGACGACGACGGGAAGGCGGACGAGTCGGCACCCGTCACCCAGGTCTGGCGCGTGGCCGGCGACGGTGACGCCGCCACGCCGCTGACCGATGCGGCCGGTGGCGTGACTGCCTTCGCCTGGTCGCCGGACGGCCGGGCGCTGACCTACATCGCCGTCGACCCGCTGCCGGCCGCGCAGCAGCGACGGCGCGAACGCAAGGACGATGCGGTCGAGGTCGACCGTCCGCAGCAGTTCGCCCGCCTGTGGCGGCTCGATCCCGCCGCCGGCCCCGCGCGCGTGCTGACCGGCCCCGGCCTGCAGGTGCACGACGCGGCCTGGTCGCCGGACGGCCGCCGGCTGGCGTTGCGGGTCTCCGACGGCACCACCCTCAACCACTACTGGTACCGCTCACGCATCGTGCTGATCGACGCGGATGACGGCCGTCACCTGCGGACCCTGCACGAGCGCGCCGCCGCCGCCGCACCGCAGTGGTCGCCGGACGGGCGCCACCTGCTGTACGCCACGCTCGGGCCGCACGGCATGACCGCGCAGCGGGTGGTACACGATCTCGAAGACGACCGCCGCATTCCGCTCGCCGCCGACTGGCCGGGCACGTTGTGGCAGGCGCGCTGGCAGGGCGACGGCGCGCTGATCGGCCAAGGCCAGCGCGGTGTGCGCGCCAACTTCCTGCGCATCGACGCCGCCGACGGCAGCTGGGAAACGATGGCCGAGGTGCAGGCGTCGTCGCCCATGTTCGACGTGGCCGGCGATGGTCGCGTGGTGTTCGCCGGCATGCGCGACGACGCGCCGGCGGAACTGTGGCTGCTGCAGGACGGCGTCGCCCGCGTCCTCACCGACATCAATCCACAGGTCGCCGGCTGGACCCGCGGCCGGCTGCGCGAACTGTCGTGGCGCAGCTCGCGCGACGACCGCGAGATCGACGGCGTGCTGATGTTGCCGCCGGACTGGCGACCGGGCGCGGGGCCGCTGCCGACCCTGGTACAGATCCACGGCGGCCCGGCCTGGGCCTGGTGGTCGGGCTGGCTCGGCTCCTGGCACGAGTGGGCGCAGCTGCTGGCCGCGCATGGCTACGCGGTGCTCATGCCCAACCCGCGCGGTTCCGAGGGGCGCGGCGCGGCCTTCGCCTGGCTGGCACGCGGCGACTGGGGCGGCGCCGACTTCCAGGACGTGCTCGACGGACTCGACCACATCGCTGCCGAAGGCATCGTCGACCCGCAGCGGGTGGCGATCGGTGGCTGGAGCTATGGCGGGTATCTTTCCGCATGGGCGGCGGCGCACAGCGACCGCTTCCGCACCGCGATCGTCGGCGCCGGGGTGATCGACATCGGCGCGATGGCGCTGACCACCGATACCCCGGACTACCTGCCCGGCTACTTCGGCGACCCGCTGGCCGAGCGCGCCGCCTACGACCGCCATTCGCCGATCCGCCATGTCGATCGTATCGAGATCCCCGTGCTGATCCTGCACGGTGACGAGGACGCGCGCGTGCCGCTGTCCCAGGGCGAGATGCTGTACGGCGCGCTACGCTTCAACGGCAGCCCTGTGGAGATGGTGCGCTACCCGCGCGAGCCGCACTGGTTCCGCGAGCGCGAGCACCAGCGCGACGTGCTCGAGCGCGTGCTGGGCTGGCTCGACCGGCAGCTCGCGGCGCCGCCCGCTCCCACGGCGACCCTCACGCGCGACTAGGGCCTGTTAACGCTTCCCGAGTAGGTCGCGTTGCGCCGCAGTGGCCGCCAGGTGGTGTTGCGCGGCGCGGCGCCTTGCTGACTGCAAGGTCAAGCCGTGCGGCGCCGCATGGCGGCCACTGCGGCGCAACCCGAAGGGCCGGGCCTGAGGCTGCGCGGGGCGGCGTCATCACTCAGTTGCGTATCGACATACGCGCCTTCGTTCTTCCTTGCCCCGCACACCCTCAGGCCCGGCGCGACCTGCTCGGGAAGCGTTAACAGGCCCTAGTGCGGATGCGTGCCGTCGTCCGCGGCCGGCGCCTCCGCAACTGGCAGCAGCGCCAACAGGTCGGTCACGCCCATGTCCACGCCGGCCTGCGACAGCAGCGTGGTGACCTGGCCGCGGTGGTGGGTCTGGTGGTTGAACAGGTGCATCAGCAGGCCGAACGTCTCGCGCTCGAACGCCTTGCCGGCGGTGTTGCGGTAGCGCAGAGGGGTCGCCAGCGCGGCCTCGTCGAGCGCGCCGCTCCAGGCCTCAATCAGCGCGTCCATGCGCCCGCGCGCCGCGGCCAGCGCATCGAGCCGGTCGAACAGCGTCGCGTCCAGCGTCGACGGCACCGGCATCGCCTGCAACTGCGCCAGCAGCGGATGCGCCCCGGGCGCGGCGGCGAAGCGCCGCAGCCAGATCAGGTCGGCGACCAGCAGGTGGTTGAGGGTGCCGAGGATCGAACCGAAGAACGCGCCGCGATCGCGCGCCAGCGCCGCCGCCGGCAGCGTGGCCGCGGCGCGGTACAGCCGTTCGTTCATCCAGCGGTTGTAGCGCGCCATCAGCGCGACATGATCGGGTCGGGACACGTGCGCTCCGTGGTCGGCGGCAAGGTCGCGGGCGCCGAGGATGCCCGGCCCGCGCGCTTGAAGAGCCTGCCCGATGCACCGGAGCGATTGCAATCGCCCTGCGCGCACCGTCGCGCCGGCCTCCGAAGACGAGGCGCTAGCCGGCGATTCCGATGGCAGACCCGCGCTGCCGATCGCGCGCGAGCTGCCTCGCATAGAGCGCCGCACCGTAATGCGGCGGGTGCAGCGGCTGGCGCAGTTCGAATGTCGGACTGGCCGCGCGCAAGGCGGCGACGAACGGCTGCAGCAGCAGGTCGCCGGCACTGAAGGCGCCGCCCGAATACGACAGCGGAACGGTCTCCTGCGGCTCGAACCCCAGCGCCGCACGGAGCGAGGTCGCGATCAGCGCCAGTTCGTGCGCTGCCTGCCGGTAGATGCCGAGTGCGGCCGGGTCGCTGGCCTGCGCCGCCTGCGCCACCAGCGGCGACAGCTGGGCGAGCTCGCCGCGGGCGTAGTGCTGCGTGCCGTACACGTGCGCGCAGATGTCCAGGTCGTGCTCGAGCCGCAACGCCTGCTTGAGAATCGCGTGCAGCGGCCCCTTCGCCAGCCGCCCGTCGCTCATGCGCGAGAAGGCGTTCAGGCCCTGCATGGCGATCCAGTAGGCGGATCCCTCGTCGGAGAACGCCTCGCCCCAGCCGCCCGCGCGGGCCGAGCGCCCGCGGCGCTGCCCGTATCCGATCGACCCGGTACCGGCGACGATGTTGATGCCGTCCGCACAGCCGAGCGACCCGGCCCACCCGCAGACCATGTCGTTGTCGCAGGCGTAGCGGTCGTGGCCGAGGAGCGCGGCCGGAATCGCGTCCAGCAGCGGGGTGATGCGGCTGTCCTCGCCGTGGGCGGGCAGGCCGAAGAAGGCATGCGCGATGTCGCTGCGCTGCGCGCCCGCCAGCGCGAGCACCTGCTCCACGCCGAGCGCCAGGACCTCGCGCACGCCATCGACGCCGGCGTGCGGGTGGTAGGTGGTGCCCAGCCGCGCTTCGGCCAGCAGCCCGGCCTCGTCGTCGATCAGGGCGAACCGGGTCTTGGTTCCGCCGCCGTCGACGCCGAGGAAGCACGCGCCGGTCATGCGGTCGGCGCGTACAGCCGGACGCCCTGCACCACCCGGTTGACCAGGCCCTGGGTGTTCGGGTTGTCCGGCGACAGGCCGAGCGCGCGCGATGCCTCGAAGGCGTAGAGCTGCGCGACCACCACGAACGGCCACAGCAGGTCGACGTCGGCCGCGCCGGCCATGCCGGACACGGCGATGGTGTCCGGATCGGCCCGCCGGGGCTGCGCGGTGACCTCGATGACCCCGGCCGCGCGGCCGTCGCACCGCAGCTCGTCGATCAGGTCGTGGTCGTAGCGCCGGGTGAGCGGATCGTTGGACACGAACACCATCACCAGAGTCCGCGCGGTGATGAAGGTCTTGGGGCCGTGGCGGAACCCGAGCGGCGAGTCGAAGCAGGTGGCCACCGCGCCGTTGGTGAGCTCGCCGAGCTTCAACGCCGCCTCGCGGGCGAGCCCCTGCAGCACGCCACTGCCCAGGTAGGCCACGCGGTCGTAGCCGCACGCGGCCAGTTCCCCGAGCGGGGCATGGGCGCCGGATATCGTGCTTTGTGTCGCCCGGGCGATCGGCCCGATCCTGGCGTCCATCGTTCCCGCCCCGCCCAGCGCCGCCAGCGTGGCGTACATCATGCAGCTGAAGCTGGAGGTCATGGCGAAGCTAGCGTCGTGGGTTTCCTCGGGCAGCTGCAGCGTCATCGCCGTGGCCACCGGGGCGCGGCTCAGCGCGCCCGCGGGATTGCAGGTCACCACCAGGTGCCGTACGTCGGCGACCAGCGACTCGGCCAGCTCCATCGCCGCGATGCTTTCCGGGCTGTTGCCGGAGCGGCCGAAGGACACCAGCAGCAGCGGTTGGTCGGCATCCAGGTACAACCGCGGTGCGCTGACGAGGTCGGTCGTCGGCACCGCGTCCACGCGTGCGGCGAGGCTGCGGTCCAGGACGGGCGCCAGGCACTGGCCGATGTAGGACGAGGTCCCGGCGCCGGTGAGGATGACGCGCGCGCGCGGGTTGCCGGTGACCGGCGCGACAAACGCCTGCAGCCGCGCGTGGAGCGCCGACACCAGGGCGTGCGTGCGCTCCAGCATGCGCGGCTGTTGGGCGATCTCGCGCGCGGTGCAGGCGGCGCCGGTCGCGATGAGTTCGGTTTCGGGAATACCGAGCGATTCAGTGGGAGGCATGGGGGTCACAGGCATCGTTGTAGTCGTCCAGGACCACGTCGATATGGGCCATCGCCAGCGAAAGCGGCGCGTTGGTCGCGGTTTCGTGGCGCAGCGCACGCAGGGCGTGGGGCAAGTATTGGCCGATCAGCGACATCGGCGGCGGGTCGGCATGCAGATTGTCGAACAGCCGCTGTCGCGCCTGTTCGATCGCGGGGTCCGGCCAGTAGTAGCGCATGCGGTCGCTGAGGCTGTAGTCCAGGTCGACCGCCAGCGCGCGGCCCTGGCCGTGGTAGTAGCGCTGCCAGTGCCCGGGCTCGGCGTGCATGCGCTCGCGGACCACCTCGCGCAGCCGCGCCTGCCGGGGCGGGTCGATCCATTCGCGTTCGATCGCGTCCAGCGCCCACAGCGCCTCGCGCAGCGCGAACGTCAGGCCCGGGCCGACCTTGAGGATGGCGAAGTGGTCGCGCACCAGCGCGGCGAGCGCGGGCCGGGTCTGGTAGTCGGTCGAATGCGCCTCGAACACCATGCCCGGCACTCTCTCGATGGCGCGGCTGAGCGGAGCCGCCGCCTCTGGCCGGTAGTCGATCACGTCGTGATGATCGAACTCGACGCCCGGCTGCACCACCGACGCGATCACACGCGGCCATGCGCCATCGAGCCCGGCAGCACTGAACGCATCGCGATGCGCCTGGATCGTCGCCAGCGCCGCTTCCGGCGTCGTCGGCGCCAGGCCCTCGATCGACTCGGTGGCGCCACCCGGCACCGGCACCTCGGTGCCGATGACGTAGACCGGCGCCTCGCCGCCCGCCTGCGCATGGGCGGCTTCTGCCGCCCGGCACAGGCGGACCGCGCGGCGGACGATCTCGGCCTCGGGCAGGGGCTCGGGATCGCCGCTGCAGGCCATCGAGCAGTCCAGGTGGATCTTGCGAAAGCCCGCCGCGACATAGGCCGCGACCATCGTCTCGGCCTTGGCCATCGCCGCACCGGCCGGCAGCGCGGTCCACGGGTTGGGGCCGAGATGGTCGCCGCCCAGCACCAGGCGTGCGCGGTCGAAGCCGACCCGCTCGGCGATGGCGTGCACGAACTCGACGAAGCCGGCCGGGGTCATGCCGGTGTAGCCGCCGTCCTGGTTGACCTGGTTGCAGGTCGCCTCGAACAGCAGGAACGGCCGGTCCGTGCGCAGCGCATGGCGCAGGGCGGCTTCGATGACGATGGGGTGCGCCGAGCAGATCGAGGTCACGCCGGTGGCGTGGCCCTGGGTATGGCGGGCGACGAGGTCGAGCAGGACGTGCATCGGGGGGCGGGTCCGGTCAGGAGGGGACGGTCGCGCTGTCGCGTTCGGGTTCGCTCACCAGCAGCAGCGAGGCGATCAGTGCCAGCACCAGGCCGACCATCTTCAGCGGCCCGGGCACCACGCTGGCGAAGAGCAGCGCCAGCACGGCGGTGACCAGCGGCGCGCCGGCGTTGGTCAGCGGCGCCACCACGATCGCCTTGCCGTGGCGGAACGCGTACACCAGGGTCAGGGCGCCGACGGCGTTGAGGATCTGGATCGCCGCGGTCATCCACGGGCCGTCGAGACCCAGGTTGATCGGCTGTGTCCAGTCGGTCATCGCCAGCGCCACCGGTGCCAGCAGCACCGCGCCCAGCATCATGTAGAAGAAGATGCTCTCGGCGCGCACGGTGTGGTTGGCCAGGCGTATGAAGTACGCCTGCACGCCCCAGGCCGCCATGATCAGCAGCGACTGCAGGAACCAGCCCAGCCCCCCGCTGGCGCCGCGGCCGAACGACAGGTCCAGCAGCGGCAGCGCCAGCAGCGCCAGGGCGATGCCCAGCGCCCCGCGCGGGCCGGTGCGCTCGCGCAGCAGCAGGAAGGCCAGCGCGATGGTGACCACCGGCGACAGCGAGATGATCGGGAACACGAAGTAGGCCGGACCGATCGTCAGGGTGTGGAACAACAGCATCTGTCCACCCGCGCCGAGCAGGCCGATGGTCATGCCGAAGGCGATCGCGCCCGGCGAGCGGTCCAGCGCCCAGCCGCCGCGCCACAGGATGTACAGCGCCGGCGGGATCATCGTCAGCGCCCACACGCAGTAGACCAGCGTCTCGGGGAATCCGTGCTCGGCGGACAGGCCCGACAGCGCGCCCCACACCCCCCACAGCAGCACCGTGGTCAGCGCGTAGACCAGCCACGGGCGCCGGCTTGCGCCGGCAATGGCGGTGGCGCTCATGCGGCCGCGTCCACGGGCGTCGCCTGCAGCAGCAGGAACTCCGAGAACGCGACGTCGAGGGTGTTGTCGTCCGCGTCCACGGTGCCCAGCTCGGTGTCGTTGAACAGGTCGCGCACGCGATGGCGGCCGCGGCCCAGCCCGCGCAGTTCCACCCGGCCCTTCCAGGTGTCGGCATAGAACGCGTAGTACATGCTCCCGTCGCGGGCGATCGCATGCGCTTCGGGCGTGTCGAAGCCGATGTCGTACAGCGATCCCAGGTAGTCGCCCTTCGGCAGCATGTGCTGCCTGTACAGGCCGACCCATTTGCGCCATAGCGCTTCCTTCTCCGGCGTCAGCACGTAGCCGCCGGGCGGCAGCGGCGCGGTGGGCGTTTCGGTATCCCTGGGCCAGGTGAACTTCGACGAGATCACCGCGCCGATGCCGACGCTGGAGGCGAAATCGGCGCCGCCGTCCGACAGCTCGACGTGGTCACCGGCGTAGCTGCTGCGCTCGCCGATCAGCGCCTTCATGGTCTTGCCCTTGCTGCGCACCTGCCAGGACGACAGCGGGTCCGAGGACGGGAACTGGTCGGTCGCCGGCAGGTTGTGGAACGCGAACGCGGTGCCGCACGGGCACAGTTCCACCACCGCGTCGGGATTGGCCTCGCGCGCGGCCTTGTGGATCGCGCTCCAGAAGTCGGCGAGCTTTTCGAACGATTCGTTGGGATCGGCGTGGTCGTGCGCCGGGTTGTGGCACGGCGCGACGGCGTTGAGGTGCTGGCCGTCGAGCTTGAGGCCCTCGAAGCCCCAGTCGCCGATCGCCTTCTTCACCAGCGCGACGTAGAAATCGATCGTCGGCTGGTAGGCCGGGCACTGGGTCAGCGCGTTCCACCAGGTCACGGTCTGGAACGCGCCGTACTCGTCCAGCAGCAGCATGTCCGTATGTTCGTGCAGCACGTCGCTGCCGGGGTCGGCCGCCAGCGGCGCCAGCCACAGCCGCGGGCGCATGCCCTGCGCGCGCACCGCGCGGGTGAAGGCGCGCATGTCCTCGTCGCCGCGCGGGAACTTGCGCCGGTCGATCTGCCAGTCGCCCTCGTTGGTCTGCCAGCCGTCGTCGAGCACCGCCCATTCGAAGCCCAGTTCGCGCGCCTTCGGCAGGGTCGCCAGGATCTGCTCGACGTTGAAGTCGCGCTCATAGCCCCAGGCGCACCAGACCGGCGCGAAGGCCGACTCCGGTGCCAGGGGCGCGACGATGCCCTCGGCCCGCATGAACTCCCGGTACCGGGTCAGCGGCGCGAAGTAGTCGCCGCCGTGAACGTTCAGCAGCACCCGGTCGGTCACCAGGGTCTGTCCTGGCGCCAGGACCACGGGCACCCGCGATTCGACCGCGATGCTGGCGCCACCGTCGGTCCGGCGCACCGGCATGTCCAGCAGCCGCACCACCGGTTCGACGTGGCCGACGGCCAGGCCCACGTCGCGCCGCCAGAGGTCGGCCACGGGCGTGCCGCCGCCGTAGTCGGAGGAATCCATGCCCAGGGTGTTGCGCTGCTCGAAACCTGCGTCGAGCGGCTGCACCCAGTCGCGGCGATCGGTGTGGGTCGCGCCGGAGTAGCTCCAGAAGCCGCCGGGGGCGTCGGCCAGCTCGTGGGCGGCGCTGCGCCAGCCGGCGACCTCCACCGCGGCCGCGCCCTGGTTGCGGTAGCGCACCTGCAGCACCGCCATGCCGGGCTGGCGATCGAACAGCGACACCGCGACCTGCTTCTCGATCCCGCGCGCCGAGCGGCCGCGCACCAGCAGCTGCCGGCCCGGTCCGTGGCGGGCGTCGTCGAGCGGAAGCAGCTGTGTCCCGGTGAACGCGAACGCTTCGGCGCTGCCGTCCGCCAGCAGCAGGCGTTCGCTGTCCTGGTACCGGGTCAGCCACTTGCCGCCCGAACCGACGCGGGTCCGCAGCTGCCGGTCGAAGGCGATCGAGAGGACGCCGTCCTCCAGTCGCGCGTCGGCGAGCTTGCCGCCACGACCCGCGGTGGCCTGCGCCGGCGGCAGCGCGGCCCAGGAGGCGGCGCCGACCAGGCTGCCGGCCATCAGTTTCAGGAGCGTGCGGCGTTCAATCGGGGCCATGGGCGCGATCCGGTCGAGGTCGTTCGATTCTGCTTGAGACGCGCCGGTTGATGCAAGCGTTTTGTTGCGATATGGTTTCAGTAAGTTTCGTTATGAACCCCAGGAGCGCGTGATGCACAGGGTCCTGCAGCAGATGGTGCTCCTCGGATGCGCGGCGCTGGGCGCCGCCGCGTGCGCGCCGACCGCGCCGCCCGATGCCGGGCCGGCGGACGCCGCCGCCGCCGCCGCCGTCTACGCGATGTCCGATTTCTCCCGGGTGCGGAAGTACGACGCCCACGTCCACGCCAACACCATGGACACCGCGTTCCTGGAGCAGGCGCGCGCCGACGGCTTCGAGTTGATGTCGATCAACGTCGACTATCCGGACTTCCCGACCCTCGAGACGCAGCATGCGGCGGCCCTGGCGCTGGCGGCAGCCGAACCGGCGCGTTTCCACTGGGCGACCACCTTCCCGATGGACGGCTTCGGCGCACCGGGCTGGGCCGACACGGTCGCGGCCGCGCTGGCCCGCGATGTCGCGCAGGGCGCGCGGGCGGTCAAGATCTGGAAGAACGTAGGCATGGTCGAGAAGGACGCCGACGGCCGCCTGATCATGCTCGACCATCCCGGCCTGTCGCCGGTGGCCGAGCGGATCCGCGCGCTGGGCGTGGCGCTGATCGGCCACCAGGGCGAGCCGCACAACTGCTGGCTGCCGCTGGAGGAGATGACCACCGACAACGATCGCGAGTATTTCCGCAACCATCCCGAGTACCACATGTACCTGCACCCGGAAGAGCCGGGCTACGAGGACCAGGTCGCCGCCCGCGACCGGTTCCTGGCCGCGCACCCGCAGCTGCGCTTCGTCGGCGCGCACCTGGGCAGCCTCGAGTACGACGTCGATCGCCTGGCGGCGTTCCTCGACCGGTTTCCCCACGCCACCGTCGACCTGGCGGCGCGCATGAGCCAGGTGCAATACCAGTCGGTGCGCGACCGCGACAAGGTGCGGGACTTCTTCATCCGCTACCAGGATCGGGTGCTCTACGGGACCGACCTCACACTCGGGCCCGATGCGGACCCGGACGAGTTCAGGCGACAGGCCCACGCAGTCTGGCGTGCCGACTGGCGCTACCTGGCCACCGCGGAAAGCCAGCGGGTGGAGACGATCGACGCCGACGTGCCCGGCCTGGCGCTGCCGCGCGCCGTGGTGGACAAGCTCTACTACGCCAACGCCGCCAGGATGTTCGCACCGGCGCCGATCCCGGCCGCGAGCGGGGCGGGGAACTGAGCGGTGTCAGGTGAGCAACAGTTCGAAGCCGAGTTCCCGGCTGGCTTCGACGATCTC
Source organism: Luteimonas suaedae (assembly GCF_008312895.1). GTDB lineage: Bacteria > Pseudomonadota > Gammaproteobacteria > Xanthomonadales > Xanthomonadaceae > Luteimonas > Luteimonas suaedae. The sequence continues at coordinate 53,106 of NZ_VSSP01000009.1, read as the reverse complement.
CTCCGGCGCGCCGGTGTCGGTGATCAGCGTGTCCATCGCGCTCACCGGGATGATCCGATGCAGGCAGACCCTGCCGAACTTGGAGCTGTCGGTGATCGCGACGACGACGCGTGCGGCCTCGACCATCTTCCGGTTGAGCAGCGCTTCGGGCTCGTAGTGGGTGGTGATGCCGCGCTCCAGATCGAAGCCGTCCACGCCCAGGAACAGGCGGTCCACGTGCAGCGCGCCCAGCGCTTCGACGGTCAGGCCGCCGTAGAAGGCCATGTTCTTGCGGCGCAGCTCGCCGCCGAGCATGACGATGTTGACGTTGGACTTGGCGGTGAGCGCGCCGAGCACGCCGAAATCGTTGGTGACCACGGTGACGTCGATGTCCGGCAGCGCCTCGGCCAGCTGGATCGAGGTGGTGCCCGAATCGATGGCGATGGTGTCACCGGGCCTGACCAGGGTGGCCGCGCGCCGGCCGATACGACGCTTCTGCTCGAGGTTGACGGTGCGCTTGGCCTCGTAGGGCGGCTCGACCGCCGCCCCGCCGACCACGCCGCTGTCGATCGCGCCGCCGTACGCCCGGGTCATCACGCCGCGCTCGGCCAGGTAGCGCAGGTCCTTGCGCACGGTCTGCATGCTGACACCGAAGCGCCGGGCCAGGGCGTCGACCTGGACGCTGCCCTGCTGGCGCACGAGTTCGCTGATCTGCAGACGGCGTTGGCTGGTGTCGCGGGTCGCTGCCATGGGGATGTCCTCGGGACCGGGCGGAGTATGCCAAATTTCGTTGTGTTTCGCTATTGATGCAAAACGAAACCTGTAATACGCTCGATTTCGTTGCTTGTCGCAGGTTACCCGTCGCGCCACCCAGGAGAACCCAGTGAACGCCGCACCTCACCCGCTGTACCGTGGAATCGCGCTCGCCCTGCTGGTCAGCGGAACTGCGTTCGCGCAGCAACCTGCCGGCGCCGCGCCCCAGGATCCCTTGGCCGAGGATGCGGCGGACACGCGCGAGGTGACCGAGACCCTGGACGCGGTGGTGGTGACCGGCGTGCGCGCCAGCCAGGCCCGGGCGATCGAACTCAAGCGCGACGCCGGCACCGTGCAGGATTCGATCAGCGCGCTGGAGCTGGGCAAGTTCCCGGACGACAACGTCGCCGACTCGCTGAGCCACATCACCGGCGTGGCGATCAGCCGCACCGCCGGCGGCGAGGGCCAGACGGTCAGCGTGCGCGGGCTGGGCCCGGAATACACCCTGACCACCTTCAACGGCCGCATCCTCGCCACCGACGGCGCGGGCCGGGACTTCGCCTTCGACGTGCTGCCGGCGGACGTGATCAGCGGAGCCGACGTGATCAAGGGCGCGCAGGCCATGAACACGGAGGGCGCGGTGGGCGGCCTGGTCAACCTGCGTTCGGCGAGCCCCTTCGACCGCACCGGGCAGCACGGCATCGTCCGCCTCGAGGGCGACCGCAACCTGATGTCCGAGCTCGACGGCGGCAAGTTTTCCGCCGCCTACAGCAACACCTTCGCCAACGACACCGTGGGCGTGCTGCTGGGCGCGGTGTACAGCCGGCGCAAGGACCGCACCGACATCGCCGGCAACGACGGCGGCTGGACCCGCAACCCCGATCCCAACGACGAGAGCTGGCTATGGGGCAACGCCTGGGGCGGCAACATCGACCCGAACGGCAACGGCGAACTGGACGAGGACGAGTACGGCCTGATCGCACCGGGCCAGTTCCGGGTCGGCTCGATCGTCGAGGAGAAGAAGCGCCACGCGCTGTCCGGCAAGCTCGAGTGGCGGCCCAACGACGACGTCCGGATCGTCGTCGACGGACTCAGCACCCGCCTGGACGCGCCCAAGGTCGGCTACCAGCAGTCGTACTACACCCTGTTCGCGCCCGGCCGCTGGTCCGATCTCGTCATCCGTGACGGCATCGTCACCGGGTTCACGATGGACAACCCCGATCCGGAGCAGCGCCTGAACCCCGAGCTGCTCAACGTCACCGAGCATCGTGTGGTCGACACCGACCTGTACGGCATCAACGGCCAGTGGAACGCCACCGCGAACCTGGTCCTGACCGGCGACGTCTACCGCTCGACCTCCAAGCGCTACTCGGGCGGGCAGGACACCTACGTCGTGCTGCGCATGAACCAGCCCAACAGCGCGCGCATCGCGCTGGGCGGTGCCGCGGTGCCGGACGTATGGGTCGATTTCGACGACGGGCGCTCGCTGGAGAACGGCTTCGACCCCTCGCAATTCGGCGCCTCGGACTTCAACACCCACTACATGGAACTGCTGGGCGACAACGTCGTCGACGAAATCACCGGTGCCACGATCGACGGCGACCTCTTCGTCGGCCGCTCCTTCCTGGACCGGCTGCGCTTCGGCGTCGGCCGGACCGACCGCGAGAAGTCGCGCGAGCTGATCAACAACACCCTCAACGCGGGCGCCGACTACTACTCGGGCGCCAACGCGATCAATGTGGCGGACCTCGGCGGCAACGTGATCAACGAGTCGATCGCGCCGCCCCACTTCATGACCGGGGTGCGCGCGGTTTTCCCGCGTTCGTTCCTCGGCTTCGACGTGCCGAACTACCTGCAGCAGCTCGCCGCCTACGACGGCAACCTGCGCGCCGACGGCAGCCCCTACGATTTCGCCAACGCCGCCCCGGCCTGGAACCCGCTGGAGAGCTACAGCGTCACCGAGAAGACCGACAGCCTGTGGCTGCAGCTGGAGATGTCCGGCGAGCGCTGGACCGCCGACGCCGGCGTGCGCATGGTCAAGACCAAGACCACCGCGCAGGCGTGGGACGCGCAGATCCTGCGGATCGTCGAAAACGGCGCGTTCAACTACACCGCGGCCTACGACGAGCCGAGCGAGATCCGCCAGGACGGCGACTACACCTACTACCTGCCGTCGGGCAACTTCACCTGGCGCTTCACCGACGACCTGCAGCTGCGCCTGGGTGCCGCCAAGACGATGGCGCGCCCGCCGGTGAACATGCTCGCGCCGACCAATACCACCGCCAGCGTCTCCTGGGGCGAGTTCACCCAGATCTACGGCGGCAACGTCGACCTCAAGCCGTACTCTGCCAGGCAGGCCGATGCCTCGTTGGAGTGGTACTTCGCCGAGAACTCGATCGCCAACGTGGCGGTGTTCTACAAGCGCATCGAGAACCAGATCACCACCAGCTGGGAGCCGGGCCAGGACATCGGCGTCGGCCCGATCGTCGATACCGACGGCAATCCGGTCACCACCGGCCCGACCCTGTTCAACGTGCAGCGCCCGATCAACGGCGACTACGCCAAGGTGCGCGGCATCGAGGCGGGCCTGCAGCACTTCTGGGACAACGGCTTCGGCGTGCGCGCCCAGTACACGCGCAACTGGTCGAAGAGCTGGGTCGACGACGAGGAGCGGCCGCTCGAGGGCATCGCGCCGTCGGTGTACTCGCTGGGCGTGATGTACGAAAAGGGCCCGTGGTCGCTCGGCGCGACCGCCGATCGCACCGACGGCTTCGTCACCGCGATCAACGTGCTGGGCGTCGGCTACAACGAACAGGCCGATCCCCTGACCTGGCTGACCGCGCACGTCTCCTACGAGTTCAACGACCGCTTCAGCGCCTCGCTGGAAGGCCGCAACCTGCTCGACGACGAGCAGACCTACAGCATCAACGGCAATCCGCTGCTGTCGCAGGGCTACTACCGATACGGCCGCTCGATCACGCTCGGATTGAGCTACAGGTTCTAGGGAAGGTCTGATTAACTGCCGTCATCCCCGCCTTCGCGGGGATGACGATCAAGAGCCGAGTTGTTCAGACCTTCCCTAGGCCGCCGCCCCGCTGCGGAAGCGGGCAGCCGGGACCGGGAACGGGGCGCCGAAGCGCCGCGGTCGCGAAGCCGATCGCGGCACGGTATCGGCAGCGACCCGCCCGGCGGCGCAACGTAGCGCTCCCGGCGCGGACCGCGGCAACGGCGCAGCATCTGCGACGCGCTTGGCTACACTGCGCGCATGGAATCCGAACTCCTCATCCTCGGCGGCCTGCTGCTGGCCGTCCTCGCGATCCAGCTGGTCACGCTGTTCCGCCGTCCGGGCACCACGCTGCTGGAACAGGCCATGCGCGAAGAGCAGCGCACCGGGCGCGGCGAACTGCGCGAGCAGCTGGAGGGCCTCGCGCGCCAGCAGGATGCACGGATGGACATGTTCGCGCGCAGCCTGGGCGACCTGTCCACGCGCATGGACCAACGCCTGGACCTGCTGCGCGAAAGCCTCGCCGAGGATGCCCGCAAGGGGCGCCAGGAGTCGGGTGATTCGCAGCAGCGCTTCGCCGACGGCCTGGGCGCGCGGCTCAACGAACTCATCCAGCGCAACGAGCAGCGCATCGGCGAGATGCGCACCACCCTGGAACAGCAGCTCAAGGCGCTGCAGGCCGACAACGCGGCGAAGCTCGAGCAGATGCGCGCCACCGTCGACGAAAAACTGCAGACCACGCTGGAAACCCGTCTGGGACATTCGTTCAAGCTCGTCTCCGAGCGCCTGGAACAGGTGCAGCGCGGCCTGGGCGAGATGCAGCAGCTGGCCACCGGCGTCGGCGATCTCAAGCGCGTGCTCAGCAACGTCAAGGATCGCGGCGGGTGGGGCGAGGTGCAGCTGGAGAACATCCTCGAACAGACCCTGACCCAGGAGCAGTACGCCCGCAGCGTGCGGGTGCGCCCGGGCAGCATCGAGGCCGTGGACTTCGCCATCCGCCTGCCCGGGCGCGGCGACGAGGACGTGCCGGTGTGGCTGCCGATCGATTCCAAGTTCCCGCGCGAGGACTACGAGCGGCTGCTCGATGCCCAGGAGAAGGGCGACGCCGAGGCGGTGCGCATCAACGCGGCGCAGCTGGAACGTGCGATCCGCGTGCAGGCCAAGTCGATCTGCGAGAAGTACGTGGTGCCGCCGCACACCACCGATTTCGCGGTGATGTTCCTGCCCACCGAAGGCCTGTACGCGGAGACCATCCGCCGTGCCGGCCTGGTGGACCTGCTGCAGCGCGAACATCGTATCGTGCTTGCCGGCCCGACCACCTTCACCGCGCTGCTCAACAGCCTGCAGATGGGATTCCGCACCCTGGCGATCGAGAAGCGCTCAAGCGAGGTCTGGCAGGTGCTGGGTGCGGTGAAGGCCGAGTTCGGCAAGTTCGCCACGGTGCTGGAGAAGGCGCATGGCCAGCTCGACACCGTGCAGAAGAGCCTCAAGCATGCCGGGGTGCGCACGCGCCAGATCGAACGCAAGTTGAAGACCGTGGAATCGCTGCCGGGCAGCGAGGCGCAGGCGCTGTTGGGCGACGAGCCCGACGCATCCGAACCGTAGGAGCGCGCCATGCGCGCGATGCCGCGGGTGTTGGCAGGATCCGGTGGATGCCGCGACTCCGGACCGGCAGGTGCGCCGGTGACCGGGATTTGCAGGCCGCGCCATGCCCGCGGCATCGCGCGCATGGCGCGCTCCTATGCGCGTGCCAGCGAGAACGGCTACGGCGTGCCCGGAATCACCGGCATCGCATCGATCGGCACCGTCGGGTTGGCCTCGTCGTCGAGCAGGTAGTCCGGCAGCAACTCGTCGTCGTCGCCCTCGCGGTCGCCGTGGATCTGGTACTGGCGGCGCTGCATCCAGGCATCGCGCACCAGCGCGTATTCGTCGGCGGCGCCTTCGCGCATGCGGTCCACCGCCATCAGCTGGGTGCGCACGTCGACCAGCTGCAGGCCCTGCAGGAAGATCCGGATGTGGTTGTCGTCGAGCTGCCGGGTCGGCGACAGCGGTGCGTCGCCGGCCATGCCGAAGACGTCGCGCACGGTGCGCGGGCCGAACAGCGGCAGCTCGAGATAGCGCGAACGCTCCCAGCCCCAGACGCCGAGGGTCTGGCCGAAGTCCTCGCTGCGGTTGGGGATCTCGGCGTCGCTGGCCGGATCGAAGATGCCGCCGATGCCCAGCGTGCTGTTGACCATGAAGCGGCCCAGCGAGTGCCCGGCCTGCTTCGGCTTGCCCTGCAGCAGCGCGTTGAGCGCGCTGACCGGCTGGCCGAGGTTGTGGAAGAAATTGCGCACCCCCAGCCGCACCGGGCGCGGCACCACTTCCAGGTAGGCGGTCGCCAGCGGCTTGGCGATGGTGCGGTCGATGGCGTTGTTGAAGCGGTGCATGCGGCGGTTGAACGGCTCCCACGGGTCGTAGCTGGCCGGCATCTGCGCCGGGTCGGGCAGGGTGGGATCGGCGATCGGGTCGTAGACCTCCTCGCCGTAGATCGCCGCGTAGTCCACTTCGGCCTGGGTCGGCGCGCCATTGCCGTTGGCGGGCGGGGCGCCGGCATCGGCCGCGGTTTCGCCGGAGCGCGGGCGTTCCGGCGCCGTCACGGCCGCAGCCTGCGGCGTGTCGCCCGTGTCCACGGTTGCGGACGCGGGCGAAGAATCCGTGCCGGCGGCGGATGTCGTTGCGGCGCCGGCCGTCCCGGCCGGGGCCGGGTCGCTGCGGACCTGGCCGCCGGTGCCGGCGCAGCCCGCCAGCAGGAGCGCCAGCAGGGCGCCGAGGAGGGAATGCGAACGAACGAACATGGGGCGCGGTCTCATCCTTGTGTGGTCATCCCCGTCGGGGATGGCGGGCGGCGCGGACGCCGATCAGCGGTTGTCGGCGAACGCCAGCGTCGGCGTCAGCCGGTAGGCGGCGCGCAGGTCGGCCAGGCCGGCGGGATCACCGGTGACCTCGACCGCGCCGCCGGCGCGTGCGGCCAGCGCCGACAGCAGGGCGAGGCCGGCGCTGTCGATGCGCTCGACCGCGCCGAGGTCGAAACGGCGCACGCCGTCCAGCGCTTTCGTCGCCTGCGGCCACAGCCCGGCGATGTCCGCGCGCAGCAGCGCGCCGCTGAACGCGAGCGCGTCGCCGTCGCGGCGCAGGCCGGCGTTATTGGCCGACATCGGCCTCGGCCTCCAGCTGCCCCTGGCGCAGCTCGTTGGCGACCTGGCGGATCGACTTGCGCTGCAGCTCGGCGTCGAACTGGCGCCGGAACGTGCTGACGAAGCTCACGCCCTCGACCTGCACGTCGAACACCTTCCACTGGCCGCCGGACTGGCGCATCAGGTAGTCGACCGGGATCGGCTCGCCGCCCTGGCGCAGCATCTCGCTCGACACCTTGACCCCGAGCCCGCGCGGCAGCGGCGTCTCGGACTTGATGCGCGCCCGCAACCGGGTGTTGAAGTCCAGCAGCGAAGCGCCGTAGCGGCGCAGCAGGCTGTCGGCGAGGGCGTCGGCGAACAGCTTGATGTCGCCCTCGTCGGCGCCGCGGCCATGGCGGCCGAGCACCTGGCGCGCGGCGTAGTCGCGGTCGAACATCGTCTCGAACTCCTTCTGTACGAAGTCGTTCAATGCCGCCCGGTTGTTGCTGAATTCGCTGCGGCGCTGTTCCAGCGTGCTCAGGATGCGCTGGGTGTTGTCCAGCACCAGCTTGCTCGGCGAGCCCTGGGTCTGGGCGGCGCCGGCCGCCGCGTCCTGCGCCAGCGACAGGGCTGGTGCGGAGGCGAGCAGGGCGGCGGCGATGGCGAGGGAGAACAGGTTGCGCTTGATCATGGGTTGGGCTCCTCGGGGGAAGGAAGCGGTTCGGCACCGCTGGAGTCCGGCGGCGCCTCGGCCGGGGCCTGGTCGCCGCCGGGACCGCTGAACATGTACTTGCCGACCATCTGCATCAGGTCGACCGCGGGCGAGGTGTAGGCGATCTCCTCGCCGGGCTGCAGCGACTCCATGTCGCCGCCGGGCTGCAGGTCGACGTAGCTCTCGCCCAGCAGACCACCGGTGAGGATGCTGGCGGAAGTGTCGATCGGCATGTCGCGGTAGCGGTTGTCGATGGCCAGGGTGACGATCGAGTCGAAGCGCACCGGATCGAGCTCGATCGCCGCGACCCGGCCGATGGTCACCCCGCCGACGCGCACCGGCGCCTGCCGCCGCAGCTGGCCGAGGTTGCTGAAGCGGGCGGTCAGCTCGTAGCTGTCGCCGCCGAGGCTGAAGCGGCCGTTGGTGGAGGCGATCGCCAGCACCAGCAACGAGCCCAGTGCCAGCAGCAGGAAGGCGCCGACGGCGAATTCGAGACGGGGACCGCGGGTGCTCATGGGGTTGTCTCCGGAAAGTAGTGGAGCGTGCCGTCGCGCCATGGAAGAAGGCGCCTGGCCGCGGAGTTCCGCGGATGATCACGGAGGAACGACCGGCAGGAAGCGAGGTCCGCGTCCATCCGCGAAGATCCGTGGCAAAGCAGCATTGGCGTGGTGGTCGTCGTCATCGTCAGAACAGGAACGCCGACATGACGAAGTTGAACATCAGCACCAGCAGCGAGGCGTTGACCACCGCGCGCGTGGTCGCCACCGAGGTGCCCTCGATGGTCGGCTCGGCATGGAACCCCACGTACGAGGCCACCAGCGCCGCGGTGCCGCCGAACACGGCCGACTTGTAGAACGCATTCATGAAATCGCCGCGGAAATCCACCGCGTCCTTCATCGCCTGCCAGAACATGCCGCTGTCGATGCCGAGCACGTGCACCGCCTCGAAATAGCTGGCGCTGATCGCGAAGCTGCAGAAGAACCCGGTGAGCAGCGGCACCGTGATCACCGCCGCCCAGAACCGCGGCGCCACCGCCTTGGCGACCGGATCGATCGCCATCAGCCCGAGCGCGGTGATCTGGTCGGTGGCGCGCATCAGCCCCAACTCGGCGGCGATCGACGAGCCGGCGCGGCCGACGAACAGCAGCGCCGTCAGCACCGGCGCCAGCTCGCGGTACAGGCCCAGGCCGACCAGCACGCTGACCTGGTTCGAGGCGCCGTAGGTCTCCAGTGCGCGAAAGCCGAGCAGGGTCACCGACAGCCCGACGAAGGCGCCGCCCACGGCGATGATCGGCAGCGAGCGCGCGCCGATCTTGTAGATCTCGCGCACCAGCTCGGCGAAGAAATCGCGGGTCGGCTTCGACGCGCGCAGCACCGACAGCGAGAACAGGCCGGCGCGGCCGACGGAGCGGATGGCTTCGGCGAATCCGTTCATGCCGCACGCTCCTGCGGCGCCGCGTCGAACGCGATCGGCCCGTCCGGCTCGCCGTCGAGGAACTGCCGCACCAGCGGATCGGTGCTCGACTGCAGCTCGTCCGGCGTGCCGGAGAACACGATGCGGGCATTGGCGATCACGATCGCGCGGTCGGCCACCGGCAGCGTCTCGTGCACGTGGTGGGTGACGATGATGCTGGTCAGGCCGAGCGTGGCGTTGAGCTGCGCGATCAGGCTCATGATCACGCCGCTGGCGATCGGGTCCAGCCCGGTCAGCGGCTCGTCGTAGACCATCAGCGGCGGATCCAGCGCCAGCGCGCGCGCCAGCGCTACGCGGCGCGCCATGCCGCCGGACAGCTCGCGCGGGTACACGTCGGCGGCGGCGCGCAGGCCGACGGCGTGCAGCTTCATCTCCACCAGCCGCCGGATCACCGGGTCGGGCAGCCGCGTATGCATGCGCAGCGGCAGCGCCACGTTCTCGGCCGCGGTCAGGTCGGTCAGCAGGCCGTTGCCCTGCAGCAGCACGCCGATGCCCTTGCGCAGTTCCAGCAGTTCGCGCTTGCGCTGCGGCACGCGCTGGCCCAACACCTCGACGGTGCCGGCGGCCGGCACCAGTTCACCGGTCAGCGCCGCCAGCAGGGTCGACTTGCCGCTGCCCGACGGCCCCAGCACCGCGGTCACGCTGCCGCGCGGCACCTCCAGCGCGATGTCGCGCAGCACCGTGCGCGTGCCGCGATCGAGGCGGACGTCGACAAGGCGCACGGCGGGGGTGTTCGATTCGGGCATGAAGACCAGCGCGGGAAGGCGGGAAAAGGAGCGGGCGGCAAACGTTGCATAGCTTGGCGGCTGCGAACTGAATCTTAACCGATCGACTGAACCCGTGAGTACAGAAATTGTCCCGTGCCCGGGCCGACCTGTCCCGCCAGAGGCGCGATTGCAGCGCCAGGCCGAGCCACGCCCTCGTTCCCATCGCGCCAGGACACACGTCGCAAGCGAGCGTTCATCCCGGGCCGCGCCGAAGCCGAGCCGTCAGCCGGCCAAGCGCGTCACCGCGAAGCCACGTCCCACTCGTCTTCCAACTGGCGCGGCCGGTTCACCAGCATCCCTCCGGCCAGCAGGACCAGCAGGCACAGCCCGAGGAAGGCGAAGGGCAGCTCCCAACCGTGCGTCAGGTCGTGCAGCCAGCCGAACAGCAGCGGCCCGGCGCAAGCCAGCGCGTAGCCCACGCCCTGGGTGAAGCCGGACAGCGCCGCCGCGCCTGCCGTGCTGCGGGTGCGCAGGTTGATCAGCGTCAGCGACAGCGGGAACGTCGCCGGGCCCAGGCCCAGCAGCAGCACCCACAGCATCGTCCCGCGCAGCGGCGAGAACAGCAGCCCGAGATAGGCCAGCGCCATGACCCCGGCGCACGCCACCACCAGCCAGACCGGCCGCTGCACCCGTATCGCCAGCAGCGGCATCGCCAGCGCCGACACCGTGCCCAGCAGCGAGAACAGCCCGACCATGTTGCCGCCCAGCGCGCGGTCGCCGCCGGCCCCGACCAGGATCGTCGGCAGCCAGGTGAAGACCGTATACGTGGCCAGCGATGTCATGCCGAACATCAGCGCCATGCCCCAGGCCAGCGGCAACCGCCACAGCGGGCGGTGCGGAGCGGCGACCGGCAACACCTTCAGCTCGCCCGGCAACTGCGACGATGCAACCGGGGAACGGCGCAGCAGCACCAGCCACGGCACGGTGGCGGCCACCGCCGGGATCGTCCAGCCCGCCAGCGAGGCCGGCCAGCCGAACGCGTCCGACAGCGGTACCGCCAGGAAAGCCGGGACGAAGGTGCCCACCTGCAGCGCCGAGATGTAGGCCATGCTCAGCGGGCCGATGCGGTCGGGGAAGTAGCGCTTCACCAGCGGCGGCAGCACCACGTTGCCGACGCCCATGCCGGCCAGTGCCGTGGCCGAGGCCGCCAGCAGCGTCGCGGTGTCGCCCGACACGCCTCGCAGCAGCGAACCGCCCGCGGTCAGCGCCATCGCCAGCAGCACCGTGCGCTCGAGCCCGATGCGCCGCACGATCCGCGGCGTGACCACGCCGAACAGCGCGAACGCCGCCGTCGGCAGCATGCCGAACACGCCGATCACGGTGGGCCCGAAGCCCAGGTCCGCACTCACCCGGTCGAACAGCGGCGTCAGCGCGGTGACTGCAGTGCGCAGGTTGAAAGCCGATAGAACAATGCCGGCCAGCGCGACCAGCCGGCCGCGCCAGGGAGAAGTGGGGGACATGGCGCCAATTATCGGCGGCCCGCGCCCGCGGCGGTACACACTCGCCATCCCGGGGCGCGAAACGGTGCGTCTCGTGATCGACGCCCGGGATGCGGCCTTCTGCCCTGACGCGCGGCGTGGATCGGGTCCGGTGCGCGGGTGCGGGCATCGCGCGACCGCTTCGATGATCAGCGGCACGATGATCAGCGGCGTCGGGAGCCCGCGTGTCGACGCACGACAACGCCAGCGCGTCGCGTGGCGATCACGCGACGCGCGGAACGCGGCAGCGTGGCGTCACTGGGCGTCGCGCGGACCGCGGACTGTGGCCAATGCGGGCGTTCTCCCTGCTTGCGACGACGCTGGGAGACAATGCATCGCTCATGACCAGCGCCGCACCCGACTTTCGCCTGTACCACTCCAACGCGCTCGAGGTGCTCGCCGGCCTGCTGGCCGAGACCCTGCGCGAACCCGCGGACGGGCAGTCGCTGCTGACGCCGGACACGGTGCTGATCCCGCAGGTGGCGATGCGCCGCTGGCTGCAGGCCACGCTCGCCGCCGCGCACGGGGTCGCCGCGAACCTCGAGTTCCTGACCCCGGGCGAGTTCGTCGCCCGTGCGCTCGCCGCCAACCTCGGCCCGGCCACGGACGAACCCGATGCGGCCACGCTGCGCTGGCTCCTGTATGCCGCGCTGATCGACCCGGGGTTCATGGCGCAGCCCGCGCTGGCGGCGCTGCGCGCGCACGTCGAGGGTCCGGACCCGCTGCGCGCCTGGGCGCTGGCCGGCGAACTCGCCTCGGTGTTCGAGAAGTACCAGGCCTGGCGCCGCGAGTGGCTGCTGCGCTGGGAGGCGGGCGCCGAGCCGGACGATCCGCAGGCGATGCTGTGGCGGCGCATCGCCCGCGGCCGCGGCCACCGCGCGCGGCGCATCCAGCAGTACCTCGACCGCTTCGAGGCCCGCGACGCGCCGCTGCCCGCCGGCCTGCCGCCGCGGCTGTTCGCGTTCGCCACCCTCAACGTCTCGCCCGACGTGCTGCGGGTGCTGGCCACCCAGGCGCGCGTCGGCACGCTGCACCTGTACGTGCCCTCGCCGAGCCACGACTACTGGGGCGACCTGCAGCGCGTGCGCGCCGGCGGCGTCGCGGCCGCGCACGACGATGCCGCCCGCTCCGAGAACCCGCTGCTGCAAGCCTGGGGCCACGCCGGCCGCGACTTCATGGCCGTGCTCGGCGGCTACGAGGTGGTGCACCCGGACCTCGAGATCCGCGGCGACGCCGATCCGGGCGAGGGCGGCGGCGCGCTGCAGGGCAGCCTGCTGCGGCGGCTGCAGTCCGACCTGTTCCATCGCCGGCCGTCGCCGCCGCCGGCGCCGACCGCGGACGACCCGCGCACGCGCCTGCCCGCCGTGCGCCGCGACGATCCCAGCCTGCAGGTGCACGCCTGCCACACCCGCCTGCGCGAGCTGCAGGTGCTGCACGACCAGCTGCGCGCGCTGTTCGAGGACGCCCGCTTCGACCCGCCGCTGCAGCCGCGCGAGGTCGCGGTGCTGGCGCCGGACATCGATCCGTATCTGCCCTACCTCGACGCCGTGTTCGCCCGCCCCGGCCGCGACGACGCCATTCCCTACGCGGTCGCCGACGCCAGCCCGCTCGCCGGCGAACCGCTGGCCGAGGTGTTCCTGCGCCTGCTCGCGCTGCCGGTGGCGCGCTTCGGGCTGCAGGAAACCCTGGACCTGCTCGCCAGCCCGCCGCTGGCCGAATCGGCCGGGCTCGACGCCGGCGCGTTCGCGCGCCTGCACGCCTGGCTGCACGCCGCCGGCGCGCGCTGGGGCCTGGACGCCGCGCACCGCGCGCGCCTGGACGCGCCGCAGGACGATGCCTACACCTGGGCGTTCGCGCTCGACCGCCTGCTGCTCGGCCACGCCAGCGGCAGCGACGCGCCGATCGCCGCCGCGTCCGGCCAGATCGTGTCACCGCTGCCGGAGCTGGAAGGTAGCGCCCTCGACGCGTTGGACAGGTTGATCCGGCTGCTGCGTGTACTCGCGCGCCACGCCACCCTACTGGCCGAGGCGATGCCGCCGGCCGACTGGCGCGACCGCCTGTTGCGCCTGCTCGATGCGCTGCTGCCGCGCCCGCCGGCAACGCCCGCCGCGCAGCGCGCGCTGGATCGGCTGCGCAACCTGGTCGATGCGTTCGCCGCCGACGCCGCGCGCGCCGGCTTCGATGCGCCGGTGCCGGCCGAGGCGGTGCGCGCGCATTTCGCCGCCGCGCTCGGCGAGGCCGACACCCGCGCGCCGCTGCTCACCGGCGGCGTCAGCATCGGCCGCATGGTGCCGATGCGGCTGCTGCCGTTCCGCGCGATCTGCCTGCTCGGCATGAACGACGGCGACTTCCCGCGCCGCGACCCGGCCGCCGGCCTCAACCGCCTCACCGCCGAACTCGGCACCGAACGGCGCAAGGCCGGCGACCGCTCCACCCGCGAGGACGACCGCTTCCTGTTCCTGCAGCTGTTCGCCGCCGCGCAGGACGTGTTCTATCTCAGCTACCAGGGCGCGGACCCCAACGACGGCAGCGCGCGCGTGCCCTCGGTGCTGGTGTCGGAACTGCTCGAAGCCGCTGATGCGCAGCACGCACCGGAGGCGAACGCCGGCCAGGCGCTGGTCGTGCACCACCCGCTGCAGCCGTTCGCGCCGGCCGCGTTCGGCGCCGGCGACGATCGCCGTTTCTCGTACCGGCGGCAGTGGTGGCCGGCCGCGTCGCAGCCGGCGCAGCGGCGCACGCCGCTGCCGCCGTGGTTCGACGGCGCCGCGCTCGCGCCGGCTGACGACGCAACCGAAGAAGACGCGCTGTCGCTCGACACCCTGCGCCGCTTCCTGCAGGCGCCCGCGGACTCCTTCCTGCGCCACCGGCTCGGCATGCGCCTGGCCGAGGTCGAGGCGCCGGAAGGCGACGTCGAACCGCTGCTCGCACCCGGCCGCGGCCTGGCGCGGCACGCGCTGCAGCGCGCGGTGTTCGACGCCTGCCTGCGCGGCGACGACGACGCCACCACCCAGGCACTGCTGCGCGCGCGCGGCCTGCTGCCCTCCGGCCCGCTCGGCCGCCGCACGCTGGAAGCAGTGCGCAGCGAAGTCGACCCCTACGCCGAGGCCTTCCGCGTCTGGCGCGAAGACGCGGCGGCGGACGCGCCGCGGCTCGAAACCCATATCGACTTCCCCGGATCGGAACACGGCGTGCGCCTGCACGGCCGCATCGCCGACGTCTATCCACAGGGCATCGCCCGGCTTCGTTTCGACCCGCCCAACGGCAATGCCTCGATCCGCAACGGCCTCGACTGGCTGCTGGCCAGCGCCGCCGGGCTCCAAGCACCGCTGGTGGAATTCCATGACGGCGGCGACGCCGGCAAGGGCCCGCACCCGCGCGCTGCGCTCGCACCCGAGCAGGCCCGCGCGCTGCTGGCGCGGCTAGTCACATTGCGCGGCGCCGGCCTGCGCGCGCCGCTGGCGTTCGCGCCCTACAGCGGCTGGGAACTGTTCACCGCCGACTCGCTGGAAAAGGGCCTCGATGCTGCCGCGAAAAAATGGCGCGGCAGCGACCGCAGCTGGGGCGAGGGCAACACCGAGGCGCTGCGGCTGGCACTGCGCGGCCGCGACCCGTTCACCGACGAGGCCACGCAGATCGCCTTCGTCGACCAGACCATGACCATCTTCGGCGCGCTGGTCTTCGGCACCGGGTACGGCGGCACCGACGCCGCCGCGCTGCACGCCATCGCCGCGGACCTGGATGTGGAGGACGCCGAATGAGCGCCGCCGCCGATCCGCACGCCGATTCCCACGCCGATCCCTACCTGGCGCTGCCGCTCGACGGCGTGCGCGCCATCGAGGCCTCGGCCGGCACCGGCAAGACCTTCACCCTGGCCACGCTGGTGGCGCGGCTGGTGGTGGAGGGCGGACTGAAGCTCGGCGAGATCCTCGCCGTCACCTACACCGAGGCCGCCACCCAGGAGCTGCGCAGCCGCATCCGCGCGCGCCTGCTGCTGGCCGCCGACAGCGTCGACGCGCCGGCCGCGGAGCAGGCCACGCCCGAGGCTGCGCTCACCCGCGCGATCATCGACGCGCATCTCGCCCGCGGCACCGAGTCCGCCACCGCCCTGCACCGCCGCCTGCGCACTGCCGCCGACGAGATCGACCTGGCCGCCATCTTCACCATCCACGGCTTCTGCGCGCGGGTGTTGCGCGAGCACGCGCTGGAAGCCGGGCAGGGCTTCGACGCGCCCGAGCTGATGACCGACGACACCGCGCTGCGCGAGGCGATCGCCGCCGACCTGTGGCGCTCGCACGGCGCCGGGCCCGACGCTGCAGACGACCTGCTGGCGCTCTGGCCCGGCGGCCACGCCGCCCTGGCCGGGGACCTGTCGCCGCTGGTGCGCGAACGCGTGCTGCGCCCGGCGCTGGCCGAACTGCCGGGCGACCCGCGCCCGCGCCTGCGCGCCGCCGGCGCCGCGCTGGCCGAATCGTTCCGCGCCCATGGCGACGAGTTCCGCGCCGCGCTGCTGGCGGCGGTGGAAGCCAAGGTGCTGCACGGCGGCAGCTACAAGGCCGAATGGATCGCGGCCCTGTTCGATGCGCTGCACGCCTGGTGCGCAGACAGCGACTACGACACGCCGTTCGAACACCCCAAGCTGGCGCAGCTGCACCGCGACACCCTGCAGCAGCGCACCAGCAAGGCCGGCGCCGGCCGCACCCCCGACTCTCCGATCTGCGATGCCGTGCCCGCCTACCTCGATGCGCTGGCCGCGGTGGCCGAATGGCACGACGTGCGCCGCACCGAACTGCTGCACCGGCTGCGCGGCGACGCCCGCGGCCGCGTCGACCGCTTCAAGCAGCAGCAGCGGGTGCAGACCTACGACGACCTGATCGACCGCGTCGCCGACGTGTTCGACATCGACGCGAGCGATGACGGCGAGCTGACCCCCCAGGCCCGCGCCCGCGCCGATGCGCTGGTGGCCGCGCTGCGCCGCCAGTACCGCGTGGCGCTGGTGGACGAGTTCCAGGACACCGACCCGCGCCAGTGGCGTATCTTCGAGCGCGTGTTCGGCGCCGCCAGCGGCGCGCCGGCGCTGTTCGTGATCGGCGACCCCAAGCAGGCGATCTACGGTTTCCGCGGCGGCGACGTCGAGACCTACCTCGCCGCCAAGGCCAGCGCGGAAGAAGCGCCGGCGCTGTCGCTCAACTTCCGCTCGCGCCCCGGCCTGCTGCGCGCGATCGCCGCGCTGTACGCCCAGGCCGACGCCGCCGGCCAGGCGCCGTTCGTCGATGCGCGCATCGCGTTCCGCGCGGTCGCCCCGGGCGGCCTGCGGCAGGACGGGGATTTCCTGCGCGACGGCGCGCCCGCCCCGGCGTTGACGTTGTGGCAGGCGCCGGAGCCTCCGCCCGACCACAAGGGCAAGCTCAAGCCCTACAGCGCCGGCCGTTCGCGCGAGCTCGCCACCCGGGCCTGCGTCGCCGCGATCCATGGCGTGCTGGGCGATGCGCGCACCGGCAGCGCGACGATCGACGGCCGTCCGGTGCGGCCCGGCGACATCGCAGTGCTGGTGCGCTCGCACCACGAGGCCACGCGGATCCGCCAGGCGCTGGCGCTGGTCGGCATCCCGGCGGTCGCCGCCGGGCGGCAGAGCATGTTCGCCACGGCGGAGGCGCGCGACATGCATGCCCTGCTGCTGGCGCTGCTGCACGGCGCCGACGACGGCCGCCTGCGCACCGCGCTGGCCACGGTGCTGGTCGGCGAGGATGCGCAGGCCATCGCCGCGCTCGACCGTGACGGCGAAGCGCTGCGCCGGTGGCAGCTGGCCGCACTCGGCTGGCGCGACCGACTGCAGCGCGGCGGACCGCTCGCGCTGGTCAGCGATCTCTGCGCCGAACACGCCGCCCGCCTGCTCGGCCTGCTCGACGGCGAGCGCCGGCTCAGCAACTACCTGCAGCTGGCCGAGCTGCTGCAGGAGGCACAGGGCCGCGCGTTGGGCCTGCACGGCCTGGTCGACTGGCTCGCCCGCGCGATCGCCGCCGCCAGCGCCGACGACGACAGCCAACTCCTGCGGCTGGAATCCGATGCTCACCGCGTGCAGGTGGTCACCCTGCACAAGAGCAAGGGCCTGGAATACCCGCTGGTGTTCCTGCCGTTCGCCGGCATCGGCGGCCGCCCGCGCGATGCCGGCCGGCACGTCACCGTGGCCGGCGACGACGGCCGCGTGCTGCACTGGAAGCTGCTGCCCTCCGCCAGCGGCTGGGACGACGCGAAGCAGAATTGGCTGGAGGCGCAACGCGCCGAGGACGCGCGCCTGCTCTACGTCGGCCTGACCCGCGCACGCCACGCGCTGTGGCTGGCCGGCGGCCGCTTCCACTGCCACGACAAGGCCGCGCTGGCGCCGATGATCGCCGACCCCGCCGCGCTCGTCGCAGCGCTCGGCGGCGACATGCACATCGAAAATCGTGAACCGCCCGCAGCGCTGCCCTGGCTGCCGCCGCAGTCCACTGCCGCGGTGCCGCCCGCGCGCATCGCCACCCGCAGCCTGGCCAGCGACTGGTGGGTCTACAGCTTCACCCAGCTGGCCAATGCCGAGGCCGGCGGCGACGCCTCCAGCGCCGCCACCATGCCCGCCGCCGGCGGCTACGACGAACCCGACGCGGGCGACGACGCGCTCCCCACCGATCGCACCGATGCCCCTACCGCCGGCCCCGACGCAGCCGACGCCGACACCTTCGACCGCCGCTTCGCCGGCGCCCGCTTCGGCGTGGTGCTGCACGACGTGCTCGAGCGCAGCGACTTCGCCCAGTGGCGCGGCTGGGCGCCGGGCTTGCCGGCGCCGGCGGGCGAGGGCGACATCATCCTCGAACGCCTGCGCGCCGCAGGCTACGCCGACGCCGACCTCGACGACGGCATCGCCGTACTCACCCCGCTCATCGGCCAGACCCTCACCGCGGCCCTGCCCGAAGGCCTGCGCCTGGCCGAGCTGCCGGCGGATGCGCGCCGCCCCGAGATCGAGTTCCAGTTCGCGCTCGCGCCCACCCGCGTCGACGAACTGCTGGCCCTGCTGCACCGCCACGGCCTGCTCACCGCCCGCACCGGTTTCGGCGCGCGCCGAAGGCTGGAAGGCCTGATGACCGGCCTGATCGACCTGACCTACCTGCACGACGGCCGCTGGTACCTGCTCGACTACAAGAGCAACCGCCTGCCCGGCTACGGCCCCGCCCACCTGGACGCGGCCATGGCCCACAGCGAATACGAGCTGCAGGCGCTGATCTACACCCTCGCCCTGCACCGCTGGCTGCGCTTCCGCCTGGGCGAGGCCGACTACGACTACACCCGCGACTTCGGCGGCATCCGCTACCTCTTCTGCCGCGGCCTCGACGCCACCCGCCCTTACTCCCCCGACGCCCCCGGCATCCGCGCCTGGCGCTTCGACCCGCAACTCGTCCACGCACTCGATGCTCTGTTCGCTGGCACTCCCCACCCCGCAAATCCGCTAACGCCAGAGCAAACCCCCGACCCCACAAACACGCCGGAGCTGGCGAACAAGCCCCTCTCCCGTTCACGGGAGAGGGGTTGGGGTGAGGGCACCCCAGGCGGTACCGCCCCATGACCACCCAGCTGCTCCAGGCCCTCGCCCAGGCCGGCGCCCTGCGCACCCTCGACCACGCCTTCGCCCAGAGCCTGCGCCGCCTGGACCCGGCCACCCCCGACAGCGTGCTCGCCGCCGCCGCGCTCGCCTCGCTGGCGGTCGCCTCCGGCCACGCCGGCTTCGACCCGGCCCAGCCCCGGCGCCTGGTCGAAGCCGACATCGACTGGCCGGAACCGGAAGCATGGCGCGCCGAACTCGCCGCCTCCCGCTGGGTCGCCCGCCCCGCCACTGCCGAAGAGGAATCCGCCCCCGACGCCCCCCTGGTCCTCGAAGCCGCCCCCAACGCCCCCGGCCTGCTGTACCTGCGCCGCTACCGCGAATACGAGCGCCGCCTCGCCTACGGCCTGCGCCGCATCGGCACGCATGCGCCCGACCCGGGCGACCCGGCCGCGCTCGCGGCCCTGTTCGCGCGGCTGTTCCCCGGCGCCGCTCCGGCCGGCCCCGCCGACGCGTCCCCGCCCGCCCACACGGACGGCATCGACGCGTCCCGGCCCGACGCCGCAGCCCACCCGGGCCCGCCGCCCGCTTCGCCGGAAGAGCCCCCGTCCCGAACCGGACCCGGCGTACCCGCGAAAGCGACGGAGCAGGGCGCCCCCGCACCACCCGATGGCGACCACCAGGCCCAGGCTGCAGCCCTCGCCCTCCACCACACCCTGCTGCTGATCACCGGCGGCCCCGGTACCGGCAAGACCACCACCATCACCCGCCTGCTGGTGCTGCTGGCCGCGCAGGCGCAACACGCCGGCCGCCCCGCCCCGCGCATCGCCCTGGCCGCGCCCACCGGCCGCGCCGCCGAGCGCATGGCCGAAAGCGTGCGCGCCGCGGTGCAGGCGCTGGCCGAAGCCGGCATCGACCCGACCCTCTGCCAGCAACTCCCCACCACCGGCACCACCCTGCACCGCCTGCTCGGCACCATCCCCGACTCGCCCAGCTTCCGCCACCACGCCGACAACCCGCTGCCCTTCGACGTGGTGGTGGTGGACGAAGCCTCGATGATCGACCTGCCGCTGATGGCCAAGCTGGTCGAAGCCGTCCCCCCCGGCGCCCGCCTGGTCCTGCTCGGCGACCCCGACCAGCTCCCCTCCGTAGAAGCCGGCGACGTCCTAACCGGCATCCTCGTAGGAGCGGCCCATGGCCGCGAAACCCACACCCCCACCGGCGCCCACACCCCCGCGCCCGCTGGCGACCCCAATCACGCCCAACCCGCCGGCGAACCCACCCCCTTCCCCGGCCGCCGCGTCCACCTCACCCGCGGCTACCGCCAATCCGAATCCCTAAACCTCGCCCCCCTCGCCACCGCCGTGCGCCAGGGCGACACCAACACCACTCTCTCCCTGCTGCGCGGCGCCACCCTCACCGGCGTTCACTTCCACGAAAACCTCACCGACCCCCTGCAAGCCCACCGCGACCGCCTGCTCGCCCACTGGGCCGCCCTGGCCGAAGCTCCCAGCCCCGCCGAGGCCCTGGCCCAGGCCGCCCGCCTGCGCATCCTCACCGCGGTGCGCGAGGGCCCGCAGGGCGCGCGCGGCCTCAACGCCCGCATCGAGGGCCTGCTGGCCGAAGCCGGCCTGGCCGGCCCCCAGCGCCGCGCCGCCGGCCCCGGCCATTTCCACGGCCGCCTGCTGCTGATCACCGAGAACAGCTACCGCCACCGCCTGTTCAACGGCGACATCGGCATCTGCCTGCGCGACGCCACCGGCGCCCTGGCCGCCTGGTTCCCCGGCGACGACACTGCCAGCCCGCGCCCCTTCCACCCCGCCGCGCTGCCCGCCCACGAAAGCGCCTTCGCCATGACCGTGCACAAGGCCCAGGGCTCGGAGTTCGACGAGGTCTGGCTGCTGCTGCCCGCCCGCTTCAACCGCGTGCTCAGCCGCGAGCTGATCTACACCGGCCTCACCCGCGCCCGCCACGCCCTGCACCTGGCTGGCAGCGCCGAAGTCATCGTCGAGGCGCTGGCGCGGCATGCGGGCCGGTGGTCGGGGTTGGGCTGGCGCTTGGGTGGCAACGCGGTAGGCTGAAGATTCCACGTACGCGCACGGAAGGAGAGAAAGGATGAAGATCTGGTCCACAGCCTGACGCAGAACTTCGAGGCCCACGCCAACCACACCGAAGGTGGGATCGAATTCTGGCTAGCCCGGGATTTGCAGTACCTGCTCGGCTACAGCAAATGGGACAACTTCCTCAACGTGGTTTCAAAGGCCAAGACCGCTTGCGAAGTCTCCGGCCATGTGGTTCCAGACCATTTTGCCGACGTCGGGAAAATGGTCGACCTGGGCTCCGGCAGCCAGCGCGAGGTCGACGACATCATGCTCACACGCTACGCCTGCTACCTGGTTGCCCAGAACGGCGACCCGCGCAAGCCGGAAATCGCGTTCGCGCAGACCTACTTCGCGTTGCAGACCCGCCGCGCCGAACTGATCGAACAACGCCTGCTGGAAGCCGAGCGCTTGCAGGCGCGTCGCAAGCTGAGCGAAACCGAGAAGGGAACTGTCCGGCGTGATCTACCAGCAAACGGGCGGCAAATCAGGACTTCGCCACGATCCGCAGCAAGGGCGACCACGCGCTGTTCGGCCGCAACACCCAGGACATGAAGCAGCGCTGGCAAGTCCCCGCCAGCCGTCCCCTGGCCGATTTCGCGCCCACCCTGATCCTGAAGGCCAAGGACTTCGCCACTGAAATCACCATTCACAACGCACGCGAGCAACGCATGCGCAGCGAATCCGCGATTTCGCAGGAACACGTGTCCAACAACCGGGCGGTGCGCAACACCCTGCTTGGCCGCGGCATCGTTCCGGAGAACCTGTCGCCGGAAGAAGACGTCAGGAAAGTCGAGCGCCGCTTGGCAGCCGAAGACAAGAAGGCGCTCAAGAAGCCAAAAGCACTGGACGATTGACACGCAGTAAGCGCAGGGCGAGCCAGGGTCGCCAGAACCCACCCATCAGCGCAGCCAAGCGCCCGGTGTCGACGCCACCCCGCCGAAAACCCGCTGCCGTTCCTCACCGCAGTGCGCGAAGGCCCCCCCAAGGCGCCCGCAGCCTCAACGGCCGCATCGAAGGCCTGCTCGCCGGCCGAGTGGCCGCACTCGACCCGAAGCAGTCCGTCGAGTAGTAGCCGAACGCAGCTCGGAACGAACCTGCGAGTTCGACGTGAGGACCGAACCCCGGTCGGCCTTGCCGACGCTGTTCCGGTCGCCGGGCGGCAGCTGGAGCGCACACGGATGCGTATCGAGCGCACGCACACCGGCATCGGCAGTCGCTGCCGCACCGGGCCGGCGACCTTTTGGCGACATTTGCCTCGTTAATCTCGCATCGCTTCATGAAGCGAGACGGCCCATTCCTGGAGGCAGAGCGATATGAGTAGGCATGCCCGACGGGCATTGTGGTTGGCGCTTTCGGCGCACTTGATCGGCGTTCCACTGGTCACACACGCAGCGGAGGCACCCGGTGCCCTGACCATCATCGTCAAGGATCAGACGACCGACCGGCCACTTCCAAACGCGAGGGTCACGATCACGGAACGGGAAACCGACACCGCGCGATCGCTGGAAACCGACGCACAAGGCCGCCTCCTCGTCGAACAGCTCGACCCCGGCCTCTACACGGTCAACATCACCAAGGCCGGGTTCGCCCCAATCTACGAGCCGAGCGTACGCGTGATCACGCGGAAGAACTCCCGGGTCGAATTCGAACTGGGCATTCCGCTGCTGGAGGAAGTGGTGGTCCAGGCGCGGCCCATCGATGCATTGGCATCGCCTTCCAGCACCTATCTCGATCGGGAAGCATTGCGAAGTGCTGTCGGCGGTGGCGCAGATCCGCTCCTCTCGCTGGACGGCCTGCCTGGCCTGGCGTCCGCCAGCGAGTTCGCAAGCTTCAGCGTACGCGGCCGTGGCCCCCGGGATAACCTGATCTTCGTCGACGAGTTCCCCTTCGACAAGGCGGTGCACTTCGACGCGACACTGGGTGAGGACGAAGACATCGGCGGCGGCGGGCGTTTCTCGATCTTCGCACCGAACGTCATCAGTGGCGCCGAGTTCTCGCCGGGCGGCTGGGGCCCTGCGTATGGCGGCCGGGCGGCATCGCTGCTCAAGCTCGAAGTCGCCGATGGCAATCCAAGCCCGTCGGCCAGTCTGCGCCTCGACCTTGCAGGCGCTGAGGTCGGCTACGACGGGCCGCTCGGCATCACTGAAGATTCCACCGTGCTCGTGTCCGCCCGTCGACTGGATTTCGGTGCCTTCTTCGAAACGATCGAAGAACTGGACATCGGTGACCCCGTGCTGAGGGACATCATCGTCAAGTCGGCCGTGCCGATCAACCAGTCCAATACGCTCGAGGTGCTGCTCATCGATACGCGCGAGACGTACACGCGCGACGTGACTCACGTCTTCGAGTCGCCCAATTTCGAAGATGCGGCGCTTCTCGATTTCGAGCAAGACAGCGACCTGTACGGGTTTACCCTGCGATCGTTGATCGGGGAGGACGCTGTCTGGACCAACAAGGTCTACCGCCGGGCCAGCAACAAGATCAGCTCGGAGGGCGAAGCGTTTCCCGATCTCGTGCCCGACGGATCGCCCGCTGACAGTTTTCCGGTGCGGGAAGACATCCTCACCGTGACCGAAGACGAGACCGAGATCGGCTGGCGAAGCGACTTCGCGACGGTGAATCGATGGGGTGCGTTCAACGCAGGCGTCCAGGTGACGCAGATCGACCTGGACTACAGCACCGTGCTGGATGGCGACTGGATCCGGTACGTCTACGACCGCGACGACTTCCGACCGGACCCTGAGCAGCGCTTCATCGTGCTGACGCCGGAGAACATCAACTCCTCGCTGAGCCGGAAGGCGACGAACTACGCGGGTTACGTGGACCAGGCTTTCAAGCGCGGCGCGTGGGAACTGCGCACGGGCGTCCGGCTGGAGCGGGACGACCTGACGGACGAAAGCCTCGTGTCGCCCAGGCTCAGGGCGACCTGGCAACCGAGCCGGAACTTCAGATACTTCGCGACTGCAGGCCTCTTCCACCAGTCGCCGCGGTTCCTGGACCTCGCGGCCAACGCGGCGAACACGCTCGAGAACGAGGAGATCACCCACGGGAGTTTCGGCCTCGAGTACTTCCCGAACGACCGCTGGTCGGTGTTGACGGAAGCCTATTACCAGGACCACTCCAATCTCGTGGTCGATCTGGACCGGGCGAGCGGGACGTTCGCCAACATTGGCGATGGCACGTCCTACGGCTTCGATGTCGTGGTCAAGGGCACGATTCGCGAAGGCCTCTACGCGACCGCGACCTACTCCTACAACGATGCGGAAGTGGACCGGAAGGACGGCCGTGGCGCCGTCGCCGACGAGTTCAGCCGGGAGCACGTGGCGACCCTCGGGATGACCTGGGAAATCACCGACCGCTGGAAGGTGGCCGCGCGTTACAAATACCTGTCCGGCAGGCCGGAAGACGCCTACATCATCCACGAAGACGTGCTGGGCCCCGGACAACCCCTGCGCTACTCGAGGGAGACGACCGAGCGCGGCGTCGGTCGCAGATCCGGCTACGGCGTGCTGAACGCCCGTGTCGACTACCGGCGCGCATTCGGCCCCATCGACGTCACGGCCTTCCTCGATGTCATCAACCTCACGTCGGCGGCGTCGACCGACGACACCGAGTTCGACTACCGCAGGGGTGTCAACGTGAAGGACGACAGCGAAGCCGAGCCGCTGATCGGTCTTCGGCTAGACTATGCCTGGTAGCGGGAGGGGCAGCAGATGGCACGCGCGCTTGATGCTGCGCCGATCAGGGCGTTGATCGTCGAGGACAACCGCGACATCTGCGCGAACATCGCCGCGTACCTCGAAAAGCTCGGCTATGTCCTGGATTTCGCCCACGACGGCGTCACCGCAATGAACCTGGCGTTGAACAATCCGTTCGACGTCATCGTGCTGGACCTGATGATCCCGAGGATGGACGGCCTGACTTTTTGCCAGAAGCTGCGCGCCGATGCCCAGATCGAAACGCCAGTCCTCATGCTGACGGCGAGGGACACGCTCGACGACAGACTCAAGGGGTTCGACGCCGGCGCCGATGACTACCTGGTCAAGCCATTCGCACTGCAGGAGCTGCATGCGCGTCTGCGGGCCCTTTACAAGCGCAGTCACCGCAATGGCGACAACCTGTTGACAGTCGGCGACCTGACGTTGAACAGGTCCACGCTGCAGGTGCACCGGGCGGGGCGGCGCGTCGAGATCAATCCCGCCGGAATGAAGCTGCTGCGACGGTTGATGGAAGAGTCCCCGTCGGTCGTGAATCGCGATGCGCTCGAAACGCTGCTGTGGGCCGACGAGCGGCCGGATGGCGATGCGCTTCGTTCGCACATGTACAAGTTGCGGCAGGCCATCGACCGGCCGTTCGACCGACCGTTGATTCACACGGTGCACCGCATCGGATACCGGATTGCGGAGGACGGCCAGTAATGCCGCGGCACAGTCTGCGCAAGCGTGTCGAGGTTGCGTTCGCGCTGTGTGTCGTCGGGCTCAGCGTGGCCTGGGGGTTCGCGTTCTTCGGCGCAATCAGGCTCAGCGAAGACCGCGTGGTGGTCAACCAGCTGCAGCGCGCCAGCGAGAGCTATCCCGATCTCACGACGACCCTGCGGGGATACGACGACGCCGGGAGCTTGCCGGAGCCACTGAGGGCATGGGCGCTCACGGATCCCGATGAGGGCACGTACGAGTTCGTCGCCGAAGAGCTGCATGTGGCGGTGATCCCTGCCGACAATGCGCAGGGGCGCGCATTCGTGGTGTTCGATGTCGCCGGGATCGAGGCGGCGTCCTCCGAGGACTGGTGGTGGCTCCTCGTCATTACCGCCGTCGTGGGCGCGCTCGGTGCGCTGGGTTTCCGGCTGGGAGTCCTGGTGATACGAAGGGCGATCTCCCCGGTGGTGCAGCTCGCCGAAACGGTCGCGGAGATCGACCTGGAACATCTGTCGGCCGGGGACTACAAGCTCATCGAGTCCAGCCGGTTCGGAAAGGACGAGGTGGGCGTCCTCGCGGGGGCAATCGAGAAAACGCTTGAGCGCATCAGCGCATTCATCGTGCGAGAGCGGGACTTCACCGGCTCTGCCAGCCACGAGCTGCGGACGCCGATCACGGTGATCACAGGCGCGCTCGAGTTGTTGGAGCAAAGTGATCTGTCGGCCGAAGACGTGAAGGCGGTGGACCGGATCCGGCGCGCGACGCTCGAGATGAAGTCCACGATTGAAATGTTCCTGTGCGTCGCTCGCGAAGCCGACGACGGGCTGTACGGCGAACAGTTCCTGGTGGCGCCACTGGTGAGCCGGGCGGTAGACCAGCAGCGTCACCTGCTGAACGGCAAGTGCGTCGAAGTCGACGTCGAAAGTGTCGCAACACCAGTCGTTCGCGGCCATCCACAGGCCTTCCTGATCGCGGTCGCCAATCTGGTTCGAAATGCGTTCGAGCAAACGCCCGGCGGACAGGGACCGATCACGGTGCTCATCAAGGAGCACGAGCTGCTGGTCACCAATCTGTTGGGCGGTGACGAAGTTGGCCGGCTCACGCCGGCCGGCTCCTCTTCCTCCAATGGACATGGCCTGGGTCTTGGCATCGTTCAACGACTGTGTGAGCGCAACGGCTGGGAATTTTCGCTGCACGTGGACGAGGCGCGTGTGACCGCCCGTCTTTCGTGGTGAGCACGACAGACTGCTCCTTCGCAAACAGCAGGTACTTTGCAACCAACGCGACCGAAACGCGCGGCGCTCAGCGTGCGACGGCAAGCTGGTCGAAGCCGGCCCCGGCCGCGCCCGCCTGGTGCTGCTCGGCGACCCCCGACCAGCTGCCCTCGGTGGAAGCGGGCGCCGTGCTCGCCGGCATCCTCGCCGCCGCCCAAAGCATTGCCACCGCTCCTACCGCTGTTGCGGTCACCTCTCCCGCTCGCGGGAGAGGTCGCGCCGAAGGCGCGGGTGAGGGCGCTCTTCCCCCAGCAGCCCGCGCACCCACCTTCCCCGCCCGCCACATCCACCTCACCCGCGCCGCCCGCCTGCGCATCCTCACCGCCGTGCGCGAAGGCCCCCAAGGCGCCCGCGGCCTCAACGCCCGCATCGAAGACCTGCTGGCCGGCACCCGCCGCGGCGCCGGCCCCGCGTCCACCGCCAGCCGCTATTTCCACGGCCGCCTGCTGCTGGTCACCGAGAACAGCTCCCGCCACCGCCTGTTCAACGGCGACATCGGCATCTGCCTTCGCGATAACGGCGGCACCCTGATGGCCTGGTTCCCCGGCGACGACCCCCGCAACCCGCGCCCCCTTCCATCCCGCTGCACTGCCCGCGCACGACAGCGCCTTCGCGATGACGGTGCACAAGGCACAGGGCAGCGAGTTCGACGAGGTGTGGCTGGTGCTGCCGGATCGCTTCACCCGCGTGTTGTCGCGGGAGCTGGTGTACACGGGGATGACGCGTGCGCGGAGCGTGCTACATGCGGCGGGAAGCGCGGATGTTATGTCCCAGGCGCTCTCGCGCCATGCAGAGCGGTGTTCCGGTCTCAATCACCGGCTCGGCGCCGTCAAGGTCTGAGACCCCGATGTACGTACTGCGAGGAACTAGCTGACGCCCCGATACTTGCGATCACCAAAGGTGATGCTCTCAATGCCGAAGACGCGATGCACTGAAGCGATAAGCTCCACAACTTCGTCCTCGATCAGAAAATAGTCGAGCCTTGGCAATGAATATAAGCGAATCCCGATCTCTGCAAGCATAGGGATGAGCACCCTTTGATGCTCGCCATAATTAAATCTCTTCGCTGCGGGTCCCAGTCGCTCATCAGCGGCCAACATTGCTGCAGAAATCCGCTTAACCGCCTCAATGTAGTAGGCATTCACCGCGATGTCCCCCTCGTAGGCGTTGGGGAAAATCTTGAAATACCATGACGTTACATCAATTGACGAAAGCCCTAATCTCGAGCAGCGGCCGACAGCGTCTACGACATACTCTCTGAAGGAACTGAATCTCACTGCATGCAATTGCAGCGCTGAAGATTTTGCTTGCTCTCGCAGTGAATCCGCTTGCGTTATGGCGGTTTGAGCATGCTGTTCAACAAGCTTTGAATTGGATAGGTACACTCCTAAAGCCACAACTAGGCCTAGAAGTGTTGTGAAACCGACGGCAAACGCGCCAAGGATCTTGACAACCCCAATGGGTAGCGCAAAAAGCCTCAAAGCTTCGTCAAGGCAAGCTCTATGGAAGCAAAATTCCCGATCAATCGCGCCGTCCGCGATGAAGGTCGACGTAAGAGAGGTGAGAAGCGCTGTAAGTAAAACAAGGGCGATTGCTATCCCGCTTAAAAGTAGACCCTTCTGAAGCCTCGGCAGGCTTGCAGCAATCTTGGTGTCGTAACTGCCTGGGCTACTCATGGCTATAGATCTTTATCTGCGCAAGGCTGTCCCTTATTGCGGATGCCTCATGTACGTAAGTACGTTGTAGGAGATTGAGGCGTTCACGTAGCCGAAATAGTTTACGCCTGAAAAAAAACCGCTCGGACTCTCCCGGTATAGCGAATCGCTTAAGCACTTCTCGTGCTGTCCGCTGGCACCAACGTAGATCCCGATGGGAGGGAAGCGGGCCCACCCTGTTCAGTCGAGTGATGTAAGCAGTGTGCGACTTCTTCCTCAGCCGGGATAGTTTGTTAACTCGCCCAAGACAGACGTTGAACATTCTTCTATAAGCGTCGTAGGTACGAAACCCTGCGTCTGCTGCGAAGTTCTCGAGTGTCCTGACGGCTGATCGGATACGCCGATATTCTGGAGACGGTATTCGAGGCGTCGCGTGTTCCACCCTCAGACTGTGGACAAGCAGCGGCTTAGTGCCCGAGCGCAGGACCTGGGTCTTTACTTCGCTTCTGGTGAGGTCCTTGTCCATTAGCATCTGATCCACCAACTTCAGAGCCAACGAAAAGTCCTGAGAGTACTTGCGCGAAGAAATCGTGATGTCATCCACGTACCTGGTATACGTCAGGCCCTTCTGTTTGAGCCTGGCAACTAGATTGGCTTCAAGGTCCCAAAAAACAAGATTTGCAAGATAGCTCGAGGTAGGGGCGCCCTGAGGAATCTTTCCGTGGATGCAGCAGAGGTTGCATAGCGTTTCAGCGACCGCAGGTGGGTATTTTAGAAAGTCAGTGTATATATTTCTTACGAGGGGCTGCTCGACGTTGTCAAAAAAGTCGCATATATCAACTTTCAAAATGCTTTTTGAACTTGAGTGGACTGCTGCGCACGCAATATAATCTCTACCTATCAATCTTGCGTCATCGGCGTCCGAGCTTGGCACTGAACCAAATACGTAATCAGGCCAACGAATAATCTTGGTGTTCCCCAAGATCCGTTTGTTGATCTTTCGAAGAATCTTGCGATAACGCCAGTGAGGCACATATACGGTCCGTGAGCCACCAGACGACTTCGTTACCGCCTTCTTCTTGAAGCGCGATTCAGGCACCCAAGACAGCAGCGCCTGGAGTTCTGGCTCATCTATGGATAGAGTTCTGCAGAGAGATCTGACAGATCCTATCGAATGTCTAGATACTTTCGTTACATGCGACTTGAGCGACATTTTCCGCCCTGATCGATAGGTGTGGATCAAGCCCACCAGCGAGGCTGGTTTTTAACACGAGAGCGCTAGATACACCGGGAAAAGGTTCAGCAACTGCCGCTCTCGTGCTGGCTTGATCCACCTTCGGGAAAGCTCCTCCGGTTTCGGAGGGCGGCGGAACCGCATGTCCCTTAGAGCTTAGCTTTGACGCTAAGCGCGCACTGCTAGAAATACGCAGTACGCGTATACCGAACCCGTGTATCCCCGGCTGCACCAGTCAAGCGAACCGCTTGAGCGCCTTTGTTATAGAGCGGATCCTTAGCGAATGCAATGGGGGGTAGTGGGAAGAAAGAGAGAGGACGGGGAAGTTAGTGAGGGGCGTCTGAGGCACTTGGGCGCTAGGACGGCGGCAAAGCTACTGAGCCGCCAGAGAGTGTCCGCCCGTCGCCGCAAGCTACCAAACGTAGATGTGGTACGGCCTACGCTGCCAGCCGCCGCGAAACACCGTCAACCACACTTCGAATCTGCTCTACCGTCGCACTCTCGCCATGGTGTGACATCTCCAGCTGCCGCAGCGCCCGGGTCATCGCGACATAGAGCACGCGCACCTGCTGTTGCTTACGGTGGGCATTTTCGTCTCGGTTCGTCAGCTCGCAGATGCCGGGAATGAAAACGGTGTCGAACTCCAACCCCTTGCTAGAATGCATGGTCATCACCTTGACCGAAGCCGCGCCGTTGAACATGGCGCGTCGCTGGTCGTCCGACGCCAGCAGCACAGTCAGGCCACGCTTCTGTAGCTGCGTGGCGATCAGGCCGGCTAGCCGGTTGGAGTGGCACAGCACGGCGAAGTCGTTGGGATTGGCGCCGTTGCTGATCGCGTCCTGGATGCGGGCGGCGATGATGTCGGCCTCGGCCCAGATGTTGCGTGCTCGCCACAGTTCGGGCATCGGGCCGCGGCGGCCGGCGCTTTCTGGCACGACGACCGGCACGTGGTCGTCGTCGGCATCGTGTCGCGTCAGCACTTCTTCGGCGAAGGCCTTGGCGACCGTCAGCACTTCGAGGGTGTTGCGGTAGTTCAGTCGCAGGATGGTGGTCCGGCCCTGGGCCTGGATGCCGACGCTGGCGAAGGAAAACTTCCGCCGGGCGGCATTGCCGTACAGGGTCTGCGCGTCGTCGTAGAGCAACAGCAGCGAGTTGGTCTCGGGGTCCACCATCTGAGCGACGAGCCGCAACCACTCCGGGGCGAAGTCGTGGCCTTCGTCGATCAGCACCGCGCCGTACTGCGCGCGCGGAATGGCGTTGGATTCCACGCCTTCGATCACCGACTGCACGAGCATCTGTGCATACGTGTCGGCACTCTTCTGGAAGGGCGGCATGGGCAGCCCATAGGTCTTGAGCTGCTCGCGACACCACTCATGGAAGTTGCGGGCGGCCACTCGGTCCTGCACGCCGTGGCCCTGCATCAGGTGCTCGAGGTGGCCGGCCAGGGACTTGTTGTAACAGAGCACCAGCACCGGCTTGTGCTGGCTGCGGGCGAGCTCGACGCAGCGATAGCCGAGGATCATTGTCTTGCCGGAGCCGGCCACGCCGTGGATGACGCGATGTCCGTCGCCCAGCGAGCGTGCCAGCAGTTCCTGCTGCAGGTCCATGACCCGGATGATGTCCGGGATCTCGACGGGCGTGTCCTCGGCCGGTCGTGGCGCCTGCAGCAGATCGCCCTGCACCTGGATGCGCAGCTGCGGGAA
Source organism: Luteimonas suaedae (assembly GCF_008312895.1). GTDB lineage: Bacteria > Pseudomonadota > Gammaproteobacteria > Xanthomonadales > Xanthomonadaceae > Luteimonas > Luteimonas suaedae. The sequence goes on along the minus strand of NZ_VSSP01000009.1, from coordinate 21,832 downwards.
CAGGTGCCAGCGCACGCGCTCGATCTGCGGCAGGCTGAGCAGGCAGGCGAAGGGCATCAGGAACATGTCCCAGAGCCGCTTCTGGAAGTCCTCCACGTCAACGCTTTCGGTCATCTCGTCGCGGCAGATCACGCTGCCCGGCGGCAGGAAATGCTCCAGCCCCATCTGGTCGAACTGGGTGCGGGTGATGTTGGCCAGCACCACGCCAAAGCCCCAGGGCATGAGCAGCGTGCCGGTGCGCTTGTCACCCGGCGGGTGGCACAGCGCCCGGTCCTCCTGCAGCAGGCGGACGATCTCCATCGCGCAGTCCCGCGCCTGGCGCAACGGATTGGCTTTGGTCACGCGGCCGCGGTCGGTGTTGATGATGGCGCGATCGCGGTCTAGCTCGGCCAAGGTATCCGGCTTCCAGTCCTTGACCTCCAGCACCAGCAATCCGCGGGAAGGGTGCAGGACGACGAAGTCCGGATGCCGGTAACGCGGACCGATCGGTACGTCGTACCAGCACAGGTACTCGTCATCGAGCGTGTCGTCCAGCCGGGACGAGAAGCGACGCTCCCCCGACGTCATGCGTGCCAGGCAAGTATTGCGGCTTGGAATCAGCGTGGCCATTGGATTCCCCAATCCCTGGAGCGCTGAGGTGGAAGCTACAGCAGAATTTACCGTGCCGTCGACTGCGGCGAGCAAAAACGGCCCCGGCGGGCGGCGTCCAGCTTTGCCGAATCTGGTACCGGAACACAGCGCGGTCGGCCATCAGCCCTTCTTCGGTGGGACAGGAGGACACCGATCGCTACATCGCGCCAGCGGCAACCGCGTCGGCAGGGCGCGGATACTCCACGAGATTAGGTCAGATTCCCGAGCGTGGCAGGGACCGGCAAACGGGTCCCTTGAGCCCCGACAAATGGACACGACGAACTTCTTGCTGCGTTGCCCGCTACTCGAACTGGCCGCGCCGACATCACAAGCCCATCGCCGACGAGTTTTCACACAGCCTCGGCCCAAAGCGGACACTTGACAGAGTCGAATTCCATCTACGGCCGACTCAATTCAAATTCTAGAGCGATGCAGCTTAGCAGGGGAGGAACACGTGGTGGAGCGTGACTAGAGACGACGATAAGCGAATGTGCTTGCTGATCAAAGTGGGTGCCTCGCATGCATCGGCAAGACTCAGGTGCTCAGGCTCACGGGAAGTACGAGAAAGGTATGCATTGACACCGGATACTGCTTCATCTGTTGTTCCCGATATGACATAGCCGGCCATGAAGCCGATTGCATGGTTGTGGCTGTACTTGCCAGTGCAAAATCTATCAATCCCTTCGACGACGTACTCGCGACAGAGATGTGTATCCGATCCCGCAATGCGCTTGCATTCGATGATCGCGTGTGGGTCGTGCTCTTGTGTTCGGACGAAGATTTCAATCAGCATGACCGGTATGTCGGTCCGACCATCAGGGACTACGGCCGCAGAAGAGCGTGATTCCGCTCCTGGCAAAATGACCATAGTCTTCGCCCAGGGAAGACCTTCCAACTTCAACGTACTGCGCATGCCGTCGCGAAGCCGCTCAGTTATCAGCACTTCGCCTGCGTCAGCACGCACGTCAATGGAAGCGACAGCGCGCTCCCAGCCCGCTAGAAGGGTAAGCAGTATAGCGGCTGTCACCTCCGGCGCCAGCTCAATGAACTCCTTGCCCAAAGGGGCTGGCGCATCGTAGGGAATCCTCAAGCGCGGCTCCCTGAAAAGCTTTCCGCTACAACCGCATCAGCGTCCTCCAGGGCGATGATCTTCATCCAATAGCGCTTGGCTGCTGGCTTGATGATCACGACCTCGTTGCGGTCATGGATTCTCAACTCGCGGGTCGTGCTCAATGCAGTTGCGATCCGGACGTTCATGCGATTGCTGATGCGGGTCAGGACGTCTTCAAGGCCACCGTCTACTTTGGTGGTTTGAATGGCGGCGTCGCCCGGGCCACCTTTGAGGATGAAGCGTACGACTCTGAGGGCCGAGTGTCGTGGTAGTTCGAGAATCTCCGCGCGTATATGGCGCTTGTTGCGGGCCGACAACCAGCCACCAATAACATCCATGAAGGTGCTTGCATAGTCGGACAGCTCGGTGGAGCTCGCGCTGGAAACGGAGTCTTCCCGGCCCGCCAACCATTGCCAGCCGGCGCGGTATAGGCCGTCGAGCACCACAACACGATCTGCATCGTCGATTCCGTAAAGATCGAACACCGCGTCGTCAAGGTAGTGCCAGTCGGCTTCGGTGGGTATGTCCCGTTGTAGCTTGCTTCCGATCTTCAACAGCTTCTTACCGGCATCCGACCGGACGACACCCTTCAGCGCAGGCACGGGCATGAGCGACACGTCGTGTCGCAGCAAACGCCGCTTCCAAATGCCGAATTCGGAGGCAGACATCAGGAAGAACCATGATGCGAGCGAAGACGACAGGAGTGCCGCAACCAGATGGGCGATGCGTGGATCGGCTGATGGCATTGCAGCGCCGAAATAGGCGTTGGTATAGATCAGGTCGCGATCCGCAACGGCGACGATCGGTCTGGGGCCTGCGCTCAGGGTCTCCTTGATGATCAGGATCGGAGCGCGGTAGATGCCCCGGGAACGGGGCCATTGCGCTTTTGTCTGCCGAAAGGGGGGCAGTACTTCGGGGATCTGGAACGGCTTGATGTCACCAGCTTCCAGAAGCTCCAAGCCGTTCAGGAGGTGCGCGTCCCGGGTCTGATTTTTGGGCAGCCCGCGAATCATACCGACGTTCAGTTCCGATCCGATTGATTGGAATTGGGCCCCGAGCGGAGAATAGGCTGAAGATAACGCGTCGAGCAGTGCAATGTCGCGCCGTCGACCAATGGCCGCGGCTTTCAGCTTAATTGGCTGCGCCTCGATATCCGCCAGCGACAACCTGATGATGTCGCTGGGTGCGACGTCAAAAGTGTGGCTCTTCGAGCCACTGGCAGTCCAAGGTATCTGGACCACTGTCACTTGATCCGCACGCTGTGGCCGATGCCTGGCGAAGAGAACAATCGCTGGCATTGTGGCTGTCGCGAACAGCCAACCGCATAGGTTCGACAAGTTGACGAGCGTAATGGGGGCAAGCGAGCGCATGACATGAAGCGCCGCTGCCATGCCGGTGCCGCTTCGGCTGAAGAACGGAAGCGCGCTCAGGATCACGCCAAAACGGGTTTTTTCATGCGAGAACTCGATAGCCCGCAACACGAAGTCTAGTCCTTCCCCGCGTGGCTGGGCCGGAATGCCGGCGGCGCGTGTCCTGCGCCTAGCCTCGGTACCTGCAAGGCCTTTAAAGCTCCAAGGGGGATTCCCGACGATAAGATCGAATTGCTTTAGGCCGCTATGTGGCGTCGTAAGGATGGCGCGGCCGCTCTCGCGTTCGACCGTGCGCGCATCCCCTACAAACAGCGTTCTACCGATGAGCGGCTGGAACTTCAATGCACGCGGCGGCTGCGGGTCTGGATCAAGTTCCAGCGCCGCCAGGTAAAGGCTGAATGCCGCCACGCGGACGGCAGCCTCACTGATGTCAACGCCGTAAACCTGTTCGTAGAGTGTCGATCTAATCATTTTCCTGGTAGGGGGTTCGCCGGCTGAGCGCAGATGCACCAGCCTTCGTAGCGCTTCGACCAGGAATACGCCGGAGCCGCAGGTGAGGTCCAGCACCGTTTCTTCGCCTGTCAGATCCTGCATCACCTCATCCAAGACCAGTGATACCACTGAGAGGCGGGTGTAGTGAACTCCATTGCTGAGGGCGTCATTGGATCGACGCGAGGCGCCGCTGGACCCGGAATGCGCGAATTGTTCGTAGATCGAACTGATGAGTTCAACGGGAATTACATCGAACTGATACGGGAATAGGCTCTGTTGTCCGCTGTCCGGATCAACGGCCTCCAAGAACTCAGCAACGCGGGCCAAATGCCGCTTCGCGGGTGTGTTCCTGATTGAAGACGGCGGGAACATGTCGCCGTTGAACGTTTGACTCAGCCAGTTGAACAGCAGGTCGGCCGCCTCAAGGTCTCGCAAGATGACGGGAAACGATGTGTGTCCGCCAAGTTTCTTGAGCGTTCTGGCTGTGACGATGCCACGGTCAATTAGGTATTGCGTGAAGACCACACGCCCGATCAGAGCCTGTGCAGCGTCGCGCTCGAGCCCAGCTGCGACCAGGTCGCGTTCGAGCGCGGCCAGATCGGACAGCAAATTTTGATCGACGCTGGTCTTGCGATCGACTTTGGTGGCTTGTGCCCAAAATTGCCCGGTTTCGATCGCCAAGCGGCCAGCCAGCGCATCCAGCTCGGCCAAGGACGCATCCACGTTCTCAAACGTTCTGATCAGATGCTTCTGGGCGTCCCCTTCCCGTTGCGGCACTCCGAATCCGTTGTAGAGGTCAATGCGCTCAGGGGAGATGATCCAAAGCAGCGGCGCGAAACCCTCGTTCCAGATTTCCCGGCGCCATCGACTGACGAGCTCGTCCTGCGGCGGCTTCTTTTCGAACTTGAAGTAGACGGTCAGGGACGACGGACTACGCCACGAAGCGTCGGGTGCGAAGTCCTTGCCCCGGCGCTGGGCGCGAGCATCCTTGCCCAGTTGCAAGCCAGGCGCGGGCCGGCCATCCGGGTAGTAGCCAGTCGCTTCCAACACTTGTTTAAGTGTTGTGATACTCACGACCGGCTCCGGACGATTTTGGGCGGAAATGGCAGCGTCGCCTGTTCCGTGTTCGGGAGGGCGGGCAACATGCTTTGCTGAATTCGCGACACCAGCGGCTTTAACGGCACCATCAAGGCGCTTTGCTCGCAGGCCGTAATTTTTGTTTCGAGAGCGGCCTTGTTCGCAGTGACCACGGCAACGGTTTCCTGGAAAGCCGCAACATTGCTGTTCATCAGAAGACGAAAAAGCGCGTCGACTCCACCGCTCACGGCAGCGATGTGGACACCCAGGGCTTTCACCAACTCATTCGTGGCGGCCAAGCCCACCAATTCAGGGAAGGAGTACCGCGCCGCTTTGCCTGTCTTGGCGGACAGGTACGGGACGGCCTTGCGCCAGTGCCGGATGGTTTCCGGCGAAACGCCCGCGAGCGTGCGCGCTTGTTCCTGCGTGAATTGGATGGACACGACCCCGATCATTTTTGTTGTCGACAACAGGAAACACGGGGGATAGTGACGGGTACAGACGAAGCTGGCAAGGGGAGCGCTTGTCGGTCGAGGAGCTTGGAGGGCAGCAGCCCTTCTGCCGTATCAAGACCGTATGGTCGATCGAAGCCACGAAGATCCACAAATGGGCGAAGCACAAGGGAACTCTTCTGTCGTCTCCCCCATTGCGACTGGCGAGTGTCCACTCTGGCCGGAAGCCGACACCGCGGCCGATAATCTGTGCCGACCCGGAGCGGACGGTCCGAAAGACGCTATGTCTACGTTGCTCCAAGTGGCCACTCTCATCATCAGACCCTGCCCATGGCATCGGCGCTTACCAGCCGAGCCGGATCGGCGTAGCCGGCCGGAATACCCGGTGCGGTCACAGCCTGCTCATCGCTGATGAGCTGGGCGACACTCTGGTTGAGCGTGAGCAGTTGTTCTAGGAGGTCGACTTTGGGGTTAAAGCTGTAGGCACTCACCACCGCCGTGTCTAGACGGGCGTGAGCGTCCTTGAGCGGGTTCTTGCCGGGCAGGTCGAGCGTTCGGTACAGGGCGCGCAGGCCGCCGCTGATCGACTGTAGTGATTGCGTGCGTAGTACGCGTAGCTCGCGGCCCGCGTCGGCGATGGCGTCGATCTGGGCTGCGCTCGGCGATTGCGGCCACGGGAAGGTGTCGAAGACGGATTCGATCGAATAACTAAAGTCCGATTTCAGTTTCGAGCACTTCTCCAGGAACCACTGCCAGTGCGCTGAAGACTGCAGAATACCGAAACTGTAATCGTCGTCGAACAGGAACGCCTGAACCTTGTCGCTGGGCCAAACATCGGTGGTCAGGAACTGAAAAATCGGACGCTTGGTGACCCGCGAGCAACAGATGAAGCGACCCCGCAGCCTCTCGAAACCACTGAATAGGTCCTTTCGATCCCACGAAAGCGCCCACCAGCGTTCCAAGAACTGCTTGTGGTGCGACCTCATATTTCCATTGACGTCCTTACCCTCGTCCGCCTTACGCTGACGATCTGGGAGCACCGAGCTTCGTATGCGCTCAAATGCATTCGGAAACCGCTGCACCTGTAGCAGATCACGGCGCTGGAAATCGATAATGAAGCGCTCCGGCGTGCCATCGCCGGTCACCAGTTCGCGCCCGGTCAGGTATGGATGGACCACTTCGGCGGAGCTGCCGTCGCTCTCGACAAAACGCTTCTCCTGCAGCGTCAGCACGAAGCCGTCATGCCCCGGCGTCACCCCTTGGAACACCTTCTTGGGTTCCTTGTTGCAGGGCAGCGCCTTAGCATTGCCTAGATCTACCCGGTCCGACAGTGACGCATTGAGGTGCGCCACCTCTCGCACGTCTAATTCGTAATCCTTGCTGGCTGGGCCACTGCCCCGTTTCTTCCTGACCTTCTTCCCCACTACTGGCGCGGCCTTGAACCACAAGCGCCGCGTCTTCGGCAGCAGCGCTGCATCGAGCGTGTGTACCCAGTTGGCAATCGACACGTGTACGTTGGCGTCTCCCGACCACGGCTGGTTGTCGACGGCCTCGACCACAGTCCCGGTCGCGCAGATGAAATCGAGTCCGCCCTCGCGGCTGGCGTTGTTACGGATGTTCTGGGTGCCGACCAAGCCGGCGCGGCCGGCCAGCGGATCGGCAGGCGTGCAGGCGGGCAGGTGCGACGCTGCACGATGGAACCAGTACACGCAAAAGTCGGCCATGCCCGGCACTTGCGGATAGGCCTTGCGCACGTTGTTGACGTAATCTACACCGAGCTCGGGCTTGAGCCGCTTGGCGCCGAGGAATGGCGGGTTGCCCACGATCACGTCGACCCGCGGCCACGGCGCCCAAGTGCCGTCGGCCTGCAGCAGCGCGTCCCCGGCGATGAAGTTGGCGTCGAGATTGTCCAGCGGCAATGCTTTTTCGGAGATGTGTAGCTCGTCGATGGCCAGCTTATGCGCCAACATCATGGTGACCTTGGCCAGCTCGACGGCGAACGGGTTGATATCCAGCCCATAGAAGTTTTTGCTGCTAACGAAGCCGAACGGACGCTGACTGTGGTCAACGCTCTTGAACTCGCCCATTCGCTCGTAGATCAGCGCTTCCAGCCGCTTGAGTTCGCGATAGGCGATGTACAGGAAGTTGCCCGAGCCACAGGCCGGGTCGAGCACACGGAAGCGTTCGATGCGTGCAAGCAGGGCTTCCAGTGCGGTTAGGGTCTTGGCCTTGCCGATTTGCTCGCGCCACGGCTCGACGATGGTCGGGCCGACGATCTTCATGATGTCGACGGAGCTGGTGTAGTGCGCGCCGGAGGCATGGCGCTCCACGTCACCTAGGCTATGCTCGAAGATCGCGCCAAAGATCTCCGGCCGCACCTTGGCCCAATCGAACGCCGCAGCCTGCCGCAGTAGGCTGACTTCAGTCACCAGCAGTTCGACCCGAGCCGGCTCGCGGAATAGACCGCCGTTAAAATACGGCACACCCTTGAACCGTCCGCCGGTGGTGATGCCAGGAGCGCTCATCTCGGCAAAAAGTTGGCCGATCAGATCGTGCGCGAGCGCTGGAGTCGTGCAATCGTCCAGCAGGCGAGCGAAGAAGTACTTCTCGAGCAAGCCAATGTCTTCGGCGAACAGCGCCATCAGGGCCTGCAGTGTGAAGCGCTGAGCAAGCTCGCGCTCGACGTCACGATCGACCAGCGATCGGAACAGGCCTACCAGCAGGTCAGCGGCGTCGCGCGTCACCTGCTCCTGGTCGTTGCCGAACACTGGTTTGACGTCCTCAGGTAGCAGGAAGGCCAGTGGGCCGTCACGCTCGGGTAGGTCCGCCAGCGCGACCACGTCGACAGGGCTGTCCATCTGGGTCTCGAAGTCGTAAACCCAGAACTGGTCGAAGTTGCACAGCACCACGTAGCGTGGACGGCCAGGAACGAGGCGGGTCCAGTAGTCGAACGCCTGTCGGTAGTGCTTTGACAGGTCAGTCCCGCGCTTCTTCATCTCAATCAGCACGACGGGCTTCCAGACAAGGTCGGCGAAGGCGGTGCCCTTGTGCTCCTTCTTGACGCGATCCTCGAACGTCGCCCCGGCTTCCTTGACGCCGGTGTGGCCGAAAGCGCGGAACAGTTGGTCAAGGAAGATCTGCGCCTCGCCCTTCTCGTCACCGCAGATGTGTGTGGCGCACCAGTCGACGAACTGGCGGAGGCGATCGACTCGATCGGTCATGGGCTGTGCTTCCTGGGATGCTGAGTGGCCATGTTAGCTGCGCGGCTGGGGGCAACGCCTTGGCCGTCCGCCGACACACGGGAACGCAGAAACGGGGCGAGTGGCCTTCCGACTGTCCGCCCCTGGCTGAGGCTGTTTGAAAACCCCCGTCTGGCTGGCAAGATCTCAGTACCAGTCGATGGGTACTCTGCATGAAGCGATTCGTAGATGGAGTCGATCGTTCCCAAGGGCTTCTGCTCCCTGATCGGCTGGAGGACTACGTCCACGAAGACAATCCGGTGCGGGTGGTCGACGCCTTCGTCGAAGCCCTCGACTTGAGCGAGCTGGGCTTCGAGGCTGCCAGTCGCGCCGTGGGCGGGCGGCCTGCCTATCACCTGATCGCCCTGCTCAAGATCTACATCTACGGCTACCTCAACCGCATCCCCTCCAGCCGACGCCTGGAGCGCGAAGCGCAAGACGTTGCGTCTATCGAGTAACCGAATCAGAAATTCACGTGATGCTTCGAACAATGGTTAGGTGTTCTGTTGCACTTCCGCTCGTTCAAGCAGCCTCTGCTCGGTGTCGATTACCATCCTAAGGATAAAATGAAGCGAGCGAAATAGCCTTATTTCCTGTGTATTTAGACGGCTCTTCCCGCGGTGAACGATTTTAGACCTGACCCTATAGATGTCGCGAAAAAGTTTAAGGAGATTCTCTCGCGCCGTCGGCGTTTTTGCGATCAAAAAGGCACATCTGTTAGCCATCAAAGTCGTGAGTCCGACACTCGGATCGGCTTCTTCATCTCCGAGCAGAATCTCAATGGCTACCGCTGCTTGAATGTATTGTAGCAGCGCATCTCTCCCACAGTAGCTTTCGAATAGCCAGCGGGCGGACAAGGCAATGTTTTTTCCCATGTCGGACCGGAAGACCGAACCGATCCGAGCAAGCTTCTGGCGCATGAGGTTTGGGTCGTTGCGAGCGTCTTCGGCTAGCGCAAGACGCCCGATCCCATACTTGTGCTGATCATCAATATCTAGCGTGCTTTGCTCCACCCATGCGCCGTCGTCGAGGCGATGGACGTAGAGGTGCGACACCTTTCCGTCTATCTCCTTGATATCGGAAGGAAACTCATCAAAGAGGCCCAGCGCGATGCCGAGACCAAAGAAGGTGAGTACATCATCCCGCGCAGCGAAGAATGGCTCCGTCTGCTTGCTTCGGAAGTAGCCATTCATTGAGACCTGGAGATAGCCGCCGTCTTCATCCCACGGTGGGGCGGGCCTCGCGTTCGACATGAGTCCCATGAGACCCTGGTGTCGCACTGCCATAGGAAACGCTGCGCTTAACGTGGCGCCAGATACAATCCGATGTCGGGGTGACAATGGAGTGTCGCCAAGTTCACGAGTAACTGCAGCGCCAAGGGGGTTTGGCAATCTGATCGTCAGCTCGTAGGACCAAGGGAGCGTGGCGAAGGCTTCGACGAGATCTGACGCAACTTTGCCGAGATCCCCATAACCTTCGTAGTTGGCGAGGGGAGTCTCATTCGCATCCGTGTTCGGGCCCGGTCCCTTGAAGCCTGTGTCAAGTTCGTCGGTGGCAAAGGTTGAGAAAGGATCATCTCCGATGAAGCGGCTCAGTTGTTCAGCGAGCTCTCCTTTATCAGGCAGGCTCTTGATGCCAGCGAGCCCGCGAAGTGACCAGGCGGAGATGAAATAGTCAGCGAAAACAGTGGCGTTATTAAGCTCGGCCACGAGCTGCTCAATAAGGCGCTCTCTTAGAGGCGCCGCAAGTGAAAGAGGCATGAGGGCACCTGACAAACATGATCGGATCGATTTCATACCTTACAACGCGCCATAAGCACTCGATAGGTAAGGAAGAAATGCACTTTTACTTGGCTACTAACGCCTGCTCATGGCCGGAAGCGGACGCCCGGTACCACCCTCGGCCACGTTTGGCGGCAGGACGCCTGCGGTTAGGCGTACGTGGCGGGCTATACGGACCGCCAGACTAGCTGTAATAGGGAGATGCCCCGGCCCAGCTTTACCGCTTGCTCAAGGCGGCGGCCTCTTTCCTGTTGCTGAGCGGCATCCGTTGCCGGTGCAAAGGCCGTGCTGCCGGGGCACGGCCACTTTGCCATTCCGCCATACCTAAAGAAGTCGGCGCTTTCACTACTTTCTTGTAGGAATAGTCTGAATCCCATGCGGTCGCGTGCGCATCTAGGATAGGGGCAACAACAATCCGATGTTGCCCGTCTCCGAGAGCCGGGACAATGAGCCAAGCCGTCGCGGTGGTTAGTGAGGTCGATTTCGAACAGTGAAGTGCAACGTAGGGCAATGCCGCCCGGCTCAGATCAGTGCTTCCGCTTGCTCTTGACCTTGAACTCCGCAATGAGTCGCGCCAGTTCGTCGTCTTCGGCATAGAAGTAGGCCACAGGTAGGTTAAGGACTCTCGCAAGATGCTGCAGGGTCTGTAGGTCGGGCTGGTGCACGCCCGTTTCGTAGCGGTTGACGCGCGTGCTGGCAACGAACTCGTCCAACCCTGCCTGGATGCCCAAGGCGCGTTGGGAGATGCCGTGAGCTTCACGAGCCTCACGCAGCCGGCGGCTGTAGACCGGAAGCGAATCCTTGTCAGCCACGTGCGGGTGCGTTCTGAAGTTCCATCAAAAGGAAGCATCCAGATACGCGAGCCAACGCGATACTACGATAAACGTAATTTTGGGTTGCCGGGAAGGATTAGATGCGTGTTACCCAAACCGCCTCTTACGGGAGAGTGAGGTACGCACATCCCCCTTGTTGCCGTGGCGATCGCAGACCAAGAGTGAGCTGCAACCGCTACATGCGCTTCATCTTTGCGATGATCGCCTCGGCATCGGCTTTCCTTTTTGCAGGTTCATCGCTCCGCGCAGCCGCAGCGATCGACGCCGCCTCTTCATCATCCTCGGTGAAGAAGTAGGTGAGCGGCAGCGCTAGCACCCGAGCCAGTCTCTTATGCAAGCCCGGCCTCGCCTGGTGCCTGCCGTTCTCGTAACGACTGATCGTCACCCCTGCGCCGGAGTAGTCGAGCCCTGCTGCCACTCCCAGCTCGGGCTGACTAAACCCGTAGCTCTTCCGAGCTTGGCGTAGGCGCCGCCCGTAGAGCTTCTCGGCTTCCTGTGAGCTCATGTCTGCATCCCTGGAGGAGATACACAGGAGCTTCCGGAGCATCGGTTGACACGGATACTACGTAAAACGTAATATTCAGGAAGCTACGTTTAACGTAGCTTTGGGGGGTTTTGCTTGGCGCCGCGCCTTCGGGGACTAGGAGGGCACAGCAACTTCATCCGGGACAGAGGGAGGGATAGATCATGACAAGCGGTGCTCTATGCGGCGTTTGGGTGGTCCTACTAATCGTGGCGTCCATTGCCCACCCAGTGGCAGCAGTGAACGCCATCCAGGACGGTAGCGCGGACGTGGCACGAAGTGAGATCGGGCTGTCACCCGAGGCTGACGGGTTCAGACTGACGTTGGCGCGAGGCGCCCTTTCCGCTGCGCTGACATCCCTGCTGCCGCTGCATGCAGCAACTGCGCAAGAGAAGGTGCCGATAGGCGCTGTACACGCGTTTGACCTGCCGGCGGGCGACCTTGGTCTGGCGCTGGATGCGTTCGGCGCGCAAAGCGGTATTCGCCCCGAGTACCCGCCTGGGTTGGTAGACGGCAAGCGGGCGCAAGCGGTGCACGGGCAGATGAGCTGGCGGGAGGCGCTCGACCGATTGCTGCTCGGCAGCGGCTTGGCGTACGGCTATTCCGACGGCAAGGTCGTCATCACCGGGCGGACGGGGAAGACTGCCGGGCCTGTGTCGCCGTCCGTGCCGGCGGACCCGGAGCGGGCCGCCCCGCAAGCCGAGCCGGAGGCGACGGATCTTGCCGCGATCACGGTCACCGGCACGCGCATCCGCGGAGGCACGACGCCCTCGCCGGTGATCACGATCGGCGCCGAGCGGATTCAGGAAGAAGGGTTCACCGACCTGGGCGAGGTGATCCGCAGCGTGCCGCAGAACTTCTCCGGTGGCCAGAATCCCGGCATCGTGGCGGGTGCCGAGGGCGGCGGTATTGCCAACCAGAACACTTCCGGCGGTTCGGCGCTCAACCTGCGGGGTCTGGGTCCGGACGCCACGCTCACGCTGTTGAACGGGAGACGGCTGGCCTACAGCGGGTTCGTGCAGGCGGTCGACATCGGTGCCATCCCGGTCGCGGCGATCGATCGGCTGGAGATCATTCCCGATGGTGCGTCGGCGATCTATGGATCCGACGCGGTCGGTGGGGTCGGCAACGTCATCCTCAAGCGCGACCACGAGGGAGTCTCGGTCGGTGCGCGGTACGGCAGTGCGACGGACGGCGGCCTTGCCACCCGTGAGTACGACATGACCGCAGGCGCCCCCTGGCGCGGTGGCGGATTGATCGCCACCTGGAAGAGATCGATCGGCGAACAGATCGATGCCCGCCAACGCGACTACACGCGCCACCTGGACGGTCCGACATCGCTGCTCCCGGAGAGCGGGTTGCGCAGTGGACTGGTCAGCGCCCATCACCTGCTCTTCGACGGGGTCGAACTGCGGCTGGATGCACTGAGGACCAAACGCAACCAAGTTGTCTACTATCCGGCCACGGCCGACAGCTACTTCCCCGCGACGGCCGCGACCACCACGGCCTTCGCATCGCCTGGCCTCCAGCTCTCCCTACCCAGTGGCTGGACATCGTCGACAGGGGTCACGTGGGGCGAGGACGAGACGCTCACGGGACTGTCGATCGTGTCCCGCTCGACGGGTGCCGTGACGCCGTTGGCCCCTTCGTCCTACCGCAACCGCACGGTGTCATACGAGGCGGAGGCGGAGGGCAGCCTGTTCGCCATGCCCGGCGGGCACGCGCGGCTCGCCGTCGGCGCCGGACACCGGGAGAACACGTTCGTCCAGGAGAATCTGGCCACCGGTGCGATAGGGGCCGCCGGCAGCGAGAGCAGCCGCTTCGTCTATGCCGAGATCAACCTGCCGGTGGTCGGGGCAGGTCCGCAGATGCCCAGCGTGCCGCGATTCACGGTGACGGCCGCGCTGCGTGGCGAGGATTACGACAGTTTCGGCGAGGTCGTCACGCCGAAGGTTGGCGTGGTGTATCGCGCCGGTACCGATCTCACGCTCAAGGCGTCGTGGGGGAAGTCCTTCAAGGCACCGACGCTGCTGCAGCGGTACCAGACGCCCTCCGCCTATCTGTACACCGCAACGGCCCTCGGGGGCACAGGCTTTCCCGCCGGTGCGACGGTACTTGTCCCATACGGCGGCAACCCGGACCTCGAACCCGAGCGCGCACGGACGTGGAGTGCCACGGCCGCTTTCCATCCCGTGTCCCTGCCGGGCCTCGAAGTCGAGGCGAGCTGGTTCGATATCGACTTCTCCGATCGCATCGCGCAACCGCTGGTGTACCAGGCGGAAGCGTTGAGCAATCCGAGGTACGCCGCCTTCATTGACCACGGACCAACTGCAGAGGCGCTGGCGAGTGTGCTGGCGATGTCGCAGTTCAGCAACTTCACGGGTGAGCCCTATGACCCCGGCCAGGTCGTTGCGATTGCCTTCAATCGTTACATCAACACGGTGTCGCAACGGGTCCGGGGCCTGGATCTCTCGGGATCCTACCGGGTGGATCTCGGCGAGTCGCGACTGCAGTTGCGCGGTTCGGCAAGCTGGTTGCGCAGTGCGCAACAGCGGCTGGCTGGGGAGCCGTTCCACGACCTGTCGGGCACCTTGTTCCATCCTGCCAGGTTGAATGGCCGTACCGGTGCGGTCTGGAGCCAGGGTGGGTTTTCCGCTTCTGTTTTCGCCAACTACGTCGGTGGTGTGACCAACCCCGTGGACGACAGGAAGACGGCGTCGTTCACCACCGTCGATGCCTCGTTGCGCTACGACACCGCCGATGGCGACGGGCCTTGGTCCGGGCTCGACATCGCGCTTTCCGCGATGAATGCATTCGACCGTCAGCCGCCGCTGTATGCGCCGCTGTCGGTCGGAAATCCACCTTACGACTCGACCAACTACTCGCCCGTCGGGAGATTCCTGAGCGTGAGTGTGGCCAAGCGCTGGTGATGTCGATCAATCCATCGGGGCAGGACATGAACAGATCGAACGGGAGCAGGGCATGCCGGCCGTGGGCTTCGGTTGCCATCCGGCTCATGGTGCTGGCGGGACTGCTCAGCGTGCTCGTCGGCGCGCGCGCAGGTGAGGTGGTTTCGCCACGTCGCCTGATCGAGGTGGTCGACATCAGCGGGCCGGTGGTGTCACCGGACGGAACGCGGGTCGCATTCCGGACCGAACAGGCATCCATCGACCGGAATACCTACGATTCGGTGTGGTATGTCCAGGATATGGAGGGCGACGCTCCGGCGCGGAGGATCGGCGAGGGAGGCCCCCCGTTGCGCACGTCTGCGGGCCTCACGCTGCCTGCCATGGCGGCATGGTCGCCGGACGGGCGCTGGATCTACTACCGGGCATTCATGGATGGCCGGATCGACGTCTGGCGTGCCAATGCCGATGGCTCGGGCGCGAAGCCGGTCACACAGGATCTGGCGGATGTGCGTGATTTTTCGGTGAGCGCCGACGGAAGGTCCCTCGTGTACAGCGTCGGCGCTACGCGCGAAGAAGTCATTGCAGCGGAGCAGGCGGAGTACGAGCGCGGTATCCGCGTCGACAGGTCCGTTCCCATCGGCCAAGGCGCACTTTTCCGCTCCGGGAACGTCGAAGGCCGGCTTGCCACCCAGCGCCTCGATTACCTGGGCGATGGCTTTGCTCGCGTGCCGCTGCTCTCGGAAGTGCCGGATCGCTGGAAGGCCATCGACCTGGTGGAATGGACGGCGCGGGATGCGGTGCCTGCCGAAATCCCCTCGCCAGGACCCGTGGCACCGTCCCTGTCGAGGGACGCCTCCGGGCCATGGCGCTCCGCATACGATCCGGCACGCGGCCGCATCGCGGTACTGACCCGGATCGGTGAGCAGGGCAACCTGGTACAGAAGCCTGATGTCGAACTGTCGGCAGTGCTGGAAGAGGGGGGCGGCCGCGTCCGCTGCCAGGCTGACGCCTGTGCGGGCAAGCCGATATCGGACGTGCAGTGGGGGGTGGGCAGCGACGAGGTCATCTTCACCGTCACGGATCCCGCGGAGGGGCTTGCACAGTCGATCTTCCGGTGGAACGTGGGCAGTGGCGAGGTGGTCCCCGTTGTACGGGCGCAAGGCCTGCTCAATGGCGGGCAACGATACGGTGTCGCGGATACCGGTTGTGGACGCTCTCTCGTGGCGCTCGCCTGCGTGGCATCCGATGCGAACCGGCCGCCACGTCTGGAGAGAGTCGATCTGGAGACCGGCGAGCGGCGCGTGTTGTTCGACCCCAACGCATCGCTTCACGCTGCGGTCTCGTTGGCCACGCCCGTGAGGCTCCTGCGCTGGAAGGATGCGGCGGGGCGACAGTTCACGGGACAGTTCTTCGCCGCGCAGAGGGCCGACGATAAGCCGCCGCCCCTGTTCATCGCTTACTACTACTGCCCAGGATTCCTGCGAAGTGGTTTCGGGGGTGAGTGGCCGTTGGCAACACTCGCCGAGAAAGGAATCTCGTCCCTGTGCGTGAACTACCCGCCGTTTCGCTTCGACGCGCTGGAGCGGTTCAACGAGGGTCTGGCTGCAGTGAAGAGCGCGGTGGAGATGCTCGCCTCCGCTGGCGAGATAGACCCGGCCAGGGTCGGAATGGGCGAGCTTAGCTTCGGTACCGAGATCACCATGTGGACGGCGTTCAACTCAGACCTCCTGAAGGCGGCATCCATCACGGGCGCGGTGCTTTCCCGAAGCATGTACCTGCATGGAACCCTCAAGGGGGAAGAGTTCGTGTCGCGCGCGAAGAGGATCTGGCAACTCGGCCCGCCCGACGAAACCGCGGACCAGTGGAAAAGGATTGGCCTGGAATTCAATGTGGACAAGGTCAGCGCACCCGTCCTGATGCAGATTCCCGAACAGGAATACCTGTGGTTGCTTGATTCGGCCGTTCCTTTGATGCTGGAACAGAAGGCGGACCTGTACGTGTTTCCCCATGCGCCCCACTTCAAGTTCCAGCCCAGGCACCTGCTGGCAGCGAACGAGAGGAACGTCGACTGGTTCCGGTTCTGGCTCCAGGACTACGAGGACCCCGCACCGGAAAAGAGGCAGCAGTACCTGGGCTGGCGGAACATGAAAGCGCGAGCCGTGGACCGGGACGGCCATGAGCCGGTGGAAGGTGGATCATCCTTGTCGTCGAATCCAGTTCTCCGCCATCACGAAGGTCAGTAAGCGAAGGAAGGATTCATCACGCGGGGGCAGTTCTGCCATGCAGAAGCGGGTGATTGCCTTCGGATCGATCAGGCCCTGGTCGTGCAACGCTCCCGACAGCAGGGTGTCGTGGATCTGCATGCGGTTCCGTCTGAACAGTGCACCCAGGTAACCGATGAAAGTGCCTTTGCTCCTCCGGCCGATGATGTCCGGAGGGAGCATGTCGGCGAACGCGGCCCTGGCCACAGCCCTGTTGCGCCCACCACGGACCGACAGCCATGTCGGAACGCGAAGGCACGCCTCGACGACCGGTTGGGAGAGCAATGGCATGCGGATCCAGCTGTCGTCGCCCCGGAAGACCATGTCCCTGAACAGATGGTTGCTGGCCAGGTCGAAGATCCTCTCCCTGTCGCCGAGGAACGCGCCTTCGGGCACTTCAAACCACGGGTGGTCGTCGGCCGCTACCGGGTCCATTGCCGGATTGAGGAAGATGCGGTTCGGTGG
Source organism: Luteimonas suaedae (assembly GCF_008312895.1). Taxonomy (GTDB): domain Bacteria; phylum Pseudomonadota; class Gammaproteobacteria; order Xanthomonadales; family Xanthomonadaceae; genus Luteimonas; species Luteimonas suaedae. Next base: position 4,689 of record NZ_VSSP01000009.1, on the reverse strand, counting down.
ACAGGGAAGTTTGGGTGGCTGCACCATCTTCCGGAGCGTCAGCCTCGTGGCTTTCCACATCGTGCATTGATGCAATGCCGACAGATCGCCGATCGTGGCGGCGCCTTTCAGCAAGCCTCGTTCCCGGATGGCGTCTGCAGCGGGAACCGCATTGGTAAGAAGTCCGAATACGGTGTCTCCACCCGCGCCGAGATAGAAGCTCGATGTTCCGTGAAGGCGACTCGCCGATTGCATCACCTCGGCGACCGCATGCTGGAGGATGCCGGTCCTCGGCGTGGTGGCGTCCACATGCGGGACGATGTCGGCGCAGGCGATGTCGGGATCGAGATGCCAGCTGTGCAGTCCGACTCCGAGAAGGTGCGCTATCTGTGCCGCGTAGTGGCGCTCGTCTCCACCGGGAACCGGCGTCACCACGTTGCCACAGACCAGCCGGGAATGCGTAGCCTGCAGGCACCCGGCGACGATGGACGAATCCAGGCCGCCGGACAGCTCCATCAGGATGGACGCGTCGACATCCCCCCAGGTCCTGACCACCTTAGACACGGTGCGTCGGATCTCGGCAGCCGCGTCCGACAGGTTGGTGTGCCGTTGTCCCGGCGCGACGAATGTCCATGGCGACCATACTTGATCGGTGACGATGTGTGTCCGCTGGACGCGCAACGAGGTTCCCGGAAGCAACTCGCAGATATTGGCCAGCGCCGTTCGACTCGTCTTGAGATTGGGGTAAGTCAGCAGGTGAGCGATGACGTCCCAGTCGACCTGCTTCCTGTACAGGCCCAGGCGCATTGCCAGCGAAATGCTTGAAGTGACGAACCCGTAGCCGTTCCGGAGCGAGTAGATGCAGGGAACACCCCCCGAGGGATCACGGGTTACAGCAGCAGACGAGTCACCTGCGTCGTCGGGCTGGAAAAGAACGTACTCGCCCCACATGCTCTCAAGGATCTGGGTCCGGAGCTGGCTGGCGGAACGAAGTTCCCTGATCTGATCGACTTCAGGGCCATCCGCCGATGATGTGCGCGGGAATACGTGTCCAATCGCAATCCCGCTGCCGGGCAGCACCACAAAGGGCGTGTCGTGAGAGACGAAGACGCGAAGCGGACCTCTGGAGAGGCATTCCCGCATGCCATGCTCCAGCAATGCAGCAGCCATTCCGGGGGGATCTGCCTTCCGCTGGTGATCGACATCTACAAGGGCGAGATATCGATAGCTCATCAGACGACCAGAATCGGTGTGTGGGCCCGCGCGTGCCCGACGGTGTCGTTGAGGACCAGGTCTTCGACCTGCACCCAGCAATGCGCCGAGAACGGATGCGACGTGACACCGAAGACAATGTTCGCGTGGAGCTTGCGCCTGGCAAGGAACTTGACCATTGCGAGGGAATCCAGCAGGCAGATGTTCTCCACCGGGACATAGGCGCGGGCAAGCCTGAACTCTGTGGAGGCCTGACACAGGAGTTCGTCCACTCCACCGTCCCGCAATGACATCTGTGATGGCTGCTTGCGCTGCCTGAATGCTGTCACTGCTGAAACAACGCTTTTGAGTGACTTGGATCTCAACTGCCTGCGTATTGAGAAGACCAGCGCGAACACATCGAGCACACCTTTGAAGTGCACTTCGGACGAAGCCGATTCTTCGATGGCGCTTCGAACGGGATGCTGACTCTTTGCAATTTTGATCGGGAGTTCGTCAGGCGTCGGCACGAGAATGTTTCGCGCCAGGAGGACATCGATATCATTGTTGGCGTGCCCGTCAATGCAGGCATCGAAGGAGCGCTCCAGCCTGTCGGGTAGGCGGAAGTAACGATCATCCCGAATGTCGATGAAGACGAGGTGGCCGTCTACTCGACAAAACGAGAGGTCATCGCGCAGGGCGTAGGGCAACGTTGCCTCGAAGACGAGAGAGGCGCACCTCACGGTGCGCCTCGCCGTTCACTCCTCGGTGATCCCGGGGAGGACGTTGATCCCGGTGGGCTCAACGCTGCCGCCCGGTCCCTTGGTCTCGATACTCGCCACGCCGAGTTCGATGATGTCGTCCTGCATTTCCGGACGCGGGGTGTTGTCGTTTCTGTTGTTCATTTCCGTCTCCTGCTGATTGAGTCATGGGGCTCCATGACGGCTTCAGCGTAGGAAGCGGATGTCCTGATCTTCAAATGATCTTTGGATGATCATCGAGTGATTATCTGCAACTGTGACGTCCGTAGCGGAGTCGCGGAGCCTGCTACGCCGCCCGGGATTACTGCAGGCGGTCGTGTCGCTGCTTGAGTGTCACCACGATGCACGGAACCAGTTGCTTGCGACGCTCGTGATAGTGGCGCAACGCCACTTTCAGACTGGGCATGTCGCGCTGCTGCCAATGCCGGTTCAGCTCGATGATCTCCTCGAAGGCCCCATCGATCAGGCCGCGCTTGGCCCTACGGATCGGGGCGAGCCGGCCGTTCATGCGCCCTATCTCATCGTGCACGAAGGTGTGGGCGGTGGCATGGCCAATGGCGTCGAACAGTTGCCATGTCATCTCGACGGGGTCTTCGTTGGCTGAGGCGACATCGGGCTGGCGTACGCCTCCGGAAAGCCTGGTGGCGATGCCGATGTCGCACGCCATCAGCAGCAGGCGCTGCATCCAGTCGTAGGCGTCGCGCAGTTCGACTTCGGTAGGCAGCGGGAGGTACACGCCGCCGCGGGAGTGGTGCTCGAGCAGGCCTTCGCCGACGAGGCGCTCCAGTGCGAGCCGCGCCGGCATGAGGCTGGTGTTGAACTCGGCGGCCAGCGAGGCCGGATCGATCCGGTCGCCGGGCAGGTAGCGTCCTGATCGCAGCGCTCGCCGGACCTGGTCCTGCAGCTGCACGCTCTTGGTGTGGAATGCGCTCATGGCGGACCTCCGTATCCGCTAATGGCGGGATCTAATCTGAGGTCGTTGGCGATTCGATGCTGGGACATGGGTCAAGATTTCCGCATGCGGCTGGCCTGTTGGGCCTGCACGGCACCGGAGACGCACGCTGGCCGCGAAATGCTGGTGACCCGCAAGGACGCGGTGCGGGCGGGCAGGGGCGAACTCGGCATCGTCCCCGGCAGCATGTGCGCGAAGAGCTTCATCGTCCGCGGCCTGGGCTGCGGCGACAGCCTCCACAGCTGCAGCCACGGCGCCGGCCGGGTGATGAGCCGCGCCGCAGCCCGCAACAGCATCCCCCTCAAGCAGCACCGCGAGGCCACCGCTCACGTCGAATGCCGCAAGGGGCAGCCCTGATCGACGAATCGCCAGCCGCCTACAAGGACATCGACGCGGTGATGGCGGCGCAGGCCGACCTGGTGGAAGTGGTGCGCGCCCTGCACCAGGTGGTGTGCGTCAAGGGGTGAGGGATGGTCCCGCGCAGGCGGGGCCGTTTCCTGTGCGTCGCATCGCGCCCGTAAGGTGGCCTATCGCCGGCTATAGCATCGGCACTTCATCGCGATTCGTCCATGGCAGGGCAGTGGCCCGGCCGCGTGTCCAAACTCGATTTGACGACCCAAGGCACGCGGCGCAGAGTTCGCGCTACGGCCCATCTAGGGCTCTAACCGTAGTTAGGCCCCAGAACAGGCATGACCGTGCAGACCAAGAAATACGTCGTTCGCCTCGCTCTATGGCTTGCCGCGATCGTTGTTGTGGCATGGCCGCTGCATCTGGCCCGCTCAGAGATCGGCAACATCGCGTACATTGCAAGCGCCGCAGTCGTTCTGGCCGGTTGCTACTGGCTTGGCATCCTGATCACCAAGCACATAGGCAAGGCGCGATAGGCGTCACCGCCGTGAGACGCAACGGTGCTATGGGGGCTAACAATTCATTCAAGCCGAAACCGCTTCGCGGTTCGGCTTAACTCAGGCGTTAGGCTGCACATTGTGATCCCAATACGTCTCTATAAGTATCAGCCGATTTCGACGAGGAGTTTAGAAAACCTCGTTAGCCGAACCTTGTACTTTGGCTCGCCTCAGAATTTCAATGATCCCTACGACTGTGCTCTTTCCGCAAAGGTCACCGACCTCACCCATGAGCAACTGGCGAGGATTCGCAAGAGGCTACCCCTTCCCGCCGGGGTCGGACCAACAGATGACGAGATAATTCAGCTCCTACAGGGCGCGTCGCAAGACACAATCACTAAGACCATAAAAAGCACTCTAAAGAATCGCGGAATTTGCTGTTTCTCTGAGAAGAATGACAATCTTCTAATGTGGTCTCATTACGCCTCTCAAGGTGCCGGGATGTGCCTGGAGTTTGATACGGCTGGGCCGACATTTTCCCTCTTACACAAGGTCGCCTATAGCCTGGAGTTCCCTGTCATTGATCTTGAAAGAATGCTCTGCAACGAGGACTACAACCAGATCACGGAGATGTACTGCACGAAATCGCAGGATTGGTCATACGAGCAAGAGTGGCGGCTTCTGCATAAAGAGGCCGGCACCCGCTACCACTACGCAGACAAAGAACTAACTGGGGTGTACTTCGGCTCGCGTACAACCGCAGAGATCAGAGTGGTCGTTGGAAACCTCGCCCGCATGTTGAATCCCGCGGTAGATTTGTGGCTGGGTGAACTGAGCGACTCTTGCTTTCGTCTCAACTTTACAAGGATTCCGTAGGCGCAGCCTAACAATTCATTCAAGCCGAACCGGTAGTTCCTACGGTTCAGTGGACACCCTGATCTCACTTCAGGAGTGTCTTCAA
>NZ_VSSP01000008.1 GCF_008312895.1 Luteimonas suaedae | reverse complement strand
GATTCGTGATTCGTGATTCGTGATTCGTGATTCGTGATTCGTGATTCGTGATTCGTGAAAGGCTGGACGGCCTGTCATCCCGGCACAAGGTGCCGGGATGACGGACTTTGAGTTTTCCCAGAATCCAGGCCCCTCAGAGCCGTTTCCAGATGAACCCTTCGCCGCGGCGGTGGTACACCGCGATCGCGCGCCCGTAGAACTCGCGCTCCGGCACCAGCCCGAAGTAGCGGCCGTCGGCGCTGCGTCCGCGATGATCGCCGAGCACCAGCACCATGCCGTCGGGCACGACCGTCGGCACGATGCCGGGGCCGCCGCCGTGGCGCAGGTCGAGCGCCACCTCGCGCGCACCGAAACGCTCCACGTCGACCAGACCGCCCGGTTGCAGGGCGGCGCCATTGATGCGCAGGCGACCATCGACCAGCTCCACCGTGTCGCCGGCCACCGCCACCACCCGCTTGATCAAACGCGTGCCGTCGGCCGGTGAGTCGAATACCACCACCTCGCCCGGGCGCGGCCCGCCGCGCGGCACCACGTCGAACAGGGTGAAGGGAATCCGCACGCCATAGGCGGTCATGTCCACGGCGACCCGGTCGCCGGGCTGCAGCGTCGGCTGCATCGAACCGCTCGGCACGTGGTAGTGGTTGGCGAACGACGATCGCGCCGCCAGCATCAGTGCCGCGAGCACCAGCAACGGCAACACGTCGGTGCGCAACCGGTCCAGCGTCCTGCGGGTCCTGCTGCGTTCGGGTTCGGCGATCTCCATCGAAGTCTCCATGTGCAGGGAAGCTGCGGCAACCGCCGCGGCAGCTCTTCGGACCGCTGCGCACCGGCGGAGTTCGCGTTCGCGCCGCCCGCCCCCCCGGCGCGGTGACTATTCCACAGCCCGACGCCGTGCCTGCTGCTCGGCCAGGGTGAGGGCGACCCGGTCGCGCAGGTAGGCCGGCTCGACCCGCTCCGGCGCGAGCGTGCGGCCGGCCGCGAACTCCGGCGCCGCGAGTCGCGCGACATCGCCGGCCCGCGGCAACGCGGTGCGATCGATGGCGATCATCCGCGACGCCAGATGCGTGGTCAGCGCTCCCTCGGCGGCGGCGAAGCCGGTACCCACTCCCCACCACCCGGATGCATCGCCGGGCAGCACGACCCCGTCGGGAGCGGCGACCGATTCGGCCGAGAGCGCCGTCAACGCCCCGTCGACACGCCGGAAGGCGCCGCTGTAGACCTCGCCCATGCGCGCGTCGATCGCGGCGAGGATGTGCACGGGTCCCGGCCGGTCGGGCGCCGCCCGCATCGCCAGCGCGGCCAGGGTCGACACCGGCACCACCGGCCGGTCCAGCGCCAGCGCGATCCCCTGCGCCAGCGCGATCGCCAGGCGCACGCCGGTGAAGGCGCCGGGCCCGCGACCGACCGCGATCGCATCGAGCTGGGTGCGGGCGATTCCGGCCTCCGCCAGCAGCGCCTCCGCCCACGGCAGCGCCAGCTCGGCATGCCGTCGCGGCGCGATCTCGAAGCGCTCGCAGAGCTCGCCGTCGCTCCACACGGCGACCGAACACGCTTCGGTGGCGGTTTCGAAGGCAAGCAGCTTCATCGGAAAGACGGTGAGTGGCGCATGGTGGCGGGAAAGCGTAACCGCTTTTTGTCGCCGCCCCGGCACACGTGCCGGCAAGGGCCGTCAGCGCACCAGGCCGATGCCGGCCGTGCGCGAATCGATCTCACCAAAGTCGACCTTGCCCGAAGGACTCTGGTAGCAGGGCGTATTGAAGAAGCCCACGACATACGCGTCCGGTGCCGGTTCGAAGCCCGAGTCCAGCGTGTAGCCGTTGCCGGTCGCCGGATCCGTGGCGGCCAAGTTGACGCCGCCGTTGTCGAGGCGGCGGTAGCGCGTGATCGTCCAGCCGGCGTCGCGCCAGCGCGCGTGCAGGCCATCCAGGATCGCGGCGACATCGTTGCCCGGCGCGACGCCGCGCAGCCCGACCCAGATGTGGTAGATGTCGTCGCGCTGCTCGCCTTCGGTGCCGTCGCAGCGATTGACGCGGATCGAGAACTTCTCGCGGGTGATCGGCAGCGCGCCGAGGAAGGCCTCGACCTCGGGCACGAAATCGCGCGCCGCCTGCTGGCTTTCCTTCAATTCCATGGCGTCCATCTGTACCCCATCGCCAGAGGCGTGACAAGCGGAGGCCAATGCCAGCACGACGGCCGCCAAGGCGATCGTCTTCGATGCCTGCGGGCATCTGTGCGCTACCTGCGGACGTACATGCGTCACACGCAGCACCGTGTCACCCGACGCGCCGCCCCGTCGTCTGGACCTGGTCGTAGTTGCCGGTCAGGATGTAGGCCTGGTTGCGCAGCGCCTCGGTGCCCGGCGTCCAGTACTCGGAATGTCCGGAAGCGCCGTCGGTGGTGATCCGCTGCCCGCCGAAGCTCCAGTCCACCGGGCTGTTGCCATGCACCTCGGTATAGGTGACCGGATCGTTGCTCGCGGCGCCCGCCCAGAAGTGGTTCTCGCTGATGTGCATGTCGCTGACGTCGTCGACCAGTGGGCCGTCGACCCGGAACGGGCCCCAGCCCGGGCGACGCGACTCGTGCTCGTAGCCCATTCCGGGGCTGCCCATGGCGATGACGTCGTTCGCGGCCAGGCCCCTGCCCTCCAGCGCGTCGGCGGTGCCGACGACGGTGGATCCGTACGAGTGCCCGATCACCGTGGTGCGCGCGTCGGGACTGGTGCTGGATTCGCGCAGGCCTTCGGTGAATCCCCTCAGGTCCGCTGCGCCCTCGCGCGCATGGCTGCCCTGGGTGGCGGACAGCAGGTTGTCCGGGGCGTCGTAGCCCAGCCACACGATGGTGGCGGTGTCGCCGGAACCGGGGATCATCTCGGCCTGCGCGCGCAGGTCGTCCATGCGGTCGATGGAGCCGCCGACGTTGCCCAGGTCGGTGCCGGTGCCGGGCACGTAGACCGCGACGTTGTCGGCGCTGTTGGGGTCACCGATGCTGGCGATCACCTTCGCGTCCGGCGAGCCGTTGCGTCCAGGCGCCTCGTAGCCGAGCAGGTAGATGTTCTCGGTGCCCGGATCGCTCCAGGACTGCTCGACGCGGTCCAGCAGCGCCTGGGCGTTCTCGCGGTCGTGGCCGTTGGCCGCGTCTTCGCGCAGGCCCAGCAGGTTGGCCTCGTGCCGGACCTCGGCGGGAAGGCCGTCCATCTTCGCCAGGTTGGCCGGCTGGTACAGGGCATAGGCCTGCTGCTCGCCGGCCGACAATCCGCTCCACCATTCCGCGGCCGCCCGTGCGTCCATGCCCTGCGGCGGCGGCGACGGGCAGTACGGCGGCAACTGGGCCGATGACGGGGCGTTGAGCTGGACGGGACTGTTCATGGACCGCTCCCTGCACACGGACATGGTTGTCCACGGCCCATGCTATACAGCCCGATCCGGCCGCGTCAGCTGGGGTAAACCCTTGATTCCAGGTCCGCGAAAAACGCCTCGACGCGGCCGATCTCGCGCGTGACCGGGAACGGCGGCATCGAGCCCATGAACACCCGGCCATAGCCCTTGTCGGTCAGCCGCGGATCGCACAGCACCAGTACGCCGCGATCGCTCTCGCTGCGGATCAGGCGGCCGACGCCCTGCTTGAGCGCGATCACCGCCTGCGGCAGCTGCTCGTCCGGGAACGGGTTGCCGCCGGCGCGGCGGATCGCCTGCAGCCGCGCCTCGAACACCGGGTCGTCGGGCGCCGCGAACGGCAGCTTGTCGATGATCACCACGCTGAGCGCGGCGCCGACCACGTCCACGCCCTCGCGAAAACTGGCGGCGCCGAGCAGCACGCCGTTGCCGGATTCGCGGAAGCGCTGCAGCAGCACGTGGCGCGGCGCCTCGCCCTGCACGAACAGCGGCCATGGACCACCGCGCAGCAGCGCCGCGGCCTCGCGCAGCGCGCGGTGCGAGGCGAACAACAGGAAGGCGCGGCCGCCGGAGGCGTGCAGCACCGGTAGCACTGCATCGATCACGGCGCCGGTGTAGTCGCGTGCCGACGGCTGCGGCAGCCGCGGTGGCAGGTAGCACAGCGCCTGCGTGTTCCAGTCGAACGGGCTCGGCGCCAGCAGGGTCTCGGGCGCATCCAGCCCCAGGCGCGCGGCAATGTGGTCGAAGCGGCCGTCGACCGCCAGCGTCGCCGAGGTGAACACCCAGGCCGCGCGCGACTGTTCGCGGTGCTGGCGCAGCGGACCGGAGACGTCCAGCGGCGTGCGCTGCAGGCGGAAACCGCGCGGCGACAGCTCGTACCAGCGCACGTCGTCGGCATCCTCCGCCAGGTCGTGCGACGCCGGCGCATCGTCGGCGTCGTCTTCGGCGGCGGCGCCCTCGTCGTCCTGCCACCATCTCGAAAGACGCCTGCAGAACTCCAGCGTGCGCGCATGGCAGGCGTCGAATCCCGGCGCCGCCTCGCGCAGCGGCGCCACCGCCGCGGCGAAATCGCGCAGCGCCGCGGCCAGTGCGGCGAGCGCCTCGTCCACCGCCGCGTCGTTGCGTGCACGGTCGCGGGTGCCGCGCGGCGGCAGCGTTTCCATCGCCGCGCGCAGCCCGCGCACCGCCTGCTCCAGGTCGCGCGCCGGCATCTGCAGCATCGCCAACGATCCCTCGACCTCCTTGCACTCGCCCAGCGCGTCGCGCGCCAGTTCGACCAGCGGGCGGGCGCTCAGTCCCTCGCCGAAGAACTGCGCCGCGAGCTCCGGCAGCTGGTGCGCCTCGTCGACCACGAACGCCTGCGCCCCGGGCAGGATCTCGCCGAAGCCTTCCTGCTTGAGCGCCAGGTCGGCCAGCAACAGGTGATGGTTGACCACCACTAGGTCGGCGGATTGCGCGCGCTGCCGCGCCTGCACCACGAAGCATTCGTTCCAGAACGGGCATTCGCTGCCCAGGCAGTTGTCGACGGTGGAGGTCACCATCGGGATCAGTGGCGAATCGTCCGGCAGCGCTTCCAGCTCGGCCAGGTCGCCCATGCGCGTGCGCCCGGCCCAGGCGACGACGCGCTGGAACAGCGCCACCTGTTCGCGCGAGGCGAACGTTCCGGTCGGCAGCCGCGGCTCGCCCTTGGCGCGCTCGAGCCGGTAGAGGCAGAGATAGTTGGCGCGTCCCTTCAGCAACGCGCTCTTCAGGCCGACGCCGAGCGCGTCGCGCACCCGCGGCAAGTCGCGGTGGTAGAGCTGGTCCTGCAGCGCGCGGGTCCCGGTGGAGACGATGGTCTTCAGGCCCGAGAGCAGCGCCGGCACCAGATAGGCGAAGGTCTTGCCGGTGCCGGTACCGGCCTCGGCCAGCAGCGTGCCGCGCCGGTCGAAGGCGGCGGCGATCGCGACCGACAGCTCTTGCTGCGAGGGCCGCGGCACGAACGCGGCGATCTTGCCCGCCAGCGCGCCGCCCTCGCCCAACGCGGCGCGGCCGGCCCCGGCCAGCGTGTCGTCGGCGACGACCGCTGCTGCGGGATCCGGACTCATGCCACTCGCCCGCGCGACGACGACGGGCGCGGGAGCGCGCTCCCGCCGCGGAGTCGATGCCGCATGCTCAGTACCGCACGGGACCGGCGACCTTGCAGCCGTCGATCTGTTCCCTGGCCGACGCAGCGCCGGCGGCATCCCCGGCACGCAGCCGCAGCTGCTCCAGGGTGGCCCAGTGGCGGCGGCACAGCGGCCCGACCTGTGCGCCGAGCGCATAGGCGCGCTGGGCCAGCTGGTCGGCGGTGTCGTAGTCGCCCAGCAACAATGCGATTTCGGCGCGCTCCTGCAGCAGCGCCGGATCGCCGTCGACGATCTGCAGCGCGCGGTCGAGCGCGGCCGCGGCGCCGGCGTAGTCGCGCTGCGCTTCGAGCCGCGCCGCCTGCTGGCGCAGGTCCTCGACCTGTGGATCGCGCAACGGCTGCACCGCCAGCTCACCCTCGCCATCGCCAGCGGCCGCACGAATGCTGGCGATCATCTGTTCCGCCGGGACCTCCGCCACCCGCGCAGCGGGCGCATCATCCGCAGGCGCACTGGCGCAGGCCGCCAGACCGAGGGCCAACAGGAGCGCTGCCGCGTGCGGCAGCGAGATGACGAGGCGTTTGCTCATGGTTCGTCTTCGGATTGCGGAACGGGCTGGGGTTCTGGTTCGGCGACGGGCGGGGCCTCGGCCGGCGGCTCGCGGTCTCCGAGCCCGAACCAGCGCCGCCAGCCGCGTGCCGGCGCCTGCTGCTGCGCCGGCTGTCCCTGCTGCGGAACCTGCGCGCCCTCGGACTGGCCGTAGGCACTGTAATAGGGATCGGGCTGACCATAGTCGCAGGGCTGGTAAGGCGGCGCGAATCCTTCGACGAAGGGGAAACGACGCGCCTGCGGACATCCGGATTCGGTACTGAAGCCCTGCACCACCCACTGCCAGTCCAGGCCGCCGTCGCCGACCTCGAGCGGCGCGCTGGGCAGCCGCGCGAACAGGTCCGACCAGGCCCGCATCGCGCCGGTGGCGCCGTACAGGCCGGTGGTCTCGTTCTGATCGTTGCCGATCCACACCACCGCCAGATGGTCGCCGGTCCAGCCGGCGAACCAGCTGTCGCGGCCGTCGTTGCTGGTGCCGGTCTTGCCGGCGGGCTTGAGCCGGCCGAGGCCGTCGTTGACCAGCTGGCGGCCGGTGCCGGAGGTCACCGCATGCTGCAGCGCCAGGGTGACCAGGCGCGCGGCCACTGCGTCGCCCTCCTGGGCATCGGCGGGCGTCTGGTCGTAGCGATTGACGGTGCGCCCGTCCGGATCGAGCACGCCGCGCACCAGGCGCAGCGGCTGGATCTCGCCGCCGGAGGCCAGGAACTGGTACAGCTGCGCCATCGCGTACGGGCTCTGGTCGACCGAGCCCAGGATCAGCGACGGATTGGGATTGGCCTCGATTCCGGCGAGCGTGCGCAGCAGGTCCGCCAACCGGCGCGGATCGACCTGCATGCCGATGCGCACCGTGGCCTGGTTGTAGGAGCGCGCCAGCGCGTCGATCAGGCGCACGCTGCCGTGGCTGCGCTTGTCGGAATTGACCGGCGTCCAGCGCTTGCCGTTGGGCAGGGTGACGGTGATCGGCGCATCGTCGACCCAGGTCGCCAGCGAATAGCTGGCCGGCTGCGCCAGCGCCAGCAGGTACACGAACGGCTTGAGCAGCGAGCCAACCGGGCGGTGCGCCTCGATCGCGCGGTTGAAGCCGTGCTGGGTCGGCTCGCGGCTGCCAACGACCGCGACCACCTCGCCGTTGTCGACGTCGGTCAGCACCAGCCCGGCCTGCAGCGGCGGTCCCTTGCCCTTGCTCAGCGCCTCGATGGTGCGCCGCACCGCGCCTTCCGCATAACCCTGCGCCGCAGGCGACATCGCGGTCATCACGCTCAGGCCCGCGCCCTGCAGGGCGTCGGACGGGTAGTCGCGCGCCAGCTGCCGCCGCACCAGGTCGACATAGGCGGGAAAGCGGTTGGCCGCCAGGCTGCCAGGCGAGCTGCTGATGCCCAGCGGCGCGGCGACGGCGCGCTCGAACTCGGCGGCGTCGATCAGGCCGCTCTCGTGCATCTGCGCCAGGGCGAAATCGCGCCGCTGCCTGGCGCGCTCCGGGTGCCGGCGCGGATCGTAGTACGAGGGGCCGCGGATGATCCCCACCAGCAGCGCGATGTGCTCGGTCTCCAGGTCGGCCAGTTGGCGCCCGAACCAAAACTCGGCGCCGGCGGCCACGCCGTGGATCGCCTGCGCGCCGCGCTGGCCCAGGTAGACCTGGTTGAGATAGGCCTCGAGGATGGTGCCCTTGTCGTAGCGCGCCTCGATCAGCAGCGCGTAGAGGATCTCGTTGAACTTGCGCGCATAGGTCTGCTCGCGGCCGATGCCGAGCAGCCCCGAGCGCGCCAGCTGCTGGGTCAGCGTGCTGCCGCCCTGTTTCGCCTCACCGGCGCGCAGGTTGACCCAGGCGGCGCGCAGCATGCCGCTGAGGTCGATGCCGTGGTGGTGGGCGAAATCGCGGTCCTCGACCGCCTGCAGCGCGTCGGTCAGCAGCACCGGCACCTCCTCGATCCGCACCAGCCGCCGCTCTTCCTGCTTCTGGCCGTAGAGGGTGGCGATCCGCGCCGGGTCGAGCCGGGCGCGTTCGACCGGCTTGTCGCTGTCGGCATCGCGCAACCGGGAGATCCGGCCGCCGGACAAGGTGACCTCGAGCCGCGACGGCGCGACGGCACCGTCCACGTCCTGGAAGCCGCGGCTGGCGATCGTCCATTTGCCTTCGCCGCCGGACCAGGTGCCGGCGCGTTCGCCGTCGCCTTCGCGATAGGCGGCCGATTCGAGCTCGACCTGCAGCGTCCGCGCGTCCATCGCCAGCCCCGGCACCAGTTGCAGCGGCCGAGCGTAGACGCGGGTCGGCACCTGCCATTGCAGCTCGCCGAAGTGCCGGCTCACCTGCTGGTTCAGGTACAGGGTATAGGGGATCAGGAAGCCGAGGCCGAGGCCGATCGCCGCCAGTCCCCAGGTGAGGATCCGCCGCCGCCAGTCGGGGCGCACGCGGTCGTCCTGATCGTCTTCGTCGTAATCGATGCGGGCCATGAACCTGGGGTCTAGGGCCCGACGCGACCTGCTCCGCACGGGCGAACGGGATCCGATACGACGCATGCGCGGGATGCGACAATGGGCATTCCCGCGAGTCTAGCGCAGCGGCGCCGGCACGATTGCGCCGCGGGTGGCCGACCATTCAGATTGCGAACGACAGCCGACGCCGTGTTTCCACACCTGATGTATCACTGGCGCCGGTTGCGCGCCCGCCTACACCGGCTGCGCCTGGCGCTGCACGCGCGCGGATGGCGCGGCATGCTGGCGCGGCTGAAGGCGCCACGGACGGTGCCCTCCCCGGTGCCGCGGCCCCAGGGATCGGGGGGGGCAGGTGGCGGGCGCCGCATCCTGTTGATCGACGTTGCCACACCGCGACCCGACCGCGATTCCGGCTCGCTCCGGGCCTTCAACCTGATGCGGCTGCTGCGCGCCGACGGTGACCGGGTCGATTTCCTGCCCGATGACCGCGCCGAGGCCGGCGAACATACGGAGGCCCTGCACGGCCTCGGCGTGACCGTGCATGCAAGCGCCGAGCCCTACCCACACTGGTTCGCGCGCCACCTGCGTGACTACGACGTCCTGATCGTCAGCCGCTATCACCTGGCCGAGTTCCTGATTCCGTTGGCGCGACAGATCGCGCCCGCGCTGCACGTGGTGCTCGATACCGTGGACCTGCACCACCTGCGCGAGGCGCGCGAAGCCGATCTGCATGGCGATCGTCGGCTCAGGCGACTGGCGGCGATCACCCGCAAGCGCGAGCTACAGGCCGCGGCGGCCGCGGACGTGACCTGGGTGGTCAGTCCGGTGGAAGCCGAATTGCTCCGGGGGGCGCTGCCGACCGCACGGGTCGAGGTCCTGCCCAACCTGCACGAGGCCGAGGATGCGCCGGCGCCATTCCTGCGGCGCAGCGGCCTGCTGTTCGTCGGCGGTGCACGGCATCCGCCGAACGTGGACGCGGTGCGCTGGCTGCTGGCCGAGATCTTTCCGCGGGTCCACGCCCAACTGCCCGGCTGTGCGCTGCACATCGTCGGCGAAGGCATGCCCGAAGCCGTGACCGGAAATGCCCCCCTCGTCGACGGCGTGCAACTGCACGGGCACGTGCCCGACCTGGGACCGCTGCTGGCGCAATGCCGGGTGGGCCTGGCACCGCTGCGCTTCGGCGCCGGAGTCAAGGGCAAGATCAACCTGTGCATGGCCGCCGGCATGCCGGTGGTGGCGACCTCGTGCGCCGCCGAGGGCATGCACCTGCGCGACGGCGACGACCTGCTGGTGGCCGACGCCGCCGAGGCGTTCGCCGACGCCGCCGTCCGCCTGCATGGCGATGCGGCGCTGTGGATGCGGCTGGCGCGCGCCGGCAGCGACAACGTGCGTCGGTATTTCTCATTCGAGGCCGCACGCGCCACCATCGCCGCCTCCCTGCCACCCGTCTCCCGCTGATGCGCCTGCTGCTGATCGCCTACGAATTTCCGCCCAGCCCGTCGCCGCAGTCGCTGCGCTGGACCTATCTCGCGCGCGAACTCGCCGCGCTCGGGCACGAGGTGCACGTGCTGGCGCCGGACCTGGGAGGCGAGACGCCCGGACTGCCGGCGTTGCCCGACAGCGTGCGCATACACCGCACCTTTCCGGGGCCGGTGCGGGGCATGCTTGCGTTCATCCGCAAGCGGCGTCGGCGCCAGGCGGTCGCCATCACCACCACCGATCCCGGAACACCGAGCGCGGCCCTGCGTCCTCCGCGCAACTGGAAACAGCAGGTATCCGAGGTGGTGCAGACGGTGGCGCAGCGCATCTGGTTCCCCGATGTCCGCGGCGAATGGCGGTTCTGGGCAGGGCGTGCGCTGGAGCCGCTACTGGACCGAATCGCTCCCGATCTGGTGATCAGTTCGCACGAGCCCGCCACTACGCTCGAACTCGGCTTATCGGCGCAGGCACGGGGCTTCCGCTGGGCAGCCGATCTCGGTGATCCGGTGCTTGCCGGCTATGTCGCGCCGCACTGGCGGCACCGCGCCGAACAACTGGAAAAGATGGTCTGCGATCGCGCCGACCTGGTCACGGTCACCAACGCCGGCGCCGCTGATCTGCTGCGCCAGCGGCACGGCCGTTGCGCGGATATCGGCATACTGCCGCAGGGATTTGACGACCGGCCTCGCGCGCGGGCAACCGCGGCGACTGGCATCTTCGATCGCGACCGGCTCGAACTGCTATACACCGGCAGCTTCTACAGCTTCCGTCGCGCCGATGCACTGATGCGGGCGCTCGATGCGCACCCAATGCTCCGGCTGAGCATCGCCGCGGTGACGGTGCCCGAGGCGGTCGTTGCCGCCGCGAAGGCCACGCCGGAGCGGATCCGCCTACTCGGTTTCCTGCCGCACGACGCGATTCTCGACCTGCAGCGGCAGGCCGACGTGCTGGTCAACATCGCCAATGACGACGCCACCCAGATTCCGGGAAAGTTCTACGAATACCTGGGGGCTGGTCGGCCAATTCTGCACCTGAGCAACGGCGATGATCCGGTCGCCAACACGATCGTGCGCCTGCGCAGCGGCTGGACCTGCGCGAACACGATCGAGAGCATCGGTGCGCAGCTGGCGGTGCTGGCGGAGGCGAAGGCACGGGACCGGCTGGACGAAGGGCTTTCGCTCGGCGCCGACGCTGTCGGCGAATATGGTTGGCGACAGATCGCCGCGCGCCTGGACGGGCTGTTGCGCGGCGTCGCCTCTCCCAGGCAGTAAACCTCGACCTACTCCGCTGCTTCGGCGCCGGCACGCACGGCAATGCCCCGCCGATGCGTCGCGTCTCAATCCCCGGATGCCGAAGCCGCGCGCAGTCGTTCGGCGAACTCCGCCAGCCCGGGCACCGCGGCGTCAACCTCGCGGGCGAAACGCAATGCCGATCGCGCCGGCGGCAGCTCGCCCGCGGCCAGGCGTTCGTCGCCGACCGCGAGCCAGCGCTGCGCCAGGCGCCGCCGCGCCTGCGCCAGGGCATCCTCCTCGTCGGCCAGCGCGGACCGGGCGTCCAGGCACGCGCGGGCGCGGCCGAGACTGTTGTTGCGCAATTCGCGTTCGAAGCAGTCGCGCGCGAACGGCAGCAGCCGGTCGCCGGCCTGCCGCACCCGCGCATCGTCCGGTGCGATGGCGCGCGCCGCGCGCAATTTGTCGTAGGCGCTGTCGCCCGGCGGTGCCAACAGTTCACCCCGCTGTTCGGCTGCGGCGGCCTCGCGCAACAACACCGCGACACGCTGCTGCCGCTGCCGTGACGGCGCGGGCTCCAACTGCGCCTTGAGACGGCGCGACCGCTCGATGCGTTGCGTCGCGGCGCGCACCGCCGCGTGCTCCGGCGCCAGGACCCGGGCCCGCACCAGGGCGGCGTCGGCATCGGCAAAGCGGAAATCGGACGCCAGTCGCTCGGCACGCCGAGCAAGCGCCACGCCGACCTGGACCAGCCCGGCACGGGCATCGGGCGCCTCGGCATCGATGTCCAGCAACTGGCGGTAGCGTTGCTCGGCCGACTCGAGGCGGTTTGCCTCCAGATCCTGGTGGGCGTTGCGCACTGCGGCATCGCGCTCCTCGGCCAGCCGCGCCTCGGTGTCGGGCAGATCGACATGCCCGGGATCGTATTCGCGCGCCACGGCGATCGCCGCGGCCGCCGGCGCGAATTCGCCGCGGCGCAGGCCGGCGCGTGCGTCCTGTAGCAGTTGTCCGATGGCGTCCTCGCGCGCGCGCAGCACATCGTCGTTGCCGGGGTCCAGCTGCAGGATGCGGCGGTACTGGGGCAACGCGGCGTCTTCGGCGCCATGCAGGCGTCCGGCCGCGTGCGCCTGCTGCGCGCGGACCCACATGCGATCGAGCCCGGCATGGGCCGCCTCGCGCACGCGCAGGGCATCGGCGGTGGCCCGGGTCGCCTCGCGCGGCGCCGAGAGTTCACGCGCCAGGCGTAACGCCCGGTGGGCGTCCTCGAAGCGGTTCTGCCGGGTGGCGTTGTCGGCCTGCGCCAGGGCGGCCAGCGCGACCTGCGTCAGTCCCTCGCTCGCCTCGTTGCGGTCGGGTTCCATCGCCAGCGCGGCCTCGTACAGTTCGCGGGCACCGCTGCCGTCCGCCGCGCTCAGGTGGCCGCGCTGCAGCGCGGCAGCTGCCTGCTCGCGCAGCTCTTGGGCGGGCGGCTCCGGCCACAGGCGATCGGCAAGCGGCTCGCGCAACACGAGCAACAGCAGCAGGAAGACGCCCAGCGCCGCCGCCAGCCACGGCCAGTGACGTTGCCATCCGGTCTCGGTGCCACGTCCGCGATGCATGCGGCGCCTGTCGGGGAGCCACGCGCGGAGCTCGCCGAATACCGGCTCACGCCGGCCATCCGGCCGGCGCGCCGGCGTTTCGGCGGGAGCGGGCGGAATCTGCGGATCGTGGTCGCGGCTCACGCACGCAGCATAAGAGAAGACGCGCGGGAATGGCGGTTCGGCGGCGGCGTAACGCCATTTCGCCGCGGATCTATACGGATCAACACCGATAGAACGACGGGAACAGCAACGTGCCGCACCTGGCCTTGATCCGCGTTCATTCGCGCGAAACCGCGGTAAAAACCGCTTCTACCGGCCCGGCTCTGGATCAGGAGCAGTTCGAAACCTAGACACGATAGGCGCGCTCCACCCCGGCGATGCCCTCGATCTTGCCCAGCAGCCGCGACAGCTGGCCGTAGTCCTGCACCCGCAGTTGCAAGCGCAGCCGCATCCGGCCGAGCCCGCGGCCGCCGTCGCTGCTGATCGCCAGCACGTGCGCATCCTCCTGCGCGATCAGGTTGGTCAGGTCCTTGAGCAGGTGCTTGCGGTCGACGCCCTCCACGGTCACGTCGGCGTCGTGGGCGCCGCCGGTCCGCCCCCACTCCACCGGCAGCATGCGCTGCGGCTGGCGCGCCGCCAGGCGCTGCAGCACGGCGCAGTCGGCACGATGCACGCTGACGCCGCGCGAGCGGGTGAGATAGCCGGCGATCGCCTCGCCCGGCAACGGCCGGCAGCAGCGCGCGGTCTGCACCAGCAGGTTGTCGACGCCGACCACGCTGAAGGCCGAGCTCGGCTGCGGCGGCTTGCGCGGCGCCCGCGGCGCGGCGACCGTCGCCGGCTCCGGCGGTGCCGCGTGCTCCAGCAACGCACGCGTGACCTGGTGCGGGCCGACGTCGCCGAGCGCGACCAGCACATGCAGATCGTCGAGCGTGGCGACGCTGAACTTGCGCAGCGCCGGCGCCGGGTCGGCGTGCTGCAATCCCAGCCGCTTGAGTTCGCGATCGAGCAGCTCGCGCCCGGCCTGCAGGTTGCGCTCGCGGTCGAGCTTGTGGAACCAGGTCCGCACCTTGTCGCGCGAGCGGCCGCTGGCGAGATAACCATTAGCGGCGAGCAGCCAGTCGCGGCGCGGCTCGGCGGTCTTGCCGGTGAGGATCTCGACCCGGTCGCCGCTGTGCAGGCGGTGGTCGAGCGGCACGATGCGGCCGTTGACCTTGGCGCCCCGGCAGCGGTGCCCGACCATGGTGTGTACGTGGTAGGCGAAGTCCAGCGGCGTCGCACCGCGCGGCAGGTCGATCACCTCGCCCATCGGGGTGAGCGTGTAGATGCGGTCCTCGACCAGTTCGGTGTCCAGTGCGCCGGCCAGCGCCGCCTCGTCGCCGCCGTCCTGGTGCGACTCCAGCAGCTTGCGCATCCATTCGATCTTGCGCTCCAGCGCGGCATCGCCGCTGCCGCCCTCCTTGTAGCGCCAGTGCGCGGCTACGCCGAGCTCGGCCTGTTGGTGCATCTCGTGGGTGCGGATCTGCACCTCCAACGTTTTGCCCTCGGGGCCGACCACGGCGGTATGCAGTGAGCGATAGTCGTTGCGCTTGGGCCGGGCGATGTAGTCGTCGAATTCGCTCGACACCGGCACCCACAGCGCGTGCACCACGCCCAGCGCTGCGTAGCACGCGGGCACGTCATCCACCAGCACCCGCACCGCGCGTAGGTCGTACAGTTCGCCGAAGGGCACGTCCTTGCGCTGCATCTTCCTGTAGATGCTGTAGATGTGCTTGGGCCGGCCCGCGACCTCAGCCCGTATGCCCTGCGCCGCCAGCACGCGCTCGAGGTCGCGCTTGACCTGCTCGATATAGCCTTCACGGCCGGTGCGCTTGTCATCGAGCAGGCCGGCGATGCGGCGATACGTCTCTGGATCGAGGTGGCGGAAGGCGAGGTCCTCGAGTTCCCACTTCAGCTGCCAGATGCCAAGGCGATTGGCGAGCGGCGCGTGGATGTCGCGGGTCAGTCGCGCCAGCGCCGCCCGCTCTTCGGGTGGCGCCTTCGCCGCCGCGCGCAGGTGCGCCAGCTGCCGTGCCAGCAGGATCGGCACCACGCGCAAGTCGCGCACGATCGCCAGCAGCAGGCGCCGCAGGCCCTCCTGGTTGCCGCGCCCGCCGCGTTCGGCGTGCAGCGCCCAGACCTGGTGGGCGGCGCGCTGGCCATCGAGCAGGGCGGCGATCGCCGGGTGTCGTTGCGACAGGTCCGCCTCGATACGGCTGGCCCAGTCCGGCGCCGCGTACAGGATCGCGGCGGCGATGACCTCGGCATCGGCGTTCAACAACGCCAGCGCCTGCAGCGTGTCGATCAATAGCGGCAACGGCTCGTCCGGCGCGGCCGCCGTCCCGCTGCCCGAGGCGGCACGCGCGAGCAGGTCGCGCAGCACGGGCGTCAGCGCAGCCGTGGCCGGCAACGCGAGCAGGGTCTCCAGCGGAGTGCGGTCGGAGGCCGCCAAGGGTGGTCACGACTATCGGGACAGTGGGTCTACACTACACAAAGTTGTCCAGGCACCCAGAAGCCACCGATACAGTGCGGCTTCCGCTGCCGGCCTAATCAACGATCACCATCACGAGGAATCCATCATGCGCATCCTTCGCCTCCTGTCCGCCGCCGCACTGCTGGCGTGTGCCGCATCCGTCGCCGCACAGCAGCCGCCGCTCGAGCAGCAGATGACGCATCAGGAATTCGTCGACGCCGGCCTGAATAAGCTCAGCTCGCAGGAGCTTGCCGCCCTGAACGCCTGGTTGCAACGCCGCGGCGGAGAAGGCAGCACCGCCGCGATCGAGCAGGCGCGCGAGGAAGGCCGGCGCGAGGCCGCGGAGCAGCAGCAAGGCCGCGGGTTCTTCAGCGGCGGCGACAACGAACCGGTCGAGAGCACCCTCACCGGCGAGTTCCGCGGCTTCGGCAAGGGCAACCGCTATACGCTCGCCAACGGCCAGGTCTGGGAGCAGATCGACGGCGCCAGCCTGGCCGGCGTGCGCAAGACCGATCCCAAGGTGACGGTCCGGCCGGGCATGCTTGGCGCCTGGTGGCTGCAGATCGACGGCTACAACACCCGCGCCAAGGTGCGGCGGATCGAGTGACGCACCGGGCAAATCCTTCCGTTGAGGCGAGCGGAGCACCATCGCCACGGGTGCTGTCCATGAACAGCCGGAGGCGTCTCGTTGATGCCTCGAAAGCCCATGGATCCCGGCTTGTCCAGCCATTCGGCTGTTGAAAACCGCCGGGATGACGACGTGGTGTTTCAACTCGCTGCTCGACCCACCTTCCCCCGCAACTCTGCCAGCCGCCGCGCCAGCTTCTTCGGCGAGACATTGCCACGCGTACCTAGATCCTGTGCGTGCAGCGACACGCGCAGTTCCTCCAGGTCGCGCCGGAACGCCTGCCAGCCCGGTTCGCCGTCTTCGCCTTCGACGGCGGCCTGCTGCAACGCCTCGACGAACGGCTTGAGTTCCAGCATCCGCTGCTGATCGCGCAGCGGATCGCGCAGCGCACGTTCGGCGCGCAACGCCAAGGCCTTGAGATAGCGCGGATACTCGGCCAGCAGCGCCTCTGGCGTATCGCGCAGGAATCCGGGCGGCGCCAGGGCGGCCAGGTGCGCCTGCATGTCGTCGAGGTTGGCGCGCGCCCAGCCCATCAGGCCGGAATCGAGCCGCGCACGGATCTCGGCGATGCGGTCGAGGATCTCCTCGGCCAGCCGCAGCCGCCGCGTCGCCTCGCCGAACAGCGTGCGGGCAATCGCGTCACGGCGCTGCGCGAACGCATCGGCATCGCGGATCGCATCCAGCCCTTCGGCGGTCAACGCCGCCCAGGCGCCATCGACCAGGTCGGCACGCAACAGGTCGCCTTCACGCGCTGCCGTCGCCCGCGGCGCGGTGGACTCGATCGCGACGTACAGCAGCGCGGTCTTCGGCGGCACCGGCAGCTGCTTGCGCGCCTGCCGCAGCTTGCCGTCCAGGGCGATGCGCAGCAGCCGGCACACGCCGGCGGGGTGGCGGCGCCGCGCCTCCACGGGATCGGCATGTACCGCCAGCGACGCGCTGTCGCCTTCGTCGTCCAGCGCCGGGTACGCGGCAACCCCACCCGCGCCCGGTACCGACACCGGGATCGGCGTGTCCGGAAAGTCCTTCAATCCCCGCTGCGCCATGCCTTCGGCCGCGCGCGCGGCGAAGGCACGCGCGGCGCGGTCGCCGAAACGCGTACGCAGTTCGTCCAGGTCGCGCGACTCGGCCAGCACCTGACGTCCGTCGGCATCGAGCAGCCGCAGGTTCATGCGCAGGTGCGGATCGAGCGCCGACTCGTCGAAATCCGTCGCAGTCACCTCCGCGCCGGTCAGCCGCTGCAGGAACCGCGCCAGCGCGCCGGCGAACGCGTCGGCCTCCGGCTGCGGATGCGCTTCGGCGAAGGCGCGGGCGAAATCGGGCGCCGGCACGAAATTGCGCCGCAGCGCCTTGGGCAGCGAGCGGATCATCGCCGCCGCCTTGTCCTCGAAGAAACCCGGCGCCAGCCAGGTGAGTCGCGCCGGGTCCAGTGCATTGAGCAGGTGCAGCGGCACGCTAACGGTCATGCCGTCGTCGGGTGCGCCGGGCTCGAAGCGGTAGCGTACCGCCAGTCGCGCCTCGCCCAGCGCCAGCACCGGCGGGAAGCGCACCGCGTCGCTCTCGTCGCCGACCAGCAGATCCTCGCGCGACCACTCCAGCGCATGCCGTGCCGCCTCCGGCGCCTTCTTCGCCCAGGCATCGAGCGAACGCGCATCGACGATCTCCGCCGGGATGCGCTCGTCGTACCAGCGCAGCATCCACTCCTCGTCGACCACCAGGCCGACGCGCCGCTGCTTGGCTTCTTCCTCGCGCGCGCGCTCGAGCGTGGCCAGGTTGCGCGCCAGGAACGGACTGCGCAGGTTGATCTCGCCGCTGACCAGACCGTCACGCAGGAACAGCGCACGCGCTTCCTGCGGATACAGGCGGCCGTAGTCGACCGGTTTCTTCGGCGCCAGCACCAGGCCGAACAGGCTGACCTGTTCGCTGCCGAGCACCCGCCCCTGCGAACGCGACCAGCGCGGATCGTGATGGCGCCGCGCCAGCAGGTGCGGCAGCTCGGCGATCGCCCATTCGGGCTCGATCGCGGCGTTGGTCAGCGCCCACACCCGCTCGGTCTCGATCAGGGTCGCCGACAGCACCCAGGGCGGCGGCTTGCGCGCCAGCGCCGAGCCTGGGAACAGCTGGAACTTGCGCCCGCGCGGACCGTCGTAGAGACCGCGGTCGGCGCGCTGCCCGAGCTGGGTCGGCAGGCCGGCGATCAGCGCGCGATGCAGGCTGGCATAGGAGGCGGCGCTGCCGATGCCTTCCCCTTGCGTGGAAGGCGGAGCGTTGGCGCTTTGCTCCTGATCCCGGGGTTTCGGCTGCAAATCCCCCCTGCCCCCCTTTTTCATAGGGGGGAGTGCACCTGACTTTTCCTTGGGCGGGGCAGGCAGATGCCGCCGGCCCTTGCCCTGTCTTGGCGGCGGCGGCGGCGACGGACCCACGGCCGTGTTCCAGTCCAGTTCGTCGCACTGCAGCTTGAGCTGCCGGTGCAGCTCGCGCCATTCGCGCATGCGCAGGAAGCCGAGGAAATGCTGTTCGCACCAACGCCGCAGCTGCGACTGGGTCGACTCCTCG
Source organism: Luteimonas suaedae (assembly GCF_008312895.1). Lineage (GTDB taxonomy): Bacteria > Pseudomonadota > Gammaproteobacteria > Xanthomonadales > Xanthomonadaceae > Luteimonas > Luteimonas suaedae. The sequence goes on along the minus strand of NZ_VSSP01000008.1, from coordinate 186,112 downwards.
TGAGTCTGGCGGTAGGCCTCCCAGAGCTTGAGGATGCCGACGAATTCCGACTTCGGGTCGGCGAATTCGGCGTGTGCGTTGTCGGCGGCGGCGCGCTGGTCCGCAGGCCGTTCGCGCGGGTCCTGGATGCCGAGGAACGACGCGATCGCCAGCATCTCGCGCAGGCAGCCGTGCTGCTGCGCGGCGACCAGCATGCGCGCCAGCTTCACGTCGACCGGCAGCCGCGCCATCGCGCGGCCGGTGGCGGTGAGCCGGCGCTGGTCGTCGACCGCGCCCAGTTCGGTCAGCTGCTGCCAGCCGTCGGCGATCGCGCGCGAATCCGGCGGCTCGACGAACGGGAAGTTCTCGATGACCCGCGCATCGCCGTCCCGCGGCCGCCCGCGCCCACGTTTCGGCGCGGCCGAAAGGCCGCTGCCGATCTCGCTCAGTCCCAGCGTGAGCATGCGCAGGATCACCCCGGCCAGCGCCGCGCGGCGGATCTCCGGGTCGGTGTAGGGCGGGCGCGACTGGAAGTCCGCCTCCGGATAGATCCGGTAGCAGATGCCAGGCGCGATGCGCCCGCAGCGGCCCTTGCGCTGCTCGGCGCTGGCCTGGCTCACCGGCTCGATGTGCAGCCGGTCGAGCTTCTGCCGCGGGCTGTAGCGCTTGACCCGCGCCAGCCCCGGATCGACCACGTAGTGGATCCGCGGCACCGTGAGCGAGGTCTCGGCGACATTGGTGGCCAGCACGATGCGCCGCTGTGGCCCGGGATTGAACACCCGGTCCTGGTCGCGCGCCGACAACCGCGCGTACAGCGGCAGCACCTCGGTGTGGCGGTACTTGCGCCGCTCCAGCGCCCGGTGGGCGTCGCGGATCTCGCGCTCGCCGGGCAGGAACACCAGGGTATCGCCGGTGCCCTTCTCGCGCATGATCTCGTCGCAGGCGGCGGCGATGCCGTCGAGCACGGAAACTGTCCCGGCATCCGGGTTCCTCGATTCCCTTCCGGACGCCTGCTTTCCCCCCCTTTGAAAAAGGGGGGCAGGGGGGATTTGCTCTTGCCCGGCCCGCCCTTCTTCTTCAAAGGAGGAAATGGCATCCCCGCCCAACGGCCGGTAGCGCACCTCCACCGGATGCCCGCGCCCCTCCACGTCCACCACCGGCGCGTCGCCGAAGTGTTTCGAGAACCGCTCGGTATCGATCGTCGCCGAGGTCACGATCACCTTGAGGTCGCGTCGACGCTCCAGCAGGCGCTTCAGATAGCCCAGCAGGAAGTCGATGTTGAGGCTGCGCTCGTGCGCCTCGTCGATGATGATGGTGTCGTAGGCCGAAAGCCAGCGGTCGGAGGCGATCTCGGCCAGCAGGATGCCGTCGGTCATGAACTTCACCACCGTGCGTTCGCTGACCCGGTCGCTGAAGCGCACCTGGTAGCCGACCGCCTCGCCCAGCGGCACCTGCAGTTCCTCGGCCACGCGCCGTGCCACCGCGCGCGCGGCGATCCGCCGCGGTTGGGTGCAGCCGATGGTGCCCGCCGCGCCGCGGCCGGCCGCAAGGCACAGCTTCGGCAGCTGCGTGGTCTTGCCGGAACCGGTCTCGCCGGCGATCACCAGCACCGGATGCGCGCGGATCAGCTCGACGATGCGCTCGGCCTCGGCCGCGATCGGCAACGAGGCGTCCACCTGCGCGGCGGGCAACGCCGCGGCGCGGGCCTCGCGCGCGGCCAACGAGGCCTCCAGCGCGGTCTCGAACGCGGCCTGCGCCGCGATGTCGCCGGGCGCGGCGCGCCAGCGCGACCACAACCCGTGCAGCCGCCCGCGGTCGCGCGACAGCGCGCCGTCGATGGCGCCCCGTGCCCGTGTCAATGCCGCGTTCGCCGCGTGGCCGCTCGAATCCGTCATGGCGCTTGCATATCTTCCCGGAAGTCACATATTCAGAACGAAAGCCGCCCTATTGTGGCGGCAACGTCCCGACAGGAGTCCCGCACATGGCCAAAACCAAGACCAGCAAGCCGAAGAAGAACGCCCGCGCCACTCGCGCGCCAGCCGAGCCCGCGGCCGTGGCATCGCCCGGTCCGCAGTCCAGCGCCCCGGCAATCGATATCGGGATCGGCGATAAGGATCGCAAGCGCATTGCCCAGGGTCTGTCGACGTTCCTGGCCGACGCCTACACCCTGTACCTGAAGACCCACAACTTCCACTGGAACGTCACCGGGCCCATGTTCAACGCCCTGCATGCGATGTTCGAGGAGCAGTACACCGAGCAGTGGAACGCGCTCGACGAGACCGCCGAGCGCATCCGCGCCCTGGGCTACAACGCACCGGGCTCCTACGCCGAGTTCATCGAGCTGTCCTCCATCAAGGAGGAGCCGGGCCTGGAGAAGGCGCCGGAATGGCGCGAGATGGTGCGCCAACTGGTGGTCGGCAACGAGGCCGTCTGCCGCACCGCGCGCAGGGCGCTCAAGACCGCGGACGACGCCGGCGACGATCCCAGCGTCGACCTGCTGACCCAGCGCCTGCAGACCCACGAGAAGTACGCCTGGATGCTGCGTTCGCTGCTGCAGTAAGGCCGCCGGGGCCGGCGGCTGTGCATCTCGTAGGAGCGCGCCATGCGCGCGATGCCCCCGATCCCGACTGCTGCCGCGCGTCCGCTCCCCTGCGCACCCAAGCCGCGCCGGCATCGCGCGCATGGTGCGCTCCTACGGGCTGGCGTAGCCCGCGGAGCTGAGGGGAGCGGGCCACGCCCGCGATGAACGCCTGGCGAGATCTGGCGAAGTTCGGATGCGCAGCGATCGCGCGCATGGCGCGCTCCTGCCGCCGGGGAAATCCTACGGCTCCAGGCGCGGCCGTCCGACACCGCCGTCGGCCGTTTTCCGTTTCGGCGCCCGGGTCACAGCGGCTATCCTGTTCCCATGCAAACCTCCGCACGGGACGCCCTGCAGCGTGTCTTCGGCCACGCCGCCTTTCGCGGCGAGCAGGCCGCCATCGTCGAACATGTCGCCGCCGGCGCCGATGCCCTGGTGCTGATGCCCACCGGCGGCGGCAAGTCGCTGTGCTACCAGCTGCCGGCGCTGCTGCGCGACGGCGTCGGTATCGTGGTCTCGCCGTTGATCGCGCTGATGCAGGACCAGGTCGAGGCGCTGCGCCAGCTCGGCGTGCGCGCGGCATTCCTCAACTCGACGCTCGACGGCGAGACCGCCGCGACGGTGGAGCGGCAGCTGCTGGCCGGCGATCTCGACCTGCTGTACGTCGCCCCCGAGCGCCTGCTGACGCCGCGCTTCCTGTCGCTGCTCGAGCGTGCCTCGCTGGCGTTGTTCGCGATCGACGAGGCGCACTGCGTCTCGCAGTGGGGCCATGACTTCCGCCCTGAATACCGCGAGCTGACGATCCTGCACGAACGCTGGCCGCAGGTGCCGCGGATCGCGCTGACCGCCACCGCCGATCCACCAACCCAGCGCGAGATCGCCGAGCGCCTGCAGCTGGACCGGGCGCGCCGCTTCGTCAGCTCGTTCGACCGGCCGAACATCCGCTATGCGGTGACGCAGAAGGACAACGCCAAGCGCCAGCTGCTGGACTTCGTCGACGCCCACCGCGGCGACGCCGGCATCGTCTACTGCCTGTCGCGGCGCAAGGTGGAGCAGACGGCCGCCTTCCTGGCCGAACACGGCCACACCGCGCTGCCCTACCACGCCGGGATCGACGCCGGCATCCGCGCCGCCAACCAGCGCCGTTTCCTGCGCGAGGAGGGCGTGATCGTGGTCGCCACCATTGCCTTCGGCATGGGTATCGACAAGCCGGACGTACGTTTCGTCGCCCATATCGACCTGCCCAAGTCGATCGAGGGCTACTACCAGGAAACCGGCCGCGCCGGCCGCGACGGCGAGCCGGCCGACGCCTGGATGTGCTACGGCCTCGGCGACCTGGTGCTGCTGCGGCAGATGATCGAACAGTCCGAGTCCGGCGAGGAGCGCAAGCGCCTGGAGCACCGCAAGCTCGACGCCCTGGTCGGCTACTGCGAATCGATGCGCTGCCGCCGCCAGGTGTTGCTGGCGAACTTCGGCGAGGAATACGCACCCGGGGAAAGCGGCGCGAACGGCGCCGGACGGGCCTGCGGCAACTGCGACAACTGCCTGCAGCCGCCGGAGGCCTGGGACGCGACCGAGGCCGCGCAGAAGGCCCTAAGCTGCGTGTACCGCAGCGGCCAGCGCTTCGGCGCCGCGCACGTCATCGACATCCTACGCGGCAGCGACAGCGAGAAGATCCGCCAGTTCGGCCACGACCGGCTCAGCACCTACGGCGTCGGCACCGACCTGGACGCGCGCACCTGGCGCGGGGTGTTCCGGCAACTGGTGGCGCACGGCCTGCTCGAGGTCGATGCCGAGGGCTATGGCGGCCTGCGGCTGACCGAGGCCAGCCGCGCGGTGCTCAAGGGCAGCCAGCCGGTCATGCTGCGCAAGGTGGCCGCCCCCCGCGAGCGCACGCGCGCGCTGCGCACCGCATCGGCGGCGGCCGAGCTCGCACCCGCCGACCTGCCGCTGTTCGAGGCCCTGCGCGAGCTGCGCGCGCAACTGGCGCGCGACCAGAACGTGCCGGCGTACGTGATCTTCCACGACAGCACGCTGCGCGAGATCGCGGCGCGGCGGCCGTCGAGCGAGGACGAGCTCGCCGGCATCGGCGGCATCGGCGCCGGCAAGCTGTCGCGCTACGGCAGCCAGGTGATCGCCACGGTGGCGACGGCGGGTTGATCGACCGCCCCACCGGCGGTCAAAGACAGTTCTTCTCCAAACGGGCGGGCCGACACCGCACGCCTCCGGCGGCCTTCCGTAGGAGCGCGCCATGCGCGCGATGCCGCGGGTATATCCGGCCCCGCGATCGGCGACCCCGCCGCGAGCCGGAAGGCGCGCCAGTGGCCGGAATCCCCTGGCGGCGAAATGCCCGCGGCATCGCGCGCATGGCGCGCTCTTACGGGTTCGTGGCCGGTTCGTCTTCGGCCGGCATCGGCGCATCTGCGTATGTGCCGAAGCCCGGCGGCGCCGGCTCGCGCAGCAGGATCCTGCGCGCGGCGCTTTCCTCGCCGGGCGCCAGCTCCGCCAGCAGCGCAACCTGCCCCGCGACCAGCGAGGCCACCGGTGAGCCGTCGCGGTAGAGCACGCGCGCGCCCGGCAATCGCGGAATCCGGTCGCCGGGCAGCAGCGTGCCGACCAGGTTGAGCGGGTCCATCGCCGACAGGCAGACGAACTCGCCCGCACCTGGCTTCTGCCGGATCCGCCGTAGCAGCCCGATCGCTTCCGGCAATGCGAACTGTTCGCCCGACAGGCCGGCGATGAAGCGCCCGCCGCGAATTTCGCCGCGCGCCTCCAGGCGGCGATAGACGCGCGACAGTTCGCGCCAGGGCGGCAGCCAAGCCGCCTCGCGCTCGAGCAGCCGCCAGCAGACCACGCCGTAGCGGCGCAGCAGCACCCGGGCGACGTGTTCCAGACTCTCGGCGGTCGCGAGCGAAGCGGCGCGGACATCGGCTTCCCCAGCGGACGTATCCACGCCGGCGCGCTGACCGCACGGGGCCCAGCGCCCGGCGTCCTCGATCCCGAACAGCGCCGCACGGCGCCGGCCGCGACCGCGTGCGGACGAACGCTTCGATGCCGGCACCAGCAACGCACGCAGCCCGGCGAAACTGTCGCAGCGCGCGCGGCCGCGGGCGACTAGCTCGGCCAGCGCGTCCTCCAGCTCGGTCTGTAGTAGCCGCGTGCCGGTCGCGATCTCGTCGAAGAACGAGGCGCCGTTGGCGGCCAGGTGGTCGGCGACCCGCTGCGCGCGCGAGGACAGCGCCGCGTCGCCGGCGGAATCCGGCGCCAGCCGCAGCCAGTGCGCGGCCGTGCGCCGCGGCAGCAGCACCACCGGCGTCGTGCGCACCGTTCCGCTGCCGCGCCCGGCACCCGCCTCGGCATCGCTCGCGCGCAGCCGCGTCCACAGGGTGCGGCCGGCGGTGCACAGTTCGTCGAGCCAGGAGATGGAGTAGTCGCGTACGCGCGCCGGCAGCAACTCCGACTCCCAGGCGGCCGCCGGCGCCTCGAAGCCTTCCAGCTGCGACAGCACGCCGGCCAGCGCCTCCGGTCCGCTGGCACGCGCATCACCGGACACGCGCTGCCAGTCGAACAGGAAGCGCAGGAAATCGCGCGTCGGCACCGGCTCGATCTCGCGGCGCAGCCGGCCGAGCGTGTAGCGATGGATGCGCGCCAGCAGGGACCGCTCGCACCACTCGGTCTCCGTGGCGCCGGGGGTGAAGCGGCCCTGCATCGCATAGCCTTCGTTCTGCAGCCGCAGCAGCGCCACGTCGGCGTCGAGCGGCGGCAGCGACAGGCTGCGCGCGAGTTCCGCCGCAGGCGCCGGCCCGAGCCCGGACAGGCGCGCGCGCAGCAGCTCGGTCGCCGCGTCCTCGGCGGCCCAGGGCTGCGCCGCGTACTCCGCCGGCGCCTCGATGCACGGTTGCAGGAACGCCTGCGGGAACAGCGCGCGCAGCTGCGGCAACCGCTCGGCGGCCACCCACAGCTCGCCGCGCCCGGGCGCCGGGCGCAGGCGCGTGGCGCGATGGCCGCGGGCGAGCGTCTCGAGCCAGCCGTCCCAACCGGCATTCGCGGCGGCCTCGTCGGCGCTCACCACGCCCAGGCCCATCAGCGCATCGTGCATCTCGTCGGCACCGCGTACCTCGGGCCAGGCCTGCACGCGCACCTCGGCGATGGCGTCGGCGTCGAGCCGGCCGAGATCGTCGGCGCTTTCCGGATCGGCATAGCGGCGCGTCTGCACCGCCTGGGTGCGGCGCTCCTCCAGCGGCGCGTCGTCGAGGAAGGCGTAGGGCCGCGCGTTGATCGCCTCGGCCGCCAGCGGCGACGGCGCGGCCAGGTCGCAGGCGCGCACCTCCACTTCGCCCGCCTCCATGCGCCGCAGCAGCCGCAGCCAGCCCTGCGCGTCCATCGCCTCGTCCAGGCAGTCGCGCAGCGTCTGCGCCACCAGCGGATGATCCGGCACCTCGCGCTCGCCGACGATGTTCTCCAGGCAGGCCACCTTGTCGGGGAACACGGTGGCCAGGAAGTCCTCCGACTTCATCCGCTGCAGTTGCGGCGGCACCTTGCGCCCGCCCTGGAAGCGCGGCAGCGCCAGCGCGGTGGTCGCGTTCCAGCGCCAGCGCGCGCCGAACAGCGGTGCATCCAGCAGCGCCTGCACCAGGATGTCCAGCGCGGAGGCCGAATGCAGGTACTGCGAGACCTCGATCAGCGGGAAGCTGTGGCTGGTCGACAGCGACAGCACGATCGCGTCCTCGGTGGCCGCCGCCTGCAGCTCGAAGTTGAACTTGCGGCAGAAGCGCTTGCGCAGCGCCAATCCCCAGGCGCGGTTGATGCGGCTGCCGAACGGGGTGTGGATCACCAACTGGGTGCCGCCGGACTCGTCGAAGAAGCGCTCCAGCACGATCCGCGACTGCGTCGGCAGCTCGCCGAGCGCCGCCTGCGCGCTTGCCAGGTAATCGACCAGTTGGCGCGCGGCGTCGGCGTCGAGGCCGAGTTCGTCGCGCAGCCAGGCGATGGCATTGCCGTGGCCAACAGCAAATCCCCCCTGCCCCCCTTTTTCAAAGGGGGGAACAGCAGATGCAGGTGCCTCGGCGGACTCCGCCGGCCGGGGAGCAGCGTGCGGTTCGGCGGATCCCGCCGATTGCGGCGCAACAGACGTTTCAAAGGGCTTCGCCGGATATGGAGCAACATCCGCCAGGGATTTCGCCGGTTCCCGCGATGGCAGCGCCTCACCAGGCGTTGGCGCTTCACGAGGCAGCGCCCCGTCCGTCGCCGGCGACGATTCCGCACCGACGCCCGGCTCCCCCCTTTGAAAAAGGGGGGCTGGGGGGGATTTGCTTTCGGCGCCAACGCCCGGCCCAAGCCGCGCAGCGACCTCCTCGCGCAACCGCGACACCCCGGCCGACAGCTCGTCCGTCCGTCCCGGTGCCTCGCCGATCCAGAACGGAATGCTCGGCGGCAGGCCCTGCGCGTCCTCCACTCGCACCCTCCCCGGCTCCACCCGCAGGATCCGGTAGCTGGCGTTGCCGAGCTGGAAGATGTCGCCGGCCATGCTCTCGACCGCGAAATCCTCGTTCACGGTGCCGATGTTCTGCGCCTCCGGTTCCAGCACCACGGCGTAGTCGCCGGTGTCGGGAATGGTGCCGCCGGACATCACCGCGGTCATGCGCGCGCCCTTGCGCCCGCGCAGCTTGCGATTCACCGCGTCGCGGTGCAGGTAACCGGCGCGCGGGCCGCGACGGCTGCTGTAGCCCTCCGCCAGCATCCGCACCACCGCGTCGAAATCCTCCCGCGCCAGCTGCGCGTACGGCCAGGCGCGGCGCAGCCAGTCGAACAGCGCGTCCTCGTCCCATTCGCGGCTGGCGACCTCGGCGACGATCTGCTGTGCCAGCACGTCCAGCGGCGCCGGCAGGATCCGCAGCGCGTCGAGTTCGCCGCGACGCACGCAGTCCAGCAGCGCGGTGCATTCGACCAGCTCGTCGCGCGTGGCCGGGAACAGCCGCGCCTTCGGTACCCCGCCCACCGTGTGCCCGGAGCGGCCGGCGCGCTGCAGGAAGGTCGCGATCGAGCGTGGCGAACCGAGCTGGCAGACCAGGTCGACGTCGCCGATGTCGATGCCCAGTTCCAGCGACGCCGTCGCCACCAGCACCTTCAGCTCGCCGCGCTTGAGCCGCTGCTCGGCCTCGAGCCGGTGCTCCTTCGCCAGACTGCCGTGGTGCGCGGCCACGTGCTCCTTGCCCAGCAGCTCGCCGAGGTGGCGCGCGGCGCGCTCGGCCATGCGCCGCGTGTTGACGAACACCAGGGTGGTGCGGTGTGCCTCCACCAGTTCGACCACGCGCCGGTACACCTGCTCCCACTGGTCGTTGGACATCACCACCGACAACGGCGTGGGCGGCAGTTCCAATGCCAGGTCGCGCTGGCGGGTGTAGCCGATATCGACGATGGCGCAGTCCGGGGTGCCGTCGGCCGCGACCGCGGCGGCACCGACCAGGAACCGCGCCACCTCGTCGATCGGCTTCTGCGTCGCCGACAGCCCGACCCGTACCAGGCGCCGACCGCACAGCGCTTCCAGCCGCTCCAGCGACAGCGCCAGGTGGCTGCCGCGCTTGTCGTCGGCAACGGCGTGGATCTCGTCCACGATCACCGTGCGCACCGGCGCCAGCATCGCCCGCCCCGACTCCGAGCCGAGCAGTACGTACAGCGATTCGGGCGTGGTCACCAGGATGTGCGGCGGCCTGCGGCGCATGCCGGCGCGTTCGGACTGCGGCGTGTCGCCGGTGCGCACCGCGGTGCGGATCTCGATATCGGGCAGGCCCATCTGGGCCAGTTCGGCACGGATGCCGGCCAGCGGCGCCTCCAGGTTCACGCGGATGTCGTTGGACAGCGCCTTCAGCGGCGACACGTAGACCACCAAGGTCTCGTCCGGAAGCCCTGCCAGCCCCGCGGCCGGCACCTGGTCGCCGAACAGCCCCGGCGCGGTGCCCTGCAGCCCCTGGCGCACCAGGCCGTCGATCGCGGTCATGAACGCGGTCAGTGTCTTGCCCGACCCGGTCGGCGCCGCCACCAGCGTATTGCGGCCGGCGCGGATCGCCGGCCACGCGGCCGCCTGCGCCTCGGTCGGCGCAGGGAACGCGCCGCGGAACCAGGCGGCGACGGCGGGATGGAAGGCGTCGAGGGGCATCGTGAACGGGGGAGAGAGGGAGGGCGGGCAAGAAAGCAATGAGCCTGCGCAACGGGCGTCGCAAGGGATGAGACCGGCCGGCGGTGGGCGGAACCGGGCCGGCACCCATTCGCTGAACGGCACGTCGCGGAGCCCGACAGGCGGCCGTACCGAACCCAATATGCGCCCGCGGATCCCGCGATTCAACGCCGGCCGTCACTCGTGACCGAGCACCCGGTGCGGCTGATAAGGCGCCTCCAGCTCCGCGCGTTCGTCGTCGCCCAGCGACAGCGAGACGGCGGCGACGGCCTGTTCCAGATGCGACAGCTTGGTCGCGCCGATGATCGGCGCCGTCACCCCCGGCTGATGCAGCAGCCAGGCCAGGGCCACCTGCGCCGGCGCCACGCCGCGGCGGGCGGCAACGGCCGCGGCCCGCTCGGCCACCTGGAAGTCGGTCTCGGCGTAGTACATCCCGTGCGCGAGACGATCGCTTTTCGCACGGGCGGTCTCGCCGCCACCGGGCGCACGACCACCGGCGAGAAACCCCCGCGCCAGCGGACTCCACGGCACCACCCCAATCCCTTCCGAGCGGCACAGCGGCAACATCTCGCGCTCCTCCTCGCGATACACCAGGTTGTAGTGGTTCTGCATGGCGACGAACCGCGCCCAGCCATTGCGTTCGGAGAGCGCGAGCGCCTTCATGAACTGCCAGGCGTACATGCTCGATGCGCCGATGTAGCGGACCTTGCCCGCGCGCACCACGTCATTCAGGGTCTCGAGCGTTTCCTCGATCGGCGTTTCGTAGTCCCAGCGGTGCAGCTGGTACAGGTCGATGTAGTCGGTATCCAGCCGGCGCAGCGACGCGTCGACCGCATGCAGGATGTGCTTACGCGACAGCCCGCGATCGTTCGGATCGTCGCTCATCGGGAAGTAGACCTTGGTGGCGATGACCACGTCCTCGCGACGGGCGAAGTCGCGCATGGCGCGCCCCAGGATCTCCTCGCTAATGCCGCGCGAGTACATGTCGGCGGTGTCGAAGTAGTTGATGCCGAGTTCGAGCGCACGACGGATGAACGGCCGGCCCTGTTCCTCGGTCAGGATCCAGTCCTTCGATTCGGGCGAGCCGTAGCTCATGACGCCCAAGCACAGGCGCGAGACCTTGAGGCCGGTACGTCCCAGATTCACGTATTGCATGATGCTCTCCTGGTTAAAGCCATCTGATCGTTCACGCGCGACCGCATGCCCGCGGCTGGCGGTGGAGCGCGATGCCGAAGACGACGAGGGCGACGCCGAATGCCTCGAACGGCGTCGGGATCTGGCGCAGCACGACGATCCCGACCACCACCGCGGTGGCGGGAAGAAGCGCGACGAACAGGGCATAGGTCGCCCGGGGCAGGCGGACCATGGCGAGTTGGTCGAAGACGTAGGGGATGACCGACGAACTGATCCCGACGCCGATGCCCGCGGCCAGCGCGACCGGGTCGCCCAGTGCCGGCGTCGCCGCCATGAACCCGAGCGGCGTGATGACGATGCCGGCGACCAGCAGGGCGGCGCCGAGGCGGTCGATCGGGCTGGTGCCCGGATCCGCACGCGCGACCCGGTGCGCCAGCACGATGTACAGCAGGAACAGGGCGGCATTGGCGAAGGCCCAGGCGAACGCCAGCGGATCGCCCGCGAGCCGCACGTCGGTCAGCAGCCAGACGCCGGCGACCGCGAACAGCAGCGCGGCGACATTGCGGCCCGAGCGACTGCCGGCCAGCGCCAGCACGATCGGGCCGAGGAACTCGATCGCCGCCACCGTCCCGAGCGGCAACCGGTCGATCGCGACGTAGAAGCTGTAGTTCATCAGCGCGAACACCACCCCGAGCGCCACCACCGCGCGTCGCGTGTCGCGACCTGCCGCGAAGAACGACCGCCAGGGCCTGCGCCACAGCGCGAAGACCGCGGCCGCCGAGACGATGCGCAGCCAGGCCACGCCGGCCACCGGCATGCGTGCGAACAGCAGCACGGCGAAGGACGGACCCAGGTAATGGAAGATCGCGCTGCCGACGAAATACGCATGGGCCGGCACCCGATCCGCGAGGCGGCCGGGGCTGGCGACTTCTTTACCATCAAAATACGTCATGGAGGTAAGAATCCTGCGCCGCGATTTCTTACCTGTCAACCTAGTTTTGATGGTAATATCCGGCCATGCACGCCCTGGCCCTGGATCCCGGCGACTATCGCGGCAGCTACAAGCTGGTCGGCGGCCGTCCGTCGCTGGACCTGGTGAACACCGTCAGCTGGCCCGCGACCGGGCACGCCCACGACTGGCTCGATTCCACCGCCAATCTGCAGCGCTGGCTGAAAGCCGTCGGGCTGCCGTCGCCGCCTGCAAGGAACTGCGAACTGCGCACCGCGATCGAGATCCGCGAGATCCTGACGGCGGTATTGCGCCCCCTGGCGCACGGCGAGCCGCCGCCGCGCGGCGCGGTCGAGCGCCTCGACGACCGGGTCGCCGCGGCCGCCGCGCGGCGCACCATCGATCCCGCCACCCTGGCCTGGCACTGGAAGAAGCCTGCGGACACCGCCAACGGCCTCGCACCGGTGCTTCTGGATGCCGCCGACCTGGTCACCGCCGGCGACCGCGAGCGCCTGCGCTTCTGCCCGGCCTGTGAGTGGCTGTTCGAGGACCAGACCCGCAACGGCCGGCGGCGCTGGTGCGACATGGCCGACTGCGGCAGCCGCGACAAGGCGCGCCGCTACTACCGCCGCACGCAGCAGTGAGCCTGTTTCGAAGGGGAAATGTGGGTCGTGTTGGATTCGAACCAACGACCAGCGGATTAAAAGTCCGATGCTCTACCGACTGAGCTAACGACCCGTTGTCGAACGATCAAGCTGCCGCGCACGGCGCGGCGGTCTTGCCCCTCCCGCGAGCGGGAGTGCGCAGTGTCAAGGGCGGCCCGTTGTGTCGCCCGTGCTGCGCAGGCTGCGCATTCTAGCGCAACGCCCCGGCCCGACGCAGGCAGGCACCGCCGGCGTTGTTCAGGCGTAGCGCGTCGGGTCGGCCACGCCGGCGGCGGCGAAGCCTTCGGCGCGCAGGCGGCAGGCATCGCAGCGGCCGCAGGCGCGGCCGTCGGCATCGGCGCGATAGCAGGACACGGTGGCGGCGAAATCCACGCCCAGACGCATGCCCTCGTGCACGATGTCGGCCTTGCCCAGGCGCAGCAGCGGCGCATGCACGCGGATGCCGGCACCCTCCACCCCGGCCTTGGTGGCCAGGTTGGCGAGCCTTTCGAACGCCTCGATGAATTCCGGGCGGCAATCCGGATAACCGGAGTAGTCGACCGCGTTGACGCCGCAGAAGATGTCGGCCGCGCCCAACACCTCGGCCCAGCCCAGCGCCACCGACAGCATGATCGTGTTGCGCGCCGGCACGTAGGTCGCCGGGATTCCCTCGCCGCCCGCCTCCGGCACCTCGATATCCGCAGTGAGCGCCGAGCCGCCGATGCTGCGCAGATCCACCTGCACCGTCTTGTGTTCGGCCGCGTCCAGCGACGCAGCCATGCGCGCCGCAGCGGCCAGCTCCGAGGTATGACGCTGGCCGTAGGCCACGCTCAATGCATGCGCCGCAAAGCCCCGTTCGCGGGCTATCGCCAGGACGACCGCCGAATCCATTCCCCCGGACAGAAGCACGACGGCCTTGGAGCCGTGATTCGTGATTGGTGATTCGTGATTGGTCAAAGCGAGGGCTCGTGATTCGTGATTCGTTAGGCAGGATTCTGGGTTTGGTCGCCGATCTGGGCTCGCGAAAACATGGATCCCGGCCTACGCCGGGATGACGATGATATCGGCACGCTTTTGCGAATCACCAATCACGGCTCTTCTCACCTTCCCGGCTCGTCGTTCCACAGCAGCTTGTGCAACTGCATCTGGAACCGCACCGGCAGGCGGTCGGCGACGATCCAGTCGGCGAGCGCGCGCGCGTCCAGCTGGTCCTTGCTGGGCGAGAACAGCACCTCGCAGCGCGCCGGCAGGTCATGCTCGCGCAGCATCTCTCGGGCCCACTCGTAGTCGGCGCGGCCGCACAGCACGAACTTGACCTGGTCGTGCGCGGTCAGCAGCGGCAGGTTCTCCCAGCGGTTGCGGTGCGCCTCAGCCGAGCCGGGCGTCTTGATGTCGAGCACCCGCGACACCCGGGGATCGACCGCACCGATATCCAGCGCACCGGAGGTTTCCAGCGACACCCGGTAGCCGGCATCGCACAGCCGCCGCAACAGCGCGACGCAGCGCTTCTGCGCCAACGGCTCGCCGCCGGTCACGCAGACGTGGCGCACGTCATGGCCGGCGACCTCGTCGAGGATGGCGTCGATCTCCCACCATTGCCCGCCGTGGAAGGCGTAGGCGGTATCGCAGTACTGGCAGCGCAGCGGGCAGCCGGTCAGGCGCACGAACACGGTCGGCCAGCCGGCGTCGCGCGCCTCACCCTGCAGCGACAGGAAGATCTCGGTGAGCTTGAGCCGGTCCGCCGCCGCGGCGACGGCCGCATCGGAAGAAACGGCGTTCATCGGGGAAATTGTAGGGCGGTGTGCGCTCCGCCGCTCGCGTGGACGCGATCCGGGCTGGAGGCGGGGAAGGGAAATGGAAACGAACGACGCGTGGGAGCGGCTATTTCGGCGCCTGCCCGTTTCTCCGCATTCGTTCTACTCCCGGGGCAGCCGGGGTCGGATCAGATCAGCGCAGCCGGCCCAGCTGGATCGCGCGCAAGCGGTCGTCGGCGGTGCGTGCGGCATCGGTGCCGGGGAATTTCGAGCTCACCTGCGACAGGGTGGATTCGGCCGCGTCGAGCTCCTGCTGGCCGTACTGCGACAAGCCGACCTTGAGCAGGGCGCCCGGCGCCTTGTCGTGGGTCGGATAGCGGTCGATCAGCGCCTGGAACTGCTGCTGCGCCAGTTCGTAGTTCTGGGTGACGTAGTAGCTCTCGCCGAGCCAGTACAGCGCGTTGGGCGCATACGAGCCGCTCGGGTACTGCCGCAGGAAATCCTGGAACAGCTCCGCCGAGCGGGCGTATTCCCCGGAACGCAGCGCGTCGAAGGCGGTTTCGTAGGTGCCGCGCTCGTCGGCGCCCTGGGCGAGCAGGCCGGGATCGCCATGGATCGACGGCGCATCGTCCGCCGGCGGCGGTACCGGCAGCGACGCGCCGGCATCGGCCGCGGGCCCCGCGGCGGGCAGCCCACCGCCCTGCTCCAGCCGGTTGAGCCGGCCGTCGATGTCCAGGTACTGGTCGCGCCCGGCGGCCTTGAGCTGTTCGTTCTGCTGCTGCAGCTCCTCGACCTGCGAGCGCAGCGCAGTCACCTCCCGACGCAGCTGCTCGAGCTGGTTGAGCAGGTCGACATTGCCGCGGTTTCCCGCCGCCTGCTGTTCCAGCGCCGCCACGCGGTCGGCGAGGCTGGCGCGCTGCGCGGAAACGGGTGCGGCGGCCACCAGGGCCGCCGCAACCACGATTGGAGCGATCAATCTACGCATGCGATCCGATCAACGTGCGGTGTAGACGATCTCGACGCGACGATTGCGCGCCCAGCAGTCCTCACTCGACTCGGTGCAGGTCGGGCGCTCTTCGCCGTAGCTGACCACCGTCAATTGCGCACCGTTGCCGCCGTTAGCCTGCAGCGCCGAGGACACCGCGTTGCCGCGACGCTCGCCCAGGCCGAGGTTGTACTCGCGGCTGCCGCGCTCGTCGGCATTGCCTTCCAGGGTGATGCGGGACGACGGACGGTCGCGCAGGTACTTGGCGTGGCAGCCCATGATCGACTGGAACTCCGGACGCAGCGCGTCCTGGTCGAAGTCGAAGTAGACCACGCGCTGGCGCAGGCAGGCATCGCTGTCGAGGTCTTCGGGACCGAAGGCGCCCGAGGTGGGCTGCTGCGGCTGCGTAACGGTGCCGGTGTCGGTGCTCGGCGCCGGCGGCTCTTCCTTGACCTTCTTGGAGCAACCGACGACGGCCACGCACAGCGCGGCGGCGATCAGGACTCGGGTGGTGGTGTTCATCTCGTCGATCCCTAGTAATTGAAAGGGTGGTTCAGGTTGATGGTAACAATGTGCAGACCGCGTCAGCGCTGTTCCCGATAAGGACCCCAAGCCGGCTCCCGCACGTCACCGTCGGCCAGCACGAGGCGCTGACGCACCCGGCCATCCGCGGAAACGGCGTACAACACCCCTCGTCGCCCCTCACGTGCCGCGTACAGGATCATGCTGGCGTTGGGCGCAAAGCTCGGCGATTCGTCGAGTGAGCCCGGCGACAGCGTGGACCAGCGCGGCGAACCGAGACTGCGATCCAGCACCGCAATACGGTACACGTTGCCGGCGCCCTGCGCTACGGCGATCTTCTGGCCGTCGAACGAGACGCTGGGGTCCGAGTTGTAGCTGCCCTGGAAGCTCACCCGGGTGGCGCCGCCGCCGCTGGCCGGCACCTGGTAGATCTGCGGCCGACCGCCACGGTCCGAAGTGAAATAGATGCTGCCGCCATCCGGGCTCCAGGTCGGCGCGGTGTCGATGCCGAAGTGGTTGGTGAGCTGGGTCAGCGCCTTGCTGCCCAGATCCATGACGTAGATCTCGGGATTGCCGCTGCGCGACAGGGTCAGCGCCAGACGGCGGCCGTCCGGGGAGAACGCCGGGCCGCTGTTGATGCCGCGGAAGCTGGACACGAGCTCGCGGCCGCCGGTAGTGACGTCCTGGATGTAGATCGACGAGTTGCCGCGCTCGAAACTGACATAGGCCAGCTTGCTGCCGTCCGGCGACCACGACGGCGACAGCAGCGGTTCGTTGGAGCGGACCACGGTCTGCGGGTTGTAGCCGTCGGAATCGGCGACGATCAGCGCATAACGCGCGCCCTGCCCCACGCCGGTCTGAGTGACATAGGCGATCCGGGTCCAGAACGCACCGCGCACGCCGAGGATCTTCTCGTAGATGGCGTCGGCCATCTGGTGGGCGACGTCGCGCATGGCGCTGGCGCGGCCGGTCATGGCCATGCCGATCAGCCGCTCCTGCTTGGCCACGTCGAACAGCTCGTACTCCACCCGGTAGGCGCCGTCGCCCGCATCGAGCACGCGGCCGATCACCAGGAAGTCCTGCCGCAGCATGCGCCAGGTCGGGTACTGCACCTCGCTGCCGCGCGTGGGGCGCTCGACGATGTCGCGCTCGGGCAAGGTGCGGAACTGGCCGGAACGGTCGAGGTCGGCGCGGATCACCGCGGCCACGTCAGTCTCCGGCGCGCCGGCGGAGCCCTGGTAGGGCATCGGCACCACGGCGATCGGCAGCGCCGAGGCATGGCCGCCGACGATGTCGATCTCGAGCCCTTGTTGTTGCGCCGCAGCAAACAGCGGCAGCGTCAATGCGACCAGGGCGAACAGGATGCGGGCGATTCGTTTCATCGGGTCACCGGTTGGGAGGGCATATGGGGCGCCAGCTTGGCGGTTGCGCGGCGCGGGGAGATGAATGGCGGCGTACTTATCGGTCCTGGGCCGTGAAATTGAGGTTCAAGCGCCGCGCGAAGACCGGCTCGAAGCCGCGATAGGGCAACGGCTCGGCCTTGCGTACCGCCGCCTCGACCGAGCGCCGGCCCAGCGCGTCGTAGGGACAGGACGGATCGAATTCCACGCTCATGACCTGGCCGCCGGGCAGCTGGGTGATGTACAGGCGGCAGCGCTGGCCCAGCTGCACGTTGTCCGGCCGCGACCAGTTGCGGGCGATGGCCTCCTGCAATGCGGCCGCGTAGCGCGCCGCGAGATCGCTGTCGCCGTCCGGCTGGCCGGGCGGCGGCGCCGCGGACTCGGCAGCCTGGTCGGACGCCTGGCGCGCACGGGCGTCGGCGATCTGCTTGAGCTTCTGTTCGGCCAGTTCCGCCTCGCGGCGGATCTTCTCGCGCTCGGCACGCAGCTTCTTCAATTCCTCCTCGCGCTGCTGCTGCGCCAGACGGCGCTTCTGCTCGGCTTCCTCCTGCTGCTTGCGCTCGGTCAGGTCGATCTGCTCCTGGCGCCGGCGCTCTTCCTGCTCGCGCTCGGCGGTGAGTTCCGACTCCGCCTCGCGGCGGGCGGCGTCCTGATCGATCGTGTCCGGCTCGGGCAGTCGTTCCTGCGGCTGCGGCTGCGGCTCGACCGGCGCATCCTCCGGCACCGGCTCAGGCAATTGCTGCGGCAGCGGGACGGCCTCCTCCTCCACCGGCTCGGGTTCGGGCTCCGGCAGCGGCGGTTCGGGCATCGGTTCCGGCGGCGCCTCGAGCGCGCGCCGCTGCGCCGCCGACAGCGCCTCGGGGTCGAACAGTTCGGCGCTGACCGGCGAGCCGTACGCCGGCACTGCGTTGCTGCGGGTCCAGGTCAGCCCGAACACCAGCAACAACAGCAGGACGACGTGCAGCCCCAGCGCAAGGACGACCGCACTGACCGTATCGGCACGGCGTTGCTGCATCAATCACCCGCCTCGAGCGGCCGGCTGAGCAGGCTCACCTTGGTCACGCCGGCTTCGTTGATGATGCCGATCGCATCCATGATCCGCTGGTAGCTGGCGGCGCCGTCACCGCGCACCAGGACCGTGGCCTCCGGATTCTGGCTGTGGATCGCACGCAGGCGCGTCAGCAGGTCTTCGCGGCCGATCGACTGGTTCTGCTGTTCGATCATCAGCGCCATGGCGCCGTCGGGGTAGACGCTCACCACCACCGGATCCTTGGGCGTGGCCACCGAACGCGCATTGGAGTCGGGCAGGTTGACGTCGGTGCCGAGATTGAGCAGCGGCGTGGTGATCATGAAGATGATCAGCAACACCAGCATCACGTCGATGTAGGGCACGACGTTGATCTCGTTCTTGAGCTTGCGGCGCTTGCGGCGGCGCAGGACGGCGGCGGTCATGGCGATCCTCGGGAAGTCTGCGGGGTCAACGCGCGGGACGGCGGCGCGGGGTCACTCGTCGCCGTGCGCCTGGCGCTCCAGGATCGATGAGAACTCCTCGGCGAACGCGTCGTAGCGGCCGGCGATGCGCTCCACCTTGGTGGCGTAGCGGTTGTAGGCCCAGACCGCGGGGATCGCCGCGAACAGGCCCATCGCGGTGGCGATCAACGCCTCGGAGATGCCCGGCGCCACGGTGGCGATGGTGGCCTCGCGCACGTTGGCCAGGCCGTGGAACGAGATCATGATCCCCCAGACCGTGCCGAGCAGGCCGACGTAGGGCGCGATCGAACCGACGTTGGCCAGGAACTCGAGGTTGTGCTCGAGGCCGTCCAGCTCACGGGCGCTGGCCACGCGCATGCCGCGTTGCGCGCCTTCGAGCTGAGCGCGGGTGTCGGGATTGCGGCGCCCGCGCGGGCGCGAGTACTCGCGGAAACCGGACTCGAAGATCGCCTCCAGGCCCTCGATCTCGCGGTTGCGCTCGGTGGACGCGGCATAGAGCTTGGTCATGTCCGCGCCCGACCAGAACCGCTCCTCGAAGCGGTCCGCTTCGCGCGCGGCGCGATCGAGCATGCGCTTCTTGCGGAAGATGATCACCCACGAGGCGACCGAGGCGAACAGCAGCAACAGCATCACCAGCTGCACCGGGATCGACGCATGCAGCACCAGCTGGAGCATGTCGAACTCGTTGCCAAGGGGCGCCGCCGCCGCGGCGCCGGCGTCGTTGGCGAGTTCGGTCGCGCTGGCCGCGGCCTCCTCGGGCAGAGGCTCGACCTGCGTGGCCTGCAGCAACATCGAAAGTGGGGTCATGCATCCGCTCCTGGGTCAGCAATTCGACAATCGCGACCGGTGCCGTGCACCGACCGCCAACGAAACGCCCTGCCCCGCCGCGGCGGAACGGGCACCAATGGAATCTCCGGCCTGGACATCCTTGTTCAGTCCGCCTTGTTCAGTCCGGCAGGACCTGCAGCGACTGCAGCTCCTGGTACAGCGTCGCCGGGATCGCGCGCGGGCGGAACCCGCCGGCGTCCAGCGCGGCCACCCGCACCTCGGCGTCGAGCAGCCGCACGCCGTCGCGCTCGATCGCCTGGTCGATCACCAGGCTGGCGCGCCGGCACTCCCGCAGCGCCACCGAGACCTGCAGCGCATCGTCCAGCCGTGCCGGCTTGCGGAAATCGATCCGCATCGCCCGCACCGCGAACACCAGATCGTGGGACCCGCGCAGAAGTTCCTGACCGTGCCCCAGCGCGCGCAGCCACTCGGTCCGCGCGCGTTCGAGGAACGCCAGGTACTGCGCGTGGTACACCACGCCACCGGCGTCGGTATCTTCCCAATAGACACGTGTCGGCCAACTGAATAGCGTTGAAAGCGGTGATTGGTGATTCGTGATTGGTGATTGGGAGATCAAAAGCGGGGCTCCGGGGGCAATCTAGGCACGTCAGGCATCAGAACAGCTCTTTCGAATCACCAATCACCAATCCCGAATCACCCACCTTGGGCGCCAGCCCAAGGTGCCGATACGCCTTGTGCGAAGCCATGCGTCCGCGCGCGGTGCGCACCAGGAAGCCCTGCTGGATCAGGTACGGCTCGATCACGTCCTCCAGGGTGCCGCGCTCCTCGGAAAGCGCGGCGGCCAGCGAGTCGACGCCGACCGGGCCACCGTCGAAGTTCTCGATGATCAGGTTCAGCAGGCGGCGGTCGAGGTCGTCGAAGCCTTCCGGGTCGACCCTGAGCATCTGCATCGCCGCATGCGCGACTTCGGGGTCGATATGGCCGCCGGCGCGCACCTGGGCATAGTCGCGCACCCGCCGCAGCAGGCGGTTGGCGATGCGCGGGGTGCCGCGCGAGCGCTTCGCGATCTCGCCGGCGCCCTCGGCGGCGCAGTCGATGCCGAGGATCTTCGCCGAGCGGCGCACGATCCGGGTCAGCTCCTCGGTGCTGTAGAACTCCAGCCGCTGCACGATGCCGAAACGGTCGCGCAGCGGCGCGGTCAGCAGCCCGGCGCGGGTGGTGGCGCCGATCAGCGTGAATGGCGGCAGGTCAAGCTTGATCGAGCGCGCCGCCGGACCCTCGCCGATCATGATGTCGATCTGGAAATCCTCCATCGCCGGGTACAGCACTTCCTCAACCACCGGCGAGAGGCGATGGATCTCGTCGATGAACAGCACGTCGTGCGGCTGCAGGTTGGTCAGCAGCGCGGCCAGGTCGCCGGCCTTCTCGATCACCGGGCCGGAGGTGACCCGCAGGCTGACCCCGAGCTCGTTGGCGATGACGTGCGAGAGCGTGGTCTTGCCCAGGCCTGGCGGACCGAAGATCAGCACGTGGTCGAGCGCCTCGGCACGCTGCTTGGCCGCCTCGATGTAGATCGAGAGCTGCTCGCGCACCGGCCGCTGGCCGAGGTAGTCGTCGAGGCGCTTGGGCCGGATCGACGCCTCCACGGCCTCGTCCTCGTGGGTCGCGTCGGCGGCAATGATGCGGTCTTCGCTCATCCGGATATGGTCGCATGAGCGGAACGGGAGCGGTGAGCCGTGGATGCGGGGCTTCTGGCCGCGCGCAGTCGCGACTTCCCGGCGACGGCATGCCGCCGCCACTCTCACAGGGAAGGACCGGATGTGGGAGCGACGGGAGTCGCGACCAGGAACTACCCGCCGCCGGAGCGTTTCCGGCGAGCGCCCTACGCCGCCGGTTCCAGGCCGCAGGCGGCGGCCGCCAGCGCGAAGCTCCGCAGGCGGGCGCCGTGGTCGAAGAGATTGGCGGTGAGCATCAGCTCGTCGGGGCGATGGCGCGCGACGAAGGCGCGGATGCCGTCGCGCACCTGGTCCGGATCGCCGACCACCGCGCAGGCCAGAGACTGCTCGACCATGGCCTTTTCCGCGGGCGTCCAGAACGCCTCGATGTCGTCGATCGGCGGCGGGATCAGGCCAGGCTGGCCGCGGCGCAGGCGCACGAAGCTCTGCTGCTGGGTCGTGAACAGTCGCCTGGCCTCCGCCTGGCCGGGGGCCGCGACCACGTTCAGCGCCAGCATGGCGTGCGGCTGCGCCTGTCGCGGCGAAGGCCGGAACTCGCTCCGGTAGACCGCCAGCGCCTCGTCCATCGCCGCCGGCGCGAAGTGCGAGGCGAACGCGAACGGCAGCCCCAGCGCCGCCGCCAGGCGCGCGCTGAACAGACTCGAGCCCAGCAGCCAGACCGGCACGTCGATGCCGGCGCCCGGGACCGCGCGCACCGGCTGGCCCGGCTGCGCCGGCTCGAAGTAGCGCAGCAGCTCGGCGACGTCGCTCGGGAACGCGTCGGCGCTGTCGAAATAACGCCGCAGCGCCCGCGCCGTGGCCTGGTCGGTGCCAGGCGCGCGGCCGAGCCCGAGGTCGATGCGGTCCGGGTACAGCGACGCCAGCGTGCCGAACTGCTCGGCCACCTGCAGCGGGGCGTGGTTGGGCAGCATGATGCCGCCGGCGCCGACCCGGATCGTGCGCGTGCCGCCGGCGATGTGGGCGATCAGCACCGCGGTCGCGGCGCTGGCGATGCCGGGCATGTTGTGGTGCTCGGCCAGCCAGTAGCGGCGATACCCGAGCCGCTCGGCATGGCGCGCGAGATCGAGCGCGTTGGCGAAGGCGGCGGGGATGTCGCTGCCTTCGACAACCGGCGCGAGATCGAGGATCGAACAGGGAACGGCGGGTTGTGATGCGTGCATGGCGTCCATTCTCATGCGCCCGCCGCCGCAGGTCACGCGCACGGGCGGGACAGTGCGGCCCATACCCGGGCGCCGGCACCGTCGCGGGTGCCGCGCGCGGTCCCATGGCACAATGCGCGCCGCTTCATGCCATCCGTCCGGTGAGGGCATCCATTGCAGCGGCAGGGCATCCAGCATCCGGCACGGCTCGTGCCACTCGCCTTCCTCGGCACGATCCTGGTCGGCACGGTCCTGCTCATGCTGCCGGTGTCGCGCGCCGGCGAGGGCTCGGCGTCGCTGCTGACGGCGCTGTTCACCTCGACCTCCGCGGTCTGCGTCACCGGACTGATCGTCGAGGACACGCCGCTGTACTGGTCGCTGTTCGGCCAGTGGGTGATCCTGGGACTGTTCCAGGTCGGCGGCTTCGGCATCATGACCGGTGCCACCCTGCTCGGCCTGCTGGTCGCCGGTCGCGTAGGTCTGGGCACCCGTTTGCTGGCCCAGGCGGAGACCCGCTGCCTGGGGCTGGGCGACGTGATGGGCGTACTCAGGCTGGTGCTGCTGGTCACGCTCGCCGTCGAATCGCTGACCACCGCCGTGTTGACCCTGCAGCTGCATTTCGGCCACGGCCAGCCGTGGGGCACGGCGTTGTGGAACGGCCTGTTCCAGGCGGTATCCGCGTTCAACAACGCCGGCTTTTCCACCTGGTCCGACAGTCTGATGGGATACGCGGCCGACCCCCTGGTCATCCTGCCGATCACGCTGGCGGTACTCCTGGGCGGGCTGGGATTTCCCGTCGTCTACGAAATGTGGCGGCGGCCGTCCGGATTCCGGCGCTGGTCGGTGCATACCAAGATCACCTTGTTCGGCACCGCCCTGCTGGTCACCGGCGGCGCCCTGCTGATCGGGCTGTACGAGTGGAACAACGCCGCCACCCTCGGCCCGATGGCCGCCGGCGACAAGCTGCTCGGCGCCGTCTTCCATTCGGTGGCCGCCCGCACCGCCGGCTTCAACAGCATCGACACCGGCGCGATGCGCCTGGAAACACAGACGGTGAACTGGGCCCTGATGTTCATCGGCGGCGGCAGCGCCGGCACTGCCGGCGGCATCAAGATCACCACCTTCTTCCTGCTCGGTTTCGCGGTCTGGGCGGAGATCCGCGGCAGCGGCGATACCATCGCCTTCCACCGTCGGATTCCCCATCAGGCGCTGCGTCTGGCGCTGGCCGTGGTACTGATGGCGCTGACCGTCCTCGCCGTCGGCATCCTGGCGCTGCTGAGCGTCACCGACCTGCCCCTGCACGATGTCGTGTTCGAGGCGATCTCCGCGTCGGCCACGGTCGGGCTGTCCACCGGCATCACCGGCGAGCTGCCGCCGGCCGGGCAGGTTATCCTGATCGTGCTGATGTTCGTCGGCCGCGTCGGTTCGGTCACCCTGGCCACCGCACTGGCGCTGCGCAAGCGCCCGCAGCCCTACCGCTACCCCGAGGAGCGCCCCATCGTTGGCTAGACATGTTCCCGGCGACAGCGTGGTCGTCATCGGCCTGGGCCGCTTCGGCAGCGCGGTCGCCGAATCCCTGATCCGTCTCGGCCACGAGGTGCTCGGCATCGACGAGAACGCCGAGATCGTGCAGAAGTGGTCCGAACGCCTGACCCACGTGGTCCAGGCCGATACCACCAGCAGCGAGGCCTTGCGCCAGCTCGGCGTGAAGGACTTCAAGCGCGCGGTGGTCGGCATCGGCACCGACATCGAGGCCAGCGTGCTGACGGTGCTGGCCCTGGAGGAGGTGGGCGTCACCGACATCTGGGCCAAGGCGACCAGCGCCAAGCACGGCAGCATCCTGGAGCGCACCGGCGCGCACCACGTGGTCTATCCGGAAGCGGCGATGGGTGAACGCGTGGCGCACCTGGTCACCGGCAAGATGATGGATTTCCTCGAATTCGACGACGGCTTCGCCATCGCCAAGACCGGCGCGCCGCGCGAGGCGATCGGCAAGACCCTGAGCGAATCGGAACTGCGCACCAAGTACGGCGTCACCGTCGTCGGCTTGAAGCGGACCCGCAACGACTTCACCTACGCCAAGGCCGAGACCATCGTCGAGGACGGCGACATTCTGATCGTCTCCGGCACCACGGAGCGGGTGGAGAAGTTCGCGGCATTGCCTTGAGGCGAGGAGTGAGTGAAGAGGAGTGAGAAATGAGAGAAGAGCGATCGCTCCCACTCACTTCTCACTCCTCGTTTCTCACTCCTAGATTTCGACTTGCGTCCCCAGCTCCACCAGCCGGTTGCCGGGGATGCGGAAGAAGCCCGACGCGGGCGCGGCGTTGCGGTGCATCAGCCCGAATAGCTTCTCGCGCCAGAGCGACATGCCGCGGCGCGCGGTGGCCACTACGGTTTCGCGGCTGGTGAAATAGGTCGTATCCATCGGGTCGACGCAGATGCCGCCCTCGATGTCGCCGGCCTGCATCAGCGCCAGCGGCACGTCCGGGGTCTCCATGAAGCCGAAGCGGATCAGCACCCGGTAGAAGCCTTCGCCGATTCCCTCGATCTTCAGCCGCCTATGCGAGTACGGCACGCTCAGCGTCTCCACCGTCAGGAACACGTTGCGCTCGTGCAGCACCTTGTTGTGCTTGAGGTTGTGCATCAGCGCATGCGGCACCACGTGCTTGTCGCTGGTCAGGAACACGGCGGTGCCGGGCACCCGTACCGGCGGCGCCAGCATCAGGCCGGGCAGGAAGGTGTCCAGGCGGATGCCCTCCTTCTGGATTTCCTCGTGCAACACCGTGCGACCGCGGCGCCAGGTGCGCAGCAGCGTGAACAGGACGATGCCAAGCACCACCGGGAACCAGCCCCCCTGCAATACCTTGGCGACGTTGGCGGTCACGAAGGCGGCATCGATCACCAGGAACAGCACGCACAGCGGCAACACCCAGCGCCGCAGCCGCGGCCACAGCGCGCGCGCGACGATCGCCAGCAGCACGGTGTCGATCAGCATCGTCATCGACACCGAGACGCCATAGGCGGTGGCCAGCGCCGAGGAGCTGCGGAAACCCAGCACCAGCGCCACCACGATCACCATCATCGACCAGTTGATCGCCGGGATGTAGATCTGGCCGATGGTCTCGCGCGACGTGTGGAGGATCTTCATGCGCGGGATGTAGCCCAGCTGCATCGCCTGCCGCGCCACCGAGAAGCCGCCGGTGATCACCGCCTGCGAGGCGATCACCGTCGCCGCGGTGGCCAGGAACAGCATCGGGATGCGCCCCCATTCCGGCACGCCGATGTAGAACGGGTTGCGGATCGCGCTCGGGTCCTCGAGCACCAGCGCGCCCTGTCCGAGATAACTCAGCATCAGCGACGGCAGCACGAAGAAGTACCACGCGTAGCGGATCGGCTTGGCGCCGAAGTGCCCCATGTCGGTATAGATCGCCTCGCCGCCGGTCACCGCCAGGATCACCGCGCCGAGGATGAAGACGCCGCCCCAGGCGTGATCGACGAAGAAGCGCATCGCCCAGATCGGATTGATCGCGTTCAGCACCTCCGGCTCGTGCAGGATGTTGAACACGCCGAGCGCGGCCAGGGTCAGGAACCAGACCGAGGTGACCGGCCCGAACACGCGCCCGACCTTGGCGGTGCCGTAGCGCTGGGTGGCGAACAGGGTGACCAGCACCAGCAGCGAGGCCGGCACGATCCAGTCGTGCAGCTGCGGCGCGATCACCTCCAGGCCCTCGATCGCCGAGAGCACCGAGATCGCCGGGGTGATCACGCCGTCGCCGAAGAACAGCGACGCGCCGAAGATGCCGAAGATGCCCACCAGGTACGCCGATCTGGAGCCCTTGGCCAGCGAACGCTGCGCCAGCGCCATCAACGCCATGATGCCGCCCTCGCCGTCGTTGTCGGCGCGCAGGATGATGGTGACGTACTTGGTGGTCACCACCAGCATCAGCGACCAGAAGATCATCGACAGCACGCCGAGCACGGTGTCGTGGTCGGCGACCAGCCCGTAGTGCGGCGAGAATGCCTCGCGGATGGTGTACAGCGGACTGGTGCCGATGTCGCCGAAGACGACGCCGACGGCGCCCACCGTCAGGCCGAACAGCCCGATGCCGCCGTGGCCATGCGAGTCTCGGCGCACGGAACTTTTGCTCGAACTGGAGGACATTGCGGTCGTTGCGACAGGTGGGGGCTGTCAGCGAAGCGCGGACTTTAACGCTTTTCGGATGATGATTTCAGCTGAATCGCCTTCGGCTGCGGCGGATTTGGCCATTTTCTGCGCCTCGGCCGGCTTGTAACCGAGCTGCTGCAACGCGATGGTCGCCTCCGACAGCGGATCGGCCGGCGATGTCCCGGTGGACATCGCGCCACCGATGCCGGCCAGGTCGGCGGCGCGGTCGCGCAGTTCCACCACCATGCGCTCGGCGGTCTTCTTGCCGATCCCGGGCACCCGCGTCAGCGCGGTCACGTCGCCGGCCTGCACCAGCCGCGCGAACTCGTCGACCGACACCCCCGACAACACCGCCAGCGCGATCTTCGCGCCGATGCCGCTGACCCGCTGCACGTCGCGGAACAGCCGCCGCTCGGCCTCGTGCAGGAAGCCGTACAGCGACACGCTGTCCTCCTTCTGCGCGTAGTGGGTGAACAGCGACACTTCGCGCCCGACCGGCGGAAGATCGTAGAAGGTGCTCATCGGCGCCTCCAGCTCGTAGCCGACGCCGTTGACGTCGACCACCAGCCAGGGTGGCTGTTTGTGGATCAGGGTGCCCCTCAATCGTCCGATCATGGGGTGCGCTCCGGGCACGTGATTGGTGATTGGTGATTGGTGATTCGTGAAAGCCCCACCAGGCGCCGGAGGATACCGCTCTTCCGGATACCGCACTTTCGAATCACGAATGACCAATCACCAATCACGGCGTCCATCACTTGCGGCTCCAGGCTTCGCGTGCGCCTACGCCCAGGCGCCGGGCGCTGGCGCTCACGTGCGCGTGGGTGATCGCGGTGGCCAGTGCGTCGGCGGCATCGGCCTGCAGCTTGCCCTGCAGGCACAGCAGGATGCCGACCATGTGCTGGATCTGCCCCTTGTCGGCGCCGCCGCGGCCGACCACCGCCAGCTTGATTTCCTTGGCGGCGTACTCGTGCACCGGCAGGTCGCGCATCACCGCCGCGCAGATCGCCGCGCCGCGGGCATGGCCCAGCTTGAGCGCCGCATCGGGATTCTTCGCCATGAACACCTGTTCGACGGCGACCTCGTCCGGACGGTAGCGTTCGATCAGCTCGCCCAGGCCTTCGAACAGCAGTTTCAGCCGCCCGGGAAAATCCGCCGCCGACAGCAACTGCACCGGAGCATGGAAGACATGCGTCATCTTCCCGCCCGCATCAACGTCGATGATGCCGACACCGGTGCGCTGCGAACCCGGATCGATGCCGAGGATGCGGGTCATTGCAGGTGATTGGTGATTGGTGATTGGTGATTCGCAAAAGCGCAAAACCGGCCCCGCTCTTGCGAATCACCAATCACGAATCCCGAATCACGGCTCCTAAACATACGCATCCACGCCCAGCTCCGCGTTCGAATACACGTCCTGCACGTCGTCCAGGTCCTCCAGCCAGTCGAGCAGCTTGGCCACCTGTTGCGCGGTCTCGCCCTCCACCGCCACGTCGTTGTCGGCGCGCCAAGTCACCTCGGCCTGGTCCGCGGCCACGCCGGCGGCGGCCATCGCGTCGCGCACCGCCTCGAAGGCCTCGGGCGCGGCCAGCACGTCGATCGAACCGTCCTCCGGATACACCACCACGTCGTCGGCGCCGGCCTCGATCGCCGCCTCGGTGATGCGCTCCTCGTCGGCACCCGGCGGAAAGCTGAGCACGCCGAGCTTGCGGAACAGGAACGCCACCGAGCCGTCGGTGCCGAGGTTGCCGCCGAACTTGCTGAAGGCATGACGCACGTCGGCCACGGTGCGGACCTTGTTGTCGGTCAGGCAGTCGACGAGTACCGCCACCCCGCCCGGCGCATAACCTTCGTAGCGGATCTCCTCGTAGCTCACGCCCTCCAGCTCGCCGGTCGCCTTCTTGATCGCGCGCTCGACGACGTCCTTGGTCATGTTGGCGCCCAGCGCCTTGTCGATCGCCGTGCGCAAGCGCGGATTGGCGCCGGGATCGCCGCCGCCGCCGCGCGCGGCCACCGAGATCTCGCGGATCAGCTTGGTGAACACCTTGCCCCGCTTCGCGTCCTGCGCGTTCTTGCGGTGCTGGATGTTGGCCCATTTGGAATGACCTGCCATGCACGGATCGTCTTGATGGAAAACTGCTACGGATTATAGGCGCTCCTGTCCCGCACCCGGGCGGTGTCGCGGCGGCGCTGCTACTTTCGACACTGGCTGCCATGCCTGTCACTGGCCACCCTTGCCCGTGCCTGCTGCCCTTGCGAGGGCGATCCTCTTCTGGAGTGATGCCGATGAACGCTTTTCCGAGCCGCCCACCATCGCCGCGCGCGCCGCGCGCCATTCTCGCCGCCTGCTTCCTTCTGGCCGCCGGCGCAGGCACCGCTGGCGAGCTGTTCGCACCGGGCGTCGTGTCCGGCCCGTTCAACGAAACATCGGCCACGTTCACGCCCGATGGCGATACGGTCTACTTCACGCGCGGGAACTTTGTCTCCAGCCAGACCACCATCCTTTCCGCCAGACGGGTGCAGGACGGCTACGGCGATGTCCGCGTGGCCCCTTTCTCCGGTATCTGGAAGGATTCCGAGCCGCACGTGTCCCCCGACGGGAAACGCCTGTTCTTCGTCTCCAACCGCCCGGCGACTCCCGGCGGCGACAGCCCGATCGGAACGATGAACGGGCAGACGTTTCCCGGCGCCAACATCTGGTACGTGGACAGGAGCGACGCCGGATGGGGGGAACCGGTGCGCATCGACGGGGAAGTCAACCGAGTGCCGATGGTGTTCAATCCCGCGGTCGCCGCCAACGGCAATCTGTACTTCTCCGCGCACCGCGAAGACACCGACCGCGGCTACCAGATCTACATGGCGCCGTGGACCGGTGACGGATATGGCGCGCCGCAACGGCTCGATATCGGCATCGGCCTCGACGGCAACCACATGGATCCGGCGATCGACCCGCGCGAACGCTTTCTTCTGTTCGCCGGCAACGAAGGCGATTCGCTCGGCGCGGCGGACATCTACATCGTCTTTCGCAACGACGATGCCAGCTGGGGAACGCCGATCCATCTCGGCGCCGAAATCAACAGCCGCTACCTCGAGAATGCGCCGACCCTCGGGCGCGACTTCGGCGAGATCTTCGTCACCAGCATGCGGCCCGCACCGACGACATATCCCATGCCCCGGCGCGATCTGGCGGGACTGCAACACAGCCTCGAAGATCCTCTCAACGGTTCACGCAATCTCTGGCGTTTCGATATTTCCGACCTGCTGCACGGGCATGGCATCCACGACTGAGTGCGGGAACCTGGTGTCGGGCCACCTATGCCCGGAACCGCCCCTCACGCAGGAAGCTTGCGGTGTGCGTGGCCGCCTGGCACGAAAACAGCAAGCCGCTGTGGCTGGCATCCACCACCACGTGGTCGGTCAGCCGGGGGGCGCGGGTCTCGGCGACCGATACGGTGCCGTCGTGCGGTCCGTCGAAGCCGGCGAACAGCGCGCCGAGCCCGCGCGGGATCCGCCCGGCGATCATGCCGACCTCGGTGCCGGGCGGCCAGGCCACGCAGCCGCGTCGCAGGATCGCGCCGCTGCGCCCCATGTACAGCGCCGTCAGCGTCTGCCGCGACAGCGCCGTCGCCGCGCCGCTGCCGCACAGTGGCGTGCCCAGGCAGACGATACGGCCGGACACCGGCTGCGGCGCCTCGGTCAGGGCTTGCAGCGCCAGTAGCCCACCCAGGCTATGGCCGACCAGGTGCGCCGGCCCGCCGTCGTCCAGGCGGGCGGCCAGGCGCCGGACCGAGGCGCCGGGATCGCCGACGATGCTGTGGTAGCCGAACACCTCCGGCGCGAAGCCGGCGCCGCGCAGGCGCGCGGCGAACCAGCGCATGGCCAGACCCGGCATCCACAGGCCGTGCAGCAGGATCACACGGGTGATCTCCGTCCCAGCAATTCGCTTCGCATCGTCGTTCGGCAATCCAGGGCTCCCGGCCACTGCAGGCACGTGCAAAGAAAAGGGCGGCCGGAGCCGCCCTCGTGCGCCTGCCTCAACGGCAAGGATAGATGACGATGCCATGGGGGGCGCCGGCGTCGCCCCAGGTGTAGATGCTGCCGTCGCACTCGATGCGGCCGCCGCCGACGGCATTGCCGCTGCTGTCGTAGCGGGTCCATTCGCCCCACTCCTTGCCCTGGATCGGGAATCGCGCAAACGCGGTCCCGACCACGAACAACACGGCGGCGGCGGCGGCGAACGCGAGCAAGGTCCTGCGGAAACGGATCTTCATGAAGTGCTCCTCCTTGGACTGCGGGCGATCCCCCCGCGGCCAGGCTACGCCGGCGTTGGCGCCGTAAACGTCGAATCGGGTCAAGGTTTGGCGCGTGCATGGTCCGCCCCCTGACGTGTCGATTCCCGCCCCGCCCATTCGTCGATGAGGGTGACCTCCACAGACAGGACAACCGCATGAAACTCTACGGCTTCGGCCCGACCCGCTCACTGCGCGCCCAATGGGCGCTTCGGGAACTGGGCGCCGAGTTCGAATTCATTCCCGTCAACCTGGCCGCGGGCGAAGGGCAGACGCCCGAATTCCTCCGCCTCAACCCCGCCGGAAAACTCCCGGTGCTCGTCGACGGCGACCTGATCCTGACCGAATCCGCCGCCATCGTCTTCTATCTGGCCGAGAAGTATCCCGGGCACGGCCTGCTCCCGTCCGATCTCGAGACGCGCGCGCAGGTCTATCGCTGGGCGCTGTTCGCGATGACGGAGCTGGAGCAGCCGCTCTGGCGCATGGCACGGCACACGTTCCTCTACCCGAAGACAAGCGCCTGCCCGCCGACATCGACCTGGCCCGCGGGGATTTCCGCGACATGGCAGCCGTCCTCGAGCGCCACATGGAAGGCCGCACCTACATCGTCGGCGACACCGTCACCGCCGCCGACTGCGTGACCGCCTACCTGATGGACTGGGCCAACGAGGAGAACCTGCTCGGCGATTTCCCGCGGCTGCGCGCCTACATGGGCCGCATGTACGCACGCCCGACGGCGCCGCAGCGCATCGCGCAGGCGTTCGCGGAGATCCAGGCCGCGTCGGCCTGATATCGCTCCGCGGCCGGCGGAAGCTGGCGGCCAATCAAGGTGCGCGTTGCCTGAGGTGCCGGATGCATTTCCCTCCTCCCTCCGGGGTGAAGGCGTGCGGCTTGCGAGCCATCGACTCGCGCACGCCTGAACGCCCTTGCGCCATGCGCAAGGGCCGGGGCGCGGAGCGAGGTGGCCCGAAGAGCCTGCCCCCGAGTGCTTTAGTCGGGGGCCGGATGAGGTACGGCGAAAGAGTAGAGACCTGAACCGTCGCGACTTCTCCGTACCCTCACCCCAACCGCCGCTCCGCGCCCCGGCCCGCGCCAGCGGCGCGGGCGCTCCACCGCACGCGCGCCAGTGGCGCGCAAGCCGTGCGCTGTCGCCCCGACGGGAGAGGGGCTTCAAAGCCGACTGTGGGAGAAATCAGCCCTTGGGCCGCACCGCGATGTGCACTTCGGCCAGCTGCGCCTCGGGGATTGGCGACGGCGCGCCGGTCATCAGGCACTGGCCGCCGGTGGTCTTGGGAAAGGCGATGACGTCGCGGATCGAGTCGGTGCCGGCCATCAGCGCGGCGATGCGGTCGATGCCGAAGGCGATGCCGCCGTGCGGCGGCGCACCGTACTTCAACGCGTCGAGCAGGAAGCCGAACTTGGCCCGCGCCTCCTCGGCGCCGATGCCGAGCAGTTCGAACACCGCCGACTGCATGCTCGAGCGATGGATGCGGATCGAACCGCCGCCGATCTCGTTGCCGTTGAGCACCATGTCGTAGCCGCGCGAGACCGCGGTGCGCGCATTCGCGCGGAGCTCGGCCTCGTCGTCGACCGCGGGCGCGGTGAACGGGTGATGCAGCGCGACGTGGCGGTTCGCCTCCTCGTCCCATTCGAACATCGGGAAGTCGGTGACCCACAGCGGCCTCCAACCGGCCTCGACCAGGCCGAAGTCACGGCCGGCCTTGAGCCGCACCGCGCCCATGAAGTCGCTGACGGTCGCGTGCCTGCCGGCACCGAAGAACACGAGGTCGCCGTTGCCGGCGCCGACGCGCGCGAGCAGCGAGGCGAACGCCTCGTCGGAAAAGAACTTGGCGATCGGCGACGACACTTCGCCGCTCTCCGACAGCTTGACATAGGCCAGGCCCTTGGCGCCGAACTTGGCCGCGTGCGCGGCGTACTCGTCGATCTGCTTGCGCGACAGCGCCGCGCCGCCCGGCACCCGCAGCGCGCAGACGCGGCCGCCGTCGACACCGGCCCAGTCGGTGAAGACCTTGAACTCCGATCCCTTCACCTCGGGATCGACGTCGACCAGCTCCAGCGCGATGCGCAGGTCCGGCTTGTCGGAACCATAGCGGCGCATCGCCTCGGCCCAGGTCATCCGCGGGAAGACGCCGAGCTCGACCTCCATCACCTCGCGGAACACGTCGCACAGCATCGCCTCGACCGTGTCCTGCACGTCATGCTCGGACACCCAGGCGAACTCCATGTCGAGCTGGGTGAACTCGAGCTGGCGGTCGGCGCGCAGCGCCTCGTCGCGGAAGCAGCGCGCGATCTGGTAGTAGCGGTCGAAGCCGGCCATCATCAGGATCTGCTTGAACAACTGCGGCGACTGCGGCAGCGCGTAGAACTCGCCCGGATGCATGCGCGCCGGCACCAGGAAGTCGCGCGCGCCCTCGGGCGTGGCCTTGGTCAGGATCGGCGTCTCGATGTCCTGGAAGCCGCGCGCATCCAGCCAGCGCCGCAACGCCTGCACCAGGCGGGTGCGGATGCGCAGCTTGGCCTGCATCTGCGGGGTGCGCAGGTCGAGGTAGCGGTACTGCAGGCGGATGTCCTCGCCCGGGTTCTCGTGGGCGTGGAAGGGCAGCGGCTCGGCCTTGTTGAGCACCTCGATGCCACGCGCCACCACCTCGACGCGGCCGTTCGGCAACTTCGGGTTGGGCGACTCGCGCAGCCGCACCTCGCCGGTTACGCGCAGGCAGTCCTCGTAGCCCACGCCGGCCGCGGCGGTGATCACCTCGGCGTTGCCTTCGGTGCCTGCTTCAGGTTCAGCGACGATCTGGACGATGCCCTCGTGGTCGCGCAGGTCGATGAAGCACAGGCCGCCGAGGTCGCGGGCGACGTCGGCCCAGCCGCACAAGGTGACGGTCTGTCCGACCAGCGCCTCGTCGACGAGGCCGCAGTAATGGGTACGCATGGAGACTCCAGGGAGCGAAGGCGGTCCCGCTTTGGGGGCGGGAAACGCGCTATTTTAGCGGCAGGCTGCCGGGCCGCGTCGCCACGACTGCGCCGGTCGCCGCCATCGGAGGGAATCGCCATGCACCGTCTGTCCGGATGTCTCCTGCTCCTGGTCCTGGTGGCATTCGGCGGTTCGCCGCTGCACGCCCAGCCGCAGACCCGCGCCTACGCGCCCGAGAACCTGCGCGAACTGTCGGTCCGCGACCAGGAGCGCGTGATCGCGCTCGAATATTCCGACCAGTCCCGCGGCCGCCGCATTCCCGACGACCAGCTGCGGTTCTACCTCGACCAGGTCAACCGCTCGAACTGGACCTTCAGCCGGATCAAGCAGGACATCGCCCGTTCGCTGGCCGGCACGTCCGGCCCGCGGCCGCCGGTCCGGCCGGGCAACACCATCCGCTGCGAAAGCGACGACGGACGCTCGCGCACCTGCCCGACGCCCTGGCGCGGTCCGTCACGGCTGGTCCGGCAGCTGTCCTCGGCCCCCTGCGTCGAGGGTCGTACCTGGCAGTCGCAGGGCGGCCGCGTCCAGGTCGGCAACGGCTGCCGTGCGGAGTTCGCCGCCGGTGCACAGGTCCGGCCGCCACCGGTGGTCGGCGACCGCGTCACCTGCGCCAGCGAAGGCGGGCGTCACCGCACCTGCCCCTGGAATGCGGCGGCAGGCCAGCCGCGACTGCTGCGACAGCTCTCCAGCCAGCCCTGCGTGCAGGGCCGTACCTGGGGCTACGACCGGCGGGGGCTGTGGGTCGACAACGGTTGCCGGGCCGAGTTCGGCAGCGGTCGGGGTCCGGGACCGCGCCCGCCGACGGACGCCTACAGCGTGACCTGTGCCAGCAAGCACTACCAGCGCACCACCTGCGCCTGGCAGGCCGCGCGCGGCCGCCCGCAGATGATCGAGCAACTGTCGGACGTGTCCTGCGTCCAGGGCCGCTCCTGGGGCTACGACGGCGGCGCGTCGCTGTGGGTCAGCGGTGGCTGCCGCGCCCGGTTCGGCGTCCGCTGAAACGCGAACGCGTCGCCCTGCTCACGGCGCGGCGGCGGGGGCCTGCTTCGGCGCAGGCTTGGCGGCGTCCGGCGCGGGCTTCGCGGCGGCACCGTCGGTCTTTGCCGCGGGCGCCTTGGTGTCCGCTGCCGGGGCCGCTTCCGGCTTGGCCGCGCCCTCTCCGCCTTCGACCAGGTTGCGCTTCTTCTCGCCGTCCTTCTTGAAGTCGGTCTCGTACCAGCCGCTCCCGGACAGGCGGAACGCCGGTGCGGTCAGCTGCCGCTTCACCGCATCGGCGGCGCAGGCGGGGCAGGCGTCGGGATCGGGATCGGCGAGCCTCTGCAGGCGGTCGAAGTCATGGCCGCAGGCGGCGCAGCGGTAGGCGTAGATCGGCATGGCGGTGCACTCGTGGAGTCTGCGCGCATTGTGGGGCCAGCGGCCGGCGAATCAAGCGACCGGCACCCCAAACACCGCCACGCCTCGTAGGAGCGCGCCATGCGCGCGATGCCGCGGGCATTTCGCCGCCCGCGAATTCCGGTGACCGGCGCGCCTGCCGGTCCAGAATCGCGGCGTCCACCGGATCCGGCCGGCACCCGCGGCATCGCGCGCATGGCGCGCTCCTACGGGGGCTCAGTGGCCCCAGGGCGCGGGCGGCGTCTCGACCGGCGTGGTCAGGTCGAACTCCACCTGGAACAGGCGTCCGCCCGGACGGGCGAGCTCGTAGAGGAAACGCCGCTCCGGCTCGATCTCCATCGCCCAGGTGTTGGTGACCGAGGCGCCCAGGCCCTCGCGCTCGAACATGGCGATCGACTCGGCGTCGACCGGGAACTCCTGCCGCTGCGCGGTGCCGGCGCCGGCGGTATCGCCGCCGTACAGCGTCACCGCGTCGTCGCTGCCGTCCTCGTGGCGATGGTCGTGCTTGAGCCGCAGGCCGGTGTCGGTGCGGGTCAGCAGCCAGGTGCGGGATCGGTCCTCGCCGACGTGGAACGGGATCTGCAGCTCGCGGGCCGGGTCGTCGCAGCCGCGCACATGCATGACCAGCGACTTGCCTTCGAAGTCGTCAGGCTCGGGGGATGCCGGTTCATTGGCGACGATGCGACCGGCGAAGGCCTGGCCACAGTGTCGCGCCAGCCTCGCCAGGAAGGCGTCGGGTGGGGCCAGACGGTCCACGGGCGTGGCATCCGCGGCACGGGCGACGGCCGCGTCCGGCATGGCCGGTTGCGGGGCAACTTCTTCGGCAGCGGCATCGGCGCGCGCGGCGGCACCATTGCCGGCGCCGGTCACCACCGTGCAGGCGGAAAGGGCGAGCAGCACCACGGGCAGGGACAGACGGGCCAGGATCTGAGGTTTCCCCTGTTCTCCTGTAATCAGTGCAACGGTTTCGCTGCTTCCCCCCTTTGAAAAAGGGGGGTTGGGGGGATTTGCTCGGTGCCCGGCCAAGCAACAGCAAATCGCTTTGCGATTCCCGGCCCCCGCGCAGCGCGCGGGAGCGCTCAAACCGCCGCAAGCCTGCGGCTTGCAAGCGGCGGCTTTCGCCCCCCTCAATCCCCCTTTTTCAAAAGGGGAAGATAGGTTGCGAGAAATCCGGGGAAACCTCAGGGCCAGGATCGTGTTCATCGCGCCACCGTAGCCGCACGGTGCCGGTGCGGCAAGGCGGCGCCGGGCAGGTCGCGAGTCGAGCACGTCCCTGACCCGCTGGCGGCGGCGGAGTGGCGGATTTCCCGCCGGCGGCCCTCGTAGTTCGGGAGGGGACGGCCATACCGGCCGCCACGACAGGGAGCGCAGATGCCCGAGCCGTCATCCGTCCGGAACGCCCGACGGCTTTCCGTGCCCCGCTGGTTGCTGGTGTTGCTGCTGGCGATGCTGGCAGCACCTGCGGCGTCGGCGGCAGGCTTCCGGGTGGTGCTGGACCCCGCGGTCGCGGACGGGCCGGTCACCGGGCGCCTGATCGTGGCCGTGGCCCGCACCGACCAGCCCGAGCCCAGGCTGGCGATCGGGCTGAACGGCCCGGCCGTGTTCGGGATCGACGTCGAAGGGCTGGCGCCGGGCGCGGAAGTCGCGGTCGGCGCGGACGCCGCCGCCTACCCGCTGCAAAGCCTCGACGCGCTGCCGCCCGGCGACTACCACGTCCAGGCGGTGCTGGTCCGCTACACGCAGCTGGACCGCGCCGACGGACACCGCCTGTGGCTGCCGCTGACCGACCGCCGGGTGCCTTTCCACGCCAAACCCGGGAACCTGTACAGCACGGTCCAGCCGGTCACGCTGGGGCCGGATGCGGCGCCGGTGCCGCTGCGCCTGGCGGCAACGGTGCCGGCGTTGCCAGAGCTCGAGGATACGCCGTGGATCCGCCGGGTCCGCATCCGCAGCGAAGTCCTGAGCGCGTTCTGGGGCGTGCCGATCCACATCGGTGCCAGCGTGCTGCTGCCGCGCGGTTTCGATGAGAACCCGGACGCGCGCTACCCGGTGGTCTACGTCTTCGGCCATGGCGATGCGCCGTTCGGCTTCGACCCCGATCCGGACAGCCACGGCGACGCGGCGGTGGCCCGGGCCCGGGATGCCAACGTCGAAACCGGCTACGAATTCGCCCAGGCCTGGCAGGGCGACGATTTCCCGCGCGTGGTCGCGATCACCTTCGAGCATCCCAGCCCGTACTTCGTCGAGTCCTACGCGGTCGATTCCCCCAACAACGGCCCGTACGGAGAAGCGCTGACCACCGAGATCATGCCCGAGCTGGAGCGCCGCTTCCGCGGCATCGGCCAGCCGCACGCGCGCATCGTCGAAGGCGCCTCCACCGGGGGCTGGGAAGCGCTGGCGCTGCAGCTCCACTACCCCGATTTCTTCGGCGGCGCCTGGGTGTTCAATCCGGACCCGATCGATTTCCGCAACTACCTGCTCAGCGACATCTACGCCGACGAGAACATGTTCAGCGTGCCGGTCAACGACTGGCTGCACACCGAGCGTCCGTTCCGCCGCACCCGCGAAGGCCAGCCGCTGCTGGACATGCGCCACCTGGCGGCGTTCGAAGCGGTGCTGGGCTCGCGCGGCCGCTCCGGCTACCAGCTCGATATCTGGCAGGCCACCCACGGCCCGGCCGGCGAGGACGGCTACCCGCGGCTGCTGTTCGACAAGCGCAGCGGCGCGATCGACCGCGAGGTCGCCGCGTGGATGCGCGACAACGGCTACGACCTGAGCGCGTACGCGCGCGACCACTGGAACCGGCTGGCACCGCGCCTGCGCGGCAAGCTGCACCTGTTCGCCGGCGAGATGGACGACTTCTACCTCAACCTCGCGGTCTACCGCTTCGAGCGGATGCTGCGCGAGGTCGCCGGCGACGACTATCCCGCGCGCTTCGAGTACGGCCGGCCGATGAAGGGCCACAACTGGCACCACACCGACTGGGCCGGCGTGGTGCGCGAAATGGCTACGCACGTCGACGCCAATGCACCCACCGCGCCCGCCCCTGCCGACGCCAACGAAGGACCCTGACATGACGATGACGCCCCGCGACTGGTTGCTGACCACCTGGCTGGTCGCCGTGACCGTACTCTCCGGCTGGGCTGCCTGGGACCGGATTACCGCCCGGCCGGCCGACAAGATCGAGGCCGCTGCGACCGGCGAGTTCGAGGAACTCACCGTGCAACGGCTCAACGTGGTCGAGCCCAATGGCCTCAACCGCCTGGTGATCGCCAACAGCGCGCGTTTTCCGGGGCTGTTCATGGAAGGCACCGAATACCGCCACCACAGCCGCAAGGGCGGCGGGATGCTGTTCTTCAACGACGAAGGCGACGAATCGGGCGGCATGACCTTCGGCAGTGCGAAACAGGACGGCGCCCACTCGGCCTCGGCCGGGCTGTTCTTCGACCAGTACAAGCAGGACCAGACCGTCGGCATGGTCTACAACGAACAGGACGGCCGCCGCGTCGCCGGGCTGCGGGTCTGGGACCGCCCGGACTATTCGATCGGGCCGCTGATGGAAATGAGCGACCGCGCCGCAGGCGCGGAATCCGACGCCGAGCGCGAGGCCATCCGCAAGGAGATGATGGACTACGCGATGGCGCGCGGCGGCGCCGGCGCCGAGCGTCTGTTCGCGGGCAAGACGCTCGAGGACGCGGTGGTGCGCCTGGCCGACCCGGAGGGCCGGCCACGGCTGCAGCTGACGGTCGACGCCAAGGGCGAGCCGCGGGTGGATTTCCTGGCCGCGGACGGCACCGTGCTGCGCAGCATCACCGCGCAGTGAGCCACGACGATCCGCCGCGGAACCGGGCAGCATCCCAGGACGTGATATGAAGCAACGGTGATGGGCAAGCGCAGCGCCAGGGATCCTGTCCGTGGAACATGAGAGCCGCATCCGCTGGTTCGCGCGGGAAGTATTGCCGCACGAAGGCGACGTGCGCCGCTGGCTGTCCGCGCGCATCCGCGGCCTTGCGATGTGCGACCTCGACGAGGTCGTCCAGGAAACCTACGCCCGGCTGTGGGCGGTGAACACGGACGGCATCAACGACGCGCGCGCCTATCTGTTCGTCATCGCCAGGCGCGTGGTCGGCGAGACCGTCAGGAGGTCGCGGATCGTGCCGATCGAGACGGTGGCGGACATCGACGCGCTGCACGTGGCAGACGCCGGACCCACCCCGGAGCGGCGCCTGAGCGGCCGCGAGGAAGTCGAGCGCCTGCACGCGGCGATCGCGGCACTGCCGGCCAAGTGCAGGCAGGCGTTCGTGATGAAGAAATTCGAATCGCTGTCGCAGCGCGAGATCTCGGAACGGATGAACATCTCCGAAAGCACCGTGGAGAAGCACCTGGCCAAGGCCCTGAGAACGATCATGCGGGAAATGAGGAAGACGCCGGCCCTGCCGGCGCGGAGCACTGGAATCGATGAGCGCAGGCAACGACAGCGCTGATATCGACGGCATCGCCGCCGGCTGGGCGGTCCGGGCGTCCGAGGGCGCGCTGGGCGAGCGCGACCGCGGCGAGCTCGAGGCCTGGCTGGCGCGCGATCCGCGCCACCGCGGCGCATTCGTGCGCGCGCAGGCGATCTGGCGCGACCTCGACCGCATCGCCGCGATGGCGAAGGGCGGTGGCGAGGAACCGATTGCACCGCAGCGCCGCGTGCGCATGCGCGTGTTCGCCGTCGCCGCCTCGTTGCTGCTGGCGGTGCTGGCCGGCGGCATCGGCTACGAGCACTATTCCGGCCGCCACGCTGCCGGCGTCGGCCAGATCGTGAGGCTGGCGCTGGACGATGGTTCCGTCGTCGTGCTCAACACCGATTCGGTGATCCGGGTGCGCTACGGCGACGCGCAGCGACGTATCCACCTGCAACGCGGCGAGGCCACCTTCCAGGTCGTCAGCGACCCGGCGCGGCCGTTCGTGGTCGAGGCCGGCGACGTGGCCGCGCGCGCAGTGGGCACCGAGTTCGCGGTACGCCGCCTGGGCGATGCCGTGGCGGTGACGGTGCTCGAGGGCGTGGTCGAGGTCGAACGCCCCGATTCCAGGGGTCTGGAGCGGCCGCGGCGCGCGGCCCGCAACGAGCAGGTGGTGGCCGCGCGCGCCCTGCCGATGATCGAGAACGCACTGACCGCCGAGGAGGTATCGCGCCGCCATTCTTGGCGCGAGGGTTACCTGACCTTCGACGGCGAACCCTTGGAGGCCGCCATCGCCGAGATGAACCGCTACGCCCAGGTCCCGATCCGCATCGCCGACCCGGACCTGGCGGCCGAGCACTTCGTCGGGGTGTTCCGGATCGGCGACACCCGCGCCTTCGCGCGTTCCGCGGCGGCGACCTTCGACGCCCGGGTGGTCGAAGAGCCGGGCGCGATCGTCCTGACCCGCGCGTCCACGCCGCATCGGCAATAGAGGATTCGCCGCGCACGCCCCTCGTACACAGGGAGGCATGCATCGCGCATGCGATACCGGGGAGACGGGGCCGTGAACAGCATCGGATCACGCAGGATTGCGCGGCGCAGCCGGCTGTGGCTCGCCATCGGCCTGGGCTGTGCGCTCGCCACCGCGCCGGTGCTGGCGCAGGCGCAGGCGCAGGCGCGCAAGACGTTCGACCTGCCGCCGCAGGAGGCCGCACAGGCGATCCGCGCGGCCGCGGAGCAGTCGGGCCTGCAGATCATGGCGCCGGAAGGCGACCTGCGCGGGGTGCGCACCGGCGCGGTTCAGGGCGATTTCGAGGCCATCGAGGCGGTGCGGCTGATGTTCGAGGGCACCGGGCTGGAGGTGGTGGCCAGCGGCGAGGACACCGTCACCGTGCGGCGCCCGCGCGCGCCCGCGCCGCGACCCGTGTCGACCGAGGCGCCGCCGCCGACCGACCAGACCGTGGAGCTCGAGCGCATCCAGGTCACCGGCACCCGCATCAACCGCGCCGGTTTCGACACCCTGCAGGCGGCGCTGGTGACCAGTGCCGAGGAGATCGAGCGCCGCGGCTATACCAACATCGGCCAGGCGCTCGAGGACACGCCCGGGTTCGGCCCCTCGGCATCGAGCCCGGTCGGTGCCGCACAGGCGACCCTCGGGATCGCCCAGACCTTCGTCAATTTCTTCGGCCTGGGCTCGCAGCGTACGCTGACCCTGGTCAACGGCAGGCGGTTCGTCTCTTCCAACACCGTTGCCGGCGTCGGCGGGGCGGCCTCGCCCGGCTCGCAGGTGGACCTCAACGTCATCCCTGCGGGCCTGGTCGACCGGGTCGAGACCATCGCCATCGGCGGCGCGCCGGTGTACGGCTCGGACGCGATCGCCGGCACCGTCAACGTGATCCTCAAGGAGGATTTCGAGGGCGCCCAGGCGTCGGTGCAGTACGGCATCACCGACCGCGGCGACGCCGAGAGCTACAGCGTGCGCGGCCTGTTCGGCGGCAACTTCGCCGAGGGCCGCGGCAACGCCGTGATCGGCACCGAGTACCACCGCCAGCATGGCCTGCGCCTGTCCGATCGGATGCCGTTCCGTTACCTGCTGCCGAACCCCGACGATACCGGTCCCGCCGACGGCATCGCCGCGTGGGCGGTGGCCGGCAACCTGCGCTACGCCCTCCTGACCGAAGGTGGGCTGCCCTACGACAATCAGCTGGCGCCGATCCTGGGCTTCGACCTGCCCGGGGCGGTGCTGCCGCCGATCTATACGCGCGGCAACTACATCTACGACTCGAGCGGCACGCCGCTGCAGTTCGGCGCCGACGGCGAACTGGCGCCCTACGTGCCAGGTCGGGCGGTCCAGGAAGCGGTCGGCGCGCCGATCCTGGCCGACGGCGGCGACGGCGTGAATCCCGCCGACCATTTCGGACTGCTGACCCTGAGCGAACGCACCATCTTCAATGCGCTGGGCCATTTCGACATCACGCCGTCGGTGCGGGCTTTCGCCGAGACGACCTACGTGCGCACCGAAGGCGTCGAGCAGAGCGAGCTGTACCAGTTCGCGGCGCCGGTGCTGGGCGGCCCGACGCTCAGGTTCTCCGCGGACAATCCCTACCTGAGCGATCACTCGCGGGCGATCCTGGCCGACAACGGACTGGACGGTTTCAACCTGAGCCGCAACCTCAACGACATCGTCGACCGCACCCCGGGCGAAACCACGCTGGACCTGTATCGTTTCGTCGGCGGACTGAAGGGCGACTTCGCCGCCTTCGACGAGACCTGGTCCTGGGATCTTTCCTACAACTACGGTCGCAGCGAAAGCATCTCGTCCCTGACCTATATCGATCCGGTGCGGCTGCTGCGCGCCATCGACGCGGTGCGCGACGGCAGCGGCAACATCGTCTGCGCCTCCGGTGGCGATTGCGTGCCGATCAACCTATTCGGCGCCGGCAACGCCAGCCTGGAGGCGATCGACTACCTCACCGACCGCGGCCGCGCCACCAGCCTCAACACCCAGAAGGTCCTGACCGGCAACCTGACCGGCGCGCTGCCGATCGGGCTGGCCGAGCCACTGCAGTTCAACC
Source organism: Luteimonas suaedae (assembly GCF_008312895.1). Classification (GTDB taxonomy): domain Bacteria; phylum Pseudomonadota; class Gammaproteobacteria; order Xanthomonadales; family Xanthomonadaceae; genus Luteimonas; species Luteimonas suaedae. Next base: position 143,478 of record NZ_VSSP01000008.1, on the reverse strand, counting down.
TGGGCGCGGAACGCCGCACCGAGGGCGGCGCGTTCGAGCCCGACGCCACCCTCGAGGCAGGCAACGTGCTGATCGGCAGCGGCTCCGGCAGTTTCGCCGGGATCGACGGCAGCTACCGCACCACCGAGTTCTACGGCGAGCTGGTCGCCCCGCTGATCGCGGAGTCGCAGGCGCTGCGCTTCGCCAAGGCGCTGAGCCTGGAAGCCGCCGCCCGCCACGTCGACAACTCGCTCGCCGGCAGCGACCTCACCTGGTCGGTCGGCGCGCGGTTCGCCCCGCGCCTGTCCGGCTGGGGCGACGGCCTGGTCTTCCGCGGGGTCTATACGCATGCGATCCGCTCGCCGGCGATCACCGAGCTGTTCCTGGGTTCGGCCCCGGTCGCGGGCGCGATCAACGACGTCTGCAACGCGCAGAACTACAACCGCGGCGCCAACCCGGCCGTGCGCGAGGCCAACTGCCGGGCCGCCCTGGCGGCGGTCGGTGTCGACGATCCGGCCGCCTTCGAGTCCACCACCGGCGCGGTCTCGGCGTACGGCACCCGTTCCGGCAACGTCGACCTGATGAACGAGACCGCCGACTCCTGGTCGCTCGGGTTCGTGTACCAGCCGGCCGCCCTGCCCGATTTCCGCCTGGCGATGGACTGGTCCGACATCTCGCTGGAGAACGGCATCCAGAATCTCGGCATCGGCGCGCTGCTGTCGGCCTGCTACGACAGCGTCAACTACCCCAACGAGCCGGCCTGCGCGACCTTCGAGCGGCTGACCGCCGAACAGGCGGCGGCGCAGCCGGGGGCCGTGCGCACCGCCGGCGACATCGCCAACGGCTACCGCACCGGCTTCGTCAACACCTCGACGCTGGACTTCTCCGGGCTGATCGGCGCCGCCGAGTACCGCTTCGACCTCGGCGGCGGCAGCATGCGCATCGGCAGCAAGCTGTCGTACACCCACAAGTACGAACTCGTGGCGCAGCCCGGGGTGCCGGTCCAGGATGCCGTCGGCAGCGTCGGCACGCCCAAGTACCGGGTGAACCTGTCCACCGGCTACAGCCTCGACAAACTCGAGCTGGACCTGCAGGCGCTGTGGACCAGTTCGGTCGTCCGCGACTTGGACGCGACCGAAGAGGACCTCCCGCGCGAGGCCAATGACATCGGCGACTACTGGCGTTTCAACGCCAGCGTCGGCTATTGGCTCGGCGACCACGTCAAGGCACAGCTGGCGGTGAACAACCTGTTCGACCGCAAGGTGCCGTATGCGGCGCAGGTGGGCCGCAATTTCGGCGCCTACGACCCGATCGGCCGCACCTACCTGCTGCGCCTGAGCGCGAGCTTCTGAACGCCCCCGTGCGACCACCCGGCGCGCCGCCCATGGCCGGCCGCCTCCGTGCATCGAGGATCGCCTGTTGAAACATCTGCTCCCCATCGCCCTGCTGTCGCTGACGCTGCTGCCGGCGTGTTCGCCATCGCCCTCGGCCGAGGTCGCCGCCACCGCAGACGCCATCGCGGCGCCGCCGCCGCGCCATGACATCGAGCAGCTGATGGCGTTCGACGAGATCGGCGGGCTGGACTTCTCGCCCGACGGCGCGCGGCTGCTGTTCACCAGCAAGCGCAGCGGGGTGGCCAACCTGTACGTGATGCCGGCGGCCGGCGGCGCCGCCGAAGCGCTGACCGACTCGGACGAGACGGTGATGGCGATCGGCTGGTTTCCCGACGGCGAGCGCGTGCTCTACGCCAGCGACCGCGGCGGCGACGAGCTGTACCACCTCTTCGTCCGCGAGCCGGATGGCGCCACCCGCGACCTGACCCCCGGCGAGCGCCTCAAGGCGCGGTTCATCGCCTGGGCTCCGGACGGCGCGTCGTTCTTCGCCGCCACCAACGAGCGCGATCGGCGCCACTTCGACCTGTACGAGTACTCGACCACGGACTACACGCGCCGGCGACTGTTCACCAATAACGACGCCTACCAGATGCATGCGGTCAGCGGCGACCGCCGCCTGGTGGCGCTGAGCCGGATCCACGACAACGCCCACACCGACTGCTTCGTCTACGAGGTCGACAGCGCGAAGATGCGGCGCCTGAACGAGGCCGGCCGCAGGATCGCCTGCGTGCCGCAGGAATTCTCCCGCGACGGCCGACATCTCTTCCTCACCAGCGACGAAGACCGCGAGTTCAGCCGCCTCGAGCGCCTCGACCTCGAGAGCGGCGAACGCACCCCGGTCCTTGCCGTCGACTGGGACGTCACCGGCGCGCGGCTGTCCTCCGATGGCGAGCGCCTGGCCGCGTTCGTCAACCACGACGCGCGCACCGTGGTCCATCTGTTCGACGCCGAGACCCTGGAGCGGCAGCGGGTACTGGATGCGGCGCCGGCGACGGTCGCTGGGTTCGCGCTGTCCCCCACGGGCGCGATCGCCACGGTCGAGAGCGCGGGCGACATGCCCGGCGACCTGCGCCTGTACCCGGCCGGCGCGGATGCGCCCGTCCGCCTGGTCGATTCGCTACCGCCCGGCATCCCCGCCGGCGACCTGGTGCCAGGGCGGGTGGTGCGCTTCCATTCCCACGACGGGGTGATCGTGCCCGGCATCCTCTACGTGCCCAAGGGCATTGTCGAGGACGAGACGCGCCCGGCCGCGATCTGGGTACACGGCGGGCCGGGCGGCGAGAGCAGGATCGGCTTCAAGCCGATGGTCCAGTACCTGGTCAACCACGGCTACGTGGTCTACGAGATCAACAACCGCGGCTCCTCCGGGTCCGGCAAGACCTTTTACCATCTCGACGACGGCCGCCACGGCGAGGCCGATCTCGACGACGTGGTCGCCTCCCGGCAGATGTTGATCGACACCGGCCTGGTGGATCCGGACCGCATCGCAGTGATGGGCGGCTCCTACGGCGGCTTCATGGCACTGGCGGCGCTGGCGTTCCGGCCCGACGTGTTCGCTGCCGGGGTGAACATCTACGGGGTCTCCAACTGGACGCGGCTGCTGGCCAACACGCCGGACTGGTGGGAGGACCTGCGCCGCCTGCTCAAGAGCGAGATGGGAGACTGGGAAGCCGAGCCGGAGCGCTTCGAGGCGATCTCGCCGGCCTTCCACGCCGGCAACATCCGCAGGCCGCTGCTGGTGCTGCAGGGCGCCAACGATCCGCGGGTGCTGCCGGTGGAGTCGGAGGACATCGTCGAGCGGGTGCGGGCCAACGGCGTGCCGGTCGAATACGTCGTATTTCCCGACGAGGGCCACGGCTTCCGCAAAAAGGCCAACCAGGTCGTGGCTTATCGCACCATCCGCGAGTTCCTCGACCGCCATGTGCGCGACGCGGCGCCCCCGCCGGCTCCGGATCCGCAACCGGCCACGACGGACGGCGAGACCGCAGGACGGCAGTGACCACATCGGGCCCCAACCTCAGCCGCCGCGGCTTTCTCGCCGGGGCCGCCGCGGGCGCCGCGCTTGCGGCGCTGCCCGTACTTGGCGGCGACGGGGCCGAGCCGTCCCGGCGACTGGCCGAACTGTTCGAGCGCAGCTTCGCGCGGCGCCTGCGCCGCAGTCCGCTGCTGCAGGCGTCGTTGGGGCTGCACACCGACCATCACCGCTGGGACGATGTCGGCGCGCAGCACCGGCAGGAGGACATCGACCTGTTGCGCAGTGACCTCTCCGAATTGCGCGCCATCGACCCGGGCGCCCTGCCGCAGGCCGCGTGGCTCGATCATCGCCTGTTCCGCTACGACACCGAGCAGGCGCTGCGCCGGCTGCGCTGGCGCAGCCACCATTACCCGGTCTGCCAGATGCGCGGGCCGCAGCGGATCGTGCCGCAGACCCTGATCGACCGGCACCCCATCGCCAGCCGCGAGGACGCACAGGCCTACATCGAGCGCCTGCGCGGGGTGGACGGCTATCTGCGGCAGGTGGTGGACGGCCTGCGCGAACAGCAGGCGGCCGGCGTCTGCCCGCCCACCTCCACGCTGGCGCCCGTGGTCGATACCTGCACGCGGCTGCTGCGCGGGGCTCCCTTCGACGGCGAGGGCGACAATGCCATCCTCGCCGACTTCGACGCCAAGCTCGCGGCCGCGGGGCTCGAGGGCGCGGATGCGCTGCGGCGCGACGCCGTCGCCGCGATGCAGGACGGCTTCGCCCCCGGCTTCCGCCGGCTCATCGCCTGGCTGCAGGCGGCGCAACGCGACGCTCCGGCGGCCGCCGGCGTCTGGGCGCTGCCGCGAGGCGATGCCTACTACGCGGCGATGCTGCACATCGAATCGACCCTGGCACTCGATCCGGAACGCGTGCACGCCATCGGCCTGGAGGAGACCGCGCGCCTGCACGGCGAGATCCGCGCGCTGGCGCCACGCCTCGGCCATCGCGGCACGCTGCGCGAGCTGATCGACCGGGTACGCGCCGACCCCGATGCCCGCTATCCCGATACCGATGCCGGGCGCAGCGACTACCTGGCCGCCGCCGGAGCGGTCATCGAGGCGGTGTCCGCACGGCTCGACGCGCTGACCGGGTTCCGGCCACCGGCCCGGGTCGAGGTGCGGCGGGTGGAACCATGGCTGGAAGTCTCGGCCGGCATCGCCGGCTATTTCCCGCCGTCGCAGGACGGCGCGCGCCCGGGGATCGTGCGCTACAACCTGCGCGACATGGGCAACCTGCCCCGCCACGAGCTCACCGCCCTCGCCTGCCACGAGGGCGTGCCCGGCCACCACCTCGAGCGTTCGCTGTCCGCCTCGCTGCAGAACCTGCCGGACTTCCGCCGCCACGGCGGCTATACCGCCTTCAGCGAGGGCTGGGCCCTGTACGCCGAACAGCTTCCGCTCGAGCTCGGGCTGTACGAGGACCCGTGGCAGGACTTCGGGCGGCTGTCGAGCGAACTGATGCGTGCCGGCCGGCTGGTAGTCGACACCGGCCTGCATGCACGCCGCTGGAGCCCGGAGCGGACACTGCGCTGGCTGGACGACAACACCTTCGACGCGGCGCCCGCCAACGCCATCGCGGTCCGGCGTTACCTGGTGACCCCGGGCCAGGCCACCGCCTACCAGCTCGGCAAGCGCAGCCTGGTCGAACTGCAGGCGCGGGCGCGACGCGAACTCGGGGCAGACTTCCGGCTGCGCGATTTCAACGATGCGCTGCTGGGCGAGGGTTCACTGCCGTTACCGCTGCTGGGCGAAGTGGTCGATGGGTGGGTCGACCAGCGGCTGCAACAGGGAGATCCAGGATGAATCCAGTCCGGTGCCGGATGCGGTCGGAGTTCCCGCTGCTGTGCTGGCTGGCCGCGCTGCTCGCCGCCGCTACTCTCGACCGCACGGACCTCGACCAGAACATCGCCGTCTGGGCCGCGCTGATATGGCTCGCGGCGGAGACCGGGGCGGACTTCCGCGCCCTCTCCGCCGCGGAGGCCGCCGAATGACGCGCCGCGGGCCCGCTCGTGCGCTAGGGCTCTGGCTCGCGCTAGCAGCCTGCCTGGTGCTCGCCCCCGCCTTCGCCTCGCCGCCGGCGCACGACGGGCCGCGCTACATCCATGCCGGCCGCCTGCTGGCCGATCCGGCCAGCGGCCGGGTGCTGTCGCGGATGACGGTGGTGGTCGAGGACGGGCGGGTCGTCGACCTGCGCGATGGCTTCGTCGGTACGCCAGGCGAAACCATCGACCTGTCCGACCGCTTCGTGCTGCCCGGCCTGATCGACAGCCACGTGCACCTGGGCCACGAGAACGGTCCCGACGACAAGCTGCTGCGCACGGTGCGCAGCGCCGCGGACCTCGCCATCAACGGCGTGCAGTTCGCGCGCCGCACCCTCGATGCCGGGTTCACCACGGTCGCCGACCTCGGCGCCGAGAACGAGGCGATCTTCGCCCTGCGCGATGGCATCGCCGCCGGCAAGCTGCCCGGACCGCGAATCCTCGCCGCCGGCAACGTGCTCAGCCCGCACGGCGGCGAGGGCGACCTGTTCGGCTACCGCGACGACGTCACCCGCGCGCTGCAGCGGCCCAACCTGTGCTCCGGCGCCGGCGACTGCAGGCGTCTGGTGCGCCAGCAGGTCCAGCGCGGCGCCGACCTGATCAAGATCGTCGCCACCGGCGCGGTGCTCTCGGACGCCGATGCCGGCGTCGACCAGCAGTTCACCGACGCCGAGCTGCAGGCCATCGTCGACACCGCGCACGCGCTCGGCCGCCGCGTCACCGCGCATGCGCACGGCACCGCCGGCGTCAACGCGTTCCTGCGCGCCGGCGGCGACGCGATCGAGCACGGCACCTGGCTGGACGACGACTCGGTCGCCTTGTTCAAGCGCAACGGCGCCTGGCTCGTGCCGACGCTGCTGGCCGGCGACACCGTCGCCGGCTGGGCGGCCGACCCCGATTCGTTCCTCGGTCCGGCGGCGAAGGCCAAGGCCGCATCGGTCGGCCCAGCAATGCTGGCGATGGCGCGGCGGGCGCACGCCGCCGGCGTGCCGATCGCCTTCGGCACCGATTCCGGCGTCAGCCGCCACGGCGACAACGCCCGCGAGTTCGGGCTGCTGGTCGCGGCCGGGCTGACCCCGCTGGAGGCGGTCCGCACCGCCACGGTGAACGCCGCCGCGCATCTCGGCCTGGCGGACGAGGTCGGCCGCCTCGCCCCGGGCATGGCCGCCGACCTGGTCGCGGTCGACGGCGATCCGCTGCAGGACGTGACCGTGCTGCGGCGGGTGCGGTTGGTGATGAAGGCCGGCGTCATCCACAAGGACCACTAGGAGGTCACATGCAAGGCTGGGGAATCGTGTTGGCGGCACTGACGCTGGTCGCCGGGCCCGCGCGCGCGGACACCACCGCGCCGGAGATCGCGCCGGCGCACTACACGCTGCAGGCGCGGATCGATGCCGACGGCACGCTGCACGCGCGCGTGGCGATCGAGCTGACGGCCGAGGCGGCCGCCGCGCCGATGTCGTTCCTGCTCGGCGAGCGCTTCGCGATCGATCGCGCCGACGCCGGCACCGGCGGCAATGTGGCGATCGCCGCGACCGACCAGCCGTTCCCCGGCCTGCAGAAGATCACCGCGCAATTCGCCGCGCAGGGTCCGGCGCGCCTGGAGCTGGACTATTCCGGGCCGCTGACCGGAGGACCAAACAGCGTGGCGGCGTTCGCGGAGGACCGGATCGAGCTCTCGGTCGACAACATGTGGTTCCCGGTACGTGAGGACATCAGCCTGCAGTTCACCGTCGACGCCACCTTCCAGGGCATTCCTGCGGACTACGTGGCGGTCTCGCAGGGAACGCTGACACGTGCGGACGACGGTACGGTGCGCATGATCCGCGCGCGGCCGGACATCGACCTGCCGCTGATCGCCGCGCGCGGGCTGCAGCGCGAGACCCTCTCGGGCGCCGAGTTCCACGCCACCGACCCCGACGGCGTGCTCACCGCTCTGTTCCGCAAGCACGCGGCGCAGGCGGGGGAATTCTTCCAGGCCTGGTTCGGCCCGCTGCGCGAGCCGTTCCGCATCGTCTTGCTCTCGCGCGAACAGACCATGAGCTACGTGCGTTCCGGGTACATGGTGCTCTCCGACGGCGGTGCGGCCGGGCGCGAGGCGGCGAAGGAGGATTTCCCCGAGGCCAACCCCGCCCGCCACATCGCCCACGAGTTCGCCCACGCCTGGTGGTCGCCGGCCGATGCGATGAGCGAGCACTACTGGATGTCCGAGTCGGTGGCCGAGTACGCCGCGATCCGCTACGTCGAGGCGACCTTCGGCATCGCCGACGCGCAACGGCTGATCGAGCGCATCCGCGAGCGCGGCGAGGCCGCCGGCCCGGTGATCGGCCACGGCCGCCCGAGCGCCGACCAGCTGTACCGGCGCGGACCGCTGCTGCTGTTCGAACTGGAGGAGGCGGTCGGCCGTGCCGCCCTGGACCGGACACTGGCGACCCTGGGTCGCGACCCGCCGCGCGAGACCGCGCAGTTCCTGCAGGCACTGGCCGCCGAGGCGGGTGCGGACGCCGCGGCCGGTTTCGACGCGGCGCTGCGCCGCGACGGACCGCTCGGCACGGATGACGAAGCGGACGCGGACGTGCCGTAGCGGACGCCGGCCCGTTGGCGACGACGCAGCCGGCGCAGCTTGGCTGCGGTGCCGCGCCAGGTGGTCCTGCGGTCCTCGTGGCGGTGGTGCTTGCGTCGCAGGCCGGTATCGGTGCGGGTCAGCAGCCAGGGCGCGCGGTCGTCGCCGACGTGGAACGGCACCTGCAGTTCGCGCGCGGAAGGGTCGCAGCCGCGCACGTGCATGATCAGCGGCTTGCCCTCGAAGTCGTCCGGGCAGGGGGTGCCGGCTCGTTGGCGACGATGCGGCCGGCGCCAAGACCTGCCTACGATAGGCACCCTTCCACGCACGGACAGCCGACCACATGATCGTCGAGCACATGGATGACCTGAGGATCTACAGGATCGATGCCTTCACCACCGAGCCCGGACAAGGCAATCGCGCCGGCGTGGTCACCAACGCCTCGGGTTTGGACGAGGCCGGCATGCAGGCAATCGCGCACGCACTCGGTCATTCCGAGACCGCATTCGTGCTGCCGCCGCTGGGCGACGATCACGACCTGTACCTGCGCTTCTTCACCCCCAGTCATGAAGTCCCGGTCTGCGGCCACGCCACCGTCGCCGCGCACTACGCGCTGGCGCTGGAGGGCGCACCGGCCGGGGCCCGGCGCCAGCTGACCGGCGCCGGCGTGCAGCTCGTCGACACCCTGCGCGACGGCGACGACACCGTCGTCCGGATCGCCCAGCGCCCGCCCGAATTCGCGCCGCCGCTCGCCCCGGAGCTGGTCCGGCAGGTACTGGCGGCGCTGGGCGTGGACACCGGCGACCTCGACTTTCGCTGTCCGTTGCAGGTCGTCTCCACCGGCCACGGGAAACTGATGATCGGCCTGGAACGCCATGCCCGCCTGCGCGCGCTGCAGCCGGACCTGCCGCGACTGGCGGCGCTGAGCCCGCAGGTGGGCAGCAACGGCTATTTCGTGTTCACGCTCGACACCGCCGACGATGACGACGCCGGCAGCCACGGCCGCATGTTCGCGCCGGCGATCGGGATCGACGAGGACCCGGTCACCGGTAACGCCAACGGGCCGCTCGGCGCCTATCTGGTGCGCTACGGCCTGCTCGCCGCGCGCAACGGTGAGGCGCGCCTCCGTGCACGCCAGCGCGCGGGCGACGGACGCCACGGCCATGTCGACGTCACGGTGCGGGTCGACGACGGCGCGCCCGTCGCCGTGACCATCGAGGGCCGGGCGGTGCTCGGCGAGCGCGACGCGCCGATCGGCACGCCTTCCTAGAGCCGAGCTTGCTCGGCTGCACGCCTTCGCCGAGCGGCACCAGAGACTGCGGCGGGCGCTGGCCATGCGCAGGGAACAGGCGCGCGTCGCGCGTGCCGATGGCGACTCGACATTCGCGTTCCATGCCCGTCATCCCTGTAGGAGGGGCTTCAGCCCCGACCCGCGAAGTCGCGGCAGGCCTCTTGCCGTTGTTTCTCTTCGCAAAGCGCGGCAGCGCGTTCATCATGGTCACCGCCGATGCGTTTGCCTGGCGTGGTCGGGGCTGAAGCCCCTCCTACAAAGGCAGGCGGAGGGCCGGCGTGGCGGCGCTCAGGCGACGTCGGCCCCATACAGCGCCAGCAGCTCGGCTTCGGCCGTCTCCAGCGCCGCGTGCAGGTCGCGCTGGCGCTGGCCCAGCCGGGCGGCACGCGGCGCATCACCGACATAGGCCGCCGGGTCGGCCAGCTCGGCCTCCACCGCGGCGAGTTCCGCCTCCAGTTCGGCGACACGCGCTTCGGCCCGCGCCAGCCGGTGTGGATTGACCTTCGGCTTCGCCGCGGCGGGTTTCGCCGGTGCGGCGGCGGGCGTGGCCGCCACCGCGGATTTCGCACCGCGGTCGTCACCGGGGCGGCTGCGCAGCCAGGCCGCGTAGGCGTCGAGGTCGCCGTCGAACGGTTGCACCACGCCGTCGGCCACGCGCCAGAAGCTGTCGCAGACCAGGCCGATCAGGTGCCGGTCGTGCGAGACCAGCACGATGGCGCCGTCGTAGTCGCTGAGCGCCTCGGCCAGTGCCTCGCGCATGTCGAGGTCGAGGTGGTTGGTGGGCTCGTCGAGCAGCAGCACATTGGGCTTTCGCCAGGCGATCAGCGCCAGCGCCAGCCGCGCGCGTTCGCCGCCCGAGAAGTTGTCGATGCACTCGAAGGCGCGGTCGCCGGGGAAGTTCCACTTGCCGAGGAAGTCGCGGAACGCCTGGACGGCGGTGTCCGGCGCCAGTTCGCGCAGATGGTCGATCGGCGAGGTGCCCGCCTTCAATGCCTCGACGGTGTGCTGGGCGAAGTAGCCGATGCACAGGTCCGGGTGCGCGGCGCGCTCGCCGGCCAGCAGCGGCAGTTCGCCGACCAGCGACTTGACCAGGGTCGACTTGCCGGCGCCGTTGGCGCCGAGCAGGCCGATGCGATCGCCGGGCTCGAGGCCAAAGCCGACGCCGTCGAGGACGACGGCGTCGTGATGGGTGATGGGTGATTGGTGATTCGAAGAAGCAGGAAGCCCTTGCTGTTTCGAATCACCAATCACGAATGACGAATCACCGCCCTTCGCTGCATAGCCGCAACGGGCGCCATTGAGCCGCAGCAGCGCGTGCGGCAGCTTCTGCGGGACGGGCAATTCAATGCGCAGCTCGCGCTCGGCGCGCACCGCCTCGGTCCCGGCCAGCTTGGCCAGCCGCTTGATCCGCGACTGCGCCTGCCGGGCCTTGGTGGCCTGGGCGCGGAAGCGGTCGATGAAGCTCTGCAGGTGCGCGCGCTCGGCCTGCTCCTTCTCGTGCGCGATCTGCTGCTGACGCAGGTGTTCGGAGCGCTGGCGCTCGAACGCGGTGTAGTCGCCGACGTAGAGCTTGGCCTTGCCGTCGTGCAGGTGCAGGGTGTGGGTGGCGACGTTGTCGAGGAACTCGCGGTCATGCGAGATCAGCAGCAGCGTGCCCGGGTACTTCAGCAGCCACTGCTCCAGCCACAGCACCGCGTCCAGGTCGAGATGGTTGGTGGGCTCGTCGAGCAGCAGCAGGTCGCTGGGCATCATCAGCGCCCGCGCCAGGTTCAGGCGCACGCGCCAGCCGCCGGAGAACGCGCTCACCGGCCGCTGATGGGCATCGGCCGTAAAGCCGAGGCCGTGCAGCAGCTTGCCGGCGCGTGCGGTGGCGTCGTAACCGTTGAGTTCGGCCAGGCGATGATGCGCCTCCGCCACCGCCTCCCAGTCCTCGGCGGCGGTGGCCTCGGATTCGGCCCGCAGCGCCGCGGCCACCTCGACGTCGCCGGACAGCACGAAGTCGATGGCCGCATCGGGCAGCGAGGGCGTTTCCTGCGCGACGCTGGCGATGCGCACGCGGTTCGGCACGTCCAGGTCGCCGCGGTCGGCCTCGACCTCGCCGCGGATCGCCGCGAACAGCGACGACTTGCCGGTGCCGTTGCGGCCGACCACGCCGAGCCGCCAGCCCGCGTGCAGGGCCAGGTCGACGTCGGACAGCAGCAGGCGTTCGCCGCGGCGCAGGGCGAAATTACGGAAGGCAATCATGGACCGCCCATTCTATTACGTCCGGCGCGGCGGCACTTCCCTCATGATGCGGCAGCCGCGCCCTGCTCCCTCTCCCCCGCTCGCGGGGGAGAGGGCTGGGGTGAGGGGGCGACGGCGCCGGATGCCGTCGAGAATCTGGAAAGATCGAGTGCTGGAGTATTCAGCGGCCTCGTTCGAATCGACTCGGTAGCCAGGCATCCTCGTCTCCGGCGCTGCCCCTCGCCTTACCCCTCGCTTCGCATCCCGGCCCCATCGACATAGCCGATGGGCGTTCGGCGGGCCACGTGCCAGTGGCGCGCAAGCGGCCCTCCTCACCCCGCAAGCGGGGAGAGGGAGCGGAGCGAGCGTGCGGCCATCACCCGTTCGCCAACACGTGCGCCGTTTCGCGCTGCGGGCCATCCGCCGGGCAGTTGAGGATGTAACCGTTGACCCGTTCAGGCTGAACTGTTACAGCGAGGTGACCCCCCTCCGAAACAACACAATCAGCAAAGGAGCCTCCCCCCTCATGCAACGCCGCCCCCTCGCGCTTGCCCTCGCCCTGGCGCTCGCCTCCCCCGCCGCACTGGCGCAGTCGCCCACCGCGGACGAACCCGCGCCGCGCGATCGCGCCACCACCCTCGACACCCTGATCGTCACCGGCACCCGCGTCGCCGACCGCACGGTCGCCGAGTCCGCGTCGCCGATCGACATCATCTCCCCGGAAACGCTGGAGTCCACCGGCACGGTGGAACTGGCCACCGCGCTGTCGCGGGCGTTGCCTTCGCTCAACTTCCCGCGCCCGGCGATCACCGACGGCACCGACGCGGTGCGACCGGCGCAGCTGCGCGGCCTCGCCCCCGACCAGGTGCTGGTGCTGGTCAATGGCAAGCGCCGCCACACCACCGCGCTGATCAACCTCAACGGCAGCCAGGGCCGCGGCTCCTCGCCGGTCGATCTCAATGCCATCCCGATCGCCGCGATCGAGCGCGTGGAGGTGCTGCGCGACGGCGCTTCGGCGCAGTACGGCTCCGACGCCATCGCCGGCGTCATCAACATCGTGCTCAAGGGCAGCGACGCCGGCGGCAGCATCGCCGCGCGCTACGGCCAGTACAGCGCCGGCGACGGCGAGCAGGTCCAGCTCTCCGGCGACGGCGGCATCGCCCTGGGCGAAGCCGGCTTCCTGCACCTGGCAGCGCAGGCCGGACACCAGGACCAGACCGATCGCGCCAGGCCGTTCCAGGGCACGCCCACGGCGATTTCACCGCCGCTGGGCACGGTGGTGCAGCGTTATGGTGATCCCGAAGTCGACAGCCGCGCGGTTTCCTACAACGCCGAGTTCAGCCCGGCCGAGGGCGTGGTGTTCTACTCCTTCGGCACCTACAGCAAGCGCGACGCGCTCTCCAACGGCTTCTATCGACCCGCGGGCGACAACCGCAACATCCCGGAGATCTATCCCGAGGGCTTCCTGCCGCGGATCCGCAACATTGCCGACGATCGCGCCGGCGTGATCGGCCTGCGCGGCACTACCGCGGGCGGCACCGGGATTGACATCAGCTTCAACCACGGCATCAACCACCTGACCTTCGACGTCGAGAACAGCCTCAACCGCAGCCTTGGTCCGGACACGCCCACCGACTTCCACTCCGGTGCGCTGGAGGTCAGCCAGAACGTGCTCAACCTTGACTTCAACAAAATGCTCGATGTCGGGCTCGAGTATCCGCTGGCGTTCGCCTGGGGCGCTGAATGGCGCGGCGAGAAGTTCAACCAAAGCCCGGGCGATCCTGCCTCCTATGCCGACGGCAACCTGACCTTGCCCGACGGCGGCCGCGCGCCGCCCGGTGCGCAGGTCTTACCGGGGTTCCGCCCGTCGAACGCCGGCCAGCATGATCGTCACAGCTACTCGTTCTACGTCGACGCCGAGGCCGATTTCAGCGACCGCTTCAGTGCCGGTCTGGCGGCGCGCTACGAGAACTACAGCGACTTCGGCAGCACCACCTCGGGCAAGTTGTCGGCGCGTTATGCCTTCAGCGATGCGGTTGCGCTTCGCGGCACCGTCTCGACCGGTTTCCGCGCGCCGTCGCTGCAACAGCAGCACTTCCAGGCCATCTCGACCAACTTCATCGGCGGCGTGCCGTTCGAGGTCAGCACCTTCGCGGTCGACGATCCGGTGGCGATCGCCCTCGGCGCCGAGCCGCTCAAGGCCGAGGAATCGACCAACCTCAGCCTCGGCCTGGTGCTGCAGCCGGCCGAAGCGCTGTACATCACCATCGACGCTTACCAGATCGATATCGACGACCGGATCATCCTGTCGGAGAACCTGGTTGACGACCCCGATAATCCCGACCCGGCCCTGAGGCGGTTGGTCAGCACCTTCCTCGAAGCTCGCGGCATCTTCGGCGTCAACGGCGGCCGCTATTTCACCAATGCCATCGACACCCGCACCCGCGGCGTCGACCTGGTCGGCACCTACCGCTGGACACTGGATGCGGGCAATCTGGATTTCACCGCCGGGTTCAACTACAACGACACCGACATCCAGCGCATCGCCCCCAACCCGCCGGAGCTGGAAACCGGCGATCTCGATCTGAATCGCATCGGCCGTGTCGAGCAGGGCCGGGTCACGGTGGGCGCGCCGTCCGACAAGCTCTTCCTGTCCGGCGTCTGGAACAGCGGGCCGTGGACGCTCTCGGCCGCGGCGACGCGTTACGGCAAGTTCGAGGTCCTCAACAATGATCCCGATCTCGATCAGACCTTCGGCGCCGAGTGGACGCTCGACGTCTCGGCCGCCTACGCCGTCGGCGGCTGGGACTTCACTATCGGCGCCGACAATGTGTTCGATGCCTATCCAGACGAGGTGATCTTCGCCAACTCCAGCGCCGGCCAGCTGCCCTACAGCGCGGCCTCGCCGTTCGGCTTCAACGGCGCCTTCGCCTACGGCAGGGTCGGCTACCGCTGGTAAGCGGCGACCGGCGCGGAGCTGCGACGACGCCCGGATCGATCCGGGCGTCATCTCTTCTGTGCCACCATGTCGCCGTTCCCCCGAGCACGATCCGGCGACGGCATGCCTAACCCCCTCTCCCCCGCTCGCGGGGGAGAGGGCTGGGGTGAGGGGGAAACCGGCGCCGGTCGGCTTCCGGGGGTTGGGTCAACTCGAATGAGGCAGAGACCGCGAATCTCCCGCCACTCGATCTTTCCGGCTCCGGCCTGCATTCGGCTCCGTCGCCCCTTACCCAACCTCTCCCCGCGAGCGGGGGAGAGGAGTTAGCCCTCCGGAGCCCAGATGCCGCACGACATCTCGCTGATCTCCATGCTATGCGTCGGTTTCGTGCTCGCGTTCGTGTTCGGACTGATCGCCCAGCGCCTGCGGCTGTCGCCGCTGGTCGGCTATCTGGTCGCCGGCATCGTCGCCGGCCCGTATACGCCCGGCTTCGTCGCCGACCAGGCGTTGGCGCCGCAGCTGGCGGAGATCGGCGTGATCCTGCTGATGTTCGGCGTCGGCCTGCACTTCTCGTTGCGCGACCTGATGGCGGTGAAGGCGATCGCGCTGCCCGGCGCCATCGCCCAGATCGCGGTCGCCACGCTGCTGGGCCTTGCGCTGGGCGAGTATCTCGGCTGGTCGCACGGCGCGTCGCTGATGTTCGGCCTGGCGCTGTCGGTGGCGAGCACGGTGGTGCTGTTGCGTGCGCTCGAGGATCGGCGCCTGATCGAGAGCGAACGCGGAAGGATCGCGGTCGGCTGGCTGATCGTCGAGGACCTGGCGATGGTGCTGGCGTTGGTGCTGATCCCGGCGCTGTCCGGCGCGCTCGGCGGCCAGGATGCCGACGGCGGCCGCAGTCTCTCCGGCACCTTGCTCGTCACCCTGCTCAAGGTCGGCGCCTTCGTCGCGCTGATGCTGCTGGTCGGGCGCCGGGTGATCCCGTGGATCCTCGAGCGCGTTGCCGGCACCGGCTCGCGCGAGCTGTTCACCCTCGGCGTACTGGCGATCGCGATGGGCGTGGCGTTCGGCGCCGCCGAGCTGTTCGGCGTGTCGTTCGCGCTCGGCGCGTTCTTCGCCGGCATGCTGCTCAACGAGTCGGAGTTCAGCCACAAGGCGGCCGCCGATTCGCTGCCGCTGCGCGACGCGTTCGCGGTGTTGTTCTTCGTTTCGGTCGGCATGCTGTTCGATCCGGCGATCGTGCTC
This sequence comes from Luteimonas suaedae, assembly GCF_008312895.1. GTDB lineage: Bacteria > Pseudomonadota > Gammaproteobacteria > Xanthomonadales > Xanthomonadaceae > Luteimonas > Luteimonas suaedae. Next base: position 127,787 of record NZ_VSSP01000008.1, on the reverse strand, counting down.
GAGCGTCCGCTGGAAGTGTTCGCGACCTTCCTGATCATCGTGTTCGGCAAGTCGGCGGCGGCGTGGGCGATCGTGCGCCTGTTCGGCAAGCCCAACTCCACCGCCCTGACCATCTCCGCGAGCCTGGCGCAGATCGGCGAGTTCTCCTTCATCCTCGCCGGACTCGGACTGTCGCTGGAGATCCTGCCGGCGGACGGCCACGCCCTGATCATCGCCGGCGCGCTGCTGTCGATCGTGGTCAATCCCTTCATCTTCACCCTGCTCGACCGCTGGCAGGCGCGCGAGGACGCGCGGGCCGCGGCACTGCGTCCGCCCGCGCCCAAGGTGCCGCCGCTGGACGTCGACGGGCACGCCATCCTGATCGGCTACGGCCGCGTCGGCAGCCAGCTGGCCAGCCTGCTGCAGGCGCGCGGCGTGCCGCTGGTGGTGGTCGAGGAGGATGTCGACCTGGTCGCGAAGGCGCGCCAGGCGGGACTGCTTGCCGTTCGCGGCAATGTCGCTTCGGAAGCGGTGATGGCCGAAGCGCTGCCGGCGCGCGCGCGGATGGCGATCTTCGCCATTCCGCGCGCGCTGGAGGCGGGCGAAACCATCGCCCGGCTGCGCCAGATCAATCCGGAACTGAGCATCCTCGCCCGCGCCCACAGCGACGGCGAGGTGAAGCACCTGCTCGCGCACGGCGCCGACGCCGCGGTACTGGCCGAACGCGAACTGGCCTATTCGTTGTCGGAGATGGTGATGTCGACGCCACCGTACCGCCCTGCGCGCGCCGGCGCGACGCCGACACCGACGGCACCGGGCTGAGCACGGAGGAAGATGCGCATCGTCCTGCTCACCGGCGCCGGCATGTCCGCCGAAAGCGGCATTCCGACGTTCCGCGATGCGCTCACCGGCCTATGGGCGCGCTTCGACCCGCAGCGGCTGGCGACGCCGAGCGCCTTCCGGGAGGACCCGGCGCTGGTCTGGGGCTGGTACCGATGGCGCGCCGCGCGCGTGCGGCAGGCGCGCCCCAATGCCGGTCACGACGGCATCGCCGCACTGGAAACGCTCGGGCACGCGGTCACCGTGATCACCCAGAACGTCGACGACCTGCATGAACGCGCCGGCTCCTCACGCGTACTGCATCTGCACGGCCGGCTGTTGTCCTCGCGCTGCTCCGATTGCGGCGCGCGCACCGTTCCGGACCCGATCGTCGCCGCACCGCTACCCACCGACGACGGTGCGCGCGAGGAGCCGCCAGCTTGCGCGCACTGCGACGGCGGCCGGTTGCGCCCGGACGTGGTGTGGTTCGGCGAAGCCCTGCCGGACGACGCCTGGAACGCCGCGCAAGAAGCGATCGCCGCCTGCGACCTGCTGCTGGTGGTCGGCACCTCGGGGCTGGTGCACCCCGCCGCCGCCCTGCCCGCGATCGCGCTGTTGCGGGGCTCGCCGGTGGTTGAGATCAACCCGGACGCCACCGGCCTTTCCACACAGGCCGACGCCGCCTGGCGGTTGCCGGCGAGCCGGGGAATACAGCGGCTGATCGCGCTGTTGCGGGGCTCGCCGCGGGCGGATGCCCGGGAACTCCTGGCGAAACGCCCTTCGTAGGCGCGCACCATGCGCGCGATGCCGCGGGTATCGGCAGGATCCGGTGGAGGCCGCGATTCCGGACCGGCAGGCACGCCGGTCACCGGAATTTGCGGGCGGCGAAACGCCCGCGGTATCGCGCGCATGGCGCGCTCCTACGGCGAAGCCCCGAGCGCTGCATCCAGTGATGCATCGCCTGCCATGCGGATGCCCGGGAACTCCTCGCGGAGAACCGCCCCTTCGTAGGAGCGCGCCATGCGCGCGATGCCTCGGGTATCGGCAGGATCCGATGGATGCCGCGATTCCGGACCGGCACGCGCGCCGGTCACCGGAATTCGTGGGCGGCGAAATGCCCGCGGTATCGCGCGCATGGCGCGCTCCTACGGCGGAGGCCCTGTGCGCTGCGTTTGGCGATCGTCGCCTGCCATGTCGATCCGGAAATCGGGGAAAGCCGGTGCGTTGTGTCTCAACGCTACAGCAGTGATCGCAGGTACGGCGCCAGCTGCGGATGCCGGAACTCGAACCCCGCTTCCGCCAGCCGCTTCGGCAACACCCGTTGCCCGTCGAGCAGCAGCGTCGACATCTCGCCGAAACCGAGTTTCAGCGCCGGCGCCGGCACCGGCAAGAACACCGACTTTCCGACGGCGTGCGCGAGCGCAGCCGTGAATTCCGCGTTGGTGACCGGTGCGGGCGCGGTCAGATTGAAGACGCCGCGCGGCCCCGCGGACGCCGCGTCGTCCAGATGCAGCCCGATCAGGAAACGCACGGCCTTCACCCAGTCCTCGCGCGCGATCCAGCTCAGGACCTGCGTGCCGTCCCCGAGGCGCCCGCCCAGCCCCAGTCGGAACGGCGGCAGCAGCCGCTTGAGCATGCCGCCGTCGGGGTGCAGGACGATGCCGGTGCGCAACAACACCACCGGCACGTCCATCGCCTCCGCCTCGAGCGCGGCCGCCTCCCATTGCGCGCACAGCCGATGCGCGAACTCGTCATGGAAGTCGCTGCTCTCGGTCAAGGGCGTGTCGCCGCGGTCGCCGTACCAGCCGACCGCGGAGCCGCTCAGCAGCACCCTCGGCTTGTCGATGCAGGTGCGCATCCAGTCCAGCAGCGTCCGCGTCGGCCCGAGCCGACTGTCGATCAGTTCGCGCTTGCGCGCCTCGCTCCAGCGCCGGTCGGTGATACCGGCGCCGGCCAGATTGACCACCGCGTCCCAGGCATCCTCGGGGGCGAGCGCGTCGTATCCGCGCACCTCGATGGCGTCCGGTGCGCGTGTCTTGCCCGGCGTGCGCGACAGCCAGGTCACCGCGGCGCCGTCGTGCACGAGCCGTTCGCTCAGCGCCGAGCCGAGGAAGCCGCTACCACCCGCGATCAGCACCCGCATGCGCCACCTCCCGCACCGACAGAATGGAATCCCGCTCATCAGGGTTCGCCAGCCGCGACGCACATTGCAGCAGATCGCCGGTCAACTCGCCGTTACGGCCGATCTTCACATCGGATCACAGCCAGGCCGCCGCCGCCGCGTTAGGCTCGGGCACCATGCTGAGCCTGTTGCGGCCCATCCTGTCCCTGCTGTCCGGCGTCGCCCTGCTGCTGCTCGGCAGCGGCCTGCTCAACACGCTGATTCCGCTGCGCGGCAGCCAGATGGGCTACTCCGACGCGCTGATCGGCGGGCTCACTTCGGCCTACTTCACCGGCTTCTTCCTCGGCACCTTCGCCGCGCCGTCGCTGGTCCGTCGCATCGGCCACATCCGCGCGTTCGCGTTCTACACCGCATGCTGCGCCTGCGGGGTGCTGCTGCATACGCTGAGCGTCGATCCGGTCGTGTGGCTGCTCGCGCGGCTGGTGCTCGGCGCCGCCCTGGTCGGCCTGTACACGGTGATCGAGAGCTGGCTCAACGCACAGACCGAACCGCAGCAGCGCGGACAGGTGTTCGCGATCTACATGGCGGTCAACCTGGGGGCGCTGGCGCTGGCGCAGCAGCTGTTGCACGTCGAGGGCGGCGCGGACTTCACGCTGTTCGTGTTGGCGGCGTTGCTGGTCTGTACCGCCAGCCTGCCGGTGCTGCTGACGCGGCAGGCGCAGCCGCAGCTGCAGCCAACGCCGCGTCTGCAACTGCGGCGGCTGCTTGCCGTGGCGCCCACCGCCGGCGTCGGCGCGCTGTTCTCGGGTCTGGCGATGGGTTCGCTGTGGGGGCTGCTGCCGGTGTACTTCAGCCGCCAGGGCATGGATGCCCCCGAGATCGGCATGTCGATGAGCGTGGTGATCCTGGGCGGCGCCGCTCTGCAATGGCCGCTGGGACGGCTTTCGGACCGCCACGACCGGCGTTTCGCGCTGGCGCTGGCGTGCGCGGCGGCCTGCGTGTTCGCCGTGCTGATCCCGATCCCGATGCCGTTCGCGGGCATGTATTGGGGACTGATCTTTCTCTATGGCGGCATGGCGTTCTCGGCCTATCCGATCCTGGTCGCGCACCTGCTCGACCAGTTGCCTCCCGAGGACGTGCTCGCGGCCAGCAGCAGCGTGCTGCTGATCAACGGCATTGGCGCGGCGCTCGGGCCGCTGGTGGCCGGCCTGCTGATGTCGACGCTGGCGCCGGCCGCGTTGTTTGGCTGGTTCGCACTGCTGCAGGGGAGCCTGGCGGTGTACGCCGGCTATCGCTATCGGGCGCACCGCCTTAGCCATACGCCGGGGGCGCCGTTCTTCGCGATGCTGCGCACGACGCCGGCATCGCTGGGGATGCTGGCGGAACAGCCGGACGCCGGGCCCGGCAGCGACAGCGACAGCGACGCGTCGTCCGCGCAGCGGCCGGAACGATAGCGTATGCGGCTGTCGATCCCATCCGTAGAGCGCAGCTTGTGCGCTGCGTTCGGCTCCGGAGCTAGGAGCAGCCGAGCAAGCTCGGCTCTACGCATTCGGGATCGGAGCGCACGCACTACATTGTCAAGCGCGGCGTTGGAGCAGGCTGCATTGCGCAGCCCTGCTTCCGACATGCATCAGCTCGGGCTTTTCACTCACCATGGACAATCGGATTCGGATCCTTCTCGGTTGTCCGGGCTGTCGACCAGGCAACCCACGCCGTGACAGCCCCGCCACCTACAGGAAGAGGCCATGCCCGTCTCCGCTGCATCCGCTTCACTACGCACGATCGCGATGTTCGAATGGGCCAAGGGAGGCGCCGCCCTGTTGCTGGCGTCCGGACTCCTCGCGCTCGGCCCGGGCAGACTGCACCACGTCCTCGAACACCTCGCAGCCAGGCTTCACATCGGACGTACTCAAGGCCCGTTCGCCTGGATCGATCGGCATGTCGATCACCGGGATCTGGATATCGTTGCGATGCTGTGCGGCCTGTACGCGGCCTTCCGCCTGGTCGAAGGCTGGGGCCTCTGGCGGAACATGGACTGGGCGATCTGGCTGGGCCTGCTTTCGGTCGCTGCCTATCTGCCGCTCGATGTCCTGGCGGCCATCAGGCATCCCGGTATTTCGAGTTCCGCCCTGCTCGTGTTCAACCTGGCGGTTGCCGCAATACTGGCGGTCAGGCTCGAGATCCATCGGCCGGGCACGTGACCGGACAACTGAACCCATGCACGGGAAACCGAAATAGCGCCGGCGTGGCGGCCCTGGTCGGTTTCAAGCCTTGCGGAACACCAGCCTTCCGCCCTCGGCCTCGACCGCGACCGTATCGCCGCTGCCGAACCCGCCGGACAGGATCTGCTGCGCCAGCGGGTTCTCCAGCTGCTGCTGGATCGCGCGCTTGAGCGGCCGCGCGCCGTAGACCGGGTCGAAACCGACGTTGCCGAGCAGCTCCAGGGCCTGCTCCGAGATATCGAGGCGGATGCCACGCTCGCCCAGGCGCTTTTCCAGCCCGCGCATCTGGATCCGCGCGATCGCCTTGATCTGCGGCTTGTCGAGCGGGTGGAACACGACGATGTCGTCGAGCCGGTTGATGAACTCCGGGCGGAAATGCGACTGCACCACGCCGAGCACGGCAGCCTTCATCTGCGTGTACGCCTCCGGGCTGTCGTCGCCGCCCATCTCCTGGATCATCTGGCTGCCGAGATTGGAGGTCATCACGATCACGGTGTTGCGGAAGTCGACCGTGCGGCCCTGGCCGTCGGTCAGGCGGCCGTCGTCGAGCACCTGCAACAGGATGTTGAACACGTCCGGGTGCGCCTTCTCCACCTCGTCGAGCAGGATCACGCTGTACGGCCGCCGCCGCACCGCCTCGGTGAGATACCCGCCTTCCTCGTAGCCGACGTAGCCCGGCGGCGCGCCGACCAGGCGGCTGACAGCGTGCTTCTCCATGAATTCGCTCATGTCGATGCGCACCATGGCGTCGTTGCTGTCGAACAGGAACTCCGCCAGGGACTTGCACAGCTCGGTCTTGCCCACGCCGGTCGGACCGAGGAACAGGAACGAGCCGCTGGGACGGTCCGGATCCGACAGCCCGGCGCGCGAACGCCGCACCGCATCCGAGACGGCCTTGATCGCCTCGTCCTGGCCGACCACGCGCCCGTGCAGGGCCTCCTCCATCTTCAGCAGCTTGTCGCGCTCGCCTTCGAGCATTTTCGAAACCGGGATGCCGGTCCAGCGCGCGACCACCTCGGCGATCTCCTCGGCGGTGACCTTGTCCTGCAGCAGGGTGAAGCCCTGGGTCTCGGCCTCCTGCGCGGCGGCCAGCTGCTTCTCCAGTTCCGGCAGGCGGCCGTACTGGATCTCGCTCATCTTCGTGTAGTCCTGCTTGCGCTGCGCGGCCTCCAGTTCCAGGCGCGCCTGCTCGATCTGCTCCTTGAGCTTCGTCGCACCCTGCACGGTGGCCTTCTCGGCCTTCCACACTTCTTCCAGGTCGTTGTACTCGCGTTCCAGCGCCTCGATCTCGGTTTCCAGGTCGGACAGGCGCTGCTTCGACTCAGCGTCCTTCTCCTTCTTCAGCGCCTCGCGCTGGATCTTGAGCTGGATCAGGCGACGCTCCTTGCGGTCGAGCTCCTCCGGCTTGGAGTCGATCTCCATGCGGATGCGGCTTGCGGCCTCGTCCATCAGGTCGATGGCCTTGTCCGGCAGCTGGCGGTCGGCGATGTAGCGGTGGCTCAGGGTGGCCGCGGCGACGATCGCCGGATCGGTGATCTCGACCCCGTGGTGCACGGCGTACTTCTCCTTGAGTCCGCGCAGGATGGCAATGGTGTCCTCCACGCTCGGCTCGCCGACGAACACCTTCTGGAAGCGGCGCTCCAGGGCCGCGTCCTTCTCGACGTACTTGCGGTACTCGTCGAGCGTGGTCGCGCCGATGCAGTGCAGCTCGCCCCGCGCGAGGGCGGGTTTCAGCATGTTGCCGGCGTCCATCGAGCCTTCGGCCTTGCCGGCGCCGACCACGGTGTGCAGTTCGTCGATGAACAGGATGATCTGGCCCTCGTTCTTGGCCAGGTCGCTGAGCACCGCCTTCAGGCGCTCCTCGAACTCGCCGCGGAACTTGGCGCCGGCGATCAGCGCGCCCATGTCCAGCGACAGCACGCGCTTGCCGCGCAGGCCCTCGGGCACTTCACCATTCACGATGCGCTGCGCCATGCCTTCCACGATCGCGGTCTTGCCCACGCCGGGCTCGCCGATCAGCACCGGATTGTTCTTGGTGCGCCGCTGCAGCACCTGCACGGTGCGGCGGATCTCCTCGTCGCGGCCGATCACCGGGTCGAGCTTGCCGCTCTCGGCGCGCGCGGTCAGGTCGATGGTGTACTTCTCCAGCGCCTGCCGCGCTTCCTCGGCGTTCTCGTCCTGCACCTTCTCGCCGCCGCGCATGGCGTCGATCGCCGCGCCCAGCCGGGTCTTGTCGGCGCCTGCCGCCTGCAGCGCCCGGCCCGCCTCGCCGCGGTCCTCGAGTGCGGCCAGCAGGAACAGCTCCGAGGCGATGTAGGCGTCGCCGCGCTGCTGCGCCAGCTTGTCGGTGACGTTGAGCAGGCGGCCCAGGTCGTTGCCGACCGAGATGTTGCCGGCCTGGCCGGACACCTTCGGCAGCTTCTCCAGAATCTCGCCCAGGCGCTCGCGCAGCAGCGGCACGTTGACCCCGGCCTGCGACAGCAGCGGCCGGGTGCCGCCGCCGGACTGGTCCAGCAGCGCCACCAGCAGGTGCACCGGTTCGATCAGGTTGTTGTCGCGCCCGACCGCCAGCGACTGCGCATCGGCGATCGCCTGCTGGAAGCGCGAGGTGAGCTTGTCCATCCGCATTGGCTGATTCTCCAGCTCGGAGCCGGGTCAAGGTCCCGGCAATGTCCTGCAGATGCGGGCCAGACAGGGCGGAATCAAGGCGCCGATGGTGATGACTGCCGCGCGACGGCGCCGTTGCGAATCCCGAATCACGAATCCCCAATCCCGGCTTTCAAGCCAGCGGCGCTGGCTGGATGATCTCGACCCAGTAGCCGTCCGGGTCCTTGATGAAGGCGATGCTCTTCATGCTGCCGTCGCTCAGGCGCTTCTGGAACGGCACCTGCAACGCCTCGAAGCGTGCGCAGGCGGCGCGGATGTCCGGCACGCTGACGCAGATGTGGCCGAACCCGCGCGGTTCGCGGTTGCCGTCGTGGTAGACCGGCCCGGGCTCGGACTCGGTGCCGTGGTTGTGGGTCAGCTCCAGCACCCCGCGCTGGCGCGCCAGCCACTGTCGGCGCGCCTCGTCGCCGTCGGGAATGTCGTCGCCGTCTTCGGCCAGCACCAGGAAATACAACGAGAACTTCGCCTGCTCGAAATCCACCTTGCGCACCAGCGTGAAGCCCAGCACGCGGGTGTAGAAATCCAGCGAGGCCTGCGGATCCTTGATCCGCAGCATGGTGTGATTGAAGACGAAATCGCGGGTCGCGGCGTCGCGGATGGCGGCGACGCCCGGAACGGCGGCGAGTTCGCCGCGGGTCTGTGCGGTCATGGGATCGGCTCCGGTCGTGGGACCGGCATTATCGGCGAGTCCGGCGTATCGGCGTCGTCGTCCGGGAGCAGCCAGCCCTCGTAGCGCACCACCCGGCCGATCAGCGGCAGCACCGCCTCGACCAGGAACTCGTAGCGCCCCTCGTGCTCGCGTTCGCAGCAGCCGACCTCGGCGAACAGCCACGACGGCAACGGCAGGATGCCGAACAGGCGCACCCCTGCCGTGTTCCAGAACAGCATGCCGTCGTTGACGTGCAGCAGGAAACGGAACTGCAACGGCCCACGACGCTCCAGCAGCCGACCGCCACGCGCGCGCAGCTGCGAGGACATGCGCATGCCGGCGAAATCACGATGCCAGCGCTCGCCTGCGGTATCGGCGATGAACTCGACGGTCACCGGCACGTCGTTGCCCGCACGCGGCAGCCCGGCGATCCGTGCACACAGGCGCGCCAGCGGGTTGCTGCCGCCGTCGATCGTGGCACGCCCGGCCATGCGCCGGCGGCCATGGCTCGAATGCAGCAGGCGCACCGCATCCGGCAACGTGTAGAACGGCGCGCCGAGCAGGGTCTGGAACAGCGTCGGGGACATCGCGGAACCTGGTGGCGTGCGGGCGCGCAGCATAGCGCCTGCTCAGCGCGCCGGGGAACGCGGGGGCTGCAACGCCAGCAGGCCCAGCACCACCGCCAGCGCGGCGTAGGCGCCGGCGAACTGCCAGGCGATGGTGCGGCGCAGGCCCTCGAGCTCCCACGGCAGGTAGATGGCGCCATGCGGATGCGCCGAGTGGATGATGCCGAACGCAGTCAGCGCCGCGGCCAGCAGCAGGCAGCTGACCGCACGCCACGGGCGGGCGTCGATCATCGCCACCAGCGTGGTCGCCCACAGCATCGCGGTGATGATGAAGCCGTTGCCGAGCACCACGATCGTCGCCAGCTCCGGCAGGCCGTGGCCGTCGGCCGAGGCGTACAGTTCGGCCAACCGCTCCGGCGCGATCCAGGCCGGATTGCCGAACTTGATCGTCAGCAGGTAGGCCACCGCCGGCAGGAACGCCAGCGCCACCGCGATCGCGTGCTCGCGGCGGGTGCTGTGGAAGGCCTGTACCGAGATGTCGACACCGACGTAGACGATGATCGGCGCCAGCACCGCCAGCGGCAGCCACTGCACCAGCCCCGAGACGATGCCGAGCATGCCGCCCAGGCCGATGAACAAGCCGGTCAGCAGCGTGTAGCCGCTGCGCGCGCCCATGTGCTTGTAGGCCGGTTGGCCGATATACGGCGTGGTCTGCGCCACGCCGCCGCAGACGCCGGCGACCAGCGTCGACACCGCCTCGACCAGCAGCACGTCGCGGGTGCGATAGTCGTCGCCGGCCGCACGCGCGCTTTCACTGACATTGATGCCACCGACCACCATCAGCAGGCCGAACGGCAGCAGCAGCGACAGGTAAGGCACAGCCGCCGGCAGGCCGTCGAGGAAGCCGAGCGTCGGCCACGGCAGTACCGGCGCCAGCGGCAACGGCTGCGGCAGCGCGAACCCCGGCAGCACGCCGGCCAGGCCGAGCCCGTAATAGAGCGCCAGGCCGACCAGGAACGCGAACAGCACGCCCGGAATCCGCAGCGGCAGCCGTCCTTTTGCGACCAGCGCATACAGCAGCAGGCCCAGGGTGACCAGGCCGACCACCGGCGAGCGTAGCGTCTCGACCAGCGGCAGGAAGCCCAGCAGCACCAGCGCCGCACCGCCGATCGAGCCCAGCAGCGCCGCCCGCGGCACCCAGCGGGTGATCGCGTCGCCGGCGAAGGACAGGACGAGCTTCAGCGCGCCCATGATCACCAGCGAGGCCATGCCCAGCTGCCAGGTGGCGATGCCGGCCGCCTGCGGATCGAGCCCCTGCGCGCGCATTCCGGTGAACGCCGGCCCGAGCACCAGCAGCGCCATGCCGATGCTGGTCGGCGCATCGAGGCCGAGCGGCATCGCGGTCACGTCGTCGCGCCCGCTGCGCGCCGCCAGCCGCCGCGCCATCCACGTGTACAGCAGGTTGCCGACCAGCACCCCGAAAGCCGTGCCCGGAAACGTCCGCCCGAACACGACTTCCGCCGGCACCCCGAAGATGCCGACCAGCGCCGCGGCGATGAAGCCGAGGATCGACAGGTTGTCGACCACCAGGCCGAAGAAGCCGTTGAGGTCGCCGGGGACGAACCAGCGGGGTTTGCTCATGCGCGAACCAGATTGGCTCCCTCTCCCCCGCTTGCGGGGGAGAGGGTTGGGGTGAGGGGGAGTGACCGGAGCCGGAGCGAACAAAATAAGCCGACGCATCGAGCGCCGGAACACCGAAGACCTCCTTCTTCGGACCCGACCCGGTGGCCAAGTGCCGGCGGCTTCGGCTGTACCCCCTCACCCCAGCCCTCTCCCCCGCTCGCGGGGGAGAGGGAGCAGAGCGAGGCGCTGGCCACGCCGAGCAAGAGAGACACGTGCCGTGCTCTCAAAACCGCGCGGTGAACTCCACCCCGTAGGTCCGCGGCTCGTTGAGGAATCCAGTGAGATTATTGAAATCGATCGCCCCGACCACGCGCGTGGTGTCGGTGATGTTGCGCCCGAACAGCGCCACCTCGTAGTCGCCGTAGTTCCAGTTGTAGCCCGCGCGCAGGCCGCCCTCGAGCAGCGACTTGCTGCGGAACTCCACCGACTCGTACAGGAAGAAGTTCACCGCGCTGCGGTAGGCCCAGTCGGTGTAGACGAAGAACTCGCCCTCGCCCACCGGCACGCCGTAGCGTGCGGTGAGCGTGTGTACCCACTCGGGCGCCTGCGGCAGCGGGTTGCCGTCGATCAGCACCGTGCCGGGCCGATCCGGATCGGGACTGGCCGGATCGATGACCGTGCAGCCGCCGCCGCAGGGCGCGACCGCCAGGTCCGGATCGTCGATCTCGGTGTCGTTGTAGCTGCTACCCAGGGTGACCAGCAGGTTGTCGGTGACGTAGGCCTCCAGGTCGAGTTCGAAACCCTGGCCGCGGGTCTTGTCGGCGTTGAGCAGGATCGCCTCGTTGCGCGCGCCGCCCACGGCGATGATCTGCTGGTCGTCGACGTCGTAGCGGAACAGGTTGAAGCCGATCCGCGCGCGGCGGTCCCACAGGTCAGCCTTGACGCCGGCCTCGAACGAGATCGCCTCCTCGGAATCGGCCACCGACGGCTGCGGTACCGCCTGGAACAGCAGCCGCGCCTGGATCGACGGCGCGCGGAAGCCCTTGGCCACGCGCCCGTAGAAGTTGACGTCGTCGTTCATCGCGAACACGCCGCTCAGGTCCCAGCTGACGTCGCTGGCGTCGGTGCGGACCGGGAACGGCCCGGCCGGATCGCCGCCGGTGGCGCTTTCGATGATGCGCGCGCTGAAGTCCTTTTCGTCCTCGGTATAGCGCACGCCGCCGCGCAGCTTGAAGCGCTCGGTGAGGTCGAAATCGCCGGAGGCGAACACCGCCCAGGCCTTGTTGCGCTGCGTCTGCTGCGCCCAGCCGTTGCGCACGCCGCCGGCCAGGGTGTCGTAGTTGAAGCTGTCGATGGTGATGTCTTCGTCGAACCAGAACAGCCCGGCCTGCCAGTCGAGGCGGCCCCACTCGTTGGACTCGACGCGGAACTCCTGGGTGATCTGGCGGTGGTCGGGCAGGCCGTCGGCCGATTCGGACGGGAACCGGGCGCCGACCAGCGGCGGGCCGATGTCGAGCCCATCGGACGGGTCGAAGTCGAAGCTGTAGACGGAGCCGCCGTCGATGTCGCCGCGATTGAGCGACTCGGCGCTCTCGTAGCCGGTGATCGAATGCAGCGTCACCCGGTCCAGGTCCCAGCGCAGGCGCGCGCTGCCGCCCCAGGTCTCCAGGTCGGAGAAGTTGGCGCCGTCGGTGGAGACCGTCTCGCGATCGAAGCCCGGCACCAGGTCGTTGCTGCCCGGCGCGATGATGTTGGCGCGGAACAGCCGCGCGGTGCCGTTCATGTGCCGCTTGTGCAGGTTGAACAGTCCTTCGAAGCCATCGCCCTCGTACAGGAACTGCACCCGTGCGGCGGACTCGTCGTAGCCCTCGAAACCGTCGTTGGGACCGTCGAAGGCGTTGTCCACCCAGTCGTCGCGGCGCTGGTACAGCGCCGAAGCGCGCGCCGACCAGCGCTCGGTCAGCGGACCGCCGTAGGCGCCCTCGAAATTGAACAGGCCGTCGTTGCCGACCGAGACCTGCGCATAGCCGCCGGCCTCCTGCGACGGCTTGGCCGACTCGAACTTGACCACGCCGGCCGGGGTGTTGCGGCCGAACAGCGTGCCCTGCGGCCCGCGCAGCACTTCCACGCGCTCCAGGTCGAACACCGGGAAGCCCTTCAGCAGCGGGCTTTCCTGCACCACTTCGTCGTAGACCAGCGAGACCGGCTGCGAGGCGTTGAGGTCGAAATCGGTATTACCGAGGCCGCGGATGTAGAAGCGCGGGAACGCGCGGCCGTAGGAGGACTCGATGTTGAGGCTGGGCACGCGCCCGGACAGGAAGCGGATATCGCCGCCGCCCGAGCCGAACACGTCGAGCTTCTCGCCGGACACCGCGGTGATCGATACCGGCACGTCCTGGATGTTCTCCACGCGGCGCTGCGCGGTGACCTCGACGGCATCGAGCGTGGTCGCCGACGGCGGTTGCGCGGAATCGTCCTGCGGCGACTGCGCCAGGACCGGCGACGCCAGCGCCAGCGCGACCGCAGCGGTCAGCAGGCGTGACAGGGGAAGGGTGGCATTGCACGACTCGGGCATGGGCATGACGGTGGTCATCCGGTGGCGTGAAGGGGCGGAGCACAGGCATGTTGCAGTACAGCAACACTCCGGGCAAATGATCATGACAGGGCGAGATCGGGAGACCCAGGCCCGGAAGGCTCAGTCGCCCACCCCGCCTCCGGCATGGGCTCGAGGCCGAGGCCTGCGCACCGGCCTGGGACGCCGGCGCCGGCTTCGCCTTGACGAAGTGCGATGGCCTCTGCCCGTCATCCCGGCGCAGGCGGCGATCCCGTTCGGCTTCGCCGTACGTTTCCGGGCACTGGATCCCGGCTTGCGCCGGGATGACGGACAAGAGCGCACGGCTCCTTATGCGGATGCGGATGCGGATGCGGATGCGGATGCGGATCCGGGTTCGGGTTCGGGTTCGGGTTCGGGTTCGGGTTCGGGTTCGGATCCGGGTTCGGGGTTCGGGTTCGGGTTCGGGTTCGGGTCCGGGTGCGAGTCCGGATCGGAACTTTCCTCGCACTTCCCGGCGCTTGTCTCCCCCCTTTGAAAAAGGGGGATTGAGGGGGATTTGCTGTTGCTGTTGTTTGGCCAAGCGTCGAGCAAACTCCTCCCCTCCTCTTTTTTCAAAAGGGGGGTGAGCAAGCCGAACCAGCGGACGCCAAATCCGAACCTGCGGATCCCAACTCGAAAGTCTTCACCCGACTTCGGCACAATGGGGCGATGGCAGCCGCGACCCCCACCCGTCCGCCGCCGCCGATGCTCGAGGACGATTGCGCATTGTTCCTGGACGTCGACGGTACCCTGCTCGACTTTGCACTCGACCCCGCGGAGGTCGCGGTGCCGCCACCGCTACGCGCCATCCTGCAGGCGCTGGCCGGCCGCCTGGACGGCGCGGTGGCGTTGGTCAGCGGACGGCCGCTGGCCACGATCGACGCCCTGTTCGCGCCGCTGAAGCTCCCCGTCGCCGGCATGCACGGGCTCGAGCGCCGCAATGGCGGGCGCCAGGCAAAAAAGACGCCGCGCCCGCCCGAGGCCCTGCTCCGCGTGCGCGGCGAGGCCGAAAGCCTGACCCACCGCTACCCCGGCACCATGGTCGAGGACAAGGGCACCGGAATCAGCCTGCACTGGCGCCGCGCGCCGCAACACGCGCCGGCGATGCGCGCCTTCGCCGAGGCTGCGCTGCCGCGACTGCCCGGCTACCGGCTGCAGCACGGCGACCACGTGGTGGAACTGCGCCCCGGTGGCGCCGACAAGGGCGACGCCATCGCCGCGTTCCTCGACGAGACGCCGTTCCGCGGCCGCCGTCCGGTGTTCGTCGGCGACGACCTCACCGACGAGCACGGGTTCGCGGTCGTCAACGCCCGCGGCGGTACCAGCGTGCTGGTCGGCGAGCGCGAACCCAGCGCGGCGCACTACTGGCTGCCCGATACCACCGCGGTCTACGCCTGGCTCGAATCCAACCACAGGACCCTGACGGAATGACGCAAGCGACACTCGACCTCGGCGTGATCGGCAACGGCAGCTTCGGCGCCCTCATCGACGACCGCGCGCGCGTGGTCTGGAGCTGCCTGCCCGCCTTCGACGGCGATCCCGCGTTCTGCGCCCTGCTCTCGCCGCGCGACCACGACGGCGGCGACTTCAGCATCGAGCTCGAGGACTTCGAACGCAGCGAACAGGCCTATCTCACCAACACCGCGATCCTGCGCACGGTGCTGTACGACCGCCACGGCGGCGCGGTGGAGATCATCGACTTTGCCCCGCGCTGGCGCCAGAACGACCGGTTCTACCGGCCGGTTTCGATCATGCGCAAGGTCTCGCCGCTGACCGGCAATCCGCGTATCCGCGTGCGCCTGCGGCCGCTGGCCGATTGGGGCGCGCGCCTGCCCGAGGTCACCTGGGGGAGCAACCACATCCGCTACCTGCTGCCCGGCTTCATCCTGCGCCTGACCACCGACGCGCCGGTGCGCTTCGTGCACGAGGAGATCCCGTTCGTGCTCAGCCATTCCGTGCACCTGCTGCTGGGCGCAGACGAGTCCTTGACACGGCCGCTGGCACTGTTCATGCACGAGGCACAGGAACGCACTACGCACTACTGGCGTGAATGGGTGCGCTACCTGTCGATTCCGCTGGAATGGCAGGAGGCGGTGATCCGCAGCGCGATCACGCTGAAGCTGTGCCAGTACGAGGACAGCGGCGCGATCATCGCCGCGATGACCAGTTCGATCCCGGAGGCGCCGCACACGCCACGCAACTGGGACTATCGCTACTGCTGGTTGCGCGACGCGGCGTTCGTGGTACGGGCGCTCAACCGCCTTGGCGCGACCCGCAGCATGGAGGAGTTCTTGCGCTACATCTTCAACATCGCCACACACGATGGCAGCCTGCAGCCGCTGTACGGGATCGACTTCGCCGAAAAGCTCGAGGAGCATGAGGTCGAGAGCCTGCGCGGCTATCGCGAGATGGGGCCGGTGCGGCGCGGCAACCTGGCCTGGGTGCAGAAGCAGCACGACATCTACGGCAGCGTGGTGCTGGCCTCCACGCAGCTGTTCTTCGACCTGCGCCTGGCCGACCCGGGCGATGCCGATACGTTCCGCAAGCTGGAGCCACTGGGCGAGCACGCATTCGCGCTGCACGACGAACCGGACTCGGGCCTGTGGGAGTTCCGCGGCCGCGCCGAGGTGCACACCTACACTGGCGCGATGTGCTGGGCGGCCTGCGATCGGCTGGCCAAGATCGCCGCGCAGCTCGGCCTCGAGGACCGCAACGCCTACTGGCGCGGGCGCGCAGACACCATCCGCGAACGCGTGCTGACCGAGTCGTGGAACAGCGAGCTCAACCACTTCACCGACACCTTCGGCGGCCACCGAATCGATGCCTCGCTGCTGCTGCTTTCGGACATCGGGTTCATCGACGCCGACGACCCACGCTTCGTCGCCACCGTGGAAGCCATCGGCCGTGATCTCAAGCGCGGCGACGGCCTGTTCCGCTACATCGCACCGGACGACTTCGGCTCGCCCGAGACCAGCTTCACCATCTGCACGTTCTGGTACATCGACGCGCTGGCGGCGATCGGCCGCCACGACGAGGCGCGCGAGCTGTTCGAGCGCATCCTCGCGCGTCGCAATCCACTCGGATTGTTGTCGGAGGATCTGTCGTTCGAGGACGGCGAGGCCTGGGGCAACTTCCCGCAGACCTATTCGCACGTCGGCCTGATCATCGCCGCGATGCGGCTGTCGCGCAGCTGGCAGCACGCTTCATGAGCCGGCTGGTGGTCGTCTCCAACCGCGTCGCGGTGCCGGGCGAGAGCCGCGCCGGCGGGCTGGCGGTGGCGCTGGAGGCGGCGCTCGAGGAGCACGGCGGGCTCTGGTTCGGCTGGAGCGGCAAGACCTCGCGCGAGGGCAGCGGCCAGCTGCACGAGCAGCGCGGAGGCGACATCCGCTATCTCACCGTAGATCTCAGCCGCACCGACCTGGACGCGTACTACAACGGCTTCGCCAACCGCACGCTGTGGCCGCTGCTGCATTTCCGCCTCGACCTGGTCGACTACGACCGCAAGACCCGCGAAGGCTACGCCCGGGTCAACGCGCTGTTCGCCGAGAAACTGGCGCCGCTGCTGAAGGACGACGACCTCGTCTGGATCCACGACTATCACCTGATCCCGCTGGCCTCGATGCTGCGTGAACGCGGGATCGGTTGCCGCATCGGCTTCTTCCTGCACGTGCCGATGCCGTCCTCGGACCTGCTGGCGGCGATGCCCAACCATTCGCGGCTGTTCTCGTCGCTGTACGCCTACGACCTGGTCGGCTTCCAGACCCGGCGCGACGTCGAGCGCTTCCAGGATTACGTGCGCCTGTTCGGCGGCGGCAAGGTACTTCGCGACGGCATGCTGCAGGCGCCGGGTGGGCGCCGGTTCCGCGCGGCGGCGTTCCCGATCAGCATCGACACCGAGAGGATCGCCAGGCAGTCGGCGGCGGCGGTCAACAAGACCGGCATCCGCGGCCTGCGCGCCAGCCTCGATCGCCGCGACCTGGCGATCGGCGTCGACCGGCTCGATTATTCCAAGGGACTTCCGGAGCGCTTCCGCGGTTTCGAGCGCTACCTCGATCGCCACCGCGACCAGAAAGGCAGCCTGACCTACCTGCAGATCGCGCCGGTCTCGCGCGGCGACGTCAGCGAATATCGCAAGCTGCGCAGCGAGCTGGAGCAGATCTCCGGGCACATCAACGGCGCGCATGCGCAGCCGGACTGGACCCCGTTGCGCTACGTCAACCGCAACTTCGCCCACGGCACGCTGACCGGTTTCTACCGCATGGCGCGGGTCGGCCTGGTCACGCCGCTGCGCGACGGCATGAACCTGGTTGCCAAGGAGTTCGTGGCGGCGCAGGACCCGGAGGATCCCGGCGTGCTGGTGCTGTCGCTGCTGGCCGGCGCCGCCTACGAGCTGAAGGAAGCGCTGCTGGTCAACCCGCACGACTACGACGGCGTCGCCGACGCGATCGCCATCGCCGCGACCATGTCGCTGGACAAGCGCAAGGAGCGCTGGCACGCGATGATGGAACACCTGCGCAAGCACGACATCGGCTACTGGCGGCGCAGCTACCTGGAAGCCCTGGAAACGGCCTGACGCCAGACGAGGCGCCCGCTGCTTCCCGCTTCCCGCTTCCCGCTTCCGAGCATCGCGCTACAGCCCCGATTTCCGCTCCCTCCCCTCTCTCCCTTCTCCCGCCTGCGGGAGAAGGTGGCGCGAAGCGCCGGATGAGGGCGCTCTTGGGCGCGTTCGCGCCCATCGCCCATTCGCCCCGGATCAAGTCCGGGGCTGGCTTTTCGCGCCGCTCCCCGTTTGCGGGAACGGCCGGCGTGGGGGCCGACGGAGCTGGCGCAGCGGATGTCCGGCAGCGGACACGAGTGGAAAGCGCATCCCGGTGTAGCACCGCCAATCCCGACGCATCCTTCGCCGCTCCGCTCATGCCCTATCCCGACCTTCCCGCGCAAGCGGGGAAAGCGGAAACCAGATGCCTTCGGAGCGGCGGGCAGGTGTCCCCTGACAAACGCCCTGCTCTTTGTCACGCCTTGATCTCGACACCGTCCCTTCTCCCGCTTGCGGGAGAAGGTGCCCCGTAGGGGCGGATGAGGGCGCGGCGAAGCCGCAAAATATCGGCCATCGCGGCTCCGCCGCACCCTCACCCCAACCCCTCTCCCGCAAGCGGGAGAGGGGCTTAAAGCCGACGGCCGGAAAGGTCGAACCTTGATGGTCCCCCGGGCCAAGCCGGGGTTTGCTTAAAATCAGGCCCGGTACACCACCGTCGCCATGCGCCCGGTGCGGGTATCCCGGCGATACGAGAAGAACCGGTTCGGGTCCGAGATCGTGCACAGGCCGCCGCCATGGACATCGCCGTCCGCGAGGCCGGCGCTGGCCAGGCGCATCCGCGCCAGTGCGTACAGGTCCGCACGCCAGTGACCGGGCCGCGTCGATGTAAAGGCGACTCCGGCACCCGCATCGTGTGCGACGAACGCCTCGCGCACCCCGGCATCGACCTCATACGCCTGCGGCCCCGCGGCCGGGCCGAGCCAGGCGACGAGGTCGCCGGGGCGGGCGTGCATCGCGGCCACCGTCCGCTCCAGCACGCCGGCGGCCAGGCCGCGCCAGCCGGCATGGGCCGCGGCGATCGCGCTGCCGTCCTTCGCGGCAAGGACCACCGGCAGGCAGTCGGCGGTCAGGACCGCCAGCACCACGCCGGGCTCCGAGGTGACGGACGCATCGGCCTCCGGCTCGTCGCCGGCTGCGGGCTCCGGCCCGGCCCCGGCGACAACGGGATCGTCCGACGCGGCCGCATCGAAGCGGCAGACGGCCGTGCCATGCACCTGACGCAACCAGTGCGGCGCCGACGGCAAGCCGAAGCGCGCCACCAGGGCGTCGCGATTGCGCTGCACCGCGCCGGCATCGTCGCCGGAGCGCACACCGAGATTGAAGCTGTCGAACGGCGGCCGCGACACGCCGGCGCCATGACGCAACGTGGTGAACGCGACCACGCCCGGTGGCGCCGGCCACTCCGCGTGCAGCGCGGCGTTCATGCGCGCGCCACCGGCGGCGAATGGCGCGCCCGCGGGTGCCGAACGGCGCCGGCGCGTGTGCGCACCCGGCAGCGGTCGTCCCGACGCGACCGGTCCGGCGTCACCGCCCGGTTCCGGCGTGCGCCTTGGTGTCTTCGCGCAGCTGCCGCATCAGCGTCTGTATGTCCTCCGGTACCGGCGCGTCGACGCGCAACGGCTCGTCGCTGCGCGGATGCACGAACTCCAGCGTCTCGGCATGCAGCGCCTGGCGGCGGAATCCGCGCAGCGCAGCCGCCAGTTCCGCGGTGGCCGCCTTCGGCAGCTTCAGCGCGCCGCCGTACAGCGGATCGCCGATGATCGGGTGGCGCAGATGCTGCATGTGCACCCGGATCTGGTGGGTACGGCCGGTCTCGAGCCGGCACTCGAGCGCGGTATGCGCGCGGAACCGTTCGCGCACGCGGAAATGGGTGACGGCGTCGCGGCCACCTTCGCGCACCGCCATCCGCAGGCGGTCGCGCGAGTGGCGGTCGATCGGGGCGTCGGCGGTCCCGCCACTGACCAAGGCACCGACCACGACCGCGAGGTACTGGCGGTGCACCTTGCGCGCGGACAGCTGCGCGACCAGCGCGGCGTGCGCCTGCACGGTGCGCGCCACCACCATCACGCCCGAGGTGTCCTTGTCGAGCCGGTGCACGATGCCGGCGCGCGGCAGCGCCGACAGCGCTGGATCGCGGTGCAGCAACGCATTGACCAAGGTGCCGCTGCGGTTGCCGGCGCCCGGGTGCACCACCATGCCGGCGGGCTTGTCGATCACCAGCACCTCGGCGTCCTCGTGCAGCACGGTCAGCGCGATGTCCTCGGGGGCATCGTGGGTCCGCTCCTCCAGCACCACGTCCAGGGTGACGGTCTCGCCGCCGGCCACCGGGTCGCGAGGCCGCACCTGGCGGCCGTCGAGCAGGGCGTCGCCGGCCTTGATCCATCCGGACAGCCGCGAGCGGGAGAACTCCGGGAACAGCTCGGCCAGCGCCGCATCGAAGCGGCGGCCGGCCAGCGTTTCCGGCATGCGCAGGCTGCGCGGGATGCTGTCGTCGGGATCGGGATCGGTCATGGATGGCCTCGGTTCAGCCGCGGTCGTCGGGCCGGCGACCCGGACTGCTATTATCGGCCCTTCGTGCCGCTCACGCCCAACGCCCCATGACCCAAACCCGCTCCCTGCTGCGCACCGCGCTGATCCTGTCGCTGCTGGCCGCCTTCGTCGCGTCCGGCTGCTCGCGCCTGCGCGGCGACAAGACCGACGTCGACGAGGGCGTTCCGGTCGAGGAGCTGTACGAGAAGGGGCACCAGTCCATGCGCTACGGCAACTGGAGCAGCGCAGCCACGACCTTCCGCCGCCTGGTGGCGCAATACCCGTACGGCCCCTACACCGAGCAGGCGTTGATCGAGACCGCCTACGCGCACTACAAGTCCGGCAACAACGAGGAGGCGATCTCCAGCATCGACCGCTTCCTGCGCACCTACCCCACGCATCGCAACACCGCCTATATGTACTACCTGCGCGGCCTGGTGAACTCCAACCGCGACACCGTGTTCCTGCAGCGGGTGTGGTCGCTCGACGCCAGCCGCCGCGACCTGGCCACGCCGAACCAGGCCTATGCCGACTTCAACATCGTCGCCGAACGCTTCCCCAACAGCCGCTACGCCGAGGACGCGCGCCTGCGCATGGCGGCGCTGCGCAACATGTTCGCCCGCCACGAAATAGAGACCGCCCTGTACTACCTGCGCCGCGGCGCCTGGGTGGCCGCCAGCAAGCGTGCGACCTACGTGCTCGAGACCTATCCGCAAAGCATGTACCAGAACGACGCGGTGGCGGTGATGGCCGAGGCGTACACGCGGCTGGGCAACGAGACGCTGGCCGCCGACGCCCGCCGCGTGCTGGAGCTCAACGAGCCCGACCACCCGTGGCTGAGCGGTGGCTGGCCCGACTATCCGTGGGCGATCCGCAAGCTGAATCCGTTCGCCGGCGAGAAGTCCCCGCTGCGCGAGGAATGATCCGGGGCCGGGTGCGCGGGACTCGCGCGAACCGGCAGCCCCGAAATTCGCCGGCATCGCGCGCATGGCGCGCTCCTGTGAAGGAAGCCGTCTTCGCGATCGTTGTGTTCCTGCCGGGCGCGCGTCCTTTGTCAGCTGCGTCGCATGCGCGGAAGCCCGCCCCCCCCGTAGGAGCGCGCCATGCGCGCGATACCGGCGCGCTCGGGGCCCCTGCTGCGCCGCGGGCAATCCCGCGCGCTATTGCCCTTCCCAGTCGAACCCGGACAGCTGCGCCAGCTCCTCCGGCTCCAGCACGCCGGTGTGCTGCAGGCCGTGGATGACCCAGGTCGGATAGGACGACACCCCGGCGGCGACGCACTCGCGTGCGACCGCGCCGCCGCGCCCCTGCGGGCTGCACTCGACGTACGGCAGGCGGTCGGCCGAGGCGCCGAACAGGCGGGTCTGACGACGGCAGTTGCCGCACCAGGAGGCGCCGTAGTACTTCGCGTCGATCGCCTCCAGGTGGGTCACCAGCGCGGCGACGCGCGGATTTTCCGGGCGCCGGTCGAGCACGCCGCTGGCCGCCACCTCCAGCACCGCAACCAGGCCGAGCGCCAGCAGCCCGCCGCCGAGCCACCAGCTGCGCCAGTCCTGCTCCGGCATCGCCGGCCTGCACAGGTGTACCCGCGCGAAGATCGCCGCCATCGTCGCCAGCGAAGCCAGGCACCAGCCACAGGTCGCCTGCAGCGAAACCAGCGCGGCGACGGTCAGGTACACGCTCACCGCCAGGCCCAGCAGTGACAGGCGCGACAGCCGACGCCAGCGCCGCGACAGCGAGCGGCCGGTCGCCGCGACAAGCGCGATCAGCGCGTACATCGCGAATCCCCACAGCGCCAGCGGCAGGCCGAACAGCGTCGACCAGCGGCTCTCGGCGATCACGTCGCAGCCGCCGCCCTCGGCACAGAACGCCGGTGCCGCACTGCTCCAGGCGGCAACGGTCAGATAGCCGGTCAGCAACAGACCGAACACGGCGAGCACGAGCACCCATGCCTCCGGCTTCAGCCGCGGCGGACGCGCCCGTGACTGGGCGCCCGATGCCGCGGCGGTGACTGCCGCCGGTCGTTGCTGGGGCTGCTTGCGCTTCTTCTTCGCCATGTGATGTGTACCGAGAATCGTGATCGGTCGATTCTACTCGTGCTGATCCCTTCTCCCCTTGGGGTGAAGGCATACAGCCTGCGAACCGTTGGCTCGCGCACGCGCGGAGGACGGGCGATGCGTCATTGCGGACGACGATGGTGGGCCAAGGCCCACCCTATACCCGCATAGGGTGGGCCTTGGCCCACCGCAAGGCGCCGCTCAGCCGGCGTAGCCATTGCTGATCGGATAGCGCCGTTCGCGCCCGAACGCGCGGCGCGACACCTTCGGCCCGGGCGCGGCCTGGTGCCGTTTCCATTCGCTGATGCATACCAGCCGCAGCACGTGATCGACGGTTTCGGCGGCGAAGCCGGCGGCGACGATCTCCTCGCGCGACTGCTCGCCGTCGACATAACGCGCCAGGATGCCGTCGAGCACGTCGTACGGCGGCAGCGAGTCCTGGTCCTTCTGGTTGGCGCGCAGTTCCGCCGACGGCGGCCGCGCGATCACCGCCGGCGGGATCACCGGGGCACCGGCCACGGTGTTGCGCCACTTCGCCATCGCGAACACCTCGGTCTTGTACAGGTCCTTGATCGGCGCGTAGCCGCCGCACATGTCGCCATAGATCGTGGCGTAGCCGACTGCATACTCGCTCTTGTTGCCGGTGGTCAGCAGCAGGCCGCCGAACTTGTTGGACAACGCCATCAGCAGCGCGCCGCGGGTGCGCGACTGCAGGTTCTCCTCGGTGGTATCGACCGGGACGTCGCCGAAGGTCTCCGACAGGGTATCGAGGAAGCCCTGGAACGGCGCCTCGATCGGCAGCGTCAGCAACCGCACGCCCAGCGCCCGGCACTGCTCGTCGGCCAGGTCGTTGCTCAGATCAGCGGTGTAGCGCGACGGCATCCGCACCGCGTTCACGTTCTCCGCGCCCAGCGCGTCGACCGCGATCGCCAGCACCACCGACGAGTCGATGCCGCCGGACAGGCCCAACCAGACCTTCGAAAACCCGTTCTTGAAGCAGTAGTCGCGCACGCCGCGGACCACCGCGCGCCATGCCAGCGCGTCGCGGCCACCGTCGGTCTCCAGCGGCCATTGCACCGCGGTGAGCTCGCGCGATTGCGCGTGGTAGTCGGCCACCAGCCAGTGCTCCTCGAACGCGCGCGCGGCATGGTGGACCTTGCCGCTGGCGTCGGCCAGCACCGAGCTGCCGTCGAACACCAGCGCGTCCTGGCCGCCGACCACGTTGAGATAGGCCAGCGCCACGCCGTTCTCGCGCACGCGCTCGGCCAGCAGCGCATCGCGCTGCGCGTGCTTGCCGCGCTCGAACGGCGAGGCGTTCGGCACCAGCACCAGCTCCGCGCCCACCCGTGCCGTATCGGCCAGCGGTTCCGGGAACCACAGATCCTCGCAGATCACCAGCCCGACCTGCACGCCGCCGACCTCGAACACGCACGACTCGCCGTCCGGATCGACGTGGAAATAGCGGCGTTCGTCGAACACGTTGTAGTTCGGCAGCTCGCGCTTGCGATAGGTGGCGGCGACCTTGCCGTCGCGCAGCACGCTGGCCGAGTTGTACAGCACGCTGCCGGCCGACTCCGGCCAGCCGACCACCGCCACGATCCCCTGCGCCTGCGCGGCGATGGCGTGCAGCGCCTGCTCGCAGTCGGCCAGGAACGACGGCCGCATCAACAGGTCCTCGGGCGGGTAGCCGCTCACCGCCAGTTCCGGGAACAGCACGATGTCGGCGCCGTACTCCTCGCGCGCCTCGACGATCATCAGCCCGATCCGCTCGGCGTTGCGGGCCACGGCGCCGACCGGGAAGTCGAACTGGGCCAAGGCGATGCGCAGGGGTTTGGTCATGGAATCTCGCTGGTTGTCGCGCCTCTCCCACTCGGGAGGGGGCAGTGGAGGAAACGCGCTACATGCGCGCCGATCGTCCGGGATCCCGCCACATGCGGGTCAGGCCCGCATTGTTCCAGAAACGCGATGGGACGGTGCGTATCGCCTCGAATTCCCACCAACCCTGCTCTCCAGATCCATGTCCGAGCCCGAGTCGTGTCGGGAGCCAGTCGCGCCAAGCCGAGCCGGCGCCTTCGGCTTTAGCCCCTCTCCCGTTTACGGGAGAGGGGTTGGGGTGAGGGTACGCGCGTCAAGCGCGTGACAGATGGCCGCCAGCACGTCATCCCGGCGCAGCAGCACGTCATGATTCCAGAAGCGCAGCACCTCGTAGCCATAGGCTTGCAGGTAACGCGTACGCGTGGCATCCGTGAAGGAGTTCGCGTGCTGACCGCCATCGAGCTCCACGATTACGCCGGCTTCCAGACAGACGAAGTCGGCGACGTAGGGCCCGATCGGATGCTGGCGCCGAAACTTCCATGTCACCAGCGCGCGATTGCGCAAGTAACGCCACAGCAGGCACTCGGCGTCGGTCATGCCGCGCCGCAGTGTTCGTGCGAAGCGCGTTTTGGCGCCTGCGCGCATCCTTGAATTTCCCGCCTTGATCCCGCTGCAGCTCGGGGCTTCGGGAGTGATGTGCCATCGGTAAAGTCCGATCTTTCCGTCGGCCCTCACCCCAACCCCTCTCCCGTAAACGAGAGAGGGGCTAAAGCAGCGCGGCTGACTTGTAGTGCTCAACACGGGCGCCGGACCGGAACAGGAGCCACGAAAAAGCCGCCCGAAGGCGGCTGTTTCGTGATGCATGTGGATCGTGGATCGGCGGACGATCCGCCGCCTGACTTAGCCGTTCAACCGCTTCGCCAGCGCCGCGCCCAGATCACCCGGGGACTTCACCGTGGTGACGCCGGCCTTCTCCAGCGCCTCGAACTTGCCCTCGGCCGTGCCCGCGCCGCCGGAGGCGATCGCGCCGGCATGGCCCATGCGCTTGCCCTTCGGCGCCGAGGCGCCGGCGATGAAGCCGACCACCGGCTTGGTGACGTACTCGCTGATGAACTCGGCCGCTTCCTCTTCCGCGCTGCCGCCGATCTCGCCGACCAGGATGATGCCTTCGGTCTGCGCGTCGTCCTGGAACAGCTTCAGGCAGTCGATGAAGCTCAGGCCGTTGATCGGGTCGCCGCCGATGCCGATCACCGTCGACTGGCCGAGGCCGGCGTCGGTGGTCTGCTTCACGGCCTCGTAGGTCAGCGTGCCCGAGCGCGACACGATCGCAACCTTGCCGGGCTTGTGGATGTGGCCCGGCATGATGCCGATCTTGCACTCGCCCGGGGTGATGATGCCGGGGCAGTTCGGCCCCACCAGCACGACATCGTCGTAGCCCTTGAGCACGTTCTTGACCCGCAGCATGTCGAGCACCGGAATGCCTTCGGTGATACACACGATCACCCGGATGCCGGCGTCGGCGGCCTCCAGGATCGCGTCGGCCGCGAACGGCGGCGGCACGTAGATCACCGACGCGTCGGCGCCGGTCTCGGTGACGGCCTCGGCGACGGTGTTGAAGACCGGCAGGCCCAAGTGCTCGCTGCCGCCCTTGCCCGGGGTCACGCCGCCGACGACCTTGGTGCCGTAGTCGAGCATCTGTTCGGCGTGGAAGGTGCCCTGCTGGCCGGTGAAGCCCTGCACGATGACCTTGGTGTTCTTGTTGACCAAAACGCTCATGGAATTCGAATCCTTGGTGGTTTGGCCCCTCTCCCGCTTGCGGGAGAGGGGTTGGGGTGAGGGCGGCTCTCGGCGAGAAACCAAGGCGCCCACATCCGCCCTTCGGGCACCTTCTCCCGCAAGCGGGAGAAGGGCAAAAAAGCCATGCGGGGTCAGGCGGCCTTGGCGGCTTCGACCGCCTTCTTCGCGCCGTCGTTGATGTCGTCTGCCGGGGTGATGGCCAGGCCGGAGTTCTTCAGCAGCGCCTTGCCGGCCTCCACGTTGGTCCCCTCCAGGCGCACGACCACCGGCACCTTGACGTCGACTTCCTTGACCGCGGCGATGATGCCCTCGGCGATCATGTCGCAGCGCACGATGCCGCCGAAGATGTTGACGAAGATCGCCCTGACGTCGGCGTCGCTCAGGATCAGCTTGAACGCCTCGGTCACGCGCTCCTTGTTGGCGCCGCCGCCGACGTCGAGGAAGTTCGCCGGCTCGCCGCCTTCCAGCTTGATCACGTCCATGGTCGCCATCGCCAGGCCGGCGCCGTTGACCATGCAGCCGATGTTGCCGTCCATGGTCACGTAGTTCAGGTCGTGCTGGCTGGCGGCGACCTCGGTCGCGTCCTCCTGGCGGATGTCGCGCATCGCCACCAGGTCGGCGTGGCGGAAGGCGGCGTTGTCGTCGGAATTCATCTTGCCGTCGAGCACGGCCAGCTCGCCGGATTTCAGGATCGCCAGCGGGTTCAGCTCCACCAGCGACAGGTCCTTCTCGTTGAACAGCTTGAACAGGCCCATCATGATCTTCGTCAGCTGGTTGACCTGCTTGCCGGTCAGGCCCAGCGCGAAGCCGAGCTCGCGGCACTGGTAGGGCTGCAGGCCCTGCACGAAGTTGATGTTGAGGGTCTGGATCGCATCGGGGTTCTCCTCGGCGGTCTTCTCGATCTCCACGCCGCCCTCGCTGGAGGCGATGAAGGTCACCGACTGGGTGCCGCGGTCGACCAGCACCGACAGGTACAGCTCCTGGGCGATGTCGGTGGCCTGGGTGACCAGCACCGTGTCCACCGGCAAGGCCACGCCGGCCGACTGGTAGGTTTCCATCTTCGTGCCGAGCATCGCCTTGGCGGCGTCGCGCACGGCGTCGAGCGTCTTGCACAGCTTCACGCCGCCGGCCTTGCCGCGACCGCCGGCGTGGATCTGCGCCTTGACCACCCAGAAGTCGCCGCCGATCGTCTTGGCGACGTCGACCGCCTCGTCCGCGGTGCGCGCGACGCGCCCGGCGGGTACCGCGATGCCGTAGTCGGCAAAAAGCTGTTTCGCCTGATATTCGTGGAAATTCATGTGGGGTCCATGCGTGGGAGGGTCGTGAGCACACCGGCACGGCCCTGGGGCGGCCGGAATGCCTCGCCGCGCACGGTCGATCGCGGCACGAGGCCGGCGAAGGGCGCGGACGGCCCGCTATTCTCGCCCATGCAGCCATCGCGGGCAAAATCGACTTTGGTCGCGGCCGATGATGGCCCGCCAATCCGTAGGAGCGCCCCATGGGCGCGATACCGCGCCAGGCAGTCGTTTCCGCTGCGATGAGAGATGGGCCGTCGCCACGGGTTTCGCCAATGAATCGCCGGCGCTTCAAGCTTTTATGGTGGTTCGCCCATTGCGAGAGGCTCGGCTGCCTATTTGCACCGCCCGTGGCGACGGGGCTGATCTCACCGCAACGGAAACGACTGCCTGGCGCGGCCTTATACTCGCCGACATCCGTTTTTCACCGGTCCGCCGCTTGTTCGCGACCCCCACCCGCCCCGTCTATACCGACCGCGTGCTGCGCCGCGAGCTGCACCTGTTCGCGCTGTACCGCATCCTCGAGGCCAGCCTGCTGGCACTGATGGTGTTCAGCCCGGCCGGGGCGCTGATCGGCGAGCCGCACGACCCCCTGCTGGCGCGCGCGATCTGCATCGCCTACCTGCCAGCCTCGCTGGCCCTGTTCCATTGGTCGCGGCGCTCGGACACCAATATGTCGGAACAGGCGCTGATCGGCGCCCTGCTCGATATCGCCGTGGCGACGCTGGCGGTGCATGCGTTGCCCACCGCCGGGCCCGGCGTAGCGCTGATGCTGCTGGTCAACCTGGGCGCCGCGGCGCTGTTTCTGCGGCTGCGGCTGGGGCTGTTCACCGCCGCGGTCGCGGCGCTGGCGATGCTGGCCGAGTACGTCTGGTCGTATCTAGACGAAAGCAGCGTCCGGGGCCCGCTGGCGGAAGTGCTGATGTTCACCGTCAGCTTCTTCGCCATCGTCACCCTGACCGACCTGCTCGGCCGGCGCCTGCGCGAGAGCCAGGCGCTGGCCGAGCGTCGCGGCCTGGAGGCCGAGAGCCTGGCCGGCGTCAACGAGCTGATCATCCGCCGCATGCGCACCGGGGTGCTGATGGTCGACGGCACCCGCTACATCCGCCTGGCCAACGAGGCCGCGCTGCAGCTGTTCGGCCACGCCGACCGCCTCGAGGGCCACGCGCTGTCGGAACTGTCGCCGGAATTGGCCGCGCGCCTGGACCACTGGCTGCGCAGTGGCGACAGCGACGAGACCCCGCTGCTGTACGGCGCCGAACAGCTCGAGATCCAGCCGCGCTTCGCCCGCTTGCTGGCCGGTGGCAACACCGTGCTGGTGTTCCTCGACGATGCCTCGCTGGTCTCGCGCCGCGCCGAGTCGCTGACCCTGTCGGCGATGGGCCGGTTCTCGGCCAGCCTCGCGCACGAGATCCGCAACCCGCTGGCGGCGATCAGCTACTCGGTGCAGTTGCTGGAGGAGTCCGGGGACCTGCCCGACAGCGACCGTCGCCTGGTGCAGATCATCCATCAGCAGTGCCAGCGCACCAACGGCATCGTCGAGAGCGTGCTGGGGCTGGCACGGCGTGAACGCGCCATCACCGAGCAGTTCGACCTGGTGGACTTCGTGCGCCGCTTCATCGACGAGTACCGCCAGATCATGCCGGACGAGAACGGCGTTCTGCGCAGCGGCGGGCGCGAGCGGCCACTGCCGGGTCTGTTCGACCGCAAGCACCTGCACCAGGTGCTGACGGTGCTGGTGCAGAACGCGATCAACTACGGCCGCATGCCGGGCGAGTCGGCGCGGATCACCCTGTCGGTGGTGGAACGCGATGGACGGCCGGCGATCGAGGTCAGCGACCGCGGCCCGGGCGTCCCCGACGCCGTGGCACCGCAGCTCGGGCGCCCCTTCTTCACCACTTCCGAACACGGCACCGGCCTGGGCCTGTACATCGCCCGCGAGCTGTGCCGCGCCAACGGCGCCAGCCTCGACTACGTGTCGGTCCCCGCCGGCGGCGCCTGCTTCCGCATCGTACTGTCCGGCCGCAACCCCCTGCTCTCCGCCTGAGCGCCCGCACCCGAGCTGCGTCGTAGGAGCGCGCCATGCGCGCGATGCCGCGGACACGTCGTCGCCACCGGGTCCCATCCACCGGCGCGCCTCCCGGCCCGGCATCGCGTCATCCACCGAATCCTGCCGACACCCGCGGCATCGCGCCTATGAGGCGCTCCTACGACCCATGAGCTGGCACGCCGAAGCGCCTGCGACCGGGGCACACGCCGGCGTAGGAGCGCGCCATGCGCGCGATGCCGCGGGCACGTCGTCGCCACCGGATCCCGTCCACCGACGCGCCTCCCGGTTCAACATCGCGGCATCCACCGAATCCTGCCGACACCCGCGGCATCGCGCCTATGAGGCGCTCCTACGTGGACCGGCACGCCGAACCACCCGCGAGATCCGGCACCACATCCGGTATCGCGCGATGCCGACACCCTTCGACGATCACGCCGCTCCAAACCATGCCGACGACCCGCTCTCGGGCCAATCGCACGCCGGCAATGCGCCCAAAACGACGCCAATCCACCCGCCACTCCTGCCCAAAACCACCCGAACTGGCCGTTTTCCGCCACCCAACGCGTGCTCTGAGGCACAATAGCCACAGTCCGCAAGAGCCTGCCCATGAGCGACAATCGCAGCGTCCTGATCGTCGACGACGAGCACGACATCCGGGAATTGCTGGTGCTGACCCTGGGCCGCATGGGCCTGCGCACCGATACCGCCGCCAATCTCAATGCCGCCCGGCAGATGCTCGGCACCGTCGCCTACGACCTGTGCCTGACTGACATGCGCCTGCCCGACGGCTCCGGCCTGGAGCTGGTGAGCGAGATCTCCACCCGCTTCCCCAACACCCCGGTGGCGGTGATCACCGCCTACGGCAACGTCGAGGCCGCGGTGGAGGCGCTCAAGGCCGGCGCCTTCGATTTCGTCAGCAAGCCGGTCGACATCCACATGCTGCGCGGCCTGGTCAAGCAGGCGCTGGAGCTCAACGAGCGCGGCCGCACACAGACAGATGACGCCGGCCGCCTGTTCGGCGAGTCCGAAGCCATGGTCGGCCTGCGCCGCACAATCGCCAAGGTCGCGCGCAGCCAGGCGCCGGTGCACATCAGCGGCGAGTCCGGCACCGGCAAGGAGCTGGTGGCCCGCACCATCCACGCCCAGGGCTCGCGCGCCGGCGGGCCGTTCATCCCGGTCAACTGCGGCGCGATTCCCACCGAGCTGATGGAAAGCGAGTTCTTCGGCCACAAGAAGGGCAGCTTCACCGGCGCCCACGCCGACAAGCCGGGCCTGTTCCAGGCGGCCGACGGCGGCACCCTGTTCCTGGACGAAGTGGCCGAGCTGCCGCTGGCGATGCAGGTCAAGCTGCTGCGCGCGATCCAGGAGAAGACCGTGCGCCCGGTGGGCGCCTCGGCCGAGGTGACCGTCGACGTACGCATCCTCTCCGCCACCCACAAGGACCTGGCGCAGCTGGTCGACTTGGGCAGCTTCCGCCACGACCTGTATTACCGCATCAACGTCATCGGCCTGCACGTACCGCCGCTGCGCGAACGCACCGGCGACCTGCCGCTGCTCTCCACCGCGATCCTGAAGCGCCTGGCCCAGGCCATGCACCGGCCGGCGCCGGAACTGTCCGCCGACGCCCTGGACACGCTGGAGGCCTACGCCTTCCCCGGCAACGTGCGCGAGTTGGAGAACATCCTCGAACGCGCACTGGCGATGGCCGACGGCGACAACATCGAGGCCGACGACCTGCAACTGCCGCGCGGCGCGAGCGCCCACGCCCAAGGCGCGCCCAAGCCGCCGCCGGACCCGCGCACCATGAGCCCCTACGACACCGCCTCCAGCGCCCTGCCCTCGTACATCGAGGAGATCGAACGCGCCGCCATCCAGCAGGCGCTGCAGGAGAACCGCTACAACAAGACCAAGACCGCCAGCGCCTTGGGCATCACCTTCCGCGCGCTGCGCTACAAGCTGAAGAAGCTCGGGATCGAGTAGCACCTGGACAGATCCGCCTCCGTAGGAGCGCGCCATGCGCGCGATACCCGCACGCTCAAACGCTTCCATCATTCCCATCACCGGCGCACCCGACACTCGCGCAACCCGGCGCTCAGCCGATCGACCGTCGCGAAATCCGTCACGCTTTACTCAAATCTAGGGTCGGCCCCATCTCCATAAAGTGTCACCTCCCGCAATGAAGTGACACAAATGGTCACGAACCGTTCGCCGCCAGCAGGTGCTTTTGTGACTGCGCCGAAATCGCCCCCATGACCGCCCCCACAATGTCCGTCTTGGCACGCATCCTGCGTACACTCTTGCTGCACGTGCGGCGTCGCACGGCAGCCCAACGGACCCGGCGCCAGCCGACCACGCGGCACGTGAAGTTCAAACCACTCCTAGGGGATACACCATGAAAAAGCAGCAAGGCTTTACCCTGATCGAACTGATGATCGTCGTCGCGATCATCGCCATCCTGGCGGCCATTGCGCTGCCGGCATACCAGAACTACGTCGCCAAGTCGCAGGCCACTGCCGGTCTGGCCGACATCCGAGGTGGCGTGACCGCTTACGAGGAAGGCATCCAGTCCGGCCGCTCGGGGACCCCGAATCTGGAAGCCATTGGTCTATCGGACTCGACGCCTCGCTGTGGCATCACGATCCCCAGCCCATCGTGGACGGCAGCGCGCGACCAGAGCATCGTGTGTACGCTGAAGGGCAACCCGAACGTCGTCGGCAGAACGATCACTCTGACCCGCAACGGCTCCGGCCAGTGGCCCTGCACCGTCTCTAATGATCTTGATGATAATCATACGCCGGGTGGCTGCGAATAATCGATCGCACCACAGGCTTGAAGGGACAGCTGTCCCTGACTAGAGGTATAAGGAGCCCCGCTTCGGCGGGGCTCCTTACATTGAACGTTCCAAACGTCAGGTCCGCACAGGGGGCCGTCATGCCTAAATCAAACGGATTCACCTTGATCGAGTTGATGGTCGTGGTCGCCATCATCGCTATCCTGGCGGCGATCGCACTGCCGGCGTATCAGAACTACACCATCCGCGGCCAACTTACTGGGGCACTGGCAGACATTAACAGTGGGCGTAGCATGTTCGAGTCCAAGTTGATCGCCGATAACATCACTAGCTTCGACCCCTCCGC
The DNA here is from genome assembly GCF_008312895.1 of Luteimonas suaedae. Taxonomy (GTDB): domain Bacteria; phylum Pseudomonadota; class Gammaproteobacteria; order Xanthomonadales; family Xanthomonadaceae; genus Luteimonas; species Luteimonas suaedae. Next base: position 95,270 of record NZ_VSSP01000008.1, on the reverse strand, counting down.
CATCGGGCTGGCTACCAGTACGCCCCGCTGTAGCAGCATCAATCTTGCCTCAGGTCCGACTGGGCATATCGAGTGCATCGTGCGCGGCGCGCCGCCAATCAACGGTGATGCGCTACGCATCACGCGGGCAGCATCGGGATCCTGGACCTGCAGTACCGCGCCTGATACGCCAGATGCCTATAGACCGAACCACTGCAACTGACGCAGCGCACATTGACAATGATAGCGGTAGATCTCTCGCCTTAGACGTAGTCAGTGCGTCGCGATCCGGACACCTCTAGAAAACGGATACGCAATGAAGCCGATCCACCGAACCCCGCTGTGGGCCGCCCTCCTGCTGCTCGTTACTGTGGCCGTGTACTGGCCCGGACTATCCGGGGGCTTCATCTTCGACGACATCTCGACCATCGTCGACAACGAACGTGTGCACGCTACGACCCTTGATGCCGAATCGCTGATCCGCGCGGCTCGGTCGTTCGAACCCGGCGGCACACTGGGCAGCCGACCGATCGCGATGTCCAGCTTCGCTGTCGACTATGTCTTCGGTGAGCTGGACCCCTGGGGATACAAGCTGGTCGGCCTGCTGGTCCATCTGGCCAATACGCTGCTGATCTTCATGCTGGTGCGGCGCTTGCTATCACTCCCTTCGGTAGGGGGGGAGGCTTGGGCAGTTGCAGCAAGCGGGGCCGTTGCGCTGCTGTGGGCCATCCATCCCCTGCAGGTTTCCACGGTGCTGTACGTGGTCCAGCGCATGGAGACGCTCTCCCTGACGTTCGTGTTATTGGCCCTACTCGCCTACCTGCGCGGGCGCAACCTGCAACAACAGGGACGGCGGGCGTGGCCTTGGTTGCTGGCCTGCCTGCCACTGGTGGGACTGGGCATGGCGGCAAAAGAGTCCGCCATTCTGTTCCCGGGCTATGCACTGGGACTGGAACTGACGGTATTGGGCTTTGCCGCCACCAGCGCCCGCACTGCTCGGGCATGGCGTTGGAGCTATGCCTTGGCCGTCGCCGCCGCCGCGGCAACTTTCCTGCTCCTGATCGTGCCGCAATATTGGTCGGACGGCTATCTGACCCGCAACTTCGGCACGACCGAGCGCCTGCTCACGCAGCTACGGGTATTGCCCATGTACCTGGGCCAGATCCTACTGCCGTTGCCTGGCAGCATGCCGTTCTACTACGACCACCTTGCCCCGTCGCGCGGCCTGCTGGAACCTGCCACCACTTTGCTCGGCGGCTTGCTGCTGACCGCGCTACTGTTAAGCGCGCTCGCACTGCGCCGTCGCGTGCCTCTCTTCGCACTGGGTGTGCTGTGGTTCTTCGCCGCACACGCCTTGACCAGCAATGTGGTGGCGCTGGAGCTGGTATTCGAGCATCGCAATTACTTCGCCCTTCTCGGCGTGCTACTGGCGCTAACCGACCTGGTCCGCCGAATCCCGATGCGAGATAGTCCGACATTGAAGTACATAGCCGTTGCCGCCGTCATTGCCGGCTTCGGAGTCCTGGCAGTGATCCGTGCCAGCATCTGGGGCGACCCATTCCTACTGGCAACCGACCTTGCGTCCAAGAACCCGGAATCCGGCCGAGCCAGCGCCGATCTGGCCGCGGCCTACCTGGAAATGACCGACGGCCATCAGAACTCTCCATTCAACGATTTCGCCATGCGGGAGTTCGAACGCGGATCGCTGCTGCCGGGCGCCTCGATCGTCAGCGACCAGGGCCTGATCCTGACTGCCGCCCAGGCGGGCCGGCCGATCAAGGATGAATGGTGGCTGCGGCTGATCGACAAGGTGAAGCACGGCACACTGAGCCCCGAAACAACTGGCGCGCTGTTCGGACTGCTGCAGAACCGCTACAAGGACGTTCCACTCAATGACGACCACCTGATCGATGCGTTCCTGGCGTTGTTCTCCCGCGCCAGCCTGCCTCCCTACAGCTATACCCAATTCGGCGACTATGTACTTGTCAAGGTGGGCGACGAGCAACTTGCCGACCAGGTATTTGCGTTGGCGATGGAACGCAGCCAGGCACACCCGGATTACGCACGGAAGATCGTGCAGGTCTTGCGCAGCGAAGGGCATCTTCGGCAGGCACGCGTTGCACTGGACCGCGCGCACGAGCTCGGAATGCTTATGGAAATAAGCCGAGATGATCTGGATGTTGACGATCAAGCAAACTAGCCCGGAACGAATCTAGCAGTCGAAAGTCGTCGGCCACCAGCTAGGACCCCGAGCCCCATAAGACACCCCGCCAGTAGCTGCCACTAGCATCCGGCATTGGCTTGCTCGGATCTTACGCAAGAAAGCTAATGCCGACCTCACTCGGGAATTCGATGCTGAACCGCCCCGACCTTTCCCCGGATGTCCAGGAGCGGGCAGTACGGCTGGTGCTGGAGCAGCAGGCTGAGCACGGTTCGCATCAACAAGTCTCTGAAATTCTCGGGACGGTTCATCTTCAAGAACCACGAAGCAGGCCAACGAATAAGTTCAATGCGAAGCATAAAGAGTCGCTTCCAATGCCCGTTCGAGTTGCTCTGCAATTGAGTCCCAGGTCCTGGCCAATGACATCTTGGCAGGGCGAGGATCAGAGAGCTGGGAGGCGATGCGCCCCGCAAGCGCAGCACCGTCACCTGGTGGATAGAGTTTGTCCGCCTCGTCCGACAGCAATCGCGCAGCCTCGCCGACTTCAGCTGCAACAAACGGCAAACTGCAAGACACCATCTCGACGAGCTTCTGCGGGTGGCAAGATCGGCCGAAAGCAGTATCTCGATTGCAGACCACACCAACGTCTAGCGCACGCATCAATAGTGGCATTTGAGCATGCGGCAGCAAACCAAGGTCGAAAGCCCCTTGCGGGATTGCCTTCGCCACAGAATGGCTTCGTGGGCCTGCAACAACGAGCCGCAGTTCGGAGTCACGTGCATGCAAACGGCGAAATGCATCAAAAAGATCGGCGATACCGCGCGAAGCGTAGAGGGCGCCAGCCGTTCCTATGAGACGTCCGGATGCCGGCAGCCCGAGCATTCTTCGGGCCTCAGTCTGCTGGACAACAGGCGCAAAGTCATTCGGTACGCCGTTGCAGACCACCTCGATCACAGGTGGCACCTTGCCTCTGCCGGGCAGAACGTCGGCCAAGCTTTGGCTGACCGCGGTCAGCGCCTGCGCTTGACTGCAGGCACGGCGAAGAGCTCCACGAAGCCCTGGTGAACGGGTCAGGCCGAAAGCTTCATAATCGTCGTAAAGGTCGAGTATCACCGGCACTCCGAGTCGCTTTGCAAGTCGCACACCTGCCACGAGGTGGAGAGCATCGGAACTCGCCCAGATTACATTTGGCCGCCAAGCCAGCGCCTCTGAATGCTGCATTTTCGTTATCAGCGGGAGCCAAGGCAAGGCATCCACAGATCGCCAACGCACGCCACGTTCCTCTCGCACCAGCGCGCCCCTCGTGCGATAGGATGTTGCAACTACAGCAACCGACGCGCCGCGTGCTGCCAACGCTACGGGCAGTTCGAACAGGCGGCCGTAGCGGTCGTCAAGAAGATCCTTCCCGGTGTACTGCCGCTTGCAGAGCACAAGCACGCGCATCAGCGACTTTCCACTCCCCGCATGACGCCACGGATCAGCTCCAGATTGGCTGTGGCGACCTGCTCGATCCGGAATCGCCGCTCTACAATGTTGCGCGCCAGGCGCCCTCGCGCGAGTATTTCATCGTCAGTCGCCATGAGCATCGCATCGAAGCAGGCCGCCAATGATGCTTCGTCATCTGGCTCGCAAACCCATCCCGCCCCCTCGGCGACCACAGCATCAATTCCTCCGCAGCGCGTGCAGAGCACCGGAAGCCCGGCCTCCATGGCTTCAAGAGCCGCGTTTGACATGCCTTCATAGCGCGAAGGAAGCAGAAACACGTCCACTCCGATCAAAAGCTCACGTACGTGTTTGGCTTCCACTGCACCCAGGAATCGCACGACGTCTTGCAAGCCCAAGGCGCGCATCTGCTGCTCAAGTACCGACCGAAGAACGCCTTCGCCTACGAGATCGACATGGAAGCGCGCACGACCTGATCGAAAACGGGCCAATACAGGCAGCAGAAGATCCAGACCCTTCTGGTATTCGAATCGTCCAGTCCACAACAAGCGCCTGGCGGGAGCAACCGATTTACGCAGCACTGGCGCTTGCACGGAAATGCCATTAGGAATGATGCTACGAGGCGCATTCAAGAGACCGAGTGCATCGAGATCTTCCGCAATGTCGGCATTAATCAGGTTGATTGCACTAATTCGCCTATCGAGTAGCCTGACCCATAGTCGCCACCCAGGAATGGAACGGAGAAACGCGGCGTCGCCGTTGCCACGGGCATTGATCGGTACCGCGATGATCGGCCATGGGCAGACGCCAATCGTTGCCAGTATGCATACGCCAACCAGACCATCACCCATGCCACGACAATAGACAGCGTCAAAGTCGCGGCGACGCCGTAGCACAAGGCGGGTCAGCGACAGGAGATAGGAGAGCGCACGACCCGTTCGCCCCCCCATGGTCCAAGTGTGGATTCGGTGTGTTCGTACGCGTGCGGTACCCAGCACCTGCTCACCCTTCGGAATGCGATGTCCAGCCACTTCGACCTTTATCCCGGCCGCGCACCATGCTTCGACCAACCTGGCGACTTGGTTCTCGGCTCCGCCCAGCACATGCGGTGGCAGGTTGCCGATCACGAGTAGGCGCAGCGGAGCCTCAGCCATAGCGCAGGCTCCAAGTTCGATACATCAATAAGGCCCATAGTGCATAGCCATGGTCTGCATGCCGTGAGAGATGCTCACTCAGGCAGCGCTCGACTGCAGCCGCATCGAGCATGGGGTCGGCCGCTATAGCCGATGGCGACAGCAGATCCTGCGCCCACGTACGTAGCGGACCACGTAGCCATGACGAAATCGGCACGTCGAAACCCTGCTTCCGCCTGCTGGCGAGCCCTTGCGGCAACTGGCGCTCGGCCAATTTGCGCAGCATACGTTTGCCAACACCACCCTTGGCGTGCCACGCGGGCGGCAGACGCCAAGCAAGCTCTAACAACCGATGGTCCAGCAACGGCACTCGCAGCTCCAGCCCGGCCGCCATACTGGCTCGGTCGAGCTTGACGTGGATACCTTCCGGCAGCGACAAGGCCTGGTCGACGAAGCGCATCCGCGCACCGAACTCGCGTAGTCGTGGCGGCGACCGCGGCCAAGTGAAGCCCGGCACGCGATTTGGCGGCGCCCCGGGCAGCGCACCCGGAAAGCCCAACAGGCGGCGATAGTAGTCATCAAAATCCCCACCACCCAGGCGCCCGGCTTGCCGGCGGAGTCGCTCGGCGATTGCGCCCGTGCCTGTGATCCCTGCGAGACCACGCGCACTACCGGCCATACCCCTGCGCAGTGCCTCGGGCCAATGACCGATTCGAGCCCAGAGTCGCTCACCATCCAAGTAGCGCTGGTAGCCATGGAAGAGTTCATCGCCGCCGTCACCGGTCAGCACAACCGTAACCTGGCCGCGCGCGGCATCGGCGACCAACAAGGCCGGCAACTGAGCCGCGTCGGCAAAAGGCTCGTCATAAACCTCTGGCAAACGCTCGACGAGCTCCAGCGCCGAACCTGATGGCAGCGGCAGAACTTCGTGGCGCGTACCTAGGTACAGCGCGGTTTCGCTCGCGTGCTCGGCCTCGTTGATACCAGCTTCCTCGAAGCAGACGGTGAAAGTACGTACGGAAGAAGAAGCCTGCCGCGCCATGCTTGCAACGACCAGACTCGAGTCGATACCACCCGAGAGCAATGCCCCGACAGGCACATCTGCGACCATCCGCATCGCGACAGCCTCGTCGAGCAAGTTCTGAATGGCTTCGAGCGCCGCCACCTCGCTCTCCCGCCATAGATCGTCGAGAGAGGCATCAACAATCTCTTCTAGCCGCCAGTAGCGCTTTATCATCGCCGCGAAATCCCCGGCATCCGGCGGCGATGCAGCATCCCTGAGCACGAACCGGACCAAACTGGCAGCCGGTAGCTTGAACACACCCGGATGGATGCTGAGCGGTGCAGGCACATAGCCAAGCGACAGCATCAGCGACATCGCGCCAGGATCTACCGCGTGTTGCCAAGCCGGATGGCGGCGTAGCGCCTTGAGTTCAGAGGCGAATACGAGGTCGCCGCCCAGCCAACCGACATATAGCGGCTTTTCGCCAGTGCGATCGCGCGCCAACCACAACTCCTGCCTTCGAACATCCCAGGCAGCTAATGCAAACATGCCGTTGCAGCGTTGCAGCGCGGCTTCAAATCCCCAGTGCGCAATAGCTTCCAACAGTACTTCGGTGTCGGAATGGCCGCGCCAGCCACCGATCCCGTCGCCCTCAAGAGTCAAGCGAATCGCGCGATGGTTGTAAATTTCACCGTTGAAAACCAGTATCCAGCGACCATCCTTGGATACCATAGGCTGTGCACCCGCGGCAGACAGATCGACGATCGCCAGGCGACGGTGTACTAAACCCAATGGGCCCTGTGGATTCCAAAGCCCCTCGTCGTCGGGACCGCGATGACGCAAGGACTCCCCCATGGCCGCCAACAGCGCGCTTCGTTCTTCGTTCCATGGCCCCAATATTCCGGCCAGCCCGCACATCAGGTCGGTACCCACGTCGGTGTCACGCGATTCTCAAGCACGACTAGCGCTACATCCGGGAGAGTACGGCCGGCATGCCTAGTGCGGTGCATCTGCTGCCAGATCTCCTGGGGCAAGCGCCATGGTCTGCGAGCGAGGAAGGACGCGAGACGCGTCGCTTTTCGCCATCGTCCATGCGTGCCAAAGGTGGGCATTGCCTGCAACGCCAAGCTTCGCGCGACGCGCTTCACCAATCGCTCGGCCGTGGGTAGCTCCATATGCAGTTGCATGTCGAGGCGCATCGCCAAGACTTCCAAGGCCCGTAAATTCCAACGCGTCAGGTGGTGGGGCGGCGCGTTGAACGGATCAGTCCAGGCATGCTCATAGCTCATGGGAGTCAGCGGAACAGAGAAAAAGAGCCGCCCACCTTCCCTCAACAAACCCTGCGCTTGCTGCAACAAGCCCACAGGATCATTTACATGCTCGACAACGTGCCAAAAGGTGATAGCGTCCACGCCATCTGTCAGCAGGCTCTGCACCTCATTGAACCCTCCCAGAACAACTTCGTGTCCATGACGCCTCGCCTCTTGCACTGCATCGCGATTGTGATCGACACCGATGGTCCGGAGGCCCTGTACGCCGCGAAGTGAGGAAAGGAAACGGCCATCTCCGCAGCCCACGTCCAGCAGAACGCGAGTACCTTGCGCTAGTGGAGTGTCGTCGCCCAACAGCTTCCGACATGCCTCCCACTCCCAGCGCCACACGGGATAGTCGAAGCCCGAGCGAGTGAGCCACTCGTAGAAGGCCGAGCCGGGCTCGGACATCGGCATGGCAAATTCGAGCCCACAATCCCGACAGCGATAGAGGTCGGGCACATTCTTCATCACATCACGAACACCAGTACGACCGAGAGCACGCTCGAGCGCATCTGCAGTCGCTTCTCGATCCCCCGACACAAGCAGGACAGCGTCTTGTTCACAGACAACACATTTCCTGTCAGTGCTCATGTAGGCTTCCTGCACGAGGCTTCAACCCCGTTGCCGCCGTGGCTGACCTCGATCTCCTCCGCACCCAACGAGACGAGGAACCGACGGATCTCGGCGGCCGTGCGCCGATGCTTGTATACATCGGTCATCGCGTCATGGGTATCGAGCAGCATCCATTCGTAGTACATCTCGCGGTCGCGCAAGCCGAAGTGCGGATAGTAGTTGACGATCGGATTGAGACGGCTCAACACGAACTGGATCCAGCGCGACTTCCTGAAGCGCCAGACCAGCGGGAACCAAAAGTCAACAACGTGCTTGACTGCCTCGAACTGCCGCCCCTTCGGCACACGGAGGAAATACCAACGGTAAGCCATACCCGCTACGCCTAGCGGAGGAGGAAGATAGTTGCGTATCTTTCGTCGATAGTGGTCGAATACCAGCCGCCCGCCAGGACGCACGCGCGACCACAGCGCACGCAATGTCTCCTCGGGGTCGGGAGTGTGCTGAACGACGCCGAGGCAAACCACGAGGTCGTAGACAGCCTCGGGGAAGGGCATTCGACGAATATCTGCCTGAACGATGCTCAGCCCGGAATTCTTTCCATTGTTCGTCGCATTCGCAGCGACGGCGCCGGAGTAGTCGAAAGAATCAACCGTGGCGCCATGGGCGAGCAACACTTCAGTGAACCGCCCTGCACCGGAGCCCGCCTCGAGTACCAGCTGACCTTGAAGGCAAGCGAGGTCGGCGCGCAGGCAACGGGCAAGACGGCTGGCCGACAATGGAATGCCCGTCGCCGAATCCAGCTGAGTCCGCGGGAATCGCACCCACTGCTCGCCGAAAGCCCGTGCGTAGTTGTCATCGGACACGAAGCGAGGGATACCATCCACTATTTGGTAACGGGTCCCATCCTCGGCAATGAAGGCGCCTTCCTCCCAAATCAGAGGACCCCCGTCATCTGGAGCAACGAGGCGGGGGCAGCGGTAATTCATTCTGCAATCCTGCGGGCAGTTGAGCATGTTTTGCTAGCTGTAGTAGACGTCGGCCTGAGCACGAACACCCGGCACGATGAACCAAGCCAACGAGCGAAGCACGCACGCGCAGGAATCGACAAACGTTCGGCGCAAATCATGCTGCCGGTATAGAACAGGCCAACTGGGCGCACCACTTGGACTGCAAAACCTGCGTCGGTGAAAACCTTTCGCCACCATCGTGCCGAGAAATACCAAGCCTCGGTGAGTGCTGAGCCACGTTCACCATGGCGAGAAGGCCACAGAATGGAAGGAGCGGAACCGGCTGACGGATGGTCAGGATGCGCAGTCACGTACCGTGCGGCATCGCTGCGCAGGCGCTGGACTACCCGCATGGCCAGCCAAGGATAATGGCTGAGGTGTGTCCACCAGCGCCAGGCGGGAGTAGGAAGAACATGTACGGCTAGCCCATCGGGCGTCAACACACGAAATGTCTCGGCTAGCAGTTGCGATAGGTCCTGCACGTGCTCAAGTACGTTCGAGCTGAACACTACATCTACGCTGGCGTCGTCTAGCGGCAAGTTGCGTCCGTCGTAGTCGATGATCGGGTAGAGACGATCATTGACGTATGCACTGCCGGGCAAATCGACAGCCGTGACTTCGAAGCCCAACGACGCCAGGCGCGCCGCCTGGCGCCCGGTGCCCGCCCCGATATCGAGCAGGCGCAGCTTCGCATCGCCCACCTGACCTCGACGCAAGTCACCCAGAATCTGGTGGAGTTCGAAGTCACGCACGGCGTGAAGGTGATGCAGGCTCATGGAATGGCTTCCAAGGTCCTTCTTCCGGCAACAAGAATGCGGCCCCAGACTATCGTCACCAGCATCCCTTCGGCGACAACGAGCGCTGCCGCGGCTCCCGCGACACCGTAGGCTGGAATCCAGAGGATCATCAGCATCAGGACAGCCATCATCGCAGCAAGCTCGCTCCAGAACCGCCAACGTTTCCAGCCGAAGCCGAGCAGCACATTGCTTCCAAGAGAACGCAGGCAATAAGCGGGAACCCAGAAAGCCAGTAGATGCAGGGCTGCGACCGACTCCCGAAACACCTCACCCAGCAGAAGCGGGACCAAATCAGCCCCATACCATAGAATCACCCCGGCGATCATTCCATAGGAAGCTACCGTGAGTGCCAATGTGCCCACCATGCGCACGGGGAACCGGCTGCCGCCTCCCGCGCTGAAAAGCCGCGGCATCACCGCAGTGACCAGGGCCTCCACCGGCAGGGCAACGAGATTCGCAAACCGATGCGCAGCGGTGTATTCACCTGCAAGACCAGCACCACCGACGCGCAACGCCACGGCCTTGTCGATCGACCCGAGGGCCAGCCCACTCGCCCAGACCGAGGAGAACCCTAGACCCGTAACCAAGTCGTTCCGGGACACGACCGCCTCCGCCGGTGGCGGCATTAACCGAAGCTGGCATCTCCGCAGGACGAGTCCTGCTGCGACTGCCGTCGCGGCGAGATGAAGCAGCGCATACATTTGAAGGCCATTTTCGACGGGCAACGCTGTAGCGATGCCGGCCGCAATCACTCTCGCGATTGATAAGACCACTGGAGCAGCGGCAGCCTGTGCGACCTGGCGCCGGCTTGCATATGCAAAGGCCGCATGGGTGATAAATGGCGCCATCAGCAGCTCTGCCGCGGCCACTGCCATCAGCAACAGCCATGGCAAATTAGGAAAGAGGAGCCATCCAGTCGCCAGGAACAGCAGTGACAACCCAATGCCGCTCCAGCCCAAGACGCGTAGTGCCTGTCTCCAGCGTAGGCCGAACATGGCGGGGTCGCGCGCCGTGTCCTGGTACATGCGTAACCCGAGTCCCAATCCGGCCAAACCGCTGAAGGCTAGCGCCAGTCCGGCAATCCCCGAAAAGCTACCGTAACCCTCAGCACCAAGAAAGCGCGCGAGCAATACTACCCAAACCAGCTGGGTAGTCAGTCGCGCCACATTCCATCCAAAGACTGCGATTGTCTGTGCCGCCAGCTGCCCTAGTCCAAAGCGCGCAAGAACGCGCCGGACCCGTGAATCGTTCTCCGAACGCGTCATCGGGCATCCCATAGGGCGGGGAGCTTGGCGTCACCTGCTTCGACCGCCAAGGGAAGAACCCATAACCGATAGATCAAAGTTGGGTAAATTCCGCCCATCAGCACATGCATTCTCTCCGGCACATGTCTCAGCAGCAATCGCCAGATAAGTGCTTGCGGCCTCTCAATCTCGAAAGTTGCCCGCAAGGCTTCATAATGTACCTGTTCAAAACGGAACCCGGCCGCTGAGAGTCGCCGCTCAAGGTCACGACGCGACAGCGGGCGACAATCGTAGAGCGCGCCCCTACCCCACAGGCGCAGCCATGCCGAACGCCACCGCTCCGGCCACCAACTCAGAAAAGCCAAGCGGTAGTGGGGCTCGACCAGCATCCAACGGTTAGGCACCGCAAGATAACCAGCGCCGTTGGGGCGCATCACCCGGCGCAACTCCGCCAAGTGTTCGGCCTGCTCCGCATCATCGCCAACATGTTCTATGACGTGATTGCTCAGCACGATGTCAAACGCATCATCTGCGAACGGTAAGCGTGTACCTGTTACCTGAGTAAAGCGATACCCTTCATAGACTAGACGGCTATCGACCACATCCACCGCCTCAACCTCAAAGCCCCCCTCCGGATGCGTGCCGAAATAGTGACTGATGCCGCCGGAGCCTGTACCCACCTCAAGCAGGCGCAGCGGGCCAGATCGCGCGTCAAGGCCTAGCAGGCGTTCAACCTTGCGAGCCTTCCATTGGCGTGAAGGCAAATCCAGTACCGCGTGCGGCTTACGGACAGTGTCTTCAGGCATCAAGAGCCTCCAGCAGATCCCACAACCTCTGCCCGAAGACGGGCCATGCCTTACCGGCCGCGAATTCACGGCACGCAACACGCTGATTGATCGTTCTTCCGTCCTCGAGCGCCCGCACCACTGCCATCGCGAAGGCTCGGGAATCCTCTGCCGGAATCAGCCAGCCGCTCCGTCCTTCCGCGATCGCATCAGGAACACCACCCACCGCATACGCCACGGTCGGCAAGCCATGAGCCGCAGCTTCAAGGGCAACCATGCCAAAGCCCTCTACGTCACCCGGAATCGCGCGTACGGGGAATACGTGCAGGTCTGCCTCTTCGTAAGCCGAACGCAAGGCGGACTCATCGCAACGACCGAGCACGCGGACGTGATCCTGCAAGCCGGCACGTGCAGCAGCAGCCTCGATCCGATCGCCCTCGCCGCCCTGCCCACCATGCAAAGCATCGACGGCATCCCCACCGATCACCGCCAGTACCACATCGGGACAAGCCGCAACAACCGCCTTCATGGCACCCTCAATGAACTCGACCAAGCCCTTGCGAGGAGTGAGTCGTCCCACCGACAGCAAAATGCGCTGCCCATCGAGGCCGAGGCTCCGCTTCCATCCTAGCGTTATCGGCAATGCCAAATCTGGCTGCACGTCGACACCAGGGTGCAAAACCATCACCTTGGCGGGATCCACTCCCCGCTTGATGGCCAAGACGCGCGTACTGGAACTGTTGGCGAGCACTAGGTGGGCAGCACGGATGGCCGGAAGCCAGAGACGGCGGTAGACGGGGTGCGCGGCCACCAGATCGAGCCCATGAACGTAGACGACGCTGCGCCCGCCAGCAAGGAGTGCCGCCAACCAAGCAAAGGGGGCCGTCAATCCACTCCCTGCAAGGACGATGCGCGGTCGATACCTCCAAGTGATGACGAGGCAACGGCCCAAGGCTCCCAGCCCAAAACGCCATAGCGGCCGGACTGGCGTCTCCATGACCTCCACCGTGGCAGGAAGGACCACCGACGCGCCCAACGGGGCAACAAGTTGTACCTGCGTTCGTTCGGCAAGCGACAGCAACATCCGGTGATTCAGTCGCTCCATGCCGCCTACCAGAGGCGGGAAGTTCCGCGTTACCAGCAGGATAGGCCGCACTTCACGAGCCGGCACTTGACTCACTCCCGTTCGCGCTCCCTGCGTGCTGCCAAGTATGTCAGGCCGGTAATCTGCTCCGACACCAAGCCAATCAGGAACACGATCACCGTCGCGCTGAACAACAAGGTGCTCATGTTGGTGAGGCGCCCCATCGTAACAAACGTCCAAGCGTAATAGCCCAACCCCGTTAGGAAAAAGCCGGCAGCCACCGGAACGAACAGCTTCAGTGGCGAATACAGCGTGGCAATCTTGAAAATTATCAGCAGGAAGCGTATGCCATCGCGTATGGGCTTGATGTGGCTCCTACCGATACGCTTGGCCACCGGGATAGGCTCGAAAATCACGCCATAGGCGCTGCGGAAGAAGGCCATGGTGCTGGTGGTGGGGTAGGAAAATCCGTTGGGCAACAGGTGCAGGAACTCTCGAAATTTGGATGCCCGCACTGCACGGAAGCCGGATGTCAAGTCCTTCACATCAAACCCCGTCATCCGGCTGGCCAGCCAATTGTAAAAGGCATTGGCCACTCCACGGCTCACACCGGCGTGGCCGTTCCAGTCGCGGGCGCCGACCACCATGTCGTAGCCCTGCTCCAGTCGCGCCAGCAGGCGTGGGATGCTGGCCGGGTCATGTTGGCCGTCGGCGTCCATGAAGATCAGGATGTCGCCGCTGGCGGCGCGGGCGCCGCGCTTGATGGCCGCACCGTTACCCATGGAGTACGGTGAGGACAGCACCTTGGCGCCCAGTTCCTTGGCCACTTCCGCGGTGGCGTCGGTGGAGCCGTCGTCAACGACGATGATTTCCGCCTCGGGCACCAGCGCGCGTAGGCTGGGCAACGTGCGGCGCAGGCCTTCGGCCTCGTTCTTGGCAGGCAGGATGACGGATATGTGCATAGGACTCCCCTGGCGCACAGGGTAGCCGGAAGGGGCTTGGGCGGGGAAGCTTCGATGCCAGGGTCGAAAGGAACGGGAACCGGTGCCCGATCGCGTGTTGACGTGGGGCACGGTTCCGGCCGTGGTGGCGCTGGAAGTTTCGGGCGCCGGGTCGGACGCCGGTATCGCGCGCATGGCGCGCTCCTTGTACGTTGGCTTCGGTTCCCAGATTGGCTATACCGACCACCGGTTTCCGGGGAAGCCGTTCGCTCCTTGAGGCAGTTGGTCTGACCTCGTCCGTAGAGCGGCTCCCCGCCCCATTCGCAGAGCACGAAGAGTGTCCCGGGCCGTTGAGCCAGCGTGACAAGGGTACGCCGCGATCAGTGCGGGGTCGGGGAGCCTGGGAACCGATCCTAGCCCACGATTTCAGGAGTGCAAGCCCATGGCGCAACGTGCCATTCCGGCCGAGCTGGCGTTCGATATCGGCGCCGGCAAACATGCCTTTGCCTTTGCCTTCGCGTGCGCAGCGCAGTCCGAGCAGGGCGAGGTCCGCAACGATCCCGACGAACTGCGCACCTTCCTCACCGCGCGCCTGCGCTGCGGCCGTCCGCTGCGCGTGCTGGTCGAAGCCACCGGAATCTACTACCTGGACCTGGCCCTGCTCGCCGTTGAGCTCGGCGCCGAGGTCATGGTCGTCAACCCCAAGGCCGCCCACAACTTCGCCAAGGCCCTGCAGCGGCGCAACAAGACCGACCGCCTGGATGCGGCCATGTTGCTGCAGTTCCTTCAGCGCATGCCGTTTACGCCGTGGACGCCGCCGGCACGGGTACGGCTGGAACTACGCCACTACGGCCGCTACCTGACCCAGCTCACCGAGGATGGCACCGCCGCCAAGAACCGGCTGCATGCCCTGACCAGCACCCAGGCCAGCCCCAAGGCGCTGCGCCAGGACCTCCAGCGCGCCCTGGCCAGCCTCGAGCAGCGGATCGCCCGGATCCGCCAGCAGGCCCTCGCGCTGATCCAGACCGATGCCGAGCTCCACGCCGCCTTCCGGGCCTGACCACCATCGTCGGGGTCGCCGACATCAGCGCCGCGGCCCTGCTCAGCGAACTGGCCGTGCTGCCCGGCGACCTGAGCAGCCGGGCCTGTGTCTGCCATGCCGGCCTGGATGTCCGCCTCCATCAATCCGGCACCAGCGTGCTCCAGGCGCCGCGCATCTCCAAACACGGCAACAAGTACCTGCGCCGGGCCCTGTTCCTGCCCGCGCTGGCCGCAGTCCAGCACGATCCCCATGCCAAGGCCTTCAAACAGCGCCTGCTCGCGCGCGGCAAGCAAAAGATGCAAGCCAACGTCGCGGTCATGCGCAAGCTGCTGACCGCCGCCTGGGCCCTTGTCCGCTATCCGGACGTCTATGACGGCGCCAAGCTCTATCTCACCCCCAAGGAGGCTTGACATCGAACAGAGTGTCTACGGGTCACGGTCTGGCCTATTCAACGTGGATCTGGCGTTGTTGCGGTAAAGTCGGGCGACTTTAGGGAGAACCTGACCGATGAACGCCGTTGCGTCCGCAAACCTGGTAGGCATCACCGGCATCGCCCGGCGCCTGGTGCTGGACGGCGCCCTGGACGACACCGTCGCCCGCGAGGCGCTGGACAAAGCCACCGCCGCGCGCAAGCCGATCGCCGGTTGGCTGCGCGAGCACAAGCTGGTGTCGGCGGCGCAGCTGGCCGCTGCGAACTCGCTCGAGTTCGGCATGCCGGTGTTCGACCCCGCCACCATGGACGCCAGCCAGGGCGCGGTGAGGCTGGTCAAGGAAGAGCTGCTGCGCAAGCACTGCGTGCTGCCGCTGTTCAAGCGCGGCGGCAAGCTGTTCGTGGGCACCGCCGACCCCACCAACACCCATGCCCTGGACGAGGTGAAGTTCCATACCAACCTGGTAGTGGAGCCGATCCTGGTCGACGAGGACACGCTCAAGCGTACGCTGGAGGTCTGGCTGGAAGTCCACGACAGCTTCGGCGATGCCCTGGAGGATGCCGACGGCCTGGAAGGCCTGGACGTGGGCACCGACGAGATCGCTACCGAGGGCGGCAGCGACGTCAAGGGCGACGACACCCCCGTGGTGAAGTTCGTCAACAAGGTGCTGGTGGAAGCGATCAAGAAGGGCGCCTCGGACATCCATTTCGAGCCGTACGAAACCGATTACCGGGTGCGCCTGCGCATCGACGGTATTCTCAAGCCCACGGCGAAGATGCCGGTCAAGCTCAACCAGCGCATCACCGCCCGCCTGAAGGTGATGGCACAGCTGGATATCGCCGAGAAGCGGGTGCCGCAGGACGGGCGCATCAAGCTGAACCTGTCCAAGTCCAAGCAGATCGACTTCCGAGTCAGCACCCTGCCTACCCTGTTCGGCGAGAAGGTGGTGCTGCGCATCCTCGACGCCGGCGCGGCCAAGCTGGGAATCGACAAGCTGGGCTATGAGGAGAACCAGAAGGCGCTTTTTCTGGAGGCCATCCAGAAGCCATACGGCATGGTACTGGTGACCGGCCCCACCGGCTCGGGCAAGACGGTGTCGCTGTACACGGCACTGAACATCCTCAACGACGACCTGCGCAACATCTCCGCCGTCGAGGACCCGGTGGAGATCCGCATGCCGGGCGTCAACCAGGTGCAGATGAACGTGAAGCGCGGCATGACTTTCGCCGCCGCGCTGCGCAGCTTCCTGCGCCAGGATCCGGACGTGATCATGGTCGGCGAGATCCGTGACCTGGAGACCGCCGAGATCGCGATCAAGGCGGCGCAGACCGGCCACATGGTGCTGTCGACGCTGCACACCAATGATGCGCCGCAGACCATCTCGCGCCTGATGAACATGGGCATCGCGCCGTACAACATCACCAGCTCGGTGACGCTGGTGATCGCCCAGCGCCTGGCGCGGCGCCTGTGCGACCGCTGCAAGAAGGTGGTGGAACTGCCGGACGTGGCGCTGCTGGCCGAAGGCTATACCGCCGACGAGGTGCATGCCGGCATCAAGATCTACGAGGCGGTGGGCTGCGATGAATGCACCAACGGCTACAAGGGGCGCACCGGCATCTACCAGGTGATGCCGATGAGCGACGAGATCCAGGAAATCGTGCTGCAGGGCGGCAATGCGATGCAGATCGCCGAGGTGGCGGAGCGGGCTGGGATCAACGACCTGCGCAAATCGGCGCTGCTGAAGGCGAAGATGGGGGTGACCAGCCTGGCGGAGATCAACCGGGTGACCAAGGACTGACCTGCCCGCATCCTCAAAACCCCCGGCACCGGGGGTCCCAGCCTCCAATTTGGATGCCAGCCGCGCCGGCATCGCGCCCATGGGGCGCTCCTACGGAGGGGGCAACCGGGAGTGGAGGCTCAAACCCTGCCGGCCGTCACAAACGCAAATTTCACATTCGCCCGCAACCGGCTACCATGCGGGATCATCACCGGCCCGGGGAGGCCGGGCCAGGGGAGCTCAGAGATGGCCGTGACTCGTACCGCCGCCAAGACTGCCGCGCGCAAGGGGGCCAAGCCCGCCAACGCGCGCCAGGGCGTGACCCTCGACACCTTCGTTTGGGAGGGTACCGACAAGCGCGGCACCAAGATGAAGGGCGAGCAGCCGGCGAAGAACGCCAACATGCTGCGCGCCGAGCTGCGCAAGCAGGGCATCAACCCCACCTTGGTCAAGACCAAATCCAAGCCGCTGTTCGGCAGCGCCGGGCGCAAGATCACGCCGAAGGAGATCGCGGTCTTCAGCCGTCAGATCGCCACCATGATCAAGTCCGGCGTGCCGATTGTGCAGGCGCTGGAAATCATCGGCAACGGACACAAGAACCCGAAGATGGCGTCGATGGTCAATGCCATCCGCACCGACATCGAGAACGGCACCTCCTTCGCCGAAGCGCTGGGCCAGTTTCCTGTCCAGTTCGACGAGCTGACCCGCAATCTGGTGAAGGTTGGCGAGGCGGCGGGTGTGCTGGAGACGGTGCTCGACACCATCGCTACATATAAGGAGAACATCGAAAGCCTGAAAGGCAAGATCAAGAAGGCTATGTTCTATCCGGCCGTGGTGATCGCGGTGGCGATCCTGGTCAGCGCGGTCCTGCTGATCTTCGTGGTGCCGCAGTTCGAGCAGGTCTTCGTCGGGTTCGGCGCCGACCTACCGGCATTCACCCAGTTGATCGTTGCCGCCAGCCGCTTCATGGTGTCCTACTGGTGGATACTGCTGTTGATCGCCGTGGTTGCGATCTTCGGCTTTATCTTCATGTACAAGCGCTCGCTTCCGCTGCAGCACTTTGTCGACCGAATGTTGCTCAAGATCCCGGTACTCGGTGTCATCCTGCACAACTCGGCGATCGCACGCTTCGCACGCACCCTCGCCACCACCTTCAAGGCCGGCGTGCCGCTGGTCGAGGCGCTGGAATCGGTCGCGGGTGCCACCGGCAACTCCGTCTACGAAAAGGCCACCCTGCGCATCCGCGACGACGTCTCCGTGGGCTATCAGATGAACATGGCGATGAAGCAGGTGAACCTGTTCCCGCACATGGTGATCCAGATGACCGCGATCGGCGAAGAGGCCGGCGCGTTGGACGCGATGCTGTTCAAGGTCGCCGAGTTCTACGAGGAAGAGGTGAACAATGCAGTGGATGCGCTGTCGAGCCTGATCGAGCCGATGGTCATGATCTTCATCGGTATTCTCGTGGGTGCGATGGTGATCGGCATGTACCTGCCGATCTTCAAGCTCGCCGCCGTGGTTTGACGGGACAGATCCGCTAGATGGCATTTCTCGACCAGCACCCCGGCCTCGGTTTTCCGGCCGCGGCCGGACTCGGGCTGCTGGTGGGCAGCTTCCTCAACGTGGTGATCCTGCGCCTGCCCAAGCGGCTGGAGTGGGAGTGGAAGCGCGACTCGCGCGAGATCCTGGAGGAGCCCGAGCTGTACGATCCGCCGCCGCCGGGGATCGTGGTGGAGCGCTCGCACTGCCCGCACTGCGGCCACCAGCTGTCCTGGTACGAGAACATCCCGGTGTTCAGCTGGCTGGCGCTGCGCGGCAAGTGCCGCCATTGCAAGGCGCCGATCTCGATCCAGTACCCGCTGGTCGAGCTGCTGACGATGCTGCTGGTGGTGGCCTGCGTGTGGCGGTTCGGGTTCGGCTGGCAGGGATTCGGGGCGATCGTGCTGACGTGCTTTTTGATCGCGCTGTCGGGCATCGACCTGCGGACTCATCTGCTGCCGGATCAGTTGACGCTGCCGCTCATGTGGCTGGGCCTGATCGCCGCGGCCGACAATCTGTACATGCCGGCCAAGCCGGCGCTGCTGGGTGCGGTGGCCGGCTACGTGAGCCTGTGGTCGGTGTGGTGGCTGTTCAAACAGCTCACCGGCAAGGAAGGCATGGGCCACGGCGATTTCAAGCTGCTGGCGGCGCTGGGGGCCTGGTGTGGGCTGACTGGAATCCTGCCGATCATCCTGCTGTCGGCAGTCAGCGGCGCGATCCTCGGCTCGATCTGGCTGGCGATGAAGGGCCGCGACCGCGCCACGCCGATCCCGTTCGGGCCGTTCCTGGCGATCGCCGGCTGGGTGGTCTTCATGTGGGGCGGCGACCTGATGGCGCTGTACCTGCGTTACAGCGGGCTGTCGCTGTAGGAGCGCGCCATGCGCGCGATGCCGCGGGCATGGCGCCGCCCGCGAACTCCGGTGACCGGCGCGCGCCTGCCGGTCCGAGATCGCGGCATCCATCGGATCCGGCCGGCACCCGCGGCATCGCGCGCATGGCGCGCTCCGACGGCGGGACGTACCGCGCCGATTATCACGTGCAAGAGGGTGCACCGCCTTCCGTCGCGCGGCGATGCCGGTTACAAAGGGCCATGAGCGATTACATCATCGGGCTGACGGGGGGCGTGGCTTCCGGCAAGAGCGAGGTCACGCGGCGCTTCGAGGCGCGCGGGGTGACGGTGGCGGATGCCGACATCGCCGCGCGCGAGGCGGTGGCCGTCGGCAGCGAGGGATTGGCGGAGGTGGCGGCGGCGTTCGGGCCGGACGTGCTCGACGCGAGCGGCGCGCTCGACCGCGCCGCGATGCGGCGCCGGGTGTTCATGGACGACGCCGAGCGCCGCAGGCTGGAGGCGATCGTGCACCCGCTCGTGCGAGCCGCCCTGCGCGCGACCTGCGAGGCGGCGCCTGGGCCGTATGCAATCGCCGCGATTCCGCTGCTGGCCGAGAGCGGTGGACGAGCGGCCTATCCCTGGCTGCAGCGGATTCTGGTGGTGGACGTGCCGGTGGAGATGCAGCACGAACGGCTGTTGCGGCGCGACGGCATCGACGACGCGCTGGCGACGCGGATGATCGAGGTGCAGGCGACCCGGCGCGAACGGCTGGCGCTGGCCGACGACGCCATCTTCAACGACGGCCCGCTGGAGATGCTGGACAAGCATGTGGCAGCGCTGGATCGACGCTACCGCGTGCTTGCCATCGTGCACGCGTAAGCGCGGCCATGCCACCAATGCTGGGACCCGTGATTCATACCGGATTGCACCGGACCGGATTGCACCGGCGTTGCGATCGCGCAGGTGTCGCGCGAGCGGAGCGTCTGCCTTCGTAGGAGCGCGCCATGCGCGCGATGCCGTGGGTGCCGGCAAGATCCGGCGGATGCCGCGATTCCGGACCGGCAGGCGTGCCGGTCACCGGAATTCGCGGGCGGCGAAACAGCCGCGGCATCGCGCGCATGGCGCGCTCCTACGAGAGAGGGCGATCATGGGAGGGGCGATCGCGAGCTACAGCCAGATCGCGTTCCAGAAGGGATAGTCGCCGGCCTTGCGCGCCAGCCCGGCACGGATCGGATTGGCGACGATGTAGCGCGCCGTCGCGCGCAGGTCCTCGTCGCCGCGCAGGGCGTGGTCGTGGTAGGCCCGGCTCCAGACTGGGCCGGTGCGGCCGAGGGTGCGATTGATCCTGCGTGCGCTGCCCGATTTCAAGGTCGAGATCGTGGCGCCCAGCGAGCGTTGCCCGTCCAGTTGCAGCAGGCAATGGACGTGATCGGGCATGACGACCCAGGCCAGCATCCGCGCGCCCTTGGTCAGGACCGGATCGTGGAGGCAGGCCGCCGCCGCGCAGGCGGCATCGAATTCCTGGAACAGCGGGGTTCGCTGCTGCGTGGTCAGGGTCAGGTGGTAGGCCCGGCCGGGGGCGGAGATGCGGCCGGTGCGAAGTGCCGCATGACCACGACGGGGGGTTTGCGAGAGCGAAGAGGAGGTAGGCATGGGCAGATCGTCGAACACGACGTCGCCCTGCGGAATCCGACATTCCTCCGCTGGCCTGTCGGAGAACGCCCTGCCCTGCCGTAGGAGCGCGCCAAGCGCGCGATGCCGCGGGTGCCGGCAGGATCCGGCGGATGCCGCGATTCCGGACCGGCAGGCACGCCGGTCACCGGAGTTCGCGGGCGGCGAAACGGCCGCGGCATCGCGCGCATGGCACGCTCCTACGGAGGTGCGGACCGTGGCGAGGTCAAGACGCAGGCCAGAGGGCGCGAATGGCGGCGACGCCCTGGGCGCCGTGGCGGCGGGCCTCGGCGATATCGTCGGGGCCGAGGCCGCCGATGGCGTAGATCGGCAGCGAGACGGTTTCGCGCAGGGCGGCGAATCGCGCCCAACCGAGGCCGGGCTCGCCGGGATGGGTCGGCGTGGGCGCAAGCGGGCCGAGCAGGGCGAAGTCGCAACCGAGGCGCTCGGCGTGGCGCAGTTGGTCCAGGTCGTGGCAGGACGCCGCCAGCGGCCGGTCCACGGGGAGCGGCCTTTCGTCGAGGGCGGCCAGCTGCGCGGCGCGCAGATGCAGGCCGGCGCCGGTAGCACGGGCGAGCTCGGGATCGGCACCGACCAGCGCTTCGGCACCAACGGCGCGGCAGCGCTCCACGGCGCCGGCGATCAGGCGTTCGCGGCGACTGCGTTCGATGCCGGGCAGGCGCAGGTGCATGCGGCGGATGCCGGAGGCCAGGGCGTGTTCGATGGCCTGCAGCCAGGCGCGATCGTCGGCGCCCGGTCCTGGAGTGACGAGATAGCGATCGGGCCGGGTGAGCGCCGCGACCACCGGCCGATCGGCCGGCGGCATGGCATAGCTGGCGAGCTTGTGCTGCGGCACCCAGGCCAAGGCCTGGCCCTCGTGGCCGCGCGGCGTGCCGCGCCAGGCGGTGACGTGGCGGACGTCCAGGCGCAGGCGCTTGTGCGGATAGGCCTGGGAGACGGCGATCAACGGGGCGCCGACCGTGATCTCGATCCCCAGCTCCTCGCGCAGCTCGCGCACCAGCGCCTGCTCGGGTGATTCGCCGGGTTCGCGCTTGCCGCCGGGAAATTCCCACAGGCCGGCGAGATCGCGGCCCTCGGTCCGCCGCGCGAGCAGTACGCGGCCGCCGGGGTCGGTGATGGCGGCAGCGACGACTTCGACGACGTGATCACTCACGCCCTGCCCCGCCGGCGGATCAGGCGCGTGCACGCGTGTCGTCCAGGTACCGGGTGCGGCCGGGGAACACTGCAAAAGCCACCCTCAGGTGCCTGCGGGGGCGCGGGCCTCGCGCGCATGGCGCGCTCCTACGGAGTACGGCCTCGGGTGTGGGAGCGGGCCGTGCCCGCGATGCCGGCGCGGGTGGATGCGTGCGCGAATCGGATTCGACGTACTTGCGGGGGCGCGGGCTTCGCGCGCATGGCGCGCTCCTACGGGGTGCGGCCACGGGTGTGGGAGCACGCCGTGCCGGCGCGGTCGGATGCGCGGGCGAATCGGGTTCGCACCGTCTGCGGGGGTGCGGGCTTCGCGCCCATGGGGCGCTCCTACGAAGGCGCGGGCTGGTGCGCGAAGCCGCGTCGCGCGATTCGGCGGTCGCTTGCCCTGTGTAGGAGCGCGCCGTGCGCGCGATGCCGACGCGTTCCGGGGCCGGGCCAATATCGGATCTGCATGTCCCGCGGTATCGCGCGCACGGCGCGCTCCTACGGGGCGTTGCCGGTGGGCCGACGGCATTGGTCAGGACAGCTGCCCATGGCAGTGCTTGTACTTCTTGCCGCTGCCGCAGGGGCACGGGTCGTTGCGGCCGACCTTGGCGCCGTCGCGGACAATCGGCATCTGCGGGCGCGGGCCGTCGCGCTGGTAGTCCGGCTCGGCGGCTTCCTCGTCGGCGCCGTAGCCGCCGGCGTCGGCGTGCTGGAACTGCGCTTGGTTGAGCTTGGCCTCGATCTGGCGCCGCTCCTCGGCCTCCAGCGCGGCGACTTCGGCCTCGCTGCGGATGCGCACGCGCGCCAGCAGGGTGATCACCTCGTGCTTGACCTTGTCGAGCATGTCCGAGAACAGCGCGAACGCCTCGCGCTTGTACTCCTGCTTCGGCTGCTTCTGCGCGTAGCCGCGCAGGTGGATGCCCTGGCGCAGGTAGTCCATCCGCCCCAGGTGCTCCTTCCAGTTCTGGTCGAGCACGTTGAGCATGATGTGCTTTTCCAGCATGCGCATGGTCTCGGGGCCGACCTGCGCCTCCTTGTCCGCGAACAGGCGGTCGGCCGATTCCTGCACGTGCACGGCGATGCCTTCGGCGTCGAGTTCCTTCTTCTCCTGCACCAGGCGCTGCAGTTCCATGCGCAGGCCGAACTCCTGTTCCAGCGCGGCCTCCAGTCCCGGCAGGTCCCATTGCTCGTCGACCGATTCCGGCGGCACGTGGCGCGCGACCAGTTCGGCAACCACGTCGCCGCGGATGCCGTCGATGTTTTCCTGCACGCTGTCGGCCTCGAGCAACTCGTCGCGCTGGCCGTAGATCACTTTGCGCTGGTCGTTGTTGACGTCGTCGAAGTCGAGCAGGTTCTTGCGGATGTCGAAGTTGTGCGCCTCCACCTTGCGCTGCGCGTTGGCGATCTGCTTGGTCACCAGCGGGCTTTCGATGATGTCGTCTTCCTGCAGGCCCATGCGCGCCATCACCCGCTGCACCCAGTCGGCGGCGAAGATGCGCATCAGGTTGTCTTCCAGCGACAGGTAGAAGCGCGAGGAACCGGGGTCGCCCTGGCGGCCGGAACGGCCGCGCAGCTGGTTGTCGATGCGCCGCGACTCGTGGCGCTCGGTGCCGATGATGTGCAGGCCGCCGGCGGCCTTGACCTGGTCGTGGCGCTGCTGCCAGTCGGCACGCACCTTCGCCTTCTGTTCGTCGGTGGCGTCCTCGCCCAGCTCCGTCAGCTCGGCCTCGAGCGCACCGCCGAGCACGATGTCGGTGCCGCGGCCGGCCATGTTGGTGGCGATGGTGACCGCGCCGGGGCGGCCGGCATGGGCGATGATCTGCGCCTCGCGCTCGTGCTGCTTGGCGTTGAGCACCTCGTGCGGGATGCCCTCCTCGCGCAGCTGGTTGGACAGCAGCTCGGAGACCTCGATCGAGGTGGTGCCGACCAGCACCGGCTGGCCCTTCTCGTGGCACTCACGGATCTCGCGGGCGACGGCGCGGTACTTGCCGGCGCGGTTGAGGAACACCGCGTCGGGGTGGTCCTTGCGCACCATCGGCCGGTGGGTGGGGATGACCACCACCTCCAGGCTGTAGATGCTCTGGAACTCGAAGGCCTCGGTGTCGGCAGTGCCGGTCATGCCGGCAAGCTTGCCGTACATGCGGAACAGGTTCTGGAAGGTGATGCTGGCCAGCGTCTGGTTCTCACGCTGCACCGGCACGCCTTCCTTGGCCTCGACCGCCTGGTGCAGGCCGTCGGACCAGCGGCGCCCGGCCAGGGTGCGGCCGGTGAACTCGTCGACGATGATCACCTCGCCGTCGCGCACGATGTAGTCGACGTCGCGCTGGTAGATCGCGTGCGCGCGCATCGCCGCGTTGAGGTGATGCACGACGTGGATGTTCTGCGGGTCGTACAGGCTCTCGTCCGCATCGAGGATGCCGGCCTTGCGCAGCAGGTCCTCGGCATGCTCCTGCCCGGCCTCGGACAGGTGCACCTGCTTGCCCTTCTCGTCGACCCAGAAGTCGCCGACGCCGTCCTCGACCTCCTGGCGCTTGAGCGTGGGCACGATGCGGTTGACCTTGATGTACAGCTCCGGCGACTCGTCGGCCGGGCCGGAGATGATCAGCGGCGTGCGCGCCTCGTCGATCAGGATCGAGTCCACTTCGTCGACGATCGCGTAGTTCAGCCCGCGCTGGTAGCGGTCGCCCTTGGCCAGCGCCATGTTGTCGCGCAGGTAGTCGAAGCCGAACTCGTTGTTGGTGCCGTAGGTGATGTCGGCGCCGTAGGCGGCGTGCTTGTCCGAATGCGGCATGCCGGGAAATACCACCCCGACCGACAGGCCGAGCCACTCGTACAGCTTGCCCATCCAGGCCGCGTCGCGGCGCGCCAGGTAGTCGTTGACGGTGACCACGTGCACGCCCTTGCCTTCCAGCGCGTTGAGGTACACCGGCAGCGTGGCGACCAGGGTCTTACCCTCGCCGGTGCGCATCTCGGCGATCTTGCCCATGTGCAGCACCATGCCGCCGATCAGCTGCACGTCGTAGTGGCGCATGCCGAGCACGCGCTGCGAGGCCTCGCGGCAGACGGCGAAAGCCTCGGGCAGCAGCTTGTCCAGCGACTCGCCGTCGGCGACGCGCTGCTTGAATTCGGGGGTCTTGGCCTGCAGCTCGGCGTCCGACAGGGCCTGCATCTGCGCTTCCAGGGCGTTGACCTTGGCGGCGATCTTTTCGAGCTGTTTGACGAGGCGTTCGTTGCGGCTGCCGAAGACGCTGGTGAGCAGGCGATTGAGCATGGGTTTACCGGAAGTCGGAGATCGGGAGCGCGGGACGCCTGGCCCCGGCAACGAAAAAAGGGCGCCGGGCGCCCTTTTTGGCAACGCGCATTGTAGCGTGGGGATGGCCGTGGCGCCTTTCAAGATGACCGGGAGGGCCGGCCTCCGTAGGAGCGCGCCATGCGCGCGATGCCGCGGGTGTGTCCGGTATCGGTGGCCCATCGCGAACCGGAAGGCGCACCGGCGGCCTGGATCCGGCGGCGGTGAAATGCCCGCGGCATCGCGCGCATGGCGCGCTCCTACGGCAGGTGCGGGTCTCGCACGGCCATCGCACGGGCCGGAAGGCGCCGCGACGCCCCGACGGGGGCGAGTCCGTCCGATTACGGGAGCGGATCAGCCGCGGGTTACGCCCATGTCACCAAGGAACTTGCGCGGATTGACCACGCGGCCGTTCTCCCAGACCTCGAAATGAACGTGCGCGCCGGTCGAGCGGCCGGTGGAGCCGGCCCTGGCGATCTGCTGGCCGACGCGGACCAGATCCCCCACCTTCACCGTGTTGCGCGAGTTGTGCGCGTAGCGGGTGACGTAACCGTTGCCGTGATCGACCTCGACCACGTTGCCGTAGCCGCTGCGGTAGCCGGAATAGCTGACCACGCCGTCGGCGACCGTCATCACCGGATCCCCGCTGCGGGCGTCGAAATCGATGCCCTTGTGGAAGGCGCGGCCGCCGTTGAACGGATCGGCGCGGCTGCCGTAGCCGGAGGTGATGTAGCTGCTGGCGACCGGCGAGCGCGAAGGCAGCGCGGCGCGCTCGAGCTGCTGGTCGAACAGCAGTGCCTCGAGCACCGACAGTTGGCGGCCGGATTCGTGCAGTTCCGCGTCCACCGCGTCCATGCCCTCGCGCAGGCCACGCGCCGGCATGTCCTGCACCGGGCCGGGGCCGCCGAGGCCGACCGGCGAGGTAAAGTCGAATTCGCCGTCGCCGAGCTTGCCGACCCGGGTCAACCGCTCGCCGAGCGCATTCAGCCGGTTGGCCTGCGCCTGCAATTCGCCCATGCGCGCGGACAGCGCGTTGACCTCGCGCTGCGCCTCGCGGCGGGTCTGCTCGATGCTGGCGCGCTGCTCGAGCGTCTTCGCGTGCAGGCGCGAGATCTCGCTGGCGCCCATGCTGGCGCCGAACAGCATGCCGGCCACCGCGATCACGGCGGCGGCGGCAAACGGCTTGCGCAGCGCGACGACGCGGATCTGCTGCAACCAGTGCATGATGCGGATCCGCGCCTGATAGGTAATGCTGTGTAGAGTCATGCTTCCGATGTCTGATTCACGATTCAAGCCGCCTGCGGGGACCGCCCGCGCCGCCCCCGCCCAGCCGGCGCTCGACGCGCTGCTGAAAGGTGCTGCCGGCGATCCGCTCCGCCGCGCCCTCTGGCTCGACGCGCTGGATCAACGATTGCGCCCCCTGCTGCCGCCGCCGCTCGCCGCGCATGCGCGGCTGGGCAACGTTGACGGCCGCAGGCTCGTCTACCTCGTCGACGCCCCGGTCTGGCACGCTCGCATGCGGCTGGCCGGCCCGGAACTGCTCGACGGGGCCCGTTCCATCGGGCTGGATGTCACGGAGTTCGTCGTCAAGACCACCCGGCCGATGCCGCGACCTCCCCAGCCCGCATCGACCCCACGTCCGATGTCGGCACGCGCGGATGCAGCGCTGCGCGATGCCATGGCGCTTCTGGCCGGTGACGACCCCGACAAGGGCACCTCCTGAGCCGCCCCTCCCCTGCTCCTAAGCGGAACGCGGTAGCACGAGCGACGGGGCATGCTACCGGGCATACACTCACATCGGGTTAACAGACCGATAACATTTCGACAATAAATTGTTAATTAATGGTTAATTTGCGACGACGGGTTTCACGTTCGCTCATGTTTGTGACCATCGTCGACTTCGGGCCGGTACCGATCGCGGTGGATGCCTGCCGCTACGCCAGTCCGGAGAGGCCCATCCCAGCCTTCCCCGCAAGCGGGAAAGGGGCAAGATCGCCGGAGCCTTCAATCCCGCTCCCATTTACGTGGGAGGGCTGGAGTGGAGGCAGCCGGCACCGCGCATGTGCGGTCTGCCGCGGCGCTTCGAGTGCGAAATGTTGCTTGCCCGCTACGCCGGGCTCCAGACGACCCCGCATCCAACCTTCCCCACAAGCGGGGAAGGAGCAGATCGGCAGTGCCTTCAATCCCTACTTCTCTCTCTCAAGCGGAAAAAGGGGCGGATTGGCTTGTGCGCGATAGCCCGGTGCCCTCTCCCGTCGGTCGGGGAAGCAGCGGACAACGGGCAGGCAAAACTCAAACGGCGGCGGGAGCGCCGTAGACCAGCGGCGCCGGGGCGTCGTCACTGAAGGTGACCTCCTCCCAGGCCGACCGCTCCGCCATCAATGCCCGCGCCAGCTTGTTGTTGAGCGCGTGGCCGGACTTATGGCCTTCGTATGCGCCGAGCACCGGATGCCCGGTGAGGTACAGGTCGCCGATGGCGTCCAGGATCTTGTGGCGCACGAATTCGTTGGCGTAGCGCAGGCCGTCGTCGTTGAGTACCCGGAACTCGTCGAGCACGATCGCGTTGTCCATCGAGCCGCCCAGGCCCAGGTTGCGCTCGCGCATGAACTCCAGGTCGCGCATGAAGCCGAAGGTGCGCGCGCGGCTGACTTCGCGGATGTAGGCCTCGGTGGAGAAATCCACCACCGCGCGCGATTGCGCGGTCGGGATCGCCGGGTGGTCGAATTCGATGGTGAAGCCGAGGCGGAAGCCGTCGTAGGGCTCGAAACGGGCGATCTTGTCGCCGTCGCGTACCTCGACCGGGCGCTTGATGCGGATGAAGCGCTTGGGCGCGTCCTGCAACACGATCCCGGCCGATTGCAGCAGGAACACGAACGGGCCGGACGAGCCGTCCATGATCGGCACCTCGGGCGCCGACAAGTCCACGAACAGATTGTCGATGCCGAGCCCGGCCAGGGCCGACATCAGGTGCTCGACGGTCATCACCTTACCGGCGCCCCGGGTCAGCCCGGTGCAGAGCATGGTCTCGGTCACCAGGTCGGCGCGCGCGGGAATGTCCACCACCGGCTCGAGATCGACGCGGCGGAACACGATGCCGCCGTCCACCGGGGCCGGACGCAGGGTGAGATAGACCTTCTCGCCACTGTGCAGGCCCACGCCGGTGGCGCGGATGATGTTCTTGATGGTGCGTTGCTTGGGCATGGCGGGGCGTCAGAGGGGGTCCGGAAGCCTCGCGACGGCTGGCTGCGCTGGGCCCAACGGGTGGCAGGTTAGCACGCGCGGCTGAACCTGAACGGAAGTGGCGGTGATGGCCGCGGAGCACGCGTACCGCGATTCAGGGGCCCGTCGCTGGCGGCACGGATCCGATATGCGGCCGACGGGGCCGGGCGCAACGGGTTGCGACAGCTGGAATGGCGGCGCTGCAGGACGAAAAGTCCACCGGGCCGGCACGGGCCCGGTGGCAAGAGGACATGCCGGTGCGCACGGACGCACCTGCACGGATATCGCGCCGCGGAACAGCGTTGGGTGCATCGGACCGGCGCGGCGCCGGCGACCGATGCGGACATCGCCCGTCCCGCGGGAGTACGGCTCAATCCACCTGGCGACGCAGGGTGAGGCGGTGCGCTTGCGAGGCACTGCCTCGCGCACTGCCGAACGCCCGGCCATGGATGGCCGGGCCGGACATTCCGTCCCCACCAGGACTCGCCATGGACTGCCGCGACCTCACCCGGCTCAATCCGCCTGGCGACGCAGGAACGCGGGAATGTCCAGGTAGCTGCTGTCGCTGCCGAAATCGGCGACGTCCGGCTTGGCCGCCGGCTCCTCGCTGCGGCCGCGCAGGCTCGAGGCGATGCTCGGCGCCTGCGAACCGCCGCTGACGGCGTCGTCGATCGGCAGTCCGGTGGTGCCGTCGCGCTTGGCCTGGGTATGGATCAGCTGCACCTGCGGGCGCCGTGCCGGCTCCGGGCTGTAGTCGCGATCGCCGCCGCGCAGGCTCTGCCGCGCTGCCACGCGGTTGAGGCCAGTTGCGACCACGGTGACACGCACCTCGTCCTGCATGTCCTGGTCGAGCACGGTGCCGATGACGATGGTGGCGTCCTCGCTGGCGAAGTTTTCCACCGTGCGGCCGACCTCGTCGAATTCCGACATGGTGAAGTCGGGACCGGCGGTGATGTTGACCAGGATGCCGTTGGCGCCGGCCAGGTTGACGTCGTCGAGCAGCGGGTTCTGGATCGCAGATTCGGCGGCGGCCTGCGCGCGGTCGTCGCCGCGGGCGGTGCCGGTGCCCATCATCGCCAGGCCCATCTCGCTCATGACGGTGCGCACGTCGGCGAAGTCGACGTTGATCAGGCCCGGGCGCACGATCAGGTCGGCGATGCCCTGCACCGCGCCGAGCAGCACGTCGTTGGCGGCGCGGAACGCCTGGATCATGGTGGCGTTGCGGCCGAGCACCGAGATCAGCTTCTCGTTGGGGATGGTGATCAGCGAGTCGCAGTGCTGCGACAGGTCCTCGATGCCCTTGAGCGCCACCTGCATGCGGCGGCGGCCCTCGAACGGGAACGGCTTGGTGACCACCGCGACAGTCAGGATGCCCATCTCCTTGGCCAGCTGCGCCACCACCGGCGCCGCGCCGGTGCCGGTGCCGCCGCCCATGCCAGCGGTGATAAACACCATGTCGGCGCCCTGCAGCGCGTCCATGATGATCTCGCGGTCCTCGAGCGCGGCTTGGCGGCCGACTTCCGGATTCGCGCCCGCGCCCAGCCCCTTGGTGACGTTGCCACCGAGCTGCAGCTGCAGCTTGGCGCCGCAGTTCTTGATCGCCTGCGCGTCGGTGTTGGCGGTGATGAACTCCACCCCGTCGACGCTGCTGTTGACCATGTGTCCGACGGCGTTGCCGCCGCCTCCGCCCACGCCGATCACCTTGATGACGGCGTTGGGCGCCATCTTTTCTACCAGTTCGAAATGTGCCATGTCCGTGTCCTCGTTGTAAGAGCCGTGATTGGTGATTCGTGATTGGTGATTCGGGGAAGCCATGCCCCGGATCCCGTGCCACGTCCCGCACCGGCGTTATTTGGTTTTCTAGTTGCCTTGTCGCAATCGGTTCGTCTTTCGCCTGCCGCGTCCTACAAACCCCCGTTCCAATTCCTTCCGGTGGTACGTCGACTCGTGCTCCGCTCTTTCGAATCACCAACACGAATCACGAATCACCGGGCGAGTTCGTCAGAACTCGCCCCTGTACCAATCCTTCAACTTCTTGAAGAAATTCCCCGCACGTCCGGCCGGGATCACCGGACGGCGCGGATGCTCGATCTGGCTGCCCATCAGCAGCAGGCCGACGCCGGTGGCGTGCACCGGGTTGCCGACCACTTCGCCCAGGCCGGTGACGTGCTGCGGAATGCCCACGCGCACCGGCATCTGCAGCATTTCCTCGGCCAGCTCGACCACGCCTTCCATCTTCGCGGCGCCGCCGGTGAGCACCATGCCGGCGCGCACGTGCTGCTCGAAGCCCGAGCGGCGCAGTTCCGCCTGCACCATCTCGAAGATCTCCTCGTAGCGCGCCTGCACCGCCTGCGCCAGCGACTGCCGCGGCAGCCGCCGCGGCGGGCGGTCGCCGACGCTCGGCACCTGGATCGACTCCTCGCTGGTCGCCAGCTGCGCCAGCGCGCAGGCGTAGCGCACCTTGATCTGCTCGGCCTCGGGCGTGGGCGTGCGCAGCATGTGCGCGATGTCTTCGGTGACCTTGTCGCCGGCGATCGGCAGGCTCGCGGTGTGGCAGATCGCGCCCTGCACGAACACCGCCAGGTCGGTGGTACCGGCGCCGAGGTCGACCAGCGCCACGCCGAGTTCGCGCTCGTCGCTGGTCAGCACCGCGGTGCTCGAGGCCAGCGACGACAGCACCAGGTCGTCGATCTGCAGCCCGCAGCGTTGCACGCACTTGCTGATGTTGGCCGCGGCCGACTGCGCGCACACCACCAGGTGCGCATGCACCTCCAGGCGCACGCCGGTCATGCCGACCGGATTGCGGATGCCTTCCTGCGAATCGTCGAGCACGTACTCGCGCGGGATCGCGTGCAGGATGCGCTGGTCGGCCGGGATCGCCACCGCCTTGGCGGCCTCGAGCACCCGGTCCAGGTCGGCCCAGGTGACCTCGCTGTCGCGGATCGGGACGATGCCGGGCGAGTTCTTGCACTGCACGTGGTTGCCGGAGATCGAGGCGTAGACCGATCGGATCTCGCAGCCGGCCATCAGCTCGGCCTCCTCGATCGCGCGCTGGATCGACTGCACGGTCGACTCGATGTCGACCACCACGCCGCGCTTGAGACCGCGCGATTCGTGCGAGCCGATGCCGATCACCTCGATGGGGTTGCCCGGCGAATACTCGCCGACCAGCGCCACCACCTTGGAGGTGCCGATGTCGAGTCCGACGATGAGGGCTTTGTCGCCTTTTCGGTTCATGTGTTTGGGCCGGGATTCATGATTCGTGATTCGTGATTCGCAAAAGCGGGGAATGGGAAATCGAGAGTGGAGAGTCGGGGCGGCCGCAACCGGCTTCCGGCGCCAAACGAATTCGTGGCTACGACGAACACTGCCGGCGTGCCGGTGCCGGCATTTGCCCCTGCCGTTTCCGATTCCCGATTCCCGATTCCCGGCTCTTCGCCCCACTCGAGGGCGAAGCCGTTGGTGTAGCGGAGGTCGGCGCGCTGCAGTCGCGATGTCTTCTGTTGCAGCAGCTGCGGCAGCAGGCGCGCGAAGCGTTCCAGGCGCGTGCGTGCCTGCTGGCTGCCGACCGTGACCTCGGTGCCGTTGGACAGCGTCAGCGACCAGCTGCCGCGCTCGTCCAGCGCCAGCCGCCGCACCTGGTAGCCAGCCGGGGTGAACAGCACCCGCGCCTCGTTGTACAGCGCGACTACTTCGCTCACGCGCGCGTCGGGCCCGTGCAGCAGCGGCAGCTGCGGAGGCGGATCGATCCCTGCGATCGGGAACAGCCGTCCCTGCTCCGACAGCAACCGGTCCTCGCCCCAGCGCGCGAACGGCCGGTGCTCGACGATCCGCACCTCGACCACGTCCGGCCAGCGCTTGCGCACCTCGGCGCGCTCCACCCACGGCAGCCGCGCCACCGCCGCCTGCGCGTCGCTCAGGCGCATGGCGAAGAAACCGTGACGCGCGAATGGCAGCACCGCCTCGCGCAGCGCCCGGTCCTCGACGCGCTCGACCTGGCCAACCACGCGCAGGGTGCGCAGCGGCCAGCGCTCGCTGCCGATCCAGCCCTGCAGCACCGCCACCACTGGCAGCGCGACGAGTGCCAGCGCCAAGGTCCACGCGATGATTCGCAGCAGGGCGGTCATTCGCTTGCTCCTTCGGAGCCGGTAATCGGGAATCGGGAATCGGGAATGGCGAAAGGCGGGAATCGGGACAGCGACCGCTCGCATCCGATGTCCGACAGGCACGCCAATGCAGAAGCAAACGCCACAGACCCGCGACCTTTCGCTTCTGCGATTCCCGATTCCCGATTCCCGACTCCCGGCCTCACAACGTCGTCTCCAGGATTCGCCAGCACAGTTCCTCCATGTCCATGCCGGCCTGCGCCGCGGCCTTGGGCACCAGTGAATGGGTGGTCATGCCGGGGGCGGTGTTGACCTCGAGCAGGAAGCATTCGCCGCTGTCGCGATCGCGCATCAGGTCCACGCGGCCCCAGCCGGCGCAGCCGGCGGCGACGAACGCGTCGACCGAGAGCCGGCCGATCCGCGCCTCGTCGTCGCCGGTCAGGCCCGGGCACAGGTATTGGGTGTCCTCGGCGACGTACTTGGCGTGGTAGTCGTACCAGGCGCCCTTGGGCACGATGCGGATCGATGGCAGCGCATGCACCGCGCCGCCGATGTCCAGGATGCCGACGGTCAGTTCGTCGCCCTCGATCATCCGTTCCATCAGCAACTCGCCGGGATAACGCGCGGCAAGCTCGACCGCGGCGTCGAGCCCGGCGTCGTCGAATACGCGGCTGACGCCGACGCTGGAGCCTTCCTGCGATGGCTTGACGATCACCGGCAACCCCAGCGCGCGCGCGGCGGCATGGACATCGCCGCCCTTGTGCAGGCGCGTGTAGCCCGGCGTCGGCAGGCCGAGGCTCAGCCACACCTGCTTGGTGCGGATCTTGTCCATCGCCAGCGCCGAACCGAGCACGCCGGAGCCGGTGTACGGCACTCCGAGCGCCTCCATCAGGCCCTGCACGACGCCGTCCTCGCCGCCGCCGTGCTGGCCGTGGAGGATGTTGAACACGCGATCGAACTCGCCGCCGGCCAGCGCCTTCGCCAGGGCCGGAATACCGTCCACCGCGTACGCGTCGACCCCGCGGGCGCGCAGCGCCGTGAGCACGCCGGCGCCGGAATCCAGCGAGACCTCGCGCTCGGACGAACTGCCGCCCATCAGCACGGCGACGCGGCCGAACACCGCCGGGTCGGAATGGCGCGCGGGCGCGAGCAGGCTCATGCCGCCGCCTCCTCGAAACCGTCGGCGGCCAGCTGTTGCACCACCTGGCCGATGTCGCCGGCGCCCATCATCAGCAGCAGGTCGCCGTCCTCGAGCACGTCGGGCAGGATCCGCGGCAGGTCCTGGGCGCTGGCGACCAGCACCGGATCGATGCGTCCGCGCGCGCGGATCGCGCGTGCCAGCGCCTTGGCGTCGGCGTTGGCGATCGGCGCCTCGCCGGCGGCGTAGACCTCGGTCAGCACCAGCGCATCGACTTCCGACAGCACCCCGGCGAAGTCGTCCAGCAGGTCGCGGG
This sequence comes from Luteimonas suaedae, assembly GCF_008312895.1. Lineage (GTDB taxonomy): Bacteria > Pseudomonadota > Gammaproteobacteria > Xanthomonadales > Xanthomonadaceae > Luteimonas > Luteimonas suaedae. The sequence goes on along the minus strand of NZ_VSSP01000008.1, from coordinate 61,253 downwards.
TACGGCTGTAGCGGTGCGGCTGGAAGGCCACCACCAGGCGCCGGTCGGGCCAGCCGCCGCGCGCGGCCTCGAACACCGCCTTCAGTTCCTTGGGGTGATGGCCGTAGTCGTCGACCAGTTGCACCGTCGCGCCCTGCGCGGTGCGCAGCTCGGCCAGCAGGTTGAAGCGGCGGCCGATGCCGGCGAACTTCTGCAGCGCGGCGGCGATCGCCTCCGGCGCCACGCCCAGCTGCCAGGCCACCGAGGCGGCGGCCAGCGCATTCTGCACGTTGTGGCGGCCGGGCAGCGCCAGCGACACCGGCGTGCGCGAGCCGTCCGGCAGGCGCAGCACGAAACGCATGCGCGGGCCGTCCTGGTCGACGTCCTCGGCGCGCACGTCGGCCTTGGGATCGAAGCCGTAGGTGGTGACGTGACGCGGCGTTTGCGTCGCCAGCTGCGCGACTTCGGCATCGTCGATGCACAGCACCGCCAGCCCGTAGAACGGCAACCGGTGCAGGAACTCGGAGAACGCCGCCTGCACCCGGGCGAAATCGCCGCCGTAGTTTTCCAGATGATCGGCGTCGATGTTGGTGACGATGGCGATCAGCGGGTTCAGGCGCAGGAAGCTGCCATCGCTCTCGTCGGCCTCGGCCACCAGCCAGTCGCTGCCGCCCAGGCGCGCGTTGGCGCCGGCGGCGAGCAGCTGGCCGCCTATGACGAACGTCGGATCCAGCCCGCCCTCGGCCAGCACGCTGGCCAACAGCGAGGTGGTGGTGGTCTTGCCGTGGGTGCCGGCCACCGCGATGCCGCGGCGAAAGCGCATCAGCTCGGCCAGCATCTCCGCACGTGGCACCACCGGGATGCGCTGCGAACGCGCCTCCAGAAGTTCCGGGTTGTCGGGCTTGATCGCGCTGGACACCACCACGCAATCGGTGCCGAGCACGTTGGCGGCCGCGTGTCCGCGATGCACGGCGATGCCGAGCGACTGCAGCCGGCGGGTGACGGCGTTGTCGGCCAGGTCGGAGCCGGACACCTCGTAGCCGAGCGTGCACAGCACTTCCGCGATGCCGCTCATGCCGGCACCACCGACGCCGACGAAGTGCACGCGCGAGAACGCGCGGGCGAAATCTGCCGTGGACAACGCATGGGCCTCGAGCAGGCGTCGGATCATGCGGTCTTCCCCAGGGTCGGCTCGATCCGCTGGCGCAGGCGGCTGGTGCCGCGCACCGCACCGACGGCCGGAACAGGCGCCTGTGTCGTGCGGGACGCATCGACGACCGGCGGCTGCGCCGCCTCCCCGCGCAGCCGCGCCACCTGGCGCTGGGCGCGATCGAGTTCGTAGGAGACCCGCAACAGCACGCCGACCGCAGCGCAGGTCATCAGCACGCTGGAGCCGCCGTAGGACACCAGCGGCAGGGTCAGGCCCTTGGTCGGCAGCAGGCCGAGGTTGACGCCGATCGAGACCAGGCTCTGCAACGCGATCCACAACGCCACGCCGAACGCGCAGTAGCCGGCGAAGTGGCGCCGCATCTCCACGCACTTCAGTCCGATCCAGAACGCGCGCCCGCACAACAGCGCGTACAGGCCGATCACCAGGCAGACGCCGAAGAAGCCCAACTCCTCGCCGATCACCGCCAGGATGAAGTCGGTATGCGCCTCCGGCAGGTACGACAGCTTCTGCACCGAGGCGCCGAGCCCGACGCCGAACCATTCGCCGCGGCCGACCGCCATCAGCGCGTTCGCCAGCTGGTAGCCGCTGTTGAACGGATCGGCGAACGGATCCATGAACGAGGTCAGCCGGCGCATGCGGTACGGCTCGGCGATGGCGACGACCGCCAGCAGCGGCAGCACCACCATCACCGGCGCCGCCATCCGCGGCATGTGCACGCCGCCGAGCACCAGCATGCCGGCGGTGATCGCCAGGATCAGCGCCAGCGAGCCGAAGTCCGGCTGCAGCACCAGCAGCGCCATCAGCCCGATCGCCACGCCCAGCGGCTTGAGCATCGCGCCCCAGGTGGCGTTGACCTCGTCGCGGAACCGCACCAGGTAGCTCGCCAGCCAGACGATGTACATCAGCTTCACCGCTTCGACCGTCTGGAAGCCGGAGACGCCGAGATTGATCCAGCGCTGCGCGCCGTTGACGCTCTTGCCCAGGCCGGGAATGAACACCGCCAGCAGCAGCCCGAAGCACAGCAGCAGCAGCAGGCGATCGAAGCGCTCGATGCTCTTGAGCTCGGTGCGCATCAGCCACACGCACAGGCCGATGCCGACCGCCAGGAACACCAGATGGCGCATCAGGAAATAGAACGGCCCCACCGCCAGGTCCTCGCCGATGGCGATCGAGCTCGACGCCACCATCACCACGCCCAGCGTCGCCAGGGCGATGGCGGCGCCGAGCAGCCACGGGTCGAAGCGGCCGTGGATGGCGTCGAGTCGGGTGGCCTGGCGCGGCGTGCCGTCCATCAGCGCACCTTCAACGTGGCCAGGCCGACCAGCACCAGGATCACCGAGATGATCCAGAAGCGCACGATCACCCGCGGCTCGGGCCAGCCCTTGAGTTCGAAGTGGTGGTGGATCGGCGCCATCCGGAACACGCGCCGGCCGGTAAGCTTGAACGATGCCACCTGGATCATCACCGACAGCGTCTCGATGACGAAGATCCCGCCCATGATCACCAGCACCAGTTCCTGGCGCACGATCACCGCGATCGCGCCGAGCGCGGCGCCCAGCGCCAGCGCGCCGATGTCGCCCATGAACACCATCGCCGGATAGGTGTTGAACCACAGGAAGCCGAGTCCGGCGCCCGCGATCGCGGCGCAGATGATCACCAGCTCGCCGGCACCGGGGATGCGCGGGATCTGCAGGTACTCGGAGAATTCGGCGTGGCCGGAGGCGTAGGCGAACACGCCCAGCGCGCACGCCACCAGCACCGTCGGCATGATCGCCAGCCCGTCGAGGCCGTCGGTGAGGTTGACCGCGTTGGAGAAGCCGACGATCCAGAAGTAGGCGATGGCGACGAAGCTCACCCCCACCAGCGGCAACGCGATCGCCTTGAACAGCGGAATGTAGAACGTGGTCGCGGCCGGCACGTCGGCGCTGTAGAACAGGAACAGGCCGGCGGCCAGGCCGAACAGCGACTGCAGCAGGTACTTCCAGCGCGACTTCAGGCCGTTGGGATCGCGCTTGACGATCTTGATCCAGTCGTCGTACCAGCCGATCGCGCCGAACGCCAGCATCACCGCCAGCACCACCCATACGTACTTGTTGCGCAGGTCGCCCCACAGCAGCACCGCGGCCAGCACCGCGATCAGGATCAGCGCACCGCCCATGGTCGGCGTGCCGGCCTTGGAGAAATGCGTCTGCGGGCCGTCCTGGCGGATCGGCTGGCCGCCCTTGTACTGCGCCAGCCTGCGGATCAGCGCCGGGCCCCACCACAGCGACAGGAACAGCGACGTCAACGCGGCGAGGATGCCGCGGAAGGTCAGATAGTTGAACAGGGAGAAGAAGTTCTCCAGACCCTGCAGCCAGCGCGCGAGCTCAAGCAGCATCGGCGGGTTCCTCCCCTGGGGTGTGTTCGTCGGCCAGCAACGCGGAGACGATCCGCTCCATCGCGCTGCTGCGCGATCCCTTCACCAGCACGCGCACGCGAGCCGGCGCCTCGACGGCGGCGAGATCGGCGCGCAGCGCTTCGGCCAGTGCCGCGTGCGTGTCGAAGCGGCGCGCGCCCTCGCCGAAGGCATCCGCCGCGGCCGCGCTCAGCTGCCCGAGCGCGTACAGCCGCGCGATGCCGGCGCGTCCGGCGCGGCGGCCGATCTCGGCGTGCAGCGCTTCGGCGTCGGCGCCCAGCTCACCCATGTCGCCGAGCACCAGCCAGTGGTCGCCTTCGCGGGCGGCGGCAAGGATATCGATCGCGGCCGCAAGCGAGCCGGGATTGGCGTTGTAGCTGTCGTCGATCAGTAGCGCACCGTTGCGCAGGCGATGACGCACCAGGCGGCCCGCCACCGGCCGCGCCTCGGACAGGCCGGCGGCGATGGTCGCCGCGTCCAGGCCGGCGGCGCCGACCGCGAGCGCCGCCGCGGCCAGGGCGTTGCGCACGTTGTGGCGGCCGGGCAGCGGCAGCGTGACCTCGGCCTCGCCACCGGGCACGACCAGCACGAAACGCGCGCCGTCATCGCCCAGGCGCACCTCGCGCGCGGTGACCTCGGCACCGGCCTCCAGCCCGAAGCGGATCAGGCGGCGGCCGTGTGCGCGCTCGGCGAAGTACTGCGCGAAGGCATCGTCGGCGTTGATCACCGCGACCCCGTCGACCGGCAGCGCATCGTAGATCGCCGCCTTGGTGTCGGCCACGCCGAGCAGGCTGCCCATGCGCTGCAGGTGGGCCGGCGCGATGTTGTTGACCACGGCCACGCGTGGCCGCGCGATCGCGGTCAGCCAGGCGATGTCGCCGGGCTTGCCGGCGCCCATCTCGTAGATCGCGTACTCGGCGTCTTCCGGCGCGTCGATCACCGCCAGCGGCAGCCCGATCTCGTTGTTGCGGTTGCCGGGATTGGCATAGGCCTTGCCCGCGCGCTGCAGGATCGGCAGCAGCATCTGCTTGACCCCGGTCTTGCCGTTGCTGCCGGTGATCGCGACCACGCGCACGGAGCGCGTGTGCTGCATGGCCGCCGCGAACGCGGCCAGCGCCTGGCGGGTGTCGGCCACCACGATCTGCGGCAGGTCGATCGCGGCCGGGCGCGACACCAGCGCCGCGCGCGCGCCCAGTTCCGCGGCGGCGTCGACGTGGTCGTTGCCGTCGAACTGCTCGCCCGCCAGGGCGACGAACAACGCGGCGCGGCCGTCGCTGGCGTCGAACTGGCGGGTGTCGGTCTCGATCGCATCGATCAGCACGTCGCCGGCGCCCTGGCCGGCCTGCAGGCGGCCGTGGGTCCATTGCGCGATCCGCGACAGCGGCAACGGGTTCATGCCCTGCCCTCCAGCGCCGTGCGTGCGATCGCGGCATCGTCGAACGGATGGCGCACGCCGCCGATCTCCTGGTAGGGCTCATGGCCCTTGCCGGCGACCAGCACGATGTCGCCGGCGCCGGCCTCGCCGATGGCGCGCGTGATCGCGCGCACGCGGTCGCGCTGCACGACGACCGCGGCCGGATCGGCGAAGCCCGGCAGGATGTCGGCGACGATGGCGTCGCCGTCCTCGCGGCGCGGATTGTCGTCGGTGACGATCACCCGGTCGGCGCCGGCCTCGGCGATCGCCGCCATCTGCGGCCGCTTGCCGCGGTCGCGCTCGCCCCCGCAGCCGAACACGCAGACGATGCGGCCGCGCGCATGCGCGCGCAGGCTGGCCAGCGCCTGTTCCAGCGCGTCCGGCGTATGCGCGTAATCGATGACCACCAGCGGTGCATCACCGCTGCCGCCGAGCCGGTTCATGCGCCCGGCCACCGGCTGCAGCCGCGACAGCGCGTCGGCGATGTCGGCCGGGGCCTCGCCCAGCGCATGCAGGGTGCCGGCGACGGCAAGCAGGTTGTCGACGTTGAAGCGCCCGAGCAGCGGCGAGCGCACCGGGCGCACGGTGTCGCCGATATGCAGCTCGAAGGCAATGCCTTCGCCGTCTAGCACCACATTGCCGGCCCGCACCACCGCCGCGGCATCGCCGCGCGCGCTGACGCCGATCGTCCGCGGCGCCTTGACCTTCTCTGCCGAAGTGTTTTTTGCTCCCTCTCCCCCGCTTGCGGGGGAGAGGGTTGGGGTGAGGGGGGCTCTTGCCGGCGACTCATCAAAAGCAAAGGCACTCGCGCCTTCGGCGCTTCGCCCCCTCACCCCAGCCCTCTCCCCCGCGAGCGGGGGAGAGGGAGCTGAATTTTCGGCTCGCGCGGGAGCGGAGGTCGTCAGCCGCGCGTGCAGCGCACGGCCAAAGTCGTTGTCGAGATTGATCACCGCCGCCCGCAGACCGGGCCAGGCGAACAGCCGCGCCTTGGCGGCGCCATAGGCATCCATGTCACCGTGGTAGTCGAGATGGTCGCGGGTGAGGTTGGTGAACACCCCGACCCGGAAGTGCACGCCGTCGACCCGCCCCTGGTCGAGCGCGTGCGAGCTGATCTCCATCGCCACCGCGGTCGCGCCGGCATCGCGCAGCCGTGCCAGCAGCGCATGCATCTGCACCACCTGTGGCGTGGTGAAGCCGGTCGCCTCGACTTCGCCGTGCAGCCCGGCGCCGAGCGTACCGATGCTGCCGGCGCGCTGGCCGCGCAGCGTCCAGGCCTGCGCCAGCAATTGCACGGTTGAGGTCTTGCCGTTGGTGCCGGTGACGCCGACGGTGGTCATCGCCGCCGAGGGCGCGCCATACAGCCGATCGGCCATCGCGCCCATGCGCGTGCGCAGCGCCGGCACCGCGATGGCGTCGGCGGGCGGGGGCGCATCGTCCGGCGCCGGCGGCTCGAACAGGATCGCGCGCGCACCGGCCGCCCGCGCCTGCGCGACGAAGCGCAGGCCATGGCTGCCGAAGCCTGGGATCGCGAGGAAGGCATCGCCCTCGCGCACTTCGCGGCTGTCCTGCGCCAATCCGCTCACGGTCAGCGCCGGCGGCACCGCGGCGACGTCGGGGAGCAGATCGGCCAGGCGCATGGCGGCGCTCATCGCGCACCTCCCGCGGAAGAAGCCGGGAATCGGGAATCGGGAATCGGGAATCGGGCGAGCGCTTCAGCGCGCACCGCCGGCTCGGTGCCGGGATGCGACGCGGGTGCCCCCGCTTCTGTTCTTGTTCTTGCTTTATCGACTCCCGACTCCCGATTCCCCATTCCCAGCCTTTCCCCGGTCTGCGCCGTCAGCCAGGTCTCGATGTCGTCGGGCGGCACGTCCATCAGCCGCAACGCCCCTTCCATGACGCTCTTGAATACCGGCGCCGCCACCCAGCCGCCGCCGTAGGTGGAGCCGCCGCCCGACGTATCCGGATCGTCGATCACCACCACCATGGAAAAGCGTGGGTTCTCCACCGGCACCAGCCCGGCGAAGAAGGCGACATAGCGGCGCGCATACCCGCCGCCACTGGCCTTGCGCGCGGTACCGGTCTTGCCGGCGACGTGGTAGCCGAGGACCGCGGCGCGGGTCGCGGTGCCACCCGGCTCGGTGACGGTCTGCATCATCGAGACGATCTGCTGCGCGATCGCCGGATCGAGCACCTGGCGCGGTTCGTTGTGCTGGCCCTTGACGAAGGTCGGCGCGAGCGCGCGGCCGCCATTGCCGAGCGCGGCGTAGGCGACGGCGATCTGCAGCGGCGTCGCCGACAGTCCGTAGCCATAGGACATGCCCTGCTTGGTGGTGCCGCTCCAGCCCTCGGGCTCGGGAAACAGGCCCGAGGCCTCGCCGGGGAAGCCGCTGTGGGTGCTGGTGCCGTAGCCGAACCGGCGCAGGAACTCGTAGAACTGCCGGTTGGGCAACATCGCCGCCAGCTTGGAGACGCCGACGTTGGAGCTCTTGGTGATCACGCCGGTGACGTCGAGCACGCCGTAATTGCGGAAATCGCTGGTGCGGTAGCGTCCGTTCGGAATCCACCCGGGATTGGTATCCACCCGCGTCTGCGGGGTCACCACGCCGGCCTCGAGCGCGGCGGCCACGGTCAGCGGCTTCATCGTCGAGCCCGGCTCGATCAGGTCGGTGACGGCGCGGTTGCGGCGCGCGTCGCGATCGCCGCCCGAGACCACGTGCGGGTTGTAGGTCGGCAGGTTGGCCATCGCCAGCACCTCGCCGGTGGCGACGTCGAGCACCACCACGGAACCGGCGCTGGCGCCGGCACTGGCCAGCGCACTGCGCAGCTCGCGATGGGCCAGGAACTGGATGCGCCGGTCGATGCTCAGCGTCAGGTCCTTGCCGGGTTCCGCCGGGCGCACCAGGTCGACGTTCTCGACGATGCGGCCGCGACGGTCACGGATGACCTTCTGCGCGCCGGGATTGCCACGCAGCCAGTCGTCGAACGCCAGTTCGATGCCTTCCTGGCCACGGTCGTCGATGTTGGTGAAGCCGAGCACGTGCGCCAGCGCCTCGCCCTGCGGGTAGAAGCGACGGAACTCGCGCTGGCTGAACACCCCGGGGACGCCCAGCGCCAGCACCTTCTTCGCCACGGCGGGGTGGATCCGGCGCTGCCCTGGCAGGTACATGAATTCCTTGCCGGCGCGCTGGGTCACGCTGCGCGCGAGCGCCTCCTCCTGCACGCCGATCGCGTCGGCCAGTTCGGCGATGCGCCCGGGATGCTTGACCAGTTCCTGCGGATTGGCCCACAACGAGGCCACCGGCGTGGAAATCGCCAGCGGCTCGCCGTTGCGGTCGGTGATCATGCCGCGCGAGGTCGCGATCGGCAGTTCGCGCAGGAAGCGCGAATCCGCCTTCTGCTGGTAGAAGGCGTTGTCGATCAGCTGCAGGTCGACCGCGCGCCCGACCAGCACCACCGAGCACAGGCCGAGCGCGCCGGCGACCAGCGCCAGCCGCCCACGCAGGTTGAACTGCGCGCGGGTGCGCGGCCGCTTGGCGGTGCCGCCCGGGGTGCGCTTGAACTTCATGGACCGGTCGCCTTCATGGCCGGATCACCACGATGTCCGCGGTCTCGGGGAACTTCATGCCCAGCCGCTGGCGTGCCACCTGGTCGATGCGGTTGCTCTCGGCCCAGGTCGCCTGCTCCAGCTGCAGCCGGCCGAAGTCGATGTTGAGCTCATCGCGGGCGCGCTCGAGCCGGGTCAGCTCGACGAACAGCTGGCGGTGCTGGTGGCGCGCATGCACCACGCCGATCGCGGTGATCACGTTGGCCAGGAGCAGCACGACCAGGACGATGCGGGCGATCATGGCCGCAGCTCCGCTGCGGCCGGGATTGATGATTGGTGATTCGTGATTCGCAAGAGCGAAGCCGGGCCCCGCCCGTTCGGCTCTCCGTTGGCGACGTTGCCGCTTTCATCGAATCCCGAATCACCAATCCCGAATCCCGGCTTCTCAGCCACCCGCAGCACCGCGCTGCGGGCACGCGGGTTGGCGGCGATCTCCGCGGCGTCGGCCTTCCGCGCGCCGCCGATCGCGTGCAGCGTCGGCTCGAAATCCTCCACCGCCGGCAGCCTGCGGTTGCCGGGCGGCGCCTTGGCGCGACCGACGATGAAGCGCTTGACGATCCGGTCCTCGAGCGAGTGGAAGCTGATCACCGCCAGCCGCCCGCCGGGCCTGAGCGCCGCGTGCGCGGCTTCGAGCCCGAGTTCGAGATCGGCCAGCTCGCGGTTGACGTGGATGCGGATTGCCTGGAAGGAGCGCGTAGCCGGATGGATCTCCTGCCGCCCACGCGGCACCACCGCGGCGATCAGTTCGGCCAGTTGCGCGGTCCGCGTCAGCGGCGCCTCGCCGCGGCGGGCGACGATGGCGCGGGCGATGCGCCGGCTCATGCGCTCCTCGCCGTAGGTCCACAGCACGTCGGCGATGGCGTGCTCGTCGGCGCGCGCCAGCCACTCGGCCGCGCTTTCGCCGGCGTCCGGGTCCATGCGCATGTCGAGCGGGCCGTCCTTGCCGAAGCTGAAGCCGCGTTCGGCGACGTCGAGCTGCGGCGACGAGACACCCAGGTCGAACAGCACGCCGTCCAGACCAGCGCGTGCAAGATCCCAGTCGGCCAGCGCGGCGAAGCTGCCGCGGCGGATCGCCACGCGCGGATCGGCGCCGAACTCGCGCTCGGCGACCGTGATCGCGTCGGGATCCTTGTCCATCAGCAGCAACCGGCCTCCCGCGCCCAGGCGCTCCAGCACCCGGCGGGCATGGCCGCCGCGGCCGAACGTGCCGTCCAGATAGGCTCCGTCCTCGATCACCCGCAGCGCCTCCACGACCTGCGCGACCATCACAGGAAGGTGGCCGGACCGGGCGTCCGCGCCACCCACGCTCACAACCTCAGCTCGAGCATGTGCTCGCTCAGATCCTCGTCAGAGATCGTCTGCCGGATCTGCGCGTGATGCGCCTGCTCGCTCCACAACTCGAATTTGTCGCCCATGCCCAGCAGCACGGCCTTCTTCTCGATGCCGACCGCGCTGCGGTGGCTGGCCGGAATGCCGATGCGGCTGCTGCCGTCGAGCTCGACCGGCGCCGCCGAGCCGACCAGGTTGCGCTGCATGCGGCGGTGCGCCGACAGCGTACCGGGCAGGGCGTTGACCGCGTCACGCACGCGTTCCCACTCCTTTTCCGGGTACAGGAACAGGCAGCCGGACTCGAACGGGTTGTAGGTGATGACCAGGCGGTTTTCGCACGCGCGCGCGATCAGGTCCCGGTAGGCAGTCGGGATCGCCAGCCGGCCCTTGTCGTCGATGGTGATGGCGGTCTCGCCCTGGAACACAACAGTCCTGCCCGGTATGCCCGTCTGCGGCGGGCTTCAATGCCGCGGAATACCACCAGTTTCCCGGTAATCCCACGCCTCGCCACCTTATGACCCGTCCTGTGGGTTGTCAACAACTTTACCGGCAGATTTTCACCAATCAGGTCAATGACTTGCGGACAACTTCAGAGACTTGTTCAAGCTTTATCCACAAGCTGCTGTTTCGTCTCAAATTTTGAGACAGCGCACATTCTCCGGCAGCGCGAGACGCCGTTCAGGCTCGCGTAAAGGGGGTGTGAAGGAAGGCGGGCCGCCACCGCCGAGGGCGGCTACGATCGATTTGCCGCCCGCCAACCCGGCCGCTCTCGTAGGAGCGCATGCGCGCGATGCCGCGGGTGTCGGCAGGATCCGGTGGATGCCGCGACTCTGGACCGGCAGGCGCGCACGCCACCGGAATTTGCGGGCGGCGCGGCGATGCCCGCGGCATCGCGCGCATGGCGCGCTCCTACGGAGGAGGTGCCCTCGACATCGATCGCGGGGCGACAGCGGGGAGTCCCCGAGCTTCGGAAGCGGGCCCGATGTTCAATGCACGAACTGGTTTTCCTGGGCGAAGGCCAGGAAAAGTGGCGGAGCCGGCCGATAAGCCGGGTTCTGTCGTGGACAGTCATTCCTCTAGGCGCAGCGTCACCGCTACGCTCGAGCAGCCTACCCGGACCCGACGCGGGCCACGTCATGAGGTCCCTATTTGGCCTTGCTCCCGGTGGGGTTTGCCGTACCGGTCCGTTGCCGGACTCGCGGTGCGCTCTTACCGCACCATTTCACCCTTACCTGATCCCTTGCGGGCCATCGGCGGTATCTTTCTGTTGCACTATCCGTCGGCTCGCGCCGCCCAGGCGTTACCTGGCACCGTGCCCTGTGGAGCCCGGACTTTCCTCGGCACCCGCGACCATCGAAATGGGCGCGGATGACGCGACTGTCTGGCCGGCTCCGCCGCGATCCATTCTACGGGAAGCCCGACCCCGGGAATGAACGGACCCGGCAAGCCATTCCCTCCCCCCCCTCCCCCGTTCCTCAGCTCCTCGCCCTACCCGCCGTACAGCGCGCGGCGCGGGGCGCCGGTGAGTTCCGCCGCCAGTTTGGCCGCCGTGGAAGGCGGCAGGTGGGCACTGAGCGTGGCATAGGTGCGCCGGCCTTCGGCCAGGCGCGCATCGACATCGTCGCCGGCGCCCTGCACCAGGATCACGAACTCGCCGCGACGCTGGTTGGGATCCGCGGCGATGGCCTCGGCCAGCCGGTCGAGGCTGCCGTCGAGCACGGTCTCGAACAGCTTGGTCAGTTCGCGTGCCAGCACCGCCGGCCGCTCGCCGCCGAACGCCTCGCGCAGGGCATCGAGCGATTCGGCGATCCGGTGCGCGGACTCGTAGAAGATCAGCGTGCGGGTCTCGCCCGCGAGCCGCGCCAGGCGTTCGCGGCGCGCGGCCGCCTTCGCCGGCAGGAAGCCTTCGAACGCAAACCGGTCGCTCGCCAGCCCCGCCACGCTCAGCGCCGCGACCAGCGCGCTGGGCCCTGGCACCGGGCTGACCCGCACCCCGGCCTCGCGCGCGGCGCGTACCAGCCGGTAGCCGGGATCGCTGACCAGCGGCGTGCCGGCGTCGCTGACCAGCGCCAGCGAGTCGCCCGCCCGCAGCCGCGCCACCAGGCGGCCGGCCTGCCGGTCCTCGTTGTGCTCGTGCAGGGCCAGCAGTGGCGTTTCGATGCCGAAATGGGCCAGCAGCTGGCGGCTGTGGCGGGTGTCCTCGGCGCAGACCGCGTCGACCGCGCGCAGGATTTGCTGCGCACGCGGCGACAGATCGCCGAGATTGCCGATCGGGGTGGCCACGACGTGCAGCGTTCCGGCGGTGGATTCGGGCTCGGGCATCGTCTATCCGCGGTGGGGCGTTAGAATCCTAGCCGTTCTTCACCACGGACAGGCACCCATGCGCCCATCGCCGAACCGGATCTTCCTGCTGCTGGCCACGCTCCTGTTGCTGGCGGGCTGCGCCTCGGTGCAGGTCACCGGCCCGAGCCAGGCGGCGGCCCCGGCCAGCCCCGAACTGGCGACCGCGGCGCAGCTGGCCCGCGACCACGTCGCGCTCAGCGGCCAGGCGCGCGTCGACAGCGCGCGCGAGATCGAACGCCTGCTGGCGACGGTCGATGACGACACCTTGGCACGCGCGGCCGCCGCGCTGCCCGAGGGCGATCCGTTGTACAGCTTCGCCGGTCGCGCCCTGCTCGCCCGCAACCTGCCGCTGCCGCGACCGTTCGACCTCGCCACGCTGTGGAACGTGCACGCCGGCAACCGCCCCGCCGCCGATCGCGACGGCTACCGCCCGCCGTTGAAACTGGCGGTGCTGCTGCCCCTGTCCGGCAACCTGGCCACCGCCGCGGCGCCGGTGCGCGACGGCCTGCTGGCCGGCTATTACGGCGAGCACCGGCAGCGCCCGGAAATGGTGTTCTACGACACCGCAGGAACCGCCGGCGGCGCCAACGCCGCCTACGAGCGCGCGGTGGGCGAAGGCGCCGACTACGTGCTCGGGCCGCTGGGGCGCGACGAAGTCGCAGCGGTGCTGGCGAATCCGGCGCTGCTGCAGGTGCCGGTGCTGGCGCTCAATCGCGCCGGCGAGGATGCGCCGACCGGCAGCTTCAGTTTCGCGCTGGCGCCGGAGGACGACGGCATCGCCGCAGCCGACTACCTGCTCGCCCGCAACGTGCAACGGGTGATGGTGCTCAACGGTGGCGACGACAACGCCCGTCGCAGCGTCGACGCCTTCCGCCGCCAACTGGAGGCCGGCGGCGGCACGGTCAGCGACATGTTCGTGGTCACCGGCGAAACGCCGGCGGACATGACCGAGACCTTCCGCAACGCGATGCTCAAGCCCGACGGCGCCGAGGCGGTCTTCCTGGCGCTGCGCGGCCCACAGGCGCGGGCAATCGCACCGCAGCTGGTGGCTGCCGGCTACGCCACCCGTCCGCGTGTGGGCACCTCGCAGCTGTACGGCAGCGGCAAGAACGAGGATGACGCCGCGCTCGACGGCATCGTGTTCCCGACCGAGCGCTGGACCGCGACCGGGGTGGCCGGCCTGCCGATGGCCTCGACCGTGGCCAGCGCGCTGCCGACCGCGCGCGGTCCGGCGGCGCGGCTGTTCGCCTTCGGCTACGACGCCTGGATGCTGACCGCGTTCATGGAGCGCCTGGTCACCGGCACCGACGCCGAACTGCGCGGCGCCACCGGCACCCTGCGCATCGACGGCTTCGGCAACGTACTGCGCACGCCGGCCTGGGCCACATTCAGCGGCGGCCACGTGGTGCCGCTGGGCGCCAGCGGCGGTTGAGCACGACCCGCGCACGCGGCGACGCCGTCGAGCGTGCCGCGCGCGCGCATCTGCTGGCCGCCGGCCTGCGCGAGGTCGCGGCGAACGCGAACTTCCGTTTCGGCGAACTCGACCTGGTCATGCTCGATCGGAGCGGGGGCGAACGGAACGGGCGCGAACGGAACGGGCGCGACGGCGAGGTCGTCGTCTTCGTCGAGGTGCGCTACCGGCGTTCGGCCGCCTTCGGCGGCGGTGCGGTTTCGGTCACCGCAGGCAAACGGCGGCGGATCGTGCGCGCAGCACAGGCGTTCCTGCTCGGGCATCGCGCGCTCGCCGATGCGCCATGCCGCTTCGACGTGATCGAGGCCGACGGCGATCCCGCCTCGCCGCGGCTCAACTGGATCCGCGACGCCTTCCGCGCCGACGATACATAGGCGCGCGCCATGCGCGCGATGCCGCGGGTGCCGGCAGGATCCGGTGGATGCCGCGATCCTGGACCGGCAAGCGCGCCGGTCACCGGAATTCGCGGGCTGCGCCATGCCCGCGGCATCGCGCGCACGGCGCGCGCCTACGGGAAGGCACGTCGGCGGCTCGTACAATCGCTGACATGATCACCTTGCCCGCGCCTCTCGAACGCGAACTCTCAGACCTGCTCGGCGACGGCTGGCGCACTGACGGCGATACCCGCACCGCCCATGCCGGCGACGGCTCGCGGCGGGTGGCGATGCCGCTCGGCGTGGCGATGCCGGCCGATCGCGACCAAGTCGCCGCGCTGGTGCGCGCCTGTCGCCGCCATCGCGTGCCGCTGGTCGCCCGTGGCGCCGCCACCAGCAGTACCGGCGCGGCGCTGGCCGGCGACGCGATCGCGGTCTCGTTCGCGCGCATGGACCGCATCGTCGGGATCCGCTCCGACGATCGCGTCGCGATCGTCGAGCCCGGCGTGATCAACGGTGCCCTGCAGCGGGCGCTCGCGACGCACGGGCTGTTCTGGCCGCCGGACCCGGCCAGCGCCGACGACTGCACCGTCGGCGGCAACCTCGCCTGCAACGCCGGCGGCCCGCACGCGGTGAAATACGGCGCCACCCGCGACAACGTGCTCGGCCTGGTCGCGGTGACCGGCAACGGCGACATCGTCCGCGTCGGCAGCGCCACCAGCAAGGACGCCACCGGCTACGACCTCACCCACCTGATCGTTGGCAGCGAAGGCACGCTGGCGCTGATCGTCGAGGCGACGCTGAAGCTGGCGCCGCTGCCGGCGGCGCGCGCCAGCCTGCGCGCACTCTACGCCGACGCGGCGGCGGCGGCGGCCGCGGTGGCGCGGATCATGGCGCAGCCGGTGGCGCCGTCGATGCTGGAGTTCATGGACGCCGCCTGCATCCGCCTGGCGCGCGAGGTCGGCGGCGCCGACATCGCCGAGGCCGGCGCGCTGTTGATGATCGAGGCCGACGGCGACGTCGACACGCTGCCGTTCGCACTCGCGGCACTGGAGCGCGCCGCACGTGGCGATGGCCTGCTCGCGCTCGACACTGCCCCGGACCCGGCCGCGGGCGAGCGCCTGTGGGCGGCGCGCAAGTCGCTGTCGCACGCACAGCGCGCGATCGCCCCGGCCAAGCTCAACGAGGACGTGGTGGTGCCGGTGTCGCGGATTCCGGCGCTGGTCGCCGGGATCGAGGCGCTGTCGCGCGAGTTCGACATTCCGATCATCGCCTTCGGCCACGCCGGCAACGGCAACCTGCACGCCAACATCCTCTACGACCCGGACGATGCCGGCCAGGACGCGCGCGCGCATGCGGCGCTGCCGCGGCTGTTCGCGCTGACGCTGTCGCTCGGCGGCACGCTCTCGGGCGAACACGGCATCGGCGTCGCCAAGCGCGCGCTCATGGCGCAGGCATTCGATGCGCCGACGCTCGCGGCGATGCGCGCGGTGAAGGCGGCATTCGATCCGGACGGGATCCTCAATCCCGGCAAGGTGCTGCCGGCAGCCTGACCGCCGCGGTCTGTCGTAGGAGCGCGCCATGCGCGCGATGCCGCGGGTGCCGGCAGGATCCGGTGGATGCCGTGATCCTGGACCGGCAGGCGCGCCGGGCACCGGAACTCGCGGGCGGCGCCATGCCCGCGGCATCGCGCGCATGGCGCGCTCCTACGGCGGGGTGCTGCCACCGCGCATTCGTGTCGCACCGCGCGTATCTCCCGCCGGCCTTGCGCGACCGCACCGCAGCCGCTCACGACACGTGCAACCGGCATTGGTACCTTTGCGGGCATGACCGATCGCGCAAGTTCCGACCCCGACGATTTCGATGCCCCGACCGAAGCACAGCTGCGCGCGGCCGGCGGCCTGAAGTGGACCACCTATCCGGACTGCATCGGCGCGTTCGTCGCCGAGATGGATTTCGGCACCGCGCCGCCGGTGCGTACCGCGCTGCGGGCCATGCTGGACCGCCAGCAGTTCGGCTATCTCACCTTCCCGCTGCTGGACGAGTTGGCCGAGGCCTGCGCGCACTGGCACGCGCAGCGCTACGGCTGGGCGCTCGATCCGCGGCGCGTGCAGCCGCTTCCGGACGTGCTGACCGGGCTGGAGCTGGCGCTGCGGCATCTGCTGCCCGCGGGCGCCGCGGTGGCGTTGCCGACGCCGAACTACATGCCGTTCCTGCCACTGCTGCGGATGCTCGGACACCGCGTGATCCAGGTGCCGATGCTGCGCACGGCGGACAGCTGGCGCTTCGACTACGCCGCGCTGGACGCCGCCTTCGCCGACGGCGCGCGGCTGGCGATCCTGTGCAACCCGCACAACCCGATCGGACGGGTGTTCGCGCGCGAGGAACTCGAGCGCTTCTGCGAGGTGGTCGCGCGCCACGACGGCCGCGTGTTCTGCGACGAGATCCACGCCCCGCTGGTGTTCGCGCCGCACCGCCATCTGCCTTACGCCACGCTCGGCGAGCAGGCCGCGGCGCAGGCGATCACCGCCACCTCCGCCTCCAAGGGCTGGAACCTGCCCGGATTGAAGTGCGCGCAGCTGATCCTGAGCAACGACGACGACCTGCGGCAGTGGCGGCGGTTGGCGCCACTGGCCGGGCACGCCACCGCCACCCCCGGCGTGATCGCCAACATCGCCGCCTATCGCGAAGGCGGTCCATGGCTGGACGGCGTGGTGGACTACCTGCGGGGCAACCGCGCATGCATGATGCAGCTGCTGCGCGAACGGCTGCCGCGGGCCGACTGTGTCGAGCCGGAGGGCACCTACCTGGCGTGGCTGGACTGCCGCCGGCTGCAGCTGCCCGAGGCGCCGCATCTGTTCTTCCGCCACCAGGCGGGGGTGGCGCTGACCGACGGTGGTGAATGCGGCGAGGCCGGTGCCGGCCACGTGCGGACCAACTTTGCGATGCCGCGGCCGATCCTGGAACGGGCGATCACGCGGATGGCCGAAGCGGTTGCGGCGATTGCCACCTGAGAACGGCGTTACCGGCGTTCAACCCGCGAAGTGCGCGTAGCCGGTACGGCCAGGGCGCCAGGTCCGTCCTTCGCCGTCGCAGGCGCGCACCCCGCCAGCGGCGACGATGCGTCCAATGCGGGTGACGGCGACAGCCGCCTCGAGGCCGATGCGTGCCACCGCGTCGCGCATGTCCTGCGGCGCGGTGAAACACAGTTCGTAATCGTCGCCGCCGGTCGCCTGCAGCTCGCGTCGGACCTCCCCGGCGAAACGCTTGCACAACGCATCCGATGCCGGCAACGCATCGACCTGCACCTCGGCGCCGACGCGGCTGGCGGCGCAGACATGGCCGAGGTCGGCCAGCAGCCCATCGGAGACATCGATGCAGGCATGGGCGACACCGGCCAGGGCGGCACCGACGGCCAGGCGCGGCTGCGGCCGGTCGAGGCGCCGGCGCAGCCATGTCGACGCGCCGGCGGCGGCGGCGCCCGCTTCCGTTCGATGCCCGTCCGCGGATTCCGCCGCCGCCAGCAAGGCCAGCGCGGCCGCGGCATCGCCCAGGCTGCCGGTGACCCAGACATCGTCGTCGACGCGGGCGCCGTCGCGGTGCAGGGCGCGGCCCGGCTCGACCAGGCCGTGCGCAGTGACGCAGACCGACAGCGGCCCGCGCGTGGTGTCGCCGCCGACCAGGGCGACGCCGTGCTGCGCGGCGAGTGCCAGGAAGCCGTCGAGGAAGCCGTCGATCCAGTCGACATCGGCTTGCGGCAACGACAGCGACAACGTGCACCAGGCCGGCTGCGCGGCCATCGCCGCCAGGTCCGACAGGTTCACCGCCAGCGCCTTCCAGCCGAGATCGGCTGCGGCGGTGGTGGCGGGAAAGTGCACGCCGGCATTGAGCGTGTCGGTGGCGACGACCAGATGCCTGCCCTCGGGCACCCGCAGGATCGCGGCGTCGTCGCCGATGCCGAGCACGACGTCGTCGCGCTGCCCGGCGCGGGCGCGGATGCGGGCGATCAGGTCGAATTCCATTGGAGCTAGGAGTGAGTGGAGAGTAGTGAGAAACGAGTAAGGGCTAAACGGCGCCCGCTGTTCCGGCGCGATGGCCGCCAGTTGCACCGGTTCCGCGGCGGAAGCGCCTTTCACTCATTTCTCACTCCTCTCCACTCACTCCTCGCCTTTCAACGGCGCGCCATTCGGCGCAGGCGCGATCGAGCACCCCGTTGACGTAGGTATGGCCGTGCTCGGAGCCGAAACGCTTGACCGTCTTCAGCGCCTCGTCGATGACCACGCGATAGGGCACGTCGAGACGGTGCTGCAGTTCATAGGCGGCGATGCGCAGCATGGCGCGCTCGATCTGGTCGACCTCCTCGACGTCACGGTCGAGGAACGGTTGCAGCGATGCATCGAGCGCGGCGCGCTGCGTCAGCACGCCGCGCACCAGGTCCTCGAAGTACTCCAGATCCGCGACTTCGTGCGCCTGCTCGTGCGCAAACTGGGCGATGACGTCCTGCGCGGTGCCGCCCGACAGCTGCCAGGCGTAGACCGCCTGCAGCGCGCGTCGGCGCGCGCGGGTGCGCAGCGCCGGATCGATGCCGCCCTTGCGGTGCGGCCGGTTCCCGCGTCCCGGGTCCGTCACGGCAGTTTCCCCAGTAGCTCGGCCATCTCGATCGCCACCAGCGCGGCTTCCTCGCCCTTGTTGCCGTGGCTGCCGCCGGCGCGGCGCTCGGCGTCTTCGAATCGGTCGACCGCGAGCACGCCGTTGGCGATCGGGACGCCGGAATCCAGGGCGACGCGCATCAGCCCGTCGGAGCAGCCGTCGGCGACCTGCTCGTAATGGCGGGTGTCGCCGCGCACCACGCAGCCGAGCGCGACGATGGCGCGATGACCACCGGCGGCCGCCACCCGCGCTGCGGCCGCCGGGATTTCCCAGGCGCCGGGCACGCGGACGACGTCGATCGCATCCTCCGCCACGCCGTTGTCGGCGAAGGCCTTGCGCGCGCCGGCGACCAGGGTGTCGCTGATGCGCGGGTTCCAGCGGCTGGCGATGATCGCGAAGCGCGTGCCGTCTATGGCGCGCAGGTCGCCTTCGTAGTGGGTCATGCTGAGGGGATTCGAACAGGGGCGGCCAGTTTAGCGCGCCTGCCTGCGAGCGGGTTGCCACCGCAATGCCGTAGAGCGGAGCTTGCTCCGCTACGCGGGCTCCGGAGCCTGGAGCAGCGGAGCAAGCTCCGCTCTACGGGGCTGGCGAAGAGCATCTGGGCATCACGGCTCGACGTATTCCACCGCCTCGAGCCCGAAGCCGGCCAGCCCGACCTGCTTGCGCGGGGTGCCGAGCACGCGCAGGCGGCCGAAGCCGAGGTCGGCCAGGATCTGGCTGCCGGTGCCGTTGCGGCGCCATTCCGCCAGTGCGCCGGCGCGCGTGGGCGCGGCGATACCTTCACCCGGCGCCTGGCGGATGCGCGCCAGCAGCGCGTCGGCATCCGTGCGTTCCTCGAGCAGCACCAATGCGCCCGTCGGTTCCCGGGCCAGCCGTGCGAGCACGTCGGCGGTCGCCGGGCCGAAGTCGTCGCGACGCCAATGCAGGGCGTCGGCCAACGGATTCAGCGGCTGCACCCGCACCAGCGCCGGGACTGCGGGATCGGGCGTGCCATGCACCAGCGCCAGATGCAGGCCCTGGCTGAGGCGGTCGCGGTAGGTCACCAGCCGGAACCGGCCGTGCACGGTGTCGATCGCGCGCTCGTCGACGCGCTCGATGGTGTGCTCGGTCTCCAGCCGGTGGCGGATCAGGTCCTCGATCGAGCCGATCTTCAGGCCATGTTCGCGCGCGAACGCCTCCAGCTGCGGGCGGCGCGCCATGCTGCCGTCGGGATTGAGGATCTCCACCAGTACGCCGGCTGGCTCCAGCCCCGCCAGCAATGCCAGGTCCGCCGCCGCCTCGGTGTGACCCGCGCGGCTGAGGACGCCCCCGGGCTGCGCCTGCAGCGGGAAGATGTGGCCGGGCTGCGACAGGTCCCGCGGCCGCGCGTCCGGGCGCACCGCGGTGCGGATGGTGTGGGCGCGGTCGTAGGCGGAGATGCCGGTGGTCACGCCCTCGGCGGCCTCGATGCTGACGGTGAAGTTGGTGCCGTGGGCGGAGGTGTTGTCACGCACCATCGGCGGTAGCCCGAGCTGCGCGCAGCGCTCGCGCGTGAGCGACAGGCACACCAGGCCACGCGCGTGGGTAACCATGAAGTTGATGTCCGACGGCCTCACCAGCTCGGCCGCCATGATCAGGTCACCTTCGTTCTCGCGATCCTCATCGTCGACGATGACGACCATGCGACCGGCGCGGATTTCTTCAAGCAGTTCGGGGATCGGGGAGAAGGGCATGAAGTCAGGGACCAGGAAGTTGGGAGTCGGGTTTTGGATCTGGTTCGGGTATCGGATGGCTCTGGAAAACCCGGCTGCTTTTGCTCGTCATCCCTGCGCAAGCTGGGACCCATTTGCGGTTGCTTTCGCGCTCGTGAGGTCAGGGCCAAAGATCAAAATTGATCCCAGCTTGCGCTGGGATGACGGCGACGGCGGCTCAGCGCGCGGCGCCTGCTCCCATCAATCGTTCCACGTAGCGGGCCACCAGGTCGACCTCCAGGTTCACCGCGTCGCCGAGCGCCGTGGACGCGAAAGCGGTGTTGCCGACGGTGTGCGGGATCAGCGCGACCTCGAACCCGGCATCGTCCACCGCATTGACGGTAAGACTGACGCCGTCGACGCAGATCGAACCCTTCTTCGCCACGTAGCGCAGCACGCCGGGCGGCGCGGAAAAGCGCCAGCGCTGCGCGCGCGCGTCCGGTTCGATCCGCTCGACCCGGCCCATACCGTCGACATGGCCGCTGACCAGGTGCCCGCCGAGGCGGTCGTCGGGCCGCATCGCGCGCTCGAGGTTGAGCGCCGCGCCGTCGGCCAGCCCACCCAGCGTGGTCAGGGCCAGGGTTTCATTGGAGGCATCGGCCTGGAACGACGCGGCATCGAACGCGATCACGGTCAGGCAGACGCCGTTGACCGCGATGCTCTCGCCGGTGCGCACGTCGTCGAACGGCAGCGAGCCGACGTCGACGTGCAGGCGCACGTCGCCACCGCGCGGCACGCGCGCGATCAAGCGGCCGACGCCTTCGATGATGCCAGTAAACATCAGCACGCCTCCCGCGCGACGCGATCGCGCAGGACGGTGGACGGGACGGAACGGAACGGTTGGGACATGCACGTTTCCCGCAGTGGAAGCGAAAAACGTCCCGGGCGCGGGACATGCGCGCAGCCGCCGGCCGCGCATGTCGTCTTCTTTCATCCGGACTGTGGGGAACCGCTGTCCGGCGCACCGCGCCGCGCATCGATTCCCGGACCGTCGGCTCCGGCATTGGACCGGATCTGCTGACCCTGGGCGCCCCCGAAGAAACCGCCGCAAGCGCTCGCGGGCTCGCGCGACGGCTTCGCAGAAGCGCCGCGCCTACCGCCGGTGGGGACTTCCACCCCGCCCTGAAGACGTCTGGTTGTGTTCTGGATCACCGGCGAACCGGCACGGGGATTCTACACGCGCCAGGCAGATCTATCCGTCGCGGTGGGAAAAGACCGCGCCAGGCAGTCCTCTTCGTCACGAGACAAGGCCATCACCGACAGAGACACGATGTTCCATCGATGGCGGGCCCTGCACCCAGACATCGCGCGAACCAGATTCCCGTAGGAGCGCGCCATGCGCGCGATGCCGCGGGTGTATCCGGCCCCGGCCATCGACGGTCCCGTCGTGCACCGGAGGCATGCCGGTGATCGGAGCTCCAGGGGCCGAGCTGCCCGCGGCATCGCGCGCATGGCGCGCTCCTACGCGGGTTTGCGGCGGGCGTGGACGAACAGGGGCCAGCGCAGGGCGCGCGGGCGGTCCGGATCGCCCCAGGCCGCGGCGATTGCCGGCGCGTTGCGGGACACCGGATCCTCGCCACGCTGTTCGCGATAGCGCTTGGTCGCCGAAAAACTGCCGAAATAGCCCAGCAAGCGCGCCAGCGGCCACTCCGCGGTCATGGCGAACGACGGCGCCTCGACCGCGGCGAACGGCCATTCGAAGCCGGCATAGGCACTGTCGACCAGTGCGCGCTCGGGCGGCCAGCAGGCGGCGATGTCGTCGCGAAAGGCGTCGACCGCGGCGCGGATCGCCGGGTCGGTCTCGATGTCCTGGTAACCCCAGGCCACCAGCAGCCCGCCCGGCCGCAGCACCCGCGCGCACTCGGCGAAGAACGCCGCGCGGTCGAACCAGTGCAATGCCTGCGCCACGCAAACCGCGTCCACGGAAGCATCCGCCAGGCTGCAGCGCTCGCCGGGCTCGATCGCGAAATGCACGTTCTCCGGCGCGTGCGCCTGCGCGATCTGCGCGGCGCTGGGGTCGCTGGCATGGACTTGCGCGAAACACGTCGCCAGGCTGCGGCTGGCTTGGCCACTGCCGCAGCCGGCTTCCCAGGCCAGGCCGCGCGCGGGCGCGGCCACGGCGATCCAGTCGAACAGCGCCTCCGGATATTCCGGCCGCGCCTGCGCGTACTCCGCCGCAACCGCGGAGAAATGATCCTGAAATGCCGTCTTGTCCGTCATGCCCGCCTCGCCAGCGCCAAAGCCCGTCCCCGCCCCATAGAGCGGAACTCGCTCCGCTGCTCCCGGCTCCGGAGCCCCGCAGCCCGCAGCCCGCAGCCAAGCAAGCTCGGCTCTACGAGGCGGGCCGCAGCAGCAGCCGCAGATCGTCGCCGACCACGCGCGTCTCGATCACGCGCAGCTGGAACCGCTGCGCCATTTCTTCAATGCGCAGTCCCGCGAACAGCGGCCGCGCGCGATCGCCGAGCAGCACCGGGGCGACGTACAGCAGCAGCTCGTCCACCAGGCCCGCGGACAGGAACGCGCCGGCCAGGGTCGCGCCGGTCTCGACGTGGACCTCGTTGATCTCGCGCTCGGCCAGCAGCTTCAGCACTGCCTCCAGGTCGAGATTGCCGTCGCGGGTGACGACCGCCGCACGCGCCGCGTCGAGTTCGCGCGGCGGCTTCACGTTGGGCGCGTGCAGGTACAGGGTCGGCGCATCGCCTTCGCGTACGCGGCCGCGGGCGACGGTGGCCAGGCCCGGATCCAGCACCACGCGCAGCGGCGGCACGAACTCCGCGCCATCGGGCAGGCGCACGGTCAACCGCGGATCGTCGGCGAGGATGGTCCCGGCGCCGGACAGGATCGCGCCGCTGCGCGCGCGCCAGCGGTGCACGTCGGCGCGGGCGCCCTCGCCGGTGATCCATTGCGAATCGCCATTGGCCAACGCGGTGCGGCCGTCCAGGCTCATCGCCAGCTTCACCCGCAGCCACGGCCGGCCGCGCTCGATCCGCGACAGGAATCCGCAGTTGAGCGCGCGCGCCTGCTCCTCCATCAGCCCCGAGACGGCGTCGATTCCGGCGGCACGCAGCCGTTCGAAACCCTTGCCGTCGACCTGCGGAAACGGATCGCGCATCGCGGCCACCACCCGCGCCACGCCTGCGGCGACCAATGCATCGGCGCAGGGTCCGGTGCTGCCGGTATGCGCGCACGGCTCCAAGGTGACGTAGGCGGTGGCGCCGTGCGCGCGCTCGCCCGCCGCTTGCAGCGCCAGCACCTCCGCGTGCGGTCCGCCCTTGCGCTGGTGCCAGCCTTCGCCGACGACCTCGTCGCCACGCGCCAGCACGCAACCGACCATCGGATTGGGCTTGGTCGTCCAGGCGCCGCGCTCGGCCAGCCGCAGCGCGCGGGCCATCATGGCGTGGTCGGTGGCTGAAAAGCCGTGATTCGTGATTCGTGATTCGTGATTCGTGTCGCCGCTCATCATCGCTTGCGGCCCTTGCCGGTGCCCTTGTCGAACGGCACCACGTCGCCTGTCAGCAGCGGCAGCTGGCCTTCGCCGGGCAGGTCGCGCTCGAGCCGGTCGAGTTCCTCGCGGAAGTCGGCGACGTCCTCGAACGAGCGGTACACCGAGGCGAAGCGCACGAAGCCGACGTGGTCGAGCTTGCGTAGCTCGGCGATGACGAACTCGCCCACCCACCGCGAGGAGATCTCGCGCTCGGTGGTCATGCGCAGCTGGTGCACCACCGCGCGCACCGCCGCCTCGATCTGCTCCTCCGACACCGGCCGCTTGTGCAGCGCGCGGTCGAAGCCCAGGCGCAGCTTGCGCGCGTCGAAAGATTCGCGACGGCCGTCGCCCTTGATGATCACCGGCAGCTTGAGCTCGATCGTCTCGAGGGTGGAGAACCGCTCACCACAGGCCTCGCACTCGCGCCGGCGACGGATCGTCGCACCGTCCTCGGAAACGCGCGAGTCGATGACGCGGGTGTCTACGTGCTGGCAGAAAGGACAATGCATAAAGCAGGAAATAGTGGTGAGGAGTGAGGAACGAGTGGAGCGGCTCTTCCTCGTTTCTCACTTCTATCCACTCACTCCTTGCTCGTAGACGGGATACTCGCGGCACTGGGCGGTGACTTTTTCGCGGACGGCGGCGATCACGGCTTCGTCTTCGGGGGCGTCGAGTACGTCGCACATCCAGCCGGCTAGGTCGATGCAATCGCGCTCGCCGTAGCCGCGCGTGGTCACCGCGGGGGTACCGATGCGCAGGCCGGAGGTGACGAAGGGCTTCTGCGGGTCGTTCGGCACGGCGTTCTTGTTGACGGTGATGTGCGCCTTGCCGAGCGCCGCTTCCGCGGCCTTGCCGGTGATGCCCTTGCCGATCATGTCGACCAGCATCAGGTGATTACGGGTACCGCCGGACACGATCTTGTAGCCGCGCGCGACGATCGTCTCCGCCATCGCCTGGGCGTTCTTCACCACCTGCTGCTGGTAGGTCTTGAATTCCGGTTCCAGCGCTTCCTTGAACGCGACCGCCTTGGCGGCGATGACGTGCATCAGCGGGCCGCCCTGGATGCCGGGGAAGACGATCGACTGCAGCTTCTTCTCGATCTCCTCGCCGGCGCCGCTGGCGACGATGATGCCGCCGCGCGGGCCGCGCAGGGTCTTGTGGGTGGTCGAGGTGACCACGTGCGCGTGCGGCAGCGGGCTCGGGTAGACGCCGGCGGCGATCAGCCCCGCCACGTGCGCCATGTCGACGAACAGGATCGCGTCGATCTTGTCGGCGATGGCGCGGAAGCGCGCCCAGTCGACCACCTGCGAGTAGGCGCTGAACCCGGCGACCACCATCTTCGGCCGATGCTCGACGGCGAGGCGCTCGACTTCGTCGTAGTCGATCAGGCCTTCGTCGTTCACGCCGTACTGGACCGCGTTGAACAGCTTGCCCGAGGCGTTGACCTTGGCGCCGTGGGTGAGATGGCCGCCGTGGGCCAGCGACATGCCGAGTATGGTGTCGCCCGGCTTGAGCAGGGCGAAGTACACGGCCTGGTTGGCCTGCGAGCCCGAATGCGGCTGCACGTTGGCGTAGTCGGCACCGAACAGTTGCTTGACCCGGTCGATCGCCAGCTGCTCGGCGACGTCGACGTACTCGCAGCCGCCGTAATAGCGCTTGCGCGGATAGCCTTCGGCGTACTTGTTGGTCAGCACGCTGCCCTGGGCCTCGAGCACGCGCGGGCTGGCGTAGTTCTCCGAGGCGATCAACTCGACATGATCCTCCTGGCGACGGCGCTCGTCGGCGATCGCCGCGGCCAGTTCAGGGTCGTAACCTTCGATGCGGGCATCACGCGGGAACATTCCGGCTCCAGGGGGTTCGGCAGGCGCCGATTGTACCGTCCGCCACGCTGCGGGCGGGCTTGGGCGATTGTGGGGAAGCCCAGCCTCCCGTGACCGGCCGCGGCGGGCCATCGGGCGGGGTGGCCCCGCAAGTCGCTCCCCGATACTCGCTTGGTTGCGGCGCCACCCCACCCGATGGTCGAACTTCACCGCTGCTGGCTGCAACGGCAACAGCAACAGCATTGGCGGACGCACCGGCCCTGCTTTTCCGCCAGCTCGCGGCGAACTCGGGAGCGGGCCGCGGGATGCGCGCCAACCAAGCGAGTATCGGGGAGCGACTTGGCGTGGATCCCGCGGCCCGCCCCGCGACACCGGCTCGTCGCTTTCTACGCGGCACAAAGGCTGAATTCCAGCCAGCGGCGGGCCATCGGGCGGGGTGGCCCCGCAAGTCGCTCCCCGATACTCGCTTGGTTGCGGCGCCACCCCGCCCGATGGTCGAAGTTCACCGCTACCGGTCGCAACGGCAACAGCAACAGCATTGGCGGACCACCGCGCCCTGCTTTTCCACCAGTTCGCGGCGAGGTGGGGAGCGGGCCGCGGGATTCGTGCCAACCAAGCGAGTATCGGGGAGCGACTTGGCGCGGATCCCGCGGCCCGCCCCCGTGACCCGGCTTTTCGCTTTCCGACGCGCGCAAGAAGGCTGAATTCCAGCCAGCGCGCACCGCGACATTCGCGCGCAGGGGCAGCCTGGCCGCGGCGGGCCCGGTATAATCGCCGGTATCCCCGTACCCCACCCGCCCCGCGTGCCGATGCCGCGCGGTGGACTTCGTTGCACCGGAGCCTCCATGTCGCAATACATCTACACCATGAACGGCGTCAGCAAGACCGTGCCGCCGAAGCGCCAGATCATCAAGGACATCTCGCTGTCGTTCTTCCCCGGCGCCAAGATCGGCCTGCTGGGCCTGAACGGCGCCGGCAAGTCGACGGTGCTCAGGATCATGGCCGGCGTCGACACCGACTACTCCGGCGAGGCGCGCCCGCAGCCCGGCATCAAGGTCGGCTATCTGGCGCAGGAACCGGAGCTGGATCCGGAGAAGACCGTGCGCGAGGCGGTGGAGGAAGGCGTGGGCGAGATCCTGCAGGCGCAGGCCGAGCTGGACAAGGTCTATGCCGCCTACGCCGAGGAAGGCGCCGACTTCGACAAGCTCGCCGCACAGCAGCAGAAGCTGGAGGCGATCCTCGCCTCCGGCGACGCGCACCTGCTGGAGCAGCAGCTGGAAGTGGCCGCCGACGCCCTGCGCATCCCGCCGTGGGACGCCAAGATCGGCCCGCTGTCGGGCGGCGAGAAGCGCCGCGTGGCGCTGTGCCGCCTGCTGCTGTCGAAGCCCGACATGCTGCTGCTCGACGAGCCCACCAACCATCTCGATGCCGAGTCGGTGGAGTGGCTGGAGGAATTCCTGGCCCGCTACTCC
This sequence comes from Luteimonas suaedae, assembly GCF_008312895.1. Classification (GTDB taxonomy): domain Bacteria; phylum Pseudomonadota; class Gammaproteobacteria; order Xanthomonadales; family Xanthomonadaceae; genus Luteimonas; species Luteimonas suaedae. The sequence continues at coordinate 34,017 of NZ_VSSP01000008.1, read as the reverse complement.
GGCACCGTGGTAGCCGTCACCCATGACCGCTACTTCCTCGACAACGCCGCCGAGTGGATCCTCGAACTCGACCGCGGCCGCGGCATCCCGTGGAAGGGCAACTACAGCGACTGGCTGGTGCAGAAGGAAGACCGCCTAAAGCGCGAGGAATCGCAGGAGAAGGCGCGGCAGAAGGCGATCGCCCGCGAGCTGGAGTGGGCGCGCAGCAACGCCAAGGGCGGCCGCTCCAAGGGCAAGGCGCGCCTGGCCCGGATCGAGGAGCTGCAGTCGGTCGACTACCAGCGCCGCAACGAGACCAACGAGATCTTCATCCCGCCGGGCGAGCGCCTGGGCAACTCGGTGATGGAGTTCAAGGGCGTCACCAAGTCGTTCGGCGACCGCCTGCTGATCGACGACCTCAGCTTCATCGTGCCGCCGGGCGCGATCGTCGGCATCATCGGTCCCAACGGCGCCGGCAAGTCGACCCTGTTCCGGATGATCATCGGCCAGGAGCAGCCGGACCAGGGCGAGATCGTCACCGGGCCGACCGTCAAGCTGGCCTACGTCGACCAGAGCCGCGAGGCGCTGACCGGCAACCACAACGTGTTCCAGGAGGTCAGCGGCGGCGCCGACATCCTCAACATCAACGGCATCGAGATCCAGTCGCGCGCCTACATCGGCCGCTTCAACTTCAAGGGCCAGGACCAGCAAAAGCTGGTCGGCAATCTCTCGGGCGGCGAACGCGGCCGCCTGCACCTGGCCAAGACCCTGCTGCAGGGCGGCAACGTGCTGCTGCTCGACGAGCCGTCCAACGACCTCGACATCGAGACCCTGCGCGCGCTCGAGGACGCGCTGCTGGAATTCCCGGGCAACGTGTTCGTGATCAGCCATGACCGCTGGTTCCTGGACCGCATCGCCACCCATATCCTCGCCTTCGAGGGCGACAGCCACGTCGAGTTCTTCCAGGGCAACTACCGCGAATACGAGGAAGACAAGAAGCGCCGGCTGGGCGAGGAAGGTGCCAAGCCGCATCGCCTGCGGTTCAAGGCGTTGAAGTGACGGACTGGCCCGCGCGCGCAGCGCGCGGCTTTGCCAGTCCGTCATCCCGGCGAAGGCCGGGATCCAGGCCCATGGCCGCAAAACGGCCATGGCTTTGCCAAATCGTCATCCCGGCATGCTCTTGGCCGGGATCCAGGGACTTGGATCTTGATTTTGACTTTAGATGTTGCCTGTAGAGTCAACGTCCTTGGATGACCAGCCCTTCGGGCTGTTGAAAAGCACCTCCCGCCTTCGCGGGGATGACGAGCCGAGGGGAGATGTGATCCTCATGAACTTCATCAGCGCCCTGAAGACCCGCTGGCAACACGCCAACTCCCTCGTCTGCGTCGGCCTCGACCCCGAGCCATCACGCTTCCCGTCGAAGTTCGCCAACGACCCGGACGCGGTGTTCAACTTCTGCCGCGACATCGCCGATGCCACCGCCGAACACACCTGCGCCTTCAAGCCACAGATCGCTCACTTCGCCGCCCTCGGCGCCGAAGACGCCCTCGCCCGCCTGATCGCGCACATCCATGCCGCGCATCCCGGCATCCCGGTGATCCTCGATGCCAAGCGCGGCGACATCGGCAGCACCGCACAGCACTACGCCGCCGAGGCCTTCGACCGCTACCGCGCCGACGCGGTCACCGCCAACCCGTACCTTGGTCGCGACTCGCTGCAGCCGTTCCTGGATCGCGCCGACAAGGGCGTTGTGATCCTGTGCCGGACCTCGAACCCGGGCGCCGGCGACCTGCAGGACCTCGTCGTTTCCGCTGGCGGCCGCACCGATCGCCCGCTGTACCAGCACGTCGCCGAAACGATCGCGCGCGAGTGGAACGGCAACGGCAACTGCGCCTTGGTGGTCGGCGCGACCTGGCCGGAGCAGTTGCGCGAGGTGCGTGCGATCGTCGGCGATCTGCCGTTGCTGGTGCCGGGCGTCGGCGCGCAGGGCGGCGACGTCGAGGCGGTGGTACGCAATGCGAAGACCGCCGACGGCACCGGCCTGATCGTCAGCAGCTCGCGCGCAGTGCTGTATGCATCCAGCGGTGGCGACTATGCCGAAGCGGCCGCCGCCGCGGCCGGCGAGCTGCGCGAGACGATCAACCGCTACCGCTGACGCGCTCACCGCCTCTTCGCACCAACCGCCGCATCCCCAGGTGCCCGATGGCGGCGACAAAGAATCGCGGGAGGCTCCGGCGGGATCGAAGGCGATTCCGGGTGCGTCCAACTACGCCGGCATCGCGCACGGCGCGCTCCTACGGAACGCCCGCCCCCGTAGGAGCGGCCCATGGCCGCGATGCCGCGGGAGGCTCCGATCGGATCGGCGGCGATTCCGTGCACGTCCGGCCATGCCGGCATCGCGCGCATGGCGCGCTCCTACGAAATCGCCTCGTGTGCATTGCCTCGACCGGTTGTCACGGCACCACGTCGATAAAGGTATTGATCGACAGCCGCCCGGCCAACGGGTCGGCCGGCGGTACGCGGCCGTCGTCGATGTTGCCCGAATGCAGCGAATTGCGCCGGTAGACCACCATCCGGTTGAACACGCCTTCCACCCGCTCGATCTGCTCGAACAGGGCGGTGTCGCCGGCGATGTAGCCGGCGGATGGGGCGTCGTTGCTGCGGCTTTCGCCCTCCAGGCAGCGGAAGTACGCCTCGCGACGCTCCGCATCGACGTACTCGAACCCGGTTTGACGGTGGCGATAGAAGGCGGTGCCGCCCCAGTCGCCGTGGAACAGGTAGTGCACCGTCGCCAGGCCGTTGCCCGATACCGAATCGATGTGCGGGATCCGCTGCAGGAACGCCAGCTGTTGCGGCGGCAGGGTCACCAGCGAGTAGTGCGCCATCGGGAACACGAACCTGCCCGGTGCCAGCCCGAACTCCGGCAGCAGCGGCGTCAACATCTCCTGCAGGAAGGCCTCGTACGACAGCGGCGCACGGGCGCGGATGCCGGGAAACATGCTGTGCTGGCCGGTGTAATGGCGGCCGGCGGCCTTGCGCACCAGCCGCTGCGGGTCGGCGACGACATTGTCGATGATCAGCAGCGGGGCCTGCTCGGCTCCGATCGCGCGCCGCTCGACGCGCAGGTCCGGATGCGATTCCAGGATCATGCTGCGCGCGGTCCGCTCAGGCGCCGGCCAGCGCCGGCATCGGTGCGCGGCGCAGGCTCCATACCGACGGATCGGCCGGGCAGTAGCGCTCGATGAACTCCCCGTGGGACGGCATCGCCTCCACCGCCCGGTTGATCGGCTGGCGCACGGCATCGAACAGCCGCGTCAGATCCGCATCGCCCAGCCCCCGCGTCAGCGGATGGTGGTCGCGCGGCACCACGCCCTGCCCCAGCATCACGTGGGTCCACGAATCCAGCCGGAACAGCTCATCCTCGCCCTGCCAGGCGTAGGCGCTGTCGCGGAACACCTGGATGCGCCGCGCCAACTCGTCGGGCAGGCGCATCTCGCGGCATTCGCGCCACAGCGGTTCGTCGCGCTGATTGAGGTGGTAATGCATGATGACGAAGTCGCGCACGTGCTCCAGTTCCGCGCGGCTGACGTCGTTGTAGCGGTCCACCATCGATTCGTCGATGCCGGCGTGCGGGAACATCTGCACCAGTCGGGTCACCGCGCTGAGAGTCAGGTGGATGCTGGTCGACTCCAGCGGCTCGATGAAGCTGCTGGCCAGGCCCAACGAGACCACGTTCTTGTTCCAGACCTTGCGCCGGCGGCCGGTGCGGAACGGCACGACCCACGGCTCGCGCACCACCGGCACATTGCCGTTGGCGGCCGCCAGCTTCGCCGCGGCCTCGTCGTCGGACATGTGCGCGCTGGAGAACACCCAGCCGCAGCCGACCCGGTGCTGCAGGGCGATGTGCCAGCGCCAGCCCGCCTCGTGGGCAATCGCGCGGGTGTAGGGCACCGGCGGCTCGACCGATTCGATCTGCATGGCCACCGCACGGTCGCACGGCAACCAGTTGTTCCAGTCCTCGTAGCCGGTCTTGAGCGTCTGTTCGATCAGCAGGCCGCGGAAACCGGTGCAGTCGATAAACAGGTCGCCCTCGACCACCTGCCCGTCCTCCAGTACCAGCGACTGAACATAGCCGTTGCCCGGGTCCTGGCGCACCTCGCGGATCTTGCCCTCCACGCGAGTCAAGCCGCGGCCCTCGCACTTGCGGCGCAGGAACGCAGCGTACAACGCCGCATCGAAATGGTAGGCGTAGCTGACGTCGGCGCGCTCCAGCGCGGCCGGCTTGACCCAGCGCATGGACCATTGCTGGGCGCCGGCACCGGCCTGGTCGAACAGGGCGAAGCGATCGGCCCGCGAGGCGACCGTCTCCAGGCAGAAATCGCCCAGTTCGGACTTCATGCCGCGACGCAGGCTGTCCAGCCAGAACTGGTGAAAGTCGCACGACCAGGTGTTCATCCCGGTGGTGCCGAACGGATGGAAGTAACGGTCGCCCGGACGCTTCCAGTTCTCGAAGGAGATGGACAGCTTGAAGCTGCCGGCGACCGAACTGAGGAACTCGCGCTCGTCGATCTGCAGCAGGCGGTGGAAGGTGCGTATCGTCGGGATCGTCGACTCGCCCACACCGACCGTGCCGATCTGTTCGGATTCGACCAGGGTGATGTCGAGCAGGTCGCGGAACTGGTGGGTGAGCGCACAAGCGGCCACCCAGCCCGCGGTGCCGCCGCCGGCGATGACGACCTTGCGTATCCTGTTCTCGCTCACGTTGTTCCCCTTAAGTGACGTGATTGGTGATTCGTGATTGGTGATTCGCAAGAGCAAAAACGGCCGTAGCCTTCTGCGAATCGCCAATCACCAATCACGAATCACCGATTAAGCTTGTCCATCAGCATCGCCCGCAGCTGTCGCGCCATCGTCTCGTCGACCGGCCCGAGCACGCCACGCGCTTGCTCCGGCAGGTGCGCGCCCGCCGCGTCTGCAGGGCCGAATATGTAGTGTTCGAACACCTGTTTCCAGGCCTGCTTCTCCCGCTCCGGGCGATCGCGGATCGTCCACAGCGCGTGATAGAGCGCGTGCATCGGGGTCGGGATGTGCGCCGGCATGCTGCTCCACCAGTAGTTGACCAGCACGGTGAATGGGTCCAGTCCCTGCACGTGGTGCCACCACATGCTGGGGATGAATATCGCATCGCCCGGCTCCAGCAGCGCCGCCTGCCCCGCCGCCAGCGCTTCGCGGAAGCGCGGGTGGCGCTCGAAATCAGGCTCGGCGAAATCGACCACGCTGACCGCCTGCCCACCGGGCGTGGGTTCCAGCGGGCCGGGGTAGAGGTTGCCGATCTGGTTGGGCGGGAACAGGGTGAATCGGCGCCGGCCGACGGCGACGCAGGCGATGTTGTTCGGCGCGTCGTAGTGGCAGGACGCGGTCACCCGGTTGCCGATCCAGATGCTCGGCGGCGCGTCCACGCCGTGGGCGGCGAAATCCAGGTCGTTGGCCTGGCGCAGCCCCGGCAACACGCTGTCCACCGGCAGAGAGGCGACGTAGTACGTCGGCGGGCGCGGCTCGTCCAGGAGCGAGGCCAGCTCGTCCAGCACCTGGTCCAGTCCGTTGCGGCGGACCTCGCAGTTCAGCCGGGTGAAGTCTTGCCGATAGAAGGGCCGGCCGGCGGTCTCCGGCTCGCCCCAGTTGTACTGCACCGGCCGGCCGTTGTAATGCGAGCGCAGCAGGTCCATCGCCACCCGCGGCGATTCCAGGCCCGCGCGCACCAGGCTCCAGTCGCGCGCCAGTCCGCGCAACACCACCGGCTCGCCTGCGGCCAGCAGTTCGTCGAGTGGCAGCGCGTCCGGCCCGCCGGCCTCGCGTTCGCGGACATGGGCCGTGACCCGGCCGCCGATGGCCGCGCTTGCACCACCACTGTCCGTGACGACCGCGCTGGTGACACCCGTGCTTGTGACACCCATGCTCATGGCGCCCATGCTACTACTCGGGCCGCCTCAGCCCGCATTCACCGTCGGCCCGGATTCGGCCTGCAGGCGCAGGCGGCGCTGCTTTTCGGCGATCAGCCGGCGCATGTTGTGCATCGAGGCCAGCACGAGAAAGGCGCCTTCAAGGAAGCCCCAGCGGTGCAGGGCAAGCAGTTTGTCGGCCTCCAGCGCGGCCAGCCGTTCGCGGTCGATGCCGTACAACCCGGTCAGGTCCACGCCGTGCTCGGCATCCAGCTTGACCTCCAGCTTGACCGGCTGGATCAGGCCCATCGACTCAAACGCGGCGAACATCGCCTTGCCGCCTTCGACGCCGTCGTGGATACCGCCCAGCACGGTGGTGATGTGCTGCAGGTAGGGACTGTGCCCGCCCTGCGGGAGGAATACCGGCTCGCCCTCCTCGAAACTGATTCGCGGATGGTCGAGGTCGACATGGATCACCGGCTTCTTGTGCAGCTCGCCCTCGTCCCACTGCTCCTGGAAGCCGATCAGGAACGGTCCCCTGGCAACATAGCCGGGCAGGTAGGACGCATTCCAGTGATCTCCCTGCAGGAACAGGTTCTCCTGCTTGTCGAAGCCGAGCATGGCCACCGACTGGTATTCGCCGCCTTCCCGCTCCTTGCGGAAGAAGATGGGATATTCACGTTGCAGTTCCGCGTACTCGGTCGGGAACGCAGGCACCATGCCGACCTGGTCGCCGAACTCGCGGCCGAAACGCGTGACCACGCGCAGTTCCTTGTGCGCCACGTTGTTGAGCAACTCGTATCGTGCCATTTCGATTCCGTCGAGAGAGCGGACGCACGGCCCCGCCCACGATGCCAGATATTCCGGAATGGCGCAGACATCGCAAGGCGAGCCCTTGCGTTCCGCAGTGGGGAATTCGATGCCCGGCATGGCCGGGCCCCGATTCCCTTCCCGGCCATCCGGGGAGGACGACCGGTACCGCCGCTTCCACTGCGGCGGTACCGGCCCATGCCCGCACACTGGCCTGGGCGGGATCAGAACTTGTAGCGGAGACCCATCATGTAGCGCGGCGACTGATCCACCAGACGGACCATCTGGTTGTGCGATCGGGCGCTCCAGCGGACGTCCTCGCCGGTCAGGTTGATCGCTTCCAGCAACACCGAGAGGTTGTCGCTGAAGTCGTACGACACGGAAAGGTCGATCTGGTGGTACTCCTCGACGAAGTATGGATTGCGGTTGTTGGCGTTCTGGTTCGCCGCCAGCAGGTACTCGTCGCGCCAGTTCCAGGCCAGGCGGGCCGACCAGCCGTACTTTTCGTACATCAGCACGGCATTGGCGGTGTCGCTCAGGCCCGTCAGTGCGAACACGTCCGTGCCAGGGTCGGCCGCACGGTCGATCCCCACGTCGCCTTTGACGATGGTGTAGTTGGCCAGGATGCCGAAGCCGCTGTCGCCAAAGAAATACTGCCCGCCGATCTCCCAGCCATCGAGCGTGGCCTCGCGCTGGTTCGCCGGGCGATTGACGTCATACATGTACAGCGGGTCGTCGGCTTCGCCGAAGATGTCGAAACGGCTTTCCATGCTGATCTGCTGGGTATTGCTGCCGTCGTAGGCCGCCAGGCCGCCAGTCGCCGCTTCGTTGCGCAGCATCGCCAACGCGGTGAACAACGTGGTGTAGTTGCCGGCGCAGCCTTCGCTCGCGTTGTTGCCGGCCGCGTTCACCTGGTCGATACATGCCTGGCTTTCGATGAACGCCAGTGCCGCCTGTGCGTCAGGCCCGGAGGTCGGGTCGGTGATGCCGTACAGGTTCTCGCGCACCACCGTGTTGCCGATGAAGTTGTCGACCTTCTTGCGCCAGTAGGTCACGCCGATGAAGCTGGACGGCGCGAAGTACCACTCGGCGCCGAGGTCGAAGTTCTTCGACTCCAGCGGCGACAGCGTCGGGGTCTGCGCGCTGCCGGTCGCGCGGAACTGCTCGCCGAACAGGACCGAGCCGCTGGGACCGCCCGCGGTGGGACCCGCGTACAGATTGCCGTACGGCGGGCGGGCTATGGTCTTGCTCGCCGATACGCGGCCCTTGATGTCGTCGGTCAGGTCAATGCTGAAGTCGAGGTTCGGCAGCAGGTAGTTGTAGCTGTGTTCCTCGGAGAACGGCATCGCTTCATCCGAGAAAACGTAGCCGAAGTCGTTGTTGGACATCCAGTTGATGGCGCTGGGCACCTGGATGACCGAAGTCGAGGTCAGATCGGTCTTCTCGTAACGCAGGCCGACGACGGCATTGGCCGGCATGCTGCCGAGCGTGAAGTCCTGGTCCCATTGGACGTAGACCGCGTTCGTCTTTTCTTCGACCAGGTTGTCGTTGTCATAGGTCGTGCGCACACGGGAGCTGATGCTGTCGCAATCCGGCCACACCGCCGGCGCGGTGCCGTTGGCGCACGCATTCTCCGCCCACTGCGCCAGCGCGCTGGCGTCGCCCCACCACGCCCCCGTGGGCGAGCCGTTGGCGCTGAAGTCATTGAACAGTCCGCCGATGTTGATCGTCCTCAGCAGCTCGGCCATGCCCGGCGCCTGGCCGACGTCGTCCACGCCCCAGTTGCCCAGGGTCATCAGGTGGCCATGACCGTCCACGGTCAGGCGCCGCATCGACACATCCGAGGACTCGATGCCGAACTGGAAGCGGCCACTGTCGAAAAACAGTTCACCGTCGATGCGCGCCTGCTTGACCTCGGAGTCCTGGCGGGTCGACCAGATGCGCATGATCTGGGTGCCCAATTGCTCCGGGGGGAAGTCCGGATTGAGCACGCCATTGGTGTTGGCCACCGCGTCGGCGGTGCTCGGGAAGAGCGTGCGCGCCATGATCGGCAGGCCGCTGTTGAACCAGTACTCCTGTGTCCAGTTGTTGGTCTCGCGATTCGGGGCGAGCCCCGCGAGGCTGAAGGCGGTGGAGCTGCCGCCGGTGACCGGATCGTTCGGGCGGCTGTCGACCTTGGTGTTGTGCGCATCGAAGGTCAGGTTGAAGCGGTCGTTGACGTCCCAGCGCGCGTTGAAGCCCAGCGACCCCAGCTTGTACTTCTGTTCGTCGCGCTGCTGCTCGAAGCCGAAATCCTTGGCGCTGCCGGTGATGTCACGGATGTAGACCGGCGTGGCGACCTGGTCGTTCCCGTCGAAGGTGACATGGCTGAGGCTGTTCTGCAGCCACATGGTCTGCTCGCCGCGGAACTGGGAAATCTCGTTGGTCGAGTAGGTGTAGTCCAGGGTGAAGGTGAAGGCGTCGGTCGGGGCGAACTGCAGCACCGCCTGGCCGTTGACGCGCTCGCGCTCGAAGTCTGAGAACGCATAGCGCAGGTCGTTTGGCATGCTGTAGAGCTGGCCGATCTCCGGCGCGTTCTCGACGACGGCACCCGGGCGCAGCTTGCCGTCGGCGCCGGTCCAGCGGGCGACGTTCCAGCCATTCTCGGTCGCCTGCACCGAGCCGCCGTGACGCTTCTGGTAGCTGCCGTTCACGCCGATGCCCCAGGTCTTGTCCGGATTGGTGTAGCTGAAGATGCCGGACAGCTCGGGGGTGGCGCCGTTGTGGAACAGCGCCGACTCGTCCATCACGGCCTTGGCGCCGACATTCGCGACCACGCCATCGTGGTTGAAAGGGCGGTCGGTCAGGATGTCGATGGTGGCGCCGATGCCGCCGCTTGGCGTGTGGGCGCGGCCGGTCTTGTACACGGTGACGCCACTGATCGCATCGGAGGCCAGCTGCGCGAAGTTGAAGCCACGCGTGCCGGCGCCGACGCCACCGATTTCCAGGCCGCCGCTGCTGAAGCCGTCGGCGCCTGGGATCTGGCGGCCGTTGAGCGTGATGAGGTTGTATTCGGGACCGAAGCCGCGCGCGGTGACCGTCGCGCCCTCGCCGTCGCGGCGCTCGATCGAGATGCCGGTGATGCGCTGCAACGATTCGGCGAGATTGGTGTCCGGAAACTTGCCGATGTCCTCGGCACTGATCGCGTCGACGATGCCGGTGGCGTCGCGCTTGATGTTCATGGCGTGCTCGAGGCTGTTGCGGATGCCGACGACGGTCACCGCATCGAGCGTGGTCGCATCCGGTTCGCTCCGTGCCTGCGCGTCCTGGATGCCCTGGGTGTCCTGGGGTTCCTGCGCGAAGGCGGGATTGATGATGATCGCGCCGCCGACGATGGTGAACAGAGCCTTCGACTTGAATCGCTTGAACTTGTCGTCATTCATGGGCGTGCCTGATTCCTGGCTGATGGATGGATGGGTGTGCGCATCGAGTGCCCGCTTTTGCGGCGACCTTTCAGCGGCACCGACTGCCGGATCCGGGATCCCGGCAAATCGCATCGCTGGTCTTGAGATACCGACGCATCGCGACTGCCCCGGGGGCGCAGCGGCGCACTGACCGCGAACTCACGAGAGACGCGGGAGCGGATGCGGGTCGATCGAAGGTCCGGCCGCGCCGAACCGGCCAGTCGGTGGATCGGGCATGGCGTTGCGCCGCCTCGGCTTCGGACGTCCATGCCGGCCCGGCGTCGCAGCCGACGGGCCGGGTTCGAGCCATTCTTGTCGTAGGTATTGCATCGTCTCCCTCCTTTTTGCGTCGAACCGGATCCCGTGGCCCGGCCCTGATAGCGCTGTCAATTACGTGCGGAAGCCCCCTTCGGATCATGTTCGCCAAGCGTCCGACCGCCTCGCCCGCGGGCGGCGCCGATCCTCAGGCGCAGGCCGGAACGCGCGCCGCGCCGGCCGCGCGCTGGCACCGGACAATGTTGCCCCGGGCCGGGCCGACCCCATTGCCCGAACCCTCGTCCGCGTCGGACCGCGTCGATTCCCTCGCGCACTTCCTGGACATGCCTCCCTCCTTGAACCGGGCAGACGTCGCATCGCTCATACCGATGATGACAACGCTGCCAAGTGTTACCGCTAACACTTCTCTTTTTGTTTGTCCAGAATGAGCCGCCGCGACCGCCGTTCGGTTACAGACGCAACGGCCTCGCACCGCCGACCCGTCGCTGCAACGCAGGCGTCGAGCGCCCGAAATCCCCCGGCGAGCGCCGGTTAGCGGCGGCCGGCTGCACGGGCGCAAAGCTCGTAACGGCGCCATTGATACCGGTAGCATCGAAACCCACCGCAGCGCACGGCGGGGCGGCGGCCAGAGTCAGGCCGCCGCTTCGACGGGCCGGCCTTGCCGGCGCTGCCGATAACGGGCCCGGAGCCGGATGTTGTGCGTTGCACCACCATTTTCCGCGTAAGTTCGGCCACGCAGCGCGCCCCTGCCCGGCGCCATCGGACGGCCTCGCTGACGCCGTTCGCCGTCATGCGGGCATCGCCCGCGCCACGTGCTTCTAAGGAGCGATGGCGCGGCCGACGGCACGCAGGACCGCGAACGGGAAGCGGAGCCAGATCATCGCGTAGACCCCGACGCGCACCGGCAACCCGCGTCGCGGCGCCTCGAACTTGCGGAAGTAGCGCGCCAGGCCACGGTGCTTGTGCCATTCGACGAACAGCGGCCGGGAACCGCTGGAGACGCCGCGCACGTGCAGCACGCGGACGTCATTGGCGACGGCGACATGCGCGCCGGCCCGGCGGGCGCGCCGGCACAGGTCAAGGTCTTCGGCATGCAGGCGATAGTCCTCGTCGAAACCGCCGATGCGCTCGAACAGCGCGCGCGGCAGCAGCATCAGCGCACCCGAGACCGCGTCGACCGGCTGCAACGGTTGCGCCGGATCCACCGCAACATCGAGCGCGCGTGCCGAAGCGGTCAGCAGCATGGCACCGAAATCGGGATCGCGGCGGCGCGCGGCGCCGTCGCGCATGCCGGCCTCGTCGACCAGGTCGGCGCCCAGCAGGGCCTCGCCCGCGGACGCCTGCGCATGCACGCGCAGGCGCGCCAGCGCATCAGGAGCCGGCAGGCAGTCGGGATTGACGAAGGCGAGCCACGGCGCATCGCAGGCGCGCGCACCCTGGTTGCAGGCCACGCCGAAGCCCGGATTGTCGGGATTGGCGATGAAGCGCAGGCGCGGGTCGGCGGCGGCATGACGCTGCACGATCGCCAGGGTGCCATCGCGGGAATCGTTGTCGACCACGCGGATCTGGACCACGCCGTCGGCCGCGCGCAGCCGTTGCAGGCAGTCGTCGATGGTCGAGGCGCTGCGGTAGGTGACGACGACGGCGGCAATGCCGTCGCGGGCCGGAACACTCATGGTCGGCGCCTCATCGCCTACGCGGTTCCGCGGGCGTGGTGGCGACGGCGCCGTCGTCCGGGCCGGTGGATGGCGGCGGTTCCTGTCGGGCTGCGGCCACCGCACACGACGTCTTCGACGGGGTATCGCGCGCGTCCGGCGCGGAGGGAAACAGCTCATGCTGCGGCGGACGTGTCTCCAGCCGCGCGCAGTCGCGCGACAGCTGCTCACGACAGTCACCCAGCGGATCGCGCATCAGGAAATTCGCCAGCCGTGCATGCCAGTCCGGCCAGCGTGCGGCCAGCGCCTCCATGTCGCCCTCGCCCGGGCCGCCCTCGCCGCCACGGGCGACGAACGCGGTCTCGCACAACGCGTTGCGCCAGCCCAGGCCGGACAGGCGCAGCGACAGGTCGATCAGCGCCGCGTACCACGACACGTAGCTGCTGGCGTCCAGGCCGCCGGCCTTGCGCCGGGCACTGCCGCGCAGCAGCACGGCGTGTCCGACCGCCGCCGGCAGTTCCGGATGCAGCGGCGGCAGCGCATCGCAGGCGCGGGCGAGGCGGTCGAGATCCTCCGGGATCGGCGAGATCTCGCCGATCCGCGGCCAAGCCGCGCTCTCGCCGGCATTGCACCAGGGCGTGGCGGTGGCGATCGAGGCGTCGCGGGCGAAGCAGGCGACCAGCGCCGCGGCCCAGCCCGGCGCCGGAATCGCGTCGGGTGCGAGCACCAGCACGTCGGCATCGCCGCAGGCGGTCAGTGCCTCGTCCAGGTGCGCGACCTCGCCGATGCCGCGCTGGCGCCGACTGTAGTCGGCACGCAACGGCGTGCTCGCCAGCCAGCGCTCGACGATCGCCAGTCCGCGTGGCCCGGCGCGGGCGTCGTCGGCGAGCCAGACGCGAGTGCCGACCGGGGTGCCGGCATCGAGCGCCGCCAGGCAGGCATCGAGCGCGTCGTCGTCGGCGCCGAGCGGCAGCAGTACGACCGGCAGGTCAGCCATGCGCCGGTGCGTCCGTGCTCATTCGGAGCTCGCTGCCGCCTCGGCCGCACGTTTCGCTTCGGCCGCCTCCTTCTTGTGCAGCGGCTCCATGACGCGGAAGCGGCGGCTGTACTCGTCGGTCAATCGGCGCGCCTCCATCGGGCTGCGTACGATCGTCGGCGTCAGCAGGATGATCACCTCGTTACGATTATTCACGCGTCCTTTCTGTCCGAACAGACCGCCGATGATCGGAATCCGGCTCAGGCCGGGCACACCCAATGAGGTGTTGGTATTGCCGTCGCTGATGAGGCCCGCCAACATCACGGTCTCGCCGGTCTGCACCGCCGCCTCGGTCTTGAGGTAGCGGGTGTCGATGCGCACGTTGCCGTTTTCATCGGGATCCGTAAGCGGGGAACTCACTTCCTGTGCGATGTCCAGGAACACCATGCCGTCTTGGGTCACGCGTGGGCGCACCTTGAGGATGATGCCGGTGTCGAGGTATTGCACCTGGCTGATTGCATTGTTGCTGCCAGCGACAGGGTTGATCGACACCGACGACACCGGGATTCGGCTGCCGACGTTGAACTCGGCCTCGGCATTGTTGCGGACGAAGACCGAGGGCGTCTGCAGCAGACGCAAATCGGTCACGTCATCGAGGGCCGTGATGATCGCAGCCGCATCGTTCTTGAACAGCGTCCAGGAGAGACCCCCTCCGCTGACGCCACCGATGCTTCCCGCCAACGTGCTCCAGCTTCTCGGCAGCGACGGATTGTCGCGCAGGCTCAGACTGGGCAAACCGTTGTCAGTCGCCGCGCGCTCGATGTACCAGTTGACGCCATAGCGCAGCTCGTCGGTCAGCGCGACTTCGACCACCTGCGCCTCGATGTGCACCTGCATCGGCATCACGTCGAGGCGCTCGACCACTTCGCGGATCGATTTCCACGCTTGCGCGGTGGAGCGCACCAGCAGGGTATTGGTCTCCTCGACCGCCGACACGCCGACCTGGTTGCCGTCGACCTCGAGGGTGACGCTGCCCGAGCCGGGGCCGCTGTCGCCGAGTTGCAGCTGACCGCCGCTGCTGCCGCCGCCGGCCGTTCCGCCACCGCGGCTTTGGCTGCGGCTGCGGCTTCCGCTCCCGTTGCCACTGTCGCCGCCGATCGGGACCGTGCTGTCGCGCCCGCTGACGCCGCTGCCGCGCACCTGGGTCGACTCCAGGCCCGGCATCAGCGAGGCGCTGCCGCCGCCGCTGCGGCTGCCACCGCCGGCACCGAACACCTCGGCCAGACGGTCAGCCAGGTCGAGGGCCTTGACGTATTTCAGTTCGTAGGAATACAGCTTCGCCTCGCCGCCGGCGCTGTCGATGCGCTCGAGCCAGCGCTGGATCTCGTCCAGGTAGGCCGGCTGTGCGGTGATCACCATCACCGCGTTGGCGCCCTCCAGCGGCATGAAGCGGAACATGCCGGCCACCGGCGAGCCGCTGTCCTCGCCGAACACCTTCTCCAGGTCGCCAACCACCTGCGTGGCGCTGCCTGAGTCGATCGGGAACACGCCGACCGACATGCCGGCCAGCCAGTCGACGTCGAAGATCTCGATCGTGCGCAGGTAGTTCTCGAGCTCGGAGCGGCTGCCGGAGATGGTGATCACGTTGCGCGCGTTGTCGACGCCGACGATCGCGTCGGGGCGCGCGAAGGGCTCCAGCACCTTCTCCATCTCGGTGGCCGAGATGTAGCGCAGCTGCACGGTGCGCGCCTCGAAGCCGCGGGCGCCGGTGGCGGTGCCGGTGCGCGGCGCCACCGTGCCGGTCGCCACCGCGCCGTCGGCGGGCACGATGTTGTAGCGGCCGTCGCTGTAGATCATGCGCGCGTTGTTCCAGCCCAGCACCATCTCCAGCAGGCTCAGCGCCTGCGCCGGGCTGACCGGCTTGGGGGTGCCCAGGGTCACCGTGCCCTGCACCTCCGGCGCGATCACGTAGTTCTGCCCGAGCATGTCGCCGAGGATCGCCTTGACCACCGCATGCACCGACTCGCCCTCGAAATTGAACTGGGCCGAGCCGCTGGTGCCGCCGATGCCGGGCGGCGGCGAGGCCGCCGCGCTCTGGTTGATCACCTGGCCGGTGCCGCGGCGGATCTGCGGCTGTGGCAGGCCGTCGTCTTCCAGCGGCTCGGCCTGCACGCCATCGGGCGGCGAACGCGTCAGATCGCCCTCGCGGCGCACGTCCGGTACCGGCACCGTGGCACAGGCGGCGAGCAGAGTGGCGAGGAGAGCGGCGGTCGCCGCCTTGATCGGACTGGGAAGCTTCATTGCATGCACTCTACGGGTTCTGCTGCTGACCTGCCGGCGATGACTGCTGCGCCTCCTGGCGCAGCCGCGCGCGGCGGGCTTCGATGCGTTGGCGGATCGCGTCGGCCTGTGCGGCCGGGGTGATCTCCTGGGCTTCGGCGGCTGTTTCGGCTTCGGCGGCGGCGGTTTCGGCGGCAGCGACGGCGGCGCCGGATTGCGGCTGCGGTGGCGGCACCTGGCGCGCCGGTGTGACGGGCGGCGGCGGCGGCAGGCGCCGCGCCTGGCGATCGTCGCTGCGCGTGAACGGCGTCGGCGGCTGTCCGCCGACGCCGTCGAATACGCGCAACTCCAGCGTGCGCTCACCTTCGGGGCCGGCGAACACCGCGCTGCGCGGCGCGACCGAGAGCAGCGACCATGCCGGCGCGGTGCGCGGCGACTCTCCGACCTTCACCCGCAGCGGCTCGCCGCCCTCGCGCGGCTGCACGATCGCCATCTGCAGGTTCGGCGTGATCAGCACGCTGGTGAGCACGACATCGAACTCGCCGGGGCCCTCCTCGCCTTCGGCCTGCGGCTCGAGGAAGAACGGGCGGTGACGACGGTCGCTGGCGAACAGCGGGCGCTCGCCGATCTCGGTGTATTGCGACAACGGCCCGAGACGCTCCTCGGCACCGGCGCTGCCCTGCGGCAGCGGCTGCAGCAGGGCCGGATCCTCCGGCAACGGCTGGACCCGGCCGCCGAGGCCGAACAGCGCCAACAGCCAGACGCAGACTGCCCACAATGCGATCGCCGCCAGCAACCGCGTGCGGGCGCCGGCGGTATCAGCGTGCATCGGCACCTCCCGGCAACGGCTGCAGATAGCCGTAGAGGTCGAAGCTCACGTCCAGGCCGAGGCCCTGGTCCGCCTGCTCGGCGGCCATGTAATGCGCCTGCGACAGGATATTGAGGTTGTCGACGAACAACCGCGGCGAGCCGCTCTCCAACGCGTGCAGCACCGCCGCCAGTTCCGGGCTGCCGCAGCGGATGCGCGCCTGCACCACCACCCGCGGGAACCGCTGCTGACGCACGTCGCTGAGCGGCGAGCGGTTGATGATCGCGCAGCTGCGGTTGCCCGGGCTGGCTTCGAGCACCGCGGTCTCCAGCCGTTGCACCAGCGCGGCGGTGGCCAGTTCCGGGCTGCGCTCGGGCAGGAAGCCTGGCAGCCGCGCCACCTGCTCCTGGAAGGCTTCGGTCCGCTCGCGCAGCTGCGGCGCCTGCGACAGCACCATGCGCGCGCGCAGGTCGCGCTGCTGCAGCGTGTCGATGCGCTCGCCGAGTTGCAGCATCGGCCGCGTCCACCAGGGATGGATCAGTACCAGATAGGCCAGCGCCAGCAGCGCCAGCAGGATCGCCAGCGCCAGCCAGCGCTCGCGGTCAGCGATCGCCTTGCGCATCGGCACCTCCCGTCTCCGCCGCCCCGCCGCCAGCCGGCGCCGCAGGCGGTGCGGCCACGGCGACCTCGGCGGTCAGGGTGAAGCGGTCGCGGCGGCTGCGCGGGTCGGGCTGCAGGGCGCCGGTCAGCGCCGGCGAACGCCACAACGCCGAATCCTCCAGTTGCCCGATCAGCGCCGAGGCCTCGTTGCTGAGCCCGATCAGCAGCAGGCGTTCGTTCTCGATCGCCAGCTTCTCCAGGTAGGTGTTGTCGGGCAGGCGCCGGCTCAGCTCGTCCAGCAATTCGACCATGGTCGGGCGTGCGGCGCGCATGTCCTCGAGATAGCGCATGCCTTCGATCAGGTCGTCCAGTTGCTGGCGTTGCGCCGACGCGGCCCGCGCCTGCTCGATCCGCGGCTGCGACGCCTGCGCGAAGGCCTCGGCGGCGGCGCGGCGGTTCTCGAGGACCTGCCACAGCCCGGCCGCCACCGCGATCACGGCGACCGCGGCCAAAGCGAGATTCCAGCGCTGCCACGGGTCGACCCGGCGATGACGGCGGGCCTCCGGCAGCAGATTGATGCCGAGGGTTTCGCCGCGGCCGTCGTCGAGGTCGGCTCCGGCCAGTCCGTCGGCGAGCGGGCCGAGCGCGGCAAGCGCGGCCTCCAGCGCGGCCCGCGGCACGACCACCAGTTCGACATCGAGCTGGCCGTCGTCGCGCCGGCCGAGCAGGCGCGCATCGAAGCAGACCTCGGCCGCGGCGAACGGGGTCTGCCGATCGATCTCGAACCCGAGCACTTCGCGCAGCCGGTCGGCGGCCGCGACCGGCAGCGCCATGCGCCGGCGCAGCCCGGCCGACGCCGGCAGCAGCAGCCAGCGTGGCAGTTCGGCGGCTTGCGGCCGCAGCACGCGGCCCAACACATCCCCGTCCGGCGGTAGTGCCGGCCACGGCAGGATGCCGAGCACGCGCAACTGCCCGCCGCGCTCCAGGATCACCGCCAGCTCGGCGCCTTCGCGGCGCAGCAGCAGCCGCTGCTCCACCAGTCCCAGCAGTTCCCGCACCCGCAGCGGCAGCCAGCTCAGCAGCGCCCGCGTCCACCACGACCAGAAGCCGTGCATGCCTGGACGCAGCCGCCCGCCGACGCGCCCGAAACGCTGCCGGATCGAAGGTCGCGCAGCGATGTCGTCGGCGTCAGCCATCAGGTGCCGAGGTCCCCTCCTTCCAGCGTAACGGCGTGTAGACCGCTCCCGGCAGACCATTGCTGCCCACGCGCACCACCGCCTGCAAGACCGCATCGCGGCCGTCCGGCAGCCGCGCGCGACTGTCGATACTATACGTGCCGGTCCCGCCTCCCACGAGATCCGGCTCGAGTTGCGGGCGCGGCGTTTCGCCGCGCTGGGCAAGGATCGGCGCCGCGTCGACACCCATCGCCTGCAGCACCTCGGCGCCGGCGAAGCGCTGGTCGGGCATCGGCATGCCGCTGTGCACCGTCACATGCTCGGCCATGGCGGCGTACAGGTCCGCGGTCATGCCCAGCACCAGTTCCAGTTCGGCGACGCTCTCGAATGGCGCGTCCTTGGCGCCGTACGGCCGCCCGGCAGCGGCATACTGCGGATCCTCGGCCGCGCCCTGCGGCTGGCCGAGGTCATCGGCATCGCGCCAGTCCATGATCGCGCCGGCCAGTGCTTCGGCCTGGCCCGGCTCGGCGCCGGCGACCCGCAACAGCGCCGACAGCAGCGGCTGGTCGGCCGCGTTCAAGTCGACCTTGCCGCTCTCGTCGACGATCCGCACCCGCAGTGGCGCGCCGGCGAACGTCCAGACGTACTCGCGACCATCGGGCAGCCAGGCCGTGGCCGGATTCTGGTCGGTCAGGCGCCCCATCGCGTACTCCAGCCCGGCGCGCGCGGCCTGGTCGCCGGCCACGCCGCGATGCAGCACGCGGCCCTGCATGTGCTCGATCCGTGCCGTCAGCGCGAACGCGCCGACCAGCGCCGTCAGCAGCGCGATCAGCCAAAGCACCAGCAGCAGCGCAGCGCCGCGAGCGTGCGCCGTGGCCGGCGCGGTGCGCCTCATGGCGCCAACTCCTGCAAGGCGCCGTCGGCGACTTGGCCGCTGCCCTGCGGCAGCGCGACCACCAGCACCGGCCAGGCGCCGTCGCGCTCGCTTTCCACTTCCACCCGCACCTGCACCGGCAGTTGCTGGCTGGCGGTCCAGGCATCCAGCCAGCCGGTCAGGCGGCCGTCCTGGTTCAGCCCGCGATAGCTGAAGCGCACGCCGGACAGGCCGGTCGCCAACGGCTCGGGCGGACGCGGTTCGCGCTCCTCCACGGTCTCGCCGGCCAGCACCGTGGCGAAGGCGACCTGCAGGCGCAGGCCTTCGTCGTCCCGGCCGACGCCGATTTCGTGCAGCGCCGGGCCGCCGCGGCCGAGGTAGTTCGGCAGGTCGGCGACAAAGCGCATCCGCCGCGCTTCGCCGAGGAAGCGGACCGGGGCACCGGTTCGCTCGTCGGCGGCAAACGCAATCGGCTGCGCCGAGACCAGCCGCCGGCGCAGGAAACCCTCGGCGGCGCGGATGCGCTCGCTGCGCTGCGCCAGGTCGTCGCCGCGCTCGACGGTCACGGATGCGGCGCGCAGGGTGGCGAACGCCAGTGCCAGGCCCGCGGCCAGCAGCACCGTCGCCAGCAGGATTTCGATCAACGTGAATCCGCGCTGCCGTCCACCGCGTTGCCGTCCACCCGCCGAACTGGTCCGAATGATGGCGTCGCCACGACTGACGCCGCGCTGCCACGCTCCTGCCGCCCCCGCGCCAACGAGGCCGTCGCCACGGCCGACGTCAATGAATCGCCGGCAGGAACCGCGTTTCCACTGCGCGCCGCGCCGCGTCACAGCGTCAACCCGGCATCGGAATCAGCCTGCACCAGTCGCAGCGACTGCACCTGCAGGCGCTCGCGCGCGCCGCCCTGCCCCCACGCCACCGTCAGCTGCAGCGCCAGCATCTGCGGCGCGAACGGATCGGCGGTCGCTGCCGGCGGCAACGCCGGATCGATGTATGGCGCGACCTCCAGCACCCAGCGGTAGCGGCCATCGTCGAACGTGCCGTCGCTGCGTCCGGGCTGCAGCACCTCGCCCACTCCCACCTGCGCCAGCAATGATTGCGCATGCAGCGCCGCACGCCCGGCATCCGCCGACCAGCGCACCTGGCGGGTGGCGCCGGACAGCGTACCCAGCAGCAACGTCAGCGCCAGTGCCAGTACCGCGAATGCGACCAGCACCTCGATCAGGGTGTATCCGCGCTGCGAGCGCGCTTCTGGCCGGCGGCATGGAGCTCCGCTCCCATACCGCGGCACGGGCCGCCAAGAGCGTGCCGTCGGCTGCTTTTCCCCGCTGCCGGCGTTTCCTTGAAAGGGACTTCGGTTGCGACGGCTCATTGCGGGGACGCCCCCCTGTGCAGCCGCACCTCGCCGGTCAGCCACGCCACGTCGACGTTCCAGGCCGCGTCGCCGGAGCGCAGCTGCACGCGCCCACCGGTGGAGGCGCCGTCGTCGAAGAACACGATCGCACCCTGGTCCGCGCGCGGTTGCACCTCGCGGGCGCCGGTGAAGACGATCTCGAGTGCGTCCGGAACGGTGCCGTAGCGCCCGGCCGGCCCCTGCCAGGTGTGGCCGACGGGGTCGATCACGAACCGCTGCGGCGCCCCGGTCGCTAGCGCATGCGCACGGGTGAAGCGGAGGTTCGCCGCGAGTTCCTTGGCACTGGACCGCAGCTGCAGGCGCTCGACGCCGCCGCTGAGCACGCCGACGGCAAGCACGCTGGCGACTGCGATCAGCGCGACCACCATCAGCACTTCCAGCAGCGAAAAGCCGCGACTCCTGGCGACACGAACCGGCATCTGGCGCCGCGACACCCCATGCAATGGAAACAGCCTCGGAATTTAGCACTCCGGCGTGCACCTGCCGACCGGAAAAAATGCTTCTGCTCCGATCTCCGGGACGGTAGTGGGGTTTTTCGCGTCCTTCCTCGAAGGCAGGGCCTCGAAAGCGAGCGGTTCGGCTTTTGATCGATCTGCCTGTCTTCTCCCTTCATGGAGAAAGCATCGCTTCGCAGAGGCGACTCCACACGCTCTCCCGGAAACAGAAGGCGAGCAAAAAAATGCGGTGCGGCCCGACGGAATCGAGCCGCACCGCAACCGGAAACGGTTACTGGAACAGCCCCAGCACGCTCAGGTTGGTAAACGCGTAGTCGCCGACCACCAGCAAGTAGTAGCTGCCCTCGGCCGGATGGGTGATCACCACCGCTTCGCTGTTGCCGGGCCGGCTCGATGCGCGATCGTGGGTCTGAGCGGTCGGCACCCGGCCACGGGAGACGTACAGCGAGACGTCGCCACTGCCGCCGTAGCTGCGCAGGTTGAGACTGCGCGTACCGGCCGGGACTTCGATCCTGAACAGCAGCTGCGCGCCGCCGCCGCCGATCAGCCCGTTGACGGGAACCCGGTTGACCAGCGGCGCCGCCTCGGGGCCGCATTCCTCGACCTGCGGGTCGCAGGGCTCGGCGAGCGCCGTCTCGAGCGCGGCGACGGCATCGACGATGCCTGCGCCGATCGGCGTGCCGGTCGGGATCGCCACCGGGAACGGGCGCGCACTGCCCCGCAACAGCTGCTCCAGCGCCTGCGGAGCCAGCGGGGTCTCGACCGCGCTCTGCACCAGCGCCGCCACGCCGGCGACATGCGGTGCGGCCATCGAGGTGCCGGTCATGCCGACGTAGGCCGGCTCGCCCGGGACCGTCTCGCCGTCGTTCCAGGACTGCCAGACATACCCGCCCGGATTGCCGTCGACACCACCACCGCCGCCCGGCGCCGACAGGTCGACCGTGCCGCCGTAGTTGGAATAGCCGGCGATTCCGCCGTTGATGCGGTTGGCGCCCACCGTGATCACGTTGTCGCAGCTGGCCGGGGAGAAATTGGCAGCGTCGGCAGCCGAGTTGCCGGCAGCCACCACCACCGTGGTGCCGCGCGCCACCGCACCATCGATCGCGCTCTGCATTGCCGCGCCGCAGCTGCCGCCGCCGCCCAGGCTCATGTTGATCACTTCCGCCGGGTTCTCGTTGTCCGGCACCCCGTCCACGCTGCCTCCGGACGCCCAGACCACGGCATCGGCGATGTCGGAGGTGTAGCCGCCGCAGCGGCCGAGCACGCGGACCGGCAATACCTTGGCGTCGAAGGCCACGCCGACCATGCCGATGCCGTTGTTGCCGAGTTCGGCGACGGTGCCGGAGACGTGCGTGCCGTGCCAGCTGCTGGGCTGCGCCGGCGAGCCGGCGTAGCACTCGCCCGCCTCCGGGTTCCAATCGCCATGGTCCTGCGCGCCGGGAACGCGCTCGTCGGTCTCGCGCCGGGACACGAAGCTGTCGGTGATGAAGTCGTAGCCTTCGAGCACGTTGTCGTCGAGATCGGGATGCGCGGTGATGCCGGTGTCCAGCACCGCCACCACCACGCCGTCGCCGGCTGACACATCCCAGGCCGACGGTGCGCGGATGCCGCCATCGTTGTCCTTCAGGTGCCACTGGTACTGGTCGTAGTACTGGTCGTCCGGCGCCAGCGCCGGCGTGGCGATGCCGGTGTGCTGCAGGCGGAGATCCGCCTCGACGTACACCACCGCTGGATCGGCGGCGATCTCGCGCATCAACGCCTCGCCTTCGGCGTGATCCAGCGCATGTGCGAACCGGATCACATCCGCGCCGATCGCCAGCGTGCGCACGTGGCTCGGCTGCAGGCCGGTCCGCGCGCGCGTCACTCGCTGCGGCAGCGCACGGGCCGCCGCGGACTCGATCGCGCGCAGCTTGGCCGGCACGTCGCGGCGTTCCGCGCTGCCGTCGCGGTACTTCACGATCAGCCGATGCAGTCGCGCGCCGTCGGCCTGTGCTGCAGGCGGTCCGACGACATCGAGATCACCGGCGTGCGCGGCATGCACCGACGCCGTCCCCAGGACCGTCATTACCATCGCGCTCAGCGCGCGGATGCGCATGGCGTGTTTTTTTTTGCTCACAATGAACCCCTCGGTTGAAATTGACTTGTACCGTCGATGCCGTTGCCGCCACCGTCCGGATGACTGCCCTCACGGAAGCGCGCTTCCGCCCCTGTCCGGTGCCGTCCGCCGCGGAGATCCGTCGGCGGACGGAGATCCTGCTTCCGCGCTCAGAGATCGATGCCGAATCCGACGCCGGCGGACCGGTCGTCGCCGCTGAACGCGCCGCCCAGGCTGAAGGACGCGCGATCGCCAAGCTGTTTCGAGTAACCGATCGACAGCGCGTTCTCGCCGTTCTGCCAACCCGCGCCCACCGCGACCCGCCCCCGCGGACTGCGGCTGCCGGCGGCATTGGTCGACATGTTCATCATCGCCGCGCTCATCGCGCCCATGCGGTCGATGCGGCGGTCCTGCCGTCCGAGCCGGTGCCAGACGTCGTCGCTGAGCTGTTCGAACTGGCTGCCGAGCGCCTCGACGCGGCTGTCCGTGTAGGCGTTCGCCGACGACAGCGTCCGCGTCGCGGTGCTGTCGGCATAGGCATTGGCGGACGCCACCGCCTGCGCATCGCCGGCCTGCACCTGGCCGACGTTGGCCGCATCGGTCGCCGCGCTGCCGGCGGCGACGTTGCTGACCTTGCGCTCGCTGCCAGCGCTGCCGACCGACACGGTCCCGGCCTCGTCCGCCACCGAGCCCTGCCCGATTGCGACTGCACCGTCGGCCGTGACCGATGCGCCCTGGCCGAGCGCGGTGCCGGAGGACGCGGTGACCTGCGCGTCGGCGCCGACCGCCACCGCGTCGGTCGCCTGCGCTGAAACCGCCGCGTTGCTGCCCACGGCTGTGCTGTTTTCCGCCGCCACCGTGGCGCCGCTGCCGACGGCGGTATCGTTGCCGTCGACGGCA
This sequence comes from Luteimonas suaedae, assembly GCF_008312895.1. Taxonomy (GTDB): domain Bacteria; phylum Pseudomonadota; class Gammaproteobacteria; order Xanthomonadales; family Xanthomonadaceae; genus Luteimonas; species Luteimonas suaedae. Next base: position 10,335 of record NZ_VSSP01000008.1, on the reverse strand, counting down.
ACGCTGCCCTCGCCGATCGCGAGGCCGTCGCCGGCGCCCATCGCCGGTCCCTGGCCGCCACCGCCGCCGTTGCCCGCGCCCTGCTCGAGCTGGCTGACGCGGCCGTTGAGCCCGGACAGGGCGCCGTCGAGCGCACCCATCGCATCGCCGACGCTGTAGTAGCTGCCGCCCTGAACGACATAGGTCGGCGTCATCAGCATGCCGTCGGCACCGAGCGCGGCACCGCCGCCGAATGCGGTGGCCACCGAATCCAGTTGCGCGACGTTGACCGCGTCGCCCGCCTGCGTTCCCGCGGCAAGATTGCGGATACGGGTGCCGTCCTCGCCGGCCAGGGTGACCGAGTCCCTGCGCTCGCCGTCGTCGTAGCGCACCGCGGTCGTGCCGATGTCGCCGATGTCGCCCAGGTCGGCGATGACGGCATCGAGCTGCCCCTTGTTCACCGCATCGGTCGCCTCGGTGCCCGCCGCGACATTGGTGATCTGACGATCGATCGCCGCGTGCACGGTGCCGCCGGCATCGGTCCATGCCTGCGCCGCGCCGACCGATACGGCGTCGGCGCGATCAGCCAGTGACCCTTCGCCGAGGGCGACGCTGCCGCTTGCCTCCTCCGTGGTCCAAGCGTTGGCGCCGAGCACGAGGGCGCGGTCGGCCTGTGCGAAGCTGTTGAAGCCGAGCGAGGTGGCGGATCCGCCGATCGCCCAGCTCTCGGCGCCCACGGCGGTGGTGTAGTCGCCGACCAGGTCGCTGTCCCAGTACGAGCCGGCGTAGGCGCCCGCACCTAGGGCCGTGCTGTATGCGCCGGTCGCGCCGGCCGCGCTGAACGAACCTTCGGAGAACCCGCCCAGGGCCGTACTGTACCGGCCGGAGGCGGACGCGTTCTGCCCGACCGCGGTGCCGGACGTGCTGACCAGGACGCTCTCGCCGGTGTCCTCGTCGATCCCCCAGTAGCCCGACATCGCACCGGCGCCGATCGCGACGCCGCCGTCGCCTGCGGTCGCGCCCGCGCCGGTCGCCGTCGCGTCGAACCCGGCCGCGTACGCGCCCGAACCGACCGCCGTGGCTTGCCAGCCGGACGCGGTGGCGAGCCCGCCGATCGCGGTCGAGAACGGCGCGTCCGCCAGCGCAAGCCCGCCGATCGCCGCGGCAAAGAAGCCGTTGTTTTCTGCGCCCGCGCCGATGGAGACGGCGAGCGAGCCGTTCGAGATGGCATCCGCGCCGAGCGCGATCGCGCTGCCGCCATTGGCCTGGGCACCGTTGCCGCCGGCGAAGCTCGATTCGCCCCCGGCCAGCGCGTTGGTGCCGATCGCGCTGCTGCCGGCGCCCGCGGCGATGGCGCCGTAGCCGCTGGCGGTGCTGAAGTCGCCGAGCGCGTTGGTGCCGCTGCCGATCGCCGATGCACCCTCGCCCAGCGCCAGGCTGCCGCTGCCCACCGCGGTGGCGTAGTCGCCATCGGCATAGCTGCCGGCGCCGAACGCGGCACCGTCCATGCCGTTGGCGACGCTGTTGGCGCCCGCCGCGGTCGCCTGTTCGCCGAGCGCCAGCGCATCGTCGCTGCCGTCGCCGGCGCCGTCGGCGGCAAAGTAGTGGTTGGCGTCCCCGATGCCGTCGGCCAGCGCATCCAGTTGCGCCTTGTTCACCGCGTCGGTGGTCTCGGTGCCGGCGGCAACGTTGGTGATCTGGCGGGTGGTCCCGCTCGACTCGTTCCCCACCGACACCGTGTTGTCGCGCGTGGTGATCGAATCGGCGCCGAGCGCGACCGAGTTTTCGCTCATCGCCAGCGCGGCCGGACCGAGCGCGACCGAATTGTCGGTCCACGTCTGCGCGAACGAACCGGCGGCAAGCGAATTCACGCCACCGGCAGATGCGCCGCTGCCAAGCGCCACGCTGCTGTCCGCCTGGGCATTGGCGCCGGCACCGACCGCGACGCTGTTGGCGCCCCAGGCCCCTGTGTTCTGCTCGATGCAGGCGAAGCCCAGGCAGGTCATGGTGGTACCGAGCGCAACCGCGCTGGAGCCACCGGCCTGGGTCAGCGTGCCGACGGCGACCGCGTCCTGTCCCGAGGCGCCGGCCATGCCGCCGAGCGCGACGCTTCGGAAGCCGCCCTCGCCCCAGGGATTGGTCTGGATGCCGATGGCGATCGAGGATTCGCCGTCGGCGCGGGCATCGGTGCCCAGCGCCAACGAGAAGTCGCCCAGCGCCTGCGCGCCGACGCCATACGCACTGGAGGCGAATCCGGTGGCATTGCTCGCCACGCCCGTGGCGGTGGCGTAGTCGGACGCCGCACTGCCGGCGCCGATCGCGGTACCGGCCATCCCCGAGGCCATGCTGCCGCCGCCCACGGCGACCGCATCGTCGCTCAGTGCCTGGCTGTCGCCGCCGAGGGCAACCGAACGTTCGCCGCCGGCAAGGCTGCCATAGCCATTGGCCACGCTGTCGCCGCCCAGCGCATTGGCGCCGGTGCCGATGGCCGTCGCGCCGGCGCCCAGCGCCAGGCTGTTGCTGCCCAGCGCCGTCGAATCGTCCCCGTCGGCATAGCTCTGGTAGCCGTAGGCGCTGCTTTCCGAGCCGTTGGCCACGCTGTTGGCGCCGGTGGCGGTGGCGCCTTCGCCCGCGGCAAGACTGCCGGCGCCGCCGGCGGTCGCCCTCGCTGCGAGCGCCTGCGCGCGCTGGCCGACGGCCTGTGCGCCGTTTCCGCTGGCGGCCGCCTGGCTGCCGACCGCGATCGCACCAGCGCCTTCGGCGAAGGTCGCTTCGCCGACGCCGGGGCGGCCATCGCCGTTCAGATCGGTCCAGGCCGCGCCGCCGACCGCGATCGCCCCGTCGCCGGTCGCCGCTGCATTGTGTCCCGTGGCCACGGCGTGCGCGCCTTCGGCCAAGCTGTTGCCGCCGATGCCGATCGCGCCACCGCCGAGTGCGGTGCTGAAGGCGCCGATGCCCACCGCATTCTCACCGACCGCATGACTGTAGCCGCCGACCGCAACGCCGAAATCGCCGCCCATCGCACGCGAGCTCGCACCCAGGGCGACACCGGCCTCGCCGTTGGCCCCGGCACCGAAGCCGCCGACCAGGCTGCCGGGCCCGTAGGCCTGCGCATTGCCGCCGATCGCGGTCGAGCCCATGCCGGCGGCGACGCTGAGCGCGCCGATCGCGGTCGCCGCCTGCTCGGCGCTGGCCTCGGCGGCAGCGCCCACGGCGGTGTTGCCGAAGCCCTCGGCATAGGCGCCCTGCCCGATCGCCGCACTGGCGTCGCCGAACGCCGCGGCACCCTGGCCGAAGGCGCTAGCGCCGATGCCGGCGGCGATGCTTTCCGCGCCGACCGCAGTCGTGGCGTTGGCGACCGCCCCGCTGTTGCGGCCGATCGCGATCGCGCCGTCGCCTTCGATGACCGCATCGTCGCTGCCGTCACCGCTGCCGTCGGCCTTGAAATACGCGGCGCTCGCCGCCTCGGCGGTGCCGATCCGGCCGTCCTCGCGTTCGCATCCGTCCGCGGGCGCATCGACAGTCGGATCGGTGCAACCCGCATCCTCTTCGTCGGATCCGGCGGCCAGTGCGACGGGCGCCGCCAGGACCAGACTCAGCGACAGGATCGCCGTGCCCGACAACGTGCGGCGACGACGGCCGCGCCGCGGCGACTTGCCCTTGGCCGTGGCCAGCTCGGAGGCCACCACCATCGCCTGCAGCGCGCTGTTCCACACCTTGCTGTAAATCCTGTTCATCTGAACCCTCGCCTGAAATGAAATGAGCCGGACGAAACCGGGCAGCGGCCTGACGCCGCCTCCCGCAACGCGGATGACGTGAGTGCTGATCGCGCTATGGCGCACGCCTAGCCGGCGTCCGCATGGCTGCCGCACTTCCCACTCCGGCCCCGCAAGCCTGCGGGGACCGGGCGAACCTAAGACGGTGATGTGCGCCTTGTCACGCACGGGTTCTCGCCGAATAATCACGGAATTCTCACCGTCTCCGGCGGAGCGGCGCGATCCGCTCCACGGCGGCGCCGCAGTCGGACACTCCATGTGGAACCGCATTTCAAGCTGGCTGCAGCGCGCGCCCGTCAGCGACGCCGTCGACCGGCGCAACGCCCCGGTCATGCAGTTGCTGCTGCTGCTCTACGGCGTCGCATTGCCGGTGAACTGGGCGTGGCATCTGGCTTCGCGGCCGATTCCGGAAGGCTGGACCATCGTGCTGGTGCTCGACCTGATCACGGCGGCACTGGCATTGTGCAGCGTGGTCCTGATCCGGCGCGGCAGCTTCCGGCTCGCGATCAAGCTATTCGTCGGCGCGTTGCTCGCGTCGCTGACACTGGCCTATCACAGGCTGGGCGCGCAGGCGCAGCTGATCGACCAGGTCTCGGTGATCCTGACGTTGGTGATCAGCGGCCTGGTACTGGGACGGCGTGCGTTGTGGACCGTGTTCGGCCTGTTGCTGGTCGTATTCGCGATCGGCTTCATCGCCGACATCAACAACACCGAACAGACAGCGCAATGGATCCGTAATTCGCTGCGCAATGCGCCATCGCTGGTGTTGAGCTACCTGCTCATCACCATCCTGCTGGACCGAACGCTCACCGCGCTGCGCGAGAGCCTGGCCGAATCCAACGCGCGCCGGCAGGAGCTGCAGTTGGAGATGGTCGAACGCGAGCGCACCCAGGCGCAACTCGTCCACGCCCAGAAGATGGAAGCCAGCGGGCGGCTCGCCAGCGGCGTGGCCCACGATTTCAACCACATCCTCGACGTCATCCTCGGCTTCTCGGCCCAGCGCCATCGCCTGCCGGAAGACGTTGGACTGGCGGGGCAGAACGCGGCATTGGCCGATTCGCTCGAAGGCGTGGAGATCGCGGCGCGACGGGGTACCGCGATCACCCGCAAGCTGCTCAGCTTCAGCCGCAAGGACGCACCACGCCCGGAGGTGTTCGACGTCGGCCACGCGCTGCGGGAACTGCAGCCGATGCTGCGGCAGCTGTTCCCGCCCGACGTCCGGTTCGCGCTGGAGGGCGACGCGGACCCGGCGCCGGTCCGCATGGACCGCAGCGGGTTCGACCTGATGATCCTCAACATCGCCGCCAATGCGCGCGATGCGATGCCGGCGCAGGGGCGGTTCCGAATCCGGATCGCGCGCACCGCCGGCGACCGGATCACAATCGCCCTGAGCGACAACGGAGAGGGCATGCACGCGGCGGTCATGGCGCGCATCTTCGAACCGTTCTTCAGCACCAAGTCCGCCGCCGAGGGCACCGGCTTGGGGCTGGCGGTGATCCGTGACCTGGTCCAGGCCGCCGGCGGGTCCATCTCGGTGGACAGCGCACCGGGCGCAGGCACGACGTTCACCATCGCTCTACCGCAGGTGCGCACCGAGACTTCCGGCGCCGGCGTGATGCCCGAGACGGGAATTGCCGGCACCGCGCTGCCCGAGGCGGCCGTCCGCGGGCCGCCGGCACGCTAGCGCTTCCCGCTGTCGCCAACCGCGCCGTTGGCGGCGAGCACGTAACCTTCGCCGTGCACGGCATTCAAGGGCAAGGGTTCGCCACAGGCGTCGGCCACCTTGCGTCGCAACCGGTAGATCAACGAGTCGAGCCGATGGGTATCGAAGTCGTAGACGTTACTGGTGAGTTCGGCGATCAGCGTGTTGCGCGTGACCAGTCGTCCCGGAGCCTCCGTCAATCGCGCCATTACCCGGCGTTCGGTGCGGGTCAAGGGGACACTGCGCCCGGCGGGCGACAGCAGGCACCAGCCACCGGTGTCCAGGCGCCAGCGCCCGTGTCCGGTCGGCTCGACGCCGCCTTGCGGCCCGAGCCGTCGCGCCAAGCTGTAGAGCGTCGCCGCCAGCAATTCCAGCTCGACCGGCTTGGACAGGTAGGCGTCGGCGCCCTCGCTGAGCCCGCGCACGCGATCCGGGGTTTCCCGGCGCCCGGTCAGCATGACGATGCCGACGCCCGGATCACGTTTGCGCAACCGCCGGGCGACGCTGTAGCCGTCATCGTCCGGCAGGCCGACGTCGAGCACGACGATGTCTGCACCGTCCGCTTGCAGGCAGGCCTCCAACTCCGCGGCCCGCTCCAGGCCTCGCACAGTGAACCCGTAGCCGGCCAACCCGGGGATCAGAATTCGGTCGCGCAGCAGCGCGTCATCCTCGAGCAGGACGATCCGCAGCGCGTTTCCGGGCTCGGCCTGGCGGCCCACCCAATCACCCCTTCGGCCCTCTTCGGTCATGCGGGCATCTTACCGCCGCCGCATCTTCGGGCGCCGGAGGCCGGACAGGGCCGGGCCCCGCACCGCTGGGACGCCTTTTAGCCACCCTTTCCCCGGCACCGGAACCGGATGACGGCCGGGCTCCGACCGAATTCCTCCGGCGTCGCAGCGCCTACTCGTAACGAATGTCGGCGTCGACGCTGTCGCCGCCGGGGCTGCGGTCGGCGCCGTAGCTGACGATGTCGAACGGCCCGGCTTCGCCCGGCACCCGATATTCGAACGGGGTACCCCAGGGATCACTGAGCTCGGCCTCCTTGGCATATGGGCCGAGCCAGCCGCCGACGCCGCCGGGCTGCACCACCAGGTCGTTGAGGCTGTTGGGCAGGGTGCCGGTGTCCATCTCGTAGCCTTGCACCTTCTCCGCCAGGGTCTGCACCTGGGCCTTGGCCAGGTTGACCCGGGCGCGATCGCCGCCGCCGAGGATGCGGGTCGCGGCGAAGGCGACGATGCCGCCGATCAGCACCACCACCAGGATGATTTCGATCAGGCTGAAGCCGCGCTGCAGCGACCCCACCGATCCCGCGCGAATGATGCCGTCGCCACGGCTGACGCTAATGAATCGCCGGCGTTCATCGCTTTGTACCCATCGCGAACGCCCGTTTGAATCGCCCCCCGGCCACGCACCATGCGCCGGGAAGGAAGAACGCCCAGAAGAACGCCGACAAAAACGATAAGAATTCATGCAATCAGCCTATGACATTGGTGAGATCGTAGATCGGAATCAGCACGGCCAGGATCACCACCATGACGATACCCGCCAGCAGCAGCGTGATCACCGGGACCAGCGCCGCCAGCATGCGGTCCAGCGCCTGCGCGGTTTCCTGTTCGAAAGTATCGGCGGTCTTGAGCAGCATTGTGTCGAGCGCGCCCGACTCCTCGCCCACCTGGATCATCTGCAGCGCCAGCCGCGGAAAGCGCTTGCCGCGCGCCAGCGCAGCCGACAACCCGACGCCGCCCTTGACCTCTTCGGCTGCAGCTTCAACATCGGCCGCGAGCGCGCGATTCCCGAGCACGTTGCGGCCGATGCCGAGCGCGGCCAGCAACGGCACGCCGTTGCGCAGCAGGGTGCCGAGCGTGCGCGCCAGGCGCGCCGTCTCCAGCCGCGCGACCAGCGAACCGAAGAAGCGGGTCCCGAGCAGCCACTGGTCGAACTGGGCGCGGAACGCCGGATCGCGCAGCTTGCGGTCGAACCACCACAGCGCCAGCGCCGGAACCACCAGCAGCAGGATCCACCAGTCGCGCACGAACAGGCCGATGCCGAGCACGATCTGCGAGAACAGCGGCAGTTCGGCATCGAGGCTGTCGTACATCGCGCCGAACTGCGGCACCACGTAGCCGAGCAGGAACAGCAGCGACAGCCCGACCATCGCCAGCAGGATGATCGGATAGATCAATGCATTGATCACGCGCCCGCGCAGTGCGCGGCTGCGCTCGAGGTAGTCCGCCAGTCGCTGCAGCGTCTCGTGCAGGCTGCCGCCGGCCTCGCCGGCGCGCACCATGTTCACGTACAGGCGCGAGAAGGTGCCGTGCTGGCGTTCCAGCGCCACCGACAGCGGACTGCCGCCGCGCACCGCATCACGGATGTCGGTGATGGTGCGCTTGGCGGCGACGTCCTCCGGCAGGTCCAGCAGTATGGTCAGGCCGCGGTCCAGCGGCTGCCCGGCGGCGAGCAGCGTCGCCAGCTGCTGGGTGAACTGCACCAGGCGCTGGCCCGAGAAGGGCTTGGGCTTGAACAGCGATTTCCAGGCCGACTCCGCCCCGACCTCGCTCGCCAGCCGCGCCTCCACCGGCAGATGTCCCTGTTCCTGCAGCCGCTGCACCACTTCGCCGTCGCTGGCGGCCTCCATCTGGCCGTCGAGCGTCTCGCCGCGGGTGTTGAGGGCCTTGTAGCGGTAGAGAGGCATCAGGGCTTGGAATGGGGAGTCGAGAAAGGGGAATGGATAAAGACGGAATGCCGTGGACCAGGAACGGGCACCCCGGTGTCACAGGACGCTTCCCCGATTCCCGATTCCCGATTCCCGACTCCCGGCCTCACGCGTCCTCCGTCACCCGCAGCACTTCCTCGATCGTAGTGACGCCTGCGAGGGCCTTGATGATGCCGTCCTCGTACATCGTGCGCATGCCGGCGTCGCGGGCGATGCGCTCCAGCTCGCCCATCCCGGCGTGGCGCATCACCGCGCGGCGCAGCTCGTCGTTCATGACCAGGAACTCCATGATCGTGGTACGGCCGAGATAGCCGGTGGGCGCGGCCTCCGAGCCGCGCGGGCGGTACAGGAAGATCTCGCCGTGCGGCTGGTGGCGGCGCAGGCCGAACTTCTCGATCTCCTCGGGCGAGGCCGGGTACTTCTCGGCATGCGCCGGCTCCAGTCGGCGCACCAGGCGCTGCGCGAGGATGCCGTTGATGGTCGAGGTGAGCAGGTAGTCCTCGACACCCATGTCGAGCATGCGGGCGATGCCACCGGCAGCGCTGTTGGTGTGCAGCGTGCTCAACACCAGGTGGCCGGTGAGGGCGGACTGGATCGCGATGCGCGCGGTCTCCAGATCGCGCATCTCGCCGATCATGATGATGTCCGGGTCCTGGCGCACGATGCTGCGCAGCGCGTGGGCGAAGTCGAGGCCGATCTGCGGCTTGGCCTGGATCTGGTTGATGCCCTCGATCTGGTACTCGACCGGATCCTCGACGGTGATGATCTTGACGTCGGCGGTATTGAGCTTGCTCAGCGCCGTGTACAGCGTGGTGGTCTTGCCCGAGCCGGTGGGGCCGGTGACCAGCAGGATACCGTGCGGCTGTTCCAGCACGCGCTGGAACTGCGGCAGGAACTCGTCGGTGAAGCCGAGGCGATGGAAGTCGAATACCACCGTCTCGCGGTCGAGCAGACGCATGACCACGGACTCGCCGTGCGCGGTCGGCACGGTCGACACGCGCAGGTCGAGCTCCTTGCCCTGCACCCGCAGCATGATGCGGCCGTCCTGCGGCAGCCGGCGCTCGGCAATGTTGAGCTTGGCCATGATCTTGACGCGACTGATCACCGCCGCGGTCAGGTTGGACGGCGGGCTCTCACCCTCCTCCAGCACGCCGTCGATGCGGTAGCGCACCTTCAGCCGGTTCTCGAACGGCTCGATGTGGATGTCGGAGGCGCGCAGCTCCACCGCGCGCTGGATCACCAGGTTGACCAGGCGGATGACCGGCGCCTCCGAGGCGAGATCGCGCAGGTGTTCGACGTCGTCGACGTCGCCACCGCCCTCGCCGTCCGCGGTCTCGACGATCGCGCCCATCGCACTGCGGCCCTGGCCGTACCAGCGCTCCACCAGATCGTCGATCTCGGAGCGCACGCCGACCAGCGGCTGCACCGGGAGACCGGTCGCCAGACGCACCGCGTCGACGGCGTAGGCGTCGTGCGGATCGGCCATCCATACCGCGAGACGCCCCTCGCGCTCGCCCAGTGGGCAGAGATGAAATTGCCGGAGAAAGCGCGCCGACAGCGGCTGCGCATCCTCGACGAGTTCCGGTGGATTCTCGGGGAGTTCCTTGACCGACAGCAGCGGCAGGTCGAGCACCTCGGCGCAGGTCTCGGCGTGGTCGCGTTCGGAGACCAGTCCGAGGCGGCCGAGCAGGGCGAGCAGGCTGCCGCCGGCCTCGGCATGCAGGCGACGCGCGCGCCCGAGGTCGGTCTCCTTCAGTCGGCCCTTGTCCAGCAGTCTGGCGATCAGGCGTTCCTCCGGCGCTACGCCGTCGGGCGTGGACTCGCCGGGGGCTTCAAGCATCGCGTTCACGTGGTGCGGGCCCATGTCTCGTTCTGCGGTCAGAGGCCGACTGTAGCAGTTCGATTGGGGCCTCGCAGTGGCGCCGTCTTCCCTGAAAGAAGTCCGTGCGGCAGGCGATCATGGAGTGCTGTCGCACGTCGGACACGGCCGTCGGACCGCTGCCGGTTCCGTTCATCTTCCCCCTCCGGCGTCGCGCCTCGTTCTTCCTCGGTGCATGGCGGCAAACCCGACCGGCACGCCCGGTTTTCTCCAACGATTTCCCAATAAAGAAACCCCGGCCGAAGCCGGGGTTCCTGGGACACACGAAGATCGCGAGGATCAGTTG
>NZ_VSSP01000007.1 GCF_008312895.1 Luteimonas suaedae | reverse complement strand
GCCAGCTCACCTCTCTGTTATTGGGGGTCTCGGATGTCGCACTTAGTTTGGCAATCCTTGGCGCCTAACAGTTCGTTCAAGCCGAACTTGTCCCGCTACGCGGGCCAAGTCGGCTTAACTCAGGTGTTAGTCAGCAGAACATGCTCATTCGCGACTTCATTTCAGGCGAGGAAACGGAACTTCGACGTGTATTCATGTCGTCCGTTCATACGCTCGCCTGCGACTTCTATACGAAAGAACAACTCAATGCCTGGGCACCTGCTGCTTACGACCAGGAGAAGTGGATAAGCAAGATCGCCGCCCTGCGTCCGTTCGTTGCAACAATTGGCGGTCGAGTAGCTGGCTACGCGGATCTCCAAGAGTCGGGCTACATTGATCACTTCTTCGTATCAGGAGATTTTCCTGGGCGAGGCATTGGAAGCGCACTTATGCAGCATATCCATGAAGTTGCGGCCAAGCGTGGGTTGTTGCAGCTATCTGCTCATGTGAGCCTCTCAGCAGAGACGTTCTTTACCAAGCATGGGTTCCTAATAGATGAGCGTCAGACGTTAGCTGTCATGGGCATTCCAATAGGCAACTCAAGAATGAGCAAGGCGCTGCTGGCTAACAATTCATTCAAGCCGAACCCGCTTCGCGGCTCGGCTTAACTCAGGCGTTAGGCATCGTGTACGCCATCTCAATCCTTCTCGTGCTGGTGCTTGGCACTTTGCTAGCCTGCCGTCGCAGGCGTCGCCAGAAGGCCGAATTGGCTCTTCGCTCTTTGTTTGAGCCAGGCAGAGACTTCATCGGGAAGGACATCAAATACATTGTCACCAAAGCAGGGCCGTGCACGTTCTTTGGCGGCATGGATCATGGTCGAGATGTTGCCCAATGGCAGGCAGGCGGCTGGTTGCCGAAGCTTGGTTCCAGAGTGGCATCTGCACTGACGTCCAGGTTCGCTGAGAGCGAAATCGCTATTGCCTATAACGCTGATAGAGGACATGTGTATGAGCACATGAAGCACGTGTCCTACTCGATGACCGCCGCCCCCTTTCGATAGGCGCTTGGCGCCAGCCCGACATGGCGCCGGAACGCCACGCTGAACGCACTGCTCGAGCCGTAGCCCACGCGCTCGGCGATCTCCGAAGCGCGCAGTTCGCCCTGGCGCAGCAATTGCCTGGCGATCTGCATGCGCCAGGCCAGCAGGTATTCCATCGGGGCGACGCCCACTGTCTGGGTGAAGCGTTCGAAGAAGCTGGAGCGCGACAGCGCGGCGGCACTGGCCAATTGCGCCACGGTCCACGGCCGGTCGATGTGCGTGTGCATCCGGGTCAGGGCCACGGCGAGGCGCTCGTCGCCCAGGCCCCTGAGCAGCCCCGGCGGTGCGTCGCCCGCGGTCGTGGCGCGCATCGCCTCGATCAGCAACAGTTCGACCAGCCGCGACAGCGCCGACTCGCTGCCCGGCCGGGGCTGCGTGGTTTCCTCGGCCACCATCGCCACCAGTTGCGACAGCCGCGCGGCGCCACGCACGTGCACCACCGGCGGCAGCAGCGAGACCAGCAGCACCGGGTCGGCGCTGGCGAACAGGAAGGCGCCGCCCAGCGAGCGCATGTCGGGGGCACCGCCAGCGTCGCCGTAGCGCACTTCGCTGCCGTCGCTGGGCAGGGCGTCGGCGTCCCATAGCACCGGCGCAGGCGGATCGTCGCTGGAAAGTGTGAAGGCCGGGGTGGCGGGCAGCAGGACGAAATCGCCGGCGCCGATGTCGAAGGACGGGTGGCCGTCGACGGCCAGCCGGCAGCCGCCTGCCAGCACGATGCAGAAGCTCGGCCTGCCGTATTCGGCATAGCGCACCGCCCAGCGGCCCTTGCCGCTGATGACATTGGCGAAGGCCGCCCGCGGGCGCAGCAGGCCGACGACTTGGGAAAGCGGATCGGCCATCTTCGGACTTCTGCTAAATAAATACGGACATTTGACTATCGATCATCCGATGATCCTGGCCCACGCTGGCCTCCCCGTCAAACCAACCAGGGAGTCACCCATGAAGACCGCACTGATCACCGGCTGCTCGTCCGGCTACGGCCTGGCCACCGCCCGCCACTTCCATGCGCAGGGCTGGCAGGTCGTCGCCACCATGCGCCGCCCCCGCGCCGGGCTGTTCGACGGCGCGGCCGGCATCCGCGTGCTGGCGCTCGACGTCACCGACACCGCCAGCATCGCCGAGGCGCTGGAGGCCGCAGGCCCGATCGACGTGCTGGTCAACAATGCCGGCCTCGGCCTGTTCGGCGCCTTCGAGGCGACGCCGATGGCCACCGTGCGCGAGATCTTCGAGACCAACACCTTCGGCACGATGGCGATGTGCCAGGCGGCCATTCCGCGCATGCGCGCACGCGGCGCGGGCACGATCGTCAACGTCACCTCCAGCGCCACACTGGCGCCGTTCCCGCTGGTCGCCGCGTACACCGCCAGCAAGACCGCGATCGAGGGCTTTACCGGATCGCTGGCGCTGGAGTTGGCCGAATTCGGCCTGCGCGCGAAGCTGGTCGAACCCGGCTACTGCCCTGGCACGCGCTTCGCCGACAACGGCGCCGAGCGCATGCGGGGGCTGGTGACCGAGCCCTACGCGCCATTCGCGCACAAGGTGTTCGAGGGCTTCTCGCAACTCGAGGCCGTTACCCAGCCGGGCGACGTGGCCGAAGCCGTGTGGCAGGCGGCGAGCGACGCCACCGGGCGCCTGCGCTTCGCGGCGGGCGCGGACGCGCTGGCGCTGGCGTAGACGCGCACAGAGGGGACGGAGGGAATTCACCGGGATGTGGTGGCCCAGTTCCCTCCGTCTCCGTTTCTGGGTGCCCGACGCTGCGGGCGCGGCTTCGACCATTCGATCCGGTGGAGCGGAGTGCCGAGCTGGTGCAAGCACGAAGCCCTCGGGTAGTCTCAGGGGCGCCGACAAGGAATCCAGATGACCATCGAAACCGAAGCTGATGTCATAGCGCTGCAGCGCATCGGAGGGATCGTCGCCTCCGTTCTCGGGGAAATGCTCGAAGCCGCCGAGCCGGGCATGACCACACGCGAGCTGGATGCGCTGGGCGGGCGGTTGCTGGCGCGGCACGGTGCGCATTCGGCGCCCAAGCTGGTCTACGACTTCCCGGGCTTCACTTGCATCAGCATCAACGAAGAGGCCGCACACGGCGTTCCCGGCGAGCGGGTGATCCGCCCTGGCGACGTGTTGAACGTCGACGTGTCCGCCGAGCTGGATGGCTACTTCGCCGACACCGGCAGCACGATCGTCGTGCCCCCGGCCAGCCCGCAGAAGACGCGCCTATGCCACGCGGCCCGCGCCGCCCTGACCCACGCCATGCAGCAGGCCCGCGCGGGCCGCCCCTTGAACGCGATCGGCGCCGCCATCCAGCGGACCGCCAAGCATCACGGCTTCAGGATCATCCGCAACCTCGGCAGCCACGGCGTCGGCCGCGCGCTGCATGAGGCGCCCGAGAACATTCCCGGCTACTTCGATCCAACCGACCAGCGCATCTTGCAGGACGGGATGGTCATCACCATCGAGCCGTTCCTATCGACCAGGAGCCGCCTGGTGAGCGAGGCCACCGACGGCTGGACGCTGGTGGGCGGGCGCGGCAACCTGTCGGCGCAATACGAACACACGATGATCATCACCAGCGGGGAGCCGATCGTCGTCACCCGCCACTGAATAGCGACCTGGACCAGTTAAAGGGGAAGATTCCAGTACAGAGGCGGAGGCACTCACGATGGGTCCGGCGCCTCAATTGTCTCCGGTGGTTCCCGTTCACAGGGCGAATCCCGATTGACGATGGTGTCGGATGGAAATGGCGTAGACGGTGTCGCCCTCGATGGCATACAGCACCAGGTAATCGCCGAGGAGATACTCGCGCACCTCGCCCGCAGCGCCCAGCCGCACGCGCACCTGTTCGTGCAACGCCCGCGCCTGCGCGGTGGCGGGACGACGCAGCATGAAATCACGGCCGATGCGCGGGTCCTCGCGCAGCAACGCAGGCAGGTGTTCCAGCACGATGTCGGCCAACTGCGACGCGGCGTCGGGCGCATCGCCATCCAGCAGGAAATCCAGCGCCTGCTGTAGCGTCGACTCGAACTGCTGCGTGAACCGAAAGCGCACGCCCCGCCTTCCGGCTATTTCGCCAGCCTGCGCGCCAACTTGCGCTTCAGTTCGGCAGGCGTGGTGGTGCGGCCCTCGCGCACGTCCTCCAGCCCCTTCACCGCATCGCCCAGCAGATCCTGGTGCAGCAGTTCGCGCTCCAGGCGGTGGTAGTAATCCAGCTTGCGCGCATCCACCAGGGCCACGTAGCCCTCGCCGTTGCGGGTGATGATCTTCTCGCGCCCCCCACGCACCTCCTCGGCCAGCGCGGTCAACGACGCCCGCACCTTGTTCAGCGGCACGATGTCTTCACTGGTGATGGTCATGACGGGCTCCAGACCACGGAAACGTTAACGGATACATTAATCTCGGGATGGACCGACTTCAAGCGTGTCGGTGCCAGACCAGCCGCCAGCACGCCCAAGCGAAGGCGGTTTGCGCCTGATCGACGTCATCGGCGTCTCGCCGCTCCGCGCGCTCCGGGCTCATCGGTACGGCCTCGGGCCGGTCCAGACCCTTTCCCCGCGCCGATAGACCTGCTGCACGGTGATGACTTCGCGCGCGTCGCCGATGTTCGCCATTTCCGGGTCGTTCGGCGCGAGTAGGCGGCACGGGCCGGATTCGCGCTTCAGCGCGGTTTCCAGCGGGCAGACCATGTACTGCCGCGTGCCCGGCAAGGGAAGGAAGAGTTCGGTCATGCCCTGGTCGCGCCAAGCGCGCAGGCGGGTCTCGCTGCGCAGGTCGTAGACGACCTGGTAGCCGCCCACCTCGAGGTTGGGTTCGGAGCCGGACGCGTTGTACCTGCGGCCGCTTTCGGCGGCGGGGCTGCGGGCCGGCCCCGCGTTCACCGGGGCGTGGTCTTCGACCAGCATGCCCGGCGGCTGTCCCCAGGTGGGCGAGCGGCGCTGGCTGGTCGGGGGCGGGCTTGTGGCGGGGGCCGGTGGGGCCGGGCGCTGCGCGGGCCGGGGGATGCGGGAAGGGGTCGGAGCATTTGAAGTGGCCGCCGTGTCGGCGGGCAGCGGGTCCTCGGCCTGCGCCACCTGCGTGGTCTGGATGCGCGGGGCTGCGGGGGCCGCCTCGGCGGGTTCGCTCGCGGGCGCGGTGTCGGGTGGCGTCAGCGTGGGTTCCGGCGGGCTCTCGCCGATGAAGTTCACCTCCACCCGACTGCCGCCGGCGGCGTCGCCTTGCGGCTTCGACATGGTGATCGGGGGCGACAGCATCGCGACGAGCAGGACCAGCAGATGCAGCAGCACGCTGCCGAGCGCGGCGATCCACGGCTGCAAGCGTTCGATTCGGTGGTTTGCCCCGGCACCCGCTCGGGTAGACGCCCGGCTCATGCCGCCGGGGGGGTGTTGGATGGCGCCGCGAACCTCCGCGCGAACGCCGCCACCGCATCGCGATTGCGCGCGGCCAGCCCGCGAAGCGCTTCGGAGCCGATGCGCCGGTCGCCGGCCACCTGCTCCCAGAAGGCGCCGGCGATCGCTGCCGCGCGCGCGATGTGGTCCCGTTGACCGGTACGCTCCGGGACGCCGGGCTCGACCGGCACCGCCGGGCGCACCACCCCCGCGCGGGAGGGCGCCAGGTACATCGGCAGCATGTCGTAGGCCGGCGTCAGCGTGAGCGGCCCTTCATCGACCAGGCGGAAGCCGAGGTTGCCCGGGTGCATGTCGCTGTTGCCGATCAGGCGGCCGAACCAGTACAGCACCGCCATGTGCGCTGCGGTGGCGTCGTCGATCCAGCGCAGCGCGGCCAGCTGTTCGCCGGCCTGGCTCCAGTCGCGGCCGTCGTCGCCGACGAATGCGCCGTTGAGTGCCAGCAGCGAGACGAAACCGCGGCGGCCGAGGCTGTCGGGCGTCCGGTCGAAGCGTTCCACCTCGAGGAACTGGTGGCCGCCGGTCTCGATCAGCTCGGCCTGGGCGGCGGGAATGCCGGCCGTGCGCAGGCACTGCAGCGCGAGGTGCTCGCACACCAGCAGGTCGATCCGGCGCCGCGCTGCCGGGTCGTCGCCGGCAACGGCGAACTTCACCAGCGCGGCGTAGCGCCCGCCGGTGGTGGCGACGGTGGCGGTGAACTTGGGCTGCTCGCCGCCGGGCGACGACCCGATTTCTTCGCCGGCAAGCGCGGCCTCGGCCCACTGCGGATAGCGGGCGGCGCGGTTACCGGCCGCCACGGCGTCGGAGGGCGCGTCCAGATCCGCCAGGGCCTGCTCGACGGCGCGGCTGCCCAGCAGCAGGTCGCCGATGGCGGTGCCGCCGGTGAGGGTCATGGCGAGCAGGTTGTCGCGCAGCTGCCAGCGGTTGAGATCCACCGGCACGCCCAGCCGCGGGCCGCGCCGATGGGCCAGGCTGCGACCGAGGAAGCCCTGGGGCCGCAGGTCATCCAGGAACCAGGGCAGGCCGGGGAAGTGGCCCGGCACGCCTTCGACCGGCCGGGTGAGGTTCGGCCGCTCGCCTTCGGGCAGGAACTGGAACCGCTCGCCGCGCAGCAGGTACAGGGTGCCCAACTCCTCCAGGGTGGCGTCCGGCCGCATCCGCCACAGCGGCCAGGCGCCGCCGGCATCGGTGCTGGCGCGCGCGACGTAGGCCGTGGCCCGCGCCCGTCCGGTCCGCAGCACCTGGTCGCCGGCTTCCCTGACCAGGCGCGAGAGCACGGGCCGGGTCACGCCCAACGCCTGGAGCAGGCGGGACGCAGGCACCGCCTCGCCGCTGATGAGCAAGGCCATCAGGTCGGCGACAGTGGCGGAGGGCGGACGGGGCACGGAAGCTTCTGTTTCTTTACGATTAAAAGACGATACTGCGAACCTTGGGTGCCGTCAATCGCCCAAGCCATGCGCTTCTATGAGGAGAGTCGCCCTTGTTTCTTTACGTTTTTGAAACGAGCAACTTAAGGGGCGGAGGAATTAACTTGGATACGCCCCCTTAATTACGTACGTCCCCCCCTTGTGGCGTGCTCACGATAGAACATCCCCATTGACACATTTCGATAATTAGCTAATCATCGCAATATGAGCCAGGTGTTCAAAGCCCTTTCCGATCCCACCCGCCGGCGGGTGCTCCAGCTCCTGCGCGACGGGCCGATGAGCGCGGGCGAGCTGAGCGACCGGTTCGACGTGTCCAAGCCGACGATGTCGGCGCACTTCGCCGTGCTGAAGGAGGCCGACCTGGTGCACGCCGAGAAGGCCGGCAAGTCCGTCATCTACCACCTGAAGCTCTCGGTGCTCGAGGAAGCGCTGCTGGGCTTCGTCCACTCCGTCGGCGTGGGCGCAAAAGCGCCGAAACCGGAGAACAAGAAGGAGGTTCCGCGGTGAACAGAGAATTGATCGGATACTTCGCCTGGGCCCTCGGCATCGTCGCCGTGGCGCTCGGCGCGAGTTACGCGCGCAAGCTGGGCTACATCGACGGCGAGACGACCACCCGGGTAGTGATCGGCCTCAACGGGCTCATGATCGCCTGGATGGGCAACCGGATGCCCAAGGCCGTCGCCCCAAGCGCCAGGATCCGCCAGGTCAAGCGGGTGGGGGGCTGGTCCATGGTGCTGAGTGGACTCGTCTATGCCGGACTCTGGGCGTTCGCTCCGATCCCGGTGGCGAAAGTGGTCGGGTCCGGCGCGGTCATCATCGGGATCGCGGTGACGTTCGGCTATTGCCTGTCGCTGCGGGCCAAGGCGAAAGCCACCTGATTTCCGGTTCGTCGGGGTGTGCCTGGCGACCTCGCTCCATCGGCGCATGCAGCGCCCGGGTGTCGAGGAAGATAGTGGTGTCAGGGACGAATGGCGCTTACTTGAGCTGCTTCGCCCAATTGCGGGAGACCACAGTCATGCGCCGCTGCTTCGTAGGAGCGCGCCATGCGCGCGATGCCGGTGACGTCTCCGGTCCCGATCGTCGGCGGTCCCGCCGCGAACCGGAAGGCGCGCCGGTAGACGGAATCGCATGGCGGCACAGTGCCCGCGGCATCGCGCGCATGGCGCGCTCCTACGGATCTCCGGCCGTGTGCCTGAACCGCCCGGTTGATGCCTTGCATGCCCACGCAAATAGGCAAAAGGACCTTAAGTAAGTGCCATCCGGTCAAACATAAACAAGGCTGGGTTGAAACGGTGGCGTAAAAAGCAAAGGAGATTCAGTGGGGCTACAAAAGTAGAGTGCGGCGTAAAGGGCGGCTTGAGAGGTTGAAGTAGTGCACAGGGCGCCTTGTCGGGTGTCGCCTGACATTCATTCAAGCTGACGCCGTTTCGCGGCGGGGATAAACTCAGGCGCGAGGCCAACTCACTGGAAGGAACCCATGAACAGCAACATCCTCGATCGAATCTCGGACGGGCGCACCGATCTGGTGTTCGAATACGTTTCGGATGGGCACCCTGCGGCCTCCACGGATCGAAACGGCGTGCACCTCATCAGTTGGTGTGCGTACTACGGCGATGTCAGCGCGATACGGTTCCTGCTCGAGAAGGGCGAATCCCTGCAATCACTAGGCGAGAACATTGGCCTGAACGAGGCCGCATTTCACGGCCACTGGCCTCTATGCCAGTTCTTGATCGAGAACGGCGCAGATGTGAATCATCCGCTACCCGCCACCGAAGAAACGCCCCTGCACGCAGCGCTGTGCAAAGCCAATCGGCCCGCCTACGATCTCGTCTTGAGGGTTCTTCTGGCAAATGGTGCAAATCCAAACCGTGCGACCAGGCCTGGCGTCGAAACTGGCGGGTTCATGCGAGATTGCAGAACCAAGGCTGAAACGCCACTCCACCGCGCAGCTGCTTTTGGTAGCGAAATGGCCGTCGATCTGCTTATCGAAGCAGGTGCGCTCATCGATGCGAAGGACATGAACGGAGACTCTCCGCTTGCTTGGGCCAGCTGGCACTTGCGCCCGGATTCCATCCTCAGGAAGCTTTGCTATGGAGAACATTCTATCCATCCTGCGCGAAACTCGACCTACGATCACGGCACCGGCTGGAGCGTGATGGGTGTTGGTAGGCCCCATCTCTAGGATCGCGCGTTATGAGCCGTCCTTCGCTTTCGCGCGACAATGGAGAGGCGAGGATGTCCGTGACGGACTAGATGGCAAAGATCGCTTCAAGGGCCATTGCCCCACATCGCCGCAATTTGAAGGAGCAAATCACATGCCCGTGATTACGCACAATCCAGCTGGCCTGTTCCCGCAGTATCGCTGCTACAGCCATGCCACCGAGATCCGTGGCGACTCGAGGCTCTTGATCATCAGTGGCCTCAATGGCTATTTGGCCGACGGCACGACCATGCCGGACTCGTTTGAGGAACAAGCTGAGATCATCTGGGGCCACATTCGCACGCTGCTTCAATCGGCTGATATGGACCTGGGCAATCTCGTCTCCCTCCGCACTTATCTCGCCGACCCGATGTACGATGAGGCCAACGTGCAGATGCGGATCAAGCATCTAGGCGCCCATGAGCCGTCCTTGACTGTCATCTGCTGTCGGTTGCTGGATCCCAAATGGAAGCTTGAGATCGAGGCAATGGCCGCTGCATAGCAGTCCGGTTCGTTCGCCCCGAAGACGCTTCGCGGCTCGGCTTGAATTGGGCGTTGGCGGCCCATCCCTGGCTGAGAATGTCGCACCTGGCGGAACGCCCCTTGAAGAAACGACGGCTCATGTCGCTACTCGGTCGGATCGCGCTTTGCACGTTCGGCGCCGTCGCGATCCTGGTGGTCGCCGGTATCGTCTTCTTCTTTGCGACGCTCTACAGGGCCGGGGCCGCGCAGGAGGGAGATCTGGCCCTGGTCGGCGCCACCGTGCTGGTCGGCGAGGGCTTGGAACCCCATAGGAACGGCACCGTCCTGATCCGGGAGGGCGCGATCGTCCAGGTCGGAGACGCCGAGGACGTCGATGTCCCGCCGGAGGCGACCGTCCTGGACGTGAGCGGGTACACCCTCATGCCCGGCCTGATCGATCTCCACGTCCACCTCGGATCGCCGGCGCTCGAGGCGGACCAACGGCCGGGCGCGATGATGTTCCCGAGGCTGGTCGCCGACTGGATGCGCTTCTTCCCCGGCAGGCGGCGGGCCTTGCTGGAACATGGTGTGACCACGGTCCGGAGCCTCGGCGACGAAACCGAATGGGTGTTGGAATTTCGCCAATCGATCCGGGATGGCGAACTCGAAGGGCCGAACATCTTCGCCGCCGGCCCCATCTTCACGACGCCGGGGGGGCATCCCGTGGCGACCTTCGGGGTCGAGCCCGACTCGGGCGTCGTCCGGCTCCCGTCCACCGCAGAAGCGGCCCGGGCCGCCGTGCGCGAACTCGCCGGCGGTGACCGGGGTGTCGATCTCATCAAGGTCGTCCAGGAGCGAGGGCGGCCCGAATACCCCCTGGAACCGATCAGGCTCGAAGTGCTTCGCGCGATCGTCTCCGAGGCGCACCGACATGGCCTTCCCGTTATCGCGCATTGGGGCACGCTCGAAGACCTCGAGGACGTGCTCGATGCCGGTGTCGACGGGCTGGAGCACCTGGAGGCCCGGGGTGTGCTGGGGGGCTGGCCCCCGCAGATCCTGGACGAACTGGTGGGGCGTGACATGCCGATCTCGCCCACGTTGACCGTCATGGCGGTGGTCATTCCACCCGAGATCCTGCGGCAGTTGCAGCGAAGGGTCGGCGAATATCGTGCGGCCGGCGGTCGCGTGACCGTCGGGAGCGACGCGGGGATGCCGGGGGTCCCCTTCGGAGCCGGTGTTCATCGAGAGCTGGAACTCCTGGTGGGTAGCGGGCTCACGACTCGCGATGCGCTGAAGGGGGCGACCAGCGAGGCGGCCAAGGTCCTGCGGTCCGACCGGATCGGCGCCATCGCCAATGGACGTGCCGCCGACCTGGTGGCGGTGGCCGGGGACCCGCTCCGCGATATCACGGCGGTCCGGAGCGTGGTCATGGTCTTCCGGGATGGCAGGCTGGTGGTCGATCGTCGGCGTCGGTAAACCGTAAACCCGTGGGGTCGCCGGATCGGTTGCCTAACTCACGCGGCAGCGGACTCGGTCCGTCGCCGCGGCTTCTGGGGATATAGGCTTGTTCTCGGCAGGAATGATGTCAGGGACGAAGGGCACTTGCTTGAGCTGCTTCGCCCGATTGCGGGAGACCACAGTCGTGCGCCTCTGCTTCGTAGGAGCGCGCCATGCGCGCGATGCCGGCGACGTCTCCGGTCCCGGTCATCGGCGGTCCGGCCGCGAACCGGAGGGGGCGGCGGCAGCCGGAATTACATGGCGGCACAATGCCCGCGGCATCGCGCGCATGGCGCGCTCCTACGGATCTTCGGCCGTGTGCCTGGGCCGCCCGGCCGATCCATCAAGACGGCCTTGTCGTGGTCCAGAAGTCCTGGATGCCATCGAATGCGATACCCCAAACGGTCGAGGTCGCTTATGAAAGTTCAACGAATTGTCGCCAACATCGAGAACGTCGATATCGCTGACGCAGATGCGTTCTATCGTGATGTCCTGGGTCTTGAAGTGGTCATGGACCACGGGTGGATTCGCACCTACAGCTCCGGCGCAAAAATGTCTGTGCAAGTCAGCTTTGCTACGGAGGGTGGCTCGGGCACGCCCGTGCCACATCTCTCGATCGAGGTGGATGATCTGTCGGAAGCCCTGCGAAGAGTCGAAGATGCGGGCATTCCTGTCGAATATGGACCCAAGAGCGAGCCATGGGGTGTTCGTCGGTTCTATGTTCGGGACCCGTTTGGCAAGCTCGTCAACATCCTGCAGCATGAGTAGGCGATTCCCTTGTCCGATCCTGGAACTGCCGCTGCCCGGCGGGCTGCCAGTTGCTCTGTTATTCGCTGCGGCAAACGCCTCGACCGCACGCGGGGATTGGTAGCAGTCATGGCCACGTCAAAGACCACAATCGCCGTGCTCTTGGGGTCCACGGCGTTCGCCGTGTTCTCGCTCGTGTCCGGTGCCCCGTACCTCGAGGCGCGGCTGCCTGGCGGTTTGCCCATCGGCAATGTGCTGGCCGCGCTGGGCCTCTGTTCGCTGGCGGGCGCCGCGGTCGCGCTCAGTCCTCGCGGCTCCGTCGTCCGGGGGTTCTCATGGGTCTCGCTGGCGCTGGCCATTGCGTGGCTTCCCGTTTCCATTGCCCTGGCCGGGAACCTGGAGCTGACGTTCGGTGGCGGGCGTGGCACGTTGTGGATCACGGTCACCTTGGCGACCGCCTTCGCCGGAGTGGCCTGCCTGGGTTGGGCGCTGGCCTGGTCGCTGTGGAAGGCCGTTTCATCTTCGGGTGCGAGCTGACGGTCATCAGGCCCAAGCGCGTCGCGGTACGATTCACGCATCAGCTTCTTCTAAGAACCAAACGACGATGACCATCCGGGAATCCGACTGGAAAGTCTTCAAGAGGCTGCGGGCAATCGCGCTAGAGCGGCTGTCGCAGCGAATCCTGGACGAGTGCCGGGAGATCTGTGCAAGAGAAGGTGCCACGGCCCATGAACGCTACGGTGAGTTGTACGGATTGATCCGTGAGCGCAATCGGGAGATGGCGCAAGCTTTCGATGGTTTCAGCCGTTCCGATGCTGTTTTGCAGCTTCGATTGATCCGGGCGCACGACTTGTTGACGGAGGCCGAAATGGCCGAGTTCAGCGAGGAGACGCGGAGGATGGCCGACGTCACGATCTAGCGAACGCGCGCATTGCGCTGCGTTCGGGGCCGCGAAGCGGCGCGAGGGAGCTTCGTCGTGGCGCGGGAGGCCTGATCTTGGGTGCTCGAGTTCGTTGTCGTGCCCGTGTTCAAGCCGCGCCGGCATCGCGCGCATGGCGCGCTCCTACGAAAAACCGGCGCCCATATGCGTGGCGGACGCGCCGCCGCCCGTAGGAGCGCGCCATGCGCGCGATGCCGCGGGCATTTCACCGCCTGCGAATTCCGGTGACCGGCGTGCCTGCCGGTCCTGAGTCGCGGCATCCACCGGATCCTGCCGGCACCCGCGGTATCGCGCGCATGGCGCGCTCCTACGGAGGGCGGCGCGATCATGTTCAACAGGGGTTTGCGGCAAGCGCAGTCAGGAGCGTTTGGCGCGGGCGAAGGCGTCGGCCAGGGCGCTGTTGGACGGGGCGGGCTGCGGTTTGCCGCTTCCCTTGCCGGCGTGCTGAGCGCGGTCCGGGCGCGGGCCGCGGTTGCGCGCATCGCGTTCGCCGCCGCGCTGCGGGCGTGGGGCGGCTTCGCCGACGGGGTCGTCGAGGCGGCGGGTCAGGGCGATGCGCTTGCGGGCGACGTCGACCTCCAGCACCTTGACCTTGACGATGTCGCCGGCCTTGACCACCTCGCGCGGGTCCTTGACGAACCGGTCCGACAGCGCGGAGATGTGGACCAGGCCGTCCTGGTGCACGCCGATGTCGACGAAGGCGCCGAACGCGGCGACGTTGCTGACCACGCCCTCGAGAATCATCCCCGGTTCGAGATCCTTGATGTCCTCCACGCCCTCGGCGAAGGTCGCGGCCTTGAACTCGGGGCGCGGATCGCGGCCGGGTTTCTCCAGTTCCCCGAGGATGTCGCGCACCGTCGGCAGGCCGAAGCGTTCGTCGGTGAACTGCTCGGGCCGCAGCGTGCGCACGAACGAGGCGTCGCCGACGATCTGCTTCACCTCGCGGCCGCAGGCCTGCACGATGCGCTCGATCACCGGATAGGCCTCCGGGTGCACGGCGGAGGCGTCGAGCGGCTCGTCGCCGTCGGCGATGCGCAGGAAGCCGGCGCATTGCTCGAAGGTCTTGTCGCCCAGGCGCGGCACCTTCAGCAGGTCGCGGCGGCGCTTGAACGGGCCGTTGGCGTCGCGGTGCACGACGATGTTCTCGGCCACCGACGGCGACAAGCCGGCCACGCGCGCCAGCAGCGGCGCCGAGGCGGTGTTGACGTGCACGCCGACGGCGTTCACGCAGTCCTCCACCTTGGCCTCGAGCGCGCGCGCCATGCGGAACTGGTCGACGTCGTGCTGGTACTGGCCGACGCCGATCGACTTCGGCTCGATCTTGACCAGCTCGGCCAGCGGGTCCTGTAGCCGGCGCGCGATCGACACCGCGCCGCGCAGCGAGACGTCGAGGTTCGGGAACTCGCGCGCGGCCAGTTCCGAGGCCGAGTACACCGAGGCGCCGGCCTCGCTGACGACGAGCTTCTGCAGTTTCAGTTCCGGGTGGCGCCGGATCAGCTCGCCGGCCAGCTTGTCGGTCTCGCGGCTGGCGGTGCCGTTGCCGATGGCGACCAGTTCGACGCCATGTTCGCGGCACAGCTTGGCCAGCGCATGCAGCGACGCCTCCCACTGCCGCCGCGGCTCGTGCGGGTAGATGGTGTCGGTGGCGACCAGCTTGCCGGTGGCGTCGACCACGGCGACTTTGACGCCGGTGCGCAGGCCCGGGTCGAGCCCCAGCACCGCGCGCGGGCCGGCCGGCGCCGCCAGCAGCAGGTCCTCGAGGTTGTTGCCGAACACCGCGATCGCCTCGGCCTCTGCCTTCTCGCGCGCCTGGTTGAACAGGTCGATCAGCAGGTGCAGGTGCAGGCGGGCGCGCCAAGCCAGGCGACAGGCGTTGCGCAGCCAGGCGTCGGCGGGGCGGCCGCGGTCGGCGATGCCGGCGTGAAGCGCGATGCGCCCTTCGGCGTAGGCATTGCCGGACTCGGGATCGGTGCCCGGGTCCAGTTCCAGTTGCAGGAATTCCTCGCGGCGGGCGCGGAACAAGGCCAGCAGGCGGTGCGAGGGGATCTTTGCCAGCGCTTCGGCGTGGTCGAAGTAGTCGCGGAACTTTGCGCCGGCCGCTTCCTTGCCTTCGACCACGCTGGCGCGGATCACGCCGTGGGCCTCCAGCCAGGCGCGCAGCTCGCCGAGCAGCGTCGCGTCCTCGCCCCAGCGCTCCATCAGGATCGCGCGCGCGCCTTCCAGCGCCGCCTTGGCGTCGGCCACGCCCTTGTCGGCATCGACGAAACCGGCGGCGTAATCCTCCGGCACCCGGGTCGGGTCTTCGAGCAGGCCGTCGGCCAGCGGTTCCAGCCCGGCCTCGCGCGCGATCTGCGCGCGGGTGCGGCGTTTGGGCTTGTACGGCAGGTACAGGTCTTCCAGCCGCGCCTTGCTGTCGGCGGTCTCGATCTCGGCGCGCAACTCGTCGGTCAGCTTGCCCTGTTCGCCGATGCTGGCCAGGATCGTCGCGCGGCGGTCTTCCAGCTCGCGCAGGTAGGCCAGCCGCGTCTCCAGGTTGCGCAGCTGGGTATCGTCCAGTCCGCCGGTCGCCTCTTTGCGGTAGCGGGCGACGAACGGCACCGTGGCGCCGCCGTCGAGCAGGGCGATGGCGGCTTCGGCCTGTGCGGGCTGGGCGCCGATCTCGTCGGCGATGGCGTGGGCGATCTTGCGCGCGAGCGCGGGTGTGGAATCGTGCATCGTGTCCGTCGGCGTGCGGCCGTTCGCCGCGGAGCGGGGATTGTGGCAATGCGACGGGGCCGGCGGTAGCCGTTGACAGCCGCGGCCGGATCGCGATGGGTTGGCCGCGACGCCGTAGGAGCGCGCCATGCGCGCGATGCCGCGGGCATTTCACCGCCCGTGAATTCCGGTGACCGGCGCGCCTGCCGGTCCGGAATCGCGGCATCCATCGGATCCTGCCGACACCCGCGGTATCGCGCGCATGGCGCGCTCCTACGGAGGTTTAGAACGGCCGCGCCACTTCATCGCTGTCGTGGCGCCGCCGCCACGGCAGCGGGATGCCGAGCAGCATCAATGCTGCCCACGCCAGTCGGCTCGATCGCGACTCCCGGTACGGAGCGCGCAGCTCCGTGCCGGGAACCACGGGGACGGTCTCGTCCTCCAGTGCATAGGCGCCGTCGTCGAGCGCCTGCAGGACGCGCCGCGCGTGCATGGCCTGCTCTTCCGGCACCCGCAGCTTGACGCCGCCGATCGCCAGCCGCCATTCCCAGTTGGCCAACGCGCTGTGCTCGTCGCCCAGGTGCACCTCGATGCCCTCGGCCGCGAGCAGGCCGCGCGCGATCTGCGCCTCGATCGGGTCGGTGTAGCTGGCGACGATGACGAGCATGGGAAGGGCCGTTCGGTGGGACGGGACGCGCGCGCGGGCAGGGATCGCCGACGCAGGTTACGCTTGCGGGATGAACGCTGTCACGCCGTCTCGAATCCGCCGTTTCGCGCCGTTGGCCGCGCTGCTCCTGCTCCTGGCGGGCTGCGGCGGCGATCGCGATACCGCCCCTGGAATCGCGGCTGCCGGCGGCGACCCGGCGCTGCCGAGCCAGATCCTCGACTGGCCGTTGCCGGCCGTCACGCCGGGCACGACGGCGCCGGACCTGGTGCTGGCGCCGGACGGACGCGTGCTGCTGTCCTGGCTCGACTCGCGGCCCGGACGCCGCCACCTGTTCCGCTTCAGCGCCTGGGACCCGGTGCAGCAGCGCTGGCAGACCCGGTCGGTGACGATCGCCATCGGCAGCCGCATGTTCGTCAACTGGGCCGATACCCCGCACATCCTCGCCACCGCCGACGGCGCGCTGTGGGCGCACTGGCTGCAGAAGACCGCCGACGCGCCCTACGCCTACGACGTGGTGCTGACCCGCTCGCAGGACGGCGGCGCCAACTGGGCGCCGCCGATCACGCCGCACGACGACGGCACCCCGACCGAGCACGGTTTCGTGTCGCTATGGCCACAGGGCCGCGACCTGCTCGGCATCGCCTGGCTCGACGGCCGCAACACCGGCGGCGACGAGCATGCCGGCCACGGCGCGCACGGCGGCTCGATGATGCTGCGCTCGGCGCTGTTCGACCGCGATTTGCAGCCGGTGCAGGAGGCCACCGTCGACACCCGCACCTGCGAATGCTGCAAGACCGACGTGGCGATGACCGATCGCGGCGCGCTGCTGGTCTACCGCGGCCGCACCGGCGAGGAGATCCGCGACATCCTCGCTACCCGCCTGGACGGCAATGTGTGGACCGCGCCCAGGCGGGTGCATGCCGACGACTGGACGATGCCGGCCTGCCCGGTCAACGGCCCCGACCTCGCCGCGCGCGGCAGCGAGGCGGTGGTGGCCTGGTACACCGCGGCCGGCGACGAGCCGCAGGTCAAGCTGGCGCGCAGCAGCGATGCCGGCGACAGCTTCGGCGAACCGCTGGTGCTCGATCGCGGCGATGTGGTGCAGGGGCGCGTTGCGATCGCGCTCGACGCGCAGCAGGTGCGGGTGCTGTGGCTGCGCGAGGACGGCGACGGCCAGTCGCTCTGGCTCGCCCGCTATGCGCCCGACCTGTCGCGCGAGTTCGAGCGCATCGAGCTGGCGAAGCTGCAGGGCCGCGGCCGCGCCACCGGCTTCCCGAAGCTGGTGGTGCACGGCGGCGTGTCCCACGTGGTCTGGACCGACCTGCTCGACGGCCAGCCGCAACTGCGTGGCGTGCGGATCGTCGGCGCCGCGGCCGACTGAGCGGCCCGGCGCGACCAGCACCCGGCCTCTCTTGTAGAGCGGTGCTTGCTCCGCTGCCTCGCCGGCTGGAAGCCATCTCTTGCAAGAGCTATCTGCCACGTATCGACGCGGATGAACGCAGATAAGCGTTCAAGTGAATGCAAAGCGACTTCTCGCATCCTCACCGGCAGCTTATCCGTGTTGATCCGCGTCTATCCGCGGCTAAAAATGCTTTTTGAGACGAGCGCCAGACAAGCCCGGTTCCGCATGCAGGTGTGAATGCAGTCCAGGCGCATGCTGTGCGAGGCTTGTGCCCCCCGTCGCTGTCGGAGCAAAACGCATGGACTTGGGCATGATCGGACTCGGTCGCATGGGCGCGAACATGGCCGAACGGCTGTTGCGCGGGGGCCATCGTGTGGCCGGCTTCGACCCGGGCGAGGCGGCGCGCACCGCGGCGGCCGCGCGCGGGGTCGAGGTGGCGACGTCGCTGCCGGAGCTGGTCGCGCTGCTGCCGGCGCCGCGGGCACTGTGGCTGATGGTGCCGGCGGGCCGGATCGTCGACGACACGATCGCCGCGCTGCGTCCGCTGCTCGCGCCCGGCGACGTGGTGATCGACGGCGGCAACAGCTTCTATCGCGACAGCCAGCGCCGTGCGGCGCTGCTGGCCGAGGACGGCCTCGGCTGGCTCGACGTCGGCACCAGCGGCGGCATCTGGGGACTGGACGAAGGCTACAGCCTGACCATCGGCGGCGATGCCGCGCTGGCGCAGCGGCTGGCGCCGCTGTTCCGGGCGCTGGCCCCGGCACCGGAACGCGGCTGGGGGCACGTCGGCCCCGCCGGGGCCGGTCATTTCGCCAAGATGGTGCACAACGGCATCGAGTACGGCCTGATGCAGGCCTACGCCGAAGGCTTCGCGATCCTGCAGCGCAAGCAGGATCTCGGCTTCGATCTCGCCCAGGTTGCCGACATCTGGCGCGAGGGCAGCGTGGTGCGGTCGTGGTTGCTCGACCTGACCGCCGATGCGTTGCGCGGCAATCCGGGGCTCGACGGCATCGCGCCGTTCGTGGCCGATTCGGGCGAGGGCCGCTGGACCGTGGCCGAGGCCATCGACCTGAACGTCGCCGCGCCGGTGATCACCCAGGCGTTGCTCGAGCGCCTGCGCTCGCGCGACGACGATGCCTTCGCCGACAAGCTGCTGGCGGCGCTGCGCGACGCCTTCGGCGGGCACGGCGTCAAGCGCGACTAGGGGCCCGTCGCACGCACTGTTCCGGCGGATCGTCTGCTTCTCCGGCCGTGCGCCTTGCCGCGATCGCCTGACGCCCGGCTGTTGCGATCGTGGAACGCAGCACCCCGGTGCCCGGGGCCAGGATTCCGGAGACGGCGACGGCCGAATCGCGTAACGTCTGGCGCTGGCCACATGCCTCCGGATCGCCGACATGCCCGAGTCGTCCCAGCTGCTCGCCTTCGCGCTGATCTCGCTCGGCATGGTGCTCACGCCCGGGCCGAACATGGTCTACCTGATCTCGCGTTCGATCAGCCAGGGCGCGAGCGCCGGGCTGATCTCGCTCGCCGGCGTCGCGCTCGGTTTCGTGTTCTACATGGTCTGCGCCGCACTCGGGATCACCGCGCTGGTGATGGCGGTGCCGTACGCCTACGACGCGCTGCGGCTGGCCGGCGCCGCCTATCTGCTGTACCTGGCGTGGCAGGCGGTGAAACCCGGCGGGCGTTCACCATTCCAGGTGCGCGACCTGCCGAAGGACGGCCCGCGCAAGCTGTTCCTGATGGGCCTGCTGACCAACCTGCTGAACCCGAAGGCCGCGGTGCTGTACCTGTCGCTGCTGCCGCAGTTCATCAGCCCCGAGCACGGCAACGTGCTGATGCAGTCGCTGCTGCTGGGCAGTGCGCAGATCGCGATCAGCGTGATGGTCAACGCGCTGATCGCGATCCTGGCCGGGTCGATTGCCGCTTTCCTGGTGGCGCGGCCGCTGTGGCTGGCGGCGCAGCGCTGGCTGATGGGCACGGTGCTGGCCGCGTTCGCGGTGAAGATGGCGAGCGAGGCGCGGCGCTGAGCAGACATGCCGCGGCCGCGATGGTGTCTGGTGGCGGTTCTGCCGGGGCTGGATGCGCATTCGTAGGAGCGCGCCATGCGCGCGATGCCGCGGGTGCCGGCAGGATCTGGTGTAGGCCGCGATCCTGGACCGGCAGGCGCGCTGGTCGCCGGAATTCGCGGGCGGTGAAATGCCCGCGGCATCGCGCGCATGGCGCGCTCCTACGATGAATCCGGGTTGCTATGTCGCCACGGGCGGTGTGGGCGCCATCGTCACCGCCGCGCCGCGTTCGGCGCTGTCGCGTGCCGCCTCCAGCACACGCATCACCGCGAGCGCCTGCGGCGCGGTGACCGGGGGCGGCGTGCCCCCCACGATCGCGTCGCGGATGCCGGCGTAATAGTCGCGGTAGTCGCCGGGCACGCTCGCGGTCGTTTCCCGGCGCAGGGTTTCGCCGTCGGCGCGCACCAGTTCGCCCGGTAGCGGGTCGTGGTCCCAGCCCGCCGAACCCGGCGCGATGCCGGCGCGCAGCCGGTCCTCCTGCGGGTCCAGCCCGTGCTTGATCCAGCTGCCGGCGGCGCCGTGCGCGGCGAAGCGCAGGCCGTTGGCGGCGACCAGGGTCGAGGCGTGCAGCACCACCCGCCGCCGCGGCCAGCGCAGTGTCACCTGGAACCAGTCGTCGACCTGCGCGCCGTCGCGCATCAGGGCCAGGTCGGCCTGCACCGCGTCGGGCATGCCGAACAGCTGCAGCGCCTGGTCGACCAGGTGCGGGCCGAGGTCGAACCACAGCCCGGCGCCCGGCCCCGGGCGCTCGCGCCAGCGGTCCGGCACCTGCGGGCGGAAGCGGTCGAAATGCGAGTGCAGCTCGACGATCGCGCCCAGCGCGCCGTCGTCGATCAGCTTGCGCAGGGTGAGGAATTCGGTATCCCAGCGCCGGTTCTGGAACACGCTGACCAGGCGCCCGGCGCGGTCGGCCGCGGCGACGACGGCCTGCGCCTCGGCGACGGTGACGGTGAACGGCTTGTCGACCACCACGTGCCGCCCGGCCGCGAGCGCCGCCAGCGCCAGCGGCGCGTGGGTGCGGTTGGGACTGGCCAGCACCACGAGGTCGACGGCATCGTCGTTGAACGCGGCCTCCGGGTCGACCCGCACGCGCACGTCGGGGAAGTCCGCCCGCACCTTGGCGGCATCGCCCGACACCACCGTATGCAGCCGCAGCCCGGGCGTATGCGCGACCAAGGGCGCATGGAACACCTTGCCGACGAACCCGTAGCCGACCAGGGCCACGTTCAGCGGCGTCACCGGCACGCCACCGGCCGGCGGAATCGCGGTCGAGGCAACGGGATCGGCATGGCACGCTCCTGCAGTTTTCGGTCCAGTCCGATTATGCGGCGTCGCCCGGCAAGGCGCTGCGATGCCGGGCATGAAGTCACGGTGCCGTCCCGCACGCGCTAGCGCGTGCCGCGCTGGGCGACAGTCGGCCGCTCCATCGCCAGGAAAACCGGATATGCACAGCCAGCTTCTTCGCCGCATGGCCTTCAGCACGATCCTGCTCGCCGCCACGGCGCCGCCGGCGTTCGCGCAGGCCGCCGATCCGTCGCAGTGCGCGCGTATCGACGACGTCGATGTCCCGCACGAGGTGCGGATCGACCCGGACCAGGTCGTTTTCGGCGCTCGTGATGCGGCCGTCGCCGTGCGCGCGGATGCGATCGTCTTCGATGGGCGGCAGGTGGCGCAGGCCGACCCTGCCTACTACGCCGACCTGCGGCGTTTCCTCGGCGAAGCCGACCGCACGGCGCGCGAGATCAAGCCGCTGGCGGCATTGTTTCGCGGCCGCGGTGCGGAAGTCGCCGAAGCCGCGACCCGCATGTGCGGGGCGATTCTGGCACTGGCAGAGTCCACGGGCCGGGTGGAGGCGACCGTGCCGGGATTCGAGTCGCCGGTGCGCATCCGGTTGAAATGAACCCCGGACGCGCCCGCGCGATCACCACTCGAACAGCTTGAAATAGGTCTGCGGCGGATCGTCGATGTCGCTGTCGAGGCTGCCGTCGCCGTCGCGGTCGTAGAGGTAGTACGTCGGCCCGCGCGCCGGCTTCACCTGCACCACCCGCAGCTGTCCGCCGACCCGGTATTCGGTGATGACGTCGCCGTTGGGCTCGGTGCGGGTGGCCTCGACCGCGTCGGCCGGGATCTCCGGCCCCAGGCTTTCGGTGGTGGCGCAGGCGGCGAGCAACAACAGCGGGACCAGCAGCAGGAACTTCATCATGGACTCCATGGCATTCGTGGGCTTCGGGCGTGTCGCATTCGCGTTCGATTATGCGCCGGGCCGCGGCGAACGCGCCGTGACCGCGATTGGACGAAGCGGCGTCGGCGCCGGCACGGCGGTAGAATCGAGCGATGCCACGCCTAGTCCTGATCGACGGGTCCTCGTACCTGTATCGCGCCTTCCATGCGCTGCCGCCGCTGACCAACGCCCAGGGCGAGCCCACCGGCGCGCTGTTCGGCGTGGTCAACATGCTGCGCGCCACCCTCAACGAGAAGCCCGACTACGTCGCCTTCGTGGTCGACGCGCCGGGCAAGACCTTCCGCGACGACATCTATCCCGAATACAAGGCCAATCGCCCGCCGATGCCGGACGAGCTGCGCGCCCAGGTGCAGCCGATGTGCGACATCGTCGAGGCGCTGGGCATCAGCATCCTGAGCGAGCCCGGGGTCGAGGCCGACGACGTGATCGGCACCCTGGCGCTGGCGGCGGCGCAGGACGGCATCGAGGTCACCGTGTCCACCAGCGACAAGGACTTCGCCCAGCTGGTGCAGCCGCGGATCGCGCTGGTCAACACCATGAGCGGCAGCCGGCTGGACAGCGAGGCCGCAGTGATCGACAAGTTCGGCGTGCGTCCGACGCAGATCATCGACCTGCTGGCGCTGATGGGCGACACCGTCGACAACGTGCGCGGCGTCGACAAGTGCGGCCCCAAGACCGCGGCCAAGTGGCTGGGCGAGTACGAATCGCTGGACGGCGTGATCGCCAACGCCGACGCGATCAAGGGCAAGATCGGCGACAACCTGCGCGTCGCGCTGCCGCGCCTGCCGCTCAATCGCGATCTGGTGACGATCAAGACCGATGTCGCCATGGCGCGCGGCCCGCGGCAGCTGCAGCTGCGCGAGCGCGACGCCGACACGCTGCGCACGCTGTATACCCGCTACGGCTTCACCCAGGCGCTGCGCGATCTGGACGGCGCCGCGGCCGCGCCGCCGGTGGCCGGCGAGGCGCGGCGGATCGGCGTGCGCGGCACCGAGGCCGGCTATGCGCGGCCGGCGGCGAGCGCGGACGGCACCGCCGACCCGGCGCTGGCGGTCGCCGGCGAGTACGAGGCGATCCTCGAGCGCGCGCAGCTCGATGCCTGGATCGAGCGCCTGCGCGACGCCGGCGAGTTCGCCTTCGACACCGAGACCGATTCGCTCGACCCGATGCGCGCCAACCTGGTTGGCATGAGCTTCAGCGTCGAGCCCGGCCGCGCCGCCTACCTGCCGCTGGCGCACGACTACGGCGGCGCGCCGCCCCAGCTCGACCACGACGAGGCGCTGGCGGCGCTGCGGCCACTGTTCGAGGACGCGGGCAAGAAGAAGCTCGGCCACCACGGCAAGTACGACCTGCACGTGCTGCGCCGGCACGGCGTCGAGGTGCAAGGCTATGCCGACGACAGCATGCTCGAGAGCTTCGTCTACAACGCCACCGCCAGCCGCCACGACATGGACTCGCTGGCGCTGCGCTACCTCGGCTACACCACCGTCAAGTACGCCGACGTCGCCGGCAAGGGCGCCAAGGCGATCGCGTTCTCGCAGGTCGCGATCGACGACGCCACCCGCTACGCCGCCGAGGACGCCGACGTCACCCTGCGCCTGCACCGGCTGCTGGCGCCGAAGCTGGCCGAGGTGCCGTCGCTCGAGCGCGTCTACCGCGAGATCGAGGTCCCGCTGGTGCCGGTGCTGGCGCGGATCGAGGCCAACGGCGTGCGCATCGACGGCGACGAGCTGCGTCGGCAGACCGCCGACCTGTCGCGGCGCATGCTCGCCGCGCAGCAGAAGGCGACCGAACTGGCCGGCCGCACCTTCAACCTCGACTCGCCCAAGCAGCTGCAGGCGCTGCTGTTCGACGAACTCAAGCTGCCGGCGGTGCTGAAGACGCCCAAGGGCCAGCCCAGCACCAATGAAGAAGCGCTGGAGGCGATCGCCGACCGGCACGAGCTGCCGCGGGTGATCCTGGAATACCGTGCGCTGGCCAAGCTGCGCAGCACCTATACCGAAAAACTGGCCGATATCGTCAATCCCGAGACCGGCCGCGTGCACACCAGCTTCCACCAGGCCGGCGCCGCCACCGGACGCCTGGCCTCCAGCGACCCCAACCTGCAGAACATCCCGATCCGCACCGAGGACGGCCGCCGCATCCGCCGCGCCTTCATCGCCGACCCGGGCAACAAGATCGTCGCCTGCGACTACTCGCAGATCGAGCTGCGGATCATGGCGCACCTGTCGCAGGACGACGGGCTGCTCAAGGCGTTCGCCTCCGGCGCCGACATCCACCGCGCCACAGCGGCCGAGGTGTTCGGGCGGGCGATGGATCAGGTGACGCCGAACGAGCGCCGCGCCGCCAAGGCGATCAACTTCGGCCTGATGTACGGCATGAGCGCGTTCGGCCTGGCGCGCAATCTCGGCATCGGCCGCGGCGAGGCGCAGGACTACATCGCGCTGTACTTCTCGCGCTATCCGGGCGTGCGCGACTTCATGGAGCGCACCCGGCAGCAGGCGCGCGACCAGGGCTACGTCGAGACCGTATTCGGCCGCCGGCTGTACCTGGAGAACATCGCCGCCCGCAACCAGGGCCTGCGCGCCGGCGCCGAGCGCGCCGCGATCAACGCGCCGATGCAGGGCACCGCCGCCGACATCATCAAGCGCGCGATGATCGCGATCGACGCCTGGCTGCAGACTCAGGCCGGCGCCGCCCGGATGATCCTGCAGGTGCACGACGAACTGGTGTTCGAGGTGCGGGCGGACTTCGTCGACACCCTGCTGGCCGAGGTGGTGCCGCGGATGACCGGCGCCGCCGAACTGCGGGTACCGCTGGCGGTCGACAGCGGCGTCGGCGAGGACTGGGACCAGGCGCACTGACCGCCCGTGCCGGCGGGCGCCCGGCCTTCCTGAACCGGGCTTCGGCCCACCGGGGGCGGGCCGCTCCTGGCGTGTTTTTCGACGTCCCGGGGCCTTCTGGCTGATAGAAGCGTCAGGCGCGGATCCGGCGCCGATCCGAAAATGGCCCCTTCGGGTAAACGGTGGCTGAATTCTTCCGGGAAATGATCGGAATCTTCACGAACCATCCATGTGCGAAGTGGTCATATAGCTCGCGACAGATGCAACGTCTGTCGCTGATCTCTCCCTTCCCCTGGAGTGATCCCGGAACGTAAGGCTTCTCCCCGAGCCCCGTTCCACCGAGCCCCGCCGGCCCCCCCTGCCTGCGGGGCTTTTTATTGGGCGGGAATCGGGAATGGGGAGACGGGAATGGTATGAAGCCAGACGCCATCAGGCTTCGGTCCGCCGCTTCCGAGCCAGCTCTTACGATTCCCGACTCCCCATTCCCGATTCCCGGCTCTTCAGTCCGTCTCCCGCCGCCAATTCAGCGAGCCGCGGTTCTCGAGGGTGCTGGACTCGATCTCGATGTCGAAGCCGCGGCTGAGCAGGTATTTCAGGGTCAGCACCTGGCCGGTGCCGAGCAGGGACACGCCGAAACCGACGTACAGCCGCGGCGACAGCTGCTTGCCGACGCCGAGCACGCTGCCGCCGAGCGCGCGCGAGTGGCTGACGCCGGCGTCGTCCAGGCCGATGCTGGCGCCGAGCTGCGAGGCCAGCAGCCCGCCGCCGGCCGACAGCGCCGCCGAGGCCGCGTCGAGCTGACGGCTCTCGTCGCCGGTCACGCTGGACAGCGAGCGGCCCAGCGCCAGGTAGGCCAGGGCCTCGGACTGGTCGCGGGACGGATCGGTCCAGACATTGGCCTGCGGCGCCGAGGCGCGACCGGTGACGTCGATCCCGGCGGTCAGCTCCTCTGCCTCGATCCGGCGCTCGGCGCGGATGTCGAGTACCGGGTCGGAGATGATGTCGTTGCTCCAGACCAGGTTGCCGCGGGTGATGCGCAGTTCCTGGCCGTAGGCCTTGTAGCGGCCGCCGACCTGCAGCGTGCCGCTGCCGCGCATCTCGCGCCCGGGCGTCTGCCGCACCCGCAGTTCGCCGCCGAGCGTGCCCTCGAGACCGAAGCCGTTGAGCACGACGTCCTCGCCCATCGCCAGCGTCAGGTCGAGCTGCAGCACGGTCGGCGGGCCGTCGTTGGGGTCGGCCGGGTCGAGCACCACCACGTCGGGCGAGGCCGACACGCCGTCGTCCAGCCGCTCCAGGTCGATCCGCGCCTCGGGCACCGTGACCGTGCCGGTGACCGCCAGCGGCCGGCCGGCGCCGTAGCGCACGGTCAGGTCGGGATTGGCGATCGCGCGCAGGTCGCGGGTGTCGGAGACCAGCAGGTTCTCGCCGCGCAGGGCGAGTTCGAGCGGCGTCGCCGCGGCGTCGCCCCAGCCGAGCGTGCCGTCGATGTTCAGCGTGCCTGGGCCGGAACGCACGCTGCCGGCGATCCGGGCGCTGCCGTCGGCCAGCGCGTCCAGGCGCACGTTGCCCTCGGTCAGTGCGATCGCCAGCGAGGGGATCTCGGTGCCGAAATCGCTCAGCTGCGCTTGTCCGGCCAGCTGCGGTTCGGCGCGGGTGCCGCCCAGCGTGACCTGGCCCGCAAGCCGCCCCTGCGGCTCGACGATGTCCGGCGAGAACAGCTCCAGCCAGGTCAGCTCGTCGATGTCGACGTTGATCTGGCCCGCCAGCGCCGAATAGGCATCCCAGCCGGTGCGCACCTCGGCGCGCACGCGGCCGCGTTCGTCGATCACCGTCGACAGCGTGCCGGTGATCGCCTGTGGATCGAACTCGGCATCGAGCTGCAGCGCGCCGTAGCTGATCACGTCGCGCCGCGCGCGCTCGCTGAAGCGCAGGCCGCCCTCGTCCGAGCGCACGCTGACGTTGCCGCTGTAGGCATTGCCGGCCGGGCGCACGCGCGCATCGAGTGCGATCTCGCCACGCAGCTGCCACGGGCGGCCGTCGTCGCGCTCGGGCAGGTACGGCTCGGCCAGCGCCAGTGGCAGCTGCCGGCCAGTGGCGGTCAGGCCGTTGCGCGGCCAGTCGGCTTCGACGCAGAGCGAGCCGCCGCCGTCGCTGCCGAAGCAGGACTCGGACACCCGCCAGTTGGCGCCGTCCTGGGCGAAGCGGGCCGGGCCCTGCAGGGTCCAGGCGGCGCCGCGTGTCGGCGCCAGCCGCAGCGATTCCAGCACGCCCCGCCAGCCGCCGCCGCGCTGCTCGGCGCTGCCGGTCAGGTCGAGCGCGCCGATCTCGCCGCGCACGCTGGCGCTCGCGCGCAGCGATTCGATCGCACCGCTG
Source organism: Luteimonas suaedae (assembly GCF_008312895.1). GTDB lineage: Bacteria > Pseudomonadota > Gammaproteobacteria > Xanthomonadales > Xanthomonadaceae > Luteimonas > Luteimonas suaedae. The sequence continues at coordinate 184,795 of NZ_VSSP01000007.1, read as the reverse complement.
GCCTGCACCGACACCGTGTCCAGCGCGACGCCCGCGTTGACGCCGCTGGCATCGATGTCGAGCTGGCCCTCGCGGCCGCGCTGCCACGGCAGGCGGCCACGGATGGCGGCCTGCTCGGCGCCGTAGGCGCCCCAGGCCAGGCCGCTGCCGTCGAGGTCGACGTCGATATCGGGCGCGGTGCGTGCACCGGTCAATCGCAGCTGCCCGTCGAGCCGGCCGCGCGCGTCCGGCAGGAAGTCGTCGAGCTGCAGCGGCGCCAGTTCGGCGTCGATGTCGAGGGTGTCGGTGACGCTGCCGCGGGCGTCGACGCGGCTGTCGCCGAGCGACAACGCGATCTCGCCCTCGTAGTGGCTGGGCGCGTCCTCAGCGGCATCGGCGGCCGGGCCGCGCATGGCGAAGCGGCCGCGGCCCGCCAGTGCGCGACCGCGCAGGCGACCATCGAACTCTTCGGCATCGACGGCGATGTCGAGGCCGCCGTCGTTGCGAGTGGTGCCGCGGGTCGCCAGGCGTCCGTTCACCGCGCCGTCCCAGTCGGGCACGAAATAGCCGGGATCGAAGCCATCGAGCGTCGCATCGATGTTCCAGCCCAGCGCCGGCGCCCAGGCGACCTCGCCCTGGCCGTCGAGGGTGCCGCTGGGCATCGTCGCGCGCAGGGTGCGCAGGGTCATGCGCTCGCCGTCGCCGCGGCCGTCCAGCTCGACCGTCGCGCTCTCGCCGTCGCGGGCCAGGGTGGCCTTGCCGATCGCCGCCCAGGCGGCCATGCGCCCGGCGACGCCGAAGTCGGCATCGGCGGTGACCGGCACGCCGGGGGTGCCGTCCGCGGCCGCGGCGCCGCCCCAGCGCAGCTCGCGCGCCGTCACCGCGAACTTGCCGGTGGGATCGGCGCTGTCGCGGAAATCGGCGCGCCCGCGCAGGGTCACGGTGCCGTCGAACAGCGCCAGCGCCAGCGGTTCGGCTTCGATCACTTGGTCCTGCAGCCGCAGCACCGAGGGCAGCAGTTCGGCGGCGAAGTCGCCCTGCGCGAATCGCCCCTGCAGTTTCGCCTCGCCGCCGACGCCGTCGGCGGCGAGTTCGAACGCGATCGGCATGCCGGGCTCGCCACTGCCGGCCAACAGGCCGGGGTCAAGCGCCTCGGCGTCGGCACGCAGCCGCCAGCCGGGGTTGTCGCGGCCACGCAGGGTGAGCACCGCGCGCGCCGGGGCCGGCGCATGGCCGGAGATCGCCACGTCCAGCCGCGTCACGTCGCCGCGCGCGACCAGGCCGATGCGCGGCCGGGTGCGGCCGGCCGGCGCCGGCAGCACCGCCGTGCCGGTCAGGTCCATGCGGTAGTCGGCGCGCGGTGCGTATTCGCCGTGCAGGGTGAAGCGGCCGCGGTCGCTGTCGGCCTGCAGCCGCTCGACGCGCAGGCGACCGTCGCGCGCGTCTAGCCCGCCGCGCAGGCTGTGGATGTCGATCAGCGGACCTTCCGCGCCAATCACGCGGAAGTCGTCGACGACGATCGCATCGGCCTGCAGCGCCAGCGGCAGCGGCCCGATCTGCGGCAGCGACTCGGGCCAGCGCGGCAGTTCGACCGGCGCGTCGCCGGACGGCGGCAGGGTCAGCACCGCGTCCTCGATCACCAGCGTGTCCAGCCGCAGCAGGCGGCCGAGCAGCGGGCGGATGTCGGGGTCGATGGTGACGCGTGCGGCCGCGAACGTCAGCGTCCGGGGATCGGTGCACTGGCCGTACGGTACCGGCTCGCCGTCGCGGTCGGGACAGCTTTTCATCGTGAAGCGCACGTCGTGCATGGTCAGCGGGCCCGAGGCCGGCCCTTCCGCCTCGCGCCATTCCAGGGCGGTGCCGGCCGGCAGCCGCGCCACCACCTGCGCCAGCAGGAAATCGCGGCCGCCCAGGGTCATCAGCAGCCAGTAGGCCAGCAGGCCCGCCGCCAGCAGCAGCACGCCCAGGCCGATCGCCGAGCGCAGCGCCAGCCAGCGCAGTCGCGCACGCCGGCGCGCGCGCAGTTCGGCGATGCGCGCTTCGCGCTCTTCGGGCGTGAGGTCCGGATCGAGCCGGCGGCGGCGCAGGATCGGGGCCATCAGAACGTTGAGCCGATGTCGAGATGCAGGGTGAACGGCGAGTCGGGATCGTCGAGGCCGCGGGCGATGTCGAAACGCAGCGGGCCCACCGGCGAACGCCAGCGCACGCCGATGCCGACGCCGGTGTGGAAGTCCGGCCTGTCGTCGAAGGCGCTGCCGCTGTCGACGAAACCAGCGACGCCGAAGCTGTTTTCGAAGTAGTGCTCGAACTCGACGCTGCCGGTGGTGACGTTCTTGGCGCCGACCGCGAAATCGCCCAGCCGCGGGCCGACCTCGCGCCAGTCGTAGCCGCGGATGCTGCGATCGCCGCCGGCGTAGAAGCGCAGGCTCGGCGGCATGTCGACCAGCGCGTCGGTATAGGTGTGGCCGAGTTCGCCGCGCACGATCAGCCGGTTGCGCTCGCCGATGCCGCGGTACCAGCTGGCGCGGGCGTGGATCTGCGCGAACGACGCGTCCGAGCCCACGCCCTCGACGCCGCCGCGCAGCACGATGTTGCCGCCGATGCCGCGGGTCGGGAAGATGCGATCGTCGACATTGACGTACTCGGCGCGCAGCGATGGATAGCTGAAGGTGGCGTAGCGGTAGTCCGGCTCCACGTCGGGCGCGTCGCCGTTTTCCTCCACGTAGGCCCAGCGCTCGCGCAGCACGTGCATCGAGGCGATCAGGTTGAGGTGCTGGTTGTACTGGCCGCTGCGGCTGCCGACCAGTTCCACGCGCCGGGTGTCGATGTAGTCGGTCTGTTCGTCGGCGGCCTGCAGGCTCACGGTGTACCAGCCGTCGAGCCAGGCGAAGGCGGGGATGCGGTACTGCAGGGTGAGGGTCTTGCGGCGCTGCGCGTAGTCCAGCTGCCACAGCGCCTTGTGGCCGCGGCGGTTGACGTAGCGGCGTTCCTCGCCCAGGCGGATGCCGGCGCCGCTGTCGGTGCCGTAGCTGACGCCCGCGGTCTGCACCTTGCGCTTGGCCGGCGAGAGCGTGACATCGACCGGCACCTGGCGGTCGGCGCCGGCGTTCTCCGGTTGCGGGCTGATGTCGATGCGGCTGAAGTAGTCCAGCCGCATCAGCGAGGTGCGCAGGCGATCCAGGCGGCCCTGGTGGTAGTACTCGCCTTCGTTCCAGTAGATGAGTTTTTCCAGCAGGTCGTCGTTGACGATCGATTCCGGCTCCTGCGTGAAGGTGATCGTCCCCATGTCGTAGCGCTCGCCGCTGGTCCAGACCAGCTCGATGTCCGCGGCCTGCTCGGCGCGCGTCACCGCCACCCGGCGGGCGCTGAAGTCGGCGTCGAAATAGCCGCGTTCGGCCAGGCGCCGGCTGATCCGCGCCTTGCTCGCCTCGTACACGGCGTGATCGAACACCGCCCCGGGCGACGGCGCGAACGCGCCCAGGTCCCGGCGCAGGTAACGGTCGTCGCTGCCGGCGCCGATGATGGCGATATCGCTGTTGCGCACCCGCACCGGCTCGCCCGGGTCGACGGTGACGGTCACCGACACCGCGCCCCCGCCGCGCTGGGGTTCCACCTGGATGTCCGGCGAGTAGTAGCCGAACGGCTCCAGCGCCTCGCGGGTCTGATCCTCGACCTCGCGGATCATGTAGCCCAGGCGCCGGCCGGGCACGTCCTTGCCGATGGCGTCGACCAGCGACAGCGACACCCGCACGTTCTCGGTCATGGCCTCGTCGAGGCCGCGGATCTCGACCTCGCCCACCTCTACGGCCTGTGCCGTGCCGCTGCCGAACAAAAACAGCCCCGACAACAACAGCGCCGGCAGACGCGGGGTCTGGGCGGGTGGAAAACGGGAACAGGCAGGCATGCGGCGAGCATACCGGGCCGCCATCAAATCTTCCTTAACATGGTCTGGCAAATCGCGATCAGCGAAGCGGTCGACGACGTGCCGCATTCGTGGAGGTGCTGCGCACATGTTCTGCCGCGCCGCGTGCGGCAGGAGACGAGGCGGCCTCACCGGCCAGGGACGTGATCGTCCCTGGCCGGTCCGGCGTCATGCCGATGGAAGTGGAATCAGGTGCGCTGGAATTCGATACCGCAGTTCTTGCTGGCCGAGGCGGCTTCAAGGGCTTCCATCTCGCCCTTCAGGGCAGCCAGGTTGGTCGCCGAGGATGCATTGTGCCCGTGGGCGAAGAACAGCGCCGGCCAGAACACGACCAGCCCGGCAGCGGTGATGCCCTGATCCTGGCGGCGATGCTTGCGCTCGAGATTGGCGGCGTCGTGGGCCTTGTTCGAAACCGTCACCGACTCCGCGGCGATCTGATCGCAGGACAGGTTGTTGTAGACCGCCTGCGACGCGTACGTCGGCTTGACGTTCTCGGGTTTCGGTGCGCAGGCCGCCAAGGCAACGCTCGCAACCACGGCAAGACACGAGAGGGTTTTCATCAGCATCAACTCCTTTGTGAGGGATATACCCACTCCCTGCATCGGAAAAACCCGGCCGCACAGGACACCGACGGCAAGCGCACATGGTTCACCGGGCTCCATCCCGGCACATCAGCGCTCGTCGACCATCACCCGCAAGACCAGCACCGTGCGGTCCGGGCGGACGATCCGCACCGGCACCGCGCCGTGTGCACCCGCGGGGATCCGCAAGCGGAAACGCATGTCTTCCCCGACCTCCAGCGTCTGGCCCGCGGCTTCGACCCGCGAGCCGGCCGGTGCACGCCCTTCGATGATGCTGCCGGCCCGTGCACGGTCCGGCAGCCCGACCTGGCTCCCGGGAACGGTAATCCCCGGCTGGCGGACACGCTCCCTGGTGCGCTCGTCCGGCCGGGACGGCGGCGCGGACGTGGCCGGAGCCGGCGGCGGCAGGCTGCAGGCGATGCCGGCGATCAGGAGCAGGCCGGCGCCGGCAACACGTGTGATGCGCATCACCTCTCCCGGACCGTCGTGCAGGCCGGCATCATCTGCTGCAACCGCGGGCGTGGGGTCGGGGAAACGGTTGGGCCGCATCTCGCCGGCCAACGCGGACAGCGTTTCGACGCCGGCCCTGAATCCGGCAATTTCATCTCCAGATGCCGCGATCATCAGGTCCTGGATCACCAGGATCCGGGCCAACGGCCAACTCACCGTCTCATCCCGATGATTCTCGTACTCACACGGCGGTTCGTTCCGCAGCACAGCCTCTACGTCGGAGGGGGCGGGAAGATCGAAGTATCGAACCTGGAAGTCGACCGCGTCCGTCGGGACGCCGTCGATCCGGCATCGATATGCCGCAATTGCAACCCATCCGGTCATACGTTCCCGCGCAACCTAGAACCTCGCGGAGAAACGGACGTTGACGCCGTGTTCCCTGGCGTCGCTGGCATGCTGGCCGCTGTAGCCGAACTCCAGCATCGTGTGCGCGCTGGTGCGGGCCGCGAATCCGGCTTCGGCCACCACCGCATTCTTCTCCACCGGCACGCCGCGGACGCCGAACGCGTCGCTGCCGTCGAACGCCAGCCAGGTCTCCGGCGTGCGGTGGCCGCCGACGCGCTGATAGCCCAGCATGCCGCGCAGGCTCAGCCAGGTCTGTTCCTGGCCGCTCGCGTTGAGATGGATGGCGAAGCGTGCACCCAAGGTGCCGACGTTGACGCGGTTGGCGACCCGTGGGCCGTGCAGCGCCGCGGAACCACCGGCCTCGTCGATCGCATCGTGATGGACGCGGATGTTGGCGTACTGCAGGAACGGCTCGGCCTCCCAGCGTTCCCGGCCGAAGCGGTAGCCGGCCTCGATCACCGCCTGGCGTGTGCGGCCGTCGAACGTCGCCGATGCGCGCTCGTCGAAGCCGGCAAAGACGATCCGGCGCTCGGTGTCGATGTCGTGGTGGGCCTGGATCCACGCCGCGCGCACGCCGAAGCCACCCCAGTGGCCGCCGCCGTAGACGCCGAACAGGCGGTTGTCGGCATGGCCGCGGTCGCCGAGGCCGCGCACATCGAAGTCGGTGCGGCCGGTGCCGATCATCGCGCCGGCCTGCCAGCCCGCGGCGAAGCGATGGTCGTAGCCGAGCAGCAGATCGCGGGTGCTGTGGTCGATGCGGTGGGCGTTGCCGTCGCCGTCGATGTGGCCGCCGCCGCGGTGGGCGTCGACCCACAACCCGTGGCCGCGGTCCTCGCGGCCCTGCATCGCGAAGCCATCGGCGCCGCTGCCCGCGCGCGCCATCACTGCGGCGCGTGGTGCGCGGCTGCTCTCCACCAGCACCGAGCGCAGGCTCGGGTACAGCTCGCCGGACAGCTGGTCGAAGGCGGCGACCGCTTGTTCGCCGTTGAGGTAGACCAGCGACTGCAACAAGGAGTCGCTGTCCGACAGGCCGTCCAGCGCGGTGGCGGTGGAGGTCTGGTTCCAGGTGGCGGCTACCGAGGCGAACGACGCACCGCGGCTCACGTCCAGATCCACCGCGAACGGCGAATAGGCCAGATCGAAGGACAGGAACGGCACGTCCCAGGCCGAGGTGTCGAGGCCGGCAAAGCTGCCGTCGACGCCGCCGTCGGCAGACAGGATGCGATAGCGCTGGCCGAGCACGGACTCGCCCGGCATCGCGGCCGCGGCCACGCTGCCGCCCTGCAGGTCCGCGCCGCCGCCGACCGCGATGCGATCGGAAGCGTCGGCCGACAGATCGACCCTGTAGACCGAGCCGGCGGCCTGGGTGTAGTCGCCGTTGAAGGTCAGCGCGCCGATCCCGCGCCCGAACCCGTCGCCGGGGGCGATGGTGCCGACGATGGTGGCGTCGCCGAGGGCGCCATCGCCGCCAAGCCCGCCGGCCACCCACGTGCTGCCGCCGCTGACGGTGCCCGCGATCAGGGCGAATCCGTTTTCGAACACCTGCAGCGCGCTGCCCTGCAGGCTGCCGTTGAGGATGAGGTTGCCGCCAACGACCTCGACATCGCCGGTCAAGGCGTTATCGCCGTCGAGCTCCAGAATGCCCGCACGCACCGAGGCGCCGGCGAAGCTGTTGTCGCCGGACAGGCGCAACCAGCCCGCGCCATCCTTGAACAGGCGGCCGGGACCGCCGATGTCGTTGGTCCAGTCGTCCCAGGCGTCGCCTTCCCAGACCTTTGCGCCGCCGGCGGCCTGGTCCATGTCGACCACGGTGTCGTAGCGCAGCATGCCCGGGCCCTCGATCGCCTTTTCCAGGTCGAGCAGGCCCCAGCCGTAGATCTCGTCTACGCCCGCTGCGCCCAGATCGGCAGCGGTGGTGAACATCACGTCACGCACCTGGGTGGCGGTGAGATAGGGAAAGCGCTCGAACAGCAGGCCTAGCGCCCCGGTTACGTGCGGGGTGGCCATCGAGGTGCCGTCCATGTCCTTGTAGAGCGGTTCGTGCTCCGTGGGAAGCATGTCGGTCAGCGCCGTGGCAAAGGCGTTCGGCTGGGTGAAGTCGATCCCGACCAATGCGTAGAGGTCCTGCAGCTGCTTCAGCTGCTCCGGGGTCGCTTCGCTGATGAGCGCCTGGCGGACGTTCTCCAGGACTTCCGCCGCGGTCTCGCCTTCGCTCTGGCGCCGCTTGGCCTCGGCCAGCAGGAAAGCGACGAGGTTGAGCCGGCTTTCACTGTCGTCGTACGGGTCGAAGCCGGTACTGGTGATGCCGCTCCCGGGCGCAGCGATGCACCAGTCCCTGGCTTCACCGCAAATGCTGGAAAAGCCGCTGCGCTCCAGGTCGCTGGTGACGGAAACCACCGAAACCCAGTGGCTTTCCAGCGCAGGAATGAAGGCCGGCAGGCTGGGTTCGACATCGGCATGGGTGAGCGTGCTCTCGTTCCCGCTGTTGCCGGCCGCAAACACGAACAGGACGCCATGGTCGCGCACGGCACGCACGGCGGCATCATGCATGGGCTGATCCTGCCTCCTGACATCTTCGTATGTCTGGGCGATGGCTTCGAACCCGCTGCCCAGGTCCGCAGTACGTCCCCAGCTGTTGCTGATCACGCGCACGCCCTGCTCCGCCATCTGGTCGAAGCCGTCGGCGACCAGCCTGGGGTCGAACGGGTCTGCCGACCATTCGCCTGGCAACAATGCAAGCACCTCGTCCTTGTCCAGGAGCGGCAGCTGTCGGTCCGGAGGGAGCTGCTTGTTCTGTTCCTCCAGGTACTTGTTGATCTCTCCGAGGATGCCGTAGTTGTCTTCGGTGCCTTCGCCCACCAGCTCGATGGTTCTGTCCAGCGCATAGCCGGATGCGACGAACAGGTTCGTGCCGAACGCCACGCCATGCATGCCAAAGCCATCGCGGCTGGCCGCGATGGTGCCGGCGGTGTGGGTGCCATGATCGCCGAACACCAGGCGGCCGATGCCGCCGTCGGCCTTCCACGGCGTGGAGTCCTGGAATTCGACGCTCGACAGAATCGGGTGCAGGCGCCCGGAACCGGCGAATTCCGGATGATCGGCCATGGCCCCGGTATCCAGGATGCCCAGCCTGGCGCCCGCGCCGGTCAGTCCACGCGCATAGGCATGGTGCGCGTTGACGGCGGCCAGACCCCAGTCCGCCTTGAACTCGTCAGTGACCCAGCTGTCCGGATCGCCGATCGCGCCCGGCTCCTGATAGTCCTGCGCGGCAGCGGTGGCGCTGACGCCGAGCAGCAGCGCGCAGGCCACGGCGTGCGAAAGCGAGGAGCGGGCGGGGCGAGGCGTGGAACCGGCAGCGGTCCTCCTTCTGGAAGCCGGACGCATGAGATCTCCTTGGCGGTTGGCATTTCGTGAGCGGGTAGGGAGGTGCGGCCACGCGCGGCCCGAGGGCCGGGATCGCTGCGGACCACTTCCCGCTTTTCATTCGCGAAACCGGTCCCGGACAGGACATGTCCTCTCGCCCGGGCATTTCCCGAGGCATTCACCATGAGGGACAGGTCGAAGAGAGGTGCGGATGCAGATCAATGGCTTGCCCGGCGCGGCGGACAAGCGTGCTCCCACGGGGACCATCTTCCAGGCCGCCTGGACATCAGGGCGCCAGACGACGCCTGCATGCACACCTGATCGAATGAAATGAGCAGCAAGCACTACATCCTGCACGTTGTCATGGTGCTCCTTGCCGTCACGCTCGGTACCGAGGTGCTTGCGCAGGACGCCGGTCCCGATCCTGCCGAGGAGGACACCAGCTTCTCCTTCTTCCCGTCCGAAAGCACCCGCGGCATCGAAGCCGTTCTCGATCAACTCGCCGAACCCGATGACGCCAGCCTCCAGTCCCTGGAGGAGCTCCTCTCGCCGGCGAACACCAACAGCCCCCGCGACACGATTATCAGCTTCCTCAAGCGGACCCAGCGCTACTACGACCTCCTGCGACAGGACACGTACACGGCGGAGGACGACGCGGAACTGCAGCATCTGTACGACGAGATGCAATGGTTCTTCGATCTCAGGAACGTCGCGCCGTCGCTGCGGCAGGATGTCGCGGTGAATTCCGCGGTCTATCTGCGAGAGGTCATCGACCGGGTCGGCCTGCCCCCGGTCGAAAGCATCCCGGACCGGAAACAGATGCTCGCCGCCATCGATGAGGGCTACCCGCCCGCCTGGAAGATCGGCAGCAGTCCGCTCGTCATCGCGCGCATCGACGATGGACCCAACCAGGGGAAATACCTGTTCAGCGAGGAGACGCTGGAGACGGCCGAGGATCTCTTCTGGCAACTCAAGTCGTTTCCGTACCGCAGCACCGCCGCGCAAGGTTTCTACGAGGCGTCCTTTCTGACGCCGCGCCCGACCCTCCAGGCATGGTCGGACGGACTGCCCGCCTGGATGCACAAGGGAATCCTGGGACAGACCATCTGGCAATGGATCGCAATGGTCCTGCTCTTTGCCGTTGCGTTCCTCTCGATCTGGTTCCTGTCGTCCATCCTCAAGCGGGCGACGCGGGACGCCGCGCCCCTTGCGCGCGATTCGACGCTGCTGCTCGTGCCGCTATTGACGATGTTCGCCAGCTATCTGCTCTATGACCTAATCGGCGACAAGATCTTCATCACCGGACCGGTGTTCCAGGCTGCCGTCTACATCATCTACGGCATGGGCCTGTTCGCGGGCATCGTCTTCCTGTTCTCGCTCGGAACCGTGTTGATCGAGCTGGCGGCCGCGACCGAGCGCGCGAAACGGCGCCCGGCCGACATCCATCTGGCGATCCTCGGCATTCGCGTCGTGAGCATCATCGCGATCGTCGCCGCTCTGCTGAAAGGAATGCACCTTCTGGGCTTCTCGCTGGCCACCATTCTCGCCGGTGCCGGCGTCACGGGCCTCGCGGTCGCGCTGGCTTCGCAGAACACGCTGCGCAACGTCTTCGGCAGTCTCATGCTGCTCCTGGACAAGCCTTTCGAGGTTGGCCAGCGGGTCAAGCTCCAGGGCTATGACGGCGTTGTCGAAGATGTCGGCATGCGCTCCACCCGGCTGCGGCTGCTTTCGGGGCATCTGGTCAGCATTCCCAACGAGAAGGTTGCCGGCATGGATGTCGAGAACGTCGACATGCGCCCATCCATCCGGCGCACGATCGACCTTCCCCTGGCCTACGACACGCCGCAGGAGAAGATTCAACGCGCCGTGGAGATCCTGCGTGAAATCCTGTCCGTGCCCGATGCCGGCGCCGCGGAATCGGACGGCGCGCCGCAGGCGGATTTGCATGGTGGGCAGGCGCCGGGAACGCGGCATCCGAACGAGGCCATCAATCATCCGGACCGGCCGCCGCCGCACGTCGTCTTCAACGAGATCAACTCCGATTCCCTCAACATCACGGCCACGTATTGGTACGGCCCGCCAGACCATCGGGCCTATCTGGAGCATTGCCAGATGATCAATCACGAAATCATCCGTCGCTTTCGCGAGCAAGGTCTATAGGGTTCCTTGGACGAAGTCCGAACGCAGCGCCGCTTCAGGAGATCGAATGAAGATGAGAGGGTGGAGTCGAGCCATGGACCTGCGTCCCGTGCTGATCGGGACGTGTGCTTTGCTGATGTCCTGCGGCAAGGGGGAGGTGGCCATCGTGGAGGAAGATGCAGCCGTCCTCGAGATGGGCGCTGCGTCGATGTTCGACAAGGCTTCCACGCCTGTCGGTCTGCCGAAAGCCTGCCGGGACTACGTCGAGCGCGTGGACGCATGCCTCGCCCGGATCGAGGGCCATCCATCGGCATCATTGCTGGAGGACTCGCTCGATCGGGCCAGGTCGCAGTGGACGGAAGCGCCCGACGTGCACGCCCTCGTTTCTTCCTGCAGGGCCGAGAACGCGGGATTTACCAAAAAGGCGGCCGCAATGGCTTGCGAGTGATGGCCGACGCTTGGCCGGCACCTCGCGTACTGGTTCGACCGAATCGCTACCGGCTGGCTTCGGATGTCAGGGGAGCCGTCTCGCCGCAGCCTTCCCACAGGGCGGCAGGCGTGTCTTGGATGCCGGCAAGATGGCACTGCAGGAAAGCGCGCGCCTTGCGCCAGTCGCGGCGCACCGTGCGGCTCGTCACCCCCAGAAGCTCGGCGATCTCGGTCTCCTCAAGGCCGCCGTAGTAACGCAGCTCGACCACCCGTGTCAGGCGGGGGCTGATTTCCGCAAGCGACTCGAGCGCCTTGTCGAGTGCAAGCACCTCCTCCAGCCGGTCATCCTCGGCGGCCGGTTCCCGGATCGAAGACAACCTTTCCGCAACCTGGCGGCCGCCCCGCTTGCTGGCCAGGGCCCGGCGCACCTCGTCGACCAGAACGAAACGCATCGCGCGGGCGATCAGGGAGACCAGGTGCGGGCGACTGCTGGCCGAGATCTGCGAGCGCACCAGCTTCAACCAGGTCTCGCTGATGAGCGATGTCGGCGACAACCCCGGGTTCATCTGCTGCCGGATCTGGGAACGGGCGATCCGGTGCAGGTCCTGATAGATCAGGCCGTAGATCCGGTTCCAGGCGTCGCCCCCGGTCTGTTCGGCTTCAACCAGGAGCTGTGTGACCGACTCGGCCATATCATCGCCGAGCGCAGGTGCCGTCAGATCCCCCGATGAAGACGGAAGCAGATTTTGACGGTACTCCATGTCCCCTCAAGCCCTGTTTTCACGAATCGATTGGATGACCGAAATCGTTCGGACAACCGCGGCAGCGCTTTGGTCCGAGCATAAGTCGGGCGCAAGTTCATATGACGTGAAGGCACAAGCCGTGATTGCAATCGGGCGTATCCAGCGGGCACACGGTATCCGGGTAATAGAACTCGATCACAATTTGAGGGGATTGCAATGAAACATTCAAACGACCTCCGCATCCGGACCGTGCTCGCCCTGGCCCTTCCGGCGATGGCCGTCGCCACCGATGCCGCTGCCGTGGAGGCGGTCGACAGGTTCTACATTTCGGCGGGCGCCTACAAGGCCAACAACGACGTCACGCTGCGCCGGGATTCCGCAACGGGAACGCGCCAAGGCACGCACGTCGACCTCCAGCGCGACTTCGGCCTGGACATGGACAAAACGGAATCCTATCTCGAGATCGGCGGCACGATCGGTCGGCGGCACCGACTCAAGGCGTTCCGCTACGGCCACGACGCCAGTGCCACGCGGGTCCTCGAACGGGACCTCGTCATCGGCGACGATATCTACCGCGAGACCGCCGCCGCCACGGGTGATATCGACATCAACCTGCTTGGCGCATCCTATTCCTGGCTGCTCCATCATGGCGAGCGAAGCGCCTTCGGCATCGGCCTGGGCGCAATCCGCTACAAGGTCTCGGCGAACCTGGCTGCCGCGCTTGATGACGACAGCGAGTTCGAGGCCGTTGCCAGTTCGATCTCGGAGTCCCACTGGGCACCGCTGTTGCACCTGGAGTACACCCGTTCGATTGCAGACCATTGGCGCGTCGGTATCGACGCGTCCTACGTGCGCAAATCGGGCGGCAAGGTTTCCGGCGATGCCGTCGACCTTGGCGTGAAGGCCGAGTTCTTCCCATGGGAACACTTCGGCTTTGCGCTGCGTTACAACTACAACGACATCGACCTGGAGTTCGAGCATAGCGCGCATCGCGACGAGATCAACATCAAGAACCGCGGGCCGCAATTGGTCGCGACGTATCGGTTCTGAGATCGCCTCGATGTCGCCGGAATCTGCCTCGTCATCCTCGGCATCGGCCCCGGGCCGGGCACGGCGCAGGCTTGCAGGGGCGATCGTGCCGCTGGCCCTGCTTGTGGTCGCGTTCGCCGGGGATGCGGTGGCGCAAGGGGGCGAATCGGGCGCCATGGAACGGCCCCGCACCTGCCTGGTGCTGGGCGGCGGCGGCGCTCGCGGCGCCGCCCACATCGGGTTGCTGAAGGTGCTCGAGCGCGAGCGTGTGCCGGTCGACTGCATCGTCGGCACTTCGATGGGCGCGATCGTCGGCGGCATGTACGCGGCCGGCTACGGCGCCGACGAAATCGAAACCATCCTGCAGCACGTCGACTGGGCATCGGTGCTGCACGACCGCACCCCGCGTGCGCAGCGCACGATGCGCCGCAAACGCGACGACCTGCGCCGCCTGGGTGGGATGCAGCTGGGCCTGCGCAACGGCAAGATCGCGTTTCCGCGCGGCATGATCCAGGGCCAGCGGCTGGAACTGCTGTTGCGCCGGCTGCTGCTGCCGACCTGGCGGATCGAGCACTTCGACGACCTGCCCATTCCCTTCCGCGCCATCGCCGCCGACATCGTCACCGGCGAGAAGGTCGTGTTCGACCGTGGCGACCTGCCCATGGCGATCCGCGCCAGCATGTCGGTGCCGGCTGCGTTCGCGCCCGTCCGCGTCGACGGACGCCTGCTGGTCGACGGCGGCATCGTCGACAACGTGCCGATCGACGAAGCGCGCAAGCTTGGCGCAGAGCGCCTGATCGTGTCGCGGGTCGGCTCGCCGCTGCTCGACGAGGCGCGTCTGAACACGCCGCTCGATGTCAGCCAGCAAGCGTTGCGGGTACTGATGAAGCACCTCGTCGAGGCCCAGGTCGCCAGTCTGGACGACGACGACCTGCTGCTGACGCCGCCGCTCGGCTACTTCGGCGCCCAGGAATTCAACCGCGCTTCGACGGCGATCGGCATCGGCTTCGAGGCGGCGGACAAGCGGACCCTGGACATCCGCCGCTTCAGCGCCTCGCCGGCCGAATACGCGCGGTTCGAACAGCACCACCGGCTGCCCGAATCCGATGCCCCGCTGATCGCCTTCATCGACGTGCTGCGTGACTCGACACGCACCGGAACGTACATCGCACGTACGACCCAATCCCATCTCGGGCATCCGCTAGACCTGGACGCGCTGGATGCAGACCTCGGCGCGGCCTACGGCGAGGACCGCTACGAACAGCTGCAATGGCAGCTGCAGACCCGTGACGGCCGGACCGGCCTGGTCATCGAGCCGCAGGACAAACGCTGGGGGCCGGGCTTCCTTCATTCGACCCTTGGCCTGTCCAGCGATTTCGATGGCAACAGCGCCTACCAGCTCGATACCGAGCTGACCCTGACCGGCCTGTCGGCCATGGGCGCCGAAGCGCGCCTGGGCCTCGGCATCGGCCGGATCGATCGCCTCGGCGGGGAATTGCATCAGCCCGTCGGCAGCGGCCATCAGGCCCTGCGGTGGCACGCCGGTTACCGTGCCTTCGACCTCCCCGTGGATGCCACCGCCCATCGCAGCACGGCCGAGTATCGCTACAGCGCCTGGAGCGGCGGGCTGACCTGGTCGTACGCCCTTCGCAACCGCTGGGAGCTGTCGGCCGGCCTGGCACGCGGACGCGAGCGGGCCCGCCTGCTGATCGGGGATGACGGCGAATACACCCGCGCCGACCTGGGCAGCTTCGCGCTCGGCGTCGCCTACGACACGCTCGACAGCGCGGCCTTCCCGCGCAGCGGCCAACGGCTCGACGCCAGCCACCGGCTGTACCGGGAATCGCTCGGCTCCGATCTGCATGCCGGTGTCACCCGGCTGGTCTGGGATGCGGTCTGGTCTTGGGGCGCGCACAGCGTGCTGGCCGGCATCCAGGGCTCGTCGGCGCACATCGACAAAGGGCTGGCATTGGATGCGTACGGCTTCCTCGGCGGACTCGGCCGGCTGTCCGGTTACCAGGACGACGCGATCTTCGCCAAGCACACCGGGCTTGCACGACTGGTCTACTACCGGCACCTCGGCCACGCGGATTCACTGCTGTCGATGCCGGTCTACCTGGGCGGAAGCCTGGAGGCGGGCGGCCACTCCGACGAATCGGGCTTCCTCGGATCGAAGGACCTGATCGGTGCGGGCAGCCTGTTCCTGGGGATCGATACCCGGATCGGGCCGATCTTCCTTGGATACGGTCGCGCCGAGCACGGCATCGATTCGCTTTACCTCAAGGTGGGGTCCATGCTGTCGACAAGCCGCCATCCGTGAGCCCGGACATCGCCTTCCTTATCAGGAGCAAACCATGAACATGAAGCCCACCGTATTGGTCGTCGCCGCCACCCTGGCGTGGCTCGGATTGCCGGCACCCGCGGCCGCGGAGACGACCGTGGAGTGCACGTCGCACAACTATCAGTACAACGAGTGCTATGCCCCATTGGGAGCGCCGCAGCTGGTCTATCAAAGCTCGCATGCGGCCTGCATCGTCAACCGGACCTGGGGCTTCAATCCCGCCACCAACCGGATCTGGGTCTCGGACGGCTGTTCCGGCGTCTTTGCCGACCCCGGCGGCTATCACCATGGCCAGGCCGGCACGCATGACGATGGCGCGCGCAGCTACGGCCATCGCGGCCACGATACCGGTGCGGTGGTGGCGGGCGCGGTGCTGGGCGCGCTGATCCTGGGCGCGGCCGAATCGGACCACAAGCACCACAGCACCAGCAACGCACACCACCATACCGGCAACTCGGGCTCCGGCTATACAGGCTGCCATGGTGTCGGCTGCCTGGTGGACGACCCGGATGGTCCGCCGGAACCGGGACAGACCACGTTCGAAGGCGGAGATTGACCGCGACATCCGACCCCACGACGGGATGCCTGCCGCAAGGACGTCAATGCCTCGTGTCCCGACCCAGCCACCAGGAGCGCGCCATGGACATGAAACTCCCCGTATTGACCATCATTGCCAGCCTTGCTTGGATCGGACTGCCGGCGCCCGCCGCAGCAGAGACGACGGTCGAATGCCTGTCCCACAACTATCAGTACAACGAGTGCTACGCTCCGCTGGAGGCGCCGCAGCTGGTCTACCAGAGCTCGCAGGCGGCCTGCATCATCAATCGCTCCTGGGGCTTCAACCCCGCCACGCGCCGGATCTGGGTGTCGCAGGGCTGCTCCGGCGTGTTCGCCGATGCCGGCGGCTACCACCACGGCCAGGCCGGGACCTACGACAACGGCGCGCGGACCTACGGTCCACGCGGCCACGACGCCGGCGCAGTGGTGGCGGGCGCGGTCCTGGGCGCGCTGATCGAAGGTGCGGCGGAGTCCGGTGACCGGCGTCACAGCACCACCAACAGCTACCATTACACCCGCAACTCCGGCTCCGGCTACACCGGCTGCCACGGCGTCGGTTGCCTGGTGGACGATCCGGACCAGCAGGTCGTCGATGATCGTCCGCAGTACGACCGCGAAGGCAATCCGAACTTCGACACCCATGGCAACTACCAGGGCTGCCATGGCATTGGCTGCGAGGTGGATGACCCCGGCTCGGACGACGATGCATCGGACAACGACGACTCGGACGACCCGCCAGAGCCGGGCCAGACGGAGTTCTCGAGCGACGAAGACGATGGGGACGATTGATCCGTCGTGTCCGGACCACCGGGTGCGCGATCCGCAGCATCTGCGACAAGGAGACCGAAATGCAGATCAGACAGGCAACCGCGCTGGCAGTGCTCCTGTTGCTGTCGGCCTGCGGCGACCCCGTTGATGACGCCCTGGACACCTCGCCATCTTCGGCAGGCACACCGAACGCAGCCGCCAGCGACAACGACACCGCGCAAGTTGCCCCGGCCCGGCCCGCAAGCACGACGCAGAACGCGAGCGATGACGACGACTGCTACAGCAAGGCCCAGAGCCAGGCCGAGCTGACAGCGTGTTCCGAGCATGACCTGAAGCCGGTCGATGACGAGCTGAACAAGCTGTACCGGGAAATGGAAGCGCGCCTGGAGGACGATGACGATACGAAGAAGCTGCTCATCGATGCGCAAAGGAAGTGGATGGCGTTCCGCGATGCGGAATGCAACCTGTCCGCGGCCCGATCGTCCGGCGGTAGCGCCTATCCCATGAACTTCAACAACTGCGCGACAGATCTGACGCAGAGGCGCGTCAATGACTTCCAAGGCTATCTGAACTGCGGCAAGGAAGAGGATAGCGATGACGGATGCGTAATTCCTGGTGCGAACTGAAATCGCACGGATCACAACACGAGGATGCTCTGGATGAACAGCGTAAATTCGATGGCCATCGTTGGCATGTTGCTGCTGCTGTCCGCATGCGGCGGTTCGGCCGATACCGCGTCGGAAGCATCGGCGCCGGTGGCCGATGCACCGGACGCTGCCGCGCCCTCGACCGGGGCCGTGGCGGATCCATTCGCCGCTGCCGCCGCGGGCGATGCGCCGCTTTGCACCGGCGCCGACATGGAACTCGCTGACGCACATCACAAGCAATACCCCAAGCTCGTTGTCGATGCGATGAACGCCGAGGTGAAGCCCACGGAGGTGGAAGTGGTCCGCTTCATGGGGATCGGCACGTGGAGCGCCGTGTTTGCAGCCACGCCGATCGCGGACCCTGGTTGGTTCGTGTTCGAGTCCGCCGATGGCCGGCTGCAGTTCAAGGGCGTCTGGGCAGGGATGGCTGAGGAAGACGACAGGCAGGGATTGATCGAATGGGCGGCGGGACTCGGTGCCCCGGCTGATTTCGCGGCGTGCTTTGCCGAGACGGTCATCAGCTGACGCAAGTGTTGCGCACGCATCTGTCATAGCGACCTGGAACGCGGGGAGGTCTGGATGAACACCGGAAACTCGATCATCTTCATTGGCGTGTTGCTGCTGTCCGCATGCGGCGGATCTTCCGACGCCGCGCCGGAAGCGTCGGCACCGGCGGCCGAAACGCAAGCCGCCGCCGCCGCCGACGGCACCGATGGTGCAGGCAATGACGGGGCGGTGGACGCACCTGCGGCGCCTGGCGAAGACGACGCCTCGGTCGCAGCGGACATCGAATCGATACTCGGCGGCAATGTGGATGACTACAGAGCGGCCTTCCTGGCCTTGCAGAAGGCCGTGGCTGCAGGCGACAAGGATGCCGTGTCGCAGATGGTGCTGTATCCGCTGGAAGGCGCCGTCGACGGAAAACGGACCATCAGGGACGCCGATCAGTTCGTGCAGGAATACGACAGGATCATCACCCCGGCTGTCTCCAATGCGATTGCCCGGCAGAAGTTCGCCGACCTGATGGTCAACAAGAACGGCCTCATGTTTGGCAATGGCCAGGTCTGGCTGACCGGCATCTGCGAGGACGACGCCTGCGAAAAGCAATCGATCATGGTCACCGCGCTCCAGGACACGAGCGATCTCGACGGCTAGACAGGCGGCCCGGAAACTCCGGGGAAGGCCAGCGGATGAAGCGCGCGGGGGGAACGACGATGACTGGCGGCAACGAGTTGCTGCTGCACGACAGTCTGCAAGGCGGGGGAGGACCACGACATGAAAATCAAAGCCACGTTGGTCTTGCTGGGGGCAATACTCTGGTTATCGGCATGCGGTGGTCGCCCGGGCACGGACCCGGACGCCTTGGTGCAGACGGGCGGACAGGACGCGGAAATCCGCAAGACGCCGGCCGGCGCAGAGCCCGCGGACGCGGTGGAACCGGCGGAGGAGGGCCGCGACGTCGTCGCCCAGATCGAGACGTTGTTCGGCAGTGCGGAGGAATACAGGTCGGCCTTCACCGCGCTGCAGACAGCTGTGGCCGCGGGTGACAAGGCCGCCGTATCCCGGCTGGTCGACTTCCCGCTGAGTATTTCGGTAGACGGCCGGAGGGTCGTCATGAACGCCGATCAGTTCGTACAGGAATACGACCGGATCATCACCCCTGCCATTGCCTCGACGATCACCACGCAGAAGTTCTCGGACGTCTTGGTCAACACCCAGGGCGTGATGTTCGGCGACGGCGAAGTCTGGCTCAGCGGCAGGTGCGAGGACGAGGCGTGCCAGACGCCGCGGGTCTCGATATCCCGGATCCAGGAAGCGGCCAAGGACGCCGTCGAGTTTCCGCTGACCGTGGACATCGAGCTTTCCGACGCCGCCGCCAGGCGGTTGCACAAGGACACCGAGACCATCGTGGTCTATGTTTCCTACTTCGGGTTTGCGACGCCTGCCGCCAGGGACATGGCGGACGACCTGGGCATGGTGGACCTGGGCTCCGCGTCACCCGAGCTTGCGCCCGGGAGCCATCAGGCCGTCTTTGACGGAAGCCAGTTCAAGCGCGACCGCGTGCGGCTCATTTCCGGTGGCCCGCGGGTCAACATCAACGTTCTTTCCGGCCGCCG
The DNA here is from genome assembly GCF_008312895.1 of Luteimonas suaedae. Lineage (GTDB taxonomy): Bacteria > Pseudomonadota > Gammaproteobacteria > Xanthomonadales > Xanthomonadaceae > Luteimonas > Luteimonas suaedae. The sequence goes on along the minus strand of NZ_VSSP01000007.1, from coordinate 165,324 downwards.
TTCTTCCGAGGACAACATCCTCGACTGCGACTTGTACGAAGACAGTCTGGCCATTGCCACCCGTTCTCCGATCCGCCTCGGCTGCAAGCTGCTGCCGGACGAATGAAGACTGGCTTGAAACGTCCGTCCGGGCGCCATCCGGCTTTTGGGAACTGGTCCATCGCAGTGCACGGACATCATCGGCAACATGGGCGGCACGGCAAGCACAGCGCCGACCCATGCAGGAATACGGACCCGGCACCGCCTTCCGGTCATCCTATCGTTCTGCCATAGAAGGCACCATGACCAGCCCCGAGATTCGCGCCCTCCTGCTTTTCGATCGCTACGTCGGCATGCCGGAGAAAGAGCGCCGCCTGCGCCTGGCCGAGCTCGAGCACGCCGATCCGCAACTGCACGGCGCGCTCGCCGCGCTCCTGCGGGCCGATGCCAGTATCGACACGCGGCTGGACCGTTGGTCGTTGGATGCACTCGCCCCGCTGCTCTCGGACCACGAGGCCCCCCCGGCTCCCGACAAGCGCATCGGTCAGGAGGTCGGGAACTGGCGGATCGTGGATACCATCGCCAGCGGCGGCATGGGCACCGTCTACCAGGTGGAGCGCATCGACGGCCAGTACCAGCAGGTCGCCGCCCTGAAGTACGTCCGTGCGGATATTTCATCGCCCAGGCTGGTCAGCGCGTTGCTCAACGAACGCGACGTGCTGGCCCAGCTCAATCATCCCGACATCGTGCCGCTGCTGGACGGCGGCATCGACGATGAAGGCTATCCCTGGTTCGTGATGCAGTGGGTCGATGGCGAACCGATCACCGCGTGGTGCGATCATCATCGACTGGCGATCCGGAAGCGGGTCGAGCTGTTCATCGATGCCTGCGATGCCATTGCCTATGCGCATGCACGCGGCACGCTGCACCAGGATGTGAAGCCTTCGAACATGCTGGTGACACCGGAGGGTCGGCCGCGCCTGCTTGATTTCGGGCTGTCGAGCTCGCTGGTCGATGCCAGCGTCGGGGACTACAAGTCGCTGGCAATGACGGCGGGCTACACGCCTCCGGAGCTGAAGAAGGGAGAAAGCCCGGGATTCACGACCGACATCTATGCCCTCGGCGTCGTCCTGTGCCAGCTGCTCTGTGCCCGCCTGCCGGCCAAGCCTGCCGCGATCCGGCATGTCCCCATGCCTCCCAGTCGGTTGGCCGAAGGCATCACCGACAACGAGGTCACCGCCCGCGGCGCCCGCGGACAGCACGAGCTGTCCAGCCAGCTGAAAGGTGAACTGGACACGATCGTCCTGCGCTGCGTAGCGACCGATCCGGAAGCCCGCTATCCGGACGTCGAGTCGTTGCAGGCCGATCTGCGCGCCTGGCTGGCCACGCGGCCCGTCGCCACCCACGGGCGGGGGGTGCGCTATCGCTTCGGCTGCTTCGTCCGACGCAACCGCGACCTCTCGATCCTGGTCGCGGCCGCCGTCATCGTTGCGGCGGTCGCGGCGGCGTTTTGGGGCTGGCAGAGCCAGCGCGCACGGAGCGAATCGGTGGTGACCCACCGGGTGAACCAGTTGCTGGAAAACACCCTCGGCATGGCGACGCTTTCCGGATTGGGCGACATGTCGATGCAGGCGACCGAGCTGCTGGACCATGCCGAACGCACCCTGCGGGAGCAGGCGCGGGAAGGAGAGGCCGGAAGCCCGCAGGTGCTGGCGCGCGGCCTGTCCCTGTTGGCCCGGAGCCGCGCCCTGACCGGCGACTATCCGCGTGCCGAGGCACTGGCGCGCGAGGCCCTGGAGCACAGCGGCCGGGACGCATTGCAGACCGCCTTCAACCTTGCGACGCTGGCCCGGATCCAGAACTTGCAGGCTCGGCATGCAGAGGCCGAGCGCACCACGCGGCAAGGGCTGGCCGCGCTGTCGCTGCGCCTGACCGACCCGCATCGGCTCGCCTGGGTACGCCTGCAGGACCAGCTCGCGATTGCGCAGTCCGGACAGGGGCGATCGAAACTCGCGTTCCAGGCCCTGGCGCGGGCCATGGCCGAAGCCCGCAAGCTGTCGCCCTCGATCGGCGACCCGGTCCTGGCGCAACTTTTGATCCAGCGCGGGACCTGGTATCGCTGGCGCATGCGGCTGGCCGAATCCGAGGCCGAGCTGCTGCAGGCGATCGAACTGGCCGGGCAGAGCGACCCGGTTACCGCCGACGATGCCCGCGAGTCGCTCATACGCACCGTGCGCGCTTCACGCAAACCGGGGCGCGAAGCGCGGGCGCTGGAAATGGCGGAGCAGCTGCTCGCCAGTCGTCAGCGCACGCTCGGCAGCCAGCACATCCAGACCGGCCAGGCATGGACCGAGCTGGCCTTCATGCAGGGCCTCAATTCCGACTACGACTCGGCACGGACATCGCTGCAACAGGCACGCGACCTGGTCGAGACGCCGCTCGGGAAAGACCACCCGGCCACGGCGCGGATCGACATCGGCCGCGCCTTCGTCGAGATCCATGCCGGACGGGTCGACGAAGCCATCGCCCTGACGGAAAAGGCGCGGGCGATCTACGAGGCACACAACGGGCCGGCCCACGAACTCACCCTGCATGCCCGCTCCCTGCTCGCCAACCTGTACTGGTCGCGTGCGTCGATGACCGGCGACGAGGCGATGCGAGAAAAAGCGATCGACACACTGGGCGACGCCATCGCGGATGCCGAACGGGCACACGGCACGGTGGACGCGACCAATCGTATCGCCTTTGCCGATCTGCTCAGGAGCGTTGGCGAGAACGAGAAGGCGCGTCGGCAACTGCTGCGGGCACGGGAGGACACAGTGTGGCAGTACGGTGCGGACAGCCAGGAAATGCTGGCGCTGCGGCTGTCCGAGGCTTCGCTCCTGGCCGGCGACGACGACACCGATCCCGAGACGATGGAGCCCGCCCTGGATCGGCTGATCGCCGATGCCGCCAGGTTCGACACCCTCTATGCCATCGCCATCTTGCATACCGCCTGGCTGGTGAAAGGGGGCTGGCTGCAGGACCAGCAGCGGTTCGACGAGGCAGCAGCGGCATTCCGGCATGCCCGTGAAGCCGCGGAGCACGTCGGCCACCAGGGCTGGGTGACCACGGCCGAGCGTCGGCTCGCGGCACTGGAGCAGACCGCCGCGGTCGACGGATCCGGGCCGCGACCGTGACGCGGCGCCAGCGGACCTCCGGACAGGTTCGAAAGCTCCCCTGGGGCTGGCGATGTCCTGTCACGCGGCCAATTTCCGATAACACCCATGACCCCGACCGGTGACCGTCTGCGGCAGCATCGGCGGCAGGAAATCGACTGCCGCTGCCGCAAGCGCGGATCCGCCCTCCCTACACGACATGAGGCGTGACACGATGAAATCCTCCGCTGTTGTCCTGGCGATCGCGCTGGTCCTGGCGATGAGCGCCTGCGCTTCGCCGCAAGCCGCCGCGACCGGCCCTTCCAGGGCAGTGGCACAGGACACCGAGTTCCTGAATTGGGTCGTCTCATTGGGCGACGCCGCCGAACGCGATCCCAAGTACCGGCGGATTCCGCTGGACACCCCTCCGCAGGTGAATGCCTTCACCGAACGCCTGCACCGTCTGTATCGGGGCCAGGACGGCGAAGCCGAGTTCAGGACCTGGGTCGATGCGGAATACCCGGGCCACCGCTACGAGCAGGACTTCATCATCCAGTACCTCGCCCTGCAGGGGCATGGCGGGCACTGAAACGGAGACCGATGCCATGCGCACGGGCAGGACGTCCGGAAGCCGCCCCATGCCGGAGCCGGCCCGTACGCATGGCCGAGCGTGGTGGATCGCGCTTCCGGCGCTGCTGTGGGCCGCCATGGCCGTGCCGAGCCTGCATGCCCAGCAGCGGGCCTATGCGCCGGAGGACCTGCGGACGCTTTCCGTGCCGGACCAGACCCGGGTCATTCGTCTGGAATACAGCGAACAGTCGGGGGGAGGTTCGATCCCCAGCGACCAGTTGCGCTTCTATCTGGATCAGGTCAACCGCTCCGACTGGACCTTCAGCCGCATCAAGCAGGACATCGCCCGCTCCCTCGGCGACGGCCATGGCGGCGAGGGCGGCCCCGAGCCGAGCATCGTCTGCGGAAGCGAGCGCGGCGGCTATGCCGAATGCCGCACGGGCTGGACCAACGCGGCCCTGTCGCAGAACCTGTCCTCGATCCGCTGCAGCGAAGGCGTGAACTGGGGCGTGCGTCCGGGTCTGGTCTGGGTCGACCAGGGCTGCCGCGCACGCTTCGTGGAAGCCATGGCCGCCAGCGAGACCGTCCGCTGCGAAAGCCCGCGTGGCCGCCGCCAGGAGTGCCGGACCGGCTTTCGCGGCCAGGCGCTGCTGACGCGCCAGCTTTCGTCCACGGCCTGCATCGAAGGCCGCACCTGGGGGCAATCGCCGGGCCGGGTCTGGGTCGATGCGGGCTGCCGTGGCGAGTTCACCCGGATCCCCGGCAGCGCTCCGCCGCACCGTCCCACCCCGCCGCCGGTCGACGGCTACACGGTGACCTGCTCGAGCACGGACGGGCGTCCCTACAGCTGTGCCTGGGACAGCCGCCGGGGCCGCCCCGTGCTGGTCGAGCAACTGTCGCAGAATCCGTGTGACGAAGGGTTGGGCTGGGGCTACGTCGGCGACCGGCTGTGGGTGAACCGGGGTTGTCACGCACGGTTCGGCGTGGCCGGCTCGGCACGGCCCGAGTACAGCGTCCAGTGCACCAGCAGCGCTGGCGCGATCAGCTGGTGTGAATGGGACGACCGCAACGGCCGGCCCCGGCTGGCCCAGGAGTTTTCTTCCGGTCTGTGCCGCGAGGGCCGGACATGGGACTATCTGCCACGCCGCGGTATCTGGGTCAGCAATGCCTGCAGTGCGCGATTCTCGAATCGGTAGACCGCCACCCGAACAATGGGAATCGATCCCATGAAACACGGGTTCCCGCGCGCGGCATGCCTTGCGATCCTGGCCGTGCTGCTCGTGGCTGCGGGCACGGGCGCGGCCAACGCGGCCAAGGCACAAAATGACGCTGCCGATGCGGCTGAGGCCACTGCAGCGCCCAGGGAGCTGACGGTCGGGGTGTACGTCAGTCCTCCATTCGTGATGAAGCGGGACGACCGCTACACCGGCATGGCGATCGACCTGTGGGATGAGCTGGCCGGGCGGCTCCGCCTGCAGGCCCGCTATGTGGAGATGGAGACGTACCGGGAACTGGTCGATGCCACGGCCCGCGGAGAGGTCGATGTCGCGGTGACCAACCTGACCATCACCCGGAGCCGGGTGGAACGCATCGATTTCACCCATCCCTGGTTCGATGCCGGTCTCAGGATCATGGTCGGCAATGAACGTCGCGTGGGTTTCCGGGGCCTGATCGCGGGACTGAACCAGTCGGGCCACCTGCGGGCGTATGCCTGGATCGCCCTGGTCATCGTCGCCGCCACGATCCTGGTGACCTTGTTCGACCGGCATTTCGACAAGGAATTTCCGCGCAGCTGGCGCGACGGCGTTGCCGAGAGCTTCTACACCGTCATGTCGATCACCACCTCGGGCAAGTCGCCGTCGCGCAAGAACCTGTTCGGCTGGATCGGCCGGATCTGGCAGGGTCTCTGGCTGATCTGCGGCATCGCGGTGCTGGCCTACGTCACCTCGTCGGTGACCAGCGTGATGACCACCCTGTCATTGACCAACCAGATCAACAGCGTCGCCGACCTGTCCGGGCGTCCGGTCGGGGTCAGGACCGGCAGCGTGGCCGAGGAATATGCGCGTCAAGCCGGGCTGGAAGCCCGCAGCTATGCGCACATCGAGGAAGCCGTCGACGCCCTGGTCGACGGCCGGATCGACGCCATCGTCGGCGACGCGCCCGTGCTCGAGTATTTCGCCCATGGCAATCCGGACCGGCCGGTCGCGGTGGTGGGCGCCATCTTCGAGCCGGACAAGTACGGATTCGGGTTGTCCCGCCACAGTGAATTGACGCGACCGCTCACCGTGGAGCTGGTCGGTGCGCATCGAAGCGGCCTGATCGAGGAGCTCAGGACCCGCTACTTCGGCGAATCGCCATGAGCAGGCCCCGTCTCCATCGACGCCCGGCGCTCAGATCGACAGATGCTCGATCGCGGCGACGCTGCCGAGGCGGTCGCTCAGGCGCCTGAGCAGGGCCAGGCGGTTGCGGCGCAAACCCGGGTCGTCGACGTTGACCATCACCGCGTCGAAGAACGCGTCCACCTGCGGCCGCAGCCGCGCCAGGTGCGCCAGCGCGTCGACGTAGTCGCCGTGGGCGAGCGCGTGGCCGGTCTCGGCATACACCGCCTCCACCGCCTCGGCCAGCGCCAGTTCGGCCGGCTCGCGAAGCAGATCGCGATCCACGCTGCCGGGAATCTCGCCGTCGGCCTTGCGCAGGATGTTGCGGATGCGCTTGTCGGCCGCGGCCAGCGCCGCGGCCTCGGGCAGCGCGGCGAAGGTGCCGACCGCGTCGATGCGGCGGTCGAAGTCGTACAGCGACGGCGGACGTTTCGCGGCGACCGCGGCGAAGTGCTGCGGCGGTACGCCCTTGTCGGCGTAGTAGCCGCGCAGGCGGTCGAGGATGAAGTCGTAGAGATCGAGAAGCGCGGTTTCCGTATTCCGGTCGGCATGCGGCTGCACCGGTTCCGGCAGGGATGCAAAGGCCTGTTCGGCCAGCCGTGACAGATCCAGGTCGAAGCCGCTCTCGATGATCGTTCGCGCCAGCCCCAGCGCGTTGCGCCGCAGCGCGAACGGATCCTTGTTGCCGGTCGGCTTCAGGCCCGCGGCAAAGCCGCCGGCCAGGGTGTCCAGGCGTTCGGCGATCGCCAGCACCTTGCCGACGCCGGACAGGGCGATGTCGTCGCCGGCGAAGCGCGGGCGGTAGGCTTCGTCGATGGCGTTGGCCAGTGTCAGGCGGTCCTCGCGCGGCAGGCCGTCGAGCGACGGGTCCTGGGAGGCGTAGTAGCGGCCGGCGATGCCCTGCAGCTCCGGGAACTCGTTCACCAGCCGCGACTGCAGGTCGGCCTTGGACAACTCCGCCGCGCGCCGGGCCAGCGCCGGGTCGACGTCGACCTGCGCCGCGATCGCTTCGGCCAGTACCGCCACGCGTTCGACCTTGTCGGCGACGCTGCCCAGCTTCTGCTGGTAGGTGACGGTGCGCAGTCCGGCGTTCATCGACGCCAGCCCCTGCTTCATGTCCGCGACGAAGAAGAACTTGGCGTCGGCGAAGCGCGGGCGGATCACCCGTTCGTAGCCCTTGCGCACCTCGGCCGGATCCTTCGATGCGATGTTGGCGATGCCGACGAAGTGCTCGCGCAGGCGCCCGTCTTCGCCGAGCACCGGGAAGAACTTCTGGTTCGTCTCCATGGTCGCGATCAGCGCTTCCTGCGGTACCGCCAGGAATTCGGTCTCGAAGGCGCAGCCCACCGCCTGCGGCCATTCGACCAGGCAATTGACCTGCTCGAGGTTGTCATCGTCGATGCGCGCCTCGCCGCCGGCCGCGGTCGCCGCCTGCATCACCTCCTGCACGATGCGTGCGCGGCGCTCGTCGGGGTCGGCCAGCACCTTCGCCGCGCGCAGGGCGTCGAGATAGTCGTCCGCGCGCGCGATCCACACCGTCTTGTCGTGCATGAAGCGGTGGCCGCGGCTCATGCGGTCGGCCTGCAGGCCGAAGACTTCGCCGTCGACCACGGCGTCGCCGAGCAGCAGCACCAGCCAGTGCACCGGCCGCGCGAACGCATGCGTGTGCGCGCCCCAGCGCATCGGCTTGGGAATCGGCATCGCCGCCAGCGCCTCGTGCAGGATCTCCGGCAGCAGCGCCGCGGTGCGCGCGCCGGGCTTCACCGCGCGGTGCACGAAGCGCTCGCCCTTGGCGTCGCTGGTGCGCTCGAGCGCCGTCCACTCGACGCCGGCCTTCGACGCGAAGCCCTGCAGCGCGCGGGTCGGCTGGCCGTCGGCGTCGAGCGCGATGTTGAGATAGGGACCGAGGACTTCCGAGTGTTGCTCAGGCTGCTCCATGGCGACCGCCGGCAGCTGCACCGCCAGCCGGCGCGGGGTGTACAGCGGCTTCGCCTCGCCGCGCTCGACCGTGATGCCGCGCTTCGACAGCCCGTCGAGCACGCCGTCGAACAGCGCCTGCGCCAGTCCGGGCAGCGCCTTGACCGGCAGTTCCTCGGTGCCGAGTTCGATGAGCAGGGGCGCGAGCCGGGTCATGCCTTGTCCTTCCGCGTTTGAGCGAAGCGTTCGAGCCGGACCGCGTTCTTGGACAGCAGCGCGATGCCCGCGATCGGTGGCAGCAGCAGGCCGAGGAAAAACCAAAGCCAGGCGCTGCGTCCGGTTTCCTGGGCCCAATACGCGCAGAACACGCCGAACAGGAATGCGACCAGCCCGTACGGTGCGAAATCGCCGCCAACCGCGCTCATGCCGCTTCGGCCTCGCGCTTCAGGCCCGGGAAGCCGAGCTTCTCGCGCTGTGCGTGGTAGCTCTCGGCCACCGCCTGCGACAGCTTGCGCACGCGCAGGATGAAGCGCTGGCGCTCGGTGACGCCGATCGCGCGGCGCGCGTCGAGCAGATTGAAGCAGTGCGAGGCCTTGCACACCTGCTCGTAGGCCGGCAACGGCAGGTCGAGGCCGACCAGCTTCAGCGCCTCGGCCTCGCAGGCGTCGAAGCGGTGCAGCAGTTCCGGCACGTCGGCGACCTCGAAGTTGTAGGTGCTCTGTTCGACCTCGTTCTGGTGGTACACGTCGCGATAGGTCACCGGGGTGCCGTCGGGGCCGTGGGTCCACACCAGGTCGAACACGTCGTCGACGTTCTGCAGGTACATGCACAGCCGCTCGAGGCCGTAGGTGATCTCGCCCAGCACCGGTCGGCACTCCAGGCCGCCGGCCTGCTGGAAGTAGGTGAACTGGGTGATCTCCATGCCGTTGAGCCAGACTTCCCAGCCCAGCCCCCAGGCGCCGAGCGTCGGCGACTCCCAGTTGTCCTCCACCAGGCGCAGGTCGTGCACCTGTGGGTCGACGCCGAGCGCCTCGAGCGAGCCGAAGTACTGCGCGACGATGTCGTCCGGGCTCGGCTTGAGCACCACCTGGTACTGGTAGTAGCGCTGCAGCCGGTTGGGATTGTCGCCGTAGCGGCCGTCGGTCGGGCGCCGGCAGGGTTGCACATAGGCGGCGTTCCACGGTTCCGGTCCCAGCGCGCGCAGGAACGTCGCCGGGTGGAAGGTGCCGGCGCCGACCTCCAGGTCCAGCGGCTGGATCAGCACGCAGCCGCGCTCGGCCCAGTAGGCATTGAGGCGCTGGATCAGCTGCTGAAAGGTCGGACCACTCATAGGCAGGCGTCGGGCTCGAAACGCGGGCGCGCTAGTATAGCGGCCACCCCCGCGCCGCCCGGCGCCCGCACCGGTCCGGCCATCTCCGCGACAGCGAGCACGCCTTGAACGACCTGCGCCATTCGCCTGCCGATCGCCCCGCCTCCCGGCTGCCGCCGGGGCGGCTGGCGCTGGAATCGATACTTGACGCACTGGTCGCCGACGGCCTGGTCGATGCGCAGCAGGCGGAGCGCGCGCGGGTTTCCGGCCGCCACGGGCGCGGCCTCGACGCGGTGCATCCGCTGGTGCTGCTGGCCAACCTCAAGCTGCCCTCGGCGCGCGTGGCGGGCACCGATCTCGGCCTGGAACAGCTGACGGAGTGGCTGGCGGAAGTCAGCGGTCACCCGTACCGGCGCATCGACCCGACCCGGCTCGACGTCGCCGGCGTCACCGAGCTGATCTCGCACGCCTACGCCCGCCGCCATCGCATCCTGCCGCTCGAGGTGACCGGCGAGCACGCGCTGATCGCCACCAGCGAGCCGCTGGCGCTGGACTGGCTGCCGGACCTGCAGCGGCTGCTGCGGCGCCGGATCGACGTGGTGGTCACCAGCCCGCTCGACCTGCATCGCTACACCATGGAGTTCTTCGGCGTCACCCGCTCGATCCGCGGCGCGCATGACGTGCGCGAGGGCGGCAGCGAGGCGCCGAGCTTCGAGCAGCTGGTCGAGCTGGGGCGTTCGGGCGACGTCAACGCCGACGACCACCACATCGTCCACATCGTCGACTGGCTGCTGCAGTACGCCTACCAGCAGCGCGCCTCCGACATCCACCTGGAGCCGCGCCGCGACGTCGGCCGGGTGCGCTTCCGCATCGACGGCCTGCTGCACAAGGTGTTCGAAATGCCGCCGCCGGTGATGAACGCGGCGATCAGCCGGATCAAGGTACTCGGGCGCATGGACCTGGGCGAGCGCCGGCGGCCGCAGGACGGCCGCATCAAGACCCGCTCGCCGGGCGGCAGCGAGGTCGAGATGCGCCTGTCGACCATGCCCACCGCCTTCGGTGAGAAGACGGTGATGCGCATCTTCGATCCGGACACCGCGTTCAAGCCGATCGAGCAGCTCGGCTTCGACGCCGCCGAGGCCGCGGCCTGGAACGACCTGGTGCAGCGTCCGCACGGCATCGTGCTGGTCACCGGCCCGACCGGATCGGGCAAGACCACTACGCTGTACTCGGCGCTCAAGCGCCTGGCCACCCCGGACCTCAACGTCTGCACCATCGAGGACCCGATCGAGATGGTGGCGCCGGAGTTCAACCAGACCCAGGTGCACGCGGCGATCGATCTCACCTTCGCCTCCGGCGTGCGCACCCTGCTGCGCCAGGACCCGGACATCATCATGATCGGCGAGATCCGCGACCTCGACACCGCGCAGATGGCGGTGCAGGCCTCGCTCACCGGGCACCTGGTGCTGTCGACCCTGCACACCAACGACGCGCCTTCCGCGGTAACCCGCCTGCTCGACCTCGGCCTGCCGCACTACCTGATCGCCTCGACCCTCAACGGCGTGCTGGCGCAGCGCCTGGTGCGCACGCTGTGCCCGCACTGCAAGCAGCCGCGCAGCGTGCCGGAGGAGGCCTGGCAGGCATTGCTCGGCACCGACGCGCGGCCGCCGGCCGGGGAGACGCAGGGCGCGGTCGGCTGCCTGGAATGCCGCAACACCGGCTATCTCGGCCGCGTCGGCCTGTACGAGCTGATGCCGGTCACGCCGGCGCTGCGCAAGCGGATCCGCCCGGACATGGAGCTGGCCGACTTCGCCGCCGCCGCGCAGGAGGGCGGGCTGCGCACCCTGCGCGCCGCCGGCGCCGCCAAGGTCGCGCAGGGCGTGACCACGGTGGAGGAAGTGCTCACGGTGCTGCCGCCGCGGGAGTGAGGCAGATGCAATCGGAACCGGAAATCCAGGTTCGGATTCTGGATTCGTTCGGAGATGGCGCGGTCTGCCGCCGTAGGTCGAGCCAGGGAAATGACAACGGCGGTTTTGGCGTCGTCCTCCACGCGACGGCGCGACAGAGACGGACTTTCGGGGCGTTATCCCGGCGCAGGCCGGGATCCAGCTGCTCTTGCCGTTCTCTCTTCCGAAGGGCTAAAGGCACTGGATCCCGGCCTGCGCCGGGATGACGGGTCGAGGTGCGTATGCTTTCTCACTCCTCACTCCTCACTCCTCACTCCTCACTCCTCACTCCTGCACCCATGTCCCACGCCGCCCCGCCCCTGCTGATCATCGATACCGGCCAACCCGTGGCTCCCCTGCGCCGGCACGGCGATTTCGCGCACTGGATCCGGGTGGCGGCCGGGCTGCGGCGCCACGAGGCGACGGCGCTGAACGTGGAAGCGGGGGACGCGCTGCCGGCTCCCGCAGGTTTCGCCGGCGTCATCGTCAGCGGATCGGCGGCGATGGTCACCGAGCGCCTGGACTGGAGCGAGCGTGCCGCCGCCTGGCTGCGCGACGCCGCCCACGCCGGGCTGCCGCTGTTCGGCATCTGCTATGGGCACCAGCTGATCGCGCACGCGCTCGGCGGCACCGTCGGCGACAGCCCCGGCGGGCGCACGATGGGCACGGTGGAGGTCGCGCGCACCGCGGCCGCGCCCGAGGACCCGCTGTTCGCGGCGCTGCCGGCCCGCTTCGCCGCACAGGTCACGCACCTGCAGAGCGTGCTGCGCGCGCCGCCGGACGCGGTGGTGCTGGCGACGGCCGGGCACGATCCCTGTCATGCGTTCCGCTGGCGCGATCACGTCTGGGGCGTGCAGTTCCATCCCGAGTTCAGCGCCCTGCACATGCGCGGCTACATCCGCGCCCGTGCCGAGCTGCTGCGGCGCGATGGCGCCGATCCGGAGCGCCTGGCCGCGGCGGTGCGAGCCGCGCCGCAGGCGCGCCGCCTGCTGCGGCGCTTCGCGCGGCGGACGCGTACACTGGCAGCGACTCTGACCGATCGGGGACATGACAGATGACGGAAGCAAGGAAGGCGTCGGCTGGTAGCGGCGCGGAATGGTTGCTGGCGGGCTTCTCGCTGCTGCGGCGCTCGCCGCTGGGATTGGGCGTGCTGGGGGCGATCTTCGGCCTGCTGAGCGCGGTGCCGATGCTGTTCGCGGAGAGCAATCTCGGCATGTTCTTCGCCCTGCAGTTGCTGCTGGTGCTGCTCGGGCCGGTGCTGATGGGCGGTTTCATCTATGCCGTGCACGAGGTCGAGAGCGGGCGCCAGGCGCAGCCCGGTCATTTGCTGCAGGGATTCCGCGAGGGCAAGGCACTGCGCCTGGTGGCGCTGCTGCTGCCGCAGGTGGCGCTCGGAATCCTCGCCGTGTTGTTGCTGGTGGTGATGGTGGGGCCGGCGCAGCTGCAGGAAGCGATCGCCGTGCTCGAGCAGGTCGAGAGCCAGGCCAATCCCGATCCCGCGCTGTTCCAGGAACTGCCGGTGGGCGCCTTCCTGCTGTGGCTGTTGGCGGTGTTCGTGCTGGGCGTGGTGACCTACTTCTTCACCTTCGTCGCCACGCCGCAGATCATGCTGGAGAACCGCGGCGCGTTCGCATCGATGAAGCGCAGCTTCCGCGCCTGCGTGCGCAACATCCCGGCGATGCTCGTGTTCTTCGTGCTGCTGATCATCATCGCGTTCCTGGTCAGCCTCGGCGCGCAGCTGGTCGCGATCATCGCCCGCGTGGCCGCCGGACCGACGGCGATGCAGTTCGTGTCGCAGCTGCTGCTGATGGCGGTGCTGCTGCCGGTGATGATGGGCGCCACCTACCGCGCCTGGAAACAGCTGTTGCCTGTGGACGGAACCGGAACCGCCGCCGCTGCGCCGCCGCCGTCCGGCATCGAGGTCTGAGCGCTCCTGCCGCCGCCGCGTAGGAGCGCGTCATACGCGCGATACCGCGGGTGCCGGCAGGATCCGGTGGATGCCGCGATGCTGGACCGGCAGGCGCGCCGGTCACCGGAATTCGCGGGCGGCGCAATGCCCGCGGCATCGCGCGCATGGCGCGCTCCTACGCCAGCGCGCGCTTTACGGGCGGCTTGCAGCGCCCTGCATGTTCGTAGGAGCGCGTCATACGCGCGATACCGCGGGTGCCGGCAGGATCCGGTGGATGCCGCGATTCCGGACCGGCAGGCGCGCCGGTCACCGGAATTCGCGGGCGGCGAAATGCCCGCGGTATCGCGCGCATGGCGCGCTCCTACGCCAGCGCGCGCTCCATGGCCGCCTGCAGCACGCCCTGCATCGCCGCCAGCAACCACAGCGTGGCCGCGGCGGCGGCGAGCGCCTGTGCCGCGATCCAGATGCGCGCCCACCGTGGCAGTCGCGCCGTTCCGGCCGTCCACACCACCCGGGCGCCGGCGATGCGGTCGTGCAGCGCCTGCCGCTGCGGCGGCAGCGCGGCCAGGGCGTGGCCGAGGTTGAGCGTCAGCCATGACAACGCGCCGGCGATATGGCGCAGCAGGGCACGCGCCACGCTCACGCGGCCGCCGCTCTCGTCCGCCACCTGCAGGCGGAGTGCGCGTTTGCCGGCCGTCGCCTGCCCGGGCGCGGCTTCGCAGGCGACGTGGTAGAGCAGGCCGAGGACGACGAACGCGGCCAGCGGCGGCGCCAGCGTGGCGGCGATGGCATCGCTCAGCACGAGTGCCGCGGCCTGCAGGCGCGGGTCCGCGGCGGCCTGCAGCAGGCCTCCCAGTAACGCGCCCGGCGCGGCCAGTGCGGCCACCAGCGCCGCGGCGGCGGCATCGGCGAGCAGCGCGAACGACGCCACGATCTGCCCGGAGCCCGCAACGAGACGAGGCCAGCCGAACAGCAACACCGGGACCGCGACCAGTGCGGCATCCAGCGACCAGGCCGCATAGCGTTGCCAGAAACCGGCCGCCGCCGGCACGGTCACGGCAACGGACGGTCGGTTTCGTCGCTGTCGCGATCACCCTGCGACTTCGGCGCCAGCAGCCGCGCGGCGATGATGCCGGCCTCGTACAGCAGGTACATCGGGATCGCCAGCATCAGCTGCGAGATCACGTCCGGCGGGGTGATGATCGCCGCCAGGACGAACATGCCGACGACCGCATAGCCGCGCCACTCGCGCAGCTGCGTCGGCGTCACCCAGCCCAGCAGCGACAGGATCACCAGCGCCACCGGCAGCTCGAAGCTCAGGCCGAAGGCGAGGAAGATCACCAGCACGAAGTTCAGGTAGGCATGGATGTCGGTCATCATCGCCACGCCCTCGGGCGTGACGCTGGTGAGGAAGCCGAACACCGCCGGCAGCACCAGGAAGAACGCGAACGCGCAGCCGATGTAGAACAGCAGCACCGCCGAGACCAGCAGCGGCATCGCCAACCGTTTCTCGCGCCGGTACAGGCCTGGCGCCACGAACGCCCACAGCTGGTACAGCAGCCACGGCATGGTGGTGATGACGGCGACGAAGAGCGCCAGCTTGAGCGGCGCGAAGAACGGCGAGGCGACCTCGACCGCGATCAGGTGCGCGCCTTCCGGCAGCTTGTCCAGCAGCGGCTGCGCCAGTTGGCCGTAGAGGCGGTTGGCGAACGGCAGCAGGCCCAGCAGCACCAGCACCACGCCGGCGATCGCGCGCATCAGGCGCGAGCGCAGTTCGACCAGGTGGTCGAGCAGGCTGCTGTCGGTGGCGCTCTCAGCGTCGCTGGACATCGTCGTCGTCGTCAGGGGTATCGGGGCGCGCCCGCGGCGCGTCGAGGTCTTCGTCGTCCTCGCCGGCAACCCGGCCGCCGTCGTCATAAAAGAGAGTTTCGTCGGCGTCGGCGTCGGCGTCGGCATCGGCCGCGTCGATCGCGTCGCGATCGGCGAACTCGGCCTCGACCTCACGCGCGGTCTCGCGCACCGAGTCGCGCACCGCGTCGACCTCGCGCTTCACGTCGTCACCGACGCCGCGCATCGAGCTGTCGACCTCGCGCATCGCCCCCTCGGCCTCGTGCAGGCTGCGTTTGAGTTCCTCGGCGGCCAGTTCGTTTTCCAACTCCGACTTCACCGAGTACCACTGCGCGCGCCCGCGCCGCACCCACAGGCCGACGAAGCGCGCAGCCTTCGGCAGGCGCTCCGGGCCGAGTACGACCAGCGCCACGATCGCGATGAAGAAAATCTCGCTGAAGCCGATATCGAACATGGCCGGGCGCCGCGGGACGCGGCGTCAGCGCGGGGTCTTGTCGTCGTGCCGCTGCGTGTCGCGGGCGGCCGCATCGTCACGGTTGCGGTTGCTGTCTTCCAGCTGCGCCGACGGCTTGTCGTCGTCGCCGTCGGCGTCCTTCACGCCCTTCTTGAAGCCCTTGATCGCCTCGCCGAGATCGCGCCCGGCGCCGCGCAGGCGCTTGGTGCCGAAGACCAGCAGCACGACCACCAGCACGATGATCCAATGCCAGATGCTGAAACTGCCCATGGGGTGTCCGAAAAATGGGAAAGAGGCTCAGGATACCGCAGCCGCGCTGCCGGATGCGCTCACGTTGGCGATGAATGCGCACGCCGTCAGCAAGGTTGCGACGGCGCGCCCGGAACCGTCGTCGCCGGACAGGTTCGGTTACAGCGAATCGTCGAGCGGCTCGCTGTGGATTTCGCCCTCGGACACCGGCTCGAACGGCTGCGGCATGGGCGCGTCGGCCGGCGGCGGCAACGGCAACGCCTCGGTGCCGGCGGGCGCGGCCACCGGGCCCGGCGCCACCGGCTCACCTTCGGTGCCGCGGTTGGCGCGGGCGATGGCGGTGGCCTCCTCGAGCCGGTCGCGGAAATCGACCACGGCGTTGGATGGCGGCTGCGGTACGCGGCCCTCGAAGATCATCCGCGGGGTAATGCCCTGGCCATAGACGTCCCGGTTGGCCGCGTCGTCGATGCGCAGCACCGCGCCGTCGAGGGCGACACCGGCGAACAGGCCGCGCGCGCGCGACCACGACCAGATCTCTGCCTGCAGCTGGCCGTCGGTGGCGGTGGAGGCATTGCGGCCGAGCGGGCCGGCGGCGACGCCGGCGTCGGCGCCGAGGGTGAACTTGCCGTTGACCAGCGATTCCAGGCTGCGGTCGTTGCGGAACACCAGCACCACGTCCGCCGACTGCACCCCGGCCTGGAAACCGATGCTGCCGCCGGTCAGGGTGACGAAGACCGGCTGCGACCAGGTGCCGTCGGGGCTCTTGACCGACATCATGCCGTGGCCACGGCGCCCGCCGATCACCAGGCCGGCCTTGATCGTGTCCGGCACGATCACGATCGCGCGGGCGTCGTCGAGCAGCTTGTCGGGAATGGCGCTCTCCGGGATCGCCTGGATCTCCGTCAGCACGCGCACCGCGTTGCGCGCGCGCGCATCCTCCTGCGGGCCGGCAAAGGCGTTGGCGGCGGCCGTCAGCGCCAACGCCGCCAGGGTGGCGAGCAGCATCAGGCGCGGGGCGGGCGTACGGCGGGACGGCAGGGGCATGTGGGAGCTCCGAAGGTCGAAGGATCGGGCGATGGAAGACGGACCATGCGCGGCGGTGCAAAGTTCAGGCTAGGGCCGGGGCAATGAATCGCCGGTGAGCCGGCGCCGCACTGACAGGCGCCGCTCGCGCCTGTCATCCTATGCCGATGGCCGCTTCCGTTCATCCTTCCCGCGCCGACGCAGCGCCAGCCACCGGCCCGGAACAGGCGTTGCTACTCGTGAACCTGGGCACGCCGGCAGCCCCCACGGCGGCCGCCGTGCGCCGTTATCTCGCCGAGTTCCTGTCCGACCGCCGGGTGGTGGCGCTGACCCCTTGGCTGTGGTGGCCGCTCCTGTACGGCGTGATCCTGCCGTTGCGCGCGCCACGGGTGGCGAAGCTGTATGCCCAGGTCTGG
The DNA here is from genome assembly GCF_008312895.1 of Luteimonas suaedae. Classification (GTDB taxonomy): domain Bacteria; phylum Pseudomonadota; class Gammaproteobacteria; order Xanthomonadales; family Xanthomonadaceae; genus Luteimonas; species Luteimonas suaedae. Next base: position 148,189 of record NZ_VSSP01000007.1, on the reverse strand, counting down.
ATGACGGACGGCTCGCCGCTGGCGGTCCACACCGCACGCCTGGCGCAGGCGGTGCAGCGGCAACTGCCGGAACTGCGCGTGGCCCACGCGATGCGCTACGGCGAGCCGGCGCTGGCGAAGGGCCTGCGGGCGCTGCGCGACGCCGGCGCGCGGCGGGTGCTGGTGCTGCCGCTGTATCCGCAGTACTCGACCACCACCACCGCCTCGGTGGCCGACGTCGCCGCCACGGTCGAGGGCGTCGACGTCCAGGTGGTGCCCGATTACCACGACGATGCCGGCTGGGTGGCGGCGGTAGCGGACTCGGTGCGCGCGCACTGGGAAGCGCACGGGCGCGGCGAGCGCCTGCTGTTCTCGTTCCACGGCATTCCGCAGCGGCTGGTCGACGCCGGCGATCCCTACCAGGCGCAGAGCCGCGCCAGCGTCGCCGCGATCGCCGCTGCGCTCAGGTTACGCGACGAGGACTGGCTGCTGACGTTCCAGTCGCGCTTCGGCCGCGAGCCGTGGCTGCAGCCGTACACAGACCAGACCCTGCGCGCGCTGGCCGAAGCCGGCGTGCGGCGGGTCGACGTGGTCTGCCCCGGTTTCGCGGTCGACTGCCTGGAGACGCTGGAGGAGATCGCGCAACAGAACGCCGCACTGTTCCGCGCGCACGGCGGCGAGGCGCTGCGCTACATCCCCTGCCTCAACGATGCGCCGGAACACGCCGAGGCGCTGGCGATGCTGGCGCGGCGGGCGCTGGCGGAACGCGACTGATGCAGGCGTTCGAAGTCGGGATCGCCTGCGGCCGCATCGCCGGCCTGCGCAACGGCAACGTCGGCGCGCCGCGGGTGCTGGCGCTGCATGGCTGGCTCGACAACGCCGCCAGCTTCCTGCCGCTGGCGCCGTACCTGGCGCACCTGGACCTGGTGGCGCCGGACCTGCCCGGGCACGGGCGCAGCGCGCACCTGCCGCCCGGGACCGACTATTCCTTTTCCGGCGCGCTGCACGTCGTGCTCGACGTGGCCGACGCCCTGGGCTGGGAGCGCTTCGCCCTGCTCGGACATTCGATGGGCGCCGGCATCGCCAGCCTGGTCGCCGCCGGCTGTCCGCAGCGGATCGAGCGCCTGTTGGCGATCGAGGCGCTGGGCGCGCTGCCGGAGGACCCGGCACACACCGCCGCGCGCCTGCGCGAGGCGGTGGGCGCCACCCGCGCGCTGCGCGGCAAGCGGTTGCGGCTGTTCGTCGATCCGGCGCCGGCGATCCGCGCCCGCATGCAGGCCAACGGGCTCAGCGAGCCGGTCGCGCGGTTGCTGGTCGAGCGCGGTCTGCTGGCGGTCGACGGCGGCCACGTCTGGAGCAGCGATCCACGCCTGACCCTGCCGACCCCGATCCGCATGACCGACGCCCAGGTCGATGACCTGGTCGCCGGCATCGCCTGCCCGACCCGGGTGATCTACGCCGACCCGCCGCAGGCCTACCTGCCCGAACCCGAGCGCAGCCGGCGGGCACGGCTGCTGCCGCGGGGCGAGCTGGTCGTGGTGCCCGGCAGTCACCACCTGCACATGGAGGATCCGGCGGCGGTCGCCGCCGCGATCGGCGATTTCCTGGGCCCGCGCGCCGCCGCAGTCAGCGCCTGAAGCGGCCGCGGCGGTATGTCCCGACGCCCGTGGATGGGCCCAAGGACATGTCGACATGCCTGCTCCTGGTAGGAGGGGCTTCAGCCCCGACCCCGGCAAACGAGCGGAGCGCGAATAGCTTCACGCATGCAGCTTCCTGGCCGGCACCGCGCGCTTCCTGTTTCCTCGCGATCTTCGGCAGGTCGGGGCTGAAGCCCCTCCTGCAGCGGTCCGCGGAGGGCGTGACCGTCGATCGGCCCTAGTGCAGTCGATCGCGCAGCTGCAGGCCGATCACCGTGCCGCCGGCCTCGGGCTCGCGGCCGAACGAGAACACGGCGGCGCGCGGGCCCTTTTCGAAGGCGAGCATGGCGCTGCCGTCGCTGTCCTGCCGCGACAGCGTCTGCCGCCAGCCCAGGTGCATCATCGCGCTGCGTGTCTCGGCGAACAGCGCCCCGGCCGGGCCCGCGGCGCGCAGGCTCAGGACCGTGGCGCCCTCCATGTCGAGCACGCTGTCGATGCCGTAGCCGGGCGGCAGGTACACGTCCTCGGGGAAGTCGGCGGGCAGCGGCAGCGGCGCACGCGGGCGCACGGGCGTCGGCACGACCGCCATCGCTGCAGGCTCGCCGCCGTCACTGCGGGCGATCGCGGCATCGACCGTCTCGCCGGTGCGGCTGCAGCCGGCGAGCGCGATGCCGCCGATCGCGGCCAGCAGCACGGCGCCGCACCGGGCGGCCCCGCCGATTCGCATATTCGATGTCCTCGGTCGCGGCCGTGCCGTTGCCTGGGACAACGGCAGCCGGCCGCTCAGCCGGACAGCAGGGCGTGCAGCCGCGCCTTCAGGCGCCGGCCCTCGGCATGGAAATAGGCGCGCTGCAGGCGCCAGTCGGGGCAACGCGCCTCGACCTCGCGCCAGAACGCCGGCGAGTGGTCGGCGTGGACCAGGTGGCACAGCTCGTGCACCAGCACGTACTCGAAGGCGGCCGGCGCGCCGAGCACCAGCGACAGGTCCAGCGACAGCACCCCGTTGGCCGCCAGCGACCCCCACTGCGACGACATCGGCCGCAACCGGATGCGCGCCGGCGCGCGCGGCAGCCCGGACAGGTAGCGCGGCAGCCAGCGCCCGATGTCGGCGCGCGCCTGCGCCTCGTAGAAGTCGCGCAGGGTGCGCTGGATCGCCGAGGTGCCGGCGCGCGCCGGCAGCCGGAACTCGACGCCGTCGCCGCTGCATTGCAGCTGGGCAAAGCGGCCCTCGCTCCAGCGCAGCGGCAGCAGTTCGCCGCGCAACGGCAGGAACGCGCTGTCGCCGCGGACCAGCGCCACCACGCCGCCGGTGTCCTGCGCCGCCAGCTGCTGCGCCAGCCAGTCGCGGTGCTCGTGCAGGAAACGCTGGCCCGAGACCAGGCTCGCCCGTGGCGGCAGGGTCAGGCGCGCGCCGCGTTCGCCCACCGTCAGGCGCAGCCGGCGCGCGCGCGAATCGCGCACGCGTTCGATCTCGATCTCGCGGCCGTCGTCGAGATGCACGGCGGTGCGGTCGCGCAGCAACGTGCGCGGACGTGGACCGATCAGGCGGCGCAGGGGCGGGGGCATGACGGGAATTCTAGGTTCAGTCGACGGCGGGAGACCACGCCGGAGCGCAGCACGGCGGGGCGGAGACGCGTACCGCGAATCGGAAACCAAAACCGGGATTCGGAAAAGCGTAACGTCTTTGCTCGTCATCCCAGCGCAAGCTGGGATCCATCTTGGATGGTGCGGAAGGGCAAATGGGATCCCAGCTTACGCTGGGATGACGGTTGACAGGTCACCGGCAAGACGCACGCTGCCGTCCCGATTCCCGATTCCCGATTCCCGATTCCCGATTCCCGATTCCCGCCTCACGCGTCGGCCCGCGACAGTTTCAGCGCCGGCTCCAGCACCGAGAACAGGCGCCGGAACTCCGCGCTCATCAGCGCGAAGCGCGCATCGAGTTCGGCGCGCAGGTCCTCGCGCTCGGTGCTTTCCAGCTGGTCGACGGCGCCGTCGAGGAACTTCAGCTTGCGGATCACCAGGTCCTCGCCGAGCACGAACGAGACATGGTCGTCGAGCGTCAGCGCCAGGCGCGTGACCTGCTTGCCCGATTCCAGGTGCCGGGCGATCTCGTCCGACTGCAGGTCCTGGCGCTGGCATTTGACCACCGCGCCGTGATCGGCGGCATCCTTCAGCTCGCATTCCTCGCCCAGGCTGAGGCTGTCCGGCAGCGGTTCGCCGGCGATCCAGCCGGTCAGCACCGAGCGCGGCGCCACTTCGGCGTTCAGCGGCAGCGCCGGGAAGCTGCCGAGCGCGCGGCGGATTTCCGAGACCGCGGCTTCGGCGTTCTTGCGGCTGGAGGTATCGATCGCGCACACGCCGTGCTCGAGATCGAGCAACGCATCGGTGCGCGACGGCCGCACGAAAGCGCGCGGCAGCAGCTCGTGCACCAGTTCCTCCTTCATCCGCTTGCGCATGCGCCCGCCGGGCTTGCGGCCTTCCCGCTCCTCGAGTTCGGCGAGCTTCTTGGCCAGCATGTCGTTGACCACGGCGGACGGCAGCAGCCGGTCCTCGCCGCCCACCGTCAGCCATAGCGCATCGCCGATGCGGTGTGACAACGCTTCGGCGTCGCGGCCGAACGGCGAGATGAAGCCGCGCGAGGACAGCTCCAGCGGACCGACCGGCTTGAGCCGGGTTTCGGCGAGGCCGGCGTCGAGTTCGGACAGGTCGATGGTGGCGGGAAAGCGGAACAGGGTGAGGTTTTTGAAGAACATTTAAGGGCCGGGAATGGGGAATGGGAATTCGGGATTCGAAAGGGGGCGCTGCTCGTGTCGTTCCCGCCTGGACGGGAATGACATCTGCGAGGGCATCGGGATGTTCAGCGCTCGCCGTGGACGGCGGTTCGATCGTTGTGCGTCTCGTCCGTGCGCCAGGCATGCGCATCGGGTATCGCGGCGCCATCGCCGGAGCCCAGGGCCAGGAAGTCGAACAGCTTCGGATCGCTCAGCTGCGACGGGCGGACGTCGCCAAGCGCGTGCGCGATGGTCTCGACGCGGCCGGGCGTTTCGCGGTCCCAGGCGGCGAGCATGCGCTCGATTTGCTTGCGCTGCAGGTTCTCCTGCGAGCCGCACAGATTGCAGGGAATGATCGGAAACGCCTTCGCCTGCGCATAGGCGGCGATATCGGCCTCGCGCGCATAGGCCAGCGGCCGGATCACCACGTGCCTGCCGTCGTCGGACAACAGCTTCGGCGGCATGCCGCCGAGCCTGGCGTGGAAGAACAGGTTGAGGAAGAACGTGGCCACCAGGTCGTCGCGGTGGTGGCCGAGCGCGATCTTGGTGTAGCCGTGCTCGGCAGCGTAGCCGTACAGCGCGCCACGGCGCAGGCGCGAGCACAGCGCGCACATCGTCTTGCCCTCGGGCACCACCCGCGTGACCACCGAGTAGGTGTCCTGCTCGAGGATGCGGTACTCGACGCCGATCGAACGCAGGTAGTCGGGCAGCACGTGTGCGGGAAAACCCGGCTGCTTCTGGTCGAGATTGACCGCGGTGATCGAGAACGACACCGGGGCCTTCTTCTGCAGCTGCAGCAGGATGTCGAGCAGGGTGTAGCTGTCCTTGCCGCCGGACAGGCACACCATCACCCGGTCGCCGTCGTCGATCATGCCGAAGTCGGCGATCGCGCGGCCGGCCTGGTGGCGCAGGCGCCTGGCCAGCCGCTCGGCCTGGTGCGCAGCACTACGATCGTGGCGCGGCGCAGGTTCGGGCAGGGGCAGGACGTTGCTCATCGTGCGCATAGTCTACCGGCTGCGGCTGCGGTGACGGCGCGCCCGGCGAGCGCTAAGCTGCGATCACGATGCATCCCGTCGATCCCGCCGAAGTCTCCCGCAAGCTCACCGAACTCCGGATCGAGCATCGCGACCTCGATCTCGCCATCGCCCGGCTACAGGACGACCGCGGCGACGACGACCTGGCGGTCAAGCGCATGAAGAAGCGCAAGCTGCAGCTGAAGGACGCGATCTCGCGTCTGGAATCGGCGCTGATCCCCGACGAGCCGGCGTAGAAGCGGGCGAGCGCCGGCGCCGCGGCGGTCAATCCGCGGCGGGCTCCGGTTCCGAAGCCGGTTTCACCGCTTCCGGGCTCACCTTCTCGATGGTGTGGCGCAGCTCGCGGCCGAGGATGATCTTGGCGTCGCGTGCCCAGGCATCGAGGCGCTGATCGAAGCTCAGCTTGCTGTTGCCGTCCAGCTTCACCAGCTCCAGCTCGCGCAGCTTGCGGATGAAGCCGCGGAACAGCGACTTGTCGAAGAACTCCGGCGCCGCCGGTGCGTACAGCAGGCTCAGGCGCTGCGCGGCCAGCTGGCACAGGCCCTCGAGCTCGCCGGCGCCGAGGGTTCCGGGGCCGTTCTTGGCCAGCACCGAGATCGCGATGTAGTAGCGCTCGAACGCCTGCTGCAGCGGGTGGCCGAGCGCGCGCAGGCGGAACACCTCGTCGGTCTGGCCGGCGTTGCGCTGGAAGATGCCGCCGTCGTCGTCGCTGACACGCCGCAGCAGTCCTTCGCGCACGAACACGGCGATGGTGCGGTCGATGCGCTCGGCGAACCCGTCGGCGTCCCAGGGCAGGAACAGCTCGCCCTGCAGGAACGGGTACACCGCGCGCCCGAGCCGCAGCAGGTTGGCGTGGCTCATGCGGCGGTTGTGCAGGAAGCAGCAGGCGATCCAGGCCGAGGCCGTGTACAGGTGCACCACGTTGTTGCGGAAGTACGAGAGCAGCACCGCGGTGTCGTCATCGACCCGGAACACGTCGCCGAGCGGATGCGCGACGCGGTTGAGCACGCCGATTTCCTCGCCGTGGGCGACGATCTCGGCCGGCGCATGCGGCGTCACCGTCACCAGGTCGCTGTACGGCACCTCGGTCAGCAGGGTCTTGGACAACGCGATCTGCGCCAGCAGGTCGGCCTCGCCCATGGCGTGCTTGGGCGTGGACAGCAGCGCCAGCGCCAGCAGGTTGATCGGATTGACGTCGGCGGCGCGGTTGATGTGTTCCTGGATGCGCTGCGCGGTGGCGTCGACGGTGCGCGACAGCCACTCCGGGCGCTCCTCGTCCGGCAGCGGCTTGCCGTCCCACGCGGCGGCGTGCGTGGCCAGCATGTCGGCCAGCGGAATCGCCTCGCCGAAGTTCACCACCACCTGGCCGTAGTTGGAGCGCAGCACCTTGGGAATGCCCAGCAGCAGCTGCCAGATCGATTCCTTCGGCTTGGTCTTGCCCGACAGCTCGTCGAGATAGCTGGTGCCCTCCATCAGCTTCTCGTAGCCGATGTAGACCGGCTGAAACAGCACCGGGCGCGTGGGCTGGCGCAGGAATGCGCGCACCGTCATCGACACCATGCCGCCCTTGGGCGCGAGCAGGCGGCCGGTGCGCGAGCGCCCGCCCTCGATGAAGTACTCGATCGAATAGCCGCCGGCGACCAGCTGCGCGACGTACTCGGCCAGCACCGTCGAGTACAGCGCGTTGCCGCGGATCGAACGGCGGATGAAGAACGCACCGCCCTTGCGCAGCAAGGTGCCGATCACCGGCAGGTTGAGGTTGATGCCGGCGACGATGTGCGGCGGCACGATGCCCTTGTTGTACAGCAGGTAGGACAGCAGCAGGTAGTCCATGTGGCTGCGGTGGCTGGGCACGTAGACGATCTCGTGCCCGGGCGCGGCCGCCTTCAGCGCGTCCAGGTGGTGCACCAGCACGCCACGGAAGATCCGGTTCCAGACCGTGGTCAGCAGGAAGCTGGCCGAGCGCACCACCGGGTGCGAATAGTCGGCGGCGATCTCGTAGGCGTAGCCGTATGCCTTCTTCCAGGCATCCTCGGGCTTGCTGTCGTCGCGCCGCGCCTGGTCGGCGATGGCGTCCTTGACCGCCGAGGCCGACAGCACCTTGTCGACCAGCAGCCGGCGGGTCGACAGGTCCGGGCCGATCACCGCCTCGCGGATGCGGTTGAAGTGCGTGCGCAGCACCCGCGAGACCTTGCGTACGGTGCGCTCGGGGGTCAGGTCCTCGGCGATGCTGGCGCGCAGGTCGACCGGCGCGGCGAAGCGCACCAGGGTGTCGCGGCCGTTGAGCAGGATCGCCAGCAGCCGGCGGAAGCGGCCGACCAGCGCCCAGTTTTCCGAGAACAGCACCGAGAACCAGCCGCTGGCCTTGTCCGGCGAACGGCCGACGAAGATCGACACCGGCAGCAGCTGCACGTCCAGGGCCGGATCGGCGCGGTGCGCCTCCAGCAGCCGGGCCAGCGATTCGGAATGGGTCTTCTGCGGCGAACGCTTGCCCGGCGCCAGCGCGTTGAGGGCGCTGCCGGCGTTGCGCCGCGACAGCGCCACGTAGGCGCGCTTGCGGCCGAGCGGATCGCCCGGCAGCGGCTGCAGCGGCGAGGGCATGCCGGCGCTGCGGCAGGCGCGCTCGAGGATCAGGGCGTTGGACAGGCCGTAGTCCTCGAGCACGTAACAGACCGGGCGCCGGTCGATGAATTGTTCAGGCTCCGGCGGCTCGATCTTCAGCCCGATCCACGGTGCCAGCAACCGGCCCAGCAGGCGTGCCCACAGCGGCGGCCTGGCCGTGCGCGGTGCGCGGACGCGCCCGGGCGGTCGCGGCGCCGGCCCGGCATCGCCGGCCCCGGCTTCGTTCTCGACCCGGGCGGACGCAGCGGATTGCGCCGCCGGCGTGTCGGCGCGGCCGGAAGCCTCGGGGAAAGGCAGGGGGGACTGGTCGGGTTGCTGCGGCATAGGGCGGCATTATCGCCCAGCAGGGGGCGCTACCGGGGCCGGTGGCCCTCAGGTCCCGTCGGCCTGCGGTGCCGGCGGCGGCGCCCGCGGCGCCGGCGCGCCGGCGCTGGCTTCAGCGTGCTGCAGATAGTCGCTGCGGTACCAGCGGCCGTCATGGCGCTCGACGCCGATCCGGGTGTCCACCGGATGCCCGGCCACCTCGTAGCGCACCCGCAGCAGGGCGCTGTCGCCGGTCTGGCGCTCGAGGCTGATGTCGGCGCCGGACAGCGATGCGTCCACGTCCAGGCCGTAACCGCCGAGCACCCGCTTGACCTCCGCCAGGAACGGCGACAGCCGGCGCAGGGCATCCTCCATGCCGGCGGCGGCGAAGGCCTCCTCGTCGCGCAGCCCGGTGGCGCGGGCCGCCGCCGCCAGCCGTGCGATCGCCGCATCCGCGCGCGCGGGATCGGCCAGGGGTGCGTCCAGGCCCCAGCGGCCGAGTGCCTCGATCAGCTGCATCCGGCGTTCGCGTTCGTCCTCGTCCAGGGTCTCGTCGTTCTGCACGTAGTGCATGGCGAACAGGCCCAGCGTCTCCACCGCGCCGCGCAGCTCGCCGTCGGCGCCGGCGAACTGGGTGCGGAAGGCCTGGCGCAGTCGGGCTTCCGAGCCCTCTTCGGCCAATGTCGCCAGCAGCCTCGGCAGTTGCTCGTGCAGCGGCAATTCGTCCAGCGGCCAGCGGCTGCCGTTGCTCCAGGCCGTCTCGAGCTGCGCGTAGAGGGCCGGCGGAACCGCGTCACGGGCGAACGCCACCAGGTCGTCGTCGTGCAGGTGCCGCGCCGGCAGCCGCACCGCGTCGGCCGGGCGCGCGGCGGTTGCGGGCGCCGTGGCACCGGCCGGTTCGCGCTTGCAGGCGCTGGCGGCGCAGGCCAGCGCCGCGGCCAGCAGCAGCAGGCGGATGGTTGCGGACATGGTGCGTACTTCCCGGGACGCAGACGGCATCTTGGCCGTCGACCTCGACCGCGGCAAGTCGGACGCCAATGCGCCCAGGGCGTATCGACATTCGCTTTCCGTGCCAGTCGCCCATGCAGGAGGGGCTTCAGCCCCGACCCCGCGCGCGACCGGTCAATGCCCTCTGCCGGCGTTTTCCCTCGCAACGCGCGGCGGCGCGTTCATATGGTCGCCACCGGGGCGTCTGCCTGGCGCGGGCGGAAGCCCCGCCTACAGGTCGCGCACCACCCAGCCGCCGGGCGCCTGGTCGGGGACGGCGTCGAGCGCCGCCTGCGCCACCTCGTCGGGCGATCGCCCGGCCTTCCAGGCGGCCGCCACCGCCGCCAGCCGTTCGCGGGTGGCGCGGGTGTAGGCGCCCTCGAGTTCGTTCTCGGCGTCGGCCGCCAGCTTCTGCGGATACAGGCTGCGCGCGTCCTCGCTGTGGTTGAGCAGCGCGATCAGGTGCGCCAGTGCGTTGCGGAAGGCCTGCGCGCCGAGCGGCGTGCGCTGGGTGCGCTGCAGGTGCCAGACGGTGAGGTATTCCACCGGTCCGAGCAGGCGGCGCGGGGTGGCGCCGAAGAACTGCCCGGACAGCGCGCCGGCGGAGAACGGGGTGACGTTGTCCGGCAGCCGGGTCGCGCCCCAGGAGCTCAGCGCACCGCCGGGCAGGTCCATGCGCCGCAGCGCGGTGCCGAAGGTCTCGGCCAGCAGCCGCTTGGCGCGGTCGTCGTCGCTCTCGGCGACCACCGCGAGCAGGCGCAGGAACATCGGGTAGTGCTCCTCGCCGAGCCGCCGCGCCAGCCGCTTGAGCACGGTCAGGCGGTACTCGGCGTCGCCATGCGCGGCCAGCGCCGACACCAGGCGATCGGCGGCGGAGCGCAGGGAGGCGGGGGAAGGCACGGCTTCGGTCATGACGGCGCCGCGGTGGGGACGGCTTCGGACTCTAGCGCGGCGGGCATGCCGCGCGGAAGCGTCTAGGCGAGAGCGTCGAGGATCGCGTCGGTGGCGTGGTCGGCGGCCTGCGACAGGTCGAGTGCGCCGAGGCCGCTTTCGAAACCGAGATCGCCGGCCAGCAAGCGTGCGCCGGGATCGATGTCGTCCCAGGCGCTGGCGGCGAGCACCTGCTCGCCGGGATCGATCGCGGCGGGGGTGTCGGCCCGCAGCGCCTCGCGGGCGACGTCCGGCGCCTGCTGCGGTGCCTGCTGCCGCTGCAGATCGTCGAGCGCACCCTGCCCGCCCAGCCGGCCGAGACCGGTGACGTTGAGATGCGGATCGGAACCGATGCTGCTCATGTGCGGCGAACTATCCTGGTGTGCGGAGCGTGGTATGCGGAACGCGGAACGGGCCGCTTCTGCGGCGTTGCCGGCAATGTAACGAGGCTGCCGCGAGGCTGTCACCCCGGGGCAACCCTAGGTCCGGGGTCGCCATCCGGGCGCTGTTCAGGATCGATCGCGCGGCTGCGCCGGGCTGGCGGGCGCTGCGTGCCATGCTAGCCTCGCGCCGATGTCGCGGCAATGCGGGTAGGCACGGATGGCAGACAAGGACCAGGGCGCCGACAAGACCGAAAAACCGACGCCGAAAAAAATCCGCGACGCGCGCAAGGAAGGCAACGTCGCCAAGAGCAAGGAGCTGACCAGCACCGTGCTGGTGATGGGCTGGATCGCCGGCGCCTGGATGCTGATGGGCTTCATGCACACGCGCATCAGCGCGCTGTTCGACCGGAGCCTGGAGGCGGTCGGCGCGCCGTTCTTCGAGACCCTGCCGCGGCTCGCGTACCTGGCCTTCCAGACCCTGCTGTGGCTGACGTTGCCGTTGATGCTGCTGGCGATGCTGCTGGCGGTGGTGACCGAGTTCCTGCAGGTCGGGCCGATCGCGAGCATGAAGAAGCTCACCCCGAACCTGGACAAGCTCAACCCGGCCGAGGGCGTCAAGAAGATGTTCTCGATGGACAACCTGGTCGAGCTGATCAAGTCGGTGCTCAAGAGCGCGGCGCTGCTCGGCATCGGCTACCTCGTGCTGCGCGGCATGCTCGACGGCCTGCTGAAGCTGCCGTACATGACTCCGGCGGCGATGGGCTCGGCGATCTGGCACGCGCTGAAGTGGATCGTGCTCTGGACGGTGGTGGTGTTCTTCTTCGTTTCGGCGCTCGATGTCTGGTACCAGAAGTTCTCCTACACCAAGAAACTGAAGATGAGCCGCCGCGACATCAAGCGGGAGGTCAAGGAGAACGAGGGCGACCCCTACGTCAAGCAGCGACGCAAACAGTTGCACCAGGAGTGGTCGCAGCAGAACATGCTCAGCTCAGTCCGCAAGTCGAGCGTGGTCGTGACCAATCCCACCCACATCGCCGTCGCCCTGCAGTACGAGCACGGCGAGACCGACCTGCCGGTGGTGGTGGCGAAGGGCGAGGGGCATTTCGCCGAGATGATCAAGCAGGCCGCCGAGGAGGCGGGGGTGCCGATCCTGCAGAACATCCCGCTGGCGCGCGGGCTCAACGAGAAGGTGGAGCTCGACGACTACATCGGCAACGAGTTCTTCGACGCCGTGGCCGAGGTGCTGCACTGGGCCGAGGGCGTGCGCCGCGGCCGCGGCGGCATCTGAACGCGCTGTCGATCGTCTCAAGGGCGAGTCGACCTTCGTCCCAACTGTAGGAGGGGCTTCAGCCCCGACCGCACCAGGCAGCCCCATCGGTGGCGACCGCGATGAACGCGCCGCCGCGCGTCGCGAAGGAGAACGACGGCCGAGAACATCTGCTGTTGGCCCGCGTGGTCGGGGCTGAAGCCCCTCCTACACAGTGAACGATGTGGGTGACGCCGGGAAAACGTTCAGCCGCCGAACGTGGTGCGCAGCAGTTCCATCAGGCCGCGGCTGTCGGTCAGCCGCTCGACCAGGATCTCGACGTACACGCCGAGCATCAGCAGGATGATCGCGGTTGCCAGCCAGGCCTTGATCGGTAGGGTCAGCGCGAACACGTTGAGCTGCGGCGCGTAGCGGTTCACCAGGCCGAACGACAGGTCGATGATCAGCAGGATCACCATCGCCGGCGCCGCCAGCACCAGCAGCGTGGTCATCATGAAGCTGAAATGGCCGACGAACAGATTCATGCCGCTCGACGGCAGGTCGGGGAAGAACGAGGTCGGCGGCCAGATCGCATAGCTCGACAGCAGCAGGTCGAGGAAGATCAGGAACGCGCCGCTGGCCATGAACAGCCAGGCGGCGAAATGCGACAGGAACTCGGCGTGCAGCGAGACCTGGTGGCCCTGGATCGGGTCGAACACGGTCGACATGCCCATGCCGACTTGGCTGTCGATGACGCTGCCGGCGGCCGAGAACGCCCAGAACACGATGCCGAAGCAGAAGCCGATCGCCACCCCGATGAACAGCTCCTTGAGCACCATCATCGGCCACTGCAGGGTGCTCATGCTCTCGGTCGGCGCCGCCGCCACCGCCACCGGCAGCGCCACGATCGCCAGGCTGACCAGGAAGCTGTTGCGCACCATCGCCGGCATGTTGGACTGGGTGATCAGCGGCAGCATCAGGAACGCGCCGATGATCCGCGGCAGCGTCAGGCCCAACGCCAGCATCGCGTCGCCGATCGTGTCGTAGGGCATCAGAGGGTGCGGCCGCCGCGGACCAGGCCCGGGAAATCGATGAAGATCTGGTGCGCGTAGGTGTACAGCGTGCCGCCGATCAGCGAGCCGGTCACGAACAGCATCAGCACGATGGCGAGGAACTTCAGCGCGTAGGCGAACGTCTGCTCCTGCAACTGGGTGGCGGCCTGCAGGAACGCCACCACCAGTCCCACCAGTGCCGCGGCCGCGATCGGCGGCCCCGACAGCAGCAGCACCAGCCACAGCGCCTGCCGGGTGAGCTCCAGGACTTCGTTCATCTCAGCGTGCCTCCACTCGCCTGCATCAGCCGCCGCCGTAGGTCAGCACCAGGCCGTGCACCAGCTTGGCCCAGCCGTCGATCAGCACGAACAGCAGCAGCTTGAACGGCAGTGAGACGATCGTCGGCGACATCATCATCATGCCCAGCGCCAGCAGGATGTTGGCGACCACCAGATCGATGATCAGGAACGGCAGGAAGATCAGGAAGCCGATCTGGAACGCCGCGGTCAGTTCGCTGACGGTGAACGCCGGCACCACCACGATGAAGTCGTCGACCGTCAGCGATGCGCGTCGCTCCGGCGGCAGCAGCCGCTGCGCGCTGCGCAGGAAGAAGGCACGCTCGGCGTCCTGCGAATGCCGGATCAGGAACGTGCGCAACGGCTCCTTGCCGGCCTCCACCAGCGACAGCAGCCGCGCCGCATCCATGCCGCCGGTGGCGGCGGGAGCCGGCGGCGGTGGCGCGACGATGACGACCGGTTCGTCGGGATCGGTGGCCGGCTGCGCGTCCTCGGCGATGCTTGCCAGGGCGTCGGCGAGCGTCCCGCCGCTGACGTTGCGGAACAGCTCACCGCGCTCGGGCGCCGCCGTGGCGTCGTCGCCACCGGCCTCGGCCTCGGCGCGCAGCGCATCGGCCGCGGCCGGGCTCGCCGGGGCCGGGTCGTCGGCCGCTGCCCGCGACGGTGTCGCGGACGCGGACGCGGACGCGGACCGGGCGCGGCGCTCGGCCTGCGCCCGGGCCCGCGCGTCGATCTGCGCCTGCACCGAGGCCGGCGCCGGCTTGCCTTCCAGGCGCGCGTTGATCGCCTCGTGCGTGTCCAGGATCACCGGATACATGACATAGATCGACAGCACGATCGCCAATCCGTTGATCACCACGTTCGGCGGCACCTGCTGCAACCCGAGCGCGTTGCGCAGCAGGCTCAGCACCACCACGATCTTGGTGAACGAGGTCACCATCACCGCCACGAACGGCGCCAGCGCCAGGCTGACGACGATGACGAGGACCAGTGCCGGGGAGTAGTTGCTGAAATCCATCTCGCGGCGTCTCCTAGGTCCAGGACAGCAGCCGCACGCCGAGCGTGTCGCCGACGGCGACCAGCTCGCCCTGTCCGACCGTCTCGCCGTTGGCGCGGATGGTGACGTTGGTGCCTTCCAGTCGCGCCGGTAGCGCGAACACGTAGCCGGGCTGCAGTGTCGCCAGTTCGCCTACGCGCATCTCCAGTCGGCCGATCTCGAATGCGACCTGCACCGGGAGCGGGCGTACGCCGGCGTCGGCGTCGTGGGTGTCCGCGTCTTCGGCGGCCGGGGTTTCCTGCTCGCTCATGGTGGCTGTCTCCTGCGGCGAATTGGATGGATGTTGTACCGGACCCGCCACGCGCCAGCCCCGGGCATCGGCCGCGAGCGGCCACAGGCGGCCGCAGGCGTGGACCGCGAAGCGCGGCGGCTGGCCGCGACGACCGGCGACGATGACATCGCCCGGGTGCAGCGCCGCCCATTGGTCTGCGCGCAGCGGTGGCGGCGTCAATCGCAGCGACACGCTGGCCGGCAGTTCGCGCCAGCGGCCCAGCGGCGGCGGCGGTTCGCCTTCGACCGGCGGTTCGGCGCGGGTCAGCACGCGCTCCAGCCAGGCGGCCGGCAGCCGCAACGCACCCTGGATCGCCGGAGGGCGCCGTGCGGCGTCCGCCGCGGCATCGGAGGTGTCGTCGTCGATGACGAAATCCAGCCACACGGCATCCTCGCCGGCGGCGACGTCCGGATCGATGTCGAGCAATGGCGCGAGCGCCACCCCGAGGGCTTCGCTCAGGCGCATCAGGTGTGGTTCGTGCGCCAGGCTCCAGGCCAGCACCCGCGAACGCCCGCTGTAGTCGCTCCAGTGCAGCCCGTCGCCGGTGACGACCTGGGCGACCTGCAGGCGCAATCCCAGGCGGGTGCCCTCGGCATCGAGTTCGAAGGTCTCGCCGGCGGCCGTGGCGGTGCCGGGCATGAAGTGCAGCAGGCCGTTGTCCTGCAGGTACCAGCTTTGCGGCGCGGAGAAGAAGCCGCGCAGCGCTTCGGCCTGCGCCGCCCCCAGCGACGGGATGCGGCCGCGCAGCGGCGTCGCCTCGATCCCGGCGTGATCGCCGAGGCTGCCGGTCCGTCGCCTGGCGCGGTCGGACTGTGCCGTCTTCCTCGCTGCCTCAGCCATGCCCCAGGGCCACCTTCATCAGTTCGGGCAGCGAGCGTACACCGAGTTTGTTCATCATGTTCGCGCGATGCAGCTCCACCGTCTTGATGCTGATGCCGAGGATGTCGGCGATGATCTTGTTCGGCTTGCTGGCCACCACCAGGTCCAGGACCTGGCGTTCGCGCGGGCTCAGTTTCGCCAGCGCGGCGCCGTTCACCGCGCCGTCGCTGCGATTGCGCGTGTTGGCCAGCGCGGCACGGATCGCTTCGATCAGGGTGTCGTCGCCGAAGGGCTTCTCCAGGAAGTTGGAGGCGCCCTTGCGCATCGCCTCCACCGCCAGCGGCACGTCACCGTGCGCGGTCACGAACACCAGCGGCAAGGTGATGCCGCGCCGCAGCAGCTCGTCCTGCAGCTGCACGCCGCTCATCTGCGGCATGCGGATGTCGGACACCAGGCATTCCTCCTCGGCGCCGTGCCGATGGCCGGCGTAGGCCTCCAGGAAGGCGTGCGCGGAGGCGTAGGCCAGCACTTCGAAGCCGGCCGTCTCCAGCAGCCACACCGTGGAGTCGCGAAAGCCGTCGTTGTCGTCGACCAGCCAGACCCGGACCTGTCCCATCTCTCAAACCCTCCCTTCGGCACGCGGCAGGGTGAACCCGAACACGCTGCCGCCGCCCTCGCGCGGCTCGAAGAACAGCCGCCCCTCGTGGTATTCGATGATCGAGCGGCAAATCGCCAGGCCGATGCCCAGGCCGTCGGCCTTGGTGGTGTAGAACGGCGAGAACAGCTGTTCGCTCTCGGCCTGGCTCAGGCCCTGGCCGCGGTCGCAGACGCGGACCTCGATTTCATCGTCCAGGTTCACCCGGCCCTCGATACGCAGTCCGCGCTGCGCCGGCGCTACCTCGCGCATCGCCTCGATCGCATTCTTGACCAGGTTCAGCAGCACCTGCTCGATCATCACCCGGTCGGCGTAGACCGCGGGCAGCGGCGCGGCCAGGGCGACGTCGATCCGCAGCTGCTGGCGCTCCGCCTCCAGTCGCAGCAGCTCCAGCACGGTGGCGGCGATCGTCGCCAGGTCCTGGGTGTCGCGCCGCGGCTCGCGCGCACGCACGAACTCGCGTACCCGCGCGATCACCGCGGCGGCGTGCTCGGCCTGGGTACGCGCGGCCTGCAGCGCGCGCTCCACCTGCACTGGCCCACCGGCCTGGTCGACCAGCCGCAGGCTGCCGTTGAGATAGTTGACGATCGCCGCCAGCGGCTGGTTGAGCTCGTGCGCCAGGGTCGCCGCCATCTCGCCCACCGACATCAACCGCGACGTGAACAGCAGCTTCTCCTGGCGGCTCTTGTGCGAATCCAGCGCCTCGATGCGCTCGCTGATGTCGACCGCGGTCAGCAGTGACAACGCCTGACCCGCGTGCTCGGTCTCGCCCCAGTACAGCGAATACCAGCGGCCGTTGTGCGGGGCGCGGACCTCGTTGCCGGCGTCGATGTCGACCTCGCTGCCGTGCAGCGCCTGCAGCAGGCCGTCGCGCCGGGTGTGGCCCTCGAGGGTCGCGAACTCGTCGTGGTAGAGGCCGTTGGCGGCGAGCAGCGCGCCGTCCTCGCGCGCGAACGCGGCGCAGGCGAACGGCAGCGCCTGCAGCAGGGCCTGCAGTGCCGGCATGCGGTCGGTGCCCTGGCGCGTCCCCGCGTCGGCGCACTCGCCGCCCCGCGTCCCCGCGCCGCTGCGCGCGGCACTCATGTTGTCATTTCCCCCTTGCTCCGGCAGCGCCCGGGATCGGCAGGCCTGCCTGCCCCTGGCGGTGCATTCCGGTGTATCGCGGAAGTGTGACGAAACGCCGATGGCGTCCCGGCCTTGCGGTACTCTGCACCCGCGCCGACCCCCCGTCCGTTGCGGCGATCACGTTACCGCCTCCCTCATGCTGCGATTCCGGTGTCCTGACATGTCCCCTTCTCCCGTGCCGCCGCTGTCCGCCGCTGTCCTGTGGTCGTGTTGCGGTACGGCATTCGCGGCGGCCGAGCCAGCCGCGGCTGTGGCGCCCTCGGCGCTGCGCGAACTGCTGGGGATCGTGCTGCCACTGGCCTTCGTCATCTTCGCCCTGTTCGTGATTTGGCGCCTGGCGCGTCGCCGCTATGGCCTGGCCGGCAAGAACGCGCCGCTGTCGGTGCTGCAGATCCTCCCGGTCGGCCCGCGCGAACGCGTGGTGCTGCTGCGGACCCGCGCCGGCCGTGCGTTCGCCGTCGGCGTCAGCGCCCAGTCGGTGAACCTGATCACCTCCCTGGAGCAGGACGACATCGGCGGGACCGAAGCCGAAGCCGTGGAGGCATCGGATGCGCCGCAGGCCATTGATAACGTCTCGCCACGTTAACCCGCTGTGAGCCATGGGCCGGGTCGACCGTGACCGCTTCCACAAACATGAACAGAACAATGATCGAGCTCACACGGCTGCAAACACGATTTTCACGCATCGGTCACTTTACAAGGCTATCGTAAGTTGGCACAAAGTGACGCATGAGGGCAGGGGTAATGCGGCGACTGGGACGACAGGGGGGCGACGGGACAGCATTTGACATGTCCGTGCCAACCCTTGCGTGCCGTCCGCAACAGGGGGAGCGATGCGCGCGTTGATCGATTCGCTGTTCGCTGTGCCGGCGGGCATGGCGCCACGCAAGCGGCTGGGCTACAGCGATGTGGTGCTCGCGTTCGCCGCGGTCACGATCATCAGCGTGATGATCCTGCCGCTGCCGCTGGTGCTGATCGACTCGCTGGTGGCGATCAACATCTCGATCGGCTTCGGCCTGTTGCTGCTGGGCATCTACATCCCCAACCCGGTGGCCTTCTCCAGCTTTCCCAGCGTGCTGCTGCTGACCACGCTATTCCGGCTGGCGATCTCGATCGCGATCACTCGCTCGATCCTGCTCAACGCCGAAGGCGGCCACATCGTCGAGACCTTCGGCTCGTTGGTGGCCGGCGGCAACCTGGTGGTCGGCCTGGTGGTGTTCCTGATCATCACCGTGGTGCAGTTCATCGTCATCGCCAAGGGCGCCGAGCGCGTGGCCGAGGTCGCCGCGCGCTTCACCCTGGACGCCATGCCCGGCAAGCAGCTGTCGATCGACTCCGACCTGCGCTCGGGACTCATCGACAAGGACGAGGCGCGCCGCAAGCGCCGGCTGCTGGAGACCGAGAGCCAGCTGCACGGCTCGCTCGACGGCGCCATGAAGTTCGTCAAGGGCGACGCCATCGCCGGCATCGTCATCATCATCATCAACCTGCTCGGCGGCCTCGCGATCGGCGTGCTGCAGCGCGGCATGGAGCTGGCCGAGGCCACCCGCACCTACAGCATCCTGACCATCGGCGACGGCCTGGTGTCGCAGATCCCGGCGATCCTCAGCACGATTGCTGCCGGCCTGGTGGTGACCCGTACTACCGGCGAGATCGAGGACCGCCATCTCGGCGACGCCATCACCCGGCAGGTGACCGGGCAGCCGCGCGTGCTGCTGATCACCGGCCTGCTGGCGCTGCTGATGATGCTGGTGCCGGGCTTCCCGATCGGCGTGTTCGGGGTGCTCGGCGTGGCCCTGCTCGGCATCAGCGCCTGGCGCTACCGGCACAGCTTCGACAGCCTGCGTCGCCTGTTCCGTGTCTCCGACGAGGAGATGGCCGCCAGCCAGGCGCCGACCGACAACGACGACATGGCGCCGCCGCCGCCGCTGCAGCTCGACGTCGCGCCGTCGCTGATCGACGGGCTCGGGCAGGAGGCGATGCGCTCGCGCATCGCCGAACTCGCCCAGCGCCTGCGCGAGGAGTACGGCGTGCCGGTACCGGTGCCGTCGCTGCGCATCCATCCCGCGCTAGGCGAGGGCGAGTACCGGCTCAGCGCGTTCGGCGCGCGGGTCGCCTCGGGGCGCATCCGCGCCGACGCGCAGCTGCGCGCCGCACGTCCCGGTGCCGATGCCGGTGCGCGGCTGCCCGGCTTCTTTCCGCCGCTGGCCGGCGAATGGGTCACCGGACCGGCCGAGGACGCGCGCGCGCCGCTCGACGTCATCGTCGAGCACTGCCGGAGCGCGCTGCAGCGCCGGCTCGGCGGCTTCCTCGGCATCCAGGAAACCTCCAACCTGTTTGGCCGCATGCAGCGCGACTATCCGGACCTGGTGAAGGAGATGCTGCGGGTGGTCGCACCGCAGCGGGTCGCCGACGTGCTGCGCCGCCTCGCCGAGGAAGGCGTGCCGATCCGCAACCTGCGCGACGCCTTCGAGGCGATCACCGATGTCGGCGGTCGCGAGAAGGACGTGGTGCTGTTGACCGAGTACGTGCGCGTGGCGCTGAAGCGCGAGATCGCCGATCGCTATTCAGACAGCGAGCGCACCTTGCACGTACTGTTGATCCACCCCGAGCTGGAGGACAAGCTGCGCCAGTCGGTCCGCGTCGCCGGCGGCGCCAGCCAGCTGGCGATCTCGCCGGAACTGGCGGCGCGCCTGGGCAACGAAGTGCGCGCCCACCTGGGCCGGCAAGCGCCGGACGTGCGCCCCGTGCTGCTGTGCTCGCTCGACGTGCGTCGCCACCTGCGCAAGCTGATGGAAGTGGACTTCTTCGAGCTGCCGGTGCTGTCCTACCAGGAACTCGCCCCGGACCTGCGGATCGTGCAGGCGGGCCAGATCAACGCCTGAGCCGATCCGCAACGACGACCAGACAACGCAAGAGCAGACAATCAGAGTTTGCAAGGAGCGAAACCAGATGTCTTCCGCCGAAACCACCCGCGAGTCACCGATCAGCAGTCATCTGCTGCGGATCGTGGCGGGCCTGCATGCAGGCGCGAGCCGCGAACTGGCCGATCGCGAGATGATCCTGGTCGGCAGCGGTGACGACTGCGACATCGTGCTGGCCGACGACGGCGTCGCCAGCCACCACGCGCTGATCAGCCTGGTCGATGGCCATTTCCAGGTGCGCGCGCTGGACGCGCCGCTGCGGCTCGAGGGCCGCGTGCTGCACCCGGGCGATCCGGTCGAGCTGGACAAGGTGCAGCGGGTCGGCCTGGGCGATGCCGCGCTCGCCTTCGGCCATGCCGACGACCCGGCTTGGCTGGCGCTGGTGCCCGAGGGCACGAAGTTCGCGCCGCCGCCGCGCAACGTGGTTCCGTTCGCGCGGCGGTTGCCGATGATCGCCGCCATCGCCGTACTGTCGCTGGCCTCGCTGGCGATCTTCGCCGCGGTGATGCCGTCCCAGGAAACAGCGATCGACATCGAGGCGCGGCTGCAGAGCCTGGCGCGCGAATACCGTGTCGCCGAGGCAAAGGTCGAGCGCGACGTGAACGGCATCGCGGTGCTGTCGGGCACCGTCAAGGACGTCGCGACCCGCCTGCGCATGCGCCAGCAGCTCGACAGCGAGCGCATCGACGCCACCCTGACGCTGCGCACCGGCGAGGACATGGCGCGCGACGTCGCCGACGTGCTGCGCGGCCACTATCCCGCCGAGAAGACGCGCTACCTGGGCAACAACGATGTCGAGGTGACCGGCTATTTCGACGACATGGCCGCGTTGGAGGCGTTCGCCAAATCGCGCGCGATGCAGGAAACCGGCGTGCGCCGGGTGATCCCGATCAATCTGGCCACGCCGGTGGATGACGGCGAGGCCGCCGAAGCCGAGGAAGCGGTGCGGATCGTCTCGGTCGAACGCGGCGACAACGCGCACCTCGTCTCCGCCGACGGCGTCCGTTACCCGGTCGGTGCCGAACTGCCCGGCAGGGGCACGCTGCTGTCGATCGGCGAGCACGTGCAGGTGCTGCGTCCGGACGGCTCGCTGGTGAAGCTGCGGCCGGAGCCGGTGCAGGCCGATCCCGACCCGGACGAGGCCGGGGACCCGGCCCAGGACAAGGAGGCGGCGGCGGCGGCGCCCAAGTCGCGCGCCTACGCCACCGAGCAGGCCCGGGCGGCCAGGCAACGCATGTGACGAACGGCCCTGGGACGGTCCTAGGGCATACCCGAGGTTTCACGATTCCGACGGACGAATGGATTAGAGTCGGCATCGAACAGTCAGTATCCACCAAGGTCAGGAGGAGCAAGCGCATGAGCACGATCGACAGTTCCGTATTGAACAACTACATCGGCATGGCCACGTTCACGAACGGCCAGAACGGACCGCGCGGTACCAGTTCGGCCGGCGGCGGAGGCAGCTGGTACGAAGCGATGTCGCGTGCCTGGGGGCAGACGCTCGACGGCCAGGCGGCCAAGATCACGCAGATGTCGGACGCGATCAGCGCCGGCAGCGACCAGCCTTCGGACATGGTCCAGCTGACCGCCGCCAGCCTGAAGATGCAGTTCATGTCCAACAACGCCGCGACCTCGCAGAACAGCGTCGGCCAGGCACTGGAAACACTGGGCAAGCGCAACTGATCGCCGTGGCGTCCCGCGAAGGCGCGTGTCGCAAGGCGCGCAACCTTCCGTGGGACGGCGCTGGTGACGTGCAGGCGCATGGACATCACGGTTCGGGAGAACAGACATGATTGAAGCCATCCAGGTCGCCGCGATGGAAGGATCGCCGGCCGCGGCCGGCGGCGGCGGCGCCGCTGCGCAGCCTCAGGCCTCGGCCATCGAGGTGCGCGACTTCGCCCAGGCGATGCAGCGCACCGATGCCACCACGTCGCCGCAGCAGGCCGCCGCGCCCGATGCGGTCGCCGGGGCCGACAAGGCGGAGCCGTCCGAAGGCACGCGCATGATGATTTCGGCGTTCGACAGCCTCAACGGCAGCGCCAAGAACATCGAGGCCCTGTCGCAGGCAATGAGCGGCAGCGTCGCCGACCTCAAGCCGGGACAGATGCTGGAAATGACGATGAAATGCCATGAGTTCCTGTTCCAGTCGCAACTGACCTCGAACGTGGCGAACCGCACCTCCGACGGCGTGCAACAGCTGTTCCGGCAGCAGTCCTGAGCAACCGGGGGGACGTGATATGAGCACCTCGACATCGAAACGGGGGTCGTGGCGGGTCGCGCTGGGGCTGTTGGCGTGCCTGCTGCTGGCCGCCTGCGGCCGCACGACGCTGTACAGCGACCTGGAGGAGCGGCAGGCCAACGAGGTTCTCGCTGCCCTGTTGGCGACCGGGGTGAAGGCCGACAAGCGGCTTTCGGTCAGCAAGAACGGCTGGGAGATCCGCGTCGACGACAACGATTTCCCGTACGCGATGCAGGTGCTGCAGTCGCGCGGCCTGCCGCGCCAGCAGTACAGCTCCCTGGGCGACATCTTCAAGAAGGAGGGGTTCGCCTCCTCGTCGCTGGAGGAGATGGCGCGCCTCAAGCACGGCCTGCAGCAGGAGATGTCGAAAACGCTGGCGAGCTATCCGGGCGTGGTGGATGCACGCGTGCACATCAACCTGCCCCAGCGCGATCCGCTCGGCGGCAACTCGAGCGATGCCTCGGCGTCGGTGGTGATCTTCGAGCAGCCCGGGGCCAATCTCAGCGACAAGGAAACCGAGATGAAGGTGGTGGTCAAGGACGGCGTACCGGGACTGAACGATGTCAACAAGGTCACCGTCAAGTTCACCACCGTGCCCGGTCCGGCCGAGAACCGGCAGGGCCAGCGCAGCGCGACGCCGGTGGCGATGTCGGCGATCAGCCCGATGGCGATCGGCATCGTGGCGGCGGTGATCGCGGTGATCGCGCTGGTGCTGGCGTTCGGCGGCCGCCTGCGCCAGCGGCTGCAGCCGCAGCCCAAGCAGAGCCCACGGGTCTGGAACGGGTGATCCGCCGGCATGCCGTTGCAGGCGCTGCTCGCCGAGGTCCACCCCAGCTGGTACGTCCGTAGCGGCGAGGCGCCGCTCGCCCCGGGTCTGGTCGATGCCGCCCGGCGCAGCGTACTCGGGCGCCGGCTGTTGGCCCGCGCACTGCTCGCTTCCGGCAGCGGCGATGCGCTGCTGGCGCCCAGGCCCGGCAGGGGGCTTCCGACCGCGATCACCCGCTGGCCGCCCGCGCGCATGGCGCGACTGGTTCGCGATCTCGGCGTGCTCGCCCATGCGCCGGTGATCCGCGCCGAGGTGCGGCGCGAGCCGGTGCGCCGGCTCAGGCGCCTGCTCGGCAACAGCTATCTGCTGGCGCTCGATCCGACGGTCTGGGATGCCGCCGTCGCGCGCGACGTGCAGGCGCGCCTGTCGGCGAACTGGGAACGTCTGTTGCGCGAGACCGACGATGCGCGGCTGCTCGCGCTGTTCGACGGCCAGGGACGCAACGAACTGCGGAGCTGGGCCGCACAGCGCGATCCCGCCCTCGGCGAATGGGTCGCACTGCTGCACGAATACGAGACGGCGGGTCCCGCGCACCTGCCGGAAAAGCCGGTGCTGCTGTTGTGCACGCACCACGAATCCCGGCCCGAGAGGGCCTGACAGGCGAGGAACAGGCAGCATGCAGACGCGCAAGGCTCCAACGGCGGATGCCGGCGACCTGGCAGGGTCGGCGGGCGTGGCGCTGTTCGAGCGCCGCGAATTCGAGCGCGCGGTGACCTCGCGCATCGTGCCGGCACGGCAGTGGAACCGGCTGGACGAACTCGATGCCCTGCTCGAGCGCGTCAACACGCTGTATGCCGAGGCCGAGGCCGAGATCGCGAAGGCCCGTGCCGAAGGCCAGGCCGCCGGCTTCGCCGAGGGACTGGCACGCGCGCAGCAGCAGATGGCCGAAAAACTGACCGGACTCAACGAGCGCCGCGCGCGGGTGCTGGCCGAGGCCGCCGGCCGCATCACCGACCTCGCCTGTGCGATCGTCGCCCGCATCGCCCCCGGTTTCGACGCCGCTGGCGTGGTCCCGTCGCTGGTGATGCAGGCGGTCGAGGCCGCGCAGGCGGAACAGTTCCTGCTGATCCGCGTGCACCCGTCGGTGCGCGGGGCCGTGGAATCCGGGCTCGGCGCCGTGCGCCAGGCGCATCCGGCGGTCGGCGTGATCGAGCTGGTCAACGACGAGAGCCTGGATCCGCTGAGCTGCGTGGTGGTGTCCGAGGCCGGCGAGGTGCGCGCCGGCGTGGCCCAGCAGATCGAGGCGATCCGCGCCGCGCTCGCCGGTGCCGGCGGCGAGGGGACCGCGGCATGAACGCGCCCGCTTCCGATCCGCTGCTCAGCGCGCTGTCGTCGGTCAAGACGATCCAGCGCGTCGGCCGCGTCGCCGATGCCTACGGCACCCTGATCCGCGCCACCGGGCTCAAGGCCTCGATCGGCGAGTTGTGCCACCTGCGCCACCCGCGCGGCGAGGGCGATCCGGATTTCGAGCTCGCCGCCGAAGTGGTCGGCGTGTCCAAGCAACACACCCTGCTGACGCCGCTCGGCGCGCTCGACGGCATTTCCGCGACCACCGAGGTCTACGCCAGCGGCCGCCAGGCCTCGGTGCGCGCCGGCGACGGCCTGCTCGGCCGCGTGCTCGACGCACACGGACAGCCGATCGACGATCGCGGCCCGCTGGGACCGACCGTCGAAGCGCCCATCTACGCCGCTTCGCCCAATCCGCTCGCGCGCAACCTGATCGAGCGCCCGTTCTCCACCGGCGTACGCGCGATCGACACGGTGATGACCACCGGCGAAGGCCAGCGCGTGGGCATCTTCGCCGTTGCCGGCGGTGGCAAGAGCACACTGCTGGGCATGCTCGCGCGCGGCGGCGATGCCGACGTCAACGTCATCGTGCTGGTCGGCGAGCGCGGTCGCGAGGTCAACGAGTTCATCCATGACAACCTCGGCGAGCAGGGACTGGCCAAGTCGATCGTCGTGGTGGCGACTTCCGACCGTCCGGCGCTCGAGCGCAGCCGCGCGGCCTGGGTCGGCACCGCGATCGCCGAGCACTTCCGCGACCGCGGCAAGCGCGTGCTGCTGCTGCTCGACTCGGTGACCCGCTTCGCGCGCGCGCTGCGCGACGTCGGCCTCGCAGTCGGCGAGCCGCCGGCGCGGCGGGGTTTCCCACCCTCGGTGTTCAGCGCGCTGCCCCGGCTGTTCGAGCGCGCCGGCAACAACGACCGCGGCAGCATCACCGCCTTCTACACCGTGCTGGCCGAGGACGAGGATGGCGGCGACCCGATCGTCGAGGAAGTGCGTTCGATCCTCGACGGACATATCGTGCTCTCGCGCAAGCTGGCCGCCGCCTATCACTACCCGGCCATCGATGTGCTCACCAGCCTCAGCCGCACCATGCCGCGGGTGGTCGACGAAGCGCACCTGCGCGCCGCCGGCCAGCTGCGCAAGTACCTGGCCAAGCACCAGGACATCGAGCTGCTGCTGCAGCTGGGTGAGTACAAGCGCGGCAGCGATCCCGAGGCCGACGTGGCGATCGAGAAGATCGGCCCGATGCGCAAGCTGCTGCAGCAGCCGTCCACCGAACTGGTGCCCTTCGACCAGTCCGCCGACGCGTTGAAGAAGCTCTTCAGATGAAGCGCTATCCACTACAGACGCTGATCAAGCTGCGTGCGCACCGCACCGAGCTCGCGCGCAAGGTGGTGCTGGAAAAACAGCAGCAGGCGCGTGCCTGCCGCGAGGCGTGCACCCGCATCGAAGGCGAAATCGAGGCGCTGCGACAGGAACGTTCCGGGCACCGCATGCGCCTGCTGGACCCGCCGCCGCCCGGCGTGCACTGGCCGCAGGTGCTCGAGCAGCGCGAGGCGCACATCGACCTGCTGGGCGAGCAGGTGCAGGCGGCCTGCCAGCGCCTGCAGCAGGCGCAGCAGCAGCTGCAGGCGGCCGAGCGTGCGCTGGAGGAGGCCAAGCAGGCGTTCTTCCGCGCCAAGGCGCGCGAAGACGCCCTGGAGAAGCGCAAGGGCGTGTGGCGCGACGAGCAGGTGGCGCTGGAAATACGCAAGGAAGACGCCGCCGCCGCCGATCTGCCGCTGGCACGGCGTCTCACCCCCGGACAAACGTGAGGTCAACATGAGCATCGAACGCAGCCAGTCGCCGCAATCGGCCGAGCAGGCCCGCAATACCGATGGCGAGCAGAAAACCGACGCCAAGCGCGAGCCGCCGCCGAAGGAGACCGTGGACCGCTTCCGCCAGGTGCTGCAGAGCAAGCAGGAAGCGAAGGACGAATTCCTGTCTGCCCGGGCCAAGGGTGCCGGCGAACTCAGCGGCCAGCAGCGCGCGGAGGCTGAGGCCGCCGCGCGCCAGGCGGCGACGCAGGACGCGGTGGAGGCCGCGCGCCAGGCGCCGGGCGACAGCGAGCAGGCGATGCAGACCCTCGACCCGGCCGAGGTCCTGGCGATGATGCAGGCGCAGTCCGCATTGCGCGACGGCGCGCACGTCGCTCCGGTCACGGCGCCGGTCAACACCTCCGCGTTCGCGGACCTGATCGCGCGCCACGTGCGCCAGCTGGCGGTGGACGAGGGCGCGGCCAGCGATCGCGACGGCCAGGTGCTGCTGCGGATGGCCGACAGCACCCTGCCCGGCACCGATCTGCTGCTGAGCAAGACCGCCGACGGCTGGCTGCTGCGCGCCGACGTGCGCTCGCGCGGCAGCTACGACGCCATCCGCGAGGCCGCGCCCGAGCTGGCCCGGCGCTTCGCGGAACGCAACCTCGGCATGCTGGAGATCGATCCGCACTTGCACGTCTGACCGGCTGCCCTGGGGTTTGCCCCAGGTCGGGTTCGCCCCAGCTTGGGCGGGGGGCAAAGAAGGGGAAGAGTGGATGTCGAGGAGAGCCCCCATTGGCGGGGGCGCTCACCAGGAGGACTCACTATGTTTGATGGGATCAGTGACATCGTCAAATCCGCCGCGCAAACCCTCGGCGGCACGATCGGCGGCCCGATCGGCGCGACGATCGGCGGCATGCTGGCGGACTTCGCCATCCAGGCGATCAGCGATCAGCTCGACCAGTCGCTTTCGAACGCGAACCTGCCGTTCGACGCGCAGAGCCTGTTCAGCGGTCAGTACATGAAAGCCTTCCAGGGCGCCCTGCGCGGTTGAGCGCAGCACATGAACGCCGCCGGCCAGACCTGGATGGAGCGGATCGAGCAGCTGCGCGCCGAAGGTGTGATCAATGCCGATGACGAGGCCGCGCTCATCCGTCACGTCAACGATCATCAGCGGTTGATAGAAGAGGAGCTGTTCGCCATCGCGCCCGAGTACCAGCGCCGGCTTGCCGGCGACGGGCGGCAGGCAGCCGATGAATGGCTGGCGGAGACCGCCCGGGAGCTTGGGCAGCGCGAAGGCGAGAAGATGCAGCGGATTTTCGAGCAGTTCTCCTGCACGGATTGGACCTTGACCGCCTAGGGTCGCCCCCAGCTTGCCCCGCCGGGGATCATGGTTAGACTCGTTTCGAGGATTCGATTCGCGCCGCAGCCGCCCCAGAACCCATTCATCTGGAAACGAAATGCCACCTCGCCCGCCCCGCCGAGCCACCCCCAACCGGACACGGCCATCGCATGTCCCTGTCCGCCAGGATTCGGTGGATCCGGGCGAAACGGGTCGCGATCAGGCGGAGGTGAATCCCGAGGTCGAGGCGCTCCAGGGGGCCGTCAGCGAGCTGCTGCAGGAATTCGAAGCGATGCTGGTCAACGACCCCGGCATCGACCAGGAAACGCGCGATTTCGTCCAGAAGCAGTTCGCCGATGCGCTGGACGAGGCCGCCGCCGAGTCGGAACCGACGGCGGCCCTGGATCGCGGCGCATGGATGGACGTCGTGGAAGGGCTGCAAGGTAGCGGCGCGGTCACCGAGGACGAAGCCAACGTACTGATCCGCCAACTCAATCAGGCACTGCGCCCGCTCGAAAGCCGGGAATCGCAGATCGCGATCGAGTTCGGTCGCCGCATGCAGACCGAAGGCCAGGAAAAGGCCCTGGCCTGGTTCCGTGAGCAGAAGAGCCAGGCATCGGCCGATCCGGAGCAGGACGCCTCCTCCGGAATCCGGAAGGATCCTCCACAGCCTCTCCGCAGCGAGATGGTCAACTCCCGTTCGCGACGGGTTCGCGGTCCGCCAAAGCACGCCTGACACCAGGTTGCGTACCGAGAGCACTTCATTCGCTGGACCCCGAACAACGGAGAACCGAAATGTCTGATGTCGTCAACATCGATTCCAAATCCTACGCCTACAACTTCATCGACAACGCGCAGATCGACGCGCGGACCAAGGCGCAGGCGAGCAAGGCAGCCGGCGGCAGCGTGCTGATGGCACTGGCCATCGCGATGGGCCTGATCGCGGACAAGATGACCGACCGCGTGTTCGCGCTGGCCGAGAAGCTGGACAACATCCAGAACGAAAAGGCCAAGATGGAGAACAACGGCAAGTCTCCGGGCAGCATGTCCGAGAATCTCATCACCGCCCAGCTTCAGGCCCAGACCCAGATCATGAACATGTTCATGCAGGCCATGAGCACCGTGATCAAGAGCTACGGCGAAGCCAACACCCAGGTCGCCCGCAAGTCCGGCTAATCCAATCGGACGGCCTGTTCCAGACAGCAGACGCCCCCGGCATTGTCCGGGGGCGTTCTGCTTACGCGGGAGGAATCTCGATGCGTCTCATGCAACGGATCGTCGCCCTGGCCGCGCTCCTGTTGGCGACGGCGTGCAGCGAACTGGCGGGAGGGGAAGCGGAGCAGCAGCGTCCGCCTCCCCCGTATCTGGGGGATCCCTACCTGGGAAGCGTCGACGTGCGCGCATCGCTCCCGGACGATCACCTGCGTGACGCGCTCAACGCCACCGGCACCGGCAGTGCGCAGTTCGTCGACGAGGGCGAGGGCCGTGCGCGGTTGATCCTGGTGGGGAACATCGAGCGCGAGGGCGACGCGGGCTTCGTGCTCGAAGGCAGCTACGACGAGAACGGCTGGCGCAGCCGGGACCAAGCGATCACCCTGGCGCTCGACGCCGACGGCAGGATCGAGGGCACGGGCCTGGTACACCCGCATCGCCTGCACATCCGGGGAACGGCCGCCGAGACCTCGCTCATGCTCAAGGTCGAGATCGAGCTGCTGGAACCGAGCGAGAGTGGCTTTCCCGAAGGGGCGATCTTCCAGTTCGATTACGCGCTGCACCGGGACGCGGCGGATGCGGACGCGCCGGTGACCGCGGCGCAGCCCCAGCCCGACGGCGACGGAAACTGCAAGGCGGTCAAGTGGCGCATGCGAAGCGTG
Source organism: Luteimonas suaedae (assembly GCF_008312895.1). Taxonomy (GTDB): domain Bacteria; phylum Pseudomonadota; class Gammaproteobacteria; order Xanthomonadales; family Xanthomonadaceae; genus Luteimonas; species Luteimonas suaedae. The sequence goes on along the minus strand of NZ_VSSP01000007.1, from coordinate 118,731 downwards.
GCGAACTTCTCGGGCGGGCCCGCGCACCGAGTCCGGGTGCCGGTCTGCATCAAGTAACCGATCGAGGCGGGTGTGTCGCCGTGCCCGCGTTCCTACACGCGCGGGTGCTCCGCCTGCAGGCGACGTGATCCGCTGCGGAAGAGTGCCGTGGATGCAGGGCGCGAACCCTGCTCCGGCCGACCCGGCGATGCCGTCATTTCAATCGCCGCGCCAGCAGCCAGGCGCCGATGCCGGCTGCCAAGCCCAGCATCGCGAAACCGCCGACCCAGACCGGGGTCTGTGGCGCCGGGGCGACGTTGCCGTCCAGGACCGGCAGGAAGACGAGGATCGACAGCGCCAGGCAGCCGTAGGCGACGATCGCCAGCACCCAGTACAGCCACTGGAACACGCGTTCGACCAGGCGTTGTTCGGCGAACTCGGCCTCGCGGCGGGAGCGCTCCGCATGCTCGCGCGATCCCAGCGCCGCCAGCAGCGCCGACACGCCGTACAGGGATTTCCACGCGCGCCGCTGCTGCGTACCCGCGACGGTATGGCCGTGGGCGACGGTGCCGTCGGCGCGTGCCGCCTGGGCGCGATCGCCTGCGGCCAGCATGGTGGCGCCCTTGGCGTCGCCGGGAGACTGCGAGGCCGGCACGGCGGACGCCAGCACGGTGGCCACCGTCGCCTGCGTGGCGCCGGCCGGCGCCGCTGTCGCGGCGGTCGTTCCCGCGGCCGCGGCGGTGGATCCGGCGGGGGTGGTCGCGCTGGGCGCGCCCGGCATGGAGGACGGCGCGCGTTCGACGACCGCGCCGTCGGCACGCATCGCGAGCGGGACGGCGTCCGGCCGCGCCTGCGGCGCCAGCATCGGATGCGCCTGCGCGGGCGACGCGGCGACGTTGGCCTGCGCGGCCTGCAGCGGCACCGCCACCGCATCGGGCCTGGCGGCGGCTTGTAGCGGCGCCTGCGGCGCCATCAACCCCGCGGGCTGTTGCACCACGGAAGCCGGTGCGGCCTGGAGGCCGTAGCCGGTCGGCGCCGCCGGCGTACCTGATTGTGCTGGTTGTGCCTGCGCCGCTGCCGCGGAAATCGCCCCCTGCGTCATGGCCGCGACGTTGGCGGGGCCGGGCTGCATCGACGGCGCCGCGCCGGACAGCTGCCGGGCCAGGCCGGGCGGCAGGGACTGTTGCTGCGTCAGCGCCTGCAGCGCATTGCCCAGGGTCGATGCGACCGCTGATGCGACGGTGGAAACGAACAGCGCGTTTTGCCCGGACCCCGGCGTCATCGGCGGCGGCGAACCGTTCGATGGCTGCGATGGGCCGCCGGAGGCGGCGTGTGGCGGTGGCCCCGGCACACCCGCGTGCACAGGCGGCCCCTGCACACCTGCATGCGCGGGTGGTCCGCCCGCGTGATGGTGCGCGGGCTGCGTGGACGAGCCGGGCAAACCGGAAGGCACCTGCGAGAGCGGCGACGAGCCCGGTCCGGACGGCGGCAGCGACGGTCCCGCGCCGGGAAAGTTCGACGGCCCGCCGAGGCTGCGCGCCAGGCTGGAAGTCAGATTGCCCAGCAGATGTTTCAGCCCGCCGAGTCCGGGCGGACCGTGGGACAGTCCGGGCGGGCCGGAAGAGAGCGGACCGATGGGCATGGCAAGACCCCCGTATGGCGTCGGGTGGCGGGACCGGGCCCCTGATGCACCGGGATAGCCCACGCTACGGCGTTTGTCCGTCGCGGACGACCTAGGGCCAACCCTAGGGCGACCCTGGGGTCGGCCGGACGTATCCGGCCAGACGGGAGGACGTCCGGATCACCACCGCGGCTCAGGCCGGCCGAGTGTCGCGGTGGCGCGTCCGGGGCCGAAGTTCGGCCGGGCGGCGTGCCCAGCTCACTTTTACTTGGGATCGAGCGCGTCGCGCTTGGCTTGGCGGCGCGCCTCGCGCGGCAGATCCCGGGCGTTGCCGAATGCCGCCGCCTCCCAGCCACCGTAGCTCGGGTTGGGCAGCATCCACCAGCGCTCGCCGAACCACTCGCCGTGGGTCGCCAGCAGCTGCGCCCGTGCCTGCGGAGTATTGCGCTCGACCCGGACGAAATCGCCGAGCTGGTCGCCGAACTGCATCAGCACGCGGTAGCGGCGGCCGGCCAGCACACGGCGGCAGTCCTTTTCGCTGCCGCGCGACTGGCAGCCCTCCACTTCGGTCCCCAGGCCGAGGAACACGCTGTCGTCGGCCACCGGAAAGCCGACGGCGCGCAGATTGGCCACGGTGGCGTCGGCCGACGCCTGCGTCCGATTGGACAGGTAGACCAGGGTGACGCCCCGGGCATCGGCCAGGCGCGCGAATGCCAGCGCGCCCGGGATCGGTCCGGCCTGGCGTTCGTCGACCCATGCGGCCCAGGTCGCCTCGTCGTATTCGGCGCCGCCGCGCACCAGGCGCGCCTGGTACGGGGAGTTGTCGAGCACGGTCTCGTCGATGTCCACGATCACCGCCGGCGGCCGTCCGGCCGCGCTGCCCGCGGCCGCGCGCTCCTCGGCAACGAGCGCGTCCCAGTCCGGGTCGGCGAGTGCTTCGTCGAGCCGGTCGCCGGCGGCGCGGTACAACGACAGCGCCGCGGCATGGTACTCGGCAGAAGCCTGCATCCAGAGCACCGCATTGAGGTTGTCGTCGGCGGTGGCGGTTGGTGCCGCGGGCGCGGCCGGCGGGCCGGTCTGGCAGGCGGGCAGGGTCAGCGCGAGCAGGCAGAGGGCCAGCAGGGTCGTGCGCACGGCGGTCTCCGGCGTTGCGGGGCGTCGAGTGTAGCGGACGGCTGTGCCGGCTCAGGCGTCGAGCAGCGCCTTGATCGCGGCGAAACCGGCGTCGGCGCGCTCGCGTTTGTGTTCGGCGTCGGCCACCGGGTCGGCGCCGTCGCGCTGCAACTCGTCGGCGGGCAGTTCGTCGAGGAACCGGCTCGGCGTCAGTCGCAGCCGGCTGCCCCATTTCTGCGCCTCGCGTGCGTACGACAGCCACAGCCGTTCCTTGGCGCGGGTGATGCCGACGTACAGCAGTCGCCGCTCCTCGTCGATGCGGCCTTCGTCGACGCTGGCCTCGTGCGGCAGGGTGTCGTCATCGACGCCGACGATGAAGACGTAGCGGAACTCGAGTCCCTTGGCGGCGTGCAGGCTCATCAGCCGCACCTGGTTGCCGCCGTCGTCGCGGTCGGCGTGCGTGAGCAGGGCGAGCTGCGCCGCAAGCTCGCCCGGGCCGGCGCCGCGGCCCTGAAGGGAATGCCCGCCGTCGAACCAGTCGGCCAGCTCGTCGAGGTTACCGCGGCGCATCGCGAACTGCTGCTCGCTCTTGCACTGCGCGCGTACCGCGGCCAACAGGCCGGAACGCTCGTTGAGGTTGCGCACCAGTTCCGCCGGCGGCAGCCGCGCCGCATCGGCGCGCAGCCCGCGGAGGATGTCGGCGAACCCGCCCAGCGCATTGGCGGCGCGTGCCGGCAACTGCTTCAACAGGCCGATCGATTCGGCCGCGCGCGACAGCGGCAGCTGCGCGTGCTGCGCCAGTTCCGAGAGCTTCGCCAGGGTGGTCGCGCCGACCTCGCGCCGCGGCGACTGCACCGCGCGCAGGAACGCGGCGTCGTCGTCGGGATTGGCGACCAGCCGCAGCCACGACAGCGCATCCTTCACTTCGGCGCGTGCAAGGAACGCGGTGCCGCCGCTGAGGTGGTACGGCACCCGCAGCAGCTGCAGTGCCTTCTCCAGCGCGCGCGACTGGTGGTTGCCGCGGAACAGCACGCAGACCTCGTTCCACTGCGCCTTGCCGGCGGTCTGCAGGAACTGGATCTCGGCGGCGACGCGCTCGGCCTCGTGGTTGCCATCGCGGCATTTCCACACCCGGATGCGCTCGCCATCGGCCTGCGCGCTCCACAGCGTCTTCGGGTGTTCGTGCGGATTGTTGGCGATCAGCGCGTTGGCCGCGCGCAGCACGCGATTGGAGCAGCGGTAGTTCTGCTCCAGCTTCACCACCGTCAGCGCCGGGTAGTCCTGCGCCAGCTGCGACAGGTTCTCGGGATTGGCGCCGCGCCAGGCGTAGATGCTCTGGTCGTCATCGCCGACGCAGGTGAAGTGGCCCTTCGGCCCGGCCAGCGCCTTCAGCAGCCGGTACTGGGCGTCGTTGGTGTCCTGGCATTCGTCGACCAGCAGGTAGCCGATGCGCTCGCGCCAGCCCAGGCACAGGTCCTCGTGCGATTCCAGCAGCTGCACCGGCAGCCGGATCAGGTCGTCGAAATCGACCGCGTTGAACGCCGCCAGCCGTGCCTGGTAGCGCGCGTACAGCGCCGCGGCCTCGTGCTCGCGGGTGCTGCGCGCCGCCGCCGCGGCCTCCTCGGGCGAGAGGCCGGCGTTCTTGGCGCGCGACACCAGCTGCTGCATCGCCTGCGCCACGTCGGGCTTGGTCCCGGGCAGCAGGTCCTTGAACTGCGCCAGGCTGTCGTCGGCGTCGAAGATCGAAAAGCCGCGCCGCAACCCGGCGGTGGCGTGCTCGATCTGCAGCAGCTTCAGGCCGAGCGCGTGGAAGGTGGAGACCGTCAGGCCGTCGGCGGCGTCGCCGCGGATGCGCTTGCCGACGCGTTCACGCATCTCCCTGGCCGACTTGTTGGTGAAGGTGATCGCGGCGATGCGTTTGGCCGGATAGCGTCCGGACGCGACCAGGTGCGCGATCTTCTCCACGATCACCCGGGTCTTGCCGCTGCCGGCGCCGGCGAGCACCAGCAGCGGGCCGTCGCAATGGGCGACCGCGGCGGATTGTTGGGGATTGAGACCGTGCATGCAGACTTCCCGGGGCGGGCGATTGTAGCGCCTGCGCCCCGCGGCGACTGCGGATGCGCGCGGCTGCGCCGATTCCGCGCCGTGCTGCCGGCTGACGAGCCGACCGGCGGATTCCGGCGCGCGCGCGCCGGAGCGAGGCCGGCACGGGACCAGACTCGCGCAGCGGCCCGGCGCGCGGAGGGAGCACTCCAAAGCACGCAGGACACGCTCTAGACTGCGCGCATGGCCAAGCTCTACTTCTACTATTCGGCGATGAACGCCGGGAAGACGACCACGCTGCTGCAATCGGCGCACAACTACCGCGAGCGCGGGATGCGGGTGGTGATCCTGACGCCGCGCCTCGACGATCGCGCCGGCAGCGGCCGCGTGGCCTCGCGCATCGGGCTGCAGGCCGACGGCATCGCCTTCGAGCGCGGCACGGATCTGGAGAAGCTCATCCGTGACGACATCGCCGCGCACGGCGAGCTGGACTGCGTGCTGGTCGACGAGGCGCAGTTCCTCGGCCGCGCCCAGGTGTGGCAGCTGTCGGAGGTGGTCGACGAGCTGCGCATCCCGGTGCTGTGCTACGGCCTGCGGACCGACTTTCGCGGCGAGTTGTTCGAGGGCAGCCAGGCGCTGCTGGCCTGGGCCGACGAACTGAGCGAGATCAAGACCATCTGCCACACCGGCAAGAAGGCCACCATGACCGTGCGTGTCGATGCGCAGGGCCTCGCGCTGCAGCAGGGGCCGCAGGTGGAGATCGGCGGCAACGAGCGCTACGTGTCCGTCAGCCGGGCCGAGTTCAAGCGGATCATGCGTGGCGAAGGCCGGATCGAGCAGTTGCAGCCGGACCTGCCGCTGACGTAGGCCGCGGTCGCGTCATCGCCCGGAGGTGTCGCAGGCACGCCGCAGGGCACGGACTTCGCGCAGCACGCTGCCACCCTCGGGCAAGGCCAGGTGGATGTCCTTCTCGAGCCCGCCCAGTGTCGTCAGCGCCTGCGCCCGGCGCGGCCCGTTGCAGCCAAGGGCCGCGACGTGGGCGCGGGCCAGCCAGGCCACATCGCGCGTGTCCGGGTCCGTCTGCGCCAGTGCGCCCAGCCGCTCGAGCTGCTGCAGGGCCTGCGCATCGCCGTGCCGCGCCTCGAACGCCGCCAGCGCCAGTTCGGCCCGCGCCGCGGCGCCGTCCCGGTTCGCGGCGCGCGTGGAGACCGCCAGGCGCAGGCGTTCGCGGGCGCGCTCGGTGTTGCCGAGCGCGGCGTCGATCTCGCCGGCCAGGCGCATCGCATCGCATGGTTGCGCCCGCAGCGCGACCTGCCGCTGCAGCCGCAGCGCTTGCTCCAGCAGTGGCTGCGCGGCGGCGGAGTCGCCGGTGCCGTGCAGCACCATGGCCTGCTCGCACAGCACGCTTCCGAGCCACGGGTGGGCGTCCTCATTGCGCCAGATGGCCGCCGCGCGGCGCAGGTCGCGCAACGCCTGCGGCGCGTCGCCGCGTTCCCAGGCGATCAAGGCCAGGCGGCGATAGGTCTGCGCGACATCATCGTGGTTGGGTCCCAGGCGCGCCACCTGCCAGGCCAGCAGGCCGCGGTACTCGGCGTCGGCTTCGGCGTAGTGCCCTTGCTCGGCGTGGATCGCGGCCAGCTGCCGCCGGGCGTCGATGGTGACGTGGTGTTGCGCGCCGTGCAGCGCCACCGCCAGCGACACGGCATGGGCGCACGCGTGTTCGGCCGCCTCCGGCCCGCGCTCGCGGCGCTCGAGCGCGCAGACCTCGCGCCGCATTTCGATCGCCAGCGGATGCCGCTCGCCGACGCTCTCATGCAGCTGTGCCAGCGCCGCACGCAGTTCGCGCAGGGCCGCGACGTGGTTGCCGGCGTCGGCGTGCAGGCCCGCCAGGTCGGCCAGGCTCTCGGCGATGCCGGAACGGCTGTCGCGCGCGCCTTGGCGCAGCGCGAGCGCGCGCCGGAACAGATGGCTTGCCGGTTCGCCTGCGCCCAGCGCGCGATGGCAGCGGCCGAACTGGGAATAGAACCCGGCGACCTGCAGCGGCAACCGCCGTTCCTGCCGCCGTGCCAGCGAGTGCAACGGCTGCATCGCGGCGACGCAGTGGTCGGACCGCTGCAGCTGTCGCAGCACGTGGCCGAGATCGCTGGCCGCCTCCAGCCGCAGGCTGGCGGGAGAGCGATCGAGCGTGGCGAGGAGCGTGGATTGCCGCTGCAACAGCGCCAGCGCCTGCGGGTGATCGCCCAGGCCCATCCGCAGGCGCGCGATCACGCCGAGCAGTTCCGCGCGCGCCAGCGGCTGCTGGGCCAGTTCGATGTCGCCGCGCTCCACGCCCGCAGCCAGCAGCTGGCGCACGTCCAGCGGCGCGCCGTCCGGCAGGCTGCCGGTGTTCTGGAACAGGCCGATGATGAAATCCTGCATCGCCTGCGCACGCGCCGCCTCCTGCTGTGAAAGCCGCGCCTGCCAGGCGACCAGGCCGAGGGCGGTCGTCAGCACCGCCGCGACCAGGGCCGCGGTCGACAGCGCCCAGCGGTGCCGGTGCAGGTACTTGCGGAAGCGGTAGGCCAGGCGTTGCGGCCGCGCCAGTACCGGTTTGCCGTCCAGGTGGCGTTGCAGGTCCAGCGCCAGTGCCTCGACCGACGGATAACGCTGTTCGTAGCGCTTGGCCAGCGCCTTGAGCACGATGTTGTCGAGGTCGCCGGCGATCGCGCGTGCACGCCGGCGCAGGAGGGCCGAGTCGGCGGATCCGGCATCGGCGCGACGCAGCAGCAGCGACGATGGCTTGGCCGGATCGGTGTCGAGGATCGCCTGCTCCCATTGCGCGTCGCTGTGCCGCTCGGGCTCGTACGGCTTGGCGTCGGTCAGCAGCTCGTACAGCACCACCCCGAGCGCGTAGACGTCGGTGACGGTGGTGACCGGCTCGCCGCGGATCTGCTCGGGCGCGGCGTAGTGCAGGGTGAAGGTGCGCATGCCGGTCCGCGTCTGTTCCGGCAGTTCGGCACTGTCGAGCAGCTTGGCGATGCCGAAATCGAGCAGCCGCACCTCGTCCAGCGGCGTGACCAGGATGTTGGACGGCTTGAGATCGCGATGCACGATCAGGTTGGCATGGGCGTGGCTGACCGCCTCGCAGACCTGCAGGAACAGGCGCAGGCGCGAACGCAGGTCGAGCGCGCGCGCGCGGCACCAGTCGGTGATCGGCTCGCCGTCGACGTAGTCCAGCGCCAGGTACGGCTGGTTGTCGGCGCTGATCCCGGCATCGAGCAGACGCGCGATGTGGGCATGCTCGAGGCGGGCGAGGATCTCGCGCTCGCGGGTGAAGCGCAGCCGCAGGTTGGGATCGGCGAGGCCCGGCCGCAGCAGTTTCAGTGCGACCCGGCGCTGGTAGAGGCCGTCGGCGCGACTGGCCAGCCAGACCTGGCCCATGCCGCCTTCTCCGAGCAGCCGTTCCAGGCGATAGGGACCGACCTCGCTGCCCGGTCGCGCCCCGGGCAACGGCGCCACCAGCGGCGTCTCGAGAAAATCCTCGTGCGTCTGCTGCAGCGCGAGCAACTGCTCGAGATCGGCCGCCAGCCCGGGGTCTTCCTCGCGCATCGAGGCGAGGCTGGCGGCACGCTCGCCCGGCGTCAGTTCGAGCAGGGCATCGAGCAGTGGCGACAGCCTGCGCCAGCGTTCCGGATCCATGGCGTCCTCAGCGTGCCATGGCGTCGTGCCGGCCACGGCGGCCGCGTCCCGGCCCCTGCCGCCGGGCGGCCCGCATGGTGGTGTCAGGGTGCCGGTTCATCCTGGAGCGCCGCCAGCAGGAACATCCGCGCCTTCTGCCAGTCGCGGCGGATGCTGCGTTCGGAACGCTGCAGCAGATCGGCGATCTCCAGTTCCGACAGGCCGGCGAAATAGCGCAGTTCGACCACCCGTGCCAGGCGGGCGTCGGCCTTGTGCAGCTGGGTCAGCGCCGTGTCGAGCCCCAGCATCTCTTCGTCCAGGCGCAGCCCGCCGGCGAGGTCCTCGGGCAGGTCGGTCACGCGGTGCTGGTCGCCGCCGCGCTTGCGCGCCAGGCGCTGGCGCGCATAGTCGACCACCACGCTGCGCATGGCCGAGGCGGCATAGGCGAAGAAGTGCGCGCGGTCCTCGAAGCGGGCGCCGGTGCCGCCGATCAGTTTCAGGTAGGCCTCGTGCACCAGTGCGGTCGCGTCCAGGGTCTGGCCGTACTGGCCGGCCAGCTGGCGGCGGGCCATCGCGTGCAGTTCCTGGTAGAGCGTGGACAGCACCCGATCGAGCGCGTCGCGGTCGCCGTCGCGCGCCGCGTTCAGCCATTGTGTGATGTCGGCGGTGTCCGCCATCGCTTTCCCCCGCGATAGGCGATCACTATATACCTGCGGCTCCCGGCAGTCCGTGGGAGTGGCCTGTGGGAGTGGACGGTCCGTGCCCGGCGACGTGGTGGGCCAAGGCCCACCCTATGTCGATGGCGGGCGTGCGGTCATGCGGTGGGTTGGCGGGCCGGCCCGGGATGCGCCGCTATTTCTGGCAGTGGCCGCACCAGACGGTGGCGCGCTGGCCGATCCAGGCCTGGCTGAGTGCGCGGCCGCAGCGGCGGCACGGCGCCCCCCCACGGCCGTAGGCGGCCAGATCCTGCTCGAAGTAGCCGGGCGCCCCGTCGGGGCTCAGGAAGTCGCGCAGGGTGGTGCCGCCGCGGCCGATCGCATCCTCCAGGATCGCCTTCACCGCAGTGGCGAGCCCGCGGTAGCGCGCACGCGAGACCCGTCCGGCCGGCCGCAGCGGCGAGATGCCGGCCGCGAACAGCGCCTCGGCGGCGTAGATGTTGCCGACGCCGACCACCACCCGCTGGTCCATCAGGAACGATTTCACCGGTGCCTTGCGGCCGCGGCTGCGCGCGAACAGCGCATCGCCGTCGAAGGCGTCCGACAGCGGTTCCGGGCCGAGGCCGCGCAGCAGGGGATGCGTGTCGCCCGCCGGCTGCCACAGCAGGCAGCCGAAGCGCCGGGGGTCGTTGAAGCGCAGCACGCGATTCCCGGCGAGCACGAGATCGACATGATCATGCGCCTGGACCGGCGTGGCGGCCGGCAGCACCCGCAGGTTGCCGGACATGCCCAGGTGCAGCAGCGCACTGCCGGCATCGGTGTCGAGCAGCAGGTATTTCGCGCGCCGGCGCACCGCTTCGATGCGGCGGCCCGGCAGCCGTTGCGTGATGTCGTCCGGGATCGGCCAGCGCAGGTCGGGGCGGCGCAGCAGCACCGACCGGATCTGGCGTCCTTCCAGGTGCGGGGCAAGGCCGCGCCGGGTGGTCTCGACTTCAGGGAGTTCAGGCATGTCGTGAAGATGGCGGCAGTTCTTGACGACGGCAAGCGTCAGCTGAACGACGCAGTGCTCCGTACGGTCGCGCAGGGATGGCAATCGCGCATTCCACGCCCCATCATGATCGGACTCACCGCTTTAATGATCTTCCCAATGCCCGCTCCCCTACTCGATTTCCTGGCTGGTGGCCTGCTGCAGTTCGGCTTCTGGCCGCTCGCGTTGCTGTTCCTGGTCGCCACCCAGCTGACGATCCTGTCGGTCACCCTGTACCTGCACCGCAGCCAGGCGCACCGCGGCGTCGATTTCCATCCGCTGCTCGCGCACGTGTTCCGCTTCTGGACCTGGCTGACCACCTCGATGATCACCCGCGAGTGGGTCGCCATCCATCGCAAGCACCACGCCAAGTGCGAGACCGAAGAGGATCCGCACAGCCCGCAGTTCAAGGGCATCTCGACGGTGTTCTGGCGCGGCGTGGAGCTGTACCGCGAGGCGCGCGCGCAGCGCAACGACATCGAGCAGTACGGCAAGGGCTGCCCGGACGACTGGATCGAGCGCAACGTCTACACCCCGCATGCGACCCTCGGGCCGACCCTGCTGCTGTTCGTCATGTTCGCGCTGTTCGGCTTCGCCGGCGTGGCGATCTGGGCGCTGCAGATGGCGTGGATCCCGTTCTGGGCCGCCGGCGTGGTCAACGGCCTAGGCCACTGGTGGGGCTATCGCAACTTCGAGACCACCGACACCGCGACCAACCTGACCCCGTGGGGCGTGTGGATCGGCGGCGAGGAGCTGCACAACAACCACCACGCCTTCCCGAGTTCGGCCAAATTCGCGCTGCGCCGCTGGGAGTTCGACATCGGCTGGGCGACCATCAAGGGCCTGGAGAAGCTCGGCCTGGCCAAGGTGCTGCGGGTGGCGCCGTCGCTCGACGTGCGCCCGAACATCAACGTGCCCGACACCGACACCATGCGCGCGCTGCTGGCGCACCGCTTCCAGGCGATGACCGATTACCAGCGCGACGTGATCAAGCCGGCGCTGCGCGAGGAGGCGCGGGCCGCCGGCGAGAAGCTGCGTGCGCTGCTGCCGCGCAAGCTGCGCAAGGGTCTGGTCGACGACGGCCGCTGGCTCGAGCCGGAAGCGCGCCAGGAGCTGCAGCAGTGGGTCGAGCAGCGTCCGCGGATCCACACCCTGATCGAATACCGCGCGCGCCTGACCGCGCTGCTGGAGGCGCGCAGCCAGGACGCCAGCGAGCGCCTGCGCCAGCTGCAGGCCTGGTGCCAGGAGGCCGAGGCCAGCGGCATCCGCGTGCTGCAGGAGTATTCGGCGCGGCTGAAGGGATACTCGCTGCAGCCGGCCCGGGCGTGAACCCCGGCGGAATTCCGCCGCGGCGAAAGATCGACGAGCCCGGCCGGCGACGGCCGGGCTTTTTCGTGTCTGTGCTTGCCGCTTCGATCGCCGTGGTGGCGATGCCGGCGCTCCGGGCGCAGATCACCGAAACCGGGGAATACCTCGTGCGCATGGACGGCGACGGCGACGGCCGCGTGTCGCTGGCCGAGTACCAGGACTGGATGAGCTACGCCTTCGAGGCCATGGACGCGAACGGCGACGGCACGCTGGCTGCGGACGAACAGCCCGGCGGCAAGGGCAAGCCGATCGTCCGCGCCCAATACCGTGCGCGGCTGGCGGACCGGTTCAACCGCCAGGACCTCGATCGCAACGGATTTCTCGATGCCCGGGAACTGGCGGCGCCGCCGCAGTGAAGCAGAAGCGAGTGGAGCGGAGTGAGGAAGGTCGCGCGCATCTCAGTGTACTGATGAGCTATTGACCGGACGATCCTGCTGATTCCCCTCGCGACCGATAGCTGCTCGCCTCACGGACTAGTCTGGCGCAACGCTGCTTCACCTCATCGCGGCACATCTCCCGCGCGCTCGGCGATCGGGCGCAGGTACTGAACGAGCGACAGAAAGAACTTGCCAGGCTCTTCGGTCATTGGCATGTGCGCCGAGTTCTCAAACCAGACGATGTGTTTTTCGGGCGCCTTCAACCGGGCGAGCCATTCGGCGCCTACATCGGCGTTGACGTTGATGTCATGGCGCCCGGCAAAGAGGATGATCGGAACCGCGAGCTCCCTGAAGTTCGGGTCGTGATCCAGCATCTGCGGGAGCAGAATCGGCGTGGCGAACGAATTTCCTTCCCATACACGGCGACTCTCTTCGTCACTATAGTCGGGCGAGAGGCGGGCGAGCGCGCTGTCGGCGTTGTTGTCTCGCCGGTACGCCATCGTCCCGCCGTAGTGGGCGACCCAGCGGCGCTGGGTGTACAGATCTTCGATCTTTATCGGTTTGCCCGGCGCAGGATAGGGTGCGATCGCCTCGAGCTCGCGCATCGCTTCCGCATTGCCGTCGCGCCTTGCAGCGTCCATCGCGAACACCCAGCCGCGCCGCTCGCCTTCGCGGGTGTTCACCACCTGGCCAACCCCGACATAGCCGTGCAGCCACTCGGGGCGGCGCTGCGTCATGTGAAGGCCGAGCCAACTGCCCCCCGAGTGGCCGACGATGAACACCTTCTCCTTCCCGAGTGTCTCGCGTGCCCAGGCGATGAGCGCCTCAGCATCGGCCAGCGCCTGCTCGGCCGAGAGCGTGGGCCTGATTTTCTCCGGATCGGTCAGGAGATGGGTCCTGCCCGATGCGCGCTGATCCCAGTGCACGACGGTGAAGTATTCCTCCCAGCCGCGGCCGAAGTACCAGCTCATCGGGGTCGCCACATAGCCCGGCCCTCCGTGCAGGAAGATCAGCACCGGGTTTCGCCGATCCATGCCGCGGATCGACACCCACTGGTCGATACCTCCAATGCGCACCTTCTCCGTCCGGTCGATGCCGTGGGGCGCCAGGATCTTGCGGGCTTCGGCGATGATCGCCGTCGCCTGTGCGCGGCTGGCCGGCTTCGCAGGGGACTCAGTCGCCCAGGCGGGGACCGCAGCAAGCGCGACAGACAGGGCGAGCAAGCACAGCGTCGCCCGGTTCCACGAACGTACAAGGCGGCTGTTTCGGCGGCAGTGCATAGCCTTCTCCTCTGATCTCCGTCAGGGAGGCGACGAATCCAGCAGCCGCGGCCACGCACGACGGTCAATGATTCAAAGTCTCGGCGGATCAGCTCGGCGCGCGGCGCGTACACCTTGCTGAACGGCGAGCCCGGATCTTACATGGTGCGAACGACCGCGGCGGCTCCCCGCAGCGCCAGCCAGCACAGCGCCACCGTCGTGGCATCGCCCAGGGCGCTGTGCCGCGCCAGGGCCGGCACCCCCAGCGCCTCGGCGATATGGCGGAACTCGAGGTTGGGCGGAACGTCGGGCCGGGCGCGCCGCGCGCGTGCGGCGAACGCATCGGCGAGTTCGACGCGGGGATTGGGAAGCGCGAAGCCGGTGAGCGCCTTCACGTGCGGGGCCAGCATCGCGAGGTCGAATACCAGGTGATAGCCCAGCAAACGGCGGGGGCCCAGCCAGAGCAGGAACTCGCGCACCGCGGGGGTCACCGAGATGCCGCCGGCGGCTTCGTCGGGGGTGATGCGGTGATGGCGGATCGACTCGATGTCGAAGCCGCGGTCCGGCCGGATCCGTCGCTCGAACCGTTCCGACAGCAGCACCCGCCCGTCGCGGACGGGCACCGCCGCGAGGCTGAGGATGTGATCGCGCTGCGGGTCCAGGCCGGTGGTCTCGACGTCCAGGCTCACCCACTCGCCCGCCGGTGCCGGCTGCAGCAGCGCCGCCCACTCGCCACCGCCGTGCCGACTCCGCAACCACCATCTGCGCAGGGCGTGCATCCGCGGCGTCAGTCGACCAGGTGGAAGGCGCGGCGCACGTGCTCGCGGAACTCCTTTACCACGTGCAGCGCGTCGCGCAACAGTTCGCGGTCGAGCCGGCGCAGGGCCTGGGGGTCGAGGTGGTTGTCGGGAACGCGACCGGCCTGGAGCGCGGCCAGCTGCGCGTCCAGCCGCATGCGCTGGAACACGTTGAGCGCCTGGGGCAGGTCGCGGCCGAGCTCGCGCGGCAGCGCCGCGCGCTCGGTGAGCGCCTCGCAGCGTTCGATGCTGGACGTGGCGGCCACCCCATGGCGCAGCGCCAGGCAGCGCAGGCCGTGCACGACCGGGAAGATCGCGCCCTTCTTGAGGTCGATGCCGCGCGCGTCGCCGCGCACCCGCCCGAACAGCGTCAGCGGGGTGTTGAAGTTCAGCGTGGCGGAAGCCAGGTGGTGCAACAGGATCTGGTCCTGCCCGAGCGCCACGAGGCCGGCCTTGACCGGGGCGAACAGCGCCGGGTCGCCGGCGATGGGGCGGGCATCGAGCGCGATCGACAGGTCCAGCGCCGCCTCGCCGCCGTGGCGCCGCTGCCAATGGCCGATGCGCGCCTGCCATTGGCTGGCCGTCATCCGCCAGTGCGGCTGGTTCACCATCACCTTGCCGGGACACGGCGGATAGCCGACCGCATCGAGCGCGGCGCTGAAGCGCGCCATGGCCTCGTCCAGGCCCGGCCAGTCGAGATCGTCGGCGACCACCAGCGCGTTGTCCTGGTCGGTCTTGAGCAGCTGCTCGCGGCGCCCCTCGCTGCCCATCACCAGCAGGCAGATCCGCCCGCGATGCTCGGCCGGCACCAGCAGCTCGAAGATCTGCGCCATCACCCGGCCGTTGAGCGCGCTCACCAGCCCCATCAGGTAGGGCATGCGCGCGCCGTGCGCGGCGAGGCTGCGGATCAGCTCGTTCATCCCGGCGGCGGCGCTGGCGATGTCCTCCAGGGTGTGGGCGCGGGCCAGTCGCACGCTGATGAGGTGGGAATGGCTGGCGAAGTGCGAGAGCACCTCGGCGATGCCGAGGGTGCCGGCGATGGCGCCGCGATCGCGGACCACGACGCGTTCGATCCGGTGCTCGGTCATCTCGATCAGCGCCTGGAACAGCACCTCGTCGGAGCCGACGCAGACCAGCGGCCGGCTGGCCATCGGCCCGACCGGCGCCTCCAGCGGCAGCCGCTGCAGCGCCACCGCGTCGAGCAGGTCGGTGCGGGTCACGATGCCGGGTTCCTGGTGGTCGGCATCGTCCACCAGCAGGCAATCCACGCGGTGCTCCCGCAACCGCGCCGCGGCTTCGGCAATGGAGGTCGCGGCGGCGATGCGCTCGGCCGGCGCCAGCTGCGCCTCGCCGACCCGGGTGCCCATCAGCTCGGCCGCTTCGCGGCGATCCGACCCGGAGACCGACAGTTGCCCCTTGGTCGCGAGGCCCTCGTTGAAATAGGCGGCGAAGCACGGGTCGTCGTCGATCAGCCGGCGGAACACCTCGGCCGGGATCAGGAAGCTCAGGCACTCGCCTTCGGCGCGGTAGCTGAGCCGGGCGCGGCCGGCTATCACCGCCCAGGCGCCGAACACGTCGCCCGGGCCGTAGTCGGCGAAGCGCTGCTCGCCGCCCTGGCCATCGGCCTGGTAGGCGTGGACGAGTCCCTTGAGGATCACGTGCACGTGCGGCGAGGCCTTGCCGGCCTCGATCAGGGTGCTGCCGGCGGCATGGAAGCCGACGTCCACGCTGGCCTGCAGGCGGGCGCGGCCGGCATCGTCGAGCAGGTCGAACGGAGGCTGGCTCAGGTCGAGGCCGGGCACGCTGTCCATGGCGCTATTGTCGCGCGCTGCCGCGCAACCCGCCGCCGCGCGCGGGCGTCGGGGACGTGCGCCGCGATCGGTGGTGGCCGCTCATGGGCCGCAGGCGGCGCGCAGCAGGCTGTCGTCTTCCGCCAGCGGGATCCAGCGGGCATTGCGGGGCGCGCCGTCCTCGTCGAACACCACCTCGTCGACCAGATCGGCGCGGCGACGGCGCGCGCAGTCGAACACTGCGCCGAACTGCCGGGAGGGCTCCCATCGGGCCACCAGCAGCACCTGGGTCAGCACCTGGTCGGGCATCGCCGGATTGCGCCGATCGAAGCGGTGGTCGATCGCGATCAGCCGGCTGGTCTGCGGGACCACGTAGGTCCACGGGCGATACCAGACCCGCAACTCGTTGGTCGAGGCGACTTCGACCTCGTCCGGGAACGTGGCGGTGACCCGATCCAGCCACGAGTACTCGAGCCAGACCGCCATCGCCAGCATGCCGGCGCCCGCCGCGGCGGGCACGATCCAGCCGGGCAGCCGTTTGCGGACCAGGAAGTTGAGCGCCAGGACCATGCCGCCCAGGCCGAAGCCCGCGGCGATGATCGCGATGAATTCCAACAGCATGCCGCTCCCCCGTGGTGTCAGGCGATCGCGCGCCGTGCGCCATCATGACAAATCGGCCGCGGCGTTGTCCCGCGCGGCGCAGGCGCGCGGGACAACGGGATCCGGCGCTCACAAAAAACCCGCCCCCGCGACGCGGGGGCGGGTCCTGGAGAGAACCGGACTCAGTGTGCGATGTGGACCGCGCTGCCCGCGCCACGCGGCACGCGGATGCCCTCCACCAGTTCCTGGATCCGCTCCGGCGCCGGCTTGGTCATCGACAGCACCAGGTACGCGGCGGCGAAGTTGAGCACCGCCCCCACCGCACCGAACGACAGCGGAGAGATGCCGAACAGCCAGTTCTCCTCCACGTTCTCGAGCATGTTGGTCTCCGGAATGAAGAACCAGCCCAGGTAGGTGAAGATGTACACGCAGGTGGCCACCAGGCCGACCAGCATGCCGACGATCGCGCCGGTGGCGTTCATCTTCTTCGAGAAGATGCCCATCATGATCGCCGGGAACAGCGACGACGCTGCCAATCCGAACGCCAGCGCCACCGTCTGTGCCGCGAATCCAGGTGGATTCAATCCCAGATAGGTGGCCAGGACGATCGCCGCGGCCATCGAGACGCGTGCGGCCAGCAGTTCCCCCTTCTCCGAGATGTCCGGTTTGAAGGTCGACTTGATCAGGTCGTGGCTGACTGCCGACGAGATCGCCAGCAACAGCCCCGCCGCCGTGGACAGCGCGGCCGCGAGGCCACCGGCGGCGATCAGGCCGAGGACCCAGCCCGGCAGCTGCGCGATCTCGGGATTGGCCAGCACCAGGATGTCCTGGTTGAACGTCACCATCTCGTTGCCTTCCCAGCCGCGCGCCTCGGCGGTGGCGGCGAACTCCTCGTCGGCGCCGTTGTAGTACTGGATGCGGCCGTCGCCGTTGAGGTCCTCGAACGCCAGCAGCCCGGTTTGCTCCCAGTTGCGCATCCAGTCGGGACGGGCCTCGTACTCGATCGGCGCAGCGGCCGTACCGGCCGGGTAGATGGTGTTGATGATGTTCAGCCGCGCCATCGAGCCCACCGCGGGAGCCACGGTGTAGAGCAGGGCGATGAACACCAGCGCCCAGCCTGCCGACCTGCGCGCATCGGACACCTTGGGAACGGTGAAGAAGCGGATGATCACGTGCGGCAGTCCCGCTGTGCCGATCATCAGCGACAGGGTGAACAGCACCATGTTGAGGGTCGAGCCGTGGTGGCCGGTGTAGTCCTGGAAGCCGAGTTCGACCAGCACCTGGTCGAGCTTGGCCAGCAGCGGCAGGCCGGACTCGGTGTGGGTCGAGAACAGCCCGAGCTGCGGCACCGGATTGCCGGTGAGCTGCATCGAGATGAAGATCGCCGGGATCGTGTAGGCGATGATCAGCACCACGTACTGCGCCACCTGGGTGTAGGTGATGCCCTTCATGCCGCCGAGCACCGCGTACACGAACACCACCGCCGAAGCGATCAGCAGGCCGGTGGTCGCGTCGACCTCGAGGAAGCGCGAGAAGGCGACCCCCGCGCCGGTCATCTGCCCGATCACGTAGGTGATCGAGATGACCAGCAGCGCCGCCACCGCGACCATCCGCGCGGTGCGGCTGTAGAAGCGGTCGCCGATGAAGTCCGGCACGGTGAAGCGCCCGAACTTGCGCAGGTACGGGGCCAGCAGCAGCGCCAGCAGCACGTAGCCGCCGGTCCAGCCCATCAGGTAGGTGGAATTGCCGTAGCCGACGAAGGCGATCAGGCCTGCCATCGAAATGAACGAGGCGGCCGACATCCAGTCGGCGGCGGTGGCCATGCCGTTGAGCACCGGGTGGACGCCGCGGTTGGCGGCGTAGAACTCGGCGGTGGTACCGGCGCGGGCCCAGATCGCGATGCCGATGTAGAGCAGGAAGGAGCCGACGACGAAGATGAGGTTGATCGTGAACTGGTCCATGGTCATTGGGTCCTTATTGCTCGTCGACGCCGTACTCGCGATCGAGCCGGTTCATGTACCAGGTGTAGAAGAAGATCAGGGCGATGAAGACCAGGATCGAGCCCTGCTGCGCGAACCAGAACCCCAGGTCGGTCCCGCCGAACTGGATGCCGGCCAGCATGGGCCGGAGCAGGATTCCGAATCCGAACGACACCAGCGCCCAGATCGCCAGGCAGATGAAAATGATCCTGAGATTGGCCTTCCAGTAGTTGCTCGCGGTTTTGTCCAGCATGTGTCGTTCCCCTCAGAAGCTGTACTTGACGTGGGTCTGCAGGCGGTTGATCTCGCCGCGGTCGCCGCTCTCGATCTCGCGCTGGCCCCAGATCAGCTCGGCGCCGACGTCGAGCTTGGGCAGCGGGGTGTAGATCAGGTTGGCATGGGCCGACTGCGCCGACCGGGTGATGCCGAGACCGGTCAGGTCGGTGTCGTTGTCGTACTCGGCGCGCGAGTAGAAGAGGTTGCCGCGCAGCTTCGGGCTGAACACGTGCCGCCAGCCGACGAAGCCGGCCAGCACGCCGATGTTGTCCAGGCTGCCGTCGGCCTCGAGCACCGCGTCGTTGTTGAGCGCCAGGCCGACATAGCGGCCGATGCCGTCGCCGGCGGTGACCATGTAGCGGATGTCGTCGCTGGCGCCGAGGTTGAACTTGCCCGAGACGCTGACGCCGAAGCCGGTGCCGGTCTCGCTGATGCCGGCGGCGCCGTCCTGGTACTTCAGCTGCCGCGCCAGGCCGGCGACGCTGAAGTGGCCCCAGTCGCCGGTGGTGTTGTAGCGCGCGATGACGTCGGGCATGGCGCCGTCGTCGCCGGAGATCTGCGCCATGTTGCCCTGGTACGGCGTGAGCACCGTCTGCGGGTTCTCGATCGAGAACGACCACGGGCCGTTGCTGTAGCGGATCTGTGCCTGGCGCACGAACACCGTGCCTTCCGTCGGGCCGAGGAAGTCGACCGCGTCCGGCAGCGCCGCCACGTCCTGGAAGTTGGTCCAGGCCTGGCCGGCCAGCCAGTTGTTCCAGGTCACGTAGGCCTGGCGCAGGGTCAGCGCGTAGGTGTTTGTGGCGACTTCGTTGCCGGTGAACGCGGTGCTGCCGCCGCCGAACAGGTCGAACTCCAGGTAGGACTTGAGCGTGTCGCCGCTGTCCAGGTCGGTGTCGGAGGCGAACCAGAAGCGCGAGAAATTGGCGCCGAAATCGGTGTCCGCGCCGCCCTCGGAGGTGGCGCCGCCGCCGACCGGGATCGTTTTGGGCACGTAGAACAGCCGGCCCACCGAGCCGTCGGCGAGATCGCCGTCGTTGGTGCTGGTGACGCTGGCGTCCATCTTGATGAAGCCGCCGTAGCTGAAGCGGGTGCCCGGATTGCCGGCGCTGTTGATCTGGGTGCGCTGGATGCCCGGCTTGCCGTCGGCGGCCGCTGCAGGCGCCTGCGCCTGTGCGGTGCGGACCTCGGTGACCTGCGTCTGCGTTTCGGAGATCTGCGACTGCTGTTGCTGCTGCTGCGACAGCAGGGCCTGGACCTGCGCCTCGAGTTGCGCGATCCGGGCCTCGAGCTCCTGTTCCTTGGCGGTCTGCGCGAACACAAGACCGGGCGCGGCCAGAGCGGCCAGCAGCGCGACCGCGAGCACTCGCGGCCGCGCCTTCGCTGCGACGTGTCGATTCATGATTCCCCTCCCGAGGATGCTGGACGCGGGCCGTAAGCAGAGGCCCACTCGTGCATGAGCCTGCGCGCTGGCGGAGGGGGCGCCAATTCACCATTGGTCGAATGCCCAGGCGCAGTCTTAGACGAAGGTCTAAGGCCCGGCCGCAATGGATGCGGCACACTTGTCGTCGAACCGCCGATTCGGGAACCGCCATGTCCAGCAGCCAGACCCTCTATCCGGTGCCGGAAGGCATCGCCGCCGCCGCCACGATCGGCAAGGACGACTACGCGCGCCTGTATGCCGAATCGCTGCGTGATCCGGACGCGTTCTGGGGCAAGGTCGCCGAACGCCTGCAGTGGACACGCAAACCCACCCAGGTGCGCGACGTCAGCTTCGACCTGAAGGACTTCCGCATCCGCTGGTATGCCGATGGCGAACTCAACGCCAGCGTCAACTGCCTCGACCGCCATCTCGAGGCCCGCGGCGACAAGACCGCGCTGATCTGGGAAGCCGACGATCCGGCCGTCGAGCCGCAGCACGTCAGCTACCGCGAACTGCACGCCCGCGTCTGCCGCCTGGCCAACGCGCTGCGCAACCTCGGCGTGAAGAAGGGCGACCGCGTCACCCTGTATCTGCCGATGATCGTCGAGGCGACGGCGGCGATGCTGGCCTGCGCCCGCATCGGTGCGATCCACTCGGTGGTGTTCGGCGGCTTCTCGCCGAACTCGATCGCCGACCGCGTCGCCGACTGCGGCAGCAAGCTGATCATCACCGCCGACGAGGGCGTGCGCGGCGGCAAGAAGATCCCGCTCAAGGCCAACGTCGACGCCGCGCTCAAGCTGCCCGGCACCGCCAGCGTGGAGACGGTGCTCGTCGTGCGCCACACCGGCGGCGCCGTGGAGATGCAGATGCCGCGCGACCGCTGGTACGACGCCGTGGTCGACGACCAGCCGGCGACCTGCGAGCCCGAGCCGATGAACGCCGAGGATCCGCTGTTCATCCTCTACACCTCGGGTTCGACCGGCAAGCCGAAGGGCGTGCTGCACACCACCGGCGGCTACCTGGTGTTCGCCAGCTACACCCACGCCTGCGCGTTCGACCTCAGGGAGGACGACGTCTTCTGGTGCACCGCCGACGTCGGCTGGGTCACCGGGCACAGCTACATCGTCTACGGGCCGCTGGCCAACGGCGCCACCGCGCTGATGTTCGAGGGCGTGCCGAACTATCCCGACACCTCGCGCTTCTGGCAGGTGGTCGACCGCCACAAGGTCACCCTGTTCTATACCGCGCCCACCGCGATCCGCGCGCTGATGCGCGAGGGCGACGCGCCGGTGAAGAAGACCGACCGCTCCTCGCTGCGGATCCTCGGCACCGTCGGCGAGCCGATCAATCCCGAGGCCTGGCGCTGGTACTTCGACGTTGTCGGCGACGGCCGCTGCCCGGTGATCGACACCTGGTGGCAGACCGAGACCGGCGGCCACATGATCACCCCGCTGCCGGGCGCCACCGACCTCAAGCCGGGCTCGGCGACGCTGCCGTTCTTCGGCGTGCGCCCGGCGATCGTCGACACCAACGGCAAGGAACTCGAGGGCGAGGCCGAGGGCAACCTGGTGATCCTGGATTCGTGGCCGGGACAGATGCGCACCGTGTACGGCGACCATCAGCGCTTCATCGACACTTATTTCAGGACCTATCCCGGCACCTACTTCACCGGTGACGGCTGCCGCCGCGACGCCGACGGCTACTACTGGATCACCGGCCGCGTCGACGACGTGATCAACGTCAGCGGGCATCGCATCGGCACCGCCGAGGTCGAGAGCGCGCTGGTCTCGCATCCGAAGGTCGCCGAGGCCGCGGTGGTCGGCTTCCCGCACGACGTCAAGGGCCAGGGCATCTACGCCTACGTCACCCTGGTCGCCGGCGAGCAGGGCGGCGAGGACCTGCGCAAGGAACTGGTCGCGCACGTGCGCAGCGAGATCGGGCCGATCGCCTCGCCCGACCACCTGCAATGGGCGCCGGGCCTGCCGAAGACGCGCTCGGGCAAGATCATGCGCCGGATCCTGCGCAAGATCGCCGAGGACGCGCCCGACCAGCTCGGTGACACCAGCACGCTGGCGGACCCGTCGGTGGTCGAGTCGCTGGTGAAGGACCGGCGGGTGCCGTGAAGCGAGAAGCGAGAAGCGAGAAGTGAGGAGTGAGGAGTGAGGAGTGAGAAACGAGTAAAAGCGGATGCGGCGTCCGGCAACGGGCGCGGCGATAGGCCCGGAAATAGCGCACACTCATTTCTCACTCCTCGTTTCTCACTCCTGGCTCTTCGTTTCTAGCCCCAACCATGCCCACCCTGCTGATCGCCGACGACCACCCGCTGTTCCGCGAGGCGCTGCGCGGCGTGGTGGCGCGGTTGCTGCCGCAGGCGGTGCTGCGCGAGGCCGACAGCACCGATGCGCTGTACGCGCTGGTCGAGGCCGATCCCGATGCCGACCTGCTGCTGCTCGATCTCAACATGCCCGGCGCGCAGGGCTTCAGCGCGCTGGTGCACTTGCGCGCGCAGCATCCGCAGCTGCCGGTGGTGATCGTGTCCGCGCGCGAGGAGGCGGGCGTGATGCGGCGCGCGCTCGACCACGGCGCGATGGGCTTCATCCCGAAATCGGCCGATGCCAAGACCCTGGCCGAGGCGCTGCGGCACGTGCTCGACGGCGACCGCTGGGCGCCCCCGGCCGCTTATGCGGCGCCGGCGGCAAGCGAGGCCGAGCACGACGTCGCCGCGCGCGTGCGCGAACTCACCCCGCAGCAGTTCCGGGTGCTGCAGATGCTCGGCGTCGGCATGCTCAACAAGCAGATCGGCTACGAACTGAACGTGTCCGAGGCCACCGTCAAGGCGCACATGAGCGCGATCCTGCGCAAGCTCGGCGCCTCCAACCGCACCCAGGCGGTCCTGATCGCGGGCCGGCTGGCGATCGATCCGGCCACGGCCGAGGCGCCGTCTGAGCCATAGGCGGTTCGCCTGGCCGAAGGCCGGTGCAGGCGCCTGGCGGACTCCGATGACAACTTCGCGACGTCTGCCGCAGTCGTGAACCATTTGACCTTGGTTTTACCGGCCTCCTCTAGGGTCGCACTCCACACGAGTGGAGAAACGACATGTGGAAGAAGCTGTGCATCACCACGGGTGCAGTGTTGGGCCTGCTACTGCTGCTGTCCGTTGCGGGTTGGAGCTATGTGCACAGCCTGAAACTCGACAACGAACCGTTGGCCGATCCGGCCATCCAGGCGTCCGAGCTGGACTTCATGGCCCACCGCGTGAGCGCGGCACGCGGCCGCGTGCTGGCAGTGGTCAGCAGTACCGCCCGCTTTCCCGACGGCGGGCGCAAGGCCGGCTACGAGTTGACCGAACTGTCGCGCGCCTACTGGGTATTCGTGGCCAACGGCTACCAGGTCGATATCGCCAGTCCGCGCGGAGGCGAACCGCCGATGGTCAAGGACGACGATGAGGAACTGGTGGAAGCCGACCACGCCTTCCTCAACGACCCGGTGGTACAGGGCAAGCTGGCCGCAACCCTGCCGCTCGCGCAGATCGATCCATCACGCTATCGGGCGGTCTACTTCGTCGGCGGCAAGGGCGCGATGTTCGATTTTCCGGGCAATCCGGACATCGCCCGGATCGTGCGCGACATCTATCCACGCGGCGCGGTCGGCGCGGTCTGCCATGGTCCGGCGGCGCTGCTGGACATTCCTTCGGCCGTCGGCGGACGCTTGCTCCATGGCCGGCGTGTTACAGGCTTCACCAACGCCGAGGAACTGTTCCTGATCGAGGACGCCCGCGAACGTTTTCCATTCCTGCTGCAGGATGCGCTCTCCGCCCAAGGGGCGCGATTCATCGAGGCGCCGATGTACCTGGACAATGCGGTGACCGACGGTCGGCTGGTCACCGGCCAGAATCCCTGGTCCACCTGGTCGGTGGCCGAGGCGATGGTGCGCGTGCTGGGCCATGCGCCAATCCCGCGTGAAACGACCGCAGAGGAGTACAGCGTTCGCCTGCTCGCCACCTATCATCGGCGAGGACTCGCCGCGGCGTTGGCCGAGAAACGTACGTTGCCGCGCAGCGACAAGCGCCTGCTGTTGTTGCACGCCGTGGTCGCCGCCATGCAATGGCGCCCGGTCGACGCCTATCGGCTGCAGCGCCTGGCCAGGGCCTGAGCGCATGGCAGGATGAGCCTGCCCCGGATGCCTGCGGAAATTCCATGCCGATACGCGTGTTGCTGGTGGAAGACGATCTGGACATCGCCGCCGGCCTGGGCGATTACCTCGCTGCGCACGGGCTCATCGTCGACTTCGCCGGCAACGCGACCGAGGCGCGGGCGCGGCTGCTCGACGGTCGCTTCGACGTGCTGGTGCTGGACGTGAACCTGCCCGGCGAGGACGGCGTCGCCTTGTGCCGTTCGCTCAAGCAGGACCAGTCGCTCCGGCTGCCGGTGATCTTCCTGACCGCGCACGGCAGCCTGGACGACAAGCTGCGCGGCTTCGCTGCCGGCGCGCTGGACTACGTGCTCAAGCCGTTCGCACCGGCCGAACTGCTGGCGCGGCTGAACGCGATCGCCGTGCAGGCGGGCGGCGCGGGCGGCGTCTGCTTGCGGGTCGGCGACTACGTGCTGGATCCACAACGGGGCCTGTTGCAGCGCGGCGACGTGCATCTGTCGCTGCACGCCACCGGCCTGGCGATCCTGCGGCGGCTGATGCAGGCGCATCCGGGCAGCGTCGGCAAACAGGCGCTGAGCGAAGGCCTGTGGGGCGACGAGCCGCCCGACAGCGATCCGCTGCGCGCGCACATCTATCAGTTGCGCCAGGCGCTGCAGGCGCGCTTCGGCGAAGCGCCGATCGTCACCGTGCGCGGGGTCGGCTACCGTTTCGGTGCGGCGTCGTGAGCGGCCGGCAGAGCCTGCGCGCGGTGCTGGCGCGACAGTGGATCGTGTTCGGGCTGGTGCTGTTCGCCGGATTCACCGCGATGACCGTGCTGCTGCTGTTCATTCTCGAAGACAGCTTCATCGACCGCCGCCTGCGCGATGTCGCCGCGCGCATCGTCGATCCGTCGGCACCCACTGTGCTGCCGGAGGGCTTCGCGGTCTATCCCGCCGATGCCGCGCCGGAGGCGCTCCTCGTCCGCAGCCGCGGCATGCGCACGCGGGGCGTGCGCGAGTTTCGCCTGCCCGACGGACGCTATGTCCACATGCTGTCGGCGCGCACCGCCGAAGGCGCCGCGTTCCTGCTGGTACACGATGTCAGCGATCAGCTCGCCGTCAACGCCGCGCTAGCGCGGGCATGGCCGTGGCTGCTGCCGATGGCGGCGCTGCTAGCGCTGGGCGCCTATGCGCTCGCGCGCGCCTTCATGGGCCGTGTTTCGCGGCAGACCGCTTCCCTGGTCGCCCGCGTCGGCGAGGGCGACGATCCGTCCGCGCTGCATGCATACGCACGGGAGGCGCCGGTGCGCGAGTTCGGCCAGCTCGCGCAGCACCTTGCGGACGCGTGGGAGGCGCGCCTGGCGGCGCTGCAACGCGAGCGCGAGACCCTGTCGTTTCTCAGCCACGAGCTGCGCACGCCGCTGCAGTCGGTCCGCAACAGCCTGGAACTGCTGCGCAGGCAGCGCGACGACACCGTCGCGTGGCAGCGGCTGGAGCGGGCGGTCTCCCGCCTGACCCGAGCCAGCGCCAGCATCCTCTGGCTCGCCGGAGACGCCGCGCGGGCTCCCGAGGCCGGACCGACCGCCCTGCGCCCGCTGCTGGCCGGCCTGATCGACGAATTCGCGCCGCTCGCCATCGCCCGCGGGCAGGTCCTGCATCTGGCGGCCGGCGCCGATTGCACCTGGCCGCTGCCGGAGGACGTCGCCGAAACCGTGCTGTCCAACCTGCTGCTCAATGCGATCCAGCACGGCGGGCCGGGCGACGTCCGGATCGACCTGGGCGACTCCGGCTTGCGGCTGACCAATCCGGTATCGCCGCATCTGGGCGACGACGGCTATGGCCTGGGCCTGCAGCTGGTGAGGCGCATCCTGGCCCGGATCGGCCGCGTGCCGTTGCTCGAACGGGACGGCGACGCCGTGCTCCTCACCGTGACCGCAGGGGATGTCCCACCGCAGGCCGGCTGAGACTTGCCCTGTTTCCCCGGTATCGGCTGTACAACTGCGATCCGTCCGCAGGGACGCCAGCGGCGCGCGCCGCGACGATCCGCCGTCAACCGCCGGGCGTTGCCGTCGGACGGCGTTGCGCCGCGAGGAAAGCGCGCAGCGAGGCCGGCTTCACCGGCTTGGTCAGTACACGGTAGCCGCGCCGGCGCGCGGCCTGCTTGAGGGCGTCGCTGCCGTCGGCGGTCAGCAGTGCGCCGGGGGTATCCGGTGCAAGCGCGCGCAGCGCGTCGAGCGTATCCAGGCCGTCGAGGCGGTCGTGCAGGTGGTAGTCCACCAGCAGCACGTCCGGCTGCGCCGCCATTTGCGCCAGCGCTTCGTCGACGGTGGTCGCGCACGACGGCTCGATCCGCCAGCGCCGCAGCAGCGTCGCCATGCCGGCGAGGATGTCCGGGTCGTTGTCGACACACAGCACGCGCAGTCCCGCCAGTGAATCGGCGAGATCGAGCGCCGGCTTCGGCGTCGCCACCAGCGCGTTTTTGGCGCGCGGAACCAGGATCGAGAACATGCTGCCGCGGCCGACCTTCGAACGTGCATCGAGCCGGTGCTGGAGCAGGCGCGAGACGCGCTGGCAGATCGACAGGCCCAGGCCCAGGCCGCGCTCGTCCCAGTCGAACGGCTGCTGGTAGCGGTGGAACTCGTCGTAGATCTGGCGCATGTGGTGCTCGGGGATGCCGGGGCCGGTGTCCCAGACCTGCAGCGCCACCGCGCCTTCGTGCGGACGCGCGGCCAGCACGATGCGTCCCTCGCGGGTGTAGCGCATGGCGTTGGCGAGGAAGTTCTGCAGCACCCGGCGCAGCAGCCGGCGGTCGCTGTGCACCGGCAGCGATTGCGCATACAGGCGCAGCGAGACGCCGCGCGTCGCGGCCATCGGCGCGTACTGCGCGGCCAGCTGGCGCAGCAGTTCTCCGGCGTCGAAATCACTCCATTCCGGCTGCAGGGCGCCGGCGTCCAGGCGTGAGACGTCGAGCAACCCGTCGAGCAGTTCCTCGGCGGCGCGCAGCGAGGTGTCGACGCGCTCGGCCAGGCGCTGCTGCTCGTTGGGCTCGCCGCTCTCGCGCAATGCCGAGGCGAACAGTCGCGCGGCATTGAGCGGCTGCAGCACGTCGTGGCTGAGCGCCGCCAGGAAACGGGTGCGCGACTGTTGCGCCGCCTCGGCCTCGCGGGTGCGTACGGTCACCCGCTGCTCCAGGGTCTCGTTGATCTCGCGCAGAGCGCGTTCCACGCGTTTGTGCTCGGTGACGTCGCTGTAGCTGGTGACGTAGCCGCCGCCGGGCAGCGGCTGGCCGCGCACCTCGATCACCAGGCCGCTGCCGAGGATGCGTTCGGACACGTGCGCGGAGCCGGCGCGCATGTAGCCGACGCGCTTGTCGATCTCGGCCTCGATGCCGTCCTTCGACAGCGCTCCCAGCTCGCCGCGATCGACGTTGTAGCGGATCAGGTCGGCGACCGGGCGGCCGACGAACAGCATGCCGTCGGGATAGCCGAACAACTCCTGGTAGCGCCGGTTCCAGGCCACCAGGCGCATGTCGGGATCGACCACGCTCACGCCCTGGTCGATGTTCTCCAGGGTGGTGGAGAGGATCTCGCGGTTGAATCGCAGCTCCTGCCCGGCCTCGTCCAGCACCGCCACCACCTCGGCCAGGTCCATGCCGGAGCCGCGCAGGGTGCTGGTCAGCACCAAGCGTGCCGAGGCGGCGCCGATCGCCGAGGCCAGCAGCCGTTCGGTGAACTGCACCCAGGCGCGGTCGGCCGGCGTGTGCGGCTGCAGTTCCTGGCCCAGCGCCTGCGCCTGTTCGTCGAACGCGCGCTGCGCGTTGCGCACGCCGACGATGCGCCGCGCCAGCGCCAGCAGGTCGGCGACGTGCAGGCCGGCGCGCCAGTCGCTGCCGGCCAGCGTGCGGCGCGCGGTGTAGGGATTGAGGAAGGGCGCGGCGCGCAGGCGCTCGTCCAGGCTCGGGCGCCAGCGCACCGAGACCAGCAGCAGCGCGCCGGTGTTGAGCAGCAGCGACCAGAACGTGCCGTGGGTCAGCGGGTCCCAGCCTTCCAGGCCGAACAGCTGCCGCGGCCGCAGCCAGCCGATCCCGAACAGCCCGTGCTCGACCCACGCCGGCCCGAACCAGCCGGCGTCGGTCAGCGTCGGCAGCAGCAGGGTGTAGGCCCAGACCAGGAATCCGATCAGCAGGCCGGCCTCGGCGCCCTGGCGGCTGGCGCCGCGCCAGTACAGGCCGCCGATCAGCGCCGGCGCGAACTGCGCCACCGCCGCGAACGCCATCAGCCCGAACGCCGCCAGCGTGGTGTCGGTATTGCTGGCGCGGTAGTAGCCGTAGGCCAGGGCGGCGAAGCCGACGATCGCCACGCGCCGGATCCACAACACGGTCGAGGCGACGTTGCCGCCGTGGCGCTGCGCCCAGCCGCGGCGCAGCAGCAACGGCATCACCAGGTCGTTGCTGACCATGGTCGCCAGCGCCACGCTGGCCACGATCACCATGCCGGTCGCCGCGGAAAAGCCGCCGATGTAGGCGAACAGCGCCAGCGCATCGCGGTTTTCCGCCAGCGGCAGTGCCAGCACGTAGGTGTCGGCGATCGCCGCGCCGTCGTCGAACAGGGCGATGCCGGCGCTGGCGATCGGCAGCACCATCAGGCAGATCAGCACCAGGTAGGTGCCGAACATCCAGCGTGCGCGGCGGATGTCGGAGACGTCGATGCACTCGACCACGGCGACGTGGAACTGCCGCGGCAGGCAGACGATCGCGGTGAACGCCAGCAGGGTCTGGCCGACGAAACCCACCGGCGGCGAGTTCGACAGCAACTCGCGGGTCGCGGGAATCAGGTCCAGTTCGTGGTCGCCGAACCAGAAGATCGCGAACACGCCGACCGCGATCAGCGCCATCAGCTTGACCAGCGACTCCAGTGCGATCGCCAGCATCATGCCGGGACGGTGCTCGGTGGCGTCCACCTGGCGGGTGCCGAACAGGATCGCGAACAGCGCCATCATCAGCGCCGTGTACAGCGCCGGATCGCCCAGGGTGCTGGTGGCGGCCGGGCCGTCGCTCAGCACCTGCAGGCTCAGCGCCACCGCCTTGTACTGCAGCGCCAAGTACGGCACCGCGGCGATCAGCGCGATCAGCGCCACCATGGCCGCCAGCCGCTGCGAGCGGCCGTAGCGGGCGGCGATGAAGTCGGCGATCGAAACCGTGCTCTGCGACTGCGCGATCAGCGCCAGCCGCTCGAGGATGCGCCAGCCGAACAGCAGCAGCAGCAGCGGGCCCAGGTAGATCGGCAGGTAGCCGATGCCGTTGCGCGCGGCGCTGCCGACCGCGCCGTAGAAGGTCCACGACGAGCAGTACACCGCCAGCGCCAGGCTATAGATCACCGGGCGCAGGCCCGGGCGCTGGGTGTACATGGGGTTGCGATCGCCCCACCACGCCACCGCGAACAGCAGTGCGGCATAGCCGAGCGAGACCAGCAGCAGTACCCAGTCCGACAGCATTCCGATCCCCGAATGTCGGTACCAGTGTACGCGGCGGCGGTGGAGCGGTCGCCGCTGGCTGCCCCGTTGTGCGAGCGAATGAGGTCGATCATCGCCGGCTGCGCCGGACTGTGGGCGCGACGAAAGTCGCGACTGCGCGGCATCCGGTCGTCGCGACTTCTGTCGTGCCCACAGGAGAATGCGCCACCGATGTCGTCGTGGGTTGCTCCTGCGGCCGCCCCTGCAGGACCGCCCGGACGGGTCGCCTTGTGAATCACCTTGTGGAAGCGACTGAAGCCGCGACATGTTTCCAAACCACCGCAGTCGCGGCTTCGCGATGGCAAGCAAGCAACCGCGGCTCCGCCCCAGAGGTCTCGATCGCAACCTGGAACGTCTCCAGCCAGGAAACGAGAATCAACATTATGTGATAATGATTCGCATTCCCTGCCCCAAGACGAATCGCCCTCATGCCGCTACCGACAAGAGCAAGGCGCCCAGCGCCCGCCACCCGCCGGGTCCCCGCCTTGCCCGCCGTCCTGCTCGCACCGGTCCTGGGCCTGTCCACCCTCGCCTCGGCGCAGGAATCGGTCACCGACCTGGACGCGGTGCAGGTCGTCGGCCGCGCGCAGACCCTGTACAAGGTCGAGGACTCCACCACCGCCACCCGCACGCCGACGCCGCTGGAATGGGTGCCGCAGTCGGTGCAGGTGCTGCCGCGCGAGCTGATCGACGACCAGGCCGCGCGCCAGGTCACCGACCTCTACCGCAGCATCAGCGGCATCAACTTCTTCAGCTACGCCGGCGTCACCCTGCGCGGCTTCCGCCAGGAGAACGTGCTCTACGACGGCCTGCGCGGCGACCCCTACGCCGGCTTCTCGGTGCCGCAGCTGTTCGACATCGAGCGCGTGGAGGTGCTCAAGGGGCCGGTCGGCGCCCTCTACGGCGGCGGCGATCCCGGCGGCGTGATCAACTACGTCACCCGCAAGCCGCAGCGCGATCCGCAGACCAGCGTGGAGCTGCGGGTTGGCAACGACGACTTCGCCGCCGCGTCGTTCCAGTCGACCGGGCCGCTGGCCGGCAACGAGCGCCTGCGCTATCGCGTCGGCATCTACGGCGAAGACGAAAAGCCGTTCCGCTGGAACACCGACAACGAGGTGCGCATGGGCGACGTGGCCGCCGCGCTCGACGTCGGCGCCACCGGCACGCTCACCCTCAAGCTGACCGACATCGCCCAGGACCAGGCCGGCAACCGCCTGCGCGGCGTACCGGCCGACGACAACGGCCACTTCCTCGCCGACCGCCGCTGGAACCACAACGAGGCCAGCGACTTCCTCGACATGGACGCGCGCATCGCGCTGGCCACCTACACCGCCTCGCCTACCGACGCGCTCGACATCGACGTGTCCGCGCGCTGGTTCGAGAACGACGAGCATCAGCAGTACCACGAGCCCTGGGGCCTGATCGACCGCGACGGCGACGGCACCGCGGAATGGATGACGCGCCAGTTCCGCGACCAGGTGCGCCATGTCGAGGGCCTGGCCGCGAACGCCAACGGCGTCTGGCGCACACGGGCCGGAGGCCTTGACCACACCGTGCTGTTCGGGATCGACGGGTACCGCGAGGACAACGACTTCGAGGGCCGCACCGCGCACAGCGACGTCGCCGGCGGCAACGTGCCGGGCGTCGACCTGTTCGCGCCGGTGTACGGGCTGACCTCCGGCGCCGACTACACCTTCGATCCCTGGCGCACCACCCGCAGCCGCGGCACCCGCTACGGCGGCTATCTGCAGGACCAGGTCGAACTGACCCCGCGCTGGCAGCTGCTGGCCGGGCTGCGCTGGGACGGCTTCGAGGACGAGAATCGGGTGGACGGTTCGAAGGTGGACGGTCACGACCTCAGCTGGCGCCTGGGCAGCACGTACGTCCTGGCCGAGGGCGTCAACGCCTACGCCAACGTCGCCAGCGGCTTCCAGCCGCAGTCGACCGGCAACCAGCGCCGGGAGGTCGGCGGCCCGTTCGATCCCGAGCGCAGCCGGCAGTGGGAGCTCGGCCTCAAGACCGCGCTCGCCGGCGGCCGCGTCACTCTCAACACGGCGCTGTACCGTATCGAGCGCAGCAACGTGCTACAGGCCACCGGTGAGAGCATCGACGGCGTCAACCAGCTCGCGCCGCTGGGTCTGGTGCGCAGCGAAGGTTTCGAACTCGACGTGCTGGCCGACGTCACCGCGCGTTGGGTGCTGAGCGCCGCCTACGCCTACAACGACGCCCGCGTGCGCGACGCCGGCACCAACGGCATCACCAACTCGGTCGGCGACAAGTTCGCCAACGCGCCGCAGAACACGCTGGGCCTGTGGACCCGCTACGAACTGCCGGCGCTGCTGTCGTCGGTCGGCTTCGGCGTCGACTACGTCGACGAGCGGCTGAGCATCGACGGCCAGCGGGTCAAGCCGTACACCGTCTATGATCTCAGCTGGCAGACCGACTGGAACGGCTGGCACTTCCAGGCCAACGTCAAGAACCTGTTCGACAAGGTCTACGCCGCCAGCGGTTTCATCGAGCGCACCGGCCACTTCCCGGGCGAGCCGCGCCGTGTCTATCTCCAAGCCCGCTATACCTTCTGACAGCTCTTCCCCCTTTGAAAAAGGGGGGCAGGGGGGATTTGCTCTTCGCCAGACGCTTCGCAAAGCAACAGCAACAGCAAATCGCTACGCGATTCCCGGCCCTCGCGCAGCGCGCGAGGGCGCTCGAGCCGCCGCAAGCCTACGGCTTGCAAGCGGCGGCTTTCGCCCCCTTCAATCCCCCTTTTTCAACGGGGGAAGCAGCAAGCAGGGACGCTTCGACTTTCATCGTCCTTCCCCGCTACGAGAGGAAATCAGAGACCATTCCATGGGCCAGCCGTCGCCAGTCCAGACCGACCACCGCAAGCCCCGCGGCCGCCGCCTGTGGTTCGACCTGCACAGCTGGGTCGGCCTCAAGCTGTGCCTGTTCCTGGGCTTCGTCTGCTTCACCGGCACCCTGGCGGTGCTGGCGCACGAGATCGACTGGCTGCTGCATCCGGAGATCCGCGTCGCCCCCGGCCCCGAGCGCATCAGCTGGGGCGCGATGCTCGCCGCCGCGCGCAGCGCCCATCCGGACTGGGAGATCAGCGCCATCGAGGCCCCGGAGGGCAGCCGCTTCGCCGCGCGCGTGCGGGCGCGCACGCCGGAAGGGCGGCTGCGCTTCGTCTGGGTCGATCCGTACCGCGGCCAGGTCACCGGCGACACCCACTGGTTCAACGCCCACCGCTTCCTGCGCAACACCCATCGCCATCTGATGCTGCCGGTGCTTTATGGCGTGCCGCTGGTGGCGGCGCTGTCGATCCCGCTCGTCATCACCCTGGTCAGCAGCCTCTACATCTACCGGCACTGGTGGCGCGGCTTCTTCGTACGCCCGCGCGGCGACCGCCCGCGTCGGTTCTGGGGCGACCTCCACCGCCTGGCCGGCGTATGGAGCCTGGGTTTCATCGCGCTGATGGCGCTTACCGGCACCTGGTACCTGGTGGAATCGCTCGGCGGCGGTGCCGAACCGCCGGCAAAACTGCAGGCCGGACAGGCGCAAGGCGATGCGGGTCCCGCCAGTGCCGCGGTGGTTGACCGCGCCGTGGCGGAGGCGCGCGCACGTTGGCCGGCATTCGAGGTGCGCGTCGTTCGCCCCGCCGGTGTCGGTGGCACCCTGCTGATCGAGGGCGAGGCCGAAGCCGTGCTGGTGCGCCCGCGCGCGAACGCCATGGCCTTCGACGTCGCTGAAGGCCGCTGGGTCGGCACCCGCGACGGTCGCGACATGGACGTGCACCAGCGCATCGCCGAGATGGCCGACCCGTTGCACTTCGGCAACTTCGCCGGCCTGCCGGTCAAGCTCGTCTGGTTCGTCTTCGGCGCCCTGCTCACCACCCTGTGCATCACCGGCGTGTACCTCTACGGCCTGCGCATCGCCGACGCCCTGCGCTCCGGGCAACGGCGCGCCACCAGACGCCGCGCCGCGGAGGCCGCCGCATGAGCCCGTGGAAACTCGCCTGGCGCGGCATGGGCCGCTGGCGCTGGCTGTGGCTGGCGCTGCTGTTGGCGTGGCTGGGGCTGATTCCGATGGAGATCTTGAAGTGACAGCGAACGTTCCGGATCGTGGCCCTCAGGCGTTTCCCGCATCCGGAGCCGCAGCCGTCATGAAATGGCGTGGGAGGTCGATGGTGAACACGCAGCCTGAACCCGCCACGTCGCGCACGCTCAGCACGCCATTGTTGGCCTCGACGCTGCGGCGCGAGATCGACAACCCCAGGCCCAGGCCGCTGCGATCCTCCGCGCCTTGGGTGAAGGACTTGAACATGTCTTCTGCCAGGCCGGGTGGCAGGCCGCCGCAATGGTCCTGCACGTCGATGAGGATACGGTCGGCCAGCGCATAGGCATTGAGGGTCACTTCGCTGTGCGGACGGGTGAACTTGAACGCGTTCTGCAGCAGGTTGCCGATCGCCGACAGCAACAGGTCGCGGTCCGCGTCGACGGCCAGCAGCGGGTCGACGTCGGAAACGGTCAATACGCATCCCTTGACCTGGGCCTCCAGCGTTGCCGACAGCTTGATCTCGGCGATGAAATCCGCCAGCGAGAACAGACGATGCTGCACCTCCAGGCCGGCGGTGATGCGCACTTCGGCCAGGGAACGATCGATCAGGTTGCCCAGCCCCACCAGGGCACGGTCCAGCACGCCGCCGGTGGCACCGTTCAAGCCCACGTTGCCCTGCTTGATGACGGACAACGCCAGCGTCGCGGTGCACAGCTGGTTGCGCAGTTCATGGGCGAAGAAGCCAAGACGCTCGTTGAGCGCGACGGCCTGTCTGTCGGCGATGACGGAATCGCGCTGGTAGCCGAATTCGGTCACGGCGCTGGCGATGGCGTTGTCCAGGCAGCGGTTGAGCGTGCGGAACTCGTCGATCTCGATGTCGACGCCAGTCTCGAAGGCCAGGTCCGAGATCGACTGACACAGGTCGCCATAGTCGTGGACCACTTCTTCCACGGTGAATCCATGTTCCTGCAGTTCCTTGCCGTGCCGGGTCGCCGAATCGCTCATTTCCGAAAGCGCAGGCTTGCCGCCGCCCGATGGTCCGGACACCTTGTGGCTCTGCATGGGGGCTTCGGTCTGTTCCATCACCAGCGTCTTGATCAGCTGGTCCAGGAAGATGCTGACGCCGTTGGCCAGTTCCTTCGCAGGCACGCCAGGCGGCGAGCGCTGGGCAACCTTCGTCCGGCAACGGGCAATCAGCCCGGCCCGGTTCGCGGTGAGGAACTCGTGCATCATGGCGCACCATAGCGCTTTATCCGCTGCACTGCGTCAATTGCCGCCCAACGGCAGCGACGGCAACCTTAAGGAACCTCTGAAACACCTCGACTCTTGATCGTCATTCCCGCCTTCGCGGGGATGACGGCAAATGTCAGGCATTCCCTGATGGGGCAGTAGCTGCTCTGGGTCGAAACTCGGGCAGCGGCCGACGAACGGCACCGAAATGCACCGCATCGACATCACGGTAGCGCTCGCGGTCAGCGCTCCGGCCGCGGTCGATCGATGCCCTGGATGCCGGCGATCTGGTCGGCCAGGAAGTCCACCAGCAGCCGCACGCGGGTGATGCCGGCGCGCTCCGGCACGATCAGCATGCTCAGCGGGACCGGCGGCAGCGAATAGTCGGGCAGGATCGCCTTCAGCCGGCCAGCGGCCAGGAGATCGCCGACGAGCCATTGATGGGTGGGCGCGATGCCGCGCCCGGCGACCAGCGCTTCGCGCACGGCGAGTCCATGGTCGACGCGGAAGCGTCCGCCGAAGGGCACCGCGTGGCGCGCACCGTCCGGGCCCTGCAGGGCGAGGGTGTCGCTGCCCGCCACGTTCGACATGCGGATGCCCTCGTGGCCGGACAGGTCCTGCGGGACCGTCGGCGTGCCCCGCGCCGCCAGGTAGTCCGGCGCCGCTACCAGCAGGCGCCGGGACTGGCCGAGGGTCCGCAGCTTCAGCGAGCTGTCGGCGAGCGGGCCCAGGCGCAGTGCGACGTCGACGCCCTCCCGCACCAGGTCGACGCGCGCATCGGTGAGGTTGAGATCGACGCCGATGTCGGGATAGCGGTCCTGGAACGCGAATACCAGGCGGCTGGCGTGCAGTACCCCGAAGGCCGCCGTGCAGGAGATCCGGACCATGCCGGCAGGCGCGCCGCGCGTGCCCCGCGCCTCGTCGCCGGCCTGCTCCACCATGCGCAGGATCAGGACGCAATGGGCGTGGTAGCGGCTGCCTTCGTCGGTCACCGTGACGCGCCGGGTGGTCCTGCTGAGCAGTGGCACGCCGACGGCCTCCTCGAGTTCGCGCAGGTGGCGGGTGACCGTTGATTGGCCGATGCCGAGCTCGCGCGCCACCGCCGACAGGTTCCCGCGCTCGGCGACGCGGACGAAGGTGCGCATGCGCTCGAGGGTGATGTCCGATTTATCCATTATTCGGAATGATCCTATGCATTGATACATCTATCGGATCGTGCGGGCGTTGTCTAGCGTATGCATCCCGTCACTGATCACCGATGTCCCCATGAACGTCCTGCTCGTCTTCGCGCATCCCGAACCCCGCTCCCTCAACGGCGCGCTCCGCGACATTGCCGTCCAGGCGCTCGAGGCCGAGGGCCACGAGGTGCGGGTATCCGATCTCTATGCCGACGGCTGGAAATCCGAGGTCGACCGGGCCGACTTCACCCAGCTGGCACCGGATGCGCGGCTGCGGGTGGCCGCGGCGTCCGCGGAGGCCTTCGCCGCCGGCGCGCTGACCGCCGACGTCCGCGCCGAGCACGAGAGACTGCTGTGGGCCGACGCCCTGATCCTGCAGTTCCCGCTGTGGTGGTACACGATGCCGGCGATTCTCAAGGGCTGGGTGGATCGGGTGTATGCGTACGGCTTCGCCTACGGCGTCGGCGAACACAGCGACGACCACTGGGGCGACCGCTTCGGCGATGGGACTCTTGCGGGCAAGCGCGCGATGCTGATCGTGACCACCGGCGGCTGGGAAACGCACTACGCCGCCCGCGGGATCAACGGGCCGATCGACGACCTGCTGTTCCCGATCAATCACGGCATCCTCTACTACCCGGGCTACGAGGTGCTTCCGCCGTTCATGGCCTACCGCGTCGATCGTCTCGACGACGCCGGCTTCGCGCGCGTCGCCGAACGCCTGCGCGAGCGGATGCGCACGTTCGCGACCACCGCGCCGATTCCATATCGGCGGCAGAACGGCGGCGACTACCTGATCCCGAGCCTGCAGCTCCGCCCCGGCCTGGGCGATCCGGATGCGGCCGGTTTTGCGCTGCACTTGGACGGCGCGGGCGCCGCCTGTTCGGGCCGCGTCGGCCGATCCCGTCGCGCTGTTCCGGAAGCGCCTTGAACCAAGCGCGTTACTGCCGCGGAAGCGAGGCGCCTCAGAACACCAGCGAGCGGTGCAGGGCGGTGCCGGCCATGACGCCATCGGCGCTGGCGAAGGTCGCGCTGTGGGCGCCGCGGGTGATGTCGCCGGCCGCGTAGACGCCGGCAACCGACGTCGCTTTCTGGTCGTTGGTGCGGACGATGGGGCCGAAGGGCGCCTCGTCCAGTTCGCAGTCCAGCTGTTCTGCGATCGCGCTGTTGAAGCGCGTGCGCGTGCCGATGTAGAGCGCGTCGAGATCCGCCATGCGCCCGCCGGCCAGTTCGATCGCGGAGAGTCCGGTGCCCGCGCCGTGCAGCGCCTTTACTGGTGCCGCCTCGATGGCAACGCCGCGTTTTTCCAGTGCGGCCAGCGCCGCCGCATCGGGCTCGGAAGCGCCATCGAGATACAGCGTCGTCGGCCCCCACTCCGCGATCAGCAGGGCCTGGTGAACCGACATCGGCGAGACGTGCAGCACGCCCAGCCGTTGGCTGCTGAACTCGAAGCCATGGCAGTACGGGCAATGGAGCACCGACTTGCCCCAGCGTTCGGCCAGGCCCGGAACGTCGGGCAGCTCGTCCGAGATGCCGAACGCCAGCACCAGCCGGGCGCCTTCGAGCACCTCGCCGTCCGCCAGCGCGACCGAGTAGCCATCCTCCTGCTTCACCGCGTTGACCGCTTTCCCGTCGATGAAATGCACCGTCGGATACGCCGCCACCTGCGCACGCGCGGTGGCGAGCATCGTGCCCGGCGCGCTACCGTCCTGGGTGAAGAAGCCGTGGGAGTGCTCGGAGAAGCGGTTGCGGGGCCGGCCGGCGTCGATGACGCAGACCGAGCGCCGCGCCCGTGCGATGTACATGGCGGCGGACAGCCCGGCGAAGC
The DNA here is from genome assembly GCF_008312895.1 of Luteimonas suaedae. Lineage (GTDB taxonomy): Bacteria > Pseudomonadota > Gammaproteobacteria > Xanthomonadales > Xanthomonadaceae > Luteimonas > Luteimonas suaedae. Next base: position 80,839 of record NZ_VSSP01000007.1, on the reverse strand, counting down.
TGCCGCCGACGACGATGGCGTCATGCCGGTTCATGCGTAGCCCACCCATCCGCGGAAGGTGAACGCGGCGTAGAACAGGGCGATGTCGGAGAACCCGGCTTCGCGCAGGATCGCCCCGTCCGCTTCCGGGTCGAGCAGGTCCAGATGCGCCCCGACCGCCTTGCGCGCGCCCTGCGCCTTGTCCGGATCGGCGCCTGAGGCGATCGCGAACGCGGCGTAGCGCGACAGCCAGCGCCCGCGCTCGGCCGCGCCCTGCGGAAAGCTGGCATGCGCGGCCACGAACGGCGCGCCGGGCTTGAGCCGGCGCCGGATTTCGCTTGCGGTGCGTCGCCGTTCCTCCGGCGCCAGGAAGTGCAGGGTCAGCAGGCAGGCGGCCGCGTCGAACGGCCCGTCCGGCGCATCGTCGATGGTGCCCTCGTGCAGCCGCGCGCGCGACGCATGCGGCCCGAGCGTGCGCCCGGCGAGCTTCAGCATCTCGGCCGCCGGATCGACGCCGTCGAACGTCCAGCCCGGATGGGCCTCGGCGAACGCCTTCAGCTCGAGGCCGCCGCCGGCGCCGAGGACCAGCACGCGGGCGTTGGCGGGAGCGCGCTCCGCGAGCAGGACGGCGGCCATCCGGTGCAGGTCCGCGAATCCCGGCACGAAGCGCGGCGGGCCCTCGGCATAGCGGGCCACGGCCTGCGGGTCGGAGAACGGCGCCATCAGTTCGCTCATGCCGGTCACTTCCATCGCCGGGAATCCGTCGCGTCACGCCACATGTGCTGATTCCAGGTCGTGGTGGCCGCCGCGGACGGCGAAGCGCTCGTGGAAATCGGCACTCAACATCGCCAGCGTCACTTCGCCCAGGCGCGAAAGCAGCAGTGCTTCCGCCGCCTCGAACGTCTGGCCGAGGGCCGCATTCACCGCCTGCTCGACCAGGCAGCCGGGCGATTCGGTGCGGTTGCCCATGGCCAGCAGCGAGGGCCGCCCGAGCGCGTCGTAGACGTCGCGCAGCGTCACCTGCGACAGGTCGCAGGCCAACGTCCACCCGCCGCCATGTCCCTTTTCGGAGCGGACATAGCCTTGCTCGCGCAGGCCCGCCATGACCCGACGGATGACCACCGGATGGGTGCCCATCGCCAGGGCGAGGACCTCGGAGGTCACGGGGCCGTCGTGCTCGGCCATGTGCAGCAGGACGTGGAGCACGCCCGACAGTCGGCTGTCTCGCTTCATGGAACTTATGATGTTGCATGAAAGGGCGGAAGTCAATCGGCGCCGCCTACCCGTCGACGAACCAGACCTTGGAGATGCCCTCCGCCGTGATCGCGGCGACCTCCACGGGGGAGTCGGACAGGCCGGTGACGCGCTCGTGGTCGATGACCTTGTTGCCGAACACCATCCTGTCGATCAACTCGGCGTGCAGGCCCGGCAGGTTGAACCTGTGCCTGCGGTAGTGGTCCGCGAGGGCGGGCTTGCCCCGCAGAACTGGCGCGACGCCGGGTAGCCGGTAGACCAGCACATCGTCCGTGTACGCCTGCAGGAAGCGGGCGAGGTCGTGGTCGTTGTAGGCGTCGAGCTGCCGTTGAACAAAATCTGCCGGACCGGATTGTCTGGACATCGATGGCCTCACATGAAGGAATCCGCCAGCCGCGCGATGCCGCCCAGACTGCGCTTCCAGGCCGGCCGCGTGCGCCACGCCGCCAGCGACAGCTGTTCGGAATCGCGCAGGTACTCGGCCTCCACCTCGCGCATGCGCGCGACCACGGCGCGGTCGTAGCAGAGCAGGCCGATTTCGGCGTTGAGGGCGAACGAGCGCATGTCGAGGTTGATCGAGCCGAGCAGGGCGATGTCGTCGTCCACGCTCAGGTGCTTGGCGTGCAGGAAATGCGGCCGGTAGCGGGCGATGCGCACCCCGCAGGCGAGCAGTTCGTCGTACCAGGCCTGCTGCGCCCAGGCAGTCAGGCGCTGGTTGTTGCTGGCCGAGAGGATCAGCTGCACGTCCACGCCCGAGAGCGCGGCGATGCGCAGCGCGCTGAGGGTGGCGTCGTCGGGCACGAAGTACGGCGTGGTCAGCACCAGCTTGCGCTGCGCCAGGTGGATCACCGCGTTGACCACGTCGCGGGCGTTGGCGAACGGATAGGCCGGGCCGCTGGGCAGCAGCTGCACGGCGCTGTCGGCTGGCTGCATCGGCCGCGTGGCGGACACCTCCAGGATCTCGCCGGTCTCCAGGTACCAGTCGCTGGCGAACACCGCCTCCAGGTGCGCCACCGCCGGGCCGCGCACGCGCGCCACCAGCTCGCGATTGGGAAAGCCGCGCACGAACTCCGCTTCGGCCAGGTTCTGCGAGCCGACGTAGGCGACGTCGTCGTCGACCATGGCGATCTTGCGATGGTTGCGCAGGTCCATGCGCCCGCTGCGGCGCCAGCGCAGGCCGCCGGGCAGCATGTCGTGGACCTCGATCCCGGCCTTGCGCAGGCGCCGGGCGTAGCGGCGGAAGCCGCGCTTGGCGCCGACGGCGTCCAGCAGCAGCCGGATCTTGACCCCGCGCGCGGCGGCACGCTCGAGCGCGGCGACCACGGCCTCGCCGACGGCGTCGTCGAACATCAGGTAGTACAGCAGGTGCACGCGTTCGCGGGCGCCGTCGATGTCGTCGAGCAAGGCGTGCAGCGAGCCGTCGTAGTCGTCCAGCAGTTCCACCGCGTTGCCGCGCACCGGCATGAAGTCGCCCAGGCGCTCGACCAGCGGCGCCAGTTCACTTTGGGCGTCGCCCTCGGGCGGGGTCCAGCGCAGCGCCGCCTGTGGCGCCTGGCCCTCGCGGATCGCCTGCGAGGCCTGCGCCTGGCGGCGGACGCGTTCGCGCGACAGCCACGGATGGCCGAACAGCAGGTACAGCGGCAGCCCGGCCAGCGGCAGGAAGAACACCAGCAACAGCCAGCTGCGCGCCGCCGCCGGGGTGGTGCGGCTGGGAATCCAGGCGAGCGCCGCCAGGCGCACGGTCCAGTCCAATGCCAGCAGCCAGGCGCCGAGGGACAGTTCCCAGGTCATCGCGATGTCGCGGTCGCGGTGGTCATCGTGGCGATTGTGGGGTGCGGCCGGCTGGACGCAAAGCGGGGCCTATCTGGGAAATCCCCCCTTTGAAAAAGGGGGGCAGGGGGGATTTGCTTTTGCTCTTGCTCTGCCGGCCGCCTAAATTTCCCAACCCCCCTTTTTCAAAGGGGGCTTGGTCAGATGCACTGTAGGGGCGGGATGAAAAAAGCCCGCCTTGCGGCGGGCTTTTTCTGGATCCCGGCTTTCGCCGGATGACGTAGCGTTAAGCGGTGAGGCACTGGATCCCGGCCTGCGCCGGGATGACGTTCCGGCAAAGCCGCGCGCGTAGCGCGCGGGCCGGAACGTCACTTGATCTTGCCTTCCTTGTACGACACGTGCTTGCGGACGACGGGATCGTACTTCTTGATCTCCATCTTGCCCGGGGTGTTCTTCTTGTTCTTGTCGGTGGTGTAGAAGTGGCCGGTACCGGCCGAGGAGATCAGGCGGATCTTGTCGCGCTTGGAAGCCATGGGTCAGTCCTCCTCAGATCTTTTCGCCGCGTGCGCGGAGGTCGGCGAGGACGGAGTCGATCCCGTTCTTGTCGATGGTGCGCAGGGCCTTGGCGGAAACGCGCAGCTTCACCCAGCGGTTCTCGCTGGCAACCCAGAACCGGCGCTCGTGCAGGTTCGGGAGGAAACGGCGGCGGGTTCGGTTCATGGCATGCGAGACGTTGTTGCCGGTCGTCGTTCGCTTGCCGGTCACTTGGCATACTCGGGACATACGCACCTCGAGAAAATCGGTTGTGCCTCCCTTGGCCAGGGAAGCGTCGGCCCCCGGGTGTCGCCACCGCGGCGCGATACGGGTCTGGATTCGCTGCGCGGACCGGCCGGAGATCGCGCTTCCGAGCGGTTTCCGGGCCCCGCGACAGGCGGGCCGGACACAGCGAGCCGGGCATTATGTCGGGATTCCCCTTGTGCCGCAAGCACTTGGGCGCGCGGCCGGGGAGGTCGTCGGCACGCGGCGGGGCCGGCCGCCGTAGGAGCGCGCCATGCGCGCGATGCCGCGGGCATGGCGCCGCCCACGAACTCCGGTGCCCGGCGCGCCTGCCGGTCCCGCAGCGCGGTCTCCACCGGAGCCGGCCGGCCCCCGCGGCATCGCGCGCATGGCGCGCTCCTACGGGCACCTGCCTGGCAGGAGGCGATCGGCGATACGCTGGCGGCTCCGCCCAGGAGACGTCCCGATGGCCCGAACCGCCACCTGCCGCTGCGGCCGGCTGCAGCTCGCCTGCGAGGGCGAACCGGTGCGCGTGTCGGTCTGCCACTGCCTGGCCTGCCAGCGTCGCACCGGCAGCGCCTTCGGGGTGCAGGCGCGCTTCCCGCGCGAGCGGGTGGCGTTCGGCGAGGGGCCCGTTTCGGAATACGTCCGCACCGCCGACGGCGGCAACCGCGTCACCTATCGCTTCTGCCCGCCTGCGGCAGCACGCTCTGGTACACGATCGAGAACGCGCCGGACCTGATCGCGGTGCCGGTCGGCGCCTTCGCCGATCCCGGGTTTCCGGCGCCCGGGGTTTCGATCTATGAGGCGCGGCGCCATCCATGGCTGGCGTTCGCCGAGGAAGCCGGCGTCGAACACATCGATTGAGAGCGAACCAGCGGTTTGCGGTACCGCTCCCGCCCGGTCCGCGGGAGGGTTTCCGGTCCGACTCCGGGCCGAAGCCGGACCGAGGCATGCATAGGCAGCCGAAGTGCGTTCCGCCGTTTTCGACCGGCGCTTTCCGGTGCCGTGACTGCGCCGCTCAGGGCGCCTGCGTCTGGTCGTCCGCGGCCGCCGCGGCCGGCGTCGCCTTGCTCTCGGCAACGAAGGCGCGGATCTGCGACTCCAGCAGCGGGATCGGCACCGCGCCCTGCGCCAGCACCGCGTCGTGGAAGGCCTTGATGTCGAACTTCGGCCCCAGTTCGCGCTCGGCTTCCTCGCGCAGGCGCACGATCGCGATCTCGCCGAGCTTGTAGCTCAGCGCCTGCGCCGGCCAGGAGATGTAGCGATCGACCTCGGTGGTGACCTCGTGCTCGGACAGGGCGGTGTTGTCGCGCAGGAACGCCAGCGCCTGCTCGCGGGTCCAGCCCTTGTGGTGCACGCCGGTGTCGATCACCAGGCGCGCGGCGCGCCACATTTCGTAGGTCAGGCGGCCGAACTCCTCGTAGGGCGTCTCGTAGATGCCCATCTCCTGGCCGAGCTTCTCGGTGTACAGCGCCCAGCCCTCGCCGTAGGCGGAGATGTACTCGCCGCGGAATCCGGGCCAGTCGTCCTCGCGCTCGGCCACCAGCGCGCCCTGCAGCGCGTGCCCGGGTTCGGCTTCGTGCAGGGTCAGCGCCGGCAGGTTGTACAGCGGGCGCGACGGCAGGTCGTAGGTGTTGAGCCAGTAGGTGCCCCTGCCGCCGCGGCCGGCGGTCCAGTACGGGGCGATGTCGTCCGGTACCGGGATGATGGTGAAGCGCCCGCGCGGCAGGGTGCCGATGAACTTGCCGATCTCGCCGTCGACGCGCTTGGCGATCCAGGCGGCGCGGTGCAGCAGCTCCTCCGGGGTCTTGGCATAGAACTGCGGATCGGTGCGCAGGAACCGGAGGAAGGCCGCGAAGTCGCCGTCGAAGCCGGTGCGCTCGATCACCGTGTCCATCTCCGCGCGGATGCGCGCGACCTCCTCCAGGCCGATCGCGTGGATCTCTTCCGGCGACAGGTCCAGCGTGGTGTATTCGCGGATCTGCTGGCGGTAGAACGCCTCGCCGTCCGGCATCGCCTCGGCGGCCAGGGTGGTGCGCGCCTGCGGCACGTATTCCTCGCGGAAGAAGGTGAGCAGTTCCGCGAAGGCGGGGATCACCGCCTCGCGGATCGCGGCGCGGCCTTCGGCGCGCAGGGTTTCCTGTTCGGCGGCGGGGATCGACGCCGGCATGCGCTCGTAGGGCGTCCAGAAGTTCGCCTGTTCCGGATCCTCGAGCTCCGCGACCGTGGCGATCGATACGTCGCGGCCGTCGAGCACCGCGCGCGGCACGCTGAAGCCGCGGGCGAGGCCGGCGCGCATGTTGGCGACGTGCTGGTCGAAGTAGCGTGGTACGTCGCGCAGGCGCGCCGCATAAGCACGGTAGTCGTTGGGGTCCGCGAACGGCCGCCGGGTCATGAAGCCGAGGTTGGCCCAGAACGAGCTGTCGGAGTTGAACGGCATCTCGTAGGCGCGCACGCGGATGCTGGCGGCCAGGTTCTCGATCTGCGGGCGGTACACCGCGAGGTTGACGCGGTTCTCGGCCGAGAGCCGGGCCGGATCGATCGTGTCGAGCTGGCGCAGCACGTCCTCCCAGACCTGCAGTCGGCGCGCCTGGGCTTCGGCGCCGACGTCGGTCAGGCGGCGGTCGGCGGCTGCGACGGTGTCCTCGTCGTCGTGGCTGAACTCGGCTTCGCGCCAGGCCCATTCCTTCTCGTGGATCGCCTGGAATGCGGCGTCGGCGTCCGTGGGCTGCGCCCAGGCGGCGGGCGCGAGGAAAAGGAGTGCGAGCAGCAGGGCGGAGAGGGTGCGTTTCACGTGTTCGGATCCGTCGGCGGTACCAGCCGGCATCATCGCATCCAGGCGAATCCGGCGCGTGGGCCGGAAGTCGCAGGGGCCGAGAGCGGATCAGCTGTAGCCAGTAGTTGGTAGCAGCCGGAAAGCGTCCGGACCGTCATCCCAGCGCAAGCTGGGATCCACTTTGATCTTTGCCTTTCGATAAGCGAGAGCAACAGCAAATAGATCCCAGCTTGCGCTGGGATGACGGGCGGACGATGCTTTTCCCGATTCCCGATTCCCGATTCCCGATTCCCGATTCCCGATTCCCGATTCCCGATCAAGCGCGATCGCCGAAATACTCGCGGCACCAGGCCACCACCGGCGGCAGCCCGGTGGCGATCGGCGTCGACGGCTCGAAACCGAACGCGGCGTGCGCGCGGCGGGTGTCGGCCATGGTCTCGACCATGTCGCCGGGCTGCATCCCGCGATAGACCTTCTGCGCATCGCGGCCGGCGGCGCGTTCGATCACCGTGATGAAGGCCTCCAGCTCCACCGGTGTGTGGTTGCCGAGGTTGAACACCCGGTGCGGCGGCGTGTCCTGCGGCGGATGGTCGAAGGCGCCGAGCACGCCGGCAACGATGTCGTCGATGTGGGTGAAGTCGCGGCGCATGCGGCCGTGATTGAAGACCTCGATCGTACGTCCGGCCAGCACCGCGCGGCTGAAGATCAACGGCGCCATGTCCGGCCGGCCCCATGGGCCGTACACGGTGAAGAAGCGCAGACCGGTCGCGCGCAGGCCGTACAGCTGCGCGTAGGTATAGGCCATCAGTTCATTGGCGGCCTTGGTCGCGGCGTACAGCGAGCGCGGGCGGTCGATGCGCTGGTCCTCGGAGAACGGCGGCGTGGCCGAGTCGCCGTAGACCGAGGACGAACTGGCATACGCCAGATGCTCGATGCCGCGGTGCCGGCACAGCTCCAGCAGGTTGACGAAGCCGACCAGGTTGCTGTCGACGTAGGCATGCGGGTTCTGCAGCGAATAGCGCACGCCCGCCTGCGCCGCCAAGTGGATCACCCGGGTCGGCGCGATCTCGTCGAACAGCGCGGCCAGGCCGTCGCGGTCGCACAGGTCGAGCCGGCGGATGTCGGCATCGGCGCACAGCGCGGCGACGCGGTCGCGCTTGAGCTGCGGGTCGTAGTAGTCGTTGTAGCTGTCGAGCCCGACGACGGCTTCACCGCGCGCGGCGAGCGCGCGCAGGACGTAGGCACCGATGAAACCGGCCGCGCCGGTGACGAGAGTAGGCATGGGGGCGTGGGCGGTTGGGTGGCAGCAGCGGGCATGGTAACCGTGGAAGCGACGGTGACCCTGACTGGTCCTTCACCGGGCGTCGTGATTGCCGTCGCTCCCGTGGTGCTTCGTTTACAGGCCAAGGTGCGATTTTGAGCCCCTCTCCCTTTGGGGCGAGAGCGCGCGGCTTGCGCGCCATTGACGCGCGTGCGCTGGAGCGTCCGTTCCGCTGGCACGGACCGGGGCGCGGAGCGGGGGTTGGGGTGAGGGTACGGCGAAGCCGCGATGGTTCAGACCGCTGCCGCTTCGCCGTACCCTCATCCGGCGCCCCGACTAAAGCATTCGGGGGCAGGCTCTTCGGGCCACCTTCTCCCGGAGGGAGAAAGGAAATGCAACTGCCGCGTCCAGGCGGCGCATGCCTTGCCTTGACCAGTCCCGTTTCAGGACTCTTCTCTAAGGCCGACTCGCCGAATCAGCCGCGCTTGCCCCGCAGCCGCTCCAGCAGGCCATCCAGGGTGTCGAGGTCGCTGTAGTGGATCACCAGCCGGCCCTTGTTGCCGCGGCCGTGGGCGATGCTGACCTTGGCACCGAGGGTCTCGGCCAGTTCGTTCTCCAACGCGGCGATGTCCGCCTGCTGCGGTTTCGGCTTGCTGCCGGCCTTCTTGCGCGCCGGGATGCGGCCCTCGGCGAACTGCTGCGCGCGATGCTCGACCTCGCGCACCGACCAGCCGTGTTCGGCGGCCTCGGCCGCCAGCTTGCCCGCCAGCTCCGGCGACAGCGTCAGCAACGCGCGCGCGTGGCCCATCTCCAGCCGCCGCGCCTCCAGCAATGCGCGGATCGCCGGCGGCAGCTCCAGCAGCCGCAGCAGGTTGGACACCGCCGCGCGCGAGCGCCCGACCGCTTCGGCCGCCTGCGCATGGGTCAGCATGAATTCCTCGATCAGCCGCTGCAGCGCCTGCGCTTCCTCCAGCGGGTTGAGATCCTCGCGCTGGATGTTCTCGATCAGCGCCATCGCCACCACGGTGCGGTCGTCGACCTCGCGCACCACCACCGGCACCTCGGCCAGCCCGGCGCGCTGCGAGGCGCGCCAGCGGCGCTCGCCGGCGATGATCTCGAAGCGGCGGCCGCCGAGGTCGCGGACCACGATCGGCTGGATCACCCCCTGCGCGCGGATCGACTCGGCCAACTCGTTGAGCTTGCCCTCGTCCATGGTGCGGCGCGGCTGGAATTTGCCCGGCGTCAGCGCATCGACCGGCAACGTCTGCAGCGTGTCGGCCGCGGTGGCTTCCAGCACCGGTGCCGTCTCGGCGCCCTTGGGGCCGAGCAGGGCTTCCAGCCCACGCCCGAGGCCGCGCTTCTTGGCCGGGGCGGTCTTCTGTTTCGCAGCGGTCATGCCGCCTTCTCCTTGAGATCGCGTTCGCGCTGGCGCCGCACCACTTCGCCGGCAAGGCCGAGATAGGCGATCGCCCCGCGCGAGCCGCGGTCGTAGCCGACGATGCTTTGGCCGTGGCTGGGCGCCTCGGCCAGGCGCACGTTGCGCGGCACGATGGTGCGGAACACCTTGTCGCCGAAATGCCCGACGAGTTCGTTCGAAACCGCATTGGTGAGGTTGTTGCGCACGTCGTACATGGTACGCAGCACGCCTTCGATCTCCAGCGCCGGGTTGAGCCGGCCCTTGAGCGCGTCGATGGTCTGCAGCAGCGCGGTGATGCCTTCCAGCGCGTAGTACTCGCACTGCATCGGCACCAGCACCGAGTCGGCGGCGGTCAGCGCGTTGAGCGTGAGCAGCGACAGCGCCGGCGGGCAGTCGATGATGATGAAGTCATAGTTCGCGCGCAGCGGGTCGAGTGCGCGCTTGAGCCGCTGCTCGCGGCCTTCCTCGTCCATCAGCTCGATCTCGGCGGCGGTGAGGTCGGCATTGGCCGGCAGCAGGTCGAAGCCTTCCTCGGTGCGCACGATCGCGGCATCGGCGTGCTGCTCCTCGAGCAGCACGTCGCAGGTCGAGGCCGTCAGCTCGCGCTTGTCGACGCCGCTGCCCATGGTGGCGTTGCCCTGCGCGTCGAGATCGACCAGCAGCACCCGCCGCGGCGTGCCGGCCAGCGCAGCGGCCAGGTTGACCGCGGTGGTCGTCTTTCCGACGCCACCTTTCTGGTTGGCGATGGCGATGATGCGGGCCATGGGCTCCGGAACCTCGAGATGCGGGATGCCGGCCGCGAACCGGGGCCGGACCGGGGATTATGCAGGAGAGCCGCCACCGGGACAGGCCGCCGGTCGCCGGCGGCCGATTACGGCGATCGCCGCACCACCGCAAGATGACGCTCGGCCGCCAGCCCCGGCACCGCCAGCCGATGCAGCGCCTCCAGGTGCCAACCCGGCGGCAGGGCGGCGATCTCGGCGTCCGGCGGCGCGCCCTTCATCGCCAGCAGGCGGCCGGCCGGCGCCAGCAGGTGGCCGCCGACGGCCAGGATCCCGGGCAGGGTCGCCAATGCGCGGGCGGTGATGGCATCGAAGGCGCCGGGCGCATCGACCGCCTCCGCGCGCGACTCCAGCACGCGGGCGTTGTCCAGGGGCAGCGTCCGCACCGCCTCGCGCAGGAAGCGTGCCTTCTTGCCGTTGGATTCGACCAGCGTCACCTGCAATGCCGGGTGTGCGATCGCCAGCGGGATGCCGGGCAACCCCGGTCCGGTGCCAAGGTCGGCGAGGGTGCCGGTGGCGGCGAGGTACGGATGCATCGCCAGCGAATCGAGCAGGTGCCGCACCACCATCTGCCCGGGGTCGCGGATCGCGGTGAGATTGTAGGCGCGGTTCCAGCGCAGCAGCAGGTCGAGGTAGGCCAGCAGCGGCGTCGCAAGCGCCTGGTCGAGGCCGAGCGCGTCGAGGCCGGCGTTCAAGGTGTCGTGCAGCTGCGGGGAGATGGTGTCCGGCATCCTGCCATTGTAGGAGCGCGCCGCGCCAAGCAGCCTTTTTCGCCGCGGTGAGATCAGGCCCGTCGCCACGGGCAGTGCAAATAGGCAACCGAGCCTTTCGCAATGGGCTGACAAGATCAAGGGCTTGAAGCCTCGGTTATTCATTGGCGAAACCCGTGGCGACGGCCCGCTCCTCACCGCGACGGAAAGGACTGCTTGGCGCGGCGCGCTCCTACGGAATGCGCCAGGCCAGGGTGGCGAGATAGCCGGGCGCGGGCACGAATCCGTGCAGCGTCCAGTCGGCGGGCGCGCCGAGCGCCGGGTCGCAGGCCAGCAGCGCAAGGGCGCCGTCGCGCTCGCCGAATTCCAGCCGGTGCAGGCCGAAGGCGATGCCGCGGCCATAGGCCTTGAGCACCGCTTCCTTCGCGCACCACAGGCGCACGAAGGCAGCCTCGCGCCGTGCCGGCGCCAGCGCGGCCAGCCGGTCCGCCTCGGCGGTGGTGAAATAGCGCCGCGCCAGCTCCAGCGCGCGTGGCCGCGGCCGCAGCCATTCCAGGTCGCAGCCCAGGCGCACGTCCTCGCCCAGCGCCATCAACAGGCCGTCGCCGCTGTGGCTCCAGCTCACGTCGCGCGACTGCGGCGGCGCGCCGAACTGCGGGCGGCCGTGGGCGCTGCGCTGCAGGACCAGCGCCTCGGGCGCCAGACCCAGCGTGTCCTCGAGCCAGGTGCGCACCTGCGGCTCGGCGGCGTCGCCGCGCCGATAGGGCCGCCAGGCGCAGCGCACGCGCTCGAGCCGCAGTTGGCCGGGAGACAGGGACATGAAAACGGTTTGACCGGATCGTGGGGCCGCAGCGTAAGCTATCGGCGGGGAAGCGGCGAACGTCGCGAAGGCACAGCAGGAGGATGTGGCGCAGCCCGCCATGCAGCTCATCAGGATGTCCGCAGTCATCGCCAGCCAGCCATCGCCGTCCGCCCACCCCGGTCCTCGCCATCCGCTCGCCGTGGGCGATCCGTCGCGGATCCTGGCGATCGTCGGCGACCAGCGGATCACGCTCGGCACGTTCTTCGCCCAAGTACACGGCCTGGCCGCGTGCCTGCCGCACGCCGCCTGCGCGGTGAACCTGTGCGAGGACCGCTACCGCTTTCTGGTGGCGTTCTGCGCCGTCGCCTTGCGCGGACAGACGACGCTGCTGCCGCCGTCGCGCACCCGCGCGGCGATCGACGAGGTGCGCGCGCAGCATCCCGACAGCTATTGCCTCGGCGACTGCGCGCCGTGCGGTTGCGATGCGCCGTCGCTGTCGCCGTTGCCGCACTTCGTGCACATGCCCGATCCGCTGCCGCTCGCCGACGGGCCACCGCCGACGATCGACGATGCGGCGCTGGCGGCGATCGGTTTCACCTCCGGCAGCACCGGTGCGCCGACGCCGAACCGCAAGCGCTGGCGCGGATTCCGCGCCGGCACCGTGCAGAACCTCGCCGCGCTCGCCGGCCTGTGGCCGCGGGATGCGACGGCGGAGATCGTCGCCACGGTGCCGCCGCAGCACATGTACGGCATGGAGATGTCGGTGCTGTTCCCGCTGCTGGCCGGCGCCGCGGTGCATGCGGCGCGCCCGTTCTTTCCCGGCGATATCGCTGCCGCGTTGCGCCAGACGCGGGCGCCGCGCCTGCTGGTGACCACGCCGGTGCATCTGCGCGCGCTGCTGGAATCGACGGTCGCGCTGCCGCCGCTGGCCGGCATCGTCAGCGCCACCGCGCCGCTGCCGCAGGCGCTGGCGGTCGATGCCGAGGCCCGCTTCGGTTGCGAGGTGCGGGAGGTGTTCGGTTCCACCGAGACCTGCATCATCGCCCGCCGCCGCACCGCCCGCGAACAGGCCTGGACGCCGCTGCCCGGCGTGCGCCTGCATCCGCAGCCGGACGGCACCCAGGTCGACGGCGGACATCTCGATGCGCCGGTGACACTGGCCGATCTGGTCGAGCTGCAGACGGATGGCCGCTTCCTGCTGTGCGGTCGCCGCTCCGACCTGCTCGAGATCGCCGGCAAGCGTGCCTCGCTCGGCGATCTGACGCGTCGGCTGCTGGCGATTCCTGGCGTCGAGGATGGCGTGGTGCTGCAGCTGGACGAGTGCGATGCCGGCGGCGTGCGCCGCATCGCCGCGCTGGTGGTGGCGCCGGAGTTGGACGTGGCGGCGATCCACGCGGCCCTGCGCCGCAGCGTCGATCCGGTATTCCTGCCGCGGCGGCTGCGCCGCGTCGCCGCACTGCCGCGCAACGAGACCGGAAAACTGCCGCGCGCGGCGTTGCTGCGTCTGTTGCAGGGCGGCATGCAATAGCGACCGGCCTGCGGTATCAAGGACTTGCAGGCGGGCAGCGCCCCATGCCCGCGCCGGGTTTCCGCTGACGTCGCCATCACGTACGGCTGTTCAGACTGACTCCCGCCCCCACACATAGGGGAGGCGTCTTAAATCCCTTTCGTTACGCTAAGGAGTCCGGAGCATGGGCATTATCATCTGGTTGATCGTGGGCGGTATCGTCGGCTGGCTCGCCAGTTTGATCATGAAGACCGATGCGCAGCAGGGCATCATTCTCAACGTGGTGGTCGGCATCATCGGCGCCTTCATCGGCGGCTGGCTCATCGGTCCGTTGCTCGGCGCGCCCTCGATCAACGAAGGCATTTCGATCATGAGCGTCATCGTGTCGCTCCTCGGCGCCATCATCCTGCTGGCGATCGTCAACCTGTTCCGCCGCGGCCGCGTGCGCTGAAAGTCGCACCCAAGGTTCCGCGGTGACCAAAGGCCCGGCATTGCCGGGCCTTTGTTTTTGCGGCCGTGATTGGTGATTAATCCGTGATTGGTGATTCGTGATTCGTGATTCGTGATTAGTAGGAGCAGCCGCGCGGCGGCTTCTTGGCGTTTGCGAATCACCAATCACGAATCACCAATCACGGCTCTCAATAAAGTACCCGCGTGCGCAGCGTGCCCGGGATTGCCGCCAGGGCGCTCTTCAGGTCCGCCGCCTGTTTTTCGGATGCGGTGACGTCGATCACCACGTAGCCGACGTTGCTGTCGGTGCGCAGGTACTGGCCGTCGATGTTGATGCCGTGCTCGCGGAACAGGTCGTTGGCCTGCGACAGCACGCCCGGCACGTTGCGGTGGATGTGCAGGATGCGGCGGCTGCCCTCGTGCCCGGGCAGCGCGACCTCGGGGAAGTTCACCGCCGACAGGGTCGAGCCGTTGTCGCTGTAGCGGATCAGCTTGGCGGCGACCTCCAGGCCGATGTTGTCCTGCGCCTCCAGGGTGCTGCCGCCAACGTGCGGGGTGAGGATCACGTTGTCGAGCCCGCGCAGCGGCGATTCGAACGCTTCGTCCTTGCCCTTGGGCTCGACCGGGAACACGTCGACCGCGGCGCCGCCGAGGCGGCCGTCGCGCAGCGCCGCGGCCAGGGCGTCGATGTCGACCACGCTGCCGCGCGAGGCATTGAGCAGGTGCGCGCCGGGCTTCATCGCCGCGATCTCGGCGGCACCGAACATGCCTTGGGTGGCGGGCGTTTCCGGCACGTGCAGCGAAACCACGTCGCTGTGCGCGAGCAGCTCGTACAGGTCGGCGGCGGCGCGGGCATTGCCCAGCGACAGCTTGGCTTCGATGTCGTGGAACAGCACCTGCATGCCCAGCGACTCGGCCAGCACCCCGACCTGGGTGCCGATGTGGCCGTAGCCGACGATGCCCAGGGTCTTGCCGCGCACCTCGTGGCTGCCGGCGGCGGTTTTGGACCAGCCGCCGCGATGGCATTCGGCGTTCCTGCGCGGGATCCCGCGCATCAGCAGGATCGTCTCGGCGATCACCAGCTCGGCGACGCTGCGGGTGTTGGAGTATGGCGCGTTGAACACCGGGATGCCGGCCAGTTCCGCGGCCTCCAGGTCGACCTGATTGGTGCCGATGCAGAAGCAGCCGACCGCGATCAGCCGCCGCGCATGCGCCAGCACGTCCTCGCTCAACTGCGTGCGCGAGCGGATCCCGACCAGGTGCGCTTCGGCGATCGCGCGTTTGAGTTCGGCGTCGGGCAGCGACTTGTCGTGCAGTTCGATCTGCGAATAGCCGGCGGCCCGGAACGCGTCGACCGCGGTCTGGCTGATCCCTTCCAGCAACAAGATGCGGATGTCCTGCTTGGGATAGGAGGTCTTCGGGAGCGTCATCGCGGTGGTCGCGCGGCGGGAACGGGGATCGTGCACTATGCTTGGCGTGTCGCTGCATCGCAACAACGTGCCGCGCGTACCTGGCCTCCTCCGGCCGTCCTGCCCGCGTAGGCGGCATTCAAGGATGTTCCGCAACGGCGCTGATGTTGCGGGTACGACGGAACGGATTTGGGCCCACGTAGTCGGCAAGCGTATCCGCCATTTCTTCCTCAACACGACCGCTCCCGATGAACGACCCGCGTCTCGATGCCCTGCGCCAGGCCATCCCCGGCCTGCACCTGAAGACCGAGCCGGCCGACCTCGAGCACTACGGCCGCGACTGGACCCGGCGTTGGACGCCGGCGCCACTGGCGATCGCGCTGCCCGGCAGTATTGAGGAGGTGCAGGCGATCGTGCGCTGGGGCAACGCGCAGCGCGTGGCGCTGGTGCCGTCCGGCGGGCGCACCGGCCTGTCCGGCGGCGCGGTCGCGGCGCACGGCGAGCTGGTGGTCAGCCTGGAGCGGATGAACCGCGTGCTCGGATTCGACGCCGTCGAGCGCACGCTCACCGTGCAGCCGGGGATCGCGCTGCAGGCGGTGCATGAGGCCGCGGCCGCGCACGGCCTGCTGTATCCGGTCGACTTCGGCGCCCGCGGCTCCTGCTCGCTCGGCGGCAACATCGCCACCAATGCCGGCGGCATCCGCGTGATCCGCTACGGCAACACCCGCGAGTGGATTGCCGGCCTGAAGCTGGTCACCGGCACCGGCGATCTGCTCGAGCTCAACCGCGGCCTGGTGAAGAACTCCAGCGGCTACGACCTGCGGCATCTGGCGATCGGCTCGGAGGGCACGCTCGGCATCGTCGTCGAGGCAATGTTGAAGCTGACCGACCCGTCGCCGCCGGCGCAGACCATGCTGCTGGCGCTGCCCTCGTTCGAAGTGCTGATGCGGGTGTTCGCCGAATTCCGTGCGCGGCTGCGGCTGCAGGCGTTCGAATTCCTGACCGACCGCGGCCTGCGGCACGTGCTGGCGCACGGTGGCAATAATCCCTTCGACGACGTGCATCCGTATTACGTCGTCGCCGAGTTCGACGCCGCCGACGAGGTGCAGCAGGCCGCGGGCCTGGCCGCGTTCGAGGCGTGCATGGAGCAGGGCTGGATCCTCGACGGCGCCATCGCCCAGAGCCAGGCGCAGGCGCAGCAGCTGTGGCGCCTGCGCGAGGGCATCACCGAGGCGGTGGCGCGCTACCGGCCGTACAAGCACGACGTCGCGGTGCGGATCTCGGCGATGCCGGCCTTCCTCGCCGAGGCGCAGGCGCTGCTGGCCGAGGCCTACCCGCAGTTCGACGTGGTCTGGTTCGGCCACATCGGCGACGGCAACCTGCACATCAACGTGCTGCAGCCCGACGATCTCGCCGACGAGGCGTTCATTGCCCAGTGCGGCCGCGTCACCGAACTGCTGGCCGACCTGCTGCGGCGCCATGGCGGCAGCATTTCCGCCGAGCATGGCATCGGCCTGGTGAAGAAGCCCTATCTCGACAGCACCCGTAACGCGGCGGAGATCGCGGTCATGCGCGGCATCCGCCACGTGCTCGATCCGAACGGCGTGATGAATCCCGGCAAGCTGTTCGACTGAATTTCCGTTCCCTTTTCGCAAGTGCGCCCATGCGCACGAAGCCGAGGGATTCGGGATTCGAGAAAGCAGCATCATCCTGCCGATAGCCCGTCATCCGTCATCCCGGCGAAAGCCGGGATCCAGCTCTTGATGTACCCAAAAGGCTGGATCCCGGCTTTCGCCGGGATGACGAGCAAGGGCGTTACGCTTTCCCGATTCCCGATTCCCGATTCCCGATTCCCGATTCCCGATTCCCGATTCCCGATTCCGCAACATCGCGCGCTCCGCGAAAGCGCAGCGCGGGAACAAGAGCGGTACGCCGCGGACGGCGCACCGCCGATGCGAGGTTATTGCACCACCGCCAGCACCGAGACGCCGCGGTACGGCACGTCGCTGCGCAGGCGCAGGAACCAGGTGCCGGCCGCCGGAGCGGCGATCGTCACCGACTCGCTGTTACCCGCGTGCCGCGAAGCGCGGTCGTGGTCCTGTTCGGTCGGCACGCGTTCGCGGGCGGCGAACAGGTCGACGTTGCCGACGCCGCCGTAGCTGCGCAGGGTCAGGCTGCGCGCGCCGGCCGGCACCGCCACCTTGAACAGCAGGTCCTCGGCCGCCTCGCCGCCGCCGCCGTTAACCGGGACGCGGTTGGTCAGCGGCAGCGCCAGGTCACCCTCATCGAAGCCCTCCGCGGCCGCGACGGCGGCGCGTGCGGTATCGACGATACCGGTGCCGATGGGGCGGTTGCTCGGCGGCGCCTGGCCGAACGGCTTGGCGGTGCCCTTGAGCACCGCCTTGGCCTGGGCCGGGGTCAGCGGTGGATGCCCGGCGGCGACCGCGGCGCTCTGCATCAGCGCCACCGTGGCGGCCACGTGCGGCGCGGCCATCGAGGTGCCCGCTTGGCCGATCAGCACGTCGCCCTCAGGGCTGGCCACCGGCGAGGTCTGGCCGCTGTTGCCGGTCGACCAGATCCAGCCGGTGTCGTCGGGCTGCGCGCCGCCGCCGGGCGCCGCCAGGCTGACGTTGTGGCCGAAATTGCTGTAGTAGGTGATCGCGCCGTTGACGTCGGTCGCGGCCACGGTGACCACGCCGGCGCAGCTGGCGGGACTGTGGTTGGCGGCGTCCTGCCCCGAGTTGCCGGCCGCCACCACCACGGTCACGCCGCGGCCGAGGGCGGCATCGATCGCCGCCTGCGTGGCCGGATCGGCCGAACAGGCGTTGTTCGAACCCAGGCTGAGGTTGAGCACCTCGGCCGGGGTGGTGTTGTCGGGCACGCCGTCGACCCGGCCGCCCGACGCCCAGACGATGGCGTCGACGATGTCCGAGGTCAGCCCGCCGCAGTGCCCCATCACCCGCACCGGCTGTACCCGCGCGCCGTGGGCGAGGCCGGCGATGCCACGTCCGTTGTTCGCCACCGCCGCCACCGTGCCGGCGACGTGGCTGCCGTGCCAGGAGCTGGGGGCGATCGCACCGCACCAGCCGGCCATGCTCTGGTCGGTCCAGTCGCCGGGATCGCGGGCGTCGGCGTCGCGGCCATCGCCGTCGCCGGCGATGTCGGGGTAGGTTTCGCCATCGATCTGCTGGCCGTACCAGCTGACGAAGTCGTAGCCCGGCACCAGGTTGGCGGACAGATCAATGTGCTCGACGTAGCCGGTGTCGATCACCGCCACCACCACGCCCTCGCCGCCGGACACGTCCCAGGCCTGCGGCGCGTTCACGCCGCCGACCGGATGGTGCAGGTCCCACTGCAGGTCGGTGTAGCGCGGATCGTCCGGTACGGTGTCCAGCGTGGTCTTGAGATAGTCCGGCTGCGCGAAGGCGACCCCGGGGTCGAGGCGCAGGCGCGCCAGGAAGCGCTCGGCCTCCGCCGCGTCCAGCGGCCGCGAAGCGGCCACCACGTCGCCGCCCAGGGCCGTGCGGCGGAGGTGCCGCAGGCGCAGGCCCGCCGCGCCGGAGGCGGCCAACCCCGCGTCCGCGGCGGCGGCGTTGATCCTGCGTAGGGCCGTGGCCGCCGCGGGCCCGCCGCGGCCGGCATCGCGGTACTGGACGATGAAGCGGCTGAAGCGGGCCGGCTGCGGCGACTGCCGGCGCGGCGGCGGCGCATGGACGATGGTGCCGGGACTGCGCAGCGATGCCGGCGCGCGGGCGGCGGGCGAGCGGTCGTCCGCCGCGGACACGGCGGCGGTGGCGCCGAGCGTCAGCCCGGCGAGCGTGCGGAGAAACATGTGCATGGGAAAACCTCGTCGTGGGTCGGCGGTCCCGGCAAGGCCGGCACCGCATGGTTCGGAAGACGACGGCCGCGGCCTCCGCGGCCGTCGCGCGGTGGAGAACCGCGTTACAGGTCGAGACCGAAGCCGATGCCGGCCGAGCTCTCGTCGTTGGTGAAGGCGCCGCCCAGGCTGAACGAGGCGCGGTTGCCGATGGCCTTCGAATAGCCCACCGACAGCGCGCTCTCGCCGCCCTGCCAGCCGGCGCCCACCGCGATGCGTCCGCGCGGGCTGCGGCTGTTGGCGGCGTTGATCGACATGCTCATCATCGCCGTGCTCATCGCACCGATCTTGTCGATCCGCCGGTCCTGCTGGTCCAGGCGCCGGCCGACGTTCTGCTCCAGGCGCAGGAAGTCGTCGTTGAGCGCGGTGAAGCGCTGGTCGGTGTAGGCCTTGGCCGAGGACAGGGTGCGCGTGGACGCGACGTCCGTGTAATCGCGCGCCGAGTCCAGGGTGGCGGCGTCGCCGGCGTCCATCTGCCGCTTGTTGACGGCATCGGTCGCGGCCGTGCCGTCGGCGACGTTGCGCACGCGGGTGCCGCCCTCGCCTTCCAGAGTCAGCGTCGATTTGCCGTCGTCGTCGTAGTCGATCCCGCCGCCGCTGCCGGCCGGACCTTGCGGTCCCTGTGGTCCCTGCGGCCCCGGAGGCCCGGGCACCGGCTCGGTCCCGTCGATGGCGTCCTGCAGTCCGCTCAGGCGGCTGTCGATCGCGCTGAAGGTGGAGCCGATGTCGAAGTAGTCCTGCCCCTGGATGCGGTACGTGGGCAGGCCCAGCACGCCGTCGACGAGCGTGGCACCGCCGCCCAGCACCGGCGCGAACTGGCCGAGCTGGGCCACGTTGACCGCGTCGTGGTCCTGGGTGCCGGCGGCGACGTTGATGATCTGGCGCTGCATCGCGGCGTGCAGGGTGCCGTCGGAGGCGCGCCATTCGGCGCCGGCGCCCACCGAGACCACGTTGTCGCGATCGGCATGCGAGCCGGCGCCGAGCGCCACGCTGTTCTCGGCGAAGGCGGCGGCGTACTCGCCGATCGCCAGGCTGCGGTCGGCCCAGGCCTGGGCGTGGTGGCCGACGGCGACGGCGTTGACCGCGTCGGCCGGCTGGGTGACGCCGTCGCCGAGCGGGCTGGCGGCCATGGGGCCGTCCTCTTCCGGCGGGCAGATCCAGCAGGGGCCGCCGGGATCCTCGTCCGGCGGCTCCTTGGGCAGGTAGCCGCCGGTCTCGGCGTACTCGCCGATGGCGACGCTGCCGCTGCCGCGCGAGGCGGCCTGGAAGCCGGTGGCGACGGAGAAGTCGCCGTAGGCGTGCGAGCCGCCGCCCAGCGCCGCCGAGAGATACCCGATGGCCTCGCTGCCCGGGCCGATCGCGGTCGACAGCAGGCCTTCGGCGCGGGCCACGCTGCCCACCGCGGTGCTGTCCTGGCTGGCAAAGCTGCCCTGGCCGAACGCAGTGGCGCCGTAGCCGTCCGCATTGGCGCCGGCGCCGACCGCGGTGCTGCTCTCGCCCTCTGCGCGCGAGGCCACGCCCATTGCGGTGGCGCCCAGCCCATCGGCGTAGCTCCAGGCGCCGAGCGCCGTGGAGAATCCGCCGACCGCCTGCGCGCGCAGGCCCATCGCGACGGAAATGGGACCGGACGCTTCGGCCCCGGCACCGAGCGCCAGCGCCGCCAGGCCGTCGGCGCTGGCGCCGGGGCCGACCGCGGTGGCGTTCTCGCCGTTGGCCGAGGTCACCATCTCGATCATCGGCGCCGAACCGGAGTTGTACTCGGGCAGCACCGCGTAGCCGCCGATCGCCAGCGCCGAAGTGCCGCCGCTGCTGGTGCCGTAGCCGATCGCGGTGCTGAAGTCGCCGACCGCGGTGGATAGGTGCCCCAGCGCCAGCGACTCGGCGCCCAGCGCCAGGCTGCCGGCGCCGACGGCGGTGGCATAGTCGCCGAGCGCCAGCGCGTCGTCGCCGCCGTCCGGATCGCCGTTGGCCTGGAAGTAGCGTTCGGCGGCCTCGATGCTCTCGATGTCGGCGTCGGTGAGCGTCGCGGCGTCGGTGTCCCCGGTGCCGTCGGGCCCGTCGGGCGTTTCGGCCACGGGCTCGGCGAGGGATTTCGCCGCCGGACCGGGATCGCCGGCGACGGGCTGGGCCCAGGCAGACGCCGCGAAGGCCAGCGGTAGGGCGGCGCACATCGCCAGGACCAGGGTGCGGCGGCCGGCGAGAAAGGGGTCGGAACCGGAAGGCCGCGGCTGCCGGGCGGCCGCGGCCGCGATGCCGGCAGCCGCCGGCGGGGCCGAGAGAATCGACTTCATCGTGCTTGTGTCTCCGCGTTCGAGGAATCGCGGCGAACCGGTTGCCGATCCGTCCGCGGACGCGTCGGCGGATGCCGGGCGTACCGACATCGATCCCATGCCGCCTGGAGGGCGGCACTCCATTCCCGTGACTATTTCATTGCATCGACGAAAATCGCATCGGCATCAGGCGCTTGCATGGACACCGTCTCGGGTGGCAACAGCAGGAACGGGGCGATCGCGCGTTCCCCCGCCAGCCGTCGCACGTCCTGCAGCGCCGCCTGCCAGGCTTCGCGTTGGCCCAGCGCGTGATGCATGCGCAGCTGCAGCACGGCGGCGTCGAAGTCGTGCCGCGCCCACGGCGCCGTGCGACCGGCCAGCTCGGCCGCCTCGGACAGCCGCCCGAGCTTGATCAGCCAGGGCACGTAGCCGGCCGCCACTTCGACCAGGTCGCGCGGTGCGCCGGCACGGTCCGCTTCCGCCAGGGCCTGCCGATAGGCATGGTGCGCCGCGGCCTCGTCGCCGTCGCGCTGCAGTGCGATCGCCCGGAGCAGGTGGTCGGACAGAGACGGCTCGGCACCGGCCACCGCCTGTCCGGATGCCAGGCCGGGCAGCTCGGCGGCCAGCGCCGCCTGTTCGCGCCGCAGCAGCATCCAGTCGCGGATCGGTTCGGCCGCCGCCGGCCATTCCGCGAGGGCCGCGTCCGCCAGCCGCACCGCGGCGCCGGCGCGGGCGGCCTGCAGTGCCAGCTCGACCCGCAGCAGCGCCGCTTGCCCGCGCAGGAATTCGGTGGGGCGGCTGTCGGCTGCCGGCGCCGCCAGCAGGCGACTGGCCTCGCGCAGGCGGCCCAGGCGCAGCAGCGCCTGGGCGCGGCTCAGGTCGACCATGGCCCGCTGCGCGACGTCGCCGATCCGCGGGCGCATCGCCAATGCCCGCTCGCTGGCCTGCGCGGCCTCGGCGTTCTGCAGCAGCTGCAGGTGCGTGTCGACCACCATCGCGCGCGTGCTCGCCAGCTCGTTGATCGCCCCCAGCGACTCGAACGCGCGCGTGGCCGCGACGAAATGCGCCAGCGCCTGGTGCGGATGGTCGCGGCGGCGCTCCAGGTGGCCGAGGTTGGCGTCGATGCGGGCCGCGCCGACCGCATCGCCGATGCGCATGAGCAGGATCCGCGCGCGACCGAGGTCGGCCAGGGCGCCGTCGAAGTCGCCCAGGATCAGGCGGGTGATGCCGCGCCCGTTGAGCGCCTTGCCGGCCTCGGCCGGATGCCGCTGCGGATCGAGCAGGGCCACGGCGGCCTCGAAGTCGCGCTGCGCCTGGCGGTGGCGGTCCAGGCGGATGCGGTTGGCGCCGCGTGCGTTGAGCAGGTTGCCGCGGAACAGCGGATCGTCGCTGCCGGCCTGCGCCAGCAGCGCGTCCAGTTCGGCCAGCGAGCGCTCGTAGAGGCCGGCATGGAAATCCACCTGCGCCAGCCGGTAACGGAGTTGCGGTGTCTGCCGTTGCAGTTCCGGCGCCGTGCGCAGGAGCGCGCGCGCGGCGTCCAGTTCGTTGGCGAGGGTAGCCGCCTGCGCCCGCAGCAGGCGTTCGTGCAGGTCGGGCGGCGGCGCCTCGCCGTCGTCGGGCGGCGTCCGCCCCAGCGCCGCCAGCAGCCGGTCGCAGGCGGTCCGGGCGGCGCGGATGAGGTCCGCGTGCTCGGCGCGCGCGCGTTGGCTGATGCCGTCGTCGGCGGTCGCCGCCAGCGCCACTCGCCAGCGTCCTTGGCGATAGCTGGCATGGCTGTCGACCAGCCACTCGGCGCCGGAGCGCTGGCGCACGTCTCCGGGCCCGGCGCCGGCGGCCAGGCGCAGCGTGGTCTCGCTGGGCGGCACCGGCAGGCCGGCGCGGCGCAGGCGGTCGGCCAGGTAGTCCATCAGCCCGATCCGCGCCCATTGCGTGTCGTCGGGGCCGTCGATCCGGCTGGGCAGCACCACGACGGCGGCGCGTTGCGGGGCGGCCGCGGCGGCCTTCGGCGCCACGGCGGGCGCCGCTGGTGCGCGCAGCAGCGGCCGTGCGGCGAGGAGGGCGAGGACGGCCACGGCGGCTGCGAGCAGCACCGCCGCTCCGCGGCGGCGTGCCGTACCGGATCTCGGCTGCGATTGGATGACGGGCAGGCGAGCGGTGGCCGGCGCGTCGGTCGCGATCGCGGCCGGCTCGGCTTCGCCGCCGGGTGCGTCGGCGAGCGCCTCGGCCGCGCCGACCCAGCGGAACCCGAACCTCGGTACGGTGCGGATGTGCCGCTGGCCCTGGCCGTCGTCGCCCACCGCCCGCCGCGCACGCAAGACGATCTGCCCCAGCTGCGCGTCCGACACGTCCGGGCGTCCGAAGAGCGTCGCCACCAGTTCGTCGCGGCCGACATCGCGATCGCGATGCGCAAGCAGATGCGCCAGGCAGTCGAAGGCCCGCGGCGACAGCCGCACCGGGACGCCGGCGCGGGCAAGCTCGCGCTTGGCGACGTCGAGGACGAAATCGTCGAAACGGTACGCGGTCATGGAGGCAGGGGCGACGGTGCCATCCGCCGTCGGGGCCGCACCATCCTAGCGCCGCGGGAGAGCGAGCGCCGCCGGTCCGGCCCCGGCGTCCGCTCGCCGGAAGGCGCGCGGTGGCCTCAGAGGGCCAGCTGCACCCACGCCGGTGCGTGGTCGCTGGGCCGCTCCCAGGTGCGCGGCTCGCGATCGATGCCGGAGGCGACCGCGAGCGGCCTCAGCGCATCGGACACCAGGGTCAGGTCGATGCGCAGGCCCATGCCGCGGCGGAATGCGGCCTGGCGATAGTCCCACCAGCTGAACACCCCGGCCTCGTCATTGTGCAGGCGGAAGGCGTCGTGCAGCCCGAGCGCCAGCAGCCGCTGCAGCGCCGCGCGCTCGGCGCTCGAGGTCAGGATGTGGTCGTCGTTCCAGACCGCCGGATCGTGGACGTCGCGCGCGTCTGGAGCGATGTTGAAGTCGCCCAGCACCACCAGCTTCGGGTGCGCCTGCAGTTCCCGTGCGATCCAGTCGTGCACCGCCTCCAGCCAGCGCAGCTTGTAGGCATACTTTTCGGTGCCCACGTCCTGGCCGTTGACGACGTACAGGTTGATGATGCGGACGTCGTCGACGGTGGCCGCGACCACCCGCTTCTGATCGTCGTGGAAATCGGGAATCCCCATCTGCACGTCGGCGATCATGCGGTCGCGCGCCAGGATCGCCACGCCGTTGTAGGTCTTCTGCCCGTGGAACACGGTGCGGTAGCCGAGCGCGGCGAGCACCGCGTCCGGAAAGCGCGCGTCCTCGAGCTTGGTCTCCTGGATGCCGACCACGTCGGGCGTGGCGTCTCGCAGCCATTGCTCCACATGCGGCAGGCGCACGTTGAGCGAGTTGACGTTCCAGCTGGCGATTTTCATCGGTCGATGTTCCCTGCGCCGCGGTGCACGTGATTGTAGAAGCCGCCGCTGTCGATGTCCCGCCGGTGCGGGAGCAACGGCAGTCGCGACAGCCGGCAGACCGCGGCGACAGCCCGGCGGCGGCACGCCGCCACCGCCCAACGGTGCATGCCGTCATGGGCGCGTCAGCGCAGCAGCAGGCGGATGAAGCGGTCGACCTTCGCGTACGGCGGCTTCAGCAGGTCGCTGGCGGCGCGCCGCGACTGCCACAGGATCGGCAAGGCCTTGCTCATGGCCTCGAAGCCGGCGCGGCCGTGGTAGGCGCCCATGCCGCTGGCGCCGATGCCGCCGAACGGCAGCGCACTGGTAGCGAAGTGCAGCAGGGTGTCGTTGACGGTGACGCCGCCGACCAGCGTGCGCTGCAGGATGCGCTCGATTCGGGCGCGGTCGCGGCTGAACGGATACAGCGCCAGCGGCCGGTCGCGGGCGACGATGAAGTCGATCGCCTCGTCCAGCGTGCGGTAGCTTTTGATCGGCAGGATCGGGCCGAAGATTTCCTCCTGCATCACCGCCGCGTCGTCGGGCGGATCGAGTACCAGCGTCGGCGCCATCGCACGTTCGCCGGCGACCTCGGCGAGCCTGACCGTCTGCAGGCCGCGCCGTGCCGCGTCGTCGAGATAGCCCTGCAGCCGTGCGGCCTGGCCGTCGTTGACGATGCGGGTGTAGTCGGCGGCGGCGCCGGCACCGGCGTAGCGCGCCTGCACCTCGGCCCGCAGCGCGTCGACCAGCGCGTCGCGGCGGGCCGCGTCGACCAGCACGTAGTCGGGCGCGATGCAGGTCTGGCCGGCGTTGAACCATTTGCCGGTCGCCAGCCGGGCGGCGGCCTGCTGCAGTGGGAAGTCGTCGCAGACGATCGCCGGCGACTTGCCGCCGAGCTCCAGCGTCAGCGGCGTGAGGTTGGGCGCCGCCGCGGCCATCACCTTGCGCCCGACCGCGGTCGAGCCGGTGAAAACCAGATGGTCGAACGGCAGCGCGGCGAAGGCCGCGCCGACCTCGGCACCGCCGCAGGCCACGGCCACGCGTTCGGCCGGGAACACCTCGGCCAGCAGTTCGCGCAGGAAGCGGGTGGTGTGCGGCGTCTGTTCCGACGGCTTCAGGAACACGTGGTTGCCGGCGGCGATCGCGGTCGCCAGCGGGATCAGCGCCAGGTTGACTGGATAATTCCAGGGCGAGATCACCCCGACCACGCCCACCGGCGCCATCCGCACCTCGGCGCGCGCCGGCCACAGCCGCCAACCGGCGCCGACCCGGCGCGGCGTCATCCAGCGGCGCAGGTGCCGGCGCAGGTGGTCGAGTTCGGCCAGCACCGTCATGCCGTCGGCGAGCAGCGACTCATGATGGGAGCGATGGCCGAAATCGGTGGCGATCACCCGCGCCATCTCGTCGAGGCGGGGCTTGAACGCCGCGCGCAGGCGCGCGAGATCGTCGCTGCGCTGGGCGTAATCGGGTTGCCGCGCCTGCCAGGCTGCGCGCAGCCGCGACAAGGTGAGCGGCAGTTCGGCGACGGAGGTGTCGGAGGCCGTGTCCATCGCCGCAGTGTAGCCCTGTGCGTGGGAGCGGCTTCGGGCAGAGACATAGTGCGAGCTGTCGTCGGGGCGACGGCGACTGCGGTGGGTGTGCACCCTGTCGGCGACTTCGCGGCGGCGGCCATGCCGCCGCCGGGGAGTCGCGACGCCGCGGCCTGCCAGCGCCGGCGCCAAGCCGGCCATGCGCGTGCCCGCGTGGCGCGTGCCGGTTAAGCTGGCGCGACACGCCAACCCCCTGCCGCCATGCACCTGCGCCCCTACCGCGACCAGCTTCCGAGACTCGGCGAACGCGTCTACGTCGATCCCGCCGCCACCGTGATCGGCGATGTCGAGCTCGGCGATGACGTCTCGGTCTGGCCCTCGACCGTGATCCGCGGCGACGTCAACTTCGTGCGCATCGGCGCCCGCAGCAACGTGCAGGACGGCACCGTGGTGCACGTCAGCCACGACGGCCCGCACGCCAAGCTCGGCGGGTTCGCCACGGTGATCGGCGAGGACGTCACCATCGGCCACAAGGCGGTGATCCACGCCTGTCGCATCGGCGATGCCGCGTTGGTCGGCATGGGCGCGATCGTGCTCGACGGTGCGGTGATCGAGCGCCATGCCTTCGTCGGCGCCGGCGCGCTGGTGCCACCGGGCAAGACCGTCGGCGAGGGCGAGCTGTGGCTGGGCAACCCGGCGCGCAAGGTGCGCATGCTCTCCGATGCCGAGATCGAAGGCCTGCACTACAGCGCCGCGCACTACGTGCGCCTCAAGGACGAGTACCTCGCCTTCTCGTAGGAGCGCGCCATGCGCGCGATGCCGCGGGCCGTTTGCCGCCCGCAAATTCAAGTGGCCGATGCGCCTGCCGGTCCAGATCGCGGCATCCACCGGATCCGGCCGGCACCCGCGGCATCGCGCGCATGGCGCGCTCCTACGGCGGCGGTGCGCCTGGGGGCTTCGTCTCGCGCCGGAGCCCGTTCATGGGGCGGTGGCACGCTCCAGAGACAGGAGCATGTCCGAAGCCTGCCGCCGGTCGCGCCCGCACATCTCCGGTGACGGCCGCAGCGAGGCGCAGAAGGCCGGCCGCTCCGGGCGACCGAACAGGCGGCAACGGTAGTCGTCGTCGAGCTGCACGCAGGGAATGCCCGCGGGCTTGCCGTGCGGCATGCCCGGAATCGGCGAGGTGATCGACGGCGCGATGCAGCAGGCGCCGCAGCCGCTACGGCACTGCACGGTGGCGCTCAGTCGGCGGTGACGAGTGCGGCATAGCGCTCGCGCAGGCCGGCGTAGACCTCGTCGGTGGTCGGGCGGCGGCCGTGCCACAGCGCGAAGCTCTCGGCGGCCTGCTCGACCAGCATGCCGAGGCCGTCGATCGCATCGTGGGCGCCGGCCGCGCGTGCCCAGGCCAGGAACGGGATCGCGCTGTCGCCGTAGTTGAGGTCGACCGCGGTGGCGCGGGTGCCGATCAGCGACATCGGCAGCGACGGCAGCGAGCCGCTGCGCGTGGCCGAGGTGGCGTGGACGATCAGGTCGAACTCGCCCAGCATCTTCAGGTCGTCCATGTAGCGCGGGTGTACCCGTCCCGGCTCACCCAGGGCGTCGGCCAGAGCGTCGGTGCGCTCGGGCGTGCGGTTGACTACGAACAGGTCGCCAATGCCGGCATCGAGCAGCGCCGGCGCCACGCCGCGCGCGGCGCCGCCGGCGCCGATCAGCAGGGTGCGGCGCTGGCGCAGGTCGAGGCGGTGGCGTTCGGTGAGATCGCGCACCAGGCCGCGGCCGTCGGTGTTCTCGCCATGCCAGCCGCCGTCGTTGCGGACCAGGGTGTTGACCGCGCCGCTGCGGCGGGCGCCGTCGCCGAGGCTGCCGCACAGCGCCGCCGCCTGCTGCTTGAGCGGCAGGGTGACGTTGGCGCCGGCGCCGCCCTGCACCGCGAAACGCGCCAGCAGGTCGGCAAAGGTCTCCGCCGTGGCTTCGATCGCCGTGTACTGCAGCGGGACCGACAGCTGTCGGGCGAACGCGGCGTGGATCTGCGGCGACAGCGATTGCGCGACCGGATGGCCGAACAGGGCGAAGCGGGCGGGGGCGGAATCGGTCGGGGTCATCGAGGAACTCGTTGCTCGGTCGTGGTTACACTCGGCCGGTCCATGCATCGAAACTCCACGGATGCCACGCAAACCAGCCGTCCTGTGCCTCAGTCTACTCTGCGCGGCCGTGACCGCGGCCGGAGCCGCCGTCCTGCAGCCTTACGGACTCGAGGGCATCGGCGTCGTGTCGACGGCGGCCTCCGAGGTGCGCGCGAGCGTGAGCCCCGACGGGCAGTGGATCGTCTGGGGCAGCACCGATCGCACCGGCGGGCCCGGCGGCTGGGATCTGTGGCAGGCGCGGTTGCGCGACGGCCGCTGGGTCGAGGCGCAGCCGCTGCCGGTCAACTCGCCGCAGAACGATTTCGACCCGATGTTCAGCGCCGATGGCCGTTGGCTGTACTTCTTCTCCAATCGCGCCGGCGGCTTCGGCGGCGACGACCTGTATCGTGCGCCGGTGCTGGCCGATGGCGGGTTCGGCGCGGCGGCGAATCTCGGCGCCGGGGTCAATGGCGCCAGCGACGAGTGGGCGCCGACGCCGGACTTGGACGGGCGGCGCCTGCTGTTCGCCAGCGACGGCCATGGCGGCGCCGGCGGCCACGACCTGTTCGTCGCGCGCTGGGACGGCGGCGCCTTCGTCGACCCGCTGCCGGTGCCGGGCGTCAACGGTCCGGAGGACGACTTCGACGCCGCCTGGCTGGAGGGCGGCCGCGCACTCGTGTTCGCGCGCTCGCGCGATCCGGCCACCGCGCCGGTGCGGCTGCTGGTGGCGCAGTGCGACGGTGGCGCCTACGCCGACTCGGCACCGTGGGCGATCGCGTTCAACACCGCGGACGGCACCACGCTGGGGCCGGTGGTGGACCTGTCGAAGCCGGCCGAGATCCTGGTCAGCGGCGCCGCGCCGGCGCCGAAGGCGGGCAAGCTGGACATCTATCGCGCCCGTGCGCCGGCGGTCACGGGCAGCGATGGCTGCCTGCCGTGAGGCACGTTTGATATGACCGTGCCCCTGTAGGAGGGGCTTCAGCCCGCGCCAGGCAGACACATCGGTGGCGACCATGATGAACGCGCCGCCGCGCGTTGCGAAGGGAAACAACGGCAGAGAGAGCATTTGCCGTTTGCGTTCGCGGTCGGGGCTCAAGCCCCTCCTACAGGGATAGGCGGAGAGACCGGGGGTCGATACAGCCTAGTCCCGTTCGCGCAGCCAGCGCGCGGCGTCGGGCGCGAAATAGGTCAGCACGCCGTCGGCGCCGGCGCGCTTGAACGCGATCAGCGATTCCAGCACGCAGGCGCGTTCGTCCAGCCATCCCAGCTGCGCGGCGGCCTTGAGCATCGCGTACTCGCCGCTGACCTGGTAGGCGAAGGTCGGCACGCCGAAGTGCTCCTTCACCCGGCGCACGATGTCCAGGTACGGCAGGCCCGGCTTGATCATCACCATGTCGGCGCCCTCGTCGAGGTCCAGCTCGACCTCGCGCAAGGCCTCGTCGGAGTTGGCCGGGTCCATCTGGTAGGTGGTCTTGTCGGCCTTGCCCAGCGCCGCGGCGGAGCCGACCGCGTCGCGGAACGGGCCGTAGAACGCCGAGGCGTACTTGGCGGCGTAGGCCAGGATGCGGGTGTGGACGAAGCCATCGCATTCCAGTGCATCGCGGATCGCGCCGATGCGCCCGTCCATCATGTCGCTGGGCGCGACCACGTCGGCGCCGGCGGCGGCGTGCGACAGCGCCTGCCGCACCAGCGCGGCCACGGTGGCGTCGTTGAGCACATAGCCGCCGTCGTCGACCAGGCCGTCCTGGCCGTGCGCGGTGTAGGGATCGAGGGCGACGTCGGTGATCACGCCCAGCTGCGGGAAACGCTGCTTGAGCGCGCGCACCGCACGCTGCACCAGACCATCGTCGGCCCAGGCCGCGGCGGCGTCGAGCGACTTGGCGGCCGGCGCGGTCACCGGGAACAGCGCCAGCGCCGGGATCCGCAGTGCGCAGGCCTGCTCGGCGCTGCGCAACAGCTCGTCGATCGACACCCGCTCCACCCCAGGCATCGACGGCACGGCGGCGCGGCCGTCGTGCTCGTGCACGAACAGCGGCCAGATCAGGTCATCGGCGGTCAGCACGTGCTCGCGCATCAGCCGGCGCGAGAAGGCGTCGCGGCGCATGCGCCGCGGGCGGGTCGGCAGGGTGGTCATGGGCGCATTCTATGGCGAGACGAAGAGCGAGGAGTGAGAAACGAGAAGTGAGAAATGAGTAAGAGCGGGATGCTCTCTCTCGTTTCGCACTCCTCTCCACTCGTTTCCGGCTTCAAATGATTCCGCCCCCCAGCGTCAGCCGGAACACGCCGACCACGATCACGACGCCATTGAGCAGCAGCCCGGTCTTGGCACGGCCGCGATTCTCGCGTGAGGTCACGGCGATGCCGATCGCGGCGATGATCGCGCCGACCGCGGCGAACGGGATCAGGAACCAGTTGCCCCATCCCAGCATCGGGATCAGCGCGACGATCATCCACAGCATCGCGACGATGCCCCATAGCAGACTGATCAGGCCCATGGCGTATCTCCGAGGTGACGGTGCGGATGAGGATAGTGCATGGGCCGTGAGAGCGTGATGGGAACCTTGAGCGAGAAATGAGTGGAGAGGAGTGAGAAACGAGAGAGAGAATACCGTGCCGCTCTTAACTCATTTCTCACTTCTCGTTTCTCACTCCTGGCGATGCACGCCATCGATCTCCACCGCCAGCTCGCGGCGGCAGATCGCCGCCTGCAGCAGCAGCCGCGGCACGCGGTCGCCGAAGCGCGCGTCCAGCGCCTGTGCCACCAGCGGCAGGTCGTCGCGGTCGCGAACGTAGACCTTCAGCCGGCTGCCGGCGCCGAACTGCGCCGGCAGGTCGGGGCGGGCGGCGCGCGCGGCGCCGAGCAGGGCGTCGAAGTTGGCCAGCGTTTCCTGCAGCTGCGCCTGCAGTTCGCCGGCGTGCTGCGATACGTGCCCGACGATGCTCGCGGTGCCGGACAGCAGCAGCGGCATGGCGATGCCGTCGGCCGGCAGCATGGCGCGGGCAAAGGTGGGTGACTGCGGGCCGTACTGGCGCGGATAGCGGTAGGCGCTGACCTGGCGCGGGTTCTCCAGCGGCGTGCCGGGCGCGCGCGCCGACAGCCAGTAGACCTGGACCACGCGGGCGTCGTCGCAGCGGCCGATCGCGGTCGCCGCCGGGAGCCGGCCGGTGTCGAAACTGCCGAATCCGACGGCGCGGCCGAGGCAGAACTGCCGATAGCGTTCGGCGTCGCCTTCGCCCAGGGTGATCGCGTCGAGATAGTTCCAGACCCGCAGCAGGTGCGGCGTGTCGCCGCCGGACACGAACCGGGTCAGCGCCGCATAGGCCTTGCGTGCGGCCTCGGTGATGCCGCCCGCGCCCTCCTCGACCTCGATCGCGCCGAAGCCGAGGTGGCCGTCAGTGGCCCAGGCGATGGCGCCGTCGCGCCCACGGCGCACCGGCGCGTTGACGCGCCAGACCTCGAACGGCGCGGCCCCGTAAGGCTGCAACGGCACCCGCAGGTAGCGCGGGTCATCGCAGTGCGGCGCGTCGTGGCCGAAGCCGAGCACGGCCAGCACGTCGTCACCGAACAGCGCGTCGGGCGCATCGGCATCGGCGTAGTCCACCTGCAGGCGCGCCGGTTCGTCGTGCACCGCGATCAGCGGGCGGCTCACGGATTGCCCTCCTGCAGGGTGTCGCCGGCGAACGCCAAGTCGATCTGGTGCCGCCGCCGCCGCCAGCCCCGCAGCGCCTGCGGCGCGATCGCCAGCGCGTTCAGCGCGTACAGCAGGCGGAAGGCCCGCAGCCGCCACAGCACCGCGCGATTGTCGAACACGTCGCCGGCGAGCATCGAGATCACCGCCTGCTCCAGCTTCCAGTCGTTGCGCGGGCTGGCGAACAGGCGCTGCATCACCGGCGTGGTGAAGCGGTGGATGAACCAGGAGAAATGCCGCAGCCCGCGGCTCAGGCGCCTGTCCATCGCGCGCTGCAGCGCCGGCTCGCGCGCCGGCTCGCGCAGTGCGCCGTCGACCACCTCGGCCGCATGCTCGGCGCTGTTCATCGCCAGGTACACGCCGGAGGAGAACACCGGATCGATGAAGGCGTAGGCATCGCCCGCCATCACCCAGCCGGGGCCGGCCATGCGCGTGCAGCGGTAGGAATAGTTGCCGGTCGCGTGCACCGGCGCCACGCGTTCGGCGCGTTGCATGCGCGTCCATACCGACGGTCGCGCCGCCAGCGTCTGCATCAGGAACTCGGCATTGTCGCCGCGGCGCTGCTTGAGATATTCGGGCGTGCACACTGCGCCCACGCTCATGACGTCGTCGGGCAGCGGGATCAGCCAGTACCAGCCGTGCTCGAAGCGGTCGACGGTGATGTTGCCGGCGTCGGCGCCTTCGCGCCGCTCGACGCCGCGGAAATGGCTGAAGATCGCCGCCGACTGATGGGCGCGGCTCTTGCGCTTGAGCTTCAGCTTGCCGCCGAGAAAGGTGTCGCGGCCGCTGGCGTCGACCAGGTAACGGGTGCGGAAGGCGAGCGCGCGTCCGTCGGCGCTGCTGGCGTGGACCTGACGCGGGCGCCCGGCCTGGTCGAATTCGACCCGTTCCACCCGTACCTGCTCGCGCGCGTCGGCACCGCAGCTGCGCGCGTGTTCGAACAGCAGCCGGTCGAAGTCGGCGCGGCGCACCTGGAAGGCGTGGTCGTACTGCGGATCCAGGGCGCGGGTGAAGCGGAATACGTTGGTACGCCGCTCGCACAAGGGGAAATCGGCGCCGGCCTTGTGGACACCGATCGCGCGGACCTGGTCCAGCACGCCCAGGCGCTCGAGGATCGGCAGGTTCATCGGCAGCAGCGATTCGCCGATGTGAAAGCGCGGGTGCGCGTCCTTCTCCAGCAGGGTCACGCGCCAGCCGCGGCGCGCCAGCAGCGCGGCGGCGGTGCTGCCGGCGGGCCCGCCGCCGATCACCAGCACGTCCACCTCTTCCATGGCGGCGTTCGTGGCTTCGCCGTTTTCCGTCGGGTTCAACATCTCGCGGTGACCGTCAGCCCATGCCATCATTCCGGGCGCGCATGATAGCGCGGTGCCCGCGCCCGTCCGCCGCAGCGGGTGCGTTCATTCACTACACACGGAAAACCGCATGCCCACCCAATCTCCCGCCGAACGCGAGCTCGCCGAACTCCTGGTCGAAAGCCTGAACCTGGAGGAGGTGCAGCCCGGCGAGATCGATCCGGAGGCGGCGCTGTTCAATACCGGACTGGGGCTGGACTCGATCGACGCGCTGGAACTGGCGCTGGCGATCAGCAAGCGCTACGGCTTCCAGCTGCGCTCGGACAGCGAGGAGAACCTGCGCATCTTCGCCTCGCTGCGGGCGCTGTCGGCGCATGTCGAGCAGCACCGGACGACATGACGGCGCGGCACCACATGCGGTGCCCGGCCGGGTGACCGAAGCGCGCCGGCACCGGCCGCACCGCCGCCACGGGCGCAGCGATCCCTTCGGGGGAGGCCGCCCGCGACAGGGAGGCGTGGGCGAGCGATGCTGCTGATCGTCGAAGTCCTGCTGGCGATCGGCTATGCCCTGTTCGCGCACCTGGCCAGCGCCCGCGACAGCGACGCGCTGGCATTGACGGCGTTGCTGACGCTGGTGCTGCTGGTGCTGGCCTCGCCGCTGGCCGCGCGCCGGCGCTGGGCGTGGCTGGCGTTGCCGCTGCTGTTCGCCGCAGCCTGGAGCCTGTTCCGCGCTGGTCACGCCGGATTGCCGTTGCTGCTGGTGCCGGTGGCCTTCATCGGCCTGATCGCCTGGATGTTCGGGCGCACGCTGCGGCCCGGGCGCGCGCCGCTGATCGCGCGGATCGTGGCGGCGCTCGACCGGGTGGAACCGGCCGCGCTGCCGCCGGACCTGCGCGCCTATACCCGCGGCCTCACCGCCGCCTGGGCGTTGCTGCTGGCGGCGCTGGCGGTGGTCAACCTGCTGCTGGCGCTGATCGCCGTTCCCGACGGCCTGCTGGCGGCGCTGGGCCTGCAGGCGCCGGTGGCGATCACCCGCACGCAATGGTCGTGGTTCGCCAACCTGTGCAACTACGGCATCGTCGGCGGCTTCTTCTTCGGTGAATACCTGATGCGCAAGCGCCGTTTTCCCGGCCGTTACCGCAGCTTCGCCGACTTCCTGCGCCGGCTTGCCAGCCTCGGCGCGCCCTTCTGGCGCGATCTGTTGCGCTGAATGGGAGCCGCGCGCAGCGCGCGGCGCGGGCGCCTGCGCAGCGACAACGGCGAGGGAGACGCACGGTATGCTTGCACGGTGAACCAACGCATCGAATCCCTGCGGCTGCAGCCCGCGTCCTTGTGGCGATGGCTGTGGACCGCCTTCAACGTACTCCAGTTCGGCTTCACCCTGCTGTGGACCGCGGGCTTGATCAGCGTGGCGCTGCTGCTGCACGTGCTGTCGGGCGGCGACCGTCGCCTGCCGCTGCGGATGGCCTCGCGCTGCTGGGCGCCCGGACTGCTGGGCGGCGCCGGCGCGGGGCTGGAGGTCGAGGGGCTGGAACACGTGGACTGGTCGCGGCCCTACGTGCTGGTCGCCAACCACCAGTCGGTGATCGACATCTGCGCCCTGTTCCGGGCGGTGCCGGTGCCGCTGCATTTCCTGCTCAAGCAGGAGATGGACCGGGTGCCCTTCGTCGGCTGGTACGCGAAGGCGATGGGAATGGTGTTCATTCGTCGCGACAATCGCCGCGCCGCCACCGCCAGCCTGCGCCGCGCGGCGACGCTGGTGCGCGGCGGTGCGATCCTGTGCATCTTCCCGGAAGGCACGCGCAGCCGCGACGGCAGCGTGGCGCCGTTCAAGCCGGGCGCGTTCCAGGTCGCGATCGACGCCGACGCACAGGTGCTGCCGGTGGCGCTGGAGGGCACTGGTGCGGTGCTGCCGCCCGACGGCTTCTTCCGGGTGCGGCCGGGCCCTATCCGGGTGCGTTTCGGGGCGCCGCTGCCGCTGGCCACCGCTGCCGGTCCGCTTGACCGCCAGTCGCTGGCGTCGCAGGCGCGTGCGTCGGTGCTGGCGCTGCTGCGGTAGGGCGCATTCGCTTCCCACGCCCGTTGCCCTTGTAGGAGGGGCTTCAGCCCCGACCCGGGAAACGAGCGAAGCGCGGAAAAGACCCACCCACGCAGCTTCCCGGCCGGCATCGTGTGCTCGCTGTTTGCTCGCCGTGATCTTCGGCAGGTTGGGGCTGAAGCCCCTCCTACAGAGTAGGCGGTGGGAGTGAATGACGATACAGCCTAGGGCCGGGAGCGGTTGACGGCTGGCCCCGTTGCGCTTCAGGCAGTCTGGAGATGATCCCGTGACGTCACCCATGGCGACGGCCCGTTTTCCACCGTGGCGGAAAGGGCTGCCTGGCGCGGTATTCTCTTGCGCCTCACGCGCACGCCGGCTCCGTACATGCAGTTCAGCATTCCGCACGATCACCCCAGCCTGCCCGGGCATTTTCCGGGACGTCCGCTGGTGCCCGGCGTGGTGCTGCTGGAGCGGGTACTGGCGGCGGTCGAGGCGCAGCACGGTGAACTCGGCGCGTTGCGGCTGCCGCAGGTGAAGTTCCTGCAGCCGCTGCTGCCGGGGCAGATTGCGCGGATCGAACTCGATGGTGCCGGCGAAGCAGCTGCCCCGCGCTGGAAGTTCCGGGTGCTGCGCGACGCCGTGCTGATCGCCAGCGGCGAGATCGCGACGGCATGAGTGCGCAGTGGAAACGGCGCCACGAGGGCGGGGGCCGGCTGGCGCTGGCGCTGATCCGGTTGGTCGGTTGTTACGGCGGCCGCGGCCTGGCGCGGCTGCTGCTGCACCCGATCGCGCTGTACTTCCTGCTGCGTCGGGGCGAGGAGCGCCGTGACTCGCGCGCCTACCTGAGCCGCGTGTTCGGGCGCCCTGCCGGCTGGCGCGAGGTGCTGCGCCACATCCGCACCTTCGCCGAGACCATCCTCGACCGCCTGTTCCTGCTCAGCGAGGACCTGCGCCGCTTCCAGGTGCGCGTCGACGGTCTCGATGCGCTGCACGCGCAGCTCGACCGCGGCCGCGGGGTGCTGCTGTTCGGTTCGCACCTGGGCAGTTTCGAGGTGCTGCGGGTGCTGTCGCGGCGGCGACCCGACTACAAGATCCGCGTGCTGCTGGACAAGAGCCACAGCGCGGCATTGATGCAGATGCTCGACGCGCTCAATCCCGAGATCGCCGCCACCGTGATCGACGCCGGCCAGCCCGGCCCGGCGATCATGCTGGCGATCCAGCAGGCCGCCGACGAGGGCGCGATGATCGCGCTGCTGGTCGATCGCACCCAGCCCGGCGAGTCGTCGGTGCGGGTGCCGTTCCTGGGTGCGCCGGCGGCCTTCCCCACCGCGCCGTGGCAGATCGCGGCGGTGCTGAAGATCCCGGTGATGCTGGCGTTCGGCCTGTACCGTGGCGGCAATCGCTACGACCTGGTGTTCGAACCTTTCAGCGACGGCATCGACCTGCCGCGTCGCGAACGCGCGGCGGCGATCCCGGCGCTCATCCGCGGTTACGCCGCGCGTCTGGAACATCATGTGCGCGATGCGCCCTACAACTGGTTCAACTTCTACGATTTCTGGGAGCACGACGATGAAGGCGACGATGCCGAGGACGGTGCGACGGACGAACCGGGGACGCAAGGCCGCAGGCATGGCCGCACTGCTGTGCGCGCTGGTCCCGTGCTGGGCGATGGCGCAGGCGGCGGACGATGAGTTCGGCAGCGCCTGGATCCTGGAGAAGCTGGCGCGTCCGGCACCGGTGCGCACCTCGTTCGTCGAGGTGCGCAACTCGCGGATGCTGAAGACGCCGCTGCGCGTGACCGGCGAATACCTGCGGCCGGACGCCGAGACCCTGGTGCGCGAAGTGCATGCGCCCTATGTCGAGACCACCACCCTGCGTGACGGCGAAGCGACCATCGCCCGCGCCGGGCGTTCACCGCGCACGTTCGCGTTGTCGCGCGCGCCGGAGTTGGCGGCGCTGCAGGCGAGTTTCGGCGCGCTGCTCGATGGCGACCATGACGCACTGGAACGCCACTACGACATCGAGATGCGCGGCGTGCGCGAACGCTGGACCATGACCCTGACGCCGAAGGACACGGCGTTGGCGGCGGAAATCCGCGACGTCACCCTGTACGGCCGCGGCGCCGAACTGCGCTGCATCGAGACGCGCCCGCGCGAGGGCGAGCTGCAGCGCACGCTGCTGGCCGGCGCGGCGCGCAGCGTCGATACGCAGAGCGACGCCGCCGCGTTGCAGGCGCTCTGCCGCGGCGGCGAACCGGGTTGATGCGGATGGCGCGCATCGGCGGGCGCGACTTTCGTGCCGGTCCCACGGGGTGGTGCCGCCGCCGCCGGTCGCCGCCGGGCCCGGTTTCATGCGGCCGCCGTCCGCTCGATGTTGCGGGCTATGCGGGCTAGATTCGCCCTGGCCTTGGCGTGGCTGGCGCTGCTGGCGCTGGCCGGCGTATGGCTCGGGCAGCGGCTGCAGCTGTCCGGCGACCTGCGCGCGTTCATGCCGGCGCCGGAGACGCCGGAGCAACAGCTGCTGATCGACGAACTCGGCGACGGGCCGGGCGCGCGGCTGCTGCTGGTGGCGCTGTCCGGCGCCGAGCCGCAGGTGCTGGCGCGGCAGTCGCGGGCGCTGCATGCGGCGTTGCGCGACGATGCGCGGATCGAGCTGGTCGCCAACGGCGAGGACGAAGCCGGTCTCGACGCGGTCCCGCAGCGGTTGCGTCCGTACCGCTACCTGCTCTCGCCGGGCTTCGACCGGCAACCGCTGGACGCGGACACCCTGCGCGACGCACTCGATGCGCGGCTGCAGGACCTGGGCTCGCCGGCGGCGGCACTGGTGGAACCGCTGCTGCCGTCCGACCCCACCCTGGAAACGCTGGCGTTGGCCGAGGCCTGGACGCCGGCCAGCGCGCCGCAACGCCTGCATGGCGTCTGGTTCGACCGTGCCGGCCGCGAGGCGCTGCTGCTGATCCGCACGCACGCAGCCGGCTTCGATCCGGCTGGGCAGGGGGCCGTGGTCGAAGCCATCCGCGGCGCGTTCGCGAACGCTTCCGCCGAGTCGGGGAGCCGCCTGACGTTGACCGGCCCCGGTGCGTTTTCGGTCGAGATCGGCGCGCGCACCGCCGGCGAGGCGGCGCGACTGGCCGGCATCGGCGGCCTCGGTCTGCTGCTGCTGTTCTGGTTCGCCTACCGCAGCGGACACCTGCTGCTGCTCGGCGTGCTGCCGCTGGCGACCGCGGCGCTGGCCGGGATCGCCGCGGTGACCGCATTGTTCGGCGGCATGCACGGCATCACCCTGGCGTTCGGCTTCACCCTGATCGGCGTCGCCCAGGACTATCCGGTGCACCTGTTCAGCCACCTGCGCGACGGCGAGTCGCCACGCGCGACCGCGCGCGCGCTGTGGCCGACCCTGCTCACCGGCGTGCTCTCCACCTGCATCGCCTACTTGACCTTCCTCGTCTCCGGCGTCGACGGCCTGCGCCAGCTGGCGGCGTTCACCGTCACCGGGCTGCTGACCGCGGCCCTGGCCACACGCTTCCTGCTGCCGGCGCTGCTGCAACCAGGCCAGGGCGATGCCGCCGACGCAGCCTGGCTGCAGCGCGTTGCGCGGCGGATCGACGGCCTGCCGCGCCCGCGCACGGCGGGGCCGTTGCTGGCGGCGTTGGCGCTGGTGTGCGCGGGCGTGGCGGCCTTCGCGCCGGGAGACTTCTGGGAGAACGACCTGTCGCGGCTGACCCCGGTGCCAGCCGCGGCGCTGGCCGAGGACGGCCGCCTGCGTGACGAGCTCGGCGCCGCGGACGTGCGCTACGTGCTGGCGTTGCGGGCGGACGATGCCGAGGCCGCGCTGCGGAAACTGGAACGGCTGCATCCGGCGC
The DNA here is from genome assembly GCF_008312895.1 of Luteimonas suaedae. GTDB lineage: Bacteria > Pseudomonadota > Gammaproteobacteria > Xanthomonadales > Xanthomonadaceae > Luteimonas > Luteimonas suaedae. The sequence continues at coordinate 41,829 of NZ_VSSP01000007.1, read as the reverse complement.
TCGACCGGCTGGTGGCGGACGGCGCGATCGCCGGGTACGAGTCGGCCGCGCGCTACTTGCCCAGCGCCGCCACCCAGCGCGCGCGGCAGGCGCGGCTGCCGGATCCGGATGCGCTGCGGACCGCGCTCGCCGCGGCCCTGGCCGGCAGCCCGTTCCGCGACGATGCCTTCGATCCGTTCCTGGCCGATGTGGAAACCGCGCGCACCGCCGCGCCACTGACCCCGGACGCGCTGGCCGGCACGCCCCTCGACGCGGCGGTGTCGGGATTGCTGCTGCCCGGCGAGGACGGCACCACCGCGCTGGTGACGCTGGGCGGCCTGCGCGATCCGGCGGCGGTCGCGCGCGTCGCCGCCGCCGCCGGCGACGTGCGGCTGCTCGACTTCAAGCGCACCTCCGAATCGCTGGTCGCCGCCTGGCGCGGGCAGGTGCTGATGGCGCTGGCATTGGCCGCGCTGCTGCTGGCGCTGACGGTCTGGATCGCGTTGCGCTCGCCGCGCCGGGTCGGGCGGGTGCTGTTGCCGATGGGGCTGACCGTGCTGGTGACGCTGGCACTGCTGCGCGGCTTCGGGATCGAGCTGACGCTGTTCCACCTGGTGTCGCTGATCCTCGCCGCCGGCCTCGGCCTGGACTATGCATTGTTCTTCGAGCGCGCCGGCGGCGATCCGCGCGAGCGCCTGCGCACCCTGCACGCGATCCTGGTGTGCGCGGCGATGACCGCACTGGTGTTCGGCGTGCTGGCGCTGTCGTCGATCCCGGTGCTGCGTGCGATCGGGGTGACGGTGGCGATCGGTGTGGTCGGCAACTTCGTGCTGGCCTTGCTGATCGCGCGCCAGCGGCTTCCGGCGCAGACCGGACGCGCGCCATGACGGTCGGGCGCGACGGAATCCAGGCGCTGATTCCACACCACGGCGCCATGTGCCTGTGGGACGAGGTGCTCGACTGGGACGCGCGATGTATCCGCCTGCGTGCGGACAACCACCGCGATCCCGCGCACCCGCTGCGCAGCGATGGCCGCCTGCATGCGCTGCACCTTTGCGAATACGGCGCCCAGGCGATGGCGGTGCACGGTGGCCTGCGCGCGCGCGAACGCGGCGACACCGCCCCGCCGGGCCTGCTGGTGGCACTGCGTGCGGTGCGGCTGCACGTCGCCCGCGTCGACCGACTGCCCGGCGCGCTGGAAGGCGAGGCCGAGGCGCTGGCGGAAACCGCGGCCAGCCAGCAGTACGCGTTCCGCATCGTGCATGCCGGCACGCTGCTGGCCGAGGGCCGTGCCGCGGTGATGCTCGGCGCGTAGGCGCGCGCCATGCGCGCGATGCCGCGGGCATTGTGCCGCCCGGGGATTCCGGTGACCGGCGCGCCTGCCGGTCCCGAATCGCGGCGTTCACCGGATCCTGCCGGCACCCGCGGCATCGCGCGCATGGCGCGCTCCTACGGAGGAGGCCATTCGACGGCCGCCGGCGGCCGGCATGAGGACTGCTGCACAGAACGGCCCGCGCATCCGGCCTAAGGTCGTGCGCGGGAGGTTGCGTGCCGGTCCGCTGCATGGCCGTCTCCTCCCGCGACCGCACCGGGTCGCCGGTGCGGAAATTCCCCGCATCCAGGAGTCCAGCATGAAACTCGATGGCCAGAAATGCCTCGTCGCCTATTCGGGCGTGTTGACGCTCGGCGTGATCGCCGCCCTGCTCGCCGGCTTCACCAGTGCCGGCGGCAACCCGCGCTTCGATACCGTGACCGTCCAGCGCATCAACGTGGTCGAACCCGACGGCACCCTGCGCATGGTGATCAGCAACACCCGGCGCATCCCGGGCATCATCGTCAAGGGGCATGAATACCCCGACCTCACCAACCGCAAGGCGTCCGACACCGCCGGCGCGCTGTTCTTCGACGCCGAGGGCACCGAGAGCGGCGGCCTGACCTTCGGCGGCCGCAAGGACGCGGAAGGCAACATCTCGCGCTGGGGCCACCTGAGCTTCGACGGCTACGACCAGGACCAGCTCTTCGCCATCGACGCGCTCGACTACGGCAGCGTCAAGGGCGCGACCATCAAGACCTGGGATACGCCGGACTGGCCGATCCAGGACTACCTGGACCTGCTGGTCGACATCGAGGGCCTGCCGGAGGACGAGCGGCAGCGGCGGATCGACGCGTTCAACGCCGACCATCCGGCCGGGGTGGCGCGCATGACCCTGGGCAACGTGTCGTTCCCGGCCGACGCGGCGCAGAACCAGGGCCTGCTGCAGTTCAACGACGCCCGCGGCAACCGCCGCCTGGGCGCCGCCGTCGAGGGGGCGGACGGCGATCCTGCGCTGCGGTTCTACGAGGCCGATGGCAGCACGGTGATCGAGGAACTGCCGCACTGACGTCGCGGGCCGCGGGCGTCCGCGCCCGCGGTCCCCTCCCGCCGCGCGGCGGGTTAGCATCGCGGCATGACTACGACGACTCGCAGGCGCGCGCTGGTCACCGGCGGCAGCGGCGACATCGGCGGCGCGATCTGCCGTCGGCTGGCCGCCGACGGCCTGCACGTGATCGTCCATGCCAATGCCAATCGCGGCCGCGCCGAATCGGTGGTGACCGCGATCGCCGAGGCCGGCGGCAGCGCCGAGGCGATCGCCTTCGACGTCGCCGACGGCGAAGCCACCGCCGCCGCGCTGCAGGCGCTGCTGGCCGAAGGCCCGGTGCAGGTGCTGGTCAACAATGCCGGCATCCACGACGACGCGCCGATGGCCGGCATGTCCGACGCGCAGTGGAAGCGGGTGATCGACGTGTCCCTGCACGGGTTCTTCCACGTCACCCGGCCGCTGCTGCTGCCGATGGCGCGGACGCGCTGGGGCCGCATCGTCAGCGTCTCCAGCGTGGCCGCGGTGCTCGGCAACCGCGGCCAGGCCAACTACGCCGCGGCCAAGGCGGCGCTGCACGGCGCCTCGAAGTCGCTGGCGCGGGAAATGGCCTCGCGCGGGATCAGCGTCAACGTGATCGCGCCCGGGGTGATCGCCGGCGCGATGACCGCGAAGATGTTCCCGCCCGAGCAGGTGAAGCAGATGGTGCCGGCGGCCCGTGCCGGTACGCCCGAGGAGGTCGCCGCGCTGGTGGCATTCCTCTGCTCGGATGCCGCCGGGTACATCAACGGCCAGGTGATCGGCATCAACGGCGGCATGGGTTAGCCGCGCGCCGCCATCGGCGACAAGGCCGTTCGGCGCCACCGACACGACCATGCTGGTCCGGGCCTCGACGAGGATCAGCGATGCCTCCGGTAGCGCCATGTGCAGGCGGTGGGCGACCCATCCGGCCAGGCACCGAAGGTCAGGAACAGGGCATGATCGACCGGGCGCAACGCCGGCCGGCCGGCATGCACGCAGGATTCAGATGGCCTGGGCGATGATGCCCGGGTCCCAGTCGTGAGGACCCCAGACATGCGAGCTTTCCGCGTTTTCTTCCTGCTGCTGGTCGCGCTGGCGGCGGCCGGGTGCGCCACGTCCCACGTCCTCACCGGCACCCCGCGGCCGCCGATCGATCCGGCCCAGGTGCGCATCTACCACGGCCCACCGCCGGGTGGTTACGAGGAGATCGCGATCCTCGAGACCGCCAGCGGCGCGTTCACCTACGGCGAACAGAACAAGACCGATTCGGTCCTGCGCAAGCTGCGCGAGGAGGCCGCCAGCCTCGGCGCCAACGGCGTGCTGTTCCAGGGCAGCGCCGATGGCTACGGCGGTGGCGGCGTAAGCGTCGGTGCCGGCGGCGGCCGCGTTGGCGGCAGCAGTTTCAGCGGAGCCGGCGTCGGCGTGAACATCAGTCCGCGGCAGAAGCACGCCAGCGGCATCGCCATCTACGTGCCGAACCCGCCGCCGCAAACCGCACCGGTGCCGCCGGGGGAATAGCGGCACCGGCCGCATCGCGGTGCCCGCACGGGTCTCCCGGCGCGGGCGGACGTTTTCGGCAACGGCGGCGTCGCATTCGTAGGAGCGCGCCATGCGCGCGATGCCGCGGGTGTCGGCGGGATCCGGCGGTTGCCGCGATTCCGGACCGGCAGGCGCGCGGGTCGCCGGAATTCGCGGGCGGCGCCATGCCCGCGGCATCGCGCGCATGGCGCGCTCCTACGGCCCATGCGTCGTCATGCCGCGTCGGCGTACCAGGGCGGCGCCAGCGAAGGCGGTGGCGGGTCCGGCTGCCCTAGCAGGTCGTTGAGGCCGTAGGTGTCGATGCCGGCGTGCACGCGCCGCGCCTGCGCCAGGATTTCGGCCGCCAGCCAGCGCATCCGCGCCAGGTTGTCGTCGATGCGGCGGGCGAAGGCATCGTCGTCGAGCACGTCGTTGAGCGCGCGGTTCATCTCGTGGAACCAGTCGATCCCGTACTGGTCGAGCAGCCGCCCCGGCGGCTGCGTGCGGCCGCGGTTGTGCTCGCCCCATGCGCGTAGCAATGCCTGCATGGCGCTGTTGAGCGCACCGGCTTCGACGAACTGCAGGCGTAGGCGCCCGAACATGGCGATATCGGTCATGCGCCGGCCGAAGAACAGCGGCGCCAGCAGGGCCCAGTAGAACGTGTAGTCCCAGATCACCTTCAGCGGCATCACCTGGGAATCGCCGAACAGCGGGTACTGGTCCTGGTACAGCGTGAGCGTGTTCTCGTAGAACGAGAAGTACAGCTGCTGGTACAGATCGGCGTACGGTGCGAACGCTTCCCCGGCGCGGTCCTTCTCGATCAGGTCGCAGATGTAGGTGTTGGCGATGGCGATGAAGTCGGTGCCCGGCGAATAGAACGGATCCAGGAACAGCCCGGCCTCGCCGGTCAGCGCCCAGCGGTCGGCGGAAAATACCTGCTTGCAGCCGTAGGAGAAGTGGCGCAGGAACAGGAAGTCCTGCAGCGCATGTCCGCCGCCGTCGAGTGCCGCGGCGACCCGCGGCTGGTGCGTGCGCAGCCAGTCCATCGCCTTGGCGTGGGTGTTCATCGTCTCCAGCGGATGCAGCTTCGCGTCGCAGACGATTCCCAGCGAGTGCGCGCCGGAGGCCAGCGGGATCAGCCAGAACCAGTAGCCCGGCCCGCACATGTGGTTGGTCGAGCGCCAGCGCTCCGGCGGCGTGCAGCGCCCGATCCACGCTGCATCCTCCGACCAGAGGTTGGGATCGACGCAACCGTCGACCCGCCACCAGGCGGCGTTGGCGTCGTGGTCGTTGGCCTGCGCCAGGCTGAGCTTGCGCTTGAGCAGGCCGGCGCGGCCGCTGGCGTCGACCAGCCAGCGCGCGCGCAGGGTGTGCTCGTCGCCGGCCTGCGTGAAGGTCACCGCGTGCGGCGCATCGCTGCCACTGGCGGCCATGCCGATTTCGCGCACGACGGCGTTATCGTGGAAGCGCACGCCGAGCGCGCGCGCCCGCACGCCGAGGAAGTTCTCGAAACGGCCACGATCGATCTGCCAGGACGGCGTCGGCAGCAGCCGGCTGACCCCGATTTCGGTGCAGCGGTCGATGTCGTGGCGCCCGTCCGAGAAGAAGAAGCGGAAGCCGAACTTGCGGATCTGCTCGGTCTCCAGGTGCTCACGCAGGCCGAGGACGTCGGCGAGATAGTGCGCGCCGATCTCGACCGTCGACTCGCCGACCTTGTGCGCGGCCTCGGGCACCGGGTGCGGCCTGCGCTCGATCACCGCGACCTGGAGTGCCGGGTCGCGCCGGCGCAGCTGGAGGGCGAGCGTCAGCCCCGCAAGTCCACCACCGATGATCAGAACGTCAGCGTCGGTGTCATTGCCGGGAGCGGTGCCGTCCATGTCAACCTGCCTGCTGCGAATCGTGCGGAAGGGGGGCGCCGGCGAACTCGCCGTCGGGATCGTCGATCACCGGCGGCGTGGCGCGCGCGCGGCGATAGGCGTGGAGCATGTCGCCCTGGCGCCAGATCTGTAGCGCGACATGCGAGCTGATGTTGTACAGGTCGCGCCACAGGCGGAAGTGGCTCTTGCGGAACTGTACCGGCTCGCCGGGCATGGCGTAGCGCGACTCCACCGGCAGCGAGACGATGCCGGCGCCGGCGCAACGTGCGGCCGCGATCAGCATCTGCGCCTCGAACACGAAGCCTTCGCCGGGCACGTTCTCCAGCGCGCAGACGACGTCCGGGTACAGCCGCTGCCCGCTCTGCGAATCGACGATGCGGAAACCGCAGCCCCAGGCGATGCCCCAGTCGCCGAACTCGTTGCCCAGGCGCCGGTGCCAGGGCTGGCAGCGGCGCTTGCGCAGGCGCGCGCCGATGATCACGCAGCCGGGGTGGCGGTTGGCGCTGTCGAGCAGCCGCGGGATGTCCGCGGCCGAATGCTGGCCGTCGCCGTCCATGGTCAGCACCGCGCGCGCGCCCTGGTGCAGCGCCTCGCGGAAGCCGTCGCGCAGGCTGGCGCCCTTGCCCAGCCGCTGCGGATGCCGCAACACGGTCACCGGCAGGCCGGCGATGCATTCGGACGTGCCGTCGTCGGAACCGTCGTCGACCACGATCACCCGGTCGCACTGTGCCAGTGCGCCCTCGACCACTTCGCGGATGCGCAGCGATTCGTTGAGCGCGGGAATGACCACGGCGATGTTGCCGCGGTGCAGGCGGACGAAGTTCTCAGGCATGGTCGATCTCCACGCGCAGCGCGCGTCCGGGACCGGCGTCGAGCAGGACCCGTCGGTCGTGCGTGGCCAGTGCGTCGAACAGGGGCAGCATCGGCGCCATCGCGTTGTCGTGGCGCAGCGATGCCAATGGACCGGCGCCGGCCGGGGCCGCGACGTCGACGCGCGTCGCGCGCAGCCGCGGGCCGGCGTCGCCGCGGTCCTCATCGGACGCCAGCACCAGGGCGCCGCCGAGCAGGCCGCGGCTGTCGGTCATCGTCGCCAGCGGCCCGACCGCGGTGATGTCGTAGGCGACCAGCAGCACCGCATCGGCGCCGTCGCCGAGCTGCACCAGGGCTTCCAGCAGGCCTTCGGCGAAGGTCGCGCGGCCGGCGCTGATCGCGGTGGTGGTCATCATGCAGCCGGAGCCGATGGTCCAGTAGCCGGCGGCGGCGTTGTGCACCGAGTTGTGGAAGCGGGTCGGCGAGATCGCGCGCGGCTCGTTGGCCAGGGTTTCGCACATGTAGTCGGTGATGGCGAAATCGCCATGGCCCGAGGCGAATACCGACGGCAATGCCTTCGGGTCGCGCCCCGCCGCCTCGCAGGCGGCGAGTGCGACCTGCAGCGCGACCGCGACCGATTCCGGCGCCCGGCGGCGTTCGTTCGGCGCCAGCAGCCGCGGCGACGGCCGGCGCGCGGCGGCGTCGGACAACGCGCCGCCGGTGGCGAAGTCGCGCGCAGCCGGCCAGTCGGGCAGGCCCTCGCTCCAGAAGCCGATGCCGGCGATGCGCGCGCTGCAGGTGCTCATGCAGCACCGAACAGCAGCGAACAATTGTTGCCGCCGAAGCCGAAGGAGTTGTTCATCGCGTAGCGGATGCGGTCTTGCGCGTTGTCGAAGCGGATCTGCGCACCGCAGGCCGGGTCGCGGTCGCGGCTGTTGAGCGTGCCGGGCAGCAGTCCGTCCTCCAGCGCGATCAACGCGAACACCGACTCGATGATTCCCGCAGCGCCCAGCGTGTGCCCAGTCCAGCCCTTGGTCGAGCCGGCGTGCAGCGCGTCGTCGAATACCGCGGCCACCGCTTGCGCCTCGATCGCGTCGTTGGCCGGGGTGGCGGTGCCGTGCAGGTTCAGATAACCGACCGCGTCGGCGGCGATGCCGGCGCGCTGCAACGCATCCTGCATCGCCATCCGCGCGCCGAGCCCCTGCGGGTGCGGCGCCGACATGTGGTGCGCGTCGCTGGATTCGCCGTAGCCGCGCAGCAGCAGCGGGGCGTCGTCGCCGCGTTCGAGCACGGCGAAGCCGCCGGCCTCGCCCAGCGACAGGCCGTCGCGGGCCAGGTCGAACGGCCGCGCCGGCTGCGCCGAGACCAAGCCCAGCGCATTGAAGCCGAACAGCACGCTGCCGCACAGGGTGTCGACACCACCGACCAGGGCGGCGTCGACGATGTCGGCACGGATCAGCCGTGCCGCCTGCGCGAACACCTTGGCGCTGGACGAGCAGGCGGTGGCGACGGTGACGCAGGGCCCGCGCAGGCCGGTGGCGTGACGGACGAAGTCGCCCAGCGAGTGCGGCTGGTGCACGATTGGACGGGCGAGGTCGGCGGGAAAACGGGGGCTGCCGGTACCGTGGTCGCCTTCGAGGCGCGCGTAGGCTTCCTCGGTGGCACCGATGCTGGAGGTGGACGTGCCCAGCACCACGGCGACCCGTTCTGGACCATAGCGCTCGCGCACGGCGGCGACGGCGTCGGGCAACCCGTCCTGCTGCAACGCGAGCCAGGCGAGCCGGTTGTTGCGGCATTCCCAGTCGGCGAACTCCGGCGGCAGCGGCGCGTCCTCAAGCCCGTCGACGCGGCCGATCCAGGTGTCGAGCGGATCCGGGCCGAAGTCGTTGCGGCGCAGCCCGCCGCGGCGTTCCGCCATCGCCGTCGCCTGTGCGGCGCGGCCGCGTCCGAGCGCCGTGGTGGCGGTGTAGGCGCGGATCGCCAGCGCCGGAATCGGGGACAACGACATCGACTGGGCGGCGCTCCATTCCTGACTGGCCGGCAGTATACGAGCGGCGGCGGGCTAGACTGTGAACCGCCCGACGCCGAGTCCGCCGATGGCCAGCCGCCTCGCCCACCGCATCCGCCTGTTCATCGACCGCGACGCCCTGCATGCACTGACGGTCGCGGCCGCGGCGTGTGCGCTCAGCGTGGGCCTGGTGTACGTGGTCTATTTCGTCCACGTGCTGCGGATCGCGCGCAACGCACCGTGCCTGCCGGCGCGTGGCGAGTGCGTGCTGCTGTTCGGCAAGCACGCGCCGCGTGGCCGTATCGACGCCGACTTCGACGCGCGCCTGACCCGTGCCGTCGCCTTATGGCAGCAGCGCCCGCCGCGCCATCTGATATTGCTCGGCGGCGGGCCCCCGGGGGCGCTCAGCGAGGCCGAGCTCGCGCAGGCGGCATTGCTCGCACGCGGCCTGGGCGCCGATGCCCCGCTGCGGCTGGAGTCGCGTTCGCGCGACACCCTGCAGAACCTGCGCAACGCGCGCGAGCTGCTGCGTGCCGATATCGCCCTCGGCACCGTCACCCTGCTCAGCAGTCGCTATCACCTCGCGCGTTGCGCGTTGCTGGCGCGCCAGCTCGGCTTCGAGCCGGAGCTGTGCGCGGCCGAGCCGCACTGGCGCTGGCATCCGGTCGCGCTGTGGCGCGTGGCGGGCGAGGCGGCCTACGTGTGCTGGGCCGACATCGGCATGCGCTGGGCGCGCCTGGTCCGGCACCGCAGGATGCTGGCGCGGCTCGGCTGAGCGAGTTCGGCGCTACGCAAGCGGGCGTCGGCGCGCGATGCTCAGCGCAGGCAGCGATCGAAGAACGATGTGCTCAACCGATAGCGGTGCAGTGCGTCCTTGCCGCGCAGGCCGTGCTTGGCGCCGGGATAGGTCATCAGTTCGAACGGCACGCCGGACTGCTGCAGGGTGCTCATCAGCCTGGTGGAGTTGGTGAACAGTACGTTGTCGTCGGCCATGCCGTGGATCAGCAGCAGGCTGTCCGGGCGGATGTCGCCGGCATGGGTGAACACGCTGGCCTCGCGGTAGCCGTCGACGTTGGCCTCCGGCAGGTGCATGTAGCGCTCGGTGTAGTGGGTGTCGTACAGCGCCCAGTCGGTGACCGGCGCGCCGGCCACGCCGCAGGCGTAGGCATCGGGCGCCTTGCCGAGCAGCATCAGGGTCATGTAGCCGCCGTTGGACCAGCCGTGCACGCCGATGCGCTCGCCGTCGACCCACGGCTGCGTGCGCAGCCAGTCCACGCCCGCCACCTGGTCCTCGACTTCCACCGTGCCCTGCCTTTCGTACAGCGATCCGCCGAAGGCGGCGCCGCGGCGTGGCGTGCCGCGATTGTCGAGCGAGAACACCACATAGCCCTGTTGCGCCAGGTACTGATTGAAGAATGCGTCGGCGCGCCCGGGCCAGGCATCGATCACGGTCTGTCCCGCCGGGCCGCCGTAGACGTACACCACCACCGGGTGGCGCCGCGCCGGATCGAACCTGGCCGGCCGGATCAGGCTGTAGTGCAGCCGGGTGCGGCCGTCGGCGGCGGTCAGGGTGCCGAACTCGGTCGGCAGATGCGCGTCGCGGAACGGGGCGTAGGGATGGTCCGGCGCGTCCAGGTCGTTGTCGACGAGCGCGGCGATGCGGCTGCCGTCGGCGCGGAACAGTTCGACCTGCGGCGGCGTGCGCGTGTTCGACCAGCTGTCGACGTAGACGCTGGCGTTCTTGGCAAAGCTGGCGTTGTGCAGGCCGGGCGCCTGCGACAGCCGCTCGATCCCGCCGCCGGCCAGCGGCACCGCGTAGAGGTGCTTTTCGGTCGGCGATTCGCGCCCGGCGCTGAAGTACACGCGGCCGGCGTCCTGGTCCACCGCCAGCAACTCGTCGACCGGCCAGTCGCCGGCGGTCAGGGCGGTGAGTTCGCTGCCGTCCTCCGACGCCAGGTACAGGTGCTCGAAGCCGCTGTGCTCCGAGCTCCACAGGAAGCGGCCGTCCTCGAGGAAGCGCAGGCTGTCGTGCAGCGGCACCCAGGTCTTCGAGGTCTCGGTGACCAGGATCCGCTGCTTGCCGGTCGCGAGCGTGATCTCGACCAGTTCCAGCGTGCGCTGGTCGCGCGACTGCCGCTGGAAGGTCAGCCGCTGCGGGTCGCGCCAGTCGACGCGCGCCAGGTAGATGTCCGGATCGTCGCCGAGATCGACGCGCAGCGGCGCCGCCGGGCCCATGCGCGTCTGCACCCGCACCGTACGCGGGCCGTCGGCGGTATCGATGCCGCCCTCGCGTGTCGGCGGCGGGCCGGCGTCCGCCAGCCGCGCCACCCGCAATTCGGTCCGCACGTTGGGATCGCCGGCGGCCGGGTAACGCTGCTCGACCACCTCGGTGCGGTCGGCATACACCTCGTAGCGTTTCTGCACCGGCACCGGCGATTCATCGATGCGGGCGTAGGCGATCGCCGAGTCGTCCGGCGCCCACCAGTAGCCGGTGTGGCGGCCCATCTCCTCGTCGGCGACGAACTCGGCGACGCCGTTGCCGATGGTGTCGGACCCGTCCTCCGTCAGGCGGAGTTCCTTGCCGCTGGCCAGGTCGATCACCCACAGGTCGCGCTCGCGGACGAAGCTGACGTAGCCACCCTTGGGCGAGAGTTTCGGGTCGGTGGCGAAGCCGCCGCCGTCGGTGAGCTGGCGCACCGCATCCGCGCCCTGCTTCGTCAGGTCGTACAGATAAAGCTCGCCGCCGAGCGGAAACAGCAGCCGCTGCCCGTCCGGCGCCCAGTGGTAGTCGACGATGCCGGAAAAGCCGGCGATGCGCTGGCGCTCGCGGCGGGCCTTTTCCTCGTCGCTGAGCGTTTCCTCTCCGGGCAGCAGCACCTGCGAATCGACCAGCAGGCGGGTCTGGCCGCTGTCGACGTGGTACTCCCACAGGTCGAGCCGGTTGCGGTCCTCGTCCTTGCCGCGCAGGAAGGTCACGCGCGAGCCGTCGGGTGCGATCTTCGGCTTGGTCAGGGTGGGCCCGGACAGCGCCGCATCGCCGGTGATGGCTTCGAGGGTGAGCTTGCGATCGTCGGCGAAGGCGGTGGCGGTGGCGGCGAGCATCAGGACGGCGGCGGTGAGCAGGGGACGCATGGTCTCTCCCGGCGGGCGGAAGCGCCAAGTCTAGCGGCCCGCCGCGCCTCCGTAGGAGCGCCCCGTGGGCGCGATACCGCGGGTGCCGGCAGGATCCGGTGGATGCCGCGATTCCCGACCGGCAGGCGCGCCGGCCACCGGAATCCCGCGGGCGGCGAACGGCCCGCGGCATCGCGCGCACGGCGCGCTCCTGCGACGGAGCACCGAAGCCGTACCGGACTCAGGCCGGCGCCTTGCCGAACAACAGTGCGCGTTCCTCGTCGCTCATCGGCTTGCCTGCGTCCCGGTTGACCTGTTTGGTCAGCGCGTACGCGCGCTGCGTGGCGGGCCGCGCGGCGATCGCCTCGTGCCAGCGCCGGACCTCGGGAAACGGCGCCAGGTCGAGCGGCGCCTTGTCGTATGGGTTGATCCAGGGATAGCTGGCCATGTCGGCGATGCTGTAGTCGTTGCCGGTGATGAAGGCGCGGCCCTGCAGCTGCTTGTCGAGCACGCCGAGCAGGCGCGCCGCCTCGTTGTGATAGCGCTCCATCGCATAGGGGATCTGCTCCGGCGCGTAGACGTGGAAATGCCCATACTGCCCGGTCATGGGCCCGAGGCCGCCCATCTGCCACATCAGCCATTGGTTGACCTCGACCTTGCGGCGCACGTCTTCGCCGAAGAAGCGGCCCGTCTTGTTGGCGAGGTAGAGGAGGATCGCGCCGGATTCGAACACGCTGATCGGCTCCCCGCCGTCCGCGGGCGCGTGGTCGACGATGGCCGGCATCTTGTTATTGGGGGAGATGGCGAGGAAGCCGGGTTCGAACTGGTCGCCCTTGCCGATGTTCACCGGCTTGATGCGGTATTCGAGCCCCGCTTCCTCGAGGAACAGGGTGATCTTGTGGCCGTTGGGGGTGGGCCAGTAGTAGAGATCGATCATGGTCGGATGCTCCTCGTGCGGGAGGGCACGATTCTAGGCCGGTGGCTGCGCCCCGGCTGCCCACCCGGACAGACCGCTGTGTTGCAGCCTCCGGGGCGGCCGGCGTGGTGGCCGGCGCGCACCGGTGGAGGAAGCGGCTACTGCGTCGCGCAGTCGACCTTGTGGTCGAAATCGGTGCCCGGGGCGACGTGGCTGAGTGCGATCCGCGCGCCGGCGCCGGTGCGCAGCGCGAACGGCATGTCGAGCCGGGCGGTATCGGCGCCGGCCGCGCGCAGGCACTTGAGCTGCACCCCCAGGCGCGTCCATTCGCCCTGTGGCAGCTTCGCCAGCGCATCGCCGATCGGCAATTCTCCGGCGCAGTCCGGGCCGCAGCCGGCGAGCAACGTCGCCTCGCCGTCGCTGGGCAGCGCGTCTACGCGCACGGTCGCGACCACGAACACGTCGCCGTTGGTCTCCCGCTCCAGGTCGAGCGGGGTGTTGGCGCGCAGCTGCACGGTGCCATCGCCGGACCAGGCAAACGCGCGTGCGCCCTCCTGGATCTCGGTGTTGACCGCGCTCATTTCCAGGCTGCCGTCGGTGGTCTCCGCAGCCGGATGCACGACGTCCGTGGCGCTGTCGTCGGCGCCGACCAGGCGCAGGGTCAGCCCGGTGGTCGCCACGCCGCGTTCGAACCAGGCGTTGCTGCGGGCGGCTTCGGGGTCGACGCCCGGCTCCTCGGACAGCGGGGCGAGGTCGCCATCGTCGGCGTAGGTCAGGCCGAAGCCGAATGCGAACAGCGGGTCATAGTTTTCCTGGCCGTGGTTGTTCGCGAACTGGTCGGCGCGACGCGGCCACGAAAAGCCCAGCTTGCCCTTGAAATCGTGCTGGATGTCGCCGTCGGCACCGCGCAGCAGGACGTCGGCGATCCCGCCGCCCTCCGAGCCGGGCAACCACGCGGCGACGAAGGCGTCGGCGGCGTTGATTTCGCGGTTCAGCCACAGCGGCCGTCCGCTGAGGAACACCGCCACCACCGGAATACCGTCGGTCTTGAGCTTGCGGATCAGCTCGAGATCGCCGGACTTGCCGCCCTTGAACATGAGGTCCGGCAGGTCGCCCTGGAACTCGGCATAGGGCGCCTCGCCGAAGACCACGATCGCCACGTCAGGCTTGCGCGCATAGCCGCCGTCGACCGCCAGCTCGGCGCGGCCGCCAGCCGCTTCGACCTGCGCCTTCAGTCCGTCCCAGATCGAGTCGGCGTTGGGGAAGTCCTCGCGCCGGGTATCCGTGCCCTGCCAGGTCAACGTCCATCCGCCGGCCTGCTTGCTCAGGTTGTCCGCGCCGTCGCCGGCGACCAGCACGCTGGACGTCGGCGACAGCGGCAGGATGCCGTCCTGGTTCTTCAGCAGCACCAGCGATTCGCGCACCGCCCGGCGCGCGACCTCGCGGTGCTCCGGCGCGCCGAGCAGCTCGAACCGGCCGCCGAGCGCACGCTCGGAGGGCTTCGGCTTCTCGAACAGGTTGGCGCGGAACTTCACCCGCAGGATGCGGCGCACCGCATCGTCGAGGCGTTCCATCGGGATCGTGCCCGCCTGCACATGCGCGAGCGTGGACTCGTACATGCCCTTCCAGCTGTCCGGCGCCATCGCCATGTCGAGGCCGGCGTTGAAGGTCTGCGCGCAATCGGTGTTGGTGCAGCCGCGGACCTGGCCATGGCCGTTCCAGTCGCCAACGATGAAGCCGCCGAAGTTCATCCGCTCCTTCAGCACGTCGGTCAGCAGCGGCCCGTGCCCGTGCATCTTCTCGCCGTGGAAGCTGTTGAACGAGGCCATCACCGCCTGCGCGCCGGCCGCGATCGCCGGCACGTAGCCGGCGGCGTGGATGTCGCGCAGCTGCGCCTGGCTCACCACCGTGTCGCCCTGGTCCTTGCCGTCGCTGGTGCCGCCATCGCCGAGGTAGTGCTTGACCGAGCTCATCACGTGATGGTCGTCGAGGAACTCGGGCGTGCCGGGCTTGCCCTGCAGACCCTGGACGAACACGCCGGCGTAGCTGGCGACCAGTTCCGGATCCTCCGAGTAGCCCTCGTAGGCGCGGCCCCAGCGGTCGTCCCGCGGCACCGCGACGGTAGGCGCGAAGGTCCACTCCATGCCGGTGGTACGCGTCTCGATCGCGGTGATGCGGGCGATCTCGTGCAGCAGCTCCGGATTACGGGTGGCGCCGAGGCCGATGTTGTGCGGAAACAGGGTGGCACCGACGATGTTGCTCTGGCCGTGCATGGCGTCGATGCCCCAGATGATCGGAATCGCCTTGCCGCCGCCGCTGGTGTCCATCGAGGCTTCCCAGAACGCGTCGGCCAGATCCAGCCAGTCCTGCGGCGCGGCGTTGTAGCGGCGGCCCGGATCGGAGCCGCCGCCGGCGAGGATCGAGCCGAGCCGGTACTTGCGCACCTCCTCGGGGGTGATGCTGTCGATGTCGCCCTGCATGATCTGGCCGACCTTCTCCTCCACCGTCATCGTCGCCAGCAGCGCGTCGATCCGGTTCTCCAGGTCCGGGTCCGCCGCCAGCGGCCAGTCCACCTCGGGCCACTGCGTGGGGGTGATCTCGGCGCTCGGCGCCCCGCTGTCGGCGGGCGCGGGCGCGGGCGGCGATGTGGCCGCGGCGTCGGTGTCGTTGCCGGACGGCGTGCAGCCGGCCAGCGCCAGGGCCAGTACGCCGATGCGCAGGCGTGCGTTCCAGGTCGTGGGCATCAGGGGTGTTCTCCGCGGTGGTTGGCTGGCGGTCCGATGGATGACAGCGTTGTCAAGATATGGGCAGAATAGCCGCAAGCTGCCGGCGATGCTTGTTGCATCACGGAAAGATGCCGGTGGGCCATGCCGGGGACGGCATCGGCGACGCCCACAGGAAGGAGACGCCCCGATGAATCCGTTCCCGCCGCCGCGGCACGTGCGCTGACATGCGCGCGCGCGTGCATCTGGCAGAATCGCAGCCGGTCATGGCCGAGCCGGGACGAGGCAACATGCGAATCCGCATCGAGGACGTGGCCGCCGCCGCCGGCGTGTCGATGAAGACCGTCTCGCGCGTGCTCAACCATGAGCCGAACGTCGCCGACGCGACCCGGCAGCGGGTCGAGGCGATCGTCGAGAAACTGCGCTACCGCCCGCATCCGTCGGCGCGCACGTTGGCCGGCCGGCGCTCGTACCTGGTGGCGATGCTCTACGACAACCCGTCCAGCAACTACCTGATGGAGGTGGAGCTGGGCGTGCTCGACGCCTGCCAGGCGCATCATTACAACCTGATGCTGGCGCCGCTGGTCTATGACGCGCGCGACATCGTCGCCAAGGTCGAGGCGCTGATCGACCAGTCGCGGCTCGACGGCGTGGTGCTGACCCCGCCGATCACCGACGACCCGGCGCTGCTGCAGCGGCTCGACGCACTGGGCGTGCCGTACGCCAGCATCTCGCCGATGGAGGCGCACCGCCGCATCGGCGTGACCGTAGACGAGCAGAGCGCGGTGGCCGAGATGATCGCGCACCTGGTGCAGCTGGGACATCGGCGCATCGCCCACATCAAGGGCCATCCGGCGCACGGCGCCAGCGGCTGGCGGCTGGCGGGCTACCGCGAGGGCCTGAAGCGCGCCGGCATCCGCTTCGATCCCGCGCTGGTGGCCGAGGGCGAGTTCTACTACGACTCCGGCTTCGCCGCGACCAATCGCCTGCTCGACCTCGCGCGCCCGCCGACCGCGATCTTCGCCGCCAACGACGACATGGCCGCCGGCGCGATCTGCGCGATCTGCGAACGCGGCCTGTCGGTGCCGGGCGATGTATCGGTCTGCGGCTTCGACGACACCCCGATCGCGCGGCACATCTACCCGGCGCTGACCACGGTGCGCCAGCCGACCCGCGATATGGGACGCCTTGCCGGCGTCGAGCTGCTCAAGGCGATCCGCGACCGCAACGCCGGCGCGATGGTGGTCGTGCCGTACACCTTGCAGCTGCGGCGTTCGACCGGGCCCGTATCCACGCGATAGCGTCCACGCCGGTACCCGCTGCGAACACGCACGACCGACCGCAGCGGATGGGCATGGGCGCCGGTAGGCGACAGCCAGCCTGGCGCGCGCCGGGCGTTCAGGAGAGGTCACGATGGCGCGCCAGCAGGGACAGGCCATCGGCGGCCAACCGTTCGGAGTGACGCTGGGTTGCGATGCCGGAGGCGGCGAGGGCGCGGGCATAGGCATCGAGCAACGCGGCATTGCCGATCAGGTGCGCCGTCATGCCGCCGGTCCTCACCGACATCGGCAATAGCGACCGGACTTCGTGTCCGATCAGCAGGCCGGAGAGATAGTCGGACAGGCGCTCGGCGGGCAGGCTGTCGAACAGCACATGCGCGCGCGCGCCGAACAGATGGTGCAGCAGGCCGCCGTCGGCCGCGCTGTCGTGCAGGCCACGGTCGAACACCTCGGTCTCGGCGGAGCCGGTATCGGTGCCGGTGCGGCCTGCGCCTGCAGGCACCAGTTCGGCCAGCGTGCCGTGCCGGCGCAGCAGGTCGAACACCTCGCCGGTCATCGCGGTCGCGATCGAGACGATGCGGCCGTCGTCCGCTTCGACCCATTTGCTGTGGGTGCCCGGCAGGCAGACGACATGGCGGCCGCGGCCGAGCCGCTCGAGCAGTGCCAGCACCTGGGTTTCCTCGCCGCGCATCGCATCGCCGGCACCGCTGCGATCGGCCATGCCGGGCACGCACCAGAGCCGGCGGCCCGGTAACTCGGGCGTGTCGCAGGGTTGCAGCGCTGCCGCAAGTTCGTCGACGCCGGCGGGACAGTCGACGTAGGGCACCTCCCTCCAGCCGTTGCGGCTGCCGACCATGCCGCACAGCATGACGAGCCCGTCGTCCCAGTCGCCGATGCAGGCGCGCAGCACCTCGGCATGACGGCCGCGGCAGGCGGTGGCGCCTTCGGCCGCGCGTCGCTGCGCGGTCACGGCGCCGGTGTCGTCGATGCGATAGGCGCGCAGCTGGCTGGTGCCCCAGTCGACCGCGATCATGCGCCGTGCTCCGGGAATCCGGACGAACCGACCACGGCGGTGCTCCGGATCATCGGTGCCTCACCACTCGGCCACGCTGCCGTCGGCGTGACGCCACAGCGGATTGCGCCAGGCCGGCGGCGAGCGGCTCGCTTCGAGCAGGCGCTCCTCGTCGATCTCCACGCCCAGGCCCGGGCCGGGCAGGGCGCGGATGTAGCCGGCCTCGCAGCGGAAGTCGTCGGGGTTGCGCACGTAGTCGAGCAGGTCGGCATGTTCGTTGTAGTGGATGCCGATGCTCTGCTCCTGCAGCACCGCGTTGTGCGAAACGAAATCGACCTGCAGGCACGCGGCCAGCGCCACCGGCCCCAGCGGGCAATGCGGCGCCAGCGCGACGTCGTAGGCTTCGGCCATGGCGGCGATGCGGAAGCACTCGCTGATGCCACCGGCATGCGACAGGTCCGGCTGCAGGATCGACAGGCCGCCGGCGGCGAGCACCCGCTTGAACTCGAACCGCGAGTACATGCGCTCGCCTGCGGCCAGCGGGATCGCGCTCATCGCGGCAAGTCGCGGGTACTCCTCCGCCTGTTCCGGCAGCACCGGTTCCTCGACGAACAGCGGCCGGTACGGCTCCAGCTCGCGCAGCAGCACCCGCGCCATCGGCGCGCCGATCCGGCCGTGGAAGTCGATGCCGAAATCCACCGTGTTGCCGAACGCCTCGCGCACGCCGGCCACCTTGGCGATCAGCGCGTCGATCGCCGCGGTGCCGGCGAGCGGCGCCAGCTCCTCGCTGCCGTTGAACTTGAACGTGTCGTAGCCTTGCTCGGTGAGCGTGCGGATCTGCGCGATCAGCTCGGCCGGCCGGTCGCCGCCGACCCAGCGGTAGGTCTTCATGCGATCGCGCACCAGCCCGCCGAGCAGTTCGTAGACCGGCACG
Organism: Luteimonas suaedae; assembly: GCF_008312895.1. Classification (GTDB taxonomy): domain Bacteria; phylum Pseudomonadota; class Gammaproteobacteria; order Xanthomonadales; family Xanthomonadaceae; genus Luteimonas; species Luteimonas suaedae. Next base: position 23,283 of record NZ_VSSP01000007.1, on the reverse strand, counting down.
CCCAGCGCCTTGCCCTTGATGTCCCACAGCGCCTGGTCGATGCCGGCGATGGCGCTCATCAGGATCGGGCCGCCGCGGTAGAAGCCGCCGCGGTACAGCGTCTGCCACAGGTCGTTGATCCGCGCCGGATCGCGGCCGACCAGGTACTCCGACAGCTCGTGCACGGCCGCCTCCACGGTTTGCGCGCGGCCTTCGATCACCGGCTCGCCCCAGCCGGTGACGCCCTCGTCGGTCTCGATCTTCAGGAACAGCCAGCGCGGTGCCGCGTGGTAGGTGCTCAGGCGCACGATCTTCATGGCAGGACTTCCAGATAGGCTTGCTTGAACGCGCGCGCGCTGTCCTGCGTGCGGTCGACGGGTTGCCCCGGCCGATAGAGCTCGCCGCCGATGCCGGCGCCCGTGCTGCCGGCGGAGAGGTATCCGGCGAGCAATGTCGGATCGACGCCACCGACGACGAACAAGGGGACGGGCGGCAGCACGGCGCGCAGTGCGCGCACGTGGGCCGGCCCATAAGTGGATGCGGGAAACAGCTTGAGCATCTGCGCGCCGGCGTCGAGCGCGGCGAACGCTTCGCTGGGCGTGGCGAAGCCGGCGACGACCTGCAGGCCGCGCGCCACCGCATGGCGGATCAATGCGGGATCGGTGTTGGGGGTGACGATGAAGCGCGCGCCCAACTCGACCAGCGCGTCGGCGTCGGCGGTCCGCAGCACGGTGCCACCGCCGATCCAGGCGCGGTCGCCGAAGGCGCGGACGGCGCTGCCGATGCTGTCGGCCCAGTCGGGTGAATTGAGCGGGATCTCGATCGCATCGAAGCCTTCGTCCACCAGCGTCTCGACGTGCGCCAGGACTTCCTGCGGCCGGATGCCGCGCAGGATGGCGATCAGCGGAAGCCGGAATGGAGGCGCGCTCATGCGCACCGGGGCGCCGGCATCGACAGGCGGACGATCCGCGCGGCGTTGCGCAAGACATGGATGCCGATGGGATGCGCCATGGACCCTCCTCCTGGCATGAGGCCTTCGGCAGTGGCGGGACGTGCCCGCCGTCCTGCGCCGGGCGACCGTTCACGATGCGCGTCGGTGCGGCGTTACGCCAACCGCCGGGCCGCATGCGCCCATGCCGGTCACGCCCCCTCGCGGGGTTGGCGATGGGTCATAGCGTTGCCCGCAAACCTATGTTCGACAAATGAAATTTTCGGCAGATGCTATTCCCCATGTGAATACGTATCATCGACCGGCGAGCCCTCGGCGGCCGTGGCTTTATCCGTGATCGTCCGCCGCCGGCCGGCACGCATCCGCAGCCGCACCGCACCCTGGGGAAGGTGGTCCGCATGGTCCAGGCAAGCACCAGCTGGTTCAACGCCTCGCGCCTGAAGACGCGGCATCTGCTGCTGTTGCTGCATCTGTACGAGCAGCGCAGCGTGCTGCGCGCCGCCGAGGCGGCCAGCATGACCCAGCCGGCCGCCTCCAAGCTGCTGGCCGAGATGGAAAGCGTGCTGGGCGTGAAGCTGTTCGAACGCCATGCCCGCGGTGTCGAGCCGACCTGGTATGGCCAGGTCCTGATCCGCCGGGCGCGCTCGGCGCTGTCGGAAATCGGCCGCGCCCACGACGAGATTGCGGCATTGCGCAGCGGGCAGATGGGGCAGGCGGCGATCGGCACCGTGGTCAATCCCGGCACCAATCTGGTGCCGCAGGCGGTCGCGATGGTCAAGCGCGATTTTCCCGACATCATGATCCGGGTGGAGATGGACTACAGCCGGCCGCTGGTGGCCAAGCTGCTGGATGGGCAACTGGACATCGTCATCGGCCGCATCATGGGTCCGGAAGGCGCCGGCGAGCTGGACTTCGAGCCGCTCGCCGACGAGCCGCATTCGGTGATCGCGCGGGCCGGACATCCGTTGGCCGGGCGTACGCGGCTGCAGCACGCCGACCTGATCGACTACGGCTGGATCCTGCCGCCGGCGGAGAGCGTGCTGCGCGCGCGCTTGGATTCGGTGTTCCTGGAACACGGCCTGCAGCGGCCACACAACATCATCGAGACCTCGGCGCTGCCAGTCATCACCAACCTGCTGCGCAGCGGCGACCTGTTGACTGCGCTGCCGATCGATTCGGTGGCGCCGTACGTGCAGGCGGGCCAGCTGGTCGCGCTGCCGATCGAGCTGGGCGTGCGCATGGAATTCTTCGGCATCGTCCGTCGCCGCGACCAGTTGCTGTCGCCCGGCGCCGAACGGGTGCTGGAGGCGCTGCGGAGCACGGCGCGGCGGTTGTACGCGGATCTGCCGCCGCGGCATCTTCCTTAGAACGCTGCCCTTGTAGTTTTTTCCCCTTGGGGTTGCGCTGCAAAGCCCGCCATGCACCGCCAATGAAATTTCGGAAGTCATGGCTCCCGACCGGCTGCCCGGGCCTCGCCGAAGACGGAAAACGTTTTCATCGTAAAGCGGTGAAGGTTGCCGATTTTCGGGAGTGAGTGTCGCCCGCGAAGCGCGGGGCGGGATTTATGGGCATCACCCATTCGGCGATCTCTTATATTCCAAAGAAATATAGATCTTTGTAAATATTTCATTGGTATGGCATCGCGCCTGCCGCCTATGCTCCGACGGAAGTCACGTTTCACGATTCCGATCGGTCAACGGCATTCATGGGCGGCGCCGCAGTTCGACGCGGCCCATTTGCATCACTCAGGAACACGCGCGCCATCGGAGCGCGCGATAGGTCGCCAGGCGGAGCCCGGCGCTTGCGTGCCGGACCCGTCATCCAACAAGAGCGGAACGCCGAGCCGAAGAACGAGCGACCACAGGGAGCACGCGGCGCTACGGCGTCCGGGCCCCAACCGACAACGCAAGTCATGTGTCCTTGGGAGGGAACAACCATGTCAACGCGTCATCGCCGTGACCCGGCAAGCCGACTTGTGAGCCGCAGTTCCAGTCGCAATCACTTTCCTCATACTGTCATTGCACTGAGCATCGCCGCATTGCTCAGCGCGCAGGCGCATGCACAACAATCTACCGAGAGTCCGAGTGGGGCGGATCAAGATGACGCCACCGAGTTGGACAGAGTGGTGGTCACCGGCGTGCGCGGCAGCCTTACCAAGGCGCAGATCATCAAGGAAACCACCGACCAGATCGTGGATTCCGTCGTTGCCGAGGACATCGGCAAGCTGCCCGACAACAACATCGCCGAGGCGCTGCAGCGCATCTCGGGCGTGCAGATCCGGCGCAACAAGGGCGAGGGCAGTGAAATCGCCATACGCGGCCTGACCCAGGTGCGCACCGAGCTCAACGGACGCGACATCTTTACCGCAAACGCGGGCCGCGCACTGAGCCTCGAGGACGTGCCGGCCGAACTCCTCGCCGGCGTCGACGTCTACAAGAATCCGAACGCCGAACTGATCGAAGGCGGTATCGGCGGCCTGGTCAACCTGCGCACGCGCATGCCGTTCGATGCCGATGGCATGCGGCTCAGCGGCAGCTTCACCGTCAACCGCTGGGACCTGCGCGATTCGGTGCAGCCGTCGGCCTCGTTCCTGTTCAGCAACCGCTGGCAGACCGGCGTCGGCGAGATGGGTTTCCTGTTCAACATCGCCCGCCAGGAAGGCCAGTATCGCGAAGATCGCATCAATCTCGGCAGCTATCTGGTGTTCGACGATGTCCCCGGTTACGAGGGACAGGAGGTCGTGATCCCCACCGAGATCGGCATGTACAGCCACTTCGGCGATCGCGAGCGCGACGGCCTGGCCGCGGCATTCCAGTGGAGGCCCAACGACGACATGGAGGTCTATGCGCAAGCGTTGCGCTCGGACTACAAGTTCCGCAACCGCGAGTACAGCGTCCGCGCCGGCAACTTCAACAACGACACCGAGGACTTGGTGAACTTCTCCGGCAACGGCTGGGGCTTTGTCTCGCCGTCGATCCCCGGCTACGAAGCCTTCACCGATCCGTTCGGCTTCACCCCGGAAGGCGAGTTCCAGTACGGGACGTTCAACAACGCGCTGGTGACCACCACCGCGCGCATGGACTGGCGCAATTCGGTGACCAGCGACTACAGCACGGGATTCAAGTGGCAGGTCAACGACCGGCTTCATTTCTCCACCGACCTGCAGTATGTCGACGCCACCACCGAGAGCGTGAACTACTGGGTCGACCTGCTGGCGGGGCAGTTGGCCGATCCGAATGACTGGCGTGGCTGGGCAGGGCTCTACGGCATGCCGCCCGTGGTCGTGGACTTCCGCGGCGAGCGGCCGTCGATCAGCGTCGTCGAACAGGCCACCGGCCAGCCGATCCCGGGCTACATGAGCAACATCGAGAACTATGCCGGCTGGATGTCGCACCTGGACAAGCGCGACGACAACGATGCCGACCAGATCTCGTGGCGGGCGGACGTGCGCTGGGATTTCATTGAGAGCGACTTCCTGCGCGACCTGCGCTTCGGCGTCCGCATGACCGATCGCGACTCGATCGTGCGCAGTTCCAGCTGGAACTGGCAGAAGATCCCGCCGCCGGGTTCGGACAACGCCTGGGGCACGTGGGCCGCGGTGCCCCTGTCGGAGTACCCGGACGCGTGCTACAGGCTGTTCCCGTTCGAGGATCATTTCCGTGGCCAGAGCGGCCTGCCGACCGGTTACGTGGCCTGCGACGAGATGGTCGCCGACTACGAGAACACCGTGCGCATGTTCGGCCATGATCCGGTGACCTACAACGCGCAGACCGACATTCGCGAATTCGGCGAGAAGACCTATGCCGCCTACGCGATGCTGCGCTTCGGCAACGACAGCGGCCGCTTCCCCTGGGACACGAATGCCGGCGTGCGCCTGGTGCGCACGGAGACCACGGTCGACGGCTGGGAGCGCGAGCAGGACGTGCCGGTGAACGAACTGGTGCCGGTCAGCGTGAAGCACGCGTACACCGACGTGCTGCCGAGTTTCAATTTCCGCATGTTCTTCACCCCGCAACTGCAGTGGCGCGTGGCCGCCTCGCGCGCGATGTCGCGTCCCAACTTCGACCTGCTCGACCCGTACGTGCATCTGGGCAACACCTTCTTCGACTTCAACACCGGCGGCCTGTCCTACGCCAACCGCGGCAACCCCTACCTGGAGCCCATGTACTCCAATCAGTTCGACACTTCCCTGGAGTGGTACTTCGGCGAAGGCTCGATGCTGTACGGCACCGCCTTCTACAAGCAGGTCAAGGGCTTCTATTTCTACGACACGGTGACCGCCAACTACTACGATCCGGCGTACGAGGTGCAGGACACGCCGGACAGCTCGGCGCGTCCCTGCGTGGGCGCCGAGTGCGTGCGCCCGTTCGAGCTGCAGACCCGCGCCAACGGCGAGGACGGCAAGATCAAGGGCCTGGAGCTTGGCTACCGGCAGATCTTCCAGTCGGGGTTCGGGTTCGAGACCAACTACACCTACGTCGACAGCAGCGCGCCGTCGCCGGACGCGCAGACCACCGACGGCATCGAGGTCGCCTACCTGCCGCTGGAGGGGCTGTCCAAGCACAGCTACAACGTGGTGCTCTTCTTCGAGCGCGAACGTTTCTCGGTCCGTGCCGCGTACAACTGGCGCGATACCTGGCTGGTCACCACCCGGCCGCCGAACGCCGGCCACGTGCCGCAGTACCACGACGAGACGGGGCAACTGGACGCGTCGATCCGATTCAACTTCGACGAGGTCTGGTCGATCTCGCTCGATGGCACCAACCTGCTGGATGAAGAGCGCTTCGACTACTACGGCAACCCGAGTCGTCCCAACGGCTCGTACCTCAACGATCGCCGGATCGGCCTGACCGTCCGCGCCAACCTGGACCTGTAGGACCCCGGTCCCGCCAGCGACGCCGCGGGCGGGATCGCAACAGTCGGAAGTGCGATGCAAGCGTGCGTTCCGGCGCATGACCAGCGGGGAGCCGTCTTGTCCCCGCATTTCCACGACTCGGGGTGCGCCGGCGGTGCGCCGGGCCTGCGCCCCCGCGTCGCGGAGGCGAAGGATCGTGCACGTGCTGGCGGCTGGCCTGGCATCGACGCAGGCGGCCGGCGATGCATAGCGCAATGTCGCCATCGATGGCGGCTTCACCGGGCTGGTGTTCCACTCTTGCGAGCCCGGTCTGCCGTACACGCGCGCGCGCAGCGGTGGCGTATATCGCGGGCATCCGGATGCGCGCCGCCTGCTGCCGCTGGACTGGATGGGACACGACCACCATCACCCTCGAATGGCGTGACAGCGATGCGGCGTGTCGTGGCGACGCACGTTGAGGATTTCATTCCCGCCAGCAGGGCGAAATTGATGCGATGCATCATTCGATGGTGATATAGCTCGCGGCGAATATTTCATTGGTATGGAATGTCACCCCCTCCTATGCTGCGGGCGAGCCTGCGGTGCCGGGGTATGCCTCCACTGACCGGTAAGGCATGCGGCCCGGGGGCATGCACGCAGTGCCATGCGCATCGGGCGATGGAATGCCGGCGGGCCCCTGCCCTGCGAGCAGCGGTCGACCCGGAGCACGAGCATGGCCCGGCTGATCGGCATGCCGGGACGCTCGACAACATTCGTCGTTCAAGTGGGTCCTGGGAGGGAACAATCATGTCAACACGTCAGCGCCACGCTTCGGCGGGCCGGGCCACCGGCCGCGCATCGGTCCGCGGCTTGCGGCATTCGGCCATCGCGCTCGGCATCGCCGCGCTGATGGGCGGCAACGCGTACGCACAGCAGCCCGCGCCCGATGCGGATCAGGAGACGGACGACGCCACCGAACTCGACGCCGTGGTGGTCACCGGCGTGCGCAGCAGCGTCACCCAGGCGCAGGCGATCAAGCAGAACGCCGAACAGATCGTCGACTCGATCGTCGCCGAGGACATCGGCAAGCTGCCCGACAACAACGTCGCCGAGGCGCTGCAGCGCATCTCCGGCATCCAGATCCAGCGCAACTACGGGGAAGGCAGCGAGATCGCCATCCGCGGCCTGACCCAGGTGCGTACCGAACTCAACGGTCGCGACATCTTCACCGCCAACGAGGGCCGCGGGCTGAGCTTCGAGGACGTGTCGGCCGAGCTGCTGGCCGGCATCGACGTCTACAAGAACCCCTCCGCCGAAATGATCGAGGGCGGCCTCGGCGGCACCGTGAACCTGCGCACGCGCCTGCCGTTCGACTACGACGGTCGAACACTGGCCGGCAGCCTCCAGTACAACCACTACGACCTAGCGGACAAGGGTGAAACCGCCTTCTCCGGACTGTTCAGCAATCGCTGGCAGACCGGCATCGGCGAGATCGGCCTGCTGGTGAACCTGTCCAAGCAGGAGGGCTCGTTCCGCCAGGACACGATCTCGATCGAGCCTTGGTGGGATCTGGCTACCGTGCCCGGCTACGAAGGCCAGGACATCTCGGTTCCGCGCGGCGCCGGCATCAACACCACCAATGGCAAGCGCGACCGCGAGACCAGCGCCATCGCGTTGCAATGGCGTCCCAACGACGATGTCGAGGTGTATCTGCAGGCGCTGCGTTCGGACTACGAGTTCAGCTGGCTGGACTACTCGTTCTTCGCCTACAGCGGTGGCAGCCCGATGGTGCCGGTTCCCGGCAGCAGCTTCGTGGTCAACGACCGCGACGAATTCGTCAGCGGCACGTTCCAGGACACTCCGGTCGACTCCAACACCAGCCTGACCGAACGCCACTCGGTGACCACCGACTACTCGGCGGGCGCCAAGTGGACGGTCAATGAGCGGCTTTCGCTGAGCACCGATTTCCAGTACGTCGATGCCACCACCGAGTCCACGCGCTACATCGTCGGCACCGGCATGACCGGCGTGCCGCGCTTCACCATGGACTTCAGCGGCGACCTGCCGCGCCTGGCCGTGACCGACGCCAGCGGCGCCGAAGGCTACCTGGCCGACAGCGCCAACTACATCGGCTGGAAGTTCCACCTGGACAACAAGGACGACAACGAGGGCACCGAGTTCGCCTGGCGCAGCGACATGGACCTGGCGTTCGACGAGGGCTTCTTCCGCAGCTTCAAGGCCGGCGTGCGCTATACCGACCGCGATGCCGAGAACAAGGGCAACGTCTGGCGTTTCATGTGTTTGAACGACTGTGCCGGCGCCCCGTTTGCCGACTATCCGAACATCCCGCTGGTGCCGAACCCGACCACCGATTTCTTCCGTGGCGACGGCGACACCTTCGGCCCGACGCTGACCGCGTCCGACGTCGCGGTGGCGAACTATGAAGAGACCCTGGCGGGATTCGGCGCCCCACCGCTGACGTTCGGCCCCACCAACATCAACACCCAGAGCGAGCAGACCTACGCGGCCTACGGCGTGCTGCGCTTCGGCAACGACGTTGCCGCCGTGCCGTTCGACGGCAACGTCGGCGTGCGCGTGGTCCGCACGGAGCTGGAATCCACCGGCGTCATGACCGATCCGGACGACCTGACCGGCCTGTTGCCGATCAGCGTGACGCAGAGCTACACCGACGTGCTGCCCAGCCTCAACCTGCGCTGGTTCCTGCGCGACAACCTGTTGTGGCGCATCGCCGCGTCCAAGGGCATTTCCCGCCCGACCTTCGACAGGCTCAATCCCAACCTGGGCCTGAGCGTCGATGCGGGCGGCCGCCGCACCGGTTCGGCGGGCAATCCGAACCTGAGCCCCATGGAAGCCGACCAGTTCGATACCTCGCTGGAGTGGTACTTCGGCGAAGGCTCCATGCTGTATGGCACCGCCTTCTACAAGAAGGTCGACGGCTTCATCGCCAATGCCACGATCGTCGAAACCATCGACGGCGAAGAGTGGGAGATCACCCGCCCGGTCAACGGCGACGACGGCAGGATCAGGGGCGTGGAGCTGGGCTATACCCAGTTCTTCGATTTCCTGCCCGGCTGGCTGGGCGGTTTCGGCCTGCAGACCAACTACACCTACGTGGACAGCGAGGCGCCGAGCCCCACCGCGACCGACACCAACGGCCAGCCGCTGACGGTGCCGCTGGAAGGGCTGTCCAAGAACAGCTACAACGTCATCCTCAGCTACGAGCAGCCCCGCTTCGCCACGCGCGTGGCCTACAACTGGCGCAGCGACTGGCTGGTGACGACCGCCGGCAACGGCACCGGCAACCTGCCGGTCTACAACAAGGGCTTCGGCCAGCTGGACGCATCGGTCCGCTTCAACATCAACGACAACTGGTCGATCTCGCTGGACGGCGTCAACCTGCTGGACGCCCAGCGCGAAAGCTACCTGGGTTACGAATCGCGCCTGCGCGACTTCGTCATCAACGACCGCCGCTACGGCATCACCCTGCGCGCCAGCCTCTGAGCAGGATGCGCGCGCCTGCCCGACCAATGCTTGCCCCGACCGCGCTTACGGTCCTTCCGGGTCGGGATGGGCGGAAGCCGCCGTCCCGTTCCCGTTCGCTTCTGCGCCTCCGCGGCCGGGCGCCGAGGGACGCATTTCGCACCGCGGCCGGCTACGGGCTCGGCATCATGCTGGCGCTGGCCGCGTGCGCGTGTTTCGCGGCCGCGCCCTACGCCTGGCGCAACGTCGCCATCGGCGGCGGCGGTTTCGTCACCGGGCTGGTGTTCCATCCCACCGAGCAGGGGCTGCTGTACGCGCGCACCGACATCGGCGGCGCTTATCGCTGGGACGCCGCCGCACGACGCTGGATCCCGCTGACCGACTGGATCGGCGCCGAGGACGAGAACCTGCTCGGTATCGAAAGCCTGGCGATCGACCCCACCGACCCCGAGCGCGTGTATCTCGCCGCGGGCACCTACACCAACGCAAAATCGGCCAACGGCGCGATCCTGCGTTCGTCCGATCGCGGCGGCACGTTCCAGCGCACCGACCTGCCGTTCAAGCTCGGCGGCAACGAACAGGGCCGCGGCAACGGCGAGCGGCTCGCGGTCGATCCGAATGATGGCCGCGTGCTGTTCTTCGGCTCGCGCGGCGCGGGACTGTGGCGCAGCGGTGACCGTGGCGCGAACTGGTCGAAGATGGATTCGTTTCCCGCCATCGCCACATCCGCCTCTGCAGGCGTGCAGACGCCGTGGCGCGGCCTGCAGCACGTCGGCATCGTGTTCGTGGTGTTCGATCCGGCGAGTGGGAAGCCCGGTGCGCCGACGCCGAAACTCTATGCCGGCGTGTCCACGCGCGGGACCAGCCTGTACGAATCGAATGACGGCGGCGCGACATGGACCGCGGTGCCGAAGCAACCGGAAGGCCTGCGTCCCAACCACATGACGCGCGCCAGCGACGGTGTCTTTTACCTGAGCTACGGCGACGAACCGGGCCCGAACGAAATGAACGACGGCGCGGTGTGGAAATACGCGCCGGCCTCGGGCGAATGGCAGGACATCACGCCGGCACCGCAATCGATCGACACCGAGGGCGACGGGTTCGGCTGGGGCGCGGTGGCGGTGGATCCGCGCAATCCGCAGGTGTTGCTGGCGACGACCTTCAAACGCTACGGCCCGCACGACGAGATCTTCCGCAGCACCGACGGCGGCCGCAACTGGAAACCGGTACTCGCGCAGTCGCGCTTCGACCATTCGACCGCAGTGTGGACGCGCGACCACACGCCGCACTGGATGGCCGACATCGAGATCGACCCCTTCGATGCCGACCACGCTGTGTTCGTCACCGGCTACGGCCTGTGGGCTTCGCGCAACCTCACCGCGTTCGACCGCGGCGACAAAGTGGACTGGTGGTTCAAGAGCACCGGGCTCGAGGAAACCGTGCCGCTGGCGTTGCTCAGCCCGCCTGGCGCGCCGTTGCTCAGCGGGCTCGGTGACATCGACGGCTTCCGCCATGACGATCCCGACACGCCGACGCTGCAATACGCAGGCCCGCGCCTGACCAACACCGAAAGCATGGCCTACGCAGGACAAGCGCCGCAGATCGTGGTGCGCAGTGGTACCGTGCGTGATCGCGAACACGACGAAATGCGCGCGGCTTATTCGCTCGACGGCGGCAAGGCCTGGACCGCATTCGCCAGCGAACCGCCGGACGGCGAGGGCGCCGGCCACATCACCATCGCCGCCGACGGCAAGCGCGTGATCTGGACGCCTTCGAAGGCGGCGAACGCGTGGATCAGCGACGACTTCGGTAAACGCTGGCGGGAAGCGAAAGGGCTGCCCGCGCGCGCGGCGGTCGAGGCCGACAAGGTCGACGAGGGACTGTATTACGCTTTCGACGGCGCCACCGGAAAGTTGTATGCCAGCGGCAACGGCGGCGTGGAGTTCAAGGAAGTCGCAGCGAGCGTCGGCGAATCCGGCGACAGGTTCGATCCGCAGGTCCGGCCCGATCCGCAACGCAGCGCGGTGGTCTACCTCGCCGCGTCGTGGCGCGGATTGCTGCGCTGGTCGGCGGGCAAACTGGAGCGGTTGGCGGGCGTTGAACATGCCGATGCGTTGGGACTCGGCAAGGCGAAGGACGGCAGCGATGCCCCGACGCTGTTCGTGTCCGGCAAGGTCGACGGCAGGAGCGGGCTGTTCCGTTCCGACGACGACGGCCGCCACTGGCAACGCATCGACGACGACGCGCATCGCTACGGCAGGATTCGCATCATCGTCGGCGATCCGCGCGTGCATGGTCGCGTGTACCTCGGCACGCATGGCAGGGGGATCGTGTATGGCGACCCGCTTTGAATTTCGCCGTGCCGAAGTCGCGCTGCTTGCGGCGTTGGCGTGCGTGCCGCTACTGGCAAACGCACAGGGCTACACGCCACGCCCGCAAGACCGCGCCACCACACCCGCAACACCTGCACAAGAAACCACCGACGCCACATCGACACCGCTGACCAACCTGCCGGCGCGCCAGCGGCGCAGCCTCAACGGCGAATGGCAGGCGCTGGTGGATCCCTACGCCTCCGGGATCGGCGACTGGAAGGCGGTGTGGAAGGACCGTACTGCGACCGGCAAGACCGATTTCTACGAGTACGGATTCGACGACGGCCTCACCCTGGAAGTGCCGGGCGACTTCAACACCCAGCGCCCGGAGCTGATGTACCTGGAAGGCTCGGTCTGGTACCGCAAGGCGTTCGAATACGACGCCACCGATGCGCGTCGCGACGGGCGCCGGCTGTTCGTGCATTTCGGCGGCGCCAACTACCGCACGGACGTACTCCTCAACGGCGAGAAGCTGGGCAGCCACGAGGGCGGGTTCACCCCGTTCCAGTTCGAGCTGACCGAACGCGTGCGCGACGGCGAGAATCGCCTGCTGGTGCATGTCAACAACGAGCGGCGCAAGGACGGCATCCCGGCGCAGGGCTTCGACTGGTTCAACTACGGCGGCCTGACCCGCGACCTGGACCTGGTGGAAACGCCGGCGACCTACGTCCAGGACTACTTCATCCAGCTGGCGCCGGACTCGCTGCAGCGCGTCGACGGCTGGGTCCGCGTGGCCGGCAGCGCGCCGCGACAGCCGGTGCGCGTGCGCATTCCCGAACTGGGCGTGGACGTGCATGCGCAGGCCGGCGCCGACGGCCTTGCGCGCATCCGCTTCGAGGCGCCGTTCGAGCCGTGGTCGCCGGAGCGTCCCAAGCTCTACCGCGTGCACGTCTCCACGCCCGACGACGCGCTGGCGGAGGACATCGGCTTCCGCAGCATCGCCGTGCGCGGCGACGAGATCCTGCTCAACGGCGAACCGGTGTTCCTGCGCGGCGTCAACCTGCACGAGGAGATCGACGGCCGCCGCGCGCATTCCGAAGCCGATGCGCAGCGTCTGCTGGACCAGGCCGTGGAGCTGGGCGCCAACTTCCTACGCCTGGCGCACTATCCGCACAACGAGCACCTGGTGCGCCTGGCCGACCGCATGGGGCTGCTGCTGTGGCAGGAGCTTCCCGTCTACCAGGGCATCGACTTCGCCGACCCCGACATGCGCGCCAAGCTGGACGCGATGCTGGCCGAGATGATCGGCCGCGACCGCAACCGCGCCGCGGTGGTGCTGTGGGGCATCGCCAACGAGACGTCCTCCGGCCCCGAGCGCGACGCGGCGCTGGCGGCGCTGGCGCAGCGCAGCCGCCGGCTGGATTCCACCCGCCTGGTCGGCGCGGCCCTGTACGGGCCGGGCTTCGACGGCAACACGCTGACAGTCGGCGATCCGCTGGTCGACGCGCTCGACGTGGTTGGCGTCAACGAATACTTCGGCTGGTACACGCCCTGGCCGGTCGAACCCGAACAGGCGCTGTGGAAGCCGTTCGGCAAGCCGCTGCTGATCACCGAATTCGGCGCCGAGGCGCGCCACGGCCACCGCGGCAGTGAGGACATCGCCAGCGCCTGGAGCGAGGATTTCCAGGCGGCGTTCTATCGCAAGCAGCTGCGCATGCTGGCCGGCATTCCGTTCCTGCGCGGCGTCGCGCCCTGGGTGCTGGCCGATTTCCGCTCGCCGGTGCGCCTGCACCCGTTCCAGCGCGACGCGCACGGACACGGGTATAACCGCAAGGGCCTGCTGTCCGAAGACGGCGAGAAGAAGCAGGCCTGGTACGTGATGCGGGACTATTACAAGGAGCGGGGCGCGCCGGCCGCTGCGGAAGCGACCTTGGAGAATGACCAATGAACGCGATGCCGCGCTCAAGCGGAGCCTCCGCGGAGAACAAAGCCGGCCCGCAGGGCCTCGAGCATTTCCCCCCTTTGAAAAAGGGGGGCAGGGGGGATTTGCTCGGTGCCTGGCGAAGGCCACAGCTAGAACAAATCGCTGCGCGATTCCCGGCCCTCGCTCGCGGCAGCCGCCTTGCGGGCAGGAGCATCGCGCTGGTCCTGCTCCTGCTTGCGTTCTCCCTTCCCGCTCACGCCGCCGTCGAGTTGCCGTTGCTGTTCTCCGACGGCGCGGTGCTGCAGCGTGACCGTCCGCTGCCGGTCTGGGGCTGGGCGGCGCCGGGCATCGCGGTGCAGGTCGCGTTCGACGGGCGGCGGGCCGAGGCCGTGGCGGACGCCGACGGCCGCTGGTTGGCGGTGCTGCCGGCGCATGCCGCGGGCGGGCCGTTCGAGATCACGGTGACCGCCGGCGACGAGACGGTCACCGTGCGCGACGTGTTGGTCGGCGACGTGTGGCTGGCGTCCGGTCAGTCGAACATGGAATGGCCGCTGCTGCAGACCAACGACGCCGAGGCCGAGATCGCGCGCGCCGACGACCCGCAGATCCGGCATTTCAAGGTGCCGAAATCGTGGGCGGACACGCCGCAGGTGCGGCTGGCCGGCGGCGCGTGGGCCGCGGCCTCGCCGCTGACCGTCGGCGACTTCTCCGCGGTCGGCTACCACTTCGCGCGCGAACTGCGCGCCGCCACCGGGGTGCCGATCGGCATCATCGACAGCAGCTGGGGCGGCAGCGCGATCGAGGCGTGGATGGACGCCGACATGCTCGGCCTGGACACCGCCGCGCTGTCGGAAAAGATGCGCGGCAAGCGCGAGGCGGACACCGAAGTGGAAGCGCGCACGCGCGGGCTGATCGCGCGCTGGCCTGAAACTGCCGCCGGGGGAGCCGCATTGTCCGTGGACGCACTGGATACCGCCGACTGGGCCGACATCGAGGTACCGGCGCTCTGGGAAGCGCAAGGCTATTCCGGCATGGATGGCGAGGCCTGGTACCGCACTACGTTCGAACTGAGCGCCGACGAGGCCGCGGCCGGCGTGACCCTGGGCCTGGGCCAGATCGACGATAGCGACCGGGCCTGGGTCAACGGCCAGCCGGTCGGCGGCATGGAGAACGGCTGGAGCACGCCGCGCGCGTATCCGGTACCGGCGGCGGCGCTGCGTGCGGGCGCCAACACCCTCGCGGTGCGGGTCACCGATACCGGCGGCGGTGGCGGCATCGCCGGCAGCGCGGAGCAGTTGTACGTGGCGCCGGCCGACGGCGCGCGGCGTCCGCTTGCCGGCGAATGGAAGTTCCGCACCACCGCCGTCACCGTCTCGCTGCTGGACGACAAGAACCAGATCGACACCCTGCTGTACAACGCCATGATCCGCCCGCTGCAGCCGTATCCGCTGCGCGGCGCGATCTGGTACCAGGGCGAGACCAACGCTTGGCCCGAAGGCGCCTGGCGCTACCGCGAGCAGTTCGCGGACATGATCCGCGGCTGGCGCGGCGACTGGAATGCGCCGGAACTGCCGTTCCTCTGGGCGCAGCTGGCCAGCTTCGCCTCCGGCGGCGACCGCACGGACGCCGACGGCCGCGTGTTGGAGAGCCCGTGGGCGGTGCTGCGCGAGTCGCAGACGGTGACGCTGGCGCTGCCGGCCACCGCGCAGGCGGTGACGATCGACGTCGGCGACGCGCATGACATCCACCCACGCGACAAGCGAACGGTCGGCCAGCGCCTGGCGCTGGCGGCCCGCCACGTCGCCTATGGCGAAGACCTGGTGTTCTCCGGGCCGGTTTACCGCGCGATCGCGATCGAAGGCGACCGCGCCGTGCTGCGCTTCGACCTGCAGGGCAGCGCGCTGGCAGTGCGCGGCGGAGGCGAGGCGGTGCATGGCTTCGAGATCGCCGGCGCCGACCGCGTATTCCGTCCGGCGCAGGCGCGCATCGCCGGCGACACCGTCGTGGTGCGGAGCGACGCGGTGCCGGCGCCTGTCGCGGCCCGCTACGCCTGGCGCGACAACCCCGAAGACGCCGACCTGGCCAACCGCGAAGGCCTGCCGGCCTCGCCGTTTCGTACCGAAGAGTGGTGAACCGAATGACGAGCAGCACACCAAAAATGACGAATGTGCCCGCGCCCGCTTTCGCTCCCTCTCCCCCGCTTGCGGGGGAGAGGGCCGGGGTGAGGGGGAGCGCCGGCGCCGATAATCGTTCCATGCTTGTGTCGTTTCGAGTGAGGCGTTTAGCTTCACGGCACTCGATGCTTCGCCGTTTCTTAGAAATGAAGGCTCCGTCGGCCCCATCACCCCAACCCTCTCCCCCGCAAGCGGGGGAGAGGGGGCTAAAAGCCCTGTTCGTTCCGCTGCTGCTCGCTTCGGCGCTGCTTGCGGGCTGCAGCGGCGGACCAGCGCAGGATTCCGCAACTGCAGACGGGAAAGCCGCAACGCCCGCCGCATCGGCAAAGCGCGAGGCAGCCGCCGAAGCCCCGATCCCGAAGCTCGTCACCGAGAACGGCCGCCACGCCCTGCTGGTCGACGACGAGCCCTTCCTGATCCTCGGCGCCCAGGTCAACAACTCCAGCAACTATCCGGCCGCGCTGGACAAGGTCTGGCCGGCCATCGACGTGATCGAGCCGAACACGGTGATGGTGCCGATCGCCTGGGAGCAGGTCGAGCCGGTCGAGGGCGAGTTCGACTTCTCCTTCGTCGATACCCTGCTGGCGCAGGCGCGCGAGCGCGAACTGCGCCTGGTGCTGCTGTGGTTCGCGACCTGGAAGAACAACGGCCCGAACTACGCGCCGGCCTGGGTCAAGCTCGACAACGAGCGCTTCCCGCGCGTGATCACCGCCGACGGCAAGACGCTGAACTCGCTGTCGCCGCTGGCCGCGAGCACGCTGGAGGCGGACACCAAGGCGTTCGTGCAGCTGATGCGTCACCTGAAGCAGGCCGATCCGCAGCGCACCGTGATCATGGTGCAGCCGCAGAACGAGCCCGGCACCTACGGCGCCCCGCGCGATTTCTCGCCGATGGCGCAGCGGGTGTTCGATGGCCCGGTGCCCGATGCGCTGGTGCAAGGACTGGAGAGGGAACCGGGCAGCTGGCGCGAGGTGTTCGGCAACGACGCCGACGAGTTCTTCCACGCTTGGCACGTGGCGCACTACATCGACCAGGTCGCGGCGGCCGGCAAGGCCGAATACCCGCTGCCGATGTACGTCAACGGCGCAATGCGCGATCCGTTCGACCCGGGCCTACCGGGCCAGTACGAAAGTGGCGGGCCGACCGACAACGTGCTCGACATCTACAAGGTCGCAGCGCCCAACATCGACCTGCTCGCGCCCGACATCTACATGCGCGAGTACGAGAAGCACACCACCGTGCTGGAGCGCTACTCGCGCCCGGACAATGCGCTGTTCGTCGCCGAGACCGGAAACGACACGCCGTACGCGCGCTTCTTCTTCTCCGCGCTCGGACAGCAGGCGATCGGCTGGTCGCCGTTCGGCATCGACTACACCAGGTACTCGAACTGGCCGCTGGGCGCCAGGCGCATGAACGAGGAAACGCTGGCGCCGTTCGCGCTGAACTATGCGCTGACGCGCCCGATCGCGCGGCTGCTGGCCCGCAAGAGCTTCGAGGGCAAGGTGCACGGCACCGCCGAGCAGCCCGGGCAGCCGGCGCAGCTGCTCGAGCTCAACGAGCGCTGGAACGCCTCGGTCATGTACGGCGTGCCGCAGTTCTGGTTCCAGGGGGAGCCGCCGGGCAATCCGGAACCGACCGGCGCGGCGCTGATCGTCGAGCTCGGGCCGGACGAATTCCTGGTCACCGGCTATCACGCGCGGGTGACGATCTTCCCGGCCGATGAAACGGTGAACATGATCTACGACCGGGTCGAGGAAGGCACCTACGACGAGAGCGGCGAGTGGCAGTTCCAGCGCGTCTGGAACGGCGACCAGACCGACTACGGCCTGAACTTCTCCAGTGCGGTACAGCTGCTGCGCGTGAAGCTGGCGGAGTGGAAATGAGGGGCGCGCGAGAATCAATCTCGTCATTCCCGCGCAGGCGGGAATCCATGAACGTCAGGCCTGCGAAAAGGCCCATGGATCCCTGGCTGCGCGGGGATGACATCGAAAAGCCACGGGAAATGATCGGGAGTGGAACCATGAGATACGTGACCTGGCTGGCGTTGCCGCTGGCTGCGCTGCTGGCCGCCTGCGGTGCGGAAAGCGCCTCGCAACGCTACGAAACGACCGACCGGGGCATCGTGGTGCACCCCACCGAAGAAGGCGCGGCCGCGGTCCGACTGCAGGCGGTGAGCGACCACATCATTCGCGTCAGCGCCGATCCCGCGGGCGAATTCGCGCGTACGCCCAGCCTGATGCGGGTCGAGGACGAAGGTCCGGCGCCCGCGTTCGAGGTCGCCGAGGTCGACGGCCAGTTGCGGCTGAGCACCGGCAAGGTCACCGCCGAGGTGTCGCTGCAGGACGGCCGCGTGCGCTTTCTCGATGCCGACGGCAACGAACTGCTGGCCGAGCGCGCCGGCGGCCGCAGCTTCGAGCCGCTCGAGGTGGAGGGCAAGCAATATTTCAGCGTCCGCCAGCGCTTCGAATCGCCCGCCGACGAGGCGATCTACGGCACCGGCCAGCACCAGCAGGGCTGGATGGACCTGAAGGGCCGCGATGTCGAGCTGCTCCAGCACAACATCGACAACGCGGTGCCGTACCTGGTGTCCAGCCGCGGCTACGGCCTGCTGTGGGACAACAATGCGATCACCCGCCTGGGCGATCCGCGCGGCCTGCAGCCGCTGCCGCAGAGCCTGAAGCTGTACGCCGCCGACGGCGAGGAGGGCGCGTTGACCGCGCGTTACTCGGTGAACGGCGAGCAGAAGGTCGAGCGCCGCGAGTCCGAGATCAACTACCAGCACATCAAGGACCTGGCGAACTTTCCGGAAGAGGCCAAGAGCCAGGACCAGCCGATGCAGGTGGTCTGGGAGGGCGAGATCGAGGCGCTGTCGCCGGGCCGCCACACCTTCTCGCTGTACGGCAGCGAGTACATCAAACTGTGGATCGATGGCGAACCGCAGGTCGACCGCTGGCGGCAGAACTG
The DNA here is from genome assembly GCF_008312895.1 of Luteimonas suaedae. Lineage (GTDB taxonomy): Bacteria > Pseudomonadota > Gammaproteobacteria > Xanthomonadales > Xanthomonadaceae > Luteimonas > Luteimonas suaedae. The sequence continues at coordinate 4,646 of NZ_VSSP01000007.1, read as the reverse complement.
GAATCCGTGGCACCACGAATTCGCCCTGGACATGCAGCCGGGCGAGCGCCGCAAGCTGCGCATCCAGTGGGACCTGATCGATCCCAGCTACATCGCGCTGCTGCATCGCGATCCGCTGCCGCAGGACGAGGCTGCCGACCTGTCGCTGTGGTCGGAAGCCGGACAGTTCATCGACTACTACGTCGTCGCCGGCGACGAGCGGGGCTACGACGACCTGGTCGCCGGCTATCGCCGCCTGACTGGCAAGTCGGTGATGCTGCCGAAGTGGGCCTACGGTTTCTGGCAGAGCCGCGAGCGCTACAAGTCGCAGGACGAACTGCTCGGCGTGCTGGCCGAGTACCGCAAGCGCGAGCTGCCGATCGACAACATCGTGCTCGACTGGTCGTACTGGCCGCAGGACGCCTGGGGTTCGCACGACTTCGACAAGCAGCACTTCCCCGACCCGAAAGGCATGGTCGACCAGGTCCATGCGCAGCACGCGCAGATCATGATCTCGGTGTGGCCGAAGTTCTATCCGACCACCGAGCACTTCAAGGAGCTCGACGCCAAGGGCTACATCTACAAGCGCAACATTGAGGTCGGCGAGCGCGACTGGATCGGCGAGGGCTATCTCAGCTCGTTCTACGACCCTTATTCGGAAGAAGCGCAGCAGATCTTCTGGCGCCAGCTGAACGACAAGCTCAACACGCTCGGCTTCGATGCCTGGTGGCTGGACGCCACCGAGCCGGACGTGCACTCCAACCTCGACATCGGCGAGCGCAAGGCGCGCACCACGCCGGCCGCGCTGGGCCCGTCCACCGAGTTCTTCAACTCGTACCCGCTGCCGCACTCGCACGGCGTCTACACCGGCGACCGCGCGGCCGATCCGGACAAGCGCGTGTTCATCCTGTCGCGCAAGGCCTACGCCGGCACCCAGCGCAACGCCGTGGCGAGCTGGAGCGGCGACGTGGTCTCGCGCTGGGACGACCTGCGCGAGCAGATCCCGGCCGGCGTGCACATGTCGCTGTCTGGCCTGCCTAACTGGACCGTGGACAGCGGCGGCTTCTCGGTCGAGAAGCGCTACGAGAACCAGGATCCGGCGCACCTGCCGGAGTGGCGTGAACTGAACACCCGCTGGTTCCAGTACAGCGCGTTCCTGCCGCTGTTCCGCGCGCACGGCCAGTTCCCGTACCGCGAGATCTGGAACATCGCGCCGGAAGGCACGCCGTACCACGACAGCATGGCGTACTACCTCAAGCTGCGCTACACGCTGCTGCCGTACGTCTATTCGCTGGCCGGCGACACCTATCATCGCGATGGAACGATCCTGCGCGGCCTGTTCATGGACTTCCCGCAGGACGCGAACGCGCGCGACGTCGCCGACCAGTACCTGTTCGGTTCCGCGTTCCTGGTCAACCCGGTGCACGAGTTTAAGGCCACGAGCCGCAAGGTCTACCTGCCGGCCGGCACCAGCTGGATCGACTTCCACAGCGGCCGCCGCTACGAAGGCGGGCAGACCATCGATGCCGACGCGCCGCTGGCCCGCATGCCGCTGTTCGTGCGCGCCGGCTCGATCGTGCCGACCGGGCCGGTGCGGCAGCACGTCGACGACCAGCCCGACGCGCCGGTCACGCTGGTGGTCTACACCGGCGCCGACGGCACGTTCTCGCTGTACGAGGACGACGGCCGCAGCTACGACTACGAGCAAGGCGAGTTCAGCCGCATCCCGCTGGCGTGGAACGAAGCCAAGGGCGAGCTGACCCTCGGTGCACGCGAGGGCGACTGGTCCGGCATGCCGGGCCAGCGCACCTTCCGCGTGCGCTGGATCGACGGCCCGCGCGAGGACGCGGGGCAACTGGAAGCGGCGTCCGACGTCGAAATCGAATACACCGGCGAAGCGCTCGTGGTGCCGCGCGATGCTGCAGGTGCGCAATGACAGTGCATCCCGAAGCCGGCAAGATCGTTGTCGCCCGGTAGACATCTTGATGGAGAGCAGTACCCGTGAGTGATGACCAGTGAGTGATGAAGCGCGAGACGGGTCCGGCTCCGGCCGGCCCGCCCCGGGCCGGCCGGACGATCCTTCGCGGCGCCTGTTGTTCAAGGGGGTGGCGGCCGGCCTGACGGTCGCTGGATTGGGCGCCGGTATCGGCACGGCGGCGGCGCAAGGGCGGCCGCCGGCGGCGCAGGGGAACGCCGGCGGAGCGGCCGCAAAGACAGCGATGCCACCGGCTTCGGGCGGTGGCGAACTGGCGCTGTGGTACGACCGTCCGGCCACGCAATGGGTCGAGGCGTTGCCGCTGGGCAACGGCCGACTCGGCGCGATGATGTGGGGCGGCGGCAAGTACGAGCGCCTGCAGCTCAACGAGGACACGCTATACGCCGGCGGCCCGTACGACCCCACGTCGCCGGAAGCGCTGGCGGCGTTGCCGGAGGTGCGGCGGCTGATCTTCGCCGGCCGCTACGCCGAAGCCGAAGCGCTGGCCGACGCCACGATGATGGCGCGGCCGATCAAGCAGATGCCGTACCAGACGCTGGGCGATCTGGCGCTGGACTTCTTCGAGGTGTCCGACGTCAACGGCTACCGGCGCACGCTGGACCTGGACAGCGCGCTGGCGAGCGCCACCTTCGAGAGCCGCGGCGTGCAGCACCTGCGCGAGGCCTTCGTCTCGCCGGTGGACCAGTGCATCGCGGTGCGGCTGAGCGTGGACGAGCCGGGTCGGCTGGGCCTGCGCATCGGCCTGGAAAGCGATCAGGTTTCCGAGGTGGCCGCCGACGGCGACGACGGTCTGCTGCTGCGCGGGCGCAACGGTTCCAGCCGCGGCATCGAGGGCCGCCTGCGCTTCGCCCTGCGCCTGCGCGTGCTGCCGCGCGGCGGCCGCATGCAGCGGCAGGGCGACCGCATCGAGATCGTCGGTGCCGACGAGGTGGTGCTGCTGCTCACTGCCGCCACCAGCTACCGCCGCTACGACGACATCGACGGCGACCCCGAGGCGATCACCCGCGCACAGCTCGACGCGGTCGCGCGCAGGTCCTGGCAGGCGCTGCTCGACGACCACGTGGCCGAGCACCGCCGCATGTTCCGGCGCGTGTCGATCGACCTGGGCCGCACGCCCGTCGCCGACCTGCCCACCGACGTGCGCGTGGCGCGTTTCGCCGAGGGCGGCGATCCGGCGCTGGCGGCGCTGTATCACCAGTACGGCCGCTACCTGTTGATCTGCAGTTCGCGCCCGGGCACCCAGCCGGCCAACCTGCAGGGCATCTGGAACGATCTGATGGCCCCGCCCTGGGACTGTAAGTACACGATCAACATCAACACCGAGATGAACTACTGGCCCAGCGAGGCCAACGCGCTGCCCGAGTGCGTGGAGCCGCTGGAGCGCATGCTGTTCGAGTTGTCCGAGACCGGCGCGTACACGGCCGAGGCCATGTACGACGCGCCCGGCTGGGTCGTCCACCACAACACCGACCTGTGGCGGCAGACCACCCCGATCGACGGCGCCAAGTGGGGCCTGTGGCCGCTGGGCGGCGCCTGGCTGCTGCAGCAGCTGTGGGACCGCTGGGACTACGGCCGCGATCCGGCGTACCTGGAGAAGATCTATCCGCTGTTCAAGGGCGCGGCCGAGTTCTTCGCCGCCACCCTGGTGGAGGATCCGAGCACCAGGGCGATGGTCACGGTACCGTCGATGTCGCCGGAGAACGTGCATCCGCACGGCGCCTCGATCTGCGCCGGCCCGTCGATGGACGCGCAGATCCTGCGCGACCTGTTCGGCCAGTGCATCCAGATGAGCGAGCGGCTCGACGTCGACCATGCGTTCGCACAACGGCTGGCGGCGCTGCGCGAACGCCTGCCGCCGCACCGCATCGGCAAGGCCGGCCAGCTGCAGGAATGGCAGGAAGACTGGGACATGCAGGCGCCGGAGATGGACCACCGCCACGTCTCGCACCTGTACGCGCTGCACCCCAGCAGCCAGATCAACGTGCGCGACACGCCGGAACTCGCGGCGGCGGCGAAGACCTCGCTCGAAATCCGTGGCGACGAAGCCACCGGCTGGGGCATCGGCTGGCGCCTGAACCTGTGGGCGCGGCTGTGGGACGGCGAGCATGCGTACAAGGTGCTGGGCATGCTGCTTAGTCCCTCGCGCACCTATCCCAACCTGTTCGACGCGCATCCGCCGTTCCAGATCGACGGCAACTTCGGCGGCACCGCCGGCATCACCGAGATGCTGCTGCAGAGCTGGGGTGGCACGATCTTCCTGCTGCCGGCGCTGCCCGCGGCCTGGCCGGAAGGTTCGGTGCGCGGGCTGCGCGCACGCGGCGCCGCCGGCATCGACCTGGCCTGGGCGGCCGGCCGCCTGGCCGAGGCACGGCTGCGCAGTGATCGCGGCGGCGAGTACCTGGTCGCCTATCGAGACCGCACGTTGAAGCTGACCCTCGAGGCCGGCGAGTCGGCACGGCTGCGTTGGCGCGGCGGTGCGCTGGTGCGCGCGTGAACACGTCATCGCGCCATCCGCGCGTATCGCCCGATCACGGCCGGCGCCTGCACCGGCCCGGCCCCTCATCTCGAACCCAGGACTGACCATGAGCAGCATTTCCATGACGAGCGATGCGGTGCCCGCGGAGTCGCCCAACACCCGCTTCATCGTGCTGATCAGCCTGGTGGCGACGTT
>NZ_VSSP01000006.1 GCF_008312895.1 Luteimonas suaedae | reverse complement strand
TGGCGGCGACGTACGGGTTCTATGCGTTCGCGGCGTTCGTGTCGATCTTCTTCGTACTGCGCTACGTGCACGAGACCCGCGGGCGCGAGTTGGAGCAGATGGTGGGGTGAGGGCGTGCCGGTGCGATTGCATCAGAGCCGGTGAGGTAACAGGCTTCGGATCCAGCGGCGCCCGGGCCGGGGCATGCTCCCCGGCTCGGTCCGCCATCCATGGCGGACTCGCCGCCGCAGGCCATCCATGGCCTGCTATCCGCATACCCCAGCCCGGACGCCGCACCGGCCATTCGCTTTCGGATGCTTGGAGGCCCTCCTACCGAAGCCAATGAGGGTTGGAGTGGGAGACGTGCCGTGGGGGTTGCGGAGAGCTGCACAGGGATGTGCAGCGGCCCTGAGTCCGGCCATGGATGGCCGGACCGAAGGGCGGAGCAATCCCCGCGGTGCGGCTCCCGCGCCCACGCGGCCTGCCGAAGCCCCTTCGCCTTGCGCTCATACGGATCTCCGGCTTCAGCCACAACGGCACAAAGCTGCAGCCGCTAGAACACCCGCATCACCAGAAGCTCGCGTACAGCGCCACCAGGATCGCGACCACCGCTAACGCGCCGATGTTGAAGGTGGAGGACGCGGGGGACTCAATCGCCGGCAGCGACCTTCCGTTTCCAGCGTGGATATTCGCGCTCGAGCAGGGCGTGCGGCCAGTCGCCGTACCACTGGTAGCCGGTGCGGCGCTCGCGCGGGATGTCGGCGTAGCGGGCGACGCGCTCGCCTTCGCGGGTGGCCAGCACCACGCTGTTGTCGGTCAGATCGTAGAAGCGCGCCCACAGCGGCGGCGCGTCGGCATCCTCGACCAGGCGCCGGTCGGTGGTGGCGGTGTGGTAGCGGTAGCGCACCGGTTCGGCCGCGGAGGTCTCCAGGCGCACGCCGTGCAGCGCGACGTCGCGGAACCAGGCCACGGCGGCGTCGACCGCCGCGACCACCTCCGGCGACGGCGCGGGAATCGACATCAGGTAGCGCACCACCGCGATGCTCTCCTGCGTGACGATCGCCGGCAGTTCGAAGCTGCGGCCCTGCGCCGGCGCCAGCGTGCGCGGATCGTACTGCCCGGCCCAGGCGGTCGCGCGTCCGTCCTGCCGCACCTGCAGGCGCAGCAGGCAGGCGTCGCCCCGCGCCACCGCCGCGCGTGCACGCGCGCGCAGGTCGTCGTCGACGAAGACGAAGCCGTCGCTGCCGGCCATCGCCTTGCGCAGCGTCGCCAGCACGCCCGGCGTGACCTCGTCGGCAATCGTGATCAGCGCGTGGTATGACGTGCTCGCCGGCACGGTATGCGGCCAGCCTCCGCATGCCTCGATCTGCTGCGCCAGGATGAACTCGAGGCCGCGCAGGCTCGCCTCGCGGAAGCGCGCGATGCCGGTCCGCGCATGCGCCTGCGCCAGGTATTCGACCTGGGTGTAGACGTTGCGGTTGTCGAAACTGCCGCCGGCGGTGTCCCGCTCGGCGTCGAGCCGGCGGCGCGCGTCGTCGTCGAGGATGCGCGCCGGGTCCCGGTTCTCGCGCCAGCCGCCATCGCGGCGCTGCTGCAGCACGATGTTGTCGGCGATCGTGGCGACATCGTCGGGCGCATGGCGCGGGTCGTCGTCGCCATGCAGGTTCTGCCAGTGGTGGATGGCGTCGGCGAACCCGTCCAGCGGGATCGGACCGGGACCGGCCGCCGCGGCCGGCAGGAGCGAGGCGGCCGCGAACAGCAGCGCGGCCAGGCCTAGATCTTGAACAGCGCCGGCAGCCACAGCGACAGTTGCGGGAACACGGTGACCACCAGCAGCACGCCGAGCGCCGCCAGCCAGAACGGCCAGATCGATTTCAGCGCCTCGCCGATGCCGATCTTGCCGATCGCGGCACCGACGAACAGCACCGAGCCGACCGGCGGCGTGACCAGGCCGATGCCGCCGGCCAGCACCAGCACCACGCCGAAGTGCAGCGGGTCGACGCCGAACGCCTTCGCCACCGGCAGGAAGATCGGCGTGCAGATCAGGATCATCGGCGCCAGGTCCATGAAGGTGCCCAGCAGCAGCAGGATCACCGCGATCAGCAGCAGCACGGTGTAGCGGTTGTCTGCGATCGCACTCAGCAGTTCCACCGCCGCCGCCGGCACCTGCAGGTAGGCCAGCAGCCAGCCGAACAGCGCCGCGGTGGCGATCACGAACAGGATCACCCCGGTGGTGCGCGCGGCGTGCGCGACCGCCTGCCGGAACGCGGACCAGTTGAGCATGCGATAGATCGCCACCGTCACCAGCAGCGCGTAGACCACCGCCATCGCGGCGCTCTCCACCGCGGTGAAGATGCCGGCGCGGATGCCGATGAAGATCAGCGCCACCAGCCCCAGGCCCGGCAGTGCCGACACCAGCCGCAGCAGCACCGCGCGCAGGCCCGGGAACGCCTCGACCCCGTAGCCGCGGCGGCGCGCGACCAGGTAGCCGGTGAACATCAGTGTCACCGTCATCAGCAGCGCCGGAACGATGCCGGCTGCGAACAGGTCGGCGATCGAGATGCCGCCGCCGACCGCGGCCGAGTACAGAATCAGGTTGTGCGAAGGCGGCACCAGCAGCGCCACCAGCGCGCCGGTGATGCTGACGTTGACGGCGAAGTCGCGGTCGTAGCCGCGCTTGACCATCTGCGGGATCATCGTGCCGCCGACCGCGGACACGTCGGCGATCGCCGAACCGGACACGCCGCCGAAGAACAGCGACGACAGGATGCTGACCTGGCCGAGGCCGCCGCGGATGCGCCCGACCAGTGCCGCCGCCAGCGCGATCAGGCGTTCGGAGATGCCGCCGCGCATCATGATCTCGCCGGCGAAGATGAACAGCGGAATCGCGATCAGCGAAGCGGTGCCGATGCCGGCGCCGACCTGCTGCGCCAGCACGATCGACGGCAGGTCCAGATAGAACAGCGCCAGCAGCGACGCCGCGGCCAGCGCGTACGCCACCGGCACGCCGATCAGCAGCAGCAGGATGAACGCGCCGAACAACAAAGCGATCGCCATGCCTCAGCCCTCGCCCTGGGTACGGTCGCCGGCGAGCGCCTGCGCCAGCTGCAGCAGCGCGAACAGCGCCATCAACAACCCGCCCAGCGCCAGCGGCAGGAAGACGATGCTCTGCGGCAGCGGCGCGCCGGCCATGCGAATGTCGATCCCGTCGAACAGCAGGCGCGCGCCCCACCACGCCAGGGTGGCGCCGATCACCAGGATCACTGCGGCGGCGATCGCCTCGCTCGCCTGCCGCAGCAGCGGCGGGAACGCCTGCGCCAGCAGATGGAAACGGAAATGACGGCGCTCGTGCACGCCGGCGGCGGCGCCGAAACTCATCGCGGCGCTCAGCAGCAGCAGCGTCACCGGCTCGGTCCAGCTCGGCGAATCGTTGAGCACGTAGCGTGCGAACACCTGCCAGCCCTGCACCGCCACCAGGCCGAGCATGGCGATGCCGGCGATCGCGACCGCGAGCGAGGACAGCCGCGTCAGCCCGCGCTGCAGCGCCGGGGACGCGGGGGAGGAAACGGTGTCGTGTTCGGCGGGACTCATCGGTCTCCTCAGGCGAATGCGCGGATGCGACGGTAGAGCGGCGCGATCTCGGGGCGGTGCAGGTAGTCGTCGAGCAGCGGCGCGGCCGCGGCGCGAAACGCCGCCATGTCGACATCGTTGAAGGCCACGCCGTGCGCCTGGACCGCATCGCGCGCGGCGCTTTCCGACTCGTCCCACAGCCGCCGCATCACCTGCACCGAGGCGCGCGCGGTGTCGAGCAGCAGTTCGCGGTCGGCCGGTGCCAGCGCCTCCAGGCTGCGGCGCGAGATCAGCAGCACGTCGGGGGCGTAGGAGTGCTCGCTTTGCGACCAGTACCCCGCCGCCTCGAAGTGGCGGCTGGAATGGAAGCTGCGCATGTTGTTCTCGGCGCCGTCGATCAGCCGCGTCTCCAGCGCCGAGAACACCTGGCCGAACGCCAGCGGCGTGGGATTGGCGCCGAACAGGCGCAGCAGCTGGATGAAGATGTCCGATGGCGGCACCCGGAACTTCAGTCCGCGCATGTCGTCCGGCGTGCGCAGCGGCCGCTGGGTGTTGTAGAAGCAGCGCGCGCCGCTGTCGTAGATCGCCAGCCCGACCAGGTCGCGCGCCTCGAAGCCGCGCAGCACCGCCGCGCCGACGTCGCCGTCGAGCGCGCGGCGCAGGTGCGCGACCGAATCGAACACGTACGGCAGGCACAGGGCCTCGGTCAGCGGGAAGGCGTTGTTGAGCGACCCGGTGTAGACGCGGGTGATGTCGATGGCGCCGAAGCGGGCCATGTCGATCGCATCGGACTCGCGCCCGAGCTGGCCGGAATGGTACAGGCGGATGCGCAGGCGGCCGTCGGTCTCGCGCGCCAGCGTCTCGCCGATCCACTTCACCGCCTCGACGGTGGGATAGCCGTCGACGTGCACGTCGGTGGCGGTGAGTTCGCCGGGCGCACCGCGCGCCAGCGCCGACAGCGGCAGCAGCGGCGCGGCGCACGCGCCGAGCCCCGCGGCAAGAAAGCGACGCCGATCGATCACGCCGCCTCCACCGCCGTCGCCGCCACCGCATGGCCCTCGATGTCGCCGTAGCCTTCGAACCGCACCCGCGTCGTCTGCCCGACCGCGATGTCGTGGATGCCGGTGGCATTGCCGGTGGCGATCAGCTCGCCGGCCTTGAGCGGACGGCCGCGCCGGGCCGAACGTGACAGCGCGAAGGCGTAGGCGGCGCGCAACCCGCCCGGCAGCAGCGTCGCGCCACCGGTGCCGACGCTGGCGCCGTCGATCCAGGTTTCCGCGCGCAGGCGCTCTTCGGGAATGTCACGCCAGTGTTCGATCTCGCCGCCGAGGATCAGCCCGTTGTTGTTGCCGAAGTCCGACACCACCACGCGCGGGCCGAGCGCGTTGATCGTGGCCAGGGGACTGCTGGCGATCTCGATGCCGATGTGCAGCGTCGCCGGCAGCGCGGCCGCCTCTTCCGGCGTCCAGTCGATCTTGTCGGCCGGCGCATCGGCCTGCAGCCGCAGCACGTACTCGGCCTCGACCGCGGCGAAGCCGCCGGCGAACACCGGAAATCCGACGCTGCCGTCGGCCGGCCACAGGTTGCGGCGGAAGATCGGCCCGAGCAGGCGCTCGTCGCCGGAGTCGTCGCGGCGCGGCGGCTGGATGTAGCCGACCTTCCAGCCGACCACTGTGTCCGGCCATTGCGCGATCGCCAGGTCCTGCACGCGGTAGGCGGCGACTAGGTCGTCCGGGATCGTACCCGGGAAGTCTGGCAGCGACGCACCCGCCAGCCGTGCCCGCACGAACGCGTCGGCGATCGTGCTCGCGGCCTGTCCCTGGTCCGTCGCCGCCGTGGCGCTGTCGTTGCGGTTGCTCAAGCTGGTTCTCCTGCGGAATCGGATGTTGCGGTGCACATGGCCCGCTCTCGGGTACCCGTATATGGTAAACCGGTGTCATTTTCAATGTGCAGCGCGGCATAAATGGGCATCAAGCTGCACGGCAGCAAACAATGTAGGAGCGCGCCATGCGCGCGATGCCGCGGGCATTTCGCCGCCCGCCAAATCCCGGTGACCGGCGCGCCTGCCGGTCCGGAATCGCGGCATCCCCCGGATCCTGCCGGCATCCGCGGCATCGCGCGCATGGCGCGCTCCTACGGCGAGGCCGGTCATCAATGGACGAGCCTGCAATGCCCGGAAAAGACGACCGCGATGTTGCAGTGCACATGGCGCAGGGCGTGGCCTTTCGTATACGGTTAACCGGTGTCATTTTGATGCTGCCACGTGGCAGCGCCGTTGCGACAATGCCGGCAGAACCGCCACCCGGGAGAAAATCGATGTATTCGTTCACGTCATTACTGGCGCGCCTGCTGCTGTCGCTGGCACTCGCCGGCCTGGTCTCGCCGGCCCTCGCCGCCGACCGGGCGCTCGCCTTTCCGGGGGCGCAGGGCTGGGCCGCGCACACGCCGGGCGGACGCGGCGGCAAGATCATCCGCGTCACCACCCTCGACGCCGAAGGTCCCGGCTCGTTCACCGAGGCGGTGCAGGCCAAAGGGCCGCGCATCGTGGTGTTCGAGGTCGGCGGCGTGATCGACCTCGGCGTTAAGACGCTGCGCATCGACGAGCCCCACCTGACCATCGCCGGCCAGACCGCGCCGCAGCCGGGCATCACCCTGATCCGCGGCGGGCTGGTGATCGCCGCCCACGACGTGGTGGTGCGGCACATCCGCGTGCGCCCGGGCGAGGCCGGTCTGGGCAAGCGCGCCGGCGTCGACTTCGACGCCATCACCACCCTGCGCGGCGCCCGCGACGTGATCGTCGACCACTGCTCGCTGACCTGGGCCACCGACGAGAACCTGTCGGCCTCCAGCACGCGCTTCGCGGGTGAGACCCCGGAGGAATGGCTGCAGAACGCTTCGCGCCGGATCACCTTCAGCAACAACATCATCGCCGAGGGCCTGGCGCATGCGACCCACGGCAAGGGCGAGCACTCCAAGGGCTCGCTGATCCACGACCACGTCAACGACGTGCTGATCGTCGGCAACCTGTACGCGCACAACTTCGAGCGCAACCCGCTGTTCAAGGGCGGCGCCCGCGGCCAGGTGCTCAACAACCTGATCTACAACCCCGGCCAGAAGGCAGTGCACTACAACCTGATCGCCGAGGAATGGCTGGAGCGCACCTACCAGACCGGGCAGATGATCCTGCGCGGCAACGTGATGCGCGCCGGGCCCGATACCCGCGAGCTGGCGTTCTTCATGATCGGCGGCTCGGGCGACATGGAATTCTATGCCGAGGACAATCGGGTGGTGGACACGATCGGCGAGGCGCTGCCGCAGACCGGCCGCTACACCACCGCGCCAGCCGAGCTGGTCGAGCTCGAGGCGGCGCCGGCACTGCCGTTCGGCGTCGAGCTGCTGCCGTCGGCGCAGGTGCAGGACAAGGTAATCGCCGAAGCCGGCGCCCGCCCCTGGGATCGGGACGAGATCGACCGTCGCATCGTCGCCGACGTGATCGAGGCACGCGGCGCGATCATCGACAGCGAGCAGGACGTCGGCGGCTACCCGGACCATCCCGAGACGCGCCAGGCCTTCGTGCCGGAGGACTGGGATCTGGACACGATGGAGCCGCGCAAACCGCTCCCGCGCGGCGAACCGCTGCGCTGATGGCACTGCGGGATTCGGCCGCCACGTTGTCGTCCTTCGGCGGAGGGCGTGCTGCGCTGCCCCTCCTTGGGAAAGAGCAAATCCCCCCTGCCCCCCTTTTTCAAAGGGGGGAAAGCGTCGGCCATTGCGCCCGATCCGAAGCCCGGCTTCTCCCCCCCTTTGAAAAAGGGGGGCAGGGGGGATTTGCTTGGCGCCCGGCGCAAGCAACAACCAAAGCAAATCCCCCTCAATCCCCCTTTTTCAAAGGGGGAAGAACAGCGACAGCAATCCCCGGCACCCGCGTATTGCGCAGGGGCGCTCGCCCCCTCTTTTGCAAAGGGGAAGATTCTGGACGCCGAAGGGCATGGGCGGCACTGATCGGGCTGGTACTCGCGTTTGCTGCACCCCCGACGCTCGCGACGCCCGTGCCATCCAGCGAATCCGCGACCGAAGCCGCTTCCCGGATCTGGCTATGGCCGGACCGCACCGCGCCTGGCTCTCAACGTGTCGCCGCGCGCCAGGCCATCGTCGAGCGTAGCGACGATCCGGCGCTGCCGGACCGCATCGTCACCGGTGTGACCCAGCCGTACCTGGTCGTCTACCGGCCGTCGCGAGCCGACGGCAGTGCATTGCTGGTGATCCCCGGCGGCGGCTACGAACGCGTGGTGCTGGACAAGGAGGGCACGGCACTGGTGCCAGCCTTCGTCGAGCGGGGTGGTGTCACCCTGTTCGTGCTGCGCTACCGCCTGCCCGGCGACGGCCACGAGAACACGCGCGATGCACCATTGGCCGACGCACAGCGTGCGCTGCGGCTGGTCCGCACGCGCGCCGGCGAATGGAACCTGGATCCGGCGCGGATCGGCGTACTGGGCTTTTCCGCCGGCGGCCATGTTGCCGCCAGCCTGGGCACGCGCTTCGACGAACGCGTGTACGCACCGGTCGATGCGCATGACGAGGCCAGCGCGCGCCCGGACTTCATGGCGCTGATCTATCCGGTCATCGACATGGGTGAAGGGGTGCGCTGCGCGGCCACCGGCCGCGGGGCCCCCGGACGCCCGTCCACGGATGTCCGGACCGGACTCCCCGGAAGCGACGACCGACATGCCAAAGCCCAGCACGAGGTCTGCGCACCCGTCTTCCACCCCGGCTCGCGCGAACGCCTGCTCGGCGCTGCGCCGCTGCCGGAGCACGTGACCGCCTATTCCCTGCAGACCCGCATCCGTGCCGGCACACCACCGACCTTCCTGCTGCATGCCGCGGACGACGACGCGGTGCCGGTGGAGAACAGCCTCGTATTCCACCGCGCGCTGCGCCGCGCCGGCATCCCGGCCGAGTTGCATGTGTACCCGCACGGCGGCCACGGCTTCGGCGTGCGCGGCACGGCCGGGACCTCGCTGGCGCTGTGGCCGCAGATGGCGATCGCATGGATGCGGGAAACGGGGGGCGCTCGCGCCGCCGAAGCGGCGAAAGCGCCAGATCGATCCGATATTGGCCAAACCTCCGTCGTCGCCCCGGCGAAGGCCGGGGCCCAGTGACTTCGCGCCTCATCTCCGGCACACGACACCGCCGAAACCCTCCGGCCAACCCCCGAAACACGCCCAACGACTTCGAATTTCTCCCGGAAAGCCACTGGATCCCCACCTGCGCGGGGATGACGGGGCATGGGCGATGGCAGTGACGACCTGCATCGCATCCGATCCGTGACGCACATCGAGCGAACCAAAGCCATGCATGACGCCACCCGCACCGATGCACTCGACGACAACGACCGCCGCGGCTTCCTCAAGGGCGCCGCGATGCTCGGCGCCGGCCTCGCCCTTCCCGCCTGGGCGCATGCCGCCGCGGGCGAGGCGCCGGCGCTCGCCACGACGCGCAGCGGTCGCATCCACGGCTACGTGGATCGCGGCGTGCACGTGTTCAAGGGCGTCCCCTACGGTGCCGATACCGCCTCGCGCCGCTTCCTGCCGGCGCTGCCGGAACTCCCCTGGGAGGGCATTCGCGACGCCACGGCCTACGGCGCCTCGGCACCGCAGCGGGGCAACGACGAGACGACGAGCGAGGACTGCCTGTTCCTCAACGTGTGGACGCCGGGCCTGCGCGACGGCGGCAAGCGGCCGATCCTGTTCTACATCCACGGCGGCGGCTTCGACAACGGCTCCGGCAGCGACCCGCTGTACGACGGCGCCAACCTGTGCCGGCGCGGCGACGCGGTGGTGGTCACGGTCAACCATCGCCTCAACGCCTTCGGCTATCTCCATCTCGCCCGCCTCGCGGGAGACGCGTACGCCGTCTCCGGCAACGTCGGCCAGCTCGACCTGGTGCAGGCGCTGCAATGGGTGCGCGAACACGCCGACGAGTTCGGCGGCGACGCCGGCAACGTCACCACGTTCGGGCAGTCCGGCGGCGGCGCCAAGATCGCGACCTTGATGGCGATGCCGGCCGCGCGCGGCCTGTTCCACCGCGCCTGGACCATGAGCGGGCAACAGGTCACCGCCGCCGGCCCGCGCGCGGCCACGCAGCGCGCGCAACTGTTCCTGGAAACGCTGGGGCTGGCATCGGACCAGGTCGACCGTCTGCGCACCCTGCCGGCTGAGCGACTGCTCGAAGCCACCACCGTGCGCGACTTCTCGCGCGTCGAGGATAGTCGCCTGTACTTCGGCCCGGTGCTGGACGGGCGTTCGCTGCCGGTGCATCCGTTCTGGCCCGAGGCCCCCGTGCAGTCGGCCGATATCCCGATGGTGATCGGCAACACCCGCGACGAGACCCGCGCCTTCCTCGGCAACGACCCCGCCAACTTCGAGCTGCGCTGGGACGACCTGCCGGCGAAGCTGGAGAAGCAGCAGTTCGTCGACATCGATCCGGACGTGGTGATCGCCGAATACCGGCGCATGTATCCGGACTACACGCCGTCGGAGGTGTTCTTCGCCGCCACCACCGCAGGCCGCTCCTGGCGCGGCGCGGTCGAAGAAGCCGAGGCGCGGGCGCGGCAGCGGGGCGGCGCACCGACCTGGGCATACCAGCTCGACTGGTATCCGCGCGGAGGCGGCGGAGAGAAGTTCCGCGCCTTCCACACCCTCGACATCCCGCTGGTGTTCGACACCCTCCGCCAGCCCGGCTCGCGGACGGGCGAGACCGCCGCCGCGCAGCGGATGGCGGGGCGCATGAGCGAGGCATTGCTGGCATTCGCGCGTACCGGCGATCCAAACCACGCGGGGATTCCCGCATGGGCGCCCTACTCGCTCGACAAGCGCGAAACGATGGTCTTCGACGATGCCAGCCGGCTCGAGAACGACCCGCGGGGCGGCGAGCGCCGGCTGTACCAGCGCGTCCCGTTCGTGCAGCGCGGAACGATGTGAACCCGCCGGTCCTCCAACCACCGCCGTTATCCCCGCGAAGGCGGGCATCCAAGGACTTCGCCTTTCAAGGCCCAACGTCCATGGATGCCCGCCTTCGCGGAGATGACGATCAAAAAGCAGACTCCCCCAGTTCCACGACACGGAGCCCACTGATGAAACTTCGTTCTTTCGCCTTGGCGTCAGCCCTTTTGATCGCCACCGGCCTCGCCACCGCACAGGACGCCCGCCCACCGGCGACGCCGATCCACGCCGACAAGATCATCCTGGTCGGCGACTCGACGACCGCGGTCCAGAGCGGCTGGGGCTCCTCGTTCTGCTCGCATCACGTCAGTTCCTTCATCGCCTGCCTCAACCTCGCGCGCGGTGGCCGCAGCAGCTACAGCTACCGCGCAGAAGGTTCATGGGACATCGCGCTGGCGGAGATGAAGACGGGCGCCTACGACCGCACCTGGGTGCTGGTGCAGTTCGGCCACAACGACCAGCCCGGCAAGCCCGGCCGTTCGACCGATCTGGCCACCGAGTTCCCGGTCAACATGCGCCGCTATGTCGAGGAGATCCGCGCCGCCGGCGCGCGACCGGTGCTGGTTACGCCGTTGACGCGACGCATGTTCGAGGATGGCCGGCTCGACGACGACCTCGCGCCGTGGGCCGACGCGATCCGGAAGGTCGCGAAGGAGATGGAGGTGCCGCTGGTCGATCTGCACGCGCGCAGCGTCGCCGCGGTGCAGGCACTGGGTCCGGTGCAGTCGATGCGCTTCGCCGAGATCCCGCCGGTCTCGTGGATGATCGCCGCCGCACAGACCGGCACCACGGTCGACCATGAGGTGCCGCCGATGCCGGACGCACCGCCCGACCCCGGTGGCCGCCCGCCGCTCGGCCAGCCGAAGTGGCAGTTCGACTACACCCACCTCGGTGTCGAAGGCGCGGACTTCTTCGCCGCGATGGTCGCCGACGAACTGAGCCGCGCGGTGCCCGAGCTGCGCGAGCGGATGTATCCGTGATGCGCGAGCGCCCGCGGCGCCATCGCGCCGCGGGCATGGAAGCGTCAACCGGACTCAGGCCATATCGACGTTCACCACGCAGCCTATCCCTGTAGGAGGGGCTTCAGCCCCGACCCCGCCGAGAGCCGAGCGGAGCGGGATTCCCGGCCCTCGCCTGCGCGAGGGCGAAAGCCCATCACTGCATGAGCCCCGCGCGCGCGCGCTCCCATGCGATGGTGGCACTTGCCTGTGCGACGAGGCTCGAACCGCCAACCGGTGAAGCGCCTCAGCAGGCGTCGTCGATACCCGTGACGTAACGCAAACCGCGCGCCACGTGCCGCAGGAACACGGCGTCGGCATAGAGGCGGCTGTCGTGGCCGAGGCCGGTGTACCAGGTGCGGCCGCCGTCGTATTCGCGGCACCAGGCGATCGGGTGATCCCCGTCCATGGTGCTGCCGACGAAGTCGGACGGTTCAAGCGCCGCGATCACCTCGACCCGCTCGCGCGGATTGCGGCGGAAGTTGTAGAACTCGTCGGTGACTTGCCAAGGCCGGTCGTCGCTTCCGATCCCCATCGCCGCCGGATCGGCCAAGCGGATCCGCGAGGTCTGCAGGCCCGGCGGGTGGCCGTCGAACCAGGCGCCGACGAGTTCGCCGTACCAGGGCCAGTCGTACTCGGTGTCGGAGGCCGAATGCAGGCCGAGAAAGCCGCCGCCGTTGCGGATGAACGCCTCCATCGCCGCCTGCTGCGATGCGTCGAGTACGTCCTGGGTCGTGTTGGCGAACACCACCGCGCGATAACCGGACAGGTTGTCCTCGGTGAACGAGGCGCCGTCCTCACTGTGTACGATCGCGATGCCGTGCTCCGCACCGAGTTCACGCAGCGCGGCGACGGCGTCGGGAATGGAGGCGTGGCGAAAGCCGGCGGTCTTGGTGAACACCAGCACGCGCACGTCGGGATCGTCCTGCGGCGATGCCGACATCGCCTCGTGCGCTGGCGCCAGCCAAAACGCCGCCGCCACCGCGGCGAGGCCGGCGATCATGCCCGCCGCACGACGCGGCCCGCGAGATGCGCGTCGCGAATCGGTTGAAAAGATCAATGTTCCCGCAGACATCGACGTCACCTCCAGACGTCACCGATCTTGGCCGTCCGGACGTTTCCGCGCAACCCGAACACGCCTTCGGGCCGGACGCCGGATTCGGCGGCCGACACGCAAAGCATCGCCGCCGCCGCTTGCGCGGCGACGGCGGTACCCGGCGTCACGCCGACGGCATCAGAACCGGTAGCGGAACCCGACCTTGTAGACCCGGCCGGTATGGTCGTACTCGTAGCGCCGGCGAGCGGTGATGTCGGTCCAGCGATCCTGGTAGTCGTCGGTCAGGTTCAACCCCTCCAGGGTCACCTCGAAGTTCTCGTTGATCTTGTAGCCCAGCGAGGCATCGACGCTCAACGTGCCGTCATAGCCTTCGAAGCGGTTGCCGGTGCCGCTGGTCCCGTCGAGATAGTCGCTGCGATAGGCGGCCGAGACGCGCGCGTCGAAGCGGTCGTTCTCATAGAACAGGGTGAAGTTGTACGAGTTCTTCGACAGGCCGAACAGGCGCTCGGTCACGATCTCGTCGCCGAAGGTGTAGTCGACCTCGGAATCGACCCAGGTGTAGTTGCCGATCACGCCCATGTTGCGCAGCACCGGCACGCCCTCGGCGAACAGCGACAACGGCATCTGGAAGCCGAGCTCGAAGCCCTTCAGCTCGCCGCCGGGCCCGTTGTCGATGGTGGAGATGGTCCACGGCCGGCCTTCGGGATTCTGTTCCGCCGGCGAGGTCGGCACCAGCAGCGACAGCGGCAGGCCGGTGGAGGCGTAGGTGCCGGTACGCTCGGCCCGGATCGGGCGCGAGTCGATGTCCTTGTAGAACAGCGCCAGCGACAGGATCGACTCCGGCGCGAAGTACCACTCCAGCGAGGTATCGAAGGCCGTGGCACGGGTCGGATCGAGGAAGGGATTCTGGAAGGAAACCCGGTAGTTGAAGCTGTCGACGCTGCCGCCCGGGGTGAGGTTGCCCAGGCTCGGCCGGGTCATCACCTTGGCGGCGGACATGCGCCAGATCAGGTCCGGGGTGAGCGACCAGGCGAAGTTGGCCGACGGCAGCGTGTCCGAGTAGGTCGGGCGATCGACGTAGACGTAGACGCCGGAGTTGTAGCCGCTCGAGGACTGCTTGGTTTCGACGTAGCGCACGCCGAGATCGAAGCGGAAGTCGCGCCCGGCGAGTTCGGTGGCGCCGTTGAGCTGCACGAAGTATGCGGTGTCCTTCTCATCGACCTGGCGGACGTTGCCCTGGTCCTCGCGCATCGGCAGGCCGCGCAGGCCGATGAAATCGTTCCAGGCGTCCAGGTTCGGGATGGTCCAGCGCGTGGTCGAACCAGCGCCGGTGTCGTCATCGAAATCGTAGATCACCGACAGGTCGCTGGTGGCGGGAATGCCGTAGAAGTCGTCGACGCCGTCGCCGTCCGGATCGCAGTCGAACAGGCCGGCGGCGCAAACACCCGAGTCGCGGATGCCGCCCCAGGTCTCGAAAGCGAACTGGCGATGGGTCATGCCGGCCTGCAGCCAGTACGAGGGGCTGAAGGCCCACTCCACGTCGGCCGAGATCGTGTCGAAGGTATGGTCGGTGCGGCTCGGGCGGTCGCGGAACTCCGACATCTGGAAGTTCGCCGGATTGGTGACGTCGGCGCCGTTGTACGCGAGCACCGGCTTCTTGTCGTCGGTGTAGTCGTAGACGAAGCCGTCGTAGCCGCGGTCGTCGTACATGTAGGTGATCTCGTGCGGGAACTCGAGTTTCGACGTCGAGCGGCCCAGCATCAGATGTCCCTTCACCGTATCGGAGAAGTGCTGCTCAAGATTGGCGCTCCATTGCGTGAACTCGGTCGTCCAAACCTTCTCGAAGTTCTCGGAGCGCACCCAGGCGTTGTCGACCTCCATCCTCGTCAGGTTATTGGTCGACGGGTCGAGGGTGTAGTCGGTGACGTCCATGCCCCCTTCATTGCCGCGGAACAGCACTTCCAGGTATCGCTCGCGACGGGCCGCGTCGAGCTTGGAATGCAGCACGTCGATGCTCAGCCGCGTGGAATCGCTCGGCCGCAGTTCGAAACTGCCGGTCAGCCCCAGGCGTTCGCGCTCGACCTCGATCTCGCCGTAGCGGGGAATACGCGGGTGGAAGCCGTCGGCGACCTCGGCGCAGCCAGCATCGCCAGGGTTGTCGGCGCAAATCACGCCACCCACCGAACGGAACTGCGCCTGCTGCCACCGCACCGTGTTCTGGCCCAGTTCCTTGGTGGTGTTGTCCGAATAGGCTGCCGAGAACGACACGCCCCAGACATCTTCGGGATCACGGTAGGCGAACAGCGCCGCCGTGCGCGGCCCGGTGTCCTCGGTGAGATCGTTGTACTGCGCCTCGCCGGATACCACGAAGGTGCGGCCGTGCTCGAAGCCGAACGGATTGCCGGTATTGAGGTCGACCACCGCGCCCAGCGATCCCTCGTCGAGGCTGGCCGAGGCGGTCTTGTGCACGATGATCGAGTTGAACAGTTCGGAGGCGAACACGTTGTAGTCGAAGTCGCGGCCGCGGTTGGGCCCGCCCTCGCCGCCGGTGGCGGCGATCGCCTCCATGCCGTTGACGCGCACGCGGGTGAATTCGCCGGACAGGCCACGCACGGAGATGTTGCGGCCCTCGCCGGAGTCGCGGGTGATGGTGATGCCGGGGATGCGCTGCAGCGACTCGGCCAGGTTCTGGTCCGGGAAGTCGGCGATATCCTCGGCGACGATCGCGTCGATCGCGCCGACGCTGTCGCGCTTGAGGTCGAGCGCCTTGACCAGGCTGGCGCGGTAGCCGACGACCTGCACCGTGTCGAGTTCGGTGGCGTCGCGCACCGTGGCAGCCGGTTCCGCCGGCGCCGGCTGCGATGCAGGCTCCTGGGCGATCGCGGTGGCGACCGTCATCTGCAGTGCCAGCCCGATCGCTGCGGCAAGCAAGGTAACCGGTGTCTTTTTTGTCTCGATTGGATACCGCATCACAACCCTCCTCTGACGTCATTCCGCTCTTTGGGCGGTTCTTGACTGGATGAACCCGCTTGATATGGTGTACCGAGCGGCCAAAATGACACCGCTGGTCAAAACCGTAGCAAAACTCGCCCGCCGAAGCATGCTGCGTTGCGGCAACGGTTTCCGGGCACTCTTGGCACCCACACTCTGGCCTCCATGAACGGCATCGGACGACTGACATGACGCAACGACGGATCCTGTGTTTCGGCGAGCTGTTGCTGCGGCTCGGGGCCCCCGGCCGCGAACGGCTGCTGCAGACGCCGGCATTGACGGTGCATGTCGGCGGCGCCGAGGCCAACGTGGCGGTGGCGCTGGCGCGGTTCGGCCATGCCGCGGCGATGGCCGGCACCGTGGCCGACAACGCCCTCGGCGAGGCCGCCCTCGGCGAGCTGCGCCGGCACGGGGTCGACACCCGCGGCGTGCGCCGGACCGGCGGGCGCATGGGCCTGTACTTTCTCGCCACCGGCGCCGGCCTGCGCCCGAGCGAGGTGCTGTATGACCGCGCCGGTTCCGCGTTCGCGCTGGCCGCGGCGGATGCCTACGACTGGCCGGCGCTGCTGCGGGACATCGACTGCTTGCACCTGTCAGGGGTGACGCCGGCGGTCGGCGCGGATGCCGCAGCCGCGGCGGTCGCCGCGGCCGAAGCAGCCGCCGCCGCGGGCACCCTGGTGTCCTTCGACGGCAACTTCCGGCAGCGGCTGTGGGCGGCGTGGGACGGCGATCCGGCAGCGATCCTGCGCCGGCTGCTGGCCGCCGCCGAGCTCGCCTTCGCCGACCATCGCGACATCGCCGTGGTGCTCGGCGAGGATCCCGCGACCGGCGCCGACGTTCCCCACGAGGCCCGGATCGTCGCCGCCGCCGGCCGCGCCTTCGCAGCGTTTCCGCGGCTGCAGCGCATCGCCAGCACGCTGCGCACCCAGCACAGCGTCGATCGGCACACGCTCGGCGCGATCCTGGTCACCCGCGCCGGCGCCGTGCACCGCGCGCCGGCGCGCGAGCTCGAGGCGATCGTCGACCGCATCGGCACCGGCGACGCCTTCGCCGCCGGCGTGCTGCACGGCCTGCTCACCGACATGGGCGATGCCGACGCCCTGCGTTTCGGGCTGGCGGCCGCGTGCCTCAAGCATGCCCTGCCCGGCGACTTCGGCCTGGCCGATGCCGAGGACATCGCCGCCTGCGCGCGCGAGGACCGGCTCGACGTCAGGCGCTGAGCGCGGCCGTCCCGGGCAAGCTTGCCGACGTTTCGTAGGAGCGCGCCATGCGCGCGATGCCGCGGGTGCCGGCAGGATCCGGTGGATGCCGCGATTCCAGGCCGGCAGGCGCGCCGGTCATCGGAATTTACGGCCGGCGAACTGCCCGCGGCATCGCGCGCATGGCGCGCTCCTACGAAACTGCGGCACGCGATTGCGATGCCGCATTGAGCCGGGGCGGCCGATTTAGAACACCGGGCAGAAGCAGTACGCCATGGCCTTGGCCGGCGTACCGCGGTCGTTCGCCAGCGCCTGCTCGAACACGCGCACGTGTCGCTCCATCTCCGGCACCGTGCGCGCCAGCAGCACCTGCGCCAGGCCGGCGTCGTGCAGCAGCGAGGCACCGATCCGGGTGCCGGCCAGGCCGGACAGGAACTGCGCGAACGGCGACGGCGCCTTTTCGATGTAGCGCACGCGGTAGTCGCCTTCCTCCAGCTCGGCGCGGCGGGCGGCATCGGCGATCGCGTCGCGGAAGCCGCCGAGCTCGTCGACCAGACCGCGATCGCGGGCCTGCGCCCCGCTCCAGACCCGGCCGCGGGCGACACGGTCGATCGCCGCCGGCTGGGCACCGCGGCCGGCGGCGACCTTGGTGACGAAGTCGTCGTAGATCTTCTCGACGCTGGACTGGATCAGGCGCCCGACGTCCGGCTCCAGCGGCCGGGTGATGTCGAACGCGCCGGCCAGGCGCGTGGTGCCGACGCCGTCGGTGTGCACGCCGATGCGGTCGAGGGTGCGGGTGATGTTGGGGAACAGGCCGAATACGCCGATCGAACCGGTGATGGTCGAGGGATCGGCATAGATGCGGTCGGAGTTCATGCTGATCCAGTAGCCGCCGGACGCGGCCACGTGGCCCATCGACACCACCACCGGCTTGCCGGCCGCTTTCAGCGCCTCGACCTCGCGGTTGATCTGCTCGGAGGCATAGGCGGAACCGCCCGGCGAGTTGACCCGCAGCACCACCGACCGGATCTGTTCGTCCTCGCGCGCCTCGCGCAGCAGCGCGGCGGTGGATTCGCCGCCGACATTGCCCGGCGGCTGGTCGCCTTCGCTGATCGCGCCCTCGGCCACGACCACCGCCACCTGCGGCTCGCGGCCGAGCTTGGGACCGTCGCGATCGACGTGGGCGAGATAGCCGTCCAGCGCGACGTTGCGGTAGCCGCCTTCGGCATCGTCGTCGGCGACGCCACGCTCGGTCAGCAGCTGCTCCACTTCCTCGCGCGTCTTCAGGCCGTCGACCAGCTTCCGCTCCAGCGCGTAGCGCGCCAGGTCGCCGCCGAGCGCGGCAACGCCGTCGGCCATGCCGTCGATGCCGGCTTCCAGCTGCTCGACGCTGAGCTTGCGCGCCCGGGCGATGTCGCCGAGGTGGCGCTGCCACAGGTCGTTGAGCCAGTACAGGTCGGCCTCTTTGGCCTCGGGCGAAGCGGCGTCGAGCACGTAGGGCTCCACCGCGGATTTGAATTCGCCGACCTTGAACACGTGGATGTCGACGCTGAGCTTGTCCTGCAGCGCCTCGCCGAAGTACGGGCCATAGCTGGCGAAGCCCTCGAGCACGACGCCGCTGCCCATGGGGTCGATGTAGACCTCGTCCGCCTGCGCCGCCAGCAGGTAGGCGCCCTGCGAGAAGCCTTCGCCGTAGGCGACGAGCTGCTTGCCGGACGCGCGCAGGTCGCGCAGCGCGCCGGCGACCTCGCGCAGGGTGGCGATGCCCGACGGCTGCAGCCGGTCGACGCGCAGAAACACGCGCTCGATCCGGTCGTCGTCCGCCGCCGCCTCGATCGCGCGCAGCAGATCGCGCAACTGCACTTCGACGGCACGCTCGTCGCCCATCATCTTCGCCAGCGCGCGGGAAGCCGGATCGGCGGTGTACTGCTCGACGATGCGTCCTTCCGGCGCGATCACCAGGGTGGTGCGATCGAGCAGCGGCCGGCCGGCGCCGCCCGCCGCCAGCGCCAGCAGGATCAGCAGCACGACGAAGAACAGCAGGTTGAAGACCAGTTGCCGGGTGAAATTGATCGCGCCCCAGATGCCTGCCAGGACGCGGACAATGGGACCGCGACGACGCGGTTCGTTCATCGGGTGGTACTCCGGGGGGAATCGGGACTGTCCACAGCTTAGCCGGCCGGCGGCCGGCTTTCATGCGCCGGAGGTCACCGTGCCCTAGGCCACCCGCCGGCTGCTGCGCAGGAAGCGCAACCCCAGCAGCAGCGCGGCTACGGTGAGGCCGGCGATCAGGCCGATCCACATTCCACGCGGGCCCCAACCCAGGCCCAGCCCCAGCCCTGCGCCCAGTGCCATGCCCACGCCCCAGTACGCCAGCGCCGCCAGCACCATCGGCACCCGGGTGTCCTTGAGCCCGCGCAATGCCCCGGCCGACAGCACCTGCACCCCGTCCGGGAACTGGAACGCCGCGGCCAGCAGCAGCAACGAGGCCGCCAGCGTGGCCACCGCCGCATCACCGGTGTACAGGCCCGCCAGCAGCTCGTTGCCGGTCAGCAGCGCCACCCCGGTGATGCTCTGGCTCGCCAGCACCAGCAGCAGGCCGGCGAAGGCGGCACGGCGTACCCCGTCGGCGCCGTGGCCGCCGCCGATTGCGTGCCCGACCCGCACCGTGGTCGCCTCCGCCAGGCCGAACGGCACCATGAAGCACAGTGCGGCGACGTTGACCGCGATCTGGTGCGCCGCCGCCGGCACCTCGCCGAGGCGGCCGATCAGCAGCGCGGTGACGATGAACAGTCCGCCCTCCATCGCCACCGTGACCCCGATCGGCAGGCCCACGCGCAGCAGTTCGCGGATCGACGCCCAGCGCGGCGGATCGAACCGCGCGAACAGGCCGAGGTCGGCGAAGCGTCGCGCGCGCCGCAGGTACAGTGCGAAGGCGATCGTCTGCGTCCACATCATGATCGCCGACGCGGCGCCGATGCCGCCAGCGCCGAGCTCGGGCACGCCAAAGCCGCCGAAGGTGAGCAGGATGCCCAGCGGCACCAGCAACAGCAGCCCGCCGAAGCCGAACACCATCGTCGGCAGGGTCCAGTGCAGGCCGTCGCTGAGGTAGCGCATGCAGTAGTAGAGGGTCAGCGCCGGCACGCCCCAGCGGATCCCATGCAGGAATGCGGCCGCACCGGGGCGAATGCCCTCGGCGATCCCCAGCGGCGCCAGCGCATGCACGCTGAAGGTCATGAACGCGAACAGCAGCAGGCCGAGCGCCGCCGCCAGCCACAGCGACTGCCGGAACAGCGCGCCGATCTCGTGGCGGCGACCGCCGCCGTCGAGCTGCGACACCGACGGCGGCAGCGCCATCAGCGTGCCCATCGGGATCATGATCGGCAGCCAGAACATCGCGGTGCCGATCGAGACCGCCGCCAAGGTGGCGGTCCCGTGGCGGCCGGCGATCATGCTGTCGACGAAACCGATCAGGCCGGTGGCGACGTGACCCACGACCAGCGGGCCTGCGAGCACCGCGGTGGTGCGCACCTCGCGGCCGAAACGCGCGCGGGGAGAAGCGGAAGAAGACATGGGGAGACGGCTCGGACGACTGCGGCCGCGCGGCCGAACGGATGTCGGGCGCTGGCGCCGGGTCGCCGCGGACCGTTATCTTAGCCGTCCGGCAAGCCGGTCGGAACCGGAGCGCATGCCGTCCGTGGTTCCCGCGGCGCCGACACCGGCGCGGGACCGCGCACGCGGCGGACGCCGCACCAGGCGCCGGACGCACGCCGCATGCGGCATCACGGAAATCACGGGGGACCGCACGCATGTCAGAACCCGATCCGCGCAATCCGGCACCGCTGCCGCTGCGCGTCTGCGAAAACTGCAGCACCGCCCTGCAAGGCGCCTTCTGCCATCTCTGCGGCCAGTCCGAGCACAGTCCGACGCGGCACCTCGGCCACGCCATCGAGGAGGTGTTCGAATCGTTCTGGCACCTGGACGGGCGCATCTTCCGCACCCTGCGCGACCTGTTCGTGCCCGGCCGCATCGCCGTGCGCTACCTGTCCGGGAAACGAGTGTGCTACGTCGCGCCGATGCGGCTGTTCGTGATCCTGAGCCTGTTGACGGTGTTCGTGGCCAAACTCGCGATCGGCGATGCGCTCGCGCTGCAGGACGCCGAGCGCATCGCCGAAAGCCAGGCGGTGGCGACCTATGCGGTGGACAAGGACAGCTTCGCCGCTGCGGAATCGACCACGGCGGTGGATGCGCTGCGCGAGCGCGAACTGGACCGGCTGGCCGCCGAACGCGCGGCGCTCGGCGCCGATGCCTCCGCGGCGACGCGCGAGGCGATCGCCGCCGCGGAGCGGGTGGTCAACGCCGAGGCCGAGACCCGCAAGCGGCGGCTGCAACGCGCCCCGAAGGAAGCGTCTGCGGACGCCCCGGAGCCCGATGCGAACGGCTTCAGGGCGCGCTTGGATCGCAACATCGAGGCCTACTCGTCGCGTCGTGACGGTGCTGCCGCGCTCGCCCGCACCCTGATCGGCGCCGCGCCGGTGACGCTGTTCATCCTGGTCCCGCTGTTCGCCGTGCTGCTCAAGCTCTTCTACATCCTCGGCAAGCGGACCTACCTGGAACACGTGGTGGTCGGTCTGTACAGCCACGCCTACCTGATGCTGGCGCTGCTGCTGGTGTTCGCGCTGTCGCTGCTGGCCGGCTGGCTGGGCACGCACGTGCCATGGGCATCCCGGCCGATCGGCTGGCTCCAGGGGCTGCTGCTGATGTCGATGCCGCTGTACCTGCTGTGGATGCAGAAGCGCGTGTACGGGCAGGGCTGGTGGATGACCCTGCTCAAGTACGGCGTCATCGGCCAGATCTATCTGCTCATGTTCCTGTTCGTCGCGCTCGGCACCGGCATGTACGCGCTCGCCGGGATGTAGCGGCCATGGTGATCTACGAAGTCGACATCGAGATCGCCTCCGGGGAGGCCGCCGCGTACCGGAAGTGGCTGGCCGAGCACGTGCGACAGATGCTGGCGCTGCCGGGCTTCATCGGCGCCGAGGTCTTCGAGGTCGCCGATCCGTCGCCCGCGTCGGGGTGGATCGCGCTCTGTGTGCAGTATCGCCTGCGCGACCGCGCTGCGCTCGATGGCTACCTTCGCGATCACGCCGCACGCATGCGCGCCGACGGCGTGGTCCGCTTCGGCGACCGCCTCCGCGCCCACCGCCGCATCCTGCGGTCGGCCGACGCAATCCCTTAGGAGCGCGCCACGCGCGCGATGCCGCGGGCATGGCGCGGCCATGGCATTCCGGCCACCGACGCGCCATTCCGGCTCGTGCCGGGAATCCCAGCCGGGCTACAGACGTCACCAGCATCGCGTATGCGTGTTTTCTAGGGGGCGGCGGCGGCGCGCGCGGGAATCGCGAATTGCGTCGGCGCGGCTATAGCGGGGGCATCGCGCGCATGGCGCGCTCCTACGGAAATCGTGGCCGCTGGTCAGGGCGCCGGACCGGCTTGCCGCCGCAGCCAGGCTGCGCGGCCTTCCGGCGGCGTCGACAGCAGCGCGCGGCGCAGGGCGTCGCGCGCTTCGGGCGGCGTGCGCTGCGCCAGCAACGCCAGGTCCGCGCGCTCGCGCTCGTCCATCGTACGCAGCGCCGCCAGTAGCGGCACGCGCTCGTCGGCCGGCACCAGCGCGAACAGGCCGTGCAGGTTGCCCCAGTCGGCACCGAGCTCCGGGCCGAGCAGCCAACCGTCGCGCTGGTAGCCGTCGAGCTCGGCATAGCGTTCGTTCAGCGCCTGCTGGCGATCCGTCGGCAGTTCGGCATAGGCGCGGGCGGCCGCCCGCAGACGCGCCTGCGCGGCCGGCGCCAGCGCCTGCCAGGCGGCCCAGGCGTTGCGCCGCTGGCGCCGTTCGGCCAGCGGCAGCGCGTCCCATTCGGCGGCCCGCCGGCGCAATGCCTCGCGCTCGGCGGGCGGCAGCGCACGCAGCGTCGCCTGCCGCTGCAGCAAGCGGGCACGCTCGGGCTCCGGCAGGGCCTGCGCGTGCCGCTGCAACGCCGGCGGCAGCGCCGCCGCGGCCGGCAGGGCCAGCAGCAACGACAGCGCAGCGGCGAAGGCGGGCCTAGAGCGCATCGTCGGTTTCGAGTGAGGACTCGTCGACGTCCGCTTCGGTCTCCTCGCGCTGCGGCCGCGCGATATCGCCTTCCTCGCCGCGTTCGAGCTGCACCGACAGCCAGGCATGGAAGGCCGGATCACGCATCGCGGCGTCGCCACCATCGCTCGCCAGCAGTTCGAAGTCGGGATGGGTGAGCAGTGCCGCGTCGGCGTCGTAGGTGGCGGCCGGCGCCCGCGCCGGGGGAAGCGGCTCGGCCAGGATCTCGCGCAGATCACCGTTTCTGTTTGGCGACGACAATGGCCACTCGACGGTCGCTGCCAGCGCGGCGAGCGTGAGCACCACCACCGCGACGGTCGCCGGCCATACCCAGGGCGCCCTGGCGCGCACCGACCGGTCATCGTGTGCCTGCGCCGCGTGCGGCACGTGGACACGCCCCTGCAGCGCGGCCTCGCGCAGGCGCGCCAGTTCGGCCAGGCGCGTGGGCGGCAGTTGCCGCACCGCCTGCTGCGAGGCCTCGCCCAGCGCGCGCCAGGCCTCGGCGTCGGCGCGTCCGTCGGCGTCCCGGGGCAGGGCCCGCTGCAGCGCCAACCGATAGGTCGCGCGCGTCACCCCCAGCACCGCGGCGGCGTCGGCTTCCGAGACGTTCGCCACCAGCCGCAGCAGCAGCGCGGCACGCGGGCCATATCCGGCCTGTGCCAGATCGTGGAACTGGGGCGGCCAAGCCGGCGCCGGCGGCGGTTCGTGCATGGGCCCGGCGGACAGCAGCAGCGCCCAGAAACGGCGCGGCCAGTCGCCGAACGGGACCCGCACCGCAACATCACGGAACGCGCCCATGGCCGCGGACAGGGCGGTGTCGCCGGCCTCGGCATCGCCGATCTGCAACTGCGCGAACACCGCAGCGCGGCGCTCGACGCCGCGCAGGAATGCGGTGAGGGCGGCCGACGCCGCGGCGGCGTCGTTCACGGTGCGGGCGGTCATCGGATCGGCTTCATCGAGCCCGTCATGATAGCCACGCTGCCGCCGAACATGCCTCTTGACAGGGTTCACAAAAAGGCATCACCGGGATTCGGCACGGAAATGGTTGTGCACAGCGGTCACCGGGCCGTCATAGACAGGACCTGCACATTGATGACTCGCCATGTTTCCGAACTGTTTCACGGCTAAGTGGCTGAATCCCATGCGTTATCTTCGATTGGCGTTTTTTTAGCCAACCTCCCCTTAACGCGATACGTGATGGCCGCAAGGCTGCTTCCGGCACTGCCATGCACAGGCTTATCCACAGTGTGTGTGGATAACGGCAAATCTTCTTTCACCACCGTAGCTTGCGAGCGAAACATGGATCCGCTTGCAGCATTCGCACGCAACCTTGCGAGCGCGACGGGCGCCTCTGCGGCGGCGCCGCGCAAAAAATCCCGAGCCGGTGAACGCTGTGGGCCGTGGGTCGCGTGCCCATGGCGTTGGCAGGCCCTAGACTGCCGCGATGCCTGCTGACTCCACCGCCAGCGACGCCGTTCTACGCGTCGCCCTGCCACTGCCATTGCCGCGCCTGTTCGACTATCGCGCGCCGGCCACGGACCCACCGAGCAATGATGACGTCGGCCGTCGCGTGCGGGTGCCCTTCGGACCGCGCGAACTGGTCGGCGTGGTGGCCGACGTCGGTCCGGCCGACGGCACCGCACCCGAGCTGCGCGAGCTGCACGCGCGCCTCGACCCTGAACCGCTGTTCCGCGGCGAGCTGTTCGACTCCCTGCACTGGCTGGCACGCTACAGCCACGCGCCGCTCGGCGAGGTGCTCGCCACCGCGTTGCCGGCAGCGCTGCGGCGGGGCGAACCGCTGCCCGACACCCACGCTTGGGCCTGGCGCCTGACCGAGGCGGGCGCCACCGCGCACGCGGGCATGCGCCAGGGCCGGCCGCGGCGGTTCGCCGACCTGCTGCAGGTCGCCGTGCGCGACGAGGAAGCGCTGGACGACCTGCTCGACGACTGGCGCGGCGCGGCGCGCACCCTGGCCGCGCGCGGCCTGGCCGAGCGCATCGCAGTGCCGGCCTCGCAGCTGGCGCCGACGCCGCAGCCCGGCC
Organism: Luteimonas suaedae; assembly: GCF_008312895.1. Taxonomy (GTDB): domain Bacteria; phylum Pseudomonadota; class Gammaproteobacteria; order Xanthomonadales; family Xanthomonadaceae; genus Luteimonas; species Luteimonas suaedae. Next base: position 216,594 of record NZ_VSSP01000006.1, on the reverse strand, counting down.
CCGCCCCGAACGACGAACAGGCGCAGGCGATCACCGCCCTCGCCGCCGGCGAGGGCTTCGCCCCGACGCTGCTCGACGGCGTCACCGGCAGCGGCAAGACCGAGGTGTACCTGCACGCGATCGCCGACTGCCTGGCGCGCGGCAGGCAGGCACTGGTGCTGGTGCCGGAGATCGGCCTGACCCCACAGACCCTGTCGCGCTTCCGCGCCCGCCTCGGCGTGCCGGTGCACGCGCTGCATTCCGGGCTCAACGACAACGAACGCGCGCGCGTCTGGACCGCGGCCTGGCGCGGCGAGGCGCGGGTGATCGTCGGCACCCGCTCGGCGGTGTTCACGCCGCTGCCCGATGCCGGCCTGATCGTGATCGACGAGGAGCACGACGGCAGCTACAAGCAGCAGGACGGAATCCGCTACCACGCGCGCGACTTCGCCCTGGTGCGCGCCAAGGCACTGGACGTGCCGGTGTTGCTGGGCAGCGCCACGCCGTCGCTGGAGACCCTGCACAACGCCCGCGCCGGACGCTACGCGCACCTGCGGCTGTCGCGCCGCGCCGGCGAGGCCAAGCCGCCGCCGGTGCGGGTGCTCGACCTGCGCAAGCGCACGCTCGACAACGGCCTGTCGCACGAACTGCTGGAGGCGATCGATGCCGCGCTGGCTGCCGGCGGCCAGGTGCTGGTGTTCCGCAACCGCCGCGGCTACGCCCCGGTGCTGCTGTGCCACGACTGCGGCTGGAGCGCGCAGTGCCGGCGCTGTGACGCACCAATGACCGTGCACGGCGGCGGCCGGCGCCTGCAGTGCCACCACTGCGGCCATCGCCAGGCGGCGCCGCCCGCCTGTCCCGACTGCGCCGGGCTCGGGCTGCAGCCGCAGGGCGTGGGCACCGAGCGGCTGGAGGAGGCCCTGGCGCAGCGCTTCGGCGCGCGGGTGCCGGTGCTGCGCATCGACCGTGGCAGCACCCGCGGCCGTGATGCGCTGCAGAAGCACTTCGACACGCTCGGCGACCGCCCCGGCATCCTGGTCGGCACGCAGATGCTGGCCAAGGGCCACGACCTGCCCGGCCTCACCCTGGTGGCGGTGGTCGGCATCGACGAGGGGCTGTTCTCGGCCGATTTCCGTGCCGCCGAGAAGCTCGCGCAACTGCTGATCCAGGTCGCCGGCCGCGCCGGCCGCGCCGAGCGCGCCGGCGAGGTGCTGCTGCAGACCCATCATCCCGACCACCCGTTGTTGCAGACACTGATCCACGGCGGCTATCACGCCTTCGTCGACAGCGAACTGGAGCAGCGCGCCGCGGCCGGGTTCCCGCCGTTCGCGCACATGGCGCTGCTGCGGGCCGAGGCCAAGCAGGCCGATCCGCCGATGGCGTTCTTGCAGCGGGCGAAGGCGATCCTGGCCGAGGCCGCCGCCACCCGCGCGCGCGACGACGGCGAGGGCCTGGTCCTGCACGGCCCGCTGCCAGCGCCGATGGCGCGCCGCGCCGGGCTGTACCGCGCGCAGCTGCCGCTGTCGGCGCGACAGCGACGCGACCTGCACGTCGCCCTGGATCGGGCGCTGCCGGCGATCCATGCGTTGCCCGAGGCACGCCGCACGCGCTGGTCGCTGGATGTCGATCCGGTGGATTTGTACTGATCGGCATTCGTGCCGATATCCGGCATTCGTGTCGCGACTTCCCAGCTGCGGCATGCCGCAGCCACTCCCGCAAAGAACTGCAGCCAATCGATGCGCGGAGGTTGCAGTAGCCGTCCTTCGCCTCCGTGAGGTTCAGAAGTGGCCGTACGGTTCGGCATCGACGTAGTAGAACGTCACCGTCCAGTCCAGCCCCCTGTGGTATCGGCTGTGGACGGCGACGGCAGCATAGTGCTGCAGCAGGTTGGTCGTGCTCGCCTGCTGCCAATAACCGTCGGAGCCGTCGGTCCAGTTGGCCTGCACCTGCCACCCGACCACCAGGAAGCGTGGGTCGGCCGCGAATTCCATCGTCTTCGCGCGCCAACCGACATGCTCTCCTTCGGCGTAACGGTTCGCGGCGCTGAAGACATGGATGTTGTCGGGGTCCGGCGAAGCCAGGGCGCCATAGGCCCAATGGTTGTCGGTACGGGACTCCTCGGTCTTGATTCCCTGTCCCGGCTCGCTATTGCGCGCCTGAAGTACCTGGCCGTGGAAGCGTTGCCGCGAACGCACTGCCATCAGCTGCGAGAACAGTGCGTCGCCTTGTCCGCGAAGAGCGGCGCGTTCCTGCCGGTCCTTCGGCAATATCGCGTGCTTCGCCACGACACTGGAGTCGAATTCGTTGAAGGCATCCGAATAGAACTCCGCGTAGTACTTCGGCAATGAGCCGTACAGTCCACGGATATCCCAAAGCAACGAGTACAGATTGCGCAGTTCGACGAAGACGGAAGGACCGATGTCCACCGAACGCGGATAGCCGGGCTGCAGGGCGCTGTAGTGCACCAGTTTCGCCAGTTGCGGCACGCTCGCACGATGCGCCTTGAACCACCGCAGCGCCCCTGGCACGTCCTGGGGACTGGAGACGACCGGCTGGTCGGCAATGTCGGACACACCCAGCATGTGTACCGACGAGGTGACCTCGATGTCGAGCGCATTCGCCTCGCTCTCGAAATGGGTGCTGCCCGCTTTCGAGAAAAGCCCCTCTGCCGAGACGCCGGCACTGCTCTCGAATTGCTTCAGGTTCGCCTCGGACCGGGCCTTGAGCGCGTACACCGCCCGGAACGAGGAGCCGGTTTCCCGTGATGCGACGAAGTAGTCGCCATACGCGGCACGAAAACGCGCCGGATCGCGCATCAACCGCTGCGCGTCCTCGGTCAGCCTGTAGCCTGTTTCGGGAGCCTCATCGTAAGCGGCATCCACGACGACGTACTCCACGACATAGGTGATCTCCAATGCGCTTTGGCGAATTTCCGTCAGGTACCGCGTCGATTCGTCGATCGCCACCGCACCGATGTTGTAGTCGCCCTTGGTGGCGATTTCCAGCCTTTTCCGCATCGACGCGAAATCGAGGATGGTTTCTATCGTTTCGGTGCTCACCTGCGATCTGCCCGGAATCGTCCGGAACGGCTCGAGAGCGCCGACGGAAATCGTGTTGCCGGTGATGGCATCGACACCGGCGCCGAGGTGGAAGACGTCACGCCAGGCGACGCCTATCAGGGTTGGCTCCAGACTCGAGCTCGTCGTTTCCGGAGCGGCTTCGCTGTTGTTGCATGGAACCTGCGTATCCATTTGTCAGTTTCCTTCTGATTGAGCCGCGTCGCTTTCCACCGTCGAAGGCAGCGGCGACACGACGCAGTATTCATGGCGGCGTTTCTCCCGGCCATCCCCGAAAACGGGTAGCCGCGCCACGGCGCCTACCAGCTGAAACCGGCGCCCGCCGCGACGTTGCTCTCGCTGCCGGCGAAGCCGGCCGAGAGCGAAACGCTCATCCGCGGCCCGACCAGCCGCTGGTAGCCCATCGCGAATGCGGCCTCACCGCCCTGCGAGCCCACGCCCACGCCGAGACGGTTGCGGCCCGGCAGCCCGGCGGTGTTCATCGCCGCGGCCGACATCGCACCGCCCATTGCGCCGACCCGGTCCAGACGCCGGTCGAAGCCGTGCAGGCGCGCATCGACGTCGTCGGCCAGGGAGTCGAACCGGTCGTTGAGCATCGCCACCTGGGTGTCGGTATGGACATTGGCGGACTGCAGCGCGCCGGCTGCAGTGGAGCGGGCGTAGGCCTGCGCGGACTGCAATGCGGCGGTGTCGCCAGCCTCCATCTGTCCCTTGTTGACGGCATCGCCGGCGGCCACCGCATCGGCGAGGTTGGCCACGCGCGTGCCCTGCCCGCCCGCCAGCGTCATGACCCCGCGCCCGGCATCGTCGTACTCGGCGGACAGTTCGCTCCCGGGACCGGACGGTCCCTGGGGGCCTTGCGGACCTTCCGGTCCTTGAGAGCCTCCCGGGCCCTGGGGACCTTCCGGTCCTTGAGAGCCACCCGGGCCCTGCGGACCTTCAGGACCCTCGGGCCCTTGCGGCCCGGGCGTGAATTCGATGGCATCGATCTGGCCCTGCAGGCCGGACAGGCGGGTATCGACCGCGGCGAACGCGGACCCGACGTCGCCGTAGGTCGTTCCCTGGACGTCGTAGCTCGGCGCGGTGAACATCCCGCCGCCGAAGCCGGCGCCACCGCCCAGCGCGGCGGCGAAGGCGCCCAGCTGGCCCACCGTCGCCGCGTCGCTGGCGGCAATGCCGTCGGCCAGGTGGACCATCCGTCGCTTCAGTTCGCTGCCGTAGGCGTTGCCCAGGAAGTCCAGGTCGTCGGCACCATGGCCCACGGACACCACGTCCGCCTCGTCCGCCGCCGAATACGCGCCCAGCGCCACGCTGCCCGCGCCGCGCGCCTGGCTGGCCGTGCCCAGCGCGGTGGCCCGGTAGCCGCCGCCGAAGGCTGCCGAGCCGAGCGCGCTGGCCTGGTCCGCGGAGGTGCGGGTGTAGCGCCCGATTGTGTGTTGGGTCCGTGTATCGCCCAGGAATCCACCCAGCGCGACGCTGTTGTGGCCCTCCGACCGCGCATAATAGCCAACGGCGGTGCCGTACAGCCCGTGCGCGGCGCTGAACCCGCCGACCGCGGTGGCCCCAGAGTTGTGGGCACCGGCTGAGCCGCCCAGTGCCATTGCCCAGTTACCGGAGGCGTTGGCATGGGCGCCCGCCGCGAGCGCGAACACCCCCCCACCCGCCTGCGCCTGAAAGCCGATCGCGACCGCTCCGGAGCCTGTCGCCTGGGCATTGCCACCGAACGCCGCGGCGGCGGTGCCCGCCTGGCTGCCGCGCCCGCAGGCGATTGCGTTGACCTGGCCGGCCACGTCATCGCCCGCGTCGGCCCCGCCGTCGCCGATCCCGTTCTCGGCCGGATCCAGCAACTGGCAGGTCGCGCCGGCCAACGCCGGCGTGGGGGCGGCCGCCGCCAACGCCAGGGCGGCGGCGAGCGCGAGCGGGCGGCAGGAACGGATCGGGTCGGACATGAGGCAACTCCCTGGCTGGAGGAATGCCGCCAGGGCCTTGCGGCGGCGCGCGCCGCGGCATCGACCGTCCCCGGCGGCGAAGCCAGGAGTCTGCGATGCCGGTCGCCATCCGCACATCCCCGAAACCGGGTATCCGGCCGCTCAGGCCGCGAGCGGAAACTCCAGCCCCACCGTGGTGCCGTCGCGGTCGGAATCGATCCGCAACCGCCCACCCAGGCGCATCGCACGCTGCCGCATGCTGGCCAGTCCGGCGCCCCCTTCCGCGGCAGCGGGACCGGCGGATCCCAGGCCGGCGCCGTCGTCGCGCACCTCCAGCCGGATCCGCCCGCCATCGCATTCGACCGTTACGTCCACCCCGCGGGCACGGCTGTGCCGGAACGCGTTGGTCAGCGCTTCCTGCAACAACCGCAACAGGTCGAGGCTGCGGGCGCTGCCGAGCTCCACCCCGTCCAGTCCATGCAGGCGCCAGCGCGCGTCGATGTCGGCCGCCTCCAGCAGGCGGGTGTTGCGGTGGCGCAGCGGCGCGATCAGCGCCGCCAGGTCGTCGTGCTCGCGTGCGGTGCTATCGATCACCAGGCGCAGGTCGTCGCGCATTTCGCGCAGCAGGTCGACCACGGCCTCGCGCGGCATGTCCGCCGGCGCCTGTTGCAGCCGCGCGATCGTGCCCACCAGGGTGCCGCCGAAGCCGTCGTGCAGGTCGCGCACCAGTTGCAGGCGCTCGCCGGCACGGCCGTGGGCCAACTCCAGCGCGTGCTGACGGTTGAGCGACTCGGCCAGCTCGCCGGTGGCCTGCCGGACCTTGCCTTCCAGTTCGGCGTTGAAACCTTCGACCCGCCGCATCGCGCCGACGAAGCGATGGGCGAGCACGAAACCGATCCCGGCCAGGGTGAACACCGAGGTCAGCCCGAGCAGGTAGGTGTCGCCGCGCACCCAACCCATGAACAGCGCGAAGTCGTGGAACGAGACCAGCACCGGGGCCACGACGCACAACGCCAGCACCGTGGTGTCGACGCGCCGCAGGCGCCAGGCCCGGACCAGGAAAAAGCCGATCGCGGCGTAGAAGAACAGCGCGCCGGCCATGATCCAGGGCGTCCGCCCCGGCCCCATCCAGCCCGGCGCCAGCAGTGCGGCGAGCAGCGCCGCGGCACAGGTCGCGCCCATCGCGCGTTCCAGCCGCGGGAACCGGCGTTCGCTGTAGCGAAGCAGGAACATCGCGTAGCAGGCGCCGGTGCACACGTACATCGCCGCGATGAACGCCTGCCAGCCGTCGGTGGTCGGGAACGGCCACGGACCCGACACCAGGAAGTTCGCGCCGTACAGCGAGCCGCTCAGTTCGGTCAGCGCGAACCAGCCGAACACGCTGTCCTGCCGACGCAGCAGCCAGATCAGCAGGAAGAGCGCCCCCAGCACCGCCGCCATCGCCAGGTTGACCAGCTTGATGTCGAAGCGACGGAAATGCTCGCGCTCGAATTCCGCCCGCACCGCCGCCGGTTCGCCCACCGTGACTGTGCCGAAACCCGGCTGGTATGCCGCCAGCCCCGAGACCCGTACCAGCAACGTGTTCTCGCCCTCGCGCAGCAGCGGCGGCGACAGCAAGAAGTACTTCGGCGCCACCCACGCGCGCGACAGCGGTTCCACCAGTTGCCGGTCGCGCGCAACCAGGCTGCCGTTCACGTACACCGCACCGGCCATGCACAGATAGTTGACGAGCAGGCCCGCCGGCCGCGTCGCATCGTCCTGGCGCCAGCGGACGCGGTACCAGACCACGCCGTCGTGGTCGGGCCAGCGCCCGGTCCAGACGTCCATCAGTTCCACCGGCACCCAACCGTGCGCGGGAGGCGCCTCGTCGTTCCAGCCGCCGCGGGCGGCTTCGGCATGCAGCAGCGTGCGCGTCGCCGGCGGCGCGGCCGGCGTGCCCGCGGGCACGTTCCCGCAGGCCAGCATCTGCAGGCACAACAGCCAGGCCCACCACTGCCAGGGCGTGCGCATCAGTTCAGCAGGCCCATGGCGCGCGCCTCGAACACGGCCGCGGTGCGCGAGCCCACCGCCAGCTTGCGGTAGATGCTTTTAGTGTGCCCCTCGACGGTCAGCCGCGACAGGCCCAGCAGTTCGGCGATCTCGCGATTGCTCAGGCCGCGGGCGACCAGGTGCAGGATCTCGGATTCGCGGCCGGAGAGCGGCGCCTCCGTGGGCGGCTGCGTGCCGGCGCCGGAGGAGGCGTCGCCGGCGGACAGCACCTCGAGAATGCGCCGAGCGATCATCGGATCGATCGGGGCGCCTCCCCGCTGCAGGCTGCGCAGCGACATGCGCAGCTCTTCGTCGTCGCTGCTCTTGAGCAGGTAGCCAATGGCGCCGGCACGGATCGCGGCCAGGATCGTATCCTCCGCGGCCCAGGCCGACACGATCACCGCCGTGGTCTGCGGGGCATGCCTGCCGATCCAGCGGATGAGGTCGATGCCGTTGCCGTCGGGCAGCTGGACGTCGACCAGCGCCAGCGGGTACCCGTTCCCGGTGAGCAGCGCGCGCGCCGCGGCCAGGTCCGGCGCCACGTCGATGCGGGCGTCGCTCCCCGCTAGGTCGGCCAGCAGGCCACGCATGCGCCGACCTGCCGCCTGATCGTCCTCGACGACCAGCGCCGGACTCAACGCGACCGGCTGCGGTGTCATGGCTGCGGTTCCCCCTGTCCGGGCGGTACATCGCGCATCCGCCCATAGGGCAGTCTACGCGCATCTGCTCGCCGCAGCCGCTGCGGGACAGTGGCATCTACCTGCCATGACGGCCGTCACACGAAGCATGCTGTGCCGCCCGGCGGCGCGGCGCCGGGTGCTATTTCGCCGCCTTCTTGCGCGTGCGCGATTTCGGCTTCGGCCGCTCGCGAATCTCCACCATCTGGCCCTCGCGGCGCAGCTCGAACAGGCCGGTGGCCTCGATCAACGCACTCAGGTTGCGATACCCGTAGTTGCGTTCGTCGAACGAGGTCTGGTTGCGGATGTGGCTGCCAACGACGCCCAGGTGCGACCAGCCGTCGTCGTTCGCGGTGGCGCTGACCGCGTTGCGCAGCAGGTGCACCAGGGTGGCGTCGCCGCGCAGGTCGGCGCTGCGCTTGGGCCGGACCGCCGGCGACTTGTCCTCGTCCGCCGCCGCGCCCAGCTTCTCCAGGTACAGGAAGGTCGAGCAGGCCTTGACGAAAGGCAGCGGGGTCTTCTCCTCGCCGAAGCCGAACACGCGCATGTTCTCGTTGCGCAGGCGCATCACCAGCGGGGTGAAGTCGGCGTCGCTGGAGACGATCGCGAACCCGTCCAGGGTGCGCGCGTACAGCAGGTCCATGGCATCGATCACCATCGCCATGTCGGAAGCGTTCTTGCCGCTGGTGTAGGCGAACTGCTGGATCGGGCGGATCGCGTAGGCGTGCAGCGTCTCTTCCCAGCCCTTGAGGTGCGGGTTCTTCCAGTTGCCGTAGGCGCGGCGCACGTTGGCCACGCCGTGCCGCGCCAGCTCGGTCAGGATCGGCTCGATCCTGGCGGCCGGTGCATTGTCGGCATCGATCAACAGCGCGATGCGCAGTTCGGTTTCGGCCATGGTCTCGGGTTCCGGATGCGTTGCCGGCAGCCTACCCCATCATCCACCGGCGCCGCATGACGCCCGCCCATTCGCTGGCAGTGAGCGCGACGATGCCGCACAAACGGGAGGCGCCTGATCAATCGCGAGCGCATCGCTGACGCATGTCCGGCAACCACCGTAGGAGCGCGCCATGCGCGCGATGCCGCGGGTGCTTCACCGCCCGTGGATCTTGGTCCTCCGGTCTGCTTTCCGGCTTGCGGCGGGACCGCTGATAACCGAGACCGGAGACGCCCGCGGCATCGCGCGCATGGCGCGCTCCTACGAAGTGCCAGGGCGTCGCGGCGCGTTATTCCCGCTCCGGCGTTCCGGACTGCGACCCGGCCCGCCCGATCAGCGCATATCCCGGGTCGTCCGGCACCGACTTCAGCGCTTCCAGCGCCGCCTGCAGCGCGTCGGACTCGGTGTTGTCGAAGCTGAGCGCACCGTCGCCCTCGTACAGGTTCAGCCCCTGCTCGAGCAGGTGCAGCAGCGCCCGCTCCATCTCCCAGCCATGGCGCTCGGCCACCCGGCGGATGCGGTCGGCGAGCACCTCGTCGACGTCCTTGAGCACGATGTCGGTCATGCCTGCTGCTCCCGCCGCTCCCCCGCGGCCGCGCCGGTGTCGCGGACCGGCTTGTAGATACGCTGCCACAGTGTGGCGAACCACGGCAAGATTGGGGGCACGGTCGCCTCGCTGGGGAAAGTCATGCTGAACGGAGTGGCTCGACGCTGCGACTGCGGCCACCGAGTCTAACCAGTCCGGCTGGCTGGCCGGGACGGGACTGCCGGCAAGGCGAGGCGCTCAACGCCGTTCCCGCCGATAACATTATCAAGGCGTGTTCTGCTACGAGCGCATCGCGCGGCCATGGAGCCATGGATGCCGCCCGCGCTTTTCGGACGCCGCAGTCTCGGGCGGCTCGGTTAGCATAGCTGCATGACGACTCCCCCACCTGCGGCGCACAGCGGCGATCCAATCGCCTGGATCAGGCCCTATCTCGAACGCGCGCCGCTGGGAGCCCTGTTGCTGGGGATCTCCTCCGGATTTCCCTATGCGATGATCGGCGCCACGCTGACCACGCGGCTGGCGCAGGATGGCATCGACAAGAAGAGCGTGACCGCGTTTGCGCTGGCGTTCCTGGTCTACAACATCAAGTTCTTGTGGGCCCCGCTGGTGGATCGGATGCACCTGCCGCTGCTGGGTCGCTTCGGCCAGCGGCGCTCGTGGCTGTGGTTGTCGGCGGCATTGGTCGCGGCGGCGACCATCCACTTGGGCCTGCTCGATCCGAAGGCCGACCTCACGCGGGTCGCATTCGCGGCAGTCGCGCTGGGCGTGGCCGGCGCCACCTTCGATGTCGTCATCGACGCCTACCGCATCGAGCTGCTGAAGCCGCAGCAGCTGGGCGTAGGTTCTGGCATGTCGCAGTACGGCTGGCGCCTGGGCGCGGTCGGCGCTGGCGCGCTGGCATTGCTGGTCGCTGCGCCGCTGGGTTGGAGCGCGGCCTACCTCATCTGCGCCGCGTTCGTGCTGCCGGCGGTATTCGTGGGTTTCTGGCTGGGCGAGCCGGAACGGCATCGCGAACCTACGCCACACCGCGGACTGGCCGCCGCATGGGCTGCCGTCGCCGGGCCGCTGGGCGAGTTCTTCCGGCGCGATGGCGCGATGCTGGTGCTGTTGTTCGTGTTGCTGCACAAGATCGGCGACACGCTGGCCAACCTGACATTCCGCCTGCTTCTCAACGACCTCGGATTCAGCAACACCGAGATCGCCACGTACGACGTCGGCGTAGGCTTCGCGACGATGCTGATCGGCATCTTCGTCGGCGGCATCCTGTATGCGCGCATCGGCCTGAAGCGATCGGTATTCCTCAGCCTGGTGCTGATGGCGGTGTCGAACCTGTCGTTCGCGGTGCTCGCGCAAGTAGGCCACAGCAATGCCCTGCTCGCGTTCACCATGGGCTTCGAGAATTTTGCCAGCGGCGTCGGCGGCGTGGTCGTCGTGGCCTACCTTTCGGCGCTTTGCAATCTGTCGTTCACCGCAACCCAGTTTGCGCTGCTATCGGCGGCGGCGTCGATTGTCGGCCGTTTCGTCACCGGCACCACCGCTGGTGGCCTTATCGAGCAGATGGGCTTCGTCAACTTCTACCTGCTAACCACAGTGCTCGCGCTGCCGGGCGTGGCACTGTTCGCATGGATGATGAAGGCCGGCCTCGTCGATGCGTCGATCGCCGAACAGGACGTTCGCCGCGCGGCGCAGACCGACGCTACGCGCTAGGCAGGGCGCGGGCCCGCTGCCGGGGGCCGACGCTCGCGCAGACCTGTATTCGTCGGAATGCGCTCGCTGCCGCCGTTGGTCATTCGCGATAGTCCACGACGTACGGCGCGTGGTCGGAGAAGCGCGGCTCGCGCAGGATCGAGCAGTCGACCAGGCGCTCGCGCAGCGATGGCGTGACCAACTGGTAGTCCAGGCGCCACCCGACGTTGTTGGCACGCGCGGCGCCGCGCTGGCTCCACCAGGTGTATTCCACCGCCTCGGGTTTGAGCGCGCGGAAGCTGTCGATCCAGCCGTGCGCCGGCTGCGGCGAGCCGTCGCCGCAGGCGTCGGCGATCATACCGTTGAGCCAGGCGCGCTCGGGCGGCAGGCAGCCGGAGTTCTTCTGGTTGCCGGTCCAGTTCTTGATGTCGTTGCGGGCGCGCACGATGTTCCAGTCGCCGCACAGCACGTAGTCGCGGCCGCTGGCCAGCCACTGGTCGAGGATCGGCTTGAGCCAGTCCATCACCTGGAACTTGAAGCCCTGCCGCAGCTCGCCCGACGAGCCCGAGGGGATATAGAACGAGACCACGCTCAGGTTGCCGAAGCGCGCCTCCAGGTAGCGGCCCTCGTCGTCGAACGGCGCCCAGCCCAGCGCCGGCAGGATCTCGTCCGGCTTGCGCCGGCTGTAGATCGCCACGCCGCTGTAGCCCTTCTTGGTGGTCGCGTCGCGGAACACCACGTTGTAGCCGCGCGGGCGGAACGCCTCGCCGGAAAGCTGGTGTTCCTGCGCCTTGGTCTCCTGCACGCACAGCACGTCGGCGTCCTGTGCGGCGAACCAGTCGAAGAAGCCCTTGCTGGCGGCCGAGCGCAGGCCGTTGGCGTTGAAGCTGACGATTCTCATGCGATGACGTCCGGGGATCCGCCGCCAAGCCTACCGGATTCGCGGCCGCGGCCGACACGGTGCCGGGCGGGCCCTGTCCCGTGGCGCGTCTCGTCCGGCACCCGGGCCGCTGCGAAGCGAGGCCCGCAGCGGCCCGGACGGACGGGAAGCGCTTCAAGACGCACGACACGCTCTATGATCGGCCATGGCACTCCCGTCCGACGTCCGCGTCACCCGGCTGGCCCCCGCGCTGGCCGGGGCCGCACGACGATTGCGGCTGGCACCGGGGCAACAGGGCTACGTCGGCGACGTGGCGTGCAACGTCACGCTCGCCGTGGCCGCGCCCCGCTGCGACGCGATGGCGATCCTGTGCGGCGACGAGCTCATTGGTTTCTACCGGCTCGACTATGCGCAGACCATCGTGGCGCGGCGATGGCTGGGCCGGGCGACCGTCAGCCTGCGCTCGTTGGTGCTCGACCGCGGCGTGCAGGGTCGTGGATTCGGCACCCTTGCGGTCGCCGCCTGCTGCGCGGACCTCGAACGGCGACGGCCGGCGCGCCGCCTGCTCGCACTGAACGTGCACGTCGGCAACTGCGCCGCACTGGGCGCCTATCGCAGCGCCGGTTTCATCGATACCGGCGAACTGCACGCCGGCGGCGACGCCGGCCCGCAACACCTGCTGGTCCGACGTCTGGGCATGGGAGAATGGCCGCCATGACCGATCACCGTACCCGCTTCCTGCAACTGGCCGTCGCGGCCGAGGCGCTGCGCTTTGGCGAGTTCACGCTCAAGTCCGGGCGCATCAGCCCTTACTTCTTCAATGCCGGGCGCTTCGATTCCGGTGTGGCGCTGGCCGGGCTGGCCGACTGCTACGCCGAGGCCGTCGACGCCGCGGGAGTCGAGTTCGATCTGCTGTTCGGCCCGGCCTACAAGGGCATTCCTCTAGCCACGGCGCTTGCCTGCGCCTATGCCCGCCGCGGCCGCGACCTGCCGCTCGCGTTCAACCGCAAGGAGGCCAAGGCCCACGGCGAAGGTGGCGCCCTGATCGGCGCGCCGCTTGCCGGGCGGCGGGTGCTGGTGGTCGACGACGTGATCACCGCCGGCACCGCGATCCGCGAGGCGCTGCGGCTGATCGCCGACGGCGGCGGGCAGGCGGCCGGCATCGTGATCGCGCTCGATCGCCAGGAGGTGGTGGACGAATCCGCCCTGCCGCGCCGTTCCGCCGCGCGCGCGGTGGCCGAGCAGCACGGGATTCCGGTGATCGCGGTCGCAACCCTCGGCGATCTGCTTGCGTTCGCCGCCGAAAACGCGACACTGTCATCCGAGCACGGCCGGCTGCGCGACTATCGCGCACGCTACGGCTGCGACTGACCACCGTGCATTCGACCGACCGGGGGGACGGGAGATTGATGAAAACGATCGTCCACATCGCCTGCCTGGCCGTGCTGCTGGCACCCGCCGCTGCCCAGGCGCAGCGGGGCGATGCCAGCAGGCGCCTGTACTGCTGGGAAGAGGACGGCCGCAAGATCTGCGGCGACGCGCTGCCGGCATCGGCGGTGGACAGCGCACGCACCGAAATCAGCGCCAAGACCGGCCTGCGCCGCGACCAGGTCGACCGTGCATTGAGCGAAGAAGAGCGGGCTGCGGCCCGGCTGGCGGCCAGAGTGGTTGCCGCCGAGGCCGAAGTCGAAGCCGCCCGCCGCCGCCGTGACCTGGCCATGGTGGAGTCGTACGACACCGAGGCCGACTTGCGCCGCGCCTACGGCGAGCGCATCGCCCTGGTCGAGGCGTCGGTGAAGACCTCGCAGATGAGTATGGCCAACCTGCGCCAGAGCCTGCTCACGCTGCTGCGGCAGGCGGCGGAACTGGAACTGCAGGCCAAGCCGGTGCGCAAGGCGCTGGCGGACAGCATCCGGCAACAGCACGCCGACCTGCTGCGCCAGGAGACGATCCTGGAGCAGCAGCGGGACGAGCGCGCGCATCTGGGCGCGGACCTGGAGGACGCACTGGAACGCTACCGGGCACTCAAGCGGCCGAGCTCAACGGACGCTGGATAGGCGCACAGCGCGGAACCGCGGTGGCGGTCCGTTGTGGCACCCGCCCTGGCGAGACGCAGCCAGGTGCCGGACCGTCGCGATAACCTCGGCCGCAACCGTCGCGAGCTTTGTCGTAGGAGCGCGCCATGCGCGCGATACCCGCGCGGCCAATCCGCGCGCATAGCCACGACGCACGGCATCACTCCCGCTCCTCCGGTCAACCGAATGGGTCTCCCGTCCAAGGCTGCCGGGACGCGCGGCTATTCCGGATCCGGCGGCGGCATCTCGTGGCGCTGGCGCAGGAACCGCGCGAAGCGCGGCACGCCGTTCGCGGTCAGGCCGTTGTAGCGATAGGTGACATGGCTGCCGATCGGCGGCGGCGCCGCGCGCTGCACGTCGCTGAGGCCGCTGCCGAGACGAAAGCGCACCCCATCTGCGCGTTCCACCACCAGCGCACCGACCATGCCGGCGTACTTGCCCTTGCCGGCGGTGTACCCGATCACGCGCGCCTCGGCGTCGTCGAACGGCTTGAGCTTGAGCAGGTCGTCGCTACGCCCGACGCGGTAGCGCGCGTCGCGCCGATGCAGCATCAGCCCCTCGCCACCGCCGGCCACCACCACACGCAGCCGTGCCTCCAGCTGCGCGGCATCGTCCAGCCGCGCCTGCGCGACGGACCGCAGCCAGGGAATGCCCGTGTCGGCCAACAACGTCCGCATCCGCAGCACCCGCTCGTCGAACGTCCCGCCGCGGTCGGGCAGGTCGAACACCATGAAGCACACCTGCCGCCAGGCCGCGTCGTCCGCGCGGCCGGCGCGCACGATACCACTCACTTCCCCGAAGCGGCCGCGCCCGATCCACAGCTCGCCGTCCATCGGCTCGACCGGCCAGCCGGTGGTGAACCAGGCCGGGGCATCGATGCGATGCCCGCCCCGGGTCCAGAGGGCGCGCCCGTCCCAGCGGCCACGCACGCCGTCGAGTTTTTCGCTGACCCGGTAGTCGGAGACGTCGATACCGGCCTCGTACGTCGAGGCCAGCATCATTGGCGGCGGCTCCGCTGCGCCGGCCGCCGATGCCAGCGGCCACAGGCACGCCAGCAGCACGATCGTCCGCAATGTCATCGCCACCTCCATGTGTGCACGTTGTCCGGCCCGCAGCCTGCCACGGCGGCGGCGCCCGAAGTCATCGGCCGATGCCGCCATGTCGTGTCGGAAAACTCCGCACCGCCATGAACCGGACCGGCGCGCCTGTCACCGGCATCAGCCCGGTGACGGGTATCGCTTCGCTCCATCCATCCCGCGCGGCTTGCGCCTGTCTTGCCCCTTTGAATCAGGAGGTCGGGCGGGCCGAGGGGCAGCCGTTTGCAAGCCACCGGCTTGCGGCCGGTCGAGCGCCCTCGCGCAAGCGGGGGCCGGGAATCGCGCGGCGATATGCCTTGGCTGTGGCCTTCTGGGGACGAAACGACCGCCGGCGGCGCATGGACGAACCCGCCCACGTCCGGCCACCTTGTGGGATAGCATCCGGTGACGCACGCCGGCAAGGGGGGAATCGATGCTGCATCCGCTGCCATCCACCATGGCCGAACGCCTGCACTTGCTGCGCGCCTTCGATCTGCTCGAGGAGCTGCCGGAGGAGGCGCTGGCCGCACTGGCGCACGTCGCGCAGCCCGGCATGCTGCACGCGGGCGAGGTTGCGTTCGCCGAAGGCCACGGCCACAACGCACTGTTGCTGGTGCTGGATGGCGCGCTCGAAGCCATCGAAACCGATGCCAAGGGCGTTACACGATGCGTGCGCCGCATCGGGCGCGGCGAGGCGGTGGATGAACTGCAGACGCTGGCCGGGCTGCTGCACGGGGTACGGGTGCGCGCCACCGCGCCGGTCCGGGCACTCGGCGTCCCGGCACGGGAGATCAACGCCTTGTGCCGCCAGCACGATGCGCTGCGGCTGGTACGCGAACGGATGCACCGCCGACAGCTGCTATGCCGGCTGTCGCCGGTATTCGGCACGTGCGATCGCGAACTGCTCGACACGGTCGAAGAGATGGGGGCGTGGTTGTCGCTCGCCCGGGGCACGACGACGCCTGCAACGACCGGCGGCACGCTGCATCTGGTGATCAGCGGACGCGTGCAGGCGGTCGAGCACGACGCCGGCGACGCATTGCGCGTGATCGACGAAGCCGGACGCGGCGACGCGCTTGGGGAACACACGCTGTTCAACGACGCCGCCGCCCCGCTGCAACTGCGGGCCGTGCGCGACAGCGTGCTGGCGGCGTTCACGGCGCAGGAGATCGAGCAACTGATCGCGCAGCGTCCAGCCATGCTGCGGAATGTGCTGCGCCTGGCGACCTCGGGCAGTCGCGGCAACACCGGGATCGGCATGCCGGCCGGCTGCGTCACCAACGTGGCGCTGATGCCGGCGACCGAGGAGGCGCCGGTCCGCGAGCTTGCTCCGCGCCTCGCGCAGGCCCTGGAAGCCTACGGTCCGGTGCTGCGCCTGACGGCCGAAATGGTAGATGCGTTGACCGGCGAGCCCGGCCTGGCACAGAGCCTGCCCGGCACCGCCGCCGAAACCGCGCTGTTGGCCTGGCTGGACGTACAGGAGAGCGCGTACCGCTTCGTGCTGTACCAGGCCGACGAGGCCGACACGCCATGGGCGCGTCGCTGCGTTCGCATGGCCGATCGCGCGCTGGTGGTCGCGCGGGCCGGCGGCGATCCGGCACCGAGCGCGCTCGAACGCGCATTGTTCGCCGGACAGGACCTCGGCGCGCACGAGACGCTGGTGCTGGTGCATGCCGACGGCACCCGGCCGCCCGGGGGCACGCGGGCCTGGCGTACCGCACGGCCGACGTTCGAGGACCACCTGCATCTGCGCTGGGACCGCGACGCGGACATCGAACGCCTGGGCCGCCTGCTCGCCGGCCGCGCCGTCGGCCTGGTGCTCGGCGGCGGCGGCGCGCGCGGCTTCGCCCATATCGGCGTGCTGCGCGCCCTGGAAGAGGCCGGGATTCCGGTCGACGCCATCGGCGGCACCAGCATGGGCGCCTCGCTCGCCGCGCAATACGCGATGGGCATGAGCCCGCAGCAGATGGCGCAGATCAACGAACGCGTGTGGCTGCAGTTGCGCCCGCATACCAAGTACACGCTGCCGGTGCTGTCGCTGGTCGGCAACCGCAAGTCGACGTTCTGCGGGCAGCTGATGTACGGCGATATCGACATCGAGGACTGCTGGCTGCCGTTCTTCTGCGTCTCCAGCAACCTGACCACCGCCGAGATGCACGTGCACCGGCGCGGCTCGCTGCTGTGGGCCGCCACGGCGAGCGCCTCGATCCCGGCCTTCGCCGTGCCGGTCCTGGATGGCGCCCACCTGCTGGTCGACGGCGGGCTGCTCAACAACGTGCCCGCCGACGTCATGCGCGCGCTCGGGTGCGGGACGGTCATCGCCGTCGAGGTCTCGCCGGGCGCCGACGACGCGTTCACCGCCGAGCGCGTGCCGTCGCCGTGGGAGGTCATCCGCAGCCGCTTCCTGTCGCGCGGGCCGCGGTTGCGGTTTCCCTCGCTCCTGGAAGTGGCCATGCGCGCCACCATGCTCAACAGCGTGCAGCGCGAAAAGGTCGCCATGGCCGACGCCGACCTGTGCCTGCATCCGCCGATCGACGGCTTCGGCCTGATGGCGTTCGACCAGCTCCATGCCATCGTCGAAACCGGCTACGCCTATGCGCGCAACGCGCTGCGGGACTGGCGACCGCCGCACACGAGGCCGTCCTGATCGGGCCTTTACGTTATCTGCTTGGAGCCGCTTGCGCGCCGCCGCCCGCCCGCAGGCGCATCCCGCCCTTGTCCACTGGAGGTCCCCAATGGAATCGAAGTTCAACCGCCTGGTCCGCGCCCTGCAGAAGCGCCCCGCCGTGATCGACGCCGTCGGCGCCGCCGGTGGATTCTCGCTGCGCCTTAAGCAGGGTCCGGCCGTGAACTTCGGCGGCGCTTCGGACTTCACGGTCGTCATCAACGAGCCCGCGGGACTGAGCGCGCTGAGCACCCTGGACGTCACCGCCGCCGGCGAGGCCTACCTCGCCGGTGCGCTCGACGTGGAGGGCAACATCGCCCGGCTGCTGGCGATGCGCGACATGTTCAGCGACCGCCACCCGCTGCGCTACCTCTATCGCTTCGTCAGGCCGCTGCTGTTCGGCCAGGTCAGCACCGACAAGGCGCACATCGCGCACCACTACGACGAGGATCCCGACTTCTTCCGCCTGTTCCTCGACACGCGGCACCGCTGCTACTCGCAGGGCGTGTTCACGGGCGACGACGACACGCTGGAGGACGCGATCACGCGCAAGCTCCGGTTCGCGCTCGACGCCATCGCGGTCAAGCCCGGCGACCGCGTGTTGGACATCGGCGGCGGCTGGGGCGCCTTCACCGAATTCGCCGGCCGGCACGGCCTGCGCGTCACCTCGTTGACCATCTCGCAGGAATCGGAGGCCTTCATCCGCGACCTGATCGACCGGCAGCAACTGCCCTGCGAAGTCCGGCGCGAGCACCTGTTCGAGCATCGGCCCGAGGCGCCCTATGACGCCATCGTCAACCTCGGCGTCACCGAACACCTGCCCGACTATCCCGGAACGCTGAAGCTGTACCTGTCGTTGCTCCGCCCGGGCGGGCGGGTCTATCTCGACGCCAGCGCCGCCCGCACCAAGCACGCCGTCTCGGATTTCTTCGAGCGCCACATCTTTCGCGGCAACGGCTCGCAGCTGTGCCTGCACGAATACCTCGAAGCGGTGAGCCGCACCCCTTTCGAGATCGAGACCGTGCTCAACGACCGCCACAACTACGGCCTGACCTGCCGCGCCTGGGCCGAGCGCCTCGACGCGCACCGCGCGGCCATCGAAGCCCGGTGGGGCCGCTCGCTGTACCGTCGCTTCCAGTTGTACCTGTGGGGCTGCGTGGACGGCTTCGATCGCGACCTGCTGCAGGCGTACCGGTGGGTGTTGCGCAAGCCGGACTGACCGGGCGCGGCGCCGGACAGCGGCGCGGTGGGGGTATCGCTTCGCGCAACCCCTCCTACGAGGGCACCTTCCGTGCACCGTTGCGGGACGTGCCGGCATGCACCGGCATGCCGGCGCACGTCGATTCCCCGTCGGTCGTGCGATGGCTCAGAACGGCAGCGGCAGCTCCGGATCCACCGACAGCAGTTGCTCACGGAACATCTGCTGGATGCGCTTGAGCGCTTCCTCGTCGTCGGCATCGAAGCGCAGCACCAGCACCGGGGTGGTGTTGGAGGCGCGCACCAGGCCCCAGCCGTCGTCCCAGTCGGCGCGCACGCCGTCGATGGTGGACAGGCGCGCGCCTTCCAGACGGGCGTTGTCCTGGAAACGCTTGACGAAGGCGTGCGGGTCGCCACCGGGGGCCTCGACCTTGATCTCCGGGGTCGACACGCCGTTGGGCAGCGTCTTGAACACGGCGTCCGGCGTTTCGTCGCGGGCGGCCAGAATCTCCAGTAGGCGCGCGGCGGCGTAGATGCCGTCGTCGAAGCCGTACCAGCGTTCCTGGAAGAAGAAGTGCCCGCTCATCTCGCCGGCGAGTTCCGCGCCGATCTCGCGCATCTTGGCCTTGATCAGAGAATGCCCGGTCTTCCACATCAACGGGCTGCCGCCATGGCGCACGATGTGCCCGGGCAGGTGCCCGGTGCACTTGACGTCGTAGACGATCACCGCGCCGGGGTTGCGCTCGAGCACGTCGGCCGCGAACAGCATCAGCAGGCGGTCGGGGTAGATGTTCTCGCCCTCACGGGTCACCACGCCGAGACGGTCGCCGTCGCCGTCGAAGGCGATGCCGAGGTCGGCGTCCAGGCGCTGCACCATGCGCACCAGGTCCTCGAGGTTCTTCGGTTCGCTGGGGTCCGGGTGATGGTTGGGGAAGGTGCCGTCGATCTCGCAGTACAGCGGCACCACCTCGGCGCCGATCGCCTCCAGCACGCGCGGGCCGATCTCGCCGGCGACCCCGTTGCCGGCGTCGACGACGACCTTCAGGCGCTGGCCGACCTGCACGTCGCTGGCGATGCGGTCGACGTAATCCTCGTCGATCACGCGCTGCGACAGCCCACCGGGCGCGCCGGCCGTGTACAGGCGGTCTTCGGCGATGCGCGCGTAAAGGTCGGTGATCGCGTCGCCGGACAGCGTCTCACCGCCGACCACGATCTTGAAGCCGTTGTAGTCCGGCGGATTGTGGCTGCCGGTCACCGAGATGCAGCAGCCGGTGCGCAGGTGGAACGCGCCGAAGTAGATCACCGGGGTCGGCGCCATGCCGATGTCGATGACGTTGCGGCCGGCCTTGCGCAGGCCCGCCACCAGGCCGGCGACCAGGTCCGGACCGGACAGGCGGCCGTCGCGGCCGACCACGATGTCGGCCAGATCCTGCTCGCGCATCAGCGAACCGATCGCATGGCCGACCAGTTCGGCCACGCCGGCATCGAGCGTCTGCCCGACCACGCCGCGAATGTCGTAGGCACGAAAGATGCCGCTGTCGATGCGGACGGGAACGGGCTTGGGCATATCCTGGACCTCGATGGGGGATTCGGGGGGTGTCTGGTTCGGCGTTTCGGCCACTGCCTGCAGCAGCGTCGGCGCATCCTCGGCGTCGTCGACCGCCTCGCGCCCCAGCCGCGGCAGCACGCGCCAGACGAAGAACGCCAACAGCAGCAGCGCGGCCGCGACCGCGAACGCCGGCATGCCGCTCAGTCCGAACGGCATCCCCGCCATCTGCGGCGTTGCCGCCACCACGCGCAACCCGGTTCCCGGCACCGCGGCCGCCATGCGCTCGGCCGCCGGCATGTAGTCCTGGTTGCCGCGCTCGAGCAGAGTCACGCTGCCCTGCCGCAGCGCGAGGTACATCGCGTCCTCGTCGAGGTGGGCGTGCTCGGTGGCCAGGGTGGCGCGCGCCAGCGGCAGGCGCACGAAGGCCACGCCGACCAGCCGCTCGCCGCTGCGCGCCGGCGCCGCCAGCGCCACCCGCGGACTGCCGTCCTCGCGGATCACCCAGCTCACCGGACCGTCCTCGACCAGCGCGCCTTCCAGCGCCGCGGCGCGTCCGAAGCCGCCCTCGCCCAGGCCGCCGTAGACGCTCTGCAGGTCCGGAAGGTAGATCGCCGCTTCCTCGAGGTTCGGCCAATCCGCTGCCAACGCAGCCGCCGCATTCTCCAGATCGCCGGCGGCGAGCGCCTGCTGCACCCGCGCCGAGTCGAGCCGTTCGGCCAGCTGCTTCAATTCCGCAGTCAGCGTCCGCGTGGTCGCCTCGACCGTGGTGTCGCGGGTCTGCTGCAGGGCGGCGCGGTTGCCCTCGCCGCGGATCTGCTGCCACCCGCTCCAGGCCAGCCACAGCGCCAACCCGGCCAGCAGCGCCGCGGCGATCGGCAGGTAGGGGCGCAGTCGCACCAGCAGCTGGCGCACGGCGTGCGGTTGCGTTTCGCTCATCGTCTCGTCCTCGTCAGCGCGTGCCGGTGTGACCGAAGCCGCCGGCGCCGCGCGTGCTGTCGACGAAAGTATCCACCAGTTGCAGGGCGGCCCGCACGATCGGAAGGATGACCAGCTGCGCAATTCGGTCACCGGGTTCGATCCGGTACGGATCTCGGCCGCGGTTCCAGGCGCTGATCATCAGCGGCCCCTGGTAGTCGGCGTCGATCAATCCGGTTCCGTTGCCGAGCACGATGCCGTGCTTGTGGCCGAGCCCGGAGCGCGGCAGCACCACCGCGCACAGGGCCGGATCGGCGAGATGGATCGCCAACCCGGAGGGAATCAGCGCCGCATCGCCCGCCTGCAGCGTCAGCGGCGCGTCCAGCGCCGCGCGCAGGTCGAGCCCGGCGCTGGCCTCGGTGGCGTAAGCCGGCAATGGCCAGTCGCTGCCGTAGCGGGAATCGAGTCGCTTGACCTGGAGCGTGTGCTGCATGCGAATTCCGAGAGTGACGTTGGGCTTGTGATCGGCATCCCGGTTGCGGCACGGGCGCGCGGGTCAGTTATCCGGGTGCGCTCGCGGCCTGCATGCGGGCGATGACGAGATCGAGCAGGGCTTCGGCCAGCTGCGTCTTCGGCAACGGGCCGAGTTCGCGCGAGCCGCCGTGCCAGTACACCGACAGCGCATTGTCGTCGCACTCAAAACCGCTGCCGGGCACGCCGACGCGGTTGGCGGCGATCAGGTCGAGCTTTTTCTTTTCCAGCTTGCCGCGCGCGTAATGCTCGACGTCGTCGGTCTCGGCCGCGAAGCCGACCACCATCGCCGGCCGCCGCGGATCGGCAGCCACTTCGGCGAGGATGTCGGGCGTGCGCACCAGTTCCAGCGTCAGCGTGGCACCGGTCTTCTTCATCTTGCCCTTGGCGATGCTGCGCGGCGCGTAGTCAGCCACCGCGGCGGCGCCGATGTAGAGGTCGGCCGGCAGCGCCGCCAGCACCGCCGTGCGCATCTGCGCCGCGGAACGCACGTCGATCCGCAGCACACCGGTCGGCGCCGGCAACTGCACCGGCCCGGCGACCAGCACCACTTCCGCGCCGCGCGCGGCGGCGGCGGTGGCGAGCGCGAAGCCCATCTTGCCGCTGCTGCGGTTGCCGATGAAGCGCACCGGATCGATGTCCTCGTAGGTCGGGCCGGCGCTGACGACGACGCGCTTTCCCGCGAGCATCGCGCTCATCCGGCCAGCTCGGCGACGATCGCGTCGGGTTCGCGCAGCCGTCCCGGACCGGACTCACCCTCGGCCAGCGGGCCGTCGTCGGGGCCGATCACCTGCACGCCTCGGCCCCGCAGGGTGTCGACATTGGCCTGGGTGGCCGGATGCCGCCACATGCGATGGTTCATCGCCGGCGCGATCGCGACCGCGGCCTCGGTGGCCAGGCACAACGTGGTCACCAGGTCGTCGGCGAAGCCGTGCGCCAGCTTGGCGATGGTGTCGGCGGTGGCCGGCGCCACGATCACCCGGTCGGCCCAGGCGGCCAGCTCCAGGTGCCCCATCGCCGCCTCGGCGGCCGGATCCCACAGCGAGGTGCGCACCGGCGCGCCCGAGACCGCCTGGAACGTGGCGGTGCCGACGAACTGCTGCGCGTTCGCGGTCATCGCCACGCGCACCTCGGCGCCGGCGTCGCGCAGGCGCCGGACCAGCTCGGCGGCCTTGTACGCGGCGATGCCGCCGCACACGCAGAGCAGCACGTGTTGTCCCCGCAGTCGGGCGGAATCGACGGTCATCGGGTTCGGAAAAGTCCTACACGGAGCCGGGCTCACAGCTTACCCGATGCCGCGGCGTCCCCCGGCTGCGCCGCCCGGCCACCGGGGGCCTAATGAAGTCCGACGTTGGCGGCCGGTACGGCTCCCCGGCCCGGCTCCACGGCGCATCCCCTGTCGTGACGGCCACCCGACCGCCAACGTCCTTTGTCACCCGCCAGGTATCTCGTCCATGCACATCCGCGACTGGCCCAGCAGCGAGCGTCCTCGCGAGAAGTTGCTCGCACGTGGCGCGACGGTGCTGTCCGACGCCGAACTGCTGGCGATCTTCCTCGGTTCCGGGCTGCGCGGGCGCGATGCCGTCGCCACCGGGCGCGACCTGCTGAACGCACACGGTCCGCTGCGCACACTGCTCGAACGCGGCCCCGTCGAACTGGCGGCACTGCCGGGCCTCGGCCCCGCCCGCGCCTCGCGGCTGGCGGCGGCACTGGAACTGGGCGGCCGCTACCTGGCGGCCGGCCTGGAGCGCGGCGAGGCGCTGACCGACCCGCAGGCGGCCGGGCGCTATTTCGCCCAGCGCCTGCGCGGCCACCCGCACGAGGTGTTCGCGGCGCTGTTCCTCGACACCCGCCACCGCGCGCTGGCGTTCGAGGAACTGTTCCGGGGCACGGTCGACGGCGCCGAGGTGCATCCGCGCGAGGTGGTGCGTCGCGCGCTGGCGCACAACGCCGCGGCGCTGATCGTCGGCCACAACCATCCCAGCGGCTGCAGCGAACCCAGCGCCGCCGACCGCGCGGTGACCGTCCAGCTCAAGCAGGCGCTGGCCCTGGTCGACGTGCGCCTGCTCGACCACCTGGTGGTCGGCGACGGCGCACCGGTGTCGCTGGCGTCACGGGGGTGGGTGTAGCGGTCTGCTGGGCGGAAGATCATCGCCCCGGCCGACCAATGCCTACCGAGACGGATTGGGGCTGACCTGAACATTCCTTGGTCGACATTCACATTGTTCTGCGATTCGGCATCGCCTCGGTCGCCTGTATCGTCATCCCGGCCAAGGCCGGGATCCAGTTGCTTTCGAGGCATATCAAGATGCCCCCGGCTTGACCAGCCATTCGGCTGTTGGAAGCCGCCGGAATGACGAATCGAAAGCCTCTCGCTGAGCCAGTCTTGAGATTTCTGAATGTCTGGATTCAGGACCCCTTCACCTGAAAAGGGCCCCGAGCTACCGGCGGCAATCACGGCTCCATGCCCCGCCCGGGCCTCAGCTACAATGGCGGGCCATCGCAAGACCGCCGTTCACTCCGTGAAATCCCAACTCCGCGCCCTGATCGAACAGGGCATCGCCTCGCTGCGCCAAAACGGCACGCTGCTGCCGGACCTCGACCAGGGGCAGGCCGCCACGCCCGAGTTCGTGGTCGAGCGACCCAAGGACCGCAACCACGGCGATTTCTCGACCAACGCGGCCCTGCTGCTGGCCAAGCACGCGCGCAGCAATCCGCGCGCGCTGGCGCAGGCACTGGTCGCGGTGCTGGACGGCAGCGGGATGATCGCGTCGATCGAGATCGCCGGCCCCGGTTTCATCAATTTCCGGCTGTCGCCGGATGCCTGGCAGCAACAGCTGCGCGAGGTGCATGCACGCGGCGCGGACTTCGGACGCAACGACAGCGGCCGCGGCCATCGCGCCGGCGTCGAATACGTGTCGGCCAATCCTACCGGCCCGCTGCACGTCGGCCACGGCCGCGCCGCGGTCATCGGCGACTGCATCGCACGGGTGCTGGCGGCCAACGGCTGGGACGTGGTGCGCGAGTTCTACTACAACGACGCCGGCGCACAGATCGAGAACCTGGCGCGCTCGGTGCAGGCGCGCGCGCGCGGGCTGACGCCGGACGACGCCGGCTGGCCCGAGGACGGCTACCGCGGCGACTACATCCGCGAGGTGGCGCGCGCCTACCTGGACGGCGCCTCGGTCGAGGTCGACGAGCGCACCGAAACCGCCGCCGGCGACATCGACGATCTCGACGCCATCCGCCGCTTCGCCGTGGCCTGGCTGCGGCGCGAGCAGAACGGCGACCTGGCCGCGTTCGGGGTGGCGTTCGACGTGTATTTCCTGGAGTCGTCGCTGTACACCGACGGCAAGGTCGAGGAGACGGTGCGGCGGCTGGTCGATGCCGGCCACACCTACGAGGACGGCGGCGCGCTGTGGCTGCGCACCACCGACTTCGGCGACGACAAGGACCGGGTGATGCGGAAGTCTGACGGCAGCTACACCTATTTCGTGCCGGATGTCGCCTATCACCTGTCGAAATGGCAGCGCGGCTACGAGCGCGCGATCACCGAGCTCGGCGCCGACCACCACGGTTCGCTGGCGCGGGTGAAGGCCGGCCTGCAGGCGCTCGACGCCGGCATCCCGGGCGGCTATCCGGAGTACGTGCTGCACCAGATGGTGACGGTGATGCGCGGCGGCGAAGAGGTGAAGATCTCCAAGCGCGCGGGCAGCTACGTCACCCTGCGCGACCTGACCGACGAAGTCGGCCGCGATGCGGTGCGCTGGTTCCTGGTCGCGCGCAAGCCGGACTCGCAGCTGGTGTTCGACATCGACCTGGCGCGTTCGCAGTCGCTCGACAATCCGGTCTACTACGTGCAGCTCTCGCACGCGCGCATCTGCGGGCTGCTGCGGCAGCTGCGCGAGCGCGACCTGCCGTTCGACCTCGACAACGGCCTGGCGCAGCCACAGGACGTCGACAATCCCGCCACCCGCGAACTGCTGACGGCGCTGTCGCGCTGGCCGGAGACGGTGCAGGCGGCCGGCCACCAGCTGGAGCCGCACCTGATCGGCGCGCATCTGCTGGAGCTGGCACAGGTGTTCCAGAGCTACTACAACGACCACCAGTTCCTGGTCGACGACGCCGACCTGCGCGATGCGCGTCTGGCGCTGGCGCTGGCCACGCGCCAGGTGCTGGCCAACGGCCTCGACCTGCTCGGCGTCGCCGCTCCGGAGAAGATGTGAGCGCCCGGCCCGTTCAGCCATGCCGCCCCCATCGCCTCGCGGCGATGGATCGGCATACACTCGTCCATGCATTCCCGCGCCGCGTACCGACGATGACCGGCGCGAACGTCGCAATCGATCGGGGCAGGCGCTAGTGGCAGTCAAACGCGGAAAATCACAGGCGCGTCGCAACAGCGGCGGCAACGGCGGCCTTCCCGGCTGGGCGTGGATGGTGCTGGGCGTCGTGCTGACCATCGGCGTGATTCTGGCGGCACCCCGGCTGCTCAAGTCCGATGGCGAGGACGGCTTCTATCGCCCGCGCCCGAATCCCGACGCGCAGCCGGCCCCGGCCAGCGACGACGGCGAAGACAGCGTGGCGCCACCGGCCGCCCCACAGGGCGCGACCGAAACCCCGATGCCCCAGGAAGTCGGCGCCGATTACGACTTCTACACCCTGCTGCCCGGCCAGGAAGTGCCGATGACCGATGCCGAGCTGGCCGCCAGCACGCGCGCGGAGGCCGAGCGCCAGCAACGCGCACAGGCACAACGCGACGCGGACGCCGCCGAGCCGGCCGATGCCGCGACGACGCCGACCACTTCCACGGCCGCCACCGTCACGCCCAGCACTGCACCCACACCAACCGCGGCGGCGACCGGCAGCGACACCTCGGCGCGCTACCTGCTGCAGGCCGGCGCTTTCAGCGCCTCCGGCGACGCCGAGGCATTGAAGGCGCGCATCGCGCTGCTCGGCCTCAGCGCGCGGGTGGAATCGGCCGAGATCGGCGGCAAGACCATGTACCGCGTGCGCATGGGCCCGTATGGCACCGCCTCCGAACTGGCCGCGGCCAAGCGCAAGCTGGGCGACGGCGGCCTGCCGGCGATGGCGATCAAGGTGCAGTAGCCACGATCGATGCGAAGGAGCGCACTCATGATTCGCCACCTCGTCCATATCCGCCTGCGCGCCGGCCTGCTCTCTGCCGGCCTGCTGCTCGGTGCCGGCGCGAACGCGGCCGACGACACTCTGGATTGCGACGCGCCCGGCTCCTGGGCCGAACGCACCGTCTGCCGCACGCCCGCGCTGCGGGCGCTCGACGCCCAGCTGCGGCAGCGGCGCGCGGACGCGCTGCTGCGCAGCGACGACACCGCCGCCTTCACCGCCGAACAACGCGACTGGATCCGCGACAAGCGCGATGCCTGCACCACCGTGCGTTGCCTGGAGACCAGCTACCGCACGCAAATCGACGCGCTCGGCATCCGCATCGCCAGCAGCGAACCGCCACTGCTGCAGCCCGGCGAATACCATCAGGTCACGCGCAGCGGACCCGTGCCCGGCGCCCCGGTACTGCGGGTCGAGCGCCGCGGCCAGCGCCGCTATCTGCTACGGGTGCTCGACGGGCCCGACGCGCCGGACGGCGCGATCGAAGGCGCATTCATCGAGCAGGTCGGTGCCGCGGACTTCAGCGCCGGCGACTGCCGCCTGCACATGAGCTTCGCGCCCGACCTGATCGCGGTGTCCGCGGCCAGCGGCTGCGGCGATGCGCTCGACGGCGCCTATCGGCGGGTGCCATCCGAACCGTGATCGCGGTCCGGCGCGGTCGCGACGGCTGAGAGGCGGCCGCCGCAGAGTGTGGCACCCGGGGAGACGCCCACCATGCCGATCGAAGCCATCCTGATCAAACCCGTCGTCGACGCCCTGCTGGCGCTGTTCCGCCAGGCCGACGACATCACCCTCAAGCGCAACGCCGAAGCCGCCATTCGCGAGGCCATCCGCGAGCTGCTGCAGGCCAATCCCAACGAAAGCCGCACCGAGGCGCGCATCGGCATCGCCAAGGCCGCCGGCATCCTCAGCGAGGACGTGGTGCTGGCCGAGGCGATGCTGAAACGCCATCGCGCCACCCGCGCCAGAACGCGCGGCAAGAGCGCCACCGGCCGCGCGCGCAAACCGGCACCGGCCGAGGACGGCGACAAGACCGGCAAGCCCGCAGCCGGGGCCTCCGCTCCCAGGAAGAAGACGGCGAGGAGGACGGCGAAGCGGACCGTACCCCCGACGGTCCGCACGCCTTAGAGCAATTTCTTATCAAGTGTTTGCACATGTCGCAGGAATGCCCCTCTCCCGCTTGCGGGGCGAGTCCGCACAGCTTGCGCGGCACTGCCGCGCGTTCGGATGAGCGCCCGCGCCGCTGGCGCGGGCCGGGGCGCGGAGCGAGGGTTGGGGTGAGGGCGCTTTTGGCGAGAAATCAAAAGCGCCCTCATCCGCCCTCCGGGCACCTTCTCCCGCAAGCGGGAGAAGGTATCTGTCAGCACTTGCGCCAAGATCGACGTAGCCGCACACGGCTGACACCTCGCGCATACGGCCGAACTGGACAACAACGTCGGCAAGTCGGCCGTGGGCGGTCGCCGTCACGATCGCGTTCTACAATTGCGGGATGGACAAGACCGTACTGATCACCGGCGCAACCTCCGGATTCGGACGCGCCAGCGTCGAACGTTTCGTGCGCGGGGGCTGGCGCGTGATCGCCTGCGGCCGCCGCGCCGAGCGCCTGCAGGCGCTGGTCGAGGCACAGGGTGCCGCCATCCATGCCGCGGCCTTCGACATTCGCGACCAGGACGCGATGCAGCGCGCGCTCGACGCGCTCCCGGCCGGATTCCGCGACATCGACGTACTGGTCAACAACGCCGGCCTCGCCCTCGGCACTGCGCCGGCGCAGCAGGCGGACCTGGGGCAATGGCGGCAGATGATCGACACCAACATCACCGCATTGGTCACCCTGACCCATGCGCTGCTGCCGACGCTGATCGCACGCCGCGGCGCGATCCTCAACGTCAGCTCGATCGCCGGCAGCTATCCCTATCCCGGCGGCAACGCCTACGGCGGGACCAAGGCCTTCGTCACCCAGTTCTCGCTCGGCCTGCGCTCGGACCTGCATGGCACCGGTGTGCGCGTGACCTCGATCGAACCGGGGCTGGCGGAGACCGAGTTCACCCTGGTGCGCACCGGCGGCGACGCGGCCGCGTCGGACGCGCTCTACGCCGGCACCCAGCCGATCACCGCCCCAGACATCGCCGAGACCTTGTGGTGGATCGCCAACCTGCCGCCGCACCTGAACATCAACCGGCTGGAAGTGATGCCGGTCGGCCAGTCCTTCGCCGGCTTCCAGATCCACCGCGACGACACGGAATCGGCCCCGTAGGAGCGCGCCATGCGCGCGATGCCGCGGGCATGTCGCCGCCCGCGAATTCCGGTGACTCGCGCGCCTGCCGGTCCGGAATCGCGGCATCCACCGGATCCGGCCGACCCCGCGGCATCGCGCGCATGGCGCGCTCCTACGGCGTTACGCCAGCGGGGAATCGTCCAGGTAGGTGTATCCGGTCAAGCCTGCCTCCAGCGCAGCGCGCAGGTGCACGGCCTCGGCGCCCGGCAGGCGCGCCGCTGCCACTTTGTCGTCGTAGGCGCGACGCAGGTCGTCGATGCGGTAGCCGACGTAGTCCAGCATCACGTCGGTAGTGTCGCCGCGGCGCTGCTGCTCGATAGCGAAGCCGTCGCCGTCGCTGCGCACCTCGATCGCGTCGGTGTCACCGAACAGGTTGTGGATGTCGCCAAGGATCTCCTGGTAAGCGCCGACCAGGAAGAAACCGAGCCGGTAGGATTCGCCGGCCCTGAGCGCATGCAGCGGCAGCGAGCTGTCCAGGTCCTCGTTCTCGACGTAGGTGTCGATCTTGCCGTCCGAGTCGCAGGTCAGGTCGGCGATCACGCCGCGGCGGGTCGGCGCCTCGTCGAGCCGGTCGATCGGCAGGATCGGGAACACCTGGTCGATCGCCCACACGTCGGGCATCGATTCGAACACGCTGAAGTTGACGAAGTACTTGTCGACCAGGCGCTCGTTGAGCTCGTCCAGCAGCGGCCGGTGGCTCTTCTCGTCGTAGGTCAGCCGCGCCCTGACCGCATGCGCGATGGCGTAGAACAGGTCGTCGATGCGCGCCCGATGCACCAGGTCGACCTGGCCGAGCGCGTACAGCGCCAGGCCTTCGGCGTGGTGATGCTGGGCCTCGTGGAACAGCTCCACCGCCGGGCGCGAGGTCAGCTCGTCGTGGATCTCGCGCAGGTGCCGGATCACCGCCGGCTCGTCGTCGTGCAGGTCCGGCACCCGGCCCTCCGGGGCGGCCTCGACTTCCGACACGTTCGCCACCAGCACCGCGTGGTGCGCGGTCATCGCGCGCCCGCATTCGGTGATGATGCGTGGCGGCGCCAGGCCATGTTCGGCGCAGGCGTCGGCCAGCGGCTGCACGATGCTGCCGGCGTACTGCCGCACGCCGTAGTTGACCGAGTTGTAGCTGCGCGAGCGCGTGCCCTCGTAGTCGATGCCGAGCCCGCCGCCGACGTCGACGTGGCTGATCCGCGCGCCCAGCTTCGACAACTCGACGAAGTAACGGGTGGCCTCGCGCATGCCGTTGGCGATGTCGCGCACGTTGGAGATCTGCGAGCCCATGTGGAAATGCAGCAGCTGCAGCGCATCGGCCATGCCGCCGTCGCGCAGCGACTTCCACAGGTCCAGCAGCTGCCGCGGCGAGAGCCCGAACTTGGCCTTGTCGCCGCCGCTGTTCTGCCACTTGCCGGCGCCGAGCGAGGCCAGCCGCATGCGCACGCCGAGCACCGGCGCGACCCCGAGCGCCGCGGCCTCCTCGATCACCAGCGGCAGCTCCGAGGGCTTCTCGATGACGATGAAGGTCTCGAGGCCGAGCTTGCGGCCGATCAGCGCCAGGCGGATGTATTCGCGATCCTTGTAGCCGTTGCAGACGATCACGCCGCCGGGGCGGCTGAGCGCCATCACCGCCATCAGTTCCGGCTTGCTGCCCGCCTCCAGGCCGAAGCCGTCGCCGGCGTGCGCGGCCAGCGTGCCGGCCACGCCCCGATGCTGGTTGACCTTGATCGGGTAGACCGCGGTGTAGCCGCCGGCGTAATCCCAGTCGGCCCGTGCCTGCGCGAACGCGGCCTGCAGCGTGTGCAGGCGGTCGCCGAGGATTTCGGGGAACCGCACCAGCAGCGGCAGCTGCGCGCCCGCGGCGAGCGCCGCGTCGACCACGTCGGGCAGTGGCAGCTTCGGGCCGTCCGCGCCGGCCGGGGCCACCACGACGCGCCCGGCGCCGTCGACATCGAAATAGCCTTCGGCCCAGTGCGGGATCGAGTAGGTCTTGCGGGCGTGGTCGGGCGACCAGGCGGTCATCGGCGTGCATCCGGGCGACACAGGGGACGCCCATTCTAGCGTCGCGCTGCCGGCGCCCCGTTTATCCCGGGCGCCTGCGATAGACCGGCGCGGCGCACAGCCGCCTGACCCGGCGCGCCAGCGGGCGCTGCCCGCTGCCGGTGAAGACGGTGAAGCTGCCGGGCAGCGCGAGCGCATCGGTGAGTCGCTTGAGCCCGGCGGTCTCGCTGGCGACCGATCCGCGCCAGTCCAGCAACAGGACGTAGTGCGGCGGCGCCTCCGCCATCGGCATGCGCTTGCGCGCCAGCCAGGCCCGGACGATGCGCGGATCCGCCGTGAGCGCTCCGGCCAGCGATTGCAGGGCGGCGGTGTCGAGGTCGTGCGGCAGCAGCTCGTCCCGGGCGTCCGCGGCATCGCGCGCATCCAGTTCATGCGCCGCCGGCGCGAAGGCGTCGCGCAGCGTACGCACCGCTTCGGCGCTGGCCGGCGCCAGGTCGGGATCGCGGTCGAGCGCCTCCAGGTCCGCCAGCACCGGCCGGATGGCGCCGGGATCGAGCGCCATGGCGCGCCGCAGCCCGGCGGCGCCCGCTGCCGCATCGCCGCGGCGCAGCGCCAGCAGGCCGGCGCGATAGTGCGCCATGGCGCTGTCGGGCAGGGCCGCAATCGCGCGTTCGTACAGCGGCGCGGCATCGAAATCGATGCGCAGCGACTCCACCAGCTGCGCATGCTCGAGCCGCTGTTGCGGCGACGGGTCACCCACGCCCTCAACGACGGCCAGGCGGGCACGATCCGCCGCCGCGGCCGCATGGCGTTCGCGCCAGCGCGGGCGGTTCCGATCGCGCCAGTGCTCGTCCAGGCCGCGCTCGATCTCGGCAAGCAGCGCCGGACCGAGCAGGCCGGGCGCGGCCGGCGCACCGCGTGTACGCAGACACGGTTCCGCCTGCATCGCGGCGATGCGCTGCGGCAGGACGGGGTGGGTATCGTCCGGATCCGCGTCGCGGCTCGCGATCGCCAGCAACCGCTCGAGGTCGATCGGCGTGTCGTCCTGCAATACGCGCGCGAGCTGAGCATGGACCTGCGCCGGCGGATGGTTCTGCGCACGGGCGCGACCGAACACCTGCGGCCAGAACCGGCCATGCGCACGCCGTGCGCCGAGTTCGAGCCGGATCAGCGCGCTGGCGGCCGCCTCGCCGCCGACGGTGGCGGCCGCGATCGCATCGGCCTGGTACTCGTTGCGCCGTGCGAGCACGAAGCTGTAGGCGTTGAAGTACGGCACATACCACCCGTAGAACGCCAGCAGCAGGCGGCTGAACAGGAAGCCGCTGTCCGCCAGTCCTTCCAGCACCCGGTGCCAGCTCATGCGCACGCGGTAGATCCAGGCGGTGAAGCGGCCATGGCCGGCGCCGAAATGGCCGAACTCGTGCGCGACCACCGCGGCCAGTTCGTCGCGGTCGAGCAACTGCATCAGCGGCAGCCCCAGCACCAGGTAGTGGCGATGGCCGAGCAGGCCCAGCGCCCGCGGCAGGTTGGCGGCGGCGGCGTTGAGTTCGCCGTCGATGACGATGCCATGCAGCGGCGGCGCCCCGGTCGCCCGGCGCAGGCGTTCGACCTCGGCCTGCAGCGCCGGCGCCTCGTCCGCCGCCAGCACATAGCCTTCGGGTACGCCGAAGCGGATCCACAGCGCCCGCAGCAGCACGCCCCCGAACACCAGCGGCACCAGCATCACGTAGGCCAATTCCGGCCCCGGGCGCGCGCCGTTGACCACGACGTGGCCGAGCATCAGCAGCGGCAATCCGAACGCGATCGCCAGGAGCACCAGCAGCAGCGCGTAGCCAAGCCCCGCCAGCAAGGCCAGCCGGAGCAGATAGCCGCGCGGCGAGCGCTGCGCCTCGGCTTCCAGCCGCTGCGCCAGCTCGCGATGCGCCTGCGTCGGTGCCATGTCCGTCCCTCTCCGGCGCCAAGGCCGTTCCGGGTCACATGTTAGGGCCTTGCCGCTCGCGCGACGGTCCGCTTCGCTACAATTCGCGGCCCTGCCGCCGGCGCCGAACGCCGGCGTGCGCCCTACAGGACGCCGCCATGCCCGCCCCCACCTGGATCCACGAGCAGTTCGCGCCGACCGGCTCGGCGATCGGCTTTCGCGTCACCCGCAAGCTCGACGAGGTGCAGTCGCCGTTCCAGAAGATCGAGATCTTCGAGACCACCGACTGGGGCAACCTGATGCTGATCGACGGCGCGGTGATGCTGACCACGCGCGACAATTTCCTCTACCACGAGATGATGTCGCACCCAGCGCTGTTCACCCATCGCGATCCCAAGCAGGTCGTCATCATCGGCGGCGGCGACTGCGGCACGCTGCGCGAGGTGCTCAAGCACCCGGGCGTGAACAAGGCGGTGCAGTGCGACATCGACGAGCAGGTCACGCGCATGGCGGAGAAATACTTTCCCGAGCTGTGCGAGTCCAACGGCGACCCGCGCGCCGAACTGCTGTTCGACGACGGCATCGCGCACATGCGGAGCGCCGCCCCCGGCAGTCTCGACATCGTAATCGTCGACTCCACCGATCCGGTGGGCCCGGCCGAAGGGCTGTTCAACCGCGTCTTCTACGAAAGCTGCTTCCGTGCGCTGAAGGACGACGGCATCCTGGTGCAACAGTCGGAGTCGCCGCTCGCCCTGCTGGACCTGATCAAGGAGATGCGCGGCGAGATGCGCAAGGCCGGCTTCACCGCCTTCCAGACCCTGCCGTTCCCGCAGCCGTGCTATCCCACCGGCTGGTGGAGCTGCACGCTGGCGCGCAAGTCGGGCGGCTTCGAGTTCCGCGAAGGCGATGCGCGCGGCAAGGCGTTCGACACCCGCTACTACAGCGTCGACGTCCACCACGGCGCGACGGTGCTACCTCCGTTCGTAGCGGAGGCGCTGGGCGGCTGACCGCGAGCCGCCGCGCCCCCCTTGCCCGGCCCTTTGCGCGACGGTGGCCGGGCGCCGGGCGGGCGTTTGCCATGCAGCCGAATCGCGAGAACGCCGGGCAGGACAGGCTTACCAAGCTTCGGGCCGGCCTCCGTTGCCCTCGCCACAGCCCTCACAACGGATGTCGCGTGCCCCAATCGCCGTCTGGCCCTGCTCGCGCTCGGTGCGCAGCTGCGCGACCGTCTTGCAGACGTTTTGGGTGCGATGGCTTCCCGTCGTGCGCTCACGCCGGCAGACCATCCGCTCGTCTTCGGCCTTGTTGACGATCGCCTCGATCGATTCCAGAGAATTGAACAACGTGGTCTGGTCGATTTTCGACAGTTCCGTCGAATGCTCCTTGCCGTCCAGCAGGTCCATTACCTTGTCCTGCTTGGCAAGCAGGTCCCGAATCGTGCGCTCATCCATGTCCTTGTAACGCCCCTTCCGGGCCACGGCTTCCGCACGGATTTCTTCCTGCTGGGCAATGATCGACTTGGCGTCGGTATTGACCAGCACCGGCTGCTCGGCCAGCGCGCCCGCCGATGCAAGCACTGCTGCAAAGCCAACTGCCATCAGTACGAACTTCATCGTCTTCCCCTCTCCATTTCCATTTTGGCTGTTCGGTCAAGATTAGCCCGATCGGGAGTGGTTCACCAACACCAGCAGACACCTTTCCGTCAAGGCCAGGGACGCTGTCTTTCACGCCCCCATTCAGTTTTCTTGGGCCACGCAGGCGCGGGGCGACTACAGCGCGTCGCCGTCCAGCTCGCCGGTGCGGATCCGCACCGCGCGCTCCAGCGAATAGACGAACACCTTGCCGTCGCCGATCTTGCCGGTGTTGGCGGTCTTGAGAATGGCCTCGACCACGACGTCGGCCTGGTCGTCGGTGACCGCGATCTCGAGCTTGAGCTTGGGCAGGAAATCGACCACGTACTCGGCGCCCCGGTAGAGCTCGGTATGGCCCTTCTGGCGGCCGAAGCCCTTGACCTCGGTGACGGTGATGCCGGCCACGCCGGCCTCCGCCAGCGCCTCGCGCACATCGTCGAGCTTGAACGGCTTGATGATCGCCATGACCAGCTTCATCACGTGGTCTCCATACGAATTCACGGCAGCATACCGCCACCGCCCATTGCGGGACACGACCGACTACAATGCGCCGCCCCTCGACCTCCGTCTGTCGGATTTTTCCTACACCCAAATGCGCATCGGCCCGACTGCACGCCATGGCCGCAGGCGGCATGCTGGGCACGTTGCCGCAGGAGTGAGCTTCATGATCGACCTCAACCACATCGACGACCTGGCGCGACGGCTCAGCGGCCTGGTGCCGCCTGCCATGCGCGACGGCCGCGAGGAACTGCAGGAAAACTTCAAGGCCGTGCTGCAATCCGGCCTGACCAAGCTGGATCTGGTCTCACGCGAGGAATTCGAGGTACAGCGGGCGGTGCTTCTGCGCACCCGCGAAAAGCTCGAGGCGCTGGAGCAGGCGGTGGAGTGGCTGGAGGCGGAACTCGCCGCTCCGGAACGCGGCACGCAGACGCCGCAGCACTGAGTCCGGCGCCATGGGACTCGCACTCGTGCATGGACGCGCGCGTGCCGGGGTATCGGCGCCGGCGGTGCAGGTCGAGGTATATCTCGGCGGCGGGTTGCCGTCGATGTCGATCGTCGGACTGCCCGAGCCCGCGGTGCGCGAAGCCAAGGACCGCGTGCGTGCCGCCATCCAGTGCGCGCAGTACGAGTTCCCGCAACGCCGCATCACCGTCAATCTCGCCCCGGCCGACCTGCCCAAGCACGGCGGCCGCTTCGACCTGCCGATCGCGCTCGGCATCCTCGCCGCCAGCGGCCAGGTCCCGCTGGATGCGCTGCGCGACTGCGAGTTCATCGGCGAACTCGGCCTGACCGGCGAACTGCGCGGGGTCGACGGCGCGCTGCCGGCAGCGCTCGCCGCGGCCCGGATCGGGCGCCGGCTGGTGGTGCCGCAGGCCAACGCCGCCGAGGCGGCGCTGGCCACCGGTGTCGATGTCCGCCACGCCCGCACCCTGCTCGAGGTTTGCGCGCAGCTCAGCGGCAGCCGCGAACTGCCGCAGGCGATCGCACTGGCCGCGGTCCGCACGCCCGGCCCGGACATGCGTGACGTGCGCGGCCAGGCGCATGCGCGGCGCGCGCTGGAAATCGCCGCGGCCGGAGGGCATCACCTGCTGCTGGTCGGCCCGCCCGGCTGCGGCAAGACCCTGCTGGCCTCGCGCCTGCCCGGGCTGCTGCCGGAAGCGTCCGAGGCGGAGGCGCTGGAATCGGCCGCCATCGCCTCGGTCAGCGGCCGCGGTCTGGACCCGGCGCGCTGGCGCGAACGGCCCTTCCGCGCACCACATCACACCGCCAGCGCCGCCGCGCTGGTCGGCGGCGGCGCCGAGCCGCGGCCGGGGGAGATCTCGCTGGCGCACCATGGCGTGCTGTTTCTCGACGAGTTGCCGGAGTGGGATCGGCGCGCGCTAGAAGTGCTGCGCGAACCGCTTGAATCGGGCAGCGTGACCATTTCGCGCGCAGCGCGGCAGAGTGAGTTCCCGGCGCATTTTCAGCTGGTCGCGGCGATGAACCCCTGCCCATGCGGCTGGGCCGGAGACGTCTCTGGCCGCTGCCGCTGCAGCCCGGACGCGATCCAGCGCTACCGCGCCCGCATCTCCGGGCCGCTGCTCGACCGCATCGACCTGCATGTCGACGTGCCGCGGCTGCCGCCTGCGCAGCTGCGTCCGGATGCCCCCGAAGGCGAGCCGAGTGCGGCGATCCTGGCCCGGGTGGAGGCGGCCCGCGCCGTCCAGCGCGAACGCACCGGCAGCACCAACGCCGGCCTCGACCAGGCCGCGACCCTGGCCGCCTGCCGCCTGCGCGAGGCCGACCAGCAGCTGCTCGAGCGCGCGATCGAATCGCTGCGGCTGTCGGCGCGCTCGATGCACCGCATCCTGCGCGTCGCACGCACCATTGCCGACCTGGCCGGCAGCGCCGACATCGCCACGCCGCACCTCACCGAAGCGCTGGGTTATCGCAGCCTGGATCGCGGCCCAACGGCGCTGGCGGCCTGAGCAGGCGATCCGCGGGTCACCTGCCATCGGTCACCAGCTGGATTTAACGCCTGTCGAACACGGGCGCGGGGTGGCGACGGTAATGTGGCGCGACAAACCACAGCTCCTGGGGACCGAACCGATGCGACACCTCCTGCTCGCGGCCTGCGCCGCGACCGTGCTTGCCGCGTGCGGCAACCGCAACGACGACAATTCCGAAGCCATGAAAGCCCAGCCACAGACCGTCAACTCGATCGACGATGTCGCCCTGATCCCGCGCGACGCCCTGTTCGGCAATCCCGAGCGCGCCAACGTGCAGATCAGCCCCGATGGCAAGACCCTGAGCTGGATCGCGCCGGTCGACGGCGTGCTCAACGTCTGGGTGGCCCCGGCCGACGATGTCGACGCCGCGCGGGCGGTGACCCGCGATACCGCCCGCGGCATCCGCAACTACTTCTGGTCGCACCATCCCAACACCCTGCTGTACTTGCGCGACACCGGCGGCGACGAGGATTTCCATCTCTACGCGGTCGACCTGGCCAGCGGCGAGAGCCGCGACCTCACGCCATTCGACAAGACCACGGCGCAGGTGGTCAGTGTCAGCCATCTGCATCCGGAATCGATCCTGGTCGGCATGAACGATCGCGATCCGCAATGGCATGACCTGTACCGGGTCGACCTGGCCAGCGGCGAACGCACCCTGGTCGAGGAGAACACGCAGCAGATCGGCGGCTATCTCGCCGATGCCGACTACACCCTGCGCTACGCGCTGCGCTCGCGCCCGGACGGCGGCCAGGATGTCCTGCGCCGAGACGGCGACGCCTGGGTCGAGCACGACGAAATCCCGTTCGAGGACGTGTTGACCACCTCGCCCGCCGGGCTGACCACCGACGGCAAGACCCTGTACATGGTCGACTCACGCGAGCGCGACACCGCCGCGCTGTACGCCATCGACACCGCCAGCGGCGAGAAGACCCTGGTGCACGAGGACCAACGTGCCGACGTCGGTGGCAGCCTGTCCGATCCGCGTACCGGCCAGGTGCAGGCGGTCGCGGTGAACTACCTGCGCGAGGAATGGGCCACGCTGGACGACGGCATCGCCGCCGACCTGAAGAAGCTGGAGGCGATCGGCCCCGGCGAAGTGTCGATCAATACCCGGACCCTCGATGACCGCACCTGGATCGTCGCCTATTCGGCGGCCGAATCGCCGCTGGTCTACTACCGCTACGATCGCGGCGACGCCAATCCAGGCGACGGCAAGCTGACCGAACTGTTCTCCGGGCGCCCGGCGTTGGACGGCCAGCCGCTGGTGCCGCAATGGCCGGTCGAGATCGCCTCGCGCGACGGCAAGACCCTGGTCAGCTATCTCACCCTGCCGGCGCACGCCGACCCGGACGGCGACGGCAAGCCGGATGCGGCCACGCCGATGGTGCTGCTGGTGCATGGCGGCCCCTGGGGGCGTGACGGCTACGGCTTCAGCAGCTACAACCAGTGGCTGGCCAACCGCGGCTACTCGGTGCTGCAGGTGAACTTCCGCGGCTCGACCGGGTTCGGCAAGGCCTTTACCAATGCCGGCGACGGCGAATGGGCCGGCAAGATGCATGACGACCTGATCGATGCCGTGCAATGGGCGGTGCAACAGGGCGTCACCGGCGAGGACCAGGTCGCGATCATGGGCGGCAGCTACGGCGGCTACGCCACGCTGGTCGGCCTGACCTTCACGCCGGACACGTTCGCCTGCGGCGTGGATATCGTGGGCCCGGCCAACCTCAATACCCTGTTGGCCACGGTGCCGCCGTACTGGGCGAGCTTCTTCGAGCAGCTCGCCCGGCGCATGGGCGATCCGCGCACCGAAGAAGGCAAGGCCTGGCTGACCGAGCGGTCGCCGCTCACCCGCGCCGACAGCATCAGCAAGCCGCTGCTGATCGGCCAGGGCGCCAACGATCCACGCGTCAAGCAGGCCGAGAGCGACCAGATCGTCGAAGCCATGCAGGCCAAGAACATCCCGGTCACCTACGTGCTGTTCCCCGACGAGGGCCATGGCTTCGCCCGCCCCGAGAACAGCAAGGCCTTCAACGCAGTCGCGGAAGGGTTCTTCTCGACCTGCCTCGGCGGGCGGGCGCAACCGATCGGCGAAGACCTCGCCGGCTCCAGCATCACCGTGCCGACCGGCGCCGACGGCGTCCCGGGACTGGCCGAAGCGCTGCAGGCGCATACGCAGGACGTGAGGAAGTAGGCCCTGCGGCACGCGAACGCAAACGGGAGACGCCGGCCACGTCCGGCGCTCCCGCATGCCATGGCTTCTGTGGGAGCGACGGAAGTCGCGGCGCTTTTGCCGGCGCTGTCGGATGTCACGGCTTCCGCCGCCCCAACGGGGCCGGATTGAAGCCGCCGACGTCGTAGAGGTCGACGATTGTCGGGGCCTCAGGGTCCGCGAGTTCCCGCACCCTGCCATCAGTCACCCCATCATTTAACGCCGCGCAAACGCATCGCGCACGGCGCGGCGCTAGCTTGGCGTGATTACATCCGTAATCCTTGGGGGAACCGCCATGTCGTGCCGCCTGATCCTTGCCTCGAGCCTGGCGCTCGCGCTCGCCGCCTGCGGCGGTCGCCAGGACGATGCTGCCGCGCCGACCGCTGCGGCCGACAAGCCCGCCACGCCGACCTCGATCGAGGATGTCGCCCTGATCCCGCGCGACGCCCTGTTCGGCAATCCCGAGCGCGCCAGCGTGCAGATCAGTCCCGATGGCAAGTACCTCAGCTGGATCGCACCGGTCGACGGCGTGCTCAATGTCTGGGTCGCGCCGGCCGACGATGTCGGTGCAGCGCGCGCGGTGACGAAAGACGACGCCCGCGGCATCCGCCAGTACTTCTGGGCGCACCAGCCCGACACGCTGCTGTACCTGCGCGACACCGGCGGCGACGAGGATTTCCACCTGTACGCAGTCGATCTGGCCAGCGGCGAGAGCCGTGACCTGACGCCGTTCGAAAAGACCCGCGCCTACGTCAGCGGCGTCAGCCACCTGCACCCGGAGTCGGTGTTGGTGGCGATGAACGATCGCGACCCGCAGTGGCACGATCTCTACCGGGTCGACCTGGCCAGCGGCGAGCGCACCCTGGTCGAGGAGAACACGCAGCAGTTCGCCGGCTACCTGGCCGATGCCGACTACAACGTGCGCCTGGCGACCCGCGCCCGCCCCGACGGCGGACAGGACGTGCTGCGTCCCGACGGCGACGGCGGCTGGGAACTGGCCGAGGAAATCCCGTTCGACGACTTTCTCAGCACCAGCTACATCGGCTTCACCACCGACGGCAAGACCGCCTACCTGGAGGAATCGCGTGGGCGCAACACCACCGCGCTGGTCGGCGTGGACCTGGCCAGCGGCGAGAAGACCGTCATCTCCGAGGATCCGCGCGCCGACGTCGACGACACCCTGACCGATCCACGAACCGGCGTGGTGCAGGCCGCGGCCTCCAACTACCTGCGCAAAGAATGGACTGCCATCGACGACGACATCGCCGCGGATCTGGAAAAGCTCGAGGCGATCGGTCCCGGGGAAGCCTCGGTCAGCGCGCGCACCCAGGACGACCGCATCTGGATCGTCGCCTACTCCGCGGCGGAAGCCCCGGCGGTGTACTACCGCTACGATCGCAAGCAGGGCAGCGGCGAACTGACCGAGCTGTTCTCCTCGCGCCCGGCGCTCGACGGCCAACCGCTGGTGCCGCAATGGCCACAGGAGATCACCTCGCGCGACGGCCTGCCGCTGGTCAGCTATCTCACCCTGCCGGCGCATGCCGACCCGGACGCCGACGGCAAGCCGGATGCCGCCGTACCGATGGTGCTATTCGTCCACGGCGGTCCCTGGGCGCGCGACAACTACGGCTACAACCCGTACGCGCAGTGGCTGGCGAACCGCGGCTACTCGGTACTGCAGGTCAACTATCGCGGTTCCACCGGCTTCGGCAAGGACTTCGTCAACAAGTCCAACGGCGAATGGGCCGGCAAGATGCACGATGACTTGATCGACGCCGTGCAATGGGCGGTGCAGCAGGGCGTCACCACCGAGGACCAGGTCGCGATCATGGGCGGCAGCTACGGCGGCTACGCGACCCTGGTGGGCATGACCTTCACCCCGGAGGCCTTCAAGTGCGGCGTCGACATCGTCGGCCCGTCCAACCTGATCACCCTGTTCGAGACCTTCCCCGCCTACTGGGCCAGCTTCATGGAGCAGTGGTACAAGCGCGTCGGCGACCCGCGCACCGAGGAAGGCAGGCAGCTGCTGCTGGACCGCTCGCCGATCACCCATGTCGACCGCATCAGCAAGCCGCTGCTGATCGGCCAGGGCGCCAACGACCCGCGCGTGGTGCAGGCCGAGAGCGACCAGATCGTCGAGGCGATGCAGGAAAAGAACATTCCGGTGACGTATGTGCTGTTCCCCGACGAGGGCCATGGCTTCGCCCGGCCGGAAAACAGCAAGGCTTTCAACGCGGTCGCCGAAGGCTTCCTGTCGACGTGCCTGGGCGGCCGCGCGCAACCGATCGGCGAGGACTTCGCCGGTTCCAGCATCAGCGTGCCGGTCGGCGCCGACGGCGTGCCGGGCCTGGCCGAAGCAATGGAGACGCACGAACAGGCGGTCCGCAAATAGGTTCGTGAGGAGCGATGGCGGTATACCGCCGGAAAGTCGCGACTGCCGTCGCTCCCACACGATTCTCCTTTCACCGTCTTTGCATCGGCCACGAACCGCCGATCCCACACGGAGTCGAGCCGCCCGGCGTACCCGGAACCTGCGCAGCGGGGCAGGACCGTTCTGGCGCGCGGAAGCGATGCGCTATCGTGCCGGAATCCGCATGCATGCTCGGGAGCACCCATGACCACCGCACACGCCCAATGCTTCTGCGGCGACATCCAGCTGCACGCGGAACTGCCCAGCCAATGGGTGGCCCATTGCCACTGCAGCATGTGCCGGCGCGCGCACGGCGCCGCGTTCGTGACCTGGGTCGGCATGCGGGCCGATCGCTGCCGTATCGAGGACCCGCATGCCCGTCTGTGCTGGTACGCCTCCTCGCCCGGAGCCGAACGCGGCTTCTGCAGCCGCTGCGGTACGATGCTGTTCTTCCGCTCCGAACGCTGGCCGGGCGAGCTGCACATCGCCCTGGCGCACTTCACCACCCCGGTCGATCGCGATCCGCAGCTGCACGCCTATTGGGACAAGCACGTCGCATGGGCGGCCATCGACCCGGACGACGGCCTGCCGCGGGCGACACCCACTTGACCACGGGAAGCGTGCGGCGCGCGGTCCGCCAGGCCGACCCGCGCCGTTGCCCATCGGGTGCGGGCCACATCTTGTGGCGCTATGCCGCCCTGGAGGCGAACTGTTCCTCCTCGGTGGAGCCGGTCAGGGCCGTGGTCGAGGACTGCCCGCGCTGGATGGTCTGGGTGACCGTGTCGAAGTAGCCGGTGCCGACCTCGCGCTGGTGCCGGACCGCGGTAAAGCCGCGCTCGGCGGCGGCGAACTCGGCTTCCTGCAACTCCACGAAGGCGCTCATCTGCCGGCGCGCGTAGCCATGCGCGAGGTGGAACATGGAGTAGTTGAGCGCATGGAAGCCGGCCAGGGTGATGAACTGGAACTTGTAGCCGTAGGCGGCGATCTCCCGCTGGAAGGTCGCGATCGTGGTGTCGTCCAGGTTCTGCTTCCAGTTGAAGCTCGGCGAACAGTTGTAGGCCAGCAGCTTGCCCGGGTACTGCGCGTGGATCGCCGCGGCGAACTTGCGTGCGAACTCCAGGTCCGGCTTGCCGGTCTCGCACCAGATCAGATCGGCGTACGGTGCATAGGCCAGGCCGCGGCTGATCGCCTGGTCCAAGCCCTTGCGGGTCTTGTAGAACCCTTCCGGGGTGCGCTCGCCGGTGCAGAACGGCCGGTCGTTGTCGTCGATGTCGCTGGTGAG
Source organism: Luteimonas suaedae (assembly GCF_008312895.1). Taxonomy (GTDB): domain Bacteria; phylum Pseudomonadota; class Gammaproteobacteria; order Xanthomonadales; family Xanthomonadaceae; genus Luteimonas; species Luteimonas suaedae. The sequence goes on along the minus strand of NZ_VSSP01000006.1, from coordinate 173,502 downwards.
CAGGTCGGCGGCCTCGGCGTCGGTGCGCGCGATCAGCAACGTCGGCACGCCGGTCACGTCCGCGGCCAGGCGCGCGGCCGCCAGCTTGTCGACCGCCTCGCGTGTGGGCACCAGTACCTTGCCGCCCATGTGGCCGCACTTCTTCACCGACGCCAGCTGGTCTTCGAAGTGCACGCCGGCCGCGCCGGCCTCGATCATGGCCTTCATCAGTTCGAAGGCGTTGAGCACGCCGCCGAATCCCGCCTCGGCGTCGGCGACGATCGGCTGCAGGTAATCGATGTCGTCGCGCGCGCCATCGCCGCCGTTGCGCTCGGCGTGCTGCAACTGGTCGGCGCGCAGTAGCGTGTTGTTGATGCGCTTGACCACCGCCGGCACCGAGTCCGCCGGATACAGCGACTGGTCCGGATACATCTGCCCGGCCAGGTTGGCGTCGGCCGCCACCTGCCATCCCGACAGGTAGATCGCCTTCAGCCCGGCCTTGACCTGCTGCATCGCCTGGTTGCCGGTAAGCGCGCCGAGTGCATTGACGAAATCCTGCGTCTGCAGGTAGCCCCAGAGTTTCTCGGCGCCGATCCTGGCCAGCGAATGCTCGATCGCGACGGTGCCGCGCAGGCGCACCACGTCGGCAGCCGAGTACGGGCGGGTGATGCCGGCCCAGCGCGGATTGTTGTTCCAGTCCAGTTGGACCTGTTCGGCGGTGGGGAGGGTGTGCTTCGTCGGGGCGGGTCTCATCGGAGCATGTTCCATCGGTGTGTCCTCGATTGGAGGTCGGAGAAGCATGTGATCCCTGTGGGAGCGGCTTCAGCCGCGACGGCGCGCAAGCTGACACCTGGCGCCCACCGCAGTCGTTTCCCTTCGCAACAGGCGGTGGCGCGTTCATCGCAGTCGCCGCTGGTGGGACTGCCTGCCGTGGTCGCGGCTGAAGCCGCTCCTACATGGGAAATCAGTCCAGGCGTTCGTAGGCCGGCAGGGTGAGGAAATCCTCCAGCGCGTCGCGGCGGGTGAGTTCCTCGAGCAGGGCGATCGCCTCCCGCACGCGCGTCGCGCCCGGGAGCGCCTGCCCGGCCAGCCGCGAGGGCAGGCCCAGCAACACCGCTTCGAACAGCACCCAGTCGATCGCGGTGCCGTCGTCGAGGCACAAGCCGTCCAGGAGCCGGCCGTCGCCAGATCCGCCGTTCGCGCGATCACCGTGATGCAGCCATTGCCACAGTTGTGCGCGCGCGATTTCGGCGGTGGCGGCGTCCTCCATCAGCCAATGGATCGGCACGCAGCCGTTGCCGTCGAGCCAGGCCGCCAGATAGCGCACGCAGACCTCGACGTTGCCCTCGAAGCCCGCGCGGGTGATCGTGCCCGGCGGCGCCTGGATCAGGTCGTCGCGGATCACCAGCACGTCGTCCCGGCGCTCGTGCTGCTGGTGCGGCGTCGGCATGCGCTCGTCGAAGATCTGCTTCGCCACCGGGATCAGCGCCGGATGCGCGACCCAGGTGCCGTCGTGGCCTGCGGCGACCTCGCGCAGCTTGTCGGCGCGCACCCGCGCAAGCGCACGGGCATTGGCGTCCTCGTCGCCGGCGATCGGGATCTGCGCGGCCATGCCGCCCATCGCGTGCGCGCCGCGGCGGTGGCAGGTCTGGATCAGCAGTTCCGAGTAGGCCTTGAGGAACGGCTGGATCATCGTGACCTGGCCGCGCTCGGGCAGCACGCGCTTGCGATGGCGGCGGAAGGTCTTGATGTACGAAAAGATGTAGTCCCAGCGCCCGCAGTTGAGCCCGGCGATACGGTCGCGCAGCACGTACAGGATCTCGTCCATCTCGAACGCCGCCGGCAGCGTCTCGATCAGCACCGTGACCCGGATCTGCCCGTGCGCCAGCCCGAGCATCGCCTCGATGTGGGAGAGCACGTCCTGCCACAGCTGCGCCTCCTCCATCGACTCCAGCTTCGGCAGGTAGAAGTAGGGGCCGCGATCCTTCGCGGCGAGCGCATCGGCGTTGTGGAACGCGAACAGGCCGGCATCGAACAGCGCAGCGGACAGGCGCTCGCCGTCGACAAGCACGTGCTTCTCGTCCAGGTGCCAGCCGCGCGGGCGCACCAGCAGCACCGCCTGCTCCGGATACGGTCGCAACGCGTAGCGCTTGCCCGTGTCGCCGGTGAACGATAGGGTGCCGGCAACGGCTTCGCGCAGCGCCCGCTGCCCGGTCAGCAGCGCGTCCCAGGTCGGCGCGGTGGAATCCTCGAAGTCGGCCATGTAGCAGCTGGCGCCCGAGTTCAGCGCATTGATGACCATCTTCGGATCGACCGGCCCGGTGATTTCCACCCGGCGGTCGCGCAGCGCCGAGGGCAGCCCGGCCACCCGCCAGTCACCCTCGCGGATGGCGCGGGTGTCGTCGCGGAAATCGGGCAGTCCGCCGGCGTCGAAGCGCGCCTGGCGCTCGCGGCGCGTGGCCAGGCAGCGGCGGCGGCGCGGCTCGTAGCAGCGGTGCAGGTCGGCGAGAAAGGCCTGCGCCGACGGATCCAGCAGATCCTCAGGCGCCTGCGCGGTGAAAACGATCCCGCCAGCGGCGGCTTGTTCCTTGAGTACAGCGGACATGGGGGGGTGTCTCCTGCGTTTACGGCACAGGCCCACCATCCGACCGGGTACTGTATTTGACAACACAGTTTTTTCAATGCTTAGTATTAGTTACATTTATATCGATGGCAGATATGGCCGAAAAGCGCGCCGTGCCAACGCATTTCGCCTACAAGGGCGACCGGCTCAAGCCCCTGCGGGCGTTCTGCCAGACCGCACGGCTGGGTTCGGTCTCACGCGCGGCCGAGGCGCTGTTCGTCAGCCAGCCCGCCATCACCCTGCAGCTGCAGGCGCTGGAGCGCGACCTCGGCGTGCGGCTGTTCGAACGCAGCGGCCGGCGCCTGATCCCCACCCGCGAGGGCGAGGCCCTGTACGAACTGGCACGGCCGCTGGTCGAAAGCATCGACGCCCTGCCCGCCACGTTCCGGCAGCAGTTGCGCGGCCTGGATGCCGGCGAACTGCAGATCGCCGCCGGGACCTCCACGATCCTGCATCTGCTGCCGCCGATCATCGAAGCGTTCCGCCAGGCGCAGCCCGACGTGCACCTGAGCCTGCACAACGTCACCGGCGCCGGCGGTCTCGACCTGCTGCGCTCCGACGCCGTGGACCTTGCCGTCGGCTCGATGCTCGACGTGCCCGCCGATCTCGACTACGCGCCGGTCTACCGCTTCGACCCGATGCTGATCACGCCGCCGGACCACCCGCTGGCGCGCAAGCGGGACCTGGCGCTGCAGGATCTCTCACCCTACGGCCTGATCCTGCCGCCGCGGCGCCTGACCACCTACCGCCTGGTCGACATGGTGTTCCACCAGCAGCGGGTGCCGTACACGGTGGCGTTCGAGGTCGGCGGCTGGGAGGTGATCAAGCAGTATGTCGCCATGGGCATGGGCATCAGCATCGTCACTGCGATCTGCCTGAGCGACGCCGATCGCGAACGGCTGGCCGCGCGCTCGCTGGCCGACTGGTTTCCGCAACGCAGCTACGGCGTGGTCGTGCGCAAGGGCAAGTACCTGTCGCCGCAGGCGCGCGCGTTCGTGGAGCTGATCAAGCCGGACCTGTTCGTGCGCGGGGACTACTACGACAGCGGGCATTCGGAGCGGTGACCATTGCGTCCGGGGCGCCAGGCATGAACTAGTTCATGCCCCTATACCGTTCCGCGGTTGCGGCCCATCCACGGCTGGTACCACTCGCGCAGGCGGGCGATGTCGGCGTTGGCATCGTCGCTGGCGTGGAACAGCTCGCCAAGGCCGATGGTCTTGTTGGGATAGTGGAAATACGCCGGCAGGATCGGCACGCGGGCGGCGTGGGCGATCTTCCAGAAGCCGGTCTTCCATTTCTTGACCTGCTTGCGCGTGCCCTCCGGGGTCACCGCGAACCACAGGTGGTCGGCGCGCACCATCATCTCCACCACCTGCCCCACCGTGCCCTGCGACACGCTGCGGTCGATCGGGATCACCCCCAGGCGCCGCAGCAACGGCCCCAGCGGCCACCAGAACAGCTGGCGCTTGCCGAGCACGCGGATTTCCAGCCCCATCGCCAGTTTCGCGGCGAAGCCCCACAGGCCGTCCCAGTTCGACGAATGTGGGGCCACGATCAGCACCAGCTTCGAGCAATCGGGAATCGTGCCGGCCACGCGCCAGCCGCCGAGGCGCAGTACGCTGCGGCCAACCCAGCGGGTGAAGGCGTTGGCGCGCACCCGCGGCACATTGGGCGGCACGACCGGAATCAGCGGTTGCGCGTCGTCCAAGCGCTTCACTCCAGGTCCGGGGCGCCGCGACCGCGCTTGACGTCGGCACGCTGGCGCTTGCTGTCCAGGCGCCGCCGCTTGGCGGCGCGGCTTGGGCGGGTGGCGATGCGCGGCTTCGGTGCCTGCAGGCCGGAGGCGATGAACGCCTCCAGGCGTGCGCGTGCGTCCTCGCGGTTACGCTCCTGGGTACGGAAGCGCTGCGCGCTGATCACCAGCACGCCGTCGTCGGTGAGGCGACGGTCGCGCTTGGCCAGCAGGCGCGCGCGCACCGCCTCGGGCAGCGACGGCGACCGGGCGACGTCGAAGCGCAACTCGACCGCGGTCGCGACCTTGTTGACGTTCTGCCCGCCCGGGCCGCCGGCGCGCACGAAGCGCTCGACGAGTTCCTGTTCGGGAATGTGCGGCATCGGCTGCGACATGCGACCTCCGGGCGCGATTGTAGTCATGGTCCGCGACGCCGTGTTGACGCGCTGCGATGCAGGCACCACCATCCGGGCCTCCATCCGAGGGAGACGCCCCGATGAAGCCGATGTTCCGCGCGCTGGCACTGGTCGCGCTGTTGCTGGCCGCCCCGTTGGCATCTGCGCAACAGGCCAGCCAGGCCCAGGTCGATCGCCTGCTGGAAGTGATGCGGGCACAGGAGACCGTCGATGTGATGCTGCCGCAGGTGCAGGCTTCGCAGCAGCAGATGGTCGCCCAGCTCACCGCCGGCCAGGAGATGAGCGAAGCCGATCGCGCCAAGCTCGAGGCGACCATCGCCAAATCCAACGAACGGATCGCGGAAGCGCTGTCGTGGGAAACGCTCGAGCCGCTGTACCGCGACATCTACGCCAAGACCTTCACCGGCGAGGACATGGACGCGATGATCGAGTTCTATGGCAGCCCGGCCGGCCAGAAGCTGCTCGACAAGATGCCGCAGCTGATGCAGAACACCATGACCGCCGTGCAGCAGCTGATCGTGCCGATGCTGCAGCAGCTGGAGCAGGACGTCCGCGAACAGACCGCGGCGGAATAGCGACCGCCGCCGTACGACGGAGCTTGGCTCCACCCCGCGCCCTCCGGAGCCGCGCGTAGAGCCTCGCTTGCTCGGCTGCGTCGGCTCCGGAATCGAAGGCAACGCCTACGCAGCGAACAGCGCCAGAGCCCTGGCGAACTCCGCATCCGGCGGCGCCTCGACCGCAATGCGACGGCCATCGGCCGGATGCAGGAACGCCAGGCGCTGCGCGTGCAGCAGCATGCGGTGCACGCCCAGCATGCGGAAATGGCGGTTGTGGCGGCCGTCGCCATGGCTGGTGTCGCCGATCAGGTGATGCGAGGCGTGCTTGAGGTGGCGACGGATCTGGCGGAAGCGTCCGGTTTCCGGAACCGCGCGCAGCAGCGCATAGCGCGAAGTCGGAAATCGGGCCGACGGCAGTTCGAGCTCGGCGGTGGCCAGGCGCACGAAGCGGGTGAGCGCCGGCTTCTTCTGTCGTTTCCCGGGCCCGCCATCGAGCGGGTGATCGATCGTGAACGCCGGTTCCGGCCAGCCCCGGCAGACGGCCAGATAATGCTTCTCGACGGTGCGCGCCATCAGCTGTTCGCCGAGCGCGCCGGCGGTGGCGCGGTCGAAAGCCAGCAGCACGCAGCCGCTGGTGGCCCGGTCGAGTCGATGGGCCAGGAACACCGGCCGGCCGAACTGGGCGCGCACCCAGTCCACCAGGAATTCGGACTCGCGGCCGGCCAGTCTGCTGTCGTGGACCATCACACCGGCGGGCTTGTCCACCACCGCGAGCCGCTCATCGGCGTACAGCACGCCGACGGCTGCCGTCGCGCATGGCGGCGGCGGCGCGGCAGCATCGATCCGCGCCGCATCGCAGCCTGCCGTCACTGCCCCAACCCGGCACGAGCCTGGTGGTTCACCATCGATGGCCCCATTGCAGCCGGCTACCGCCGCGGCCAAGCGGCCAGTAGCGCCCACAGTCCGCCGAGGCCCGCGACCCAGGCCGCCGCCGGTATGCCGACAAGGGTCGGACCACCGGCTTCCAGCGCGTACAGCACCGCCGCCGCGATCAGCAGCCCGGTGCCGAGGATCGCCGCCACCGTGCGCCGCTGCAGCGCCCGCATCACCTGGGTGAGTTGCGCCAGGTCGTGCGAACGCAGGCGCAGTTCGTGCTGGCCGGCGACCTGCTGGGTCAACCAGGTGTGCAGCAGCCGCGGCATGTCCGGCGCGTGGGTGATGAACTCCGGTAGCCGCTTGCGGAACTCGCCGGCAAGGCGCTGCGGGCTGTAGCGCTCGACCAGGATCCGCTCGAGCACCGGTCGCGCCACCGCCCAGATGTCGAGCTTCGGATCCAGCAGCCGGCCCACGCCCTCGATGCTGAGCAGCGTCTTCTGCAGCAGGATCAGCTGCGGCTGCAGGGTGAGCTCGTAGCGCTGCGCCGTGCGGAACAGCTTGCCCAGCACCTCGGCCAGCGAGATCTCCGACAGCGGCCGGGTGAAGTAGGGCTCGCACACCGAGCGTGCCGCGGCCTCGAGCTCGTCGATGCGGATGTGCGCCGGCATCCACCCGGCCTGCACGTGCAGTTCGGCGATGCGGCGGTAGTCGCGGTTGAAGATCGCCATGAAGTTCTCGGCGAGGTAGTACTGATCCTCGCTGGAGAGCTGGCCCATGATGCCGAAGTCGAGCGCGATGAAGCGCGGGTTGGCCTTGCGCTCCAGGTCGACCCAGATATTGCCGGCGTGGGCATCGGCATGGAAGAAGTTGTCGCGGAAGACCTGCGTGTAGAACACACGCACGCCCTTGGCGGCGAGCGCCTTGCGGTCGATGCCGGCCGCGTCCAGCGCGGCGATGTCGTCGCTGGGAATGCCGCGCACACGCTCGAGCGTGAGCACGCGATCGGCGGTATGCGACCAAATCACCTCCGGCACGTAGAGATCGTCGGAATCGAGCCAGAAGCGCCGCAGCACCGATGCGTTGGCGCCTTCGCGCTGCAGGTCGAGCTCGGCGGCGAGCGTGTTCTCGATCTCGGCGACGATCTCGCGCGGGCGGATCTTGTCGGCGTTGGGATGGGTGCGGTCGACCAGCGCGGCGATGCGCTTGAGCAGCGCGATGTCGGCGGCGATCTGCTTCTCGACACCTGGTCGCAGGACCTTGACCACCACCTCGCGCCCGAGGGTGCCCTCGGTCGCGTGCAGGATCGCGGGGTGCACCTGCGCGATCGACGCCGACGCCAGCGGCACCGTGTCGAATCCGGCGAAGGCGTCGGCGACGTCGCGTTCGAGCGCGCGCTCGACGATGGCGCGCGCGGCATCGCCGTCGAACGGCGCCACCCGATCCTGCAGCAGCGACAGCTCCTCGGAGACGTCCGGCGGCACCAGGTCGCGACGGGTGGACAGGATCTGCCCGAACTTGACGAAGATCGGGCCGAGCTCCTGCAGCGCCATGCGCAGGCGCGCGCCACGCGGCATCGCCTCGATCTCACGGGCGGCGCGCGGCACGAACGGCCGCATCAGCTTGAGCCAGCGCTCGGCGGGCGTCTCGTCGAGCAGCGCGTCGAGCCGGTAGCGCAGCAGCACGCGGCCGATGCGCATGGCCCGCACCAGCGTGCTCATGCGTGCTCCCCTGCCGGTCCGGCCGCGAACGCATCGCGCAGGCGCTGGACGCGCACCGCCATGCGCTCGACGTCGTCGCGCAGGCCGTCGACATCGTCGAGGAAGGCCTCGAGCTCCTCGCGCCCGACCGCGTCGCGCGACTCCTCGGTGAGATATTCGGCAGCGCTGTGCGCCAGGCTGCCGCCGGCCGCGCGCGCCTGCGCCAATGCCGAGGCGAAGGCGCGGGCGACCTGCACGCCGAGCACGTCGCCGAACACCGCGGCGAACGGCCGTTCCCAGTCCGGGTCGAAACGTTGCGCCAGCCGCTGCAGCTGCCGCGCCAGTTCGGCATCGCCTTCGATCCGGATCCTGCCGACCGGCGCCGCGGCGTCGCGTTCGCCACCGAGCAGGCCCGGCAGTTGCGCCAGCAGGCCGCCGAGGGTGCTGCGCACGGCCAGGTCGGGTGGACTGGCCTCGTCCACCGGTCCCACCTGCAGCCGCTCGCCGGCGACCGTCAGCTGCAGCGCCAGCGGTGGACTGTCGAGCCGCAGCACGATGCTGCGCCCATGCATCCGCGAAAGCGCGGCACGGGTTTCCGGGTCGAGCGCGAGCGCGCGCTCGAGCGCCGCCTCCAGGGCACGGCCGGCAGCCGGCTTCAACGCGGCGAACGGGGAGGAGGCAGAATCGGCCATGCCGCATTGTAGCCGCGGCACCCGATCGCGAGCGGGAGGCCGCGGTCAAAAAAAAGGCCCGCCTGTGCCGGCGGGCCCCGTCGGGCCGACGCCTGGCGTCAGACCCTTCGACCGCGGATCAGCGACACGACCGCCAGGATGAGGAAGATGACGAACAGGATCCAGGCGATATTGGTCGCGGCGCCGGCGATACCGCTGAAACCGAGCACGGCCGCAATGATCGCGATGACGAAGAAGATCACGGCGTAACGCAGCATCTCGAACCTCCCAGGGGGAAACGGCCGGAAGTGGCGTAGCGCGATCTTCGACCGCGGGCGGTCGTCATCCGGTGACGGTCGTGCCCGCGCGCCAGGAAGCCTTCAGCCGCGTGAGTCCGTCGTGAATCGTGACCCGCGGAACGTAGCCGAAATCGCGCCTGGCCGGCGCCATGTCGTACCAGTGGGTGGTGGCGAGCTGCTCGGCGAGGAACCGCGTCATCGGCGGCTCGCCGGACAGCCGCAGCAGCGGCCACAGTCCCTCGCAGACCGCGCCCACGGCATAGGCGACGCGGAACGGGATGGTCCTGTCCACCTCCGGCGCGCCCGCCGCGCGCAGCAGCGCGTTGACGATCTCGCGCGCCGGCTTCGGCTCGCCGTTGCTGATGAAGTAGGCACGCCCGGCACAGGCCGCACCGGGTGCAAGGTGCTCGAAGGCGTCGAAATGCGCCTGTGCGGCATTGTCGATGTACGTCGTGTCGATGCGGTTGCTGCCGTCGCCGACGAAGCGCAGGCGCCCGGCCCTGGCGCGCTCGACCAGGCGCGGCAGCAGCTGGTTGTCGCCCGGCCCCCAGATCAGCCGCGGCCGCAGCGCGACGGTGGCCAGGGTATCGTCGTTGGCCGCCAGCACCGCGCGCTCGGCGATCGCCTTGGTCGCGGCGTAGGGCGCCTTGAAGTCTTCGCCGTAGGGCACGCTGTCGGCGGTGCCGCCCTCGACCGGATGGGTGGCGCGGTGGGTGACGCTGGGCGTGGAGGTATGGACCAGGCGGCCGATGCCGTGCGCACGGCAGGCGTCGATCACGTTCTGCGTGCCGACCACGTTTGGCAGCCGGTAGCTTTCGTAGCTGCCCCAGGCGCCGGCCTTGGCCGCGTTGTGGAAGATCGCATCGACGTCGCGCGCGGCGGCGAACACCGCATCGCGATCGGCCAGGTCGCCGCGGCATTGGCGCACGCCCAGTGTATCGAGCTCCGGATACAGGCCGCGGTTGAAGCTGGCCACCTCGTGCCCGCGTTCGCGCAGCCCTCGGCACAAGGCCTGGCCGAGGAAACCGCCGCCGCCGGTGACCAGGATTTTCATGACGGCCCGTCCACTCCCTCCCCTGCCTGCAGGGGGTGAGGGTGGCCCGCTTGCGCGGCACTGCCGCGCGGGCCGACCGAACGCCTGGCGCGCTGCGCCAGGCCGGGCGGGTTGCGGAGGGGTTGCGTGATCGCCCGCAGGATTCGTTCGAGCACGTCTTCCATTCTCAGGAGCACATCATCATTCCAGAAGCGAAGCACGCGGTATCCGTTGACCTGAAATTTTCGAGATCGCTCCGCATCGTACGACACTTGTTGCTGGTGTTGAGTGCCATCCAATTCAACGACCAACCGGGCTTCCGGCAAGGCGAAATCCGCGACGTATCCAGTGATCGGATACTGACGGCGAAACTTCACGCCCAGCTGCTTTCCACGCAATCGGTGCCATAACTTGCGCTCGGCATCGGTTGCCGCGTTGCGCAATGCTTGCGTTTTCCCAGATCGATTGCATGGCATGGGCCTCCTGGCGCGCTGACGTCCTTGTAGACAGTATATCGGCGTCGGCGCCACTCCCTCCCCTCCCCCTGCATGCAGGGGGAGGGGCTAGAGCTTCGCAGCCGCCCACCTTGCGAGCTTTTCGCGGCCGATCTTGGCGTTGTGGCGGATGTCGACCGGGAACCCGGGATGGAACAAAAAGACTTCCACCTGCGCCGCGTGCGCATGCCCTTCGCCGATGCGACGCAGCGCCTCGGTGATGCGCGCGTGGTCGGCGCGCGGCGTGTGCGGCAACGGTTCCACGCACAGCACTGGGCGTTGCGCGCCAGGGGCGCCAACACCGACCAGCGCGGTGCGCCGCACCGCCGGATGGGTGTTGAAGACCGGCTCGACCTGCTCGGTATGCAACGTGCCCTGCGCCGTCACCACGCGCTGCGACTTGCGGCCGCAGAACCACAGCCGGCCTTCGGCGTCGAAGTAGCCGAGATCGCCCATGCGATGGACCACGCGCTCGCTGCCGTCCGGTAGCCCCTCGCGGATCTTGGCGAGGCGGGTCTGCGCATCGCGGTTGAAATAGGTATCGGTGGCGGTCGGCCCGGCCACGGTGATCTCGCCGACCGTGCCGGCGGCGACCGGCAGTTCGTCCGACCAGCGTTCGATGGCGCCGTCATCGACACGGATGATCCGCACCTCGTTCGGCGGCACCGGGCGGCCGACGCAGGTACCGGCCCCCTGCTCGGTGCGCGCCCGCAGGTCGATCAGCTCGCGGCCCTCGATCACCGCCACCGGCAGGCACTCGGTGGCGCCGTACGGGGTCCAGAAGCGCGCGTCGTCGGGCAGCAGTTCGCGCATCGTCGCGATCACCTCGGCCGGCACCGGCGCGCCAGCCGAGGTCACGCGCCGCAGCGTCGGCAGCGGCGCGCCGTGCTCGGCCAGCACCCGCATCAGCACCGGCGAGCCGAACAGCTGGTCGACGCCGAAACGCTCGATCGCGCGCAGCAGCTTGCGCGCGTCGGCCTGCGCTGGACGGGTCGGGTCCATGTCGGGAATGATCGAAGTCAGCCCCAACGCCGGATCGAACAGCGCGAACGGCGGAAAGGTCGGCAGGTCGACGCCGCCCGGCACGATGCCGAAGGCGGTGCGCATCATCGCGATCTGCGCGACCAGGTGCCGGTGCCGGTACACCACGCCCTTGGGCACGCCGGTCGAGCCGCTGGTGAACAGGATCGCCGCGGTCTCGTCGGCATCGGTGGTGGCGAGTTGCGCACCGGCACCGGCACCGTCGCGCTCCACCCGCGCCAGCGTGGCATCGGCGAACCAGGCGCGGCGGCCGGTGCCGATGCGCACCCGCGCCGATCGCGCCCAGCCCAGCAGCCTGCGCGCGAACATCGCCAGCGGCACGCCGATGAAGGCTTCGGGCTGCGCCTCGTCCAGGCACTGCTTCAGCGCGCGTCGGTCGATGCCGGGATCGACCAGCACCGGCACCGCGCCGGCCTTGAACAGCGCGAACATCAGCAGGAAGAACGCCGGCGTCGGCCGCACCATCACCACGGTGCGGGTGCCGCGAACCACGCCGTGCCGCGCCAGGCCCGCGGCGATGGCGTCGCTGCGGGTGTCGAGTTCGGCATAGGTCAGTGCGGTCCGGTAGCGGCCGTCGCGGCCCGGGCAGCGCATCGCCACCTGGTCCGGGCGCTCGGCCGCCAGCCGCGGCAGGGACGCGGCGATGTTGCAGGGCGCGCCGGGCGCGCCATCGGGGGTAGGAACGGGGTCGTCGGTCACGCGCACAGCTTACCCGCTCGACCGCCGCGCCCAGCCGCTTGCACCCAACCGCGGAACCTGCAGAATCGCGCGACTTTCCCTGTCGTCCTGGCCGCGAGATGTCCCACCCCTGCCTGTCCTGCGGTGCCTGCTGCGCGCACTTCCGGGTCGGTTTCCACTGGTCCGAAGCGGTGCCCGAACTCGGTGGCGTTGTGCCCGTGGCGTTGACGGAACCGCTGGATGCCCATCGCCTGGCGATGCGCGGCACCTGGGCACGGCAACCCCGCTGCGTGGCCCTGGACGCGGAGCTCGGCGTGCGTTCGCGCTGCACCATTCATCCGCTGCGGCCGAGCGTCTGTCGCGAAGTGCCGGCGTCATGGGAGCACGGCGAAGCCAGTCCACAGTGCGACCGTGCGCGGCTGGCTCACGGCCTGCCGACGCTCACCGCGGATGACTGGCGACCGCCGGCGCGCGTGCAGATCGGGGTGGTGACGCGGGCTGACGCCGCTGCGGGCGCAATCGCGGCCTGCGAACCCGGCGCCGACACGCAGCCGCTCCCGCCCGGCCATTGCGCGCTGAAGCCGGCCTGAGCCGCTGCCGTCCTCCCGCGAAAGCAGGCCCCGCGACTGTAGGAGGGGCTTCAGCCCCGACCTCGCGAACGAGCGAAGCGCGGAGACCCAAGCGCGCAGCTTCCCGACCGGCACCGCGCGCTTACTGTTTTTCTTCCGCGATCTTCGGCGGGTCGGGGCTGAAGCCCCTCCTACACGGATGGGCGGAGGGCGTGAAGATCGGTGCAGCCTAGAGCGGATTGCGATCCAGGAAACCGCGGATCGCCGGCACCAGGATCTCGTGGCGGTCCTCGAGCACGTAGTGCCCGGCGTCGTCGAACGCGTGCACCTCGGCCTGCGGCAGCGCTTCACGGAAGCCTTCGAGGAAATGCCGGTCGAAGACGAAGTCGCGCAGGCCCCAGCCGATGAAGGCCGGGCGGTCGGCGTAGGCCGGCAGCCGGCGCGCGGACTCGGCCAATAGCGGCCAGGCCGCATCGCCCTCGCCCAGCGGGATGTCCTGCATGAAGCGCAGGGTGGAGATGGCGTTGCGCCAGCCGCGGTAGGGCGCGATGTAGGCGCGTCGCACCGGCGCCGGCAACCTGCGCTCGGTGCCCAGCCATGCCGCGCCGCGCGCGAACAGGTTGAAGGCGCGGATCAGGAAGCCGCCGATCCTGGAGTCGCGGCCCAGCGACAGCTGCCAGGGCATCGACTTGGCGGCCGGCAGCGGGAACGCGGCGGTATTAAGGATCACCAGCCGCCGCACGCGCTCGCTGCGCGCCAGCGCCCAGCCGAACCCGATCATCCCGCCCCAGTCGTGCACCGCCAGGGTCACCGGCCCGTCGATGCCGAGGCGGTCGAGCAGCGTCTCCAGGTCCTCGATGCGCGACTGCAGCGTGTAGCGGTAGCCGGGCCGCGCATCGGCGCCGTCGTCCGGCCTGTTCGACAGGCCCATGCCGACGTGGTCCGGCACGATGCAGCGATAACCCTTGCCGAGAGCCGGCTCGCGCAGGCCCAGCACCAGATGCCGCCAGTAGTAGCTCCACGACGGATTGCCGTGCAGCATCAGCACCACCTCGCCGTCGCGCGGGCCCTCGTCCAGGTAGTGCATGGCGATGCCCGGCCGTACTTCGAGGCGATGGCCGGTGAACGGATAGTCGGGAAGATGCACGCGCTTGCGAGACCGGGAGCTGCGGGAGCGACCGGCATTGTAGGGAATCCGGCGGGGAAGTCCCGGCCGGCTGCTGCCGGCCGGACCCGGGGCGGCGGACGCCGGCGGCCACGCGGCTTGGCAACGGCGCCGCCGCCCGCTACGCTGCCGCGCCTTATGTCGGTGCCGCGCGCATGTCGATCCCGTCCACGCCCCGCCTCAATCCCCTGCCGGCGCTGATCTTCAGCTCGCGCTGGCTGCAGTTGCCGCTGTACCTGGGCCTGATCGTCGCCCAGGGCGTGTACGTGTTCATGTTCGGCAAGGATTTGTGGCACCTGCTGCAAGGCGCCGGCGGCTATGGCGAGCAGGAGATCATGCTGATCGTGCTCGGCCTGATCGACGTGGTGATGATCTCCAACCTGCTGGTGATGGTGATCGTCGGTGGCTACGAGACCTTCGTCTCACGGCTGCGGCTGGAGGGCCACCCCGACCAGCCGGAGTGGCTGAGCCACGTCAACGCCAGCGTGCTGAAGGTGAAGCTGGCGATGGCGATCATCGGCATCAGCTCGATCCACCTGCTCAAGACCTTCATCGAGGCCGGCATGGTCGGCGGCCTGCCGCTGTGCGGCACCATGGATGCGCTGGAGGCCGCGCGCGCCTATGCGGAGTTCGGCAGCGCCGGCACCAAGACCTGCACCACATACACCGCCGCCGGCGTGATGTGGCAGGCGACGATCCACACCATCTTCATCCTCTCGGCAATCGGCATCGCCTGGACCGACAAGCTGATGCAACAAACCGCCAGCAAGCGTAAGCACGTGGCGCACGGCTGAGGCCGCCGAGGCCGCGCGAGACCGCGGTAAAGGCGTGTCTTGCCGGTCTCATGGCTCTCCGGGTTCGGACAGCCAGCAGGCGGTTCCGGCGCAGCTCCCTTGCGCGATGCCTTCTCTCCTTCTGAAGGCTTCACGCCGCGTCCGGGCCGGGCATCGCAGATGCCATCTGCTCCCGCGCATACCGCGTTGGCGGCGGTCCGACATGCAGGTGGGTGCGACGCTGAACGCGCTTGCGGAGCCGTAGTCGCAGCGTTCCGCAACTTCGGCGCCGCCACACGTCTCTCCGCCGCAGCCGTCGCGATCACCGGATGCTCGTCCGGGCGTGGCCTCGATACCGCCCGGTAGTTACTCGATTGCGACCGGCAAGTCATCACCGCGCGGGGACGTTCTGCCGGCAAAAAGGTGCTTTCCATCGCCCGTCGATTGCGACCGCGCTCCACGCGCTACAGTTGCGACAACGTCCAATTCAGGCTGCCTTCTCCATGACCCGCACCAAAGCCTTTGCCCGGCTCGCCGCTCTGGTTGTTGCGATGCTCCTTTCGGCCTGTTCGGAAGGCCAGCGCACCCAGGAAATTGCGTCGCCGGTTGCGCCGCCTGCCGAGCGTCCGGACGCTTCCCCGAGTCCGGACATTTTCCGCTTCAAGATCGGCGCCCTGGAGGCAGCAGCCCTGAAGGACGGCGACATCGACGCCGCCAATGACGGCAAGACCTTCGGCGTAGGCCTGCCGACCGAGGAGGTGTCCGCGGTGCTCGCCGCCGCCGGTCAGCCGACCGATACCCTCCACCTCAGCATCCAGCCGCTGCTGGTCCGGAGCGGGCCACGGGTGCTGCTGTTCGATACCGGTGCGGCCGACGCCTCGTTCGCCGAGGCCGGCCGCCTGCCGGCTTCGTTGCGCACCGCCGGCATCGAGCCGTCCCAGGTCACCGACATTTTCATCTCGCATGGTCATCCGGACCACGTCGGCGGCCTGCTGCTGTCCGATGGCGCGCTTGCTTTTCCCAACGCCGCCATCCACGTTGCGGCGCCCAAATGGGAGAGCCTCCAGGCCGATGGCGCCTCCGCCGACCTGGTGTCCGCAGCCGCGCCGAAGGTCGTGGCGTTCGAGCCCGGCGCCGTCATCCTGCCCGGCCTGGTCACGGCGGTCGCGGTCGATGGCCACACGCCGGGCCATAGCGCCTACGAGATCGCCTCGGGCGACGAACGCCTGCTCTACATCGGCGATGCGGCGCACCACCATGTGATTTCGGTCCAGCGACCCGAGTGGACCATCGCCTACGACACAGATGCCCCCACCGCCCAGGCCAGCCGTCGCGCCCTGTTGCAGCACGCCGCCGACCAGCATCTGCGCGTCTACGCCGTTCACTTCCCCTTCCCGGGCCTGGGCCATATACGCCGCCAGGGGGAAAGCTTCGCCTGGGCGCCGGAGCAATGAGCCCGTTCGCAGGCCTTCCTGCGCGGCCGATTCACCAGCGATGCGATGCCGCTGTGGGAGTTCGAGCGCGACGGTGAGTTGCTGGGCATCGACCCGACGGGGCCGCTACTCGCACTGGCCGCATGAGCGCCTCCCCGAGGGAGAGGCGCACGGGTCTACCAGACCACCTCGGCCATCGAGCAGTTCAGGCCCGAACCGATGCCGAGCAGCGCCACCCGGTCGCCCTTCTTCAGGCGGCCC
This sequence comes from Luteimonas suaedae, assembly GCF_008312895.1. Taxonomy (GTDB): domain Bacteria; phylum Pseudomonadota; class Gammaproteobacteria; order Xanthomonadales; family Xanthomonadaceae; genus Luteimonas; species Luteimonas suaedae. The sequence continues at coordinate 157,205 of NZ_VSSP01000006.1, read as the reverse complement.
ATCTCGCGCAGCTTGCTGAGCACGATCGGCACCGAGGCCGGGCCGATGTTGCCGTGCTCGCCGAAGATGGTCATGACCTTGGCCGGATCGATGCCGAAGGCCTTGATGAAGGCCGCGGTGTGCACTTTGCTGACCTGGTGGATGACGAACTCGTCCAGTTCCTCCACTGCCCAGCCGAGCGCGATCTTCGCGGCGATGAAGGTCTTCTGCGCCAGCTTCATGCCTTCGATCAGCAGCGTGCGGGTGTCGGTGACCATGCGGTCGAGGTTGCCGCGGCACAGGCTGTTCCATTCGGTCGCGGCGCGGGTGACGCCGCCGCGGTAGCGTGGCGCGCCCGGGGCCAGCTCGGCCCGCGCCAGCACCATGCCGGCGGCGCCGCAGCCCAGGGTGAGCGTGGCCATCTCGTTGCGGAACTGCTCGGCGGTGACGTCGGGATGCAGCAGGCGTTCGAGGGTCTTGTCGTACGCCTGGTTGGCGGTCTCACCGTCGACCACCAGGGCGTAGTCGATCTCGCCGCGCTCGATCATGCGGCTGGCGATGTCCATGCCGTTGAGGAACGCCAGGCAGGCGTTGGCGACGTCGAAATTCTGGCAGGTGTCCGACAGGCCGAGGTTGCCGCTGACGATGCTGGCGGTGGACGGCTCGAGGAAGTCGCGGCTGACCGAAGTGTTGACCAGCAGGCCGACCCTGGCCGGATCGATGCCGGCATCCGCCAGCGCCTTGACCCCTGCGAGCGTCGCCGCGTCGGAGGCCTGCACCTCGTCGTCCCACAGGCGCCGGGCGTGGATGCCGGCGATGTCCTTGAGCACGTCGGTACGGATCTTCAGCCGGTCCAGCGTAGGCTTCAGCCTTGCATTGATCTCATCGGTCGAGAGTCGTCGCGGGGCATCGATGTGCGCGAGGCCGGCGATGGCGACGTGTTGGAACAGCATGGGCTGGCCACCGGTTGGGCAAAAGGGCGCATAGAGTACCGGCTTCCGGCCTGCCACGCATTTTCGCGGGCCGACCGGCGGCCCGGGCGGTCACGGAGCGCTCCAGAGAAGGTCTGGACCTGTCCATCCGCGGACTTGTCCAGACGTTGCGCATCCGGCCCACGTCCGGACGCGCGCCCGCAGACCTTCCTGGTTTGCGGAATCTCTGAACTGTTCAGGGGCCCTCTTGGCCGGAACGATGCGTCGCCGGCGCGCGTGCCGGACCGGCAGGCCGATTAGCCGCCACAGCGCCAGGCGGCGAAGCGCTGGCTGCCGCGCACCGGCTCCGACAGCGGGTGCACGGTGTCGGCACCGAGCCCCGGGGCCTCGTTGCGGGCCAGGGTCTCCAGTTCATCGCGCACCCGCAACGGGTTGCGCTCGACGAAGGCGATGCTGTGCTTGACCGAGACTTCGACCTCGCCGCGCTTCTCGCAGCCGGTCGGCGCCGCGGACGCCACCCGCACGGCGCTGGCGCCGGGCGCCATGTGCACCCAGGTGCAGGCGGTGGCGGTCAGCATCAGGGCAAGCAGGAGGGGCAGGCGCATGTGGTGACTCGCTCGCTATCGAGGTCGGCAGGCATAGTGCGCGCCCGCCGCGCCGGCGGCAACTGCCGCTCGACCGATGCGTTCATGGAGATTGGTCCGCGGGAGCGCTGGCGCAATCGCGGATGCATGCGGCCCCGGCACATCCGGGGGATTGTCCATAGCTTCCTTAATGTGGGAGCGACGGAAGTCGCGACGGCTTTCCGGAGGCGCGGGGTCGCGACTTCCGTCGCCCCCACAAAAGAACTTCTGATTCGTGTGACCCGACTCGCCACTGCGCGGCTCATCCCATACCGAATACGGGGCAGACTCTTCGGGCCGGCTTCGCCGCTAACGCGCTACGTCCGTTTCGTCGCTCCCACAGCGGAAATCCCTGATTCCTTCAGGCGCTCGCAGGCGGAAGCCAGCGCGTCAGTGCCCGGCCTCGCCGCCGCCATCAGGAATCACCGGATTGCCGTCGGCATCGACGATCGACACCGCGCCCAGGTCCAGATCGCGGATCGGCTGCTCGATCTGCTTCAGGTCCCCGACCACCACCCAGGTCAGGGCATCGGGATCGATGACGCCGGCGGCGGCGCCGACCTGCGCCGGGGTCAGCGCCTCGATCTCGGCGCGGCGCCGGAACACGTAGTCGTCCGGGCGGCCGAAGCGGACGATGCCGCCGATCTCCGACAGCACCGCACGCGCGGTCTCGTAGGACCCGGGCAGCCCGCGGATTTCCTGCGCCCGAATCTTCTCCACCTCCTCGGCGGTGGGCGGCGCGGCGCCGCCGGCGTAGTCGGCGATCTCGCGGCGGAGCTCCTGCAACGACTCCACCGTCTTGTCGATCTGCACCGGCGAGAACGCCAGCCAGGGCCGCGGGCCGACCGCGCCGGAGGTGAAGCTGTAGGCGCCGTAGGCCCAGTGTTTGTCCTCGCGCAGGTTCATGTTCAACCGCGAGGAGAAGGTGCCGCCGAGCACCGCGTTGGCGATGTCGAAGCGGGTCGCGCCGGGATCGCGCGTCGACGGCACCACCTGGCCGACGAAGAGGTTGGCCTGCACCGCGCCGGGCTGGTCGATCAGGAACACGCGCGTGCCATCGGGGCGCTCGACATTGCCGACTTCCGGCACCGGGGGTATCTCCCCGGCGCCGCGCCAGTCGCCGAAATGGCGCTCGAGCACCGGCACGATCTCGTCGAGCGTGGTGTCGCCGACCACGATCAGGGTGGCGCCTTCCGGCCGCACCCAGTCGCGATGGAAGGCGACCAGGTCGTCGCGCGTCAATGCCGTCACCGACGCTTCGGTGCCGGAGCCGCTGAAGGGAATCCCGTAGGGATGATCGTCGCCATACAGCAGCGGCGGCAGCACCCGCAGCGCGGCGCCGTTGGGCCGCGCCTTCTCCTGGCGGATGCCGGCGATCCAGGTCGCCTCGACCCGATCGATCTCGTTCTGGTCGAAGCGCGGCGCGCGCACCATGTCGGCGAACAGCGCCAGCGACGGATCGAGGTTCTCCTTCAGTGCCGACAGGTAGGCGTTGCCGCCGTCGAGCGCGGCGCCGGCACCGATGCTGGCGCCCAGCGATTCGGCGCGGTCGGCGAACGCCAGTGCGTCCAGCTCGCCCGCGCCCTCGCCGAGCATCGCCATGGTGAAGCCGGAGGTGCCGAGCCGGCGCCCCTGGTCGGCGCTGTAGCCGCCCTGGAACTCGTAGCTGAGCTGCACCACCGGCACGTCGTGGCGTTCGGCCAGGATCAGCCGGGTGCCGTTGCCGAGCGTCGCGCGCTGCAGCTCCGGGAACTTCAGTTCGGGGAACGTCCCGGTCCGCGGCACACCCTGGCTGCGATCGACCGGGCTGGGCACGGTGGTGTAGCGCGGATCGGGTTCGGGCAGATCGAACGGTGCCGGCGTCACCGCCGGGTCTTCCGGAATCTCGCGGCGCTCGCCCGGCACCACGGTCAACACGTGATCGCCTCGGGACAGCCATTTGCGGCCCGCCGCGGCGACATCGGCCGGGGCGGCGGCGGCGATGTTGGCCAGCGAGGTGCGGAAGCACCCCGGGTCCTGTTCGTACACCGCGCATTCGGCCAGGGCGTCGGCCTTGCCGCCGAAACCGCCGATGCGTTCGATGCCGCGGATGAAGCCGGCGCGGACCACGGTCTGCGCCTGGGTCAGTTCCTCGGCGCTCGGGCCTTCGGCGATGAGCCGCGCCAGCTCCTCGTCGATCGCCGCCTCGACCGCCGCGGCGTCCACGCCCTCGCGCACGTTGGCCATGATCATGAAGTTCGAACCGAGCTGCGAGCCCCAGGCAGTGGCGCTGACGCTGTCGACCAGCTTGTCGGCGTGCAACAGGCGTCGGTCGAGCCGCGAGGACTTGCTGCCGCCGAGCACGCGCGCGAACAGCTGCAGGTGGTCGAGATCGACGGTGCCGGTCTCGGCCACGTTCCAGACCCGGTAGATCCGCGTCTGCGGCACCTTGTCCTCGAGCGTGCTGCGGGTGGTCTTGGTGCGCGCCGCGACATCGACCGGCGGCTGCGCCATGGTCGGGCCGGCCGGGATGTCGCCGAAATAGCGCGTCACCTTCTCCTTCGCGGTGGCCACGTCGATGTCGCCGGCCAGCACCAGCACCGCGTTGTTGGGGCCGTACCAGGCGCGGAACCACTGCTTCACGTCGTCCAGCGTGGCCGCGTTGAGGTCGTTCATCGAGCCGATGGTGCTGTGGTGGTACGGATGCCCCTTCGGGTACAGCGCCTTGCCGAGCACCTCCCAGACCTGGCCGTAGGGCTGGTTCTGCCCTTGGCGCTTTTCGTTCTGCACCACCCCACGCTGCTCGTCGAGCGCGGCCTGGTCGATCGCGCCGAGCAGGTGGCCCATGCGGTCGGACTCCATCCACAGCGCCATGTCGAGCGCGGTGGTCGGCACGTTCTGGAAGTAGTTGGTGCGATCGGAGTTGGTGGTGCCGTTCATGTCGGTGGCGCCGACCCGTTCGAACGGGGCGAAATATTCACCGTCGTGATGTTCGGAGCTCTGGAACATCAGGTGCTCGAACAGGTGCGCGAAACCGCTGCGCCCGGCCGGCTCGTCCTTGCTGCCGACGTGGTACCAGACGTTGACCGCGACGATCGGCGCCTTGCGGTCGGTATGCACGATCACCCGCAGGCCGTTGGGCAGGGTGAACTGCTCGAAGCCGATGTCGACGGGCGCCTCGTCGACGGCGATCTCGTCCGCGGTAGGCTGGGCGGACGCCGGCAGCCCCGCCAAGCCGGTCGCCAGCACGACACCGAAGACGGCGGCCAGCAGGCCGGCGCGCGGCCGGGCGCGAAGGACGGTCAGGATCGGCGACGGCATGCGGGCTCTCCTTGCGAGCGGATCGATTCCACCATCCTAGCCGTGCCGGCGCTCCCGAGCACCGGGCCAGAAGTCCCGGTGTGGCGGCGATGACGCCGCTCCAACGCCGGTTGCGGCAGACTGTCGGGCATGAACACTGCCCGACATGTCCTGGTGACCGGCGCCAATCGCGGCCTCGGCCTGGAATTCACCCGCCAGTTGCTGGGCCGTGGCGACCGCGTGGTCGCCGCCTGCCGCCAGCCCGGCAAGGCCACCGCGCTCAACACGCTGGCCGGCGAATATCCCGGTCGCGTGCACGTGCTGCCGCTCGACGTCACCGCGCCGAAGTCCCACGCCGAACTCGCGCGCGAGTTGCCGCTGGTGCTGGGCGAAGGCGTCCATCTCGACCTGCTGATCAACAATGCCGGCGTGCTGCATTCAGGCGAACGCTTCGGCCACGTCGGCGCCGACAACCTCGAGCACAGCTTCCGCACCAATGCCGCCGGGCCGTTCCTGCTCACCCAGACGCTGGCGCCGCTGCTGCGCGACGGCGCGCGCGTGGTCAACCTGTCCTCTCGGCTGGGATCGATCGCCCTGACCGAACGCTTCGGCACGCCCAGCTACGCCGTCAGCAAGGCGGCGCTGAACATGGCCACGGTGCTGCTGGCGCACGCGCTGGCCGAGCGCGGCATCGTGGTGGTGGCGGTGAGCCCGGGATGGGTGCGCACCGAGATGGGCGGCGAGAACGCCGAAGTCGCGCCCGCCGATTCGGTGGCGGGCCTGCTGCGGCAGATCGACGGGCTGGGAGCGGACGACGGCGGGCGCTTCATCGACTGGCAAGGCGACGCGATCGCGTGGTAGCCGTGCGGGGGCGCCCGCCCGCGCGGCCTGCACCTGCAACGGCCGGGCAGGTTCCATAATCGCGACATGTTCGACGTCTTGCTCTACCAGCCCGAGATCCCGCCCAACACCGGCAATGTCATCCGCCTGTGCGCCAATACCGGCGCGCGTCTGCACCTGGTCGCGCCGCTGGGTTTCGATCTCGACGACCGCAACCTGCGCCGGGCCGGGCTCGACTATCACGAGTATGCGCGGCTGCAGGTGCACGATTCGCTCGCGGCCGCGCTGGCCGCGATCCGGCCGCCGCGCCTATTCGCGCTCAGCACCCGCAACAGCCGGCGCTACGACACCGTGCCTTACGCCGCGGGCGATGCCTTCCTGTTCGGTCCGGAAACCCGCGGCCTGCCCGCCGAGGTGCTGGCGTCGGTGCCCGCCGAACAGCGGCTGCGGCTGCCGATGCGGCCGGACAACCGCAGCCTGAATCTGTCCAACTGCGTGGCCGTGGTCATCTTCGAGGCCTGGCGGCAACTGGGGTTTCCTGGCGCCGTGACGACGCCTTAGCGGCTGGTGGGACGGGCCGCTGGGTGTGCAGCCGGACATCACGTTCCCGGGAGCGGGATTCCGCCTCCCGATGGCTTGCCGGGACTGGATCCCGGCCTGCGCCGGGATGACGGTTTATCGGGGCTTCGAGCCAGGGTCCTCCACCGGCGTAAACAGCAGGTCCTGGTAGTCGTAGCTGAAGTCCGCCAGCGGCGACACCGCCTTCATCGTGATGCGATCGACCTTGCCGTCGGCATCGAGCGCGAAGGTGACGTAGGCCGGCTCGATCGCGCGATCGTCCCAGTCGGCGCGGAAGGTGTCGTACTGGTGGTGCGTCAGCGTGCCGACCATGCCCGGGCTCTGGCTGAAATCGATGCGCAGCCTATCGCCCTCGTCGCTGATCGCGATCGGGCCGTACCACGGATCGGCGTAGGCGCCGGCGTAGCCGGACGGCGGCAATGACGGCTTGCCGGTCTTGCGCCCGCCCTCGTCTGCCGCATCCAGCGCAGCCTGGCCGGCTTCGAAACGCGTCCGGTTCCACGCGTCGAAGGCGGCGATCCAGTCCTTCTGCGGCGCGTCAAGATAGTGGTCGAGCAGCTCGTACATCAGCCCGCGCAGCACCACCACCTCCTCGGAATTGATCTGCAGCGAGAAGCCGATGTCGTGGTCGGGCACCAGCACCACCATGGTCAGTACGCCGAACACCGCGCCGCCATGCTGCACCAGCTTCACCCCGCGGTAGTCCTGCACGCTCCAACCCAGCGCATAGGTCGAGAACTGCGGCGTGATCCCGTCGATCGGCGGCGGGAACTGGCGCACCGGGGTCAACACCTGCGGCGTCCACATCTCGCGCGCATTGGCTTCGCTGTACAGGCGCGCATCGCCGTCGCCGGGCAGCGCGCCCTGGGCGAGCTGGATCTGCAGCCAGCGGGCGAGATCGTTCGCGCTCGAGGACAACCCGCCGGCCGGCGCCGCGACCTGGCCCAGGCCCTCGCGCTCGGGCAGCACTTCCTGGGCGCCGAGGCCACGCATGCGGCCGTCGATGCGCGCATGCGGATGGACGCGATTGGGATTGGCGAAGCGGTCGTCCTCGTGGCTGACCGAACTCGCCATCCCGGCCGGCGCGAACACGCGCTCGCGGATGAAGTCCTCCCAGCGCATGCCGCTGACCGCGGCGACCAGTTCGCCGGCGACCACGTAGAGGATGTTGTCGTAGGCATAGCCGCTGCGGAAGCTGGTCGCCGGGGCGATGTGGCGCAACGCGCGCACCACCTCGGCGCGGCTGCGCGAGGTGCGCGGCACGAACAGCAGGTCGCCGGCGCCCAGCCCCAGGCCGCTGCGATGCACCAGCAGGTCGCGCACGGTCATCTCGCGGGTCACCCACGCATCGTGCATGCGGAACTCCGGCAGGTGGTCGATGACCCTGTCGTCCCAGCCAAGCTTGCCGTCGTCGACCAGGATCGCCAGCGCCGCGGCGGTGACCGCCTTGCCGGTGGAGCCGGTGGGGAAGATCGTGTCCGCGTCCACCTTTTCCGGCGAACCGAGCTTGCGCACGCCATAGCCGCGGGCCAGCACGACCTCGCCACCCTCGACGATGGCGATCGCCATGCCGGGCACACCGTGGGCCTGCATCGTTTCCTGCACGCGCGCGTCGAAGCCTTCAGGCGGGGCGGCGAGGGCGGTGGCGACTGCGAGCAGTGACGCCGCGAACAACGCGAAGCCGGTTGGGAATCTGGACCTGGACATGTTCAACACCTCGTTCTGGAAACATTTCTTGCCACGGATTTGCACGGACGAGCGCGGATGACGCATAGGGCGGATCATCCGCCGGCGTCATCCCGCGTCGTCTGCTTTCGCCTTGTCCGCGTCGATCCGTGTAGATCCGTGGCCAATGAAGGGGTTGCCTTTGCGAACAGCCGCCACACGCCGACGGTCAGCAGCGGCAGCACGAAGACGAACAGGATCATCCAGGCCAGCGCCCGATAACCGTGGGCGATCAACGCGACCAGTCCGAAGCGCCCGGCGATGAAGATCGAGCCGACCAGCAGCGCGGCGGCGATGGCCAGCCGCGTCCCGCGCGGCAGTTCGCCCGAGCCGCGCCCGCGCCAGGCGCCGGCGACGCGCTCGTTGATCGCATGCACCGCGCCGACGCCGCTTTCCAGCAGCGCGGAGAAGATCATCGCCTGGAACAGCAGGTGGAACAGCGGACGTTGCATCTGCTGCAGCAGGAAGTCGGCCGGCAGCGGTTCGGCGGCGATCCCCGGCCACCAGGCGGCCATGCAGGCGAAGAACGCGATCGCCGGCAGGATCGCGATCGGCCCGGCCAGTAGCCCGGCGACGGCGGCATCGCGGCGGCTGGTGAAGTGCCGCGCCACCGGCAGGATCGCGACCGCGCCGACGATGTTGTAGCAGGCATAGGTCAGGCCACCGCGGATCCAGTCGCTGGTGAGCCCGCCCGCCGTCGACTGCGGTATCGACAGGCTGGCGACGATGCGATCGCCGAAGGCCGACCACGCGAACACCACGAACAGAAAGTACACCGCGTACAGCAACAGCGAGGCCCAGCCGAACAGGCGCTCCACCGAGCGGTTGCCGAAGGCGACCACCACGCCGATCGCCAGCATCAGCGCCAGGGTGCCGACGATCGGCGGCCAGCCGGTCGCGGCGGCCACGATCGCGCCGGCGGCGGCCCCGAACACGGCGAGGATCAACACCATGAAGACGATGTACGCGACCTCGAACGCGATCCAGCCGCGTCCGACCAGGTGACCGAAGAAGGCGCGGTAGTCGTAGCTGCGCGTGGCCCGGGCGAAGACGAAGGTCAATGCGCACACCGTGCTCCACACGAACATCGCCAGGCCCAGCCCGAGCAATCCGCCCTGCGGCCCGCTGGGCAGGAAATATTCGGCCAGCTCGCGCCCGGTGGCGTAGCCGCCGCCGATCACGAAGCCCTTGAACGCCAGACCCGGGAGAATCCAGCGTTGGAAGCGCGAGGCGGAGGCGGTCATGGCCGCAGTCTCGTGCGGGCGCCGGAAAACGGCCTGTCATCCCCGCGAAGGCGGGGGTCCATGGACGTCGGCTCGGCGGCGAACGGAACAGCGAACGTCCTTGGGCCGCCGCTTTCGCGGGGACGCCGGCGTCCCTGTGTTCTTTCCTCGATGGCGGGCGTCCCGGACATGGACTCCCCCATCACGCCAGGCAGGCCTGCGCCAGCCGCCGGAACGCCTCGCCGCCGCGCATCGGATCGGCGACCGGACAACCCAGGCGCTCGCTCTCGGCGGCGATCAACCGTTCGGCCTGCGCGGCGTCCAGCCTCGCGGTGTTCAGGCTGACCCCGGCGCAGCGGATCTGTGGATTGGTGCGCCGGCCCAGGCGCAGGTTCAATTCAATGGTCTCCTCGATGCCGGGCAGCCCATAACCGGGGTGGCCGAGCACGGTGTCGCGTCCGGCTTCGTGGCAGGCCACGATCACGTCGGGCTGGCTGCCATGCAACAGCGCCAGCGACACCCCGGCATAGGCCGGATGGAACAACGATCCCTGGCCCTCGATGACGTCCCAGTGCTCCGCGCCGGCGTCGGGCGACAGGGTCTCCGCGGCGCCGGCGGCGAAATCGGCGACCACCGCGTCCAGGGGAATGCCCCGCCCGGCGATCAGGACGCCGGTCTGGCCGCTGGCGCGGAAGTCCGCGTCCACGCCGAGCGCGCGCAATTCGCGGACCAGCACCAGCGCGGTGTATTTCTTGCCCACCGCGCAGTCGGTGCCGACGGTGAGCAGGCGCATGCCACTGCGCTTGCGGCCGCTGGCGATCGGAATCCCGGACGGCGGCTGGCGCACGTCGATCAGCCGCCGCCCCAGCCGACCGGCGGCGCTGCGCAGCGAATCGATCGCTTCCAGCCGCGCATGCATGCCGCCAATCAGGTCCAGCCCGGTCTCCAGCGCCTGCAGCAGCGCCGGCAGCCAGGCCGGCGGAATGCGGCCGCCGGGATTGGCCACGCCGATCACCATCGATCGCGCGCCCTCCGCAAACGCCTGTTCCGGGGTCATGAAGCGCAGTCCGGTGCTGACCTCGGCGCCGACGCAGGCGTATTCGCCGACGCAGCGCTCGCCGGCCCAGTCGCGCAGACCGAATGCGGTCTTGGCATAGGCCGGCTCGGCGATGTCGCCGAGAAACAGCAGGTAGGGCTGCGGCAGCGGATCGATCGCGCCTGGCGCGGCCTGGATGGAGCGTGCGGATTGCGGCATCGGCGGGTCCGGTCGACTTGCAGGCGTAGCGCAAAAAAATGGCGCCGCTGCGACCACCGATCTCCGGCGGCGGCGGCGCCCGTCCCGATTTCAGAACCGGTAGTCGAACTCCACGCCCCAGGTACGCGGCTGGATCGGCACCGCGCGCAGTTGCACGACCTCGCCGGTCAGGGCGCTTTCGGTCCGACCCATCGACGACCAGCCGCGCTCGTCGGTTACGTTGTTGACATAGGTGCGGATCGACCAGCTGCCGTTGCCGATGCGCGCGTACAGGTCGAGCGCCTCGTAGCCGCCCACGTCCAGCGGCGGGGTGATGTCGTCCTGCAGCACGGTCCCGTCGGGCAGGACGACCTGCTGGCGGTTGCTGGTGCCGGCGACGCGGTCGCCGACGTGGCGGAATGCGCCGCCGACGCTGCCGTTCCAGCTCCCGGCCAGGTCGAAGTAGTACTCCGCGGTGGCCGACCATGCCAGCTTCGGCACGTAGGGCATGCGGTCGCCGGCCAGGCCGGTGTTGAGGATCACGTCGAAGCCGTCCTGCGGGATCACCGTGGACTCGAAGTCGTTCTTCACCCTGGCCTTGGTGTACGCCCCGTTGAGTCCGAACTGCAGATTGTCGGTCGCGCGGAACAGCGCCGACAGCTCCAGGCCTTCGCTGCTCGCCTCGCCGCCGTTGACCAGGCCGCCGACGCCTTCGAACTGCACGCCCACCTGGATGTCATCCCAGTCGATGCGGAACGCCGCCAGGTCGAGCTGCACGCGGCGGTCGGCGAATTGCGACTTCAGGCCCAGCTCGTAGCTGGCCAGCATCGACGAGTCCACGCTCGGCGGCATGCCGGGCAGGGCGACGTTGGGGCCACCGGGCTGGTAGCCGGTGGCGGCGCGCGCATACAGCATGGTGTCCTCGCCGAGCTTGAACTGCGGACTCAGGCTCCAGGTGAACACGTCCTCGCTGGACGAACCCGGCGAACTGCCCAGCTCGATCAGGAAGCCCTCGGTCACGTCCTGGCTGAAGCTCTGGTCGTTGCGCGCCTGGCGCACGCCGGCATCGATCTTCAAACGGTCGGTGACGCGCCATGAGCCGTTGGCGAACAGCGCCGTCTCCTTGTAGCTGCTGGGCAGCGCCAGCAGGGCCGCGGTACCGAACATCGCATCCAGCGGCGCCGGCAACGGCGAACCATCGCGCTGCCCCAGCCAGACGTGCTGGCCCTGCACGCCCTCCTCCTTCGTGTAGAACCCGCCGAGCATCCACTCGAACCGTCCGCCGCTCTTCGAAGCCAGGCGGAATTCCTGGGTGAGCTTCTCCAGGTCCAGGCTGTAGCGCGTGGAGCTGCTGCCCGACTCGGGCAGGCCGAGCAGCAGGTTGGTGATCTCGCCGAACTGGAGGGTGGTGTCGATCTGATCCACCGTCTGCGTGTCCGACCAGCCGGTCGCGGACACGAAGTCGGCCCAGCCGAGGTCCCAGTCCAGGGTCAACGCATAGAGGTCGATGTCCTTGCTGAAGGGCCGGGGCGTCCACAGCTGGTCGACGACCTCGCCGAACATCTGCCGCCCGGTGTCCGGGTCGAGGGCGACGCTGGCACGGTCGTCGAAGTCGAGTTCCTGGCGCATCGCCGACAGGCGCAGGTTGAACGCATCCCCGCTCCATCCGAGCGCGATGCGTGCACTGGACTGGGTGCCGCCGTTGATGTCCTCGCGGCCATCGTGCTGGCTGTCGGTGTAGCCCGGCAGGTCGTTGTAGGCATAGCCCACGCGCACCGCCATGCGATCCTCGACCAGCGGCAGGTTGGCGCCGAAGCGGCCGTTCCAGCCGGTGCCGCCCTTCTTCACGGACGAGCCGCCGCCACCGATGCGGAACTCGCTCGCGGTCGGGTCGGGCTCCCGGCTCACGTACTTGAGCAGGCCGCCGATCGCGCCGGCGCCGTACAGCGTGCCCTGCGGCCCGCGGGTCACTTCCACCCGATCGATGTCGTACGGCAACAGGTCCAGGTTCAGCGTGTTCGCCGCCTGGTACAGGCCGCTGGAGCCGAGCGGCACTTCGTCGAGGTAGCTGGCGACGGTGGCGCCGGACGAGATCGCGGCGATGCCGCGCATCGAGACCGCGGTCAGACCAGGCACGCCGTTGTCCTGCACCTGCAGCCCGGGCACGTAGTCGGCATAGTCGGACAGCGAGTTGGCGGCCATGTTCTCCAGCTGCCGTTCGCCGATCAGGGTGATCGACGCGCCGACCTCGCGCACGTTCTCCACGCGCTTGTTCGCGGTCACCACCACCGCGTCCAGCTCGGTCGCCCGGTCCTCCACGCCGGCCGGCGCCGACTCCTGCGCGATCGCCGTCGCCGATGCCAGCAGCGCCAGCGCCGCGGCGGTCGCCACGAACAGCGGCCTGCGTTGCGGCGCCCGGCCGTGGATCCCCATCTCCCCTGCTCGCTTCATGACTCCCCTCCTCGAAGAATGTCGTGACCGCCTCGCGGCGGCTTTCAGCCCCAGATCTCGCCCAGCAGGCGCCGGAAGTTGCCGCCCAGGACCAGTGCGATGTCGCCGTCCGAATAGCCGCGCCTGGCCAGCGCCGCGACGAGGTTGCGGAACTTGTCCGGCGCATCGAAGCCGTCGGTGTCCAGCCTGTCGCGGAAGGCGTAGCTGGACTTGTAGAGGCCGCGCAGCATCTTCAGCTGGTCGGCCGGCATGTCGTCGTAGCCGTGCAGGTCGGCGTCGGAACCGATGCCGACGTGCTCCACGCCGACCAGCTGCGCGACGTGGTCGATGTGGTCGACGACGTGCTCGACCGTGGTCGGCTCGCGGGCGCGGACGAAGTTGCGCACGCCGGTGATCCCCATCACCCCGCCCTTGGCGGCGAGCTTGCGGATCGCCTCGTCGGTCTTCAGGCGCGGATGGTCGTTGAGCGCGCGGCAGTTGGAATGGGTGATCGCGATCGGCGTCGACGACGCCTCGATCGCGTCGAGCGTGGTGCGGTCGCCGCAGTGCGAGACGTCGACCAGCATGCCGGCGGCGTTCATCGCCGCGACGATCTGCACGCCGTAGTCGCTCAGGCCGCTGTCGACGCGCTCGGTGCCGCCGGTGCCGAGGTAGTTCTGGCTGTTGTAGGTCAGCTGTGCGCAACGTTGGCCGAGTTGATGGAAGACCTTCACGTCCTCGGCGGTGCGGAAGTGGTCGGCGTTCTGCACGCCCATGATCACCGCGACCCGGCCCTGCGCCTTGGCCCGGTCGAGGTCGGCGACATTGCCTGCCAGGCAGAACACCTCGCTGTTGCGGGCGATGAAACCGTTCCACGCGGCCAGGTAGGCCAGCACCTGCTCGTGGGCCTCGTGTCCTTGGAAGCCGATCGCGTGGTGCATCACGGTGATGCCGCTGGCACGGAAGTCGGCGGCTTGCGCCTCGGTCAGGTGACCGGCGTAGGCCTCGGGCCGGAAGTCGATCTTCAGCGGCGCCAGCATGTCGATGACCATGGCGCGCTCGACCAGCCCGTCGACGCCCCCGTCGACCGCCGCACCGGCCGCGGACGTGGCGCCGGCCATCGCCGGTGGCAGGGCCGACGCCAGCGTGCCGGCCGCCAGCGCCTGCAGCAGGCGACGCCTGGAGAGGTCAGCAATTGTCATGCAGCGCCTCGATTTCTCTTATTAGGCATACTGATCCTAATTGGAGAATTGTCAAATCCGCACCGTGGCCGTATCCATGGCCGCTTCGCCGGGCCGTGCTTCCGCCTCCATCCGCCGCGCCGACCGGTCCAGCAGGCCCAGCAGCACGCCGGCGCCGGCGGCCACCGCCGCCATCAGGGCGAAGAACGCGGCCGGACCGAGCCGGCTCCAGGCCATCCCCAGCAGGCCGGCCAGCAGGTTTCCGCCGAACGCGGCGAAGAACCACGCCGCCACCGTGGTCGCCCGATGCTTCGACGGCGCCAGCCGCGCGAACAGCCCCAGGCCGACCGGCAGGATGAACAACTCGCCCATGGTCAGGACCAGGAAGAACAGCGCCAGCCACACCCAGCTCGCCTGGCCCGCCGCCGTGCCGGCGCTGACCGCGGCCAGCAGCAGGTAGGCCAGCGCCACCCCGCCGGCGCCCAGCGCCATCTTCCGCGCCGATCCGGGCTCGCGGCCGCGCCCGGCCTGGCGCGACCAGTGCGCCACCAGCACCGGCGTCAGCAGGATCACCAGCATCGGATTGAGCGCCTGGAACCAGGTCATCGGGATGGTCAGCGCGCCGAGGCTGCGATCGATGCCGGTATCCGCCCACAGCGCGATGGTGTTGCCGATCTGCTCGTAGGCGCCGCGGAACAGCATCACGCACAGGGCGATCGCGAGCAGCACGCGCAGGCGCAGGGCGAGGCCGGTGTCGTTCGCCTCGTCGGTGGCGGCGACCACCTCGCGCCTGCTCGCCTCGGCCGGCAGGTAGCGGCCGCCGCCCACGTAGACGGCCAGGCCCAGCAGCATGCCGATGCCGGCGGCGCCGAAGCCGTAGTGCCAGCCGTACAGCTCGCCCAATGTGCCGCAGACCAGCGGCGCCAGCAGTCCACCGACATTGATGCCGACGTAGTAGATGTTGTACGCGGAACCGCGGCGCGGATCGCGGCGCTGGTAGAGGCCGTCGACCTGGCTCGGCAGGCTGGGCAGGAACAGGCCGTTGCCCAGCGCGATCGACGCCAGCGCCAGATAGAACAGGCTCTCGGAGGCCATCAGGAAGTGGCCGATGGCCATGATCGCGCCGCCGATGATCACCGCGCGGCGGCGGCCCAGCCAGCGGTCGGAGACAACGCCGCCGAGGATCGGGGTGAAGTACACCGTCGCCGCGTACAGCCCGTAGACCAGCGAGGCCTGCTGCTGGCCCATCAGCAGCTGCTTGGTCATGTAGTAGACCAGCAGCGCGCGCATCCCGTAGTAGGAGAAGATCTCCCACATCTGGGTCAGGAACAGGATCGTCAATCCGCGCGGCTGGCCGAACCAGTCCCGTTGCGCGGGCGCCGTGCTCATGGACTCCCCCAGACGTCGGCCGGGCAGTCGAGGTAGCCGTCGCGATAGACCACGCCCGGCTTGCGGTCTTGCTTCAGGAACACCGGTCCGTCCAGGTCGACCACGTCGCAGAACTGGCCCAGCACGAACGCCGGTGCCATCGCCAGGCTGGAACCGGCCATGTTGCCGACCATGACCCGTTTGCCCAGTTCGCGCGCGCGCCGCGCCATGTGCAGGCCTTCGCTCAGGCCGCCGCACTTGTCCAGCTTGATGTTGATGACGTCGAAACGATGGTGCCGCGCCTCGAGCTCGGCGAGGTCGAGGATGCTCTCGTCGGCGGCGAAGGGCAGCACGCGCTCGAGGCCGTCGAGGTCGGCCTCGTGACCGCGCCTGCACGGCTGTTCGAGCAGGGAGATGCTTTCCGCGACCAGCACCGGCAGCAACTCCGGCAAACTGCCGGCGTCGTAGCCCTGGTTGGCGTCGACGCCGATCCACGCATCCGGGCAGCGCCTGCGCACCGCGCGCACGCGCGCGCCATCGAGCTCCGCTTCGCCGGTGAGCTTGAGCTTCAGCGCGCGGGCGCCGGCATGGGCAGCGGCGCGTTCGGCCATCAGCTGCGGATCGTCCGCGCCGACGGTGAAGGTGGTCAGCAGCGGCCGCACGCCGTCCAGCCCGGCCAGCTTCCACACCGGCACGCCGCTGCGCCTGGCATCGAGTTCCCAGAGCGCGCAGTCGAGCGCGTTGCGCGCGCCGCCCGGCGGTAGCAGGGCATTGGCGGTGGCACGATCGATGCCCGCTTCGATGCGCGATCGCATCGATTCCAGCGTGGCGAGCATGCCTTCGGGGCGGTCATCGTTGTAGTACACGCCGGCGGCTTCGCCGCGGCCGACGTGGTTGCCGTCGCGCAGGGTCACCACGGTCGCCGGCATGGCGTCGAAGACATAGCCGGCAATGCGGAACGGCGCCGACAGCGGCAGCGGTTCGTTGTGCAGTTCGAGTTGCAGGCTCATGCGCGTCCCCGCAGGTTGGGGATGCGGGCCGGCGAGGAGGCTGCCGGTCCCGCATCGATCGGCAGCAGGGATCAGTAGTAGGCGCCGTAACCGAGCAGGTGATGCGAGATGCCGATCCACAGCAGGAACAGGCACGACAGCGCCAGCACGATGCTCCACAGCTTGGCGAGCAGGCGGCGCCGGCTGCGCAGGACCTTCCAGCAGTTCCACAGCGCGGCCAGTGCGCCGAGCGGCAGCACCACCAGCGCGAGCAGGCGCATGAGGTTGAACACCACATCGGTGTCCGCGCTCAGCCTTTCGAGGTCGCTCATCATCCCCACGATCAGGCCGAGCGCGCCGGCCATGACCACCAGCACTGCGAGCGCGGCGATGCGGATGATCCGGTGCATGCGCGCATCCTCGCCGGACAGCCTGTACGGCACGCCGTAGTACCGGCGGACCAGCGCGGACACCGGCCACGCCAGCACGGTCGCGGCCAGCGCCAGCAGGCTCGCCGCCAGCAGCGTCAGCAGCAGGCCCGGCGATTTCCACCAGGGCAGACGCTGGAACACCATGATCGCGGCGTACGGCTCCATGCTGAAGCGGGTCACCTTGCCGTCGACCACGTCAGCGGCCAGGCGGTCGCCGCTGGCGACGTCCTGCCACAGGTACGGCGAGATCTCGCGCCACTTCTTCGGTGCGCCTGAGGCATCGAGCGCGATCGACACACTGATGGTGCCGTCCTCGTTCGGGAACACCTTGACCGGGCCGAGCAGGTTCAGCAGCGACATGAAGTTGCTGTCGGGACGGCGGCTGCTGGTGTAGGCGCCGGCGATCTGCTCCGCGTGCAGCTTCGCATCTGCTTCGGACACCGTGCTCACCGGCGCCTCCGGGCCCGGCAGATAGCGGTCGGCGAAGCCTTCGGCCAAGTTGTCGCGGATCTGCAGGGGCGCGCCATTGCGGCCGGAACTGTTCATCGAGACGTAGATGCCGATGCCGTCGTCGATGAACAGCTGCAGGTCGCTATGGAACCACAGCGTGTCGCCGCCGTGCGAGATCGCGCGGTGGCCGTTGAGCGAGGTCTCGTAGAAGCCGAGCATCATCTTGTTCAGTGCACCTACCGAGGTCTGCCCGGTGGTGTGCATCGTCTTCGCGGTGTCCTCGTCGAGGATGCGCGCGTCGCCGTACGCGCCACCTTGCAGGTGCGCGATCATGAACTTGGCCATGTCCGCGCCCGTGGCGGCGAGACTGCCGGCCGGCGCCAGACTGATGAATTCGTAGTCGCGTGGCTTGCCGTCCGAGGCACTTTCGTAGCCCTTGGACATGTTCGCCAGCAACGCGGCCGGCAGCGGCTGGCGGAAGCTGGAATCCTCCATGTCCAGCGGCGCCAGGATGTGTCTGTCGATATAGTCGTAGAACGATTCACCCGACACGCGCTCGATGATGTAGCCGGCCAGCGCGGTGGCGTAGTTCGAATAGGCCGGCGTGGTGCCGGGCGTGTGGATGCGCTCGGGCACCCAGCGCTTGAGCGCCTGCTCGAGCGGCACGACCTGGTCGGCCTTGCTGGTGATCAGGCCGCGGATCTGCTCTTCGAACCCCACCGTGTGGGTCATGACCTGGCGCAGCGTGGCCGGCTTGCCGCCCTGCGCCGGGATCTCGAAGTCGATGTACTGGTTGAGGTCGGCGTCCAGGTCCAGCTTGTCCTGTTCGACCAACTGCATCACCGCGGTCCAGGTGAACAGCTTGGAGATCGAGCCCGGACGGAACAGGTGCAGCTCCGGATCGACCGGCGTGCGCGTCTCCAGGTCGGCATAGCCGTAGCCCTTCTGCAACAGCACCTGGCCATCCTTGACCACCACCACCACGGCGCCGGCGATGTCGCCGGTCTGCAGGGCGTAGGGCATGTAGCCGTCCAGCCAGGCCTCGAGATCCGGGCGGGTGAGGTTGGCCGGCCCGGCCTGGACGGTGGCGTCGGCGACGGTCGCGGCGTCCTCCGCATCCGGCTCGCCGGTCTCCGGCACCAGCTCGGGCGGAACGATCGACGCCGGCGGCGCGGCCGGGACAGCCGCAAGCGGCAGGGCGAGCAGCATCCCCGCGACAAAGGAAAGAATCGTGGATACGCGCATCGCAAGCCTCCTGACTGGTTCCCCGGCAGGCGCACTGCGAGTGCGGCCTGTTGACGCCAACACAGCCCGATCAGGCCTGTTAATGCGATAATGATCCTAATCAGAGAATTGTCAACCTGCCCCGGTCTGGCGGTCGACGCCGCAATCGCGCGAATATGCCCCGATACGGGCGGCATTGGCCGCATCCGCTTCTACAGGAGTTCCAGGCGAATGCCCTCGCAACACCCCACGATCGGCCACCTGCTGCGTGCGCTGCGCACCCGCAACGGCTGGACCCTGAAGGAAATGAGCCAGCGCTGCGGCATTCCGTTGTCGACGCTGTCCAAGGTCGAACACGACCGCCTGAGCCTGACCTACGACAAGCTGCTGCAGATCAGCCAGCGCCTGAACATCCGCATGTCGGAACTGTTCGCCGAGCCCGACACCGGCAACGAACCGCCGGTCACCGCGCGGCGCAGCATCGCCCGAGTCGACGATGCGATCCGGGTCACCACGGACAACTACGACTACTTCTATCTATGCCCGGAACTGCGCCGCAAGCGCATGATTCCGGTCCTGACCCGGGTGCGCGCCAAGAGCCTGCACGAGTTCGGCGAGCTGGTGCACCACTCCGGCGAGGAGTACGTCCACGTCATCGAGGGCCGGGTCGAGGTGCACACCGAGTTCTACGACCCGATCGTGCTGGAAGCCGGCGAGGGCGTGTACATCGACTCCAACATGGGCCACGCCTACCTCGCCGGCGCGGACTGCGACGAGGCGCTGTTGCTGGGCATCTGCTCGAGCGCCGACGAACAGCTGCTGCAGGCGCTGTTGACGCTGCACGGCGACAACGGCACGCCGGCGAAAAAATGACCTTCGCCGGGGCCGGATCCTCAGAACGGCCCAGCCTGCTGCCGTAGCCGCCTTTCGCGCACGCCACCGGACGGTGGTGGCCGCGACGCGGTCCGGCCCCAGGCCGGAAGCGTGCCGTTCCGTGGACGCATGCGCCATCACGAGGCGTACAAGGCAGCGCGCAGCGGCGGATACACCGATACCCACCAGATGGGGCGCGGCACGCGACCTGGCCCATTGCAATCCCGGGACACCACGCGTCGCGGTATGATCCAGCGGCGGCGCCGGCAGCGGGCCGCAAGGGGTTTCGGCAGCGTGCCACGTACGTCCACGTCATCCACGCACTACGGCGGGTATGCCATGACCAAGCCCAAGCTGCATCCGATCGTCCGGCTCGACTACATCGTCCGGATGTCGTGCTTCCCGCTACTGATCGCCATTTTCTACTCGGTGTTCCACGCGGCCGGCCGATCGAGCAACAACGTGATCGCACTGCTCCTGCTGTGGGGGTTGGTTTGGCCACAGGTGGCATACCTGCTTGCGCGCTACAGCCGCGACTCCAAGCGCGCCGAGCACCGCAACATGCTCATCGACTCGGTGATGGTCGGAGCCTGGGCCGCCGGCATGCACTTCAGCCTGTGGCCGAGCATCATGTTCCTGACGGCGGTCAACCTGGGCAACCTCGGGGTGGGTGGCACCCGTCTGGCGGCCAGGGGCTGGATCGGCATCGCGGTCGGTGTCATCGGCTGCGGCTGGCTCACCGGTTTCGCGTTCGATTTCGACGCGCCGGCGCTGCCGACCGCGGCGAGCATCGTCGGCATCTTCCTCACCAGCTCCGTGTTCGCCCTGCACTCCTACCTGCAGAGCAAGCGCTTCGTGCGCAATCGCAAGTTGCTCCAGGAGCAGAACCTCAAGATCGAGGAGAAGAGTGCGCAACTGGCGCAGGCCAAGGAGGAGGCCGACGCGGCCAACCGGTCCAAGAGCCTGTTCCTGGCCAACATGAGCCACGAGCTGCGCACGCCGCTGAACGCAATCATCGGCTATAGCGAACTGCTGGTGGAGGAGGCCGAGGACGCCGGCAACGCGGCGGCCGTCCCCGATCTGCAGAAGATCCATGGCGCCGGCAAACACCTGCTCGGCCTGATCAACGAAGTGCTCGACCTCTCAAAGATCGAGGCCGGCAAGATGGAACTGCACCTGGAGGATGTCGAGGTCGGGCCGGTACTCGATGATGTCATGGATACCGTGCGGCCACTGGCGCAGAAGCGCGGCAACCGGATCGCCATCGAGGCGGGCGACCTGGGCGGCATGCGTACCGACGTCACCAAGCTGCGTCAGATGCTGTTCAACCTGCTCGGCAATGCGGCGAAGTTCACCGAAAAGGGCGAGATCCGCCTGCGGGCGCGCCGTGAGCGTGAGGGTGCCTCGGAGTGGATGGTGTTCGAGGTCGAAGACACCGGCATCGGCATGACGCCCGAGCAGCAGTCGCGCCTGTTCCAGCCGTTCTCCCAGGCCGACACGTCGACCACGCGCAAGTACGGCGGAACCGGCCTTGGCCTGGCGTTGTCGCGCCATTTCGCCGAGATGCTCGGCGGCGGGATCAGCTTGCGCAGCGCGCCCGGCGCCGGTACCACGTTCATCATCCGCATCCCGGCCGATGCCGGCGATGCCTCGCAAGCCACCACGATCGCCGACGCGCCGGAGACGGACGCGGCGGCGCGCACCGTGCTCGTCATCGACGACGACGATGCCGGCCGCGAACTGGTGGGCCGCATGCTCGTGCGCCATGGCCTGCGCGTCGCATCGGCGACCAACGGCACCGACGGCATCCGCCTCGCCCGCACGCTGCAGCCCAGCCTGATCCTCCTCGACGTGCTGATGCCGGGTGAAGACGGCTGGAGCGTGCTCGCGCAACTGAAGGCGGATCCGCAACTGGCGCAGATCCCGGTGATCATGATCTCGGTGACCGAGCAGCGAACCCTCGGTTTCGCGGTCGGCGCGGCGGACTACCTGGTCAAGCCCGTGGAGCAAGAAAGCCTGGTGCTCGCGGTCGAGAAGCACATGCATGCGCCGGCGGCTGCGCAGCCGATCCTGGTGATCGACGACGATGCGACCACGCGCAGCATGCTGCGGCGGCAGATGGAACGGCAGGGTTGGCGCGTAGTCGAGGCCGCGAACGGCATCGAGGGACTGGCCCGCATCAAAGACGCGACGCCCGCGCTGGTGCTGCTCGACCTGATGATGCCGCACATGGGCGGCTTCGCCTTCCTGGACGCCTTGCGTGCGAAGGAGGGCGCCGCCGCGGTTCCCGTCATCGTGCTGACCGCCAAGGAGTTGACGCAGGACGAACAGCAGGAGCTTTCCGGCCGCGCCCGCAAGGTCATCGCCAAGGGCAGCTATAGTGGCAGCCAGCTGGAACAGGAAGTGCGGCGAGCACTGGCCATCGCACCGCACGCCGGTCGGGCAGGAGGGGTGGAATCGGAGCCGACATGAAGATCCTGCTCGTCGAAGACAACGAGATGAATCGCGACATGCTCTCGCGGCGCCTGGCCCGGCGCGGCCACACGGTCGTCATGGCGACGGATGGCCAGATGGCAGTGGCCGCGACGCTCAGCGAACAACCGGACCTGGTGTTGATGGACATGGGCCTGCCGGTGATGGATGGCTGGGAGGCCGCGCGCCGCATCAAGGGCGATGCGCGCACCTCGTCCATCCCCGTCATCGCATTGACTGCGCATGCGATGGCCGAGGACCGCGAGCGCGCCCTGGCCGCGGGCTGCGACGATTTCGACACCAAGCCGGTGGACCTGGAGCGCCTGGGCAGGAAGATCGACGCACTCGTGAAGGATCAAGCGTCGCCATGACGCCTCCCGCATCTGGCGCCGGTACCGAGTTCCGTGCCATGCGGATGCAGGATCTTGGCGCGCTGGCGACATTCCTGGAACGCGCCTGCGCGGGGGCGGGTGCCGACCAGGAGGCGACATCCGCCGTGCGCCTCGCCACCGAGGAGGTGTTTTCCAACATCTTCCGGCACGGCTACGGCGATCGACCCGGGCCGGTGACGGTGCGCGTTGATGCCGCGCCCGGGCGGATCACCGTGATCCTCGTCGACGCCGCGCCCGCCTTCGATCCGGCCGGTGTCGCCAGGCCGGATCTGGACGCGGACTGGGTGGAGCGCAGGCTGGGTGGCATGGGCTGGCACCTCGTCCGCGAGGTGATGGACGAGGTCAGGCGAGAACCCAGGGCGGCGGGCGGCAACGTGTTCACCCTGGTCAAGAAGTTTCCGGCGCATCCGCCGGACATTCAGGACATATGAAAGGAGAGGAACCGATGAAGATCGAGATCCAACCCGGCGAGCATGCCGCGGTCGTCGTCATCGCCGGCAGCGTGGACGGGCTCACCGCCGACGTCCTGCTCGGCACGCTGCAGGGCTACGTCGAAGCGGGCCACACGCACCTGGTCGCCGACCTCGAGCGGGTCGACTACACCAGCAGCGCCGGGCTGCGTGCGCTGCTTGCCACGGTGAAGCAGGCCCGCCAGCGCGGTGGCGACCTGCGCCTGGCGAACATTTCCCCGCCGGTGCTGAAAGTGCTCGAACTGAGCGGCTTCACGACCATCATGAAGTGCTACGACGACGTTGCCAGCGCCATGGGCAGCTACGCCGCCTGACGCGCCGGGGAGGATGCGAGATGGATGCAGTCACCACGTCGTCGCCGCCGCGCAAGCGGGTGGCCCTGGTCATCGGCTCGGGTAGCGTGAAATGCGCCGCCGCGCTCGGCATGTGGAAGGTGTTGCAACGCGAGGGCATCGGCATCGACATGGTGGTTGGGTGCAGCGGCGGCAGCCTCTATGCCGCGGTGATGGCGCTGGGCCACGACATCGACACCTGCGAACGTCTGACGCGCGAGCTCTGGACTCCCGGCCTGACCACGCGCCGCGACCTGCGCTCGCTGCTCGGCGCGGTGTTGCCCCGGGTGTTCGGCTTCGACGGCTCGTTCGGCATGGTCAGCGACAAGCCGCTGATGACGGCGCTGGACCATCTGTTCGGCGCGCGTCGCTTCGACGAGACCAGCATCCCGCTGCACATCGTCGCCACCGACCTGGCGAACGGGCAGATGGTCGCGTTGTCGGAGGGCAGCGTGCGCGACGCGGTGCGCGCCAGCATTGCGATCCCCTACATCTGGAAACCATGGAAAGTCGGCGATCGCTGGCTGCTCGACGGCTGCGCGTCCGACCCGCTGCCGATCGACGTCGCGATCCGAGAAGGCGCGGACGTGATCCTGGCGATGGGGTTCGAAAGCCCGTATCCGAGCAGGATCCGTTCCGCCACGCGTTACGCGTTCCAGGTCAACAGCATCTATACCAACAACCTGCTGCGCGCCAACTATGCCTTCCACAACCTCGCCCATCATGCCGAGATCATCCCGGTGCTGCCGGACTTCGACCGCCCGGTGCGGCTGTTCGACACCCACGAGATCCCGTACGTGATCGAGGAGGGCGAGCGCGCGACCGACGCGCAGCTCGGCTACCTGCGCCAGGCGCTCGAGGCCGCCCATGCCTGAGGCAGGAGCCGCGCCGGAGGGCGGGCCGCGGCGTCGTGGGCGGCTCGCGGTGGTGGTCGGATCGGGTGGCGTCAAGTGCGTCGCCGCAGTCGGCATGTGGAAGGTGCTGCAAAGCGAGGGTATTCAGGCCGACCTCGTCGTCGGCTGCAGCGGTGGCAGCCTCTATGTCGCTTCGATGGCGCTCGGCATGGACGCGCTGGAGGCGGAGGAGCGCAGCCACCGCATGTGGCACGGCTTGTTCAAGCGCATCCACTACCGCTCGGTGCTGCGCAGCCTGCTGCCGCGTCGTCTCGGCTTCAGCGAGCGCATCGGCCTGGTCAACGACCGCGCCGTCGGCGCCACCGTGCGCGAGCTCTATGGCGACGCGACCTTCGCCGACACCCGCATCCCGTTGTACATCGCCGCGACCGACCTGCATACCGGCGAGAAGGTGGGCCTGAACTCCGGCTCGATCGCCGATGCCGTTCGCGCCAGCATCGCCATGCCGCTGCTGCTGCGGCCCTGGCCCGTCGGCGGGCGGCTGCTGATCGATGGCGGCGCATCCGATCCGCTGCCGATCAGCCTGGCGATCCGCGAAGGCGCCGACATCATCCTGGCCATGGGCTTCGAGAATCCGCCGGCCGAGCGGCTGGATTCGCTGGTCGGTGTCGCGACCCAGTCGATGTCCATCGCCATCAATAACCTGCTGCGCTCGACCTACGCGTTCTACAGCGCCGTGCACCACGCCGAGATCATTCCGATTATGCCGACCTTCGACCGACCGATCCACGTCGGCGACACTCACCTCATCCCATACATCATCGAGCAGGGGGAGCGCGCCACGCTGACGGCATTGCCCTACCTGCGCCAGCTCGGTCTCGCCGCGGCCCCGACGGCGGCGACATGACGGGCGCGCACGACGCCGTCGCACGCATCCTGGTCGTCGACGACAACGAGGCGAACCGCGACCTGCTGGTGCGCCGCCTGCAGCGCGAGGGCCATTCGACCGCGCTCGCGGTCGACGGGCGCGAGGCGCTGGCCCTGCTGCTCGAGGACGCGTTCGACCTGGTACTGCTCGACATCATGATGCCGGAGATGAACGGCTACGAGTTGCTGGAGCGCATGCGCGCGGATCCCGACCTGCGCCACGTACCGGTGATCCTGATCTCGGCGCTCGACGGCACCGACAGCATCATCAAGGGCATCGAACTCGGCGCGGACGACTACCTGCCGAAACCGTTCAACCTGCACATCCTGCGCGCGCGGGTCAACGCCAGCCTGGCCAGAAAGCGGCTGCACGACCGCGAGCAGTTGTACGCGCGCAGCCTGGAGCGCGAGATGGACATCGCGCGCGAAATCCAGGCCGGCTTCCTGCCCGGCGAACTGCCGGTCGCCGCCGGCTGGGAGCTGGCGGCCTGGTTCCAGCCCGCGCGCCACGTCAGCGGCGATTTCTACGACGCGTTCGCATTGCACGGCGGACAGCGCATCGGACTCGTCGTGGCGGATGTCTGCGGCAAGGGCGTCGGCGCCGCGCTGTTCATGGCGCTGTTCCGCAGCCTGGTCCGCGCGCTGGCCGAGCGTATGTTCACCCACGATGGCGACTGCGCGGCGCAAGCGCGGCAGCTGGTCGGCAGCGTGAACGACTACATCGCGCGCACGCACGACCGCGACCACATGTTCGCGACCCTGTTCTTCGCCACCCTCGATCCGGGCACCGGCGCCCTGTTCTATGTCAATGGCGGGCACGAGGCGCCGACCATCAGCGGCCGCGACGGCGTACACAGGCGGCTAGCTCCGACCGGCCCCGCCGTCGGCATGCTCCCCGACATGGCGTTCAAGGCGGTGCGGGAAACGATCGCCCCGGGCGAGACGCTGGTCGCGTTCACCGATGGCGTCACCGATGCCGTCGATGCGGGCGGAACCCGCTACTCGGAGCAACGCCTGATGGCCCTCCTGGCACGCCCCGCCGGGTCGGCGGACGAGACCCTGCGGCGCATCCAGGCCGAGGTGCAAACCGATGCCGGACACGCGTCCTTCGACGACATCACCGTGTTCGTGGTGCATCGGCAGGCAGGCTGAGCGCGTCGACACCGGTCAGAACGCGCGAACCATCCCCACGCTGGCGAACGGCGCGGTGGCCCGTTCCACCACCGGGCTGTCGCGGGCGTCGCCCTGCAGGCGATTGACGCCGGTGGCGGTGACCAGGCTCCAGCGGCTGCCGGCGAAACGGTGCAGCCAGACGGCCGAGGCGCCAACCGACTTGATGCCCGAGGAAGCGGCGTACGCAGGCAGCCCCGCTTCGCTGCGCGCCGCCTGTTCCGGGGTGATGCCGAACCAGGTTTGCATGCGATCGTCGTCGGCCCACTCGACGTTGGCGCCGAGCGTGACCACGTCGCGTTCGCGCTGCAGCACACGGTATCCGGCGCGCAGATCGATGGTGGCGCCATAGCCGCTCTTGGCCGCGCGCCGGTACGCCGCGCTCGCCGAGAACCGTCCCGGCTCCCAGGCCAGGAAGGCGCCATAAACGGCGTGGGTGTCGAGGTCCTCCAGGCCGCGCAGGATCTCGGCATCGTCGGCATCGCGGCCCAATCCGACGCCCAGGAACAGTCCGGCGACCAGATCCGCCTCCGTCGACCACTTCACGCCCAGCGCCGGCAGCCCGGCGCGCGGCGAGAAGAAGAAGTGTTCGGTCTCGTAGCGGATCAGCGGCAACGGCAGGTAGCGATCGTCGTCGGCGCCTTCGTACTCGGGCACCATCGCCACACCGATGCCGGCGTAGTTCTGCGCCACCGCCTGTTGCGCGCACAGCGCCAGCCCGAGCGCGAGCAGGCAGCGGCGTAGCTGCCGCGAGCGCCGGACCTGCGTGAAGAGCGATGTCATGGATGGCGCCTCGATCCTTGGATGGAAGCGCAGCATGGCCCGCCGTGTTTAAGTTTTCTTTAAAGCGCGGCGCAAAAGCGCGCATTCGCGCCGACCGGGCCGCCAGGCGCCGTTTAAACCTGTTTTAATCGCTTTCCGCGAGCCTGCCCGGCCGCATCCGCATTCCGGCGCTTTCATGGACTCCGTGCTCCTGGTCGAAGACGATCGCATGCTCGGCGACGCGCTCGCGGCGGCGCTGGCGCAGGACGGCTGGCGCGCCGACCGCAGCGAGGACGTCGCTGCGGCGCGGCTGGCGCTGGTCGACCATGCCTACGCCGCGGTGCTGCTCGATCTGGGTCTGCCGCGCGGCTCGGGGCTCGACGTGCTGGCGGCGATGCGCGCCCGCTACGACACCACGCCGGTGCTGATCATCACCGCCCGCGACCAGCTCAGCGACCGCATCCGCGGCCTCGACAACGGCGCCGACGATTACATCGTCAAGCCGTTCCAGCGCGACGAACTGCTGGCGCGGCTGCGCGCGGTGGTGCGCCGCAGCCGCGGCCGGGTGGCGCCGCAGCTGCGCTGGCGCGACGTGGTGCTGGATCCGGCCGAGCGCAGCGTCACCCGCGGCGGCGCGCCGGTGGCCCTGGGCGCACACGAGTACCGCACCTTGCTGGCGTTGATGGAATGCCAGGGGCGCGTGCTCGACCGCGAACGCCTGGAGGAGCGCATCTACGGCAGCGACGGCGTGATCGGCAGCAACACCGTGGCGGTCTACATCCACCAACTGCGCCGCAAGCTCGGCGAGGACATCGTGGTCACCGTGCACGGCTACGGCTACCGACTCGGGGATCGGCAATGATGCGTTCGCTGCGGGCGCGGTTGCTGGTGGTGCTGACGCTGGTCGTCCTAGCCGCCTGGGCGATCTGGTTCGGCTGCCAGTACCAGCAGATGACGCGGCAGCAGAGCGGCCTGTGGGACCGCTCGCTGCGCAGCATCGCCGAGCAGATCCTGCTGTCGCTGCCCGGCGACATCGAGGCCACCGGCGCCGGCCCGCGCCTGCAACTGCCGCGCGATACCACCGCGCTGTCGAGCAAGTTCGACAATCTGCATTTCCAGATCTGGGTGCTGGCGCGCCGCGAAGGCATCGTCGCCTCGACGCATGCGCCGGCCGGGCCGATGCGCGCGGACTTCTCCGACGGTTATGCCGAAGTGCTGGTCGAAGGCGCGCCGTGGCGCGTCTTCGCGGTCAGCGACGCCGACGGCCGGGTGCAGGTGCAGGTCGGCCACGACGCCTCCCTGCAACACTACGAAATCAAACGCTGGGCGCACGCCAGCCTGACCACCGCGTTGCTGGTGCTGGGCGGACTGGCGCTGGCGGTGTGGGCGGTGGTGCGCTGGTCGCTGCAGCCGGTGCTGCGGGTGCGGCAGGCGATGGCGGCGCGCGAGACGTTGGACCTGACACCGCTGCCGGGGACCGGATTGCCGGCGGAAGTGCGGCCACTTGTGGATTCGTTCAACACGCTGCTGCAGCGCCTCGACCATGCCCTGCAGAACGAGCGCCAGTTCCTGAGCGAGGCCGCGCACGAACTGCGCACACCGCTGGCCGCCTTGCTCACCCAGGCCCAGGTGGCACTGCACTCGAGCAATCCGGACGATACCCGCGAGGCGCTCAACCGGTTGATCCGCGGCATCGAGCGCACCTCGCGCCTGGCGCAGCAACTGCTCGATTCGGCGCGGGTCGAAAGCGGCCGCGGCGAGGATCGTCGCCAGTCGGTCGACCTGGCGCAGGTGATCGAGATGGTCGCGCAGGAGTTCGAGCTCGTGTCCGCACGCAAGCGGCAGAGGATCGTGCTCGATACCGAACCCTGCATCGTCGCCGGCAACCTCGACGACCTCGGCATCCTGGTCCGCAACCTGCTCGACAACGGCCTGCGCTACGGCCACGAGGGCGGACGGGTCGAGATCGCCTGCCGGCAGTCGCCGGAGGAAAGCGTGCTGACCGTGCGCGACGACGGCGCCGGCGTCGTCGCCGACGAACGCGAGCGGATCTTCGAGCGCTTCTTCCGCGGCAGCAACGGCAACGGCGAGCGCGGCAGCGGCATCGGACTGTCGCTGGTGGCGCGCATCGCCCGGGCGCACGGCGCCAGCGTGCAGGCGCAAAGCGGTCTCGACGGCCGCGGCTTCGGCGTACGCCTGGTGTTTCCGGCGCGCCACGACGCCGGTCAACGCTAGCGCGAGCGACACGCATCTCCCACCGCGCCCCACGGCACCAATCCCTTGTAGGAGGGGCTTCAGCCCCGACCCCGAGAACGAAAAAGACCACGCACACGGCTTCCCGGACGCCACACGCTGCCGGTGGCCTGCCGCAATCTTCGACGCGTCGGGGCTGAAGCCCCTCCTACAGGGATCGCCGCGGGGTGAATCACGATTCGGCCTGGAGCGCTGGCTTTGCTAGCGTGCCGATTCCGCGGTGGCGCCGGTGCCGATCGCATCCGGCGCCTGCTCGCGCGGCATGCGCCACCAGGGTTCGAGCGCCGGCGGCTGCCGCACCGGGACGGCCTGGCCGATGCGCGGCAGCGTCACGAAGATCCCGCGCGCCGCGGCGAGTTGCGCGATGCGCTCCATCGGATCGTTCCAGCGGTGCATCGCCAGGTCGAAGGTGCCGTTGTGCACCGGCAGCAGCCGGCGGCCGCGCAGGTCCAGGTGCGCCTGCAGGGTCTGCTCGGGCAACATGTGCACGCCTTCCCAGGACGGATCGTAGGCGCCGCATTCGAGCAAGGTCAGGTCGAACGGGCCGTAGCGCTCGCCGATCTCGCGGAAGCCGTCGAAATAGCCGCTGTCGCCGCTGAAGAACAGGCGCAGTTCCGGACTCTGGATCACCCACGACGCCCACAGCGTGGGATTGCCGGCGAACGGCCGCCGCCCGGAGAAATGCTGCGCCGGCGTCGCCACCAGGCGCACGCTGCCGATGGTGGTCGCCTCCCACCAGTCCAGCTGGCGTACGCGCGCCGGATCCACACCCCAGCGGATCAGCAGGTCGCCCACGCCCAGCGGCGCCAGGAACCAGTCGGTTTTCTCCGCCAACGCCCGCACCGCCTGCTTGTCGAGGTGGTCGTAGTGGTCGTGCGAGAGGATCACCGCACGGATCCGCGGCAGCTGCGCGATCGTGATCGGCGGCGGATGGAACCGGCGCGGCCCTGCCCACTGCAGCGGCGAGGCGCGCTCGGAGAACACCGGATCGGTCAGCCACCAGCCGCCGGCCAGCTTGATCAACACGGTCGAATGGCCGAGCCGGAACACGGTGCCGTCGTCGACGTCCTGCAGGCGCACCGGATCCATCGTTTCGACCGGCGGTGGCTGCGGCGGCGTGGTGCCGGCGGGCCGGTCGAACATGAAGCTCCACCAGGCCTTGGGCAGCTCGCGCCAGCCCAGCGTCTTGGGCGCGACCGGATTGCGGAAGCCGCCGTCGCGGAACTGCGGCGAACCCGGATAGTGCGTGCCGCTCCACGCGGCGATCGAGAAATAGGCCATCACCAGCACCAGGCCGAGCAGGAAGACCCGTAGCGCGATGATGCGCGGACGGCGGGCCTTGCCACGCCCGCGCCGCTCAAGCGTCATGCGCCGCGCCGTCCTGGGCGGCGAGCGGCAGCACGTAATGCACCGAGTCCGTGCGCACCGCCACCGCCGGCAGCTGGGCCTCGATACGCGCGGCCTGCGACGCGGGCAGGCGCCACTGCAGATTCAGGCAACCGAGCGTGCGCGCCATGCGCAGCGCCTGCAGGAACAGCCGGCGTTCGATCTCTTGCGCCTGCGGATGCGCCCGCGCGTACAGCGATTCGAGCTGAAAGTAGTTTCCGCGCTCCAGCAGCGAACAGCCGGCCACCGCGCCGGCATAGCCGATGGCCTCGCCGTCGGCCTCGGCGATCCAGGCCCAGACCCGGACCGGCGGATCGAACAGCGCCTCGACCAGGTCGCTGGCGTCGCCCCGTCCCGGCCCGAACGGCGCGCGCTCGGACGATGTCCGCCCGGCGTGTTCCCGGCACAGGCGCAGCAGTGACTCGCCATCTTCGGCACGGACGGCACGAATCACCGCCGGACCGGCGATGGGCGCCGACGCGGCGCCGGACCGGCGGGCACGGCCGGCGACGGGAGCGGCGGAAGGATTCGGATACAACAGGGCGGGCGCGGACATGCACGATCTCCGTCGCGGGTCGGGGGAGCGATGACCTTGCGCCGTCGGCATTAAGAAGTCTTTAAGCGTCTCGCTCGGCGCTGCGGCGAAGCGCCGATCCTGCGCGCCGGCTGTGGCGTGGCCGCGAATCCATTCACCGCCATGCAGCGCCGCCTTCTTCCGCCGGCTTCAGGCGTCCCCCGACCGGTCGCCGTCGCCGTCGTCTCAAGCCAGCGCGGCCGCTGCCCTTGCCGACTGCAGCATATCGCCGCCCCCTTTCGCCAGGTCGATGATGCGATGGGTCGCCGTCGCCGTCGCCAGGACCTCACCGTGCTCGTCCAGAAGCCGTCCGGACGTGAAGCCGATCAGGCCCTTCAAGTGTTCGAGTTTTCCGATCCCCATGATCTTGCCGGGGACGGCGGGGCTGACGAAGCTCGTTTTGGATTCGATCGTCACCGCAAGCCGGTTCGGCGGCAGCTCCAGGTAGAGCGCCGGACCCATGCTGTCGTCGAGCATGGCCGAGAGCATGCCGCCCTGGATCTTGCCCAGTGGATTGGTAAACGCGGCTTTCGCATCGAACTCGACGTGGATCTCCTGCGTCTCCTCGACATACCGGATGAATTTCCAGCCCATCATTGTCGCGGCACTCGGCAGTGGAAATTCTCCACTGATGATCTTCCAGAAAAGCGCTTCCTTGTTCATTGAGCCTCCAAAATCCGGATTATGTGGATACGGGCGGACGCGCACAGGCGCCCGTCGACGCTACAACGCAAACTCCTCAGAAGTGATCGCCAGAACGAAACCCAGCAGGCACAGGAGTATCGCTGCCGCTGCGCTCCCTGTCGGCGTTGGTGCGGACGACTTGCGCTTGACATGAAAAGCCACGAGCAAGGGCGGGAGCGAAACCGACAGCGCAAAGATTTGAAGGCCAATCAGCGGCCAGAATCCGGTCGCATGCTTGAACACGACATACACCGCGAACAGCCCGGTCACGGCCAATACGAGCCAGGCCGAACCGATCACCCGGAGCAACGCCAAAATCAACAGACGCATGCGCGCATCGATGTCCGTCCACGCGACCCCGACTGCGACGCTGTGATAAGGCATGAACTCGGTCCGCCCCAAATAGGCAAGCGCGAATCCTAGAAGGAGGAGAAAACCGAGCGCATAACTCGCCGCAGCGGCGACAAACAGAACATCCATCGGTTCGCTCTCCTTCCATGCCGCGCCAATGGATCTGACCACCATGGTCCGTTTGGCGAATGTCATGCGCGGCAAAGACGCCGTGCATGGAATCGTTCTTCTGCCTCTGCGCCTGGCAGCGATCGGCGTGATCGCGGTGGCTATGATCAATCTAGTGATTGAATGTCGGTGGGACAGCGATATTGATCACACTTAAGCACTTGAAGGTTCAGCGAAAAAAGAGCACTGCCCACGGCTTGGGCATTCGACCGAAGTAAGCACGCCCTGATCGAGTACGTGCAGACGGGTGACGGATGCTGCCGTATTTCACCGACGGCCTTCGGCCCGTCGGCCGACCGGAGCATCGTCGAAGCACGCCAGGTTCGCCGCGCTCGCGCGTGAGGTCGCATCATCCAAGCGAGCGCGACTGGCTCGACAGTCGCACGCCGGCAACCGCGATGTTCGCTTCACCACGCCGTGGTTCGTGTCCGTGCCCCTATCGGGATGTCGTCCACGGCGGGAGAACGTGATTTTCGCTAACTGGGATCCAGCCATCATCGGCTCGCCACGGTTGGCATCCATCAAGGAATGGCGAAGCAGCAAACGCACCGAACGCTCGCGCAGCTTCGGTCCTCTGATCTCGCAGATCCTGGGGATGAGCGGACTCACCGCATCCGTGATTCGCGGCTTGGCGGTACGAACCAGACGTTCCCGCCCCAGGGGCAATGCCTACGCGTACCTGAATGGGCCCGAAAAGTTCCTGAACTTCCCGGTTCACTATTCAGGCCATGTTGCGCTTGCCCACGCACAATGCACGCACCGGCCCGGGTGGTGGTCGTGCTTTCAGCCACTGAACTGCACTTCCCTCCCCCTCCCTCGCCACCCGGGCCGGCCTTCTTCGAATAACAAACGCTTCCAACAGAGAGGCTTCCCATGAAACGTTCCTTGCTTGCCCTGACCCTGGCCGCGGCGCTGCCGTTCGCCGCCGCCCACGCCGCCGAAGGCGTCTCCTACAACTACGTCGAAGGCGGCTACAGCGCCACCAACCAAGATGCCGATGCCGACGGCTTCGGCGCCAACGCCTCGGTCGCCTTCCACCCCAACTTCCACGCGTTCGGCGGCTACCACAACCAGGAGATCGACGACTCCAACATCGACTTCGACCAGTGGCGCGTTGGCATCGGCTACAACCATGAGATCTCGCCGCGGGCCGACCTGGTCACCCGCATCGCCTACGAGAAGTACGACTTCGGCCGCATCGGCGGCCAGCGCCTGGATCCGGACGGCTACAGCGCCGAGGTCGGCGTGCGCGGTGCGCTGACTACGAACCTCGAGGGCTACGCGATGGCCGGCTACGAGGATTACGGCAGCGACTACGGCGACGACTTCTACGGCCGTCTCGGCGCACAGGTGAAGTTCACCCCCAACTGGGGCGTCAGCGGCGACGTCAAGTTCGCCGGCGGCGACACCCAGTGGTTCGTCGGCCCGCGCTTCACCTGGTAAGCGCACCGGCACAACCCCGCACCATCGCGATCGACTCTCTCTCCCCGGAACGTCGCGATAGGCCCCGGTCGGCAACGACCGGGGTCTTTTTTTGGGAGCCGTGATTGGTGATTAGATTCGTGATTGGCAAGAGCAGGTAGAAGCCGCGCTCCTGCTTTACGAATCACCAATCACCAATCACCGCTCTCAAATCACGAATCACCGCTCTCAAACATCCGCGCCGGATACTCCGCCTTGCGTTCGCGCGCCATCAGCCGCGCCAGGCCCTCGGCCGGGGTGATGTCGCCGTGCAGCACGTCGCGCACGTTGCTGGCGATCGGCAGCTCGATGTCGTGGCGGTCGGCCAGGCGCATCACCTCGTCGGCGGTCTGCAGCGACTCGACCACCTGGCCGATCTCGCGCACCGCGTCCTCGATCGAGCGGCCGCGCCCCAGCGCCAGCCCGAGGCGGCGGTTGCGCGACAGGTCGCCGGTGCAGGTCAGCACCAGGTCGCCGAGGCCGGCCAGCCCCATCAGCGTTTCCGGGCGCCCGCCGATCGCGATGTTGAGCCGCAGCATCTCGTTGAGGCCACGGGTGATCAGCCCGGCGCGGGCATTCAGGCCCAGGCCCATGCCGTCGGCCACGCCGGTGGCGACTGCCAGCACGTTCTTCATCGCGCCGCCGAGCTCGGCGCCGCACATGTCGTCGCCGGTGTAGGCGCGGAAGGCCGGGCCGTGCAGCACGTCGGCGACCGTCTGGGCGAACCCCTCGTCGTCGGCGTGCACCGTCAGTGCGGTCGGCAGCCCGACCGCGACTTCCTTCGCGAACGACGGGCCGGTCACCACCGCCAGCGGCACGCCGCGGCCGAGGGTCCCGGCGGCGACCTCGTGCAGGAAACGCCCGGATCCCGGCTCGAAGCCCTTGGTCGCCCAGGCCACGCCGGCATTCGCCGGGCGCAGCGGCGCCAGCGCCTGCAGGGTCTCGGCGAACGCGTGCGAAGGCACCACCACCAGCACCAGGTCGGCGCCACGCAGGGCGGCACCGAGATCGGTGGTCGCGTGCAGCGACTCCGGCAAGGTGATGCCGGGGAGATAGCGCGGATTCTCGTGCTGTTGCGCGATCGCCTCGATGATGCCGGCGTCGCGGCCCCACAACACCGTCGCGGCGTGATGCCGGGCGATCAGCGCGGCGAGCGCGGTCCCCCAGGAACCGGCCCCCAGCACCGCGACGGACGGCGGTGTCGCCATCGGTCAGGCGTTGCCGACGGTCTCGGTGTCACCGTTGCCCGCGCCCGGCTGCTGCTTGGCGTTGCGCTGGCGCAGGCCCTCGGCGTAGAGCGCCTCGAAGTTGATCGGCTGCAGCAGGAATGGCGGAAAGCCGCCGGCCTGGATCAGCTCGCCGAGCAGCTGGCGGGCATAGGGATAGAGCACGTTCGGGCAATGGGTGCCGAGCATCGCGTCGAGCACGTTCGACTCGAAGCCGGACAGGCCGAACACGCCGGCCTGCTGCACCTCGGCCACGTACACGGTATTGCCCTCGCCCTCGCCCAGGGTGCAGGTCAGGGTGATTCCGAGCACCACCTCGTAGCCGGTCTCGCCGACCTTCTGCACGCGCTGGTTGAGGTTCATGTTGAGCTGCGGCTGCGCCTGCTCGTTGAACACCTGCGGCGCCTTCGGCGACTCGAACGAGACGTCCTTGACGTAGATCTTCTCGACGCTGAACTGGGCGCCGGCGGGCTGCGCGGGAGCGGCGGCGCCGTTGGCGTTGTCGGGTTGTTGCTCGGCCATGGTGGGAAAACTCCAGCTGGATTGGGAAAAGAGGGCGATTATGGCATTGCGCTGCGACGCGCGAATGACTCAGCGGCCGCGGCCCTTGCTCAGCGGCAGGTCGGCCTGTTGCCAGCCGGCGATGCCGCCGTCGAGCACGTACACCTGCTCGAAGCCGGCCTTCTTCAGCCGCGACGCGGCGCCGGATGCGGTCTGCCCGGTCTTGCACACCAGCACCACCGGCAGCGCCTTGGCCGTGTTCAGCTGCTTGCTCTCCGGATCGAACTGGCTCATCTGGACGTTCTTCGAACCGGGGATGTGGCCCTTCTCGAAATCGGCCATCGGCCGCAGGTCGACCACCAGCGCGTTGTCGCGGTTGACCAGCGAGGTCAGCTCCGCCGGGCGCAGCCCCTTGTATCCGCGAAACAGGCGCGCGACCTCGGTCGCGATCAGGGCCAGGGTCACGCCGACCAGGGCCAGGGACAGCAGTTGGTGGCGGCCGGCGAACGCCAGCAGTTCTTCGAGATTCACGGGACCGGATGCAGGAGACAGCGGGCGGCGATTGTCGCCCAGCGCGGGACGCAGCGCAAAGCGCCCATCGTCAGCGGGGCCCAGCCCCGCCGTAGGAGCGCGCCATGCGCGCGATACCGGCGTCGCCGGATGCGCCCGGAATCACCGCCGATCCCGCTGCAGCCTCCCGCGGCTTCGCGGCCATGGGCCGCTCCTACTGGCCGGCCCACAGGTCCGGCAGGCCGTTGCTGATCCACCACTGCCCGGTTTCCGGGTCGTAGCGCCACTGTTCGGTGTAGCGCGTCGAGCGTTCGGTCATGTTGTGCCGGTTGATCACCCCGAGTTCGATCTCGCGCACCGCGGTGCCGTCGTCCAGTACCTGCGCGCCGCGCTCGCGGTAGGCCGAGACCTGCACGTGGTTGTAGCGCTCGAACTCCAGCTCGGTCATCGGGTTGGCCTCGCGGTACTCCGGGTCCACCAGATTCCACGCCCCTTCGAAGTCGCCCCAGCGGATCGCCGCCGAGTACGCGTACTGCAGCCGCTGCAGCTCGCTCATCTTCTTGCCGCCACTGGCGCATGCGGCCAGCACCAGCGCCATCAGCAGCAACAGCGCGCCCTTGCCCATGATCCGCATTGTCTTCCCCTCCGGTTGTTCCGCGGATGCTACCGCTTTGCGATTGCCACGTATCGCGCGCGGGCCGTGGTGGCGACGCCGCCCTCGGGCAGCGGCACGCGCGCGACCAGGGTCGTGCGTGCGCGGCCGCGCACCCGCAGCGTGGTGGTGAAGTCGTCCCAGGAGCCCTCGGGCGCCAGCTGCGACTCGGCCTCGAGGTCGGCGAACAGCGGGGCCAGGTAGCGCACCTCGGTGTCGGCGACATAGACATCGGCCTGCAGCCCGGCCTGCTGCACGCGCAGCGAGACCAGGCCCCATGCCGACAGCGTCATCAACGAGACCAGGCTGCCGCCGAAGGCGCAGCCCTTGTCGTTGAGGTGTCGCGCCAGCGGCGCGTGCAGGCGCAGGCGCTCGCCGTCGTAGCCGGCGACGCGCACGTGCATCGCCGCCACCGGCGGCATCGCCTGGTAGTGGGCGTCGAGCGCCTGCAGGGATTCATCGAGAGTCATCCGCAAAGGAGTCCTGATCTGGGGCATGTCTGGGGAACCGGGGTTGGGTGCATACGCGGCTTGCGGGCGCTGCCGGCAGCCAGCAAGCTGGCGCGCATGGCAGGCACGACGGCTTCCGCGGCACTCCAGGGATGCTACGTCATCTCGCTGCGACCCGTCGGCAGTCACGCGGGATTGCGGCAGGCGGCGGCGCGACACGGTGCGCGC
The DNA here is from genome assembly GCF_008312895.1 of Luteimonas suaedae. Lineage (GTDB taxonomy): Bacteria > Pseudomonadota > Gammaproteobacteria > Xanthomonadales > Xanthomonadaceae > Luteimonas > Luteimonas suaedae. The sequence continues at coordinate 120,023 of NZ_VSSP01000006.1, read as the reverse complement.
GTGCTCGCACTGTCACCGTGGCGACTGGTCGCGCGCGACGACGCCGACAGCGCACGCGCGCTGCGGCGCGCATTGTCGGCGTCGCGGGTGATTTTCACCAGCCCGGCCGCGGTACGCGCCGCGCATGCACTGCTGCCGTTGCGGCCGCGGCGCGCGCAGCTCTGGCTCGGGGTCGGTGCCGGCACCCGGGACGCGCTGCGCCGCGCCGGAATCGACGGGGCGATCGCGCCAGCGCGGATGGACAGCGAAGGCGTGCTGGCACTGCCGGCGCTGCGCGAGGTCCGCGGAACGGACGTCGGCCTGATCACCGCGCCCGGCGGCCGCGGCCACATCGCCGCCGAACTGCGCCGGCGCGGCGCGCGCGTGCTGCGCGCCGACGTGTATGCGCGGGTCGCGGTCGCACCTTCGCCGCGCGCGCTGGCGCGCCTGCGCGCGACGACCGCGCCGCTGCTGCTGGCACTGAGCAGTGGCGAGGCGCTGCAACGCAGCCTCGCCGCACTGCCGGCCGACGTGACTGCGCGCCTGCGCAGGGCGCGCGTGCTCGCGGCCAGCGCGCGACTGGCGACGCTGGCCCGCCGCCATGGCTTTGCCGACATCACGGTCGCCGCCGATGCGCGGCCACGTTCGCTGCTGGCGGCGGCACAGGAGCGCGGCATCGAACCGGCGATCCGGTAGCATCGCGCGACCGGCGCATGCCGGCCTGCCCCGGATCGCACTCCCCATGAACGACGCCCCCGAACCCACCCCAAAGCCGAGCGCCCCGCGCACGCGCGGCGGCGGCCTGGCGTGGTGGCTGGTGCTGGTGCTGGTACTTGGCGGCGGCTGGGCCGGCTGGCGCTGGTGGACGGCGCAGGAAGACGCACGTCGCGCCGGTGCCGACGACACTCTCCAGCGGCTGGCGGCGCTGGAAGCGCGCAGCGACCGGGTGCGCGGCGAGCTGCGCGCGCAGAGCCAGCGCCTGCAACAGGCCGAATCCACCAACCGGGTGCTGCGCGACGAGTTGCTCGGCATCGGCCAGCGCGCCGCGATTCTCGAAGAAAACCTGGAGAATAAACTGGCCGCGCTGGCCGATCCGCCGCGGTCCGGGGCCCGGGCGCTGCGGCTGGACGAGATCGCACTGCTGCTCGGCCAGGGCCAGCAGCGCCTGCAGCTGGCGGGCGATCTCGATGGCGCCCGTCGCGCCTACGCACTGGCGGCGCAGCAACTGGCCGAGCTCGAGGACGCCGATCCCGCCCTGGTCGACCTGCGGCAGACCCTGGCCCAGGAACGCGCCGCGCTCGAGGCACTCGGCGACGATCCGCGCCGGGTCGCGGCGGGTCGCCTAGATGCGTTGACGGCCGCGCTGGCCGCGCTGCCGGTGCAGGCGCCCGCCGATGCCGCCGATGCCGCGACCTGGTGGCAACGCGCGTTCGTGCGCCTGGTCGATGTCCGGCGCAGCGACGACGTACTGGCGGTGGAACCGGCCGACCGCGCCGCCGGGCTGGCCGCATTGCAGCTGGAGCTCACCCTGGCACAGGCCGCGATCGAGCGCCGCGACGAGGCAGGCCTGCGGGCGGCGCTGGCCCGCGCCGATACCTGGCTGACGCGGTTGTGGCCGGACTCGCCGGCCTTGCGCACGCAACGCGCCAAGCTGAAGGCACTGCGGCAATTGCCGCTGTCGCCGGCGCTGCCCACGCTCGGCAGCAGCCTGGAACAGCTGCGCACGCTGCGTGCGCGGCGCTGAATCGGGAATCGGGAATCGGGAATCGGGAATCGGGAATCGGGAAAAGCGTAGCGCCCTGCTCGCCATCCCAGCGCAAACTGGGATCCATTTAGACGTCGCGGGAAAACAACCCGGATCTGAGGTTTCCCCACATTTCTCGCAGCCTATCTTCCCCTTTGAAAAAGGGGGATTGAGGGGGCAAAGCCGCCGTTTGCAAGCCGCAGGCTTGCGGCGGCTTGAGCGCTCCCGCGCGCTACGCGGGGGCCGGGAATCGCAAAGCGATTTGCTGTTGCTTGGCCGGGCACCGAGCAAATCCCCCCAACCCCCCTTTTTCAAAGGGGGAAAGCAGCCAAGCCGTTGAATCGATTGCAGGAAAACAGGGGGAACCTCAGAACCCGGATCCCAGCTTGCGCTGGGATGGCGAACGAACGGACGTCCGACTCTTTTGATTCCGATTTCCGAGTCCGGATCTTTACTGATCTCGGACACGGGTCCCTGGTCTCGGATTCCACTCCGACCAGCGGCTCCACGCGCCACCGACATGAACCGGGCTACCGTGTCTCGGATGCCAAGGAGCCCCGACACATGAACCTGTTCCGCAACCTGCTGTTCTGGATCGTCCTGGCGGTGCTCGGCGCGCTGCTGGCGCAGATGCTGCTCACCCAGGACCATGGCTTCGTGCTGGTGCGCTACGGCGGCTACGACTACACCACCACCCTGGTCAAGGCGATCGGCATCGCGGTGCTGGCGCTGCTGGTGCTGTGGCTGCTGTGGCGGGTGCTCAGCTTCCCGTTCCGGAGCTGGAACCGGCACCGTGATCGCCAGAGCCGCGCGCGCCTGGGCGACGGCTTCGAGGCGTTGCACCAGGGGCACTACGCCCGCGCCGAAAAGCTGCTGGCGCAGGCCGCCAAGGATCCGCATGCCGAGGGCCCGGCGCGGGTGGCTGCCGCCCACGCCGCCTGGGCCCGCGGCGACACGGCGCGGGCACGGCAACAGCTCGACGGCTTCGGCGAGCGCCACGCCGGATCGCGCGCGATCGCCGCCGCCGAGCTGGCGCTGGCGGAAGGCCGCCCCACCGACGCGCTGGTCGCGCTCGACGCGCCGGCGGCGCAGCCGCTGCCGCCGCGCGGCCTGGCCCTGCGCGCCGAGGCGCTGGCCACGTCCGGACAGGCCGCCCAGGCCTACGGCCTGCTCGGTGCGCTGCGCCAGCAGCAGGCGTTGCCGGAGTCGCGCCTGGCCGACTACGAAATCCAGTGGGCGGCCGCGGCGCTGCGCGAGGCGGACGACGCCAACGTGCTCGCCGACCGCTGGGAGGCGCTGCCCAAGGCACTGCGGGCGGAACCGGCGGCGGTCGCCGCCTACGCCGACCGCGCCGCGGCGCTGCGCTGGGAGGAAGCCGCGACCAAGAGCCTGGAGCAGGCCCTGGATGCACGCTGGGACGAGACCCTCGCCGAGCGCTACGGCATGCTGCCGCTGGGCCGGCTGGAGCACCGCCGCGAAGTCGCCGAACGCTGGCTGCGCAAGCACCCGTCGAGCCCGGCGCTGCTGCTGACCCTGGCGCGCCTGGCGCGCGAGCAGGGCCAGTGGAGCCAGGCCGAAGGCTATCTGCACCGTGCCCTGGCCCAGGGTGCCGGCAGCGACGCCTGGGAAGCGCTCGCCCACGGCTACGAGGCGCACGGCGACGAACCGCGTGCGCGGCTGTGCTACCGCAATGCGCTGCGTGCCGGCCGTGGCGAGCCGATCGAGGCATTCGCCGACCGCGACCTGCGCCAGCGCATCTTCGACGAGGCCGCCGGCGAGGACCGCGACGAGCACGGCATGCCGCGGTTACGCGAATGAAGCGAGAAACGAGAAACGAGGAGTGAGAAACGAGAATGGCGTCGTCGGAACCGCGCGCTCACTCGTTTCTCACTCCTAGTGACTCACTCCTAGCCCTTCAGCGTTCCAGGATCGCCACCACGCCCATGCCACCGGCGGTGCAGATCGACACCAGGCAGCGGCCGCCGCCACGCTCGGCCAGCTGCCTGGCGGCGGTGGCGACGATGCGCGCGCCGGTGGCGGCGAACGGATGACCGGTGGCCAGCGACGAGCCGACCGGGTTGATCTTCGCCGGATCGATCCGCCCCAGCGGCGCCTCCAGGCCCAGCCGGTTGCGGCAGTAGTCCTCGCTTTCCCAGGCGCGCAGCGTGCACAGCACCTGCGCGGCGAAGGCCTCGTGGATCTCGTAGATGTCGAAGTCCTGCAGCGCCAGGCCGTTGCGCCGCAGCAGCTCCGCCACCGCCACGGTCGGCGCCATCAGCAGGCCCTCGCCGTGGACGAAATCGACGGCGGCCACGTGCGCATCGCGCAGCCAGCACAGCGGCTCGTGCCCATGGGTGCGCGCCCAGTCCTCGCTGGCCAGCAGGCAGGCGGCGGCACCGTCGGTCAGCGGCGTGGAGTTGGCCGCGGTCAGGGTGCCGCGGCCGGTGGTGCGGTCGAAGGCCGGCCGCAGCGTGGCCAGCTTCTCGATCGAGGTGTCCGGGCGCAGGATGTTGTCGCGCGCCAGGCCGCGAAAGCTCACCACCAGGTTGTCGAAGAAGCCGCGCTCGTAGGCCGCGGCCAGCTTGTGGTGCGAGGCCACCGCCAGCTCGTCCTGCGAGTCGCGGGCGATGTTCCATTCCTTGGCCATGTCCTCGCAGTGCTCGCCCATCGACTTGCCGGTGCGCGGTTCGGCCACGCCGGGGAAGTCGGGCTTGAGTTCGCGCAGGCGGAAGCCGCGGAAGGCGCCCAGCTTGTCGCCAGTGGTCTTCGCCGCCGCGGCACGCAGCAGGCGACGGCGCAAACTCTGGCCGTAGACGATCGGCACGTCGGAGGTGGTGTCGGAGCCGCCGCCGATCCCGGCCTCGATCTGGCCGACGGCGATCTTGTTGCCGACGGTGATCAGGCTGTCGAGCGAGGTTCCGCAGGCGCGCTGCAGGGTGATGCCCGGCGTCAGCGGCGACAGCCCGGACGACAGCGCCGCCTCGCGTCCCAGGTTCCAGTCGCTGGCGTGCTTGATCACCGCGCCCATCGCGACCTCGCCCAGCTGTTGGCCGTGCAGCCCGAAGCGTTCGACCAGGGCGCCCAGCGTGCGTACCGACATGCCGAGGTTGCCGACGTCCGCATAGGCGGTGTTCTGGCGGCAAAACGGAATGCGAACGCCGCCGAGCACGGCAACGGGACGACCTTGCGGCATCGAGAACACCTCGCGACGGAGCCCGTCGGTTGGGTGACGGGCATAATGTAATCAGTCTAACGCCGCCGCCGTGCACGGCCAATCACGATGACCCAATCCGTGCTGAACCCTCCGACCGTGCGTGCCGCCCTGGCGCTGGAACTGGCGCCGGGCAGCAGCGCGCGCCACGCCGCGCTGGCCCAGCACGAAGCCGGCGCCCTGGCGACGCTGATCGCGCGCGACCTGGCCGGCTTCGCCGCCGACGCCGCGCAACTGGACCTCGCCCTGGTCGGCGCGCACTACGACCCGGTGGAGCTGCTGCGCCCGGGCTGGCCGCTGCACCGCGAACTGGAACGGTTGTCCGCGCGGGCGCCGGGCGAAGCCGGCGCACGCGTGATCGCCTTCGGCACCCACCGCGATCGCCTGCCGGAAGCCTTGGCGCCTGCGCAGGAACACGCCGGCGGGCCGCTGCGATTACTGCCGCTGGTCCTGACCGGCGAGGCGGCGGCCGTGGCCGGCGTCGGCGCGCAGTTCGAACAGGCGCTGATGGAGCGTGGCATGGCCGGTGCCGAAACCGCGCTGCGTGCACAGGACGCCTTCGGCCTGCGCGTCGAACATGCGCGCTATCTCACCCTGCACGACCTGTGCGCGATGACCGCGCTGCAGTACGAGCACGCCGGCCTGGCGGCGTTGTGGCCGTTGCTGGAGACCGCGCTACTGGCGCCGGACGAGGAAGCGTGGCTGGACGCCCCGCCGGAACCGCTGCTGCACTACATCGCCGGCGAAGTCCGCATCGCCCTGTTCTCGCCCGACGGCTGGCGCGCCCGCCATGCCGCGGACGACGAGGACGAGGCGCGCCTGGAACGCGGCTTTGCCCGGTTCGAGGCACGCCAGCGCCAACTCGCCGCACTGCTGCAGGCGCACGGCATTCCCGTCACCTACAGCCACTGCCGCTCGCGCGTCGACCCGCACGACGAATTGGCCTGAGCCCGGATCCTCGTAGGAGCGCCCCATGGGCGCGATGCCGCGGGCAGTTCGCCGCCCGCACGGTGACCGGCGCGCCTGCCGGTCGGAATCGCGGCATCCACCGGATCCTTCTGGCACCCGCGGTATCGCGCGCATGGCGCGCTCCTACGGGTGCGCGGACACCGTGCTTTTTTTGCGGCCGCGCTACATCACCTCGATCACGCCGCAGGCCAGGCGCGCACCGGCGTTGCCGGTCGGCTGGCTGGTGTAGTCGTCCGGATCGGCATGCACGATCACGCCCTTGCCGGCGATGTCGGTGGCGGCGCCGTCACCCAGGGTCGCGCCCTGTAGCTGCGCGTCTATCATCGCCACGCCTTCGTCATTGGCGGTGATGTTGTCGCTGTCACCGGCGTGGTGCTCGCCCTGCCCGACGCGGCCGTGGTCGCTGTCGTCAGGATTGAAATGGCCGCCGGCGCTGGTCGCGTCCGGCGCGCTGCAGTCGCCGGTCTCGTGCACGTGGAAACCGTGCGCGCTGCCGGTGGGCAGGCCGCGGACCTCACCGCTGACGCGGATCGCGCCGTCTTCCGCGGTGAACGTCAGCTCGCCGCTGGTGTCATTGCCGGCGGTTGGCTGCAGCGTCGCCCGCGCGGTGGTGGCGGTGGCCATCGGCTCGTCCGGCATGGGCGTCGCGGTCTGCTCAGATTCGGCGGTCTCGGCGGCGATCTCCGCTTCGGTCGCCGGATCGCCGGACGGGGTGCATGCGGCGAGCGCGAACAAGGCCGGTGTCAACAGCAGTACACGGGAATTGCGCATCGGGTTTCTCCTTCGGTTGGTGTCGGATGTCTCTGCATCGGTCGGACGCGATGTCCGACCATACGCCCGCCGGCGTCACCCGGCCGTCATCGCGTCACCTGGACCTCGCCGCAGGCCACGCGCGCGCTGAACGCGCCGGGGGTGGCGCCCAGCACCAGCAGCGCGCGCCCGGCAATGTCGTTGGGCGCGCCGCCGCCGAGCACCGCGCCCGGCAGCAGCAGGTCGACCCGCGCCAGGCCTTCGGCGTCGGCGACGATACGATCGCGATTGCCGCCGACCACGCCACGCTGTTCGGCGCCGGCCTGCGGATCGAAGTACGGGCCGGCGCTGGCGGCGTCGGCGGCGCTGCAGTCGCCGCGCTCGTGTACCTGCAGGCTGTGCGCGCCGTTGCGCACCAGACCGCCGATCTCGCCGGTGACACGCACGCCGCCGTCGGCGGGCACCAGGGTGACGCGGCCGCTGACCAGGCTACCCGACGCCGACGCCAGGTTGGCCACCGCTTCGCTGGCGGTCCCGATCGTCGCCAGCGCCGGCGCTGCCGGAAGCGCAGGAGGCTGCGGCGCGCGAGGCGCGGGTGCACTGGCGCAGGCCGAGAGCAGCAATACGGCAACGACAGGCAGGATCGAGCGCATGGCAGGCGGCGGCAGTGGAGATGCGCGACACCATAGCGCCGCGCGACTCAGCGCACCATGAATTCCGTTTGCACATGCATCGGTCGCGATGCCATACCCGCGGCCGCGCCAACCGCTTGCCCCGTCGGCCTCAGTGCCGCTTGCGGCCGGCGGCGAGCTTGCGGGTGACGGTGTTGCGGCCGAGGCCGAGGCGCGCCGCGGCCTCGGCGCGGCGGCCGCCGGTGTGCGCCAGCGCCGCCTCCAGCAGCACGCGGTCGAAGCGCTCGCGCGCATGGGCGTGCAGGTCGGAATCACCGGCGGCCAGGCGCTCGCGCGCCCAGCGCCCGAGCGTGTCTTCCCATGACGTCTCGACGGCGGGAGAGGGCGCCGTCGACAGCGCGCTGTCGAGGTCGGCCGCGTCGATCGTGTCGCCCGGGGCCAGCGCCGCCAGGCGCCAGCACAGGTTCTCCAGTTCGCGCACGTTGCCGGGCCAGTCGTAGGCGAGCAGGCGTTCGCGCGCGGCGCGGTCGAACTGCTTGACCGGTGCCTGGAACCGGGCCGCGGCTGCGCGCAGGAATGCATCGGCCAGGCGCGGCACGTCGGCGCGGCGCTCACGCAGCGGCGGCAACCGCAGCCGCACCACGTCCAGGCGATGCAGCAGATCGGCGCGGAAGCGGCCGTCGGCCACCAGTGCCTCCAGCTGCTGGTGGGTGGCGGCGACCACTCGTACGTCGACCCGGATCAGTTCGCGGCCGCCGACACGGAAGAACTCGCCCTCGGCCAGCACCCGCAGCAACCGGGTCTGCAGCGGCAGCGGCATGTCGCCGATCTCGTCCAGGAACAGGGTGCCGCCGTCGGCCTGCTCGAAGCGGCCGACATGGCGCTTGCCGGCCCCGGTGAAGGCCCCGGCCTCGTGCCCGAACAGTTCGCTCTCCAGCAGTTCCGACGGCACTGCGGCGGTGTTCATGGCGACGAAGGGCCGCCGCGCCCGCGGCGACTCGTGGTGCAGGGCGCGCGCCACCAGCTCCTTGCCGGTGCCGGTCTCGCCGGTGATCAGCACGTTGAGCGGTGCCTGCGCCAGGCGCCCGATCGCGCGGAACAGGTCGCGCATCGCCGGAGTGTCGCCGATCAGCGTGTCCTCGTCGGCGGCGACCGGCTCGCCGTCGCCGGAGGCGCCCGCGTTGTCGCGGAGCGCGCGCGCCGCCAGCGCCACCGCATCGTCGAGATCGAACGGCTTGGACAGGAACTCGTGCGCACCGCCACGGAAGGCACCGGCGGTGCTGGCGATGTCGGTATAGGCCGACATCACGATCACCGGCAGCTGCGGTCGCGCGGCCTTGAGCTTGTCCAGCAGCACCAGGCCGTCGTCGCCGGGCATGCGCACGTCGGTGAACAGCAGCTGCGGCGCCGGCCGCCGCTGCAGCGCCTCCAGTGCCCCCTGCGCCGAGTCGAAGCCGGAAACCTCGTAGCCGGCCTCGCCCAGCGCTGCCGCCAGCACGAAACGCACACTGCGGTCGTCGTCGACGATCCAGACGCGGGCGGGCTCAGCGGACATGGGGAAGACGAGGAGTGAGAAACGAGGAGTGAGAAACGAGAAGTGAGAAACGAGTGAAGGCGGATCCGCCCGCTTTTACTCGTTTCTCACTCCTCTCCACTCGTTTCTCGCTTTCAGGTCGCATCATCGCAGGACTCCTTCGCCGCCAGCGGCAGCAACAGCGTGAACACGGTATGGCCGGGACGCGAGCGATATGCCAGCGAGCCGCGATGCTCGCGCACCACCTGCTGCGCCAGCGCCAGGCCAAGGCCGCTGCCGTCGGCGCGGCCGGACACCAGCGGCAGGAAGATCTGCTCGGCCAGTTCCTCCGGCACGCCGCGGCCGTCGTCGACGATCTCCAGCCGCAGCGCCAGCGCGTGCACGGCATCGGCGATGCGCACGCCGCGCTCGATGCGGGTGCGCAGGGTGACGTTGGCGGCGCCGGCCTGGATCGCGTTGCGCACCAGGTTCCAGGTCGCCTGGGTCAGGCGGTCGGCGTCGCCGGTCATGTCGGGCAGGCTGGGGTCGTAGTCGCGGATCAGCTTCACCACCCAGCCGGCCTCGTGCTCGGCCAGCCGCAGCACGCGCTCGAGCACGCCGTGGATGTTGAGCGCGGCGTGCGGCTGCGGCGGCGACGGTGCCAGCAGCTGGTCGATCAGGTCGGTCAGGCGCGCGACCTCGGACTGGATCAGGTCGACCAGCTCGCGCGACTCGCCGTCGTCCACCCGTCGCGCCAGCAGCTGCGCCGCACCCTTCAGCCCGGCCAGCGGATTGCGCAACTCGTGCGCCAGGCCCTTCAGCGCAGCGGCCAGCGCGCTCGGCAACACCCGCAGCGGATCGTCGCCGGGAAATTCGTCGACCGGATGCGCTTCCAGCATCCAGCCGCCGCCCTCGCGCCGCGACAGCCAGCCGTCGGCGAAACGCGGCTCGCCGCCCAGGAACGCCAGTTCGATCCGCCGCAGCCGCAGCTGCTCGGCGCCATCGCCCGCGTCCGCCACCAGCGCCCGCCGCAGCGCCTCGCCCTCGACCTCCAGCGCCGCCAACGGCTGGTCCAGCAGCCGCCGCGCGCTGACCCCCAACCAGCGCGCGAACGCCGGATTGCAGCCCTCGATGCGGGCATGACGGTCAGTCCAGGCCATTGGCGTGACCAGGGAGTCGAAGGCCGGATCGGCGGATGGGGGCGGCGCCATCGCACCAATGTAGTGCATGCACCGGGCCGGTGCGAGTGGCCATCGCGCGATCCGGGGCGCGTACCGTTTCACCCGCGTCTCACCCGGGCGGCCGTAGCGTCGGGCTTCCCGCCCGCGGAGCTGCCATGGCGCGCCCGATCTGGACCGGCACCCTCTCCTTCGGCCTGCTCAACGTGCCGGTGTCGCTGATGTCCGGCGAGCGCAAGACCGACCTGCACTTCCGCATGCTCGATTCGCGCAACAACACCCCGGTCCGCTACGAGCGGGTCAACGCCGAGACCGGCGAGGAGGTGCCGTGGAAGGACATCGTCAAGGCGTTCGAGTACGACAAGGGCAGCTACGTGGTGCTGGAAAAGTCGGACATCGCCTCGGCGGCGCCGGAGAGCCATGAGACGGTGGAGGTGGAGAGCTTCGTCGACGCTGCCGCGATCCCGCTGCCCTACTTCGACAAACCTTATGTGCTGGTCCCGGCGAAGAAGGCGGAGAAGGGCTACGTGCTGCTGCGCGAGACGTTGAAGCAGACCGGCCGCGCCGGCATCGCGCGGGTGGTGATCCGCACCCGGGAATACCTGGCGGCGGTACTGCCCCAGGACGACGCGCTGATGCTGCTGTTGCTGCGCTACCCGCAGGAACTGGTGGATCCGGCCGACTACCGCCTGCCGGAGGGCAGCCCCAGCGACTACCGGATCGCCGGCAAGGAGCTGGAGATGGCCAAGCAGCTGATCGAATCGATGGCGGGCGAGTGGAAGCCCAACGACTACAAGAACGAGTTCCGCACCCGGCTGGAGGCGGTGATCCGCAAGAAGATGAAATCGAAGGGGGCGCTGGCCGAGGCCGAGGACGCCGAGTACGAGGCACCCGAGGACACCACCACCAACGTCGTCGATTTCATGTCGCTGCTCGAGAAGAGCATCGCCGGCAAGAAGCGCACGCCGGCGAAGAAGAGCGGCGGCAGGAAGACCGCGAAGAAGGCGGCAAAGAAGACTGCCGCAAAGAAGGCGGCGAAGAAGACCGCGCGCAAGGGCGCCAAGAAAACGGCGGCGCGCAAGGCGGGATGACGATGATGCCGCGCGAATCCGGCCGCGCACACCGGGCGAAGGCTGCGCCGGAACGTACGCGGCCCCGCGACCATGCCTGCGACGCCTGGTAGAGGAGAAGCCGACATGCGGCTGACCAGCGCCGACCGGGTGATGTTCGAGGGCGCGACGTACACCAAGCAGGACGTGGCGGACTACTACCGCGGCGTGGCGGACCGGCTGCTACCGGAACTGGCCGGCCGGCCGCTGTCGCTGCTGCGCTGCCCGGACGGCGCCTGCGGCGAGTGTTTCTTCCAGAAGCATCATGCCGACAGCCTGGGCGGGCACGTGCACGCGATCGCGCTGCGGCAGAAGAGCGGCATCGAGCCCTACCTCTACGTCGACGACATCGGGGGCGTGCTCGACCTGGTGCAGATGAACACGCTGGAGTTCCACCCTTGGGGTTCACGCACCGACGCGCCCGAGCGCCCCGACCGATTGGTGTTCGACCTCGATCCGGGCAAGGGCGTGCGCTGGCCGGACATCGTCGCCGCGGCGCGCGACATGCGCCGCACGCTGAAGCGCGCCGGATTGGAGAGTTTCGTGCGGCTGTCCGGCGGCAAGGGCCTGCACGTGGTGGTGCCGATCGCGCCGGGCCCGTCGTGGGACGAGGCGCGCGGCTTCTGTGAGGGCGTCGCGCAGGCGATGGCGGAACGCGCACCCGAACGCTACGTCGCCACCATGTCCAAGGCCAGGCGCGGCGGCAAGGTGTTCATCGACTGGCTGCGCAACGCCCGCGGCCAGACCAGCGTGGCGTCGTGGTCGTTGCGCGCGCGCCGAGGCGCGCCGGTGGCGGTGCCGATCCGCTGGGAGCAGCTGGGCAAGATGGCGCGTCCGGACGCCGTCGACCTGGCCGCAGCCGGGCGGCGCGCGGCACGGCTGCGCAAGGATCCATGGGACGGGTTTGATGCGCTGGCGCAGACGCTTCCAGCGCGGGAATGAGCGGACGCAAAGGCGTGGAGCCGTAGCGCGTGCGATGCCTTTGCCAAAGGTGCCTGCGCGCCGGCGGCTCTTCCGTAGGAGCGCGCCATGCGCGCGATGCCGCGGGTGCCCGCAGGATCCGGTAAACGCCGCGATTCCAGACCGGCAGCCGCGCCGCTCACCGAAATCCACAGGCGGTGAAATGTCCGCGGTATCGCGCGCATGGCGCGCTCCTACGGATTCGGCAGCCCACGCCAATGAGCGAGCGCCGGGAAGCCGGGTGGTTCAACCCGTCAGCTGCGCCCGGCGCGCCTTGCTCAACCCGGCCAACGCCTTACGGTAGGACCAGTCCACCAGTTCCCGCAGATGCGCATCGGGCAGGCGGCGCACGTCGACGATGGTGATCCAGTGGTAGCGGCCCAGCCAGCGCGCCGGCTTGATGCCCGGCACGTCGGTGAGCTCGAGGAAGCGCTCGTCCGCCACCTTGAGGCTGAAGCGCCAGCGCTCCGGATCGCTGGTCTTGAAATGGGCGAAGCGCTTGCCGCCGATGGCATAGACCAGGATGTTGGCCGGTGCGCCGTGCGCGCGGCATTCGGCGCCCGGCAGGCCGGCGCACAGGGCCTTGAGCTGTTCGACGTTCATGGCGGCATGATGCACTCCAACCGCAGATGCCAGGCGGTGGCCGTCCGTAGGAGCGCGTCATGCGCGCGATGCCGGCGCGGCCGGGAGACGCGCGTATCGCGCGCAAGATGCGCTCCTTTGGTTTCATGGCGAATGCCGGAAGAGCGCGGCCGGCCAGCGGGAATCACAAACGACACCGGCGCGGCAATGGCGGGGGCATCGCGCGCATGGCGCGCTCCTACGGGGAGGCGACGGGCGTCGGGCCCGGCGCTTGCAGCGGTGCGGTCAGCGCGTGCAGGATGCGCAGGTCCTCGGCATCGAGCACGGTGCCGTCGAGGCCACGGAAGCGCAGGCGAAAGGCACGGACGGTCGCCTCGGGGGCGTCCACCGGATAGCCGATCAGGCGCAGCGCCCGGATCGGGTCGAACCCGGGCGGCGGATCGGCGACCAGCGCCGGATCCGGCCAGATGCCGAAACCCGCTTCGGCGAGCCGCTTCCACGGAAACCGTGCGCCGGGGTCGACTTTGCGCACGGGCGCCAGGTCGGCGTGGCCGATCACGTTCTCACGCGGGATGCGCCACCGCGTGGTGAGGTCCTCCAGCAGCCGCAGCAATGCGGTGATCTGGGCCTCGGAGAACGGTTCGTGGCCGTCGTTGTCCAGCTCGATGCCGATCGAGGCGGAGTTGACGTCGCTGATCGCACCCCAGCTGCCGGCCCCGGCATGCCAGGCGCGATGTTCGTCCGCGACCAGCTGGTACAGCGTGCCGTCGTCGCCGATCAGGTAGTGCGCGCTGACCCGCCCGCCGCTGTTGCGCGTGCGCAGGGTGCGCAGGCTGCGCTCCACCGAGTCCTGCTCGGTGTAGTGGATCACGATCAGGACCGGGCGACGGACATCGTAGTTGTCCGACGGCACCCAGTGCGCCATGGGATTGCGTGGCGGCGCGTGGGTGCACGCGGCCAACGCGACGATGCAGCACGAGAGCAGCAGGATCCGGAAACGCATGCCGCATTGCACCCGCTTGGCCGGCGGATTGCAAGGCGGTCCGCTGCGCGGATTGCATCAAGAAGATCCTTCTCCCGATCCAGGGAACGGCGCATGCCGTCCAAGACCGCACCTCCGTAGGAGCGCGCCATGCGCGCGATGCCGCGGGCATCGTGCCGCCCGCAAATTCCGGTGACCGGCGCGCCGGCCGCTCCAAAATCGCGGCGTCCAGCGGATCCGGCCGGCACCCGCGGCATCGCGCGCATGGCGCGCTCCTACGGAAGCAGCGGGCTCGTTCCGGCAATCGGGAGAAGGACCAAAAGAAAGCGGGCGGCGGATCGCTCCGCCGCCCGCGTCACCTCGTGGGGGAGGTGGATCCCGCTCAGTACTCGTAGGCGGTCTCGCCGTGCTCGGCGATGTCCAAGCCGGCGCGTTCGTCTTCCTCTTCCACGCGCAGGCCGAACACCAGCTTGGCGATGAAGAACGCCACTGCCGCGACGATGCCGATCCAGATCACCGTCAACGCCACGCCCATCGCCTGGATCGCCACCTGCGCGCCCATCGAGAAATCGGCGTCGCCGGTGCCGCCCAGCGCCGGCGCGTGGAACACGCCGGTGAGCAGGGCGCCGACGATGCCGCCGATCGCGTGCACGCCGAACACGTCGGCGGTGTCGTCGGCGCGAAGCATGCGCTTGAGGCCGTTGACGCCCCACACGCACAGCACGCCCGCCGCCGCGCCGATCGCGATCGCGCCCAGCGGGCCGACCAGTCCCGCCGCCGGGGTGATGCCGACCAGTCCGGCCACCGCGCCCGAGGCCACGCCCAGCGCCGACGACTTGCCCTTGATCAGCTTCTCGGCCGCCGCCCACGCCAGTACCGCGGCCGCGGTGGCGACCATGGTGTTGAAGAACGCCAGCGCGGCATCGGCGGTCGCCTCCAGATTGGAGCCGGCATTGAACCCGAACCAGCCCACCCACAGCAGCGATGCGCCGACGAAGGTCAAGGTGACGTTGTGCGGCTTGAGTGCCTCACGCCCGAAGCCGACGCGCTTGCCGACGAAGTACGCGCCCACCAGACCGGCCACGCCGGCATTGATGTGCACCACCGTGCCGCCGGCGAAGTCCAGCGCGCCGCGCTCGAACAGGAAGCCGCCGGCCGCCCACACCATGTGCGCGATCGGCAGGTAGCCGAACGTGAACCACAGCGCCGCGAACAGCATTACTGCGGCGAAACGTGCACGCTCGGCGAAGGCGCCGACGATCAGCGCGCCGGTGATGCCGGCGAAGGTGGCCTGGAACGCCACGAACACGTACTCGGGCAGGGCCACGCCGTCGGTGAACGTCGCCGCCAGCGAGTCCAGCGTCACCCCCGACAGGAACAGCTTGTCGAGGTTGCCGATCCACGGCCCTTCGCCCGAGAACGCCAGGCTGTAGCCGTAGGCCACCCACAGCAGGATCAGCAGCGAGAACACGCTGATCACCTGGATCAGCACCGACAGCACGTTCTTGGCGCGCACCATGCCGCCGTAGAACAGCGCCAATCCGGGCACCACCATCAGCAGCACGAGGAAGGTCGAGGTCAGCATCCAGGCCACGTCGCCCTTGTCGACCGTCGGCTCGGCGGCCGCGTCTTCGGCCGCCGGCGCGTCCTGCAGCGCCGCGGTTTCCATCACCGGCACTGCGGCCTCCTGCGCCAACGCGCCGCCGGCAACGCCGGCCAGCAGCAGCCCGCAGGCGGCGGCCAGTGCCAGCAGGTCCAGTCGGGCCTTCCACCCGGAGAAAAGTCGGATCGTCATGGTTGTCTCCTGCGTGGGGTCAGAGCGCGTCGGCGCCGAGTTCGCCGGTCCGGATGCGGATCACCTGCTCGAGCGTGGTGACGAACACCTTGCCGTCGCCGACCTTGCCGGTCGCCGCGGCCTTGGTGATCGCCTCCATCGCGCCGTCGAAGGCGTCGTCGGACACGGCGCACTCGATCTTCAGCTTGGGCAGGAAGTCGACGACGTACTCGGCGCCGCGGTACAGCTCGGTGTGGCCCTTCTGCCGGCCGAAGCCCTTGACCTCGGTGACGGTGAGCCCCGACACACCGGCCTCGCCGAGCGCCTCGCGCACTTCGTCGAGCTTGAATGGACGGATGATGGCGGTGATCAGTTTCATGCTGCTCCTCCGGTGGAATGCGATGCCGTCGCCACGGCCGTCAGAACGACTTGGTGACGGCGAAGGTGAAGGTCTCGTCTGGCCCGATGAGGTCGTTGTCGTTGAGCGCGGCGGCGATCTCGAAGCCGTTGTCGAAGCCCTTGCTGACGCCGAGCTTCCAGAACGCGTAATCGGCGCCGTCGTAGCCGCTCACCCACTGCTTGCCGACCGCGGCGTTGAGGGTCCAGCTGGGCACGAACTCCCAGTCGGCGGTCACGTCGAGATTGCTGCTGCCGTCGGAATCGGGCAGGCCGAACAGGTCGCTGACGGCGTAGGAGTACTTGCTGCCGAAGATGCCGTAGCTCAGGCCGACGTACAGCTCGGTGGTGTCGGGATCGGTGAATCCGGGCGGGTAGTCACCGGGATACCAGTAGTAGATCGCGCCGACATCGAAGCCGACGCCGCTGTCGCCGAACTCGCCGCCGTAACCCAGGTACAGGTCGATCTCCACCTGGCTGGAGACGTCGGGATCGGAATCGGACAACCAGCTGATGCTGCTGCCCCAGGCGCCGGCATAGAAGCCGCTGTCGTGCGTGTAGTCGATGCCGCCCTGCAACGCCGGCTCCTCGTTGGTCTGGGTAAGCCCGCGGAACAGGTAGTCGCTGGTCAGCGTGACCGATCCGGATACCTCCGCGTGGGCATGGCCGGCGGCCAGCAGGCCCAGTGCGAACAGCGTTGCAACCCCTCGTGTGCGAAACGTCATGACTAGGCTCCTCGATGAATGGAACCCTCCCCGGTCGGTACCTGTTGCGTATCGCCCTTTGCCCGCGCGGCGCCGTGTTGCGATCGCTGCGCTCCGGCCGGAGGCTCTGCGTCCCCGTGCCGGCAATGCTCTCCCTCTCCCTCGTTCTGTTACTCGACTAGAGACTTTCCTATTGGGTACCTACGCGCTTGTGGAAATGCCTCCCTCTCCCGCTTGCGGGGAGAGATCGCGCCAAAACCGCTTGGCGCGGCGCTGCGCTTCCTGAAGCGGCGCGCCGATATCGGTGTCTGCCTCACGTCGTCCGCCGGACAATGCGACGGCCCGGGCAAGCGCACCGGGCCGCCTTCCCCCGTTAGACGGTGTAGTACAGCTGGTACTCGAGCGGGTGAGGTAAGGGCGCTTGCGCGGCACTGCCGCGCGCCCTTTCCGAACGCCCGGCGCGCTGCGCCGGGCCGGACATCCGCCGGCCCGAAGCCCCGTCATTGGTATGCCCGAATGCCATCAGACCGTGTAGTACAGCTGGTACTCGAGCGGGTGAGGTAAGGGCGCTTGCGCGGCACTGCCGCGCGCCCTTCCCGAACGCCCGGCGCGCTGCGCCGGGCCGGACATCCGCCGGCCCGGCGCCCCCGTCATTGGGATGCCCGGATGCCATCAGACGGTGTAGTACAGCTGGTACTCGAGCGGATGGGTGGCCGCGCGGAACTTGGTCACCTCCTGCATCTTCAGCGCGATGTAGCCGTCGATGAAGTCGTCGGAGAACACGCCGCCGGCGGTCAGGAACTCGCGATCGGCATCCAGCGCCTCGAGCGCCTGGTCGAGCGAGTGGCACACCTTCGGAATGTTCTTCTCCTCCTCCGGCGGCAGGTCGTAGAGGTCCTTGTCGCTGGGGCCGCCCGGATCGATCTGGTTCTTGATGCCGTCCAGCCCCGCCATCATCAGCGCGGCGAAGGTGAGATAGCCCGACTGCATCGGATCCGGGAAGCGCACCTCGATGCGGCGCGCCTTCGGGTTGCTCACGAACGGAATGCGGCAGCTCGCCGACCGGTTGCGCGCCGAGTACGCCAGCATCACCGGCGCCTCGAAACCCGGCACCAGCCGCTTGTAGCTGTTGGTGGTGGAATTGGCGAACGCGTTGATCGCACGTGCGTGCTTGAAGATGCCACCGATGTACCACAGCGCCATCTGGCTCAATCCACCGTAGCCGTCGCCGGTGAACAGGTTGGTGCCGCCCTTGGCCAGCGACTGGTGCACGTGCATGCCGCTGCCGTTGTCACCGACCAGCGGCTTGGGCATGAAGGTGGCGCTCTTGCCGTTGCGGAAGGCGACGTTCTTGATGATGTACTTCATCGTCAGCAGCTCGTCGGCCTTCCTGACCAGCGAGTTGAACTTGGTGCCGATCTCGCACTGGCCGGCGTTGGCCACCTCGTGATGGTGCACCTCGACCTCGATGCCGACCTGTTCCAGGGTCTTGCACATCTCGGCGCGCAGGTCGTGCAGCGAGTCCACCGGCGGGGTCGGGAAATAGCCGCCCTTGATCGTCGGCCGGTAGCCGGTGTTGCCGCCCTCGTACTCCTTGGCCGAATTCCAGTGCGCCTCTTCCGAATCGACGTGGAAGAAGGTGTGGCCCATCTCGACGCCGAAGCGGACCGAGTCGAACACGAAGAACTCCGGCTCCGGGCCGAAGAACGCCTGGTCGGCGATGCCGGAGGACTTGAGGTAGGCCTCGGCGCGCTTGGCCACGCCGCGCGGATCGCGCGAGTACGACTGCATCGTCGACGGGTCGAGCACGTCGCAGACCAGCACCAGGGTCGGATCGGCCGGGAACGGATCGACGTAGGCGCTGGCCGGATCGGGCAGCAGCACCATGTCGGATTCGTTGATGCCCTTCCAGCCGGGGATCGACGAGCCATCGAACATCGTGCCGTCCTCGAACAGGCCCGGCTCGACGATCGACTTCGGATAGGTGACGTGGTGCTGCACGCCGCGGATGTCGGTGAAGCGCAGGTCGATGAACTCGACCTTGTGGTCCTTGATCAGCTTTTCGACGTTGTCGATGGACATCGGGGGTTTCAACCTCGGATTGGTGATGGATGGTCAAGTGTATGCAAGGCGCGTGCCAGCCACTCCGGACCCACAAGCCATTGATTTTGCGGCGCTTTCAACCCGGACCCGCCACGGCGATGCACTGCAACCGTGCGTAGATGGAGATGCCGCACCAGGTTGGTGCAATTGCCGTGCGTGCGGCGACGCGCTCGTCCCTGGCCAAACCGGGAACGCCTGCTTCGCCGTGCCCCTCGGAGTTTTCCTACGCACCAAGGCGCATTCTCCCGACTACCCGCAATCCCCGCCGTCCGCCAAGCTGCCCCGATCGGCACCGCCATCCACGGCACACGTGCTGCGCGTGAAGGCAACGCTCCGGCTGGCGGATCGGCCGCCGTCCGGAACGATCACAGGGGAGCAGGATGGAACGCGCATTGGTGGAAGTGGCTCCGGACGACGATGGCTGGACCATCCGCATCGCCGGCTACGCGATCGCCCGCGAGCTCGACATGATCACCGCGATCCAGGAAGCCTCGCGCTTCGCCCGGCAACGGCACGTGGCCACCGGCCGCCCGACCGGCGTACGGGTGAGGTCGACCGCGGGCGACGAGATGGTGGTGGGCGCCTGCGGCTGAGGCGGGACGGCACTCAGTTCAGCTCATCAAGAGCTGTCCGCTACGGATCAACGCGGATGCGCGAAGCCGCAACGCAAAACGGCTCCGTGCAACCTCACTGGCCGCTTTTCCGCGTCGATCCGCGGCTGAACGGCTTGTTCGAGATGCGCTCTAGAATGGCAGGCCGTTCCCGTCCGGCTCCCGCATGTCACCGTCGCCAGCACCGGGCATCGCATCTCGCGGACGAGTGACGCGGCCTGTCGCTGCGTCGGACGCGCGCCAGCGGTTTTCGCGACGGCACGGGCCGGTGGCCTGACACCATGACCGATACGGACGCGCACGAAGCCGACGTGGCGGTGATCGGCGGCGGCGCCGCCGGGCTGATGTGCGCGCACGTCGCCGGCGCGCGCGGGCTGCGGGTGCGGGTGATCGAGCGCGCCAACAGGGTCGGCAAGAAGATCCTGATGTCCGGCGGCGGGCGCTGCAATTTCACCAATACCGGCACCGCGCCGGCGAACTTCCTGTCCGCCAATCCGCACTTCTGCAAGTCGGCGCTGGCGCGCTACACGCCGTGGCAGTTTCTGGAACTGGTCGAGCGCCACGGCATCGCCTGGCACGAGAAGGAGCTCGGGCAGCTGTTCTGCGACGAGTCGTCGAAACAGATCGTGCGCATGCTGCTGGACGAGTGCGTGCACGCCGGCGTGCGCATCGACACGCAGTGCGAAATCGGCCGGGTGACGGTGGAAGACGATGGCCGCTTCCGCCTGGCGACCGACCGCGGCGATCTGGTCGCGGCGAAACTGGTGGTCGCCAGCGGCGGCCTGTCGATCCCGAGCATGGGCGCGAGCGGCTTCGGCTACGAGCTTGCCCATCAATTCGGCCACGCACTGCTACCCACGCGCGCCGGCCTGGTGCCGCTGACCCTCAGCGGCAAGCATCAGCAGCGGCTGGCGGACCTGGCCGGCGTGTCGCTGCCGGTGGAAGCCGCCTGCAACGGACAACGCTTCCGCAACGCGATGCTGGTCACCCATCGCGGCGTCAGCGGCCCGGCGATCCTGCAGATCTCCTCCTATTGGCAGCCCGGCGATGCGCTGCAACTGGACCTGCTGCCGGACGCGGACGTGCCGGCGCTGCTCGCCCGCTGGCAGGCCGAGCGCCCGGCCGCCGAACTGAAGACCCTGCTCGGCGAGGTGCTGCCGCGGCGCTTCGCCCAGCGCCTGTGCGAGGTCTGGCTGCCGAATCGGCCGATGCGGCAGTACGCGCCGGCGCAGCTGCACGACATCGCGGCGCTGCTGCAGGCCTGGCCGCTGGTGGCCAGCGGCACCGAGGGCTACCGCACCGCCGAGGTCACCCTGGGCGGCGTAGCCACCGACGAGGTGTCCTCGTCCACGTTCGAGTCGCGGCGGGTGCCGGGGCTGCACTTCATCGGCGAGGTGCTCGACGTCACCGGCTGGCTCGGCGGCTACAACTTCCAGTGGGCGTGGGCGTCGGGACACGCCGCCGGTCTGGCGGTGTGAGCGCCGTCGGCGCCGCAACTTCCTTGTAAGGGCGCGCCATGCGCGCGATGCCGCGGGCATTGCGCCGCCTGCGATGTCCGCCCACCGGTGCGCTTCTGGCTCGCGGGGGGGCCGCAATGACCGACGACCCGAGGCACCCGCGGCATCGCGCGCATGGCGCGCTCCTACGGGGGTGACGCCGCATTTCGAACGCCTTCAGAAGCGATCGGGACAGGTCTGCGGCTGCTTGATGCCTCGAGCATCGAGGTGTATAACGCCGGTATGCCCTCCACCGCCGAATCCCCCCGCAGAGCATCGCGATCGACGCCCGACTACACCGATCGCGCCTACTGGCAGGGCTCGATCAAGATGTCGCTGTCGAAGTTCTTCGTCCTGCGCGTGCTGCACCGGCAGCCGATGCACGGCTACGAGGTGGTGCAGGCAGTGGCGAAGACCACGCGCGGCTGCTGCAGTCCGACCGAGGGCACGATCTACCCGATGCTCGCCGACTTCGAGAGCGACGGCTGCCTGCGCTCGCACCTGGAAACCGTGCAGGGCCGCGAACGTAAGGTCTACGCGCTCACCGAGCGTGGACGCGACGCCTTCCGCACCGCGGTGGCGGCATGGCTGGAGGCGACCGACTGCATCCTGGCCAGCAAGGCCGCCGCCGCGCCGCGCCGGAGCGAACAGGACGGATGCTGCTGATGATGGTGTTGCTTTACCTATATACATCGATCATCGAGGCATCGATGGCCGATAGCTCGGCCGTTCCACTGTGGCCGCCTGCACGAGCAATGCCGAATGTCGCACGCGCGCTGCCGCCCGCAACTCCCCTGGCGCTGGCCGGACCGGCCGGGCTTTCGGCTCCTGTTCCCGCACCCGAGGCAACGCCGGCATGAGACTGCGCCCCCTTCCCGATCCCGACCACCTGCCCGCGCTGCAGCCACGCCATGCGCCGCAGCGGCCGGCCGACGGCCTGACCGCCGGCGCGCAGGCCCCGCCGAAGATCCTCCTGCTCTACGGTTCGCTGCGCGAGCGCTCGTATTCGCGCCTGGCGATCGAGGAGGCCGCACGGCTGGTGCGCTGGTTCGGCGGCGAGCCGCGGATCTTCGACCCGTCCGACCTGCCGCTGCCGGGACAAGTCCCCGACGATGATCACCCGGCGGTGCACGAACTGCGGGCGCTGTCGCTGTGGTCCGAGGGGCAGATCTGGTGCAGTCCGGAGCGCCACGGCCAGATCAGCAGCGTGATGAAGGCGCAGATCGACCATCTGCCGCTGAGCCTGGGCGGGGTCCGCCCCACCCAGGGACGCACGTTGGCGGTGATGCAGGTCTCGGGCGGCTCGCAGTCGTTCAACTCGGTCAATACGCTGCGCCTGCTCGGGCGCTGGATGCGCATGTTCACCATCCCCAACCAGTCCAGCGTCGCCCAGGCATTCCGCCAGTTCGACGAGGCCGGGCGCATGCTGCCCTCCGGCTACTACGAACGTATCGTCGACGTGGTCGAGGAACTGGTCCGGTTCACCGTGCTGCTGCGACCGCATGCCGCGCGGCTGGTGGACCGCTACTCCGAACGCCGGCAGGCGGCGGACGCGGCGATCGCGGCGGCGAACGACCTGTCATCGATCGCGATCGCGCCGCAGGCGAAGCAGGCGCGGGGATGATCCGGCACATCTGACCGATCCACGCCCGCGGCTGCGCGCGGCGCTGGCGAGCGCGGCGCAGCACGCATGGCATCGGCACGCATGGGTGGGTACAGACGGCTTCGCGTATTCTTGCGCCTCGTTCCGCATCCTCCACGCCCGTGTCCGACCTGCTCGCCGCCCTGCTACTGGGCATCATCGAAGGCTTTACCGAGTTCCTGCCGGTGTCGAGCACCGGACACCTGCTGATCGTGCAGCACTGGCTGGGCGCGCGTTCGGACTTCTTCAACATCGTGATCCAGGCCGGGGCGATCCTGGCGATCACCCTGGTGTTCCGGCAACGGCTGTGGACGCTGGCCACCGGCCTGCACCAACGCGAGAACCGCACCTACGTGCTGAAGCTCGGCGCCGCCTTCGCCGTGACCGCGATCGTCGGCCTGCCGGTGCGGATGGCCGGCTGGGAACTGCCGGAGACGGTGACGCCGGTGGCCTGGGCGCTGATCCTTGGCGGCGTCTGGATGATCGTGGCCGAGCGGTTGGCCGAGCGCCGCGGCGACAGCATCGACGTGACCTGGACGGTGGTGGTGCTGGTCGGCCTGGCGCAGGTGGTGGCGGGCGTGTTCCCGGGCACCTCGCGTTCGGCGGCGGCGATCTTCATGGCGATGCTGGCGGGGCTGAGCCGGCGCTCGGCGGCCACCGAATTCGTGTTCCTGGTCGGCATCCCGACCATGTTCGCGGCCAGCGCCTACGCCTTCCTCGAGCTGTGGCTGGAGCAAGGCCTCGGCGGCGAGGCCTGGAGCGAGGTGGCGGTGGCGTTCACGGCCGCCACGGTCACCGGATTCGTGGTGGTGAAATGGCTGCTGGGCTACATCAAGTCGCACCGCTACACCGGCTTTGCGATCTACCGCATGGTGCTGGGCGGATTGTTGCTGCTGCTGATGCCGGCCGGCAGCTGAGGCCAGGCACCGCAGCGGATTTTCCCGGCAGTCGAAACCGCGCCGCGCCATTCGTCGTCCCTGCAGCGGGCAAGCCAGCGCTTGCCCGCCCGCCCGAACCGGAGACGCACCGACATGGCCAATGCCCCGAAAACCCGAGGCCCCGCCTCCTATTTCCCTTCCATCGAGAAGAAGTACGGCCATCCGGTCGATCACTGGTTTCGGCTGCTGGACGGACTGGGTGAACGCAAGCACATGGAACTGGTCGCCTGGCTGAAGACCGAGCACGCAATGGGCCACGGCCATGCCAATGCACTGGTCGCCCACCATCTGCGGCGAACCGCCTAGGACGCTTGGCAGCGCGGGCTGCATTGTCGAGGCGCCGTTGCGGCAGCCCCTGTCGGGACGGTCAGCCGATGCGTCCGCCCATGTCGTTGTCCCGGGCCGCGAGGACCCCCTAAACGCGCGCGGATGCACAAGACGTTGCATCGCGTTCGCGCATCATGTGTCCTGCTTGGGCGTTTCCGGCCGCGACAGCGGGGGCGCGCCACCGGACAACCCCGAACCGCTCGATGGCACCGGTCGAAATCGCACATCGCGGATCGTCGTTCCAGGAACGACGGCCCTTCACCACTCGCAACGGAGGACAACATGAGCTACGTCGACGGTTTTCTGCTGGCGGTTCCCAAAGCCAAGCTGGCGGCCTACAAGGCGCTGGCGCGCAAGGCCGGCAAGATCTGGATGGAGTACGGCGCCACGCAGTACGTGGAGTGCGTGGCGGATGACGTGGAGCCGGGCAAGGTCACCTCCTTCCCCAGGGCGGTGAAGCTGAAGGAGGACGAGGTGGTGGTGTTCTCCTACATCGTCTACAAGTCGCGCACGCAGCGCGACCGGATCAACAAGAAGGTGATGGCCGACCCGCGCCTGGCCGGCATGGATCCGAAGACACTGCCGTTCGACGGCAAACGCATGATCTGGGGCGGGTTCAAGGGCCTGGTCGAGATGTGATCCGGGGCCGGAACACGTCTGCCGGCCCGGCACTACGATCGACGGCGGTCTCGGCCGCCGTCCGAAGGAGAGACGACATGCGCAGGACCTATTACGGCAGCTGCCACTGCGGCGCGGTCCGCTTCGAGGCGGACATCGACTTCGACGAAGGCATCCGCAAGTGCAACTGCAGCTTCTGCTGGAAGACCGGCTACCGCAAGGCCCTGATTCCTTTCGACGCCTTGCGCATCGTGCAGGGCGAGCAGTCGCTGCACGACTACCGGCCCGAGCCGTCGGCCTGGCCGCCCGGAGACGTCGACCACTACTGCTGTCCCACCTGCTGCACACACCCGTTCTCGCGCGGGTACCTGGAAAAGGAGATGGGCGGCGAGTTCTGGGCGGTCAATGTGGCCTGCCTCGACGACGTCGACGAGGAGACGCTCGCTGCGGCACCGACGATCTACGAGGACGGCAAGCGCGACCGCCAGGACCGCGCGCCCGACATCACCGGCTATCTGTAGGACGCGACCGGGCCGGCCGCGACTTGCATCGCTCCCACGCCAGGGCCGCGGCGCGGCGCCGGAAAGCGACGCGCCCCGGCCTATGGCTGCCGGATCAACCGGCTCGTGCCGCGCTCTGCGCCGCACGCTCCAGCAACAGGCGCCGCTCGGGCTCGTTGCCGGCCAGCGCGGCGGCGCGTTCGAATTCGATCAGGGCTTCGGCGTGGCGTTCGAGCTTCGCCAGCAGGTCGCCGCGCACGGCGGGCAGCAGGTGGTAGTTCGCCAGCGCCGCCACCTCGCGCAGCTGGTCGGCCAGGTCCAGGCCGGCCTGCGGACCATGGGCCATCGCCAGCGCGACCGCGCGGTTGAGTTCGACCACCGGCGAGGGCACCAATTCGGACAGGGTGTCGTACAGGGCGACGATGCGCGGCCAGTCGGTGGCCTCGGCGCTCGGCGCGCGCGCATGACAGGCTGCGATCGCGGCCTGCAATGCATATGGACCGCGCACGCGTCCGAGGCGCTCGGCGCGTTCCAGCGCCTCCAGGCCGCGGCCGATCAGCAGGCGGTCCCACTTGCCACGATCCTGGTCGGGCAGCAGGACCGGGGCGCCGTCGGCGCCGGTGCGCGCGCCCAGCCGCGAGGCCTGCAGTTCCATCAGCGCCACCAGGCCGTGCACCTCAGGCTCGTGCGGCATCAGCTCGGCCAGCACCCGCCCCAGCCGCAGCGCGTCCTCGCACAGCCCCGGCCGTATCCAGTCCTCGCCGCTGCTGGCGCTGTAGCCCTCGTTGAAGATCAGGTAGATCACGCCGAGCACCGAGGCCAGGCGTTCGGCGAGTTGGTCGCGCGGCGGCAGCTCGAACGGGACCTGCGCCGCGCCCAGGCTGCGTTTGGCGCGCACGATGCGCTGGGCCACGGTCGGCTCCGGCAACAGGAAGGCGCGCGCGATCTCCGGCGTGGTCAGCCCGCCCAGCAGGCGCAGGGTCAGCGCCACCTGCGCCTCGGTCGACAGCACCGGGTGGCAGGCGATGAAGATCAGCCGCAACAGGTCGTCGCCGACGGCATCGTCGAGCGCAGCTTCTTGTTTGGCGTCGATGTCCTCGCGTTCGGATTCGAGTTCGTAGGCGAGCTGTTCGTGCTTGCGGTCCAGCAGCTTGTGCCGGCGCAGACGGTCGATCGCGCGGTGCTTAGCGGTGGCCATCAGCCAGGCACCCGGGTTATCCGGGATGCCCGAATCGGGCCAGCGCTCCAGCGCGACCACCAGCGCATCCTGCGCCAGCTCCTCGGCCAGGTCGATGTCGCGCACCATGCGCATCAGTCCGGCGATCAGCCGGGGCGACTCGATCCGCCAGACGGCGTCGATGGTCTTGTGCACATCCGTGGTCATGGCAAGCGATCACAGCACCATCTCCGCGGCCAGGCAAGGGCCACTCGTCGTGCGCCCGGCGGCTCGGGCCGGCGCACAGCCACACCGTCGCGGACGGCGGGACCCGTTCACGCCGCCCGTCCGTCGCGCTCGTGCGTGGGCGCGGCACCGAACGCCTCGGCCTCGAGCACCGGCCGGATCTCGATGTCGGTGTCCCCGCGATGCGGATTGGGACAGCGTTTGACCCATTCGATCGCCTCTTCCAGCGATTTGACCTGGAGCAGCCAGAAGCCGGCCAGCAGCGCCTCCGTCTCGGCGAACGGCCCGTCGATCACGGTCCGGGTTGCGCCTGAAAAGCGCACCCGCACGCCCTTTGCGCTCGGGTAGAGGCCTTCGGCATCGAGCAGCACGCCGGCCCTGACCAGCATCTCGTTGTAGCGGCGCATCTCGGCCAGCAGCCGTGCGTCCGGCAGTGCGCCGGCTTCGCTGTCCCGGGTCGCCTTCACCATCACCATGCAGCGCATGTCGTTTCTCCCACGATCGCGCGGATCCCCCACCGACGGTGCCGGCGCGGCGGCCGCTCATCTGGACGACGAACGACGCGCACCGGGATCGACAACACGGTCGCGGCGGCGCAAAGCGTGACCCGCGCCACATGGACGACCTCGAACCGGACGCGGGCGTACGCAACCCCATTGGCGAAACTGCCGCGTTCAACCTGTTAGTTTCGATCCTGCCTCCTTGCCTGGGAACCGCCATGACACGTCGCCTGCCCCCATCCCTGTCGCTGCTGCTGCCTTTCGCCCTCGCCGCCTGCGCGCCCACCGAGCCACCACCGGCCACGCCTGCGCCCACACCCGCTACGGCGGCGATGCCGGTCGGCGGCGACCGGCTCGAGGCCTATCACTGGCGCCTGCGCGACGCGGTCGCCGCCGATGGCAGTCGCATCGACGCCCTGTTCGCCAGCACCGAACGTCCGCTGCAACTCGACTTCAGCGAGGGCCGGCTGGGGGTGTCGGGCGGCTGCAACCACATCGGCGGCAGCTACACCCGCGAAGGCGACACCTTGCGGATCGACGAGCTGATGCAAACGCTGATGGCCTGCGAGCAGGCGCTGATGGCGCAGGATGCCGCCGCCAACACGCGCCTGCAGGGCGAACTGCAATTGCGGCTCGACGACGGCGATCCGCCGATGCTTGCCCTCACCACTGCCAAGGGCGACCGCCTGCGCTTCGAAGGCGCCGCCACCGCGGATACCCGCTACGGCGGCGCAGGCGAGACCGTGTTTCTGGAGGTCGCCGCGCAGCGCATCGCCTGCAACCACCCGCTGATCCCGGACATGCAGTGCCTGCGGGTGCGCGAGGTGCACTACGACGCGCAGGGCCTGAAGGCCGGCGCGCCGGGCGAATGGCAGCCGCTGTACGAGGAGATCGAGGGCTATACCCACGAGCCGGGCGTGCGCAACGTGCTGCGGGTCAAGCGCTACGCGATCGAAAACCCGCCGGCCGACGCATCGTCGATCGCCTACGTGCTCGACATGACGGTGGAATCGTCCGTCGAATGACGACAGCCGGCGCGGCAGCGCGCCTGTCGTAGGAGCGCGCCATGCGCGCGATGCCGCGGGCGCTTCCGGTGTCGGCCATCGACGGCTCTTGCGCGGGCCGGAAGGCGCGCCGGTGTCCGGAATCTCGTGACGGCGAAGCGCCCGCGGCATCGCGCGCATGGCGCGCTCCTACGGAAACGATAGCCGGGGTGCCGCATCCGCGGCGCCCACGCCGCGTGCGATAACGATGGACCGTTGGCCAAGACGCCCACCGCAAGCGCGCGCGGACGACCGGGCCGGCCGTTCCGGCGTCGCGGTTATCCCTGCGCGTCTGGGTTGAGGCTGTAGGTGCCGTACACCGCGGCCTCGGCCAGCACGTGGTCGTGCATTGCGGCGAGTACGTCGCCGGCAGTGAACTTCTCCGGCAGTTCGAGACGCTCGACGTCGAGCGCGAACAGGCGGAAGAAATAGCGATGGGTGCGCAGGTCGTTGGACGGCGGATACGGACCGTCGTAACCGAAGTACTCCCCGCCCATGGCGTCGTCGCCGGCGAAGAAGCTGGTGTAGTCGTTCAATCCCTGGCGCGCGCCCGCGGGGCCGGGCGGATTGCGCTTGCCGCCCTTGGTGGGGCCATCGCTGCAGCTGCCCGCCGTGATCTCGCGCAGGTCGGCGGGAATGTCGGCCATCACCCAGTGGTGGAATTCGGTGCGCGTCTGCTCGGCGGGAATCTGCACTCCGTCCTTGTTCACCATCTCGCCCACCGTCGGCGCATCGGGATCGATGCACAGCAGCGCGAACGCGCGTGCGCCATCCGGCACCTCGTCCCAGACCAGGTGCGGATTGCGGTTGCCGCCGAATCCGTCGGGCGTGCCCAGCGCGAACTCGGAGGGGATCGGCCGGCGGGGTTCGAAACTGTCGCTGCGGATACGCATCGCTGTCTCCTGTGTCTGGGTGTCGGGAAACCTCCGGACGAGTCCGGAGGTGACGCGCGGAGAATAGCGCGCGTCCTCAGGTCTCCGGGTAACCCAACCGTACCGCCACCGGCGTGAGCACCGCGAAAGCCGCCGCGAGCACGTCGCCGTAGGCGCGCCAGTGGCCGGCGGCAAAGCGCCGGCCGTTGAACAGCCCGGCCGGCGGCACCGGCAGGGCCAGCGCCAGTGCCTCGCCGAGCGCACTGGCCGCGGCTGGCGGATCGTTGACGCTCTCGTCGAGCCGCAGCAGCCGGTGCGGATGCAGGTCGCGCTCGTGCAGCGCCGCGAC
This sequence comes from Luteimonas suaedae, assembly GCF_008312895.1. Lineage (GTDB taxonomy): Bacteria > Pseudomonadota > Gammaproteobacteria > Xanthomonadales > Xanthomonadaceae > Luteimonas > Luteimonas suaedae. Next base: position 91,139 of record NZ_VSSP01000006.1, on the reverse strand, counting down.
CTGTTCCAGCCCCCGCGCGAGCCAAGCGGCCGCCTCCGGCAGCGAACCCATCCGCAGCGGCACCGGTGCGCCGAACGCGAGCCAGTTGATTAGCATGTCGCGCGGATCGCGCAATGCGACCAGCACGCGCGCCTGCGGCACGTGCGCGCCGATCATCTCGAGCAGCGCGTTGTCCCACCACAGCAACCAGTCGACCACCGCGCCGTCGGCGATCTGGCGCGCCGGCAGCTGCGCGCGCCAGGCCTGGGCGAGCGCGGCCGGATCGGCTTCGCCACGGGCCAGCGCGGGGATCGTGTGGACGTTCTGCAGCGGATCCTGCGGCGGTTGCGGGCCGAAACGATCACCGCGGAACGCCGGCACGATGCCGCCGAGCAACTGCGCGGTGCGTTCGATACCGGAGCCCGGCAGCCCGGCCAGGAACACCACCGGCGGCGCGGCGTCCGGTACCGGTGCGGACGCCTGGCGCGGCGCCTGCGGATCGCTCCATTCGGGCAGCGGAATCATGCGCTCGCTCGCTTCGGCGTGCAGGTCCGTCCAGATGCGGACCGCCTCGCCGTGATGTTCGGCACCGTCGTTGGCGATCGCCAGCCAGCCGCGGACCATCCGCTGCATGCGCGTGTCGGTCGTCAACTGCTGCAGCTCCTCGGCACGGTGGACCGCGGCCTGCGGATCGCGGCGCGCCAGCAGGTCCAGCAGCTTCGCCTCGGCCAGCACATGCCCCGGCTGCAGGGCGACGATCCGCCGCGCAGTCTCTTCCGCGGCCTGCGCGTCCTCGTCCAGCAGCGCCAGCTTCGCTTCCAGCGCCGGCACCGCCTCGGGTGTCGCCGCCAGCCAGCGCGCGACCACCTCGCGCCCGTGTTCGGGCGATCCGCGTTCGAGCGCGAGGCGTGCCTGCCACAGGCCGGCCACGTGCGGCGAGGTCGCCAGTGCGGCGTCGAGCGTGTTGCGGGCGTCGTCGACGTCGTCCAACTGCTGCCACGCAGCCATGATCAGGTTCAGGGCGCGGCCGTCCGCCGGGTTCGCCGCCAGCGCCCGCCGCAACCACGGCAGGGCTTGCTGCGGCCGCCGCAGCGCCAGTTCGAGTTGCCCGGCGAAAGCGAGATTGGCGGGCGTGGCCTGCGACTCCAGCAGCGGCTGCAGTTCCGCCAGCGCCTCCTCGTGCCGCCCCTGACGGTGCACGACTTCCGCGATCAGGCGCTGTTGCGCCGGGCCACCGACCTGTTGCTCGCGCATCCGCCGGAAAATCTGCTCGGCGAACGCCAGGTGCCCCTTCGCTAGGTAGGCGAAGCCGAGCGCGTTGAGCAGTTGCGGATCGTCCGGCGCCCGCGCCTGCGCCGACGACAGCACCGACAGCGCGCGATCGGCGTCGCCGCGGCGCAGCGCAACCATGCCGGTCACCGACGCCAGCGCCGGATGTTCGGGCGCGATCCGCTCGGCGATCCGCACCAGCCGCTCGGCCTCGTCGACATCGCCCAGCCCGACTGCCAGCTCCGCCTGCACCACGTAGGCGCCGAACTGGTTGGGGTCGAGTTCGATGGCGCGTGCGAGCTCCTGCTGCGCGCTGCCGATCTGGCGCGCGCCGATCAGGAAACCGGCGCGCTGCAAATACAGCGCGGCATCGTCCGGCGCCAGCGCGATCGCGTGATCGATGGCGGCCATCGCCGCGGCATCGTCGCCGGCCGCGCGGTGCGCCAGCGCCAGCAGGTGATGGGCGCGGGGGTCGTTGCCGTCGGCCTCGACCGCAGTAGTGGCGGCGGCAAGCGCCTCGTCATGGGCGCCGCGGCGCAGGGCGTCGAGAATCTGTTCGTGCATCGTTACGGCTATCCGTCGGCGGCCGGCCATTGTAGCGGCTGGCCCCTGCCCGACCCGCCGCGCCTACGCCGTGGCGGCGAGCCGTTCGGCCACCCAGCGCTCGGCGTAGCCGTCCAGGCGCGCGTTCTCGAGAAAACCGCAGTGGCCGCCCCAGGGGGCGATCTCCACCGTCGCGGTCTCCGGCAACTGCAGCGCGCGGAAGCCGTCGACCGGAATCACCGGATCGTCGGCGCTGGTGAGGATGTCGACCGGCACCTGCAGCGATGCCAGGCGCTGGCCGGCGATCGAGTAGCCGTCGAAATAGTTGTCGAGCGAGCCGAAGTCGGTATGCCGCAGCACCAACCATTCGGTCAGCGCGCGCATGCCGAGCTTAAGCGTGGCATCGTCGAAATCGTGCAGCTGCGGGAACAGCGCGCGCTTGCGCAGCAGCGAGCCGCGCCACTTGCGCTCGAAATAGCGCAGGTATAGCGGCATTCCGCGCTCCATCTGCACCAGGGTCAGCGCCGGATCGAGCACCGGGCAGACCGCGGCCACGTGCGCCAACGGCAGGCCGGCGGCGGGCGCGCGCAGCGCCAGCCGCAGGGCGAAGTTGCCGCCGAGCGAGTAGCCGGCGGCGACCAGCGGACGCGCCGGGAAGCGCCGCGCGATCTCGAGCGCTGCCTGCACCACCTCGTCGATGCGGTTGGAATGGAACAGGTCGGGATTGAGGTGGTGGGTCTCGCCGTGGTCGCGGAAATTCAGCCGGAACACCTCGAACCCGCGGCGCAACAGCTGCGCCGCCGTCAAGCGCATGTAGCTCGATTCGCTGCTGCCTTCCCAGCCGTGCAGCAGCAGCGCCAGCCCGCGCGGCGCGGTGTCGGGCACGGCGCTGTGCATGCCGAACAGGCGCACGCCGTCACCGGCGTCGAGCAGGTGTTCGAAGGTCTGCGCCCCGGTCGCCGCCAGCGCCTCGGCACCGCGTCGCCGCCGCCACGGGCTCGAACCGAGTGCCGACTGCATGTGCGCATTGCGCAAACAGCGCGGTGGAAGGTAGGAGCTGCGATCAGACATGCGCTCGCTGTCGGGAAGGCGGTGGGCGCGGTGCAGGTCCTCGCGGCTCACGCCGCGTCGTCGCCGGCGCGACCGGCGTGCATCGCGGCGACGATCCGCTCGCGCGCGACCTCGGCGATGCGCCGGCGGCCGATGGCATCGCCCGGTGCGATCGGCTCCAGGAACGCCACCTCGGCGCTCCGGGCCGGCTCGCCAAGCAGACGTAAAAAGTTGCCGACGAAGCTTTCGCGCTCGCGGAACGCCACCATGGTCTGCGCAGCGGCGTGGTCGCCGTAGCGCAGCGCCACCGGCTGCACCGGCACTCCGGCCTCGACCGCGGCCAGGAAGATGCGGGCATGGAACGGCCCGACCTCGCGGCCATTGCGGGTACGGCCCTCGGGAAACACCCCCACCGAGCGCCCGCCGCGCAGCCGCGCCAGCATCTCGTGCAGCACGCCACCCAGCGATTCCTGGCTGCCGCGCTGGTGATAGATGGTCTCGCCGCGGCTGGCCAGCCAGCCGACCAGCGGCCAGCGGCTGATCTCCTTCTTGGCGACGAAGCCCATCATGCGCTGGCTGTGCAGGGCGATGATGTCGATCCAGCTGACATGATTGGCGACGAACATGGTCGCGCCGTGCATCGGAACGCCGCTGCGGCGCAGGCGGAACCCGAACACGCGCATCAGCCCCGCCGACCAGGCGCGGATCAGGCGGTGGTCGAGGGGCTCGCCGCCGCGCAGGCGAACGGAGGCGGTCAGCGGCGTCATCGCCAGCAGTACCAGCGGCAGATCGACGAACAGGTGCCAGAGCAGCATTGGCACGCGATAGCCGTAGCGCAGCATGCGCAGGGCGTTGCTGTCCGCGACGGACGCGCTCGTGCTCGAGAGGAATGGCGGCTGGTTCATGCGTTGCGAGGAAGACCCGTGCCGGTCGCGACCGTTTGCCGCGAACAGACCCGTGATTATGGGGCAGATGCAGGTGACGGGCGCGGACGCAGCGATCCCTCCGCGGATGCCGCCGTCGCCGACGGCGATGCGGGGGGTCAGCGCCGCGGCCGCGCCACCACCGCTAGGGTCAGGCGCGAAATGCAGACCAGGCGCCCGGCGTCGTCCTCGATGCGGATCTCCCAGACTTGGGTGCTGCGGCCGACATGCAGCGCGCGTGCCGTGCCGGTGACGCGGCCGCTGCGCACGCCGCGCAGGTGATTGGCGTTGATCTCGATGCCGACGCAGCCTTCGTCCTCGCCGACCGAGAGCATGCCGGCGGTGCTGCCGAGAGTCTCTGCCAGCAGCACCGAGGCGCCGCCGTGCAGCAGGCCGTAGGGCTGGTGGGTGCGGACGTCGACCGGCATGGTCGCGCGTAGGTAGTCGGGGCCGAGTTCGGTGAAGACGATGCCCAGCGGCTCCATCGCGGTGTTGCGCGACATCGCGTTCAGCGCTTCCAGCGTCTCGGTACGCCGGAACGGCGAGTGGGGTTGGGCGGATCCCGCGGCGGCGCGGTCGGTGTCGTTCATGCCCGCACGATAGCCGAGCGTCGCTTCGCATCGCCAGCGCCACGGCAATCGCGGCTGACAGGTCCGGCCGCTGGCGCGACCGCGGGGAACCGCGGCTCAGGCGCAGCGGAAGCGCGGCGCGAGGTGGTTGCCGACGTAGTGGCGATCGGCCGCGTAACCGCTGCTGCTGCCATAGCCGACGCCGAAATCGCGCGCGCGATGTTCGCGGCGGGCGGTGGTGACGGCGGTCGACTTGGGCGTGGCGGCCCGGGCGACTTGCGGAGCAGCGTTGCGGACGGGGAGCGTGTTCATGACGGTGTCTCGGGGAGAGGCGTGCGGTGGCTCAGGCGATCCGGAAGCGCGGGACGAATGCAGTACCGGCGTAGCGACGAGCGTGGGCGTAGCCGCTGCTGTGGCCGTAGCCGACACCGAAATCGCGGCTGCGCGGTTCGCGGGCAACCGCCACCCGGGCCGAGGCGATCACGACGGCGGGCAGCGGGCGCGGGCCGGAGGGGAGCGAGAGGGCGAAGACGTTCATGGCGGTTCCTCTGTGGATAGCGGACGTGGCGGATCAGGCGAAGCGGAAGCGCGGAGCGATCGAGGCGCTGGCGTAGCGGCGGTTGCTGACGTAGCCGCTGCTGTTGCCGTAGCCGACGCCGAAGTCGCGGACGCGGTTTTCGCGGCGGGCGGGCGGAGCCTTGGCGGGAGTGGAAGGACGGACGTGGTCGCGGCGGTCGGCGATGAGAGACTGGACGTGCATGGCGAGCTCCTTTGGGGTAATAGTGCTGCGGTGTGCTGGTAGACTACAACACCTGGACAACACGACATGTGCCGGAAGTCACCCCAGCCCCGGAATCTCAATAAGTGGTTGATTTATAAGAGAGCCGCCGACGCCCGGGCCGACGAACGGTCTACAGGATCGGCGTCGGACGGTGGACCTGAGGGCGGAAAGGAGGCGCGTAAGGCAGCCTGCCGTCGTCCCAGCCCAAGCTGGGATCCAGCTTGATGTTGCAGTTTCGCTCGGACCGGAAGATGGATCCCAGCTTGCGCTGGGATGACGGGCAAAAGCAGGCTCTTCCGATTCCCGATTTCCGGCCCTACAGGATCGGCGCCAGGCCGGCCCCGAACGCGGTGAAGATCCGCGTCAGCACGCTCTTGAAGCCGAGATTGACCTCGGGGAAATCTCCCACCGGCTCGTGGCAGGCGCGGAAACCGGGATCGTCCGGCGGCGGCGCCCGCGGGCAGTCCGGTCCGGGGACGAACTCGTAGCTGGTGGCGTAACGGGTCGGCCACAGGTCGAACAGCGGCAGGTGCTCGGAGATCTTGGCCAGTGAGTAGTCCAGTCCCGAGAACACCGGTGGCTTGTCGCGGCGCGCGATCGCCCACGAGTTGGCCGGCGCGATGTCACGGCGGATGCTGGCGGCCAGCGCGCGCGCGAACGCAGGATCCTCGATCACCAGGGCGCTCTCGGTGTTGAGGTTGTCGCCGCGCGGATCGAAGTTGTGGGTGCCGACCACGCCGACGCGCTCGTCGATCACCAGCGATTTCGAATGCAGGCCGATGCGCACGCCGGCCCGCTGCAGCGGCACCGGACGGTTGACGCCGACACCGGCGTAACGCAACGCCGAGTATTCGCGGTTCAGCGGCAACCGTTCCCGTGACCGCGATTCCGGGCGCGGTCCCGATCCGCTCGGCTGCAACTGCACGTCGTCCGGTGTCGACACAGGACCATCGTCGCGAGCCTCGATGTCGACGCTGCCGTCCGCATTCCAGCGGATGCCGACCGCGCCGGTGGCGTCAAGATCGATCGGCGCGTCCTCCGGGAACGGCTTGTACTCGTAGATGTTGAAGCCGAAGTCGCGCAGGTAGCGGCGCTTGTACTTGTACGACAGCGCATAAGTGATGAAGGAATCGGTCGCCGCAAGACTATTCGTCGACACCACCACGCGCGGTCCGCCGGGGCGCTCGTGCAGCGATTCGAACAACGCCTGCGCCGGGCGCGACAGCACCAGGTACGGCGTCTGCAGCAGCACCTCGCGCTCGGCCGATTCGATCAACGCGCGCAACTCCACGGTCGACGGCGCGACGTCTTCGTAGCTGCGGCGGTGCTTGTCCGGGGGATCGGCGATGAACGCGACCTCGCCCACCGGGATCGCCGCCGCCGCCAACCGCTCGTTGACCAGCAGCGGATCGTCGGCATCGCGCGAGATCGCCGCCACCCGCTCCGGCGCGGTGAACGGCGCGTGCGGCATCGGCGGCGCGCCGTCGCGCAGCAGTCGCCCGGCGACATCCGTCAGTTGCGCCACCGGCACGCTGCGGCGTGCGTGCCAGAACGCCTCGAAGTTCGCCTTCATCTCGCCCGCCACCGGGCCGGCGACCAGCACGTCGCGGTCGCGGAAGTTGTAGGCGCCGTCCCAGTCGTAGTACCTGTCCTGGTAGTTGCGCCCGCCGGTGATGCCGACCATGTCGTCGATCAGCAGGATCTTGTTGTGCATGCGCCGGTTGAGCTGGCGCCAGCAGCAGGCGGCCGCGAGCAGGTACTGCGGATAGCTGGTCCGCGCCCGCCCCAGCAGCGGGTTGTAGACCCGCATCTCGAAGTTCGCGTGCACCGATGCCAGCGCCGCCAGGGTGTCGACGTGCTTGAGCGCGGACAGCTGGTCGACCAGCATCCGCACCCGCACCCCGCGCCGCGCGGCGGCCAGCAGCTCGTCCAGGACCAGGCGGCCGGCGTCGTCCTCGTCGTAGATGTAGGTCTGCAGGTCGATGCTGCGCTGGGCGCTGCGGATCAGGTCGAGCCGCGACAGCAGCGCATCCTGGCCGTAGTCGAGCAGCAGCGCGTAGTGCCGCGGCGCGCCCGGGGCGCTCTGCGCGAAGGCGCGCGCGCCCAGCGCGCGCAGCGGCGAGGGCCGTGCGCAAGCGGTCAGCGGATCGTCGCAATCGATCGCGGTCGAGCGCGCCTGCGCCGCGACATGCATCGCCTGGTCGCGCTGCAGCGGCGACAGGCTCGTGCAACCGCTGCCGGCCGCCGCCAGCAGCAGCACCACGCATGTCCGCAGCACCGGTCTCACCGGGGCGGCGCCGCGCGCAGCACGAGGTCGAACTGGACCCGCTCGGCCAGCGCGAAGGCCCAGCGGTCCATCGCGTAGTCGGCGCGGCGCACGCTGCCGGTGACCTCCACCGGGCAATCGACCAGCGGCCGCTCGCAGGCCGCGGGCGCGATCTCGAACAGCTCGCGCCGCTGCACGCCACGGATGTCGAGCACTCCGGCGAGTTCGCCGCCCGCGCGCACCAGCGCCGGCGCGAACGCCTCGGAGACGAACGTCACCTGCGGATGCCGTTCCGCGTCGAAGAAGCCCTCGCCGCGCGTCAGCCGGCTGTAGCGCGGATGGCCGACGATTTCGATATCACGCGCCGACAGCCGCAGGTGCACCTGCTTGCGACCGTCGGCGAGCAGCCGGACCTCGCCGTCGAACGCCAGAAAGCGCCCCTCCAGCGACTGGCCCCAACGGGTGCGCAGGGTGAAACCGACCTGGGAGGCGGCGGCGTCGATGACGATGTCGTCGCCATTGCCCGCCGACGGCGCCGCGGGCAGGAGCAGGAGAGCGATCAGCAGCGCCGCATGGCGCTTCACGGCCACCAGAATGCGGAGAGGGTGGCGGCGCCCGGCTCGATCGCCGTCTCGGTCGCGAACTCCAGCACCGCGATCCCGCCCGGCGGGATGCCGCGATAGTCGCCCGACTGGCCGCTGTGCAGCAGCGCCGCCAGCCGCTCCAGTCCCGGGTTGTGGCCGACCAGCAGCAGCCGGTCGACATCGCGGTGGGTGTCCACCAGCGCCGCCAGGGTGCCGGGCGTGGCGTCATAGATCGCCAGTTCCAGGCGCTGGTCGACATAGCCCAATGTCGCCAGCACGGTCTCCAGCGTCTCGCGCGTACGCCGCGCCGGCGAGCACAGCACGCAGTCCGGCACCAGCTTGCGCTGCTGCAGCCAGCGCGCGGCCGCCTCGGCCTCGGCATGGCCGTCGGCGGACAGCGGCCGGTCGAGGTCGGACTGGTCGGGCGCCGCGGGCTCGGCGTGGGCGTGACGCAGCAGGATCAGTTCGCGCATGGGTCGGAGAAGCCGGGAATGGGGAATTGAGAATAGGGAATCGGGGGCAATCCTGGTACTGCCGCCAGCCGAGCCGGAACCGGCGACGGGCTTGCGCTGTCAACCATTCTCCATTCCCGATTCCCGCTTCCCGGCTACCTGCGCAACCAGCGCAGCAGCGGCTGCCAGTCGGCCTGGTGCTCGCGAACGTGCAGCGACTGGTAGTCGAACAGGCTCCGGCCCAGCCCGGTCAGCATCACGTAGGCCTGGCTGTCGCGCAGTTGCGCGACCACCGGGTACGGCCACTGCTGCAGCAGCTCCATCGCCTGCCGCGAGGCGTTGGTCCAGGGCCGCAGGCGGTTGCCGACCAGCCCGACCTTGAGTTCGCCGCGACGCACCCGGGGATGCTTGACCAGGGTGTTGAGGAACGGGACGGTGGCGTCGATGTCCAGCGAGGACGGCAGCACCGGCACCACCACCGCGTCGGCGTGCTCGAGCCAGGCATCGAGGTCCTCGCGCATGGCGCCGGCGGGGGCATCGACGATCACCCGGTCGGTGCCTTCGGGGATCGAACTCCACGCCGTCTTGTGTCGGCGGGTGCCCTCGATCGGCAGCACCGCGCTTTCGAGTCCGGCGCGACGCTCGGCCCAGCGGGTCGACGAGTGCTGCGGATCGGCGTCGATGAGCACTGTGCTGTGGCCGGACAACGCCGACTGCGCGGCGAGATGGGTGGCGATCGTGGTCTTGCCCACGCCGCCCTTGGAACTGGCCACCAGCACAGTCTTCATCCACACCCTCCGGTCAGTCAGGTTCCCGCGAGAGTACACCGGCTCGCGCCGCGTCGCGAGCCGGCCTCTGCTATCTTCACGCGCCATCCCCGACCGCCGCGCCACATGAGCGAACTGCAGGACCTGGCCGCGCTGATCCGCGCCGACACGCCGCTGATCGTGGTCGAGACCCCGGACGAACCGCGGGCGGTGGAACTGTTCCGGCAGACCCTGACCCACGTCTGGCGGGCCATGTACCGCTGGACGATCACCGAAGGCCTGCGGCGGATCGACCTCGACCGCGAGGATCCGGCCGAAGACGCGGCCGACATCGGCACCACCCTGCGCGCGATCCGCGGCGCCGACCAGCGCGGCGTCTACCTGCTGCTCGATTTCCACCCCTACCTCGAATACGCCGGCAGCCAGCGCCAGCTGCGCGACCTGCTGCAGCGCCGCGACTGCCTGCCGCACGTGATCGTACTGGTCGGGCACAAGGTCGAGCTGCCGGCCGAACTCGACGCACTGGCGGTGCGCTACACCCCGCGCCTGCCCGACGCGGCAGCGCTGCAGAAGCTGGTGCGCGAACAGGCCGACGCCTACGCCGCCGAACACGGCGGCAAGCGGGTCGAGTCCGACGCCGACGCGGTGCGGCAGATCGTGCGCAACCTGCAGGGCCTGAGCCTGACCGATGCACGCCGCATCGCCCGCCAGCTGATCTTCAGCGACGGGGTGCTCGGCCCCGGCGACCTGCCGGAACTGACCAAGCTCAAGTTCGAGCTGCTCAACCGCAGCGGCCACCTGCACTACGAGTACGACACCGCGCGCTTCGCCGACGTCGCCGGCGCGCGGCGGCTGAAACGCTGGATCGAGCAGCGCCGCCGGGTGTTCGTCGAGGGCGATGCCCCGCCCGGCCTCGACCCGCCCAAAGGCGTGCTGCTGCTGGGCGTGCAGGGCTGCGGCAAGTCGCTGCTGGCCAAGGCGGTGGCCGGCGGCTTCGGCGTGCCGCTGGTGCGGCTGGACTTCGGCACGCTGTACGCCAAGTACCACGGCGAGACCGAGTCCAACCTGCGCTCAGCCCTGGCCTCCACCGAACAGCTGGCGCCGTGCGTGCTGTGGATCGACGAGATCGAGAAGGGCCTGGCCGCGGGCGGGCCCGACGGCGACGGCGGCGTCTCGCGGCGCGTGCTCGGCTATCTGCTGACCTGGATGGCCGAACGCAAATCGAACGTCTTCCTGGTCGCCACCGCCAACCAGGTGCAGGAGCTGCCGGCCGAGCTGCTGCGCAAAGGCCGCTTCGACGAGATCTTCTTCGTCGACCTGCCCGATGCCGACATTCGCCGCGAGGTGTTCACGCTGCACCTGGCCAGCCGCGAACTCGACCCGGCTGCGTTCGACCTAGACGCGCTGGCACAGGCGGCGGAGGGCTTTTCCGGCGCCGAGATCGAGCAGGCGATCGTCTCGGCGCTGTACGCCGCGCATGCCGCCGGCACGCCGCTCAACGACTTCCTGCTCCGCGCCGAGCTGAAACAGACCCGCCCGCTGTCGGTGGTCATGCGCGAACAGGTCGCCGCGCTGCGCGCCTGGGCTGCCGAGCGCACGGTCCCGGCGGACTGAACCACCCCGGTTCGTTCCCGCCGCCCGAGACCCAGACGTGTAGGCAACGCCACATGTCTGGGCACGAATGGCGCTGACCTACGTATCGTCATTCCCGCGCAGGCGGGAATCCAAGGACGTTGATGTCCATGGCTCGACGTCCCCTGGATTCCCGCCTGCGGGGAATGACAAGCGGAAGGCCACCACCTCATCGCGGGTCGCGATGCCGCCTGCTTCGACGACGAGGGCGCGGTGCTGGCCGCCTACCTGATCGCCGCCTTCGCCACGAGTAGCCCGCCGGGCTCCGCGACCGACTCCCGTAGGAGCGCGCCATGCGCGCGATGCCGCGGGCATGGCGCCGCCCGCGAATTCCGGTGACCGGCGCGCCTGCCGGTCCGGAAGCGCGGCATCCACCGGATCCTGCCGGCATCCGCGGCATCGCGCGCATGGCGCGCTCCTACGGCGAAAACTCAGTCGCGACGTGGCGGCTGCCAACCCGCGGGCGGGTCGAGCGGAATGCCGGCTTCGCGCAACAGGCGTTCGACCAGGCCGGGCTCATCGCCGATCGCCGGGTCGCGCAGCAGGCGCACGAAATCGTCGATCCCGCCGCCGGGCGCGGATGCGCTCAGGCGGCCCCATTGCAGCATCTGCCAGTCGAACCGGCGCCGCGCCGCGTTCAGCACGTGATACGTATCGTCGTCGCGAACCATCTCCTCGGCCAGGGCGAAACCGAGCATCCGCACCAGGTGGGTATCGCCGGCCATCAGCAGCGCGCCCGCGTTGCGGCAGTCGTCGGCCTGGATCGACGTCGGTGCCGCCGTGGCCGTGTCGCGGCAGAATTCGAGCAACGGCTGCAGGTTCGGCATCGCTGCCGCGAGCAGGCCCATGCCGTGGATCGCGGCGTACGCGTCCAGCGTCCCGGAGCGACCGTCCGCATCGCCAAGCAGCCGGTCGGCTTCCTCGGCCGTGGGCGGGTGGCTGCGGTAGCCGTCGAGCATCGCCCGCAACTGGGCATAGGCATGCGTGTCCATCCGCGTCGCGGTGCGCGCCGCCTCCAGCACCTGCCGCGGCGATGCCTCGGCATCGCGCAGCAATGGCGCCAGGTTCGCCGGCTCCAGCTGACGCCAACGCGCCAGGGCCTTGGCACGGATGGGGTCCTCATCGTCCGTGCCTGCCAGCAACAGGGTCAGCGCCGCCAGGTCGGAACCGGCGCGGGCGAAGGCCATTTCACGCCATTCCCGCGCACGCGCATCCGCCGGCGGGGCGGCGGCGTCCGATCCGTGGCGCAGCCCGGTTTCGCGCAGCAGCGCGGCGAAGGCCAGCGCGCGCGGCTGGCCGGATTCGGCCAGCCGCGGCGCAATCCGTTCGGAGTAGGCGTGATGGGCGGCAGCGGCCGCCCGCTGTTCCGGCGCGGCGTCTTCGGGCACCTGGGCGCCCAGCAGCGGTGAAACCCCCAGCAACAAGCCCGCGATCCAGCCGTTGCGCATCCTCGCCCTCCCCCGTGATTCGAATGTGCGTGCCGCCTCAATACCCCGCTGCATGCCCGTCCTTGCGCGATTCGCTGGCGCCGATCCAGCCGCCCTGCGGATTGACCATGATCGCCTGGTAGCCGCCGTAGGGGCCGTGGGCGAAGCGCACCGAATGCCCCTTGCGCATCAATTCGCGCACGGTCGCGTAGGGAAAGCCGGTTTCCAGGTCGACCTCGCCGCCGTCGCTCATCACCGTCGCCTGGCCGGCGGGATCGGTGGAGCCATCGTGCTGGATCCGCGGCGCATCGCCGGCCTCCTGCAGGTTCATGCCGAAGTCGATCAGGTTGAGGATGATCTGCGCGTGGCCCTGCGGCTGCATCGCGCCGCCCATCACCCCGTACGACAGCCACGGCTTGCCGTCCTTGGTGACGAAGGCGGGAATGATGGTGTGGAACGGGCGCTTGCCGGGCTCGAAACTGTTCGGATGGCCGGGCTTGAGCACGAACTGCTCGCCGCGATCCTGGAAGATGAAGCCCAGCCCCGGCGGCGCCATGCCGCTGCCCATGCCGCGGTAATTGGACTGGATCAGCGACACCATCATGCCGTCGCCGTCGGCAACGGTGAGATAGATGGTGTCGCCCTCGTCGAGCTGCTGCGGCGTGTCCGGCTGCGCCTCGCGCAGCACGCGGTCCATCGAGATCAGCTTGCCGCGCTCGGCGGCGTATTCCTTCGAGATCAGCCTGGCCACCGGCGCCGGATGGAAGGCCGGATCGGCATACCAGCGCGCGCGGTCGGCGAAGGCGAGCTTCTTCGCCTCGACGAACAGGTGCACGTGCTCGGGGCTGCCGAAACCGTACGACTTCAGGTCGTAGGGCTCGAGCAGGTTGAGGATCTGCAGCGCGGCGATGCCCTGCCCGTTCGGCGGCAGCTCCCAGACGTCATAGCCGCGGTAGTTGGTCGAGACCGGCTCCACCCACTCGCCTGCGTGCGCGGCCAGGTCCTCATAGGACAGGAAGCCGTCGTTGGCCTTGAAGTAGGCAGCGATGGTGCGGGCGATGTCGCCCTTGTAGAACGCATCGCGGCCGCCGTCCGCGAGGGCCTGCAGGGTGTTGGCGAGGTTGGGGTTCTTCCAGGTCTCGCCGGTGCGCGGCGCACGCTTGCCGTCGACGGTGAACTGCTCGGCGAAACCGGGCCACTTCGATAACAGCGGCACGCTGCGGTTCCAGTAGTAGGCGATGGTCTCGTGCACCGGATGGCCCTGGCGCGCGTAGCGGATCGCCGGCGCCAGGTTGTCGGCCATCGGCCGCTTGCCGAAACGCTCGTGCAGCGCGAACCAGGCGTCCACCGTGCCCGGCACCGTCACCGGCAGCGGGCCGTGCGGGGGCACGTCGGTCAGGCCGCGGCGCTCGAACTCGGCCAGGCTGAGCGCGCGCGGCGAACGCCCGGAGCCGTTGTAGCCGTGCAGCTTCCGCGTCGCCGGATCCCAGACGATCGCGAACAGGTCGCCGCCGATGCCGTTGCCGGTCGGCTCCATCAGCCCGAGCGCGGCGTTGGCGGCGATCGCGGCGTCGACCGCGCTGCCTCCGGCCTGCATTACGTCGAGCGCGACCTGCGTGGCCAGCGGGTGCGAGGTGGCGGCCATCGCATGCGGTGCGTAGACCTCGCTGCGGGTGGCGAAAGGCTGCCCGGTAATGCGGTCGGCGGCATCGGCGGCCAGGGCCGCGGCCAGGGCCCCCATGCAAAACAGGGCTCTCATCGATGGCGACATGGACGTTCTCCCGGACGGCAAGGCGCCTACGATAGCGGCTCCCGCCGGGCGGGGTCACACCGGTCGGTGCCAGCGACCGCCGGACGCCGCTCGCGCCGTGCAGCAAGGCGTCCGGTGACGATGCCCGCGGCCTCGCGGCACGCCGATCGGACGGGCGCCGGCCGCACGCATCCGCCCGGGGGCCGACGACTGGGGCACGCCCTAGCTGTCGCGCCGCGCGCAGCGGGGTACGTTGTCCATGGAAACGCGTATGGAGCGGACCATGGGTGCGATCTCTCCTGCCATGGATTCCGGCGCCGCCCACGGCTGGCGGCCGCCGGAGCACGCCGGCAACCCGAACACGACGCCGCCGCCGCCGATCGCCGCCGGCGCGCCGTACCGGCCGGAACCGTCCTATCACCCGCAGGTAGCGCCGCCGGGTGCCACGGGCGCGCCGCAATGCGGTCCGTCCTCCGCCCCCTATGGGCCGGGCGAGTTCTCGTCCTACGTGCAGGGCACCCAGGCGCGCGCGCTGGACGTCGACTTCATGCGCATGGCCTACGCCACCTATGACGATGGCCCGCAAACGGTCTGCGGCTGGACCGAGGTGGGTCAGGCCGAACTCGAGGCGATGGGCTGGGATGCCGACGTCCGGCTCGACGTCCCCGGCAGCCAGTTCCGCGCCGAGGTGTTCACCGACGGCGAGGGCAACTACGTCCTGGCCTACCGCGGCACCCAGGGCGAGGGATCGATGCTGACCGATCCGGACTGGCAGACCAACTACGCCCAGGGCAGCGGGCTGGAAACCGACGAGTTTGATCGCCTGGCGCCGCAGGTGGCGCAGGAGTTCAAGCGCACCCTGGGCGAGTCCGGCGCCGACGGCGCGACCACCAACCTCGCCATCACCGGCCATTCCCAGGGCGGCGGCCTGGCCTCGGTCGGCTCGATCATCACCGGCATCCCGGCCGTCACCTTCGATGCCTCCGGCGTGCATCCCGACACCCTCGAGCGGCTGGGCATCGACATCGCCGCCGCGCGCGAGGTCGCCGGCGACGGCCAGATCCGCCGCTACTCCATGTTCGAGGACCTGCTGACCCAGCTGCAGGAGAATTCGCCGCTGGCGCCGGCGACGCCCGACGCGCTCGGCGCGCCGATCGTGGTCCGGCCCGAGGGCGAGCTCGACCGCGGCCTGGTCGAACGCGCGCTCGAATACGCCGGCGCCCCCGACTGGGTCGATCCGGCCGTGGTCGACCGCATCCCCGTCGTCCGCGACCTGCTGCGCGCCGCCATCAGCCACGAGCAGCAGCTGATGATCGACACCATGCTGCAGCAGCAGCCGTGGCAGCCCGGCTACGAGAATCCCACCTCCATCAGCCGCGTACTGATCGACGCGATCCCCGACATCATCCAGGACGACTACGCCCGCAACGTCGGCGACTTCGCCAACGACCTGCGCGACGTGACCGGCGACCAGTTCGCCCGCGGCGACCATGTCGACGGCGTCGCGCATCTGCTCGGCGACTTCGGCGAGGGCTTCTTCAACTCCGCAGGCGACACCGTCGACGGCCTGGCCGACACCGCCGCCGGCGCCGTCGACCGCGGCAGCAGCGATGCCGCCGACGCCGTACGCGACCTCGGCTGGGGCCGCGCCGGCGACATCCTGGCCGGCGCGGTGGAAGGCGGCGGCGACCTGCTGTCGACCGGTGTCGATCGCGTCGGCGACGGAGTCGAGTTCGTGACCGACGGCATCGGCCAAGGCGTGGAGAACATGGCCGATCTGGCCGGCGACATCGGCCAAGGCGTCGTCGATTTCTTCCGCCGCTGAGGCGCGACGCGCCCGCGCACGCAACGGCCGTGACAGGGAGGGGCGATCCGCCGCGCACACCGGCAGCGATGTCCGCGCATGGCAGAATCGGCAGGTGAGCAAGTTCCCATCCATCCCGGCGCTGCTGGCCGCGGTACTGGCCACCACGTCCTGCCACGGGAGCGCCATGCAGACCGGCCCCTTCACCGACCCCGCCGTCGCCCGCCTCGCCGACGCGGTGGAACAGGGCGATACCTACGTCATCCGCACCCTGCTCGACGAGAACGGCGATCCCGACGCCCGTGGCGAGGGCGGGCTCAACCTGCTGCAGCACGCCATCTTCAAGCAGAGCCGGGATGGCCTGGAGGCGCTGCTGGCCGCCGGCGCCGACCCGAACCTGCCCGGCTACGGCGGCAGCACGGCGATGCATACCGCCGCCCTGGTCGACGACCCGGCCTATCTCGAGCTGTTGCTGGCCCACGGCGGCAACGCCGACGCGCGCCACGCCGAAAGCGGCGAGACTCCGCTCGCCCAGGCGGTGGGTCCGCGCACCGCCGCCACCTTCCGGCGCCTGCTGGCCGCCGGCGCCGATCCGAATGCGGCCGACCGCACCGGCAACACCCCCTTGCACCGCGCGGCCATGATCAACGCCGGCGCCCACGTGCTGCAGCTGCTCGAGGCCGGGGCCGATCCGCAGGCGAAGAATGCCCAGGATGCGACCTTCCAGCCGTACTACTTCGGCGTGCCCGCCCCTGTCCTCAGCGACCGCGCCCGTGCCGAGCGCGAGGCGGTGCGGACCTGGCTGCGCCGCCACGACGTGCCGCTGGAGGCCGGCAGCGACGCCTGACCGCCTCGGGTCGGCCCTAGCTGGTCTGGACGCGAATGCGGGGCTAGGGTCGTAGCATCCCAGCGGAGGGGTCTGGAATGGGCCTGAACATCGAATCGTCGACCGCCGCGCAGCAGGCGCTGCACAACCCGGCGTCCAGCGAACGGACGCCCCAGGCGACGACGGTGCCGCAGGCGCCGACCGGCAGCTACCGGCTCGAGCCGAGCTATCACCCGCAGCTGGCCGGACTGCTGTCCGGGCAGAACGCGGCCAACGCTGCATCGTTCGACGCCCAGGTCCGCGGCCAGGACGCCAAGGCGATCGACCTGCAGATGATGGAACTCTCCGCGGCGGCCTACGACCCGTCGGTGCGGTCGGTCGGCGACTGGACCCGGCTGGACGACGCGCAGCTGCTCGCGGCCGGCATCGACCCGGCGTCGCTCGAGAACCCGGAAACCGGCTTCCGCGCCGGCATCTACACCGACGGCGAAGGCAACCACGTGCTGGCCTTCGCCGGCTCCAACGAGTTCCAGGACTGGACCGGCGCCAACATCCGCCAGGGCCTGGGCTGGCAGGCCGAGCAGTTCGACGAGGCCGTGCAGCTGGCGCAGCTGGCCGATGCCGCCTTCGGCGACAGCCTCGCCATCACCGGGCATTCGCTGGGCGGCGGCCTCGCCGCCACCGCATCACTGGCGACCGGCAATACCGCCGTGACCTTCAACGCATCCGGCGTGCACGACGACACCATGCGCGACCTCGGGCTCGATCCCGACGCCGCCAAGGCCGATGCCGCGGCCGGGCAGATCCGCCGCTACAACGTCGACGGCGAGGCCCTGACCACCGCGCAGCAGGACATCTGGGGGGTGAACGGCATTCCGGATGCGCCCGGACACGAGATCGTGCTCGACGATCCCGACCCGCTGACCGGCTGGAACCGCTTCAACCCGATCGCCATCGTCCAGCACAGCGGCGAGCTGCATTTGCAGGGCGCGGTGCTGGAAGCCCTGCGCGAACAGCGTCCCTGGGCGTCCTGACCGGCCGGGGCAGCGCGTGCCTCGCGCGCGGGACGGGTGTGTGAGAATCGCCCCATGCGCGCCGCACTGCTGACGATCCTGCTGATGCTGACCGGCGCCGCCTGCAGCGGAGACGCCATGGACGCCAAGCGAGCTTTCCCCGACGACCCGACCGCCGCCGCGCTGGCCGAAGCCGCCGCCGACGGCGATGCGGCACGCGTCCGCGACCTGGTGCAGCAGGGTGCCGATCCGAACGCGCAGGGCGCGCAGGGCGTCAACCTGCTGCAGCTGGCGATGCTGGCGCAGAGCAAGCACGGACTGCAGGCGCTGCTGGCCGCAGGCGCCGACCCCAACCGTCCAGGCCTGGGCGGCAGCACCGCAGTGCACGGCGCCGCCATCGCCGACGATCCGGAATACCTGGAGATCGTCCTCGCCGGCGGCGGCGATCCCGATGTCCGCCACGGCGAGACCGGCGCCACGCCGCTGGCCGGCGCCACCGGCCCGCGCACCGACGCCCAGTTCCGCCGCCTGCTCGAAGCCGGCGCCGACCCGGATCTCGCCGACCGCACCGGCAACACCCCGCTGCACAAGGCGGCGATGATCAATGCCGGCACGCACGTGCGAGCGCTGCTCGAAGCCGGCGCCGACGCCGGCGCGAAGAACGCCCAGGACGCCACGTTCCAGGCCTACTTCTTCAAGACGCCGACCGATCGCCTGACTGCCGAAGCCCGCGCCGAGCGCGAGGCGGTGATGGCCTGGCTGCGCGCGCACGAGGTTCCGGTCGAGGCCGGCGCCTTGCCCTGAGCGGACGCGCCATCAGCCCGATGGGCGAAGCAGCCCCACACACCACAGACACCGCGCCTGCGCTCGTGTAGGAGCGCCCCATGGGCGCGATGCCGACTTGCCCATGGGTGCCGCACGTGTCCGGGGCCACACACGTCACGCGGCATCGCGCCCATGGGGCGCCCCTACGAAGGGCGGCGGCAATACTTGCGCGACCCTGTCGCGCCTGCGGCCGCGCTCAGGGCCAGGCCGGCGGGTTCTCCAGCCAGGCGGCATGCACCTCGCCCAAGGTCTTGCGCTCGTCATCGCGCCAATCGGGCAGCAATGCGCTGAAATCGCCGGGACTGCGCCAACGTCCGGGATAGGTCCGCACGGCCGCGGCATACCAGGCCAGCGCCTCGTCGCGGCGCTCGAGGCGCCACAGCGCCAATGCCAGCGTCGGCGGCAGCCATTCGGGGTTGATCAGGCGATCCGATGCGGCCGCCAGCCACTGCTGCAGCGCACCCTCGGCATCGCCGCTGCGCGACAGGTCCCAGCCGTAGTTCCAGTGCAGCGCATGGCGCATCATGCCGCGTGAGGCGCCATCGAACGCGCGCCGGTACAACGCGTGGCCGGTGTCGACGCGGTCGGTCGACATGGCGATATGCGCCAGCTGCGCGGCGGCGCGATCGGCATCGCGCCGGTCGCGCTCCATCAACTGCATCAGGCGCGCGAGCGTGGGCTCGTCGCTGCCTTCGATGGCGACGATCGGGCGCGTGGTCGCGGTGTCCTCGTCGAAGTAGAACTCCTTCGGCTTGGGCACGGTCTGGGCGTGGACGGCGAGCGGCAGCAGGAGCGTGAGCCCCAGGCAGCGGACGAGACTGGCTTTCATGGCGTTGGCACGTGTTCCGGATCCCCGCGCGCATTGTGCCACGTGCGGGACCGGGCGCCCGCGCCGCGCTCACCCGGCGCCGTAGCGCGCCAGCAGTTCCGCGTGGTCGAGCGCCGGCGCGAACAGGAACCCCTGCGCCCGCAGGATGCCGAGCGCCAGCAAGGCATCGGCCTGGGCCTGCGATTCCACGCCCTCGGCCACCACGTCGATCCCGATCTTGCGGGCGATGGTGGCCACCGCCTCGACGATGGCGCTGTCGTAGCGGTCCTCGGGCAGGCCGCCGATGAAGCTGCGGTCGAGCTTGATCGCGTCGATCGGTAGCCGCTTGAGATACCCCAGCGACGCCCAGCCGGTGCCGAAATCGTCGAGCGCAACACCGATGCCGAGAGCGCGCAGCCGCGACAGCGTGTGCGCCGCGCCCTCGGCATCGGCCAGCAGCGCGGTTTCGGTCAGTTCCAGGCACAACCGCGCCCGCGGCAATCCGGTCTGCTGCAGCACCTGCTCGATGTCGGCCAGCAGGTTCGGCTGCTCGAACTGCCGTGCCGACACGTTGACCCGCAGCACCGGCGCCGTGCCGTCGCGCGCGGTCCAGCCACACGCCAGCCGGCAGGCGTTGTCCAGCACCCAGCGCCCGAGCGGCACGATCAGCCCGGAGGATTCGGCCACGTCGATGAACTCCTCTGCCGGATGCAGGGTGCCGTCCGCGTCCTGCCAGCGCAGCAGCGCCTCGGCCGCCAGCCAACGGCCGTCGCGCAAGTCGACCTCGGGCTGGAACCACACCTGCAACCGCTCCTGAGTCATCGCCTCGCGCAGCGCCCGTTCGATGCCCAGGCGCTTGAGCAGGCCGCGGTGATGTTCGGCGTCGAACACTTCGCATCGATTGCGGCCGTCCGCACGCGCGCGCTGGCTGGCCAGCTCGGCATTGCGCAGCAGGGCATGGGCCGACGGTGCCGCCAGGTCGCGGGCGAAGGCGACACCGACCGCTGCGGCGTGATGCGCCACCTGCACCAGCGCCAGGCAGCGCTCGGCGAGCTCGAGCGCCTCAGTCTCCGGCAGGTCACCGTGCGGCAGCAGTGCGAAGGCGTGCTCGCGCACCCGCGCCAGGGTGACCACGTCGCCGAACTCGCGGCGCAGCTGCGCCGCGAGCCCGGGTAGCACCAGGGCGTCGTCGCCACCGACGCCGCCGGGTTCGATCTGCAGATGGATCGCGGCGAGGCCGTGGCCTCCGCGACCCATCGGCCGCAACGCGCTGTGCGCGACCTCCAGCAGGTGATCGCGATTGGGCAGGTCGGTCAACGGGTCGTGCAGCTCCAGATAGCGCAGCCGGTTCTCGGCCTCGCGGCGACGGTTGATCTCGGCGGCCATCGCCGCGTAGTCACCGATGCTGGCGGCGAACGCCTGGTCTTCCGGCGTCCACACGCGCGGCGTGCCGACCTGCTCGTGGCAGACCACGCCGACCAGCTCGCCGCCGCTGCGCACCGGCGCATCGAGCATCGAGACGATGTCGTGCCGCTCCAGGTAGCCGGCCAGCGCGGGATCGGCGGCGGTCAATGCGACATCGCCGGTCACGTCGGCGGCGTCGATCACCCGCATTTGCCCCAGGCGCGCGCGGTACTCATCGCCCAGAGGCAGGACCTCGTGCGCGCCGGGCGGATTGTGCAGCGCGCCCTTGCGCTGGAACAGGTGCACGCAGGCGAGCCGGGCATGGGTGGGGTCCAGGTGCCAGATGCCGACACGATCGGCCTCGAGGGCGGCGGCGGCGACCTCGCAGATCTGCGCGTAGGCCGACTCCAGGCTGCAATCGTCGTGCCACACCTGCCGCGCCAGCGCCACCAGCGCATGGTTGTGGCGCCGCGCCAAAGCGCCGCGCTCCGATCGATCGGTTGCCTGCAGGTCCGCGGACATCCTCTCGCTCCCGAAGGCCGACGCGCTGACGCATCGGCTCGCTTCCGCATCCTGCGCTCCTTTCCTGGGCAACGCCAGCTGGCACGATCGCCGGCCAGGCGGCGAGGCACCCGCTGCTACAATTTCCGGCCGTTTCAGCGCCTCCCGGCAATCCCGCCGTGGCCCGCCAGCGACCCGTTCGCAAGCCGAAGATCCCCGCCATGACCCGCATTGCCGACCTTTCGCCGCCCGCATCCGCAGGCACCGGCCCGACCCACACCGGGATCGATGCCGACTACACCCTGGAACACCGGTACACCCGCGCCGAGGGCCGGATCTACCTGTCCGGCGTGCAGGCGCTGGTGCGGCTGCCGCTGATGCAGCGGCTGCGCGATCAGGCCGCGGGCCTGAACACTGGCGGCTTCGTGTCCGGCTACCGCGGCTCGCCGCTGGGCGGCTTCGACCTGGAGCTGTGGCGCGCGCGCAAGCACCTGGACGCGGCGCGGGTGAAGTTCCAACCCGGCCTCAACGAGGACCTGGGCGCGACCATGGTCTGGGGCACGCAGCAGACCAACCTGTTTCCGGGCGCGAACGTCGATGGCGTGTACGCGATGTGGTACGGCAAGGGCCCCGGCGTGGACCGCTGCGGCGACGTGTTCAAGCACGGCAACGCCGCCGGCACCGCGCGTCACGGCGGCGTGCTGGCGCTGGCCGCCGACGACCACGCCTGCCGCTCGTCGACCCTGCCGCACGGCTCGGAGGGCGAGTTCACCGCGGCGATGATGCCGATCCTCAATCCGGCCGGGGTGCAGGACATCCTCGACCTGGGCCTGCTGGGCTGGGCGATGAGCCGCTACACCGGGCGCTGGGTGGGCTTCAAGACCATCGCCGAGACGGTGGAGTCGTCGGTGTCGGTGGACGTGAACCCGTTCGCGCTGCAGATCGCCCTGCCGGACGACTTCGAGATGCCGGCCGGCGGCCTCAACATCCGCTGGCCCGACCCGCCGATGGAGCAGGAGATGCGCCTGCACCGCTACGCGGTGAAGGCGGCGCAGGCGTTCGCGCGCGCCAACCGCATCGACCGCACCGTGATCGACTCGCCGCAGGCGCGGCTGGGCATCGTCACCACCGGCAAGAGCTACCTCGACGTGCTGCAGGCGCTGGAATACCTGGGCCTGGACGCGCGTGCCTGCTTCGATCTCGGCATCCGCGTGTACAAGGTCGGCATGACCTGGCCGCTGGAGCCGGTGGGCATCCATGCGTTCGCACGCGGGCTGCAGGACATCCTGGTGGTGGAGGAGAAGCACGCCTTCATCGAGAGCCAGATGAAGGAACTGTTCTACAACTTCGACGGCCAGCGCCCGAGCATCGTCGGCAAGTACGACGAGGCCGGTGAGTGGATCCTGCCCTCGACCGGCGAGCTCACGCCGGCGCGCATCGCCGGCGTGATCGCGCGCCGCATCCAGCGTTTCCATGACTCCGAGCAGATGCGCCAGGTGCTGGCGTGGATGGAACAGAAGGAAGGCGAGCTGGCCCTGCCGCGGGCGCAGTTCCCGCGCGTGCCGCACTACTGCTCGGGCTGCCCGCACAACACCAGCACCCGGGTGCCGGAGGGCTCGCGCGCGCTCGCCGGCATCGGTTGCCACTACATGGTGACGTGGATGGACCGCGACACCGACACCTTCACCCATATGGGCGGCGAAGGCGTCACCTGGGCCGGGCAGGCGGCGTTCACCGACACCCCGCACGTGTTCCAGAACCTCGGCGACGGCACCTACTTCCATTCCGGTTCGCTGGCGATCCGGCAGTCGGTCGCGGCCGGGGTCAACATCACCTACAAGATCCTCTACAACGACGCCGTGGCCATGACCGGCGGGCAGCCGGTGGACGGCACCCTCACCGTGCCCGACATCGCCCAGCAGATGCGCGCCGAGGGCATCGCGACGATCGTCGTGGTCAGTGACGACATCGGCAAATGGTCGAAGCCGGAGTTATTCCCCTCGGGCGTGGAGTTCTTCGACCGCAAGGAACTCGACGCGGTGCAAAGGCGCCTGCGCGAGGTGAAGGGCGTCTCGATCCTGATCTACGACCAGACCTGCGCCACCGAGAAGCGCCGCCGCCGCAAGCGCGGCAAGCTCGAGGACCCGGCCAAGCGGGTGTTCGTCAACACCCTGGTCTGCGAAGGCTGCGGCGACTGCGGCAAGAAGAGCTTCTGCGTCTCGGTACTGCCGCAGGAGACCGAGTTCGGGCGCAAGCGCGCCATCGACCAGTCCAACTGCAACAAGGATTATTCCTGCGTCGAGGGCTTCTGCCCCAGCTTCGTCACCGTGCACGGCGGCCAGCCGCGCAAGGGCCGCAAGGTTTCCGCCGCCGAACGCCTCGAGAACCTGCCGCTGCCCGCGTTCGAGACCGACCTGTCGCAGCCCTGGAACATCCTGATCACCGGCGTCGGCGGCACCGGCGTGGTGACCATCGGCGCCCTGCTGGGGATGGCCGGGCATCTGGAAGGCCGCGGCTCCACCGTGCTCGACCAGACCGGCCTGGCGCAGAAGGGCGGCGCGGTCACCACCCATATCCGCATCGCGCGCACGCCCGCCGACATCCATGCCGTGCGCATCGCCGCCGGCGAGGCCGACCTGGTACTCGGCTGCGACATGGTGGTGGTGAACGATTACTGGGCGCTGTCGAAGATCCGCGCCGGCCGCAGCCAGGTGGTGCTCAACACCTGGGAGGCGATGCCCGGCACCTTCACCACCCGTCCGGACATGGAGTTCCCGGCCACCGACATCGTCGCCGCCATCCAGGGCGCGCTCGGCGGCGAAGCGCCGCTGCTGGTCGACGCCACCCAGCTCGCCACCGCGCTGATGGGCGACGCCATCGCCGCCAACCTCTTCATCCTCGGCTACGCCTGGCAGCGTGGCCTGGTGCCGCTGTCGTTCGAGTCGCTGATGCGCGCGGTGGAACTCAACGGCGCCGCGGTGGAGATGAACAAGACCGCCTTCGCCTGGGGCCGCCTGGCCGCACTCGACCTCGGCGCCGTGCAGGAGGCCGCCGGCATCGTCCGCAATGCGCCCACCGCCGCCGAGTCCACCCCCGGCGCACTGCAGGCGCTGCCGCCCGGCGAATGGGAAAGCGCCGAATGGGGCGCCACCAGCGCACCGAAACCGTCACGCAACGGCGACGACCTGCGCCACCTGCCCGCGCACGATGCCGCCGCCGAAGGCGCTCGGGAGTCCTCCCTTCTCCCGCCCGCGGGAGAAGGTGGCCCGCAGGGCCGGATGAGGGCCGCCGCCGAAGGCGGCGTCGCCTTCCTCCCACTCGACGACCTGCGCCTGTCGCGCTCGCTCGACGAGCTGATCGCCCGCCGCATAGCCTTCCTCACCGACTACCAGAACGCGAGGTACGCCAAGCGCTATGCCGACTTCGTCGCGCAGGTGCGCGCCGCCGAGCAGGCACGGGCCCCCGGCAGCACCGACCTGTCCGAGGCCGTCGCCCGCTACTTCTTCAAGCTGATGGCCTACAAGGACGAATACGAAGTCGCGCGCCTGTACACCAGCGGCGATTTCCGCCGCCGCATCGAACAGCAGTTCGAGGGCGACTACACCGTGCGCTTCCACCTCGCCCCGCCACTGCTGGCGAAAAAGAACGACAAGGGCGAACTGCAGAAGCAGGAGTTCGGCCCCTGGGTGTTCAGGGCCTTCGGCGTGCTGGCGAAACTGCGCGGCCTGCGCGGCACAGCGCTGGACATCTTCGGCTATACCGAAGAACGCCGGCTGGAGCGCCGCCTGATCGACGACTACGAACGCACCATCGGCGGTCTGCTGGAGAAACTCGACAGCGGCAACGCCGCCCTCGCCGCCGAGATCGCCGGCATCCCCGAGCACATCCGCGGCTACGGCCACGTCAAGGAAGCGCACCTGCACGCGGCCAAGGCGCGCGAGGCCGAATTGCTGAAGGAGTGGGACAACCCGCTGCGGGTGGTGCAGGTGCAGGCAGCCTGAGCCGTGCTCGGCGGCACGAGCCCGCCGCAGCGCGCGGCGGAAGTTCGCGGTAGAGACCAGATGCGCGAGGAGGCACATGGCGACGGAAAATTCCGCGATTCTATGGCGCCGGCTGGATACGCCGGGCCACGATGCCTGCCGCCTGATCCAGCGCGATGACGGCTGGAGGCTGCAAGGTTCGGCGGCCTTCCTGCACGAAGATGGCAGTCCGGCGTGCGCCTGCTACGAGGTGGATTGCGACCGCGAATGGAGGACCCGCCGTGGCCGGGTGCGTGGATCGATCGGTGCGCGCAGCCTCGACCTGCACATCGAGCGTGCAGACGATGGGCAGTGGAGGCTCGACGGCAAGGCGGTCGACGGGATGGATGGGCTACTCGACCTGGACCTCGGCTTCACTCCCGCCACGAACCTGCTCCAGCTGCGGCGGATCGCACTCGACACCGGACAGACCGCAGACGTGCCGGTCGCGTGGCTGGATCTTCCCGAGCGCGGTTTGCGGACGCTGCAGCAGCGCTACGAGAGGCGCGCGCGCGGAGCGTACTGGTACGAGGCGCCGGAGTACGGATATTCCGCGCTGCTGCGCGTGAACGTGTTGGGCTTCGTCGAGGACTACCCACAGCTGTGGCGGATGGAAGCGCGCGACGGCAATCCCCCGGCCGATTGATGAGCGCTTGCGGGGCACCGACCCTCGCGGCCTGCGGCGACAGGCAGCCGGTTGCCCCGATCGACCAGCGCATCCCTTGCAGCGGCCGAAGCATCCTGCCCGGATTCGCGCTGCCGTGACTCCCGACGGCCTACCTTGGGCGGCTCCCACCCCCGCGAGGAACAGCCACATGAACGCGAAACACAAACCGCTCGACGAACAGGTCATCGTGGTCACGGGAGCGTCCAGCGGCATCGGCCTAGCCACGGCGCTGCTGGCCTGCGAACGTGGCGCGACGGTCGTGTTGATCGCCCGCAGCGAGACGGTGCTGCGCGAAGTCAACGCCGACATCGCCGCCCAGGGCGGTCGCGCCGACCTGATCTGCGCCGATGTCGCTGACCGCGCCGCGGTCGAGCAGGCTGCGGCGACCTGCGTGCAGCGCCACGGCCGCATCGACAGCTGGGTGAACAATGCCGGCGTCGCGATCTTCGGCCGGCTCGAGGAGGTCAGCGAGGAGGACAACCGGCGCCTGTTCGACACCAACTTCTGGGGCGTGGTGAACGGCAGCCTGGCGGCGCTGCCGCACCTGCGCGCCAGCGGCGGCGCGCTGATCAACGTCGGCAGCGAGGTGTCCGACGCGGTGCTCCCGCTGCAGGGCATGTACTCGGCCAGCAAGCACGCGGTAAAGGGCTTCACCGATGCGCTCCGCGTGGAGGTGGAACAGGTGGAGGAGGCACCCGTCTCGGTCACGCTGATCCAGCCGACGGCGGTGAACACGCCCTATCCGCAGCACGCACGCAACTACATGGATCGCGAGCCGAAGCTGCCGGATCCGCAGATCGATCCGTTCCAGGTCGCAGAGGCGATCCTCGAGGCCGCGACCGACGGCGGCCGCGACTACAAGGTCGGCGCCATGGCGAAGATGAACACCTCGATGGCGAAGCTGCTGCCGAAGATCGCCGACCGCTTCTCGGCCAGGCAGGCAGGTCGCCAGCAGCAGGAGGCATCGCCGCGCCAGCCACAGGGCGCGCTGTACCGGGCGAGCAACGACGGCCGCGTGCACGGGCACCGGCCGTGACGCACCGACCATCGAGGTGGCAGGTTTAGACAACGTGCGGAGAGCCGCGGATCCGACGGCGCCAACCGGAACGGGTGCACGCGGACACGGGTTAGACTCGCCAGACCGAACGACAAGGAGACGTTGTGAGAAGTTTTCCGGCCCTGGTTTTGCTTCCTGCCGCCCTGTTCGCCTGTGGCGGCCTTGCGGAGGCGATGGATGACGCGCCCGGCGCACGCCACTTCGGCGTGGGCGAGCAGATCCCGGTGACGCTGACATTGCACACCAGCAACGGCGAGCCGCGCGGCAGGCAGACCCCGATCTACTCGAAGTACCGGCCAACCGTCAGCTTCGCCGGCGGGCCCGAGGTTGTCTGTTCGGTCGCCATCCCGCGGGACGTGCGCAGCATCGCGCCGGGACAGACCGCCGATGCGACGCTCGGCTGCCAGGAAGCAATTTCGGTCGGTCCGGACTCGGCGGGCTTCGTCGTCATCGAAGGCAACAAGCAGGTCGGCGTGGGCGAGGTGCGGCTGCCGCCAGCCCCATAGGGCGGCACGCGCCGCTGGGACGCGGCGATCAACGCGCCGGCGTGTCGCGGGCAGCCTTGGTCTTGTCGCGCTCGGCCGCGAACTCGCTGCCGGCGTCCCATTCCGGCCACGCATCGCCATCGGCGATGGTGCGTACCAGACGGTACACCACCCGGGTGTCGGCGGTCGGCCCGCGCATGTCCCAGTCGTCGCCGAACTCGTCGCCGGGCTGATGGTAGCGATGGGTGAAGTAGTCGGCGCGGGCAGCCTTGCCGCCTTCCACGCCGCCTTCGATCTGGTCCATGCCGGGACCGATGGTGATCGCCGGCACCCCGGCCTGGGCGAAGGCGAAATGGTCGGCGCGGTAGAAGAAGCCGGCCTCGAGATTGGGATCGGGCGAATAGCTGCGGCCGTCTTGCTCGGCAGCGGCCTTCAGGCTGCGCTCCAGCGAGACCTTGCCGACGCCCCAGGAGGAAATGTCATGCGTGGGGCCGTCGGGACTCCACATTTCGAGGTTGAGCACGGCCGCGGTAGTTTCCAGCGGCCGCAGCGGGTTGGCGGCGTAGTAGTGGGCGCCGAGCAGGCCGTTTTCCTCGGCGGTGAGGGCGAGGAACAGCAGGCTGCGCGCCGGCCGTTCGCCGGCGGCGAAGACGCGCGCCAGTTCGATCAGCGAGGCGACGGCGGTGGCGTTGTCGACCGCGCCGTTGATGATCGCATCGCCGCTGTCGTCCGGCTCGCCGATGCCGAAGCTGTCCCAGTGGCCGGAGAGGATTACGGTCTCGTCGGCGCGATCGGTGCCGGGCAGCAGGCCGGCGACGTTGCGGCTGACGATGCGGTCGCGCTTGACCTTGAAGCCGATGGACAGGGCGGCATCGCCGAGCGCATGGCCGGTGAAGCCGTCCTGCTGCGCGGCGTGCTTGGCCCGGTCGAAGTCGAACCCGGCATCGGCGAACAGCTGCACGGCGGGCTCACGCTGAATCCAGCCGCGCACCGGCAGGTGATACGTCTCGGCATCCTCGCGCACGATGTCGTACTGCGGCGCGGCGCGGCCGTTGCGCACCGTGGCCCAGGGGTAGGACGCCGGTTCGGTCTCGTGCACGATCAGCACGCCGGCGGCGCCGCGGCGCGCCGCCTCCTCGTACTTGTAGGTCCAGCGGCCGTAGTAGGTGATGGCGCGACCGCCGAACTTGCCGGGCTGCTCGCGCTCGAAGTCGGGATCGTTGACCAGCACCACGACGATCTTGTCCTCGACGTCGAGCCCGGCGTAGTCGTCCCAGCCCAGCTCCGGCGCGGTGATGCCGTAGCCGGCGAAGACCAGCGGCACCTCGCGCAGGTCGACGCGCTCGCCCGGGCGCAGCGTTTCGACGGCGATGTCGTCGCCGTTGGCGAAAACACGGGTGTCGCCGGCGACGTGCAGCGAAGCCTCGACCGGGCCGTCGATCTCGCTGCGTTCCAGCGTCACCGCGTGGGTCCAGCCGCCGTCGTCGCCGGCCGGCTGCAGGCCGGCGCGCTCGAACTGCTCGCTGATGTAGGCGACGGTCTTGTCCTCGCCGGGCGTATTCGGCGCCCGGCCCTCGAATGCGTCGGAGGCGAGCACCCGCAGGTGCTGCGCGAGATTGTCGGCGCGGATGTCGCCGCCGGGCACGTCGTCGGCACAGGCCGTCAGAAGGAACAGTCCAAGGAAGAGACAGGGGGTGCTGCGGGTCATGGAGGGCTCCGTCCGGTTCGGACCGACAGACTACGCGATGCGGCGCGGCGGACAGTGGCCGGTTACGGGCTGTCGGGCCGCGGATTCCGCTTCGCTTCACCGGCCGATGGCCGATGCATGTGCAGGTCGTGCCCGGTCATGCGCAGGTTGCGGTCGAGATACCGGCGCAGATCATTGCGCGGCGGTGCCGGCGCCGCACCGCCCAGATGTGCCTGCAGCACGCTTTCGAGCAGATAGAGGCTGGCTTCCAGGTAGAGCGGGTCGTCACTGGAGTGAGCGGCCTGCGGATCGATCAACAGGCTGACATCCTTGTCCAGCAGTTTCAGCCGCGCCGCATATTCGATGACGCCGCTGATCGCCACGCGACGGTCCTCGCCGCCGGCGATCAACAACAGGGGCCGGCGCAGCCGTGCGGCATTGGCCAGGGGCGACTGCGCATGCAGGCGCGCCATCGTTGCCTCGTCGGCGATGTCGAGCGACAGCATGCGCAGCACCGTCGTCAACGGGACATGGCGCGACAGCGACAGCGCTTCGGCGTTGCGTGCGGTCCAGCGCAGGTTCCAGCCGAATTCCGGCGGCGGCACCATCGCGACGCCGACCTTGAACAGCTCCGGCGAAAAGGTCAGGCCGAGCAGCGTCGAATAGCCGCCGAAGGAGGCGCCGACGATGCCGACGCGCTGCGCATCGCCGATGCCTTGCGCCAGCAAATGGCGCACGCCGTCGACGATGTCCCGGTGCACCCGTCCGTTGCCGTAGTCGCCCTGCGCGGCGAAGATGTAGTCGCGGCCGTAGCCGGTCGAGCCGCGGAAGTTCGGCTCGAACACGGCGTAGCCGCGATTGACGATGAACTGCGAGAATCTGCCGTACTCGGGCTGCGCGTGGCTCCACGGTCCGCCGTGCACGTTGACCACCAGCGGCACCCGCGCCGGATCGGCGCCCGGCGGCAGCAGCAGGAAGCCGTGCAGACGCATGCCGTCGGACGCGCGCCAGACGACCGGGATCTTGCGTGCCAGCGCCGACGCCGGCAGCCACAGCCCCGGCCTGTCGTCGAGTTGCCGCAGCGGCGGCTCGTCGAGCAGCCTGCGAAACCGCCCGGTGCGCGGATCGTGGAGATGCCAGCGCTCGCCCTGCAGCGAGCTGCCGCGTTCGTTCACCAGCCAGTGCGCGTCGGCGCCGACCCCGACCTGGATGCGCAACTGGCGCTGCGGGAACTGCCTTGCGATCGCCGCGACCCGACGGCTCGTGTCGTCGGTCAGCCCGTAGCTGGCCGCCTCGATGCTGCGATAGCTGGCGATCAGGGGCCGCCGGCTGATCGGGTCCAGCACCAGATCGGCGAGATCGGCATCGCCGTGCGGATCGGCGTGCAGCGTGTGTACTGCACGCTGCGCATCCAGCCGCAGCAACCGTGACAGGCTGCCGCCGGGATCGCCGTGCAGCAGCAGTTCGCCGCGATCGCCGGTGACCGGCAGCAGGTCGCAACGATGCATGCTGCCGCAGCGCAGAACCTCGTGCAGCCCGCCCGGCGCAGCGACCCGGTGGATCACGAGGGCTTCGCCCTCGACCCGGCTCAGGAACGCCAGTCGACCGTCCGGGTGGAGCGCGAAGCCGGCGATCCGATGCGTGTCCGCATGCAGCACTGTACGCCGGCCCCGCATGTCCACCCGCAACAGGCGCCAGTGCGCCGGCGCGCCCTGCCGCGGGGCGGGCGATCGCTCGAGCGCGATGATCGCCGCCGGATGCGTCGCGTCGACGGTCTGCAGCTCGCGGCGAACGCGATCGCCGAGCGCGGTCACCAGGCTCGAGCCGGCCTGGCCCGCCGTCGCCAGCGCAAACAGCTGCCGCGGCGACTCGAGCAACAGCCAGCGACCATCGCGCGTCCAGTGCAGCTGTCGTGCCGCCGTGTCCGCCAGCAGCCGGTGCGCGCGGCCGTCCATGGTCGGCTGCAGCCAGACTTCGCGATGGCGACCGTGCTCGCGCAGCCAAGCGACCCGGCGCCCGTCCGGCGACAGGGTGACGGCCTCGATCGCCGGACGCACGAGAAAGTCGCTGCGCTGGAAACGCAGCGCCGGCACACGGGCGCGCTCGACGGCGACGGCGGCATGCAGCCTGGCGGCATCGTCTGCGCTGGCCGGCGCGGCGGCGAGCAGCGCGAACACGAAGGCGTACAGCACCCCCGGCGCGTTCGGGAACGCGAGCATAGGTCTCTCCTGCGAAGCCGGACCGAAGGCGACCGGCGACGGGATCAGCGAATCGTGGTGCGGATCGTGGTCATGCCGTCACGGGGTCGAGGTGGGTCCGAGCCTGCGCCGGTACGCGTTGTGGATACAGCAGCCACAGGCTCGCCAGGGCAGGCAGCCCGATCAGCCCGCAGCTCAGGACCCAGGCCGCACGCGCCGGCACCGACAGCGTTTGGCGGCGGGTCAGCCACAACGCCGCCAATAGCGACAGCAGCATCAGCGCGCCGGCCAGCGCCCGCACGCTGCGCGGCACCGGCGGCGGATTCGTCGCGCGTAGCGGATCCGCGCCGGCGAACAGTTCGGTCGCGGCCCGGCGCAGTGCATACATCGCCGGCGACGGCCACCAGGCGCGGTATCGATGCAGTGCCGGATAGTCATACGCGATCGCGCGCCGCGCGACCGTCTCGGCGCGTCCGGCATCATCCACCCGCAGCAGGGTCTGGTAAGGCGCGGCACCGAGCAGGTCGTCCGGACGGCGGGTGAAGGAGAAGGACACCAGATAACCGCCGACCAGTTCGATCAGGTCGAGATTGCGCAGATCACCGAACGCGCCCGGGATCGGCACCCGTTGTCGTGGCGACAGCAGGCCATCGTCCTCCAGCACGGCACGGGCGTCGAAGAAGTACAGCGCACGGTCGCTGATCACGCCGATGCTCTCGCCGACCGGCGCCACGCCGGCCATCATCTCGCCGGCCGGCAGCCGGATCCGCTGCCGCACCTGCTGGCTTTCGCTGGCGTACTGGTACAACCCGCCGCCGGCGATCAACACCGCATCGCCTTCGCGCAGCCCAGGCAGATCGCCCGCCGCCAGCGCCGGCGCCGGAAACGCCGCATGGCCGGGTCCGACGCCGAGCACACCGGCGCGACGCCGGTCGGCGAGCCCGTAGCCTTCGTAGCGCATGCCGTCGTGACTGAACACCCAGCGCAGGCGCCGCTCGCCGTCGTCGAACTCCATCGGCATGACGTTGGTCAGTTCGTTGCGAACGGGCGCGACCTCGATCTGGGTGCCGACGCCGTAGATCTCCGAAAGTGCGACCTGCTCGCGCCACAGCGGCGCCTCGGGCGCGGCACTGGCGGCCAACCCGGCCAGCATCCTGTCGCGGCCGCTCATGCGCTCGCTTTCGTTGTGCCCGCCGGGCGGCGGCGTACCGGTGTTGTTGGCGTGGCTGCCCTGCATGATCCACAGCATCTCGACACCGAATCCCAGCAGCAGGATCAGCAGATACACCCCCATCTGCAGCGGTAGCGCAGTGGCGATCACGAGGGGCGCCGAGCGCAGCGGCGCGCTTCGGTCGGGCCTGAAGACCGCCGCCACCATCACCGTCAGCCACAGCAGCACCAGCGCCTGCAACGCCAGGGCGCCGGTGCCGGTAGCGCCGCCGATCCCCAGCAGGATCAGCGGCACCAGCGCGCAGGCGGCATAGCGACGATTGGCGAGCGCGCAATAGGCACCGGCAAGATAGCCACACGCGACGATCAGCAGCGTGGCGAGCGGCAACAGCCAGTGGCGGGCGTCGACCACGCGTGCGGTCATCAGCGCCTGCTGGCCGGCAAGGGCCAGGATCGGCATCGCGATCGCAACGGCGAGCGCCACGATGCCGGCCGCGAGCAGTGCGGCTGCGATTCTGCCGTTCGGCAGCGGCCGGTGCAGCAGGTTGAGCCAGACGCTCGGACGCCGATAGCCGCCCATCTGGTAAAGCCCCAGCAGCAATCCGGCCAATGCGTACCCCGCACCGAACACGCGATAGACCAGCAGCGGCTGTTGCGTCAGGTCGACCACGCGCGTCAGGAAGGCCAGCACCAGCAGGTGCAGCGCGGCAAAGGCGATGACCCAGGTGCGAAAGCGCAGCAGTTCGGCCTTGAACAGGTTCCACATGTCGTCTTCTCTCGCCAGCGACGGTTGCGTTCAGGCCCGGGCCGGCGCCGCGTGATCCTTGGCCAGAAAGCCGTTGATCGCGCGATCCAGGCTGACCTGCATGCACTGTGCCGAGCGTGCCCCGTGGGCGCGCAGGAACTCGGCGAAGTCCTCGTCCTGGTCCAGCACCAGATAGTGGTGCAGGCCATCCAGGCGCTGGGCCTGCAGCAGGCCGGGTACGGTGCCCGGTTCTGGCCCACGGAACGGGATGTCGGCGACCCAGTGGGTGACGCGCGCGCAAAATTCCTCGGGCGCCGACATGTGCTTCAGCTGGCCACGCTCGAGAATGATCAAGTTGTCGGCGACGCGCTCGATCTCCTCCATCTGGTGCGAGCAATAGATCACCGTGCAGTCATCGGCGGCGTTGCCGTACAGCAGCGATTCCAGGAACGCGCGCTTGGCCACCACGTCCAGCCCCAGCGTGGGTTCGTCGAGCACCAGCAACTCCGGCCGTTGCGCCAGTGCCAGGGCCAGATTGAAGCCGGCGCGCTCGCCGCGCGACAGCTCGCGGATCTTCTGCTCCGGCAGCACGTGATAGTGGCCGATGACCTCGTCGAATGCGGACTGGCTCCAGCGTGGATAGTGGCTGCGCTGCATTGCGATCACCGCCGACATCGTCATCCAGGCCGGCAGGGTGTGCTCTTCATTGACGAAGCCGATGCGGCCGCGGTCCTCGGGCGAGAGCCGGCGGCTGTCGCGGCCGAGGATGCGCGCCTGCCCGGCATCGGGAGACAGGAACCCCAGCAGAATCCGGAACAGCGTCGACTTGCCGGCGCCGTTGGCGCCGACGATGGCGTGAATGCGCCCGCGGGGAATCCGCAGGTCGAGACGATCGAGCGCCAGCTTGTGCCCGTAGCGCTTGCTCAATGCGACGGTCTCGATCACGTACTCGGAAGCTGTCAGGTCGGTCATGGTCATCCGGCATCGGAAGCGAGCGGGGCGGTCACGCGGTCTTCTTCGGCGCCAGCACGCGCAGTTCGCGGTCCAGGCGTGCGAGTGCGCGTTCGGGCGGATAGTCGAGCGCGGCCACCTCGTGCACGAAGCGCTGGATCGCCTCGTCGAGACGGCGGTCGCGCTCGCTGTCGCTCAGGCGCTGGCGCGGCGCGGCGACATAGAAGCCCAAGCCTTGGCGCGCATCGAGCCATCCTTCGGTCGCCAGCTCGGCGTATGCCTTGGCGACGGTGTTCGGATTGATGGTCAACTGCTGCGCCAGGCCGCGCACGCTCGGCAGCTGCGCGCCGGGGGTCAGTTCGCCGGTGGCGATCTTCATCCGCACGCCGTCGACGATCTGCCGGGTGATCGGGCGCGGATCGCCGGTGGCGATCTGCAGCATCAATGCGCTGGTACGGGCCATGGGACCTTCGGATCAACCGCTCATCTGTACTATTAGTAATAGTACAGTTGGTGCTCGACTTGTCAAGCGGCGCCGCCCTTTTCGCCGCGGCGGACGGCGCTGCAACGCCGGTGGGACCGCAAGTCCCGTGCTAGAGCTTTGATCTGCTCGCCGATCGCGGGCCTGGGCGCGTCGATTTCGTCGCCCCGGCAGCGCGGCGAGCGCGGGCCAGGAAGCGCAACGTCGCCTGCTCCCATTGCCGCGCGCCGCGTGCGTTCGCGGCGGCCTGCGCGAGCGAGCCGTCCTCCCAGCCGGCGAATACCCGCGGATCGATATAGGCCTTGCGGCACACTGCCGGGGTGTTGCCGAGGACTTCGGCGACCGCCTTGATCACTCGGTTGCGCACTTCGGCAAGCGCGCGTTCGCTGGAGACGTCGCCACGCACCGGTTCGGGCAGCGGCGTGGCGGCGAGTTCGCGGAACGCGTGCAGGGTGCCGCCCCAGGTGCGGATGTCCTTGGCGGTGAAATCGGCGCCGGCCGCGGCGCGCAGGTACTTGTTGACGTCGCCCGAGTCCACCGGCTGCACGCCGCCGTCGTCGTCGCGGTACTGGAACAGCGCCTGCCCCGGCAGCTCCTGGCAGGCGCGTACGAGTTTCACCAGGCGCGCATCGTCGATCTCCAGGTCATGCGCCTGCCCGCCCTTGCCGCGGAACTTCAGCCGGGCGCGGCCGCCGCGCAGGAACGCCACGTGGCGGTCACGCAGCGTGGTCAGGCCATAGGAGCGGTTCTCGCGCACGTAGCTATCGTTGCCCACGCGCGCCAGGGTGTCGAGCATCAGCGACACCACGATCGCCAGCACCTTTTCGCGCGGCAGGCCGGGACGCTTGAGGTCGGTGCGCAGGCGCCGGCGCAGCTTCGGCAATCTCCGCGCGAACGCGACCAGACGCTCGTACTTGCCGGCGTCGCGCACCTGCGCCCAATGCGGATGGTAGCGGTACTGCTTGCGGCGGCGCGCGTCGCGACCGGTCGCCTGCAGGTGGCCACGCGGGCTGGTGCAGATCCACACCTCGGTATAGGCCGGCGGGATCGCCAGCGCGCGGATCCGGGCCAGGGTCTTCGCATCGCGCACCAGGCTGCCGTCCGGCATCCGGTAACAGAAGCCGCGGCCGGCGCGTCGGCGCGAGATGCCGGGCTCGTCGTCGCAGACATAGACCAGGCCCGCGTCGGCGGCGTCGGCTTCAGGGGTTCCGGGCGGTCCGGCTGCGGCGCGGGCGGGCATGCGCCGACGATGCGGCATGACTGCGTCAACGCCGCGCAAACGCGATGTCCCTCGTCGCGGCTACGGTGCGCGCCGCAGCCGGCCGCTGCGTTCGCGATGGCGCTTGCCGGTCTGCAGCAACAACCCCCGCAGCCAGTCGTTGACCCGCCGCGCCGCGCCGCTGCGCCACACCCCGGCCGCGCCGTAGTAGCCGGGGCTGACCTCGACGGCGTCGATACGCTGCCGGCTGGCGAGCAGGCGCATGAACTCGGTGGCCAACCCCATGCGCCGCAGGTGGTCCTGTACCCGCAGCAGGCGCAGGGTGCCACCGGACAGCACGGCGATCGCCACGGTCGTATCGGGGAGACGGTTGCCGGTGCGCGCCAGCAGGTTGCTCCAGCGCAGCCGCAGCAGGTACAGCGCGGTCGGTGGGTACGCACCGGCCAGCAGCGTGGCGGAGGTGAGGATGCCGTGCTCGACATGGTTGATGCGGCCGTCGTCGAGCAGACGGTCGCAGGCCTCGCGCCAGGCGATGCCGGCGCCGGGGGTGACGTCCTCCGCCCGCAGCACCCGCTGGTAGCCGTCGTCGTTGACCAGCGCGGGCAGGTCCAGGCGCTGCTGGCAGAACGTGGCGAAGCGCACGCCGAAGGTGGGCAGCCCCACGGTCCAGGCGATACGAAAGATCGGCGACCAGCTCCAGTGCCGGAACGCGTTGACCCAGCCACGGTTGTCGGGGTGGTCCCAGTCGTGTTCGAAATCGAGATCGTGGTACACCGATTCCATCAGCCGGATCAGCTCCTGGCAGAAGTAGAAGCAGGCACGAAAATCCTTCTGCGCCGGCAGCCGCGTGCGCCGGCCCAGCGGACGCGCGGCATCGCCGCGGTCGCCATCGGGCGCCACCAGATCGGTCCAGGCCGGGTGGAACTGCGCATCCAGCACCGCCAGCGCCGGGTCGTTGCGCAGCTTGGCGAACAGGCGCGACAGCGCCTTGCCGTGCACGGCGAAGCAGTCGGCCAGGCTTGGCAGCGGCGTGACCCAGTGCTGGCGCAGGGCGATCAGCAGCCTGCGCTTGCGGCCGGAGTCATGCAGCCCGAGTTCGGCGTGGCCGGGCGCACCGACCTCGGCACCGATGCGTTCGAGCACCGGCGCCAGGGCGCGCTCGGCGATGTCCTCGCCGAGCCGGCGATAGCTCTCGAACTGCGCCTCGTCGAAGTACTGGTCGCGGGTGGCCTCGTGCGGGAATCGCGCATGCGTGCGCGCGTAGTGCAGGATGTCGGCGGGCTCCTCGCCGGTCAGCGTCGGCTTGAGGTACAGCAGCGTGCCGCGGCTGCCGTCGGCGTAGTGGATGCGGCCGACGGCGCAGCTGCGCGCGGCCGGTTCGTCGGCCTGCGGCTGCAGCCCGCGCACGTCGATGTCGATGCTGGCGCCGAAGTCGACACGACACTTCTGCACCGCGTTGCCGAGATCGGCGAACGTGCGTCCCGGATCGGTGCCGGCGTCGACGCACAGGATGAAACGGCAGCGCCGGCGCACCAGTTCGTAGAGGCCGAGGTTCTCGAAGTGGCCGCCGTCGGACAGGTGCACGAACTTGCCGCCGGCATGGGTGCGGCCGAGCAGTTCCGCCAACAGCCAGCGGCCGAAGAACGGCGTGGCGTCGGCGGGCGGGCGCCGCGGATGGCCGGGATTGGGCAGCCACCAACCCAGGCGGGCGTCGAACAGGGTCAGCAGGAACGTCACCGCCGGCGAACTGTGGAAGCCCATGTTGGGGCTGACCGCGGCACCGGAGATCGCGGTCGCGCTGCCCAGGGTCAGCGCCGAGGCCAGCGCCGGGCGCCCGGCGGTGACGTCCCCGACCGGCGTCGCACCCGGGCGCGAAGCCGGCGGCAGATGCCCGCAGAATCCCGGCGACAGGCAGAAAGAAGCGGCCTTGCGGTCCTGCCAGTCCAGCTGCTTGGCCGCCACCAGGTTCATCGCGGTGCCGATCAACGGATACAGCGGGCGCCCGCCGTGGTGTCGCTGCACTTCCACCAGGTCCGCCAGCACCAGGTCGTCCTGGACGTCGAAGTTGGTGGTGGGCTCGGGGTTGCGCGCCTCGTTGCTGGCGCCGAGATAACAGCGCACCAGGCGGTTGCGATAGAAGGCGTTGAGGCTGAACTCGTTGACGTTGACCGTCCACGCGAACAGCAGCCACACCGCGACCGCGGCGGCGATCACCAGCAGCAGATTGCCGGCATGCGCATCGATGCCGTCCTGCAGCCACAACAGGTGCTCGGCGAGCGTCGCGCCCGGCGCCGCCGACGGCCAGCCGACGAACCGGAGCAGCGCCTGTCCGACCAGGCTGAGCGCCACCAGCAGACCGAAGATGAATACCCACGGCGCGATGCGCGCCACCCGCTCCAGCAGCCACGCCCGCCGCGGCCCGCCGCCACCGCGCCGTCCATGCGCGAACAGCAGGCCGACCCCGGTGGTGGCCAGCCACGCCAGCGCACCGGCCCAGCCCAGGCTCGCCCAGCGCGCGCCGCCGAAGCGCGCCAGCGACGTCATCAGCCAGGGCCCGTACACCGCCAGCGCCAGGGCGAAGCTGACCCCGAGCACCACCGCGGCGGTGATCCTGCCGCCGGCACGTGCCCAGATCTCGCGCTGCAGATCGCTCAGCGCCGGCCCGGCCAGGCCCAGATGGACGATGCCGGTCAGCATCACCGCAACGACCACCAGCGACGGCCCCAGGATCATCGCGTGCCACAGGGTGCCGGCGGTGGCGAACCCGTCGCCCAGGATCCGCTGCGCGGCGACGATCGCGATCCCTGCGAACGCGGCCGCGCCCAGCGTCCCCAGCACGAAGCGCCGCGCGTGCCGCTGCAGCGGCGAAGGCGGTGCGTAGGCATCGGCGGAGAGCCGCGAGTACCAGCGGTCGAATGCCAGCCACAGCATCCAGGCGACGAAGTACAGCAGCGCGGTGGCCACCCCCAGGCGCGCGGCCGGCCGCAGCGGCGCATGCACCGCATCGATGGCGCGTTCCAATGCCCACGGCAGCTGGT
This sequence comes from Luteimonas suaedae, assembly GCF_008312895.1. GTDB lineage: Bacteria > Pseudomonadota > Gammaproteobacteria > Xanthomonadales > Xanthomonadaceae > Luteimonas > Luteimonas suaedae. Next base: position 52,249 of record NZ_VSSP01000006.1, on the reverse strand, counting down.
CGTACCCGGCCAGTCCGGGCGCGCCGAGCAGTGCGGCACCGGCGGTGGCCACGACCATGGCGACGGCCGCCAGCGCGATCCGCGGCGGCGGCGGCGCGGCCTCGTCCTCCGGCACGCGCGGGCGGCGATTGCCGTACGTGGTCACGTACGCCAGCAGCGCCAGCGCCAGCATGCCCAGCAGCCCGGCAAGCGAGAGCAGCAGCGCCGGGCTGCTGCGGGCCAGTCCGGAGATCACGCCGTACACCGGCAGCGGCAGCAGCGCCAGCGCCAGGATCAGCGCGCACAGCTGCAGCTGGACCAGCAGCACGTTGCGCACATAGGTGCCGACCATGCCCAGGGTGTCGCCGGAGAACGGCGACTTGTGCGGGCTCAGATAGTTGCTGTACTCGCGCAGGTGCAGGATCGGCCGCTGCACATGCGCGGCGGCGCGCACCGCGGCTTGCGGCGATGCGCCCGCTTCGGCGACCGGCGCGCTCAGGCGCGTGCGCAGCACCGCAAACGCCGCGTCGAAACCGCGCCGACGGATCAGTGCCTGCAGGAACGCGCCGACATAGCCGCCGCCGGACACGCTGGACTGGTAGTGGAAGCACTTGAGCAGATCGTGGCGCGCCAGCGCCTGCAACACGCCCAGGCCGAAGGTGGCACTGCGGATGCCGCCGCCCGACAGCGCCAGCCCCCATGGCTCGACCGTATCGGCGACCGCATTCGCATCGACGTCGGCGCCCGCAGGCGTATCGGCGCGGGCGCCGAGAATCGTGGCCAGCTCCGCGGCCTGCACCGCATCGATGTCGACCGGTCCGGCCTGCGCCCGCCGGCGCAGGCGCGCGCGCAACGACGGAAGGACTTGCTGCAACCGCACGGGCTTCTCCTCCGGCAGACATCCGTGGCCACCGCCCGGCACCCGTTTGCGCCGGACGATGTTCGCGGCCGGCGACCGGCCGGCTGCGGCTGGCGTTACCCTGTCCGTGCAGCATAGGGAGACGCACCGGACATGCAACTGCAGCGCATCTACGCCGACTGGAACGCGATCCGCCACGCGACCGGCACCCCATCCAGCCGCCAGCGCCGCGCGTGGCGCGATGCCCTGCGCACGCGGCCGGCGATCGCCTACTGGGGCGACTCCTGGTTCAGCACGCCGCTGTACAAGAACCTGTACTGGAACAGCTTCGCGCGCATCGACGGCATCTCGCTGCGGCTCGGCGGCCCCGGGCTCACCGCCGCGAAAATGTGCACACCAGCACGTTGCCGCGACTACGCCGAGCGCCTGCGTTCGCGCGAGTTCGACCTACTGTGCCTGAGCATCGGCGGCAATGACGGGCTGGGGCCGCGCTTGGCGGCGGTGTTCGCGGGCGCCGGCCGCATGCGCGCCGAGGACGCCTTCGCCGAGGTCCTGGCCGCGCGCCTGTTCGACGGCATCCGCGAGCGCTACGCGATCCTGCTCGAGGCGATGGCGTCGGTCGGCGGCGGGTTCCGCGTCGTCGGCCACGGTTATGCACCGCCGCTGCGAATCGGCGATCCCGGCCGGACCAGCATCAAGAATCTCGGCCTGGCGGCGCCGCTGATCGGCAACGTCGGTCCGTGGCTGTGGCCGACGCTGCGGCCGGTGCTGGCGAGCAAGGCCGAGGTCGCGCGCTTCGCGCGGCTGTTGCTGGTCGACGGCTTTCGCGACCGGGTGCTGGCGCCGAGCAAGGCGGACTTTCCGTCGCTGTTCTCCTACGCCGATTTCTCGCAGATCGCCGACACCGCCGATCCGGCGTTCTGGTACGACGAGATCCACCCGACCGAGGCCGGCTTCGCCACGCTTGCCGTCGGCTACAACGCGATGCTTCGCGCCGCCCTGCCCGCGGCCAAGCGCGCGGCGGTCGCCTGAGCGCCGCTCGGCACGTCAGCCCGCTGTTGCCGCCGGCCTGCGCCAGACCACGCAGCGGTTGTTGGCCGGCATCGCCGCCTCCTCCGCCAACACCAGTCCGATGCCGGCGGCCAGTGCATCGACGGCCTCGAAGTCGCGGATGCCCGCATCCGGGTCGCGCGCCCTGAGCCAGGCGTCGAAGGCACGGTTGCTGTCGCTGTCGTAGCGGCCGCCGCGGTTGAACGGTCCGTAGATCGCGAGCATCGCGTCCGTCTCCAGCACCGCGTCGAGGCCGGCGAACAACGCCTCCACCTCGGGCCAGGCCATGATGTGCAGGGTATTCGCACTGAACGCCGCATCGAACCGCGTGCGCGGCCAGGGGCCGTGCGCGACGTCGAGTTCGCGCGCCGGCGGCGTGTTGGGCAACGCCGCCTCGTGCAGCCACTGCCCGATCCCATGCAGCCGATCGGCGCGATCGCTGCACTGCCACTGCAGCCGCGGCAGCGCGCGTGCAAAGTACACCGCGTGCTGGCCGGTACCGCTGCCGATCTCGAGGACGCGGCGGCGATCGGCGAAATGCCGGCGCAGCACGGCCAGGATCGGCTCGCGATTGCGTTCGCAGGCCGGGGCGTCGGGTTTGGCGGGCATGGCGTCGGAGGGTGACGGTCGGATGCAGCATGCCTCATCGCGGGCCTCGCGTCAGCGGCGCGGCAACCGGTGTTTAACGTCTTCCACACACCTGCGGCTGCAGGCTGTCGCCTCCATTCACCCACCGCTTTGGAGATCCCGATGTCACGTTCCGCCGCTTCGCTGCTACTGATGGTCCTGTCCGTCTCGCTGGCTGCCTGTACGCCGACGTCCACGGACGCTCCGGACGATGTCGTCGCCGACACGCCGCCGGCCGCCGCCGAGCCGGCGCCGGAGGCCCCCGGCGCGCTGGAAGAAGGCTGCGACGCCGACGCGGTGCAGTCGCTGGTCGGGCAGCAAGCCGACGACAGCCTGGTCGAGCAAGCCCGCACCGACGCCGGCGCCGAGATCGCGCGCGTGCTCAAACCCGGGCAGGTGGTGACCATGGAGTACCGCGCCGATCGCCTCAACATCGATGTCGACGAGTCCGGCACGATCACCGCACTGCGTTGCGGCTGAGCACTGAAGATCACACCTGCGCGCGCGCCGGTCAGCAATGGCCGGCGACGCGCACACGGACCATCGTCGTCGGTGAACCGGACAGAACGCGCGCGCGTGCCGACGGCGTGATTGCGATTCTTTAGCATCGCCGTGACGCAATTCATACGCGCCGGCGTGGAGACTGCGAGCATCATTCATCAGGAGATCGCGCATGTTCCGTTTCGCATTGCCCCTGGCCGCCGCGCTGACGTTGTCGCTGGCAGCCTGCACGCCGCCGGAGGAAACACCCCCGATGGACGAACCGGCAGGGCCGACCGAACCTGCGGGTGACGCCGGGTATGCGCCGCCTCCCACCGATGACACCCTGGATCCGACCACCGACCCGATGCAGGATCCGCCACCGGTCGATCCCATGGATCCGAACGCACCGCCGCCCACCAACCCACCGGAAATGATCGACGAAACGTCGCCGGAAGATCCCACCGACGAGCAGATGCCGCCCGAAGATCCGGAGGATGTCCCGCCGACCCAATGATCGCGCCCCGGCGCGACTCTCTCTCCAAGGTCGACGATTCCCGCCCCATCCCCAGGGGCGGGATTTTTATGTCAGCGAGCCGGCACGCGTGCGTGGTGCCAGGCGATGGCCACGCCGACCGGCAGCAGCAGCGCTGCCGGCAGCCAGGGCGCCCCGGGCAGGTGCATCGGCGCATGCGCGCCGCCGAATGCCGCACGTCGATCAGCACACGACGAAGATGAAGGCGAGCGCCGCCTAGGGGCTGCTGACGGGCGGCGTCGCGGAACGTGTCCGCGATGGCGGGGCGGCCTCGGATGGTCGTCCAGCCAACGGTCGCGGGCCATCTGTCGGACATGACGACAACGCCCCGGCATCGGGCGATGCCGGGGCGAATGCGATGTTCTGACTTGTGTGCTCGCTCAGCGGTTGGCGAGCAGCCGGGTGGTGTTCACCGCCAGCTGCTCCACGGCGTTGCCGTAGGCGCCGTGGCCGCCGTTGGCATAGACGTCGTGGCCCTGGGCGAAGGATGCGGTGACGTTCGCGGCGATGTCACGGGCCTGGCTGAACTGCCCCTGCAGCGCACCGTCCAGCGATGCCACCGCGTCGGCGGCGCTGGCGAAGTCGCCGCGGGTGACGGCATCCATCACGCCCTTTGCGGTGCTCTGCACGTCGCTCAGCGAGCGCGCGACCGCGCCGAGATCGCCGATGTCCGGCGTGCGGCCGTTGGTCAGCGCGCCGGCGGCCAACGAGCTCAGCGCCCCCTGCAGCGAAGTGTTGGCACCGGGGATCTGGCCGGCGAACTTGTCGATGGCGAAATTGGCGAACGGCTGCATCGCCGTCGGCAGGTTGTCGGCGACCGCGCTGCGCGCCGCCTCGCTGAGGCTGCCGCCGAGCAGGCCATTGACCACCCCCATCACCGCCCCCGGCAGGCCGCCGGTGATCGCGCCCATGACCGCGGCGCCGATGATGCCTTCGAGGTCCTTCGCGTCGAGGCCGAGCGCATCGGCGATCTGTCCGAGCGCCCCATCGATGCCCATCGCGTCGGTCATCGAACCGAGCGCGGTGCTGACCGCCGCGCTCAGCGAATCGACTGCCTGGCCCAGCGCCTCGGCGGCATTGCCGATCGCGTCGTTGGCCGAAGCGTCGTTGCCGGTGCCGCTTGTACCGTTGCCGTTGCCTCCGCCGCCGACGCCGCCGGCGCCATCGCTTCCATCGCTCATGATGGATCCTCCTGAGAGTGGTTCCGGGCTCGAGACTAGATCGGGCCGCCACGGGTCGAAAGCTGGGGCAGACCCGAGGTCCGCGCACGATGGGCGGATTGCCTCCGTAGGAGCGCGCCATGCGCGCGATGCCGCGGGTATTTCGCCGCCACGGGATTCCGGCCGCCAGCGCGCATTCCGGCTCGCAATGGGCCGCCGATGGCCGAGCTCGGGAACGCCCGCGGCATCGCGCGCATGGCGCGCTCCTACGGCGAGGTCAGCGCCTCGAGGATCCTGCGGCCGGCGCGACCATCGACCGGGCTCAACCCGAGGCGCCGCTGCTCGGCCTGGATCGCGCGCCGGGTATTGCTGCCGATCATGCCGTCGACCTCGCCGATGTCGTGGCCGCGATCGAGGAGCAATTGCTGCAACTGGCGGCGCTGCGCGCGCGACAAGCCGGGATCGTCGGTCGGCCAGGCGGCGGCCAGCCCGGCGCCGCCACGCAGGCGGTCGGCCAGCAGCGCGATCGCCAGCGCGTAGCTTTCGGCGGCGTTGTACGCATAGATCGCGTCGTAGTTGCGGAACACCAGGAACGCGGGACCGTCGCGCCCGGCCGGGATCAGCAGTGCCGCCTGGGTCGACGGCGGCAGCGACGACAGCGCGATCTCGCTGCCGTCGTGATGGCGCACGCCGCGCGCGGTCCAGTCGGACAGCGCCCGCCGCCGGGTACGTCCGGCCAGGGAGGTGTCGAAGTCCGGCGGCAGCCGCACCTCGAAGCCCCAGGGCTGCGCCGTGCGCCAGCCGGCGCGTTTGAGGTAGTTGGCGGTGGAGGCGAGCGCGTCGGGGATGCTGTCGACCAGGTCGCGGCGGCCGTCGCCGTCGAAGTCGACCGCGATCCGCGCGTAGGTGGACGGAATGAACTGGGTATGGCCGAAGGCGCCGGCCCAGGAACCGTTGAGTCCTTCGGCATCGATATCGCCGTCCTGCAGCAGCTTCAGCGTGGCGAAGAACTCGCCACGGAAGAAATCCCGGCGCCGGCCACTGCACGACAGCGTCGACAACGACACCAGCAGCGGCCGCTTGCCGAAGGTCTTGCCGTAATTGCTCTCCACGCCCCAGACCGCGACCACGGTTTCGGGATCCACGCCGTAGGCGCTCGCCACGCGCGCCAGGAGGTCGCGGTGCGTGTCCAGCATCGCGCGCCCGTCGGCGACGCGCTCGTCGTCGACCAGGCCGGCCAGGTAGTCCCAGATCGGGGTGGTGAACTCCGGCTGCGCATCGAGCAGTTCCAGCACCGACGGGTCCGGCTGCAGGCCGGCGGTGTGGCGATCGAAGGTGGCGGCCGACACGCCCTTGGCCGCGGCGGCGGGCTTCAGTCCGGCCAAGCAGCGCTCGAAGGCGGGATCGGCGTGCACGGCGAAGGCCGGCGCGAGCAGCAGCAGGCAGGCGAGGCGTTTCATCGGCATCGGCGCAGGATCGGGAGCGGTCATCATAGGCCGCGCTGGCGGTCAGGGCTGAATGGCCGCGGGTTTGCGCGCCGGTGTGAAACGACGGCAGTCTTCCGCGGGCTCTTCATTGGCGCGGCACCGCCCCGGGCATCAGCCGGCGTCCATCCGGCGCAGCAGGCGCAGCCCATACCAGTCGGCCGCGTCGTTCCAGGCGGCGGCCGGCGCCAGCCCGGCGCGCGCGGCGATCGCCGCGAAGCCGGCATCGGTGTACTTGTGGCTGTATTCGACCTGCATCGCCTCGCCGGCGGCGAAGTCGAACACGTGGCCGTCCACGCGCACGCGCTGCGCGCGACGGCTGACCAGCCAGGTTTCGATGCGGCCGCGCTCGCGCGAATAGTGCGCCCGGTGGCGAAACTGATCGAGATCGAAATCGCTGCCGATCTCGCGGTTGAGCCGTGCCAGCAGGTTGAGGGTGAAGGCGGCGGTGACGCCGGCGGCATCGTTGTAGGCGGCCTCGATCGTCGCCGGATCCTTGTCCAGGTCGATGCCGATCAGCGCCAGCCCGTCCTCGCCGATGGTGTCGCGCATCGCGCGCAGCAGCTGCACCGCCTCGTCCTCGACGAAATTGCCCAGGGTCGAGCCGGGAAAGAACGCCAGCGTGCGTCGCGGCGCCCGCCGTGGTGACGGCAACGCCACCGGATGGGTGAAATCGGCGCAGACCGGCAGCATCTCGATCCGCGGGAAACGCCCTTCCAGCCGCGCCACGCTGTCGAGCAGCGCCGCGCGCGAGATCTCGATCGGGGTGTAGGCGACCGCGTCGTCCAGCCCGGCCAGCAGGGTTTCGGTCTTGCGTCCGCTGCCGCTGCCGTACTCGACCACATGCACGCGCGCGCCGATCGCCGCGGCGATGTCGGGCATGCGCCGCTGCAGCAGCGCCGACTCGGTGCCGGTGAGGTAGTACTCCGGCTGGCGGGTGATCTGCTCGAACAGCATCGAGCCGCGCGCATCGTAGAAGTACTTCGACGGCAGCCGCTTGGGCGTGGCCGAGAGCCCTGCGACGGCGTCGTCGACGATCCGGTCGCGTCCCGGCTGCAGGTCGACCAGCTCGGCATCGGGGGCGGCGCGCATGTCCATCAGGCGTCCCGCGCCAGCCGCAGCCCGGCGAACTGCCAGCGCGCCTGCGGCGGGAAGAAGTTGCGATAGCTGGCGCGCATGTGGTCGCGCGAGGTGGCGCAACTGCCGCCGCGCAGGACCCATTGGCCGCACATGAACTTGCCGTTGTACTCGCCGAGGCTGCCGGGCAGCGCGCGGAAACCCGGATAGGCCGAGTACGCACTCGCGGTCCATTCCCAGACATCGCCGTAGAGTTGCGCGAAGCCCTCGCCCATCGCGTCGGCCGCGTCGCCGGGTGGCGCCTGCGGCTCCAGGTCGCCGTCGTCGACGAAGTGGCCGGCCACCGGGCGCGCCGCGGCCACCAGCTCCCACTCCGCCTCGGTCGGCAGGCGCGCACCGGCCCAGCGCGCATATGCATCGGCCTCGTAGTAGCTCAGATGGCAGGCTGGCGCATGCGGATCGAGTTCGCGCACGCCGCCAAGCGTGAACGCGTGCCGCAGGTCGTCCTGCCAATACAGCGGTCGCTGCCAGCCTTCCGCCTGCACCCGTGCCCAGCCGTCGCTCAGCCACAGGCCCGCCTCGCGATAGCCGCCGTCCTCGATGAAGGCGCGGTATTCGGCATTGCTGACCGGGCGGCTGGCCAGCGCGTGCGCGGGCACCAGTGTGCGATGGCGCGGCGACTCGTTGTCGTAGGCGAAGTCGCCGGCGTCGGGCCAGGCCGGCGCACCGATCGCGGCGATGCACTCGCCGGCCGCGATCCAGCGCAGCGGCGTGTCCGCGCCGCGTCGCTCGGGCAGATCGTCGCGATAGGCCGGCCGCAGCGGGTTGCACCACAGCGCGTGCTTGATGTCCGTCAGCAGCAGCTCCTGGTGCTGCTGTTCGTGTTGCAGGCCGAGCTCCAGCCGCTGCAGCGCTTCGCGGTCCAGACCGCCCTCGGCGAGACGGCGGTCGAGACGCGCGTCGACTTCGGTGCGGTAGTCGCGCACCTGTGCAAGGTCCGGCCGCGACAGCAGCCCGCGCCGCGGCCGCGCATGCATCGGCCCGATGCTCTGGTAGTAGCTGTTGAACAGGTAGTCCCAGTCCGGATGCAGCGGCCGGTAGCCGGGATCCGCGGCGAGCACGAAGCGCTCGAAGAACCAGGTGGTATGGGCGAGGTGCCACTTGGCCGGACTGGCATCGTCCATGCTCTGCACCATCGCGTCTTCCGGCGACAGCGGCGCGGCGAGTTGCGCGCTGCGTGCGCGCACGTGCCGGAAGCGCTGGGCCAGCAACTCCGGCGGAGGCACGGCGGCAGCCGGATCGTGGGGGTCTGCGGCCAGAGATGACATGTCGACAGAATACCGCGATCGTCCGGGCATGTCGGGCGCCCGCTCGCTCCCGCGTTTACGAAGCCGACGGGCTTCGGTGCGGGCGGCACCTCAGCGCCGATAGCCGTTGCCGACCTCGATGAAGCGCAGGAACTCGGCGCGGGTGCGCGCATCCTCGCGGAACGAGCCGAGCATGGTCGAGGTGATCATGCTCACCCCGCGCTTGTGCACGCCGCGCGTAGTCATGCATTCGTGCGCGCCCTCCACCACCACGCCGACGCCCAGCGGCTGCAGCGCGCGCTGGATGCAGCCGGCGATCTGCGCGGTCATCTTCTCCTGCACCTGCAGGCGCTTGGCGTAGGCCTCGACCACGCGCGCCAGCTTGCTGATGCCGACCACCTTGCCGTTCGGCAGGTAGCCGACGTGCACGCGGCCGATGATCGGCGCCATGTGGTGCTCGCAGTGGCTCTCGTACTCGATGTCGCGCAGCACGATCATCTCGTCGTAGCCCTCGACCTCCTTGAAGGTGCGGGCGAGATAGTCGTCCGGGTCCAGGGCATAGCCGCTGAACCATTCACGGTAGGCCTTGGCCACGCGCGCCGGCGTGTCCAGCAGGCCCTCGCGCGCCGGGTCGTCGCCGGCCCAGCGCAGCAGCGTGCGCACCGCATCTTCCGCCTGCGCGCGGCTGACGGCGGGGGATTCGTCGGAGGGATCGGCCATGGGCAACGGTCGGCGAAGAAGAGAAACGCCATGTTACCGCGCGCCTTGACCTTGCAGTCAGCCAGGCGCGGCGGCGCGCAACCGCACCTGACGGCCACTGCGGCGCAACGCGGTGCCCGGGAAGCATTGGCAGGCGCTAGTAGCGGCCCTTCTCGCGTACCGATTTGTCCATTTCGCGCCAGACATGCTCGACTGCGGGCCGTGCCTGGTCCCAGTTCAGCCGCGAATCGCCGCGCACCTTGAGCCAGCGCGCGCCGATCGCGGACTCGACGTCGGCGAACGGCTGGCCGCCATGGCTGCGGAAACTCTCGAGCCCGAGCCGGTACGCCGGCTCGTAGTCACGCCACTCGCAGCCCTCGACGTAGTAGTGGGTGTGGGTGTGGATCTGTTCGAAATGGCCGAGGTCGCCGCGGGAATCGGCCGATTCGGCGGTGCGGTGGCCGAACAGGGCGCCGGCGGCGGTGCCGATCACCACGCCAACCACCAGGCCAGGCGGACCGCCGGCGAGGAATCCGAGGCCACCGCCGGCCGCGCCGCCCAGCAACGCGCTGCCGCCGGCGCCGAGGATGTGCTCCTTCTGCAACAAGCTCATCGCTACCTCCTGGTCACGCGCGGCTGCGCCGCCGTCGTGGGTGCACGCGCTTCCACGGCTCCGAAGAAACACGCCGGCCAGAAGCCAGCCTACGCGTCAACCGGCAGTCGCAGCACCGGCCGCCAGCGCGTCGGCATCCAGCCACGCCGCCATCACCGCCGGGCGCGCCTCGATCCAGCTCAGGCGCGATGCGCCGCGTGCCGCGTTCCAGTCTCGTTCGAGCGCGGCCTCGGCCTGCTCGAAAGCGGCACGATCGTGCGCGGCCCATTGCTGATGGCCGTAGCGATAGGCCGGTGCGTAGTCCGACCATGTTCGGCCGGTCGAGTAATAAGAAGCATCGCGATAGTCACGCCGGTAGCGCGCCATCTCCGGAAAGCTGCCGTCGTCACCGGCACCCGGCACCGATCGCGCGCCGGTGTCGGCCCCGCCGTTGACCGGATCGCTGACTTTGTCCATCACTAATTCCATCGCGTCATCTGCGTGGCGCGGTTGCCTTGGAGATGCGCCGACGCTACGCCGCGGCAGGTCACCGGATGGTGAAAGGATGACGGCACGGCGGACGTCGGGAACACGGTTCACGTCGTTGCCTTGGCGGCTTGCGGCCCGGGCTCCGCTGTCCGCCGCGGTATTTCGCAAACGGCGCGTCCCTGAACAGCGCGCCGCGTTCAGTCGCGACCGGCCGGCCACGCATTCATTTGATCAGGTTCAAGTTCGCGCAGCACCATCGGCGCGGCGGTGATCGGGAGCGGCCGTGGATCGTTCTGCGATGGAACCGGCGCCATCGACGCCGGCTTCCGGATCCGCGAACCCGCTCAGCGCCAGCCGGCATCGCGCGCGGCGCGTTCTCCCTCGGCGTCGAGCGGTTCGCCGTCGAGCCGTACCTCCAGTTCGGCCAGCACGGCGGCCGGAAGCGAAGTGGACGCCTGCCGCAGTTCACCGCCTGGCGCAGTCGCGACTTCGCTCGCCACCGGCACCTGCCAGCCCGCGCCGTCGCGGCAAGCCAGGCCGGCCAGGACACGTTCGCCCTTCAGCGCGAAACTGCGGCAGTAGCTGCCATCGACGGCCCGGAAACTGATCCCGATCTCGACCGGGCCATCCTGCGGCGCGCTGGCCAGATGCGTGTCCAGCGCCGCGGCCAGGTGCGCGCGGGCGCGGAGCGCGCCGTCCGCACCCGCCACCAGTTCGCCGCCGCCCCTGTCGCGCGCATGGAACCACTGCACGACCAGCACGCCCAACAGCAACGACGCCGCCATCGCACTCCATTCCGGCCACGACCATCGCCGCGGCCCGCGCGCCTCGCGGCGGGCGGTCGCGTCGCGGATATCGGCCACGCCGCCGCTCGCATCCTCGCCACGCGCAGCGGCCAGCAAGCGCTCCGGCACCGGCTCCTCGAGCACGCCCGCGAAGCCCGCCGCCAATCGCGCACGCAGCGCGCGATGCCGCTCCAGCCTTGCCCCCAGCGCGGGGTCGGCGGCGATCGACGCCGCCACGCGCGCGGCATCGGCCGGCTCCAGCTCGCCGTCGGCATAGGCCATCAGCATTTCGTCGTCGATCTTCATCACCTGCCCCGGTCGTATCCTTCAAGCATGCCCTGCAAGGCTTCCCGCGCCCGTGCCAGACGACTGGTCACGGTCCCGATCGGCACGTCCAGCACCGCGGCGGCCTCGCGGTAGGCCAGGCCTTCGACCAACACCAGCGCGACCACCTCGCGCTGTTCCGGCGTCAGCCGCGACACCGCCGCCCGCACCGATATCGCCGCCGCCTGGCCGTCGACCGTCGCGGCGCCGACATGCTCGCCCGCCTCCTCCGGCGCGAACACCTGGTGCCGACGCCGGCGCGCACGCAATTCGTCGATCCAGGCGTTGCGGACGATACCGAACACCCACGCTTCCAGTGATTCGCCTGGACGCCATTGCGCCGACCGCACCAAGGCACGCTCGAGCGCGATCTGCACCAGATCGTCGGCATCTCCCGGATCGCCGGCAAGGGCACGCGCGAACCGCCGCAGGCGCGGCAACAACTCGCACAGGCGATCTTGCATGCGATGGGGGGAATCCATGTCTGTCATGCGGATATACGTCCGACGCGGGCGATTTCTTCCATGAACCGCAGTCGGCTTCCTGAACACTTCCTGCGTGGTCGATGGACGGGCGTGATGACGGGGGCGCGGATGCTAGCATCCCCCATACGGGCGCCTGCCGCGAATGGCCGCCCGGCCACACGTCCTGGTACGGGCTCCATGCGCAACCGGCGATCTCCGATCCTGCTCCTGGCCGCGCTGATCGTGGCCACGATCCCTGCGACATCCGCGCAGGTGGCGCCGCCGTCGCTGCCGGGGCAGACCCAGCTGCGCGGTCTGCCATCCGAACGCCTGGGCACGCTGCCGGTGCCCCGGAACGCGATCGACAATGCCGCTGCGAACGCACTGTCCACCGCCCGCCGGCTGGAACTCGAACGCGTCGTGCGCATGCACCGCGACGTGATCGACACCGACCGCTCCGGCGCACCGGTGGTACGCAGCGAAATCGTCGCCATCGATCCGAGCGCGGAAGCCCTGCAGCGCGCACGCGCCTCGGGCTTCACCGTCGCCAGCGAACGCGGCCCCGACGAACTCGGCCTGCGCATCGTGGTGCTGCGCGCACGCGAGGGCATGCGTACCCGCGCCGCGCTGCGCCGGCTGCAGCGCCTCGATCCCGATGGCGAGTACGACTACAACCATCTCTATCTCGGCTCCGCCACGCCGGCTGCGAACGCACCGGCTGCGAGCGCACCGGCTGCGGCCGCTTCCCCGGCCGCGGCCACGGCCGGGAACAGCAGCAACAGCAGCGCCCGGATCGGGCTGATCGACAGCGGCGTCGATGGTGCCCACCCGGCCCTGGCCGGCGTGCAGATTCAATCCTGGGGCTGCGACGGCGAACGCCATCCGGACCGCCACGGCACCGCCGTCGCCTCGCTGCTGGCCGGCGACACCGGTCTCGGATCACCCGCTCCCGCGACGCTGCTCGCGGCCGACATCTACTGCGAGCAACCGACCGGCGGCGCCGCGACCGGTCTGGCCGAGGCCATGGCCTGGCTGGCCCGGGAACGGGCCGGCGTGATCAACATCAGCCTGGTCGGCCCCCACAACCGCCTGCTCGAGCGCGTGGTGCAGGCGATGGCCGGACGCGGCCATGTCCTCGTCGCCGCGGTCGGCAACGACGGCCCCGCAGCGCCGCCGCTGTATCCGGCCGCGTATCCCGAAGTCATCGGCGTGACCGCGGTCGATGAGCGGCTGCGTGCGTTGCCCGAGGCCGGACGTGGACCGCAGGTCGATTTCGCCGCCCCCGGCATGGAGCTGCGCGTGGCGGTGCCGGACGGCGGCTGGGACCTGGCCCGCGGTACCTCGTTCGCCGCGCCGCTCGTCGCTCGCCTGGCCGCGCAGGTGGTGCCCGTGGCCGGCGCCGGTCGCGGCGACGCGGTCCGCATCGCGCTGGCCGCGCAGGCCAGCGACCTCGGCGCACGCGGGCGCGACAACACCTATGGCCATGGCCTGGTCGGTGCCGCGCCTGGTCTCGCCAGCGCCGACCCATCGCGATGAACGGCGGCTGACCCGTCCTGGAAGAAACCCGCACCCCTGGTCGTAGTTCTCCCTGAAAGCCGTGGATGGTCCGCGGCGTCAAGGAGTTCCGACATGACACACCGACAACTGTTGACGACGGCGCTGCTCGCCGCGCTGTTCACCACGCTCGCCACCCTGCCCGCGGCCTTCGCCCAGCAAGCGGGCACCGAGGCCACGGCCGACGCCCACGCGACCGTGCCGACCGAGCAGCTCGCCGAGCGCTACGCCGAGCTGGCCGGCTCGACCGGGGCCGCCGCCGATCTGGTCCGCTCGCTGCGCGAGGGCACCGAGTCCGCCGCGGCGATGGGCTATGGCGAGATCGATCTCACCCTGGCGATGGCCGAGTCGCTGATCGACAACGGCGCAGCGGCCGATGTCGACATCGCCCTCGACCAGGTGCTGGGGCTGCGCGCCGACGGCATGGGCATGGGTGAAATCGCCCAGGAACTGGGCTTCAACCCCGGCGAGCTGGTCAGCGCTTCCCATCGCGCAGACGTGGCCGCAGGCGGCGGCGCCGAAGCCGGCCTGGCGATCGCCGACGAGGCTTCCGGCGGCCTTGCGGGTACCGAGGCTGGCGCCGCCACCGCTGCAGACGCGCGGACGCGCGCCGCGATCGGCGCGGACATCTCCACCGACGTCCGCGCCAATGCACGGGTCGACGCCGGTGCGCGCGGCACCGTTTCGGGGCGCCCGGCGGGCGTCCGCGTGCCGGCGCTGCCCACGCGTCCGCTGCTCCCCGAGCGCCCGCAGCGCGGGAACCGTTGAACCGTCCCTGCGGATGATCTGATCCGGTGGGCGTCATCGGGCGCCCACCACTTCGCATCTGGAGTCGCGCGCATGGCTGCCATGCCTGCGCGAAGGCCTTCTCCGGAACGACCCTCCACAAGGAGAGCGCAATGCCCCGTTCCACCCTTTGCTGCATCGCCCTGCTGTCGCTCGCCGGCCCAGCCGCCGCCGCCGATGTCGGCCTCGGCATTGCCGTCGACTACAGCAGCGGCGACTACGGCAGCGACACCACCACCGACATCCTTTCGATCCCGCTCACCGCGCGCATGGACGCCGGCGACTGGACCCTCAAGGCCAGCCTGCCGTGGCTGCGCGTGAATGGCGACCCGGACGTGCTGCCGACGGTCGGCCTGGTCGACAACCTCAATCCGGCCGGCCGCGGACGCGGCGGCCTGCTCGGGGACCCGGCGGGCGACGGCGAAACCACCTCCGAGCGCGGCAGCGCGTCCGGCATCGGCGACCTCACCCTCGCAGCGACCTACTCGGTGCCGACCGGCAACGCGCTCGGCGTGGACCTGACCGCCAACGCCAAGATCGCCACCGCCGACGAGGACAAGGGCCTGGGCACCGGCGCCGACGACTACGGCGTCGCCGTCGACCTGTACCGCGACCTCGACGGCACGATGCTGTTCGGCGGCGCCGGCTACACCCGGCTCGGCGAGTCGCAGTACATCGAGGTCGACAGCGTGCTCAGCGGCAACATCGGCATCAGCCGGCGCACCGGCAAGGGCCGCATCGGCCTGATGTACGACTATCGGGAAGCGGCGGCGAACGGTTTCGACGACCGCAGCGACGCGATCGGATTTCTGTCCACACCGGCCGGCACCGGCAGCCGGTTGCAGCTCTACCTGAGCAAGGGCTTGTCCGATGGCAGCCCGGACTGGGGCGCCGGCACCCGCTTCATGCATTCGTTCTGACCTCGGCGCCGGGACCGTCCACGACGGCCGCGACCTGGGCGGGTTTCGTCAGCGCTTTCGATCCGCGTCGGCGAGCGCGCGGCAGAAGGCGGCCGTTGCCTCGTCATCCGGAAAACAGCACTCGATGCACAGTTCGTCGAGCGTGACGTCGCGCGGCGTGGCGAATGTCGTCATGGTGGAGAAGAAGCGCAGTTCCGTGTCATCGCGCCGGAACACGCTCGTCAGCAGCAGCGACGGCGCATGGTCGACCTCGCGCCGCCGCCAGCGCACGGGCACGCCAGGATGCGCCAGTACCTCGTCGAGCAGCGCGCGCGCGACCCCGTCCGAGGGTGTCGCCGCGATGCGGCCATGCAGATGCCGCAGCAGGTCACCGGCGATCTCCTCCCAGTTGACCACGCGGGAACGCAGGTCTGCGGGATCGAAGAACTGCCGCAGCATGTTGTCGTGCGCGCTGTCGCGCCCGAGCAGGAAGCGGTTGACGTTCATCGCGGCGCGGTTCGCCATCAGCACGTCCCAGTGCCGGTTGATCACGTAGGCCGGATACGGCTCCTGTTGTTCGAGAATGAAATCGATCGCGCGCTGCACCGGTTCGAGCGCGGGCGTGCCGAGGCCCGACTCGGGATGCATGGGCGCGTAGCCGGCGGCGACCAGTAGCGCGTTGCGTTCACGCAACGGCATGTCGAGCGCGTCTGCGAGCCGTGTGACGGCCTCACGGCTGGCGCGCGACTTGCCGCTTTCTATGCAGCTCAAGTGCCGCGCGGACATGCCGGCTTCCAGCGCGAGATCGAGCTGGCTCAGGTGTCGCGCCGCACGCCATTCGCGCAACAGGATGCCGATGGGCGCGACGACGGCGGCGGCGGCGGTGTTCATGGGCACCGAGTCTAGCCGCGCGTGACGACCGAAACCATGACCTTGGAGGTCATGCTTCCATGATCTGGCGCGTCATTGTCTTGCGGCGGCAAGGCGCCGAAGATCGCCATCGAACAACCACTGCGAAGAGACCAAGCCATGACACAGCCAGACCTCGCCCGGACCTTCCACGCACTGCACGTCGCCGGCCGCCCGCTCGTGCTTTTCAATGCATGGGATGCCGGCTCCGCCCGCGCCATTGCCGCCGGTGGCGCCAAGGCCATCGCCACCGGGAGCTGGTCGGTCGCCGCCGCCAACGGCTTCGGCGACGGCGAGCAGCTACCGCTCGATCTTGCACTCGGCAATCTCGCGCGCATCGTCGCCGCCGTCGAGCTGCCCGTCAGCATCGACCTTGAAAGCGGCTATGGCGCGAGCCCGGACGAGGTCGGCAGGACGGTGGCGCGCGCCATCGATGCCGGCGCCGTCGGCTGCAATCTCGAGGACAGCTTTCCGCACGACGGCAGCCTGCGCGCGATCGAGGAGAGTGCGCAGCGCATCGCGGCCGCGCGCCGGGCGGCCGAAGAACGAGGCGTGGCGTTCTTCATCAACGCGCGGACCGATGTCTATTTCCAGAAGGATGCGGCGAAGCACGAAGCCGCCAACATCGAGATGACGATCGAACGCGCCCAGTCCTACGCGAAAGCGGGCGCAAGTGGGCTGTTCGTGCCCGGTCTCGCCGCGCCCGATTCGATCCGCCGCGTGGTCGAAGCCTCACCGCTGCCCGTCAACATCATGGTGATGGACGACACCCCGTCGCTCGCAGAGCTCTCTGCGCTCGGCGTGGCGCGCGTCAGTCACGGGCCGGGGCCGTACTCCCGCGCCATGGCGCAGCTGACAGAAGCTGCGCGCGCGGCGCTGGAATGAACCAGGCCGAGATCACGGATGACAGCGATGCTGTCCTCCCCGGATGCCTGATCAACGGGCGAACTTGCGTCGGACCGGTCCTGGTCTGACGCGCCGCAAGGCTGCACTGCGCCGCTGCCCATCGCATGCCGGGCACTGCCGCCTGCCCGGGTGCACATCAGTCGACGGGCCTGGAGCGAACCGGCTCCACTCCCACAGCGCCCGATTCCGGGCGCCGCGTATCCGCGCCGCCGTGGAAGACGCCCGCCTCGATCATGATCGACTGCGTGCTGCCCATGGTCCTCGCGGTTTCGACGGCATGCCCTTTTTTCTCGAGCAACGACAGCATGTCGACCGGGAATCCGGGTTCGAACGTCAGCGGCGAATCGCCGGGCCCCTGAAAGACGCGCGGGCGCTGGGTGGCTTCGGCGACGTTGAGGCCATGGTCGATGGTATTGACCAGGAGCTGGGCCATGGCGCCGATGATGTGGGTGCCGCCGGGCGTGCCGGACACCAGCCACGGCTTGTCCTGCCTGAAGACGATGACCGGAGCGATGGTGGAGATAACGCGCTTGCCCGGCGCCGGCGCATTGGCGCCGCCCTGCCCGTTCCAGCTGAAATTGGCCAGCGCATCGTTGAGCAGGAAGCCGGTGCCTTCGGCCATGACGTGGGCGCCGAAGGACGAACCGAGCGTGTAGGTGTTGCTGACGACGTTGCCCGCGACATCGGCCACAGAATAGTGCGTGGTATCGCGGCTTTCGTGCTCGAACGGATCGCCGGGTGCGAGCGTAGCCGCGTCGATACTGCGATCCATCTGGATCAGCTTGGCGCGCGAGGCCGCATAGGCTTTGTCGGCAAGCGCCATTGGCGGCCGGTGCTGCGGATAGCCGCCCATGTATTCGGCGCGGTCGGCGAACATCAGCTTCATCGCCTCGGCCAGGACGTGCAGGTTGGCGACGCTGTTCTGGCCCTGCTGTTGCAATGGAAAGCGTTCGAGCATGTTCATCAGTTCCGCCAGCAGCAGCCCGGCCGACGGCGGTGGCATGTAGGCGATACGATGGCCGCGGTAGTCGCCCCATAACGGCGCCTGCTGGCGGACGCGGTACGCCGCGAGATCCTCGAGCGACAACGTACCGCCATGGGCCCGCACGCCGGCGACCACCCGCCGGCCGATCTCGCCGCGATAGAACGCATCGGCGCCGTGATCGCGCAGTTGCCGCAGCGACCAGGCCAGATCCGGCTGGCGCAGCGTTTCGCCGGGCCGGTACGGAATGCCGCCCGGCTTGTACAGGGCCGAGGCGATGGCCGGGTCGCGGACCATGCCGTCGCGCTGCAAGTCGAGCACGTAGGCCATGTCCTCGCTGACGGTGATCCCAGCTTCGGCCAGGCGGATCGCGGGTTCCAGCAACTGCCGCCAGGGGAGCCGGCCGTAGTCGCGATGCGCCCGGTACAGGCCGGCCGGCGTACCCGGCACGGCCACGGCCAGGTGCGAGTAGCGCTTGCCGCGGTCGACCTTGCCGTCGGGACCGTCGAGCAGGTCGCCGGGCATGCCTTGCGGCGCCTGTCCGTAGTATTCGAGGGCGACGGTTCGGTCCTGTTCGGCCAGGTGGATCAGCATGAAGCCGCCGCCGCCCAGGTTGCCGGCGCGGGGCAGGGTGACCGCCAGCGCGAAGCCGACCGCCACCGCGGCATCGACCGCGTTGCCGCCTTGCCGCAGGATGTCTGCGCCGACCGAGGATGCGGTGCGGTTCTGGCTGGCCACCATGCCATGCCGCGAGACGACCGGGTGGTGGATCGAGTCGTACTCGATGAGGTAGTCGAACGCCGCTGCGGCCGGGCTCGCTTCCCGGGCGTGGGCGCAGGCGGCGCTGCCGACGGTCAGCACGGCTGCCAGCACGAAGCTGCAGAAGCGGCGGCACGACGCGTCGTACCGGATTGTGGTCGTCATCATTTTCTCGATCATCGGACCGTGCGAGCGGACGGTCTTCGGACCAGCCGGGCGGCGCGGGGCTCACAGGAACGATTTGCTGACCTGCAGGTACCAGAACCGCCCGCGGTTGTTGTGCAGCTTGGTCAGGTAACCGAAGGTTTCATCGGCCAGCGGCGGGTCCTTGTCGGCGATGTTGTTGACGCCGATCCGCAGCGAGGTGCCGCGCAGTGGTCCTGAATCGAAGGCGTACTTCAGCGAACTGTTGACGGTGAGCCAGTCGTCGACCGGGTAGTTCAGCGCGGAGGTGTCCACGACGCTTCCCACATAGCCGGCATAGGCGTTCGCTTCCCATGCGCCGTTCCGCCAGGCGATGCTGCCGGATCCGCGAACGCGCGGGTTCTCGTTCTGCCTGATCAGCGAACCGCCGGCGCTGGCGGGCAGTCCGGCGGCCAGAAGCGAGGCCGATTCTGGCGAGGGCGTCTGGTCGAAGCGGTCGAGAACCGCGATATCGAGGGTGAAGCGGAAGTCGCCCAGGCGCGTGTCCCGCAATGCATAGAGGGCGCCGATGTCGACGCCTTCCACCGTGCGCGAATCCAGGTTGAGGAACTGGTTGGCGATGCGCACGGGTTGCCCGTCGGCATCGCGGGTGAGCGCGGGATTGACGCCGCCTTCCTCCAGCCGCCGGACCGCGTCCAGGTTCAGGTGATCCTGCGCCTCGAACACGCCGATGATGCCGTCCTGCCTGATCCGCCACCAGTCGAGGGTCAGGGCCAGGCTGTCGGTCGGGTTCAACACGATGCCGACACTGACCGTCTCGCTGGTTTCCGATTCCAGGTTGCGGTTGCCGCTGCGTACGTCCTCGACGTTGTAGGTGTACGCACCGCAGGCGCTGCGGTCGATCGCGGCGATCGAATCGACACCCTGTCCCTGGGCGCAACCGTAGAGGTCGGTCAGGTTCTCCTGCACGCGGCGGATCTCGGTGGCGTTGACGGTCTCCAGGTTCGGCGCCCTGAAGCCTTCGGAGTAGGCGCCGCGGAACATCAGCCAGTCGTTGAGGCGCCAGGATAGCGCGGCCTTGGGCTTGAGCACGCCCTCTTCGATGTCGGAAAAGCGCTCGTAGCGCGCCGCCAGTTGCAGGTCGATGTTCCGAGCGAAGGACACGGCATCGTCTTCGGAGATCAGCGGGATCTGCAGTTCGGCGAAGGCGGAGTGGACGTTGCGCGAACCCTGCGTATCCGGCGTCGGGCTGCTGCCCATGGCGTCGCTGGTCGCCTCGCCGGCGGGCGTGATGAAATTGATGGTGCCGTCGATATGCGGATCGCGATCGTCGCGGAAGGTCTCGCGCCGCATCTCCACGCCGACGGCCGCGCCAACATCCCGGCCGAACGCCGAGAACGCGTTCGGGCTGGAGAGCTTGAAATCCGCCAGCGCCAGTGTCGCCCTGCTGTCCCGGCTGATGCTGATGCGCAAGGGGTCGACCACAGCGGGCGGATTGAGGGACGCGTCGTGGAGCCCCGGCGCCGCAAGATTGCCGCCGTTGAAGGCGTTGTAGGCAGTGGCTGGGTCGGCGCTGTTCAACGCAGCCTGCAGCGCCGTGTTGCTGACACGGTTGTGTTCGACGTCGACGGTGTTCGCCTCGGAGTACAGGACCGCGCTTTCCCAGTTCCACCAGTCGCCAAGTTCACCGCGCAGCCCGAGCAGGGCGCGATAGGCTTCGGAGTCGACATCGATCCGGCGGCGGCCGACATCGTCCACACGCAGGCCGACGATGGCGATGTCCTGCGCCGGGCCGGTATAGCCGGGGTCGCGGCCCGGCCCGGAACCGAAGGGGTTGTAGGGGTTGGCGGCCGATATCGTCAGCGGCGCGGAGGTCAGGTTGGTGGTGCCGCCGCGGTGCGCGGTCGACTCGGCGGAGTAGTAGAGCAGCTCGCCGAAGGCCTGGACGCCCGATTCGAAATCGTGCTCGACGGTGGAGATCAGGCTGATCCGGTCGGAGCTGGGCGTGAGCGTCCGTTCCGGCGCCTCGTCGGTGCGCAGCACCGGTTCCAGCGCCGACGAGCCGCCGTCGATGCAGACACCATCGGTGCCGGTGCCCAGGTCCGAGCCCGGCAGCGCGCAGGGCTGTACATGGAAAGCGGTGAAGGCCTCGCCGAAGTCGGCGACCGGGGTCGCGACCGAGGCGCGCAGCCAGGGCGCCAGCGACGAGCGGTTGTCGAAGCTGGAGGCATAGGTGTCGGCAACCCGGTCGCTGAGGAAATCGGTGCCGGCGTAGTGGCGGTCGGACGCCGGCATGGCCGAGCGGCTGTAGATCTCGCCGAACAGCGTGGCATGGGTGGCGCCCTGGTTGAACGATTTGCCCAGTTTGAAACCCAGCGACTGCTCGTCCAGCGCGGTACCTTCGGAGAATCCGTAGCGCGTCGTGACCTCGCCGCCGCTGAAGCGGTTGTCGAGCACGTTGTCGAGGATGCCGGCCGTCGCGTCCGAACCGTAGATCGCGCCGGCGCCGTCGCGGAGGATGTCGATGCGCTGCAGCGCCGGCCCCGGCACGGTGTTGAGGTTGACGATCTGTACCGGCACCGAGCCTTCCTGCTGGGTGGTGGGATGGGCGACCATGCGACGGCCGTTGAGCAGCACCAGCGTGTTGCCGGACCCCAGTCCGCGCAGATTGGCCGAGGCGACGTCGCCGCGCGCCTGGTTCGGTCCCTGCGATTCGTTGTTGAAGGCCTGTGCGCCCGAGTGCGGCAGCGCGGCGATCATCTCCCCGGCCGTCGCCACGCCCATCGCGTCCAGCGATTCGCGGCGGACGACGGACACGGGCAGCGTGCCGGATTCGCGGGCGCCGACGATATTGGTGCCGATGACCGAGACGGTTTCCAGAGTGGTCGGGGCGGGCGTGTCGGGAAGCTGCGCACCGGCGGGCGCATCGCCGGTCGTCGCCGGCGTTTCCGGGCGCCGGATGACGATGGTCGACTCGTTGACGAACGCATAATCGAGCGACGTTCCCTGCAGCAGGAATTCCAGCGCTTCGGTCGGCGCGTAGTCGCCGTCGAGTTCCGGCGCCCGCAGGCCGCGCACGGTGTCGCGGGTGAACGAGACCTGCAATCCGCTTTGCATCGCGAACGCGGTCAGGGCCTCGGCCAGGGACGAGGCGGGGATGCGGAAGTGGTGCACGGCAGCCGGCCGGCTGTCTCCCGGCGCCCTGCCTTCCGGTGCCTGCGCCTGCACGAACGGCGGAAGGGCCAGCAGGGCGGCGGTGAGCACCGACCAGGCGAGCAGTTTCGATCCGGTCTTGCTGCGTTTTTCGGTCATGGCGATTCCTGCGAAAGGTGCCCCGCCGTGAGCGGTCACGGCGCAACGGGCCTGCATGAAGGTGTAACGCAGCCGCGCGCGGACCTTCTACCTCGCGTCCGCGCGATCGCCGAAAAGTGGGTGAGTGGGGCGAGGGCCGAAGCGCGCCGCGCCGGCCGCAGGAGGCCGTCGGAACTCAGGGCGCCACGTCTGCGTCCCGCAGGACCAGGTCGCCATCAACGTCTTGGACCCGCACGGGCAGCGTGCTCGCGAGTGCGAGCGCGAACGAGCGCTGGTCGCCCGTGCGGAAGACGCCGTGGATCGTCAAAGCCTCCAGCCGTGCGTCGCCGATGCGCAGCTTGACGGTGCTGTAGCGGTTGAACTCGGCCAGCGCCACGGGCAGCGGTGTGTCACGGAAGATCAACCGGCCCTGCAGCCAGGCGGTCCGCGCTTCCACGTCGGCAGGGCCGATCCGCCACCCGGCTGCCTGGCCGTCCAGTCGCGCGGACTGGCCCGGTTCAAGGACGACCAATGCCGGAGGGGAGGCGTTCCCGCCGGTGCCCCGATGTTCGAGTTGCAGCGATCCCTCGACCAGGACGACTTCGAGTCGGCCGGATGCCGTGTTCATTTGGAAGCGCGTTCCCAGCACGGTGGCCCGTCCCGGCCCGGCGTCGACGACAAATGGTCGCGACGCGTCTGCGGCGACGTCGAAGAATGCATTGCCGTGCGCGATTTCGATGCGACGCGCCTGATCGGTGTACGCGACCGCGATCCGGCTGTCGGTATCCAGGGTGACCACGGAGCCGTCGTCCAGCACCGCGCGGCGGGTTTCCCCGGTGGCTGTCGCGAACGACTGCGGCGGCGCCGGCCGTGGCGGTCGAAGGAACTGGAAACCGGCGACGACCAGCAGCAGGCAGGCGGCCGCGGCGAGCCATTGGTTCCGTCGCGCTATCCGCCGACCCGGCTCTCCGGCAGGCGGAAGCGCTGCTTCGGGCAGGTCGCGGACCTCGGGGCGCCGAACCGCCTGGCCGAGTTGCCGCCAAAGCCGCTCGGCGTTGCGATAGGCGGCAAGATGCGCCCGATCGCGCCGCAGCCAGGCCTCGAATTGGCGCCGTTCGGTTTCGGTCCGGTCGGGGTCCTGCATGCGCAGGAGCCAACGGTCGGCTTCGGCCGCCAGATGCTCGTCCATGTCGTGAAGGGCCATGGTCAATCCAGAACGTTCACGAGGCGGAACCTTCTACCTTGCGCCGGCAATACGCCATGGCGCGGCCGAGGTGCTTGTCGACCATCTGCACGGAAATGCCCAGACGGTCGGCGATGTCCTGGCGCTTGAGGCCGTGCAGACGACTCATCAGGAATACCCGACGGCATTTCGGTGAAAGTTCGCCGATGGCTTCCGCCAGCACGCCCAGTTCTTGGCCGGCGCAGGCGACGTGCTCCGGACCGGCCCCGGTGGCGGGATCGTCGTCGTCCGCGAACGGCACGTGTGCATCCACCCGGTGCGATGCCCGTCGGCGCTGGCGGTCGCAAACCACGCTTTCGGCAATCCGGAACGCCAGCGCTTGGGGCGCTTCCATGTGCTCGCGATCGCGGTATTTCAGCAGCCGGACGTAGGTGTCCTGCAGCGCGTCGTCGGCATCGTGCGCATCCGGGATGCGGCGCCGGAAAAAACGCAGCAGTGCGGCGCCGTACTGCTCGATCCATTTCACGAACGAATCGTCAGGCGCCCGCTTGGCAGCGTTCTCAGGCGCGGGCGCGAATCTTTCCATGCTGGACGACGGGATCAAGGCTGGCCGGAAAGCGGCGCTTGACCGGCGCACCTTAGCCCCTTTCGTGCCTGCTTGCACGACAGTTGCATCGTGATCTGGTGATCCCTGCTGGAAGCCCTGATTGGCCTGCCGCACGTGCCTACAAGATCCCAGGTTTCAGCGGATGATGGAAAAGGCGTTGGGAGGGGCCATGGGCTGGCGATCGCCCGGGCGGGCGGCGCGAGCGCGAGTGCGCCGACGCTTGACTTGCCCCGTCCCTTTTCACCTCCCCTTTCCAGTGCCTCTGGAATGGCCGCGCAAACAGGGGTTATGGTGACTGTCGTCCTGATTCAGAAAATTCACTGCCGTCATGTCGCGACGCCTCGAGCTGCATCCCGACCGGCTGTTCCCACCCGATCCGGCGGTGCGCGACATCGCCCGGCGGCCGCACGGCAAGGTCGCGAGCCCGCCCATCACTCGCCTACAACCTGCCGCTTCGCTCCTGCGAACGGGATATCAACATGCTGACGCGGCGTGAGCTGCTGCTGACGCCGCTCCTCCTCATGGCCTGCCAGCGCCGCAAGACAGGCAGCAGCCAGCGCCCGCTCTTCGCCGCCGAGACGCACCCCGAAAGTTACCCGACGACCAGGGCATTGCACGCCATCGACCGCGTCCTCGCCGAACGCACCGGCGGCGAGATGCGCGTCCGCGTCTATTCCGGCGGCCAGCTCGGCTCCGAAGCGGACACGCTGGAAATCACGATCTTCGGCGGCCTCGATCTCAACCGCGTCAATCTCGCGCCGGTGAACTCGATCGTGCCGGAGACGATGGTGCTGGCGCTGCCGTTCCTGTTCCGCTCTGTCGCGCATTCGCGCGCGGCCTTCGACGGCGCGCCGGGGCGCGCCATCCTCGACGCGATGACGCCGCACGGATTGAAGGGGCTGTGCTACTACGATTCCGGCGCGCGCTCCTTCTACAACACGCGGCGACCGATCCGCACCCCCGACGACATGCGCGGCCTGAAAGTGCGGGTGCAGAACTCGAGCATCTACGTCGCGATGGTGCAGGCGCTCGGCGCCAACCCGACGCCGATCCCCTACACCGAGGTGTTCCAGGCGCTCGTGCAGGGCGTCGTCGACGGCGCGGAGAACAACTGGCCGTCGTACGAAAGCTCGCGCCACTTCGAAGCCGCGCGCCACTACAGCATGACCAACCATGTGCTGGCGCCGGAAGTGCTCGTCGCCTCGATGCACACCTGGAAGAAGCTCGACGACGCGCAGCGGGAGCACCTGCAGGCGGCGGTCGACGGCTCGGTGCCGATCATGCGCGAGCTTTGGGACGCGCGCGTCGAGGAATCGCGCAGGCGCGTGCTGGAGGACGGCATCGAGCTGGTCGAGGACGTCGATCACGACGCCTTCGCAAGCCGCATGCGCCCGGTGTGGGACCGCTTCCTGACGACGCCGCGCCTGCGCGAGCTCGCCGATCGGATCCAGGCGCTGGACGCGCCTGCCCCCGCAGAAGCCCGCCAGGCAAGCGATGCGTCTCGAGTAAACCGGCAATGATCGGCGCTCGCATCAGCCGCTTCATTCGCTGGTTCGCAGGCTTCGGCCTGCTGCTGATGACCGCCGTCATCGGCTGGCAGGTGTTCGCGCGCTACGTGCTGAACGACAGCACGGCGTGGGCGGAATCGGCAGCACAGTTGCTGATGATCTGGTTCGTGATGTTCGCGGCCGCCGCCGGCGTGCGCGAAGGCTTCCACATCCGCATCGGCGTGGTCGCGAACGCGCTGCCGGGGAAATGGAAGACAGCGGTCGACCTCGCCGCGCACGCCGTCGTCGGCCTGTTCGGCGCGTCCATGGCGGCGTGGGGCACCGAACTGGTGCTCGCGACCTGGGAGCACGTGATCCCGGCGCTCGACCTGCCGCGCGGGGTCGCCTATCTTCCGATTCCGCTGGCGGGCCTGCTCATCTTCGGGTTCAGCATCGAACACATCGTCACGGACCTGCGCGGCCGGGAGATCGATCCGACATGGAACTGATCGTGCTCCTGGTCACCCTCGCGGTGCTGCTAATCATCGGTGTCCCGGTCGCGTTCGCGCTCGGTGCCGCGTCGCTGGTCACGTTCTTCCTGCTCGACATCCCGCTGGTCGTCCCGTTCCAGCGCATGGCGGCGGGCATGAACATCTTCGCGCTCATGGCGATTCCATTCTTCATCTTCGCGGGCGACCTGATGCATCGCGCCGGCATCGCGGAGCGGCTCATCAGGGTGGCCGACGCCGCGCTCGGTCGTACGCGCGGCGGGCTGGGGCAGGTGACGGTCGGCTCGTCGATGCTGTTCGGCGCAGTGTCGGGCTCGGCCATCGCGAGCGTGTCGGCGATCGGCTCCGCGCTCGGGCCGGTGATGCGCGAGAAGGGCTACGACGGCGACTACGTGGTCAACGTGTCGGCGACCTCGGCGATCACCGGCCTGCTGATCCCGCCGTCGCACAACATGATCATCTACACCGCGGCGGCGAGCGTCAGCGTCTCGATCGCGGATCTGTTCATCGCGGGCATCGTCCCGGGCGTCCTCGCGGGCTTGCTGCTGATGATCGCGGCGTACATCGTCGCTGTGCGCCGCGGCTATCCGCGCGGCCGGTTTCCCGGGGTACGCGTGTTCCTGATCGCATTCGCCGCGGCCGTCCCGGGGCTGCTTGCGGCGCTGGTCATCGTGCTCGGAATCCTGCTCGGCGTGTTCACGGCGACCGAGTCCTCCGCGATCGCCGTCGTCTACACGATCGTGGTCGCGTTGTTCGTGTACCGCTCACTTAGCTGGGAGCGTTTCGTGCAGGCGACGACCGCGGCCGTCCGGACGACGGCGATGGTGATGATCATCATCGGCACGGCGGCGGCGTTCGGCTGGCTGTTGGCGATCCTGCAGGTGCCCGAGCAGCTCGCGTCGCTGCTGAAGGCCATCAGCGAAGATCCGCTCGTGCTGCTGCTCCTGATCAACCTGACGCTGCTGATCCTCGGCACCTTCATGGACATGGCGCCACTGATCATGATCACGACGCCGATCTTCCTGCCGCTGTCCATCCAGCTCGGCATGGATCCGGTGCAGTTCGGGATCATGCTGATCCTGAATCTCGGGATCGGCCTGGTGACGCCGCCGGTGGGCTCGGTGCTCTTCGTCGGCTGCGCGATCGGCCGGATCCCGATCGAGCGGAGCGTGCGCACGATCTGGCCCTTCTATCTCGCGCTGCTGGTGGCGCTCGGGCTCGTCGCCTACGTGCCGCAAGTGTCGTTGTGGCTGCCGGGGCTCATCAATGGCCAATGAGCGCCAAACGACGCCAGTACTCGAGACAGGCGAACTCCGAACGACGCCGATCCGGGAGTAGAGTGGCGAAGGGTTCCCGAAGCCGGAAGGAATCGCGGGCCAATTTCGAGACACGTTCCAGCCAGGTTGCCCACCCCATGACCCGAATGCCCTTCCTCCAGCTCCACCCGACCGACAACGTCGCCATCGCCACGACCGCCCTCCCGGCCGGCACCCGCCTCTCCGACTTCGCGCTGACGACGGCCGCCGACATCCCGGTTGGCCACAAGTTCGCCACCACGGCCATCGTCAAGGGCCACCCCGTCCTCAAGTACGGCCACTTCATCGGTGCCGCCACGCAGGACATCGCTGCCGGCGACCACGTGCACACCCACAATCTGGCCTTCGCGGAACACGACGCGTCGCCGGTTGCCGCGAGGCGCGCCTGGACTCCGGGCAGCGAGGAACACTTTTTCCAGGGCTACCGCCGCCCCGACGGCCGCGCCGCCACCCGCAACTACGTCGGAGTCATCGCTACCGTCAACTGTTCGGCAACGGTCGTGCGCAAGGTCGCCGAGCGCTTTTCCGGCGATGCGATGGCGTCCTGGCCACAGGTCGACGGCGTGGTGCCGGTCACCCACGCGACCGGCTGCGGCTTGGCGTCGACCGGCCCCGGCATCGAACTCCTGCAACGCACGCTGGGCGGCTTCATCGATCATCCGAACTTCGCGGGCGTGCTGGTGATCGGCCTGGGCTGCGAGGTGAACGATGTCGAGCGCCTGCTGCAATCGCAGAACCTGACGACCGGGCGAAGGCTCCGCACGATGACCATCCAGGACGCCGGCGGCACGATGAAGACCGTGTCGATGGCGGAAGGCATCGTGCGGGAACTGCTGGAGGAGGCGGAGACGGCGCGCCGCGAGCCCATTCCGGCGTCGGAGCTGGTTCTGGGGTTGCAGTGCGGTGGCTCCGACAGCTTCTCCGGCATCACCGCCAACCCGGCGCTCGGATTTGCCGCCGACAAGCTGGTCCGCGCCGGAGGCACCGTCATCCTCGCGGAAACACCGGAGATCTACGGCGCGGAGTCGCTGCTGTTCGAGCGCGCCGAAACCCCGCAGGTCCGCGAGGACCTGCAGCGCCTGCTCGACTGGTGGGAAGACCACACCGCCAGACACGGTGCGAGCCTCGACAACAATCCGTCGCCCGGCAACATCGCGGGCGGCCTCACGACCATCCTGGAAAAATCGCTAGGGGCGGTGGCCAAGTCCGGTTCCTCGCCGTTGCGCGGCGTCTACCGCTACGCCGAACGCATCGACCGGCGCGGCTTCGTGTTCATGGACAGCCCCGGATACGACCCATGCTCGGCCACCGGAGAGATCGCGTCCGGCGCGAACATGATCTGCTTCACGACGGGACGGGGCTCGGTGTTCGGCGCGAAGCCGGTGCCCAGCCTCAAGCTTGCGACCAATTCGGAAATGGCGCGACGGATGGCGGAGGATATCGATTGCGATTGCGGAAGCATCCTGGAGCGTACCGAGACGCCGCAGGAAAGCGGGGCGCGGATATTCGACCTCATCCTCGCGACCGCGAGCGGCAGGAAGAGCGCAAGCGAGGTGAGCGGATTCGGTGATCTCGAATTCGTGCCATGGCAATTGGGCGCCGTGCTATAGGTTACCGGAGCGCACCGATCACCGCTGCCCTGCGAGCGTCCGGCGGAGGGAGTCCACCCATTGCGGGATGAGTTCCAGGAAAAGACCGGTCCATTGCGCAGCCTCGTTCGATGGCCCGTCGAATTCCACGAACCATTCCACGAACGTGCGGTTGCCGTCGACGATCGGCGTCAGCCGCAACGTGCCCTGGTAGCCGATGGCCGCCGGGACATCGATGTCCTCCCCGACCGGAAAGGGAAACCGCTCCATTCCGGCATAGGTGAAGGAGCGGTCCGCGTCGGAATGGGCTTCCAGGCGCTGGCGCAGCCATGTCTCTCCGTAGAGGAAGCGCCGCACGGCGCCGACCTCGTCTCCGCGCTTGCGGTCCTCGATGATGCTCTCGGTGACGCCCTCGATGTAGCGGGGATAGTCGTTGAAATCTCGGACCATTCTCCAGGCCTCGTCGGCCGACTGGTCCAGAACGCCGCTGTAATACGCCTTGTGCTGATATTCCCGAGTCATTGAATTCATGCCGCGCGCTCCCGGTTCGTGAGCTTCCTCTTGCGTTGCACGCCCCAGCGATAGCCCGCGATCGAGCCATCCGCCTTGATCACCCGATGGCAGGGGATGGCGACCGCGAGCACATTGGCTGCGCAGGCAGCGCCGACATCCTGAGCGGTGGCCGCCAATGGCAGAGCCCTGGCGACCTGGCCATAGGTGGTGGTCCGGCCGACCGGAACATCGCGGAGCGCCTGCCAGACGGATTGCTCCAACGCCGAGCCTCGAATATCGAGCGGCAAGTCCAGTCTGCCATGCGGCGCGTCGAGGAAGGTGACGACGGTGGCGACGGTGCCCCTGAGCGCCGTTTCCGCGGCGGCAAGGCGCGCCCGAGGGAAGGCATTGGCCAGGGCGCGGCGCAATGCGTCGCGGTCGTCGTCCAACAGGATTGCGACGACGCCTCTGGTGCTGACTGCGACGAGCACGATGCCCAGCGAACATGTCCCGAATGCGAAGCGGATGTCCTCCATTTGCGGCGCCGAGCGGTCGACGATTGCGTTCATGGCGAATGCACCTTCCTCTCTTGTGAAGGTGCACTCTCGCATTGCGTCGAATGGACCGCACTCCGGTTCTTGCTTTCAAATCCAGGCAGCGCCGGCCCTCTGTTGCATTCAGTCGCGGTCGGCGACCCGCTCGCGCGCCGGCAGGCGCTGCGGCCAACCACCGGCGAGCGCGCGGTACAGCGCCACCGCGCCGGTGACGCTGCGAGTGCGCGCATCGGCCAGCGCGTCCTGTGCCTGCAGCTGGGTGCGCTCGGCGTCGAGCACCTCGAACAGGTCGGCGGCGCCGGCCTCGAAGCGGGTGCGCGCCAGCTGTGCGGCACGGGCGCTGTCCTCCGCCGCACTGGTCAGGTGCGTGTCCTCCTCGCGGGTGCGGGCGTAGCGCACCAGCGCGTTCTCGGTGTCCTCCAGCGCCAGCAGTACGGTCTGCTCGTAGCGCGCCAGTTCGCCGGCGGCCTCGGCATCGGCGGCGGCGATGCGCGCGCGCACCCGGCCGATGTCGAGGAACGACCAGTCGATGCCGAGCGCCACCAGGCGGGTCTCGCTGTCGCGTTCGAACAACGCCGAGCTGTCGATCGCCTGGCTGCCGAGCAGCCCGCCGAGGGTGAAGCGCGGAAACAGATCGGCGGTGGCAACGCCGATGCGTGCGGTGGCCGCATGCAAGCGCTGCTCGGCGGCGGCGATGTCAGGGCGCCGGCGCAGCAGATCGCCGGGAGAGCCGGCGTCCAGCCGCGGCGGCAGCGTTGGCAGCGGCCGTACCGGCTGCAGTTCGGCCACCAGCGCGTCGGGCGTGCGCCCGGTCAGCACCGCCAGCCGGTGCATGCCGGCGGCGACCTCGGCCTGCAGCGCCGGCACCCGCGCCAGCGTGGATTCCAGTTGCGCGCGGGCGCGGGCGGTGTCGAAACCGGTACCGCGCCCCGACTCGAAGCGCACCTCCACCAGGCGCAGGGTCTCGCGCTGGTTGTCGGCGTTGGCCTGGGCGACCCGCAACCGCTCCTGGGCGCCGCGCAGCTCGACGTAGCCGCGCACCACCTCGCCGACGATCGCGACCTGCAGCGCCGCCAGGTCGGCGGCGCTGGCGGCGGCGCCGGCGCGCGCGGCCTCGACGCCGCGGCGCACACGGCCGAACAGGTCCAGCTCCCAGCTCGCCTCGATGCCGGCGCGATAGCGCTCGCCGTCGCGATCGGCACGCGGCACGCCCGGCAGTTCGTCGGCACTGGCACGGCTGTCGGCGGCCTCCGCGAATGCGGTGACGGTCGGGAAGCGGTCGAAGCCGGCGCCGCGCAGCAGCGCGTTGGCGCGGTCGTAGCTGGCCAGCGCGATGCGCAGGTCGTGGTTGGCAACGAGTGCGTCGTCGACCAGCGCATCGAGCTGCGGATCGGCGAAGTCCTGCCAGAACGTCGCATCCGGCGCCGGCAGCGCCGACGGGTCCGAAACCTGGGCCTGCACGAACCCGTCGGCGAGCGGCAGTTCGGGGCGGACATGGTTCGGGCCGACCGCGCAGGCGGCCAGGGCGACGGCGAGCAGCGACGGCAGCATGGCGCGCGCGGTCGCCGGAAGTCGATTGGAAAGTCGGTTACGCATGGGATGGCTCCAGGTTGTCCGGCTGCACGTCCGCGGTCTTGTCCTTGCCGCGTTCCACCAGCTTGCGCAGCGCGACGTAGAACACCGGCGTCAGGAACAGGCCGAAGCCGGTGACGCCGATCATGCCGGCGAACACCGCGGTGCCCAGCGCCTGCCGCACCTCGGCGCCGGCACCGGTGGCCAGCACCAGCGGCACCACCGCTGCGGTGAAGGTGATCGAGGTCATGATGATCGGGCGCAGGCGCAGGCGGCAGGCTTCCAGCGCGGCCTCCACGATGCCCATGCCCTGTATCTCCAGCTCGCGTGCGAACTCCACGATCAGGATCGCGTTCTTGCACGCCAGCGCGATCAGCACCACCAGCCCGACCTGGACGAAGATGTTGTTGTCGCCGCCGGTCATCCACACGCCGAGCATCGCCGAGAGCATGCACATCGGCACGATCAAGATGATCGCCAGCGGCAGGGTCCAGCTCTCATACAGCGCCGCCAGCACCAGGAACACCAGCATCACCGCCAGCGGGAAGATGATCATCGCCGCCTTGCTCTGGTTGGCCTGCTGGAAGCTCAGGTCGGTCCACTCGAAGGTCATGCCGTTGGGCAGCACGCCGGCGCCGAGCTCGGTCAACGCGTCCATCGCCTGCGACGACGACAGCACGCGCGGATCGGACTCACCGGCCAGGTCCGCGGCCGGGTAGCCGTTGTAGCGCAGCACCGGATCGGGACCGAAGGTCTCGCGCACGCTGACCATCGAGCCGATCGGCACCATCTCGCCGCGGTCGTTGCGTGTACGCAGGTTGCCGATGTCCTCGACGTTGTCGCGGAACGACGCATCGGCCTGGGCGATCACCTGCCAGGTCCGGCCGAACTGGTTGAAGTCGTTGACGTAGGCCGAGCCGAGGTAGGTTTGCAGGGTGTCGAACAGGTCGGTCAGCTGCACGCCTTGGGCCTTGGCCTTGACCCGGTCGACCTCGGCATCCAGCTGCGGCACGTTGGCCTGGTAGCTGGTGATCGGGAAGCCCATGCCCGGGGTCTGCGAGATCGCGCCCTGGAAACCGTTCACCGCTTCCTGCAAGGCGCCATAGCCGAGATTGCCGCGGTCCTCGACGAACAGCTGGTAGCCCGAGCCGTTGCCCAGGCCCTGGATCGGCGGCGGCATGAACGAGAACGCGAAGCCTTCCTGTAGCCCGGCGATCTTCTGGCCGAGCTCGGCATTGATCTCCTCGGCGCTGCGCTTGCGATCGCCGAACGGCTTGAGGTTGAGGAACACCACGCCGTAGTTGGGCGTGTTGGTGAACTGCAGCGGGTTCAGGCCGGGGAAGGCGATGGTGTTGATGACGTCCTCGTCCTCCTCCGCGATCGCACTGACCTTGTCCAGTAGCGCATTGGTGCGCGGCAGGGATGCGCCTCCGGGTAGGTTGACGCCTGCGATCAGGTACAGCTTGTCCTGGACCGGAATGAAGCCGGCCGGCACCAGCTGGAACATCAGCCCGGTCGCCAGCAGCAGGCCGGCGTAGATCCCGAACACCGCCCCGCGCCGGCCCAGCGCGCGGATGACGCCGCGTTCGTATTGCTCCGAGCTGCGCTTGAAGAAGCGGTTGAACGGCCGGAACACCCAGCCGAACAGCCGCTCGATCAGGCGCGACAGACGATCCTTCGGCGCGTCGTGCGGCTTGAGCAGCATCGCCGCCAGCGCCGGCGACAGGGTCAGCGAGTTGACGGTGGAGATCACCGTGGAGATGGCGATGGTCACCGCGAACTGGCGGTAGAACTGCCCCGTGACGCCGGTCAGGAACGCCATCGGCACGAACACCGCGCACAGCACCAGGCCGATGGCGATGATCGGGCCGGAGACCTCCTTCATGGCCAGGTGCGCCGCCTGCAGCGGCGTCGCGCCGTCCTCGATGTGGCGCTCGACGTTCTCCACCACCACGATCGCGTCGTCGACCACGATGCCGATCGCCAGCACCAGGCCGAACAAGGTCAGGGTGTTGATCGAATAGCCCAGCAGGTACAGCGCGCCGAAGGTGCCAACCACCGACACCGGCACCGCCAGCAGCGGGATCAGCGAGGCGCGCCAGGTCTGCAGGAACAGGATCACCACCAGCGCCACCAGCAGCACCGCTTCGAGCAGGGTCGTGATCACGGACTTGATCGAGTCGCGCACGAACACGGTGGTGTCGTAGATGGACTCGTACTCGATGCCTTCCGGGAAGCGCTCGGAAAGCTCGTCCATGGTGGCGATGACTTCGTCGCGGATCTGCAGCGCGTTGGCGCCTGGCGCCTCGAACACGCCGATCGCCACCGCGTCCTTGCCGTCGAGCTGCGAACGCAGCGTGTAGTCGCCCGCGCCCAGCTCCAGCCGGGCTACGTCGCGCAGGCGCACGACCTGCCCGTCGGCGCCGCTCTCGATCACGATGTCGCCGAATTCCTCCTCCGTGGTCAGCCGCCCCTGGGCGTTGATCAGGGTGAGGAAGCGGCTGTCGGGCATCGGTTCGGCGCCGAGCTGGCCGGCCGAGACCTGCACGTTCTGTTCGCGCATCGCCCGCAGCACGTCGCCGGCCGTCAGCCCGCGCGAGGCGATCGCGTCCGGGTCGAGCCAGGCGCGCATGGCGTAGTCGCCGCCGCCGAAGATCTGCGCGTCGCCGACGCCGCGGATCCGCGCCAGCGCGTCCTTGACGTGCAGGCGGGCGTAGTTGCGCAGGTACAGCAGGTCGTACTTGCCGTCCGGCGATGTGAGGTGCACCACCATCAGGAAGGTCGGCGACTGCTTCTGCACGGTCACGCCCTGGCGGCGCACGTCCTCGGGCAGGCGCGCCTGCGCCTGGGCGACGCGGTTCTGTACCTTGACCGCGGCGTCGTCCGGATCGGTGCCGGGGCGGAAGGTCACCGTCAGCTGCAGCACGCCGTCGGAACCGGCCACCGACTTGAGGTACATCATGTCCTCGACGCCGTTGATCGCCTCCTCCAGCGGCGTGGCCACGGTCTCGGCGATCACCTTGGGATTGGCGCCCGGGTACACCGTGCGCACCATTACCGACGGCGGCGCGACGTCCGGGTATTCGCTCATCGGCAGGTTCGGGATCGCGATCAGGCCGATCGCGAAGATGATGATCGACAGCACCGCGGCGAAGATCGGGCGGTCGATGAAGAAACGTGAAAAGTCCATGGCGTGTTCCTTGGGCGGCGTGGCGCTGCTGCGCGCGTGCCGCGGTGATGCCTCGGGGTGGCCGATCGGTAAAAAGTGCCCCGTCCCGATCCTCCCCACGGCCCGAGGGGGAGGAGCATTCGCGGCGTGGCCGCGTGCGGGGAAGGATCGGGCGGGACGTGGGCCGGCGCGGACGGGGAGGCGCGTCCGGCCCGGAACTCGAAACTCAGGTCATGGCGCTTCGGCGCTGGCGACCTGCGGCGGCGGTGCCGACTCGCCCATCTCGATCGGCACGGGTGCCACCGGCATGCCGGGGAAGAACACCTTCTGCACGCCGTGCACGATCACCCGGTCCTCGGCGGTCAGGCCGTCCTGCACCACGCGCAGGCCGTCGGCGCTGCGGCCGAGCACGATGTCGCGACGCTCGGCCTGGTCGTTTTCGCCCAGCACATAGACGTACTTGCGGTCCTGGTCGGTGAGCACCGCGCGCTCGTCGATCAGCAGCGCCTCGGAGGCGGTGGCCCCCTCCAGCTGCACGCGCGCGTGCAGGCCCGGGGTGAACACGCGCTCCGGATTGGCGACCACGGCACGGGCACGGATGGTGCCGGTGTTCGGATCGACCTGGTTGTCGGTGAAGTCGACGACGCCGCTGTGCGGGTAGCCCTGCTCGTTGGCCAGGCCGACGCGCACCGCGTTGTCGGCGGCGGCGCGCCGGCCGTCGCGGGTCAGCGCCTGGTAGCGCAGGAAGCTCTGCTCGTCGGCCTCGAAGTACACGTGCACCGGGTCGAGCGACACCACCGTGGCCAGCAGCGTGGCGTCGGCCTGGGCCAGATTGCCGGCGGTGATCAGCGCGCGCCCGGCGCGGCCGTCGATCGGCGAACGCACTTCGGTGAACTGCAGGTCCAGCTGCGCAGTGGTGACCGCGGCCTCGGCGGCGCGCACCTCGGCGTCGCCCTGCGCGGTGGCCGCGCGCCGGGCCTCGAACTCCTCGCGCGAGATCGCGCTGGCCTCGAGCAACTCCTCCGCGCGTACGTCCTGGCTGCGCGCCAGCTGCGCCTGGCTCTTGGCGCGCGCCAGCTGTGCCTGCGCCCGGGCGAGCGCGGCGCGGTACGGGCGCTGGTCGATCACGAACAGCAGATCGCCCTTCTTCACCTCATCGCCTTCCTGGAAGGCGACGCGTTCGATGTAGCCACTGACGCGTGGCCGCAGTTCGACCGTGCCGACGGCGACCACGCGTCCGGTGAAATCGTCCCACTGCGCGACCGGGCGCGACAGCACCTGGGCGACGCTGACTTCGGGCGGCGGCATGTCCTCACCCGGTGCGGCCTGGCTGCTGCAGGCGGCGAGCACGGCGGCGGCGAGTACGCCGAGCAGCGGCGCCGCGATGCGGCGGCGCAGGCGATCGATCCTGGAGTCAAGAATGTTCATCGTGGCGGTGTCCTGGATGGGGGAAAGAACGAAAGGTGTCGAGCAGGTCGCGCGCGTCCTGCAGGTCGCGGGCCGGCACGTCGGGTGCCGCCCGCAATGCGGCGTCGGCGGCGCGCACGCCCGGTGGGGAGGAGCGCATCGGCAAGGAGGATGCAACCTCGACCTTGCTCGAGGTCAAGGCGGCGGTGGCGGCGTAGTCGACGATCGCGGGCATGCCGCCGCGCGCCGGCGCGTCGCGCTCCAGCAGCGCCAGCGCGCGACGGCCGACTGCGGCCGCCTGCGGCCATTCGGCGCAGGCGTGGACGTCGCTGTCGGCGCCGCGCAGTGGCGCGTCGACCGACAGCAGTTGCACCCGGATGCCTTCGCGGCGGGCTTCCTCGTGCAGCACCCGCGCCAGCATTCGCAGCGCCGCGGCGGCGATCGAGCGATGGCCATAGCCGGCCCAGGGATAACCGCCGCCGGGCCCGCCGACCAGCAGGTAACGGGTGTGCTGGCTGGCCGGCAGCAGCGGGAACAGATGGCGTGCGGCGACCAGGTGCGGCAGCAGGTCCTGGTCGAGGGTGTTGCGCAGCACTTCCGCCGGCTGGTCCAGCAGGCGCCCACTGGCGCCCTCGCCACCGATCGTGGCGATGACCGCCTGCAGGTGGCGGCCGCCGTCGCGCACCGCCTCGGCGAGCGCGGCGGCGTCGCCGTCGCTGCGCAGCGGCGCGGCCAGCATGTCCAGGTCGGCCTGCGGATATTGCTGCCGCAGCGCCTGCAGCGCGGCTGCGTCCTCGGCCACCGCGAGCACCGCGCGGCCGGCGGCGACCGCAGCCTCGACCACGCCGCGCCCGGCACAGCCGGTCGCGCCCAGCACCAGCAGCAGCGGTGTCCGGCTCATTGTCCCCGCTCCGGGATTATTTCTCCCAGGATCGACACCAATTGCCGACCCGCGAAGCCCCGGGCGTGGTAACCGGGCGCCCCGGCGCGGGCACGGCCGAGCCCCCCGGAACGAGATCCGGCGGAACCGCCAAGCACTTGATCGCGCAG
Organism: Luteimonas suaedae; assembly: GCF_008312895.1. Classification (GTDB taxonomy): domain Bacteria; phylum Pseudomonadota; class Gammaproteobacteria; order Xanthomonadales; family Xanthomonadaceae; genus Luteimonas; species Luteimonas suaedae. The sequence continues at coordinate 15,173 of NZ_VSSP01000006.1, read as the reverse complement.
GCGAAAAAGGCGGAACCCCGGTATCACTGCGAAGCCCGGCGAGGGATCCTGGCGGCGCGGCTCGGAAGCGGTGTGGAACTGCATGGCGCGGCTCTTTCGAAAACGTGCCGCTACGATAAAGATCGCCCCTGCACTTGATTAGCCCCTGAATGAGGGAATAATTGTCCCTGTGCCGGTCCAATGAGGGACCGGAACCTCTCCCCCTCTTTCCCCCATTCGGAGCCGACCAAGATGGCCCGCGACCTCAACGACACCATCATCTTCGTCAAGGTGGTGGAACAGGGCAGCTTCATCGCCGCGGCGCGCACCCTGCGCCTGCCCAAGACTACCGTCAGCCGCAAGGTGCAGGAACTGGAAACGCGCCTGGGCGCGCAGCTGCTACATCGTACGACCCGCAAACTCGGGCTCACCGAGGCCGGCAACATCTACTACGAGCACTGCCAGAAGATCGCCCGCGACCTGGCCGAGGCCGAGAGCGCGGTGACCCAGCTGCAGGGCGGGCCGCGCGGCTGGCTGCGGTTGACTACGCCGTATTCGCTCGGGATCGAACGGATCGCACCGCTGCTCGGCGAATTCCACGCGCGCCATCCCGAGGTGCGGGTGGAGATGCTGCTGAGCAACGAGCCGCTGGACCTGATCGACCGCGAGATCGACGTCGCCCTGCGCGTGGGCACCCTGCCCGACTCCAATCTGGTGGCGCGCCGGCTGGCGGTGCTCCGCACCCAGGTCTACGCCAGCCCAAGCTACATCGAGCGCCACGGCGAGCCGCTGCATCCCGACGACCTGCTGCACCACCGCACCCTCGGCATGCAGAAGATGCATCGCAACGGCCATTATTTCTGGCCGCTGAGCGACGGCCAGCAGAGTATCGAATACCGCATCGATCCAGTGCTGGTGGCCAATGATCCGGCCGGCCTGCGCGGCGCCCTGCTCTGCGGCGAAGGCCTGATGCTGGCCGCCGACATCAGCATCAAGGCCTACGCCGAACAGGGCTACCTGCGCCGGGTGCTCGCCGGCTGGACCGGCCCCGAGTTCGAACTCAACGCGGTGTTTCCGCGTGGCCAGGTGACCTCGCCCAAGGTTCGCGCGTTCGTCGACTTCCTGGTCGAACGGCTGAGCTTCGACGCCGACTACATGCAGATCCTGTGCCCCGACGCACGCGCGCGCTGCATGCAGGCGGAGCAGGCCTCCGCGGCCGCGATCTCGGCCCAGATCGGCAAGAGCGGCGGCAAGGCCCCGCCCCCCTCCGATGCCGGGGCCGAGGAGGAGGACCAGGAGAAAGTGTTGGCCTGAGGCTCCGGCCTACAGGAACCTTCCACGCATCGGCCAGGTGATCCGTAGGAGCGCGCCATGCGCGCGATGCCGCGGGTGGCGGCCGGAGCCAGTGGATGCCACGATTCCGGATCGACAGGCGCGCCGGTCACCGGAATTTCCGGACGGCGCCATGCTCGCGGCATCGCGCGCATGGCGCGCTCCTACGAACGAAGCATTCGTCCCCGACGCTATGCTACCTGGACATCTGCTCGTTCCGACGACCCGCCATGGTTCGCCGCGGCCGGGCAACGATCGCAACATGACATCCTGCACGGGCCTTCGCCCCGCCCGCGGGGCAGAATGGCGCCCATCCAACCCGAGGAGAAGATTCCATGCGAAGCGCGTTCGCCTGCAGCGCCCTGGCGCTTGCACTGGCCCTGGCGGCCTGTTCGCCGCAACCGGCCGATACCACCGCCGCCACCGGCGCCGGCACCACGCAGCAGGCCGAGAGCGAGTCCGCGCGCCTCAACGCCTGGTTCGAGACCCAATACGAGGAACTGCTGCAGTTCAGCCCGATGCGGTTGACCTTCCTCGGCCGCAAGGACCTGTACGACCAGCTGGACGACGTCTCCGAGGAGGCCGCACGCAAGCAGCTGGCCTGGCTGGAGGCTTCGGTGCAGCAGATGGAATCCAACTTCGACTACGACCAGCTCGACGATGACGCCAAGCTGTCGTGGGACCTGTGGAAGTACCAGTACGACAGCGCCCGCGACGGCGAGCCGTTCTTCCTCGACGGTTATGCATTCGACCAGATGAACGGCATGAACAGCTTCCTGCCGACGTTCCTGATCAACTTCCACAAGGTCGAGAACGAACAGGACTACCTCGCCTACATCGCGCGCCTAGAGGCGCTGCCACGGCTGTTCGACCAGCTGATCGAGCGCGGACGCGCGGCCGCGGCACAAGACATCCGCCCACCGAAGTTCGCCCTCGAGGGCGTGATCGAGCAGTCGCGCAAGGTCGTGGCCGGCGCGCCCTTCGATGAACACGGGGACGGCGAAGACAGCGCCCTGTGGGCCGACCTGCAGGCCAAGGCCGATGCGCTGGTCGAGAGCGAGGCCATCACCGCCGAGCGCGCGGACGCACTCAAGCAGCAGGCGCGCACGGTACTGGTGGAACAGATACAGCCCGCCTACGGGCGCGTGATCGCCTGGAGCGAGGAGACGCTGCCCGACGCGCTGGAGAACCCGACAGGCGTGGGCACCACCCATCGCAACGGCGCGGACTACTACGCCTACCAGCTGCGCGAGAACACCACCACCGACATGAGCGCCGACGAGATCCACCAGCTCGGCCTGGACGAGGTGGCACGCATCCGTGGCGAAATGGAGGCGCTCAAGGAGCGGGTCGAGTTCGACGGCGACCTGCAGGCCTTCTTCAAGTTCATCCATACCGATCCACGCTTCAAGTTCCCGAATACCGACGAGGGCCGGCAGGCCTATATCGACCAGGCCACCGCCGCCATCGACAACATCAAGCAGCACCTGCCCGACTATTTCGGTCTGCTGCCGAAGGCGGAACTGGTGGTCAAGCGCGTCGAGCCGTTCCGCGAGCAGGACGGCGCTGCGCAGCACTACTTCCCCGGCACCCCGGACGGCTCGCGTCCCGGCATCTACTACGCGCACCTGTCGGACATGAATGCCATGCCGAAGCCGGAGCTGGAGGTGATCGCCTACCACGAGGGCCTGCCCGGCCACCATATGCAGATCTCGATCGCGCAAGAGCTCGAGGGCGTGCCCACCTTCCGTACGCAGTACTCCAGCACCGCCTACGCCGAAGGCTGGGGCCTGTACTCGGAATGGCTGGCCAAGGAGATGCCGGGCACCTACCAGGACCCGTACTCCGAATACGGCCGCCTGACCTCGGAGATGTGGCGCGCGATCCGCCTGGTGGTGGACACCGGCATGCACGCCAAGGGCTGGACCGAGCAGCAGGCGGTGGACTACTTCAGCGCGAACAGCTCGATCCCGTCGGCCGCGGTTCGCTCCGAGGTGCGGCGCTACCTGATCATGCCGGGCCAGGCCACCGCGTATAAGGTCGGCATGATCAAGATCCAGGAACTGCGCCGGAAGGCCGAAGCCGAACTCGGTGACCGCTTCGACATCGGCGGCTTCCACGACACCGTCCTCGGCGGCGGCGCCATGCCGCTGGACCTGCTGGAGCGGCGCGTGGACCAGTGGATCGCGGAGAAGAAGGCGGGCTGAGCGCGACCTTCAACCCCGACGCACGGCCGGCATGCGGCCGGCCGTGCGGACGCGGGCGAGTCAAAGCTCGTGCGCGAGGCCGATCCGGCTCAATCCGCTCGTGCTGGCGAGGCAAGACCGTCGGACCCGACGAACCGGACGAGTTCGCGCTGCCCCCGCGACGTCACCCTGAGCGCACGCGAGTTCCGTGCCCGCCGGAACCAGCCCTGCTCCAGGAAGCGCGTCAACAGCACCGCGCCGAGTACGCCGGCCAGATGGTGGCGCCGCTCGCTCCAGTCGAGACACGACCGGCACATCACGCGGCGCGAACCAGGCCGCGCATCAAGGTCGATCCCCGCCTCGTGCAGAAAGCCGGCACCGACGGCAGTGAGCTGCAGGCCGGCTTCCCCTGTCGACAAAAATCCACGGCGCATGAAGCTGTCATGGATGCGGACACCCCATTCGCCTGCCAGGTGGTCGTAGCACACGCGCGCCTGCCTGAGGCCCGGATCACGAGGACCCGTGTGCACCCCCGGGGCATCCGTGCGATAGGCCACGCCCATCAGTCCTTCCAGCAAGCTTGCCACGTCCTCGCCCGCAAGCCGGAAATAGCGATGCCGCCCCTGCTTCTCCATACAGACCAGGCGAGCATCGGCCAGCGCGGAGAGATGTGCGCTGGCCGTCGGCCGCGCAATGCCGGCGACGTCGGCCAGTTCGGTCGCCGTCAGGGCGCGTCCGGCCATGAGCGCCATCAGGATGTCGATGCGTGCGCGCTCCCCGATCAGCGCGGCGATGCGGTTGAGGCTGGCTGCGGTGTCCATGCGGTGATCCTGCGACGCGCCCGTCGGCAATGCTTCGGTCCCGGGCGAAGCATAGGCCGCCTGCGGACCGTATGGTCGTCGATGCCACCTCACCGGAGCCGAACGATGCGAATCGCCTGCCTGATCCGCTACCGGATCGATCCGTTCCAGCGCGAGGCGTTCCAGGCCTACGCCGAGCGCTGGGGCCGTGTGATCCCGCGTTGCGGAGGCGAGCTGATCGGCTACTTCCTGCCGCACGAGGGCAGCAACGACATCGCCTGGGGGCTGGTCGCCTTCGATACCCTCGCCGGCTACGAGGCCTACCGCGCCCGGCTCAAGGCCGATCCGGAAGGTCGCGAGAACTTCGACTTCGCCCGAGACCGACGCTTCATCCTTCGCGAGGAGCGCAGCTGGTTGGAAATCGTCGACGGCACGTTCCATCGTTCCGCCACGACGGGAACCACGCCATGATCGCGGTCCTCTTCGAGCTCGAGCTGCGCCCGGACCGGCAGCCGGCCTACCTGGATGCGGCCGAACGCCTGCGACCGCTGCTCGATGACATCGACGGTTTTCTCTCGATCGAGCGCTTTCAGAGTCTTGCCCGCCCCGACAAGCTGCTGTCGCTGTCGTATTGGCGCGACGAGGAGGCCGTCCGCGCGTGGCGCAACCTCGAATCGCATCGCCGGATCCAGGACATGGGCCGGCGATCGATCTTCACCGACTACCGCCTTCGCGTGGCGCACGTGCTGCGCGACTACGGCATGCACGACCGCACGCAGGCACCGGAGGATTCGCGCCTCGCGCATGGCGGCTGATGCGCCGGCAGCGGCCCGCGATCGCGATCGCCAGCCACGCGGTGCGATGCGCCCTCGCGCCTGGATCAATCCAGCGCAGCCAGCACCTCGGCGACGAAGCCGGCGATGTCGAAGCGGTGGCCGGCCGGGTCCTCGCCACGGCGCACGATCACCACCTTGCGTGCCGGCACCACCACCACGTACTGGCCGCGGTTGCCGAACGCGGCGAAGGTGTCGGGCGGAACGCCCGGCGAGCGTTGCAGCAGCCAGAGCGTCGCGCCATAGCCGAACTCGCCGTCGGGCTGCGGGCCGGACGGTGCGGTCGCATCCCGCACCCAGCCCTCCGGCAGCAGGCGGCGGCCGCCGAACACGCCGTCGTCCTGGTAGAGCAGGCCGAAGCGGGCGAGGTCGCGCGCGGTCGACCACACCTGGCTCGACAGCACGAAGCCGCCCTGCCAGTCGGTCTCGGCATGGGTGCGGGTCATGCCCAGCGGCCAGAACAGGTCCGTGTACGGGCGCGCCAGTGCGCGCGCATCGTCGCCGGTCGCAGCGCGCAAGGCATGGATGGCGAGCACGATGTCGTTGTTCGCATAGCGGAAAACAGTGCCTGGCGGCGCTTGCAGCGGCCAGCCGGCAGCGGCTTCGGCCACGGTGGCACCGCCGAAGTACAACGCATCGGTCCGGTTGCCGGCGGTATCGCTATACAGGCCGCTGGCCATCCGCAGCAGCTGGTCGGCGGTGATGGCCGCGCGCGGATCGCCGGCTCGCTGCCACTCCGGCACCGGCGCCGGTTGTGCCGGATCCAGCAGCCCCTGCGCCGCGGCCACGCCGACCAGCGCACCCGCCAGGCTCTTGGCGACCGACCAGGTGCGCTGCGCCACGTGCGGACCGAAGCCGTCGCGGTAGCGCTCGGCGACGATCTTTCCATCCTGCAGCACCACCACGCCGGTGGTGGCATGCCCTTCGCCGAAACGCGTCGGATCGAACGCCGCGGCAACGGCCCGCTCCAGCGCCCGCGCATCGCCGGCCACGGTTGCAGTGGCATCGCGCTCACCCAGAGGCCATGGCCGCGCGTCCAGGTCGGGCGCCGGGGTATCGAAGCGCGGCAACCGCGTCGCCGCGCCGGCATCGGCCCCGATCGGCAGCTGCGCGCACCCCAGGTTCGGGCGCCAGGCCGCAATCCGCGGCGGCAGCTGCGGATCGAACGGCACCGAGACCGTGCGTTGCTGCGGATCGATCCGGGCGGGCAGCGCCTGTACCAGCGCGTCGTACTCCGGATAGATCCCGCGCAACTCGAACGCCTCCACCTGCGCCTGGCTGCGCCCCGCGCTGAAGTGCGCGCTGCAGAGCGTCAGCGCCTTGTAGCCGGCTGCGATCGCGCGCGCATGCGCGTCCTCGGCAGGAACGGGTTGCGCAAGCGCGGGGGCGATGGCGAGCAGCAGGGCGGGCAGCAGGAATAGGCGCATCGGGCGTCCGGGACAGGCGAGCAGGCCTGCAGTGTATGGCGGACGATCCGGGATTGGCGCAGGAGGCCCGCCTCCGACCCTTCGCCTATCGCGTCTTGGCGAACCCCATCCCCTCGAACGAAAGGCCCTTGATCCTTTCGCCCTCGGCTTCGAAGCCAAGGACCTCGCCGGAATTCGGCGCGAACTCCACGCGAACATGGTCCCTGAGTTCATAACCGGTGGCCGTTGCCGCCAGCCGCCCAGTGAAATGTCGTCCTTACGGCGTCTAACGCCGCCACCATGCACGTGCGGCGACCACCACGACCGTGCCGAGCGCGACCCACGACACCGCATCCCACACGCCGTCGCCGAGCAGTCCGCTGACCAGGCCGATGCTGCTGACCAGCGCCAGCAGCGCCGGCACCGCGAAGATGCGGCGGGTCTCGATACCGGTCATCGCGGCCGACCACCCGCCAGCAGGCCGGCGCGCTGCGCGGCTTCGAGTTCGCGGACCCGCGACTCCGTCGATCCGCGCCGGACCCACAGCACCAGTCCGCTGACCAGCACCACGATCGTGATCAGGTCGAGCAGCGCCCAGACGATCTTCAGTGGCAGACCGCCGTAGTCGCCGAAGTGCAGCGGCTGCGAGACCAGCAACGCGGTGATGTAGCCCGGCCGCGCCGGCATGCCGGCAAAGCTGCCGTTCGCGGCATCCACCAGCACCGCCGAGTACAGGCGGCTGGTGAGCGGCGTGTCGCCGACCAGGAAGACGCCCAGGTGCCGGTCGCCGCTGTACCCGGTGCCCGGAAAGCTGACGAACGCCGGCTTCATGTCCGGCGCCTTCGACCGCGCCAGCGACACGGCCGCGGCGAGCGAGGTCAGGTCTGCCGGCGATGCAGGGCCGTTGCCGGCATCGGCATCGGCCAGCTGCGCCAGCGCATCGGCCTGCCACATCTGCGACAGCGGCGTGGCCAGGGTGTTGATCGCACCGGTCAGGCCGACCACCAGCGCCCACGCCAGGGTGACGATGCCGAGCACGTTGTGCAGGTCCAGCCAGGCGAGCCGGCGGCCGCGGCCGGTGCGGATCGTGCCGAACGGCAGCTTGCGCATAAACGGCGCGTACAGCACCACGCCGGAGACGATCGCGGTCGCGAACAGCAGCGTCATCGCACCCAGGAACAGCGTGCCAGGCAGCCCGGCGAACAGGTCGGTATGCAGGCGGTAGATCAGCCACATCACCCCTTCGTTGAACTGCGGTGCCGGCACCACCTCGCCGGTGTAGGCGTGCATCACCACGGTATGCATGCTTGCCGGCGGCGTGTCCGGCGTGGGGCCGGTGTTGACGTAGACCAGCGGGTCGTCCGGATACCAGCCGAAGAACAACGGCAACTCGCCCGGGTAGCGGTCGAGCGCGGTTTGCAGCAGTACGTCGATGTCCATCGGCCGCGCACCCTCGGCCGGAGCGTCGACCTCGGGTTCGGCGCCGGTCAGGTGCCCGATCTCGTGGCCGAAGATCAGCGGCAGGCCGGTCAGGCACAGCAACAGCAGGAACACCGTGCACACCAGGCTCGTCCACTTGTGGACCAGGAACCAGGCCTTGAGCGTGCGCCGCTGCATGCTCAGAACCGGTACGCGACGGTGCCCACGACGTAGCGCCCGTTGCCAGTGAAGCAGTCGCCGAACACGCGGCAGGGGGCGTAGTAGGTCTTGTCGGCCAGGTTGGTGGCGTTGAGCATGAGCGACCACGCGCCGGTCTCGTAGCCGACCATCGCATCGGCCAGCGTGTACGAGGGCGTGCGCAGGCTGCCGGCCGCGCCGTGCGACAGCGAATCGCCGACGTGGCGGACGCCCAGGCCTGCGCGGACGCGCCCGCTGTCGCCGACATCGAAGCCCCGCATCGCCCAGACCGACGCCAGCTCGCGCGGCACGTCGGCCAGGCGCTTGTCGAGTTCCGGCGCGAAGCCGCTCTCGGTGACGCGGGCGTCGTTGTAGGTGTAGTTGGCGTTGACCGACACGCCGCCGACCACGAACGCGGCCTCCAGTTCCACGCCCTCGGCCTCGACCTTGCCGGTCTGCACCACGTTGACCACGTTTTCCGGATCGTTGGTGGCGCGGTTGGTCTCGTCGAGGCGATACAGGTTGGCGGTGACCAGCAGATCGCTGCGCGGCGACCACTTCACGCCGGCCTCGTACTGGCGGCCGCGCACGGGCTTGAAGGCGACGCCGTAGAAGTCGGCGCCCGGCACCGGCAGGAACGATTCGGCGTAGCTCACGTACGGCGACCAACCAGGTGCGACTTCACCGATCACGCCCACGCGCCAGGTGGTGGCGTAGTCGACCTGGGTGCCGGCGTCCTGGGTCTCGGAGCGGGCCCGGTCACGGCGCGCGCCCAGCAGGATCGAGACCCGGTCCGCCCAGCGCATCTGGTCCTGTACGTAGACGCCGAGCTGGGTGTTGCGCTGGTCCGGCAGGCGCACGTATTCGGGGCCGACCACGCCGGTGGAGACCGGATCGTAGATGTCGATCGGCGTCACCGTGCCCGAGCCGGACAGCGACGACTCGCGGAAGTCGCTCCAGTCCACGCCGGCGAGCATCCGGTGGCGGACAGATCCGGTGTCGAACGCCGTCTCGATGCTGTTGTCGGTGTTGAACACGCGGATGTCGGGCTTGACTGCGTACGCAAAGCGGCCGACCACGCGGTCGTCGGCGTCCAGGAACGGATCTTCCGGGTTGGTGTACACGTCCGGATAGATTTCCTGGAACGTAGTCTCGATGTCGGCATAGCGGCTGCTGCTGCGCAGCTTCACGCGGTCGCTGAACGCGTGCTCGACCAGCACCGTCAGCGCGTCCTGGCGGGCGTCGAGCCGGTCGTAGTCGGGGTCGCCGAGGAACGTCGACGGGTCCAGCCGACGCCCGGGCGGGGCCCGCAGCGTCGCGGCCACGGGCAGGAACTGCTGGCTCGAGCCGCTCCGGTCGCGCTGGTGCAGGCCGAGCAGCGTAACGGTCGTCTCCTCGCCCGGACGGAACGCGACGGACGGCGCGACCAGCACGCGGTCATCGCGCATCACGTCGGTCTGCATGCCGCTGTCGCGTGCCACGCCGACCAGGCGGCCCGCCACGCGCTCCCCGTCGTCGAGCGTGCCGGTGACGTCGAACATCAGCTGGCGCCGGTCATGGCTGCCGGCCTGCAGCGCGACCTCGCCGGTCAGTGGCATGAACTGCGGCCGCTTGCTCATCGCGTTGATCACGCCGCCGCTGCCACCCGCGCCGTAGAGCACCGACGACGGCCCGCGCAGCACTTCCACGCGATCGAAGGTGTAAACGTCGGGACGCGGGATCGGATCGTAGTTGTAGATCTGGCGCAGGCCGTCGAGGTACTGGGCAGAGGTCATGCCGCGTACCGCCGAGCCGTCGCCGCGAGTGTCGAGGCCATAGGGCTCGGCGATCACGCCGGCCGTGTAGCGCAGCGTCTCCTGCAGGTTGAGGGCGCCGCGCGCCGCGATCTGCGCGTCGGTGACCACGCTGACCGCCTGGGGCGTGCGGGTCACGTCGGTGTCGGTCTTGGTGGCGACCGTGGCGCGCTGGCCGGTGACGTGGATCGCGTCGAGATCCGTGGCGGCGCCGGACTGGGCGGCCACCGGCGCACTGGCGGCGGCAAGCAGCGCGAGCGCGAGCCGGGTCGAACGAAGGACGGAACGAGGGGTCATCGTGGGGCCGGGGGAGTGCAGGAGACGCGGAAGGGCGAAAGTGTGTACGCTCGGCAATCGGAATGCAAACGATTCGCATTACCGAACGGCAACGATATTCCCCTCCGCATCGTTTGCCTTCCCTGGTCCCGGGCGCGAGATCAGCTCGATGTTCGGATGCGCAGCGGCGGTCTCCAGTACGACGTCCGACAACACCACCGTCACGCTCGGGCGCCGTTATCCGCCCCTCGGACATGTCGCAGGTGGTTGACTGTCCGTTACCCGCCCGCAGCACTCCGCCCCACTTGTCTTCCCCCTTTGAAAAAGGGGGACCGAGGGGGATTTGCTTCCGTCAGGAAGCAACCACCTACTCCGCCGCCGCAGGCGCGCTGAAGCCCTTGCTGTAGATCCCGGACCGGTCGAAGCAGCAGGCACGGCGTTTCCCGGACGCGAGCATGTCGCAGGCAGTGTGGATCCGTCGCTCGCGCGTCTCCGCCTTCTTGCCCGAGGTCACCCAGTGGATCCAGTCCCTGCGCGCCACCGGGGTCAGATCCGACCACTGGGCCCGCGCGTCCGGATCCGCTGCGAGCGCCTTGCGCAGATCGGCCGGCACGCGGGGCTCGGGCTCCTTCGCTACCGGCGCGATCTCGAGCCTGACGGTATCACCCACGGCCGCGCCGGCAGCTTCCCGCAGGGCCCGACCCACCTTGAGCCAATGACTGCCCTGGCCATCCGGTTCGAGGGTGGCCTGGAAGGGGGTGCCGTCGAAAGTGCCGTCGACGGTCGTCATGCTCCGCGTCGGCAGCTTCGCGCTCGCGCTCTTGGGCAGCACGAGAAAGCTCCAGGCAGCGCCCTTCGGGCTCGCCGGGCGCAACAACTTCGCCTCGAACCGGATCATCCCGGTGTTCTTGCTCATGGCGGGACGATAGCACCGGCATATTCCGGCGTCATCGGCATTGACGTGGTCGCCCCTGACGCCACTTCGCCAGGCCACATCATCCGTGGAAGCGCGGCAGCAGCGAGCTAGGCCGTGCGGCGAAGCGGCGGCGTCTTCAATGCATTGCGAGCGCCAACCGGGCGGACAGGCCTTGGCTGATGCCCGCGCATCAAACGTGCGACCTAAAGGGAGCCGGCGGCAACCGCCAGCAGACACGCGAGGCCGACCAGAGATGAGGTGAGACGCTGCCAGGTCCTTGCGGATCGATTCGTAGCAAGGATGTAGGCCGAAGCAAGAACAAGCGCCACCAGGGCAACCAGCGCTGCGACGAGGGTCCACGAGGCAATCTGCCAAGTGCGTGGGTCGGCCGGAAATGCGACGAGTGCGGCAACAGCAGCGACAGAAATTCCGATCGTAATCAGTATGAGCGAGCTTGTGGAAGTGAACTTGCGCAATGCCGCCATCGGTGCCTCACACCTCTTCATTGTCTCGTAGCCTACACACCGAGAACGTCGTCATTCCGGCGTTCGCTTAAGCGCCTGCAGCACGAATTCGCAGCGCTCATCAACCGCCTTCCTGGGCCCTCCACCAAATTGTATCCGCAACCAATGTACCAATCCCGGAGCGCGTGATGGACCGATACGGCCTCATCGGAATCCTGATCACGTTCGGTGTCGGTGCAATAGATCTCCCGCCATGGCGGAAGGATGAATGCCGTGGGGTAGTAGGGATACTGCGCAAGCAGTTCGCTTTTGTCCCTGGGATGAAGCTGATCCAGCTGGGCAAGCATACTCATCGAATCAAGAACACACCGATCGAAGAAAGTAGGGACATCGTCAGCAGGCGCGCAATCGTACTGCTGGACATCTCTATCCAGGACCGTCCGGGCAAACTCGGCTGGCGGAGGCCTGGGGCTAAGGCCTCTAGCCTTGCGCCCCGCGATGACCTCACGAGCGACCTCCGATACCACTGGATAACCGCGACCGCGCAAACCCTCCAGAAGAGCCGTCTTCCCGGCACCTGGTCCTCCGGTGACTGCGATTCGGATCGGAGCTGTCTTTTGGTTCATTGGTGTGGCAGTGCGACAGTTGACGTCTAACGCGACGCTCGAGCGGCGCCGCTGGCAAGGCGGAACCAAAGTTGCATCGCTGACCGGCGTCCGCTCGAAGCGCTTGTTGGACCCGTGCTGAAGGTCATACGGTCAGCTCGACTCGATTTCCTTCCGGATCCAGGATGACACTTTCATAGTAGCCGTCACCAGTGCGGCGCGGCTCGCCGATGATAGTCACGCCTCTTGCCTTGAGTCGTTCCGTCAGTTCGCGCACCGCACTCTCCGATCCGAGTGAAACTGCGAAATGAGTAAGGCCCATGCGCTCGGTCCCAGCCGAAAGACGTGTCGGCGACAGCCGACGCGTGGTCATCACCTCGATTCTCGCACCAGAATCGAAGCTAAGAAAGCGAGATTCGAATCCCTTCGCTGGGTTGGCATAGCGCGGCCCGACCTGCGCACCTAACGCATCTGCATAGAACGCGCAGACACCATCGAGGTCATCAACCCAGAGTGCAATGTGCTCGATTCGCGCCATATCAAGCCCAATATCTGAACCAAGACGAGCCGCGAAGCGGCTTCGGCATAGAGGAATCATCAGGCGTCGCCAGACGCCCGCTCCCATGACGCCACTGGCCCCGGCCGCCGACGAAATAGCGGGTGGCACACAGGCATGACCAGGTCACCCCAACGCGCAAGTACGGCTGGACTGCGCGTTGCCAGCTTGCGTTGCAGATGGCCCCACTCATGCGCCAGCTGGCCAGAACTGACCGGAACAAGTTGAACCACGCGGACCGGCCCGAGCTTGGATCGATCGAATGCATAGCCACGACCAGTGGCCTCTGCATGGACGGCTGCCAGGTACGAATTGATCGCCAGGCGCGGATGGACATGGGCCTTGAAGCGTTCCAACTGAGGATGGTGAGTATAGCCGCGCGTCTCGCCGCGAAGGACGGCTTTGGCCAACAGCGCCTCGCGCCACAGCGCAACCAGCCCTTGCGGGTCGAGGTACTTCGGGTGCAGCGACCATAAACGCATACGATGACGCCTAACGCCTGAATCAAGCCACGCCGCGAAGCGGCATCGGCATGAACGAACTGTCAAGCCTCGGCTTCACCTACGATGACCTGCCCAATGCTCAACTCGTTTCCGCTCGGGTCGGCTATTCGGAAATCGCGCATGCCGTATGGGCGATCATCGATAGCAACAACCACCGTGACGCCCGCATCCAAAAGCGCGGCGTAGTACGCGTCTATACCAGACACGCCGAGGTAGACATGTCCTGCACCTGCAGGCTTGGCTCCTGCACGTTGCGTTAGGGTGATTTCAAAGCCGTCGCGGCAAACAGCAGCGATATCAGGCGGCTCGCCCCATGACCACGCCAGATCAAACCCAAGCGCATGCCGATAGAAGTCTATCGATCGCGCTAGATCAGTTACCGAGAGAATTGGAGAGACTGACTCGATCTTCATGGGTTCCGCGTCCCATCTGCGAGGTCTAACGCCTGAGTTGAGCCGTGCCGCGAAGCGGCATCGGCTTGGATGAATTTCTAGGCATCACTTGCCTCACGTTGGCTCGTTAATCTCAACGATCGCGTAACGCTCACGGCCGCCTCTAGCTACTCTGCATGCGACGGGCACATCATTTCCGTTGGCCCGTAGCTTGCCCTCCACAAGGAGGACATTGCCCCTGTCGTAGTAGCGACCCGTCCACTGGTAGGTTGTGACGCCCTTTCCAACGAAGTGGGCACGGGCTTCAGACTCACACCATGGCATAAGCTCACTGGCTTGCGAGAACTCAAGTTCATGATGATGCGCTTGTGCCGCAAGTTGGAACGAGCACGCAAACACTGCTGTTGCTAGAACCAGTCGCATGAGAACCTCCATGTGATGCCTAACGCCTGAGTTATGCCGACCCACGAAGCGGATTCGGCGTGAATGAATTGTTAGGTGCCGCTGACGTTGCCACAGTCAGTCCCAACGAGTGGCGTTTTTGGGGAATCCGGGACGTTGTACACGCACGACACAAAACCGTTGGCCGGTAGGAGCTTGCATCACAACCCAGCGTTCTAAGCGGTCAACGACTTTTGCGCCAAGAGCCTCTAAGCGTGCAACCTCAGCAGAGACGTTGTCAGTCTCAATGTCGATGTGGACGCGGCTCTCATGCTTGACGCGCTGGATTTGGACAATTGGCTCGTCTGGAGGCGTCTCGAGCATGCGGTAGTTTCCGCGAGTACCGGGGTGATCAGGGTCTATGGGCCGACCAAGCGCTTCAGCCCAGAACTGAGCAGCTTGGTCAACGTCGGATGCGCAATCAATCAAAAGGGCGCAAAGGCGGGACTGATGCATTAGATCCTCTCAAATTGCGGCGTTATTCGGTGCGGCACCTAACGCCTGAATTAAACCGCGCCGCGAAGCGGCGGGGGACTTTCTACGCACAAAGTGGACACCTGCGGGTTAGGCGCCATTCTCGGACGCACTGACCGGAACAAGCAGGTTTGCATCACGGGCAATTTTCCACTTCCCGGCATCTTTCCGCAGAATTGTAAGAGTATGACCGGAGCGCACCACGGGTTCCTTGCCAAGCTGAGTAGCGGCAACTCTAAGCTTTGTGAGGGTGTAAGCCCAATGACCTAGGACCTTGATCTCTAGGATTTCACTCTCGCCATCGAACTCTAGCGATGCATTGGACTGCGCCTCCGATGCCTCGGCGAAGGCCGACTTGCCGAAAGGCTCTTGTCCGGAGACGAGGAACACCACATCGTCAGTCATTAGCCCGAGCACGGTTTCGGAGTCACCGGCCTTTGTCGCCGTCATCCAAGTGTCCACGAGGTTTCGGATTTCTTTCTCGTCGTTCACGATGTGCTCTCTGTGGCGCCTAACGCCTGAATTAAGCCGACCCGCGAAGCGGTTGGGACTTCCTACGCAAAAGTGGACACCTACGGGTTAGGTGCATTGCTCGTACTC
>NZ_VSSP01000005.1 GCF_008312895.1 Luteimonas suaedae | reverse complement strand
CGGGAATCGGGAATCGGGAATCGGGAATCGGGAATCGGGAATCGGGAATCGGGAAAGCGTAACGCCTTTGCTCGTCATCCCGGCGAAAGCCGGGATCCATTTTGCGGTTGCCTGAATGATCAGGAGCAACAACGAAAAGCAAATGGATCCCGGCTTTCGCCGGGATGACGGTACTTGGCCGTTCGTTATTCCCGTTTCTACCTCCTCCTCCCGGTACCATCCTCCCCCATGAACTACCGCCACGCCTTCCATGCCGGCAACCATGCCGACGTGCTCAAGCACGTGACCCTGCTGGCGCTGTGCGACGCGCTGACCGCCAAGCCGGCGCCCTGTTTCGCGCTCGACACCCACGCCGGGCGCGGCCTGTATCGGCTGGACGATGCCCAGGCGCAACGCACCGGTGAGGCGGCCGAGGGCGTGGCACGGCTGCAAGCGACTGGCGTCCGTGATCCGGCACTCGTCCGCTATCTCGACGCGGTACGCGCCTGCCGCGATGTGCACGGTGCGACGGCCTACCCTGGTTCGCCCTGGCTGCTCGCCCATGCGCTGCGCACGCAGGACCGCATCGCCTGCTGCGAGCTGCAGGCGGAAGAGGCCGATGCGCTCCGGTCCGCGTTCCGCGAGGAGCCGCGCGTCGCGGTGCACGCCCGCGACGGCTACGCCGCGCTGGGCGCGCTGTTGCCGCCGCGGGTCGGCGACACCCGCTTCGCACGCGGACTGGTGCTGATCGATCCGCCGTACGAGCAGCAACTCGACGAGTTCAAGCCGGCACTGGCCGCCCTGCGCGATGGACTCCGGCGTTGGCCGCAGGCGACGTACGCCCTGTGGTACCCGGTCAAGCAACGCCGCGCACTGCAGCCATTCTATCGCGCCGCCGCGGCACTGCCGGCGAAATCTGTATTGCTGTGCGAATTACTGGTGCGCGCGGACGATTCGCCGTTGCGCATGAACGGCAGCGGCCTGCTGCTGCTCAATCCGCCCTGGCGACTGGATGCGGCACTAGCCCCCGCACTGCAGGAGACAAGCGCGCTGTTGGGCGAGCCCGGCGCCGATTCCCGGCTGGACTGGCTGCGCACACCGCCTTGAGCCTGGCCAGGTCCGCCTGCGGAAGCCGTGGCCCGTGGGACTGGATTTGCGCGTGGGAATGCGGGAATGGCGGTGGCGTGCCGTCGCCGGGGAATCGCGGCGGGCGCGGGGGATGGCGGTGTTTACGGGCCGTTGAGTGCGCAGCGTCGCGACTTCCATCGCTCCCACAAACAGCGTCGTTACCTATCCAGGCCCATGTCTCCGGGACATCGGATCGCCGCCAAGCCCAGAGGCCCGTCCGCCGCGGGCGCCACAGCGCCGTCTTCCGATGTCCACGTTGCGTGCACATGTTCATGTTGTAGAGGACAGCTTCACTCTCCCCGTGGCAGCATCGGAAATATGGCAGTCCGCAACCGCCTTCCTCCGTGGCACGACCAGATCCGGCTCGCCAATGGCCGCGAGATTCTGATCCGGCCGATCAGGCCGGACGACGCCGTGCCCCTGCGCGCGGGGTTCAGCCTGCTCAAGCCGGATGAGGTCCGGCAGCGTTTCCTCTATTCGGTCAAGGAACTGACGCCGGAAATGGCGGAGCGCCTGACGCGTCCCGATCCGAAGACCGAATTCGCGCTGGTGGCGGCCGAGCCGCTGCCGCCGGGCGAGGCCCTGGTCGGCGGCGTGGCCCGGGTGTCGATCGTGCCGGATACACGCAACGCGGAATTCGCCATCCTGGTGAGTCATTACATCGCCGGCATGGGCGTCGGCCGGCAGTTGATGCTGCGGCTGGTGCGCTGGTCCAAGGGCAAGAAGCTCCAGTGCCTGTACGGCGACGTGCTCGAGCAGAACCAGCCGATGCTGTCGCTGTCGAAATCGCTCGGCTTCCGTCGCGAGTCGACCGACAACCCGGGCCTGGTGCGCGTCACCCTGGATTTGTAGGAGCGCGCCATGCACGCGATACCCGGGGCGTTTGGATCATGCCGCCTCGCCGCGAGCCTTGCCTGACCTGATCCGCGAAGGGCCGGCTCTCGCCTCCATCCCGCGGCCGCGTACTACCCGCCAAACCCGCCCGGAACCCACCGGCCCTGCAAACAGGACGCACCTCGGCATGCGCGGGTTTACAATGCGCGGCTCGATGACATCCCGCACCCTTCCCGCACCTCCGCTGCCCCGCCGCGGCCAGCAGCGCGCCTGGTGGCGCGCGCCGGCGTCGCCTTCGGCGCTGGCCTGGTCGATCCTGCGCGCCGCCCGCGCGCACGCGCGTCCGCTGCTGGTGGTCGCCCGCGACAACCAGCACGCGCACCAGATCGAGGCCGACCTGCGCACGCTCGGCGGCGACGACGCGGACCTGCCGGTATTGCCGTTCCCGGACTGGGAAACCCTGCCCTACGACCAGTTCAGCCCGCATCCGGACATCGTCTCGCAGCGCCTGGCCGCGCTGTACCGGCTGCCGACGCTGGAGCGCGGCATCGTGGTGGTGCCGGTGCAGACGCTGATGCAGCGCGTGGCGCCGCGAAGCTACGTGATCGGCCAGACCTTCGACATGCGCGTCGGCCAGCGGCTGGACCTGGACGCGGAGAAGCGGCGCCTGGACTCGGCCGGCTACCGCCACGTGCCGCAGGTGCTCGATCCCGGCGACTTCGCGGTGCGCGGCGGCCTGCTCGACGTCTATCCGATGGGCGCCGACATGCCCTACCGGATCGAGCTGTTCGACCAGGACATCGAATCGATCCGCAGCTTCGAGCCGGAGTCGCAGCGCTCGCTCGACAAGGTCGAGGCGATCCGCATGCTGCCCGGGCGCGAGCTGCCGCTGGACGAGGCCGCGCGCGAGCGCGCGATGGACGCGCTCGGCGAGCGCTTCGACATCGACCAGCGCCGCAGCTCGCTGTTCCAGGACCTGAAATCGGGGCTGGCGCCGGCCGGCGTCGAGTACTACCTGCCGTTGTTCTTCGAGTCGCCGCGCGAACGTCTGCTGGACGCGAGCCAGGATCAGGCGAGCACCGCCGTCCTACTCGACTACCTGGCCGAAGGCACGATCCCGGTGATCGAGTCGGGATCGCTGGAGGCGGCCGGACACTTCTGGTCGCAGATCGGCGAGCGTTACGAACAGCGGCGCCACGACATCGAACGTCCGCTGCTGGCGCCGACGGAACTCTGGCTGTCGCCGGACGCGCTGCGCGAGCGGCTCAACCGCGACGATCGGATCGAGATCGCCGGCCCCGACCATGCCCAGCACGCACAGGCGGTCGCACTCGGCGACCAGCCCGCCCCGGACCTGCCGCTCACCACCCGCGACGCCGAGCCCGCCGCCGCGCTCAAGTCCTTCCTCGCCAGCTATCCCGGCCGCGTGCTGATCGCCGCCGACAGCGCCGGCCGCCGCGAGGCCCTGCTGGAGCTGCTGCAGCCGGCCGGCCTGGCGCCGACGGTGCTGCCGGATTTCCCGGCGTTTCTTTCCCCTTCTCCCTCTGGGATGAAGGCGGGAGGCTCGCAGGCGCGTCGTTCCGCCCCGGAGGGAGAGGGGCTTGTCGACTTCGCCATCGCCGTCGCGCCGCTGGAGAACGGCTTCGCGCTCGACACGCCGCAGGTCACCATCCTCACCGAGCGCCAGCTGTTTCCCGAGCGCGCCACCCAGCCGCGCCGCGCGCGCCGCGCCGGGCGCGAGCCGGAGGCGATCGTCCGCGACCTGGGCGAGCTGGCCGAGGGTGCGCCGATCGTACACGAGGACCACGGCGTCGGCCGTTATCGCGGGCTCGTGGTGCTGGAAGCCGGCGGCACCCCCGGCGAATACCTGGAGATCGAATACGCCAAGGGCGACCGCCTGTACGTGCCGGTCGCGCAGCTGCACCTGATCAACCGCTACTCCGGCGCCTCGCCGGAGACCGCGCCGCTGCACTCGCTCGGCGGCGAAGCCTGGACCAAGGCCAAGCGCAAGGCCGCCGAAAAGGTCCGCGACGTCGCCGCCGAACTGCTGGAGATCCACGCCAAGCGCCAGGCCCGCGCCGGCCTGGCGCTGGATATCGACCGCACCATGTATGAGCCGTTCGCCGCCGCGTTCCCGTTCGAGGAAACCCCGGACCAGCACGCCGCGATCGAGGCGGTGATCCGCGACATCGGCTCCAGCCAGCCGATGGACCGCGTGGTCTGCGGCGACGTCGGCTTCGGCAAGACCGAGGTCGCGGTACGCGCCGCCTTCGTCGCCGCCACCGCCGGCAAGCAGGTGGCGGTGCTGGTGCCGACCACGCTGCTGGCCGAACAGCACTACCGCACCATGGCCGACCGCTTCGCCGACTGGCCGATCCGCATCGAGGTGCTGTCGCGCTTCAAGACCGCCAAGGAGATCAAGGCCGAGATCGGCAAGATCGCCGACGGCACGCTCGACGTCATCGTCGGCACCCATCGGCTGCTGCAGAAGGACGTGCACTTCAAGGACCTGGGTCTGGTGATCGTCGACGAGGAGCAGCGCTTCGGCGTACGCCAGAAGGAGGCGTTGAAGGCGCTGCGCGCCAACGTACACCTGCTCACGCTCACCGCCACGCCGATCCCGCGCACGCTCAACATGGCCATGGCCGGCATGCGCGACCTGTCGATCATCGCCACCCCGCCGGCGCACCGGCTGGCGGTGCAGACCTTCGTCAACACCTGGGACGGCGCGCTGCTGCGCGAGGCGTTCCAGCGCGAGCTCACGCGCGGCGGCCAGGTGTACTTCCTGCACAACGACGTCGAGAGCATCGGCCGCATGCAGCGCGAACTGCAGGAACTGGTGCCGGAGGCGCGGATCGGCATCGCCCACGGCCAGATGCCCGAGCGCGAGCTGGAAAGGGTGATGCTCGATTTCCACAAGCAGCGCTTCAACACGCTGCTGTGCACGACCATCATCGAGTCGGGCATCGACATCCCCAACGCCAACACCATCGTCATCAACCGCGCCGACCGCTTCGGCCTGGCGCAGCTGCACCAGCTGCGCGGGCGCGTCGGCCGCTCGCATCACCGCGCCTACGCCTACCTGGTGATCCCGGACAAGCGCTCGATCACCGCCGACGCGCGCAAGCGCCTGGACGCGATCGCGGCGATGGACGAGCTCGGCGCCGGCTTCACCCTGGCGACCCACGACTTGGAGATCCGCGGCGCCGGCGAGCTGCTCGGCGAGGACCAGAGCGGGCAGATGGCCGAGGTCGGCTTCAGCCTGTACACCGAGCTGCTGGAGCGCGCGGTGCGCAGCATCCGCCAGGGCAAGCTGCCGGACGCCGACGAGGCGCCCGATCGCGGCGCCGAGGTCGAACTGCACGTGCCGGCGCTGATCCCGGAGGACTACCTGCCCGACGTGCACACCCGCCTGACGCTGTACAAGCGCATCAGCAGTGCGCGCGACGGCGACACGCTGCGCGAGCTGCAGGTGGAGATGATCGACCGCTTCGGTTTGCTGCCGGACCCGGCCAAGCACCTGTTCGCGATCGCCGACCTCAAGCGGCAGGCGACCGCCCTCGGCCTGCGCAAGCTCGACCTCGGCCCCGCCGGTGGCCGCGTGCAGTTCATCGACAAGCCGCGCGTCGATCCGATGGCCGTGATCCGCCTGATCCAGGGCCAGCCGAAGCACTACCGCATGGACGGCCCCGACAAGCTGCGCATCACCCTCGACCTGCCCGACGCCGAATCCCGCATCCAGGCCGCGCGCGGCCTGCTGATCGCGCTGGCGCCGGCCGGCTGAGGCAACGCCCGCTCCCGTAGGAGCGCGCCATGCGCGCGATGCCGCGGGCATTTCGCCGCCCGCGAATTCCGGTGACCGGCGCGCCTGCCGGTCCAGAATCGCGGTATCCACCGGATCCTGCCGGCACCCGCAGCATCGCGCGCATGGCGCGCTCCTACGAACGGCGGTTGGCGGCGCCGATTTCGCGAACCCGTGGAAATAACCGTACCGACGGCACTATTGCCGTAGCCGCGTACGCGGGCAATGATCCAGCCTCTTCCCTCCTCCGCAGAGGACGCGGATGATGGCAGGCACTCGCCAACGGAGTCTTCGATGCGCCCGATCATCCTGCTGCTGTCGCTGATGCTGGCCGGTTGCGCCGCGCAGCCGGCACGCGCACCGTCCACGGCGGTCGCCCCGCCGGACCCGCCACAGACCGCTTTCCTGGTGGTGCGCCATGCGGAAAAGGTCACCGGAGACACCGACGATCCGGTCCTGGACGCGCCCGGCCAGCGCCGCGCCGACGCCTTGGCGGAACTGCTGGCCGAGATGCCGGTGAGCGCCGTCTATGCCACGCCCACCCGGCGCGCGCGACAGACCGCGCTGCCGATCGCGCAGCGGCACGGGCTGGAAGTGCGCGACTACGACCCCGCACAACCGCCGTCGGCATTCGCCACCGTGCTGCACACGCGCCATGCCGGCGCCACGGTCGTCGTCGTGGGCCACAGCAACACGGTGCCGGGCATCGTGTCCGCGCTGTGCGCCTGCCCGGTGGCGCCGCTGACCGAGCAGGACTACGGCGACCTGTTCGAAGTGCGCATCGCCGCCGATGGCGCATCCACGCTGGACCACCGGCGGTTCTGAGCGTGGCCGGCGCAGTCTTCGGCGATTGGGACGGCAGCATCGCCGGCGCGCGTGCGCTGCAGGTGGAACTGGCGCGACAGGTCTCGCTGCAGGACGGGTTCCACGATCCACCGCGCACGCTGGCGGGCTTCGACGTCGGCTTCGAGGACGCGGGCGGCACCACCCGCGCAGCGGTGGTATTGCTGGATGCCGACACGCTGCAGCCGCGCGCGGCGCACATCTCACGGGTACCGACCTCCATGCCCTACGTGCCGGGCCTGCTGAGCTTCCGCGAGTTGCCGGCATTGCTGGCGGCACTGGAGATGCTCGGCGAACGGCCCGACCTGGTGCTGGTGGATGGCCAGGGCATCGCCCATCCGCGTCGGTTGGGCATCGCGGCACACTTCGGCGTGGTGACCGGGCTGCCGAGCATCGGCGTGGCGAAGAAGCCGCTGGCGGTGCGTTTCGATCCGCCGGGCCCGGAACGCGGCGACCGCACGCCGTTGCTGCTGCGCAACGAGCGCGTCGGCGACGCCCTGCGCAGCAAGCCACGCTGCAATCCGCTGATCGTCTCGCCCGGGCACAAGGTCTCGATCGATGCGGCCACCGCCCTGGTGCTGCGCTATACCGCCCGCTACCGCTTGCCGGAGCCGACGCGGTTGGCCGACCGGCTGGCGTCGCGGCGTGGTGCACTGCCGTTGCCGGGGTTCGATACCGACCGCTGAGCCACGCGGGCCTGCGACGCCGCAAACGCGGATCAAGTCATGAAGGTGCTTATCCGCGTTGATCCGTGCCTGAAATGAACGACGCTTGCTTGACCGGCAACATCCTGCTTTTGCTCGTCATTCCCGCGAAGGCGGGACGTGCTTTACAACAGCTCGAAGGGCTGGTCATCCAAGAATGTTGATGCCGATGGCTTGACGTCCATGGATTCCCGCCTTCGCGGGAATGTCGATGCCCCTTTCACACTCGACACCGGCAAAAAATCGCACGCTCCGTTGCGCACAGCCGCCTGCTGCAGGCCGCGGTCCGTGCCATGCTGCACGCACCCGATCGCGAGAATTGGCCCATGACCCGGATCATCGCCCCACGCGAACACGATCTCGGCGGCGGCTTCATCGTACGCCGCGCCGTTCCGACGCTGCAGGCGCGCAGCATCGGTCCATTCGTATTCGTCGACCACATGGGCCCGGCGGTGTTCGAACCCGGCACCGGCATCGACGTTCGCCCGCACCCGCACATCGGCCTGGCGACGGTGACCTTCCTCTGGGCCGGCACGATCCGCCACCGCGACAGCCTCGGCTCGATCCAGGACATCGAGCCGGGCGACGTCAACTGGATGACCGCCGGGCGCGGCATCGCCCATTCCGAGCGTTCGCCGCCGCAGGTGCGCGCGGACGCGCATCCGGCGCACGGCATGCAGACCTGGGTCGGGCTGCCGAAGGCGCACGAGGAAACCGCGCCGGCGTTCCACCACCACGCAGCGGCCACGCTGCCGCAGCTACGGCACGGCGGAGCACTGCTGCGGGTGATCGCCGGGCGTGCCTACGGCGAGGAATCACCGGTGCGCTCCTTCAGCGAGATCCTCAACGTCGCCATCGATCTGGCGCCTGACGCCGAAACCCGCATCGACGCCGGCCACCGCGAACGCGCGCTGTACGTGCTCGAAGGCAGTGCGCAACTCGACGGCGCCGACATCCCGGCCCGCCACCTGGTGACGATCGACCCCGGCGCTCCGGCCACGCTGCGCGCCATGACCCCGCTCAAGGCAATGCTGTTCGGTGGCGAACCGCTGGACGGCGATCGCCGCGTGTGGTGGAACTTCGTCTCGTCCTCGCGCGAACGCATCGAACAGGCCAAGGAAGACTGGCGCCAGGGCCGGTTCGGGCGCATCCCCGGCGACGAGGAGGAGTTCATTCCCTTGCCGGAAAAGTGATATACATCACAATTCGACCTTCGATGCCCGACTATCGTCGGGACCCGGGAGGCCTCATTTCTTGCGGTGGACCACACGCCGCATCCGGACTCAAGGGGATATTTTCATGAAGTTCACGATCCACACCCTGGCGCCGTTGGCTGCGCTGGGATTACTGCTTGCGACTGTGGCACCGGCCCGGGCACAGGTCACGGAAGCCTGTCCACGGCTGCCGGGCGACTCGGGGCTGACCTGGACCGAACGCAGCAGCGATGCCTTCGTCATCTGCCGCGCGGTGGCCGAGGGCGGTCGCGAGGTCTTCGGCCTCTACCTCGCCGCCGACTCACCGTTCCAGCCACGCCGCGCCAATCGCGAGGAACGCGGGGTGATCAACGGCCAGGACATCCGTTGGTACAGCGGCGAGGTCGCGACCGATCCGGACAAGCTGGTGCGCGAGACCCTGCTCGAGCTGGACAAGGACCGCGTGGTCCACATCTGGCTGCACGCCGACAGCGCGCAGGAGATGCAGCAGAGCATGCGCCTGGTGGAAGAGCTGCGCTTCGAGGACACGCGCTTCAGCAGCAACTGAACTGAGCGTCCGGTTCCCACGTTCGCCGTTCACGGCCTGCCGATCGGCCAGCCCCGGGTCGAGAGCCGGGATCGAGATGTCGCGTCGCCTTCCCGGCCGGACATCGGCAACACGTGCGCGTTAACGAAATCCGAACATCAGGATCACGGTCTTGATCTAGCGTTCGCAGCGGCCATTCCGGCTGTCTGCTTAGGGGGAAGTGTGATGATCAAGCGTCTTGCGGCCGAGTTCCTCGGCACGTTCTGGCTGGTGCTCGGCGGTTGCGGCAGTGCGGTGCTGGCGGCGAACTTCGGCGGCGACGGCAATCCGCTCGGCATCGGCCTGCTCGGCGTGTCGCTGGCATTCGGCTTGGCCGTGCTCACCGGCGCCTACGCGTTCGGCCGCATCTCCGGCGGTCACTTCAACCCTGCCGTGAGTTTCGGCCTGTGGGCCGGCGGACGCTTCGCGGCCAAGGATCTGCTGCTCTACATCGTCGCGCAGGTCGTCGGCGCGGTCTTCGCCGGCTGGATCCTGTTCCTGATCGCCAGCGACGTCACGGGTTTCGCGATCGATCCCATCGCGCCCGGCGCCTTCGCCAGCAACGGCTACGGCGCGCTGTCGCCCGGCGGCTACGGCGCCGCGGCCGCGTTCCTGACCGAGGTCGTGCTGACCGCGATGTTCGTCGTCGTCATCATGGGCGCGACGCACAAACTGGCGCCGGCGGCGTTCGCGCCGATCGCGATCGGCCTGGCGTTGACCCTGATCCACCTGGTCAGCATTCCGGTGACCAACACCTCGGTCAATCCGGCGCGCTCGACCGGCGTGGCGCTGTTCGCCGGCTCCGGCGCGCTCGGTCAGTTGTGGCTGTTCTGGCTGGCGCCGATCCTCGGCGGCGTGATCGGCGGCATCACCTACAAGTGGCTCGGAAGCGAAACGGCCGATCCGTCGCCGAAAGCCGCGACCGTATAGCAGGAGTGAGTGGAGAGGAGTGAGAAATGAGAGAGAGCGAGGACTGGCAGCATCGCGGATGGTGCAGGCTGCTTTCTCTCGTTTCTCACTCCTCTTCACTCGTTTCTACTCTTTCAAACAGGAGTGAGTGGAGAGAAGTGAGAAACGAGTAAGAGCGGGAGACGGCCGCATCGCGAGCTGCGGAGGCTGCTGCCTTCTCTCGTTTCTCACTCCTCTTCACTCGTTTCTGCTCCTCAAAAGCGGCCTTCCTGGAAGTCCACGAAGGCCTGCATGATCTCCTGCCGGGTGTTCATCACGAACGGGCCATGGCGCACCACCGGTTCGCGCAACGGCCGCCCGGCGACCAGGATTAGCCGCGCACCGGCGTCGCCGGCCTGCAGCGCCAGCGCCTCGCCGCCGCCGAGCACCGCCAGTTCCCGCGCTTCCAGCACGCGCGCGTCCTCACCCTCGCCGATCGTCAGCGCGCCTTCGAAGGCATAGACGAAGGCGTTGTGGCCCTCTGGCAGGCGATGGCGCCAACCGGCCCCCGGCGCGAGCGCGACATCGAGGTAGACCGGATCGGTCGCCGGCTGCGCAATCGGGCCGGACACCTCGCCGACGCGGCCGGCGATCACCTTCACCTCCACGCCCGCGGCGGGCGCGACCACCGGGATCCGCTCCGGCCCGAATTCCTGGTAGCGGGGCTCGGCCATCTTGTCCTTCGCCGGCAGGTTGACCCACAGCTGGAAGCCGCGCATGCGGCCGGCCTGCTGCTCCGGCATTTCCGAATGCACCAGCCCGCGGCCGGCGGTCATCCACTGCACGCTGCCGGGCACCAGCAGGCCCTCGTTGCCATGGTTGTCGCGATGGCGCATGCGGCCGTCGAGCATGTAGGTGACGGTCTCGAAGCCGCGGTGCGGATGGTCCGGGAAACCGGCGATGTAGTCCTCGGCACGGTCGGTGCCGAACTCGTCGAGCAGCAGGAACGGATCGAGGTCCGGCAGCTCGGCCGCGCCGATGACCCGGGTGAGCTTGACGCCGGCGCCGTCGGACGCGGCGCTGCCGCGGATCTTGCGGGCGATGCGGGCATGGCGGATCGGGGCGGTGGCGCTCATGGCGGCTCCTGTGGCGAAAACGTGTGTGCCGCTCAAGATGGGGACGCGGCGGTGTGATGGCATCTCCATCGGTGGAACGGAAGGTTACGCGGGCGGATCGCCGGACGATTCCATTGGAGTACGCCACCGCAGGCGCCATGTCTTGTGGATGCGCGGGTTGCGGGCGAAGTCGGGCGGGATGGTCGCGGCGCTGATGTCCTCGCAATCGGCGAACGCCGACACCGCACCGCTGTCCATCCGGAAGCGGCGGAAGTTGTTGCTGAAATAGAGCACCCCGTCCGGCGCCAGCCGCGCCACCGCGGCGCGCAACAGGCGCACGTGCTCGCGCTGGAGGTCGAAGTCCTTCGCCCGCGCCGAATTGGAGAAGGTCGGCGGATCGCAGAAGATCAGGTCGTAGCGGCCACGCTCGGCCTCCAGCCACTGCAGCGCGTCGGCCTGCACCAGCCGGTGGGCGCTGCCGCCCAAACCGTTCTCGCGCAGGTTGTCGGCGAGCCACTGCAGGTAGGTCGCCGACAGGTCGACGCTGGTGGTCTGTTCCGCGCCGCCCACCGCCGCCTGCACGGTGGCCGCGCCGGTGTAGCAGAACAGGTTGAGGAAACGCGCGCCGCGCGCCTCGGCGGCAATACGCGCGCGCAGCGGGCGATGGTCGAGGAACAGGCCGGTGTCGAGATAGTCGAACAGGTTCACGCGCAGCCGCGCATCGCCTTCGCGCACCACCAGGAACTCGCCGCGCGCGTCGAAGCGGCCGTACTTGCTGCCGCCCTTGCCGCGGCTGCGGGTCTTCAGCGCGATGCGCTCGCGCGGCAGTTCGAACACCTCGCGCGCGGCAGCCAGCAGGTCGTTGAAGCGGCGGCGAGTGACCTGCTCCGGGATCTCGTCGGGGGCGGCGTATTCCTGCACGTGCAGCCAGTGGCGGCCCGGATCGTCGGCCTCGGCATAGACGTCGATCGCGGCAGCGTATTCGGGCAGGTCGGCGTCGTAGGCGCGGAAGCAGTCGACGCCATCGCGCCGGCGCCAGGCCTTGAGGCCACGCAGGTTCTTGCGCAGGCGGTTGGCGACCATCTGTGCGCCTTCGGAGAGCGTGCGTGGCACGTCCGCGGCGGCGGTTTCGTGCGCGACCGAATCGCACACGATCAGGGCGCATTCCAGCGCGCCGTTGAACACCTTGTAGCGCTTGCGCGCGCGCAGGCCGGTGGCGAAGGCGAGTGCGTCGTCGCCACACAACAGGCTTGCACGCCAGCCGGGCACGGCGCGCTTGAGGGCAGCGCCGAGCGCGCGGTACAGGGCTGGATCGGCGGCCAGCCGTGCGTCGTAGGGCGGATTGCAGACGACGAGACCGGGCGCCGGCTCCCCGCCTTCGCCAGCCGGTCCGCGGAGGAGCGGGAACGTCGTTTCGAGCCGGTCGACCGCCGCCGTTTCGAGCACCAGGGCATCGGCGACGCCGGCCGCGGCGGCATTGGCCTGCGCGGCGTCGATCGCGCGCGGATCGAGATCGCTGCCGAAGAAGGCCGGCTGCAGCGCGGCGCGCCCGT
Source organism: Luteimonas suaedae (assembly GCF_008312895.1). Classification (GTDB taxonomy): domain Bacteria; phylum Pseudomonadota; class Gammaproteobacteria; order Xanthomonadales; family Xanthomonadaceae; genus Luteimonas; species Luteimonas suaedae. Next base: position 277,408 of record NZ_VSSP01000005.1, on the reverse strand, counting down.
TGCGCTCGCGCTCGCGCGCGTCCCGCCAGAGCGCGCGCCACGCATCGCGGTCGAATCCGGGCCAACGCGTCGGCAACAGCGCGCCGTCGTCGGTTTCGACCCCGGCATCCATGGCGATGGCGCGCAGCCGCTGTAATCCGGGCGCCACGTCCGCCGCCATCAGCGCACCCTCGATCAGCAGCGTGCCGCTGCCGCACATCGGGTCGAGCAGCGCGCCGCCGTCGGCATGGCGCTGCGGCCAGCCGCCGCGCAGCAGCACCGCCGCGGCAAGGTTCTCCTTCAGCGGCGCCTCGCCCTGCGCGCGGCGCCAGCCGCGGCGATGCAGCGGTCCGCCGCCCAGGTCCACCGACAGCACCGCCCTGCCCTTGCGCACCACCAGGTTCAGTCGCAGGTCCGGCGCGTCGAGGTCGACGTCGGGACGGGTGCCGTCGTGCGCACGCATGGCGTCGACCACCGCATCCTTGATCCGCTGCGCCGCGTAGCGCGCATGGGTGATCGCCTCGCCGGAGACATGGGCGTCGACCGCGAGCGTCATGCCCGGCGCCAGGTGCTCGTGCCAGGGCAGCGCGTGCGCGCCGGCATACAGCGCCTGTTCGTCGGGGCAGTCGTATTCGGTCAGCGGCCACAGCACGCGGCTGGCGATGCGCGACCACAGCACCGCGCGCTGGGCGTCGGCAAGGCTGCCGTCGACGTTGGCGCCGGCAACCGCCGCGGTGGCGTGCGCGCAGCCGAGCGCGGACAGCTCGTCGACGAGCAGGTATTCGAGGCCCTTGGCGCAGGAGGCGAAGAATTTCATGTCAAACGACCGTGGCCGCCCGTAGGAGCGCGCCATGCGCGCGATGCCGCAGGTACCGACAGGATCCGGCGGATGCCGCGATTCCGGACCGGCAGGCGCGCGAGTCGCCGGAATTCGCGGGCGGGGAAATACCCGCGGCATCGCGCGCATGGCGCGCTCCTACGGAAAAATGCGTCCAGGGCCGGCATGACCGGACTCACAGCGCTTCGAGCAGCTGCGCGAAGGCCTGCGCCGATGCCTCGACATGGCCGGAAAGGCGATGCGAGTCGTCCACCAGCAGCAGCCGCGCACGCCGCGCCTGTGCCCAGGCCACGACCTCCGCCGCCGGGATCAGTTCGTCGTCCCAGCCGTGCACCAGCGACGTCGGCACCTCGGCCGCCTGCAGCGGCGGCGCGTCGCCCATCCGCACCGGCGGCGCCATCAGGAACAGGCCCGCCACCGGCACCTGCAGCGACACCTGCCCTGATACCCAGGCGCCGAGGCTGGAGCCGGCCAGCACCAGCGGTCCACGCGCAGCCGCGCTGCGTGCCTTCACCAGCAGCCGCTGCAGCCGCGACGACACATCGCCGAGATCGCTGATCTCGCGCCGGGCGTCGAGGTCGGTGTAGTCCGGGCGCTCGTGGCTCCAGCCCAGGCGCTCGGCCACCTCGGCGAGCGCGGTGACCTTGGTCGCATCCGGCCCGCTCTCGAAACCGTGCGACAGGATGCAGTGCCCGCGCGCGCTCACGGTTCGATCCATTCCACGGCGTCGCCGACCCGCAGCACGCCGCCCGCGACGATGCGCGCGCACAGCCCGCCCATGCCGCGCATGGCGTTGTAGCCGCCGGGGCCGAGCGCGTCTTCCATGCGCGAGCACGGATCGCAGGGATCGGTGCCCTCGAACACGACCTCGCCGATGCGGAAGCGGCAGCCCTTCAGCGCGATCAGCGCGATGCCGGACACCACCAGGTTGCGGCGCAGGGTCACCGGCTGCACGGCGGGCAGGCCGGCCAGTGCGGCGATCGCGGGCAGGTGCTCGACCTGGATCAGGGTGGCGCCGCGCTTGCCGCTGCCGCCGCGATAGCGGTCGCCGTCGAGGCCGCCACCGGCGCTCGCCTGGACGGATCCGACCTCGCGCATCGGCGCCTCGCGCGCGGGGCGCAGGCCGATCCAATCCAGCCTGCCGCGGCGGGGAAAGCGTGTCATCAACCGGTGCAGTTCGGTGCCCGGAGGCGGCAGCTGGGTCATCCGTGAATGCTAGCATCCGCTGCATGTCGTCCGGCCCGGCCTCCGCCCCGCAGATCGTGTCGCAGCCGTTGCCCTACGTGGACCGGCTGGGGCCACGGTCGCTGTCGGACATCGATCTGGCGGTGATCCACTGCACCGAGCTGCCGGACATGGCACTGGCGCGCGAGTACGGCGAGCGGTTGCTGTATCCCGCCGTCGGCACCGGCGCCAGCGGCCACTGGTACGTCGACCGCGACGGCGCGATCGTCGAGTTCGTTCCGGCGGAACGTATCGCGCATCACGTGCGCGGCTGGAACCCGCGTTCGGTGGGTATCGAACTGGTCAATCGCGGACGCTTTCCGCACTGGTACGACACGCGCCACCAGGCGATGGACGAAACCTATCCGGACGCGCAGGTCGATGCGCTGGTGCGGCTGCTGCGGCACCTGGCGCACGTGCTGCCGGCGCTGCGCCTGGTCGCCGGACACGAGGACCTGGATACCGCGCGTGTCGCGGCCAGCGACGACCCTGCGCGGATGGTCGCGCGCAAATGCGATCCCGGGCCGCAGTTTCCGTGGCCGAGGGTGCTCGATGCGGTACCGCTGCAGCGGCTGATCCCGTAGGTCGCCCGTCTCCCTCGTGGGAGCGAAGGAAGTCGCGACGCCGCGAACCGACCCAAGTCCGGACGACAACGGCACCGGCGCTGTCGGCTTCCCGATGGCGGCGTACCGCCGCCATTGCCACAGTGACCCGGACATCGGGCATCGCTCCCTAGGACGGGACATACCGCGGCACCGCCTATAATCCCCGGTCCGCCGCCGCCCCGTATCCGCATGCAATCGCCCGTCTCCGAACTGATCGAACTGCTGTCGCTGGAGCGGCTCGAGGACAACCTGTTCCGCGGCCAGAGCCGCGACATCGGCACCAAGTACGTGTTCGGCGGCCAGGTGCTCGGGCAGGCGCTGTCGGCGGCGCAGGCGACGATGACGCACGCGCGCGACGCACACTCGCTGCACGCCTATTTCCTGCGTGCCGGCGACATCGAGCATCCGATCGTCTACGAGGTCGACCGCACCCGCGACGGCGGCACCTTCTCGGTGCGCCGGGTGACCGCGATCCAGCACGGCAAAGTGATCTTCTTCTGCGCCGCGTCGTTCCAGCAGCACGAGGCCGGCGCCGAACACCAGTTCGCGATGCCGGAGGTCCCGGCGCCCGAGGACATTGCACCGTCGCCGTCGGTCCCGGTGTCGGTGCTGGAGACGCTGCCGACCAAGGTGCAGCGCTGGCTCGACCGCACCGGCCCGTTCGAGTTCCGCCACGTCTATCCCCGCGACGAGCTCGATCCGCCCAAACGCCCGCCCTACCAGCAGGTCTGGTTCCGCCTGTCTGAAGCGGTCGGCGACGCGCCGGAACTGCATCGCGCGCTGCTCGCCTACGCCTCCGACTTCCAGCTGCTCGGCACCGCCACCTTTCCGCACGGCATCAGCTACTACCAGCCCGGCGTGCAGATGGCCTCGCTCGACCACGGCCTCTGGTTCCACCGGCCGTTCCGCGCCGACGACTGGCTGCTGTATTCGATCGACAGCCCCAGTGCGCAGGATTCACGGGGACTGGCACGCGGGCTGATCTACGATCGCACCGGGCGCCTGGTCGCCAGCACCGTGCAGGAGGGGCTGATCCGGGTGGTGGCGGACGTCGATGCCGCCGCGCAGGTTCCCGTGAAAGAATGACGCCATGAGACAGATCTTCAGCAGCCAACGCCTCGAAAACGTCGAGAAGGTCGCGCAGCTGCTGCGCGACGAAGGCATCGAGGTGCGCATCACCAACGGCCGCTCCTACAAGAGCGGGCGCCGCCGCACCTTCAGCTACCGCGAGGGCGCCAACCACGGGCCGCAGCCAGCGGTCTGGGTGACCCATTCGGAGGACCAGCCGCGGGCGCGCGCGATCATGCGCGAAACCGGACTCTCTGGCCCGACCACGCGCCCGGTCAGCGACAGCTACCTCTCCACCGCCTATACGCCCGGCAAGATGGGTTCGAGCCGCGCCGCGCCCGAGCCGACGCAGCGGAAGATCATCCGCTACCGGCGCATGCTGCTGGTCGGGATCGCGATCCTGGTCGCGCTGGTGCTGGTGCGCTCGTTCTGATCCGCTTGCACCCGTCTCGGGCGCTGGTGCGTTCGTTCTGATCCGCCCGCCGCCTGCCTCGTAGGAGCGCGCCATGCGCGCGATGCCGCGGGCGCCGGCAGGATCCGGTGGATGCCGCGATCCTGGACCGGCAGGCGCGCCGGTCACCGAAATTCGCGGGCGGCGAAATGCCCGCGGTATCGCGCGCATGGCGCGCTCCTACGGATGCCACATCGTTGTACCGGGACGGCCGGTCTCTCGCGGACGCCAGGCTGATGCCTCGGCCGGGCCGGATACGTCACACTCGACGCCCGGATCCGTCCAGGATGCAGGCCTGAACCGGTTGATGCCATGTCCGCCGATACGCTCGAACAGCCGATCGAACAGTTGATCCATCGCGAACTGGCGGCCGCCGCCTCCGGCGATCGCCACGCCTACGGCCGCATCGTCGCCGTCAGCCAGAACACCGTGACCGCGGTGGCGCTGGCGATCACCCGCGACGTGCCGGCCAGCGAGGACATTGCCCAGGAAGCCTTCCTGAAGGCCTGGCAGCAGCTGGGCCGGCTCCACAACCCCACCAGCTTCCTGCCGTGGCTGCGGCAGATCGCGCGCAACCTGGCGCACGACCACCTGCGCGCCAACCGGCACCGGCCGCTGGACGGCGAAGTCGCCGAACTGGCGATCGCCCAGGCCGCGGACCCGGCCGGCACCCCGATGCGGCAGCTGATCGACCATGAACGCGAAGCCGTGGCGGCCGAACTGATCTCGGAACTGCCCGAGGACAGCCGCGAAGTGCTGCTGCTGTACTACCGCGAGGGCCGGAACTCGCGCCAGGTGGCGTCCCTGCTGGGGCTGTCCGAGGCCGCGGTGCGCAAGCGGCTCTCGCGCGCCCGCAGCTGCCTGCGCACCGAGCTGCTGGCGCGCTTCAGCGAGTTCGCACGCGGCAGCGCCCCGGGAACCGCGTTCGCGCTCACCGTGGTCACCGCGCTGGGAAGTTTCAGCAAGCCGGCGGCGGCGGCGGGCCTGACCACGGCCGGCTCGACACTGGCCGGCGGCGTGCTCGGCAAGCTGTTCTTCGGGTCCGCCGGCGTGGTCGGCGGCAGCGTGCTGGCCAGCCTAATCACCGCCTGGCTGTGCCGCAAGCTGCTCGAGCGCTATGCCGACGACGCCGAGGAACGGCGGCGGATTCTGCGCTGCTACAACGCCTACCTGGCGATGGCGACGGTCATGTGCCTGGGCGTGCTCGCTGCGGTCTGGCTGTTCGAAAGCCCGGTCCCGGCGCTGGCGATCGCGGTCGCCGGCTTCCTGGTGTTGAACTACCAGCTGATGGTGCCGCTGCCGCGGATCATGAACCCGTTGCTCCGGCGCGATGCCAAGCGCAATCCGGAGAGCGCGGAACGGCGGGCGCTGCTCTACCGCCTCACCTTCGGCCCGAGCGGCCTGCTGATCGCCAACATCGGCCTGATCGGCATGTTCGTGATCGGCTTCCTGCGCGGATACGGTTCAGCGTGACGCGCGCGGGCTCGGCCTGTCGCTCGACCATCGCGATCGCGAAAAAAAAGCCCGCGTGCGACGAACACGCGGGCGGAGACTACCGACTTACCCCTTGCTGCAACGCTCCCTGTTCAATGTGCCCGCTGCGGCCGGAGCTCTTCCCGGCTCAGGAAACCGTCGCGGCTTTCGTCCATCCAGGCGAAATTCCTTGCCAGTCGCGGCATCTTTTCCTCGACCTCGACCCGGCTCAGCTTGCCGTCGCCGTTGAGATCGGCGGCGGCGAAGCGCTGGTCGGCGCGCTCGGCCATCTCGGCCCGGCGCTGCGGAAGCTGGCGCGCGTGCCAGGCACGCAGTTCGCCGCGCGCGATCTGGCCGTCACGGTCGGTGTCGATGGCGTCGAAGTGCTGCCCCAGATCGAAACGGGCGCCGCGGCCCTCCTTGCGCGCGCCCGCGGCCTGCTCGAGCTCGGCCCGGCTGATGCGGCCGTCGCCGTCGGCGTCCAGCCGGGCGATGCGGTCGAAGCCCATACGGTCGTGGCCACCGCCACCCTGCATGCGCTTGCCGCCGTGTCGCGGCCTTTCGTCGGCGTCGATGCGGCCGTCACCGTTCTTGTCGAGCCGGTCGAATCTCTCTGCCAGTCGCGGATGCGCGGCCGCCTCGCTGCGGTCGATCGCACCGTCGCCGTTGCTGTCGAGCTGCATGCGCGCCGGACGGGCCTCGCCCGCCGCCGGCTGCGCCACCGCCGCGGCAGTGGCGAACGCGCCCAGGGCCAACAGGGTCGCGGCAAACAGACGGTTGGATTTCATGTGTGTCTCTCCGATGTGCAGGGGCGGCAACGCGCCGCCTGTGCACGGATCAACGCGGCCCCCGGGCACGCGGTTGACAGCGCGATGGCCACGTTCAGGCAGCGGACAGTCGCGGCGCCTGCGATCGGCCGCAGTATGCTGGGCACGTGACCCGCCCGCTCGCCCGCACCGTCTCGATCCTCGGCCATCCGCTGCTGATGCTGCCGCTGGCATTGCTGCTGCCGGCCGTGGCGGGCGGCCTGCCGGGGACGGGCGGCGTCGCGATCGCTTTCGCGCTCGCCGCCGCGCTGGTGATGGGCTGGTCCTGGCGCCGGGTCCGGCAGGGCAGCTGGGCGCATGTCGACGCCAGCGCCGGCGACGAACGCCGCTCGCTGCACCGGTTCCTGCTGCCGGTGCTGGTGGCGGCGATGCTGCTGGCGCTGTGGGCGCCGGCCGGCGTCGCGCTGTACCTGGGCCTGTCGGCACTGATCGTCGCCGTCGCGATGCTGCTCGCGCGCTGGTGCACGTTGTCGCTGCACGCCGCCTTCGCCGTGTTCGCGGCATTGATGCTGCTGCGCTGGACGTGGTGGGCCGGCGCGGCGGCGCTGGTGTTCGCGGCCCTGGTGGTCTGGTCGCGGCTGGCGCTGGCGCGACATCGTCCGCGCGACCTCGGCGCCGGTATCGCCACCGGAACCGGGGCCGCGCTGCTGTCGTGGCCGCTGGCGCCGTATTGGCCTTCGCCATGAGCCTGGGCGAGCCCGATTCGCTGCGCCTGTTCCACACCGGCCTGCATCCCTGCGGCTACTGGCCGGACCGGACCGCGCGCGACCTGGTCCTGGATCCGCGCGACCCGCGCCTGGCGCAGTTCTACCCACAGGCGCTGCAGTGGGGTTTCCGCCGCTCCGGCGACATCGTCTACCGGCCGCATTGCCAGGGCTGCCGCGCCTGCGTGGCAGTGCGGATCCCGGTGGCGGCGTTCCGCCCCGACCGCAGCCAGCGCCGCTGCCTGGCGCGCAACGCCGACGTCGAGGCGCGGGTGGTGCCAGCCGAGCGCGACGACGAGCGGCTGGCGCTGTACCGCCGCTATCTGCACGCGCGCCATCCGCAAGGCGGCATGGACGGGCATGGCGCCGCCGAATTCGATCAGTTCCTGCTCGGCAGCTGGACCGAGGGGCGCTTTCTGGAACTGCGCGTACAGCAGCGGCTGCTCGCGGTGGCGGCGACCGACCTGACCGGCGATGCACTGTCGGCCGTGTACACCTTCTACGATCCCGACGCCGCCGCGCGCAGCCCCGGCACGCTGGCGATCCTGCGCCAGATCGAATGGGCCCGACGCGAGGGTCGCAGCCATCTCTACCTGGGTTACTGGATCGCCGGCCACGGCAAGATGGACTACAAGCGCAGGTTCCGCCCGCTGGAGGCCTTCGACGGGCGCGGCTGGCAACCGCTTGATGAAGGATGAGACGGGCGCCGGGATGACGATGTGGGGGCGGTGATATCGCCCTATACAATCCCGCCATGAGTCCATCCGCCCGCTCCGTCGCCCTGGCCCTGCTCTCCGTCGCGCTGCTCGCCTGCACCGCCTGCGTGCGCGTCAACGTCCACGGCGATCCTGAAAGCTACCGAACCACGATGTCCGCCGACGCTTCCTTGCGTATCGCCACCTACAACGCATCGCTGTATGCCGACGAGACCGATGGCCTGCGTGCGCGGCTGGAAGCCGGCGATGCCGGCGCTCGCAAGGTCGCCGCGGTGCTGCAGCGGGTGCGTCCGGACGTCGTGCTGCTGAACGAGTTCGACTACGACGCTGACGGCCGTGCCGCCGACCTGTTCCAGCGCCGGTACCTGGAGACGCCGCAGGCCGGCGGCGGCGAAGGCCTGCGCTATCCGTACCGTTACTTCGCGCCGGTCAACACCGGCGTGCCGAGCGGATTGGACCTGGACGGCAACGGCACGGTCGGCGGCGACGGGCGCGAGCGCGGCAACGATGCCTGGGGCTACGGCCTGCATCCGGGCCAGTACGGCATGCTGCTGCTGTCGAAGTACCCGATCGACACCGCCGCCGCACGCACGTTCCGGCAACTGCGCTGGAGCGCGATGCCGGGCGCTCATCGGCCGCGCGATCCGGACAGCGGACAGTGGTGGCACCCGGACGCGGTGTGGTCGCAGCTGCGGTTGTCGTCGAAGTCGCACTGGGACGTGCCGGTGCGCACGCCGGCCGGCGTGCTGCACGTGCTCGCCTCGCACCCCACGCCGCCGGTGTTCGACGGCCCGGAGGATCGCAACGGCGCCCGCAACGCCGACGAGATCCGGCTGTGGACCGAGTACCTCTCGCCCGGCGACAAGCCCTGGCTGTGCGACGACCGTGGTCGCTGCGGCGGGCTCGAGGCGGACGCGCGCTTCGTGATCCTGGGCGATCTCAACAACGACCCGGTGGACGGCGACGGCCGTCACGAGGCGATCGTCGAACTGCTGGAACATCCACGCGTACTGCGCTACCCCACGCCGGCCAGCGAAGGCGCGGCGATCGCCGCGGCGACAGGCGCGGATGCGGCGACCGAAGGCACCGGCCCGGCACGCCGCGGCGCGCCCGCACACGCGACCGGCGATTTCGGGCCGCGGGTCGGGCCGCTACGACTGGATTACGTATTGCCGTCGACGGGCTTCGAGTTCGTGGACAGCGGCGTGTTCTGGCCGCCGCCGAGCGATCCGGCTGCCGCCATCATCGACGGCAGCGACCACCGCCTGGTCTGGGTCGACCTGCGCCTTCCGTAGGAGCGCGCCATGCACGCGATACCGCGGGCATTGCATCGCCCGCGAATTCCGGCGACCGGCACACCTGCTGGCTCAGAATCGCGGCATCCCCCGGATTCTGCCAGCACCCGCGGCATCGCGCGCATGGCGCGCTCCTACGGAATCGGGGCGGTGCGCGGGCCGAAGCCGAAGTCGCCGTCGCCCTGGGTCGAGACGATCATCCGCACCATGGTGCCGGGCACCATCAGTTCCACTGTGACGTCGGCGCCCTGCTCGGTGCGGCCGCGCAGCGTCATCTCGATCAGCGCGCCGCCGGTGTCGATCTCGTCGCAAGCCACGTGCGCGCCCATCGGGTTCTCGCGCAGGTAGGGCTTGATCGCCTCGCCCAGCACCTCCAGCGCCTGCGGGTACAAGAAGACGGCGTAGCCGTTGTGTGCGTTCATCGCTTCGATTCTCCAGAAATGTTCGATTGCCGGATCCGCGCTCACGCACGGGAGCGGCACAACTGCGCTTCATCTGCGAAAGGTGTGCAGCTGAAGCGGCCGGCGCCATGGTTATTCCAACGTGATCGCGATCGCCTCGGCCGCCTCGCGGGCGCTGCGTCGCGCACCATCGATGTCGCGCCCGCGCGCCAGGGTCACGCCGACCCGGCGCTGGCCCTCCACGCGCGGCTTGCCAAACAGGCGCAGCGCCGAATCCGGCGCCCGCAGCGCCGCCTCGATGTTCGAAAACACCGGCACCCCGGACCCTTCCGCCAACAGCGCGCAGGACGCCGACGGGCCCGCCTGCCGGATCAGCGAAATCGGCAGGCCGAGGATCGCCCGCGCATGCAGCGCGAACTCGCTCAGTTCCTGCGATACCAGCGTGACCAGGCCGGTATCGTGCGGCCGCGGCGAGACCTCGGAAAACCAGACGTCGTCGCCCTTGACGAACAGCTCCACGCCGAACACGCCCCAGCCACCGAGATCGTCGGTGATGCGCCGCGCGACGTCCTGCGCACGCGCCAGCGCGGTGGGCGACATCGGCTGCGGCTGCCAGCTCTCGCGATAGTCGCCATCGCGCTGCAGGTGCCCGATCGGCGCGCAAAAATCGGTGCCGCCGGCATGGCGCACGGTGAGCAGGGTGATCTCGTAATCGAAATCGACGAAGCCTTCGACGATCACCCGTCCGGCGCCGGCGCGGCCGCCGGTGCGCGCGTATTCCCACGCACGCTCGATGTCGGCTTCGCCCCGCACCAGCGACTGCCCCTTGCCGGACGACGACATCACCGGCTTGACCAAGCACGGCAGGCCGATCTCCGCCACCGCGGCGCGGTAGTCCTCGAGCGTGTCGACGAAGCGGTAGGACGAGGTCGGGAGCTCCAGCGTTTCCGCGGCCAGCCGGCGGATGCCCTCGCGGTCCATGGTCAGCCATGCCGCGCGCGCCGTCGGAATGACGCGGGTGTCGTCGCCGGCCTCGGCGAAGCCCTGCTCCAGTTCCACCAGGGTCGCGGTGTGGATCGCCTCGATCTCGGGCACGATCAGCTGCGGCTTTTCCGCTGCGATCAGCGCACGCAGCGCCGTGGCGTCGAGCATGTCGAGTACGTGGCTGCGGTGCGCGACCTGCATCGCCGGCGCATCGGCGTAGCGGTCGGCGGCGATGACCTCGGCACCCAGCCGCTGCAACTCGATCGCCACTTCCTTGCCCAGCTCGCCCGAACCGAGCAGCAGTACGCGGGTGGCGCGCGGGGACAACGGCGTGCCGAGACTGACCATGAGTCTTCCTGGATGGACGGCCGAATATTGTATGCGGCGGCCATCGCCGCCAGCCGATGGCGACGGCAGCGCCATTGACAAAGTGATATCAATTAGATATCAATCTCTCACTCGCCCAAGGGGGGCGGAGGAGACGTCGTCATGAAAGAGAACCCGATCCGCTCGCTGCCCGGCATTCCGATGCTGCTGGCGCTGCTGGCCGTGCTGCTGGCCTGCGCCTACGCCTTTTTCACCGTGGTCGTCACCGGCGACGGCGGCGTGCTGCGGCTCGTCGGTGCCGTCGTCGTCAGCGCAGTCGCGGTGTTCGGATTGGTCGGCCTGTACATGGTCGAGCCCAATCAGTCGGCTGTCCTGAGCCTGTTCGGCAAGTACATCGGCACCGCGCGCGACAACGGCCTGCGCTGGAACAATCCGTTCTTCACCAAGCGCAAGGTGTCGCTGCGGGTGCGCAATTTCGAGAGCGGCAGGCTCAAGGTCAACGAGCTCGACGGCAGCCCGATCGAGATCGCCGCGGTGATCGTGTGGCGGGTGGTGGACTCGGCCGAGGCGGTGTTCAACGTCGACGACTACGAGAGTTTCGTGCACATCCAGTCCGAGGCGGCGCTGCGGGCGATGGCGACCACCTACCCCTACGACCAGCACGAGGACGGCCAGATCTCGCTGCGCAGCCACGCCGCCGAGATCTCCGAGCGGCTCAAGGAGCACCTGGACGAGCGCCTGACCTCGGCCGGCGTCGACGTGCTGGAAGCGCGCATCAGCCACCTCGCCTACGCCCCCGAGATCGCCCAGGCGATGCTGCAGCGGCAGCAGGCCAATGCGGTGGTGGCGGCGCGTGCGCGGATCGTCGCCGGCGCCTGCGGCATGGTCGAGATGGCGCTGGCCGAACTGCAGAAGAGCGGCGTGGTCTCGCTGGACGAGGAGCGCAAGGCGGCGATGGTGAGCAACTTGCTGGTGGTGCTGTGCGGCGACCGCGCCGCCCATCCGGTGGTCAACACCGGATCGCTGTATTGAGCCAGGGATGACCGACGGCCTGCTCCTGCCGCTGATCGTGGCCGCCAGCAGCCTGCCGGCGTTTCTGGCCGCGCGTGCGTTCGCGCGCGACCGGCGCCGGCTGGCGACGCTGATGCGGCTGATCGGTTTCGCCATCCTGGCCGGCGCGATCGGCCTGGCCTGGGCCGGCGGCGACCGCACGCGGATGCTCGCGGTCGCGGTGGTGCTGGCGCTGGCGGTCAACGGCCTCGGGCTGGTGGTGCTGGTCGACGCGTTGCGCAGGCGCCGGGGCGGGCCGCGATGAGCGAGAAAAAGAGCTATCCGCTGCGCATCAACGCCGAGATCCTGGCCGCCGTGCAACGCTGGTCGGACGACGAACTGCGCAGCCTCAACGCACAGATCGAGTACGTGTTGCGCGACGCCCTGCGCAAGGCCGGCCGGCTGCCGGACAAGGGCGCCAAACCATCGAACAGGGAGACGACGTCATGAGCCATCGCTGGACATACCAGGTAGTCGAGGTCAAGCCTTCGCTCCTGAGCAGGGTAAAGGCCGAGAACATCCAGGCGGAACTCAACCGTCTCGGCGCACAGGGCTGGGAACTGGTGAACTTCGCCTTCCCGGGCCCGATGGCACCGGCAACGCTGGTACTGAAGAAGCCGCAATGACCGGACGAGGCCAGTGACACGCTGATCGGCGGCATTGCCGCCAGGATCGCAGGATCCGGCCCGCACATCGAAGTGAGGACAGCACATGCTGCACATCGTGAAACTGGTCGAGCATCGTTTTCCCGGACGCGGCCGCACGGTCGCGATCGTATTGCTGCTGGCGTCCCTGCTGGCACTGCTGGCGGGGACGCTGCTGGTGTCCCTACGGGGCGGCACCTGAAGGCGGCTGCCGCGCAGGCGCGGCCGCACGGCCTGCATCGCACGAACGGATGGTTGCGGCATCCTTGGATTGTCCGAGCTGGCCGGCGCGTAGCGTCGCGACTTCCGTCGCTCCCACAGCCGGCGGGTTCGCCCTGACTTCTGCACCCTGGGTGCGACGGAAGTCGCGACGGCGAACCGTCCGACAAGCCGAAGTCCTTGCAAGCGGCAAGCCATGCAGCGCCGCTGTGGTTCGCTCCATTTCGATCGGCCGTGACTGCCGAACCGCCGCAGGCGCTGCTGTCGCGGCGGAATTTGGCGGCCGAGGCCACGCACGGCTAAGCTGCGGCACATGCGCAGGCATCCACGCATCCTGATCAATACACCGGACATCGAGCTGTGGCCGGCCGCCCTGCTGCGCGCGCGCGGCAACCGCGACGCCCGGATCCTCGCCCGCGCACGCTACGTGCTGCGGCGCAAGCGCGACGGCCGCTATCTCGTCGCCGAGCTGCCCGAGGGCCTGATGCCGCTGCGGCCGCGCTGGATGCGTGAGACCGGCATCGACGACGCCCTGGATGCGCTCGACGCCGTGCCCGAGCACGCCCGCGCCGGCCTCGAGCACGTCGGCACGCTGCCGCTGCACCGCCTGCACGAACGCCTGGACGCGCTGGGCATCGACGCCGACGCCTACGCCGAACGCACCGGCCTGCCGCTGGTGGCCGAGCCCGACTGGCTCGCGCTGGCCGGGTTCGACCGCTTCCGGCGCCCGCTGTGGCTGCAGGTGGATGCCGCACGCGCCTGGGCCCATCTGCACACTGCCGCGCACCGCGACGGCGTGGTGCTGGACGCGATCTCCGGCTACCGCAGCCACGACTACCAGCTTGGCATCTTCGAAAGAAAACGCGCCCGCGGCCTGGCGCTGGACGAGATCCTGCCGATCAACGCCGCGCCCGGCTACAGCGAGCATCATTCCGGCCTCGCGCTCGACATCGGCGCGCCGGGCGAGCCGCCGGCGGAGGAATCGTTCGAGGCCACCGAGGCGTTTGCCTGGCTGACCGGCAACGCCGGCGACTACGGTTTCACCATGAGCTATCCGCGCGGCAACCCGCACGGCATCGTCTACGAGCCGTGGCATTGGCGTTACGCCCCTCCTTAGGCGCAGGCCCGGGGTCCGATCACCGGACGTCCATTCGTGGGATCCGCACCAACGTAGGAGCGCGCCATGCGCGCGATGCCGCGGGCACTGCACCGCCATGTGATCCCGTCGACCAGCGTGCCTCCCGGTTCGCAGCAGACCGCCGATGACCGGGACTGGAGATGCCCGCGGCTTCGCGCGCATGGCGCGCTCCTACGCGGCCGGTGACGCTGCCGGCGAATGCGGGCTCACTCCTGCGAGCGCTTGGTCGGCGCCTTGGCGCCGGTGGCGAAATCGGCGATGCGCCACAGGTACAGGCTGGCGTAGGTGCGATACGGTCCCCAACGCTCGCCGCGCGCGAGCAGTTCCTTCGGCGTCGGCATGACCTCCAGGCGGTCGATCACCTGCGCGCCCTTGCGGACGCCGAGGTCGTCGACCGGCAGCACGTCGGGCCGGCCGAGGCGGAACATCAGCATCATCTCCACGGTCCAGCGGCCGATGCCGCGGATCGGCGTGAGCGCGGCGACGATCTCGTCCTGGTGCAGGGTCGACATCTGTCGCAGCGTCGGAATCTCGCCCCGCGCCTCGCGCGCCGAAAGATCACGCAGGGCCAGGGCCTTGTTGCCGGACACGCCGCAGGCGCGCAGGGCGGCATCGTCGACCCAGCCGAGGGTGTCCGCATGCAGGCGACGGCTGCCGATCGCCGCTTCCACCCGACCGACGATGGTGGCCGCAGCCTTGCCACTGAGCTGCTGATAGAGGATCGCCCGCGCCAGCGCGTCGACCGGATCGAACGCCCGCCGCCAGCGCGGCTCGGGTTCCAGGACGCCGATCCGCTTCATCCAGCCGCCGAGCCGGCGGTCGCGGCGGCCCAGGTGCGCGCGCGCCTGCTCGGTGTCGAATCCACGGCGATGACGCGGCATGGTCCGACCCTCTTCTCTCAGCGTCGCAGGAAATCGACCGCCAGCAGCAGCCAGCCGGCGATCAGCAGCATGCCGCCGAACGGCGCCGCTGCCGTCGGCCATCCGAACAGCACGTTGCCGGCCAGGCTGCCGCAGAACAGCAGCATGCCGAGCAGCAGCCCGGACAAGGCTGCACGGCCGAGCCTGCGCACGACCGTCGTCGCCAGCAGCGCCAGCGCGACGCCATGCCCGAACGCATAAACGGCGGCGGTCTGCAGCCGCTGCTGCGCCTCGCCGTCGACGCCATGGGCGGCGTAGGCCGCCAGCGCAATGGCGGCGGCCGCGGACAGCGCGCCCGCGGCGGCAAGCGGCGAACGGCGGGCGGCTGGATTCATGTTGCGCGGTCCACAAACGCGACACGCCGCACCCGGAGGATGCGGCGTGTCGTGACGCGGGCGGCGACTGCCGGCAAGCGGCAGCCTACTGCTTGAGATTCCAGAAGACCTCGTATTCGCCGTTCTCGGTGAACGAGTCGTCGACGCCGCGGATGTAGCTCTCGTAAGGTCGGCCGATCGCCTCATAGCCCTGGGTCATGGCCCAGGCGCGCAGGGCGTTGCGGACGTTTTCCAGTTCGGCCATGTAGCCGGTGTAGCGGGCCTTGGCGACCAGCGTCGGCTCGCTGCGCACGTACTCCACCGGGCCCATGGTCTCGACTTCGAGCTCTTCGCCCTGCGCGGCCACCACGGGCACCGGGGTGTTGTCGAGCTTGCGCTCCGCGGGGGCGTCGCCTTCCTCGCCTTCCTCGCCCTCTTCATCGGCGACCTGGTCCTCGTCCTGCTGGTCCTCGTCGTCGCCGTTGTCGCCGTTGTCATCGTCGTCGCCCTGGCGCCGCACCGGCTGCACCACGTCGAAGGTGTAGGTATCGCGGCCGAGCTCGGTGGAGACGATGCGCATCGGCCCGGCCGCCTCGAGGTCGTTGGTCGCCATGGTGCGATTGATCCACTCCATGTTGCTCTTCATGGATTCCTGGATGACCTGGTTGTTGCGCTCGACCGCGCCGGCCTTGACCACCAGCAGGTCCTCGGCGGGACGCTCCTCGACGGTCATGTTGCGCAGGGTGGTGCCTTCGACCGCGTAGTCGACGTTCGGCACCGAAGCCAGCATGTTGGACAGCCGGCGCAGGCCGAGCTGCATGTCGTCGCCGACGTTGCGGCTGACGTACAGGCCGGCGTAGCGGCCGATCAAGTCCCAGCCGTAGGCGACATGATAGGACTGCGTGATCTCGATGTTGCGGCCGGCGCGGCCGGTAGGACGGAGCACGAAACTGGTGCGCTTGTCGCGGCCGCGGCGGTGGTCCTGAAGCTCGAAATCGACGCGGTCGCGCGGTTCGGAGTTGACGATCTCCCAGCTGCCGCTACCGACGTTCGAGTTGTCCGAACTGTAGTCCAGACGCGCGCCGACGCCCGACTCCGGGCCGGAGATTTTCAGCTGCATGCGCGGATCGCGCAGCACCAACGGGTGCCAGTCGTCGAAACGACGAAAGCTGTTGAGGGTGTCGAAAACGATGGTCTGGCGGCGGTTGGTTTCCACCTTCTCGACCAGGTTGCGCTCGGAGGGGAGCAGGACGCCCACCACCACGAACAGCACGGCCACGATCAGCAGCGAAATCAAAATCTCAAGCAAACGGGTCATTCAGGGTTCTCCAGGACCGGACCCGGCCATGCCGGGGCGCAGATCGGCAATCCTACCAACTTGTGTGGCCATCGGCGAGCAAGCCGGAAACGTTATCACGACACCCGGAACGACCGCGGACCGTTCACCCGAACACATCGGCCTGGAGCGCCATGGCGGCGCATGGCCGCCGACGGCCGTCGGACCGTCCGGACCCCAATGCCTCGAGCACGATCTGGTGCGGTCGCGCCTGCCGGGATTCGGCGAGGGTGCCGCGCCGGGCCGTGTCAGGCCAGCTTGAGCTCGAAGGTCTAGGGCACGGCCGCGGGTGCGGTCGCGTACGCCGAACTTGCCGAGGGTGAGCGGCACCGGCCTGCGCGCCATGGCGCGCGAGGCCGCGAACGCCCGGCGCGCTGCGCCGGGCGGGACATCCTCCGTGTCAGACCAGCTTGAGCTCGAAGGCCTTGAGCACGGCCCGGGTGCGGTCGCGTACGCCGAGCTTGCTGAGGGTGAGCGGCACCGGCTTGCGCGCCATGGCGCGCGGGGCCGCGAACGCCCGGCGCGCTGCGCCGGGCGGGACATCCTCCGTGTCAGACCAGCTTGAGCTCGAAGGCCTTGAGCACGGCCCGGGTGCGGTCGCGTACGCCGAGCTTGCTGAGGGTGAGCGGCACCGGCTTGCGCGCCATGGCGCGCGGGGCCGCGAACGCCCGGCGCGCTGCGCCGGGCGGGACATCCTCCGTGTCAGACCAGCTTGAGCTCGAAGGCCTTGAGCACGGCCCGGGTGCGGTCGCGTACGCCGAGCTTGCTGAGGATGTTGGACACATGGTTCTTGATCGTGCCCTCGGCCACCCCCAGCGAATTGGCGATCTCCTTGTTGGAGAAGCCGCCCGCCATCAGCCGCAGGATCTCGGTCTCGCGATCGGTCAGCGGGTCCGGCCGGTCGAGGCTGACGAAATCGTTGCGCATGTGCTCCAGCCCCGACAGCAGGCGCTGGGTCATCGCCGGCTGCACCAGCGATCCACCGCCCGCCACCGTGCGGATCGCGCCGACCAGCTGCTCCAGCGACACGTCCTTGAGCAGATAGCCCTTGGCCCCGGCCTTCAGACCGGCCAGCACCAACTGGTCGTCGTCGAAGGTGGTCAGGATGATGGTCGGCGGCAACTGCCCGTTGCGCGAGAGATGCTGCAGCGCCTCCAGGCCCGACATCACCGGCATCCGCATGTCCATCAACACCACATCGGGCGCCAGCTGGGGAATGGTCTCCACCGCCTGCCGGCCGTCACCGGCCTCGGCGATCACCTCGATGTCCCCGTCCAGCGCCAGCAGCGAGCGGATCCCTTGCCGCACCAGGGTTTGGTCGTCCACCAGACATACGCGGATCATCGTCTTCTCCCGTTGCTCGCCATCGCCTCGCGGCGCGTTCATTGACCTGCCGCCGCCGCGACCACGCCGGTCTCGGCCGGCTCGCGCAGGGGCAGGCGGATGCGCAGGGCGAATCCCTCCCCCGGCGCGGTCTCGATCTCCACCGTACCGCCATACGCGGCCAGCCGCTCGCGCATGCCGCGCAGGCCGTTGCCGATCGCCGCGATCTCGGCGCCGCGGCCGTCGTCACGCGCGTCCAGCCACACCACGCCCTGTCGCAGACTGTAGCCGAGTCGCAGCCGGCCGGCCTGGGCGTGGCGCACCGCGTTGGTGATGATCTCCTGGGTGCAGCGCAGCAGCACGTGCGCGCGCTCGGCATCGTCGATCAGGAACGGTTCGGGCAACTCCATGTCCACGTGCAGCCGCGGCACGTTTTCGGCCAGTGGCCGCAACGTGGCCACCATGTCGATGGCGTCGTCGTCGCGCAGCTGGCTGACCGCCTCGCGCACGTCGCTGAGCAGCAGCTTGGCGATGGTATGCGCCTGGCCCACGTGCTCCTGCGCGCGGCCTTCGGTCAGGTGGTTGGCGACTTCCAGGTTCAGGCTCAGCGCCGTCAGGTGGTGGCCGAGCAGGTCGTGCAGCTCGCGCGAGATCCGGGTGCGCTCGTTGACCCGCACGCTCTCGGCCAGTAGCGCGCGGGTGGCGCGCAGTTCGGAATTGAGCCGGCGTTGCTCGTCGCGCGCCTGCGCCTGCTGCCGCGCCACGAAACCGGTGACGAAGGCGAAGCCGGTGAAGCCGACGTACAGGCTCGCCTGCACCACCGCCTCCCCCCAGGAGAAGTCGAAGCCGCGCACGTACACCGGGACGATCACGAACTCGCACAGCACCAGCAGCGCCACGCCGATCCACAGCGGCAGCAGCCACGGCAGCACGCAGGCCACCACCATCAGCAGGATGCTGCCCAGGCCGCTCTGGCTGTAGTAGCTGATCGCGATCGAACTGCTGGCTAGCAACAGCACCAGGCCATGGTCGACCGGCGTCACCCGGCGCTCGCCGAGCGCCCGGGTCAGCCAGGCGTAGCAGAACCCGAACAGCGCCCACGCGATCCAGGCGCGCCAGCGGCTCACCATCAGCACCGATTCCTCGCCCATCACCGCCTGTTCGACCTCGGGCATCGTCAACAGCAGCAACGGCAGGCCGGTCACGCCCCAGGTGAACATGCCGGCGTAGCGCAGCAGGCGGTTGTGGTTCAGGTGCGCGATCATCTTCTCGGAGCTGTCGATCCAGCGGTGGGCGGCACGGGCCGCGCCACACCTGCCCGGCAGGTGGCGACGCGCCGTTGCGATGGTAGGCGCAAATGCGCCGCCGCGAGCCCACCAGAAGTCATGTGCGCCGAGTCGCCGACGACTGCCCGGCGTGCGATAATCCCCTGCCCGGCCGGCATGCACCGCATTCCGTCGGGCCGGCCGCACGAAGCCGCGGTCGTTTTCGTGTGCCAAGCAGCGAGGAAGTCAGGTAATGTCGATCGTCATCCGCGACGTGCGTGAGCACGAGCTGGATTCCATCCTCGCCCTCAACAATGCCGCCGGCCCCACCATCCTGCCGCTCGACGCCTCCCGCCTGAGGCGGTTCTTCGATGCCGCCGAATATTTCCGGGTTGCCGAGCGCGACGGCAACCTGACGGGTTTCCTGGTCGGCTTCGGCTCCGGATCCGGCCACGAAAGCAGCAATTTCCGCTGGTTCCGGCAACACCACGAGGCGTTCTTCTACATCGACCGCATCGTCGTGGCCAGTCGCCGCCGCGGCGGCGGCGTCGGCCGCGCGTTCTACGCCGACGTGCAGAGCTACGCCGAAGTGCGCTACCCGCTGCTGGCCTGCGAGGTGTTCATCGAGCACGACAACGACCCGGCGCGGCTGTTCCACGGCAGCTTCGGCTTCCACGAGGTCGGCCAGCACGTGATGCCGGAGACCGGCGTGCGCGCCTCGATGCTGACCAAGGAGCTGTGCAGCTACGCCTGGGTCCGCGACCGTTACGGCGACGAACTGCCCGACATGCCCTGGCTGCGACGCGCGCGGCAGGTGGCGGCGCCCGCTCAGCGCTCGACGGGAACCTGAGCGTGGCGGCGACGAACGTGGATTTCGAGCCAGCGGGCGAACTCAAGTTCGGCCAGGTCGGCATCGCCAACTTGCGCGTGCGCACGCTGGATCCGGAACGGTTGGCGGCGGAAATGCGCGACCGGGTCGCGCGCGCGCCCAAGCTGTTCGGCCGCGCCGCGGTGGTGATCGATTTCGGCGGCCTGCCCGCCACCCCGGATGCCGCCAGCGCGCGCGCCCTGCTCGAGGCCCTGCGTGGCGCCGGCGTGCTGCCGGTGGCGCTAGCCTGGGGCAGCAGCGACAACGAGAAGCTGGCCCAGGAGATCGGACTGCCGCTGCTGGCCAAGTTCCGCGCCCAGTACGAGCGCGAGGGGGCCGGCCCCGAGCCGGCGACCGCCGCCGCGCCCGCACCGGCCGCGCGGGCGCCCGCCCCGGCGGACTCCTCCGTCAAAGGGGCCGCACCCGCCGCCACGGAAACGGCCGCCGCGCAGCCCGGACTGGTACAGAACGGCGCGGTCCGCTCCGGCCAGCAGGTCTATGCCGACAACCGCGACCTCACCGTGCTCGGCGCCGTCGGCGCCGGCGCCGAGGTCCTCGCCGACGGCTCGATCCACATCTACGGCCCGCTGCGCGGTCGCGCCCTGGCCGGCGCCCAGGGCAACGAGAAGGCGCGGATCTTCTGCCGCGCCTTCCAGGCCGAGCTGGTGGCCGTGGCCGGGCACTATAAAGTGCTGGAAGATATCCCTAAGGACCTGCACGGCAAGGCGGTTCAGGTCTGGCTGGAAAACGAAGAACTCAAGATCGCCGAGTTGGCGTGACGTGATTCGTGGATTGGTGATTCGACACAAGCGCAACCTCCCGCCACGAATCCCGAACTCCAACGACGAATCACCAATCACCAATCACGAATCACCTGGAGAAAGACATTGGCCGAAATCATCGTAGTCACGTCCGGTAAGGGCGGCGTCGGCAAGACCACCACCAGCGCCAGCCTTGCCAGCGGCCTGGCGCGGCGCGGCAACAAGGTTGCCGTGATCGATTTCGACGTCGGCCTGCGCAACCTCGACCTGATCATGGGCTGCGAGCGCCGGGTGGTTTACGACTTCGTCAACGTCGTCACCGGCGAGGCATCGCTGAAGCAGGCGCTGATCCGCGACAAGCGCTTCGACAGCCTGCACGTGCTGGCCGCCTCGCAGACCCGCGACAAGGACGCGCTGACCAAGGAAGGCGTGGAAAAGGTGCTCAACGACCTGGCCGCGGACGAGTTCGACTACATCGTCTGCGACTCGCCGGCGGGCATCGAGAAGGGCGCGTACCTGGCGATGTATTTCGCCGACCAGGCGGTGGTGGTGGTGAACCCGGAAGTGTCCTCGGTGCGCGATTCCGACCGCATCCTCGGGCTGCTGGCGTCGAAGACGCGCCGTGCCGAGACCGGCGAGCGGGTCAAGGAATCGCTGCTGCTCACGCGCTACAACCCGTCGCGGGTCCATACCGGCGAGATGCTGTCGATCGGTGACGTCGAGGAAGTGCTGGGACTGAAGACCATCGGCGTGATCCCGGAATCCAACGACGTGCTCAACGCATCCAACAAGGGCGAGCCGGTCATCCTGGATATGGAGTCGAGCGCCGGACAGGCCTACGACGACGCAGTGGCGCGCCTGCTGGGCGAGGAGCGGCCGATGCGCTTCACCCAAGTGGAGAAGAAGGGATTCTTCAGCAAGATGTTCGGGGGTTGAGGCATGGGTCTGTTCGATTTCCTGAAAGCCAAGAAGAACACCGCCTCGATCGCCAAGGAGCGCCTGCGCATCATCGTCGCCCAGGAGCGAAGCAGCCGTGGCGCCCCGGACTACCTGCCGATGCTGCAGCGCGAACTGCTGGAAGTGATCCGCAAGTACGTCAGCGTCGATGCCGAGGCGGTCAAGGTCGACCTGGTCAAGGACGGCTCCCACGACGTGCTCGACATCTCGGTCTCGCTGCCCGACGGGCGGCCATCGGCCGTTTGAACGCATGATCCCGCGGCACCCGGGGTCTCCCGCGGAGGCAGCGATCCCGCCGACGGGCGCCGCGCCCGACAGTGCGCGCGTGGGAGTGGCGGCGGCAAGCCCCCGCCGGGAAGTCACGATTGCGGGCCCAGGAGCGGACGCAGGTCGCGACTTGCGTCGCTCCCACGACGCTGCCCCAGGTGTCGGTGCCGCTGCCGCGCCATCGGGCCCGGTGCTGCGCCTGTGCGACATCGGCTTCGAGGCCGCCGCCGCGCTGCTGGCGCGGTACGGCCTGGCCCTGCACCGCGTGGCCGACGGCGCGCCGATTCCCGGCAGCTACTGGGGCGAGCCGGAAGCCGGGGTCATCGGCGCCACCGTGCATGTCCGTGCCGACACCCCGGTGCACTCGCTGCTGCACGAGGCCTGCCACCTGATCGTGCTGCCGGCCGAGCGCCGCGCGCTCGTGCACACCGATGCTAGCGACTCGGACGCCGAGGAGGATGCCACCTGCTACCTGCAGATCCTGCTCGCCGACCGATTGCCCGGCGTCGGCCGCGACCGGCTGATGGCGGACATGGATGCCTGGGGCTACAGCTTCCGACTCGGCAGCACCCGCGCCTGGTTCGAGCGCGACGCCGACGACGCGCGCCACTGGCTGTCCGTGCGCGGCCTGGCCGCACCGTTGGATCCGGCCAAGGCGCCCTGACGGAGGAAGGCGTGCACACCAACGGCGCAGGCCAATGGAGGGACATGCAGGTCATCGCGCACGGCGCCTGCCGAATCTGCGTGCGCGATCCTGGCGCGCCCGGTCATTGCCTCAAGTACGAACTGCCACCGGCCGCGGGTGCACGCGATCGCCGGCGGCGCCAACTCCGCCATCTGCTGTCCTCGCGTCTTGCCTGGTTCGGCGACAACCACCGCGAACTGCGCGCCTGGCAGCGCCTGCGCGCGCGGCTCGACGACGGGCTGTCGCTGCATGTCGCCGAATGCGAAGGCATCGTGGCGACGCCGGCCGGCCGCGCATTGCGCTGCCGCATGGTGGCCGACGGGAACGGCGACGTCGCCCCCAGCCTGCTGCATTGCCTGACCACGCCCGCCGCAGGCGCGTCCGCGGCAGCGCTATGCGCGGCGGTCGACCGCTTCGAGGCCTGGCTGCTGGCGCAACGGGTGCCGCTGTCGGACCTCAATCCCGGCAACTTCGTGGTGGTCCGGCGCGACGGTGCGCTGGCGCTGGTCTGCGTCGACGTCAAGTCGGTGATCGCGGGCAAGGAGCTGATTCCGGTGTCGCACTGGTCGTGGACCTGGATGCGCCGCAAGATCCGGCGCCGCGCCGCACGCCTGCGCGACCGCATCCGCGCGTCGATGGAACCTTACGCACTTGCGGCCTCCCCGGCACCGCTCTAGCCTGCCGCTTCGTTCAGCCGGCTCTCATCCAGGAATCGCCCGTGACCTATCGCAAGCTCTGTCTCCTCGCCCTCGTCGCCGGCCTGGCGCTCTCCGCCTGCAAGCGCGACGCCGCGCCCGCAGCCGGGCCGACCGTTCCCGAGGACGAGACCGCGGACCAGTTCATCGCCCGCGTCAACGACGAGATCCGGGAGATGTATCCGGAACTGACCGCCTCGCAATGGCTGTCTTCGACCTACATCAACGACGACAGCCAGCTGCTGGCCGCCAAGGGCAACGAGCGCTGGCTGACGCAGCTGAACGCATGGATCGAACAGGCGCGCCGCTTCGAAGGCCAGAAGATGGCGCCGGCCACCGCCCGTGCGATCAACCTGCTCAAGCTCAGCACCTCGATGCCCGCGCCGAAGGATCCGGCGCGACTGGCCGAGCTGACCCGCATCGCCACCAAGATGGAAGGCATGTACGGCAGCGGCGCCTACTGCGTAGGCGAAGGCGACGCCGAGCGCTGCCGGCAGCTCGGCGAACTGGAGGACGTGCTGCGCAGGAGCCGCGACTACGACGAGCAGCTCGATGCCTGGCGCGGCTGGCACTCGATTGCCCAGCCGATGCGCAAGGACTACACCCGCTTCGTCGAACTGGTCAACGAGGGCGCCGGCGACATGGGCTTCGCCGATGCCGGCGAGATGTGGCGTTCCGGCTACGACATGAGCCCGGCCGAGATCGCCGCCGAGACCGATCGCCTGTGGGGCCAGGTCAAGCCGCTGTACGAGCAGCTGCACTGCTACGCCCGCACCCGGCTGGAGGCGAAGTACCCGGATCGCGGCTCGGTGGAAGGCCTGTTGCCGGCGCACCTGATGGGCAATATGTGGCAGCAGGACTGGAGCAACCTGTGGGACATCCTGGAGCCCTATCCCAATACCGGCAGCCTCGACATCACCGGCGCGCTGGAGGCACAGTACCGCGCAGGCTTGGACAAGCGCCTGGCCGCCCTGCCCGGCCTGCCCGAGGCCGCCGAACGGGTCGAGATCGAGCGCCAGGCGCAGGTCGACAGCGCCATCGCCATGACCCGCCGCGCCGAGGACTTCTACGCCTCGCTGGGCATGCCCAAGCTGCCGGAGAAGTTCTGGAACCGGAGCCAGCTGATCAAGCCGCGCGACCGCGACGTGGTCTGCCACGCCAGCGCCTGGCCGATGGACATGACCGACGACGTGCGCATCAAGATGTGCATCCAGCCGAACGAGGAGGACTTCACCACCGTCTACCACGAACTCGGCCATGTCTATTACTACCTCGCCTACGAGGACCAGCCGCCGCTGTTCCAGAGCGGCGCCCACGACGGCTTCCATGAGGCCATCGGCGACACCATCGTGCTGGCGATGACGCCGCAGTACCTGTCTTCGATCGGGCTGGTCGACGAGCAGCAGCAGAGCCAGGCCGATCTGATCAACTCGCAGATGCGCATGGCGCTGGCGAAGGTGGCGTTCCTGCCGTTCGGGCTGATGATCGACCGCTGGCGCTGGGGCGTGTTCGACGGCTCGATCGCGCCGGACGAGTACAACCGCGCCTGGTGGGACCTGAAGGCGCAGTACCAGGGCGTCGCCCCGGCCGTGCCCCGCGGCGAGGACTTTTTCGACCCGGGCGCCAAGTACCACGTGCCGGGCAACACGCCCTACACGCGCTACTTCCTCTCGCACATCCTGCAGTTCCAGTTCTACCGCGCGTTGTGCGACACCTCCGGCTACGACGGCCCGCTGTACGACTGCAGCTTCTACGGCGACAAGGCCGCGGGCGAGAAGTTCTGGGCGATGCTCGGCAAGGGCGCCAGCCAGCCCTGGCAGCAGACGCTGAAGGAACTGACCGGCACCGAGACCATGGACGCCTCGGCGGTGCTGGAATACTTCGCGCCGTTGCAGGACTGGCTGGAGGACCAGAACGAAGGCCAGGCCTGCGGCTGGCCGGCCGCCGCACCGGTGGCCGACGCGGGCGCGAACACCGAGTCCCAATAGCGACGATGCGAAGGGCCGGCATCCACCGGTCCTGGCGCGCCCCTGCGAAGATGGCACCACGACACGGGCAAGGTCATGCGGATTCCCGCCCGTCGTAGGAGCGCGCCATGCGCGCGATGCCGCGGGCATTTCGCCGCCCGCAAATTCCGGTGACCGGCGCGCCTGCCGGTTCGGAATCGCGGCATCCACCGGATCCTGCCGGCACCCGCGGCATCGCGCGCATGGCGCGCTCCTACGGGAGCCGTGCACTGCCTACGCCCGCGGGCGAGCGGTCACAGGTGCTCCGTCGGCTCCATCCCGGTCGGCGCCTTCGGGCACTGCGGCCGGGTGCGATCGCGGCGGATCTCCCAGCGCCAGAACCCCCAGCCGACCAGCAGGAAGCCCGCCGCGGTCAATGCCAGGGGCAGGCCGTGGTGGCTCACCAGCGGCGACAGCACGCCAGCCACGATCGCATTGAGCACCAGCCCGGTGAACGCCTGCAGCGACGAGGCCGAGCCGCGCTGGCGCGGGTACATGTCCAGGATCGCCAGGGTGATGATGGGAAACACCAGCGCGATGCCGAACGCGTTGAGCACCATCGGCAACACCGCCCACGGCACCGCGGGTTCGGCGACGACCAGGTAGTAGACGATGTTGCCGGCAATCGCCACGCCGCTGCAGGCGAAGCCGATGTTGGCCAGGCGGATGCCGGTGATGCGGCCGGCCGCCCGCCCCGACACGAACGAGCCGATCATCATCCCGCTGATCATCGGAATGAAGAACCAGCCGAACTGGCGCTCGTCGAGGCGCAGGATATCCATCACGAACGCCGGCGCCGAGGCGATGAACAGGAACAGCGCCGAGAAATTGAACGCGCCGGCCGCCGCCAGCCGCTGGAAGCGCGGGTTGGTGAAGATCGCCACGTAGTCGCGCAGCAGGCGCCGGGGCACCAGGGTGCCGCGCGCCTCGCGCGGATGCGTCTCCGGCAGCCAGGCCCAGGTCGCCAGCAGCAGCGCGATCGAAAACAGCACCAGGAACCAGAAGATCGCCGGCCAGCGCTCCCAGCCCAGGATCCAGCCGCCGATCACCGGCGCGATCGCCGGCGCGATGCTGAAGATCATCATCACCTGGCTCATCAGCCGCTGCGCATCGTCGCCCTGGTAGACGTCGCGGATCACCGCGCGCCCGACGATCAGGCCCACGCCGGCCGACAGCCCCTGCAGCGCGCGGAACACCAGCAGCGTGGTCAGGTCCGGCGCCAGCGCGCAGCCCGCCGATGCCGCGATGAACACCACCAGCCCGCCCAGGATCACCCCGCGGCGCCCGATCGCGTCCGACAGCGGCCCGTGCACGATGCTCATCAGCGCATAGGCGATCAGGTACACGCTGATCGTCTGCTGCATCGCCAGCTTGTCGGCGCCGAACTCGCCGCCCATCTGTGCGAACGCCGGAAAGATGGTGTCGATCGAGAACGGCCCGAACATCGCCAGCCCGGCCAGCAGCCAGGCCAGGCGACGTCCGGGCGGGATCGGCTTCTGCGCGGCGTCGTTCACGCCGCCGGCCGCGCCGCGTCGGGCGGGCCTTTCAGTTCGACCGCGTTGCCTTCCGGATCGAGCAGGTACTGCGACGGCCCCTCGCCCTCGGCGCCGTAGCGCGAGCCGAACTCGCCGACCTCGACGCCGTGCGCCTGCAGGTGGGCGACGATCGTCGCGCGGTCGAACGGATCCACGCGCAGGCACAGATGGTCCATGTTGCGACCCTCACTGCCGGGTGCGGCGCCACCGGTACGGCCGAGCTTGCCGTCGACATCGACCAGATCGATCAGCGCATCGCCGGCGCGCAGCTGCAGCAGCCCAATCGCCTCCTGCCGCTTCTCGACCGTGCAGCCGAGCACGTCGCAATAGAACGCCTGCATGCGCGCAACGTCGCGCACGCGCAGCACGATGTGGTCGATGCGAAGGGGGCGGAACGGTGGTCTGGTCATAGCGGCAACCATCATGCGATCGAGGGCGGGACAGTTTAAGCCTTGCGACGAAAACGGAACGTTCGGCAGGCAGGCCCCGCCTCCCGCGGGCAAACGTCATATACGCGAAGCCCGCACCCCGAGCGCGCCGACGTTGCCCGCGGCCTGCCGCCGCCCGTAGGAGCGCGCCATGCGCGCGATGCCCGCGCCCGAACCGCGCCGACCCTGCCCCGGGGGTCTGCCGTGCTCTGTCGGCGCGCGCCATGCCCGCGTCCTGATCGCAAGCTCAGTGCAGCGCTTCAGCGGATACTGTAATCGTCCTCGCGCGGGTGGCGGACCGCGAGCACCGCTACGGCGTAAGGATCCTCGATCTCGAACAGCGCCACGTCGCCGGTTGCGCCGAAGCGATGGTCAGCTCCCGCAGAATGCATCCCCGCCCTCAGCCCTGCGGCAGCTGAAGGGCGAGGTAGCGATCGCCGCCGCCGGTCGGTCACCCGTCTCGAGCAACCACACCGCTTCCCGTTTGAGCTCCGCCGCGAACCACTGACGCTTCTGCATCGAACACCTCCGTGCGAGGACCGTGTTCCGAGGAATCAGGCGTGGCTCAACCTGACCCCGTTCTTCGGTCCATGCGCCACTACTTGGAAGGTGATTACCGCAATGCAATGCTCGATGGGATGCTCGCGCTGTCCGGCTTTATCCGCCACCAAACGGGCCTCGAGGCAGATGGCAACGCCATCGCCACAGAGGCGTCTTCGTTAGGCCGGCCAAGGCTGATCTTTAGCGAGCCCTTGAGAGTCAGGCCGGAATTCTCAGAAAAGTTCATGGAAATGATCGCTGATGCATATGCAGGCATACGCAACCAAAGGCTCATTCGCTCGTCCATGACTTGGACAACCGGAATATTGTCTAGGTGACAAACGTGAAATATCGCCTTAATCTCGGCTTGCCGATGTGGGGAAGCGACATCGCGTAATGTCTATCAACTCCGGGGAATCTCGAATATGCCAACCCGTCATAATCGCAGCCTTCGCCGCAGTGCGCTGGCCACCGCACTGTCCTCCGCCATTGTCCTGAGCGGTACAACATTCGCCCAAGAGCAGCAAACGGACCAAGGCTCCCCTGAACTGGAAGCAAAAGAGCTGGACGCCGTGGTTGTCACCGCACGCAAGCGCACGGAATCCATCATGGAAGTGCCGATGAATATCACTGCCATCTCGGCCGAGGAGCTTACTTCCAGGAACCTGACCAGCGTCGAGGAGATCTATCGAACGATCGCCGGTGGCGCCAGTGCGACCGGGCAGCTAATCCTGCGAGGCCTGAGCGGAAGCAATTCGCCATCCCCGGATACCACCAGCCAGTTCGTCGACGGCGTGCCGTTCGAGTCGTCGAACATCTTCGATGTGGACCGCGTGGAAGTACTTCGCGGACCACAGGGGACATTATGGGGGTCCAACGCCATCGGCGGTACGGTGCAGATCATCACCAACAAGCCGCGCGTCAACGATTTCGAGATCTTCAGTACGCTGCGTGCGAGCAACGAAAGCGACGTGCCTGGACTCGCCAAGCGATTTGAATTCGGCGCAAATGCGCCGTTGATCGAGGACAAGTTGGCGCTACGTGTGGCTGGCAGCACCTACAGGACACCGGGCAAGATCGTCAACGCCGCCACCGGAACCCAGCGGAGCATCAGCGGGGAACTGCTGCGGATGCAACTGCAATGGGAGCCCACCGAGGATACTCGCTTCAACCTGGGGTATATCAACCAGAAGTCGCGGACCGAAGGGACCCGTCTCGCGGACCGCTCGCAACCGGGCGGATACTACGTCCCCAATTTCACCGAGAATCCAGATTCCCCCTGGGGTTACGACGTCGACTACGACGTCGTCTCGTGCGACGCCACCTGGGAGCGCCCCGCGTGCTTCACTGATGGCAATCCCGGAGTCGATGCGCCATCGCGCTACACCATCTACGAGATCATGGATCCGTGGTCCAAGTCAGGCACCGATCTGTTTTCTTTGACGTTCGAGCATGACGATCTGTTCGGCATCGCATCGGCCAGCTATGTCGGCTCTTGGCGCGAGATCAAGGACGACTCCCTGGACAATTGGTCACGCCTGGACATGGCCGACATGATGAAGACCTGGATCATCAACCACAACAAGACCAACCGGGTCACCCACGAACTTCGCTTCCAGAGCAACGAACGCCGTGGTGGGTTCGACTGGACCGTTGGCCTGTTCCAGGACCGCGACTGGGAGGGCTACAACCCGAACGCGCAGTGGCAGTACCACGAAATCACCCCGCAGGGCATCGCGCTATTCTCCGACTGGAACGACTGGGCATGGTTCGATCCAGCATGGGCGGCGCAAGGAATCCACAACGTTGGCGACCTGGGTCGGATTTTGTATGGAGATCCCAGCAAGAACTACAACCTGACCTATCACCACGTAAGCAGCAAGGAAGAAGCTGCGTTCGGCGAACTCAGCTACTCGTTCGATGCCGGTTCGGGACGGATCGAGATCACCGGCGGCATCCGCTACTTCAGGCTGGACGATGCCACCAGCTACACGCAGAGTGGCATCTGGATCGGACCTGAAGCCAACACCGCCACTACGGGCGGACAGGAATCTGGCAATCGCAAGAAGCTCAGCGTGGCCTGGATACCGAACAGCGACATGAACCTGTACGCGCTGTATTCGGAAGGTTATCGCCCAGGTGGCAACAATGGGCCGCTGCCCAACGCTTGCCTTGACGATGAATTCGCGCCGTCGCATCGCGACCGCTACACCAGCGACAAGATCGACAACTACGAGCTTGGCTTCAAAGGGAATCTGTGGGATCGCCGTTTGCGCATAGCATCTGCGATCTACCAAATCGATTGGACCGACGTACGCACCAGCATCTACATGCCAACCTGTGGATTCTCGTTCACCGCGAATGCCGCCAATGCACGCTCGCGCGGGGTCGAGTTGGAGAGCCAAGCCTGGCTTGGCAACAACACGACACTGACCTTCAACGCCGCCTATACCGATTCGACCATGCTAGACGATGTACCCGCACTTGGCGCCAAAGCCGGCGATGACATGACCATGGTGCCCAAGTACAACGGCTACCTGGCATTGGACCACGGCTTCAATTTGTTCGATCGCGACGCCTCCGCCCGCATCGACGTGGCGACCTACGGACCGTTCAAGTCGCATTTCAACGTTCGCGACGAGGATCGCACCGCGGGCTATACCACGATCAACCTGTCCGGCCGCATCCATTTGAATGACGACGTGAGTTTGGGCTTGTTCGCGAACAATCTGTTGAACAAGGAGTACGTTACTTATCGTTCCGCGCGCAGCCGCACATCCAGCAGCCAGCCGCTCAACGAAATCTATGGGGATGGCCGCACCATAGGCATGCGTCTGGACATGCGCTTTGAGTAACTCTTGAGTCACAAGAGCATCCACCGGGGCGGCGGCCAGGCGCCGCCCGTTTCGTTCCGTCAACAAGTGGATGTAAGCATCGGCGCGGGGCATGTTGGCGCACACGAATACGAACGAGATCACCAACGGGCTGTTGAGGCAGACTTCCCCAAGGGCGTCAACCCACGAAGGCGATCGTGCTAACGAAGGGCGGCATCCTTGTCATTGCCTCCAGCCCATCCATGCGCCCGGCGCGATTACCTGGATTCCGACGGACGTCTCGCGCGCCGCCTTGCGCAACCGTTCGATCGGGTCTTCGACCTCTACATATTCCTCCAGGCCGGATACGCCGTAGTGGATGGGCACCAGACGGCGCGCACCCAGGATGGTCGCAGCCGCCAACGCCTGCTCGGGCGTCAACACACCCGGGTGGCCGCTGACCGGCTTGCGCCATCCGAAGCGCGCACCGTTGACCGGCAGGAATGCCGCATCGAATGGGCCGAACTGGCGGCCGATCCGCCACCAGTGTCCATGCCAGAGCGTATCCCCGCCATGGAAGATGCGCCGACCTCCCGCCGACACCACCCAGGAGACCTGCGGGTCGCCATAACCATCCGAGGCCGGCACCGGAGTGGCGGTGAAGTCGCCGAGCAGCTGTGGCTCCCAGAGCGCGCTCGGCCGTGCACGGGCGCCTCGTGGAATCGGCAGCGGGTTCGTTCCGGCCGGGTACACCAGGGCGCCGCCATTGCCCAGCGCTTCCCCTACGGCTTTCGCATCGAAATGGTCGGGATGCGCGTGGGTGATGAGGACATAGGTGTCGCCAACGGCATCGCCGACGGGAATCAGCGGATCCTTGAGTGTGGATCCCCACGCATCCGGATTGACCAGCGGATCGATGAACAACGTCGCCTGCGGGAGCTGCAGACGGATGCCCGCCCATGCCAGTCGCTGGATGCGCAAGCCTTCCGCATTGGTTGCTGCGAAGACGTGACTGCCCGGAAGCAGGGCGGAGGCCGCCAGGCCGGCGCTGCCGGACAGGAACCGCCGACGCGAGATGCGGTGCCTGGACACACGGTCGTCGTTGTTCATGCCCGTTCCCCCTGCCGCTGCCAGTATCCGCTCTGGTACGCATCCGCCAGATCGGCTCCCGTATTCCATTGCCGGGGCATGGCGAGCGATTCGATCACCAGGGATGGATCGATTCTTGCAGCGCATCCGCTTCCGCTTGGGGGGCAAGCGGCACGCCGACCTAATGGGCGCGAAGCAATGCCCAGAATGAAGTCGATGATGTTCGACATGGTGTCTCCTTGTTCGGTTATGCCTCGATGATCAGCGGTTCGCTGCCTTGCGCCGGAAGCGCCTGGCACAGCAGCAGTTCGTCGTCGCCGCAGGGGGTGGACGGATTGCGTGGGTAAGTGACCGAGCCCTGCGCGAGCACGTGCTTGCAGCTCCCGCAGGTGCCCGAGCGGCAGGAGTACGGCGGGCTGAGTCCGCGCGCCTCGGCCAGTTCGAGCAGGCTTCCGGAGTCCGGTGTCCATCGCGCTTCCTTGCCCGAACGCGCGAACAGCACGCTGACCGCATCGGTTGCCGCAGGCGGCATACCGGCCTCGTTGTCGCGGCGGATGCCGGCCGGCCCGAACGCCTCGGCGTGGATGCGTTCATTCGGCACGTGGGCGCTGCGCAGTTGTGCGTAGACCGACTGCATGAAGCTCGGCGGCCCGCACAGATGGAAATCGAAGTCGCCGAATGGAAGCACCGCCTGCAGCAGTCCCATGTCGATGCGGCCCTTCACGTGGTAATCGATTCCTTCGATGCCACCGCCGGGGTCACTCAGGACCTGGACGACGCGCACTGCGCCGTTGGTGGATCCGGCGAGCCGGCTCAGCTCGCCGGTGAACGCGCGCTCGGCCACGCTGCGGCTGCCGTGGATGAACCAGGTTCGCCTCACGCGGCGTTTCCGCACTCCTTCGTGGACCACGTGCCTGAGCATCGCCATCATCGGCGTGATGCCGATGCCGGCGGAGATCAGCACCAGGGGCCGCTGCTCCAGCGCATCGACGACGAACTCGCCGCGTGGTGCCCGCGCCTGGATCACGTCGCCGACGCGGCAGCGGTCATGCAGGTGCGCGGAAAAGACACCCTGCTTCTTGACGCTGATGCGGTAAATGCCGTCCGACGGGGCGACCGACACCGTGTACACGCGTGAGGTATGGCGCTCGTCACCGGGCAGCTGCAGTCGAACCGGCAGGTACTGGCCGGCCTCGTGCAGCCACAGCCCCGATGTGTCGATGGGTTCGAGCCAGAACGACTTGACGACGGATGACTCCTGCACGATTTCGACGATGCGGAAGTCCCGCCATTGCTCGCGTATCCGCTCGGCCTCGCGGCGCGCGTCGGACTCCTCCCACGAGCCGGTCATCAGCGTGTTCGGCGACGCCTCGCCGTCGCGGCCGCGCAGCGGAAACGCACCCTTCCGCCTGGTCCAGCGACGAACGTCCACGTGCCACAGCCGTTCCGCGCCCCGGAAGGTGCGGACTTCTTCCGCGTCGAAATCGAGCACGACATCGCCGGACAGATGGAGCATGTCGCCGTTGGCGAAGTCCACGAACACCAGGCCTGCCTTCGGGTTGAGCAGGAAGTTGCCGAGCGTGTTGAAGTGGAGGTTGCCGGCGAAGTCCGGAATGGTCAGCCGGTTGCCCTGGATCCTGACGAAACCCGGCTTGCCGCCGCGATGGGAAGCGTCCACCGAGCGCTTGCCCTGCTCTCCGTGTTCGGTATGGCTGCCGACGAAAAAGATGTCGGCGGCCGCGATCATCCTCCGCGCCGCCTCATCGAGGTCCTGCCCGGATTCGATGTCGCCCTGCCAGGCCTGCGCGGGGTCGCGGACGAATGCCATGTCGCGTGCGTGGATGTATTGCGGACAGTTGCCGAAGGATTGACCGACGGTCACGCCGATCATCCCGTGTTCGTTACGGGCCAGGGTGCCGTTCATTCGGTTGCGGCGCCGCGTGTGCAGTTCGATGCCGAGCAGGCCGACGGGTTCGCCGGGAAGCCAGCCTTCGCCGACCGGGTCCGAGAGGTCGGGCATGCGATCGATCTGCAGGAACTTCGCGTCGGCGGAATGCGCGAAGCCGGGCGTGCCCGCCAGCAGCGTGACCGCGGGGTAGCCCTGGCGGCCGACGCTCGCAGCGACGAGAAAGGGCAGCTGCGCAAAGAAGGTCCGATGCTGGTCAGGCATGTGGTCGCGCACCACCTTCCTTGCGAATGCGTCCATGCGCTCGGCCACGCCGAGTTGGCGCTGGATCGCGAGTTCGCCTTCGTGGAAGGGAGAGGGAGACAGTTCGGCCGACATTGCCAGTGACTCGTCAGGTATCGGTGAGCACAGGGGGTGGTTTGCGTGGCAGGCCGGCGTGCGCCTGCCACGTGCAGGTCGGTGGGGCGACGCTTACGCCGCAAGCCCCACCTTCGTCGCCTGCATGGCGACGAAGCCCGGCAGCTGCTCGATGCGCTTCAACCACGTATTGACGTTGCCGTATGCGTCGAGCGCGACGTTTCCCTCCGGCGCGTGTGCGATGTAGGAATACGCAGCCACGTCGGCGATGGTCGGCTTGTCTCCTGCCAGGAAGTCGCGGTCCTGCAGCTCGCCATCGACCACCTTGAGCAGGGCGTGGCTGCGTGTGATCAGGTCGTTCGCGTCGAACTTCGCCCCGAACACCGTCACAACGCGCGCAGCAGCAGGGCCGAACGCGATCTGGCCTGCGGCCACCGACAGCCAGCGCTGGACGCGCGCCGCGCCTGCCGGATCTTCAGGCAACCACTGGCCGCCACCATGCTTCTTGGCGATGTACACGAGGATGGCGTTCGAGTCGGCGACCACCACGCCGTTGTCATCCAGGACGGGGACTTGGCCGAAGCTGTTCAGGCGCAGGAACCCGGGCTGCTTGTGCGCGCCGTTCCTCAGGTCCACGTCGATCAGTTCGGTTTCCAGGCCGATCAGCGAGAGCAGCAGTTGCGCGCGATGCGAGTGGCCGGAAAGCGGGTGGCGATAGAGTTTGATTGCCATGTCGATGGTCCTTGGGTGGGAAGTGGATTGCGGGGTGATCGATCAGAGCCCGAGTTCGCCGAGCGACGGCTGGTCGTCGGGGCGACGGCCGAGCGGCCAGCGGAACAGGCGCTCGTCCTCGCTGATCGGCAGGTCGTTGATGCTGGCGATGCGCGTGCGCATCAGGCCGTGCGGGTCGAATTTCCAGTTCTCGTTGCCGTAGCTGCGGAACCAGGCACCATGCGCGTCCTGCCACTCGTAGGCGAAGCGCACGGCGATGCGATTCTCGTGGAAGGCCCACAACTCCTTCGTCAGCCGGTATTCGCGCTCTCGTTGCCACTTGCGGGTCAGGAAGGACTCGATCTCGTCGCGGCCCTGCAGGAACTCCGAGCGATTGCGCCAGCGGCTGTCGGTCGTGTACGCCAGTGCGACACGAGCGGGTTCGCGCGTGTTCCAGGCGTCCTCGGCCAGCCGCACTTTCTGCGCGGCGGTGGCCCGGGTGAATGGTGGCAGTGGGGGTCTATCCATGGTCGACTCCTCGGCGGTAGGGAGGACGCCGGTCGCGCGAATCACGGCCGGCAACCTCGTTCGGGAATCAGGCCGCCTGGCGCGGGGCGACTACCGGGAAGTCGACCTCGGTCCTGGCCACCTCGTTGATGTAGTTCGTCCAGGTGTTGAGCGCGACGTGCTGGACGATCTCGACGATCTGCTCGTCGCTATAACCGGCCATGCGCACGGCCTGCACGTCCTCATCACCGATGTGGCCGCGGGCGTGGGCCACCTTCGCGGCGAAGCGCACCGCGGCGGCGGCTTTGGGATCGTTCGAGGTGCCGCTGCGGTTGGCGGCGAGCTCGGCGTCGTCCAGCTTCGCCAGGTGCTTGCCGAGATAAGTGTGTGCCGACAGGCAGTACGAGCAGTCGTTGATCTCGGCGACGGCCAGGGCGATCCGCTCGCGGGTCGGACCGGGCAGGCTGCCCTTGCCGAGGGCGCCGGACATGCCGAGGTAGCCCTCGAGCGCGGCCGGGCTGATGGCCACGAGGCGGAACAGGTTGGGCACTGAACCGAGCTGCTGGTTCACGGCCTGCAGCAGGGGCTGGGCGGCGGCCGGGGCGGATCCGATGTCGGCGGGGATGGCGATACGAGACATGTCTGGCTCTCCTTGGGGGTAGTGGGAAACGGTCGTGGGGCCCGTCGGAGAAAGAGCCTAAGCACTTCCACATTTCGGCACTAGCATGTAAACATTGGAACCAATCTTCCGAAATATGAAATAAACATGGACCGTCTGGAAACGATGAGCGTGTTCAAGAGCGTCGTGGAGGAAGGCAGCCTGTCCGCCGCCGGCCGCAGGCTCGGCATGCCGCTGGCCACCGTCAGCCGCAAGCTGTCGGACCTCGAAACGCACCTGAAGGCGCGCCTGCTCAATCGCTCCACCCGGGGGCTCACGCTGACCGACGCCGGGCGCGATTACCTCGTCGCGTGCAAGCGGATCCTCGAAGACGTGACCGAAGCCGAACGGGCCGCGGCGGGCGAGTTTTCCGAGCCACGAGGCGAGTTGGTGATCACCGCCCCGCTCGTGATGGGCCGAATGCACGTGCTGCCGGTGGTCGTCGAATTCCTGGCGGCCTATCCCGAGATCGACGTGCGCCTGATCCAGGGAGATCGCATCGCTCACCTGCTCGAAGAGCACATCGATCTCGCCGTGCGCGTCGGCGAGCTACCCGACAGCCGGCTGACGGCGACGCGCATCGGCGCCATCCGCCGCGTGGTCTGCGCCCACCCGGACTATTTTTCCGCGCATGGGCTTCCGAACGTGCCACGCGACCTGGCCGGTCATCGGTGCGTCACGTTCGACGCGATCAATTCAACCGAAGTGTGGAGGTTCCCGGTGGATGGCACCGAGATCGCGGTGCCGGTGCGTTCGACGCTGGTGGTGAACACCGCGGAAGCAGCGATCGATGCGGCGATCGCCGGTGTCGGCGTCACGCGCGTGCTTTCCTACCAGATCGAGGAATGGAAACGCGGCGGTCAGTTGCAGACCGCACTGCGCGAATTCGAGCCGCCGGCAATGCCCGCCAGCCTCGTTTATACCGGCCAACGCCGCCTGCCATTGAAGCTGCGCGCATTCCTTGATTACGCGACACCCCGACTGCGGGAAAGACTCGCCACGGCCGACTAACGCGGTCCCCGCACCGGTTCGCGGCTCGGCCTAATTCTGGCGTTGAGTGACCGTTTCGAGTCGAAAACGGTCACCGCCACGCCTCCACTGCAGAGAACACCCGCTCTTGCTCACCTTCCGCCTCAGATCGAATCGCTCCAGCGCCATTGCCGGATCCAGTGCGTCGATGTTCTTGAAATCGATCTCGCTCTAGGCCCCCGGGTCACCGTCACGCTCAACAGATACTCGTCCCAGACGACGCCGGTTGCCCGACCTTGGCGCTGCGAGTAGCCAGTCGCAGCACTGGCCGAGCCCGAGCGCTCGCAGGCGCAGGCCAAGCTGGCGCTGCTGCAGCAGTTGCACGATGGCTGGCCGAAGGTCGAGCGCCTGCTGTCCGAAGGCCGCGTCTGCCTCCGCCTGCAGGGGGGCCATGACGCGCGACGCGGATGAACTGCGCGTGCGCGTCTACGCGATGGCAGAGCAGTACCGGCGGGACTTCGAGGGTGCGCTGTCGCAATTCGACAAGGTCATGCTGGCGGATGGTTCGAGCCTCGGCCGGCGCCTGCGCAGCCGCTGTGGCCGCATGTCGTCGGCCGACGGCGACCCGTTCGCGTTCGTCCACGTCACCGCACCCGTGGAGGACGCCTATCTCGACCTGTACCGGCGCGAGCTGGCCGAACTGGCGCTGCTGGCTGATGCGGCTGAACGCGGGCATGGGATCCGTCCGATCCGACTGTTCCAGAGCCGTTGATGCGGCCCGGCGCAGAGACAAAGCGACGGAGGAGATGAACACTCCGGCCGGCCATCTACTTTGGATCGAGCCGCCCTTTTGGACGTGCACCTGCCCTCCCCGCCCTACTAGGCAACGGCATCCCGAGCCGAACGGCATCCCGTAGGCCATAGCGGATAGCGCTAAGGGGGCGAAGACAACTCAGCCGCCCCATAGTCCGGCTGCAGCGGCCTGTCGAGGATGAAATCGGCCATCAGTCGGAAGTAGCCCTCGGGCTGGCGGGTGGAGACGCGCTCGCCGTCGGGTCCCGTCTCGAACTCGTACATGCCGTGGTCGGCGTCGGGGAACAGTGCGGTGACGATGGGCCTGCCGTCGCGCTGCAGCGCGGCCAGGCGGCGCAGGGTCTCGCCCGGCGGGGCGTCGCGGTCCTGGCCGCCGAGCGCCCAGAGCTGCGGGACGTCCAGCGTCTCCAGCACCGGCATGGGGTCGTAGTGCGCGGGGATGCCGTACACCAGCTGCGGGGCCTCCTTGCGCACGGTCGCCTCGTCGTTGCCGAGCAGGTACCAGGTGAAGTTGCCGCGCACCGACGGATACCAGGGTTCATCGCCGTACTTCGCCTTCACTGCTTCGAGCTGCTCGTAGCCTTCGGTGAAGCCGCTTGCGATCACCCGCGCGGTGGCATCGGCAATCTCCATGGCGCCGGCGGTGACCACGGGGCCGAAGCCGCCGCGCTGCATGTCGAAGGCGATGGCCTCGCGGTCCTCCTCCAGCGGCGAGACCGCCAACCCGAAGCTGACGATGACGAAGTCCACCGGTTCGATGCGCGCCGCCAGCGGCGCCACCCAGCCGCCCTGACTGCCGCCCTGGTAGCCGACGCGCCCGGCGCGCGCGCCGGCCAGGCGCCGCGCCTCGCGCATGGCGTGGATGGCGTCGACCGCCAGCGTCAGGTAGTCCTGGGTGTAGCGGCCGCCCGAGGCGCCGGTGCCGCGCTTGTCGTAGGCGAACACGCCGATGCCAGCGCTGGCGAATTCGCGCTGCAGCGAGTACCGCGCCAGCGCGGAGTCGCGCTCGGCGCCGTGCACCAGCACCACCAGCGGCACCGGGTCGTTGCCGGGGGGAAGCGTCAAGCGCCCGGCGAGCGTGACGCCGCTGCCCTGGAAGCGAGTATCGGTCTGCTGCAGCGGCACGCGTTGCCCGGACGTCTGGTCGAAGCGAATGCCGCCGCGCCCGCAGTCGGTGAAGCTCACGCGGTGGCCGTCCGGCCGCTCCGTCCAGCCCAGGGTGCTGGTCCAGGTGCCATCGTCCTGCAGCGAGAGCGCCCCGGTGCGGCCGTCCGTGGTGCGCCACCGTAGCTGGCCCTCGGCACCGGGGCCGATGTCGAGCAGGTCGCCGTTGTCCAGCCGATAGCTGCCGACCTCGCAGGGCGGCGACGGGTCCGATGCCAGCGCCTGCCCCGAAAGCAGTGCGCCTGCGAGCGCCATGGCAACGAACCAAGATCGCTTCGAACGTATGCCTTTCAAGCTGGCGACCTCTCTCGCGGTGACGTCCGCAGCCTGTCACGGCCTGCCCGCGCCGCGCCACCGGTCGGCGACAAAACGCCGGAGACGGCGACGGATCGCCGCGAAGCGGGATCGGAAGCCGTGGGCACGGCCCCATGGCGGTGATCGCGGGCGTCTTCGGCCGGACTGGCAACGAGCCCGGGCGATGCCGGCGCGCCGGCATCGCGCGCGTGGCGCGCTCCTACGGGGGGAGCGCCGCGCGACTGATGAATGGCGGGAGCCGGCGCGGCATCCGCCGGAACGCCTATAATCGTTCCCGCAACACCCCCCGACGGGAGAAGCTGGCCCCGGCCCACCGGATGCCCGCTGCCGAAGGCGCAACGCCCGTAATCGCTCAGGCTCACGTACCGCCGGCGGGGACAACTCTGGAGAGACCGGTTCGATCCGGCGCCGAAGGTGCATGGGAGGGGTTCGTCCCCTCTCCGAACTCTCAGGCAAAAGGACAGAGGGGCGCCCTGCGTGCAGCCGCACGCGGCCCTTCCGCGCCCGCCAGAGTCTGAAGCCATGTCCCAGTCCACATCCCTCCGCTCGCTCGAGCAGCACGACGCATTCATCGCGCGCCACATCGGCCCCAACGACGCCGAGATCACGCAGATGCTCGAGGCGGTCGGCTTCGATTCGCTGGAGTCGCTCACCGATGCGATCGTGCCGGGGTCCATCCGCACCCGCGACCCGCTGGACCTGCCCGAGTCGGTGACCGAGGAGGAGGCGCTGGCGCGCATCCGCCAGGTCGCCGATCGCAACCGGGTGTTCCGCAGCTTCATCGGCCAGGGCTACCACGGCACCCACACCCCGAATGTCATCCTGCGCAACATCCTGGAGAATCCGGCCTGGTACACCGCCTACACCCCCTACCAGGCGGAGATCTCGCAGGGCCGGCTGGAAGCGCTGATCAACTTCCAGACCATGTGCGCCGACCTCACCGGCATGGAGATCGCCAACGCCTCGCTGCTGGACGAGGCCACCGCCGCGGCCGAGGCGATGACCCTGGCGCGGCGCATGTCGAAGGCGAAGTCGCAGGTGTTCTTCGTCTCGGCCGGCGTGCACCCGCAGACCGTCGAGGTGCTGCGTACCCGCGCCGAGCCGCTGGGCATCGAGCTGCTGATCGGCGACGACGACAAGGCCGCCGAAGCGGATGTCTTCGGCGTGCTGCTGCAGTACCCGGACACCTTCGGCCGCGCCAACGACTACGCCGCGCTGGCCGATGCGGTGCACACGCGCCAGGGCGTGGTCTGCGCGGCGGTGGACCTGCTCGCCCTCACCCTGCTCCGGGCGCCGGGCGAATGGGGCGCCGACATCGTGGTGGGCAATACCCAGCGCTTCGGCGTGCCGTTCGGCTTCGGCGGGCCGCACGCGGCCTTCATGGCCTGCCGCGACGCCTACAAGCGCTCGATGCCGGGCCGGCTGATCGGCGTGTCGATCGACGCCGAGGGCAACCCCGCCTATCGCCTCGCCCTGCAGACCCGCGAGCAGCACATCCGCCGCGAGAAGGCCACCTCGAACATCTGCACCGCGCAGGTGCTGCTGGCGGTGATGGCGTCGATGTATGCGGTCTACCACGGCCCCGACGGCCTGGTGCGCATCGCCCGTCGCACCCATCGCTTCGCCGCCATCCTGGCTGCGGTGCTGCGCGAGGCCGGCGTGGAAGTGGGTGGCGACTTCTTCGACACCCTGCACGTGACCGGCATCGACGCCGGCCAGGTGCATGCGCACGCCGGCGAGGCCGGCATCAACCTGCGCCACATCGACGCCAACAGCCTCGGCATCAGCCTGGACGAGACCACCACCCGCGAGGACGTCAGCCGCCTGGCCGGCCTGTTCGGGGTCGAACTGGGCGACCTGGACGCACTGGACGCGGCCACGCCCGACGCGCTGCCGGCGGCGCTGCTGCGCACCTCGGACTTCCTCACCCACCCGGTGTTCAACACCCACCACTCCGAGCACGAGCTGCTGCGCTACCTGCGCACGCTGGCCGACCGCGACCTGGCGCTGGACCGCACCATGATCCCGCTGGGCTCGTGCACCATGAAGCTCAACGCCACCGCCGAAATGATTCCGGTCACCTGGCCGGAGTTCGCCAACATCCACCCGCTGGCGCCGCCGGCGCAGACCCAGGGCTACCGCGAGCTGATCGAAGGCCTGGAGGCGATGCTGGTGGCCTGCACCGGCTATGACAACATCAGCCTGCAGCCCAACTCCGGCGCCCAGGGCGAGTACGCCGGCCTGCTGGCGATCCGCGCCTGGCACCAGGCGCGCGGCGAGGGGCAGCGCGACATCTGTCTGATCCCCGAGTCCGCGCACGGCACCAATCCGGCCTCGGCGCAGCTGTGCGGCATGAAGGTGGTGGTGACCCGCTGCGACAAGGACGGCAACGTCGATGTGGCCGACATCCGCGCCAAGGCCGAACAGTATTCGGACCGCCTGGCGGCAATCATGATGACCTACCCGTCCACGCACGGCGTGTTCGAGGAGGACGTGGTGGAGATCTGCGAGGTCGTCCACGCCCACGGCGGCCAGGTCTACACCGACGGCGCCAACCTCAACGCCATCCTCGGCTTGGCGCAGCCAGGCAAGTGGGGCTCGGACGTCAGCCACCTCAACCTGCACAAGACCTTCTGCATCCCGCACGGCGGCGGCGGCCCGGGCGTGGGCCCGTGCGCGGTGAAATCGCACCTGGCGCCGTACCTGCCGGCGGCGTTCGGCACCGGCGGCGCGCGCACCGGCGGGGTCGGCAACGGCGGCATGGTCAGCGCGGCCACCTTCGGCAGCGCCAGCATCCTGCCGATCAGCTGGATGTACATCACGCTCATGGGCCGCGAGGGCTTGCGCAAGGCCAGCCAGGTGGCGATGCTCAACGCCAACTACGTCTCCAAGCGGCTGGCCGACCACTACCCCACCCTCTACAGCGGCCGCAATCGCCTGGTCGCACACGAGTGCATCCTCGACCTGCGCCCGATCAAGGACGCGACCGGCATCTCCGCCGAGGACGTTGCCAAGCGCCTAATCGACTTTGGCTTCCATGCGCCCACGCTGAGCTTCCCGGTGCCGGGCACGCTGATGGTGGAGCCGACCGAGAGCGAGTCGCTGCACGAGCTCGACCGCTTCATCGACGCCATGATCGAGATCCGCGACGAGATCCGCGCGATCGAGGACGGCAAGCTCGACCGCGACGACAACCCGCTGCGCAACGCGCCGCACACCGCGACCATGGTCGCCGGCAGCGAATGGACCCACGCGTATCCGCGCGAGCTGGCCGCATTCCCGCTGGCGGTGCTGAAGACGACGAAGTACTGGCCGCCGGTGGCGCGCGTCGACAACGTGCACGGCGACAAGAACGTCATGTGCGCCTGCATCCCGGTCGACGCCTACAAGGAAGCAGACGCCGCGGCCTGACCGCGGCTTTCCCGCGCGCCTCGCCAGCGCGAGGCGCGAATGCCGCCGGGCCAGCGCCGGTGCCCCGTAGGAGCGCGCCATGCGCGCGATGCCGCGGGCACGGCGCCACCCGCGGATTTCGGTGACCGGCGCGCCTGCCGGTTCGAAATCGCGGCGTCCACCGGATCCTGCCGGCACCCGCGGCATCGCGCGCGTGGCGCGCTCCTACGGACCACGTGCAATACCGTGGCCGATGCCCTGCACGCAGGCATTTTCCCGCGAGGTGCGGCCCGGCGCATTCATCCGTAGCGGGGCCTGCGAGATGGCCGGACTGCGACGCATCGCACGGCACTTCTCTGCAAAGTTCGACGGGGCATTCACGACGATGCGTGCAGCCTGAACGGTGCTGCGTCGCACTTGCGCGCACGCTCCCGTCCACACGCGCACCGAGGAGCCCCGTCATGGCCGCCAGGAAGCCGTCCGGCAAACCCGAAAAATCAACCGTGAAAGCCAAGCTCGCCCGCGCCGCCGCGAGCAAGGAAAGCCGCGGCCAGGGCGACGAACTGCACCAGCAGGGGCGCGGCGAGCACCCGCCGCTGACCACCAACCTGGGCATTCCCGTCAGCGACAACCAGAACTCGCTGCGCGCCACCGAACGCGGCCCCACCCTGCTGGAGGACTTCGTCCTTCGCGAGAAGATCACCCACTTCGACCACGAGCGCATCCCCGAGCGCATCGTGCACGCGCGCGGCTCGGCCGCGCACGGCTACTTCGAGCTGACCAGGTCGCTGAAGCAGTACACCACCGCGTGCATGCTGACCGAGGTCGGGGAGAAGACGCCGGTGTTCTGCCGCTTCTCCACCGTGGCCGGCGGCGCGGGCTCGGTGGACACGCCGCGCGACGTGCGCGGCTTCGCGGTGAAGTTCTACACCAAGGAAGGCAACTTCGATTTGGTGAGCAACAACATCCCGGTGTTCTTCATCCAGGACGCCATCAAGTTTCCCGACATCATCCACTCGGTCAAGATGGAGCCGGACCGCGGCTTCCCGCAGTCGGCCACCGCGCACGACACCTTCTGGGACTTCATCTCGCTCACCCCCGAGTCGATGCACATGATCATGTGGATCATGTCCGACCGCACCATCCCGCGCTCGCTGCGGATGATCGAGGGCTTCGGCGTGCACAGCTTCCGCTTGCTCGACGACGCGGGCAAAAGCACCTTCGTCAAGTTCCACTGGCGGCCGAAACTGGGCCTGCAGTCCACTACCTGGGACGAGGCGATGAAGCTGGCCGGCGCCGATCCCGACTTCCAGCGCCGCGACCTGTTCGACGCGATCCAGGCCGGCGACTTCCCCGAGTGGGAGTTCGGCGTGCAGATCTTCACCCAGGAGCAGGCGGACGCGCTTCCGTTCGACCACCTCGACGCGACCAAGCTGATCCCCGAGGAGATCGTGCCGGTGACCGTCATCGGCCGCATGGTGCTGGACCGCTGGCCGGACAACTTCTTCGCCGAGACCGAACAGGTGGCGTTCTGTCCG
Organism: Luteimonas suaedae; assembly: GCF_008312895.1. GTDB lineage: Bacteria > Pseudomonadota > Gammaproteobacteria > Xanthomonadales > Xanthomonadaceae > Luteimonas > Luteimonas suaedae. Next base: position 233,335 of record NZ_VSSP01000005.1, on the reverse strand, counting down.
GCCAACATCGTGCCCGGCATCGACTTCAGCAACGATCCGCTGCTGCAGGGGCGGCTGTTCTCGTATCTCGATACCCAGCTGATCCGCCTGGGCGGGCCCAACTTCCACCAGATCCCGGTCAACGCGCCCAAGTGCCCGTTCGCCAACATGCAACGCGACGGCCACATGCAGACCTTCGTGCCCAAGGGCCGGGTGGCGTACGAACCGAGTTCGCTGCAGGACGACACGCCGCGCGAGACGCCGGCGGGATTCCGCAGCCACGCCACCCCGGCCGAGGACGGCGCCAAGGGCCGGATCCGCCCCGAGAGCTTCGCCGACCACTACACCCAGGCGCGGCTGTTCTACCGCAGCCAGACGCCGGTCGAACAGACGCATATCGCCTACGCCCTGGTGTTCGAGCTGTCGAAGGTGGAGACGCCGCACGTGCGCGAGCGCATGGTCGGCCACCTGCGCCATATCGATCCCGACCTGGCGCAACGCGTCGCCGACGGCCTGGGCATGGATGCCCTGCCCCCGGCGCCGCCGGCCGCGGTCGCACCGCAGGACATGGAACCCTCGCCCGCGCTGCAGATCATCGGCCGCATGAAGCACACACTGAAGGGACGCACGATCGGCATCCTGGTGCACGACGGCTCCGACGCCGCCACCGTCAAGGCGCTGCGCAAGGCCGCCGAGCGCGCCGGCGCGCTGGCCAAGATCGTCGCGCCGAAGGTCGGCGGCGCCACCTTGAGCGACGGCAAGAAGCTGCCCGCCGACGGCCAGCTGGCCGGCACCCCGTCGATCGTGTTCGATGCGGTGGCCGTGGTGCTCTCGCCCGACGGCTGCAAGCAACTGGTCAAGGAATCGGCGGCCGTCGATTTCGTCAGCGATGCCTTCGCCCACCTCAAGGCGATCGCCGCCGACACCGGCGCACAGCCGCTGCTCAAGGCCGGCAACGTCGGCAAGGACCCGGGCGTGGTCGACGCCGCCGACATCGAGGCGTTCATCGCCACGGCCAAGACCCGGCAGTGGGCGCGCGAGCCGAAGGTGCGGATGCTGCCGTAGCCATACGAGCGCCCTTCGACGGCCGGCTTCTCGAGATGAACGGACGCCCGCGGACATCAGCCCGTATTCATGCCGACGCAACGAGACTGCACCCGTATTCCCGTCATGCAGGAGGCGTCCCATGCACACGATCAGAAATGCCACCCTGGCCGCCGCGTTGGCGATCGGCCTCGGCCTGCCGGCGGCGTCCAGTGCACAAACCGTTGGCTACAACGTCAGGACCGGCGATGTGTGGGTCGACAACCGCCTGGGTGAGATCAACGACTACGGCAGGCATTATCGCGACCCCTTCATCGACGAGATGACGACCCATTACGGCGCGCCGCGCCCGCTAGTGCTCGAACTGCTGGATGAGCGTCGTTGGGCTCCGGGCGATGTCTACTACGCCTGTGCGATCGCGCACGCGCTGGGGATGCCGTGCCTGGACGTGGTGCGCGAGTACGACCGCAATCCCGGCCAGGGTTGGGGCGCGGTCGCCCAGCGCTTGGGCATCAAACCCGGTTCATCGGAGTTCCACGCGCTCAAGCGCGGCACCGCCCGCACGTACGACCGCTGGGGGCATCCGGTGGAGATCGACCGCCCGGTCCGGGTGGACTGGTCCGAACGCGGCCCGGACCAGCGTGCAAGGGCTGGCAGGTCCGGCGCGCACCCGGCATCGCACACGAACCACAAGCCCGCCGATCGACCCGGGCAAGACAAAGGCAAAGGCAAGGGCAAAAACAAAGGGAAGGGCAAGGACGACTGACATGGCGTCCTTGTTGGAAGCGGCGGCCGATGGCCGCCGCTTTTTTTGGTGCTTCTCCCGATCCACGGGAAGCGCATTCCCATCCGGGAGACGATGCATTCCGGACCCGGGCCTGCCACCCTCCGTAGGAGCGCGCCATGCGCGCGATGCCGCGGGCATTTCGCCGCCCGCGAATCTCGGTGACCGGAGCGCCTGCCGGTCCGGAATCGCGGCATCCCCCGGATCCGGCCGACACCCGCGGTATCGCGCGCATGGCGCGCTCCTACGGAGAGGCGACCGAGGAAGCGCGGCATGGCCGTCGCGTTCGAACAGCCCTGACGCAGACGCGTCGGCGCGACCTGCACGGACGGATCAGGCGCGTGCGGCGGCGCGCGCAAGCCGGCCCGCCATGGCGGCCAGATGTTCGGCCAGTTCGGGCGGATCCAGCACTTCGAACTCCACCCCGAGCAGCGCGATGTGATACGCCAGCACTTCCGGCGAGTGCGCTCCCGCCTCGAGCAGGCAGCGCTCGTCGTCGATGCGTTCCAGCCGCGCGACCGTCGGCGGGATTTCCTCGGCCATCCGCGCCAGCGGCGCGTGCAGCACGATGCGCGCCCTTACCGGATAAGGGTTGGACGAGACCGTGCGCGACACGTAAGCAGCCAGGTCGCCGCCCGGGATCTGCCGCGGCACGAACCGCTGCCCGGTCGCGATCCGCGCCTCGATCCGGTCGACCCGGAACGTGCGCCAGTCCTGCCGCTGCAGGTCCCAACCGACCAGGTACCAGCGCGCGCCGGTGCAGACCAGGCCGTGCGGCTCGAGATCGCGCTCGCTGCTTTCGCCGTCGTGGGCGCGGTACCGGAACGACACGCGCTGCTCGCCGCGACACGCGCCGCCGAGGGTGGTCAGCACCTCGGACGATACCCGGGGGCCTGCCATGCCGAGCGGCGCGACCGCGGCATGCAGCGCGCGAACGCGCTTGCGCAGCCGCGTCGGCAGCACCTGCTCGAGCTTGGCCAGCGCACGCACCGCGCTTTCCTCCATGCCGGCGACGGTGCCGGTGGCGGCCATCCGCAATCCCAGCGAGACCGCCAGCGCCTCGTCGTCCTCCAGCAGCAGCGGCGGCAGGGTGGCCCCGGCGCCAAGCTGGTAGCCGCCCGCCAGCCCACTGCTGGAGCGCACCGGGTAGCCGAGGGTACGCAGCCTGTCGGCGTCGCGGCGCACGGTGCGCGGCGTGACCTGCAGGCGTTCGGCCAGCTCCGCGCCGGACCAGAAGCGGCGGACCTGGAGCAGCGTGAGCAGGCGGAGCAGGCGGGCCGATGTGTCGAGCATGGGGACAAGACTAGCCCAGGTCGAGGACAGAATCTGTCCTCAATGCTTGCTAGCTTGTCGCAACGGTCAGACGCATCCCGCGGGACCGATCAACCAAGGGAACATCCGCAATGTCGCTCACCCTCTACGCCGCCCCCATGTCCAGCGCCACCCCCGTGGTCTGCGCCCTGGCCGAGCTCGACGTCCCCCACGAACTGGTGATGCTGGACCTGGCCGCCGGCGACCAGAAGAAGCCCGAGTACCTGGCCCTCAATCCCAACGGCGTGGTGCCGACCCTGGTGGTGGACGGCACGCCGATGTTCGAGGCGGTGGCGATCATGCAGTGGCTGGGCGATCGCTACGGCGTCGAGCGCGGCCTGTGGCCCGCTACCGACACGCCCGAACGGCTGACCGCCCTGTCGTGGACGACGTGGGCCTACGTGACCTACGGCACCATGATCAACATCCTCAACCACGCGCAAAGCCCGCACGCCGACCCGGCGCTGCACCACCCGCCACTGGCCGCGCACGCGCAGGGCGAATTCGGCAAGCTGCTCTCGCGCCTCGACGCCCGCCTGGCCGAGCACCCCAACCTGCTCGGCGATGCGTACTCGCTGGCCGACATGATCGTCGCCAGCGTGGTCGCCTACAGCACCTATTGCGGCGTATCCGTCGACGCGCATCCGCACGTGAAGGCATGGCTGCAGCGCTTCCAGCAGCGGCCGGCCTACGTGAAGACCTGGAGCGCCGCGTCCGCCGCCTGAGCGATACACAGGGCTTGTCCGGATGCCAAGCCCTGCTCGAGGCGGATGGTCGGCGAACGCCTTCGTACGAGACCGCCGGTGCATGGCGATCAACACCGTACGATGTCCTGACAATCCGCCTTGACCTGGAGTTCAAGCCGCATGCCTGCTCACATCGGTATCGTTGCCTGCTCTGCCGAAGGGGCCGCCCTCTGCTACCGGACCATTTGCGTGGAAGGCGCGGAGCTGCTGGGTGCCCACGCGCATCCCGAGGTCTCCGTGCACACGCCGCCACTTTCCGACTATGTGCGTTTCCTCGACCGGGGCGATTGGGACGGCGTGGGCGAACTGATGCTTCGTTCCGCGGACAAGCTCGCGAAGATCGGCGCGGATTTCCTGATCTGCCCCGACAACACCATCCACCAGGCGCTTCCCCTCGTCGAGTCGCGGTCGCCGTTGCCTTGGCTGCACATCGCCGAGGTCGTGGCGGCGGAGGCGTCGCAACGCGGGTTCCACCGCCTTGGCCTGCTGGGGACGCGGTGGCTGGTCGACGGCGATGTCTATCCGGAGAAGCTCTCGGCGTACGGACTGGCGTACATGCGCCCCGACGATTCGGAGCGCGACGCAATCGACCGGATCATCATGGAGGAACTGGTCTACGGCATCCACAAGCCCGAAGCGGTCGCCTACCACCGGCAGGTCATCGCGCGCCTGAAGGACTGGGGCTGCGATGCCGTCGTGCTCGGCTGCACCGAAATCCCCTTGATCATGGACGATTCGAATTCACCGCTGCCGACGCTGGACTCCACCCGGATGCTGGCGCGGGCGGCATTGCGCCGGGCCACGTGGAGCGCCTGAAGGTGGCAGCCCGTAGGATGGGTTGAGCCGGAGGCGATGCCCATCGCCCGCCGGACAGCCGGGCCGCCTGTGCCTGCGCCGCGAATACCGGCGGACGCAGCCTGCGCCGCCGTCAGCCCGACCGCTTGCGCGTCTTCGACGACTTCTTCGTCGACTTCTTCGTTGCTTTCTTCGTCGACTTCTTCGCGGCCGTCTTGCGGGCCTGCTTGCTCCTGGTCTTCGCCGCCTTCTTGGCCGCGGCCTTGCGCACGCTCGGGCCCTTGGTTTTGGCCGCCTTCTTCGCCGCCTTCGACCGGCTGCTGGCGCTGCGCTTGGACGCGGCCTTCTTGGCCTGCTTCGACAGCGCCTTCTTGCCGGCGACCTTCTTGGCCGTGGTCTTCTTGCTCGCGGTCTTCAGCGCCTTCTTGGCGCCGCGCGAGCGCGTCGGCGAGGGCTTGTCGCCGGACTTCGCCTTGGCGCGGTCCTGGGCGGCCTTCTTCTTGGTCGCCTTGGACGCCGACTTCGGCGTCCCGGCCTTCACCCCGGCGCGGCGCGCCTTGGACAGGCCGATCGCGACCGCCTGCTTGGTCGACTTGGCCCCGTGCTTGCCCTCGCGGACGTGCTCGATCTCCTCGCGCACGAACTCTCCCGCCTGCGTGCTGGCGGACTTGCCTTCGCGCTTGTCCTTCTTCGCGCGCTCGATGGTCTTCTTCTCGGGCATGACGCCTCCCTTGCCGGCTTGCGATTGTGAACACAGGCCAGCTCTAGCAGGGGGCAGGTCAAGACGAAGCGAATTTCGATGGCTCAGCCACCTGCAGACCGCCGCCCGTAGCACCGCGCGAGTCGGTCGGCATTGGTCCCGGCATCGGAGTTGTCGGGCATGGCTTCTCCCGCGTCAGGGCAGATGCGCCTCGGGCCGCACGCGGAAGACGATGCTCATGCGTGGGCCGACCGGTCGCGCGGTCTTGGGAATGCCGTGCTCATGGGTGAGCTGGGAGGCATGGCTCATGCCGAGCAGGCTGCCGTGGGCGAGATCGACGGCGAGGCGCCCGCGGTCGCCGGCCTTGGCGCGGATCAGCATGCGGCGCGGGTGGCCGAGCGAGAGCAGCGTGATCGGCTGGCCGGGGACGATGGTGTGCAGCTTGTCGTTGTGCATGGCGACGCTGTCGCTGCCGTCGCGATAGAAGTTCAGGCCAACGGCGTTGTACGGCGCCGGCACGACGGCCTGCACGCGGGCGAGGATCTCGGCCAACGGCAGTGCCGGCGGCAGGGCGTCGGTGCGATAGCCGGCGAGCAGGCGTGGCACGTCGACGATGCGGTCGTACATCTTGCGGCGCTCGCTGTGCCAGTCGGCATGCTGCCACAGGGTGCGGAACCAGGCATCGGCGTCGGCCGCGCCGGCAAAGGCGGGCCAGTAGCGGACGCCGCCTTCGGCGTCGTCGAGCAGGGTCTGCGGTGGGGAAGCGAAGAGCACCATGACCATTCGCCGCTCAGGTCCCTGGCCGCCCAACCGGCTTTGGTTCGGTCATCTCCTCGCCCTGCCGTGCGCGGCCGGACATCTCCGCGCCGGCCTCGGGCGCCAGGCGCAGCATCGCCAGCACCGAACTGGCCGAGATCAGCCCGACCGTCAGGAACGCGAAGCCGAAGTTGGTCACCGTGCCCATGGGATCACCCGTGGCCGCGCTCGCCATGCTCAGCGCATAGCCGCCGATGGTGATGCCCAGGGCCAGCGACGCCTGCTGCGCCATCGCCGCCAGGCTGCTGGCCTGGCTCATGCGCTCGGGTTCGATGTCGGCGTAGACGATCGCGTTGAGACTGGTGAACTGCAGCGAACGGAAGCAGCCGCTGACCAGCAGCACGCCGATCATCAGCGGATACGGGGTGTCCGCGCGGAACAGGCCAAAGCCGCACAGCAGCGCCGAGGCGATCAGTGCGTTGATCACCAGGACGCGGCGGAAGCCGAAGCGCCGCAGGATCGCCGGCGCCACCGTCTTCATGAACATCGCGCCGGCCGCCGAGGTGAACGTGATCAAGCCCGATTCCAGCGGGTTGAGCCCGAACCCCAGCTGCAGCATCAACGGCAGCAGGAATGGTGTGGCGCCGATGCCGATGCGGAACAGCGAGCCGCCGATCACGCCGTTGCGGAAGGTCGACAGCCGGAACAGGTCCAGCCGCAGCAGCGGATGCGGGTGCCGTCGCGCGTGCAGCGCGTACAGCGCCAGCGCGACCAGCCCCAGCAGTGCGCAGCCCAGCGCCAGCGGCGTGCTCACCAGTTGCCGGCCCACCGAGGCGAAGCCGAAGATCGTCAGCGCCAGTCCCAGGCTCGACAGCGCGAACCCGCGCCAGTCCAGCGGCCCGACCGCCGAGCGCAGCAGCGGGATGTGCCGCCACGCCAGCCAGATGCCGAGCAGCCCCATCGGGATGTTGATCAGGAAGATGAAACGCCAGTGGCTGTACGTGGTGATGAAGCCGCCCAGCACCGGCCCCAGCATCGGCCCCAGCAGCGCCGGAATGGTCAACCAGCTCAGCGCGCGCACCAGCTCGGCCTTGGGCACGCTGCGCAGCAAGACCAGGCGCCCCACCGGCACCATCATCGCCCCACCCATGCCCTGCACGAACCGCGCCGCCACCAGCTCGGCCAGCGAACCCGACGCCGCACAGGCGAGCGAGCCGAGCAGAAACACCCCGATCGCCGCCATGAAGGTTGGCCGCGCACCGAAGCGGTCCGCCACCCAACCGCTGACCGGGATGAAGACCGCCAGCGCCAGCATGTAGGTGGTCAACGCCAACTTCAGTGCCACCGGCGCCACGCCCAGGTCCGCCGCGATCTGCGGCAACGAGGTCGAGATCGCCGTGGCATCCATGTTCTCGATGAACAATGCGGTCGCGACGATCAGCGGCAACAGGCGTTCGGGTCTCAAAGCGAGCGGGCATTACGATCAGGCGGGCCGTCCATTGTCGCCTGTCCGGCAATGCACCGATGTGATGCTCGACCCGGCGCACCTCGCACCGACGTGCAGTGCGAATGCTTTCCACGTCATTGCGCGCACGGATCGGTGCTTGCTCTCCCGCAAGCGCCGCAAACGTCGCTGCGCAAGGCCTGCGCACGCCTGCTCGTATCGCGAGCCGGGCTCATTGCGAGCCGGGCTCAGCCGCCTATCAGCCCGCCGCCCATCGCGCCGGGCAGATCGGTCGGCGCCTTCTTCTTGATGTCGGCTTCGTCGGCCTGCGCGTCCGGAGCTTCGTCGCGTCGCGCGCCAGGCTTGTCGTCGCCGCGTCGGTCTTGTGGCTGCCGCGGCGCGATCTCGTCGGCGCTGCTGTCACCAGGATCGCCCTCGATGGCGCCTTCGTAGTCGCGGATTTCCTCGTCGGGATCGTCCGGATTGGGCCGGCGGGCACCGGGTGGGGGCGACATGGGCGGCTCGAGGATGTCCTTGCCGCCGCGTTCACGATCGGCCGCCGGGGCTTCCTGCTCGGTCTCGCTCGGGCTTTCGCGCGGATCTGCGTTCATTGGGCACCTCGTCGTGGGGGACGGCAACGAGGCTAGCGGCAGCCGGGTGAGCGCGGCGCGTGCATCACGTGTGCGGCACCTTCACAACCGTGCGGCAATGGCGGTCTTCTGCGTGACGATTGCGCTGCGCCCCCTGGCTTGATGCGCATGAAATGCTGCAGGTCGCGCACAGCGAACACCGCCGCCTGGCAGGCTGCGGGCCTGGCTGCCGGAGAGGCGCTCAATCGATCCCGACCGGCGGCCGGTATTCCAGTCCGTCGCCCACCTCGCCGATGCAGACGGCCGGGTTGGGGCTTAGGCGCGACCCGCGCCGCGGCCGGCCGGTGTCCTCCTCCATGGATCCGGTCCGGGTCCAGGCGCGGCCGGTGAGGTAGTTCACGCTGGTCTCCCGGCTCTCCAGCGAGGCGCGGTGCACCTCCAGGTCGTCGTAGCCGATCAGGCGGAAGCATCCGTCCTGGTGGCGGAAGGTGAACACCACGTTGCGGGTGAACCAGGTGCCGGCGCTGGCCCAGCTGTGCAGGCGCACCGAGACCGACCGGTTGCCATGGATGCTGATCGCGGCGGCCGGATCGTCTTCGAGGTAGTCGTCGAAGACCGGCATGTCGGGCCGCGGGATCAGGGCGTGGTCGACCATCACGCGCCGGTAGCCATCGTCCGCGGCGAATACGGCCACCAGCATGCGCGGGTTGCTGTCGAACAGGTCGGGGCCGAATCCTTCGTTCGGCAGGATGTTGCCCGGACGCGCCATGCGCAGCACCAGCAGCGCGTCGTCGCGGTCGTCGGCATCGAGGCGGCCGCGGGCGGCGTGTTCGAGGCGCCAGCCCGCAGGCACGAACTCCACCAGGCGCTCCGCGCGCTCGGCAACCGGCGGGTAAACCACGGGCGGCAGGTCGGGGAGCTGTCCCCTGGCGGCCGGCGCGGCCGCCAGGGCGAGGATCAGGACGATCCGTGTCCACATACGCGTTGCCTCAGGCGAATGGATCCTGCAGCACGATATTGGCGTCGCGGTCCGGACCGGTGCTCACCATCGCCAGCGGGCTGCCCGACAGTTCCTCCAGCGCGCGCAGGTAGGCGCGCGCGGCCGGCGGCAGCTTGTCCCACTCGGTGATGCCGTGGGTGGACTCGCTCCAGCCCGGGAACTCCAAGTACACCGGCTCGCACTCGTCCCAGCCGGCGGCGTCGAGCGGCGCGTACTCGGTCTCCTTGCCGCGGTAGCGGTAGGCGATGCAGACCTTCAGGCTCGGCAGGCCGTCGAGTACGTCGAGCTTGGTGATGCACAGCCCGCTGATGCCGTTGATCGCCACCGCGCGCTTGAGCGCGACCAGGTCGATCCAGCCGCAACGGCGCGGACGACCGGTGGTGGCGCCGAACTCCTGGCCGCGTTCGGCGATCGTCTTGCCGACGTCGTCGTGCAATTCGGTGGGGAACGGACCGCCGCCGACGCGCGTAGCATAGGCCTTGGCGATGCCGAGCACGTAGTCGATGGCGTCGGCGCCCACGCCGCTACCGGCCAGCGCGCCGCCGATGGTGGTGTTACTGGAGGTGACATAGGGATAGGTGCCGTGGTCGATGTCGAGCAGCGAACCCTGCGCGCCCTCGAACAGCACGCGCTGGCCCTGCTTGCGCAGGTCGTGCAGCAGGCCGGCCACGTCGGACTTCATCGGCTGCACGTACTCACCGAATTCGAGCGCCTCGTCCAGGGTCTGCTGGTAGTCCACCGCCTCCACGCCCAGGAACTTCGTGAGCACGAAGTTGTGGTAGTCCATGGTGCTGCGCAGCTTCTCGGCGAGCTGCTCGGGGTAATGCAGGTCGGCCACGCGGATGCCGCGGCGCGCGGCCTTGTCCTCGTAGGCCGGGCCGATGCCGCGGCCGGTGGTGCCGATGGCGGCGCCGCCGGCAGCCTTCTCGCGGGCCTGATCCAGGGCGATGTGGTACGGCATGATCAGCGGCGTAGCCGGACTGATCTTCAGCCGCGAGCGCACGTCGATGCCTTCGGCCTCGAGCTCGTCGATCTCCTTGCGCAGCGCCGCGGGACTGAGCACCACGCCATTGCCGATCAGGCACAGGGCGTCCTTGCGCAGGATGCCGGACGGGATCAGGTGTAGCACGGTCTTCTTGCCGCCGATGACCAGGGTATGGCCGGCGTTGTGGCCGCCCTGGAAGCGCACCACGGCACCGATCCGCTCGGTGAGCAAGTCGACGATCTTGCCCTTGCCTTCATCGCCCCACTGGGCACCGAGAACGACGACTGACTGACCCATGGAGGACTCCTGGCTGGCGGTAGGAGCGGACCGGTCGCGCCTGTGCGGGCGCGGAAGGGTCGCGGGTATCGCGGCCATGGGCCGCTCCTACGGGGGTGGATCACGGTGGGTTGGACACGGAAAAAGCCGGCGGGCAAAGGGCCCGTCCGGCTTTTGTGCATTATCCGGGATTGCTGAGGGAATGCCACCCTTGCGCTGGATGCCGAAGAGCGGCAGCGGCTGGCGCGACCGGACCACCGGCCCGGGGGCGGCTCAGCTGCTGCGGATCAGGTACAACCCCACCACGCCGGCGGCCAGGACGATGCCGCCGATGGTGCGCAGCTGGCGGTCGGGCATGGCCAGCATCTGTTCGGCCGCGCGCTTCCAGCCGCGTGGGGCGGCGAACAGCATCAGGCCCTCCAGCACTGCCACCAGGCAGAGGGCCGCCCACAGGTCGCTCATCGATCGCTGCGCATGTACTGCAGGAACGGATCGTCGCGCTCGAGCACGATGACCGCGTTGCCGTCGTCGAACGATTCCCGGTACGCCTCCAGACTGCGCTGGAAGGCGAAGAAGCCAGGATCGCGGCCGGCGGCCTCGCCGTAGAGGCGCGTGGCCTCGGCATCGCCCTCGCCTCGCAGCGTCTGCGCATCGCGCTCGGCCTCGGCCAGGATCACGGCCTGGTCGCGGTCGGCGGTGGCGCGGATCTGCCGGGCCTGCTCCTCGCCCTCGGCGCGCAGGCGCGCGGCGACCTGGTTGCGCTCGGCGCGCATGCGGTTGTAGACCTGCCCGATCACCTCGCTGTCGGTCGGCAGATCGATCTGCTTGAGGCGGATGTCGATGATCCGCATGCCGAGGTTCTTGGCGCCTTCGTTGATCGACTGCAACTGCCGGGCGATCACCTCGCTGCGGTCGCCGGACACCAGCTGGGTCAGGGTGCGGGCGTTGATCTCGTTGCGCAGCGAGTCCTTGATGATCGGTGCCAGGCGGTCGCTGGCGTTCTCCTCGTCGCCGGCGGTGGCGCGGTAGAAGTCGCCGACGTCCTCGATGAACACGATCGCCACGAAGTCGACGCTGACATCCTTGCGCTCCGAGGTCAGGTAGCGCTCCGGCGAGAAGTCGAGGGCGTTGAAACGGCGATCGAACACGCGCGCGGTCTCGATCATCGGCCATTTGAAGTGCAGGCCGGGGCCGATATCGGTGCGCGACACGCGCCCCAGGTGCAACACCAGGCCGACCTGGCCTTCGCGCACCACGTACACCGAACCCAACAGGCCCAGCAGCAGGACGACGATCAGGACCGGAATCAGGGTGGTGATTCTCATCGCGTACCTCCTTCGCCGCGGATGGGCCGCGGAGTGCGCTGGCCCTGGCCCGCCTCATCCCGGCTGGCGCCGACCGTCGGCGAGAGCAACTCGGCTGGCAGCACCGGGGGATTGTTGTTGTTGGCATCGCCGCTGCCGCTGCGGCCCTGCCCGGTCATCGGCACGTAGATCAGCTGGCGACCGTCGCCGCCGACCACCTTGCGGTTGTCGGACAGCACCTGCTGCACCGTCTCCAGCCACAGGCGCTTGCGGGTGACGTCGGGCGCACTGCGGTACGCGTCGAGCAGCAGCGAGAAACGGGCGGCGTCACCGGTGGCGCGGGCGATGGCGGCGGTCTTGTAGCCTTCGGCCACGGTCCGGGTACGGGAGGCCTCGCCGCGCGCCTCGGGCACGATCTTGGCCGCGTAGGCGCGAGCCTCATTGACCAGGCTTTCCTGCACCTGCTGCGCGCTGTTGACCGCATCGAAGGCAGGCTTCACCTCTTCCGGCGGGCGCGCGTCCTGCAGGTTGAGTTCGGTGACGATCAGGCCCGTGCGGTAGATGTCGAGCGAATCCTGCAGCTGCTTGGCGGCCAGCGCCGACAGCGGGCCACGTGCGCCGAGCACGGTGTCCAGGTCGGAGCGGCCGACCTGCTCGCGCACCACGCCCTGGGCGACCTGCTCGAGCACGCGGGCGGCATCGCGGGTACCGAACAGGAACAGTTCGGGATCACCGACCCGGTACTGCACGTTGAGCGAGACCACCACGATGTTCTCGTCGCGGGTCAGCACCGGCACGGTGTTGCTGAATGTACGGATGCTGGTGGCGTTGACCTTGACCACGCGCTCGATCGGCCACGGCGCCTTGAAGTGCGGACCCGGCTGCATCACCCGCACCGCCAGACCGAAGCGCAGCACCACGCCACGCTGCTGCTCGCCGATCAGGGTGAAAGAACTGAAGGCCAGCCAGATGACCAGCGCGAGGCCGATCCAGCGCAGCGGTCCGCCGCCACCACCGCCGAACAGGCCGCGCAATGAATTCAGCAGACCGTCGAAGGCACCGCCTCCCCCGCGGCCACCGCCGCCGGGCTTCCAGGGGTTGCGGTCGCTACCACGCGAACCGCCATTGTTTTTCTTGCCGGGAATGTTCCAGGCCATGCCTGCTCCAATCTGGGAATCGCGCCGCGCGACCGCCGGGGACGGCACGGGAGGCACATTCTACTGATGTGTGGCCTGCAGTGCCCGAGGGCAAGGTGCAGCCCGCGTGCAGTCCCGGCGAATCGGCCGCAACGGCCCTGACGAATCGCTGCCGTTGCCGCAGGCGCGCGCCATGCGCGCGATGCCGCGGGCGCCGGCCGGATCCGGTGGATGCCGCGATTCCGGACCGACAGGCGCGCCGGTCACCGAAGTTCGCCGGCGGCGAAATGCCCGCGGCATCGCGCGCATGGCGCGCTCCTACGGAAGACGGGCCGAGGCGGCGGCTAGAGGGCCCATCAACCCGCACCGTCCAGCAGCGGCCGCAGGGGGGCGCCGTCGGCCTGCGCCGCGAGGCGGGCGGCATCGGTGTGCGGCAGGTCGATGCGCAGATGCCAGCCGTCTTCGTCGTGGCGTTCGCCGCGTACCGCGTCGAGTTCGTGCAGGCGCGCGCGCAGGCGCCCCGCGCTGGCGGGCAGTGCCAGGTCGGCGACGATCCGGCGCAGGCCCAGGTGTGCGGTCAATGCATTGCGCAGCAGGTCGAGTCCGCGGTCCTCGCGGGCCGAGATCCAGACCCGCTCGCGCCCGGGCTCGTCCGCCGCGGCGCCGTGCGGGCGGTCGTGGCGGGGCGCCATCGGCACGCGGGTCCCGGCACCGTCTCCGTCGGCATGCGCATCCGTCGCGGCGCCGGTGTCGATCGCCGCGCCCGCCAGCGGCAGCCGGTCGATCTTGTTGAACACCAGCAGCTGCGGAATGTCACCGGCGCCGATCTCGGCCAGCACCATGTCGACCTGGCGGATGCGCTCGCCGCGCAGCGGATCGGCGGCATCGACCACGTGCAGCAGCAGGTCGGCCTCGCGCGCCTCCGACAGGGTGGAACGGAATGCGGCGACCAGTTCGTGCGGCAGGTCGCGGACGAAGCCGACGGTGTCGGCGAGCACCGCGTTGCCGCCTGGCAGCGCGATCTTGCGCACGGTCGGATCCAGGGTGGCGAACAGCTGGTCGGCGGCGTAGGCGCCGGCGCCGGTGAGCGTGTTGAACAGGGTGGACTTGCCGGCATTGGTGTAGCCGACCAGGGCCACACGCGGCATTTCGCTGCGCACACGCGCACGACGCATCTGGGTGCGCTGCACTTCCACCTTGTCCAGCCGCCGCTGCAACTGCTCGACGCGCTTCTGCAGCAGCCGGCGGTCGGTCTCGAGCTGGGTCTCGCCGGGACCGCGCAGGCCGATCGAACCGCCGCGCTGGCGCTCCAGGTGGGTCCAGCCGCGGACCAGCCGCGTGGACATGTGCCGCAACTGCGCGAGCTCGACCTGCAGCTTGCCTTCGTGGCTGCGCGCACGCTGGGCGAAGATGTCGAGGATCAGGCCGGTGCGGTCGACCACGCGCCGCTCCAACGCCTTCTCCAGGTTGCGTTCCTGACCGGGCGTGAGCGGGTGGTTGATCAGGATCAGGTCGGCGCCGCTGGCGTCGGCCGCGGCCTTCACCTCCTCCAGCTTGCCGCTGCCGATCAGGGTGGCCGGATTGGGCTTGTCGATGCGCGCGTTCAGCTGTACCGCCACGGCGGCGCCGGCGGAACGGGCGAGATCGGCGAATTCCTCCAGCGCATCCTCGTCGGGCGGGCCGCCGGCGTGGGGCTGGATCAGGAGGGCATGCTCGCCCTTGCGGCTGCGTTCAAACACGCGTCGGCGCCTCCATGGGCACGGTCAGGCTTCCCGATATGGGGCTCCGGCCGGACATTGTCAATGCACCGTGCGACGACAGCCGCGCCGCATCACTGCCCACTGCGGCGCGCGGCCTACTCGTTGTCGTCGGGTTCGTCCCCGGACGCCGGTTCGCCGTCGGACGGCGACGCCTGCACATGGCCGCCGCCCGGGCCGACGCGCACGTTGCGTGCCGGCACCACGGTGGAAATGGCGTGCTTGTAGACCATCTGGCTGACGGTATTGCGCAGCAACACGACGAACTGGTCGAACGACTCGATCGTGCCCTGCAGCTTGATGCCGTTGACCAGGTAGATCGAAACCGGCACACGCTCGCGCCGCAACGCATTCAGGAAAGGATCCTGCAAGGACTGTCCCTTGGACATGGTGTTTCCCCAGCTTGGTTATTGTTGTGGGCGGCCATGGGCCGCATCGCCCGACCCGTTCCCCCGTGGCGGCGACACGCCGATGTTACACAAATCGGAGCTGATCGCTGCGCGCGGTTGGGCGGAAATCGTGCCGGCGTCGTGTTTTTTCGGGTACCGGCACCGGCGATCCGCTCAGGGCGACGCCAGGAATGCGTCCAGCGTCCGTCGCAGGCCTTCGCCGTCGCGCGCCGGATCGAACCAGCGCAGGTCGCGCTCGCCGCGCAACCAGGTGTATTGGCGCTTGGCAAGCTGGCGCGTCGCGAAGATCGCGCGGTCGCGGAACCCGGCGGCGGTCCCGGCGCCATCGAGGTATTCCCATGCCTGCCGGTAGCCGACCGCGCGGATCGCCGGCAGCTCGAGCGGCCGCGGATGCGTCCGCAGCTGCGGCAGCGCGCGCAGGGCACGCACTTCGTCGAGGAAACCGGCCGCGAGCATGGCGTCGAAACGACGTTCGATCCGCGCGTGCAGTTCGGCGCGATCGTCCGGCGCGATCGCCAGCTTCAGCACCCGGCACGGCAGAGGCGGCGCCACGGCGGCGCTGCGCTGCCAGTCGCTGATCGGGCGGCCACTGCGCCGGTATACCTCCAGCGCCCGCTGGATGCGCTGCGGGTCGGTCGGCCCGATGCGCGCCGCCGCCTCGGGATCGACCGCGGCCAGCGCCGCGTGCAGGGCCGGCCAACCGCGCGCCTGCGCCTCGGCCGCGATCGCGGCGCGCGTGTCGGGGTCGGCCGGCGGCATCGGCGACAGCCCCTGCAGCAGCGCGCGGAAATACAGGCCGGTACCGCCGGCGAGGATCGGCAACCGGCCGCGCGCGACGATCGCGGCGATCGCCGCGCGTGCGTCTTCGGCGAACTCCGCGGCCGAGTACGTCTGCCACGGATCGCGCAGGTCGAGCAGATGGTGCGACACCCGCGCGCGTTCGCCGGCGTCCGGTTTGGCCGCGCCGATCTCCAGGCCGTGGTACACCAGCGCGGAGTCGACGCTGACGATCTCGCCGCCGCCGCGTTCCGCCCATTCCAGCGCCAGCGCGCTCTTGCCGGAAGCGGTCGGGCCCATGAGGGCGATGGCGGGAGGACGGGTGTCGGCGGGCATCTTGTCGGCGGTTCGGAGACGGAATGCCCGAACAGCATCGCATTCTGCCGCACCCTGCCCTCCACCGTCGTAGGAGCGCGCCATGCGCCCGATACCGCGGGCATTTCGCCGCCCGCGGATTCCGGTGACCGGCGCGCCCGGCGGTCCGGAATCTCGGCATCCACCGGATCCGGCCGGCACCCGCGGCAACGCGCGCATGGCGCGCTCCTACGAGTGGGTCAGAATGCGCGGTCGATCAGTGCGCCGAAGTCGATGTCCGCCGGCAGGGTGCCGAACGCCAGCCCGTGCCCGCCGCCCAGGCGGCTGCGGCAGAAAGCTTCCGCGGCCGGGCTGCCGGCGTGCAGCAACACCGCCGCCTGCAGCGCCAGCGCCAGGCGCTCGACCAGCAGGCGGGCGTCGGATTCAGAGGTGTTCGCCGGATCGGCGAGGGTCTCGCGCAGGCCATCGGCACTGGCGTCGAACGCCGAATCGCGGCCGCGCGCGGCATCGAGTTCGGCCAGCACCGCCACAGCGCTCGCCGGCTCGCGCGCCAGCGCGCGCAGCACGTCCAGGCACTGGATGTTGCCGCTGCCCTCCCAGATCGAGTTCAGCGGCGCCTGCCGGTACAGCCGCGGCAGGATCGATTCCTCGACGTAGCCGTTGCCACCCAGGCACTCCTGGGCCTCGTTGACGAATGCCGGCGCGCGCTTGCAGATCCAGTACTTGCCGATCGCGGTGGCGATGCGGGCGAAGGCGGCCTCGCCGGTATCGCGCGGCGCGGCGTCCACCGCGCGCGCGACGCGCAGCGACAGCGCGAGCGCGGCCTCGGACTCGAGCGCCAGGTCCGCCAGCACATTGCGCATCAGCGGGTGTTCCACCAGGTGCTTGCCGAAGGTGGCGCGATGGCGCGCATGGTGGATCGCCTGCGCCAGCGCCATGCGCATTTCCGCGGCCGATCCGAGCATGCAGTCCAGCCGCGTCAGCATCACCATCTCGATGATGGTCGCCACGCCGCGGCCCTCGTCGCCGATGCGATATGCCCAGGCGTCGTCGAACTCGACTTCGCTCGAGGCATTGGACCAGTCGCCGAGCTTGTCCTTGAGCCGCATCAGCCGGAACGCATTGCGGGTGCCGTCCGGTCGCCAGCGCGGCAGCAGGAAACAGCTCAGCCCGCCGGGCGCCTGTGCCAGCACCAGGAAGCCATCGGACATCGGCGCGGAGAAGAACCACTTGTGCCCGAACAGCGCGTACTCGCCGTCGGCCATCAGCGGCGTGGCGCGGGTGAGATTGGCGCGCACGTCGCTGCCGCCCTGTTTTTCGGTCATGCCCATGCCGACGGTGACACCGCACTTGCCGGCGATCGGCGCGTCCTCGGGATCGTAGGCGCCGGCGATCGCCTTCTGCGCCCACTCGGCGAGCGCCGGCGCACGCCGCAGCACCGGCACCGCGGCGTGGGTCATGGTCAGCGGGCAATTGGTACCGGCTTCGACCTGGTGGTGCAGATAGATCAATGCGGCACGCGCGACGTGCGCGCCCGGGCGCGGATCGGACCACGACAGCCCGGCGACGCCGCTTTCGATCGCGGCGCGCATGACCGCGTGGTAGTTCGGGTGGAACTCGACCCGGTCGATGCGCTGGCCGAAGCGGTCGTGGGTGCGCAGGCGCGGCCGGTCGCGATTGGCGTCGAAGCCGAGCGCATGGATCTCGTCGCCGGCGCGGCGGCCGTAGTCGGCCAGATGCGCGCAGAACGCCTCGCCGCCTTCGCGCGCCACCGACTCGCGCAGCACCCGGTCGCTGTCCCACAGGTCACGGGGCGCGAACTCGGGGGGCTGGTTGAGGGCCGCATCGGCCGCGTGCGATGAACTGGCTGCCATGATCGGAACTCCGGTGGGGCTGCCGTCGATTCTAGGGGGCCGGTGTCGAAGGCGTGATCACGGCGCGTGGCGCATCCGCCGCCGGCCCCTGCGTGGCCAGTTGCAGCAACCGCTGCCGGAACGGCGCCGACAGCGGCAGCCGGCCGAACCAGCCACGGCGCGTGCCGGTCAGCACGCGCAGGGTCTGCGCGCGCAGGCCCGGAATCCGGGTCAGCGGGTGGAAGCCGATATCGCGCATCCCGGCGACACGATCGTGATGCGACTGGAACAGCGGTGTCAGCCAGCGGCTCCAGAAATGGTAGATGTCGACATGCGCGCGTCGGCGCTGCTCGAACAACGGCAACGCGGAGGCGACATCGCGGCATTCGCGCAGTACATCGCGCAGGGCGCGCGCATCGAGCAGCGCCATGTTCACGCCCTGCCCCAGCTGCGGACTCATCGCGTGCGCGGCGTCGCCGATCAGCACCGTGCGGCCGCAAAACCAGCGGCGGTGAACGGTGTCGCGGTAGCGCGCCTGCGCCAGTCCGGCAGGCAGCGTGGTCACCCGCACGGCGTCGGCGGCCTCCGGCCACACCTCCGCGACCTCGCGCCGCCAGGCCGCCTCGCCCTGCCATTCGCCATCCTCGAACGCCGCCGCCGGCGTGCTCCAGAAGAAGCTCAGCCGCCGCACCGGATCGCCGGGTCGACTGCCCACCGGCAGCATGCCCGCCATGCGCCGGGCACGCACGTAGCGCTGGCGCAGTTCGTCCGGCCAGCGCCAGTCCTGCCCGGGCACCAGGCACCACTGCGCCCCCCACGGATAGGCGCGATCCATGCGCGCGGCCCGCACCTGACCGCGCAGCCCGGAAGCGGCACCGTCGGCGACGACCAGCAGGTCGAACGGGCCATGCCGGCGCCCGCCGGCATCGGTCACCTGCGCGCGCTCCGGATCGAGCGCGGTGATCGCGCAACCGGCGTGCAGCACGCGTCCTTCCTGCCAGGCCGCGTCCAGCAGCGAGAACAGCGCCGCGCGCTGCATGCCGAGCCCGAACAACGCCGGATCCAGTTCGCCGTAGCGCATGTCCATGACCGGCCGGCCGCGGGCGGTTTCGCCATAGAGCCGGGAGATGCGCGCACCATGCGACAGCGCCGGATCCAGCAGCCCGAGCTCCCACAGGACCTCCAGTCCGACTGGCTGCAGCAGGAATCCCGCGCCGACCGGACCGGGCTCCGGCACGCGCTCGAACACCTCGACGCGGTGTCCGTCGCGGCTCAGCAGCAGCGCCGCGGCCTGTCCGGCACTGCCGTAACCGACGATGCCGATGTGCATGCACGACCCTCAAGAAAAAGCCCCGCGCAATGCGCGGGGCCGGCGGAAATCTGCGAGCTCTCCGGTCAGGCGACCGGCGTGACGCCCGTGGCCTGCGCGCCCTTCGGCCCCTGGGTGACCTCGTAGCTGACGCGCTGACCTTCCTGCAGGCTCTTGAAGCCCTGCGAATCGATCGCGGAGTAATGGACGAAGACGTCGGAGCCACCGTCCTCGGGAGCGATGAAGCCGAAACCCTTGGCGTCGTTGAACCACTTCACTGTGCCGTATTGCATAAACCTTCCACCTTGTCTGGATGCCGGTGCGCACGCCGCCACGAGTCCCCGAAGCGGGCACGCAGCCCGAGTATGCAAAGCAACCGCGGCAACATGCAATCACCGCTGCGGTTGCAGCAGCATCCGCAGCAACGGCGGCAACGCCGACGACGCCGCCTCGACGTTGTCCAGTACCTCTCGAAATGTGATCTCTGTTGCATCTCCACATCCCGCTGCCCAGTTGGCGACGATGGCGATGCAGGCGTAGTCCAGGCCGAGTTCGCGCGCCAGTCCGGCTTCGGGCATGCCGGTCATGCCGACCAGATCGCAGCCATCGCGGCGCAATCGCGCGATCTCCGCGCGCGTCTCCAGGCGCGGGCCCTGGGTCGCGCCGTAGCAGCCGCCGTCGACCATCGCCACGTCCGCCGCGCGCGCAGCCGCCAGCACCTCGGCGCGCAGTGCCGGCGTATACGGATCGCCGAAATCCACGTGCAGCACCTCGCTGCCGGGCTCTTCGCACAGGGTCGAGATCCGGCCCCAGGTGTAGTCGATCAGCTGGTCCGGGCACGCCAGCACCCGCGGCCCGAAACGCTCGCCGATGCCGCCGACGGTATTGAGCGCCAGCACCCGCTGCGCGCCCAGCGCCTGCAGTGCGGCGAGGTTGGCGCGGTAGTTGATCCTGTGCGGCGGTACCGAGTGTTCCTCGCCGTGGCGCGCCAGGAAGGCGACCCGCCGACCGGCCAGCGTGCCGATCCGCACCGGCCCGGACAAGGCGCCGTAGCGCGTCGGTGGCTGGTGGGTCTCGACGTCTTCCAGCTCGGCGAGGCGGTAGAGGCCGGTGCCGCCGATGACGGCGAGCGCGATCTCGGGGGCTGCGTTCATCTCATCTGCTCCTGTCCGTTCGACCGTCACTTCACCTTGCCTGTCATCTCCGCGCAGGCGGAGATCCATGGACTTTTCTCTCGCGGTCTGACGGCCATGGATGATCAGTCCTTCGGACTGCCGTGAAGCATTTCCCACCTTCGCGGAAACGGCGGCGCGGATCCGCTACTTTGCCAGCGCGTAGATCGCCGGCAGGTTCCGGCCCTGCTCGTGGTAGTCCATGCCGTAGCCGAAGACATACCGGTCCGGCACCTCCACCCCGACGTAGTCGGCCTCGATGTCCTCCAGCCCACGGTCGTGCAACTTCACCGCGAGCACGGCCGTGCGCACTTCCTCGGCATTCTGGTCCTCGCACCAGCGGGTGACCGCATGCAGGGTGTGGCCTTCGTCGAGGATGTCGTCGACCAGCAGCACGCGGCGATCGCGCATCGGCGTGGCCGGGCGATGCAGCCAGGCCAGGCCCGAGCCGGTGGTCTGGCCGCGATAGCGGGTGGCGTGCAGGTAGTCGAACTCGAGATCGAGGCCGAGCTCGCCGAGCGCGAAGGCGAGCTGCGCGGCGAACGGCAGGCCGCCGTGCATGACGGTGACGAACAGCGGCGGCAGCTCGTCGTCGCGGTAGTCGACGTGGATCTCCGCGGCCATGCGCGCGATCGCGGCGTCCAGGGTCGCACGGTCGTGGATCAGTTCCGCGTCGCGCAGGGCGTCGGCCAGGCGCGGGGTCATGCCTGCCGCTCCCGGCGGCCGCCGAGATCGGCGCGCGCGTTGCCGTAGCGGCCATCGGCGAGCAGGCCATCCCAGCCGAGCGCGCCGCGCCCGATCAGGCCGGTCAGCGCCATGGTGTTGAGGCTGCGCCCTTCCACCGCGGCCAGCGACTCTTCCACCAGTTCCGGATGGCAGACCAGCACCACGTCGCAGCCGGCGTCCAGGTGGGCGTCGACGCGGGCCTTGATGCCGCCTGCCGAATGCGCGGCGGCCATGCCGATGTCGTCGGAGAACACCACGCCGCGGAAGCCCATCTCGTCGCGCAGGATGTCGTTGATCCAGCGCGGCGAATAACCGGCGGGCTCCGGCGCCACCTGCGGATAGGTCACGTGCGCCAGCATCACCGCATCGGCGCCGGCTTCGATGCCGGCGACGAAGGGCACCAAGTCCTCGCGACGCAGCACTTCCAGCGGACGCTGGTCGATCGCGGCGTCGAAGTGCGTGTCCTCGCGCACCGAGCCATGTCCGGGGAAATGCTTGAGCGTGGCCGCCATGCCGGCCGAGTGCATGCCCTCGACGTAGGCGCGGGTGAAATCGGCGACCAC
The DNA here is from genome assembly GCF_008312895.1 of Luteimonas suaedae. Classification (GTDB taxonomy): domain Bacteria; phylum Pseudomonadota; class Gammaproteobacteria; order Xanthomonadales; family Xanthomonadaceae; genus Luteimonas; species Luteimonas suaedae. The sequence continues at coordinate 211,603 of NZ_VSSP01000005.1, read as the reverse complement.
CTCCGGATCCGCGGCGAAGGCGCGATCGCCGATGGCCAGGTTGCCGCGCCCCAGGTCGACGACCGGCGCGAAGCTGAGGTCGACGCCGCTGGCGCGCACCTCGCTGGCCATCAGCCAGGCATGCTCGCGCGCGGCCGCCAGTGCGCCCCGTGGGTCCTGCGCATGGTGGCGGCCGAAGACGTCGAGCGGCGGCAGCGCGCTGTAGCCGTCGCGGAAGCGCTGCACGCGGCCGCCTTCCTGGTCGACGCAGATCAGCTGCGGCCGCGGCGCGGCCTCGCGGACCGCCGCGGACAGCTCCGCGACCTGTTCGCGGGATGCGAAGTTGCGGGTGAACAGGATCACGCCGGCGCAGGCATCGTGCTGCAGCCAGTCGCGTTCGCGGGCGCTGAGTTCGTGTCCGGCAACGCCGATGACGAGCATGGGGATTTCCTTCGCGGTCGGAGGGCGATTGTAATGGCGTGGCGCGGCGGCGCGTGAATGGTGCGCATTTCCGCCTTTGTGGGACCGACAGGCGTAGTGCCCCCAGCGAACAGGGCTCGATCCCGACGGCATCGGCGCCGATGCGCCGGTCACGACTCCCCGGCGGTGGCATGCCACCGCCACTCCCACAACAACTGTGCCGATGACAGTGATGGGCGCGGTCCGCGCCTTCCATGTGGGAGCGACGGGAGTCGCGACCCCACGAACAAGGCCGAGCCCGTCAGGGCTCGAACATCGCGATCGATTCGACGTGTGCGGTGTGCGGGAACATGTCCATCACCCCGGCACTGCGCAGCTTCCAGCCGCGTTCGTTGACCAGGTAGCCGGCATCGCGCGCCAGCGACGCGGGATGGCAGCTGACGTAGACGATGCGCTTCAGGCCCTTGAGCGGCAGCTGCCGCAGCACGGCATCGGCGCCGGAGCGCGGCGGATCCAGCAGCAGGCGGTCGAATCCCTGCCGCATCCACGGGTGCCCGGACAGGTCCTGGGCGAGATCGGCGGCGAAGAAGCGCGCGTTCTCCAGCCCGTTGTGCGCGGCGTTCTCGCGCGCACGCGCCACCAGCCCGGCCTCGCCCTCGACGCCCACCGCCTCGCCGGCCACGCGCGCCAGCGGCAGGGTGAAGTTGCCCAGGCCGCAGAACAGGTCCAGCACGCGCTCGCCAGGCTGCACGTCGAGCAGTTCCAATGCGCGCGCGATCATCTTCTCGTTGAGGCCGGCGTTGACCTGGATGAAGTCGAGCGGCCGGAACAGCAGCTCCACGTTCCAGGGCGCCAGCCGGAACGACAGCGGCGGCGCCTCCGGCCACAGCGCATGCACCGAATCCACGCCGCCCGGCTGCAGGAGGATCGCGAACCCGTGCGCCTGCGCGAATGCGACCAGCGCGCCGCGATCGGCCTCCGACAGCGGCGCGAGATGGCGGAACACCAGCGCGACGGTATCGTCGCCGGCGATGAACTCGATCTGCGGGATCCCGCGCCGCGCCTCGAGCCCGTCGACCAGCCGCGACAGCGCCTCGATGCGATCGCCGATCCGCGGAATCACGGTATGGCATTGCGACAGATCGGCGACGAAGCGCGGATCCTGCTCGCGGTAGCCCACCAGGGTCTTGCCCTTCTTCTCGACCCGGCGCACCGAGAACCGGCCCTTGCGGCGATAGCCCCAGGCGGCGTCGGTGAGCGGCGGCAGCACCGTCTCCGGAGTGACATGGCCGATGCGCTCGAAATTCTCCAGCAATACCCGCTGCTTGGCCGCAATCTGCCTGTCTTCGGCGAGGTGCTGCAGCACACAGCCACCGCAGGTGCCGAAGTGCGGGCAACGCGGCTCCACCCGGTCGGCGGAAGGCTGCAGGACTTCCAGCGTCACCGCCTCGTCGAAGCTGCGCGAACGTCGGGTCTGTTTCGCCATGACCCGCTCGCCCGGCAGCGCGCCGGACACGAACACGGTCTTGCCGCCGTCGCGACGAGCGACGCCGCGGCCGTCATGGCTGAGATCGAGGATCTCGAGTTCGAACGGGGTCTGGTCGATACGGGCCACGTGGCGTCAGGCTGCGGGCGGAAAGCCGGCCATTGTCGCAGATGTGGCAGCTCGACGTGCCCTCGTAGGAGCGCGCCATGCGCGCGATACCCGCGCGGATCACGAGCGGAGCGGAGCTTCGGCAAGGGCATCGCGACCGAAGCGCCACCCCACGATCAGGCGACGCCGGTATCGCGCGCATGGCACGCTCCTACTTCTGCTTCCAGTTGCCGCTCGCGTCCTGCACCCACCAGTCGCTGCGCGCGCGCTCGGCCCATTGCCGCGCGAACACGTCGCGGATCTGCCCTTCCCATTCGGGATGGCCGTTGGCGACCGCGATCTCCTTGTACACCGCGCGCGCGTCGCGGTTCTGGTCGGCGATGGCCTGGTTCACCTTGACGCGGTCGGAAAGTGGAATCTTGCCGGCGTCGCGCACCGAGACCGTGCCGTCGTTGCCGAACCCCAGGGCGCCGGACTCGAAATGCGGGAGCAGCGTGCCACGGAAGCGGTCGCGCATGCGCCCGCGGATCGCCTCGATCGCCGGCGTCCTGATGGTGATGTCCGGCTGGTCCTGCGCATGGGCCGGCGCGATCCCGACCAGCATCAGCGGATGGAAGGCCGCCGGCGCGCGCGCCATGCCACCCGGCTCTTCGGGGAACAGCTCGACATCCTCCTGCTCCTGCTTCGCGCCCTGCTCGCCGATCACGTTGTCGACGAACTCGCGCGCCGCCTCGCGTGCCTCGGCGGCGGGGAAATACACGTTGATGGTCACGCAGGCGCTCAACACCAGCGCGACGGCGATCGGCATTCCCAACCAGTGCTTCATGTCGTGTCTCCTCGATGACCCAAACTGTGCGCGTGAAAGGCGAGCGGCGGAAAGCGTAACCGCTTTTTCCGTCATCCCGGCGCAAGCCGGGATCGACCTTGATCTTGCCGGTACTGGTGCGCAACTGCGTAGAAGCACCAGCAATAGGGATCCCGGCTTGCGCCGGGATGGCGGCGTCGGATCGCTGTGCGCCATCCGCCACCGTCACCGATTTCGCCCGTCACTCCACCACCGGCGCGACATCGCCGCCGGCGACGGCGCTCAGGCGCTCGACCAGGAGCGGCCAGTCGACATCGCGGTTGTGGCCCACCACTTGCAGCCGCGGCAGTCCCGCGCCTTCGACGATAGTAAAGGCGTTGCCGGCTGAACGCAGGCCGCCCATCCGGCAGACCTCGTTGGCGAGCCGGCAGGTGATGCCGATGCGCGCATAGCCGAAGTCGTCGAACAAACCGATCAGCTGCCCCTGCAGGCTGCCGACGAACGAGGCGTCGCCGACGCTGGAGATATTCTGCACCGCGCGCTGGCTGATGCGCTGGCGCACGCCCGGGCGGCGCCCGGTGTACAGGGCGGCATTGAACGACGACAGCCGCCAGTCGACCAGGCGCAGCCCGTCGACGCGGCCGGACAGGCGCCCGCTGATGCTGCCGAAGTCGAACACGCGGGTGATCGCGAGCAGGTCGAGATCGCGCGCGGCGAGGTCGGCCGAGAGCGTGGGCGCGACCCCGAACGGGCGCTCCATCGACAGCGCCGAGACGTCGATCGTGCCGTCGAACACCCGCACCGACAGTCCGCCGTCGAAGTCGAGGCGCTCGTCGGCATAGCGCACCTGCGGGATCTCGCCGCTGAGCGTGCCGCCGAACGCCGGCCAGTCCAGCGACTCGGCCAGGCGCGCGACCTCGAGTGCCTCCACCGCCAGCCCGAACCGCAGCCGCAGGCCCTCGCCGTCGCCCGGTGGACGCACGGCGAAACCGTCGAAGCGCAGCCGGCCGCCGAGGATGGTCACCTCGACCGGCTCGCGCGTGCGCAGCTCCCCGCCACGGGCGCGGAACGGCAGCCACGCCGGGCCGAATCCGATCTCGCGCAGGGCACCGCCGCGCCAGCGCAGCTCGCTGTCGACCTCGGCCTCGCCGGCGAAACGCAAATCGCCGTCGAGACCATCGAAGCGGAAGCGGCCGCCGCCGTCGCGCAGGTCCAGCGCCTGCAACCGCACATCCAGCGCCTGCAGGCGATCGTCGGAGACGCGCAGCTGCACGCCCAGCGCGCCGTCCAGTTGCAGGCCGGCAAGGCCGCCCAGCGCCAGCCACCCGGACAGGTAGCGTGCCGGCAGCAGCGATGCATCGTCGCTGCGCAACGCGACCTCCAGTTCGCGCAGGCTGCCGTCCGCGACCAGCGCGGCCGATCCGTGCGCGTGCAGGGCGGCGCCGTCGCGCCATTCGAACGACGGCAACCGCCAGCCGCCATCGGGACCTTCGCGGATCGCGTCGATGCGCAGCGGAACCGGCGTGTCCGGCAGGTCCAGGTAGGCATTGCCGAACAGCAGTTCGCCACCGCGCAGTTCGGCATCGAGCGCCACCAGGTCGGTGTCGCCGAGCCGGCGATAGTCGATTCCGACGCGTGCACCGACATCCTCGCCGGCGACGCTGGCGTCGGCGGTGTCGAACGCGGCCGCGGTCAGTCGCAGCTCGCCATCGATCCGCAGCGGCCCCTGTCCGGGCGCCTGCACCGCGATCGCGCCGTCGAGGGTGCCGGCATTCAGGCGGCCCGCTTCCCACCCTTGGCTCAGCAGCGCCTGCGCCCAGGCCAGCGGCACGCGGGTGAGGTCGATCGCGGTTTCATCGGGCGCGGCGGCACTGCGCCGCAGCGCGATCCGCGCCGGGCCCTGCGCCAGCACGGCGTCGGTGGTCGCCGGACCAAGGTCGACCGCCAGTCGCAGGGGCGCGGCGCGGCCGCTGCGCACTTCGCCATCGCAGCGCCACCGGCCTTCGGCGTTGCGCGACAGCGGGCAGCGCCAGGCGAGATCGCGGAAGCGATAGCCCAGCGTCGGCGCCTCGACCCGCGCCGCCTCCAGGCGCAACTCGCCGTGCGCGGCATGCGCCGGCCAATCCAGGCGCACGCGCACCTGCCACAGGGTCGCCACCGCGGTGTCCACCCGGTCGATCCGTGCCGTCATCGTGCGCGCCTGCGCCGCCGGGCTGCCGACGGCCAGCCACAGGGCGGCAAGGAGTACGATGCAACGCGTCATGCCGGAAGCATACCTATGCCGGGGAAGCGCGCCATGAAGCCGAAACTGCTGCTGCTCGAGGACGAACCCGCCAGCCGCCATTTCCTCTGCCTGGCGGCGGAGGCGCTGCCGGCCGAGGTCGAACCGGCCGCCACCGTCGCCGAGGCCCGCGCGCTGGCACTGTCCGGCGCGCATGCGCTGTGGCTGTTCGACGTCAACCTGCCCGACGGCAGCGGCGGCGGACTGCTCGCCTGGCTGCGTGCGCAGGGACTGCAGACCCCGGCGATCGCGCACACCGCAGCGCACGAGACGGCCGAACGCGCGCGCCTGCTGGCCGAAGGCTTCCTGGCGGTGGTGACGAAGCCGCTGACGACGGCGGCCTGGCAGGCGGCGATCCGTGACGCGCTCAAGGGACCGGTCGCGGAGGCAACGTCCGGCGATCCCCGCCAGGATACCGGCGGCGCGGAACCCGCCGACACCGCAGCCGTATGGGACGACACCGCCGCCGCGGCCGCGCTGGGCGGCAGCGCGACCAACGTCGCCGCCCTGCGCCAGTTGTTCCTGGCGGAACTGCCCGATGCGCGCGACACCGTGGTCGCCGCGGCCGCCGACGGCGACCTGGCGGCAGTGCGTGCGGCCCTGCACAAGCTGCGCGCCAGTTGCGGATTCGTCGGCGCCGCGCGGCTACAGGCGGCAGTGGCGGCGCTACAAGGTGATCCCGCCGGCGACACGGCCTTGCAGCGTTTCCTGTCTGCGGTGGCGAAGACCCTGGAAGCGGCAGCCGCTGCAGACGACGGCGGCGGCGGATGAGCGCTGACCCCGCCCGCAACAGGCGAGCCCGACGCCGTGCTCGTCGTTCCCGCGGAGGCGGGAACCCAAGGACGGCGATTGCGATGGCCTGACGTCCAGGGATGATCAGTCCTTCGGATGTCGTGAAGCGCTTCCCGCCTCGCCGGAATGACGATGCTCAAGCACAAGCGTCATTCGATCCGACTGCACTCGAGACGGTGGCCGAGGTCGGCATGCCTCCGCCCCGGGGTTGCGATCAGCCGTCGCCGCTGCCGATCCGCCCCAGTTCCGCCATCAATTCCCACGACTTCAGCCCGCGCGGCCCGAGATGATGCGCCAGCACGGTGCGCAGGCTGCGGCGCAGCCCGGCCAGGTCGTCCGGCCCGGGCATCGTGTCCGCGGCGAGCGCCAGCAGCGCGCGGCCGGTCGCGGTGCGGCCGCGTTCGCCGCCGTCGCGCTCGCCCAGCAATCGGCGCGGGCCGTGCTCGGCGTCGAGCAGGTAGCGCGCGGCCGGATCGATCGGCACGCCGTCGCCGTCGACATCGAGGGCGAAGCCGACGCCCAGCGCCTCCAGCAGGTCGCGCTCGAACCGCCGCAGTGTCCACGCCAGGGGCGCCTGCTCCCGCAGCTGCGTGCGCACCTGGCCGTACAGCGCATACAGCTCCGGGCGCGGATCCTGCCGCGGCGCCAGTCGCATCAGCAGTTCGTTGATGTAGAAGCCCGCCATCCCGGCATCGCCGGCCAGTCGCGGCGCCTGGTCGACGGCCTCGGCCGCGGACAGCCAGGCCAGCTCGCCGCGCTGGGTCGCGTCCAGGCGGATGTGCTGCAGCGGCTGCAGCGCCGCGCGCAGCGCCTGCCGCTTCGGCCCCTGCACCCCGCGCGCAACCAGCCCCAGCCGACCATGCTCCTGGCTCAGCACCTCCACCAGCAGACTGGTCTCACGCCAGCGGCGCGCATGCAGGACGTAGGCGGGTTCTTGGGTGTAGCGCATGGGAGCGGTGATTGGTGATTGGTGATTGGTGATTCGTGATTGGTGATTGGTGATTCGCAAAAGCTAAAAGCGGGGCCTGTGACTTTGCCGGATCAGGTTGCATCCCACCGGATTCGTATCGAAGCCGCGCTCTGGCGGTCATGGCGACCCACCCACGCCCCGCCCTTGCGAATCACCAATCACGAATCCCGAATCACGGCTCTTCATATCCAAACGCCCGCAACGCCGCCTCGTCGTCCGACCAGCCCTCGCGCACGCGCACCCAGGTCTCGAGGAAGACCTTGTGGTCGAACAGGCGCTCCATCTGTTGCCGCGCCTTGGTGCCGATCTCGCGCAGGCGGGTGCCGCCCTTGCCGATCACGATCGCCTTCTGGCCCTCGCGCTCGACCCAGATCACCGCGCCGATGCGGTACATCGCGCCGTCCTCCTCGAAGCGCTCGATCTCCACCGTGGTCGCGTACGGCAACTCGGCGCCGAGCAGGCGCATCAGTTGCTCGCGCAGCAGCTCGGCGGCGAGGAAGCGCTGGCTGCGGTCGGTGATCTCGTCCTCGCCGTACAGCGCGTCCTGCTGCGGCAACAGCGGCAGGACCGAATCGACCAGCGCCTCCAGGCCGATGCGCTTGAGCGCCGAGACCGGATGCACGCTGGTGAACTCGCGCTCCCGCGACACCTCGGCCAGGTAGGGCAGCAGCGCCGCCTTGTCACGCAGGCGGTCGACCTGGTTGACCACCAGCACCACCGGCACGCCGGCCCCGCGCAGCACCTCGTAGGCGGCGCCGTCCTCCTCGTCCCAGCGCCCGGCCTGGACCACCAGCAGCACGGCATCCACGCCCTCGAGCGCGCCGCGGGCGGCGCGGTTCATCCAGCGGTGCATGGCCGAGGCGCTGGCCTTGCCCTGGTCGCGGTGCAGGCCGGGCGTGTCGACCAGCACCAGCTGCCCCTGCGGGAAGGTGGCGATGCCGAGCAGGCGGTGGCGCGTGGTCTGCGGGCGGTTGGAGACGATGCTGACCTTGGCGCCGACCAGCGCGTTGACCAGGGTCGACTTGCCGACGTTGGGACGGCCGATGACGGCAACGTGGCCGGCGCGATAGCTGGAGGGGGATGTCATGCCGGCATTCTACGTTGCCATTCGCCCGCTTTTCGTAGGAGCGCGCCATGCGCGCGATGCCGCGGGTGTTTCCGCGTCGGCCATCTACGGCTCCTGCGCGAGCCGGAAAGCACGTCGGCGCCAGGGATCCCGTGGCGGCGAACTGCCCGCGGTATCGCGCGCATGGCGCGCTCCTACGGAGAGCCGGACCCAACGGGCGGGCGTGGGCCCGGAAAAATCAGTCCAGGCGGGCCAATGCCGCCAGCACGGCTTCCGCGGCCAACTGCTCGGCGGCGCGGCGGGAGTTGCCCTCGCCCTCGGCGGACACCTCCGGCTCGGACACGCTGCAGCGCACGTGGAAGGTCTTGGCATGGTCGTCGCCGGACTCGGTCAGCAGCTCGTAGGCCGGCAGCGGCCGCTGCTTCGCCTGCAGCCACTCCTGCAGGCGAGTCTTGGCGTCCTTGCCGACCTTGGCGATCTCGAGCCCGTCCAGCTCGGCCGCCAACCAGGACAGCACCGCGGCGCGACAGGCGTCATAGCCGGCGTCGAGATAGATCGCGGCGATCACCGCTTCCAGTGCATCGGAGAGGATCGAATCGCGGCGGTGACCGCCGGACTTCATCTCGCCCGGGCCGAGCATCAGCTTCGGCCCCAGATCGAGCTCGCGCGCCAGCCGTGCGAGCGTCGATTCGCGGACCAGCTCGGCGCGGGCGCGGGTCAGTGCACCCTCGTCCGCGCGCGGCCAGCGTGCGTACAGGGCCTCGGCGACGATCAGGTCGAGCAGCGCGTCGCCGAGAAATTCCAGGCGCTCGTTGTGCGGCGCCCCGGCGCTGCGATGCGTCAGGGCCTGCGCGAGCAGGCCCTGGTCGGTGAAGCGATGGCCGAAGGGCTCAGTTGGCTTCGCCGGCGCCACGCGTGAGCATTTGCGTTGTCTGGAACTTGCCGACCACGTCGAGGTTGGCGACCATCGGCCTGCGCACCTCGTACTGCACGTCCATCTGCCAGCCGTTGTCGACGCGCTTAAGCTTGACGTGCTCTTTCTTCACGTTTTCCGAGTAGTTGATGTACAGGCGGCGGAAGAACAGGTCCTGGATCCGTGCCGGATCCTGGTTGGCGATGCCCGCCTCCTGCGACAACCCCTTCAGCGCCGCGCGCACGCTGTAGTACTCGGAATACATCGGGAACAGTTTCATCGCGATATAGGCGAAAAACCCAACCACCGCCAGCACGATCACGAAGCCCAGCAGGGTCAACCCCTTCTGCTTGCGTTTCATTGCCTTTCTCCCCCGAGGAATGCGCATTGGATACGGATACTACTGGATTCCGTTGCCGATCCGGCCGAAATCGACCCCGCCGGCGCTGCCGTCCCAATGCATCCAGACCAGGAAGGCCCTGCCACGCAGCTGGCTCTCCGGCAGCGACCCCCAGAACCGGCTGTCGTCGCTCCTATCGCGATTGTCGCCCATCACGAAATACTCGCCTTCGGGCACCGTCCATTCGCCCTGGCCCGGATCGAACGGCAGGTGGGTGATCTCCAGCACCTGGTGCTCCCGGCCCGGCATGCGCTCGGCCAGCAGTTCGGCGCCGGTCATCTCGCGGCCGCGGCCTTCGCCGACGTAGCGGCCGTCGCCGACCGGGCGATAGCCGAAGGCCTCGCCGTTCACGTAGACGGTGTTGTCGCGGTACTCGACCACGTCCCCGGGCAGGCCGACCACGCGCTTGATCCAGTCCTGGTCCGGCTGGTGGGGCGGCCGGAACACCACCACGTCGCCGCGCTCGGGCTCGCCGAGGTCGATGAACTTGCGGTTGCTGATCGGCAGGCGCAGGCCGTAGGCGAACTTGTTGACCAGGATGAAATCGCCGATCAGCAGGGTCGGCATCATCGAACTGGACGGGATCCGGAACGGCTCGGCCACGAAGCTGCGCAGGATCAACACCACCGCCAGCACCGGGAAGAAGGCCTTGGCGTAGTCGACCACCACTGGCTCCTTCTCCTCCAGCAATCCGGCGCGCTCGGCGCGGCGTTTGGCGAAGAACAGCCGGTCGAGCAGCCAGATGATGCCGGTGGCCAGGGTCAGGACCACCAGGGCGATTTCAAACCATTTCATGTGTGTTCCTTCGGAGCCGGGATTGGTGATTGAGATGGTAATTCGTGATTGGTGATTGGTGATTCGATAAAAGCAAACGCCTGTGCGCTGTCCGCTTTTGCGAATCACCAATCACGAATCACGAATCACCGCCTCTCGATCACGAATCACGGCTGCTACTCAATACCGCCAGGAAGGCTTCTTGCGGAATCTCGACCCGTCCGACCTGCTTCATCCGCTTCTTGCCTTCTTTCTGCTTTTCCAACAGCTTTTTCTTGCGCGAAATGTCGCCACCATAGCACTTGGCCAGCACGTTCTTGCGCAGTGCCTTGACCGTGCTGCGGGCGATGATCTGCGAGCCGACCGCGGCCTGGATGGCGACGTCGAATTGCTGCCGCGGGATCAGTTCCTTCATCTTGTCGGTCAGCTCGCGGCCGCGGCGATCGGCGTGGCTGCGGTGCACGATGATCGACAGCGCATCGACCTTGTCGCCGTTGATCAGCGTGTCCACGCGCACGAACGGGCCGGCCTCGAAGCGCAGGAAGTGGTAGTCGAGCGAGGCATAGCCGCGCGAGACCGATTTCAGCCTGTCGAAGAAATCCAGCACCACTTCCGCCATCGGCAGCTCATAGCTGATCTGCACCTGGCTGCCGAGATACTGGATGCCGATCTGGCGGCCGCGCTTCTCCTCGCACAGGGTGATCACGTTGCCGACGTAGTCGGGCGGGGTGAGGATGTTGGCGCGGATGATCGGCTCGCGCACCTCCTCCACCTGGTTGACCGGCGGCAGGCTGGCCGGGTTCTCCAGCGGGATCACGCTGCCGTCGGTCTTCAGCACCTCGTAGACCACGGTCGGCGCGGTGCTGATCAGGTTGAGGTCGTACTCGCGCTCCAGCCGCTCCTGCACGATCTCCATGTGCAGCATGCCCAGGAACCCGCAGCGGAAACCGAAGCCCATCGCTTCGGAGCTCTCCGGCTCGAAGCGCAGCGCGGCGTCGTTGAGGCGCAGCTTGTCCAGCGCCTCGCGCAGGTCCGGATAGTCCTCGGCGTCGACCGGGAACAGGCCGGCGAACACGCGCGGCTGCATTTCCTGGAAGCCGGGCAGCGGCTTCGACGCCGGGTCGGCGGCGAGGGTAAGCGTGTCGCCGACCGGCGCGCCGTGCACGTCCTTGATGCTGGCGTTGATCCAGCCGACCTCGCCGGCGCGCAGCGCGTCGAGCGCCTTGCGCTTGGGCGTGAACACGCCGACGCCGTCGACCTGGTGCGAGCGCCCGGTCGACATCACCAGGATCTTGCTGCCGGGCCGGATCTCACCCTGCATCACCCGCACCAGCGAGACCACGCCCAGGTAGTTGTCGAACCAGGAATCGATGATCAGCGCCTGCAGCTTGTCGGTGTCGCGCGGCACCGGCGCCGGGATGCGGGTGACGATGGCCTCGAGCACATCCAGGACGTTGAGCCCGGTCTTGGCGCTGACCGCGATCGCATCGGTGGCGTCGATGCCGATCACCGCCTCGATCTCGGCCTTCACCTTGTCGACGTCGGCGGTCGGCAGGTCGATCTTGTTGAGCACCGGCACCACTTCCAGGCCCTGCTCGACCGCGGTGTAGCAATTCGCCACCGATTGCGCCTCCACGCCCTGGGCGGCGTCGACCACCAGCAGCGCGCCCTCACAGGCCGCCAGCGAGCGGCTGACCTCGTAGCTGAAGTCGACGTGGCCGGGCGTGTCGATGAAGTTGAGCCGGTAGACCTGTCCGTCCTTCGCCGTATACGGCAGCGACACCGACTGCGCCTTGATGGTGATGCCGCGCTCGCGCTCGATCGGATTGTTGTCGAGCACCTGCGCTTCCATCTCGCGCTCGGTCAGGCCGCCGCACAGTTGGATGATGCGGTCGGCCAGGGTCGACTTGCCGTGGTCGACGTGGGCGATGATGGAGAAGTTGCGGATGTTCCGCATCGGATCGGCGCTCATGGGGTCAGGCGGGCCGTCCCTGCGGCCGTGCAGCGTGAAAAACGCGGCATTATCGCACAGCGCACCCGGCCGTCTTGCGCCAAGCAGACCGCGCCAGGCAGCCTGATCGGCGGCGACGGCTAATGAACGCGCCGCCGCGCGTTGCGAAGGAGAACGATGATCGCGGCGTCCGTCGCCGGTCGCTGCACGCACGGTCGCAGCCGGACCGCTCCGTAGGAGCGCGCCATGCGCGCGATGCCGCGGGTGCCGACAGGATCCGGTGGATGCCGCGATTCGGGACCGGCAGGCGCGCCGGTCAGCGGAATTTGCGGGCGGCGCGATGCCCGCGGCATCGCGCGCATGGCGCGCTCCTACGACGATAGGCCGGTTCCGACACCCGGTGCCGGCGCGCCTACTCCTCGTCGTCCCCGCGCGGGGTGACCGCGATGAACTGGCTGCCGCCGTTGCGGCTGACCAGCAGCATCACCGTCTGCCCGGGCTTCACGTCGCGCAGTTGGCGGTCCAGCGCCGATGCGCTGCCGACCGGCGTGCGGCCGACCCGCAGCACCACGTCGCCGGGCTGGATCCCGGCCTGCCGCGCCGCCAAGCCTTCGACGCCGACGATGCGTACGCCCTCGTCCTCCTCCAGGCCGAGCTGGCGGCGCTGGGCGGCGGTCAGGTCCTGGGCGACGAGGCCGAGCGGATTGGACGAAGTCGAGTCCGTCGGCCGCGGCGTGCCACCGGGCGCACCGCGAACGGGACCACCCGCCAACAGGCTTTCATCGAGTTCCGCCAGGGTGACGGTGAACCCGCGGTTCCGGCCTTCCCGGAACACGGTGACCTTCACCCGTGTACCGGGCGCCTTGTTGCCGACGATCGGCGGCAGGTCGCTGGGCTGGGTGATGGTGATGCCATCGACCTCGCGAATGACATCGCCGACTTCGATGCCGGCCTTCTCGGCCGGGCTGCCGGGCACGACCACGTTGACCAACGCGCCCAGGGTATCGGGCAGGCCGAATCCGTTCGCCTGTTCCCGGGTGATGCTCTGCGCCTGGAACTGCACGCCGATCTGGCCGCGCTGTACCCGGCCCGAGGTCTTGAGCTGGTCGGCCACGTTCATCGCCATGTCGATCGGGATGGCGAAGCTCACGCCCATGTAGCCGCCGGAGTTGCTGAAGATTTGCGAGTTGATGCCGATCACCTCGCCGCGGGTGTTGAGCAGCGGGCCACCGGAATTGCCGCGGTTGATGGCGACGTCGGTCTGGATGAACGGCACGTACTGCTGGTTGGCATAGGGGTTGGAACGGCCGACGGCGCTGACGATGCCGGCGGTGACCGACTGGTCGAGCCCGAACGGCGAGCCGATCGCCACTGCCCACTGCCCCGGCTTCACCTGGCGCGAATCGCCGGCGCGCAGCGTCGGCAGGCCGCTGGCGTCGATCTTCAGCACGGCGACGTCGGACTGCACGTCGCTGCCGACGACCTCGGCGGTGAACTCGCGCCGGTCGTGCAGGCGCACCTTCACCTCGTCGGCGTTATCGACGACGTGGTGGTTGGTCAGAACGTAGCCGTCGCCGGAGATCAGGAATCCGGTGCCCATCGAGGTGCCACGCGGGCCGCTCGGTCCTTGCGGCCCCTGCGGACCGCCCGGGCCACCCGGGAATGGGAATCCCGGCCCGAAGAAGCGGCGGAAGATCTCCGGGATCATCTCGTCCTCGGGCATCTGGCCGCCGCGAGACTGGCTGCGCTGCGCGGTCGGCGCGCCGATGGTCGCCTCGACATTGACCACGGCCGGTCCGACCTGTTCGACTAGGCGGGTGAAGTCCGGAAGGCCGGTCACCAACGGCTGCGCCGGCGCGCGCACGGCCTGGGGTGCCACCTCCTGGCCCGCCGCGGCGACGGTGGCGGGCGCGGCAATCGGTTCGGTCGTCGGAAGCACCGCGGCCGCGGTGGCGGCGGCGGTGACCAGAACGAGGGCAACAGCAGGTAGCGGTGCTTTCATCGGGGAACCATCCTCGATAAATCGTGGGAAGGGAGTCGGTCTTGTCGCGGTCCGGAGGCGCCTGCGGGCGCCTGCCGCACGCGGTCGCGCCGGCTAGCGCAGATCGGCGGGCTCGGCGCCGGGCTCGGCGACCGGAGTCGCGGACGCACCGATGGCGGTGGCCGGCGCGAGCGAAAGGCCGGCCGCACTTGATCCGACCTGACCGGCGGCCATGCGCGGCTCGAAGGGATGGAACGAGGCGCTGGCGCCGGAATCGCCATAGCCGACCGTGAAGCCGCCGCCGCGACCACTCAACTCGGGCGCGATCGCGCGCGGCCACGGCCGACTCGGCAAGGCGGGGCTCACGGCGAACGGATCGATGATGGCGGCGTCGGAACCGGTGGCGGCGACCGCCGTGGACACGTCTGCCGCGGGAGGCGCCGGCAGTGCCCGCCGGTCGACTGCAGGCTGCCGCGGATTGCGCGCCGCCACCGCAACCGTCGCCGGTGCCTGTTCGGCACGGCGCTGTTCGCGGGTGGTCGCGGCACGCTGGCTCTGGCCGCGCGAACGCCGCTCCTCGTTGCGGCGCGGAACCTCGGCGGCCGCAACCGCCGCGGCGCCCGCCAGGGCGAGACCGGATTCGAGCGCACCGGCGGCGTCCGCGGGCGTCTGCGTCTCATCGGTGGCCGTGGGCGGGGGCACCGCGGCGATCATCGGCGTGGGCGCCTCGGACACATCGCCCGGCGCCTGCAACGGCTCGCGCGCGACGAACAGCGCCGCCATCGCCACCGAGGCAGCCAGCGCCGCGCCGCCGCCCCAGCGCCACAGGCGCGTGCGCCCGGCCGTCGCCGATACCGGCTCCGCGACGCCTCCGTCATCGGCGATCGCACGGGCGACGTGCTGCGCGAAATCGGCCGGCAGCAGCGCATTGCGCTGTCCGCGCAACACGTCGCCGCAGACCTGCCAGCGCTCCCAGCAGCTGGCCAGCTCGGTGTCGTGCTGCAGCCGCCGCAGCATGAAACGGGCCTGGTCCGGCGACAACTCGCCATCCAGCATCGCCGACAGCTGCTGGCGATGGTAGAGGTAGAGCTTGTCGGGATCGGGCCCGATCTGCAGGGCGTCGCTGTCGTCGGTCGGCATCATCGGGTGGCACGCTCGGCTGTGGTTTCGGTGTCCATCAGGGGTTTGAGCTCCAGGTCGATCGCTTCGCGGGCACGGAAGATGCGCGAGCGCACCGTACCGATCGGGCAGTCCATGCGTTGGGCGATCTCCTCGTAGCTCAGTCCGTCGACCTCGCGCAGCGTGATCGCCACGCGCAGCTCTTCGGGCAACCCTTCGACCGCGTGCATCACCGTTTGTTCCAACTGCTGGCGCATCAGTTCACGTTCGGGCGTGTCGGTGTCGCGCAGGCGCACGCCGGAATCGAACTGCTCGGCGTCGCCGACGTCGATGTCCTCGGTCGGCGGGCGGCGGTTGCCGGAGACCAGATGGTTCTTGGCGGTATTGACCGCGATCCGGTGCAGCCAGGTATAGAACTGCGCATCGCCGCGGAAATTGCCGATCGCACGGTAGGCACGGATGAACGTCTCCTGGGCCACGTCCTGGCATTCGCTCCAGTCCTGCACGTAGCGGCCGATCAGCGCCGCGATCCGGTGCTGGTACTTGCGTACCAGCAGGTCGAAAGCCGCGCTGTCTCCGCGCTGCACGCGCCTGACCAACTCCTGGTCCAACTGATGGGTATCGTTTTCGGCCATCGGGCCGGCGCTCCTTCTCGCCCGGCCGTTCGGCTGGGCACTGTGACCTTCGGCAGGGGGCGAAGTTCCGCTTGCTACGGTGATCCGATCTGGGGTCGACGCGCCACTGCCACAAGCCATGGCATCTGATTGCACGAGATCGACGGCGGCGCCATGCGCCCGCGGGACGTTCCGACGGGCGGATTTGACGCCGGCCGAACGACCTCTGGATCATAAGGGGCTTCCCGTACCCTAACGGATGGTCCCGATGATTGCAGGCCTCGACGGACTGCGCTTCAGCCACTGGCAAGCCGAACTGCGCGAGGACGGCGTGCTGGTGCTGTCGTTCGACCGCGCCGGCGAATCGGTCAATACCTTCGCCCAGGACGTGCTGATCGAGCTCGACAGCCTGCTGGAGCGGCTGGCCCTGGATCCACCGCAGGCAGTGGTGTTGCGCTCGGCCAAGGCCAAGGGCTTCATCGCCGGCGCCGACATCCGCGAGTTTCGCGAGTTCGATGCCAAGGGCACGATCGGCGATTCGATCCGGCGCGGGCAACAGGTATTTCAGCGCCTGGCCGACCTGCCCTGCCCCACCGTCGCCGCGATCCACGGCTTCTGCATGGGTGGCGGCACCGAGATCGCGCTGGCCTGCGACTACCGCGTCGCCAGCAACGATCCGTCGACGCGCATCGGCCTGCCCGAGGTGAAGCTCGGCATCTATCCCGGCTGGGGCGGCAGCGTGCGGCTGCCGCGGCTGGTCGGCGCGCCGGCGGCGTTCGACATGATGCTGACCGGGCGCAGCCTGTCGGCTTCGGCGGCGCGGGCAACCGGACTGGTCGACAAGGTGTCGGAACCGGCGCTACTGGTCGATACCGCCGCGACGCTCGCGCGCAAGGGCAGGCAGCGGCCGTTCAAGCAGCGCTTCCTGGGCTGGCTCACCAACACCTGGCCGGCGCGGCAGATCCTGGCGCCGATTCTGGTCAAGCAGGTCGCGCGCAAGGCGCGCAAGGATCACTACCCGGCGCCCTACGCCATGATCGAGACCTGGCGCCGCAGCGGCGGCGGTGTCCAGGCGCTGCTGGCAGCCGAACGCAAGTCCGTGGTCAAGCTGGCCGCCACGCCGACCGCGCGCAACCTGACCCGGGTGTTCTTCCTGCAGGAACGGCTGAAGGGCCTGGGCGGCAAGGACCATGGCGTGACCCGCCTGCACGTGGTCGGCGCCGGGGTGATGGGCGGCGACATCGCCGCCTGGTCGGCCTACAAGGGCTTCCAGGTCACGTTGCAGGATCGCGAGCAGCCCTATATCGACAAGGCGCTCGCGCGCGCGCAGGAGCTGTTCGCGAAGAAGGTGAAGGACGACAACGAGCGTCCGGAGGTCGCGGCGCGACTGCAGTCCGATCTCGAAGGCGCGGGCGTGGCCCAGGCCGACCTGGTGATCGAGGCGATCATCGAGGACGCCGACGCCAAGCGCGGCCTGTACGCGCAGGTCGAGCCAAAGCTCAAGTCCGACGCGCTGCTCACCAGCAACACCTCGTCGATCCCGCTGACGGAGCTACGCGAGGGCATCCGTCGCCCGGACCGGTTCGCCGGCCTGCACTACTTCAACCCGGTGGCGCAGATGCCACTGGTGGAGATCGTGCGCCACGACGCCATGGCGCCGGAAACGGAAAAGCGCCTGGCCGCCTTCTGCCGCGCACTGGACAAGCTGCCGGTGCCGGTCGCCGGCACCCCGGGCTTCCTGGTCAACCGGTTGCTGTTTCCCTACATGCTGGAGGCGGCGACCGCGTATTCGGAAGGCGTGCCGGGCGCGGCGATCGACAAGGCGGCGGTGCGCTTCGGCATGCCGGTGGGGCCGATCGAGCTGATCGACACCGTCGGCCTGGATGTCGCCTCCGGCGTCGGCCAGGAGCTGGCGCCGTTCCTCGGCCTGGAGATTCCGCCCGCGCTGGCCACGCCGCCCGAGCCCGGCAAGCGCGGCAAGAAGGACGGCCAGGGCCTGTATGCCTGGGAAAACGGCAAGCCGAAGAAGCCGGAGCTGCCGAAGGACTACCAGGCGCCGGAGGACCTGGAAGACCGGCTGATCCTGGCGCTGCTCAACGAGGCGGTGGCGGCGCTGCACGAGGGCGTGGTCGAGGATGCCGACCTGCTCGATGCCGGCGTCATCTTCGGTACCGGCTTCGCGCCGTTCCGCGGCGGCCCGATCCAGTACATCCGCGAGACCGGAGCCGACGCGCTGCTGGAGAAGCTGCGGGCGCTGCAGGCGAAGCACGGCGACCGCTTCGCGCCGCGACCGGGTTGGAGCGACGCGGCATTGCGACAGGAAACCGCCGCCGCCGATACGTCCGCTTCTCCGTAGGAGCGCGCCGCGCGCGCGATACCGCGGGCATGGCGCCGCCTGCAAATTCTGGGGCCCGGCACGCCCGCCGGGCCAGAATCGCGGCATCCGCCGGATCCTGCAGGCACCCGCGGTATCGCGCGCATGGCGCGCTCCTACGGGAACCCTGTCTGGTCAGAGCCGCGACGCCGTCAACTCGATGTCGGCGTGCTGCCAGGCCTCGGCCAGCTCGGCCTCCACCGACGCGGCGTCGTTCGTCTTGTCCTGCGCCCGCAGGCTCTGCGTCAGTCCAAACAGCGACCAGCCGTTGCCGGGGTTGCGCGCGAGCTCCTCGCGGTAGACCTGCTCGGCCTCGCCGGCGCGGCCCG
This sequence comes from Luteimonas suaedae, assembly GCF_008312895.1. Classification (GTDB taxonomy): domain Bacteria; phylum Pseudomonadota; class Gammaproteobacteria; order Xanthomonadales; family Xanthomonadaceae; genus Luteimonas; species Luteimonas suaedae. The sequence goes on along the minus strand of NZ_VSSP01000005.1, from coordinate 193,241 downwards.
CCTCCAGCAGCACCGCACCCAGTGATTGCCGCACCGGCGCATGCCAGCCGGGCGGTTCGTCGTAGGGTATGCCGTCCTCGATGGCCACCGCCTCGCGCAGCGCGGCGATCGCCGTGTCGTGGTCGCCGCGGGCCGACGCGAGTTCGGCAGCGACGCTGCGTTCGGCGATCCGCGCCGCGTACGCCAGCGGGTAGCGGTCCCAGACCATCAGCGTGCCCATCTGCGGATCGGCCGCGAGCGGCCGCAGCGCGGCGAGGTGGCGCTCGGCATCATCGAGGCGCTGCTGGCGCACCGCGGCCATGCCTTGCGCGTAGTGCCAGATCGCGGTGACGTACGGCAGGTCCTCGGCGGGATTCGGCGTGACCGCGATCTCGTCCCAGCGGCCGAAGCGCACGCGTTCGAACCATGGCGTCAACCAGTAATGCTGCAGGCCGGCGAAGCCGGGCTCGCGCATCAGCTCCGGCAGGTCCGTGCGCTCGGCGGTCTGCAGCGCCGCCTTGCGCGCCACTGCGCTGTCGCCCTCCATGCTGGCGGCGAACCACAGGAAATGGTGGTTGTGCGGCACGTAGCCGAGCGGGTACACGCCCTGGGCGTTGCCGCGGCACAGCGCCAGGTAGGCGTCGTCGGCTTCGATCGCGCGCTGGTTGGCGATCACTGCGTCGTGCCAGCGCCCGACCCGGGCGTAGATGTGCGCGGGCATGTGCACCAGGTGGCCGGAGCCGGGGATCAGTTCGCGCAGCCGGTCGGCGGCGGCGACACCGCGTTGCGGATCGGCCGAGGCCTCGACCGCATGCACGTACAGGTGCAGGGCGCCGGCGTGGTCGGGCTCGCGGTCGATCACCGATTCCAGCACCGAGACGACTTCTTCGGTATGTCCCTTCGGCCGCAGCTGCGCGTCGTAGTAGTCCCAGGGCTGCAGGTCCATCAGCGCCTCGGCGTGGAACACGGCGGCATCGGGATCGTCCGGCCGCTCCCGCATCAGCTTGCGCGTGGCGGCGGCGTAGGCCTCGTCGAGCGGGCGACGGTCCTCGGGCGGCTGCTCGGCATAGCGCGCCGACAGCGCCTCGATGAAGGCCCGCTCGCGCGGGCTGGCGCCGGACGCCAGCGCGCGTGCCTTCTGCAAGCGCTCCCAGGCGCGATCGTTGTTGGCCGGATCCATGCCGGCGTTGACGTGCGGACCGAGCACCAGCGCCGCGCCCCACCAGCACATGGCGCACTCCGGATCCAGTTCGGTGGCCTTGACGAAGGAGCGTTCGGCGGCGTCGTGGTTGAAGCCGTAGGTCAGCATCAGCCCCTGGTCGAACCAGCGCTGGACCTCGGGATGCTCGCTGGTGACCGGAAAACGGTAATCGCCGAGGCCTTCGAGCAGGTTGGCGACCAGCGCCATTTCCGGCGGCGAAACGGCCGGCCCGGCTGTCGGCGGCGATTCGGTGGACGCGGTGCAGGCGACGGCGAGCGCCGCCGCCGTGCAGAGCAGCGCGATATGGAGGGGGTGTTTCATGGGGACCTCATCAGAACGTGTTCACTGCCGTCAGACGCGAGAACGGAAGCGATCGCCGAAACCGGTCACGCCGGGCAGTTCTTTCCGCCAATGAATAGGCAAACGCCTTGCCCGCTTTCCGTAGGAGCGCGCCATGCGCGCGATACCGCGGGTGCTTCCGTGTCGACCATCAACGGCTCCTGTGCGGGCCGGAAAGCACATCGGTCTCCGAAATTCCGTGGCGACGAAATGCCCGCGGTATCGCGCGCATGGCGCGCTCCTACGGGGGGCGACGTGAACTGCAGCGCGGTAGGAAACGCTTGCCCGATCCCCGTCGATTCGGCTACATCGTGTGCGTGGGCTTTTCCGCGTTGAGGGTGCCCGCCAGCAGGGTCTCGATCCTGCCCTTCACCGCCTCGCCCTCGTTGGTGTCGGCGAACTGCACGCCGATGCCGGCGGCGCGGTTGCCCTGGGCGCCGGGGGGCGTCACCCAGACCACCTTGCCGGCCACCGGCAGACGTTCGTTCGACTCGGGCAGCACCAGCAGCAGGAACACTTCGTCGCCGATGAAGTAGCGCTTGGGCGTGGGGACGAAGATGCCGCCATGCTTGAGATAGGGCATGTAGGCGTTGTACAGCGCCGCCTTGTCCTTCACCGTCAGCGACAGGATGCCTTGCCGAGATTGTATGGCTGTCGTGCTCATGCTGTTGCTTCCCCGATCGATTGCCAAGCCGTCCATGGCGCACCATGTCGGCTTCCGGATCGTCCCGCCCGGCTTGCCGGCCCCGCGCCGCGCGGGGCGTTCACCCGAGGCGCGAGGCAGTGCCTCGCAAACGCCCCGTGCTCACCCCTGGTCGGGCGTTCAGGTCCGCAGCCGATGCCGATCGGGCATCGGCTAGGCGCGGACCTTCACCCAGGCCAGCAGCAGTTCGAGCACCGCGAGATCGGCGCGCACCGTGGTGCGCAACAGGTCGCGGGTGCGATTGGCCGCATCGAACCACGCCACCAGCCTGCGGCTTCGCATCGGGTCGGTCAAGCCGGCGGAGGCCTGCGTCGCCGCCAGGTCCGCGGCATGGCGCAGGCGCTGCGCCGCATCGTCGTCGCCGGTCCAGCGACGGGCGGCTTCGGTCACCGCCAGCTCGCCGCGGGCGATCGCGCCGAGATCGGCGGCGACGGCACGGCGCAACTCCATGCCGCCGTCGCGCAGCCAGGCGTCGGCCAGTCCGGGATGGCCGCGGGCGGCGTCGAGCGCCTCGCCGGCGGCGTCCGCGGCATGCCCCTGCGCCTGCAGCCAGGCCAGCGCCTCATCGTGCGGCGGCAGGCGGAAGTCCAGCCGCTGGCAGCGGCTGCGGATCGTCGCCGGCAGCCGCATCGGGTTGGCCGCGACCAGCCACAGGTAGCGGCCCGGATGCGGCTCCTCCAGGGTCTTGAGCAGCGCGTTGCAGGCAGCGTGGTTGATGGCGTCGGCCGGATCGATCAGCGCGACCCGGGAGGCGCCGTATTGCGGCGTCAAGGTCAGCTTGGCGGACAGCTCGCGGATCTGCTCGATCACGAGCTCGCTGCGCAGGCGGCTGCCGTCCTTGGTCGGGATGAAGCCCATCGCGCTGTAGTCGGGGTGGGTGCCGGCGGCGAACAGCCGCTGCGCGCGCGGATCCTGCGCGCAGCCCAGCACGTGCTGCGCCAGCCGCTCGGCGACCGCGCGCTTGCCCAGCAGCGCCGGGCCGCACAGCAGCAGGGCGTGACCCATGCGCCCGCTGTCCAGGGCTTCAACGGCGCGGTCGTAGACGCGCTGCTGCCAGGGCGCGAACTCCGCCGTCATGCCTGCACCCGCCATGCCTGCAGCTGCCGCACCGCCTCGGCGGCGACGGCGTCGGCGGCCTGCCCGGCGTCGATCACGCGGAAGCGATCCGGTTCAGCGGCGGCACGCGCGCGGTAGCCGGCGCGCACGCGCTCAAAGAAATCGTCGCGCTCGCGCTCGATGCGGTCCGGCTGGGGATCGCGGCCACGGACTCGCGCGCGGCCGCGGTCGACGTCGATGTCGAGCAGCAGGGTCAGTCCCGGTTGCAGGCCGACCGCGTGCCGCTCGAGCGCGGCGATGAAGCCCGCGTCCAATCCGCGGCCGGCGCCCTGGTAGGCGTAGCTGGAATCGGTGAAGCGGTCGCAGAGCACCCAGGCGCCGCGCTCGAGCGCCGGGCGGATGGTCTCGCGCACGTGCTGCGCGCGCGCGGCGAACATCAGCAGCAGTTCGGCCTCGGCGGCGGGTGGCTCGTGGTCGGGATCGAGCAGCAGGTCGCGGATCATCTCCGCCAACGGGGTGCCGCCGGGCTCGCGCGTACACACCACCTCGTCGCCGCTGCGCCGCAACGCGTCGCGCAGCGCGTCGAGCACCGTGGTCTTGCCGGCGCCCTCGCCGCCTTCCAGCGACACGAAGCGGGGATGGGACGGCAGCCGGGTCACTGCGAATCCGGCGCGAAACGTTCGCGATAGCGCTGCACGTAGCGGCGCACGGCGGCGTTGTGTTCGGCATAGGTGCGCGAGAACACGTGCCGGCCGCTGCCGTCGCCGACGGCGACGAAGTACAGGGTGTCGCCGGGCGCGGGATGGGTCGCCGCGTGGATCGCCTCGGCGCCGGCCATCGCGATCGGCGTCGGCGGCAGGCCGTCGCGGGTGTAGGTGTTGTAGGGGGTATCGGTCTGCAGGTCGCGACGGCGGATGTTGCCGTCGTAGCCGCTGCCGATGCCGTAGATCACCGTGGGGTCGGTCTGCAGGCGCATGCCGGCCTGCAGCCGGCGCACGAACACGCCGGCGATCTCGCCGCGCTCTTCGGCGATGCCAGTCTCCTTCTCGATGATTGAGGCCAGGACCAGCGCCTCCTCCCGCGACGCCAGCGGCAGGTCCTCGGCGCGCGAGGCCCAGGCGGCGTCGAGCGCCGCCTCCAGCGCCGTGTTCGCGCGCCGGAGCAGGCCCAGGTCGCTGTCGCCGCGGGTGTACAGGTAGGTCTCGGGCAGGAAGCGGCCCTCCGGATGGACGCCGGGATGGCCCAGCGCGGCCATCAGCGCCGCATCGTCGAGTTCGGCGGTCTCGTTCAGCAGCGGATCGGCACGCGCCAAGGCAGCGCGCAACTCGCGAATGTTCCAACCCTCGACGAGGGTGAAACGGTGGCGGACGACCTTGCCGTCGCGCATCCGCAGCAGCACCTCGCGCGCGCTGATGCCGGGCTCGAGCGCGTACTCGCCCACCTGCAGGTGGCCGGCGGCGCCGAGCCGTCGCCCCAGCAGCCGCCACTCGAGCTCGTGCCCATCGTGCACGCCGGCATCGCGCAACTTCGCCAGCACGCGCTGGAAGGAGTCGCCGCGCTCGACCAGCACGGTAGCGCCGGCGTCGATGCCGGACAGCGGACCGTCGACGAACGCCTGGTAGCGCGCGTACGCCCAGTACGCCAGCGCACCGGCGGCGAGCGCCGACAGCACGAACAGCACGCCGATCGCGCGCCTACCTCTACCGGAGCCGCCCACCGGCACCTCCATCGAACTTCGGAACTGGATTCATACGGTCAGGATACCGCGCCGCGCCAGGCAGCCGTCTCCGTTGCAGCGAAAATGAGGCCGTCGCCGCGCCAGGCAGCCCCTTCCGCTGCGGTGAGAAACGGGCCGTCGCCACGGCTGACTCCAAGGAATAGCCCCGCCAACAAGCCCCTTCCGAAGCACGCAATCACAACCATGCCCGTGCATCACGAACCCAACGCCCGCAGCATCCCGCGCGCCTTGGCGCGCGTCTCCTCGAGCTCCCGCAGCGGGTCGGAGTCGGCGACGATGCCGGCGCCGGTGCGGAAACGCAGCACGTCGCCTTCGACCTCGGCGCTGCGGATGAGGATGTTCAGGTCGAGGTCGCCATCGCGGTTGAGCCAGCCCATCGCGCCGGTGTAGGCGCCGCGGCCGCTCGCTTCCAGTTCGGCGATGATCTGCATGCAGCGCACCTTGGGACAGCCGGTGATGGTGCCGCCGGGAAACACCGCCGCGATCACCTCGCCCGGCGTGGCCCCGGCGCGCAGCCGCCCGCGCACGTTGCTGACGATGTGGTGCACCTGGGCGTAGCTCTCCACCGTCATCAGCTCGTCGACCTCGACGCTGCCCGGCACGCAGACGCGGCCGAGATCGTTGCGCTCCAGGTCGACCAGCATCACGTGCTCGGCGCGCTCCTTCGGATGCCCGGCCAGTTCGCGCACCCGCGCCGCGTCGTCGTCGCCCTCCAGGCGCGGGCGGGTGCCGGCGATCGGACGGGTCTCGACCAGGTCGCCGCGGACCGACACCAGCCGCTCCGGCGACGCGCTGACCACGCTGCACCCTGCGTCGGCGAACAGCCCCGAAAACGGCGCCGGGCTGACCGTGCGCAGGCGCGCGTACAGGGCGGCCGGATCCGGCGGCGCATCGAAGTGCGCCTGCCAGGCGCGCGACAGGTTGACCTGGAACACGTCGCCGGCGGCGAGATAGCCGAGGATCCGCGCGACGCCGGCGACGAAGGCATCGGCATCGTCCTCGTGCAGCGTCCGCGGCGCACGCCATGGCGGCGAGGGGCTCGCATCACCGGCGTCCGCATCGGCGACGATCCACTCCAGCAGGGCCTCGTGGCCGCGTTCGGCCAGGGCGACGCATTCGCCGGTGGCGTGATCGCGCAGGATCGCCGCCGGGCAGCGCAGCGCGCAGGCCACCGGCAATGCTCCGGCCGCGGCCGGGAGTCGCAGCACCGGCTCCACCTGCTCCGCCAGTTCGTAGCCGAGGAACAGCGCCCAGCCGCCGCGGAATGGCCAGCGCGGTTCCTCGCGCGGCAATCGCAGCGCGCGCCAGCGCGCGTCGAGCGCGTCCAGGAAGCCACCGTCGACCGTGCTGCCTTCGGCATCGCGGGTGATGCCGAAGGCATCGAGCCGCAACGACGGTCCGCTCGCCAGCAGCAGCAGGTCCCAGCGCGCCTGCGCCGTGCCGTGCGCGACCGACTGCAGCAGCAGCGGGTAGCGCGCCGGCGCCAAGCGATGGACCGCAAGCAGGTCGGTGTCGGGCGGGAGCGGGCGGGTGATCAGCAATGCAGTGCTCGCGGCTGTCCGCGGCTGGGAGTCGGGAATCCGCGGCCGCTTCGACGGCCGCGGCAGCGGACACGATTCAACCGGCAGGAATGTATTGCAACGGCGCCCCCGGCCCGATCGGCGCACCGATCGCCATCCAGATCGAGAACAGGATCGTCCAGCCGATCAGGAAGGTGATCGAATACGGCAGCATCACCGCCACCACCGTGCCGATGCCCGCCTTCGGCTCGTAGCGCTGCAGGAAGGCGATGATCAACGCGAAATAGCTCATCATCGGCGAGATGATGTTGGTCACCGAGTCGCCGATGCGATAGCCGATCTGGGTCAGCTCGGGGGAATAGCCGAGCAGCATGAACATCGGGATGAACACCGGCGCCATCAGCGCCCACTTGGCCGAGGCCGAGCCCATGAACAGGTTGGCGCAGGCGGTCAGCAGGATGAAGGCGGCGAACAGGACGATTCCGGGCAGCTGCAGCTGCGTCAGCACGCCGGCGCCGTTGACCGCGAAGATCAGCCCGAGCTGGGTCCAGTTGAAGAAGGCGACGAACTGGGCGGCGAAGAACACCAGCACCAGGTACACGCCGAGGGTGCTCATGCTCTGGCCCATGCCCTTGATGACGTCCTGGTCGCTGCGGATGGTGCCGGCGCCGATGCCGTAGGCGACACCGGCGACCACGCCGTAGGCGAAGATCAGCGCGACGATGCCCTGCAGGAACGGCGAGTTGAGCAGGTCGCCGTCCTCGGGATTGCGCAGGAAGCCGTCGGCCGGCACCGTGCCCCACAGCACCAGCGCGGTCAGCACGGCGCTGGCGACCAGCGCGAACAGCAGGCCGCGCCGCTCTTCGCGCGTCATCGGCTCGATTTTGCCGTCGGCGTCCGCCTTCGGCGCATCGGGAAAACGCCTCGCGACCACGCGCTCGGTCACCCACCAGCCCAGGCCCGTGACCAGGAAAGTCGACACGATCATGAAGTACCAGTTCGCCGCCGGGCTGACGGTGTACGCCGGATCGATGATTCGCGCCGCCTCCTGCGAAAGCCCCGCCAGCAGCGGATCGATCGTGCCCAGCAGCAGATTGGCCGAGTAGCCGCCGGACACGCCGGCGAACGCGGCGGCCATGCCCAGGATCGGATGGCGGTTGGCGGCCAGGAATACCAGTCCGGCCAGCGGCACCAGCAGCACATAGCCGATCTCGCTGGCCATGTTCGACATCACCCCGGCGAACACCATGACCGGCGTGAGCAGGAAACGCGGCGCCGCCAGCACCAGTTGCCGCAGCGCGGCGCCGATCAGGCCCGAATGCTCGGCCACGCCGATGCCGATCAACGACACCAGCACCGTGCCCAGCGGCGCGAAGCTGGTGAAGTTGGTGACCAGCCCGGTGAGGATGCGGTGCAGCCCTGCCACGCTCAGCAGGTTGACCGGGGTGATGGTCTCGCCCGTGGTCGGATGCTGCACCGACATGCCGAGCTGCGAGGTGATCCACGACAGCACGATCACCAGCACGGCCAGGATCGCGAACAACGTCGCCGGGTGCGGCAGCGCATTGCCGCCCGATTCGACGACGTTGAGGAAGCGGTCGATCGCGGAGCGCTTGGGCGCGGCGGGCGTCTCGGTCATCGGATCACGCGGTCTTCTGTGGCCGGGTCGCCGGCCGGAACGGCCATCGGGCCCGGCACTCGCCGCCAGCCATCCGGAAACCGCGGCCGGTCAGGCCCGGACACGACGACGGGATCCAGGCCTGGATCCCGTCGCGGGCGTTCGGCGGCAGGCAACCTCAACGCAGGCTGTAGCCGGAAACGCGCCAGACCTTGTCCTCGTCCAGGCGGAACGACACCAGCTCGCGCACCGGCTCTTCGCTGTTGGCGAACCTGGTCGGGAAGGCAACGTTGATGTAGATCCCCTCCGGGACTTCGCCGCCGGCCTCGAACTGCGACCGCGACACCACCGCATCGCCACGGCCGCTCGGCGCGCCGAGCCGCTGGCGATCGCCGGTGATCTGCTGCACGAAGCTGTCGCGCGGAATCATCCGCTTGACCGCCGCGGTGGACATGTCCCAGACCTCGCCGGCCTGATTGGCGTCGATCATCTGCACCACCTGCTGCGCGGCCCGGGTCATGTCGGCATCCTGGCGCTGCAACTGCGCCTGCTGCTCCGGTGTCAGTTGCTGCTGCTGCGCTTGCTGCGCCGCCTGCTGCGGCGGTTGCTGTTGCTGCGGCTGCTGCGCGGTGGCGACGCCGGCACAGGCCGACAACGCAATCGCCAGGGCGATCGGCTGGAATTTCATGCAGTACCCTCCTGAATCCGTACCGGAAAGGCGCCTAGTGTATGTCAGCGCCGGCGACCGAACGCAAGCGGCCGCCATCATGGCGGCCGAACGGTACGGCGCGGCCGCTCCCCATTCACGACGAGATTCTCGTCGCTGCGCTCGCCATCCGCTCCAGGACGCCAGCCAGAGCACTGCGCCATTCCGGCACGTCGATACCGAAGTCCGCCCGGAAACGCGAGGAATCCAGGCAGGAACGTCCCGGCCGCCTTGCTGTCGCCGGATAGTCCGATGTTGCTATCGATACCAGTTCCGGGCGCCGGCCGAGCAGCCCGTGCGCCTGCGCGAGTTCGAAGATGGCATCGGCAAAACCGTGCCAGCTGGTGCAGCCCGAGGCGGAAACATGCCACAGGCCGGAGCCGACAGGGGGCCGCTGCAGCACGTGAGCGGTGGCGTCGGCGAGCCAGGAAGCAGGCGTCGGCGAGCCGAACTGATCGTCGACCACGCGTACGACGCCATGCTCAGCCGCCAGGCGCAGCATCGTCAGCAGGAAATTGCGCCCATGCATGGCATAGACCCATGACGTACGCAGCAACAGATGGCGCGCACCGCTGCCACGTACCGCCTCCTCTCCGGCCAGCTTGCTGGCGCCGTAGACGTTAAGAGGCTTGGGCGCGTCGCTCTCGCGACGTGGCCGTTCGGATCCGTCGTCGAAGACGTAGTCGGTGGAGTAATGCACCAGTAGGGCACCGCACCGGGCACAGGCGGCGGCGATGGCGGCGGGCGCTTCGGCATTGACTCGAAACGCACGTTCCGGCGCATCCTCCACCAGGTCCACGGCCGTGTCGGCGGCGGCGTTGACGACGATGTCGGGAGCGGCACGGTCGATCAGGGCGGTCAGCGTGCCAGGCCATTCCAGATCTGCGGCTTCGCAATGGCTGCCGTCGGCGAGCCTGCCATTCCGCGTCGAGAGCACGAGCGTCCCCAGAGGCGCGAGTGCGCGGCGCAGCTCACGCCCGACTTGCCCATCGGCGCCGAACAACAGGATTCTCATTCCCGGTATAGCGGCAGGCGCGCTTCCGGCATGTCGGCGAGAAACGGCGCGCGTGCGTCCTTTGCCGATAACACGGGATCGGAGACGGGCCAGTCGATCGCCAGATCGGCGTCGTTCCAGCGGATACCGGCATCGGCTTCGCGATCGTAGGTTGAGGTGCAGAGATAGGTCACTAGCGTCCGCTCGGCGAGCGCGACGAACCCGTGAGCGAATCCTTCAGGTATCCAGAACTGCCTTCTGTTGACCGCGCTGAGATGGACGGCCGTCCAGCGCCCGAACGTGGGCGAGCCGCGACGGATGTCGACCGCGACGTCCCAAGCCTCGCCTTCCAGCACCGACATGTACTTGCCTTGCGGATTCGGCCATTGGTAGTGCAGTCCCCGCAGCACATCGAGCGAGGACAGGGACACGTTCCCCTGCACGAAGGTTGGCGCGAGTCCGTACTCCGCGAGCCTGTCGCGATTGAACGCTTCGTAGAAGGAGCCGCGTTCGTCCTCGAACACATCCGGCTCGAGGATCAGACAACCCGGCAGGTCGGTCTCGATGACCCTCACGTCACCACCAGGCTTTCGGCGAGTCCGAGCAGATACTCGCCGTAGCCGTTCTTCGCCAGCGGCGCGGCCAGCGTGCGCAATTGATCCGAATCTATCCACCCGTTGCGCCAGGCGATCTCCTCTGGACTGCACACTCGCAGTCCCTGTCGCGCTTCGATGGTACCGATGTAGTTCGACGCCTCGAGCAAGGACTGATGTGTTCCCGTATCAAGCCAGGCATAGCCACGCCCGAGTTTCTCCAGATGAAGCGAACCTTCGGCCAAATAGCAACGGCTGAGATCGGTGATCTCCAGCTCGCCGCGCGCCGAAGGCGCCAGGGTCGCGGCAAAGTCGCTCGCGCGCCCGTCATAGAAGTACAGGCCGGTGACGGCGTAGTGGGATCGGGGCTCGACCGGCTTCTCCTCGAGGCCGACGACACGCCCTTCATCATCGAACTCCGCCACACCGTAGCGTTGCGGATCACGAACCCAGTAGCCGAATACCGATGCTCCGCGCGTTCGCGCATCCGCGCTGCGAAGCAGTCCGGTGAGCCCGGGGCCATGGAAGATGTTGTCGCCCAGCACCAGGCAGCTGGGCCGTCCATCGAGGAAGTCGCGACCGACCAGGTACGCCTGCGCGACACCCTCCGGGCTCGGCTGGACGGCGTATTCGATCCGCATGCCCCACTGCGAGCCGTCGCCAAGCAGGGCCCTGAACAGCATCTGCGCGTGGGGCGTGTTGATCACCAGGACTTCGCGGATGCCCGCCAGCATGAGCACGCTGAGCGGGTAGTAGATCATCGGCTTGTCGTAGACCGGCAGCAGCTGTTTGCTGATTGCCTGCGTGGCCGGGTAGAGCCGCGTTCCGGAGCCGCCGGCGAGCACGATGCCGCGTCGTTGCGTCATGCCGCGCTCCCGATCCGCTCCAGGCGATAGCTGCCGTCGAGCACGCGCCGCACCCAGACCTGGTTGTCGAGATACCAGTCGACCGTGCGGGCGATGCCTTCCTTGAAGGTCACCTCGGGGCGCCAGTCGAGCTCCCGCTGCAGCTTCGAGGCGTCGATCGCGTAGCGGCGATCGTGCCCTGGGCGGTCAGAGACGAAGGTGATCAGATCTGCGCGCACGCGTCCGTCCGCCAGTGGTCGGCGTTGGTCCAGCAGGTCACAGATGGCCTTCACCACCTCGATGTTCTCGCGCTCGGCATCGCCGCCGACATTGTAGGTTTCGCCCACGCCGCCACGTTCGATCACTGCACGGATCGCCGCGCAATGATCACCGACATAGAGCCAGTCGCGGACGTTGCGGCCGTCGCCGTATACCGGCAGCGGCTCACCGGCGAGAGCCTTGGCGATCACCAGCGGTATGAGCTTTTCCGGAAACTGGTAGGGACCGTAGTTGTTCGAGCAGTTCGTGGTCAGGACCGGCAGGCCGTAGGTGTGATGAAAGGCACGCACCAGGTGGTCCGAGGCCGCCTTCGAGGCTGAATACGGCGAGTTCGGCGCATAGGGCGTGGTTTCGCTGAACCGGCCGGATGCGCCCAGCGATCCGTAGACCTCGTCGGTGGACACATGCAGAAACCGAAAATTCTCGCGCATCGGCGAGCGCAGTGCGCGCCAGTAGTCACGTACCGCCTCGAGCAGCGCCAGCGTTCCGACCACGTTGGTCCGCACGAACGCCGCCGGACCGTCGATCGAGCGGTCGACGTGGCTCTCCGCGGCGAAATTGATCACGGCCTCCGGCCGATACCGCGCCAGCAGGGTGTCCACAAGCGCGCGATCGCCGATGTCGCCCTGCACGAAGACGTGACCGGAATCGCCATCCAGCGGCGCCAGAGTGTCGAGATTGCCGGCGTAGGTGAGCAGGTCCAGATTCACCACCCGGACGCCTGCCGAGACTGCCCCCAGGATGAAATTCGCACCGATGAATCCGGCGCCACCAGTGACCAGCCAAGTCGGCATTCCCACCTCGAGATTCAAGAAGACAGGCCCGGTCCAGCGCGGCACCGCGGCTTCGTATACCGCCCGCTCAGAACGGGATGTCGTCGTCCGAGAAATCGTCCATCGGCGCCGGTTGCGAAGACGGCTGCTTGCGCGGCGCCGCCGACTCCTGCCGCTGCGGACGCGCTGGACGTTCGCCACCGCCACCGCCACCGCCACCGCCACTACCGCCGCCTTCGCCGCGGCCACCGAGCATCTGCATCTCGTTGGCCACGATCTCGGTGAAATACTTCTCCACGCCGTCCTGGCCGGTGTACTTGTCGTAGCGGATCTCGCCCTCGATGTAGACCTGCGAACCCTTGCGCAGGTATTCGGCGGCGATTTCGCCGAGCTTGCCGAAGAAGGTGACCCGGTGCCACTGGGTGTTCTCCTGGCTGTTGCCGTCGCGGTCCTTGCGCACGCTGGTGGTGGCCAGGCTGATCTTGGTGATGGCCATGCCGCCCTGGGTGTACTTGGTTTCGGGGTCGTTGCCGAGATTGCCGACCAGGATCGCCTTGTTGATGCCACGGGCCATGAAGAGGTTCCTTGGATTGCTTGCCGGAAGCGGCGAGGACGATTGGATTATAGCGGCCGGCGCCCGGCTATCCGAGCCAATCCCGATCCGGCGTCGGGGAATGCCGTGCCGGCGCGTCGGAGCGCTCCGCGCCGGCCCGTATAATCCCGGCTCTCCCGGCACGGCGACCCCATGGACCAGGCCAATCTCGTGAAAATCCCCGATCTGGCCGCGATCCAGGCCCTGGCCGCGCCGGACATGGCCGCCGTCGACGCCCTGATCCGCCGCCGCCTGGCCTCGGAGGTGGTGCTGATCAACCAGGTCGCCGAGCACATCGTCTCCGCCGGCGGCAAGCGCCTGCGGCCGATGCTGGTCGCCCTGGCCGGGCGCGCCTGCGGCGGCGGCGGGCCGGAGCACCACCAGCTGGCGGCGATCGTCGAATTCATCCATACCTCCACCCTGCTGCACGACGACGTGGTCGACGAGTCCGACCTGCGCCGCGGCCGCCGCACCGCCAACGCCATCTGGGGCAACGCCGCCAGCGTGCTGGTCGGTGATTTCCTGTATTCGCGCAGCTTCCAGCTGATGGTGGAGCTGGAGCGGATGGAGGTGATGCGAATCCTCGCCGACACCACCAACCGCATCGCCGAAGGCGAGGTGCTGCAGTTGCTGCACGTGCGCAACCCGGATACCGACGAAGCCGCCTACCTCGACGTGATCGAACGCAAGACCGCCGTGCTGTTCGCCGCCGGCACCCGGCTGGGCGCATTGGCCGCCGGCGCCGATGCCGCCACCCAGCAGGCGTTGTACGACTATGGCCTGCAGTTGGGTTACGCGTTCCAGATCGCCGACGACGTGCTCGACTACAGCGCCGACGCCGATGCACTGGGCAAGAACCTGGGCGACGATCTCGCCGAGGGCAAGGCGACCCTGCCGCTGATCCACGCCATGGCCCGATCGGAGGCGCCGGTCCGCGAGCGTCTGCGCGGCATCGTCGAAAACGGCGACGGCGACGCGATGGCAGAGGTACTGGCGGCGATCGAGGCCAGCGACGGGCTCGGCTACAGCCGCGGACGTGCGCGCGAATACGCCGAAGCCGCCGAACGTGTGCTCGACCGACTGCCGGACAATGCCGCGGTCGCCGCCCTGCGCGGGCTCGCCCGCTACGCGGTGGAACGCGGACACTGAGGGAGTTGCGAACCGCAGCACTGCCCGGCGCACCTTCGAGGAAAACCGCCAACAGGTGTGGGAGCGACGGCAGTCGCGACATGATGGCGGGTTGCGGCCGTCGCCCCTAGGTCGATATCTGCACGGACGCGGGCAGTCGCGACTGCCGTCGCTCCCACACGGTCTTCCGCGGCAAAGGTGCGCTGACTGTCAAGCCTCGTCGTTGGAAAGAATCTCCCCGAAGAACTCGCCGATCATCCGGAATGCGCGCCGGGCGGCACGCTCGTCATAGCGGCAGTTGTCCTCGGGATCGGCGTTCGCATCTTCGACCTGGGTGAAGCAGTGGCGCGCGCCGCCGAAGTCGACGAACTGCCAGTCCGCACCGGCGGCATCCATCTCCTGCCGGAAGGCGACGATCTGCGCGTCGGTGACGGAGGTGTCGTCGGCGCCGTTGAGCACCAGCACCGAAGCACCGATCCGGTTGTCGCCGGTTGGCAGGTGCGTCTCCAGGCCGCCGTGCACGCTGACCACCCCGGCGACCTCGGCGCCCGAGCGCGCCAGTTCCAGCACCGCGGAACCGCCGAAGCAGAACCCGATCGCGGCGATCCTCTCCGGATCCACCGGCGCCTGCCCGGCCTGCGCCGCCAGCGCCTGCACCGCCGCGGCGACACGTGCGCGCAACGTCGTGCCGCCATCGGAGTACACCTGCATGACCTGCTGCCGCGCCTCGCCGTCGTCCGCCGGACGCACGCCCTTGCCGTACACGTCGGCCACCAGCACCACGTAATCGTCGCCGGCCAGCGTGCGCGCACGCGCGACCGCGTGATCGCTCACGCCCATCCAGTTCGGCACCATCACCAGGCCCGGGCGCGGCCCGCTGTCGGCATCGTCGTAGACCAGGACACCGCTGAAGGCCGCATCGTCGATGGTCCACTCCACCGGATCGGCCCGTGGCGCCGCCTGCACGGCGGCGGCGGCGGACAGCAGCAGCACCAGCGCGGCGGATCTGATGCGGATCATGGATGCCTCTTACTCTTTGGATGCCGGGGCCGCAAGCCTAGCGCGGATCGTTGGCGAAGAACGAGTGGAGAGGAACGAGGAACGGGTGAAAGCGGCTCCTCCACTGCCCGCTGCTCCATTTGTCCCACGCACTCCGGCAGGCGAACAACGACAACCACGAACGCCGGCTTCGGCCCCGATCCGGAAGGCGCACGGGGATTGGAGTGAAGCGCATCCGCCAAACCGGCGGGGCCCGCGAAACGTCACTTCACTCGTTACTCGTTCCTAGGCAACGCCAAGGCCCTGGACGGCCGTGATCGCGTCCGGATCGAAGCCGCCCAGCGCGGCGAAATGGCGGCCGCGTTCGGTGTAGTCGCGATACGGACCGAAGCTGGGTGCTCCCGGCGAAAGCAGGATCACTCCACCCGCCTCGCCGAGCGCGGCGCGGGCGGCGTCGACCGCCGCGGCCAGGTCGTCCGCGGCGCGGAGCCGCCATGTTCCGTCTGCCACTGCGGCAAGCACCTCGTGGATCCGCGGTCCGTTCTGCCCCATCGTCACCACCGCATGCGGCGGCCGCTCGCGCAGGCGATCGGCGAACGCGTGCCAGTCCACGCCCCGGTCGTGGCCGCCGAGCAGGATCGCCACCCGCGCGTCGCGGTACACCTCCAGCGCCGCCAGGCTGGCGTGCGGCGTGGTGCTGATCGAATCGTTGACCCAGGCGATGCCGTCGCGCTCGCCCAGCGCCTGCAGCCGGTGCGGCAGCGGCACGAACGAGGCGGCGTGCGGCGCCAGTGCGGCGGCATCGAGGCCGAACGCGTCGATCGCCGTCAGCGCCGCGCACAGGTTGCCGAGATTGTGGCGGCCGGGCAGCGGCAGCCCGGCGGTATCGAGCACGGCCAGCTCGCCGCGGTGGAGCATGCCGCCGCGCAGGTGCCAGCTGTCCGCACGGTTGAACCATCGCACCACACCGGCCGCACCGGCTGTCGCGACTCCCCGGCGGCGGCGTGCCGCTGCCACTCCCACACGCGAATCGATCTGTTCGCCCAGTGCCGCCAGTCTCGGATCCTCGGCGTTGAGCACCGCCACGCGCGGGCACGCCTCGGCCACGAGCGCCAGCTTGTCCTCGACGTAGCGCTGCTCGCCACCGTGCCAGTCCAGGTGCTCCGGAAAGACGTTGGTGACCACCGCGATCTCCGGCCGCACCCCAGAAGACGCGACATCACGGGTCTGGTAGCTGGACAGTTCGATCACCCAGGCGTCGGCCTGGTCATCGATCAGTTCCAGCAGCGGCAGGCCGATGTTGCCGGCCAATGCGGTGCGTTGCCCGCCGGCACGCAGCAGGTGTGCCAGCAGCGCGCTGGTGGTGCTCTTGCCCTTGGTGCCGGTGACGCACAGCGTGCGCGCGTCGGCGCGCTCGGCGAACCACAATGCAGTGCTGCCGACGAAGCACGTGCCCCGCTCCGCCGCGGCCAGCACCTCGGGCCGGTAGGCGCTGATGCCGGGCGACTTGATCACCACATCGAACGCCGCCAACCGCTCCGCCGTCGCCTCCGTCTCCACCGTCAGCGCCACATCGCCCAGCGCACGGACTTCGACGGCTTCCTCGCCCGTGCAGAACAGCGTCAGCGGCCGCATCGACCCTACGTCCGCCTTTGCCTTTGCTGTTCCCGATTCCCGATTCCCGATTCCCGATTCCCTATCGCGCAACGCGCGATAAGCCGCCCGACCTTCGCGGCCCCAGCCCCACAGCGCAACGCGGCGCCCTTCAAGCTGCGAAATGCGCACGCAGCCGCTCCCACAGCGGTGCCGGGATCCGGTGGGTGTCGTCGACCCGCAGCAGTGGCGCGATGGCCAGTTCCTGCGCATCGAGCTGCGGCGCGATCTCGCGCTCGAAACGCTTGATCACCGCGTCCTCGCGCCACTCCGGCCGTCGCGCCAACGCGGCCATCGCCGCACGCGACTCGCGAGCCTCGCCGACGCATTCGAACGGCTTGTGGTCGCGGTATTCCAGCAACGCATCGTAGCCGGGGACCTGCTCCGCGTCGTCGAGCAGGTTGCGGCCGAAAATCGCCACCAGCCGCGGCTTGGGCATGAACGGCGCCAGCGCCAGGAACACGAAGTGGCATTTCGGGCAGATCCCGCACCAGCGGTTGACCGGGCGCTCGCCGAGCAGGTGGAAGTTGCGGTTGCAGCTGGAGAAATGCGCGTCGTAGCGGTCGCTCCTGGCGAACTGCCGCGCCACCGCCAGTTCCGAGAACGGCCGCAGCAGCGAGTAGTAGTGCAGATCGGCGGCGACGTGGCGCTGCAGGTAGGCGCCGAAGTCGCGTTCGAAGGTCCAGCCTTTCGACCACTGGTGGTTCACCTCGCCGGTGCCTTCGATCAGGCTGCCGTAGCTGGCCGAACGCTCGTTGGAGAACACCACCTGGTCGACGCCCTGCAGGATCGCGGCGAAGGCGAGGATCGCCGAGTTGATCGCGGTCACCGGGATATGCCCGTTCCAGGCGCCCTGGCGGTTGTAGTCGAACAGCTCCGGTGCCAGCTGGCGGTCGATGTTGAGCGTCGACAGGCCGGTGCGTTCGGCGCAGGCGCGGATCAGTTGCGAGCCACCGATCCAGGTGACGGTCTGCGCCACGCCAGCCGCGCGCAGCGCCTCGATCGACACCAGCGAATCCTTGCCGCCGCCGATCGCGACCAGCGCGTGCTGGCGCAGGCCGATGGCGGGCGCTGCCTCCCCTGTAGGAGGGGCTTCAGCCCCGACCCCGTGCAAGTCGCCGGCAGGTGTCCTCTGCCGTTGTTTCCCTTCATGGCGCGCGGTCGCGCGGCCACCAGGGCCGCCACCGATGGGGCTGTCTGGGGCTGTCGGGGCTGAAGCCCCTCCTACAGAGGCCGCCGGAAAGCTGATGCGCCCATGCAGGTCCAGCCCGTTGCGGTAGGCGAACTCGCCCAGGCCGTGTACGTAGATTTCTTCCAGCAGCGCCGCCGTCTCCGCATCGATCGCAGCATCGTCGATGCGGATCTCGGCCGGCACCGCGGCCTTGTAGTAGCTCACCCCGGCGACCAGGTGCAGCAGACGCAGCGCGCGTCCGGCAGCCGCGGCGCGCGCCGCGTCCAGTTCGAACGGCGCCCCCGGCACGGTGACCGTCTCCACCAGCTCCGGGCCGTCGTCGAAGGCGTAGACCAGCTGCGCCACGCCGCTTTGCTGGTCAAAGCCGCAGTGTACGAAGCGGAACGCGCGGATCGCGTCGCGGGCGAACGTCCAGCCGCTCATGCCAGCACCTCCTGCGCCGGCAGTGCCCGCAGGTTGTAGGTGTTGGCCATGACGAAACCGTAGGCGCCCGCGTCGGCGATCAGCAGCACGTCGCCCTCGGCGGTGGCGGCCGGCAGCCGGCGCTGCTTGCCGAAGACGTCGCCGGACTCGCAGATCGGGCCGACCACGTCGAAGGCGACGTCGGCCGCCTCCTCCAGCCGCGTCAGGTTGTGGACGCCGTGATAGGCGTCGTACAGCGCCGGACGCAGCAGCGCGTTCATGCCGGCATCGGCGCCGACGCGGCGGATGCCGCCCTTCTCCACCACCTGTGTGGCGGTCATCAGCAGCACGCCGGACTCGGCCACCAGGTAGCGGCCGGGCTCGATCGCCAGACGGTAGTTCGGATAGGCAGACTTCACTTCGGCCAGGCCGGCGCTCCAGGCGTCGAGGTCGAACGGCTCGTCGTCGTCCTGGTAGGGAATCGGCAGGCCGCCACCGATGTCGATGGTCTCGATGCTGCCGAAGCGCTCGGCGATGCCGCCGAGCTCGTCGCAGACCGAGCGCCAGTGCTGCGCCGTCTCCACGCCGCTGCCCAGGTGCGCATGCAGGCCGGTGACGCGCGCGTCGAGCGCACGCGCGGCGGCGAGGAATGTCTCGATCCGCGCGACCGGCAGCCCGAACTTGGAGGCCAGCCCGCCGGTGCGCACCTTCTCGTGGTGACCCTCGCCGCGGCCGAGGTCCACGCGCAGCCACAGCGCGCGGCCGCGGAAGGTCTCCGGCCAGCGCTGCAGCGCCTCGACGTTGTCCAGCGTCACCGTCACGTCGAGCGCGAACGCCGCATCGTATTCGGCACGCGGGGCGAAGCTGGGCGTGAACAGCACGCGGTCAGGCGTCAGCGCCGGCACCGCATCGAACACGTGCCGCAGTTCCGCCAGCGATACGCATTCCAGCCCGAAGCCCTCCTCCACCAGGGCGGCAAGGATCGCCGGATGGGAATTGGCCTTGATCGCGTAGTAGCGGCGATCGACCGCTTCGATCGCCGCCAGCGCGCGGGCGCGGGCGCGCACCGTGGGCAGGTGGTAGACGTAGCGCGGCGTGCCGGGTGTCGCCAGCGCCAGCAGGCGTTCGCGTTCGCCGCGCCACCACGGCGTCTCGCGCGGGCGCAGCGCGCCGGCGATCTCGCGCCAGCGCGGGCCGAACACCTCGACGTTGCGCACCGGCATCGCGCCGCTGCCGATCAGCTGCGCGTGCAGCTGCGGCAGCAGGCCTTCGGCGTCGGCCTCGTCGATGACGAAGGTCAGGTTGAGGTCGTTCGACGACTGCGAGATCAGGTGCACGCGCTCGCGCCCGAACGCCGCCCACACGTCCGACAGCTTGTGCAGCAGCGAACGCATGCCGCGCCCGACCAGGGTGATCGCCGCGCACGGCGCGATCACCTTGACCCGGCAGAACCGTGCCAGGTCCTCCGAGAGCCGCGCGAGCACGTCGGTGCTGACCAGGTTGTCATTGGGATCGAGCGAGACGGTGACGTTGGTCTCCGACGATCCGATCAGGTCGATCGAGAGCCCGTGCACGCGGAAGCGCTCGAAGACCTCGGCCAGGAAGCCGACCTGCTGCCACATGCCCACCGTCTCCATCGACACCAGCACGATGCCGTTGCGGCGGCTGATCGCCTTGACGCCCGGCACGGTCGCGGCCGACCCGTCGATGCTGGTGCCCGGCAGGTCGGGGCGGGCGGTATCGAGGATCGCCAGCGGCACCCCGGCGTCGCGGCAGGGGCCGAGCGCGCGCGGATGCAGCACCTTGGCGCCGGTGGTGGCGATTTCCTGCGCCTCGGCGTAGTCCAGGCGCGTGAGCAGGCGGGCGTCCGGCACCTCGCGCGGATTGGCGCTGAACATGCCGGGCACGTCGGTCCAGATCTCGACCCGCCGCGCGCGCAGCAATGCGCCGAACAGCGCAGCCGAGGTGTCGGAGCCGCCGCGGCCGAGCACCGCGGTGCCGCCGTCGCCGTGACGGGCGATGAAGCCCTGGGTCAGCAGCAGCGGCGCCGGCTGCGCGCCGAAGCGCGCGCGCCAGGCGTCGTCGGCTTCGCGCCGGCACGCCACCGACAGCCGCCGCGACCACGCACTCTGGTTCGGCAGCGCCAGCGCGTCCAGCCAGTCGCGGGCGTCGCACCAGCCGAACGCCAGCCCTTGCGTGCGCAGGTACGCGGCGCCGAGCGTCGAGGACAGCAGCTCGCCCTGCGCCAGCAGCTCGGCCTGCCAGTCGAGCGGGCGCGTGGCGGCGCGTCCGTCCGTGGCCAGTGCGTGCAGCGCGGCCAGCCGCTCCTGCAGCACCGCATCGGCGTCGAGCCCGAGTTCGGCGGCGAAATCGCGATGCCGCTGCGCCAGCGCCGCCACATGCGCCGACGGATCCGCCACGCCGTCGGCGATCGCCTGCAGCGCGTTGGTGGTGCCGGCCAGCGCCGAAACGACCACCAGCACGCGCGCGTCGTGCTGCCGGCCGCGCGCCTGCGCCAGCTGGCCGATGGTGTCCCAGCGCGTGCGTTGCGACACGCTGGTGCCACCGAACTTGAGAACGATCCAGTGGGTCTGCAAAGGGTCTGGAAGAGGCATCGGCGGCGGCAAGGCGAAGGCATCCGGAATGGACGCACGAAGCTGCGCATTGTAGAGCGGAGCCCGCTCCGCTGCTGCCGGTTCCGGCGTCCGGTCCCGCCAGGCAAACCCGGGCGCCGTGGCCGGGGGCTGGAACCCGTGGGCATCGCCACGGCCGCCCCGATTGGTAAGCTGCGCGATCTCCCCCCTCCCACAACCTGCCTCCCCATGACTTCACGCCGCTTCGTGCAGCTGGACGTGTTCGCCGATCGTCCGGGCGCCGGTAATCCGCTCGCCGTGGTCTTCGATGCCGAGGGCATGGACGACGACACCATGCAGGCGATCGCGCGTTGGACCCGCCTGCCGGAAACCACGTTCGTGTTCCCGCCGACCAGCGCGGAAGCCGATTACCGCATCCGCATGTTCAGCCCGCGTCGCGAGGTGCCGTTCGCCGGCCACCCCAGCGTCGGCACCGCGCACGCGCTGCTCGAAGCCGGCCGCATCGCGCCGCGCGACGGCCTGCTGGTGCAGGAAGGCATCGCCGGCCTGCTGCCGTTGCGGGTGCTGGGCGACGGCACTGCACGCACGATCGCGGTGCGTACGCCGCGCGCCAGCGTGCTGGAGACGACCGAACGCGGCGATCCGCGCCTGCGCCACGTCCTCGACGGCCTGCTGCCCGGGCGGCTGCCGCCGGTGCTGATGGACGGCGGCCGCCGCTGGTGGCTGGCCGAACTCGCCGACGAGCGCACCCTGCGCAGCGCGACCCCGGACTGGGACGCGATCGGCCTGCTGGCCGAATCGACCGAGAGCATGGGCCTGTGCGTGTTCGCGCGCGCCGATGCCGGCAGCGGTCACGACCTCGCCGTGCGTGCCTGGGTCGGCGCGCCCGCGCGCTTCGAGGATGCCGCCTCGGGCGCAGCCAACGCCACCCTGGCGGCGTGGCTAGCCACGCGCGACGCGTTGCCGGGCGCGGACGGCCGCTATCGCGCCAGCCAGGGGCGCGAGGTCGGCTACGACGCGACGCTGGAACTGCAGGTCGACACCGACGGCGAGATCTGGTCCGGCGGCCATGCGGTCAGCGTGGTGCACGGCGAAATCGGCTGGTAGCACTCGCGCTCTTCGTAGGAGCGCGTCATACGCGCGATGCCGCGAGTGCCGGCAGGATCCGGTGGATACCGCAATTCTGGACCGGCAGACGCACCGGTCACCAGAATGTGCGGACGGCGAAACGCCCGCGGCATCGCGCGCATGGCGCGCTCCTACGCAACGACACCGATGCTTTTTTTGTGGCGCTTCACTCCGCTTCGTACACGGGCGCCCCATCCACCCAGGTCGACCGGATCGTCAGCTCGTCGAGACGCTCGACCGGCACCGTCAGCGGATCCTCCGCCAGCACCACGAAGTCCGCGCGCAGGCCCGGCGACAGGCGCCCGACCTCGTCCTCGGCGCGGCCGGCGTAGGCGGCGTCGGCGGTGAATCCACGCAACGCCTCGGCAGTCGTCAGCTTCTGCTCGGCGAGCCAGCCGCCCGGCGGCTGCCCGTCGCGATCCTGCCGCGTCGCCGCCGCATACAAACCCAGGCGCGGATCGACCGACTCCACCGGAAAATCGGAACCCAGCGCCAGCCGCGCGCCGGCGTCGAGGAAACGCCGCCAGGCGTAGGCGCCCGCAAGCCGCTCCTCGCCGAGGCGATCGCCGGCCCAGGGCATGTCGGAAGTGGCGTGCGTGGGCTGCATGGACGCGATGACGTGCAGCTGCGCGAAGCGCGGGATGTCCTGCAGCGCCACGATCTGTGCGTGCTCGACGCGCCAGCGGTGATCGCCTTCGGCACGCGTGCCGAGCGCTTCGGCGTAGGTATCGAGCACGAGACGGTTGCCGCGGTCGCCGATCGCGTGCGTGGCAACCTGCACGCCGCAGCCACGGGCCTTGCGCACCGCGGCGGCGAATGCCTCCGGCTCGGTCAGCAGCAGGCCGTCGTTGCCGGGCTCGTCGCTGTAGTCGGCCAGCAGCGCGGCGCCGCGACTGCCGAGCGCACCGTCCATGTACAGCTTGACGCCCTGCATGCGCAGGCGACCGCCCGCGTGCCGGTACAGGCCTTCGCGGCACAGGTCGTCGAGCGCGCCGCCGTCGCCATCGGCATAGGCCGAGATCCGCAGTGGCAGGCGCCCGGCACCGGCGAAGCGGCGGTACAGTGCCAGGTCGGCACGCGAAACGCCCATGTCGTGCACGCCGGTCAGGCCGTTGCGCACCGCCGCGGCCAGTGCGCGCTCCAGTGCCTGCTCGCGCAGCGCCGCGTCCGGCGCCGGGACCGCATCCTCCACCAGCGCCATCGCCGCATCGACGAACACGCCGCTCGGTGCGCCGTCCTCACGCACGATGCGGCCGCCGTCCGGCTGCCACTCGCCGTCGAGCGCGGGCGCACCGTCCCGCTGCGCGGCGGCGCGCAACGCGGCCGAGTTGGCCCAGCCGGCATGGCCGTCGACACGCTCCAGCCACACCGGGATATCCGGGAACGCCGCGTCGAGATCGGCCGCGGTGGGGAACGCCTTTTCCGGCCACAGGTTCTGGTCCCAGCCGCGCCCGTGCAGCCAGGCGCCCTCGGGCAGATCCTCGGCATAGGCCTGCAGGCGCTCGATCACTTCGTCCTTGCTGCGCGCGCCGGCCAGATCCGCGCTCATCAGTGCGTAGCCGAGGTTCATCAGGTGCGCGTGCGCGTCGATCAGGCCGGGAACCACCACCGCATCGCCGAGATCGATCGTCTCGGCCTGCGGATGACGTTGGCGCAGGTCTTCGGCGCTGCCGACCGCGAGGATGCGGCCGGCGTCATCCCAGACCAGCGCCTCGGCCGTCGGCGACGCCGGGTCGGCGGTGTGGATACGCGCCGCGGTCAGCAGGCGCAGTTCCGCGGCTTGCGCGGCGCCGGCCGCGAGGGCGATGGCGGCGAGGAAACACAGGGTGCGGCGCATCGAATCGCTCCGTGTCCGAAAGCGGACACTATAAGGGCCGGGATTGGGGATTGGGGAATGGGGATTCGCAAGAGCAGAGGGGCGACCACTGCCTGCTAGCCCGGCTCATGACGAGATGACGTTGGCCGGCTTTTTCGAACCCCGGCACCATGCCAGCGCCTGCTGCGCTGCAGCGGCTGCGTCGCGCCCGAGCAACGGACCGACGTGGCTGATCGCGGGCGATCGCAGGAGGTCGGCGCCCCATGCCGCGGCCAGCGCTGCGGTGACCGCCGGCGGGACGTCGTCGTCGACGGTCGAGGTCATGCACAGCAGCGGGCATGATGGCCGTTCGATCGCCACGCCTGCGTGCGCGGTGCCCAGCACCCGACCGCTCTCGTCGCGCCAATGGCGAAAGGCGTACAGGGCGGTGGCCTCGTCGGCATCGGGCAGCGCACGCCGGGTCGAGGCGAGCCGCACTTCGTGTCGCCAGGGCACGATCGCTGGCCAAGCGCGTGGCGGCAATTCCTCGTGCCACGGCGCGGGCGGCAGCGGATTGACCAGCACCAGTGCATCGGCCTCGTGCGCGCACATCGCGGCCAGCAGTCCGCCGAGGCTGGCGCCGACCAGCACGCGTGGTCGCGGCAGCGCTTGCAATGCAGCCCGCGCCTGCGCGGCATAGTCGTCCAGCGTGGTATGCGCCAGGCCCGAAGCGGCCGGTTGCAGGTCCGGTGCGGCGGTGGCCAGCCCCGCCGCCTCGAACACGGCGCGCCAGACGTTCCATTCCCAGCCGCCGGCCCCGGCGCCGTGCAGGAACAGCACCGCCGGCGTCATCGCCGTAGCGCCGCGGTCGTGGTCAGCAGGCGTGCGGCGAGTTGCGCCACCGGCGCGCGTGCTTCGCCCGGCGCGCAGACCAGGTAATGGCCGGCCACATTGCGGATCTCCGCGCGCGCGACCCGCACCAGGCTGCCATCCGCGAGCGCATCGTCGACCAGCGGCGCGCGCAGCAGGGCGACGCCCAATCCCACGCGCGCCGCGGCCAGCACCAGATCGTAGTCCTCGAACCGGCGGTCGGCCGCCTTGGTCCGGAACGGCGCCTTGCACGCGCGCATCCATGCGCGCCACTGGCTGGTATCCGAATCGTGCAGCAGCGGCAGCTCCGCGATGCGCGCCGCTCCGGCAGCACCGAGTTCGGCGGCGAGCGCCGGCGCCGCCACCGGATACAGCCGCTCGGAGAACAGCAGGCGGCTTTCCACGCCGCGCCAGCGCCCACGACCGTATCGGATCGCCAGGTCGCTCTGCTCCGCGGCCAGGTCAGCGACCCGGTGTTCGATCTGCAGTTCGATCCGGCAGACCGGCGGCAGGCCCTGCAGCTCCGGCAACCTCGGCATCAGCCACAGGCGCGCGAACGACGGCACCACGCTCAGCCGCACCACCGGCAGGTCGCGACGCGGCCGCCAGCGATCCGCCGACTCGCGGATGCTCGCCAGCGCCTGTTCCACCTGGGCGACGAAGCGCTGGCCGGCCGGCGTGATCCGCACGCCGCGGCCGTGACGCTCGAACAGCGGCGTGCCCAGCCAATGCTCGACAGCCTGCACCCGGCGGCTGACCGCACCATGGGTGAGGTCGAGCGATTCGGCGGCGGCGGTGAACGAGCCGGAGCGCTGGGCCGCGATCACCGCCGCCAGCGCCTCGAGCGGCGGTAGCGATTGCAAGCTGTGCATATGGCGCACACCTCATCATCGATCGGTGCGCTATGTCAACGGCCCGTGGCGCTCCACGATCGTCGCCGTCGCCCATCCGCACGATTCCATGACGCATCGCACCCGCCGTTCCTTCCGCTGCGCTTCAACTGCGCTGACACTCGCCGTCGCCGGCCTCGCCGCTCTGCCCGCCCCCATCCTCGCGCAGCAGGACGTCATCGGCGAAGCCGACGACGCCTTCGGCAGCCGCATCGGCCAGGAGAGCATCGGCCTGTACTCCGAGTCACTGGTCCGCGGCTTCAACCTGCAGCAGGCGGGCAACTACCGGATCGACGGCGCGTACTTCGTGCGCGCGGCGCCACCGCCGGACACCATCGTCGATGGCGCCCGGATCCTGGTCGGACCGGCCGCCCTGCCGGTCGACTTTCCTGCGCCGTCCGGAATCGTGCAGTACCGCCTGCCGGACGTCACCCAAGAACGCGCACGCCTGGAGCTCGGCTTCCAGCACCTGCTCGACAGCAACCCGCGCCCCTACCTGCGCGGCCATTTCAGCCGTCGCAGCGAAGACGGGCGCGCATCGCTGTCCGGCGGCGTACTCGGATCGCCCAGTGCCCGCTACATCTTCGGCAACGAAGCGCGCTACCACAGCCTCGGACTGGTGCCGCGTTTCGAGATCGGCGACGACTGGCAAGCCACCGTCTTCTACGGCGTCTACGATCAGGCCTACCAGGCCGATGCCGGCTTCCAGCCGGCTGGCGCGCATGCACTGCCGCAACCGGACCGGCTGCGCTACCCGGGACAGCCGTGGTCGCGCTTCGACACCCGCAACACCACCTACGGCGCCCTGCTGCGGTCACGCGCACGTCCCGACGCCTGGAACTTCTCCTTCTCCGACATCCACTCGCGCGTCGACCGCCCGCGTTCGGACTACAACCTGTTCCGCGATGTCACCGCGGGCGGCGACGCCAGCGCCTCCACCGTGGTCGCCCGCGACCGCGAGGTCTTCGCCCGCGCCTACGAGGCGGCCGCCCGGCGCGACTGGAGCGGCGAAACGCGGCGCGACGTATTGACCCTCGCCGCGCGCGCACGACGGTCCGACTACCGCAATCCGCGCGTGCAGACCATCGATCTTGGCCGGGTATCGCTATTCGAGCCCATTCCGCACGCACCGCCGCCGGACGACCCGGGGGGCGCGCATTCCCACGCCGGCATCGACCAGGACGAACTCGCGCTTGGCTGGCAGCACCTGCGCCGCAGTGGACTGGCGGTCAACCTGGGGTTGCGCCGCGTGCGCCTGGATGAATCCTCCTGGTCCGCCGACGGCGCGGCCGCCAGCCGCACCTCGGCGCAATGGCTGCACAACGCGTCGCTGGTGCTGCCGCTGTCGCCGACGCTCACCGCGTTCGCCTCGACCACGCGCGGGATCGAGGAAGCGGGCACCGCGCCGCAGAACGCCGCCAACCGCTTCGAGGTGCTGCCGCCGGCGATGGCGCGGCAGTCGGAGCTGGGCATCAAATGGCAGGCGGCGGCCGGGCTGGCGGTGGTCGCCACTGCGTTCGAGATCGGCAAGCCGGAACCGGGCCTGGATGCCGACGGCGTCTACCGCTTCCTTACCGACGTGCGCCATCGCGGGGTGGAGTTGTCGGCTGCCGGCCAGGTCACCGAGCGCCTGCACGTGGTCGCCGGCGTGTCATGGCTGCGGCCGCGGCTGGAAGGCGCGCTGGTCGAGGCCGGCGTCATCGGCGAGCGCCCGGTGGGGCGTTCGTCGACGCTGGCGCTGGCCAGCTTCAGCTATCGGCCGCCGGCGTGGGAACGGGTGTCGTTCGACGCCGACGCCACCTGGTACGGCCGCGCACCGGCCGATGCCCACGGCCACACGTACACGTCCGGCTACGCCTTGCTCAATGTCGGCGCGCGCTACCGGTTTGCGCTGGGGCGGATCCCGGCGCAATGGCGGCTGCGGGTGTATAACGCCGCCGATCGGTATGCATGGTCGGCAGGCAGCAGCGGTCTGCAGTCCTGGGAGCCGGCCCGCCGCGTGATGCTCAGCCTGACGCTGGGCGAGTGACGGCACGCGCTAGCTGGAGGCAACAGATCATGGTGGGCCTTGGCCCACCACAACGCGTCCGCTTCGAAAAATCAGCCGAGCAGTTCCGCCTCCAGCGTGATCGGCACCGCCGACAGCGCCTTCGACACTGGGCAGTTCTGCTTGGCGTCGTCGGCGATGGCGCGGAACTTCTGGTCGTCGATGCCCGGCACCTTGGCCTTGGTCTTCAGGCGGATCTCGGTCATGGTCGGTCCACCCTCCATCGACAGGTCGACTTCGGCCCGGGTATCCACCGACTCCGGCGGATGCCCGGCCTCGGTCAGCTTGGCCGACAACGCCATGGTGAAGCAGCCGGCATGCGCCGCGGCGATCAGTTCTTCCGGATTGGTGCCCTTTTCGTCGCCGAAGCGCGTGTTGAAGCCGTAGCGGACGCCGTCCAGCAATCCGCTCTGCGGCGTGCTGAGGCTGCCCTTGCCGGACTTGAGGTCGCCCTCCCAATGTGCGGTGGCGTTGCGCGAAATACCCATGGATCGATCTCCTTGCAGGATGGAATGATTGGCGGGCGCCGATCCGGACAAACTACCCTTGCCCGCGTTACGTCCGCGTTGCATTGCTGCGCTGCAACGGGACGCTGCGTTCGCGCAGGCGTTACTGTGCCCTCCCGCCATGACCGCCCGCCGAGCGTCCGCTCCGGCGGCAGCGCTTCTCCCCGCGGACAGCCATGACGGCCTCGTCTATCCCCTCACCCAGGGAGGAGCGGCCACATGCCCTACTCGACATCGGACATCCGCAACATCGCCCTCGCAGGCCACCCGGGCGCCGGCAAAACAACCCTGTTCGAAGCCCTGCTGCATGCCGGCGGCACCCTTTCCACGGCAGGCACCGTCGAACGCGGCAACACCGTGTCCGACCACGATCCGCTGGAGAAGGAGCGCGGCCACTCCATCGACGCCGCCATCGCCAGCACTGACCACCGCGGCATCCACGTCAACCTGATCGATACCCCCGGCTATCCGGATTTCCGCGGCCCCACCCTGTCGGCGCTGGCGGCAGTGGAGACCGTCGCGATCGTCGTCGACGCCGTCACCGGGGTCGAGTACGGCACCCACCGGATGATGGAACGCGCCGGCGAGCGCAGCCTGTGCCGCGCAGTCGTCGTCAACCGCATCGACGCCGACGGGGCCGACTGCGCGCGCGTGCTGGACGAGCTGCGCGGCGAGTTCGGTCCGGAGCTGCTGCCGCTCAACCTGCCGGCGGACGATGGCGCGCGGGTGGTCGACTGCTTCGGCCGGACCGACGGCGACAGCGATCTCGGCCCGGTTGCCGACTGGCACCGGAAGATCCTCGACCAGGTGGTCGAGATCAACGAGACGGTGATGGACCGCTACCTCGACCTCGGCGAGCAGGGCCTGTCCGGCCAGGAGCTGCATGACGCCTTCGAGCAGTGCCTGCGCGAGGGACACCTGGTGCCGGTGTGCTTCGTCTCGGCACGCACCGGCGCCGGCGTGAAGGAACTGCTCGACGCCGCCGAACGGTTGTTCCCGCATCCCGGCGAGGGCAATCCACCGCAGTTCCTCAAGGGCGCCGGCGCCGATGCCGCGCCGGTGACGCTCTCGCCCGATCCCGATGCGCATGTGATCGCCGACGTGTTCCGCATCGTCAACGATCCCTTCGTCGGCAAGCTCGGCATCTTCCGCGTCTACCAGGGCACGCTGAAGAAGGACACCCAGCTGTTCGTCGACGATGGCCGCAAGCCGTTCAAGGTCGGGCACCTGTTCAAGCTGATGGGCAAGGACCACGTGGAGATCGATCGCGCCGTGCCGGGCGACATCGCCGCGGTGGCCAAGGTCGACGAACTGCATTTCGATGCGGTGCTGCACGACAGTCACGACGAGGACCACATCCACCTGGCGCCGCTGCAGTTCCCGCAGCCGATGTTCGGACTGGCGATCGAGGCCGCCAGCAAGGGGCACGAACAGAAGCTCGCCAACGCCCTGCACAAGCTGGCCGAGGAGGACCCCTGCTTCCGGGTCGAGCACGAAGAGGAGACCAACGAGACCGTGATCCACGGGCTCTCGGACCTGCACCTGCGCATCAACCTCGACCGGCTGCGCGAGCGCCACAGCGTGCAGGTGCGCACGCGGCCGCCGCGCATCGCCTATCGCGAGACCATCGGCGCGAAGGCCGAGGGCCATCATCGCCACAAGAAGCAGACCGGCGGCGCCGGGCAGTTCGGCGAGGTGTTCCTGCGCATCGAGCCGCTGCCGCGTGGCGGCGGCTTCGAGTTCGTCGACGAGGTCAAGGGCGGGGTGATCCCGGGCCAGCTGATCCCGGCCGTGGAGAAGGGCGTGCGCGAGGTGCTGCGCAGCGGCGCGGTCGCCGGCTATCCGATGCAGGACCTGCGGGTGACGGTGTACGACGGCAAGCACCACCCGGTCGACAGCAAGGAGGTCGCGTTCGTGGCGGCCGGGCGCAAGGCCTTCCTCGACGCCGCCGGCAAGGCCCGGCCGCAGGTGCTCGAGCCGATCGTCGACCTCGAGGTGCACGCGCCCGAGGCGCACATGGGCGACATCAGCGGCGGCCTGGCCAGCAAGCGCGCGCGCATCAACGGCACCGATGCCGCCAAGGGCGGCGAGATCGTGGTCAAGGCGCAGGTGCCGCTGTCGGAACTGGAAGGCTACGCCGCCGAGCTGAAGTCGATCACCGCCGGCCGCGGCCGCTACGCGATCGATTTCAGCCACTACGAACCGGTGCCGCCGCAGGTGCAGCAGAAGCTGACGGAGAGCTGGCGCCCACGCCAGGAGGAAGACTGAGCGCCCGCTCCGGGCGCGCCGTTCACGCGCCGGCGCCGGTGTCGATCACCGCGGTGGGCTCGGCGCGTCCGCCGGGGTGACGATCCCGCCGTTGAGCAGTATTCCGGTGATGCCGTGGGCCGTCAGCGGCCGAGCGTACACGTAGCCCTGGATCACGTGGCAGCCCCATGCGCGCATCATGCGCACCTGCTCCATCGATTCCAGTCCTTCCGCCACCACGCCTTTGCCCAGATCGCGGGCGATGGCGATGATCGAGCGCACCACGGCCTCGACCGCGGCATCGCCGCCCTGCAGGTCGACCACGAAGGCGCGGTCGATCTTGAGTGTGTCGCTGGGCAGGCGCGTCAGATACGCCAGCGACGAGTAGCCGGTGCCGAAGTCATCGATCGCCACCTTCACCCCGAGCTCGCGGATCGACTGCAGCTGCGCCATCCCGGAATCGCTGTCCAGTACCAGCATGGTCTCGGTGACCTCCAGTTCCAGGCGCTCCGGTGCGATGCCGCTGGCGGCGATCGTCTCCTTCACGTAGCCGCACAGGCGTCCGGAGCGCAGCTGGTGGCCGGAGACGTTGACGCCCATCACCCCGAGTTCGAAGCCCATCCGCTGCCATTCGGCCAACTGCCGGCAGGCCTTGTCGAGCACCAGCTTCCCCAGCGGCTCGATCAGCCCGCACTCCTCGGCCAGCCCGATGAACGCGTCGGGAGGGACGACGCCTCGGCTCGGGTGCATCCAGCGTGCCAGCGCCTCGACGCCGACGATGCGGTCGTCGCGGCTGTCCACGCGGGGCTGGTAGTGCAGCTCGATCTGCCCCTCCTGGATGGCCGTGCGCAATTCGTTCTCCATCTGCACGCGCTCTTCCGCGCGCTGGTTCATCTCGGTCTCGAAGAACGCGGTGCGCGCGCCGCCGGTCTGCTTGGCCCGGTACATCGCGACGTCGGCATTGCGCACCAGGGTGCCGGCCTCGATCCCGTCGCGCGGAAAGAACGCCACGCCGGCGCTGAAGCGCTGGTGGAACTCGCGATGCCCGACCATGATCGGCCGCGCGAACGCCTCGTCCATCCGTGCCATCGCCGCGGTCACCAGCTCCGGCCGCGAGGCGCCGCGGAGGATGACGAAGAACTCGTCGCCGCCGAACCGGCCCACGAAGTCGCCCGGCGCCAGGCTGGCGCGGATGCGCTCGCCGCTCTGCACCAGGATGTCGTCGCCCAGTGCATGGCCCAGGCCGTCGTTGATCGCCTTGAAGCGGTCGAGGTCGACGAAGGCCACGGCGAAGGCCTGCGCCGAGGGCCGCGCCTCCTCGATGGCCGAGGCAAGCGTCTCGAAGGTGGCCAGCCGGTTCGGCAGCCCGGTGAGCAGATCGTGGCGAGCCTGGTAGAGCAGCAGGTCATGGTGCTTGACGAACGCGGCCGCAACGGCGATCCGTTCGGCCAGGTCGCGCACCTGCCCCTGGAGCGTCTCCGCCGGTTGCGCATTGCCCTCGCGTCCCAGCAGCAGCCAGACCCGGGTTTCGTCCTCGCCGCCGAGCGCGATCGCCCAGGCGTGCGATTCGACCGGGTCCGCGTCGCCTTTCCGCGCCAGCGCGGGCCCGAGCTCGCCGGTGCGCAACACCACGCCCCGGGCCCCGTCCCGCGGGGACATGCGCTGCAGCACCGGCGGCACCGTGGGCAGCGGCGCCACCGAGGTCTCGCAGGCGCCGCGCGCGCGCGCGTGGCATTCGGCGGACGGGCCATCCTCGGGCCGTGCCAGCAGCACCCAGACGCTGGCGCCGCCGGTGATCTCCACGATCCTGGCGAGCACCAGTTCGATCACCTCCTCGAGCGGTACCCTGGCCAGGATCAGATGGTCGATCTCCGACAGGATCCGCAACGTATCGAGTTGCTGGGTGATGCGGGCGCGCATCTCGTCGAAGGTGTCCGACAGCAGTCCGAACTCGTCCCCCACCGCGGCCCCGGTGCGTGCACCGCCGCCGCCGAAGGCGCGGATCCTGCCGAGCAGGACCTCCAGCGGCCCGACCACGCGCCGGATCTGCAGCGAGCTGAGCAGCATCGCCAACAGCAGGATGCCCGCCATCAACGGCGCCACGAAGCGCGAATAGTGCGCCAGCGCCCCCGGCGCCTCCATCGACGCGGCGAAGGTCCAGGCGGGCGCCGCGAACTGCGGCTTGATGAACAGCGTCCACTCGGTCTCGATCCGCCGCGTGCCGTCGCCGCCCGGTTCGCGATCGCCGCCGCAGAACAGCCATGCGTCGCCGTCCTCGGCGCGCGCGCAGATGCGCGCCGCATTGCCGATCTCCTCGGGGTTCCCCCACAGGTAGGCGCGGTCCAGGCGGCCGGCGATCACGCTGCCCTGGCCGTTGCCAGGGAACCGCCTGAGCAGGACGACGTCGTGTGCCTGGCCGGCCATGTCCGGCGCCAGCACCATCACCTCCGCACGCGGCGGGACCCCGGCCGCGCGCAATCGCCCGCGGAAGCGGCTCGTCGGCAGCGCATCGCCGCCGTCGGGCGCATCGGCCACGACCACGTCGCTGAAGAACATCGACAGCATGTCGCCGCCCGCGCCCTCCAGCGCCTCCGGATCGGCTGCGCCCAGCGCCTGACGCGCCGTATACAGGCGCTGGTACACGCCCAGCGCATAGCTCTTGTTGGTCTCGTGCAGGCCGCGCATCGCGGAGGCCTCGGCAGCGGTGGCCGAGGCGCGCCAGGTCATCCAGAACACGGTGATCGCCGGCACCAGCGCGGCGAGGCAGAACATCAGAAAGATGCGCCGCCCGAACCGCGTGGCCAGGAAGACGCGCTTCATTCGAGGGCCGGACTGCAACGGCATGGGTTCAGAACTTTTCCGCCAGGTCGATGAACGCGCCGTCGCGCGCGCGGATCACGTCGTCGAGGCTGTCCTTGTTGTCTACCTGAGTCTTGAACACACCATCCTTGCCGGCGCTGAAAAGATCAAAATCCGAGTTCAACGGGTTGAGCCGCTTGTCCTTCCTCGCCTTGCCCTTCGCGCCCTTGCCGGTGAGATCCTGGTAGTGGTACGGCCGCTCCCATGGATCCAGATAGCCCGCGCGGCCGACACCCGCAAGCGAGCCCGGCAGGGCGCCATGGATGATGCGGTAGCGCTCGATGTCGTGGGAGATCGCCACGATGTCCGCCTTGGCGGTCGCCACCTTGGAGCGCTCGACGTAGTCCGAGAACTGGCCGATCGCCAGCATCGCGATCACCATCAAGATCGCCATGGCGATCACCAGCTCCACCAGCGTGAAGCCGGCGATCCGGCGGCGCCTGCAGCGCCTGCGGCTGCAGGTATCGCCGCTTTTCCGTCCATGCCGATAGCTGCTCATCTGGCCCCCTTGTGGCGAACGGCAGGACCCATTGTTCACCATCCGGGGAAAACGACCATGAACGCTCCACTGATTAGCGACCGCCCTCCCCGGAACTGTAGCTCCCCTGCCGGTCGCAGGTCCTGCGGGCCCGCCGGCACCATCGACATGAGACCATGCGGCGATGGCAACGCTTGCCTGCCAACCCGAGCCATCGGTGCACACCCGCCACCCGGGCCTGCGCAATGCGGCGGTTCAGGGCGCCGCGCCCCAAGCGCCCGCGCGTAGACCGGGCCGCCGGCGCGGCGTGCGTGGCGGACGAAGGTGGCCGGCACGGGGCACGCCATGACGCCCGCAGTCGCCGGCTGGCTGGCCGATGCGATCCTGGCCGCGCACGTGGTCGTCGTCGCCTTCGTGGTCGCCGGCGCGCTGGGGATCCTCGCCGGCGGACCGCTCGGCTGGCGCTGGGTGCGTCATCGCGGATTCCGGATCGCGCACCTGGCGCTCATGGTGCTGATCGCCGCGCAGGCCTGGCTGGGGCGGCTGTGTCCGCTGACCATCTGGGAGCAGGCGCTGCGAATCCGTGCCGGGCAGGCCTCTTACGACGCTTCCTTCATCCAGTACTGGCTCTCGCGGATGATCTTTTTCGAGGCGCCGTGGTGGATCTTCGTGGCCGCCTACAGCACGTTCGCGGTACTGCTCGCCGCGTGCTGGTGGTGCTGGCCGCCGTACCCGCGGCGCACTGGCACGAATGATGCGGATCGCCCGAAAGCGAAAAAACCCTAGTTTTTTGCGTTTTCCTATTGGCGGCAGCGCGCGCATGCCCTACATTCCGTCTACCGGGCGATGCCCGGCCACTCCTACAATCATCCATCACGGAATCAGGAAAACATGGCGAAGAAAGCGAAAAAGGCGGTCAAGAAAGCCGCTGCCCCGAAAAAGGCGGCTGCCAAGCCGACCGCCCAGAAGCCGATCAAGGAGCCCTTGAGCAAGTCCGGCCTGGTGGCCCACGTCGCCGACACCTCCGGCGTCGCCGCCAAGGACGTGCGCGCCGTGATGGCCGCGTTGGAAGGCACCATCGCCGCCTCGGTCAGCAAGAAGGGCGCCGGCACCTTTACCCTGCCGGGCGTGCTGAAGATCACCGCCGTCAAGGTTCCCGCCAAGGCCAAGCGCAAGGGCATCAACCCGTTCACCAAGGAAGAGCAGTGGTTCGCCGCCAAGCCCGCCTCGGTGAAGGTCAAGGTACGTCCGCTGAAGAAGCTCAAGGACGCCGCCGCCTGAGTCGCGCGCGATGCTCGGGGCGGCACCGCCGCCCCGATGCGATGAATGAGGCCGGCCCGCTCCGCATGAGCGCCCGGCCTTTTTCATGTCGGCGCTCCCGCACTTCGCCGGCCGATCCGCACCGTCCGTTTTTCGACCGAGCCTGTCCCTATGACCTTGTTCGATGTCCCCACCCTGCTCGCCTACCTCGCCGCAGCCGTTGCACTGGTTCTGATTCCCGGCCCCGGGACGGCCTGGATCATCGCGCAGACCGCTGCCGGCGGCGCGCGCCGCGGCATGCACGCCTCGCTCGGCCTGGAGGCGGCGACATCGATCCACGCGCTCGCCGCCGGGCTGGGCCTCTCGGCCCTGCTGGCGACCTCGGCACTGGCCTTCGAACTTCTCAAGTACGCCGGCGCGGCCTATCTGGTCTGGCTCGGCATCCAGGCATGGCGCTCGGGAGAGCGTCCGGCGGACGCGGATGCGCCGTACACGCAGGCACCCCGGCAACGGCGGGTCTTCCTGCGCTCGGTGGCGATCGGCGTACTGAACCCGAAGGTGGCCGTCTTCTTTCTTGCTTTCCTGCCGCAGTTCGTGCATCCGGAACGCGGCATGGTCTGGCTGCAGTTCATCGTGCTGGGCCTGCTGCTGTCGTTGATCGGGCTGCTCTACGGCGTGTCGTTGGCATTGCTGGCCGGCCGCATCGGACGCTCGGCGGCCGGCGCCGGATTCTCGCGCTGGCGCGCGCGCGTGCTCGGCAGCGTATTCGTCGCCCTCGGGGTAAGGCTGGCGCTGCAGCAGCGCAGCTGAGGACGCCCGGCCCGGCAGCCTTGGTGTCCGGCGCCTTCGTGGACGACGGCGCGTTTACCGGCACGTCTACAATCGTCGCCTCATCTCATCCGGATCGCAGACATGCAGCTTCAGGGATTGTTGGACCACCTTCTCAAGTCCGGCCGCGCCGGCCACGACGACGCTGCGGCGACCGGGCGGGCGGCGGGCGGCGGCCTTGGCGACGTGCTCAATGCCGACTTCGGCAAGGGCGCGATCGCCGGCGGCGCGCTTGGCCTGCTGCTGGGCGGCAACCGCAAGACCCGCAAACTGGCGACCTATGGTGGCCTCGCCGCGATCGGGGTGATGGCCTACCGCGCCTACGGCGACTACAAGCGCCAGCAGCAGGGCGCGCCGGTCGAGCCGGAGACCGTCGACCGCCTGCCGCCACCGCAGGCCGAGCTGCACAGCGAGGCGATCCTCAAGGCGCTGGTCGCCGCCGCCAAGGCGGACGGGCACATTGATGCGCGCGAGCGCGAAGCGATCGAGGGCGAGTTCTCGCGCCTCGACAGCGACGCCGACGTGCAGCGCTGGCTGCACGCCGAACTGGAGAAGCCGCTCGATCCCGCCGAAGTAGCCCGCGCGGCCGCCACACCGGAGATCGCCTCGGAGATGTACCTCGCCAGCCTGATGGCCGTCGACGAGCAGAACTACATGGAGCGCGCCTACCTGGACGAACTGGCGCGGCAGCTCGGACTCGACGACGCGCTGAAGGCGAAGCTCGAGGCGCAGCTGCGCGCCGGCTGAGCCAGGTCGCGGCCACGGCCGCTTCATCGGTGCCCTGCCAGACTGGGCGTGTGGACGAGACCACGGCCCCTGCGACTTCCGGCAAGGACTACCACGCCGCCGCGCTCCGCATCACCGCTTGGGCGATGGTGCTGATCGCGGCCGCCTATGCCGGCGCCTGGGCCTGGCAACA
This sequence comes from Luteimonas suaedae, assembly GCF_008312895.1. Lineage (GTDB taxonomy): Bacteria > Pseudomonadota > Gammaproteobacteria > Xanthomonadales > Xanthomonadaceae > Luteimonas > Luteimonas suaedae. The sequence goes on along the minus strand of NZ_VSSP01000005.1, from coordinate 156,510 downwards.
GCCGTTCATGGCGAAGCCGCGCATGGCCTGGGCGTTGTCGCGGATGCCGCCGCCGGCGACGCTAACGATGCCGGTCCGCGAAGTCGAGGCGGCCCGCGTCGCCGACACCTTCGGCGATCCGCGCGGCGCCGACCGCAGCCACGAGGGCGTCGACATCTTCGCGCCGCGCGGCGCAGACGTGGTGAGCGCCACGCCCGGCATCATCACCGCGGTGCGCGAAGGCGGGCTCGGCGGACGCCAGGTCTGGGTGCTGGGGCCGGCGCGCGAACGGCACTACTACGCGCACCTGGACGACTGGGCGCCGAGCCTGGCGGCCGGCGACGTGGTCTGGCCGGGCAGCCTGCTCGGCAGCGTCGGTACCACCGGCAACGCGCGCGGCACCTCGCCGCATCTGCATTACGGCATCTATGCGGCCGACGGCGCCTACGATCCGCTGCCGCTGTTGCTCGCCGCCGCGGTCGCGGAATCGGACTGAAGCGGCAACGGTGGGCGATACCGGGACGGCGACATCGACGCGCGACACGCCCGGGCGTTAGCATCGCAGCGATGCCGTGATGAGCGGCGCATCCGGTGGGGCGGTCATGGACAAGCGTTTCTGGGTCTGCGGCGTGGTGGTGGCAATGGCCGCACTGCTGCTCGGCTTCCTGGTCCACGGCGTGCTGCTGCGCGCGGACTATCTCGCCCACGCCTCGCTGTACCGCAGCCAGGAAGAGGCCAACGCGCGCTTCGGCTGGATCGTGATCGCGTACCTGCTGATCGGCTTCTCCATGACATGGCTGTATCGACGCCTGCACGATGCGGAGGACGTGCAGTTGGGGACTGGGCTGGGCTTCGGCATCGCCATCGGGCTGGTGTCGTTCGTGCCCTGGCACCTGCTGGCCTATGTCGGCCAGCCGTTGCCGCTGCCGCTGATGCTCAAGCAGGTCGCCTTCGACCTGACCGCGATGGCCCTGCTCGGCCTGTTGCTCGCATGGTTGCGGCCACGCCGGGTCGCCTTGACCGAGCTGGACGAAAGCCGCTAACCGCGGGTTCACAGCCGCGGCGTAGGCTTGCCGCACCGCAAACGCACGCACCCGGAACCGACATGCGCACGCGCGCCCGCTTTCTTCACGCCCTCGTCCTCGGCCTCGCTGCGCTGTCGCTGGCCGCCTGTGGCGACGGCAAACAGGAAGCCGCCGACGCACGTGGCGCGGCGGAACCCGAAGCCTTGCCGGCACCGGCGCCGCCGGCCGGCGGCATCACCGGGATGCCCGACGCACCGGGTCCCGGGCAGGTGCCGCTCGGCGGCGAACCGCCGCCACCGGAGCCCTGGCTCGCGCCGGACGGGAATTTCGGCCTGCCGCCGCTGGAAGACGAACCTGAGGCCGGTCTGTCCGCCGGGGAAGCGGACGCGGCACCGGATGACGATACCCAGGCCGGCGTCGGCGAACCGACTGTGGAGGACGCCGCGGCCGTCATCCGCGAGTACTACGCCGCGATCGACCAGGGCGATTACGCCCGCGCCTATCACCTGTGGTCCAACGATGGCGAAGCCAGCGGGCAGACCGAGGAACGGTTCGCCGCCGGGTTTGCGCAGACCGCGGAAGTCACGGTGGAGGTCGGCGCGCCGGGCACCGTGGAGGGCGCGGCCGGCTCCCGTTACCTGCAGATCCCGGTGGCGGTGACGGCCCGGCACGAGGACGGCAGTGTGCACCGCTACGCCGGCCACTACGTGCTGCGGCGCGCGGTGGTGGACGGCGCCAGCGCCGAACAGCGGGCGTGGCGGATCGCATCGGCGGAACTGCGCGAGGAACGCCTGTAGACGGCAGGGCCGCGTCGCGAGGCGACGCGACATTGATCGATGCCCGCAGCGCAATCAGCGCTTGGGCTGCAACATCGTGCCCGTGCAGTTCTTTGCACCGCAGCGGCAGCCCCATAGTTTCTTGAGCTTGGGCGTATGCCGCTCTTCCAGGGTGATGCCGTAGTTGTAGGTCAGCTCCTCGCCGGCAGCGATGTCGCGGATCGCCTCGATGAAGACCTTGTCCTTGTGCGGACGCTTCTTCTCGTCCTCTTCGACCACCGCCTCGCAGTTGGGGTCGCAACTGTGATTGATCCAGCGCGCGATGTTGGCCCCGGCGTTGGCGTCGATGACATAGTCATCGTTGAGGGTGAAGAGAAAGGTGTGGCCGTTCTCGTCGATGTCGCCGTATTCCTCGTCGACCTCTTCGTGGGTCCGTAGTTTCCCCTTATAGCGGATGACCCGCTCGCCTTTCTTGATGGCCTCCGTGGCGAAGATGCCGTTGCCGTGGATCGACGACAGGCGGGCTTCGATCTTCTTCTTTCCTTTCTTCTTCGACATCGAGTCGCTACGGTTTCGTGAGGGAAACTGCATTGTGGTGCAAGCGGTCGCGATTCGCCAATGGTGTCTTCGGGTGCTGCGCACTCGGATGAGCGTCTTCGGCTACCGCGCGGGGCGTGAGCCGCGCCGTGGGGATTGCTCCGCCCTTCGGTCCGGCCATCCATGGCCGGACTCAGGGCCGCTGCACATCCCTGTGCAGCTCTCCGCAATCCCCACGACGCGTCTCCCGCTTCAGGATTCGGTGGCTTCGGTTGGAAAGCACTGGAGCATCCGTAAATGAATCTCCGGTGCGGCATCCAGGCAGGGGTGTGGACAGCAGAAGCTGCGCGGCAGGCTATTCATTGCCTGCGACCGCTTGCTCTTGAGATCCTGGATCCAGGAGCGGCTTCGACCAGCCCACCGGGGGCGGAAACAGTGCAACGGGAGTTGCTCCACCCTTCGGTCCGGCGCTCCATGGCCGGACGCAGGGCCACAGGCCAGCCATGGTTTGCTTCGCCCCAGCACTGCTCCCGCTCCAACGTTCGGAGGCTTCTGTTGGGAAAGCATCCGGGCACCCGTAAATGAATCGCCGATGCGGCGTCCGGGCCGGGGCATGCGGACAGCAGCCCAGGGATGGGCTGCGGCGGCGAGTCCGGCCATGGATGGCCGGACCGAGCCGGGGAGCATGCCCCGGACCGGGCGCCGCTGATTCCGGCGCCTACGAATCCACCGCCCCTCACCGAAGAATCGGTCGCCGACACACCCAACCTGCACCGCACTCGGGCGACCCGGCATGTACGTCTGGCCGCTGAACGCACCGGTTGGTCTCGGCGACCCGAAAGCGTACAATTTCGGTACGTTTTATGGAATCCGCCGCCATGCTGCGCGTCACCCGCCTTACCGACTACGCCACCGTCGTCCTGACCGTGCTCGCCGCGCGCCCGGATACGGTGCTGTGCGCGGCCGACCTGGCCGAGCGCGCCGGCCTGGAGGCGCCGACGGTCAGCAAGGTGCTCAAGCCGCTGGCGCAGGCCGGCCTGGTGGAAGGCTTTCGCGGCGCGCACGGCGGCTACCGGCTGGCGCGCCCGGCCGCGGCGATCAGCCTGATCGAGATCGTCGAGGCGATGGAAGGCCCGCTGGCGATGACCGAATGCAGCCTCGACGACGGCCTGTGCGGCATCTCCCACCAGTGCGGGGTGCGCGCCAACTGGCGCCGTATCAACGACGTGGTCGCCGATGCGCTGCGCGGCGTCAGCCTGGCGCAGATGCTCGACGACGCGCCACCCCCATCCTCTTCCCCCGGGGCGAAACGGATCGCCGCTCGCCTCGCCACCGTCTAGACAGTAGGCAGCCCATGGCCACCGAAATCATCGAACCCATCCGCAACCTGGAAATCCACGAGCAGCTCGGCCGGCGCTACGCCGCCGGCTTCGTGACCGACATCGAGTCCGACTCGCTGCCGCCGGGCCTGGACGAGGACGTCGTCCGCGCGCTCTCGGCGAAGAAGAACGAGCCCGAATGGATGACCGAATGGCGCCTGGCCGCCTACCGGCATTGGCTGACCATGCCGGTGCCGCGCTGGGCCAAGTTGAAGATCGCGCCGATCGATTTCCAGTCGATTAGCTACTACGCCGCGCCCAAGGGGCCGAAGTACAACTCGCTCGACGAGGTACCGCAGGAGCTGCTCGACACCTACGACAAGCTCGGCGTGCCGTTGCACGAGCGTGCGCGCCTGGCGGGCGTGGCCGTGGATGCGGTGTTCGACTCGGTCTCGGTCGGCACCACGTTCAAGAAGGAGCTGGCCGAGAAGGGCGTCATCTTCTGCTCGATGTCCGAGGCGATCCAGGACCACCCGGAACTGGTGAAGAAGTACCTGGGCAGCGTGGTGCCGACCGGCGACAACTACTTCGCCGCGCTCAACTCGGCGGTGTTCTCCGACGGCAGCTTCGTCTACATCCCCAAGGGCGTGCGCTGCCCGATGGAGCTGTCGACCTACTTCCGCATCAACGCCGGCCATACCGGCCAGTTCGAGCGCACCCTGATCATCGCCGAGGACAAGAGCCACGTGTCCTACCTGGAGGGCTGCACCGCACCGATGCGCGACGAGAACCAGCTGCACGCCGCGGTGGTGGAGCTGGTCGCGCTGGAAGACGCTGAGATCAAGTATTCGACCGTGCAGAACTGGTACCCGGGCGACGAGGAAGGCCGCGGCGGCATCTACAACTTCGTGACCAAGCGCGCCGAATGCCGCGGCGACCGCAGCAAGGTCACCTGGACCCAGGTGGAGACCGGCTCGGCGATCACCTGGAAGTATCCGAGCTGCGTGCTGCTGGGCGACGATTCGTCCGGCGAGTTCCACTCGGTCGCGCTGACCCACCACCGCCAGCAGGCCGACACCGGCACCAAGATGATCCACATCGGCAAGCGCACCAAGAGCAAGATCGTCAGCAAGGGCATCAGCGCCGGCCGTGGCCAGAACACCTACCGCGGCCTGGTGAAAGTGGACCGGGGTGCCGATGGCGCGCGTAACCACACCCAGTGCGACAGCCTGCTGATCGGCAAGCGCTGCGGCGCCCACACCTTCCCCTACATCGAGGTGAAGAATCCCGGGGCGACGGTCGAGCACGAGGCGACCACCTCCAAGATCTCTGACGACCAGATGTTCTATTGCCGCTCGCGCGGCATCTCCGAGGAGGACGCGGTGAGCCTGATTGTCGACGGCTTCTGCAAGCAGGTCTTCCGCGAGCTGCCGATGGAGTTCGCGGTCGAAGCCAAGAAGCTGCTGGAAGTCAGCCTCGAGGGCTCGGTCGGCTGACGGTGGGAGCGAGAGATAGAAGTGAGTGAAGAGGAGTGAGGAATGAGAGAGAGCAGAAGCCGGAACGTGGCTCGTCGTTGCTCCCGCTTTTACTCACTCCTCACTCCTCTTCACTCACTCCTCGCTCCAGTCGGCACCAAAGTTCCCCGCGCACCCAAACACCAACCCCTGAATCCCGAATCCCCATGCTAAAAATCAAAGACCTCCACGTTCGCGTCGGCAACAACGACATCCTCAAGGGTCTCTCGCTGGAACTGCAGCCGGGCCAGGTGCACGCCATCATGGGGCCGAACGGCGCCGGCAAGTCCACGCTCGGCAACGTGCTGGCCGGGCGCGGCGGCTACGACATCGTCGAAGGCTCGGTGACCTACGACGGCCGTGACCTGCTGGCACTGGAGCCGGAAGAGCGCGCCGCCGCCGGCGTGTTCCTCGCCTTCCAGTACCCGGTGGAGATTCCGGGCGTGAACAACACCTATTTCCTGCGCAGCGCGCTCAACGCGCAGCGCAAGGTGCGCGGCGAGGACGAGCTGGACTCGATGCAGTTCCTCAAGCTGGTGCGCGAGAAGCTCGGCACCCTGCACCTCGACGACAGCCTGCTGCACCGCGCCGTCAACGAGGGTTTCTCGGGCGGCGAGAAGAAGCGCAACGAGATCTTCCAGCTGGCGGTGCTGGAGCCGAAGCTGGCGATCCTGGACGAAACCGATTCCGGGCTCGATATCGACGCGCTGAAGAACGTCGCCGAGGGCGTCAACGCGCTGCGCTCCCCGAAGCGTGCGTTCCTGCTCATCACGCACTACCAGCGCCTGCTCGACTACATCCGGCCCGACCGGGTGCACGTGCTCGCCGACGGCCGCATCGTCGAGAGCGGCGGGCCGGAGCTGGCGCTGCAGCTGGAGGAGCACGGCTACGCCTGGGTCAAGGACCGCATCGCGCCGGGTGAAAAAGCGCGTTTGCAGACCACTGGTCTGCGCGCTGACGAACGCCCGACGGCTACGCCGGCGGGCCGGGGTGCGGCATGAACCTGCAGTCGCTCCACCCCATTTCCGCGGGCGTCCCGCACCGGCATTCCGGAGTCGCGGCATGAGCTTGCTGCTCGACTCGCTCGCCGCCGGGTTCGACGGCGACGCACGCCGTCGCGCGGCGCTCGATGCCGCGCTGCGCGACGGGTTGCCCGGGCCGCGCAGCGAAGCCTGGAAGTACACGCCGCTGCGCGCGCTCGAGCGGCGCGCATTCGCCGCCGCTGAAACCGTGCCGGACATCGATCCGGCACTGCTGGCCGGGATTCCGTCGCCGCGGCTGGTGTTCGTCAACGGCCGTCACGCCGAAATGCTCTCCGAGCTGGATGCACTGCCGGACGGACTGACCCTGCGCCCTCGCGCCGGCGAGGCCGAGCGCGGCTCCGGCGATGCGTCCCGCTACGACCGCAGTGACGCCGTGTTCGCGCGGCTCGCCGCGGCCCTCGCCGATGACGGCGTGGTGCTGCGGGCCGCAGCCGGCGCCCAGATCGATGCGCCGGTCCACCTGGTCTTCATCGGCGCGCCGCAGGCGGACCGCGAACTGGCCTGGCACCTGCGGCACGCGATCACGATCGGCGACGGCGCCTCGCTGCAGCTGGTCGAACATCACCTCGCCGCCGGTACGCACCGCCACCTCGACAACGCGCTGATGGACATCGACGTCGGCGACGGCGGCCGCCTGCTGCATGCACGCGTGCAGTCCGGGGCCGACGGCGCCACCGCGTTCCTGCGTACCGAGGCCACGCTGGCGGCATCGGCGCGCTACGAGCGCGTCGACCTGGAACTGGGCGGCGCATTGTCGCGGCACGAGCTCAACGTGCGCCTGCAGGGCGCCGGCGCGCACTTAACCGCCAACGGCGTGCTGCTGGCCACCGGCCGCCGTCATCTCGATACCCGGCTCGGCATCGAGCACCTCGCCCGCGACACCACCTGCGGCCTGCTGTGGCGCGGCATCGGCGCCGGCCGCGGGCGCGCCGTGTTCCACGGCGGCATCACCATCCACGAGGGCGCCGACGGCAGCGACGCACAGCTGTCCAACAAGAACCTGCTGCTCTCCGAAGGCGCGGAGATCGACACCCAGCCGGTGCTGGTGATCCACGCCGACGAGGTACAGGCCGCGCACGGCGCCACCGTCGGCCGGCTGGATGCCGAGGCGCTGTTCTATCTGCGTACGCGCGGCCTGCCGGAAGGCGAGGCGCGCAGGCTGCTGACGGCCGCGTTCGCGCGCGAGCCATTGTCCGCGGTCGCAGCATCCGCCGCCCGCGAGACGCTCGACAGCCATCTCGACCGCGCCCTGCAGGCGCTGGCGCCGGCATGAGTATGCCGCACGCCGCCGATGCCGTTCCACCCGCCCCGGGCGCGCAGGCCGGCATCGATTGGGGCCGGGTGCGCGCCGATTTCCCGCTGCTGTACCGCTCGGTGCACGACCGCCCGCTGGTCTATTTCGACAACGCCAACACCTCGCAGAAGCCCTCGGCGGTGATCGAGGCGATGGACGGCTACTACCGTCGCTTCAACGCCAACGTCAGCCGCGCCGTGCACCAGCTCGGCAGCGAGGCCACCGAGGCGTACGAGGCCTCGCGCAAGAAGCTGGCGACCCTGCTCAACGTGCGCGCCGACGAACTGGTGCTGTGCAGCGGCACCACCTTCGCCATCAACCTGGTCGCGTACTCCTGGGCATTGCCGCGGCTCAAGCCCGGCGACGTCATCCTGGTCTCGCGCATGGAGCACCACGCCAACATCGTGCCCTGGCAATTGGTCGCTGAACGCACCGGCGCCACGATCCGCGTCGCCGAGATCAACGACGACGGCACGCTCGACCTCGACGCGCTGTACGCAGCGATGACGCCGGAGGTGAAGTTGCTGGCAGTGGCGCACGTGTCCAACCTGCTCGGCACCGTCAATCCGGTGCGCGCGATCTGCCGCGAGGCGCGCAAGCGCGGCGTGGTCACCGTGGTCGACGGCTCGCAGGCGGTGCCGCACCGCCGGATCGACCTCGCCGCAATCGGCTGCGACTTCTACGCTTTCACCGGGCACAAGATGTGCGGCCCCACCGGCACCGGCGCGCTGTGGGCGCGACGCGAACACCTGCAGGCGATGCCGCCGTTCATCGGCGGCGGCGAGATGATCCGCGAGGTCAGCTTCGACGGCACCGTGTTCAACGACCCGCCGCACAAGTTCGAGGCCGGCACGCCCAATATCGCCGGCTTCGTCGGCCTCGGCGCCGCGGTCGACTACCTGCAGGTACTGGGGCTGGAGCGGATCGAGGCGCGCGAGGCCGAACTGCTAGCGCATCTGAACGAGGAACTGGCCAGGGTCGACGGCCTGCGCATCTTCGGCAACGCACCGGACAAGGCCGCGGTGGTGTCGTTCCTGGTCGAGGGCGCGCACGCGCACGACCTGGCCACCCTGCTCGACCTGGAGGGCGTGGCGATCCGCTCCGGCCAGCACTGCGCCCATCCGCTGCTGCAGTTCTACGGCGTCGCCGCCACCTGCCGCGCCTCGCTCGCGTTCTACAACACGCACGAGGAGATCGACGCCTTCGTCGCCGCGCTGCGCAAGGTGCGCGGCCTGCTGGGCTAGCGCGGCGCGGAACCCGGCGCAATGGATCCACGGCTCGCGCGGGACCTCGACGATTTCGATGCCGTGCTCGAACGGGCGCTGCGCCTGGCGCAGGCGTTCCTGGACGGGCTCGACGAGCGGCCGGCTGCCGCCCGGCTCTCGGCCGAAGGGCCGGGCAGCGCCGCGACGCTGCCGGAAGCAGGCATCGGCGCGGCGGCGGCGCTGGACGGTTTTCATCGCGATTACGACCGCTACCTGTCCGCGAGCGCCGGACCACGCTATTTCGGCTTCGTCACCGGCGGCGTCACGCCCGCCGCGCTCGCCGCCGACTGGCTGACCGCCGCCTACGACCAGAACGCACAGCAGCGCAGCGGCGACAGCTGCGCGCCGCAGATCGAAATGCAGGCGCTCGACATGCTGCGGCAACTGCTGGGGTGGCCCACGGGCTGGACCGGCGTGTGCGTGACCGGCGCGACGATGGCCAACTTCAGCGGCCTGGCGCTGGCGCGGCAATGGTACGGGCGCGCCATGGGCCACGACATCGCCGCCGACGGTGCGGGCGGCCTGCCCGCGCCTGCGGTGTTCGCCGGCAGCGCCCATTCGAGCATCGGCAAGGCGCTGTCGATGCTGGGCCTGGGCCGCAACGCGCTGCGTCCGCTGCCGCCGCTGCCCGGCCGCGAGGCGCTCGACGTGGACGCGCTGCGCGATGCACTGGCCGGCAACGACGCGCCCGCGATCGTCTGCGCCAGCGCCGGCACCGTCAACACCGCCGACTTCGACGACCTGGCGGCGATCGCGCGGCTCAAACACGCGTTCCCCTTCTGGCTGCACGTGGATGCGGCATTCGGCGGCATCGCCGCCGCGTCCCCGCGGTACCGGACGCGCCTGGCCGGCATCGAAGCGGCCGATTCGGTCGCCGTGGATGCGCACAAGTGGCTCAATCTCCCCTACGACTGCGCCGTCATGTTCAACGCCCATCTGCCGCTGCAGGTGGAGGTGTTCCAGAACCGCTCCGACTACCTGGCGCCGCCCGAAGCGGCAGCCGACAACTATCTGCACCTGGGCCCCGAGAACTCGCGTCGCCTGCGCGCGCTGCCGCTGTGGACGGGCCTGCGCGCATACGGCCGCGCGGGCTATGCCGATATCGTCGAGCGCAACTGCGCCGCTGCACGGCACTTCGGCACCCTGGTCGAATCCGAGCCGCGCCTGCGGTCGGCCGCCCCGGTGCGACTGAACGTCGCCTGCTTCCGCCTCGCCGACGGCGACGATGCGGCGCTGGCGGCGCTGCATGCGCGCCTGGTCGCCGAGGGCACCGCCTTCTTCTCCGCGTCGCGGCTGGACGGCCGCGCGATCCTGCGCGCCGCCGTATGCAACTGGCGCACGCGCATCGACGACGTCGAGCGCGCCTTCGCCGCGGTACGTGACGCGCTCGATGCGTTGCCGCGATAATCGCGTCTCGTCCGCCCGCCAGTCCCAATGCTCATGACGCCAGTCCAGGGGTTCCGCGACGCCACGCCTGCCGACGTCGATGCCATCGTCGCCTTGGTGACCTCCGCCTACCGCGGCGACGCCAGCCGCGTCGGCTGGACCACGGAGGCCGACCTGCTCGAAGGCAGCCGTATCGACCCCGACCTGCTGCGCACCGACATTGCGCGTCCGCGCAGCCGGGTCTTGCTGGCCGAGACCACGCCCGACGGCGCTGCGGAACCGGCGCTGCTCGCCTGCGCGCATGTCGCCGAGGACGACGGTGTCGGCTACTTCGGCATGTTCGCGGTGCGGCCCGACCTGCAGGGTGCCGGTCTCGGCCACGTCCTGTTGACCGAAGCCGAACGTATCGCGCGCGAGGACTGGCACCTGCCGGCCATGCGCATGGCCGTGATCGATCTGCGCGAATCGCTGATCGCCTGGTACGAACGCCGCGGCTACCGACGCACCGGCGTCTACAAGCCGTTCCCCTATGGCGATGTCCGCTTCGGCATTCCGAAGCGCGACGACCTGCGCTTCGAAGTGCTGGAGAAGGCGCTGTAAACAGCGGTTCCGGCCGCACCCGAAAGAAGCGGCCCGGATGCGGACGATCGCGGATCGGAAAACCGCCGTCGCCGCCGCTACAATCGCCGGGGATGACCTGCACGACCGTCCGCCCATGCCGATCCAGTCCCGCCGCGGGCCGACCTGATGCCGCCGATGGATAACCAGGGCTGGGTCCGCGTCTGCGCGACCTCGGAACTGTTGCCCGGCGAGATGCGGGTGGCCTGGGACGGCGACACGCCGATCCTGGTCTTCAACCACGACGGCGCCTTCTACGCGCTGGAGGACCGCTGCAGCCACGAGGACTTCGAGCTCTCTGCGGGCGCCTTCGACGCCGGCGAGGCCAGCATCGAGTGTGCCCTGCACGGGGCGAAGTTCGATGTCCGCGACGGCCGTGTCCTGTGCGCGCCGGCCTACGCACCGGTGCCGAAGTTCCCGGTCCGGGTCGAAGACGGCGCCGTCTGGACCCGTGACGACCGCGGCTGAGGCCGGCTTTCGGCATCGTTTCCGGAATCAATTCGGCGCACCGAACATCGCACCGGCATCCAGACGCACGCCCGCGCCCTTGATTTGAGAATAATTCTCATTAAAATTCGCATCCAGCAGCGCCGCCGCGGGCGATCGACCGCGGCTCGCCTGGTGCCCCACCCCACGTCAACGCCTGTCGAGCCGCCGCCAGACCTGGGCCGAGACCACCTGACCCGCCTCCGGAGCCGCCCATGGCCGATGCCGTTCGCACCCCCCGTCGCGCCACGCTGTCGGCGGCGATCCTCTTGCTCCTCGCCGCCACGCCGGCCGCCGCGGAGCGCTCTGCCGACGCGGGCGCCGCCACCACCGATCTCGACGCGGTGGTGGTGACCGCCGCCGGCTTCGAGCAGAAGCTCACCGACGCGCCGGCCAGCATCTCCATCGTCACCCACGAGGAGCTGACCAAGCGCCCCTACATGACGCTGATCGACGCCGTCCGCGACCTGGAAGGCGTGGACGTCGGCGAGACCTCCGACAAGACCGGGCAGAAGTCGATCAGCATGCGCGGCATGGGCGCGGACTACACGCTGGTGCTGATCGACGGCCGGCGCCAGAACAACCACGGTGACATCTATCCCAACAACTTCGGCGGCAACCAGTTCAACCATGTCCCGCCGCTGGACATGATCGAGCGCATCGAGGTGATCCGCGGCCCGGCTTCCACCTTGTACGGCGCCGACGCGCTGGGCGGCGTGATCAACATCATCACCCGCAAGGTCGGGGAACGCTGGTACGGCTCGGCGACGGCGTCGCACAACTACCAGGAGAACGACGACTTCGGCGCGGACAGCACCTTCGACTTCGCCCTCGCCGGCCCGCTCGTCGCCGACCGGCTGGGCCTGGGCGTGCGTGGATCGTGGTACCGGCGCGACGCCTCCACGCCGGAGTACGAAGTCATCCGCGACCCGGCCGGCGCGCCGCACGAGCGCGCGCTCGGTTTCGGCGGCGGCGGCAAGACGGTGGACAACACCAACACCAATGCCGGCTTCACCCTGAGCTGGACGCCGACCGACGCCCAGAGCGTCACCTTCGACTACGACACCTCGGAACAGGAATACGACAACCGTCCGTACACCAACAATCTCGGCAGCACGTCGTATCCACTGGGCACCGTGGACAGCATCGAGACCATCTGGCAGTCCCGCACCGGCCTGGTGGCTCCGCGCGTGGGCTACGTGGACGAGCAGAGGTTCACCCGCGACCAGTGGGCGCTGACCCATCACGGCACGTGGCGCTTCGGCGACAGCTTCGTCTCCCTGGCCCGGATCGAGACCGCCAACGAGGGCCGTACCCTGCCCTTCTCGGTCGAGGAGCGGGTGCTGCTGCAGCAGATCTACGACGGCACCGGCGACTACGCCGGCCTGGACGAGGCCGAGCGCATGGCCCTGGCGGAAGCGGCGTTCCTGCCGCGCCCCGCGCGCACCATGGAAAGCAGCCAGTACACGCTCGACGCCAAGCTCGACGTTCCCTACGACGGCTTGGGCGGCGACCATCACTTCGTGGTCGGCGGCCAGGCGATCGACGGCGAACTCGAGGACGGTGTGTTCGGCATGGAGAGCGGCGGCTACGGCAACGGCACCGTGCAGAAGCACCGGATGTGGTCGCTGTTCGCCGAGGACAACTGGTCGCCGGTCGATCCGCTGACCCTCACCCTGGGCCTGCGCCACGACGACCACAACCTGTTCGGCGGCAGTCTCAGCCCGCGTGCCTACGCGGTCTACGACCTGGCCCCGAACTGGACCCTGAAGGGCGGCGTCAGCACCGGCTACAAGACGCCCAAGACCACCGACCTGTACGACGGCATCACCGGCTTCGGCGGCCAGGGCACCAATCCCTGGGCCGGCAATCCGGACCTGGAACCGGAAACCAGCGTCAACAGCGAGATCGCGCTGTACTGGACGTCCCCCGGCGGCGCGCACAACTTCAACATCACCGCCTTCCAGAACGACTTCGAGGACAAGATCGAACGCGCGGAGGTCAGCCGCAGCTGCACCGACACCGGCGGCGTGCGCCCGTGCGTCAACCTCGGCGAGTACTGGGCGGTGCTGGGCACCGGCAACGTCAACCAGTACATCAATGTCGACGAGGCCCGCATCCGCGGCATCGAGGTCGCCGGTCGCTATCGTCTCGTCGAACCGCTGTCGATCCGCGCCAACTACACCTATACCGACAGTGAGCGCCTCAGCGGCGATGACGCCGGACTGCCGCTGACTCAATCGGTCCGGCACATGCTCAACGCCACGCTCGACTGGGCCGTCACCGACCGGTTCAGCATGCAACTGATCGGCGAGACCCGCTCCAGGCGCTACCGCGGCAGCACCGACGACGACGGCAACGCGCTTTACTACAAGGGCTACGAGGTCCTTCACCTGGCTGCGCAGTACCGGTTCAACGACCATGTCTCCGTCGCCGCGCGGATCAACAACCTGCTGGACGAGGATTTCACCAGCTTCCGCACCACCTTCAGCGAGAACGACGACGGCAGCTATACGCCGATCTATCTCGACGACTACAACAACAAGGACAAGGCCCGCAACGTCTGGGCCAGCGTCAACGTCCGGTTCTGATCCACGGACCCCAGGGGAGCCGATCCGATTGCGCGAGCGCAACGCCAGCACCGACCCGTCCAGCCGCCAGCAGCGGCGCGGCTTCTGGCTGCGCACGCTGCACCAGTGGCACTGGATCAGCGCCGCGGTGTGCCTGGTGGGCATGCTGCTGTTCGCGGTCACCGGCATCACCCTCAACCATGCGGCGAAGATCGAAGGCGACCCGCAGGTCGATACCCGTGCGCTGCAGTTGCCGGACGGGCTGCAGCAGGCGCTGCGCGCCGAGCAACCGGACGGAGATGCGCCGCTGCCGCCGGCGCTGGCTCGCTGGCTCTCCGACGCGGTGGAGCTGTCGATCGGCGCACGACCGGCGGAGTGGTCTCCGGAGGACATCTACCTGTCGATGCCGGGTCCGGGACGCGACGCCTGGCTGGCGATCGATCGCGCCACCGGCGCGGTCGAGTTCGAGCGCACCGACCGCGGCTGGATCTCCTATCTCAACGACCTGCACAAGGGCCGCAACACCGGCCCGGCCTGGGGCTGGTTCATCGACCTGTTCGCGATCGCCTGCGTGGTGTTCACCGTCACCGGGCTGTTCCTGCTGCAGCTGCATGCACGCCAGCGCCGCATGACCTGGCCCTACGTCGGCCTGGGGCTGGTGATCCCGGTACTGCTGGCGTTGCTGTTCATCCACTGATTCGGAACCGGAGAGCTTCCATGCGCGTCCAACTGACCATCGCACTCGGCACGTTGCTGGCCGCGCCCGCGTACGCGGGCGATCTCGCCATCGATGTCGAGATCCCGCAGTTGCGGGTCGCCGAGTACCACCGCCCCTACGTCGCGGTGTGGCTGGAAGGCGCCGACGGCAAGGCCGCCGCCGACCTCTCGGTCTGGTACATGATGAAGGACACCGCCGAGGGCCACGGGATCAAATGGCTGCCGGACCTGCGGCAGTGGTGGCGCAAGTCCGGGCGCACGCTTGAGGTGCCGGTGGACGGCGTCACCGGGCCGACCCGTCCGGCCGGCAAGCATCGCCTGCGCTTCGACGACGCCATGCCGCAGCTGGCAGACCTGGCGCCCGGCGACTACGTCCTGGTGGTCGAGGCGGTGCGCGAGGTCGGCGGCCGCGAACTGCTGAAGATCCCGTTCACGTGGCCGGCGCGCGCGCCGCAGTCCGGCCGGGCGCAGGGCGAGAGCGAGCTCGGCGCCGTCGCCCTGTCCGTCACGCCGTGACCTTGCCTCCGCACCCGATCGCACCGCCGGCGCGTCAACCGCCGCGGCGCCATTCATTCCCCACCTTCCCGTCCTGCCCACGCCTGCGCCCATCCGACCCGGGAGATTTCGCATGAAGCACGCCCACAAGAAGCACGCTCAGAAGCACACCCGCACGAAACAGGCCCTCGCGCTGACCCTCGCTCTCGCCGCGGCATTGCCGCTCTCGGCCTTCGCCCACAAGTTTTGGCTGCAACCCTCGCAGACCGTGCTGGCCGGCGAGGACCCGTGGGTCACGGTCGACGCGGCGGTCTCCAACGACCTGTTCTTCTTCAACCACGTGCCGCTGCGCCTGGACAACCTGGCCATCACCGCGCCGGACGGCAGCCGCACCGCGGCGCAGAATCCGGCAACCGGCAAGTACCGCAGCGTGTTCGACCTGCAGCTGACCCAGACCGGCACCTATCGCATCGCGGTGGTCAACGGCGGCCTGATGGCGAGTTGGGAAGCCGACGGCAAGACCGAGCGCCGCCGCGGCCTGACGCCGGACGCGTTCGCGCGCGAAGTGCCATCCGATGCGCAGAACCTGCGCGTCACCGAAAGCCTCAGTCGAGTGGAGACCTTCGTCACCAATGGCGCTCCCGACGCCGACGCCCTGGCCGTGACCGGCGAAGGCCTGGAGCTGCAGCCGCTGACGCATCCGAACGACCTGTTCGCCGGCGAGCAGGCGCGTTTTCGCCTGCTGCTGGACGGCGAGCCCGCCGCCGGCGTCGAACTGGAGATCGTCCGCGGCGGCACCCGCTACCGCAATGCACAGGACGAGATCCGCACCAGCGCCGATGCCGCCGGCGAGTTCGCCGTGATCTGGCCGGAACCGGGCATGTACTGGCTCGAGGCCACCGCGCAGGACGCGCGCACCTCGGTGCCGCAGGCCTCCGAACGCCGCCTGGTCTATGTCGCCACGCTGGAAGTGCTGCCGCAGTAGGCCGGAATGCGCGCACCGTCCGCCGACAACGCAATCGCCGACCTTGGCGGCGAGACCATGGGCACCACCTGGCGGGTGCGCCTGTCGGCGTCGCGCACGCGGCCACTGCGCCCGCTGCATGACGGCATCCAGGCGCGCCTGGACGCGGTGGTCGCGCAGATGAGCCCGTGGGAGCCGGACAGCGACATCAGCCGCTACAACCGTGCCCCAGCGGACACCTGGCATGCGCTGCCGCCGGCGTTTCTCATCGTGCTGCAGGCAGCGCTCGAGATCGCGACGATCAGCGACGGGGCGTTCGACCCCACGCTGGGGCCGCTGGTCGATCTCTGGGGCTTCGGCCCGGACGGTGCTCATCCGCGCGTGCCCGGCCCTGCCGCGCTCGACGCGGTCCGGCCGCACTGCGGCTGGCGGCGACTCGAGCTGGACGCAAGCGGCACGCGGCTGCGGCAGCCCGGCGGCCTGCGGCTGGATCTGTCCGCGATCGCCAAGGGGTTCGGCGTCGATGTCGTGACGGCCTACCTGTGCGCCGCCGGCATCGACGGGGCCCTGGTCGAGGTCGGCGGCGAGCTGCGCGGCCTCGGGCGCCGCCCCGACGGCGAGCGCTGGCGGGTGCTGGTCGAGCCCATTGCCGATGCCGACGAAGCGCCGTGCGTGTTACCGCTGGACGGGTGCGCGGTGGCGACCTCGGGCGATGGCTGGCATCGCTTCGAGCACGACGGCCGTCGCTATTCGCACAGCATCGATTCGCGCAGCGGCGCGCCGGTCGCCGATGCCGCGGCCGCGGTGACGGTGGTCGCCGGCGACGCGATGCGCGCCGATGCCTGGTCCACGGCGCTGACGGTGCTCGGGCCCGAAGCCGGATTCGCACTCGCCGCCCGGCGCGAGCTTGCCGTGCGATTCGCGCAGCGCGGCAGCGACGGACCGGTCTATCGCGCAACCCCCGCATTCGAACGGCTGGTCGCGGAATGAGCACGCCCGCGCAATCGGCGCAGACGCGCGAACGTGCCGGCAACCTGCTGCTGTTGCTGGCGCTGACCGTCCTGGCACTGGCAATGCTGCCGCTGCACGGCGACGACTGGTGGCTGGCGCCGCCGCGTCCCGGGCACTGGCTATGGGCGGCACTGCTGCTGGCAGCCTATGCTGGGTTGTTCGCGCGACAGTGGCGAGGGGTCCGCCACGCGCGGGGCGCGACCGTGACGGACGCGGCCGGTGCGCCGCCGCTGACGGTCTTCTGGGCCAGCCAGACCGGCTACGCACGGGACCTCGCCGAACGCACCGCCCACAGCCTGTGGCAGGCCGGCATCGCCACGCGCGTGCGCGACCTCGCCACCCTGGATCCCGCGGCGCTGGCACGGACGCAGCGCGCGCTGTTCGTGGTCAGCACCACCGGCGAGGGCGATCCACCGGACCACGTCCTGCGCTTCGCCGCCGAGGCGCTGTCTACGTCAGTGGCACTGCCGGACTTGGCGTACGCGGTCCTGGCCCTGGGCGATCGCGAATACACGCACTATTGCGGCTTCGGCCATGCGCTCCACCGCTGGCTGCGGCAGTCCGGCGCGCGTCCGCTGTGCGATCCGGTCGAAGTCGACAACGGCGATCCGGGCGCATTGCGGCTATGGCAGCACCACCTGTCGTTGCTGGCCGATGCGCCGGACCTGTCGGACTGGGCATCGCCGCGCTACGCGCACTGGACCCTGCGCGACCGCGCGCAGCTCAACCCCGGCAGCGCCGGCGGCGCGGCGTTCCACCTGGCGCTGACGCCGCCGGAGGGAACGCAACCGCAGTGGCAGGCCGGCGACATCGCCGAGATCGGTCCGCGCAATCCGGCGCAGTCGGTGTCGGCATGGCTGGCCGCGATCCGGATGCCGGGCGAGACGCCCGTGACCGGCCCGGCGGGAAGCGAGCCGCTGTCCGCGCTGCTGGCGCGCTCGCACCTGCCGGCCGCGGACACGGTGCGCGGTCTCGACGCGCAGGCGCTGGCGGCGCGGCTGCAGCCGTTGCCGCATCGCGAGTATTCGATCGCCTCGCTGCCGCAGACCGGCCGCATCGAACTGTTGCTGCGGATGATGACGCGCGCCGACGGCCGCCCGGGACTGGGCAGCGGCTGGCTGTGCCGGTACGCGCAGCCGGGCGAGCGCATCGCCCTGCGCATCCGTAGCAATCCCAACTTCCACCCGCCCGATACTGCGCGACCGCTGATCCTGATCGGCAACGGCACCGGCATCGCCGGCCTGCGCGCACACCTCCAGGCGCGCGAGCAGTCCGGCGCCCATCGCAACTGGCTGCTGTTCGGCGAACGCAATGCCGCCCACGACGGCTTCTACGGCGACGAGATCTTGAGATGGCGGGACCGCGGACACCTGCAGCGGATCGACTTGGCGTTCTCCCGCGACCGGCCCGGCCGCTACGTGCAGGACGCGTTGCGCGAAGCCGCGGACACGCTGCGCGCCTGGATCGCCGACGCCGCCGCACTCTACGTCTGCGGCAGCCTGCGCGGCATGGCGCCGGGCGTGGATGCGGTGCTGCGGGACGTCCTCGGCGCCGCGCAGGTCGAGGACATGCTCGCCGAAGGCCGCTACCGCCGCGACGTCTACTGAGCCGCCCGCGGCCGTGCGCCGGCGCTCAGCCGCGTGCGCGCAGGCGCATCGCCAGCAGCTCGCCACCGCCATCGAGCAGGAAGCGCCGCCGTTCGGGCGCGGCCAGCAGCGCGGTGTCGCCCTGCGCCATCGCCGGCAACCCGGCATCGGGGTCGAAGCGCGCCTGCCCGGCCAGCAGGTGCAACGCCCAGCATTCGCGCCGGTCGGCAAAGAACAGCATCGGCCCGACCAGCGGACGGCGCCACAGCTGTGCCTGCATCGAATCGCGCCGCCACAGCAGGTTGAACACCTCCACGCGGCCGTCGACCGGCTCGCCGGTCAGCGCGCGCTCGCCTGGGTAACACGCGCTGCCGCAAGGCGGTGACAGCAGCCGCTCGTCGCCGTCGTCGAAACGCAGCCGCAGGCCGGCGCCTGCCAGCAGCACCTGTTCACGGTCGACGCCGGGGAACGCCGAGAACGGCGCCGGCCGCTCGATCTCGGCGATCGACAGGCGCCACTGCCAGGCATCGGCGTCCGGCCAGGCGGCGATCCGCCGGGTCCAGCCCAGCCCGTTGCGCCAGCGCTCGCGCCGGTACTCATTGGCGGGAATCACCTGCGCGCGCAGCCGCTCGAAAGTCATGCCGGCAGTGTAACGACCGGCGCCCGGGCGAACGGCGAGCGCCTGGGCGGACCGGGTGACGGTGCGATACACGTCGGAGGCCCGTCATGCATGTGGTGCCGCAAAAAAGCCGCCGCCCACCCGCGCGTCATGCACGGGTGGACGGCGATTACGTCCCTGTAACGGCATCCTGCCGGATCCTCCGGAGCGTCCCTGCTCCTCCGCTGGCGACCGCGCGTCCCCTGCGCGCTCCCAGTGGTGCTTCAGCGCTGCTGCGCGCCGCCCTTGGCAGGCGAGCTGGCGGCCGGCGCCGCGGTGGTCCTGCGCTGCGGCGCGCTGCCCAGGTCGATGCGGTCGCGGTTGCGCTCCACGGTCTTCAGGCCGATGCCCTTCACCATCGCCAGTTCCTCGACGCTCTTGAACACGCCATGCTCCTTGCGGTGGGCGACGATCGCCTCGGCCTTGGACGGGCCGACGTTGACCAGGGCGCTCTCCAGCGTGGTGGCATCGGCGGTGTTGATGTTGACCTTGTCGCTGGCCAGTGCGCTGCCCAGCATCAGCAGCGACAGCAGCAGGGAGGTGAAACCGGTCTTGAGTGCGTTCATGCTCATGGCTCCTTCGAATGAATGGATGACTTCTTGCCTCGCCGGCCGGCGCCGTGGCGCTTCGCCGGTGTGCACAGTCTCGACCACTGCCCGGCGCCGGCGTATCGCCGTTACGGCCGATGCCGAGCCGGCTGATGCCGCGTCGCCGGGTAGGAAAAGTCCTACCGCCGCCGGAGCGCTAAACTGCAGGCTTTCCCGTTACGGAGTGCGCGATGGACGCCAGCAAGGTCGACCGGTACGTCTCGGAGAAGTGGGACGACGACATCGTGCCGCAGCTCGTCGAATACATCCGCATCCCCAACAAGTCGCCGATGTTCGATGCGGACTGGGTCGCCCACGGCTACATGGAGGATGCCGTCACGCTCATGGAACGCTGGGCGAAGGCGCAGCCGATCCCCGGCATGCGAGTCGACGTGGTGCGTCTGGAAAGCCGTACGCCGCTGATCTTCATCGAGATCCCGGCCGCGCACGGCGGCAGCGACGACGACTGCGTGCTGCTCTACGGGCACCTGGACAAGCAGCCGGAGATGACCGGCTGGGACGACGACCTCGGCCCCTGGAAACCGGTGCTGCGCGACCAGAAACTCTACGGCCGCGGCGGCGCCGACGACGGCTACGCGATCTACGGCTCGCTGGCCGCGATCCTCGCCCTGCACGAACAACAGCTGCCGCATGCGCGCTGCGTGGTGCTGATCGAAGCCTGCGAGGAATCGGGCAGCTACGACCTGCCGGCCTATGTCGACCATCTCGCCGAGCGCATCGGCAAGCCGTCGCTGGTGGTGTGCCTGGATTCGGGTTGCGGCAACTACGAGCAGCTGTGGTGCACCACCTCGCTGCGCGGCCTGGCCGGCGGCAACCTGACGGTGAAGGTGCTGGAGGAAGGCGTGCATTCGGGCGACGCCTCCGGCGTGGTGCCATCCAGCTTCCGCCTGCTGCGGCAGCTGCTGTCGCGGATCGAGGACGAGGCCAGCGGCCGCATCCTGGTCGAGGGCCTGCACGCGGAAATCCCGACCGAGCGGCTGCAGCAGGCGCGTCGCGCCGCCGAAGTGCTCGGCACCGCCGTCTACGACAAGTTTCCGCTGCTGCCGGGCCTGAAGCCGATGCACGACGACCTGGCCGAACTGGTGCTCAACCGGACCTGGCGCCCGGCGCTGTCGGTGACCGGCGTCGGCGGCATTCCGACGCTGGACTCCGCCGGCAACGTGCTGCGCCCGCAGACCGCGGTGAAGCTGTCGCTGCGGCTGCCGCCTACGGTCGACGGCCGGCGCGCCGGCGCGCTGCTGCAGGAAGCATTGCTGCAGGACCCGCCCAACGGCGCGACGGTCACCCTGGAGCTGGAGAAGGCCGCCACCGGCTGGAATGCGCCGGCACTGTCACACTGGCTGGACCGCGCCATCGACGAGGCCAGCCGTGCGTTCTACGGACAGCCGGCGATGTACATGGGCGAAGGCGGCTCGATTCCGTTCATGGGCATGCTGGGCGAGAAGTTCCCCGGTGCGCAGTTCATGATCACCGGCGTACTCGGCCCGCATTCCAATGCGCACGGGCCCAACGAGTTCCTGCACATCCCGATGGGCAAGCGGGTCACCGCCTGCGTGGCGCGCGTGCTGCTCGAGCACCACCGGGCCGGCGAGCGCGGCGAAACCACCGGCGCAGCGGTCGCGGCCGACAGCGGCACCCGCCACGGCGACCACGGTTGCTGCTGAGCCCCGCAAGGTGCGGGCCGACTGAGCACTGAACGCAAGCGCGAGGCGGCCGACACCGGCCTCTGGCGCAGCCACGACGATCCGCCGGCGCTGCGAATGGATTGCCACCCTGGATGGATTCGATCGGGCGCATGAGGCCGCGCCGCCGCGAGTGGCGCGGCCTCATGCGCTAGGCTAGCGCCGAACAATCGACAGAGGCACGCCATGGAACCGTTCGGCAGCAACAACTGGCTCCACATCATCCTGCTCGGCCTGGTCGTCGGGATCCTGGCGCGGCTGGTGACACCAGGCCGGCGGCGGCTGGGCATCATCCTGACCGCCCTGCTGGGGATCGGCGGCGCCGTCGTCGCCAGCTGGCTGGGCCAGCAACTGGGCTGGTACGCGGCCGGACAGCCCGCGGGCTTCATCGGCGCCCTGCTCGGCTCGATCCTGATCCTCGGGATCGCGCAACTGTTCCGCGGGGGCCGCTGACCGGCTGCCCGGCTGCTCCTCGACCGCATTCTGCAACCTGTCGATGCAGTCATCCGGAAAGCGTTTCTGCCACGGATCGACACGGACTAAGACGCGGCTTTCCCGGTCGCAACACGATGCCAGCGACCCGGCCTGTGGACAGGCAACGAACTCCACGATGCCGCCGTCGCCGTGCGTACCTGCCGCGCGGTCGTAGATGACACCCGGGCATGTCCGCATAACCGGACATCCTTTTCCATCGCCGGCGCGGGCGCCTAGCCTCGTGATCGTTCCCACCTCCCCGGTCCGCGACGATGTCTCCGCAAGCCCTGCCCGCGCCGCCGCTGTCCGCCGAACACGCCGATGCGCTGCGCCGGCTCACCGACGGCCTGGACGGCGCCGGGCTGTGGTGGCTGTCCGGCTACGCGGCGGGCCTGGCATCGCGCTCGGCTGCGCCGACGGCGCAAGCGCCGGCCGCGCAGAGCGAGGTCGCGACCGGAAACCGCCTCACCATCGTCTACGGCAGCCAGACCGGCAATGCCCGACGCGTGGCCGAGCGGCTGGCGGCCGATGTCGAGCACGGCGGCCTGACGGTACGGCTGCTGAGCGCCGATGCCTATCCGGTGCGCGAACTGAAGCACGAGCACCACCTCTATCTCGTCATCAGCACCCAGGGCGACGGCGACCCGCCCGACGACGCCCGCGACCTGTATGCCTTCCTCACCGGCAAGCGTGCGCCGAAACTGCCCCAGCTGCACTATGCGGTACTCGGCCTGGGCGATTCGAGTTATCCGCAGTTCTGCGCCATCGGCCAGACGCTGGACGCCCGCCTGGCCGAGCTCGGCGCGACCCGCATGTTCGACCGCGGCGACGCCGACCTCGACATCGACACCGTCGCCACGCCCTGGCGCCAGCAGGCGCTCGCCGCCGCCCGGGAGGCGCTGAAGCCGAGCGCAACCGTCACCCCGCTGCGGCCACCGTCGGCGGCCGTGCCTGCCTACGATCGCGACCGCCCGTTCGCCGCCGAACTGCTGGTCGACCAGCGCATTACCGCCGGCGGCAGCGACCGCGACATCCGCCACTTCGAGCTCTCGCTGGAGGATGCCGGCCTGCACTACGAGCCCGGCGATGCGCTCGGCGTGTGGCCGCGCAACGCGCCGGAACTGGTGGATGAGGTGCTGTCCACGCTCGCACTCGACGGCGATGCGGCCGTCGCCCATGGCGGCGACGAGCTGCCGCTGCGCGAGTGGCTGGGCGCACGGCGAGAGCTGACCCGGCTGGCGCGACCGCTGCTCGCCGCGCACGCCGAGCGCGCCGGCGACGCCACGCTCACCGCGCTGCTGGCACCGGAACGGAACGCGGAACTGGCCCGCTGGACCGGGGACCGGCAGGTGATCGACCTGCTGCGCGAGGCGCCCGCGGCCTGGCCCGCCGACGCGCTGGTGGCCGCGCTGCGGCCGCTGACGCCACGGCTGTACTCGATCGCTTCCAGCCGCAAGGCCGTCGGCGACGAGGCGCATCTCACGATCGCCCACGTCGATTATCTGCATGGCGAAGCGCGGCGTTTCGGCGTCGCCTCGCACTTCCTGGCCGCCGCCGGCGAGGGTGCCCCGATCCCGGTCTACCTGGAGCGCAACGAACGCTTCCGCCTGCCGGCCGATCCGGCGCGCGACGTGATCATGATCGGCCCCGGCACCGGCGTCGCCCCGTTCCGCGGCTTCCTGCAGGAACGCGTGGCGATCGGCGCCAGTGGCCGCAACTGGCTGTTCTTCGGCAATCCGCACTTCCGCAGCGACTTCCTCTACCAGCTGGAATGGCAGCGGGCGCTGAAGTCGGGGCAGTTGCATCGCATCGACCTGGCATTCTCACGCGACCGCGTGGACGCACGAGGCGCGGCGCCGGAGTCCGCGGCCGCGCCGCGCAAGACCTACGTGCAGCACCGCATCCGCGAACGCGGCCGCGAACTGTACGCCTGGCTGGAGGGCGGCGCGCACCTGTATGTCTGCGGCGCGATCGCCATGGGCAAGGACGTGCACACGGCATTACTGGACGTGATCGCCACCCATGGCGGCCGCGATCCCGAGGCGGCCGGCGAATACCTCGACAGCTTGCAGCAGGAGGGCCGCTATGCGCGCGACACCTACTGATCCGGTGTCCATCCGCGGCTCCTTCCGTAGGAGCGCGCCATGCGCGCGATGCCACGAGCGTCTCCGGTCTCGGTCATCGGCGGTTCCGCTGCGAGTCGGAAGGCGCGCGGGCGAACGAAATCGCATGGCGGCGCAATGCCCGCGGCATCGCGCGCATGGCGCGCTCCTACGAAACAGCCGTTCCACCTTCAAGAACACTTGACCCGCGATGAGCACGCATTCCGTTGAGGACATCAAGGCCGAGAGCGCGCGCCTGCGCGGCTCGCTGCTGGACAGCCTGGCCGATCCGGTCACCGGCGCGCTGCGCGAGGCCGACCAGACGCTGATCAAGTACCACGGCAGCTATCAGCAGGACGATCGCGACGTCCGCGAGCAGCGCCGCCAGGCCATGCTCGAGCCCGCCTATGCCTTCATGATCCGCACCCGCACCCCCGGGGGCGTGGTCACGCCGGCGCAGTGGCTGCAGCTCGACGCCATCGCCACCACCTATGCCGAGCGCGGCCTGCGCATCACCACCCGGCAGGCGTTCCAGCTACACGGCGTGATCAAGACCGAACTCAAGGCGACCATGCAGGCGATCAACGCCGCGCTGATCGACACCCTGGCCGCCTGCGGCGACGTCAACCGCAACGTCGCGGTGGCCGCCAACCCGCACCTGTCGCCGGCGCACGCGGCGGTGCAGGCGCAGGCCGCGGCGTTGTCGGAACACCTGTTGCCCAACACCCGCGCCTACTACGAGATCTGGCTCGACGAGGAGCGCATCGCCTCCAGCGGCGGCGAGGAGGAGCCAATCTACGGCGACCGCTACCTGCCGCGCAAGTTCAAGATCGGCTTCGCGATTCCGCCGGTCAACGACGTCGACGTGTTCGCGCAGGACCTCGGCTTCATCGCCGTCCTCGACGAGACCGGCGCGCTGCTCGGCTACGACGTGAGCATCGGCGGCGGCATGGGCGCCAGCCATGGCGACCCGGAGACCTACCCGCGCCTGGGCAGCGTGATCGGTTTCATCGGACCGGACCAGGTGACCGCAGTCGCCGAAGCCGTGGTCACCGCGCAGCGCGACCACGGCAACCGCGAGGTGCGCAAGCGTGCGCGGCTCAAGTACACCATCGACGATCGTGGTCTCGACTGGTTCAAGTCCGAGGTCGAACGGCGCGCCGGCATCACCTTCCCCCCGGCGCGACCGTTCGCTTTTTCGCATAACGGCGACCGCTTCGGCTGGAGCGAGGGCGAGGACGGGCGCCTGCACCTGGGCCTGCGCATCCCGGCGGGACGGATCGTCGACGGCGCCCTCGACGGCCGCGGCGAAGCGGTTCGCCACCTCAGCGGCCTGCGCGCGCTCGCGCGGCTGCTGCAGGACGAAGGCGACGGCGCCGAGTTCCGGATGACGCCGAACCAGAACCTGGTGCTGGCGCGGATCCCACCGGCGCTGCGCGCGCGCGTGGATACGCTGTGTGCGGAGTTCGGCCTCGACGGCTGGCGCCATGCCAGTCCGCTGCGGCGCAACGCGCTCGCCTGCGTGGCCTTCCCGACCTGCGGCCTGGCGATGGCCGAGGCCGAGCGCTACCTGCCGGCGCTGCTGGACCAGGTGCAGGCGCTGCTCGAACGGCACGGCATCGGCGATGCGCCGATCCACCTGCGCATCAGCGGCTGCCCCAACGGCTGCTCGCGGCCGTACCTGGGCGAGATCGCCCTGGTCGGCCGCGCCCCCGGCCGCTACAACCTGATGTTGGGCGCCGACCATCGCGGCCAGCGGCTCAACACGCTGTACCGCGACAACATCGACGAGCCGGCGATCCTCGAAGCGCTCGATCCGCTGTTCGCCGCCTATGCGCGCGAACGTGACGCGGGCGAGGGCTTCGGCGACTTCCTGGTCCGCAGCGGCGCGGTCGCCATTCCCGAGCGCGACGTTCGCCGCGCCATTCCCATCACGTCCATCCCCATGGAGGCGTCCGCATGAGCCCGCCAGATCCGATCACCGCCGCCGAGTCCACGCAGGCCCTGGCCGAACTCAACCGCTGGCTGTCGCGACGCAGCGCGCCCGACCGCATCGCATGGGCGCTGGAGAACACCGCCGGCACGCACGCGCTGTCGTCGAGCTTCGGTGCACAGTCAGCGGTGTCGCTGCACATGGCCACCCGGCAACAGCCCGGCATGCCGGTGATCCTGGTCGATACCGGCTACCTGTTCCCGGAGACCTATCGATTCGTCGATGCATTGACCGGTCGCCTCGGCCTCAACCTGAAGGTGTATCGCCCGCACCTCGGCGCCGCCTGGGCGGAGGCACGCATGGGACGGCTCTGGGAACAAGGCGTGGACGGCATCGACCGCTACAACCGCCTGCACAAGGTCGATCCGATGCAGCGCGCATTGCGCGAACTTGGCGTGCGCACCTGGATCGCCGGGCTGCGGCGGCAGCAGGCCGACACCCGCGCCGGCATCGATTTCCTGGAGCTGCGCGACGGCCGCTGGAAACTGCACCCGATCGCCGACTGGAGCGACCGCGATGTCTGGATCTACCTGCAGAAGCACGACCTGCCCTATCACCCGCTCTGGCACGAGGGCTATGTCTCGATCGGCGACATCCACACCACCCGCAGGCTGGAGCCGGGCATGCGCATCGAGGACACGCGCTTCTTCGGCCTGAAGCGCGAATGCGGCCTGCACTTCGACGAGCCCGGCATGGCTGCCTGAGGCCGGCCGAATCGCGATCCACCCGTAGGAGCGCGCCATGCGCGCGATGCCGCGGGCATGGCGCCGCCATGCGATGACGTCCACCGACGTGCCTTCCGGCTCGCGGCGGGACCGTCGATGATCGAGGCCGGAAACGCCCGCGGTATCGCGCGCATGGCGCGCTCCTACGAAGCGGCAACGCCGAATGCGTCCGCCGCCGGCGTCACACCGAGATCGGCTGGCTCAGCTCGGTCCAGGTCGGTGGCACCGGCCAATGCGGTTCCTCGTTGCCCTCGAGCACCCGGCGCAGGTCGCGGCGGTCGATCTGCGGCGCCAGCGCATGCAGCAGCGCCAGCGCGTACTCGCGCAGCACGCGGCCGCGCGGGATCACCGCCCAGGTGATGCATTCTGGCAGCGCTTCCGGCGCCGGCAGCAGGCGCAGGTCCTCGTCCTCGCGCACGCCGATCGCCATTTCCGCCAGCAGCCCGGCACCGAGCCCCGCGCGCACGTAGGTCTTGATCAGGTTGGCGTCGCGCGCGGTCATCGCCACCTGCGGCTCGACGCCCTCGGAGGCGAAGGTGCGCTGCAGCGAGGAGTCGGCGCGGGTCGAGGACTCGTAGCTGATCAGCGGATGGCGGGCCAGCTCGGCCAGGGTCGGCGCACGGTTCAGTCCGGCCAGCGGATGTGCCCGCGGCACCAGCAGCACGCGCCGCCAGCGGTACAGCGGCACCACCACGCCCCCGTCCTGAGGCGGCGGTCCGGCGGTGCTGATCAAGGCGAGGTCGGCCCCGTCCTGGGCGAGCTTCTGCAGCACCTCGGCATCGCCGGCCGCCTGCAGGTCGACGTTGACCTGCGGAAACCTGCGCTTGATCTCCGCGATCACCGGCGGCAGCACATAGCGCGCCTGGGTGTGGGTGGTCGCCAGCAGCAGGCGGCCGCTGTGCTCGCCGCGCTCGTTGGCGGCGTAGCTGCGGATGTTGCCGGCCTCCTCCAAGATGCGGCGCGCATGCTGCAGCACCTGCTCGCCGGCCGGGGCGATGCCTTCCAGGCTGCGTCCCTTGCGCACGAACAGCTGGAAACCGAGCTCGTCCTCCAACTGCTTGAGCTGCTTGGACAGGCCCGGCTGGGTGGCATGCACGCGCTCGGCGGCGAGCGTGATGTTGAGCCCGGCGTCGGCGATGGCGACCAGATAACGTAGCTGGGTAAGGGTCATGGCGGGTTCCCGGACGGACGCGTCGTCCGCAGGCACTAGAGCGTGTCATGCACTTCGATAGCGCCTTCCCGCTCTAATATCTTTCAATCATGATGAAAGGATTTCGAGCATATCCGCTGCCCGCCTGGATTGTCCACGCACGGGCGGCCGCCGCTTATGCCGAAATCGCATGTCGCCAGACCGGCAGGCCATTTCCGTCGGCGACGCGCGCTCGTTAGCGTCCATGCGACCTGTCGCGAAGCCGAGCCATGTCCGCCGAAACCGCTCCACCGCTGTACCCGCTGTTCGCCGACCTGCGCGGGCGCAGCGTGCTGGTGGTCGGCGGCGGCGCCGTGGCCCGGCGCAAGGCCGAGGCGCTGCTGCAGGCCGGCGCGCGGGTGATCGTGAATGCGCCGGCGCTGGAACCCGACCTCGCCGCCTGGGCCAGCGACGGCAGGATCACACATCGCGCCGGCCGCTTCCGTCGCGAATGGCTGCGTGGCGCCTGGCTCGCGATCGCCGCCACCGACGATCCCGCGATCAACCGCGAGGTCGCGGAAGCCGCCGAGGCGCAGCGCGTGTGGGTCAACGTGGTCGACGACGTGGAACTGTCGCGTTTCCAGGTGCCGGCCCGGCTCGAGCGCGGCGCGCTGCAGATCGCCGTCTCCAGCGGCGGCGGCGCGCCGATGCTGGCACGGCTGGTGCGTGAACGGCTGGAGGCACAGTTCGATGAATCCTTCGCTGCGCTGGCGACGCTGCTGGCGCGCCGGCGCGCGCGCATCCGTGCGCGCTGGCCGGACATCGGCGCGCGACGCCGTGCATTCGAGCGGTTGCTGACCGGACCTCTGCAGGGCCTGCTGCGCCGGCGGCACCATCTCGAAGCGGAGCGCCTGCTCGAAGCCGAGCTGCGGCCGGGCGACGACAGCGGATCCGCAGCCATCGGTTCGGTCGCGCTGGTCGGCGCCGGCCCCGGCGATCCCGGCCTGCTCACCCTGCGCGCATTGCGCGTGCTCAACGAGGCCGACGTGATCCTGCACGACCGCCTGGTGAGCGCCGAGGTGCTGGCGCTGGCGCGCCGCGACGCGGAGCGCATCACGGTCGGCAAGCAGGCCGGCGACCACCGCACCACCCAAGCGCGGATCCACGCGCTGATGGTCGAACATGCGCAGGCCGGAAAACGCGTGGTGCGGCTGAAAGGCGGCGATCCGTTCGTGTTCGGACGCGGCGGCGAGGAACTCGAGCACCTGCGCGCGCACGGCATCGACTACGAGGTCGTGCCCGGCATCACCGCCGCGCTGGCCTGCGCCGCCTACGCCGGCATCCCGCTCACCCATCGCGACCATGCGCAGTCGGCACGCCTGGTCACCGCGCACTGCAAGGCCTCACTCGACACCCTGGACTGGGCGGCGCTGGCGCAGGAGCACCAGACGCTGGCGGTGTACATGGGCGTGGCGATGCTCGACACCCTGCGCGCACGGCTGCTCGCGCACGGTCGCGATCCGCGGACCCCGTTCGCGCTGGTCGAGAACGGTTCGCGGCCGGAACAGCGCGTGATCGCGGGCACGCTGGACGAACTGCCGGCGCTCGCCGAGCGCTACGCGGTGCGCGCGCCCGCCCTGTTGATCCTCGGCGAGGTGGCGGCGTTCGCGCAGACCCTGCACTGGTTCGGCGCGGCGCCGCTGGGCACGGCGGTGGCTGGCGGATCCCCCGGTGTACTGGACGAAGCGGCATGACCGTGCACCGCACTCGCCGTACCAGATGCCTTGAACCCCCCTTTGAAAAAGGGGGGCTGGGGGGATTTGCTCTTCACGGTGCGCAGCAAAACGCAAATTGCGGCGCCATTCCCGGCCCCCGCGCAACGCGCGGGGGCGCTCAAGCCGTCGCAAGCCTGCGGCTTGCAAGCGGCGGCTTTCGCCCCCCTCAATCCCCCTTTTCAAAGGGGGAGAACAGCGGACGGCAGAGTCCCTGAGCCTTCCTCGACAATTCCCTTAAGCAGGCCACCATCATGACCATCCACGACAGCATCCTCGATACCATCGGCCACACACCCGTCGTCAAGCTGCACCGGCTGCCGCCCGCGTACGTCTCGCTCTACGCCAAGGTCGAATCGTTCAACCCCGGCGGTTCGGTCAAGGACCGGCTGGCGCTGGCGATCGTGCTCGACGCCGAGCGCAGCGGCGCGCTCAAGCCCGGGCAGACCATCGTCGAAGCGACCTCCGGCAACACCGGCGTGGCGCTGGCGATGGTCGCCGCCGCGCGCGGCTATCCGTTCGTCGCGGTGATGACGGAGACCTTCTCGGTCGAGCGTCGCAAGCTGATGCGCGCCTACGGCGCGAAGGTGATCCTGACCCCCGCCGCCGAGCGCGGCAGCGGCATGGTCCGCAAGGCCGCCGAACTGGCGGAGACGCACGGCTGGTTCCTGGCGCGGCAGTTCGAGAACCCGGCCAACCCGGCCTATCACCGCCAGACCACCGCCGCGGAGATCCTGCGCGATTTCGCCGGCCGCCGGCTGGATTATTTCGTCAGCGGCTGGGGCACCGGCGGCACCCTCACCGGCGTCGGCCAGGTGCTGAAGGTCGCGCGGCCGGAAGTACGCATCGTCACCTCGGAGCCGGCCGGCGCCTCGCTGCTCGGCGGCAAGGACTGGCAGCCGCACAAGATCCAGGGCTGGACGCCGGACTTCGTGCCGGCGGTGCTCGACTGCGGCATCGCCGACGAGATCCGTCCGGTCGACGACACCGTCGCCCGCGACACCGCGCGCCGACTCGCTGCCGAGGAAGGCCTGTTCGTCGGCATCTCCGCCGGCGCCACCGTCGCCGCGGCGCTGCAGGTGGCCGAAACCGCGACTGAGGGTTCGGTGATCCTGGCCACCCTGCCCGACACCGGCGAGCGCTACCTGTCGACGTTCCTGTTCGAGGGCGTGGAAGAAGGCTCCGACGACGCCTGGCTGGCCTCGCTGGAGACAGAGACCAAGGCCGTGGCGGCGTAGCCCTTCGGGCACGACCGGTGTTCTCAGGTCGAGGGCTGCAACGGCTCTCGGTTGACCGGTGATCCGCACGAGAAGCGCCCGGTCAGCATCCAGGGCCGGCTCGGCGTCCCGGTGCGGGACCGTCGGCGCCATGGATGGCGTCGACGAGCCTCCATGGACGGATTCACGGCGTGTCCCGCACCGGGACGCCGTGCCGGTCCGCCCGCGATGCATCCGCAGCTCTTTTCCCGCAGCGCATCGGCGGTGCGTGCTAAACCCCGGTGAGCGTGCCGTTTCTCCGGACGGAATCGCGGAACATGCCTACGAGCGGCCGTACACGTCCTCGTAGCGGACGATGTCGTCCTCGCCCAGGTAACCGCCGGACTGCACCTCGATCAGCTCGAGCGTCTCCGCGCCGGGATTCTCCAGCCGGTGCTTCGCGCCGAGCGGGATGTACGTCGACTGGTTGGCGTACAGATCGAATACATCGTTGTCGCGGGTGACGCGCGCAACGCCGCGCACCACGATCCAGTGCTCGGCCCGGTGCTTGTGCGACTGCAGCGACAGCCGCCCGCCGGGCTTGACCTTGATCCGCTTGACCTGGAACCCATCGTCGGCGTCGATCGAGTCATAGCTGCCCCAGGGCCGGTGCACCTCGCGATGCAGCACCGCATGGCTGCGCTGGTCCGACTTCAGCCGCGCCACCACCTCCTTGACCTGCTGCACCTTGTCCTTGCGCGCCACCAGCACCGCGTCGTCGGTCTCCACCACCACCAGGTCGTCGACGCCGACCAGCGCGACCAGCCGCCGCGCGTAGGCGTAGCTGTTGCGGCTGTCGACCGCGATTACGTCGCCGTGGTGGGCGTTGCCATCGGCGTCCTGCTCGCTGACCTCCCACAGCGCCGACCAGGAGCCGACATCGCTCCAGCCGATGTCGACCGGCAGCACCTTGGCGTGACCGGTCTTCTCCATCACCGCGTAGTCGATCGAATCCGACGGGCAGCCGGCGAACGCTTCGCGGTCGAGCCGCACGAAGTCGCCGTCGCGTGTCGCCGCATCGAAGGCCGCGCGCACCGCCGCCAGGACATCCGGCCGGAACTGCTCCAGTTCCCGCAGGTAGCCCGATGCCCGGAACAGGAACATGCCACTGTTCCAGTAATAGTCGCCACTGTCGAGATAGCCGCGTGCGGTCGCGGCATCGGGCTTCTCGACGAAGCGCAGCACGTCGCGCACGCCTTTGCCCGGCGCGGCCTGGATATAGCCGAACCCGGTTTCCGGCGTGTCGGCGACGATGCCGAACGTCACCAGCGCCCCCGCTTCGGCGGCCGGCAGCGCCTGCTGCACCGCCGCGCGGAACGCATCGGCGTCGCGTACGACGTGATCCGACGGCAATACCAGCAGCACCGGATCGTCGCCACCGGCCATCGCCTGCAGCGCCGCAGCGGCGATCGCCGGTGCGGTATTGCGCCCCGTCGGCTCGAGCACGATGGCCGGCGTCGGCGCACCGGCCTGCCGCAGTTGCTCGGCGGCGAGGAAGCGGTGCTCCTCGTTGGCGACCACGATCGGCGCGGCGCCGCCCAGCGGCGCCACCCGCGCCCAGGTCTCCTGCAGCATCGTGTCCTCGCCCGCCAGCGGCAGGAACTGCTTGGGATAGGCCTCGCGCGAGAGCGGCCACAATCGTGTGCCGGAACCGCCGGACAACAGCACCACCTGCAGGGTCATCGCGACACCTCGCTGAAACAGGCTCGGGAGTTTACCCTGTGCCGCACGAGCGGCCGCCGCCGCGTGGAGAATGCATGCAGATCATCGATGCGATCCTGGCCGCGGCCGATGTCCCTGTCGCGCGGAGCTCGCGCCGTTGCGCCACTCTCCGGACCCGGGCTCTGCCCGCCTGTCCGGCATCCGCCGCCGCAGGTTCTCGCGCATGAAGGCATTGATTCTGGCCGCCGGCCTCGGCGAACGCATGCGGCCGCTGACCGATGCCACGCCGAAGCCGCTGCTCGCGGCCGGCGGCAAGCCGCTGATCGTCTGGCACCTGGAACGCCTCGCCGCCACCGGTGTGCGCGAGGTGGTGATCAATACGTCGTGGCTGGCGAAACAGTTCCCCAAGGCGCTCGGCGACGGTTCGCGATGGAACCTGCGGATCCGCTACTCGCACGAGGGCGATACGCCGCTGGAAACTGGCGGCGGCATGTGGCACGCGCTGTCGCTGCTCGGCAATGCGCCGTTCATCACGGTCAACGGCGACATCTGGACCGACTTCGATTTCGCGCGGCTGCCACGGCGGCCGGCCGGCGACGCGCACCTGGTGCTGGTCGACAATCCGCCGCACCACACGCGCGGCGACTTCGCCCTCGCCGACGACGGCGACGTACTCGACGACGGCGATCGCCGGCTCACCTTCGCCGGGATCGGCATCTACCGCGCATCGCTGTTCGACGACTGGCGCCGCACCATCGGCACTGCACCGGGTGCCGACGCCGATCCGCCGCGCTTCAAGCTGGCGCCGCTGCTGCGCGCGGCGATGGCGGAGGGCCAGGTGACCGGCGAGCACCATCGCGGGCATTGGACGGACGTCGGCACGCCACAGCGGCTGGCCGAGCTGGACGAGATGCTGGGGGTAACGGCTGGTCCGAGGAGTGAGGAGTGAGGAGTGGGCGTAGCGGCTTCTGGTCGTCATCCCAGCGAAAGCTGGGATCCATTTCGATCTCAGTCGTTGCCCTCCAGCAGCCGACAATCGAACAACACCTGCTCGACCGACCTTAGCCTGAGGAACGCCGCCGCAAAGGCGAGCAAGGACGCGCGCGTCCCGTCCCTCGATCCCACTCCCTACTCCCTTCCCCCCAGCACCTGCCGCAGGAACGGCACCGTCAACCGCCGCTGTGCGGCGAGCGAGGCGCGGTCGAGCCGGTCGAGTAGCGCGGTCAGGCTCACCAGGTCGCGATCGACGCGCTTGAGCAGCCAGTCGATCGCGGCATCGTCGAACATCAATCCGCGCCGCTGCGCGCGCACGCGCAGCAC
The DNA here is from genome assembly GCF_008312895.1 of Luteimonas suaedae. Classification (GTDB taxonomy): domain Bacteria; phylum Pseudomonadota; class Gammaproteobacteria; order Xanthomonadales; family Xanthomonadaceae; genus Luteimonas; species Luteimonas suaedae. The sequence continues at coordinate 122,544 of NZ_VSSP01000005.1, read as the reverse complement.
CTCGCGGCGCCCGGCGTCGTCGAGCGGCGCCAGCACGATGCGAACGCATTGCGACAGGCGCGAGCGCAGGTCCGGCAAGGTCAGCGGCAAATCCGCGGGGAGCGCGCGCGCCGCATACAGCACCGCCTTGTCGGCGTCGTGCGCACGGTTGTGGAAATCGAACAGCGCGAGCTCGTCGTCACGATGGCCGGCCACGGCGTCGAGCCCGTCCAGCGCGATCAGGTCGTAGTCGTGCAGCGACTGCAGCGCCTCGTGCAGGCGACCGGCGGCGCTGGCCAGCGGCAGGTAGGCCGCGCGCCGACCGTGCACCTCGGCCGTGGCGCAGGTCGCCAGTGCCAGGTGGGTCTTGCCGGTGCCCGCCGCACCCGACAGGTAGCACCAGTCGCCACCGGCCGCGGCGGCCAGTGCGCGCAGCGGCGGCAATACCGCTTCGGACGCCGGGACGAACGCTTCGAAGCGCTGGTCAGGCGGGCAGCGCAGCGCCAGCGGCAATTGCCCGCCGTCGCGGCCGGGACCGTCGCGACGCGGGCTCACGCCTGCGGCGGCTCGCTGCGCCCGTCCTCGCCTTCACCCCCGGCCGGCTCGCCGATCACCAGGCCGGCAGGCGCGCCGGCGTACAGCTGGCTCTCGCGATAGCGCTCCTGCGCGAAGCCGATCAGCACGTTGGCGACGGCGGCGACCGGCAGCGCCAGCAGCATGCCCACGAACCCGAACAGCTGCCCGCCCGCCATCACCGCGAAGATCACCGCCACCGGATGCAGGCCGATGCGGTCGCCGACCAGGCGCGGGGTCAGCACGTAGCTTTCGAGCAGCTGCCCGGCGACGAACACCACCGAGCCCAGGATCAGCAGTTGCCAGTCGATCCCCTGCTCCTGGACCAGCGCCGCCAACAGCATCAGCACCGCGCCGACGGTCGCGCCCAGGTACGGCACGAAGCTGATCAGCCCGGCGATCAGGCCCACCAGGATCCCGAGCCGGAGCCCGATCGCCTGCAGTCCCACGGCGTAGAACGCACCTTGCGCCAGCATCACCATGAACTGCCCGCGCAGGAAGCCACCGAGCACGTCGTTGGACTCGCGCGCCAGTCGCGTCACCGTGGCCAGGTGATCGCGCGGCACCAGCGCGGCGACCCGCTCGACCAGGCGATCCCAGTCGCGCAGGAAGTAGAAGGTCAGGATCGGCAACAGCACCAGGTTGACCATCCAGGTGAGGAACGCGAAGCCGGAGCGCTGCACGTAGCCGAAGAAGGTCGCGGCGATGCCGCCGGCCTGCTGCCAGTGCTCGCGCGCCAGCTCGATCAGGCTCTGCGGGTCCAGCCAGGTCGAGATCTCAAACCCGGTGCGCTGCTCCACCCACGGGATCGCCGTCTGCATGAACCATTCGCGGTAGCTCGGCAGGGTGTCGATCAGGGTGACGATCTGCTCCTCGAGCATCGGCACCAGGATCAGCAACGCCAGCACCAGCAACAGCACCATCAGCGCGAACACCAGCGTCACCGCCACCGCGCGCGAGCGGCCGCTGCGCTCGATCCGGTCGACCAGCGGGTCGCCCAGCCAGCCGAGCAGCGCCGCCAGCACGAACGGCGTCAGGATCGGGCCGAGCGCCAGCAGCAGCCAGAAGACCACGGCCAGCACCAGGCCCCACTGCAGCCGCTTGAGGAACAGCGCGATCGCCGCGCCGGCAGGTTCGCTCATGGCGTGGTCACCGGACCAGCCGGAAGACCGGGGTGCCGGTCTGCAGCGGCGCCTCGACCTCCATCAGCACCCGCTCGTCGACGAGCCGGCGGAAGCCCGGCAGTCCGGTCAACAGCTCGAGTTCGAACTCGACGCCGTCGGCGGTCGCCCGCACCGGCGTGATCCGGCGCACGACCGACAGGCCCTGCAGATGGCCCGACAGGCGGATGAAATCATCGCTGCTGCCGATGCCGACGAAGGCAACCCGGTAGCTGCCGGTCGGCCCGGCTTCGCTGGCCCGCGCGTAACGCTCGACCAGGGCATCGGCAGCACCGTCGGCGCCGGCCGCCATGGCGATGCGCGCATTGGCATCCTCGCTCGACCATTGCGACAGCACGCGGCCGTTGTCGACGAAGGTCCAGTCGGCCTTCCAGCCGCCGTCGGCCCGGTAGAGCTTGCCGATCAGCTGCATCGGCGGGCTGTAGCGTGCCGACAACCGCGCCACGGCGCCGCTGTCGCCACGCCAGATGGCACCGACCGCGGCCTGCTCGGCGGCGCTGCCGCGCGGCAGGCCGAGGCGGTAGCCGCGCTGCTGCGCCCGGCTCAGGATCGGCCGCACCACGTTGTTCTGGTTGAGATTGACCAGGCGTGCGCCCTTGCCGTCGTCGATCGCCAGCCACAGCACCGGTTTGGGCCGTGGTTCCGGCCAGATCGGCAACCCCAGCGCAGCGGCCACGGCGTCCACCGCATCCTCGTCGAAGCGCACCACCAGGGTCGTCTCGAAGCTCGGCGCGCCGCTGGCGGAGACGCCCTCGTCCTGGCGATAGTCGTACCCCTCCACGTAGTCCCCGGCGCGACGCAGCTCCTGTGCGACGCCGGGGCGGCTGGCCGCGGTGCGATCGCCGGACAGCTTGGCCAGCACCTGCGCCAAGGCCCGGCTGAAGCCGGCCTTGCGCTCCGCCTCGCGCTGGCCGTTGACCCGGACCTCGGCCTCGTACATGCCCTGCGCCTGGGCGGTGTCGCCCTCCACGCGCTGGGCCGCTGCCTGGCCGGCGGCGAGCAGCCCGACCGCCAGGAGCCAGCCCGTCCACCGCTTGATCCGTTTGGTTGGCTTGCTGGCCTGCGGCATTCCTCGTCCTTCGCTGCGACAACGGCGGAATGGTGCCACAAAGCGCGAGAAACGAGTGGAGAGGAACGAGAAACGAGAGCGGCGGTTCCGGCCTGTCGCGTGCTTCTTTCCTTTCTCTCCACTCGTTCCCCCGCTCCTGCGCAGGCTAGAATCATGTTTTTGCCCCTGCAGGCCCGCGTCCGTGACCGCCCCCACTCCGCTCACCTACCGCGACGCCGGCGTCGACATCGATGCCGGCAATGCGCTCGTCGACAGGATCAAGCCGCTGGTCAAGCGCACCTTCCGCCCCGAGGTGATGGGCGGACTCGGCGGCTTCGGCGCCCTGTTCGACCTCTCCGGCCGCTACCGCGAGCCGGTACTGGTGTCGGGCACCGACGGCGTCGGCACCAAGCTCAAGCTCGCGCAGCAGCTGAACCGCCACGACACCATCGGCATCGACCTGGTGGCGATGTGCGTCAACGACATCCTGGTGCAGGGTGCCGAGCCGCTGTTCTTCCTCGACTATTTCGCCACCGGCAAGCTCGATATCGACACCGCCGCCGCCGTGGTCGGCGGCATCGCGCACGGCTGCGAGCTCGCCGGTTGCGCCCTGATCGGCGGCGAGACCGCCGAGATGCCCGACATGTACGCGCCGGGGGAATACGACCTGGCCGGCTTCAGCGTCGGCGCGGTGGAGAAGTCGGCACTGCTCGACGGCACCGCGGTCCGCGCCGGCGACGTGCTGGTCGGGATCGGCTCCAGCGGCCCGCATTCCAACGGTTACTCGCTGATCCGCCGCATCTTCGACCGCGCCGGACGACCGGCCGAGCTCGATCTCGACGGCACCCGCCTGATCGACGCGTTGATGGCGCCGACCACCCTCTACGTGAAACCGATGCTGGCGCTGCTGCGCGAACACGGCGCAGCCGTGCACGCCATGGCCCATATCACCGGCGGCGGCCTGACCGAGAACATCATCCGCGTGATCCCGGAGGGCCTGGGCCTGACGATCGAGGCCTCCGCCTGGCCGCTGCCGCCGGTGTTCGACTGGCTGCAGCGCGAGGGCGCGGTGGCACGCGAGGAAATGTGGCGCACCTTCAACTGCGGCATCGGTTTCGTGCTGGTCGTGCCGCCGGAGCAGATGGCGCCGATCGGCGCCGCACTCGAAGCCCAGTCGCTGCCGCACTGGCGCATCGGCGAGGTGATCGCGGCTGCCGGCGACGACCGTGTCCGCATCGGCTGAGGACGCGTCTTGTCCGGGCTCGCCGTCTCCGATGCCGGACGCCGCCGCATCGCCGTCCTCGCTTCGGGCCGCGGCAGCAACCTGCAGGCGCTGATCGATGCAATCTCCGCCGGAACGCTCGAGGCCGAACTGGTCGGGGTGTTCTCCGATCGCGCCGAGGCCGGCGCGCTGCAGCGCGCGCGCGCCGCAGGCATCGACGCTGTCGCACTCGATCCGAAGGCGTTCGCCTCGCGCAACGCCTTCGACGCCGAGCTGTTCGCGCGCATCGATGCCGCCCACCCCGACTTGATCGTATGTGCCGGTTACATGCGACTGCTGGACGCGGCCATGGTCGACGCCCGCCCCGGCCGCATGATCAACATCCATCCATCGCTACTTCCCGCGTTCAAGGGCCTGCACACCCATCGGCGCGCGCTGGAGGCGGGCGTGTGCGAACACGGCGCCAGTGTGCACTTCGTCACCGCGGACCTGGACGGCGGGCCGGTGATCGCGCAGGCGTGCGTACCGGTACCGGTCGGCGACGACGAGACGGCGCTGGCGGCACGGGTGCTGGCGCGCGAGCACTCACTGTTGCTCGAGACCGTGCGCTGGCTGGTCGAGGGCCGGATCGTCCTGCATGAACATCATGTTCATCTCGACGGCCGCGTGCTCGACACACCGCTTCAGCTGACAGCCAACAACCGCTTTGCATGATGGCGTCCATATGAATGCCGTTTCCCTCATCGCCGCACTGCTGCTGTCCCCGGCATTGCCTCCCCTGCCTGCCCTGCCTCCCCTGCCCCCCGCGCAGGCCGAGACGCTGGAGCCGTTCGTCGCCACCTACGACGCCTGGTACCAGGGCAAGCCCGCCGGTGACGCGACCATGCGCCTGGCCCGCCGCGATGGTCCGCAGTGGCAGCTGGACCTCGACATCCGCGGCCGCCGCGGCCTGGTCGGCATCGCCCGCCTCAACGTCGGGCAGAGCACGGTGTTCAACGTCGAAGCCGCCGGCGACCGCTATCGCCCGCTCAGCCAGAGCACGGTGCGCAAGGCGCTGTTCTTCGGTCGCAAGATCACCGGCACCTACGACTGGGAAGCGGACGTTGCGCAGTGGACTGGCGACGTCAGCAAGCGCCGCCGCGATCCGGTGGCGCTGCGCGAGGGCGACATGAGCGCGCTGCTGATCAACCTGGCCATCATCCGCGACGCCGAACCCGGCAAGACCTTGCAATACCGCTTCGTCGACAACGGCCGCGCCCGCGATCACGTCTACCAGGTCGCCGAGGAACCGGAAATCATCGAGGTCGGCGAACTGAGCTACAACGCCTTGCGCGTTTCACGGGTCGAGGACGACGACGACGAGACCATCGTCTGGGTCGCCCGCGGCGTACCGACGCCGGTACGCATCCTGCAGCGCGACGAGGACGGAGACGGCGTCGATTTGCGTCTGATCGAATATCAAGGAGCAGAGTGAGCATGAGCATCCAATCCCGCACCCCGACCTTTTCGACGACGCACCGGCTGCTGATGGCGGCGGCGCTCTGCCTCGCCAGCACCGCCAGCTGGGCGCTGGAGCCGTTCTCCGCCGACTACCGCGCCAACTACATGGGCATGCAGGGCGACGGCAGGATGACCCTGGCGGCCGCCGGCGAAGGTCGCTGGAAATACAGCCTCGAGGTGACCGGCATGGGCGCGCGCCTGTCGCAGAGCACCACGTTCGAGGAAAACGGCGGCCAATGGCGACCGCTGAGCAGCACCGACTCCCAGGGCGGCGAGACCGGCCTGGCGGCGATGCTGGTGAAGAAACGCAACATCGAGGCCAGCTACGACTGGGACAAGGGCGAGGCGCGCTGGAGCGGCGACGTCGACCCGGAGAAGGCCGGCCCGGTGAAGCTGCGCCCCGGCGACATGGACGGCATGCTGATGAACCTGGCGCTCGTGCGCGACGTGGCCGCCGGCAAGCCGCTGAACTATCGCCTGGTCGAGGACGGGCGCGCCCGGCCGCAGAAGTTCAGGATCGACGGCAAGGAAACGATCGACGTCGCCGGCCGGTCGCAGGAAGCCACCCGCGTGATCCGCGAGGATGGCAGCCGCAAGATCACCGCCTGGATCGTCGAGGGCATGCCGGTGCCGGCGCGGATCCTGCAACAGCGCAACGGCCGCGACCATATCGATCTGCAGTTGCGGTCAATCCGGTAGGGCGATAACGGTGGGCCTTGGCCCACCGTCAGCCGATGCGCCGGATGTCCGCGCCCAGCGCCGAGAGCTTGTGCTCCAGGCGTTCGTAGCCGCGATCCAGGTGGTAGATGCGGTCGATGACGGTCTCGCCCTTGGCCACCAGCCCGGCCAGCACCAGCGAGGCCGAAGCGCGTAGATCGGTCGCCATCACCGGTGCACCGCTCAGCTGTTCCACGCCGGTCACCGTGGCGCGATGGCCGTCGATGTCGATGTCGGCACCGAGCCGCAGCAGCTCGTTGACGTGCATGAAGCGGTTTTCGAAAATGTTCTCGTCGATCGTGCCGGTGCCTTCGGCGATGCAGTTCATCGCCATCAGCTGCGCCTGCATGTCGGTCGGGAAGCCCGGGTGCGGCGCGGTGACCAGATCGACCGCCCGCGGCCGCCGGCCGCGCATGTCGGCGCGGATGCGGTCGCCGTCGACGTCGATCGACACGCCCGCCTCGCGCAGCTTGTCGAGCACGGCGGCCACGGTGTCGGCGCGCGTGCGGGTCGCGGTGACGCAGCCGCCGGTCATCGCCGCGGCGACCAGGAAGGTGCCGGTCTCGATGCGGTCCGGCAGCACCTCGTGGGTGCCGCCACGCAGCCGTTCCACGCCACGGATCACGATCCGCGGCGTGCCCGCACCCTCGATGTCGGCGCCGAGCGCCACCAGGCAGTCGGCCAGGTCGACGATCTCCGGTTCGCACGCGGCGTTGTCGATGACCGTGGTGCCCTCGGCGAGGGTGGCCGCCGCCAGCGCGTTCTCGGTGGCGCCGACACTGACCAGCGGAAAATCGATGCGACCGCCGCGCAGGCGTCCTGCACGCGCCTTGATGTAGCCGTGCTCCACCTCGATCTCGGCGCCCAGTGCCTGCATCGCACCGATGTGCAGGTCGACCGGGCGCGAGCCGATCGCGCAACCGCCCGGCAGCGAGACCTCGGCGGCGCCGTGCCTGGCCAGCAGCGGCCCGAGCACCAGTACCGAGGCGCGCATCGTCCGCACCAGTTCGTACGGCGCGACATGGTTGCGCACGCTGCGTGGATCGATCGCGAAGCGACCGCGTTCGACATCATGGCGCACGCCCGCGCCCAGCTCCGCCAGCAGCTTGGCAGTGGTGAGCACGTCGTGCAGGTTGGGGACGTTGCCGATCTCGACCGGGCCGTCCGCCAGCAGGCTGGCGAACAGGATCGGGAGCACGGCGTTCTTGGCGCCGGAGATGGCGACTTCGCCCTCGAGCGGGCGTCCGCCGGTGACTGTGATCTTCTGCATGGCGATGGGCCGATGGCCGGCGTCCGGGGGGAAGAGCGAACGTTCTTCCTGTCCCGGTCCGCGACCTCAGCCGTGCTCCTCCGGCGTCAGCGTGCGCAGCGCCAGGGCATGGATCTCGCCGCCCATCAGCTCGCCCAGGGTGGCGTAGACCATGCGGTGCCGCGCCAGCGGCAGCTTGCCGGCAAAGGCGTCGGAGACCACCAGCGCCTCGAAGTGCACGCCGTCCTCGCCCTGCACCTGTACCCGTGCCCCGGGCAGGCCCTGTTCGATCAGATTGCGGATCGTCTGTGCGTCCAACCGGAAAAACTCCTGCTTAAGCGCGCCTGAGCCCCGAATCCGTGCCAATGGCCGGTTGCAAACCCTCGGAGCGGGAAAGGCATAAAATGAACCGATTAGCCTAACGGAAAGGCCTGCGCTTAGAAATGGCCGCAAACGGAACACAGACCGCCCGCGCCCCGGAGTTCGCCGCCAGCGGCCGCCGCGTGATCGAAATCGAGACCCGTGGCCTGGAAGCCGTCGCCGCGCGCATCGACGGCGCCTTCAGCGCCGCCTGCCGGCTGGTGCTCGACTGCAGCGGTCGCGTGGTCTGCACCGGCATGGGCAAGTCCGGGCATATCGCCCGCAAGATCGCCGCGACCCTGGCCTCCACCGGCACGCCTGCGTTCTACGTGCATCCGGGCGAGGCCGGTCACGGCGACCTGGGCATGGTCACCGATGCCGACGTGGTGCTGGCGCTGTCCTATTCGGGCGAGTCCGACGAGATCCTGATGCTGCTGCCGGTGTTCCGGCGCCAGGGCAACCCGTTGATCACCATGACCGGACGCCCGCAATCGACCATGGCGCTCGAAGCCGACGTGCATCTGGACGTCAGCGTGCCGGAGGAAGCCTGCCCGCTCGACCTGGCGCCCACCGCCAGCACCACGGCCACCCTGGCCATGGGCGACGCGCTGGCGGTCGCGCTGCTGGAGGCGCGCGGCTTCACCGCCGACGATTTCGCTCGTTCGCACCCGGCCGGCGCGCTCGGTCGGCGCCTGTTGCTGCACATCGCCGACGTCATGCACACCGGCGACGACATCCCGTGCGTGGACGAGGCCGCCAGCCTCGGCGACGTGCTGCTGGAGATGAGCCGCAAGCGCCTGGGCATGACCGCGGTGGTCGACGCCGACGATCGCCTGCTCGGACTGTTCACCGACGGCGACCTGCGCCGGACGCTGGCCGACGAGGGCGTCGACGTACGCGCGACCCGGATCGTCGACGTGATGACCCGCACCCCGATCACGATCGACAGCGATGCACTGGCGGTCGAGGCCGCGCGGCTGATGGAGACGCACAAGATCAACGCCCTGCTGGTCGTCGACGGCGCACGCCGCGTGGTCGGTGCACTCAACATTCATGACCTGTTGCGCGCCCGCGTCGTCTGATCCGGGTTCCCCTTCGCACCCCGCCACCCGCCGACCCTGCCGATGCCCGATCTCCCCGACTACCCCGAAGCCCTGCTCGCGCGCGCCGCCAGGATCCGCCTGGCGTGCTTCGACGTCGACGGCACCCTGACCGATGGCCGTCTGCTGTTCGATGCCGAAGGCGGCGAGATGAAGGCCTTCCACGTCCATGACGGGCAGGGCCTGGCGCTGCTGCGCAAGGCCGGCATCGCGGTCGCGCTGGTCACCGCCCGCGCCAGCGCCGCGGTCGAGCGCCGCGCCGCCGAACTCGGGGTGCAGGCGCATTGCGCGGTCGGCGACAAGCGGGCGAAGGTGGAGGAGATCCGCACCCGCCTGGGCATCGACCGCGACGAGGTCGCCTTCATGGGCGACGATCTGCCGGATCTCGCGCCGATGCGCGTCGCCGGCCTGGCCGCCGCACCGGCCAACGCGCACCCCTGGACCGCCGCGCATGCGCACTGGCAGACCCGCGCGCGCGGTGGCGAGGGCGCGGCGCGCGAGCTCTGCGACCTGCTGCTGACCGCGCAGGACCGGGTCGAAGCGCTGATCGCCGCGGCGGCGCCGGCATGAACTGGCGCCTCGCCCTCACCGTGGTGCTGCTGGTCGCCGCCGTCGTCTCCGGCTGGTCGGTCTGGCGGCAGCGCGCCGACGACACCGCGATGGCGCCCGACCAGGGACGTTCCGACTACGTGCTGCACGATTTCGAGTTGACCGCGCTCAACAAGGAAGGCATCGAATCGTTCACCCTGCGCGCACCACTGCTCGAACAACATCCGCAGGACCGCACCATCACACTCGACGAGCCGCTGTTCCTGTTGCCCGAGCGCGGCGGCGGCTACTGGCAAGCACGCTCCAGGACCGGCGTGGTCACTGCAGACCACGACGAGGTCCGGTTGCGCGACGATGTCCGGGTGACCAGCCCCGAAGGCAATCCCCGCCCGGTGACGATGAACACCGAGCAACTGAACCTATACCCCGAGACCGATATCGCCCGCAGCGACGTTCTGGTGACCGTGGAGCAGCCCGGCTCTACAATCCAGGGCCGCGGCCTGGAAGTCGACCTCGCCAGCAAGCGGTACACGTTCAAATCCCAGGTGAAACAACGCTATGTCCCCACGCGCCGCTAGTGCCCTGCTGGTCCTTGCCCTCGCCTTCGCGCTGGCGCCATCGGCGGCGGACGCGCGCAAATCCGATCGCAACAAGCCGATGGACATCGATGCCGGCCACCAAGTGGGCATGCTGGACGACAGCGCACCGACGGTGCTGTCACAGGGCGTGGTCATCACCCAGGGCACGCTCGACATCCGCGCCGACCGCGCCGACATCCACTCGCGCAATGGCGACATCTCCCGCGCGGTCCTGACCGGAACGCCGGCGGTGCTGAAGCAGCAGATGGACGACGGCTCGCCCATGACCGCACGTGCCAGGAAGATCGACTACGACATGGCGACCGAAATCGTGACCCTGACCGGCGACGCCTTCGTCGACCAGCCGCGCGGTTCGATGAAGAGCCAGCGCATCGTCTACAACATGCAGAGCGGGCGCGTGGAGAGTGGCGGCAACGACGCCGGCCGCGTGCAGATGCGCATCCAGCCCCGCAACCAGACCCCGCAGGACGACGGCTGATGCTGGTCGCGGAAGGATTGCGCAAGCGCTACCGCGCGCGCGAGGTCGTGCGCGACTTCGGGCTGACCCTGGACGCCGGCGAGGTGGTGGGCCTGCTCGGCCCCAACGGCGCCGGCAAGACCACCTGTTTCTACATGATCGTCGGCCTGGTGCCGGCCGACGCCGGCCGCATCGAACTGGACGGTCGCGACATCACCAGTGACCCGATGTACCGGCGCGCCCGCCTCGGCGTCGGCTACCTGCCGCAGGAACCTTCGGTGTTCCGCAAGCTCAGCGTTGCCGACAACATCCGCCTGGTGCTGGAACTGCGCGGGGACCTGGACCGCCAGGGCCGCGAAACCGAGCTCGAGAGCCTGCTCGACGAGCTGCAGGTGTCCCATGTCGTCGACCAGATCGGCGCCAGCCTGTCCGGCGGCGAGCGCCGCCGGGTCGAAATCGCCCGCGCGCTGGCGGCGCGGCCGCGGCTGATGCTGCTCGACGAGCCCTTCGCCGGCGTCGACCCGATCTCGGTCGGCGAGATCCAGCGCATCATCCGCCACCTCAAGGATCGCGGGATCGGGGTGCTGATCACGGACCACAACGTGCGCGAGACCTTGGGCATTTGCGATCGCGCGTATATCCTCAACGAAGGCGGCGTGCTCGCGCAGGGGGCTCCGGACGCGCTGCTGGCCAATCCCGACGTGCGTCGGGTCTATCTGGGCGAATCCTTTCGCCTGTAGCCCCGCTGCGCGTCGCTCGTCACGGATGCGTCGAACCGGACCGCCGCGGACCTGTCCGCGCCCGGCCCCGCCGACCGTTCTCTCGTTGGGAAGATGAAGCCACGCCTGCAGACATCGCTGGGACAGCACCTGGTCCTGACTCCGCAACTGCGGCAGGCGCTGCATCTGTTGCAGCTCTCGGCGCTGGAACTGGAGGCCGAGATCGTCAGCGCCGTGGAGAGCAATCCGTTGCTCGACTGGCGCGAGGACGCACCGATCCAGACACCCGCCGCCGATGCCGCGGGCCCCGGAAGCGACGCGACCGCGAATGACGCCGAAGAATTCACGCGCTGGGACGTCGAGGAGTCATGGTACGGCGGCAGCGGATCGGGGCCTGCAAGCGACGACGACAGCGACCCCACCGAGCGCCTGGTGCACACCGAGAGCCTGCGCGAGCACCTGTCGTGGCAGTTGCACCTGAGCCATCTGTCGCGACGCGACCGCGGCATCGGCGAGGCCCTGATCGACGCCATCGACGACGACGGCTACCTGCGGGCGTCGTTCGAGGACATCGCACTGACCCTGCAGCCCGAGCTGCAGTGCAGCGCTGACGAGATTCTTGCCGTATTGCGCCAGATCCAGCGCATGGACCCGGCCGGCGTCGGCGCCCGCGACCTGCGAGAATGCCTGCTGTTGCAACTCGATCTCCTGCCCGCCGACACGCCGGGCCGCGCCCTCGCCGGGCGCATCGTCTCCGAACTGATCGAGGACCTGCCGCGGATCGGCGTCGACGGCCTGGCCGAGGCCCTGTCCTGCGACGCCTGCGAAGCCAGCACCGCCCTGCAGCTGCTGCGCTCGCTCGACCCGCACCCCGGGGCCCAGATCGGCGGCGTGGCCAGCGACACCTATGTCGCGCCGGACTGCGCGATCGAGCGCCACCAGGGCGTCTGGAAGGTCACCCTGGTGGGCGGCCCGCATTCGCGGCTGACCATCCATCGCGGCTACGAACGCATGATCCAGCACGCCAGCGAGGCCGATGCCGGCTACCTGCGCGGCCGCCTGCAGGAAGCCCGCTGGCTGCTCAAGAACGTGCAGGCCCGCGGCGAGACCCTGCTCAAGGTGGCGCGCTGCCTGGCGCGGCAACAGTCGGGATTCCTGGAATTCGGGCCGCAGGCGCTGCGCCCGCTGACCCTGCGCGAGGTGGCGGCCGAGATCGGCATGCACGAATCGACGGTTTCACGCGCGATTGCCCGCAAATACGTCCATACCCCGCGCGGCACCCTGCCGCTGCGCCAGTTCTTCGCCTCCGGCGTGGGCACCGACGGCGGCGGCCAGGCCTCGAGCACCGCGATCCAGCAGATGATCCGCAGCCTGGTGGACGCCGAGAACCCGCACAAGCCGCTGTCCGACGCGCGCCTGGCCGAGGCCCTGAAGGCGGCCGGCATCGCCGTGGCCCGGCGCACCGTGACCAAGTACCGGGAAGCGCTGAACATTCCCTCCTCGCACGATCGCGTGCGTCTGGGCTGAACTGCCGGCCGCCGCCGCGGTCGAACCCTGCGGACATCGCGCCTGCCGTCCGGCTTGGGGTAACCTGTCCCCTGACGCAGCGGCCGGCACCCGCGCGATGCAGTCTTGATCCCACGACGCCCCAGGAGGCTCGCCGATGCGCATCGAAACCCACGGCCACCAGATCGAGGTCACGCCCGCCCTGCGCGATTACGTCGACACCAAGCTGCAGCGACTGTCGCGTCACTTCGAACGCCCCTTCGACGTGCGCACCCAGCTCAGCCTCGACAAGCCCCACCACAAGGCGGAAGCCACCGTGGCGCTGCCCGGCCGGACCCTGCATGCCGACGCCAGTGCGATCGACATGTACGCCGCGATCGACCTGCTGGCCGACAAGCTCGATCGCCTGCTGGTCAAGCACAAGAACCGCATGGTCGACCACCATCGCGGCGAGCACCCCGTGCGCGCAGGCAGCTTCGGCTGAGATAGCGGCGCGATCGCCCGAGACGTTTCACTGCAATGCCCTGCACCGACCTCCTCGCCGCCGACCGGATCGTGATCCTGTCCGAGCCGGTATCGCGCGACGCGTTGCTCGATGTCGTCGCCGGCCTGCTGGGCGCAGGCCCGGCGGATGCGGCCGCGGTCGCCGCCTGCCTGCACGAGCGCGAGCGCCTGTGCAGCACCGGGATCGGCCATGGCGTGGCGGTCCCGCACGCCCGTGGCGGGCGGGTGCCGCTGGGCGCCTTCGTGCGACTGGCGCACCCGATCGCGTTCGATGCCTGTGATGGCGACCCGGTCGACCTGGTGTTCGCCATGCGCGTGCCCGAAGACCACGCCGAACCGCACCTGCAGATCCTCGCCGATCTCGCCGGCTGTTTCGCCGACGCCGGCTTCCGCGAGCGGCTGCGCGCCGCCGCGGACGTAACGGCCGTGCGTGCGCTCCTGCTCGGCGACGCGCGACGGCGGCGCGCGGCATGAGCGCGGCCGGACACGGGGGACCGGGAGCATGAACGCCAGCATCAGCGCGCAGGACCTGTTCGATCACCAGCAGGAGCGGCTGGATCTGCGCTGGCTGGCCGGGCAGCAGGGCCAGACCCGGGTGCTGGAAGCGGTGGAAACGGTGGCGCGGCGACCGTCGCTGGCCGGCTACCTCAACATCATCTATCCCAACAAGGTGCAGATCCTGGGCACCGAGGAGCTGGCCTGGCTGGATGCGCTCGACGCGCGCCAGCGCTGGGAGACGATCGAGAAGATCATGCAGTTCCGCCCGCTGGCGCTGGTCGTCAGCAAGAACCAGAACTGCCCCGAGGACCTGCGCCAGATGGCCGAGGAATCCGGCATCCCGCTGTGGACCTCGCCGCGGCGCGGGCACGAGCTGCTCAACCACCTGCAGTACCACCTGGCGCGCGCGCTGGCGCCGCGGGTCACCCTGCACGGCGTGTTCATGGAGATCTACTCGATCGGCGTGCTGATCACCGGCGAGTCCGGCTCGGGCAAGAGTGAGCTGGCACTGGAGCTGATCACCCGCGGCCATCGCCTGGTCGCCGATGACGCACCGGAGTTCACCCAGATCGCGCCCGACGTGCTCGACGGCACCTGCCCGGAGCTGTTGCAGGACCTGCTGGAGCTGCGCGGCCTGGGCGTGCTCAACATCCGCGAGATGTTTGGCGATACCGCGGTCAAGCGCAACAAGTACCTGCGCCTGATCGTGCACCTGGCCAAGCCGAACTACGATGCGCCGCGCACCGACAACGGCGGCATGGAACGGCTGACCGGCGACCTCGGCTCGCGCCCGGTGCTCGACCTGGAAGTGCCGATGATCACCCTGCCGGTGATGCCCGGCCGCAACCTGGCGGTGCTGACCGAGGCCGCTACCCGTACCCACGTCCTGCGCGCCAAGGGCCTGGACCCGGCGGCCGCCTTCCTCGCCCGGCACTCGCATTTCCTCGAGCGAGGGGCGTCATGACCACGGTCGCTCCGCCCACCCTGCTGATCGTCACCGGCATGTCCGGCAGCGGCAAGTCGGTGGCGCTGAACACGTTCGAGGACCTTGGCTTCTATTGCACCGACAATCTGCCGGCCGACCTGCTGCCGCACTTCGTACGCAGCCTCGGCAGCGGCGACGGCTCGCCGCAGAAGCTCGCGGTCGGCATCGACGTGCGCAACCGCCACCGCGATCTGGCCAACATTCCGGAATGGCTGTCGGCGGTGGCGGGACTCGGCTTCGATCCCAAGCTCATCTTCTTCGACACCGCCGACACGGTGCTGCTCAAGCGCTACGCCGACACCCGCCGTCGCCATCCGCTCAGCCACGTCGGCTTGGCGCTGGCCGACGCGATCGCGCTCGAGCGCCAGGTGCTCAAGCCGCTGCGCTCGCTCGCCGATGACGTGATCGATACCAGCGAACTCAATGTCCACCAGCTGCGCAGGCGGGTGATCACCGAACTCGGGCTCGCCCTCGACAGCTCGCCGTCGCTGCTGTTCGAGTCGTTCGCCTATCGCCGCGGCGTGCCGCCCGACGCCGACTTCGTGTTCGACACCCGCGGCCTGCCCAACCCGCACTGGGATCCGCGCCTGCGCCCGCTGTCGGGGCGCGACGCCGCGGTGCGCGAACACATGGACGAGCAGCCCGACGTCGCCGAATACTACGCGCAGGTCGCCGCGTTCCTCGACCACTGGCTGCCGCGCATGCGCTCGGATACGCGCAGCTACATCACCGTCGCATTCGGCTGCAGCGGCGGCCGCCACCGTTCGGTCTACCTTGCCGAGAAGATGGCCCGGCACGCGCGCGAGCACGGCTGGGAGGACGTGGCGACGTTCCACCGCGAACTGGACTAGGGCCCGTAGGAGCGCGCCATGCGCGCGATGCCGCGGGCGTTGTGCCGCCCGCGAATTGCGGCGACCGGCGCGCCTGCCGGTCCGGAATCGCGGCATCCACCGGATCCGGCCGACACCCGCGGCATCGCGCGCTCCTACGGCCACCGGCCGCAACGGTTCATTGCGCGCGGCCGCTTCCTGCCCGTCACCCGCCTCTGCTAAGTTGTCGGCATGGCCGTCGGACTCCTGCTCGTGACCCATGAAGGCATCGGCACCGCCCTGATCGCGGTGGTGCGGGGCATGCTGCGCAACCTGCCGCTGAAGGCGGAGGCGTTCGAGGTGCCGTTCGAGGCCGATCCGGACGCGATCCTGCCGCAGGCCAGCGCTGCGATGCGCCGGGTCGACGATGGCCAGGGCGTGTTGATCCTGACCGACCTCTACGGCGCCACGCCGAGCAACCTGGCGGCGAAGCTGGCACGGCTGGGCACCCCGGCGCGGCGCGTGTCCGCGCTCAACCTGCCGATGCTGCTGCGGGTCATGAACTACGCCGAGCTGGGCCTGGACGAACTACCGGCGGTCGCCGCCGCGGGCGCGCGCAACGGGGTGATCCATGACGACGCCTGAATCCTGCGCGACCACGGGCGGCGCCGCGTGCGCATCGGGAACGGATGTCCGGCGACCGACCGGAAGCGACGGAGGCCGGACATGATCGAACGCGAACTGGTGGTCTCCAACCGCCTCGGCCTGCACGCGCGCGCCACCGCCAAGCTGGTGCAGGTGCTGTCGGCGTTCCGCTGCAACGCCACCCTCAACGCCAAGGGCCGCGAGGTCAATGCCAAGAGCATCATGGGCGTGATGCTGCTGGCGGCCGGCCCCGGCACGCCGGTGGTGCTGCGGGTCGAGGGCGAGGACGAGGCGGCGGCGGTCGAGGCGGTGACGTCGCTGTTCGAACGACGGTTCGATGAGGACAGCTAGGCCTGTCAATGCTGATGGAATCGACATACGCGCCCTCGTTCTTCCTTGCCCCGCGCGCCCGCAGACCCGGCGCGGCGTGCGCCATAAGCGTTAACAGACCCTGATGCGCCGGACGTTTTCCGGTCACGGCGCATCCCGGGGCAATGCCCTCGGCCGTGCCCGGATCCGTCTGCCGCACGCCCTGGAGGTCTCCGAAGAACACATCCGCGCCGATGCCGTCGAGGCGGAACTCACGCGCCTGCACGACGCGATCACGCAGGTCCGCGGCGAACTGCGCGGCCTGCGCGAACGCCTGCACGGCGCACTCGCGCACGAGGTCGGCGAGTTCGTCGACCTGCATGCACTGCTGCTCGACGACCCGGAACTGCTGCAGGGCCTGGACGACCTGATCCGCAAGGGCCGCTACAGCGCCGACTACGCCCTGCGCCTGCACCGCGACCGCCTGGCCGGCGTGTTCCAGGGGATGGACGACGCCTATTTCCGCAGTCGCCTGGAGGACATCGACCACGTCGTCGGGCGCCTGCATGCGGCGCTGCACAGCCGCGAGGCGGAGCTGCAGGGCGTCGCCGGCGAGATCCTGGTCACCGACAACGTGGGGCCCTCGGAACTGGTGCAGTTGCAGTCGCAAGGCGTGCTGGCGGTGATCACCGCCGGCGGCAGCATGCTGTCGCACAGCGCCATCCTCGCCCGCAGCCTGCACCTGCCGCTGGTGGTCGGCGCACCCGAGGCGCTGCAACAGATCAACGACGGCGACGTGGTCGCCGTGGACGGCGCCGGCGGCCAGGTGGTGGTGGAGCCGAACGCGGCCGACCTGCGCGCCTACCGCGCCCGCGTGCGCGAGGAGCGACGCGAACGCAAGCAGCTCCACCGCCTGCGGCGCGAGCCGACCCGCACCCTCGACGGCGTCGACATCAGGCTCTACGCCAACGCCGAATCACGCGAGGACGTGGCCGAATCGCACGCGCTCGGCGCGGCCGGCATCGGCCTGTACCGCACCGAATTCCTGTTCCTGCAGCGCGAAGGCCTGCCCGACGAGGAAGAGCAGTTCCGCGCCTACCGCGACGCCGTGCTCGGCATGACCGGGCGCATGGTGACGATCCGCACGCTCGATCTCGGTGCCGACAAGAGCGACCGCAGCGGCCTGACCCTGCCGCGGGAACCGAACCCGGCGATGGGTTGCCGCGGCGTGCGCCTGTCGCTGTCACGCGAGGAGGTGTTCGTCAGCCAGCTGCGCGCGATCCTGCGCGCGTCCGGCTACGGCCCGCTGCGGATCCTGGTCCCGATGGTCACCGAGCGCGCCGAGCTCCTGGCGGTCGCCGGCCTGATCACGCGTGTCACGCGCGACCTGCGCAGCGGGGGCTACGAGGTCGCGGAACACATCCCCCTCGGGGCGATGATCGAAGTGCCGGCCGCGGCGATCGCGCTGCCGACCTTCATCGGCGCGGTGGACTTCATCTCGGTGGGCACCAACGACCTGACCCAGTACCTGCTGGCGGCCGACCGCAACAACGAGGCGCTGGGCGAGCTCTACCATCCGCTGCATCCGGCGATGATGCGCCTGCTGCGCAACGTGATCCGCACCGCCAAGGCGCGCCGCAAGCCGGTGGCGGTCTGCGGCGAGATGGCCGGGGATCCCGCCTTCACTCCTCTGTTGCTGGCATTGGGCCTGGAGGAACTGAGCCTGCACCCGGGCACGCTGCTGGAAGTACGGCGCGCGATCCGCGGGCTCGACCTCGGCCGCCTGCGTGCGCAGGCGCCGGCCCTGCTGCGCGCGCGCGACCGCGCCGGCATCGAGAAGTGGCTGGCCGCGGCACGACGATAACCGCCAGGCGCACGGCGTCCGCCCTTTCCTTGCGTAGAGCGGAGCAAGCTTCGCCACGGCGGCTCCAGGGCCGTCGCTCTTGTAGCGCAGAACTTGCTCGGCCAGGTGGGCTCCGGAGCCGAGAGCAGCGGACCAAGCTCCGCCTCTACGGGGCGGCGACGTGCGATCCAGGGTGGGCATATCCGGGCGCAGCGGCGATAATGCGCGCATGAACACCTGACCCTGTCGCGCCTCTGGGGGCACGACGCGCCAACGGAAGAACCGCATGGCCGAAGCCGCCCGCCACGACAAGACCGCGCGCCAGTTGCGTCTGCTCTCCGACGCGCTCGACAGCGGCCGTCTCGGCCCCGTGCGGCGCCTGGTCAACACGCTCTCGCCCGCCGAGATCGGCAACCTGCTCGAATCGTTGCCGCATGCCAAGCGCATGGTGCTGTGGGGCCTGGTCGATCCCGAGGACGACGGCGAGGTGCTGGTCCACGTCGGCGACGAGGTGCGCGAGAGCCTGATCGCGGACATGGATCCGGACGAGATCGTCGCCGCGGTCGAGGACCTCGACATCGACGACCTCGCCGACCTGGTCGATGACCTGCCGGACACGGTCATCGACGAGGTGCTCAAGTCGATGGCGCGCGAGAACCGCGAACGCCTGGAGCAGGTGCTTTCCTACGAGGAGGATACCGCCGGCCGCCTGATGAACCCGGACGTGGTGACGGTGCGCGCCGACACCTCGGTCGACGTGGTACTGCGCTACCTGCGCCTGCGCGGCGAGCTGCCCGAGCACACCGACCACCTCTACGTGGTCAACCGCCGCCACCAGCTGATGGGCTGGGTGGCACTGCAGGACCTGGTGACCTGCGAGCCGAACATGCCCCTCAACCAGCTGATCGACGACGGCCTGACCGCGCTCCACGTCAACCAGTCCGCGCAGGAAGTGGCGCGCCAGTTCTCCGACCATGACTGGGTCTCGGCGCCGGTGGTCGACGACGGCAATTTCCTGCTCGGCCGCATCACCATCGACGACGTGGTCGACATCATCCGCGAGCAGGCCGAGCACCAGGCGCTGAGCGCCGCCGGCCTAGACGAGGAGGAGGACCTGTTCTCGCCGATCCGGCGCGCCGTGCGCGGCCGCGTGGTGTGGCTGGGCATCAACCTGCTGACCGCGTTCATGGCGGCGTTCGTGATCGGCCGCTTCGAGGCGACGATCGAACAGGTCGTCGCGCTGGCGGTGCTGATGCCGATCGTCGCCGGCATCGGCGGCAACGCCGGCGTGCAGGTGCTGACCCTGATGGTGCGCGGCCTGGCGCTGGGCCAGGTGGGCGCCAGCAACGCCGGCATCCTGCTGTGGAAGGAGTCGCGCGTGGCGCTGATCAACGGGCTGTTGATCGGCGCGCTGGTAGGGACGGTCGCCTACTTCTGGTTCCACGACTGGTTGCTGTCGCTGGTCATCGCCGCGGCCCTGGTGATCAACGTCAGTTCCGCCGCGCTCGCCGGCGTGCTGCTACCGCTGTTGCTGCGGCGGATGCGGATCGACCCGGCGGTCGCCGGCACGGTGGTGGTCACCGCAGTCACCGACATCATGGGCTTCTTCAGCTTCCTGGGCCTGGCGACGCTCATCCTGCTGCGCTGACGCGATGCCACAGGCGGCCCCGGCGGCGGTATCGTGTCATTGCGACCGACGGCCGGCGTCGCAACCGGTCAACGCCCTCCCCCGCCCGGCCGGACCCGAATGAACATGGTGACTCCCATGACCCTGGATTCCCAGACGACATCCGCCCAACGCGCCGGCGGCGCCCTCGCCGCCCTGCTGGCGGCCTCCGCGCTGATCGCCCCGCTCGCGGCCTGCGCCGACGACCCGGCGCCCGACCGTGGGCGCTTTCTCGAGCGCGCGGTGGAAGTCGGCGGACAACGCCACGCCTACCGGGTCTTCGTGCCCGCGCGCAGCGCCGGCGGCGAGCGGCCGCCGGTGATCCTGTTCCTGCACGGCTCCGGCGAGCGCGGCAGCGACGGCGACAAGCCGACCCAGGTCGGGCTCGGCCCGCACGTCCGCCGCCATGCCGACGACTTCCCGGCGATCGTGGTATTCCCGCAGGCGCCGGCGAACACCGAATGGAGCGACAGCGCCGCGATCGCCTGGGCGGCGCTGGAGGCGGCGACCGCCGAATTCGATGGCGACCGCGACCGTACCTACCTGACCGGGATCTCGATGGGCGGTTACGGCACCTGGGAACTGGCCTTGGCGCAGCCGCGTCGATTCGCCGCGATCGCGCCGGTCTGCGGCGGTCTCGACGCGCCGCCACAGCGCCCGTCCCTGCAGGTCGAGGCCGTGGCCGGCGAAGCCGATCCGTACGCCGCCGCGGCGCAGCGCCTGCGCGATGTCCCCACCTGGATCTTCCATGGCGCCCTGGACGACCTGGTCCTGCCGGAGCAATCACGGCGCATGGCTGCTGCACTGGAAGCCGCCGATGCGGCGGATGCGCGCTACACCGAGTTTCCGGACGCCAACCACAACAGCTGGGATCCGGCGTATGCGACGCCGGAGCTCTGGCAATGGATGTTCGCCCAGCGCCGGCATTGACGACCTCCCCCGTAGGAGCGCGCCATGCGCGCGATGCCGCGTGACGCATCGGCCCCAGCCACGTTCGGCGCCTTGGGAAGATGCCAACATCGCCCGCTTGACCGCTGCGCCGCGCGACCATCGCCATGCGCCCGCGCGTGCGATGCCGACGGCGGTTCCGGTCTTGGCCATCATCGGGCTCCTGGCGCGAGCCGGAAGGCGCGCCGGCGATCGGAACCCCGTGGCGGCGAAATACCCGCGGCATCGCGCGCATGGCGCGCTCCTACGGATCGGGATCGGTCGGCGACGCAGCTCAACGCCCGGCGAGCAGCGTCTCCAGCACGGCCATGCGCACCGCCACGCCGTTGGCCACCTGGCGCAGGATCAGCGACTGCGGCCCGTCGGCGACCTCGTCGTCGATCTCGACGCCGCGATTCATCGGCCCCGGGTGCAGCACCGCGGCCCCGGGCGCGGCGCGGCGCAGGCGTGCCGCGGTCAGGCCATAGGCGTCGTGGTAGGCCTGCAGCGAGGGCACCAGCCCCTCGTCCATGCGCTCACGCTGCAGGCGCAACATCATCACCGCATCGACGCCCTCGAGCGCAGCGTCGAAGTCGTCGCCGACCGTGCACCCGGCCAGCATGTCGTCGTCGGGCAGCAGCGCGGCCGGTCCGCAGACGCGGATCTCCGAGGTCCCGCTGCTACCTACCCCCAGCGCGCGCAGCGCGCGCAGGTCGGAACGGGCGACGCGCGAATGCTTGACGTCGCCGACGATCAGGATCTTCAGTCGCGCGAAGTCCGTGCCCCGGGCCTGGCGCAGGGTCAGCATGTCGAGCAGGCCCTGGGTGGGGTGCGCATGGCGGCCATCGCCGGCGTTGACCAGGACGGTGCCGGGCCCGGCCGCGGCGGCGAGCGCCGCCACCGCGCCGTTCTCGTGGTGGCGGACCACGAAGGCGTCGACGCCCATCGCCTCGATCGTCTTCAGCGTGTCGCGGCCGCTCTCGCCCTTGGTGGTGGACGAGGTGGACGCGTCGAAGTTGAGCACGTCGGCGCCGAGCCGTTGCGCCGCGCGCTGGAAGCTCATCCGCGTACGCGTGGACGGTTCGAAGAACAGCGTGCAGACCGCTCGCCCCGCCAGCGCCGCACTCCCGATATCGCCGTCGATGATTGCCTGGGCGCGATCGAGCAGCCGCAGCAACACCTCGCGCGGCAGGTGCTCGAGTGTCAGCAGGTGGCGCAGGCGGCCTTCCGGATCGGTTTGCGAAATCATGCGCTGGAGGGATGCCCTTTGATCGTGGACGGCTTCTTTCCGCCCCGTAGAGCAGAGCACACTCCGCTACGTGGCTCCGGCGGCCGGGAACAGCGGAACAAGCTCCGCTCTACGGGAGAGGAGTGCGGGGAAATTCTAGGATATCGGCACCGCGTCGTCCGGCGCCGCCAGCCAGCGCTCGACGATGATCGCCGCTGCCACCGCATCGAGCGCCGCCGCGTCGCGGCGCCGGCGGCGGCCGGCGGCGCGGTCCACGGCGAACCGCTGGGCGGCTTCAACCGAGCTTGCGCGCTCGTCCATCAACACCACCGGCACGCGGTAACGGGCATGCAGCTCGTGGGCGAAGTGCCTGGCACGCCGGCGGATCGGCTGGTCGCCGCCGTCGAGCGTCATCGGATCGCCCACCACCATGACGTCCGGCCGCCACTCGTCACGCAGCCGGTCGATGCTGCGCCAGTCCGGCAGCTCGTCGTGCACGTCGATCACCGCCAGCGCGCGCGCGCCGTGGCCGAAGCCGCTGCCCACCGCCACGCCGATGCGGCGCGCGCCGACGTCGAAGCCGAGCACGGTACCGTCGGCGCGGACCGCGCTCATGCGTGGCCCGCGTAGTCGGCCAGCCGCTGCATGTCGACGCCGATGCGGCCGGCGGCCGCCTGCCAGCGCGCCTCCAGCGGCAGCGCGAACAGCAGTTCGGCATCGGCCGGCGCGTTCAGCCAGCTGTTCTCGGTCAGCTCCTGCTCGAGCTGGCCCGCGCCCCAACCGGCGCAGCCCAGCGCCACCGCGACCCGGGACGGGCCTTCGCCCCGGGCGATGGCCTCCAGCACGTCGCGCGAGGTGGTCACGTGCAGGTCGTCGGCGATCGCCAGGCTGGAATCCCAGCCACGGCTGCCGTCGTGGATCACGAAACCGCGCTCCGGATGCACGGGACCGCCAGCCAGGACCGGCTGCGACCGCAGCAGCGCGTCGTCGCTGTCGATCCCCATCTGCTCGAAGACTTCGCCCAGGGTGTACTCCGACGCCCGGTTGACCACCACGCCCATGGCGCCTTCCGCATCGTGCTGGCAGATCAGCGCGAGCGAACCGGCGAAGTTCGGATCGGTCAACGCCGGCAGCGCGATCAACAGTTGGTTGGCGAGCGGGGTCGGATCGACGGGCATGGCGGCATTCTAGCGGGTCGCCGCGTCGCCGGCAGGCCCGCCGCGTGGCGGCGGCGATGGCGCTGCAAACGCCTGGAGCGGTAGTTGCCGCGTTTCCGGCAGCGGTGATTACCGACTTGGGTAGCCGAGCAAACTCGGGGGTCCCGGGACCGCACAAAGCGGGGCGCCCTGACCTTCCGTAGGAGCGCGCCATGCGCGCGATACCGCGGGGCCGGCCGGATCCGGTAGATGCCGCGATGCCGGACCGGCAGGCGCGCCGGTCACCGGAATTCGCGGGCGACGCAATGCCCGCGGCATCGCGCGCATGGCGCGCTCCTACGGGTGCCGGGATGCGCGGGCGGCGAAGGCATCCAGCTGCGCCCTCGCCGCGTCAACCGCCAGGCGCGTGCCACACCAGCGGTCCATGAAGTTGAACAGGAAGCCGTAGTTGCCGTGGTAGCAGGCGTGATGCAGATGGTGCCGGCGGCTGGCGGCCAGCCAGTGGTCCGGCCCCACGCCGGGCGCGTAGTCGTAGTTGCTGTGCCCCAGGTTGTTCAGCAACAGGCTCAGCACCGGCAGTGACAGCAGTGCCGCGAAGCTGAAGTCGTGCAACAGCATCGGCAGCAGGATCACGTTGCCCAGCAGCGCCGCCTCCAGCGGATGGAAGCTGTAGGTCGCGAATGGCGTGGTCACCAGCGAGCGATGGTGCTGTTGGTGGTAGCGGCGCAGCGGTCGCGTGTGTAGCAGGCGGTGGTTGGCGTAGAAGTGGACGTCGTTCCACACCAGCAGCACCGCGGCTTCGGCGACGACCCGCAGCGGCCCCGGATCCTGCGCCAGCCGCGCCCAGCCCTGTTGCAGGAACCACCACGGCAGCAGGCTGCCGAGGCCGAAAATCGCGACCGACCCCAGCGATGAGGCGATCTCGCTGCGCATCTGGCCGGGCCTGAGCGGACGCGGATCGATGCGGCGCCCGAGCCCCAGCGCCGGCAGCAGGTATCGCGTCAGCAGCCAGTTGCCGCCGCAGAACAGCGCGTAGATCGCCGCGAAGAACGCCAGTCCGGCCGCGATCGCGCCGCCGGCGGACAGGGCGGCGAAGGCATTGCCCAGGGCGACGAATCCGTCCATCGCCGGTCCGGCCGCCTCAGCCGAGGCCGAACTGCAGTTCGTCGGGCGTCGCCAGGCGCACGTCGACCACTTCCACCTCGGCCACGAACGGCCGCCCGGCCAGCGGGTTGTTGCCGTCGACGGTGATGGTGTCGCCCTCGACCGCGGTCACCACCACCTGCAGCGGGCCGCGCGCGGTCTGCGCCTCCAGCTTGCCGCCGACCGCCGGCTCGCTCTCGCCGGTGAACGTGCTGCGCGGGAGGGTCTGCACCAGTTCCGGGTGACGTGGACCGAAGCCGTGCTCCGGCGGGATGGTGACCTCGAACCGGTCGCCGGCGCTCCTGCCCTCCAGTGCCTGCTCCAGGCCGCGCACGATCGCATTGGTGCCGTGGATGTAGACCAGCGGGTCGTGTCCATGCGTGGTGGTGATCTGCTGCCCGTGTTCGTCCTTGAGGGTGAAATGGATCGTGCCGACCCGTCGGTTCGCGATTTCCATGGCTTCGTCAGGTAAGGGGACCGCGCCATCTTCGCGCGGCGGTGAATCGGCGCGCAAGTTCGGGCCGGGACCTGGGCCTCCATCCGGTCGGGCACGGTGACTCGGGTCAGAGGCTTGGGCGGAATCCCAGATGGATCGGGATATCGGCCTTCTCCCTCCGAGGTGAAGGATGCTGCTTGCGAATCACTGGCTCACGCGCGCGCAAGACGATGATGGTGGGCCAAGGCCCACCCTATGCGGGTGGGTGGGCCTTGGCCCATCGCAAGGATTCGGCAATGCGGCAGGCGTCGACCATCGCGCCTTCGCCATACCCTCACCCCAACCCCCGCTCTGCGCCCCGGCCCCGGCCCTTGCCAGCGGCACGGACGCTCCAGCGCACGCGCGCCAATGGCGCGCAAGCCGTGCACTGTCGCCCCCGAAGGGAGAGAGGGGCTTCAAAGCCGCAAAAAAAAAGGAAGCCGGGACAGGCCCGGCTTCCTCAGGGTTCGGCACGGATTGGCAGGCTCAGCCGACGGCAGCCCGGTAGCGCCGCTCGACCTCGTTCCAGTCGATGACATTGAAGAACGCCGAGATGTAGTCCGGACGGCGGTTCTGGTACTTCAGGTAGTAGGCATGCTCCCATACGTCCAGGCCCAGGATCGGCGTGTTGCCGGAACCGATGCCCTTCATCAATGGGTTGTCCTGGTTGGCGGAGTCCTCGACGGCGAGCTTGCCGTCCTTGCCGACCACCAGCCAGGCCCAGCCGCTGCCGAAACGGCCCTTGGCGGCATTGGTGAAGGCCTCCTTGAAGGCCTCGAAGCCGCCCAGGTCGCTTTCGATGCGGGAAGCCACCTCGCCGCCCGGCTTGCCGCCGCCGTCGGTCGACATCACCGTCCAGAACAGCGAGTGGTTGGCGTGGCCGCCGCCATGGTTGCGCACCGCCTTGCGGATCTTCTCCGGCAGCGCGTCGATGTCGCTGATCAGCTCCTCGACCGGCGTATCGGCGAAATCGGTGTCCTTGACCGCGTCATTGAGGTTGGTGACGTAGCCCTGGTGGTGCTTGCTGTGGTGGATCTCCATGGTCTGCGCATCGATATGCGGCTCGAGCGCGTCGTAGGCGTACGGCAGTTCGGGGAGGGTGTGGGCCATTACGATCTCCGGTCCGGTGGAAGAAGTCGGCCATTGTGCTACGGATAGAGTAAAAACAGCATCAAGCCTGCGGAATGGTCCATTGCACGGCAGGCGCGCCGGCTTGCTGCCGATCGACAGCGCCTGTCGCCACCTGCTCCCGACCGACGCCCCGGCGACGGCAAATCCGTTTCACGATGCCTTGCCGGCACCGCCAGCAGGCTGTCCATGGTCCTGTCCGGTACTTGTTCCATGACATGGCATCCCGCGCCGTCTGCAGCGCCCTGCCCTGCCACCCGCGCCGCGCCGCCGCGGTAGCGTCCGCACGCGATGGCCCGCCGTGCGCAATCGACATCGCGATCTCCGGCGCGCAGCCGCGTGCGGATCGGAATCTCCGGCTGGCGCTACAAGCCATGGCGCGGCGTGTTCTATCCCGACGACCTGGTGCAGCGACGGGAGCTGGAGTACGCCTCGCACACGTTCTCCACGATCGAGATCAACGGCACGTTCTATTCGCTGCAGCGGCCCGAAAGCTTCCAACACTGGTACGAGCAGACCCCGGACGATTTCGTCTTCGCGCTCAAGGGCAACCGCTTCATCAGCCATCGCCTGCGCCTGCGCGACGCACGGCAGGCGCTGTCCAATTTCCTCGCCTCCGGCCTGCTGCGGCTGCACGAAAAGCTCGGCCCGCTGCTGTGGCAGCTGCCGCCGAGCTTCCGCTATGACGAGGGCCGCATCCGCGATTTCCTTGCGCTCCTGCCCAAGGACACCGGGCAAGTGCTGGGGCTGGCGCGGCGCCGCGACACGGCACGGATGAAAGGCCGCAGCGCACTGTCGATCGATCATGCGCGGCCGCTGCGCCACGCACTGGAGATCCGCCACGAAAGTTTCCGCGACCCCGGCTTCATCGACCTGCTGCGCGAGTACAACGTGGCACTGGTGGTCGCCGACACCGCCGGCAGGTGGCCGCTGCTGGAGGACGTCACCGCCGACTTCATGTACCTGCGGCTGCACGGCGACAAGGAGCTCTACGCCAGCGGCTATAGCGACGCCGCGCTGGACGACTGGGCACGGCGCATCGATGCCTGGTCGCGCGGTACGCAACCCCGCGACGCACGGCGCGCCGGCCGCGCTTCGGTACCCAGACGCGCCCGCGACGTGTACTGCTATTTCGACAACGACATGAAGGTGCACGCACCCTTCGACGCGCAGCACCTGGGCGAGCGCATCCGCCGCCGGACCCGGGTGAAGGCGACATAGCGGCCATCCACATGGGAACCTGCAGGCGCACCATGCCGGCACACCACGCGTAGGAGCGCGCCATGCGCGCGATGCCGGCGCGGCTGCAGACGGCGGGAATCGCCGCCACGGCAACCGGAGCCACCCGCGGCATTGCGCGCATGGCGCGCTCCTACGAAAGCCGCAACACCGCAGCCTCGCCGTGCATTCCCGCTCTAGTGCTGCAGGTTCGGTGCTTCGGCGGCACCTTCGCTGCGGCCGCCGGACCCAGGCGTCGATGCCGACAGCCGGTTCTCCACGTCCTCGACGCCGTGCATCGCCGCGACGGCCCGCACCGCGTCCTCGATCTCCGCAGCCGGCACGCCGCCGCTCAGGATCACGCGGCCGTCGTGCACCTCCACCTCGACGGCGCCGGATCGGTCGATCACGTGGCCGAGCTTGGCCCGGACCCGCTCGCGCAGCTTGTGGTCATCGACCGGCTGCCCGGCAAACTTCGACCGCGTCTCCGCCAGCATGCCGTGCACGCGATCGGCCGCGCGCTTGGACTTGGCGCGCGCGAAGTGCTCGGCATCGTGGCAGGCCGAAACCGCCTGATCGCGCACCATCGCGCGGCGGCGGCGGCCGGTGGCCGGATCGAGGTAGTACATGGCGGCCGCACCCGCAGCGAAGGCCGCGACCAGTCTGAACACCGTATTCATGAGCGCTCCTCCATCGAAATAGTGGCCATGCCGACGGCGGTCATCCGGTGCCGGACCGGACGCGCTCGTCCGCCAACCGGCGTCGAACGAACGATCCGATTCTTCCACCCTGTTTGAGAAATCCGCGCGAAGACCGGCAATGGCTTCCGTCGAAGGCGTCAGCGCCACCGGGTATCCGCGTCCGCCACCGGCGTTCGGCAGGCGCGGCCGCCGCTATCCCATCATCGCGACAGGTTCGCCGGCCAGGGTCAGATAGCGGCCCATCGCGTCCGCGGTCAGGCACGAGTGCACCGGCAGGAACAGCAGGGTCTCGCCGGGGCGGGTACGGGCGATCACCTCGTCGGGCGCGGCGACGATGCCGTGCTCCTGCGACAACCGGACCAGCCGGATCTCCGGGCGCAATGCGCCCCAGCCCTCGGGCGTGGCCTCCACCGCCAGGCCGAAGATGCGCTCCCCGTCGAAGTCCATCGCGTCCTTGGAGAAATGCACCGCGCCGCCATGGACCACCAGCTCGCCGCGCGCCGGATGGCGCGCCACCACCGGACAGGCCATGGCCACGGCGATGTCCTCCACCCCGCAGGCGCCGATCTGCCACTGCGAGAGATCGTAGAAGACGTAGTTGCCGGGGCGGATCTCGTCCACCCCCGGGAAGGCGCCGACCGTGGAACAGGTGGGCGTATCGCCCACGGACAGTTCCAGCGGACCGGAGACGGCTGCCAGGTCGTCGCGCAGGCGGCCGAGCAGGCCCAGCGACTCCGCATGGACGGCGGCGATCGCCTGCGCACCGCGCGCGTCATAGCTGTGGCCGGCATGGGCAAGCAGGCCGCGCAGGCGGATGTCGTCGCGCCCGGCGAGCACTGCGGCCAGGTCGCGCAGCATGTCGAGATCCTCGGGATCGAAGCCGGTGCGGCGGCTGCCGACATCGATCTTCAGCCACGCGTCCACGCGCGTGGAGAACCGCACCCCGTCCAGCGCCTGCGGATCGGCCAGGACGATACCGAAGGCAATGCGCGCGGCCAGCGCATCGACCCGATCGCGCATCCCGGGATGGAACGGAAAGGCCAGGGTGAGGTCGCGCCAGCCGTCGGCGGCGAAGTATTCCGCCATGGCCAGCGAGGAGACGGTGATCGCCTCGACTCCAAGCTCGCGGAACCAGCGGCCAATCGTATGGCTCTGGTGCGTCTTGAAATGGGGGCGCAGCCGCACCCCGGCAGCGGCGGCGCGCTCCGCCATGCGTCGCAGGTTGCGGCGGGCACGGGCCTCGTCTAGCAGCAGGACAGGTTCGGACAACAACGATGGCAGCGGCATGGGCACACTCACACGACAGGCCAATGCGGATCCTACACGCGATGGCGAGATCCTTTCCTGCCGGCAGCAACATGCACTCCCCCAACCCAGGAGCGCCATGAAGTGCAGCTACCGTTCGGTGCGAGCTCGGGAACGCTGCGGAAGCGACCTGCGACCGGCGATCAGGGACGGGCTACTGCTCGCCGAAACCGTGTGATGTTGGCGATGAGTCGCGGAACTCGGAATCGTCCGGCGGCGCGACCTCGAGAAACGAGGCAGATTTCCACGTGGCCTCCCTACAGCAGTCGGCGCGTTCGGCGGATCGCAGATCCGCCCGGCGCTAGTTCGCTTCGGCGACCTCCACCCCATCCAGGCCCTGCGACAGCGTGCGCGCGTCGCCGCCCTGGGCGAGCTTGATGCGCAGGCGCACCTCGTTGGCGGAGTCGGCGTAGCGCAGGGCGTCCTCGTAGGAGATCTCGCCGGCCTGGTAGAGCTCGAACAGGGCCTGGTCGAAGGTCTTCATGCCGAGGTTGGTGGACTCCTTCATTATGTCCTTGAGCTTGTGGATCTCGCCGTCGCGGATGTAGTCCTGCACCAGCGGGGTGCCGAGCATGATCTCCATGGCGACGCGGCGGGCCTTGCCGTCCGGGGTCGGGATCAGCTGCTGGGCGACGACGCCCTTGAGGTTGAGCGAGAGGTCCATCAGCAGCTGGCCGCGGCGGTCCTCGGGGAAGAAGTTGATGATGCGGTCCATCGCCTGGTTGGCGTTGTTGGCGTGCAAGGTGCACAGCACCAGATGGCCGGTCTCGGCGAAGGCGATGGCGTGGTCCATGCCTTCGCGGGTGCGCACCTCGCCGATCATGATCACGTCCGGCGCCTGGCGCAGGGTGTTCTTGAGCGCGTTCTCCCAGCTGTCGGTGTCGATGCCGACCTCGCGCTGGGTGATGATGCAGCCCTCGTGCTTGTGCACGAACTCGATCGGGTCCTCGATGGTGATGATGTGGCCGGTCGAGTTCTGGTTGCGGTAGCCGATCATCGACGCCAGAGACGTCGACTTGCCGGTGCCGGTGGCGCCGACGAAGATGATGATGCCGCGCTTGGTCATCGCCAGGGTCTTGATGATCGGCGGCAGGTTCAGCTCCTCGATGGTCGGGATCTTGGTCTCGATCCGGCGCAGCACCATGCCGACCTGGTTGCGCTGGTAGAAGCACGAGACGCGGAAGCGGCCCACGCCGGACACGCCGATGGCGAAGTTGCACTCGTGGGTCTTCTCGAACTCCTCGCGCTGCGGCGGCGTCATCACGTTGACCACCAGGTCGCGCGACTGCTGCGGGGTAAGCGGGTTCTGGGTGATCGGGGAGATCTTGCCGTTGACCTTCATCGCAGGCGGCATGCCGGCGGTGATGAACAGATCCGACGCCTTCTGGTGCGCCATCAGCTTGAGGAACGAGGTGAAATCGATGCTGCTCATTGTTGGCTCCTGCGGAGCCGTGATTCGTGATTGGTGATTGGTGATTCGATAAAGAGCACCTCGGCTCCCTGTCAGCATCCAGTCACTGCATCAGAACCCGGCTCCTAGCGAATCACGAATCACGAATTTACGAATCACGCGTCTTTTCAATCACTCGAAAAGACGCTTGTCCTTCGCATAGTCCTTGGCCTGCGCGCGCGTGACCAGGCCGCGCTTGACCAGGTCCTGCAGGTGCTGGTCGAGGGTCATCATGCCCATCTGCTGGCCGGTCTGGATGGCGGAGTACATCTGCGCCACCTTGTCCTCGCGGATCAGGTTGCGGATGGCGGGGGTGCCGACCATGATCTCCCAGGCCGCGGTGCGGCCGCCGCCGACCTTCTTCAGCAGCGCCTGGCTGATCACCGCGCGCAGCGACTCGGACAGCATCGAGCGCACCATCGGCTTCTCGCCGGCGGGGAACACGTCGATGATGCGGTCAATGGTCTTGGCCGCGCTCGATGTATGCAGGGTGGCGAACACCAGGTGGCCGGTCTCGGCCGCGGTCAGCGCCAGGCGGATGGTTTCGATGTCGCGCATTTCGCCGACCAGGATGTAGTCGGGGTCCTCGCGCAGCGCCGAGCGCAGCGCCTCGTTGAAGCCGTGGGTGTCGCGGTGCACCTCGCGCTGGTTGATCAGGCACTTCTGCGCGGTGTGCACGAACTCGATCGGGTCCTCGATGGTCAGCAGGTGCCCGTACTCGCTCTTGTTGATGTGGTCGACCATCGCCGCCAGCGTGGTCGACTTGCCCGAGCCGGTCGGCCCGGTCACCAGGATCAGGCCCTGCGGCTGGTCGATCAGCTGCCGGAACACCGGCGGGCAGCCGAGGTCCTCCAGCGTCAGCACTTCCGAAGGCACGGTGCGGAACACCGCGCCGGCGCCGCGGTTCTGGTTGAAGGCATTGACGCGGAAGCGCGCTAGGCCGGGAATCTCGAACGAGAAGTCGACCTCGAGAAATTCCTCGTAGTCGCGGCGCTGCTTGTCCGACATGATGTCGTACACCAGCGCGTGCACCTGCTTGTGATCGAGCGCCGGGATGTTGATGCGGCGTACGTCGCCATCGACGCGGATCATCGGCGGAAGCCCCGCCGACAGATGCAGGTCCGATGCCTTGTTCTTGACCGAGAACGCCAATAGTTCGGCGATATCCATGCGTGTCCCCTGCACAGCAACTGTATCGATGAAGCCCGGACCAACGCCAAGGCTGGCCCAGCCTACCCCCGGGCGGCAGTATAGCCCTCTACTCGCGTCACAAATCCAGCCGCAAACAACTGACCGGCCACGCGCCGGCACTCACGCCGATGCCCCAGGACACTGAACTCGCCCAGCGGCTGCAGGCCGTGACTCTCAGGATCGTCAACGCCGCCTGCCATGCGGACCGGCCAGCGCCGGTGCTGCTGGCGGTCGGCAAGACCCGCGACGCCGGCGAGATCGACGCTTTGTGCACGCTGCGCCTGGCGCGGGGCGAGGCGCGGCCCGGCTTCGGCGAGAACTACGTGCAGGAAGCGGCAGGCAAGATCGCCGCGCTCGCCGGCCAGCCGATCGAATGGCACCTGATCGGCCATCTGCAGTCGAACAAGGCGAAACAGGCGGCCGAGCTGTTCGACTGGGTACAGACGGTCGACCGGCCGAAACTGGCCGCCGCGCTGGCGCGCCACCGCCCGCCGCAGCGTGCCCCGCTGAATGCGCTGGTGCAGGTCAATATCGATGACGAGCACAGCAAGCATGGCTGCCGTCCGGAAGACGTGCCTGCCCTGGCCGCGGCGGTCGCCGCCGAACCGCGGCTGGCGCTGCGCGGACTGATGGCGATCCCGGCGCCGCATCCGGATCCGCAGCGCCGCCGCGCCGCCTTCGCGCGGATGCGGGCGCTGTTCGATGCGTTGGCGGCGACGCATTCAGGCGTCGACACGCTGTCGATGGGGATGAGCGACGACCTCGAACAGGCAGTCGCCGAGGGCGCCACGCTGGTGCGCGTAGGCACGGCGCTATTCGGGCCGCGCGAAAGGCGGTGAATCGCACCCCGCCTTCGTAGGAGAGAGCCATGCGCGCGATGCCGCGGGTGTCGGCAGGATCCGGCGGATGCCGCGATTCTGGACCGGCAGGCGCGCCGGTCCCCGGAATGCGCGGGCGGTGCCATACCCGCGGTATCGCGCGCGTGGCGCGCTCCTACGAGACGACCGGCGGTGTGCGTTCCCGCGGTCGGTCAGGCATCCTAGGCGGTCGGCACGTACCGGATCGCATTCCATGCCCACAGCAACCGACCACCGCGCATCGACCGCCGCACCCGGCACCGTCGCCTTCATCGGCGGCGGCAACATGGCCCGCAGCCTGATCGGCGGATTGATCGCCAACGGCGCGGCGCCGGCGACGGTCCGCGTCGCCGAGCCGAACGAGGCCGCCCGCCAGGGCCTGGCCGCCGATTTCGGCGTGTCGGTATTCGCCGATGCCGGCACCGCGGTCGACGGCGCCGACGCCTGGGTGTTCGCGGTCAAGCCACAGGTGATGCGCGAGGTCTGCGCGACGCTGGGCGACAAGGCCCAGGCCGAACGGCCGATGGCGGTCTCGATCGCCGCCGGCATCACCTCGGCGCAGCTCGACCGCTGGCTCGGTGGTGAAATGGCCGTGGTGCGCACCATGCCCAACACCCCCGCCCTGCTCGGCGCCGGCGTCACCGGGCTGTATGCCAATCCGCGGGTCGATGCCGCGGGCCGCGCGCGGGCCGAGGCGCTGCTGGCGTCCGCCGGCACCACCGTCTGGATCGACGACGAGGCGAAGATGGATGCCGTGACCGCGGTCTCCGGCAGCGGCCCGGCCTACGTGTTCCTGCTGGCCGAGGCGATGGAAGAGGCGGCGAAGGCCGAAGGCCTGCCCGCCGATGCCGCCCGCACGCTGGTGCTGCAGACGGTACTGGGCGCCGCGCGCATGCTCACCGAGTCTGGCGAATCACCGGCCGAGCTGCGTCGCCGCGTGACCTCGCCCGGCGGCACCACCCACGCCGCGGTGGAGACCTTCGAGGCCGGCGGCCTGCGCGCGCTGGCGGCCCAGGCGATCCGCAACGCGACCGTCCGCGGCGGCGAGCTGTCGGCGGCCAATGACTGAGCCGCGCCGCGGCCGCACCGCTACGATCGATGCCGCTCTCGTAGGAGCGCGCCATGCGCGCGATGCCGCGGGCGCATCGCCGCCGGCGACTCCGATGTCCGGTGGGTTTGCCGGTCCAGAATCGTGGCATCCACCGGATCTTGCCGACACCCGCGGCATCGCGCGCATGGCGCGCTCCTACGGGGTGCTGGCGACCTCACCAATTGCGGTGGCCGCGATGCTGCTGGCGATGACGCTGACCGCCTGCGGCGTCGCACCGGTGCCGCCGGACGACCGCGCCGCGCAGAGCCACCGGGAGGCGGTGGTACGCGCCGGCGACGTCACCGTCCGTGCCAGCGTGGTACCCACGGCCGCCTTGAACGAGGCCGTGGCGCGGCAGTACGGCATCGAACGCAGTCCGCGCAGCGTGTTGCTGCTGGTCGGGGTGCGCGAGGGGCCGGAGCGGCAGGAAACGGCGCTGCCGGCGCGGATCCGGGGCAATGTCATCGACCTGCGCGGCGTGCGCCAGCCGCTGGAGCTGCGCGAGGTGCGCAGCGGTGATGACGGGGCGGATCCGGAACAGGCGCTGCTCGACTATGTCGGCATCGTCCGCGTCACCCCGCCGGATACCCTGCGCTTCGATCTGGAGATCGTGACCGGGGACGGCGTGCGCTCGGAGTTGCGCTTCAGCCGCGACGTCTATCCGCAATGAGCGGACACGCGGCAGGTTCGCGCGACTGATCTGGAGCCCGGGAGCCGGAGCGCGAAGCAAGCTCCGCTCTACGCATGGGTCGCCATGACCGGCAAGCATCGATCCTGACGGATCGAGTGGTGCCCGGCACGGCCGGCGGCATCAACGTGCATTGACTGAGAAGCGCCCGGGGCCCAGCAGCGCGACCGTGACCGCGGCGACCAGGAACATCGCCTGCAGTTCCAGCGCCCAGCCGCCCTGGGCGTTCAGCTGGCCGAACTGTCCCAAGTGCGCCAGCCACAGCGCGAACAGCATATTCGCCGCCACCAGCACCGCACCGATGCGGGCATGGAAGCCGACGATCAGCATCAGCGGCGCCAGCACCTCGCCGACCAGCGCGCCGTAGGCGAAGAACGTCGGCAAGCCGTGCATCCGCAGCAACGATTCGATCTGGTCGAGCCCGTTCTGCAGCTTGGCGATACCGTGCAGCAGGATCAGCGCCCCCAGCGTAATGCGCAACAACAGCTTGGCCAGATCCTGCATCGCCGCCTGGTTCATCGCATCGCTCCGGGGAAGGAAGCGACGATGATCGCAGGCGCGCCGGTCGATGGGAACAGACTTGCGCACCGGGCGGCCCGGGAATCGCAGGCAGGCGCGGACGAGATGGCTCGTCATCCCGGAATGCGGTGGTCCATCCATCCTTCCTGCCCAACAGATTGATCTCAAGTGGACTCGAGGTCCTAAGCTGCACACCTGTCTTCCCGAGGTGCCGAATGCAGACGCAGGAGGATGTCGAGGTGCCGGCGCCCGACGGCGCGGCCGCTCCCGGGCGAACGGACGGCGTGCTGTCGCCGCGCTACCGGACGCTGACGATCGGCATGGTGGCCCTGGTGTCGCTGGTGGCGTTCGAGGCGCTGGCGGTCGCCACCGCGATGCCGACCGTGGCCCAGGCACTGGATGGGCTGCCGCTGTACGCGCTAGCGTTCGGCGGCACGCTGGCGGCGAGCGTGGTTGGCATGGTCACCGCCGGGCGCGGCGCCGATGCGCGCGGTCCGGCGCCGGTGCTGTGGCGCGGGGTGGCCTGGTTCGTCGCCGGCCTGCTGATCGCCGGGCTGGCGACGAACATGGCGATGCTTCTGGCCGGCCGGATCGTGCAGGGATTCGGCGCCGGCGCGCTGTCGGTCGCGGTCTACGTGGTGGTCGGGCGGACCTATCCGGTCGCATTGCGGCCACGCGTGTTCGCCGCGTTCTCGGCGGCCTGGGTGGTGCCGTCGCTGATCGGCCCGGCCATCAGCGGACTCATGGTCGAGCACCTGGGCTGGCGCTGGGTATTCCTGGCGGTGCCGCTGCTGGCGATCCCGGCGGCATGGCTGATGCGGCCCGGGTTGCGCGGCTTGGCCGCGGCGCAGGCAGGCGGGAGCGCGGAAGGCGACGATCGCCTGCCCTGGGCGGTGCTCGCGGCCACCAGCGCCTGTGCCCTGCACCTGGCGGCGCAGCGCCACGACGCGCTCGGCTTTGCCCTGCTGGCGCTGTCCCTCGGCGGGCTGCTGCTCGCGGCGCAACGGCTGCTGCCGGCCGGCAGCTTCGGCCTGCGGCGCGGGCTGCCCAGCGTGATCGCGCTGCGCGCCCTGGCCAGCGCGGCGTTCTTCGGCACCGAGGTATTCATCCCGCTGATGCTGTCGCGCGAGTTCGGGCTGTCGCCGGCGTGGGCCGGGGTGGGCCTGAGCGTGGGCGCCCTGGGCTGGTCGCTGGGTTCCTGGTACCAGGGCCACACGACGCGGGCGTGGACGCGCGCCGCGCTGCTGCGGGTCGGCCTGACCCTCATGGCCGCCGGCATCGCACTGGTGCCGCTGGGACTGTTATTGCCCGGCGGCGTTGCACTGGCCCTCGTGGGCTGGACGCTGACTGGCCTGGGCATGGGGGTGACCTACCCCAGCCTGTCGGTGCTCACCCTGGCACTGTCGGCGCCGGCGGAACAGGGCCGCAACAGTTCCGCCCTGCAACTGGCCGACGCGCTCGCCATCGCCACGGTGCTGGCGGTGAGCGGTTCGGTGGTGGCGACCTTGCTCACGCGCGCGCCGGCGCTGGCGTTCGGCCTGAGTTTCGCGCTGACCTGCGCGCTGGCGGCCGTCGGCGCCGCGCTCGCCGGGCGCACCCGCGCGCCGGCCTGATCAGGGCGCGCGGCGCGCGGCCCAGGCCTGCACGATGTCCGCGATCGCGCGCACGCCGTCGGTCAGCGCGGCGGGGCCGGGCTGCAGGATCAGCGGCGACTTGATCTCGTGCAGCTCGCCGTCGCGCACCGCCGGTACCGCCGCCCAGCCCGGCCGCGCGGCCACCTTCTCCGGCCGGAAACGCTTGCCGCACCAGGAGCCGAGCACGATGTCCGGCGCGCGCCGGGCCGCCTCGGCGCCGTCGGCGAGGATGCGCTGCTTGGCCAGCGGCTCGGCCGCCAGTTCCGGGAACACGTCGTCGCCGCCGGCGATGCGGACCAGTTCGGCGACCCAGCGGATGCCGGTGATCGGCGGCTCGTCCCACTCCTCGAAGTACACCTTCGGCCTCCGCGGCAGGCGCGCCGACTCCGCCGCGACCGCATCGAGCCCGCGCCGCAGTTCGTCCGCGTAGGCATCGGCGCGCGGCCCGGCCCCGACCAGGGCGCCGAGCCGGCGCACGTAGTCGAGGATGCCCTCGACGCTGCGATGGTTGCTGATCCACACCTCCACGCCGTTGCGCACCAGCTCGGCGGCGATGTCGGCCTGGATGTCGGAAAACCCGATTGCCAGGTCCGGCCGCAGCTTCAGGATCTCGTCGATCTTGGCGCTGGTGAACGCGCTGACCTTCGGCTTTTCCTTCCGCGCCCGGGGCGGACGCACGGTGAAGCCGCTGATGCCGACGATGCGGTCCTGCTCGCCGAGCGCGTACAGCGTCTCGGTCGGCTCCTCGGTCAAGCAGACGATGCGGCGCGGGCCCATGTCTCAGCCGTCCAGCCGCTTGCGGAAATAGACCACGCGCTCGGTCTCCTCGAAGCCGCAGGCGGCGTGCGCGCGTTCGGCCGGAGCATTGTCGATCCAGGTATCGGACGCCAGTTCGGCGCAGCCCTGCTGCCGCGTCCAGTCCTCGACCGCGGCCACCAGCGCGCGACCGATGCCGTCGCGGCGCGCGGCCGGCACCACGTACCAGCCCTCGAGAAAGCCGACCGGACTGCTCCGGGTGCCGTTGACGTAGTCGACGCGGATCGTCGCCTCGGCGAACCCGAGCGCCGCGCCGTCGGCGCCGACGGCCAGAAAACCGGCCGCGCGCCCGGGCTTGGACAGGATGTCGTCGATATCCGCGCCGTGCCGGTCCGGATCCTCGTCCGGCCACAGCGCCTGGCGCAGCGGCGCCCACGCCGTCGCATCGGCGCGGACGGCCACGCGTACCATGCAGCGCCCGCTCATGGATACAGCATCCGCCGCGACCACTCCCCGGCCCGGTCGCATGCGTACAGATGTCGTTCGTGCAACCGGTGCTCGGCGCCGTACCAGAACTCGATCCGCTCCGGCCGCACCCGCAGGCCGCCCCAGCGCGACGGCCGCGACACCGGCCGGCCCTCGAACTCGCGCTCGCACCCGGCCAGCCGCCGTTCGAAGGCCGCGCGCGAATCCAGCGGCTCGGACTGCTTCGAGGCCCAGGCGCCGAGCTGGCTGCCGCGCGGGCGCGAGGCGAAATAGGCGTCGGCCTCGGCGTCGTCGACCACGGATACCAGCCCCTCGATCCGTACCTGCACGCCGCTGCGCACGCGTGGCCAGTAGAACAGCAGCGCCGCGTGCGGGTTCTCCTGCAGCTCGCGCCCCTTGCGTCCGTCGAGGTGGGTGTAGAACACGAAGCCCCGCGCGTCGTGCGCCTTCAGCAGCACGATCCGCGCCGACGGCCGGGCGTCGAGCGCGGCCGTTGCGAGGGTCATCGCGGTGCGATCGGGTTCGCCCGCGGCCTGCGCCTGGTCGAACAGCGCATCGAAGGTGGACAGCGCTTCGGCGTAGAGGTCGGCATCGGTCATTGCGCTATTGTGGCGCGATGGCGCCGTCCCCGCACCCGACGTCCGGCAACGGTTTCGCCGATGCCTTCGTGGCGCGGGTGCTCGACGACGCGCTGGGGTCCGGCGCCCGCATCTACGGCATCTGCGGACTGCAGGGCAGCGGCAAGTCGACGCTCGCCGCCCAGGTCGCGGCGCGGGCGCGGGCATGCGGGATCGGAACCGCGACGGTCTCGCTCGATGATTTCTATCTCGACCGCGACGCCCGCGCCGACCTTGCCCGCGATGTTCACCCGCTGCTCGCCACCCGCGGCCCGCCGGGCACGCACGATCTCGCCCTGGCCTGCACGACCCTGGATGCACTGCGCACAGGCGCCGCGGTCGCGCTCCCGCGCTTCGACAAGATTGCCGACACACGCCTGCCGCGGGGCGACTGGCCATGCGTGGAGGGAACCGGGCTGACGATCTTCGAGGGATGGTGCCTGGGCACGCCGGCGGAAGACGAGGCGGCCCTGGTGGAACCGGTCAATGCGCTGGAACGTAACGAGGATCGTGACGGCGTCTGGCGACGTCACTGCAACCGCGCGCTCGCACGTGATTATCCGCGGCTGTGGCGCCGCATCGACCGCCTGCTGTTCCTGCGGCCACCCGGCTTCGAAATCGTGCCGGAGTGGCGGTGGCAGCAGGAGCAGGCGTTGCAGGCCGCGCAACCGCGGCGTCGGGCGATGGCGCGCGAGGAGGTCGAACGTTTCGTGCAGCATTACGAGCGTGTCAGCCGCCAGGCGCTGCGCATGCTGCCGTCGATCGCGCAATGGACGGTGCGCCTATCGGCCGATCGCGTCCCCGATGTCGCCCCTCC
Organism: Luteimonas suaedae; assembly: GCF_008312895.1. Lineage (GTDB taxonomy): Bacteria > Pseudomonadota > Gammaproteobacteria > Xanthomonadales > Xanthomonadaceae > Luteimonas > Luteimonas suaedae. The sequence continues at coordinate 83,139 of NZ_VSSP01000005.1, read as the reverse complement.
GTAGGAGCGCGCCATGCGCGCGATGCCGCGGGTGTCGCACCGCCCGCGAATTCCGGTGACCGGCGCGCCTGCCGGTCCGGAATCGCGGCATCCATCGGATCCTGCCGATACCCGCGGCATCGCGCGCATGGCGCGCTCCTACGGAGTCGACCCGGACGACGCCGCGGCGGGCCTCGTTGCCCGCGACGACCTCACTCCACCACAAAGGTAATCCGCAGGTTCACCCGCCACTCCTTGATGTCGCCGTTGTCGCCGACCGCCGCCTTGATCTCGCTGACCCAGACGCCGCGGATGCCTTTCACTGATTCGGACGTCTTCTTCAGTCCCTGCTTGACGGCATCCTCGATGCTGGTGGCGGATGCGGCATTGATCTCGATGACTTTCGCGACAGACATGCGTCCTCCCGAACCGGATGTTGGCGGCGCCGGGCGCCAGAACCGCCAAAATGCACCCGCGCCCGTAACCATGGCGCGAATACCGGGTGACGGTGGCGCTAAAGCGCCTCGCGCGCTGCTAGCATCGCCTGCATGAACCCCGCTCCCAATCTCGTACTGGTCGGGCCGATGGGCGCCGGAAAGTCCTCGGTCGGCCGACGGCTGGCCAGCCGCTTCGGCCTGGCCTTCGTCGATCTCGACCACGAGATCGAGGAACGCACCGGCGCCAGCGTCGTCATGATCTTCGACTGCGAGGGCGAGGCCGGCTTTCGCGCACGCGAACGCGCCGCGCTGGCGGCGGTGCTCGAACGCGACGGGCTGGTGCTGGCCACCGGCGGCGGCGCGGTGCTCGATGCCGGCAACCGCGCCCTGATGCGCGAACGCGGCTTCGTCGTGCACCTGCACGCCGGGGTCGAGCGGCAGCTCGAGCGCCTGGCACGCGACCGCTCGCGGCCGCTGCTGGCCGGGAACAATCGCGAAGAGGTGCTGCGGCGCCTGGCCGGGATCCGCGAACCGCTGTACCGCGAGGTCGCCGACCTGCGCTTCGACACCGAAACCCTGGAAGCCACCGCCGCGGTGTCGAAACTCGGGCGCCTGCTGCAGCAGCGCTGGCAGCGGCCCGACGCGCGCAACGGCCGGTCCCGGGCGGAGTCGGCATGAGCGCCGCGGCATCCAACCGGATCGAGGTGGACGTGGCGGGCGCGCAGCCGTACCGCATCACCATCGCGCCCGGACTGCTCGACGACGGCGCCGCGCTGGCGGCGCAGGTGCGCGGGCGCCAGGCGCTGGTGCTCAGCGACGACACGGTCGCGCCGCTGTACGCCGCGCGCGTGGCCGAGGCGCTGCGCGCGGCGAGGCCGGAACTCTCGCTGGCGCATTTCGCGCTGCCGGCCGGCGAATCTTCCAAGACCCTGCACTGGTTCGGCCGCGCGATCGACGCCCTGGCGGCGCTCGGCGCGCGCCGCGACGCCTGCGTGCTGGCGCTCGGCGGCGGCGTGGTCGGCGACCTGGCCGGTTTCGCCGCGGCCTGCTGGATGCGCGGCATCGACTGCGTGCAGCTGCCGACCACGCTGCTGGCCATGGTGGATTCCTCGGTGGGCGGCAAGACCGCGGTCGACCTGCCGCAGGGCAAGAACCTGGTCGGCGCCTTCCACCCGCCGCGTGCGGTGCTGGCCGACACCGCGGTACTGCGCACGTTGCCGCCGCGCGAGCTGCGCGCGGGCCTGGCGGAAGTGATGAAGTACGGCGCGATCGTCGATGCATCGTTCCTCGACTGGCTCGACGCCCACGCCGACGCGCTGCTGGCGATGGACGACGACGCCCTGGCCACCGCCGTCGCCCGCAGCTGTGCGCACAAGGCGGCGATCGTGGAACGCGATCCGTTCGAGCACGGCGAACGCGCGCTGTTGAATTTCGGCCATACCTTCGGCCATGCGATCGAGACCGAGCAGGGCTATGGCGGCCTGAACCATGGCGAGGCGGTCGCGGTCGGCATGGTGCTGGCGGCGCGGCTGTCGGAGACGCTGGGGCTGGCGCGGCCCGAGGACGGCGAACGCCTGCGCGTGCTGCTGACGCGGTTCGGCCTGCCGGTGGCGCTGCCCGCCGGTCTCGACCCGGAATCCCTGCTCGCGCACATGCGCCTGGACAAGAAGGCCCAGGCCGGCGGCCTGCGCTTCATCGTCTGGGAGGGCGCCGGCCGCGCACGGGTGCTGTCGGACGTGCCGGAGAGCGCCGTACTCGCCGTGCTGCGCGGCTGACCGGCTCTCCTACGTAGGAGCGCGCCATGCGCGCGATGCCGCGGGTGCCGGCAGGATCCGGTGGACGTCGCGATTCCGGACCGGCAGACGCGCCGGTCACCGGGATTCGCGGGCGGCGCCATGCCCGCGGCATCGCGCGCATGGCGCGCTCCTACGGACGGGAGCTTTGCGCGCGACGCAGCACAGGCGCCGGGCGCCTTACAATTGCGCCCATGCGCCTGTTGCTGCAACAACCCGCCGAAAGTCACGAAGCGCCGCGCTTCGTGCAGCTGATGCTGCAGCCGGACCTGCTGGGCGGCTGGACGCTGATCCGCGAGTCCGGGCAGATCGGCGGCCGCAGCCAGCTGCGGCGCGAGCAGTTCATGGACCAGGCCAGCGCCGCGGCCGCGCTGGAGCAGGCGCGCGACCTGCAACTCAAGCGCGGCTACCGGCTGGTCTATGCCAAGGGCGCCGACGCGCCGAAACCCTGATCCCCCTGCCCGTCCGCCGTCTGCGACGCCCCGGCGTGCGCGCGCCGGTGGCACGCCTTGACCCGAGGAAAACCGTCTTGTCCGCACCGCTGAAGAACGACCGCCTGCTGCGCGCGCTGCGCCGCGAACCCGTCGACCGCACCCCCGTCTGGCTGATGCGCCAGGCCGGGCGCTACCTGCCGGAGTACCGCGAGACCCGCCGCCAGGCCGGCAGCTTCCTGGCGATGGCCAAGAATCCCGAGATCGCCTGCGAGATCACCCTGCAGCCGCTGCGCCGGTTCCCGCTCGATGCCGCGATCCTGTTCTCCGACATCCTCACCATTCCCGATGCGATGGGCCTGGCGCTGTACTTCGTCGAGGGCGAGGGCCCGAAGTTCCGGCACCCGGTGCGCGACGCCGCGGCGATCGCGAAGCTCGGCGTGCCGGACATGGAGACCGAACTGCGCTACGTGATGGACGCGGTGCGCACCGTTCGCCGCGAGCTCGACGGCGATGTCCCGCTGATCGGCTTCTCCGGCAGCCCGTGGACGCTGGCCTGCTACATGGTCGAGGGCGGCGGCAGCAAGGACTTCGGCCGCATCAAGGCGATGGCCCTGAACGCGCCGCAGGCGCTGCACACGCTGCTGTCGGTCAACACCGATGCGGTGATCGCGTATCTCGCCGCACAGCGAGCGGCCGGCGCGCAGGCGCTGCAGGTGTTCGACACCTGGGGCGGGGTGCTGTCGCCGGCGATGTACCGCGAGTTCTCGCTGCCGTACCTGACCCGGATCGCCCGTGAACTCGAGCGCGGCGACGACGCGCAGCGCACGCCGCTGATCCTGTTCGGCAAGGGCAACGCCGCCCATCTGGAGGCACTGGCCGACTCCGGCGCCGAAGGCGTCGGCGTCGACTGGCTGATCGGCCTGGAAGAAGCCGCGCGCCGCACCGGGGGCAAGGTCGCGCTGCAGGGCAACCTCGATCCCGCGGTCGTCTACGGTTCGCCCGAGGCGATCCGCCGCGAGGTCGCCGCCGTGCTGGACGCCTACGCCGCCGGCAACGGCGGCTCGCGCGACGGCCACGTCTTCAATCTCGGCCACGGCATGTCGCCGGACATGGACCCGGAGCACGTGGCGGTGCTGGTCGACGCGGTGCATACCCACAGCGCCCGCTGATCCGCGCTGCGGGCGACGCGCTCAGCGCGCCAACGCGCGCAGGGTGTCGAGCCGGTCGGCCTCGGCCACCGGCTTGTCGTGCCGCCAGCGCAGGATCCGCGGGAAGCGCACCGCGATACCGGACTTGTGGCGCGCGCTGCGGTTGACGGCCTCGAAACCGAGCTCGAACACGTGCTCGGCGCGCACCGAGCGCACCGGTCCGAAACGCTCGAGCGTGTTGGCGCGGATCCATCGGTCCAACGTCAATATCTCCTGGTCGTTGAGTCCAGAGTAGGCCTTCGCCACCGGCACCAGCGCGTCGCCGTCCCACAGGCCGAAGGTGTAGTCGGTGTACAACGTGCTGCGGCGACCATGCCCGGACTGTGCGTACAGCAGCACCGCGTCGACCGTCAGCGGATCAACCTTCCACTTCCACCAGTCGCCGCGACGGCGCCCGGCGCGGTACGGCGAGTCGCGCCGCTTCAGCATCAGGCCTTCCACCGCGCGTGCGCGAGCGTCCTCGCGCAGCGCCGCGGCCTGCCCCCAGTCGGTGGCCTCGACCAGCGGCGAGGCGACGATGCGCGGGTCGCCATGCGCGGCAAGCAGACTCTCCAGGCGCGCGCGTCGTGTCTGCAGCGGCAGCTCCCGCTGGTCCTCGCCGTCCAGTTCCAGCAGGTCGTAGGCCTGCACGCGCACCGGCGTGTCGGCCAGCAGCTTCGGGCCCGGCTTGCGGCGCTGGATGCGTTTCTGCAGGGCGATGAAGGGCAGCGGCGTGGCGCCGTCGTCGCTGCCCCAGGCCAGCAGTTCGCCGTCGATCACGCAGCCGTCGGGCAGCCCCGCCGCGGCCTGCTCGATCTCGGGGAAACGCCCGTCCAGCCGCTCCTCGCCGCGCGACCACAACGCCGCCTCGCCGCCGCGACGGATCAGCTGCAGGCGGATGCCGTCCCACTTCCATTCCAGCAGCCAGTCGTCGATGTCGCCCAGCGACTCGGGCGCCGCCTCCAGCGGCGAGGCCAGGAAGAACGGATACGGCTGCTGGCGGTCGCCAGGCAGCGCTTCCGGTGACACCAGGTCGCGCATGAACGCAGGCGTCGGCATCCACGCGCCGAGCATACGCTGGGCGATGCGGGCGATGTCGACACCGCTCATCTCCGCCAGCGCCTGCTGCACCGTGCGCCGGGAGACGCCGACGCGCAGCGCGCCGGTCAGCAGCTTGTTGAACACCAGGCGCTCGTCGAACGCCAGCGTGTGCCAAGCCTGGACCACCTGCGCGCGCCGAAGCTCGGGTTCGCGGTTGGCGACCGGCAGCAGGCGCTTTTCGATCCAGTCGGCGAGCGCCACCTCGGTGGCCGGCTCGGCAGGATCGTCGAGCAGCAGTGCCAGCGTCTCGGCCAGGTCGCCGACCTGCTCCCGGCTCTCGTCCACCAGCCAGCCCGGCAGCCCCGTCTCGGCGGCGATCCACTCGTGCAGCTCACGGGTGCTGGCGATCCGGCGTTTGGCGCCGGCGATCTTGCCGCCGGACAGCAGGTGCAGCGCCCAGGCCGCATCACGGGGCGGTGCGGCTTGGAAGTACGCCACCAGGGCCGCGCGCCGGTCGAGCGTGGCGGTGCTGCGATCGAGTTCGCGATAGAGCGCGGTGAAGCGTTTCATGGACAGACGTCGCCGCCGGTGTCCGATGCCGTCATCACGCTCACGCCTCGTCCCCGAAATCGGTACGGAACGCCTCCGCGGCGATGCCGGTCTCGTTCAGCATGCGCACGATCGCGTCGGTGCTGCCGTGGGTGGCGATGACGCGGCGTGCGCCGGTCTCGCGCACGGTGCGCATCAGGGCGGGCCAGTCGGCATGGTCGGAGACGACGAAGCCGCGATCGTAGTTGCGCCGCCGGCGATTGCCGCGGATGCGCATCCAGCCCGAGGCGAAGCCGGTCTGCACGCGACGGAAGCGCCGCATCCAGGCGCTGCCCGCGGCCGACGGTGGCGCCAGCACCAGCTCGCCGGCGTAGTCGCGGCCCTTCTCCTGCTCGGCGACCGGATGCGCGTCGAGCATGGCGATGCCGGCGCCGCGATACACCCGCACGCCTGCGGCGATCGTGCCGTGCAGCAGCGCGGGCCGGTCGGTGTGTGCCGCCAGTTCGGCCAGCAACCGCTGCGCCTTGCCGAGCGCATAGCAGAACAGCACCGCCACCTCGCCGCGCGCGGCGCAGTGCTCGCGCCAGGCGACGATGTCGCGCGCGACATCGCCGGTATCCGGCCAGCGGTACACCGGCAGCGCGAAGGTGGCTTCGGTGATGAAGGTATCGCAGGGCACCACTTCGAACGGCGCGCAGGTGGGATCGGGTTGGCGCTTGTAGTCACCGGACACGACCCAGACGCGGCCACCGGCCTCGATCCGCACCTGCACCGAGCCCAGGACGTGCCCCGCCGGATGCAGCGACACCCTGGCATCGCCGAGCGCGAACGGTTCACCATGGCCATGCACGCGATAGCGCTGTTCGCCCAGACGCCAGCGCAGCAGCGGCAGCGAACCGTCGCTGCAGTGGTATTCGACCATGCCGGCGCGGGCGTGGTCGCCATGGCCGTGGGTGATCACCGCGCGCGGGACCGGCCGCCACGGGTCGATGTGGAAATCGCCGGCCGGGCAGTACAGGCCCTCCGGGCGCAGCTCGACGAGATCCGGGGAGGCGGGCATCGCCGCAGTCTGGCCCGCGGCGCGTGGAGGCCGTGGCAAGCCCGGCGGTCGCCCCGGTCCGACTGGAGCGCTAACTCAAAACCCATTCGCCACGGATCAACGCAGATACACGCGGATACGCATCGAAGCAGAACCGGAGCTTTTCGCCCCTTCTCCGCAGCTTTATCCGCGATCATCCGCGTTGATCCATGGCAAGAAACGCGTTTTTAGGTCGCACTCCAATCCAAAGGCTCCCGGCGACCCCGCAGGTCGAGCATCTCGCGAATGGTCGCCGCGAGCGCCTCGCCGGTGACCGGCTTGCGCAGGAACGCGTCGAAGCCGGCGGTGCGCGCCAGCGGCTCGGCCTCGGCATCGGCACGCGCGGTGACCGCGATCAACGGTCGCATGAAGCCCTGCGCGCGCAACTGCCGCGCCAGCGCCAGGCCGTCGATGCCCGGCAGGTCCAGGTCCAGCAGCGCCAGGTCGAAGTCGCCGGCGGCCACCTCGGCCAGGGCCGCCAGGCCATGGACGGCATGGGTCACCCGGTGGCCCTGCAGGCGCAGCAGTCCGCCGATCACCTCGGCGACGATGGCATCGTCCTCGACCAGCAGCAGCTCGCATCCCTCGGGCGCGCATGTCGCCTCCGGCGCGGTGGCGGCACGCGCCGTCGCCGGCGCCGGCGGCAGCGGCAGTTCCACCGTGAACCGCGTGCCCTCGCCCGGCGCACTGTCGACCTCGATCCGCCCGTCCATCGCCGCCGCCAGTTCCTGGCAGATCGCCAGCCCCAACCCGCTACCGCCGTAGCGCGCCGCCGTGCGCGCCCCCTCCGCCTGCTCGAATCGCCGGAACAATCGCTGCTTCTGCTCCGCGTTCAATCCCGGACCGGTATCCGACACCACGAACCGCACCAGACCTTCTCCCGGTTCCACCCGCAGCCCCACCTGCCCCTGCTCGGTGAACTTGATCGCATTGCCCAGCAGGTTCAGCAGGATCTGCCGGACACGGCCGGCATCGCCGCGTACCCACTGCGGCACCCCACGCACCACCTGCTCCCGGTACGCCAGCCCGCGCTGCTGCGCCAGCGGCGCCATCAGCCCGCTCACGTCGTCCAGCAGGCCGCGCAGGTCGAACGGCTGCGGGTCCAGCTGCAGCTTGCCGGCCTCGATTCGCGCCAGGTCCAAGGCGTCGTTCACCAGCCGCATCAGGTGCTCGCCGGCGCGCCGGATCGACTCGGTGTAGCCGCGCTGGCGTCCGTCCAGCGACGTCTCCAGCAGCAGCTCGCTCATCCCCAGCACCCCGGTCATCGGCGTGCGCACCTCGTGCCCCAATGTCGCCAGGAACCGCGTCTTCGCCTCTGACGCCTGCTCGGCCAGCTCGCGCTTGTGCTGCACCAGCTGCCAGGCGTTGCGCCGCCGCAGCCGCGTGCGGTAGGCCGTCGCCGCCCACCACGCCAGCAGCAGGCCCGTCGCCACGAACAGCGCCAACGCCGACGGCGTCTTCCACCACGGCGGATGGACCAGGATCCGCAGTTGCCGGCCAGGCGCCAGTGCGCCGCCGCCGGCGAGCCCCCGCAGGTGCAACAGGTAGTCCCCGGCCGGCAATCCCGCGAACACCCGCTCGCCGCTCGCGCCCTGCGACACCCAATCGCTGTCGATGCCGTCGAGCTTGGACCAGTAGCGGTTCGCCAGCGGATCGTCGAAGGCCAGCAGACGGGTCTTGATGCGGAATTCGCGTTGGTCGTTGGCCAGTTCGACGCGATCGGCCTGCGCGACCGCCTGCCAGCGGCCCTCGCGCCGCACCTCGAAGGCGTCGAAGTCCAGGGTCGGCGACGACGGCGACGGGTCCGGCGCCTCGGTGTCGATCATGATCACGCTGCCGTCCGCGGCGGCGGCCACCAGCATGTCGCGCGCGCTCAACGCCAGCGCGCGATCGACAAACTCCTGGCTGCTGAAACCGTTCTGGACGCCGTAGTGGCGCAGCGTGCGCGCCTGCGGATCCCAGCGATACAGCCCGCGCAGCGTCGACAGCCAGACCCGCCCGCGGCCGTCGACCCGCAGCGCGCTGGCCCCGATCGCCGGCATGCCTTCGGCAGCGCCGACGCGCGCGGTCAGCCGCCACCCATCGTCGCCGCGCTGGTAGCGCGCTAGTCCTTCCATGCGCTGCAGCCACAACGCGTCCGCGCTTTCGAACGCGAGCGCGAACACGCGCCCGCCGCGGGTCGCGTCCACCAGCGTGAACACCGCCCGCTCCGGATCCAGGCGCGAGACGCCTTCGTGCCCCGCCACCCACACGCCGCCGTCCGGCGCGATCGCCAGGTCCTCGATGTCGCCGGTGTTCAGGCCCGACTCCGGATGCGCCGGGATGTTCGTCAGCACCGCGCCGCTGGCCGGGTCACGCTGCTGCACGCCCGCACCCTGCATCGAGGCCCACACGCTGCCGTCGGGCGCGATGCGGAGGTGGTCGGTCCAGCCGGGCAGGGTCGGCGCCTGCGCATCGTCGGCGCGCCAGCCGTCGATCGCGCCGGCGCGGGTGATCCGCAGCAGGCCGTTGGACAGGCCGAGCCAGAGATTGCCGATCCGGTCCTCGGCCGCGGCATAGATGCGGCGGCCGGCGAGCGCATCGTCGATGGCCTGCTCGAAGCGCTCGACGGTGCCGTCGGCGCCGAGCCAGTTGAGCGCGCCGTTGTGCCCGCCCAGCCACACGCCCCCGTCTTCCGCCGCGGCCACGGCGCGATAGATGTCGTTCGACAGGCCGTTCTCCTCGCCCTGGAACTGCGCCACCTGACGCCAGTCCGAACGCAAGTAGCCCAGCCCGACTCCGGGCATCGGCACCCACAACGCGCCATCGTCCTGCAGCACCAGCGCGTGCAGGACCTGCTGCTTCATCGCCGATCCGAGCGCGACCGGCCTGGGCGCCTGCCCCGGCAGCCCGCGCCAGAGATTGCGCTGGCTGGCGAGCCACAGCCCGCCGTCGACGTCGCGCGCGATCGCCATCACCGCGTTGGGATGCTCGAACATCGACGACCATGGCGGCTGCCGCCAGTCGCCGTCGCCATCGCCATCGCCGACGAACACGCCGGCCGCGGTGCCGATCCAGAGCTCCGGGCCGATCATCGTGATCGAGAAGATCCGCGGTGTCGGCTGTCCGCCCGGCAGGGCGATACGCTGGATCCTTCCGTCCTCGAATTTCGCCAGGCCGCCGAAGCTGCCGATCCACAACCGTCCGGCGGCGTCGGCGGCCAGCGCGAACACCAGGCCCGGCGGCAGGCTCGCCGGATCGTCCGGATCGTGCGCGAACACGGTGATGGCGCCGTCCGGCGACAACCGGTGCAGGCTGCCTTCGTAGGTGCCGAACCAGATCTCGTCGCCGCGGTGGGTCAGCGAGAACACGTTGTCGCTGTCGATCCGCGGATCGGTGGCCTTGCGATAGTGGCGGAAGCCGCCGCTGTCGCGGTCGAGCATGCTGATGCCGAACTCGCCGGTCGCCACCCACACCCGGTCGCGGCCGTCGACGTGCACCGCCTGCACGAAGCTCTCGCCGAGCGAATCCGGATCGTCCGGATCGTGGCGCCAGACCCGCGTGCCGCTGCCGTCGTAGCGCGCCAGTCCGTCCGCGGTCGCGATCCAGAGATAGCCGGTACTGTCGCGGGCGAGCCCGAGGATGTCGGTCGAAGGCAGCCCTTCGGCGACGCCGACGGCGCGGAACCGCGGCGTCTCCGGCACGCTCGCCGCGACCGGCAGCGCCAGCAACAGCGCCAGAAACCCCGGCAGGATCGACTTGCTCTCCATGCGTCTTCTCTCCGCTGTCCCTGCGCCCCGGATGAATCCTCGCAACGCTGCGTTGCCGGCGCAAGCACGACGCGGCCGCGTCCACGTGCCCGCGTGGCCTAGAATCGTGGCACCCCCGCCGTACGGCCGACCATGTCGCGATCCGCGCCACGCCTTCCCGTTCCAGCGCTCGTGCTGCTCGCCGGCCTCGCCTGCGGCGGTCATGTCCGCGCGCAGGTGCAGGCCTATGCGCTCGACCCGGTGCACACGCGGGTGGTGTTCGCGGTCGATCATGCCGGATTCTCCAGGGCCGTCGGCACCGTGTCGGGCAGCCGGGGCACGCTACTGTTCGACCCGCACGACTGGACCAGCGCACGGCTCGAGGCGCAGGTGCCGATCGCCGCGCTCGATCTGGGCGACGAACGCTGGAACCGCGCCGTGCTCGCGCGCGGCCTGCTGGATGCCGAGCACCACCCGGAGGCACGATTCGTCTCCGAGCGCGTCGAGCCGCTGGATGCGGACCGCGCCGCCGTCCATGGCAGTCTCACCCTGCGCGGAGTGACGCGGCCGGCCACCCTCGAGGTCGTTTTCAACGCACTCAAGCGCCACCCGATGCCGCCGTTCCGCCGCACCGTCGGCTTCTCCGCGACCACCACCCTGAGTCGTGCCGCGTTCGGCATCGATGCATGGCGGTCGGTGATCGGCGATACGGTCGAGCTGCGGATCGAGGCCGAGGCGACGCGCATCCGCGGCGGTGCCGGGCGCGCCATGCCCGCCACCGCTTCGCCCCCTGATGTGACCGAGGTCCCGGTGTCGACCTACGACCTGCCGCTGCCGCCGCCCCCCGAACCCGAGCCGGACCCGAATCCATGATCTGGAAGAACAGCGAACAACGTTGGGGCGGCGTCAGCCAGCTGCTGCATTGGCTGATCGTGCTGCTGATCCTCGGTCAGGGGATCGTGGGACTGCTGATGGTCGACATGCTCAACAGCCCCGACAAGATCCGCATCTACGCGCTGCACAAGTCGTTCGGCCTCACCATCCTGGCGCTGGCGCTGCTGCGGCTGCTCTGGCGCCTGGCGACCGGCGCGCCGCGCCCGGTGCCGGGCATCCCCCGATGGCAGGAGCGTGCCGCCGTGTTCACGCATTGGCTGCTGTACGCGCTGCTGTTCACGATCCCGCTCAGCGGCTGGCTGTTCAATTCCGCCGCCGGCTATCCGCTGCAGTGGTTCGGGCTGTTCAACCTGCCGGCGATCGCGGGCAAGGACGAAGCGCTGCGCGAAGCGGCCATCGCCGCGCACGCCTGGCTGTTCTGGCTGCTGGTCGCGGTGGCGCTGGTGCACGCGGCGGCCGCCTTCTACCATCACCTGTTCCTGCGCGATGCCACCCTGGCGCGGATGCTGCCGCGCGGATGGCTGCACACCGGCTCCGCCGACACCGCTCCCACGCCCCCCGAGGATTCCCGCGATGCGTAATGCCTTCCTGCTCGCCACCGCCTTGCTGTTCAGCGCGCCGGCGCTCGCCGCCGACTACGTGCAGGCGCCAGGCTCGAGCCTGGTCTTCGCCGGCACCTACCAGGGCGAGGTGTTCAGCGGCCGCTTCCCGGGATTCCGCACCACGTTCGCGTTCGATCCGGACAACCTCGCCGACGCCAGGCTCGATGTCGTCATCCCGCTGGCGAGCGCGACCACCGGCAACGCCGACTACGACGGTGAACTGCGCGGTCCCGTGTTCTTCGACAGCGTGAAGTTCGCGCAGGCGCATTACAGCGCCGACACCTTCCGCGCGCTCGACGACGGCCGCTACGCCGCCGACGGCACCCTGAGCCTGCGCGGCATCAGCCGGCCGGTTACCCTGACCTTTACCTGGACGCCGGGCGAGCAGCCGGTGCTGACCGGCAGGGCGACGGTGAACCGGCTCGAGTTCGGCGTCGGCAGCGGCGACTGGGAGGACACCGCGGTGATCCCGGACGCGATCGCGATCAGCACCAAGGTGGTCTTTCAGCCGGCGGAATAGCGATGCCGGCTGCGATCAGAAAACGCTTCTTTGGCCACGGATCAGCGCGGATAGCTTTTATGGCTTGATCCTGGGGTTTCCCCTGTTTTCCTGCGATCAATTCGACGGCTTGGCGACAATCCCCTTTGAAAAGGGGGTTGGGGGGATTGGCCGGGCGCCCGGCTCAGTCAAGGCCAAAGCAAATCCCCCTTAATCCCCCTTTTTCAAAGGGGGAAGACAAGCGCTAGCGCGCCGTGCAGCCTCATGGCCGCTGCGGCGTCACGAAGGCGCGCACCGCTTCGGCGTCGAACGGCCAGCCGAGTTCACGGCCGTCGTGGCGCAGCACCGGCACGCGGGCGCCGTAGCGCGCCTCCAGCGCGGCGTCGCCGTCGATCCACACGGTCTCGAACTCCGGCGCGCGTGCTTCGGCCAGCACCGCGAGGGCGCGGTCGCACAGCGGGCAGTCATCGCGCTGGTACAGGATCAGGCCGGACATGCGGCGGACAGGGAATGCACGGGGCGGGCGCGTAGAATAGCCCGATGGCAGTCAGCACCTTCGACCTCTACAAGATCGGCATCGGGCCGAGTTCCTCGCACACGGTGGGACCGATGCGCGCCGCCGCGCGTTTCGTCGAGCGCTGGCTGGTGGAGGCCGGCCGCCTGCCCGACGTGGCGCGGGTGCGCGCCGAGGTGTTCGGATCGCTGGCGCTGACCGGGCGCGGCCACGGCACCGACAAGGCGGTGATGATGGGCCTGGAAGGCCAACTGCCCAACCGGATCGACCCGGACGTCATTCCCGGCGCGCTCGAGCGCATCCGCGGCGCCGGGCGCATCCGTCTGCACGGCGAGCACGAGATCGCGTTCGACGAAAAACGCGACCTGGTGATGAACAAGCGGCAGAAGCTGCCCTACCACACTAACGGCATGCGCTTCGCCGCCTTCGACGCCGACGGCAACGAGATCGCCAGCCGCGACTACTACTCGGTCGGCGGCGGTTTCGTGGTCAACCAGGACGAGGCCGCCGAGGACCGCATCGTCGCCGACACCACCCAGGTGCCGTATCCCTTCTCCAGCGGCGACGAGCTGCTGCAGCGCGCCCGCGACAACGACCTCACCATCGCGCAGCTGATGTTCGCCAACGAACAGTGCTGGCGCAGCGCCGACGAGATCCGCGATGGCCTGCGTGAACTCTGGGCCGCAATGCAGTCCTGCGTGCAGCGCGGCATCCGCCAGACCGGCACCCTGCCCGGCGGCTTGAACGTGACCCGGCGCGCGCCGATCCTGTACGGCGAACTGTCCTCGCGCCCGGAAGCGGCGATGCGCGACCCGCTGAGCGTGCTCGACTGGGTCAACCTGTACGCGCTGGCGGTCAACGAGGAAAACGCCGCCGGCGGCCGCGTGGTCACCGCGCCGACCAACGGCGCGGCCGGCATCATGCCCGCGGTGCTGCACTACTACGACCGCTTCTGTCCCAAGTCCGACGAACAGGGCGTCTTCGACTTCCTGCTCACCGCCGCCGCGGTCGGCATCCTGTACAAGGAGAACGCCTCGATCTCCGGCGCCGAGGTCGGCTGCCAGGGCGAGGTCGGCGTCGCCTGCTCGATGGCGGCGGCCGGCCTGACCGCCGCACTCGGCGGCAACCCGAGCCAGATCGAGAACGCCGCCGAGATCGGCATGGAACACAACCTGGGCCTCACCTGCGATCCGATCGGCGGCCTGGTGCAGATCCCGTGCATCGAGCGCAACGCGATGGGATCGGTGAAGGCGATCAACGCCTCGCGCATGGCGCTGCGCGGCGACGGCAAGCACAAGGTCAGCCTCGACAAGGTGATCAAGACCATGCGCGACACCGGCCGCGACATGCGCGACAAGTACAAGGAAACCTCGCGCGGCGGCCTGGCAGTCAACGTCATCGAGTGCTGAAACCACGATGTTCCCGGTAGGCGAAACGCTGACTCAGCTCATCGGCATCCTGATCCAGGTGCTGGAGGGCGTGGGGGCGGCGGTGATCGTCGCTGGCTTCGTCTTCGCCACGGTGCTGTGGCCGCGCGAGCTGCGCAGGCTGGGCGGGCATGGCGCCTATCTCTCCTACCGACGCCACAGCGTGCGCGGTTTGATCCTGGGCCTGGAGTTCCTGGTGGCCGCCGACATCATCCGCACGGTGACGATCGACTACACCCTCGACAGCCTGTTCATGCTGGGATTGATGGTGCTGATCCGCGCATTCCTGGTATTCGCGCTGCATCTGGAAGTCGAGGGCCGCCTGCCGTGGCAGGAGACGGACGCCCGGAGCGTCCCGGACCGGACCAAGCGCGAAGGCGAGTGACGCGCGCCGCGAGTGGATATCCACGCCGCGCCCCGGCGTCGTCCTGCCGTCGACAACCACCTGTAAGCATCGTCACCTTCTGCGATGGGCGGCATGCTGGCCGTGCGCGATGCATTGCAGTATCCGGACACGGTTGAGCGGCTGGTGCAGGTCAACCAGGTCCGCGCGTAGCGTCGCGCCAGCTTCGCACGAGACATATCGCGTCCTACTTCTGGCGCGCTTTGCGTCCTGCACGGACTCGTCCTGACCCGCGCGCACGGCCGCAGGCATCGTTGTCATCGACATGTGTGATTCTTCTCCCATATCGCGTAATTTTCCTTTGACAACGATGTCATCGAGCACGATCGTCTACGCAGCCGCATCCGTTCGTGCGTGTCGCCCGCACCCGGTTTCCGATGCAGGCGGAACGCAGCCTCCACATCGGCTCCATCAACGCCTTCCACCAGGCTGCACCACCGATCCGTCGGACAACCTGCCTGCAGTGACGGACGACCGGCGTCTGCGGTCGCCCCGGCTGTCTTCGGCTGCGGGATGACTGCTGGCGATCGTCCGATCCTTCGCCTTCATCGAGGCGCCGAATCCAAGGAGAGTCCGTCATGTATCGCAAGCACGCAAAGCTGCTGCTGTGTTTCCTGCTCGCGTCCGCGTGGATCGCACCTGTCCAGGCGCAGAGCCAGAACGCGAGCTGTGCAGGAATTCCGGCCTGGAATGCCGCCGCGATCTACGAGCCGGGAGATCGGCTGGTCTACGAGAACCGGCTCTATCAGGCCCTGGTTCCGATCTGGAACGCGCCGCCGAGCCACTGCCCCTCCTGCGGCTGGTACCAGGACCTGGGCGCCTGCGGGACCGGCGGCGGCGAGAACCAGCCGCCATCGGTGTCGCTGACCGCGCCGGCCAGCGGCGCGAGTTTCACGGCAGGCGCCACGATCGCCCTGGCCGCCGACGCGACCGACGGCGACGGCAGCATCGGCCAGGTCGAGTTCTTCAACGGCCAGGCCTCGCTGGGGATCGACACCTCCGCGCCCTACGGCGTCGACTGGCCGGACGTTGCGGCCGGAAGCTACACGCTCGGCGCCGTGGCCACCGACGACGACGGCGCCAGCACCGCCTCGGCAACCGTTTCGATCACCGTCACCGCCCTGCCCGCCGACGACACCACCCCGCCGAGCGTCCCGACCGGCCTGCGTTCGCCCAGCCAGACCGCGAGCAGCATCACCCTCGCCTGGGACGCGTCGACCGACAACGCCGGCGGCAGCGGCGTGGCCGGTTACGACGTCTACCGCGACGGCACGCTGGTCGGATCGCCGGCGACCACCGGCTACACCGACAGCGCATTGACGGCCGACAGCACCTACGCCTACCGGGTGCGCGCCCGCGATCGTGCCGGCAACCCTTCCGGCCTGAGCCCGCAGATCAGCACCGGCACGTTGCCCGGCGGCGGTGGCGGCGGCAAGCACGTGATCGGCTATTTCACCCAGTGGGGCATCTACGGCCGCAACTACCAGGTGAAGGACATCGACACCAGCGGCTCGGCCGCCAGGTTGACGCACATCAACTATGCGTTCGGCAACGTCCGCAACAACCGCTGCGAGGTCGGCGTCACCCAGCCCTCCGATCCCAACACCGGCGCCGGCGGCGATGCCTTCGCCGACTACACCAAGTCGTTCGGCGCGGCGCAGAGCGTCGACGGCGTCGGCGACACCTGGGACCAGCCGCTGCGCGGCAACTGGAACCAGCTGAAGAAGCTCAAGGCCAGGCATCCCGGGCTGAAGGTGCTGATCTCGCTCGGCGGCTGGACCTGGTCGCGCGGATTCTCCGCGGCGGCACGCCCGGAAAACCGCGAAGCCTTCGTCGCCTCCTGCATCGACGCGTACGTCCACGGCAACCTGCCGGTCACCGACGGCGCCGGCGGTCCGGGCGCGGCGGCGGGCGTGTTCGACGGCATCGACATCGACTGGGAGTACCCAGTCGCCTGCGGGCTGAGCTGCGGGACGCCGGAGGACCGCGCCAACTTCACCGCCCTGCTGGCCGAGTTCCGCCGCCAGCTCGACGCGGTGCGTCCGGGCCTGCTGCTCACCGTGGCGGTCGGCGCCGGCATCGACAAGATCCGCGTCACCGATCCCGGCGAGTACCACCCGTACCTGGATTTCATCAACGTCATGACCTACGACTTCCATGGCGCCTGGGATCCGCAGACCAACCATCATTCGGCGCTGTTCGACTCGCCCGATGACCCCTCCACCGGCGACCAGCGCTACTACAACAGCAACGACGCCATCCAGGCCTTCCTCGACCGCGGCGTGCCGGCGGCCAAGCTCAACCTCGGCATCGGTTTCTACGGCCGCGGCTGGACCAATGTGCCCAACGCCAACAACGGCCTGTACCAGAGCGGCAGCGCGGCGCCGGGCGCCTACGAGGCAGGCATCGAGGACTACAAGGTGCTCAAGGACAGGCCCGGCAGCGTTCACACCGACGCGCAGGCGCGCGCCACCTGGAAGTACGACGGCAACACCTTCTGGTCGTACGACACCCCGGCGATGGTCGCGGAGAAGATGCAGTACGTGAAGGTGCAGGGCCTGGGCGGCGCCTTCTTCTGGGAGTTCAGCGGCGACGATGCCCCGGGCACCCTGGTCGACGCGATCGCGGACGGGCTGGAATAGGCACCCGTGTTCCGCCGCGCGGGCACCGGCACGGACGGCCGGTGCCCCGCGCGTCCTGGGCCCCATCGAACGCGCACGTATCGCATACCGGCCGTGCGGTGCACGGGGAGCCGCGCAGAGCGAGGCCGCGGCGATCCCTGCGGCGGGTCGGGCCCGCCCTGCGTGCCCTCCCGGTCGGCTGCCGCAATGCGGCGGCGCAGGGTGCACCGACCCGCGCATCGGTGTAGGTTCCCCGGTGCGGCCACGTGGCCGCATGTCGGGAGGCACCGTCATGAAAGCCGATGGCTCGCGCTCGGGCTGGGCGCGGTGATCGCAAGCAGCCTGGTCAGCGCCGCACCCAAGCCGGGCTGGGTCCGCTACTACTACGGCGAAGACCATACCCAGGTTGTCGGTGCGCGCGGCACCAACTGCCACGGCGAACCGGTTTCTTGGGGCATCACGTCCGACGACAGCACCCTGATCTATACCTGCATCGATTGACGCGGCCGGAGCGAGGCTCGCCGCTCCGCGTGGATTGACCGGCTTCGCCGCGGTAAACCGCAACCCGCGCTGCGCCCTTCATCCAGGGCCCGCCCCGCTCCGATCCGTGCGCGGTCTGCCGGGATACCCGCCGGGCGTACGTACCGTCCGCAGCGGCGACGGCGTGCTGCAATGCGACGCGTCGACATGCGGACGGTAAGCTGTGGGCGGATTCTGCCCCGGAGCCTCCATGCCCCCGTCCATCCGCCTTCTCGCTACCTTCCTCCTGCTCGCGCCGGCGGTGGCGACGGCGCAATCCGCCCCTTCCGTCTACGGCCCGAGACTCCAGGGCTTCGAGTACCCGCACCCGGTGCGGACTTTCGCCTTCGACTCGCAGCGGCAGTCGCTGGAAATGGCCTATCTCGACGTCGCCCCCACCGCGACCGCCAACGGCCGCAGCGTGGTGCTGCTGCACGGCAAGAACTTCTGCGCCGCGACCTGGGAATCTGCGATCGAGGCACTGACCGGCGCCGGCTACCGCGTCGTCGCACCGGACCAGATCGGCTTCTGCAAGTCGGACAAGCCGGAGCGCTACCAGTTCTCGTTCGCGCAGCTGGCGGCGAACACCCAGGCGTTGCTGGCGTCGCTCGGCATCGAACGCGCCGCGGTCGTCGGCCATTCCATGGGCGGCATGCTGGCCGCGCGCTATGCGCTGCAGTATCCGGACGCGGTCGAGCACCTGGTGCTGGTCAATCCGATCGGGCTGGAAGACTGGAAGGCCGAGGGCGTGCCCTGGCAGGACATCGACGCCTGGTATGCCGGCGAGCTGAAGACCGATTTCGATTCGATCAAGCGCTACCAGCGCGAGGTCTACTACAGCGGGCAGTGGAAGCCGGAATACGAACGCTGGGTGGAGATGCTGGCCGGCATGTACGCCGGCCCGGGCAAGCAGCAGGTGGCGTGGAACCAGGCGCTGGCCTCGGACATGGTGTTCAACCAGCCGGTGGTGCACGAGTTCGGCGACATCCGCGTACCGACGACGCTGTTCATCGGCCAGCGCGACCGCACCGCCATCGGCAGGGACCGCGCGCCGCCGGAGCTCGCAACGCGGCTGGGGGATTACCCCGCGCTCGGCAAACGCGCGGCGGCTGCGATTCCCGGCGCGCGCCTGGTCGCGTTCGACGATCTCGGCCATTCGCCGCAGGTGGAAGCACCGGCGCGGTTCGAGGCCGCGCTGCTGCAGGCGCTGGAAGCGCACTGACGGAAAGCCGCGCACCACGATGACCGCCATCCTCGAGGCGCTGCAGGCCGACATCACCACGCTGCAGCTCGATGCCATCGTCAACGCCGCCAATCCCTCGCTGCTCGGCGGCGGCGGCGTGGACGGCGCGATCCACCGCGCGGCCGGTCCGGAGCTGGTGTCCGAATGCCGCGGCCTCGGCGGCTGCGACACCGGCGACGCCAGGCTCACCGGCGGCTACCGCTTGCCGGCCCGCCACGTCATCCACACCGTCGGTCCGGTCTGGCGCGGCGGCGGCGCTGGCGAGCCGGAGCTGTTGGCCTCGTGCTATCGGCGTTCGCTGGAAGTGGCGGACGCCCACGGGCTGCGCAGCGTCGCCTTCCCGTGCATCAGTACCGGCCTCTACGGCTATCCGGCCGCTGCCGCGGCGAATGTTGCGGTGACGACGGTGCGCCAGACCGCGGCGCGCCTGGACGGCATCGGCCGCGTCTTGTTCTGCTGCTTCTCGCCGGAGGACCTGCGGATCTACCAGCGCCTGTTGCAGGTGGAATGAGTTGCCCGGACGCGCCGCAGCCGAAACCGCGGAGCGTGCGCGTTGCGAACGACCGGCAACGTACTACGCCGCCGCGCGCGCGATCCGCAACACGTCGTCGAGCAACGCCGCCGCGGTGACTTCGGCGCCGGCGCCGGGGCCGCGGATCACCAGCGGCTGCTCGCGATAGCGACAACTCCCGATCGCGACCAGGTTGTCGGTGCCGCGGCCGGCGCATAGCGGATGCGCGTCGGGCAGCGCGCGCAGCCCGACGCTGGCACCAGCGTCGTCGAAACAGCCGACGAATCGCAGCCGCGCACCGTCGGCGCGGGCCTGGCGCTGGCGTTCGGCCAGGCCGGCATCGAGCAATGCGAGCCGCTCGTCCACCTGCGCGAGTGCGGCGCGCGCGAGTTCCTCGGGCAACAGCGACTCGACCCGCACGGCGTGCGGTTCCAACGGCAGCCCGGCGGCGCGCGCCAGGATCAGCAGCTTGCGGCGCACGTCCTCGCCGCCCAGGTCCTCGCGCGGGTCCGGCTCGGTAAACCCGGCATCGCGCGCCTCGCGCACCAGGTCCGAGAACGCGCGCGTGCCATCGTAGCGATCGAACAGCCAGGCCAGCGATCCCGAGAGCACGCCTTCGATCGTGCGGATGCGGTCGCCGCCGGCGACCAGCTCGCGGATACTGCGCAGCAACGGCAGCCCGGCGCCGACGGTGGCGCTGTCGCCATACTGCACGCCAATACGCTCGCGCTGCGCAGCGGCGATCGCCTGGGCGCGCGCGAGGTCGGCGCCGTTGCCAAGCTTGTTGGCGGTAACCACATGGATACCGCGCGCCAGCCACTCGCTGTGCCAGCCGGCGACACCGTCGCTGGCGGTGGCATCGACGACGATGTCGCCGCTGCGCAAGCCCTCGCTCTCCACCCACGGCGGCCAACTGCCGGCGCGCGCGGGCGCCGCCCGCGCCTCCTCGACCGCACGTCGCGGATCGCCGCCGCCACTCACCAGCGTGCGCGAATTCGACAGCCACGCGAACGCGGGCAACGCCACGCCCTGCGCGCGCAGGCGTTCGCAGCGGGCGACGAAGGCACTGCCGACGGTACCGGTACCGAGCAGCGCCAGCCGCGGCGCTGGCCGCTGCGTCGGCGAACGCGCGCCGCGCCGCGCCGGCAGCGGTAGGCTGGCGACCGTGCTCATGCGTCCACCCGTTTGCGCGCGGCACCGCGCTGCGCGGCTTCGGCACGCACCAGCGCCGCGGCCAGGTCGGCCTGCAGGTCCTCGACCGCCTCGATCCCCACCGACAGCCGCAACAACCCATCGGAGATGCCCGCCTGCGCCCGCGCTTCCGGCGTCATCGCCGCATGGGTCATGGTCGCCGGATGCGCGATCAGGCTTTCCACGCCGCCGAGCGATTCGGCCAGGGTGAAGCACTGCAGCCCGTCGACGAAGGCACGTACCGCCTGCTCCTGCGCGGCGCGGCCGTCGCCGGCGAGCTCGAGGCTGAGCATCGCGCCGAAGCCCTTCTGCTGCCGCGCCGCGACCGCATGGCCCGGGTGCGACGCCAGGCCCGGCCAATACACGCGCGCGACCGCCGGATGTGCATCGAGCTGCGCGGCGATCGCGGTGGTGTTTTCCTGGTGCACGCGCAGCCGCGCATCCAGCGTCCGCAATCCGCGCAGGGTGAGGAAGCTGTCGAACGGCGCGCCGGTGATGCCGAGCGCGTTGGCCCACCAGGTGAACTGCTCGTGCAGCTCCGGCGTGGCCGCCACCAGCGCACCGCCCACCACGTCGCTGTGGCCGTTGATGTACTTGGTGGTCGAGTGCAGCACCGCATCGGCGCCGAACGCGGCGATCGGATTCTGCAGCGCCGGCGACAGGAAGGTGTTGTCGACCGCGACCAGCGCGCCGGCGCGGTGCGCGGCGTCGATCACGAAACGCAGGTCGGTGATCCGCAGCAGCGGGTTGGAGGGCGTCTCGACCAGCACCAGTTTCGGCGCCTGCGCCAGTGCGTCGGCGAGCGCGCGCGGATCGGTCAGGTCGGCGGTGACCAGCTCGAAATGGCCCTTGCGCGACAGCGCATCGAACAGCCGCCAGCTGCCGCCATAGGCGTCGTGCGGCACCACCAGGCGATCGCCGGGCTGCAGCAGCGCATGCAACAGCAAGGTGATCGCCGACATCCCGGTCGAGGTGACCACGCCGCCGGCGCCGCCCTCGAGCTCGGCCAGGGCGTCGCCGAGCAGGTCGCGGGTGGGATTGCCGCTGCGGGTGTAGTCGTATTCGCGCTTGGCCGCGAAGCCGGCGAAGCTGAAGTTCGACGACAGCACCAGCGGCGGCGTCACCGCGCCCCAGGCCGGGTCGCGATCGATGCCGGCGCGCACCGCGCGGGTGGCGGCGCCCGGACAGGCGTTCGCGGGGGTGGTGTCTTCGATGATGCTCATGCGGCGTCTCCTTCGTTGTGCAGCGCCGATCGCAGCAGCGCGTCGATGCGGTCGGTTTCTTTCAGGAATGCGTCGTGGCCGTAGGGCGAGCGCAGCACGCGCAACCGGCCGCGTCGGCCCAGCCCCTCCACCAGCGCCACCGAATCGGACAGCGGCACCAGGCGGTCGCCTTCCACGGCGACCACGGTGGTCGGCACATGCACCGCGGCCGGGTCGACGCAGTGCAGGTCGATCGATTCGGACAGCCGCAACCACGCGGTCACCGGCGTGCGCGCCACGTACTGCGCACCGGCCGCGTCGAGATAGTCCTCGGCGGCCACGCGCACGCGGCCGTTGACGATCTCCGGCGGCGCATCGAAGCGCTCGCCGAACTCTTCCTCGGTGCGGTAGCTCAGCATCGCGAACTGCCGCGCCAGCGACAGCCCCTGCAGGTCGGCGCACTGCAGCTGCCCGAGCGCGACCGCGCGCCGCTGCAGCGCGCGCCAGGCGGCGGCGTAGGGATGGGCCCGGTGCGCGCCGCTGACCGCGACCAGACGCTCGAGCCGCGCCGGATGGCGCGCGGCCAGCTGCAGTCCGACCAGCGCCCCGTACGAGTAGCCGACGAACGCCTGCAGGCGAGGAATCCGCAGCGCGTCGAGCAGTATGGCGACGGCATCGGCCTGGTCGGCGGTGTCGATCGGCGCATCGAGGCGGCCGTCGGCGCCGACGTAGTCGAAGGCGAGGATGCGGCAATGCGCCGGATCGAGCGTACGCCCGGCCGCGACCAGGTCCTGCACCCAGCCCCGTTCCGGAAAGGCGGAACTGGAGGCGACATGGCGGTGCGCCGAGATGCCGCCAGCCACCAGGACCACCGGCGCATCGGCCTGGCCCTGGATCTCCCAGGCCAGGCGCACCCGCCGCACACCGGCATGGCGCAACGCGAGGTCGATCTCGACGCTGCCGCGCGCAGCGGCGTCGCCCGCCGGCACGGCGCGTTCGGCCGGCACGGGAAAACGTGGCAGGGGTTCGGGGGTGGCGACCGCAGGTTCGACCAGGCTCATGGCACCTTCCGGAAGTGGAGGAGCCATCGATGTCTGCAGGAAGCCGGTCGGCGGAATTGCGCCCGCCGTGGGGGAGGCGGTCCGCAACCATCTTCCGGTGGACGCTCAGGTCCCCGCAGGACTTGGCACCTTTCACCCGGAGCCGCATGCGGCTCAGGTTGAGGTTGCCCCGGCATCAAAGGGCCTGTCCCTCCGCCGGTCTCGATGGATAGCCCGCAGATTGCCAGCGGTTTTTCGCAATGTCAATCGCTTCATGCGGATCGAGAGATGGAATTTCTGTGACGGCCGCACCACATCCGGCATGCCCGTTTCGCGCACTGCTCCGCCATACTTCCGCGATGCCGACCTTCCGCCGCCTCGCCCTGCTGCTTGCCTGCAGCCTGCTTGCCGCCTGCGCCAGCCTCGCGCCTCCGCCGCAGCCGGAGTCCGACGGGCACATCATCGGCACGGCCCGCGACGCGGTCACGGTCGGGGAGGTCTTCGTCACGGAGGAGAATCACGCCGACGAGCTCGACTCGCTGACCACCTGGGCCCATCCGGACGGTGCCACCTGGGTGATCGCCACCGCCAAGTCGAGCCATCGGCTGATCCTGTTCGACGGCGACAGCGGCGAACGCCTGCGCACCATCGGCGGCAAGGGCAAGGCGCTGGGCGAGTTCACCCGCCCGAACGGGCTGCTGGTCTACGGCGATCGGGTGTTCGTGGTCGAACGCGACGTGCCGCGTGCGCAGGTGCTGCGCCTTCCGGACTTCCGCCCGCTCGGCAGCTTCGGCGAGCAGCAGCTGCGCAGCCCCTACGGCCTGTGGCTGCACGAGGCGGCACCCGACGAGTTGCAGGCCTACATCACCGACAGCTTCATGTACGGCGAGCATTTCGACGTGGTGCCCCCGCGCGAGGAACTCGACCAGCGGGTTCGACGATACCGCCTGCAGCTCGACGACGACGGGACGTTCGAGGCCGAGTACCTGGGCGCCTTCGGCGATACCGGCGAGCGCGGCGCGCTGCGCATGGTGGAGTCGATCGCCGGCGATCCGCTGCACGACCGCCTGCTGATCGCCGACGAGGACCGCAGCAACGTCTCCACCCTGCACGCGTACACGCTCGATGGCCGCTACACCGGCGTCAGCCTTCCGGACGACAGCTTCGTCGGCGAGGCCGAGGGCGTGGCGCTGTGGTCCTGCCGCGCCGACGGCGGCTACTGGATCGCGGTCGACCAGCTCACACCGCTGACCACATTCCATGTCTTCGATCGCGCCGACCTCGCCCCGCGCGGCAGCTTCAGCGGCCGCCTGACCGCGAACACCGACGGCATCGCCCTGCACGCCGCGGCCACGCCGCGGTTCCCGGCCGGCGTGCTGTACGCGGTGCACGATGATCGCGCCGTGACCGCATTCGACCTGCAGGATGTGGTCCAGGCGCTGCAGCTCGACCCCGACTGCCTGCGCTGATCCGATGCGCCCACGCGCACACCCGGCCGCACTGCTGTTCGCGGCGCTGTTGACGGCGACATCCGCGCAGGCCGCGCGTGTCTATCGCTGGATCGGCGCCGACGGCGTTGTGCACTACGGCGACCGTGTCGGCGAGCACGCCGGCGACACCGAGGTCACGGTCGTCCCGGTGGAGGTTGCACCCGGCCCGGTCGCGCGGCTGCGGCTGGAGCAGCGTGAAGGCTTGATCCTCGCCTGGGCCGACAACCCGCTCGACGGACCGATCGAGGTGGTGTTGCACGCCACCGGCGGAGCGCAGTCGCAGTCGGAGCCGGCGTTGCCGGCCCGCGCCACCGTCCCCGCCCACGACAGCACGCTGGTCGCCCGGATCGCCGGCAACGCGTCCGGCCGTGCCGAGCTACGCCTGCAGGCCGTGCCCGGCCACCCCAGTGCCCGCCCGCGGGACGTCGAATACGCCTGGCCACTGCAGACCCGCCAGCTGTACGTCGAGCAGGGCTGGGGCGGCGCCTTCAGCCACGCCGACATCGAGAACCGGCACGCAGTCGATTTCGCGGTGGACGTCGGCACCCCGGTGCTGGCCGCCCGCGACGGCGTGGTGATGCAGATCGAATCCGGTTTCCGCGATGCCGGCACCGAGGACCATTACGACGCTCGCGCCAACTTCGTGCGCATCCTGCACGACGACGGCAGCATGGCGGTGTACGCGCATCTCGACGCCGATCGCGTGTTCGTGCGCGCCGGCGAGCGCGTGCGTCGCGGCCAGCGCATCGCCCTGTCCGGCAACACCGGCTTCAGCAGCGGCCCGCACCTGCACTTCGTGGTCCAGGTCAACCGCGGCATGCGCCTGCAGTCGATCCCGTTCCGCATGTTCGGCCCGCGCGGGATCCTGCGCTTCCGCGATCCGGATGCCGATGCCGATGTCGCCGGACCCGAAGCCCGAGAATCCCATCGCTTCTAAAGCACGAAAGCGCCTTCGGTTTGCCGCGCGGGGCGTGAGCCGCGCCGCGGGGATTACTCCGCCCTTCGGTCCGGCCATCCATGGCCGGACTCAGGGCCGCTGACCATCCATGGTCAGCTCTCCGCAATCCCCGCGGCACGTCTCCCGCTAAAACCCCCGACGGCTTCGGTGGGAGGGCTTCCAAGCATCCGAAAGCAAATGACCGGTGCGGCGCCCGGGTCGGGGTATGCGGAAAGCAGGCCATGGATGGCCTGCGGCGGCGAGTCAGCCATGGATGGCTGACCGAGCCGGGGAGCATGCCCCGGCCCGGGCGCCGCTGTCTCCGAAGCCCTTGAACCAAACGTCTTTCTGCCGTATGCATCGCGCCACTGCGCGCTGAACTGCGGGAAATGGATCCGGCCTGCGCCGGGATGACGAGCTAAGGGCACGGTGCCGGCATCCGGCCGCGACACGCTGCAGCGCAGAACATGGGCGGAAATCCTATAATTGCTCCCTCCCGCCTCCCGAACGGCGCCCCTCGGCGCCACTTCCCATGTCCGACGTTTCCACAGAAGCCGCGCGACGCCGCACCTTCGCCATCATCTCGCACCCCGACGCCGGCAAGACCACGCTGACCGAGAAGCTGCTTCTGTTCGGCGGCGCGATCCAGATGGCCGGCTCGGTGAAGGGCCGCAAGGCCGCGCGCCACGCCACCTCGGACTGGATGGCGTTGGAGAAGGAGCGCGGGATCTCCGTCACCAGCTCGGTGATGCAGTTCCCGTACGAGGGTCGCATCGTCAACCTGCTCGATACCCCCGGCCACGCCGACTTCGGCGAGGACACCTACCGCGTGCTGACCGCGGTCGACTCCGCATTGATGGTGATCGACGTCGCCAAGGGCGTCGAGGAACGCACCATCAAGCTGATGGAGGTCTGCCGGCTGCGCGACACGCCGATCATGACTTTCATCAACAAGCTCGACCGTGAGGGCCGCGATCCGATCGACCTGCTCGACGAGGTCGAGTCCGTGCTCGGCATCCAGTGCGCGCCGGTCACCTGGCCGATCGGCATGGGCCAGCGCCTGAAGGGCGTGGTGCACCTGGTCAGCGGCGAGGTGCACCTGTACGAACCGGGCCGCAACTTCACCCGCCAGGACTCGACCATCTTCACCTCGATCGACGATCCGGGCCTGGAGGCGCGCATCGGTACCGAAATGCTGACCGAACTGCGCGAC
Organism: Luteimonas suaedae; assembly: GCF_008312895.1. Taxonomy (GTDB): domain Bacteria; phylum Pseudomonadota; class Gammaproteobacteria; order Xanthomonadales; family Xanthomonadaceae; genus Luteimonas; species Luteimonas suaedae. The sequence goes on along the minus strand of NZ_VSSP01000005.1, from coordinate 56,607 downwards.
GAGCTCGAGCTCGTGCAGGGCGCTTCGCACCCGTTCGACGCCGAAGCCTACTTGGCCGGCCGGCAGACGCCGGTGTTCTTCGGCTCGGCCGTCAACAACTTCGGCGTGCAGCCCTTGCTGGACTTCTTCGTGCGCCACGCGCCGTCGCCGCAGCCGCGCGCGACCACCACTCGCACCGTGCAGCCGACCGAGGACAAGCTGACCGGCTTCGTGTTCAAGATCCAGGCCAACATGGACCCGCAGCACCGCGACCGCGTCGCCTTCATGCGCGTGTGCTCGGGCCGGTTCGTCGCCGGCATGAAGGCCTTCCACGTGCGCAGCGGCAAGGAGCAGAAGCTCGCCAACGCCCTGACCTTCATGGCCAGCGATCGCGAGATCGCCGCCGAGGCCTGGCCGGGCGACGTGATCGGCATCCACAACCACGGCACCATCTCGATCGGCGACACCTTCACCGAAGGCGAGGCGCTGGCCTTCACCGGCATTCCCAACTTCGCCCCGGAACTGTTCCGCCGCGCGCGCCTGCGCGACCCGCTCAAGCTCAAGCAGCTGCAGAAGGGCCTGGCGCAGCTGTCGGAGGAAGGCGCGACCCAGTTCTTTCGCCCGCTGATGTCCAACGACCTGATCCTGGGCGCGGTCGGCGTGCTGCAGTTCGACGTCGCCGCCTACCGGCTCAAGGACGAATACGGCGTCGACGCCGGCTTCGAGCCGGTCGGCGTGGTCACCACCCGCTGGGTGCGCTGCGATGATCCGAAGAAGCTGGAGGAATTCCGCGAGAAGAATGCCTCCAATCTCGGCATCGACGCCGCTGGCCACCTGGTCTACCTGGCACCCACCCGGGTCAACCTGCAGCTGACGGCGGAGCGCTGGCCCGACGTGGCGCTGCTGGCCACCCGCGAGCACGCGCACGCGATGGCCGTGGACTGACGCCTCGCCATCACCTGTCGTTACCGGCGGCCGCGCTAGGCTTCGCGTTTGCCCACGCACGGGAGCGAGCGATGAACGAAAAATGGCATGCCGTGCTCTGCGCGACGCTGGTCCTGTCGTGCGTCGCCTGCCAACCGCGAGAGTCCTCCGACGCCGAGGGCGCGACGGCCGACATCGAGACCGCGCCCGGCGCGATCGCTCCGGTGGATCCGCCGGTCGCGGCAGACGACGTCGCCGTCCGTTACCGATGCGACGACGACAGCGATCTGCGCATCTCCTATGCCGGCGCCATCGCCGACGTCACCCTGCCCGACGGCCGCACCATCACCCTGCCGCGTGCGGAGTCGGCCTCGCAGGGCGGCGGCGACGCCTACGTCGGCGAAGCACTGAGCCTGATGGTCGACGGCCCGGACGTGCAGCTGCACCAGGATGAAGGCCCGACACGGAACTGCAGCAAGTTGTGACCCCCGCGACACCGGAGCCCATGGATAACACCTGCGATCGTGGCCGCGATCGCCAACCGATCCAATGACGCCTGCCATCGCAACGACCCCGTCTCCAGTCTGCCGCTTCCGCGTACGCCGCGAAAACCGAGCAATTGCTCCACCCGTCCCGCCGAAGGTGTCGCCATGATCCTGACCGCGGAACTGCGTGCGCAACGCGAGGAGTTGGCGAGCGCGTTGACCCATGGCGTCGGCGCGGCCGCGGCGCTCGCCGGCGGTGCGGTATTGATCACATTGGCGGCGCTGCACGGCAACGCCTGGCAGCTGGGCGCATCGATCGTGTTCGGTCTCTGCCTGCTGCTGCTCTATCTCGCCTCCACGCTATACCACGCCGTCGCCCATCCGGTGCTCAAGGGCCGGCTCAAGGTGTTCGATCATTGCGCGATCTACCTGTTGATCGCCGGCACCTACACGCCATTCACCCTGATTCCCCTGCGCGGCGCGCTGGGCTGGTCGCTGTTCGCCGCGATCTGGACGCTGGCCCTCGCCGGCGTGATCTTCAAGCTGTTCTTCACCGGTCGCTTCAAGCGGCTGTCGACGCTGATCTACCTCGCCATGGGCTGGCTGGTACTGGTCGCGATCAAACCGGTGATCGCGGCGCTGGACGCGTGGACGTTCGGCTGGCTGATGGCCGGCGGCGTCGCCTATACCCTGGGCACGTACTTCTACCACCGCGAGTCGGTGCCGTACTCCCACGCCATCTGGCACCTGTTCTGCATCGCCGGCAGCGTCTGCCATTACATCGCGGTGATGGCCCAGGTGGTCGCGCCCGCTTGACGCGGGATGCTTATCATTGGCCTCCGGCCATCCCGTGCCCGGAGGCGAACTCCTCATGACCAGATTCCTCTTCTGTCTTGCAATCGGCCTGTCGCTGCTCGCGACCTCCTGCCGGCAGCAGGTCGACCAAGCGCCTGCCGCCGACGTCGCCGACACCGCACCGGAGCCCGAGCCGGCGACCGCGGCCACGGTCGAGAACGAAGCCATCGACGCGCGCTACCACTGCGACGGCGGCAATCGTGTCGACCTGCTCGGCGACGGGCGCAGCGCCCGAGTCAGCATGAGCGACGGCCGCGTGGTGAGCCTGGGCGCGATCACGGGCAGCAAGCCACGTACCTGGTCCGACGTCGGCCTACGTTTTGTCGTCGACGGCGACTATGCCGCGCTGAGCCAGGACGATACCGGCCGCACGCTGCGCTGCGAGCGGGCGGACGAATAGAAGGCGGCCGCGGGGGGCCGCCGGCGCCGTTCCGAAGAACCGCCGGGACACGCTCGGCGCCGCCGCCACGTCCACCGCGACTGAACCGGCGCCGACCGCATTCACTCCCGCTTGACCGGCGTCTGCCGATGGTGCGGGAAATGCTTCATTGCGGCGAAGGCCATGATGCCCGCTCCCCGACATCGGTCGCGGCACCTCGACGCGATCGTCGACCATCCCTGGTGGACCGCGCTTGCCGCGGTGCTGCTGGCACTGATCGTGCTGTTCGCGCTGTGGGACTGGAACTGGTTCAAGGGTCCGGTCGAACGCGCGGTCGAGGCGCGCACCGGTCGCAGCTTCGAGATCGGAAGCCTCGACGTCGGCCTCGGCCGGGTCACGACGGTCCGCGCCGATGCACTGCGGCTCGGCAACGCCGATTGGTCCGAACAGCCGCTGATGGCGAGCACCGAGCGGCTGGAATTCGGCGTCGATGTGCCATCGCTGCTGTTCCGCGGCAAGTTCCTGATTCCGGGGATCCGGCTGGCCAAGCCGCACCTGCGCCTGGAGACCGGACCCGAAGGCGGCAACTGGAACTTCGACGACCAGGACGGCGACGGCACGCCACCGCAGCTCGGCCAGCTCTGGGTCGACGACGGCCGCCTGCTGTTCGTCGATGCGGCGCGCGACACCGAGATCGAGGTCGACGTCGCCAGCCGCGCATCACGCACCGAAAACGCCGCGCCGCCGGTCGTGCTCGAGGGCGGGGGCCGCTGGCGGGGCAGCGATTTCCGCCTGCGCGGGCGCGCGGAGTCGCCGCTCGACCTGCAGGACACCGGGCAGCCGTATCGCGTCGACCTGCGCGCGAGCGCCGGCGCAACGCACGCGCATGCCCGCGGCGCGCTGGTGAACGTGTTCCGGCTGCGGGATTTCGACCTGCGCCTGGCCCTGTCGGGCGACGATCTCGAAGACCTCTATCCCCTGCTCGGCATCGCGCTGCCGCCGACGCCGCCGTACTCGCTGGACGGCCGCTTCCGCCGCGACGGCGACACCTGGCGCTACGACGGATTCACCGGAACGGTCGGCGACAGCGATCTCAGCGGTGACGCCAGCGTCACCTTCGGCGGCGAGCGCCCGTTCTTCCGGGCACAGCTGACCTCGAAACTGCTCGACTTCGACGATCTTGCCGGTTTCATCGGCGGCGATCCCCAGGCAGATGACGAGGGAGGGCCGCAGGCGCGGCCAGCGGCCGATGGCCGCGTGCTTCCGGACACGCCCTATGAGCTCGAAAAGCTGAACGCGATGAATGCCGACGTGCGTCTGCGCGCGCAGCGCATCGAGTCCCCGGTGTTGCCGCTGGACGACATGGACGGCCGCCTGCTGCTCGAGGACGGCCTGGTGCGCCTGGAGCCGCTGAACTTCGGCGCCGCCGGGGGCGAGATCCGTTCCAGCGTCCGCATGAATGCCCGCGACCAGCCGATCCGCACGCGCCTGGACGCCGAACTGCGCGGCCTCGACCTGGGCCGGCTGTTTCCCGACGCGGAACTGGCGCAGGAGGCCACCGGCGACATCGGTGGGCGGCTGGCGATCACCGGCAGCGGCAACTCGGTCGCGCAGATGCTCGGCAGCGCCGACGGCGACATCGCCATCGGCATGGGCCGTGGCCAGATCAGCAACCTGCTGCTGGAACTGGCCGGCATCGACATCGCCGAAGCGCTGGCCTTCCTGCTGACCGGCGACCGCATCATCCCGGTCCGCTGTGCGTTCGGCGACTTCGCCGTGCAGGACGGCGTGATGGAAGCGCGTGCGCTGGCGTTCGACACCACCGACACCATCATCGTCGGCGAGGGCAGCATCGACCTGGGCGAGGAAACGCTGGACCTGATTCTGCGGCCGCGCCCCAAGGATCGCAGCATTCTCACCTTGCGCTCGCCGCTGGTGGTGGACGGCACGTTCGCCAATCCTGGCATCCGCCCCGACCTCGGCCGGCTCGGCCTTCGCGGCGCGCTGGCGGTGACGCTCGGCAGCATCGCGCCGCCGGCGGCGCTGCTGGCGACCATCGAACTGGGCGGCGGCGAGGACAGCGACTGCGGCGGCGAATACGCGAAATAGGCGGCCCTTCGCTGATACCGTAGGAGCGCGCCATGCGCGTGATGCCGCGGGCATTGCGCCGCCCGCGAATTCCGATGACCGGCGCGCCTGCCGGGCCAGGATCGCGGCATCCACCGGATTCTGCCGACACCCGCGGCATCGCGCGCATGGCGCGCTCCTACGGTTCTCCGGCCGGTCGGCCGATGCCTTGTGTGTCCGCGTACACGCGCAAGAGAACGCCGGTAAGCGCCATTGACCCTAGGACGAGATGTAGCGCTGCAACTGATCCAGTTCGAGCTGCTGGTCCTCGATCACCGCCTTGACCAGGTCGCCGATCGAAACCACGCCGAGCACGTTGCCTGCGGCATCGGTCACCGGCAGGTGGCGGATGCGCTCGCGGGTGACGATCTGCATGCAGCGCTGCACGTTGTCGTCCAGTTGTACCGTGATCACCTCGGCGGTCATGATGTCGCGCACCGGGGTGTCCTTCGAGGAGCGGCCCTCCAGCACGATCTTGCGCGCGTAGTCGCGCTCGGACAGGATTCCGGCCAGGCGGCCGCCCTGCACCACCAGTACCGCGCCGATGTGCTTCTGCGCCATCAGCCGGATCGCCTCGAGCACGGGAACATCCGGGCCGACGGCGAAGATCTCAGGCGCCTTCGCTTCCAGCAGCTGTCTCACCGTACGCATGATGCTCGCCTCCGCTCGGCTGGTCCTGGCGCGAGGATACTCCGGTCGCCGGCAGCCAGGTGTCGACGAGATACAGCGGCCGCTGCTTCGATTCGTCGTACAGGCGTCCAAGGTACTCGCCGATCATTCCCAGCGCGATCAGCTGCACACCGCCGAGGAACAGGATCACCGACATCATCGTCGGCCAACCGGCGACGGGGTCACCCAGGAACAGGGCCTTGATCACGATCGACACGGCGTACACGAACGCCAGCGCCGCGGTCCCCAGGCCGACATAGGTCGCCAGCCGCAGCGGTGCGGTGGAGAAGCTGGTGATGCCCTCCAGGGCGAAGTTCCACAACCGCCAGAAGCCGAACTTGCTGGCGCCCGCCAGCCGCGGCTCGCGCAGGTAGGGAATCGCCACCCGGTTGTACCCGACCCAGCCGAACAGCCCTTTCATGAACCGATGGCGCTCGCGCAACTGCCGCAATGCCGCCAATGCCCGCGGCGACAGCAGGCGGAAATCACCGGTGTCAACCGGGATCGGCGTCTTCGACAACCGCTGCATCACGCGATAGAAGAGGTGCGCGGAGGCGCGCTTGAGCCAGCCCTCCCCTTCGCGCTGCAGCCGGGTGCCGTGGACGTCGTCGTAGCCTTCACGCCAGCGTGCCACGAACTGCGGGATCAGTTCCGGCGGATCCTGCCCGTCGGCGTCGAGGATCAGCGCCGCGCCCTCCTCCACCAGGTCCAGGCCGGCGGTCAGCGCCGCTTCCTTGCCGAAGTTGCGCGACAGCCGCAGCAGCGACACGCGCGGGTCGGCGGCGGCGAACTCCCGCAGCACCTCCCAAGTGCGGTCGCGGCTGCCGTCGTCGACGTAGAGCACGCGGCCGTCCACGGCATCGGCCGCCAACGTGTCGAGCGCCGCCGCGATCCGCGCCTGCAGCACGGGTAACGCTTCGGCCTCGTTGTAGGCGGCGACGATGACGGTCAGCAGGTCACGGGGCATCTTCACATCCTAACCCGCCGCCTCCCCGGCATCGGCCCCTCCTGTAGGAGCGGCTTCAGCCGCGACCGGATCCGGCTTGGCAGGCGCATTGTCCGCGCTCCGGATGCGCGGGGTCGCGGCTGAAGCCGCTCCTACAAACGGCAAAGGCCCGGCCGCTGACATCGGACGCCTCACTGCAATTGATCGAGATGCGCCACGCCCCCGATCTGCCGCATCTGCCGCTGGATCGCCAGCGTGCGGCGCTGCACGTAGGGACCCGGCCGCGCCGCGCTGTAGCCCTTGGGGTTGGGCAGCACCGCGGCCAGGCGCGCGCTTTCGGCAGTCCCGAGCGCGTCCGCGTCCTTGCCGAAGAAAGTCCGCGCCGCCGCCTGCGCGCCGTACACGCCGTCGCCGAACTCGGCGACGTTGACGTAGACCTCGAGGATCCGCTGCTTCGGCAACATCAGCTCCAACAGCAGCGTGTACCAGGCTTCCAGGCCCTTGCGCACCCAGCTGCGCCCGTTCCACAGGAACAGGTTCTTCGCCACCTGCTGGCTGATCGTGCTGGCGCCGCGCAGCCGCCCGCCCCGGGCGTTGTGCGCGCGCGCCTTCTCGATCGCCTTCAGGTCGAAACCGTGGTGCGCGGCGAAGTTCTGGTCCTCGGCGGCGATCGCCGCCAGCGGCAGCGTCGGCGCGATGCGATCGAAGTCGCGCCAGCGATAGGCAACGCGGAAGTCGCCGTCGCCCGCGGTCCAGGCCCGCAGCTGCCGCGCCGCCATGAACATCGAGAACGGCGGGTCGATGAAGCGCAGTGCCAGCACCTGAAGGATGCTGAGCAGCACCAGCACCAGCGGCAACATCAGCAAGCGCCTGCGCCAACGCCGCCAACGCGGCGCCCGAGTGCGCGCGTTCATTGCCGAGCCCTGGGCTTGCGCCTCGCGACCGCAGCCCCATCTATCACGTTCGTCTCTCCATCTTGTCCGGCGTATCGCGCGCATTATCCGACATGATGGCGGCCCGCCCCATCCACCGCTCCGAGCATGACCGCACCCCGACCCGACAGCGACCGCTTGACCCGTTTCCTGCTGCCCGACGCCGGCGTGCGCGGCGTGCGCGTGCACCTGCGCGACACCTGGAGCAGCATCCGCACGCGCGACGACTATCCTGCCGCGGCCGCGGAACTGCTGGGCGAAGCGAGCGCCGCCGCCGCGCTGTTCACCGGCCACGCCAAGATCGACGGGCGCCTGTCGGTGCAACTGCGCGGCGAGGGCGCCCTGCGCACCCTGTTCGCCGAGTGCACCGCCGCGGGTACGTTGCGGGGAATCGTCCGCCTCGCCGAAGGCGCCACGACCCTGTCGCACGGCCTGCGCGAGGCCGGCGATGGCGCCACCCTGGCCATCACCATCGAGAACCCGCGCGCCGGCGACCGCGAGCCGCAGCGCTATCAGGGGCTGGTGGCGCTCGCCTCGGACTCGCTGGCGGTCGCCTTCGAGGAGTACTTCCGCCAGTCCGAGCAACTGCCGACGCGCATGGCGCTGGCGGCCGACGACACCGCTGCCGCCGGGCTGATGCTGCAGAAGCTGCCGGGCGACGAGGGCGACGCCGACGGCTGGAATCGCGCCAGCGCCCTGTTCGACACCCTGACGGCGCCGGAACTGCTCACCTGCCCCACCTCCACCCTGTTGCAACGGCTGTTCCATCAGGAGTCGCCACAGCTCTTGGATCAACGGCCGCTGCGCTTCGGCTGCTCCTGCTCCCGCGACCGGGTGGCGGCCGTGCTGCAGTCGCTGGGTCAGGACGAGGCCCGGGCCGCGCAGGTCGACGGCCGCGTCCACGTCCGCTGTGAATTCTGCGGCCAGAATTACACTTTCGACCACGCCGCCATTGACGCCTTGTTCACCGCCGGACCGGTTCCAATGTCGGCTCCGACGCGGTTGCAGTAGCCCCTCACGGGGTCGTTCGACGGGAGCAGGGGATTGTTAAATAAACATAAACGGCGTAGAGTCGGATCCCGCTGTTCCGGGGAACTTCCGACTTCGCCTTCGGGTCGACCGTCCGCCATGCCGCTGCGTCCTGCCAAGCTCGCGCTCGCCGCCCTGCTCGCCTTCGGCGTTGCGGCGGGTGCGCACGCACAGAGCCAGCCCAGGCGTGACGACCAGACCGTACTGCCGATCTGGAACAACGCCAGCGGCCAGCTCGAGGCGCTGCTGGTGCTCGAGCCCACCGACGACGATGTCGCCAGCTCCGGCGCCCGACTCCGTTTCGGCGGCAACCGCCTCGATGCCGCGTTCGGCCTGGAGGCCGGCGACTCGCTGGCCCTGCTCTGCGACCACCAGAGCGGCCTGTCGCATGCGCTGGGCAATCTCGCCAACAACTGCCTGCTGGCGTCGCTGGACGACGGTATCGGCGGTGACGACGGCGGACGCCGCAACACCGCGACCGCCGCACTCAGCCGCCCCGGCGGCAGCGTCGGCGTCTCGGTCGGCGAAACCAGCGGCAACCTGCCAGCCTGGCTGACTTCCAGTGGCGCCGCGCGCGGCGGTGGCGGCCAGGTGGACGGCAACGATCTGACCGTCTTCGTGCAGAAGAACATCCGTGACCAGGGTTACGTCTCGATCGCCGGCACGGTCGCCAAGGCGCGGCTCATTCCCTTTACCCAGGCCCCCGATGGGATGGCCGACCGCTGGGACAGCAAGTCGCTGAGCGTCGGCGGCGGCTTCGGCGACTTCGGCGCCAATGTCATCGGCCAGGTGATCGACACCCCAGGTCAACCTCGCTGGGAAGGCCTGGGTTTGGGGCTGACCTGGCGCACGCCCTGGAGCGGCCAGCTGACCGTGGGCGCCGAGAACGTCGTCACCCGCGGCAGGAACCCGTTCTCACCACGCGGCGAGAACGGCGAGGACGAGGGCACCGTGCCTTACGTCCGTTACGAGCAAGACCTCTAAGCAGAGCTGGTTTCCGCACCGGAAATGGCGTGAAGTTCCCGCTGTCCGCTCGCGTATTAACGACACTTTAATTTTTCTCCAAGGGGGGCTACCATCGGCCCCGGCCTTGCCGAATTAGGCGTCTCATTTGACGCCAACGGCGGGTTCCCATGGGATTTTCCCAAGACTCACTTGGAGAGAGAGATGACATTCAAGACCACCCAGCTTCGCGACGCGATTACCCTCGCGCTCGCTGCAGGTGCCACCGCCCTCGCGGGCACGGGCGTTGCCTACGCTCAGGAAGGCGAAGCCACCACCCTCGATCGCATCGAGGTGACCGGCTCACGTATCCGCCAGGTCGATATCGAGACCGCGCAGCCGGTGCTGACCATCAGCCGCGCCGAGATCGAGAACCAGGGCTTCCAGTCGGTCGCCGACATCCTGCAGAACATTACCGCCGCCGGTTCGCCACCACTGAGCCGCGCTGCGCCGCTGTCCTCGGGTGAGGCCGCCGGTGGTCAGGCGATCGACCTGCGCAACCTGGGCGCCCAGCGCACCCTGGTGCTGGTCAACGGCAAACGCTTGGGCATCACCACCACCGGCATCCAGGACATCTCCACCATCCCGGCGGCGATGGTCGAGCGTATCGAGGTGCTGAAGGATGGCGCCTCGGCCGTGTACGGCTCCGACGCGATGGCGGGCGTGGTCAACATCATCACCCGCTCCAACTACGAAGGCATCCAGGGCAGCGTCTACTACGGCCAGTACGGCGAAGGCGACGGCGCGGTCGAGAAGTACGACTTCGTGATGGGCGCTAGCAATGACCGCGGCTCGATCACCATGGGCGTCGAGTACGCCAGGGAAGACGAAGTCTGGCAGCGCGACCGTCCGTTCAGTGCTGAGCCGCTGGGCGACCGCCATCCCGGCCGCAACTGGACCGTGGTGGGCGAGTACGGCGGCTTCGTCAGCAACCCGACCAACAATCCGTTGCCTAACGTCATCTACCCGCCAGCTTCCGACAGCAATCCGAATCGCAACGCGCGTGTCATCGTGCGTCCGGGCGGCGATCCGCGCAATCCGGCCGACTACATCAACCAGGACGGCGGCCAGAACCCGACCCACAAGAGCAATGCCGGCCTGCAGATGCACCTGCGTACCCCGCTGGAGCGCAAGTCGCTGTTCGTAGATGGCAGCTACGACATTACCGACAACGTGCGCTTCCGCAGCAACATGATGTACAGCAATCGCATCACCGACCGCTCCATCGCCGGCTACCCGATGCAGGCGGGTTCGTTCGCCTCGTTCGACGCCGGCAACGGCGTACCGCTCGACGCCGACAGCTACTTCAACCCGGTCGGCAACGACATCGGCAACTGGTGGCGCCGCGGCTGGGAAGTGCCGCGCGTTTCGACCAGTGACGTGACCACCTGGCGCTTCACCGGCGCTCTGGAAGGCAGCTTCGAGGTCGGCGAGCGTTACTTCGACTGGGACGTCGGCGCCATGTACAACCAGAACAAGGTGCTGCAGGCGTCCTATGGCAATTTCAACCTGGCCAACGTGCAGCGTGCGCTCGGGCCGTCCTTCCTGAACGACCTCGGACAGGTGCAGTGCGGCACGCCCGACAACCCGATCGCATTCACCGCCTGCGTGCCGTGGAACCCGCTGCTGCACTACGGTGAAGCCGGCCCGGGCAGCCTGGCGAGCCAGGAGGTGCAGGACTTCCTGTTCCAGCGCGAGCATTCGACGGGGGAGACCGAAACCACCATCTATACCGCCAACATCACCGGCGGCCTGTTCGAGCTGCCGGCCGGCGAGATGTCCTTCGCCCTCGGCGTCGAGCACCGTAAGGAACAGGGCGAATTCATCCCCGACGGCCTGGCGGTCACCGGTGGTTCGACCAACCTGGCCGGTCGCGCCACCCGCGGCAGCTACAGCGAAGAGTCCATCTACGGCGAGCTGTTCGTGCCGATCCTGATGGGCGCCCCGGGCGCGCAGGAGCTGAGCCTTAACATCTCCAGTCGCTACTCGGACTTCGACACCTTCGGCGACACGATCAACAGCAAGTTCGGACTGAAGTGGAAACCGATCGATGACTTGCTGATCCGCGCCACCTGGGCCCAGGGCTTTCGTGCTCCGACCATCAACAACCTCTACGGTGGCGGCTCGCAGACGTTCTCGTTCTTCACCGATCCGTGCGACAGCCTACGCGGTGCAGCGGCGGGCGACTCCGCCGTGCAGGCCCGTTGCGGCCAGGACATCGCCAACATCGAGACCTACCGCCAGCTGCAGCAGGGCTTCGTCCCCACGGCACAGGCGAACGCGCAGACCCCGCTGGCGTTCTTCACGGGCGCCGGCAACCAGCAGCTCACCCCGGAAGAGTCGACCAGCAAGAATGTCGGCTTCGTCTGGAGCCCGGGCTTCGCCGACGGCCTGAGCATGAACGTCGACTGGTGGGCCATCAAGATCGAGAACACGATCGTCGCCGACACGCCCACGCAGATGCTCAACGACTGCTATGTGGAGAACATCGCTTCGCGCTGCACCTCGTTCACCCGTGATCCAATCCTCGGCATCGTCAACTTCATGGAGTTCGGTAGCCGCAACGCGGGTTACATCGAGATGGAAGGCTTTGATTTCGGCGCCGCCTACCGCTTCGACACCGGCTACGGCCGTTTCGGCATCGACTGGCAGAGCACCTATGTCACCAAGAACGAGTTCAAGACCGACAATGCCGCGCCGTTCGTGACCCAGAACAACAGCTTCGCCGACACCAACGGTGCCAACTTCCGGCTGCGTTCGAACCTGGGCCTGACCTGGGAGCAAGGCGATTTCGGTGCCAGTTGGAACATGCGCTATTACTCGGCGATGAAGGAGTCCTGTCTCAGCACGACCTTCGCGGCGGGCGAGTGCTCGGATCCGGACTACGTGGCGGCCAACCCGGCGCAGACCCGGGCGCTCAACCGCGTCGGCTCGAACACCTTCAACGACGTGCAGTTCCGCTGGCAGGCCCCGTGGAACGCCACCATTTCGGTGGGCGCCAACAACGTGCTCGACCGCCTTGGTCCGCCGATGTACACGCAGCCGAGCTCGAACACCAACTACTACGGTGGTTTCGACATCGGCCGCTTCATGTACATGAAGTACCAGCAGCGCTTCTGATCAATCCAGTCCTTTTCGGCTTCACTTCGCACGGCCCCGAAAGGGGCCGTGCTTTTTTGGCTCTTCCTCGGTCTGAGGCGCCCGATAACTCACTGACCCTTACCGTCTCAAACAGACGTAAGACTCCCGCTCCGCAATAAGTCCCGCACTGTGATGATTTAATTAACGAGCTTTAGTTTTGTAAGCGCGGCGCTACTGTCGGATTGTTTGCCGATTCGAGGCGGCGACTCGGGCAACTTCCAGTTCCGCTGGGACAACACATACGTGTCCCATTTCGGCGACGTCGGCAAGCCGGCGCACGGCGAGCTCAATGGTGACGGCCACATTTCAAGTGGCAACCTGGTCGGCCAGGTGCAGAGCGGCTCGTCCCAGGGTGCTCCGCACCATCGCCTGCGTTCCAACCTAACCGCCTGGCAGTATGCCGACTTCACTGCGTCGGCGACGCTGGAATACAGGAGCCGTGTGCGCGAAAGCTGCACGAACTTCCGCAACACTGCTGTTGCGCTTACAGAGATCGACCCTCAGTACGCGGACCTGATCAATCTTTGCTCGGACCCGAACTTCACGATCGACCAGTACCAGTTCCGTCCTGGTACGACCGAGATTGTCGCGGCACCGACACTGACTCCGATCAACTATCTTGGCGGCACCACCTACACGCACGTCCAGGCCGGTTGGACGGTGCCCTGGAATGCCGAGTTCACCCTCGGCGTACGCAACCTGTTCGACAAGCATCCGCCGCTGTCTTCGAATGCTTTTGCGAACACTTTCGACGCCCAGTACTTGATCCCGGGCAGGTTCATTTACTTCAACTACAAACAGTCCTTCTGAGGCAAGATTTTGCCGATCGAAGTTGTGGATTGACATGCCCATCGACAACGGCCCCGTACGGGGTCGTTGTCGTTTCCGGAGAGGTATGCCCTGCTGAACCAAGCGGGCTCGGATCCGCACTCTTGTTGCGGACAATCCTGCATTCACCCCATTAACAGGGCGCCTCAAAGGATGATTTCCTCGGCGCATGCATGGCGGGATCGGAAAACTCCAGCCTGCAATGAACGGCGTTGGGCTGATCAGTTCGATGCGCGATGCGCCGACCGCTTCAGGTATTGCACGCAGATGCTTTTGCTACGCCCCCTACGGGACCGTAGTTTTTGGCTTGTCGCGAAGGCGTGCCGGCCTCGAAAGATCTTGGCAGCCGTGGTTCCGACAGCCGCTGTCCAGGCCCTGCAGGATCCTGCTGCCACATTGTTCCGTTTTTAGAACGATCACCCGAAGTAACGGATTTGAAGCAAAAACTTAACCGCACTTTAATTCTAACTGCCACGGGGCTAATATCGACCTGACCTTGCCGACTTTGCTGTCTCGCTTGACGCTGAATGGCAGGTTTATCGGGGAATTTTCCAGACTGGAGAGAGAGATGACACTGAAGACCACCAAGCTCCGCGACGCGATCGTCTTCGCGCTCGCGGTGAGCGCCACCACCATGGCAGGCACCGGCCTGGCCATGGCGCAGGAGCAGGAGCAGACCGAAACAAGTACGGCGGTCGAACTCGATGCGATCACGGTCACCGGCTCACGCATCAAAAGCCAGACGTTCACCGCGTCCAGCCCAATAACGGAGATCAGCTCCGAAGAATTCACGACCTTCGGCGCCACCACCGTTGAGGACTTGGTCAATCAGTACCCGCAGGTCGACCTGAGTTTCGACAACTTCGAGAACAACGGCGCCTTCGGCCATGCGACGATTTCGATGCGCGGCCTGGGCCCCGAGCGTACGCTGACCCTGGTCAATGGCCGTCGCCTGCCGTTCAGCCGCAATGAAGTCGTCGACCCATCCATCGTCCCGGCGGCGATAATCCGACGCGTCGACATTCTTTCCGGCGGTGCTTCGGCCATCTACGGTGCGGACGCCGTGGCCGGCGTGGTCAACTTCGTGCTGGACGACAAGTTCGAAGGCCTCAGCCTCAATCTCGGCTATTCGGCCTACCAGCACGACAACGACAACGAGTATTGGCAGGGCCTCAACGAAGATGCGGGCTTTGAGGCCCCGAGCGGCAACTCCGGCTTCGACGGCATCAGCCGCAACGCCGACATCGTGTTGGGAGGCAGCTTCGCCGACAACCGGGGGCACGCGGTGGGCTGGCTGACCTGGCGTGAAAACGACGCCCTCTATCACGGCCAGCGCGACTATTCCCACTGCTCGGTGTGGTACGACGCCCCGCAGTGCGGTGGCTCCGGCACGGCCCACCCGGGCCGCTTCACGGTCAACCGGTGGGACCCTACCCTCAACGACGGGGCCGGTGGCGTCATCCCCTGGCCGCAAGGCACCAATGCCAACTACGTCTACAACGGCAGCGGGTATGAGAACGGCTCCTATGTGTACAACTACGCGCCGATCAACTTCTACCAGCGTCCAGACAAGCGCATTACCGCTGGCTTCATGGGCAGCTATGAGATCAACGAGTACTTCGAGCCGTACATCGAGGCGCTGTTCCTCGAACGCAGCTCCGACATCCAGATCGCGGAATCCGGCGCTTTCGGCGTGCCGGTCAACGTCGACTGCACCAATCCGCGGATCGGCACCCTGTGCGCCGACGCCGGCGTCGACACCGACATGGCCCGCATCACCATGTGGAAGCGCAACGTGGAAGGCGGCCCGCGCATCAGCATGTGGGACGACAACACCCACCGCATCACCGCGGGCTTGAGGGGCAACTTCTTCGACTCGTCCTGGACCTACGATGTGTCGCTGGTGTCCGGCAAGACCAAGTCCATTGAAATCGGCAAGAACGACTTCCTCATCAGCAGGATCGCCGCCGCCGCGCTGGGCTGCAACGACCCGGTCTATGGCACCTTCCAGGGCTGCCAGCCGTACGACATCTGGACCGACGACATCGATCCAGAAGCTGCACAGGCGATGGCCGGCACCAGCTTCAGCAGCTTCAAGACCGGCTACCGCGCATTCTCCGCGGAGGCCAACGGCTACCTCGGATGGGGCTTCCCGACCGCGGATGGCGAGGAAATCGGCTTGGCTGTCGGCATGCAGCGCAGCGACTACTCCTTCTTCAGCGAATACGACTCCGACTCCGCCGCGGGCAACTTCGCCGGCGCCGGTGCCGCCAGCCTGCCGGTGGATGCCTCCAACACCGTGAACGAGTTCTTCTTCGAAGCCGCGCTGCCGATCTACGTGGGCGACGGTGCCTTCAACCGTTTCGATGCCTCGCTGGGCTATCGCTATTCGGACGACGAAACCTCGGGCATCTACGACACCTACAAGCTGGGCCTGAGCAGCGTGTTCTGGGACAACAAGCTGCTGGTGCGTGGCGGTTACAACCGCGCCGTGCGTGCGCCGGGGCTGAACGACCTGTACTACACGCAGCGCATTGCCCTGAACGACGGCGGCACCGACCTCTGCGCCGGCCCGAACCCGTCCTACACCGCGGCCCAGTGCGCACTGACCGGCGTTCCGGTCGACGCCTACGGCAACGTACCGGGCAACCCGGCCAACCAGTACTTCAACCTGACCGGCGGCAACCCCAACCTGGCACCGGAAGAGGCCGATACCTACACCATCGGCTTCGCCATCGAGCCGATCGAAAACCTGAACCTGTCCCTGGACTGGTACAGCATCGAGATCGAGGGCGCGATCGGCGGCATTGGCTACAACACCATCCAGATCCTGTGCATGGAACAGCAGCTGTACTGCGACCGGATCCACCGCGACGCACGCGCAGGTGAGTATGACCTGTGGGTGGGCCTGGCTTCGGATCCAGCGACTGGTCACATCAACAACCTGCCCGACAACATCGGCGTTTTCGAACGTACGGGTCTCGACCTGGCAGCGGACTATTCCTTCTCCATGGGTCCGGGCCAGTTGCGCACCAGCCTGGTGGGCAACTACGTCCTAAAGGACTTCACCCAGACGCTGGCCAGCGAGCCGAGCACCGGCTACGACTGCAAAGGCCTGGTCAACGAAACCCGCCTCTGCCAGACCCCGAAGTGGCGTCATGTCGCCTCGGTGAGCTATGCGTGGGATCGCTACACCGCAGGCCTGCGCTGGCGCCATATTGGCGGGATGGACTACAAGGACGTGGACGGCAGCCCGCTCTTGAGCGACGATCGTGTCATCTGGCTTGACGATGGTGTCTCGTCGTACAACTATCTCGACCTGAACGGCAGCCTGTCCTTTGGCCAGGCCGTGATCTCTCTGGGCGTGAACAACGTGCTCGACAAGGAGCCGCCGTTCTCGGGAGACAGCGGCCTGTCCGCCAACGCCAACGCCCTGGGCGGTTACGATCAGGTAGGCCGTTACATCTTCGGCAATATCTCGCTGAAGTTCTGATCCAAGAAAGCGTTTCGAGTCAAAAGAAAGCGGCGGGCCTTGGCCCGCCGCTTTTCTTGTACCCCGAAAACAGACGCCAAACTCGACCGCACTGGCCGACCGCCCAAGCCGCGGGAGCCAGAGATTGGATCGAGCCCCGGCTTCAATCGCACTCCGAATTCACGGCGTGGGACCGGCACAGCCTCTGAAATCAGTGGCTACGCCATGCCCGGGAAAGCGGGATCCCGACCCGAATGCACTTCGCAGAATGTCTTGAACCCGACGATGGCGACATCATCAGCCAGGTGCGGTCGCCCGTACGCATCCGCCTGCTCGAAGGCATCGACAACTGGATCAATATCCTCAAGCGCATTGCGCGCGGCTATCGCGATGATAGCCACTTCTTCCTCAGTCTCCGGGCAGAGTTCCCGGGCTGGGCGAAAACCTGGTATTAACCGCCTCTGTCGTCCGTGTATGGCAACGACTTGCCATCAATTTCGCGCACCAGATCCCTCGCCGCTCTTTCGCGGGCCTCCCATTGCTCGGGCGTGTGGCACACCCTTTTCTTCATCCGGCTGCCGGTGACAACCTCGTAATGACACACCTTGCCATTGCTTCCCGTCCTGGCCGACGGCGAGGTTTGCTCGGCAGCGGGCACGGACGCCAGGTCCGCCGCGTCCTGCGCGAACACTTGTCCCATGGCCAAGAGCCAGACGGCCACGATGGCGAGCGGCAGATGCTGAATGCGACACTGTCGAGGCTTACGGACTGGGGAAGGGATTGACGGACGGACGGAACAAGCGAGCTCAAGGTGCATGGCGGCTTTCTCGACAGGATTGAAGGCCCGCTACGGAAGCGGCAGGATGCGCAATATTGTGCCAATGCAGCGTAAAAGCTATTCAATCTCTGCGCAATTGCCGAAATCAGGGAACATCCGTCGCCGTCGATTCGGCACTCCGCACTCGTTCACCGGCTTACGAACCGCTGCGGCGGCATCTACATGGTTGGCTGCATGTCGAAGGCAACGGTCAGGCGCGATTCCCTGCCATCGAATGGTGTGGTGCCATGCCACATGTAGGAAGGAAACAGCGCCAAGTGACCCTGCTTGGGCTGTATCACGCGACGCGGCGGCAGGTCGAGCCCCAGATCTTCCAACGGCTGCCCGAACTGGATCCATCCGGCGCGGGATTCGCTGTCCGGTTCAAGCACGCTGCTGGGCAGCGCGACGTAGAAGGCAGAACTCGCCCAGCCCTTGGGGTGGATATGATTGGAATGACGCCCCGATGATCTGAGCTTCACCGACCACGAGCCGACGAAGCGCACGCCGCGCTGTTTGCGTGACAGGAACGGGTGCGTCGCATCATCCGGCAGTGTGGTCAGCCAATTTTCCACTGCCGTGCCCAGGGCAGCCTCCGCCGCGCGGATGACCGCATCGCCACGTCCGAACAGTTGGCCCGCCGTCTGCGTACCGCCACGCACACTCTGGTTCACTGGCTCCCGTTTTGCACTGTGCATGGTTTCCAGCGCGGCTGCCAATGTTCGCAGGAACACGGACAAGTCACTGAAACCCGGTGGTGGCACGATTTCGACATAGCCCACCAGTCTTTCGTAGTCGCACAGCCAATGTTCGCGTTCATCACCCGCCAGCCGCCATGCCGTTCCCAGATGGCTCCAGCCTTCCTGATCGTGCGGATCGATCTTTACCGCTTTTTCCGCGCAACTTGCGGCCAAATCAAAATGCTGAGTGCGAAACGCATGTCGCGCACGTGCGTTGAGAAACTCCGGCAACACGCCCAATTCGCCGCGCGCCGCGGCTGCGTACAACGGTGCGGCTTGCTCGTGCTGTTGCAGCGCGTCCAGCGCGTCGGCGACAAACCAATCCAGCAATGCGTTTCCTGGTTCGCGCTTGCGCAACGGATGCAGCAGCACCAAGGCCTCATCCGCGTGCTTCGCCGTCAACAACATTCGCGCGAAGGCCAGTTGCAGCGCGCGATTTTCCGGCTGGGCCTGCGCCGCGGCACGAAACTCGCTCAGTGGATCTTCGCCCGGCGCGAGTTCCACGCCGTTCTCCCACAGCAGATTGCTCAATGTTTCATGAGCCGGTGCATGCCCCGGATGCAGGGCGACGAGCTTGCGCGCACCCGCCAATGCTTCCGCCGGACGGCCTAAGTCGACCAATACACCGTTAATGGCGCCCTGCAATTCAGGCTGGCTGGCGCCTCGCTGATGCAGCATTCCTTCTGCCCGCCGGAACGCGGCCAGCGCCTCGTCGGCGCGCCCCAGCAAACGCAGCACCACGCCCAGATCGACCCAGGCAGACGCCTGTTCCGGCGACAACGCAAGCGCCTTGCGCAGTACGGACTCGGCTGCTCCCAACTGGCCTTGTGCACGCAACACCTTGCCGTGCCGGGCGAGGGACACGCCGTAATTGCGCAACACCACGGCATTGTTCGGTAGCAAGGCCAATGCGTGTTCAAACGCCGCATTGGCTTGCTCCTGGCGGCCATTATCCGCCAGGCACATGCCCAGCAACTGCCACGCATCCGCTGCCTGCGGCGCCTGTTCGGTCAGGGTTTCGGCAATGGACTGTGCCTGCTCACGCTGCCCGGATTGCAACATCCGCAGAGCCTGCCTGAAGCGCTCTGCCTGCGCTGCATTCAACGGCTGGCCGCTAGATGCCGACACGCCATGCCCTCAACGCACGCGACGCACGCGCACGACCACGCCGTTCGGCATTACCAGGTGATAGCCGCCCATTAAGGCCTTACGCACCTGCACGGCATCACCGGCTTGCACGTGACCGCTGCTGCGCGACTCGGTTTGCGTCCAGACTTGTCCGTTCTCAAGCGTGAAAATTCGCTGTCCGTCGCGACCATGATCGACCTTCATCACCTGGCTTTCGATGCGTTCCGGGTCGACCTGCTCGACTGTTTGCCCTGGATTGCGCAACGGTTCGCGCGGCTGGTTCAAACCGAAGCCGGCCTGTGCCTTTTCCGTTGCCGCCTCGATCACCTCTGGCGGCGGCGGAAACGCCTTGTCGTAGCAGGCCAGTCGCGCGGCAGGTTGCGCCACGCTGGAGCAGGCATGGGTGATCTGTTGCGCAGCCAACGGCTGTGCGAACAACCAAAAGAACGAGAGCACGAGACAGCGCATCAGCATCATCCATTGGGCGGTACAACCAGGATAACCTCCCGACTCAAACCACGTCGCTCGCGGTGCGCCACTCGCGCATCGCAGCCGCCAGCGCCGTCGCCATTTCCCGCTCGGCCGGGCTTAGCAGCGGATTCCACACATCGAACATCAGAATTACGCGCAGCTGGTCGCTGTCGTTGCGCGCCTCGTGCTCGATCGTGTCGTCGAACACCCAGCACTTGCCTTCGCGCCATTGCCGCCAATCGTAGCCGACGCGGTAGCTGCACTTGTCCGGCACCACCAGCGGCAAGTGCGCGACCAGCCGTGCGTTGGTTTCGCCGGTATGCGGCGGGATATGCGCGCCCGGCACCAGCGCGGAGAACATCGCGTTCGGGCAAAGGCCCGGGATGTCCGCCGAATCCACAAGCGCCAGTGCCTCGGCCGTCCGCGGGCACTGCGCCAAGTGCTCCTCCACCGGTTCGCCGTGCGCATATAGATGGAAACCGCTCCAGTTGCGCGAGTGGTTGAGCTTGTCCCACTGGTTGACCGGATCGCCCGGCGCGTACTGGATGTAGGGGACGAACTCCTCGCCACGGCTGACGATCATTTCCTGCAACTCGGTCTTGATCGCGTCGGTGCGAGATTCGAGCTCGCACATCCATGGGAACAGTGCGTCGTCGTAGAAGGTGAGCGCCGGCAGCCGCGGCACGTGCAGCTGGTTGCAGTGCGAATGGTAAGGCCGGGTGCGCCCCGCCAGGATCGATACCGCCTCGTCCCAACGTCCCGCCAGTGCTTGGTCCACCGTGGCCTGCTTCGCGGCCACCCGGTGCCCCAGGTAGTCGACGAGCTCCTGAGTATCACGCTCGACCGCCTCGCGCGCATGCGCAAGCCGTCGGCGCAGCGCAGGCGGCCATTCGGGCTCGGCCGGCGCGACTTTGAGCACATTGCGGAAGACGTCCGCGGCCATCCTTGGCTTGCGCTGCTGCTCGAGGAACTCGCCCTTTCCCAGCAGTGCCGGCAGGAAATAGGGATCGATCTCGAGCGCGGCGACGATCGCGCTCCACTCCTGCTCCGGCCGCCCGGCTTCGCGATGAACCCGGCCGATGGTCAGCAGGACCATTGGGTCGCGCGGCGCCCGCGTGCGTGCCTGTTGGAGGAATTCCAGCGCGGCCTGCGAGTCTCCGCGCTGGAAGGCGTGCACGCCCAGACTGAAGAGTGCCTGCACGTTGCCCGGGGCCAGTGCGTGCACCTGGCTCCATAGTCTTTCGGCCTCCTGCCAGCGTCCACCGGCTGCGGCGGCCCCGGCGGCGTTCACCAAAGACGACAGCTGCGTGTTCACGAACCTGTTCCGTATCCCGCCGGACCGGCGCGGATCCATTCTATCGGCCCCTATGTTCCTGGGCCAGCGCGTCCACAGCTTTGCGTGGCCTACGGGATCGCGACAGGAGACTAGGTCGCCGGTAGCGAGACATTGCTGATCGGCCCGGAAATCGGCGTTCCGCTTCGACTCAGACATTCACGACCGAGCTGTTCGCGGATCGATTCGAAGGAGGGTTCCGGCCCGCCTTCCTCTATCGGGTCCGCAACGCGGGCGGAATCCGATCGCCCAAACCGTCGAAGAACGTACCGATCTCGTCGAGCTCCCGTTGCCAACCATCACTGTCGATGGCAACAAGGGCCTCGATCGCGGCCGCAGACACACTCGCGCCGCCGAGGTTGAGATCCCGTATGCTCGGCACCTTGCCGATCGGCGTATCGACTGCACCGGCACGACCCTCGACCCGCCTGACGATCCACTCCAGCACGCGAAGGTTCTCGCCGAAGCCCGGCCATATGAACCCGCCGTCCGCGTCCTTACGGAACCAGTTGACGTGGAAAATCTTCGGCAGTTTCGCCCCCGGTTCGTCGAACGACAGCCAGTGGGAAAAATAGTCGCCGTAGTGGTAGCCGCAGAACGGCTTCATCGCCATCGGGTCGCGGCGGACGACGCCGGTCTTGCCGGCGGCGGCGGCGGTGGTCTCGGAGGCCATGGCGGCGCCGACCAGGACGCCGTGGGTCCAGTCGCGGGCCTCGAATACCAGCGGCACTAGCGACGCGCGGCGGCCGCCGAAGACGATCGCCGAGATCGGCACGCCCTGCGGATCCTCCGCATGCGGGGAGTAGGTCGGGCACTGCCTCGCCGAGACGGTGAAGCGCGAGTTGGGATGCGCGGCCGGGCCGTTGGCCGGATCGTACGGCCGCCCCTGCCAGTCCAGCGTCGGCACGCGATCGTCCAGGCCTTCCCACCACGGCTGGTTGTCGTCGGTGACGGCGACGTTGGTGAAGATGGTGTCGTGCGCGATCGTGGCGAGCGCGTTTGGGTTCGACCTGGCCGAGGTGCCCGGCGCGACGCCGAAGAAGCCGGCCTCCGGGTTGATCGCCCACAGCCGGCCGTCCGCGCCCGGCCGCATCCAGCAGATGTCGTCGCCCACGGTCCAGACCTTCCAGCCGGCCTCGCGGTAGCTTTCCGGCGGGATCAGCATCGCCAGGTTGGTCTTGCCGCAGGCGCTGGGGAATGCGGCGGCGATGTAGTGCGTCTCGCCCTGCGGGTTCTCGATGCCGACGATCAGCATGTGCTCGGCCAGCCAGCCTTCCTGCCGCGCCTGCCAGGAGGCGATGCGCAGGGCATGGCACTTCTTGCCGAGCAGCGCATTGCCGCCGTAGCCGGAACCGTAAGACTTGATCGTCAGTTCCTCCGGGAAATGCATGATGAAACGCCGCTCCGGATCGAGTTCGCCGAGCGAATGCAGTCCCTTGACGAACGTGTCCGCCCGCTCGCCGCGAGCGGCGCCTTCGGCCCCCTCACGCTCGATCCGCGCCAGCGCCGATTCGCCCATGCGGGTCATGATGCGCATGTTGGCGACCACGTACGGTGAGTCGGTGATCTCCACGCCGCAGCGCGCCAGCGGCGAATCGATCGGGCCCATGCAGTACGGCACCACGTACAGCGTGCGCCCGCGCATGCAGCCCTCGAACAGCGCGTCGATCTTCGCGTGGGCCTCGGCCGGCGCCATCCAGTGGTTGTTGGGGCCGGCGTCGTCGCGCTCGCGGGTGCAGACGAA
The DNA here is from genome assembly GCF_008312895.1 of Luteimonas suaedae. Taxonomy (GTDB): domain Bacteria; phylum Pseudomonadota; class Gammaproteobacteria; order Xanthomonadales; family Xanthomonadaceae; genus Luteimonas; species Luteimonas suaedae. Next base: position 33,606 of record NZ_VSSP01000005.1, on the reverse strand, counting down.
GGTCAGGTGTTCGACGCGGGCGACGTCGTCCGGGTCGGAGCGATGCAGCCAGCAGTTCGGGTGCGTATCCGGATTGAGTGGCAGCAGCGTGCCCTCAGCCTGCATCGCGGCAAGCAGGCAGTCGTACTCCGCCTGGCTGCCGTCGCACCAGTGGATGCGCTCCGGACGGGTCAGCGCCGCCACCTCCTTCACCCAGCGGTTCAGCGCCTCCAGGCGGCTGCCCCGCGTGGGATCGGTGTCGTGTAACGGCGTGACTGCGTTCATGCGCCCTCCCAGGCAGTGTTGTCCCGGGACATTCTAGGGATCGCCGCCGGCCGGGTCTTGCTGCACCTGCACCAGGGGCTGAACGCGACATTCGGTGTGAACCCGGTCGCATCGTGCTGCTGGCGTGCGGACATCCGTTGCCGCTCCGCCGCAGCCGCGGGAACTCTCCTGTAGGAGGGGCTTCAGCCCCGACCGCGCCAGGCAGACCTGTCGTTAGCGCTCACCGATGAACGCGCCGCCGCGCACTGCGAAGGGATACAACGGCAGAGGGCATCTTGCTGGTTCGCGCGCGATCGGGGCTGAAGCCCCTCCTACAAGGGAGCGGCGCGGCCGGGGCTGAAGCCCCTCCTGCCTGGGAGGTGCCGGCGGCCGGCCGAAGGCGGCAGCGCGTCAGCGCGGGATGAGCGTCGCCATGACGTGTTCGATGTACTCGTCGAACGTGTCGTGATCGAGCCGCGACTGCGGCAGCTGCAGCGACAGCTGCAGGAAGCCGACATACGCGGTATAGGCGAGACGGGCACGGTGCTGGGCCGCGCTGCGGCCGAAACCCACCTGGCGGAACGAGGCGGTGAGGTATTCCAGCCGCCGCTCCGAGACCCTCCCGATCACCGGCTGCACGATCGGATGGTCCAGCGCCTGCAGCATGGCGCTGTAGATCACGTGCGACTTGATCTCGTGCGCGACCATGTGGATCAGCGCGCGCAGCCGCTCGTGCGGATCGGAGATCTTCTCCAGTTCGCCGAAGACCGCTTCCTGTTCCACGGTCTCCCAGCGCTCCAGCGCCGCCTGCAGCAACGCATCGCGCGATGGGAAATGCCAGTAGAAGCTGCCCTTGGTCACGCCCAGGCGCCGCGCCAGCGGTTCCACCGCGACGGCGGCCACGCCCTGCTCGGCGATCAGGTCCAGGGCCGCCTGTGCCCAGTCCTCGGCGCTGAGGCGGCCGCTGCGTTCCGGCGGTTTCGGGTTCGGCTTGCCGGAAGCCGGGGCGGCGGCGGATGTCATGCCGGTCAGTGTATCCATACGCCGGCGTGCGCAAAAGGTTCGTCATGCGTCCGGGACGTCCCGCCGGGCATCATTGACAGGACCGGACGGGCTTACCATACTTGAGCGTATGGTCAATGCTGCCCGCGGGGGCGGCCACGACTCCATCCACCAAGCCTCGCGGTCCCTGGAGTGCCACATGAGCGTCGCGATTCCCTTTCTCGCCCTTCTCCTCGCCGGCGCCTTCGCCGCCTACCACCGGCTGCGGCTGGCGGTGTGGGTCGCGATCACCGCCACCCTGCTGGTCGCCTGCTGGCTGCTCGGCGCCAACGCGGTCGCAACCGCGATCGCGGCCGTGCTGGTCGCGTTGATCGCAGTCCCGCTGCTGATCCCGGGCATCCGCCGGCCGCTGATCACCAAGCCGTTGCTGGGCTTCTACCTGAAGATCCTGCCGCCGCTGTCGGAGACCGAGCGCACCGCGCTGGAAGCGGGCACCGTCGGCTTCGAGGGCGAGCTGTTTTCCGGCAAGCCCGACTGGCAGGTGCTGCTCGACCAGCCCAAGGCGCTGCTGAGCGCCGAGGAGCAGGCGTTCGTGGACGGGCCCACCGAGGAACTGTGCCGGATGACCAACGACTGGGAGATCACCCACGTCGACGCCGACTTGCCACCGGACATGTGGGAGTTCATCAAGAAGAACAAGTTCTTCGGCATGATCATCCCGAAGGAGTACGGCGGGCTCGGCTTCACCGCGCTGGCCAACCACAAGGTGATCCAGAAGCTGGCCTCGATCTCCAGCGTGGTCAGCTCCACCGTCGGCGTGCCCAACTCGCTCGGCCCCGGCGAGCTGCTGATGCACTACGGCACCCAGGAGCAGAAGGAGCATTACCTGCCGCGCCTGGCCGATGGACGCGAGGTGCCCTGCTTCGCCCTGACCGGTCCGTTCGCCGGCTCCGACGCCACCTCGATCCCGGATTACGGCATCGTCACCATGGGCGAGTGGAACGGCGCGCGCGTGGTGGGGGTCAAGCTCACCTTCGACAAGCGCTACATCACCCTGGCGCCGGTCGCGACGCTGATCGGCCTGGCGTTTCGCATGTACGACCCGGAAGGGATGCTCGGCGAGAAGAAGGACATCGGCATCACCCTGGCGCTGGTGCCGCGCGAGACACCCGGCGTCGAGATCGGCCGCCGCCATTTCCCGCTCAACAGCCCGTTCCAGAACGGTCCGATCCGCGGCAAGGAGGTCTTCATCCCGCTCAGCCAGCTGATCGGCGGCGAGGCCTACGCCGGCAAGGGCTGGCAGATGCTGGTCGAGTGCCTGTCGATCGGCCGTTCGATCACCCTGCCGTCCTCGGGCAGCGGCGGCGCCAAGATGGGAGCGATCGTCACCGGCGCCTACGCCCGCATCCGCAAGCAGTTCGGGCTGTCGGTCGGACGCTTCGAAGGCGTGGAGGAGGCACTGGCGCGCATCGGCGGCCGTGCCTTCGCGATCAGCGCGCTGGCGCAGGCGACCGCCGCCGCGGTCGCGCGTGGCGAGAACCCCGCCGTGCCCTCCACCATCGCCAAGTACCACTGCACCGAGATGGCACGCGAGGTCTCACGCGACGTGATGGATATCCACGGCGGCAAGGGCATCATCCTCGGCCCGCGCAACTACGCCGGGCGCAACTGGCAGGCGGTCCCGATCATGATCACGGTCGAGGGCGCCAACATCATGACCCGCAGCCTGATGATCTTCGGCCAGGGCGCGATCCTCTGCCATCCGTGGGTACTCAAGGAGATGAAGGCCGCGCAACTCGAGGACGAGCGCGAGCGCCTGCACGAGTTCGACCGCAACCTGTTCGGCCATATCGGCTTCGCCATCTCCAACGCCGTGCGCAGCCTGTGGTTCGGCCTGACCGGTGCGAAGTTCGGCACCGCCCCGGGCGACGCCTACACCCGTCGCTACTACCGCAAGCTCAACCGCTACTCGGCGGCGCTGGCGCTGATGGCCGATACCTCGATGCTGCTGCTCGGCGGCAAGCTCAAGTTCAAGGAGTCGCTGTCCGGCCGCCTGGGCGACGTGCTCAGCCAGCTCTACATCGCCAGCAGCATGCTCAAGCGCTACGAGGACCAGGAGCGCCCCACGGGTGACCAGCCGCTGCTGGCCTGGGCGTTCCACGACTGCGTGCACAAGATCGAGATGGCGTTCTCCGGCGCGCTGCGCAATTTCCCGATCCGTCCGGTCGGCTGGCTGCTGTGGGCGCTGATCTTCCCGTTCGGCCGCCGCGCGGTGGCGCCGAGCGATCGCCTCGGGCACCGCGTTGCCTCGCTGCTGATGAATCCCAACGACGCCCGCGACCGCCTCGCCGAGGACGTGTTCACCACGCCTTGCGACAACAACCCCGCCGGTCGCATCAACAGCTACCTGGTCAAGGCGATCCAGGCCGAGCCGGTCGAGCGCAAGTTCCTCAAGGCGCTGAAGAACAGTGATATCGAGGCGCTGGACTTCGACACCCAGCTGGACGAGGGCGTGCGCGAGGGCTGGATCACCGCCGACGAGCGCGTGCTGCTGGAAGAGCTGCGCGAACTCACGCTGGACACCATCAGCGTCGACGACTTCGATCCGCATGAACTGGTCGCCGCGAGCCATTACGACCGGTCGCAGGGCAAAGGTTCGTCGCGCGAAGCGGCCTGAGCCGTACGCAGGCGTGTCCACGGAGCATGCCGCACGCCACTACCGATGATGGGATGCCCCGCCACGCGGCGGGGCCGGAGGCGGTAGGAGCCCGAACCATTGCGGCTTCGCCGTACCCTCACCCCAACCCCTCTCCCGGAGGGAGAGGGGCTCGAAATGGAGCCAGTGTCATGGGGATATCGGTGCTGTCGCTGTATCGCAGGTTCGAACCCCGGCCGCTGGGCCGGTGGCTGTTCTCGCGGCTGGTGTGCTGGAAGGCGCCGTACTTCGCCGGCATCCGCCCCGCGCTGGTGTCATTGGAGCCCGGCCGCGGCGAAGCGACGATCCGTCACCGCCGTCGCGTCACCAACCACCTGGGCACGGTGCATGCAATCGCACTGTGCAACCTGGCCGAGTTCATCGGCGGGCTGACCACCGACGCCAGCCTCCCGGCCGGCATGCGCTGGATTCCCAAGGGCATGCAGGTCGACTACCTGAAGAAGGCGCGCGGCACGATGCGTGCCGTCGCCACGCCCGACTTCCCGCCGCACGCGGCGGATGCGGGCTACGAGCTTCCGGTGCAGGTGGTCGTCAGCGATCCGCAAGGCGACGTGGTGCTCCGAGCCCGGATCTCCATGTGGGTCTCGCCGCGTGCCGCCGCGGGCGAACGCGCTGCAACCGCCGGATAGCGGAGGCCGCGCCATGTCGAACGAATGGTTGATCCTGCTCTGCGGGCTGCACAGCCTCGGTTTCGCGCTGTTCCACCTGGCGTTCTGGAAGCTGTTCGGCTGGAAACACGAGTTGCGCAAGGCGGCGCTGCCTACCCGTGCGATCACCCAGATCCTCAATCTGCGGCTGATCTACGTGTTCGCCGGGATCGCCGCGATCTGCTTCCTGTTCCCGACCGAACTGCGCGCTACGCCGCTCGGACGCGCGCTGCTGCTGTTCATGGCGCTGTTCTGGGTCGGGCGCACGATCGAGCAGTTCGTGTTCCTGCGGGTGAACCATCCGCTGGTGCATGCGCTGACCGGCACGTTCGTGCTGGGCGCGATCCTGTTCGCACTGCCGCTGATGACCTGAAGCGGCGCGCCATGCGCGCGGCCTGCCCGATGCGGCTCGATGTCTTCGTGGCCGTCCCGTAGCGCATGCATCGACCGTAGGAGCGCGCCATGCGCGCGATGCCGCGGGCATTTCGCCGCCACGGGATTCCGGACACCGCCGCACCTTCCGGCTCGCCACAGGCGCCGCCAATCGCCGGCACCGGACGCGCCCGCGGTATCGCGCGCATGGCGCGCTCCTACGGAGCCGGGGGTTTCGCGGCGTGCCAGGCCGCCAGCACCTCGGCCTCGCGTTCGGCCGACAGCCCGGCTTTCAGCCCCGCCTGCCGCTCTTCCGGCAGCGCGCGCCACCACGCCAGGGTGTCGGCCACGGTCTCGTCCAGCGGCCGGTAGCGCAGGCCGGCGCGCTGCGCGCGCTCGGTACTGGTGCGGCCGAAGCCGGCGTAGTCGCCTTCGGCCGGGATCCACACCGGCATGTCCTGCCACGGACTGACTGCCTGCGCGGCCAGGAACTCCGCCGGCACCCAGGTCACGGCCGAATCGTGTCCCGGCGGCTGCGGACATGGCGCACGGACGCAGTGGATCGTGTTGGCGCGCCTGGCCGCCGCCTGGCAACTGGTCAGCAGCGCACCCATGGTCAATGCCCCCGCCGGGGCATCGGCATTGAAGACGTCCACGGTGCCGGTCTCGATCAGGTGCAGCATGAACGCCGCCAGGTCGCGCACGTCGATGAACTGCGTGCGGTCACCGGCGCTGCCCGGCGCCAGGATTTCACCGCCGCGGTTGGCACGCGCCGGCCAGTAGGTGAAGCGGTCGGTGGGATCCCCGGGCCCGACGATCAGACCCGGCCGCACCACCGTCACGCGCCCCGGCATGGCGGTCTCGGCGGCGCGTTCGCATAGGGCCTTGAGCCCGCCGTAGGTCTCGCCGGTGACCTCGGTCACCGCGGGGTCTGCAAGCGTCGCGAGCGGACTGCCCTCGTCGTTGGCGATGTCGTTGCGGGCATAGACCGACACCGTCGAGATGATCTGATAGTGCTTCGCGCGAGACGCCAGCAGCTCGGCGCTGCAGGTGACGTCGGCCGGAATGTAGGCCGAGGTGTCCAGCACCGCGTCCCACTCGCGCTCACCCTCCAGTGCCGAGAGATCACTCTTGCGGTCGCCGCGCAGCTGCTCGATGTCCGCGAACTCGGTACCGTCGAAGCGCGTCGGATTGCTCTTGCCGCGGTTGAACAGCGTCAGCCGGTGCCCGCGTGCCCGCGCCGCCTCGACGAAATGCGGACCGAGGAAGCCGGTGCCGCCGAGGACCAGGATGCGCAGCGGTTCGGCGGCACGCCCAGAGGCGCTCCACAACGAGGCCGGCAACGCGAACAGGCTGGCGGTCGCCAGACCGGCGGACAGGAACTCACGACGACTCTGCATGGCGGCGGACCTCGCTGGCGTGTTCCGGCAGCCTGCGCTGTTCCCGCACCACCCGCCATGCGCCGAAGGTCATGCCCGCGGCGACCCCCAGGCCCGCCAGGAACACCACGTTCGAGCCGAACCCGGCCAGCAGCTTGTGTACCCAGACGAAGGTGACGTCGCCGCCGCGGTAGACCGCGGTGTCGATCACCGCCTTGGCCTTGTAGCGCGACTCGCGCGCCATGCGCGTGTACAGGGTCTCGCGCGCCGGCTTGTTGAGCGAGAACTCGCTGGCCCGTGTGACCACCTGCACCACCGCCACCAGCAGTGGCAACGGCGAGGCCGACAGCAGCGAAAAGCCGACCAGGATCGCCAACGCCGGCAGCAACAGCAGCGGCGCCACGCCGTAGCGGCGCAGCAGCCAGCGGGTCAGCAGCACCTGGACCAAGATGGTGAGCGTGTTCACCGCCCAGTCGATGGTCGAGTAGTAACGGGTCGCGGCCTCGGCGCTGGGGTAGAACTCGCGCACGATCGCCGCCTGCTCGTTGTACAGCAGCGTGCCGACCCCGACGCCGAAGAACATCAGGATCGACAGCGCGCGCAGCAGCGGATCCTGCCAGGCCAGGCGCAACCCGGCCCAGACCGAGCCGCCCATCGGCCATTCGCCGCTCTGCTCGCGGTGGGTCCGCTCGCGGCGGACCGCCCAGGGCCGCAGCTTAACGATGCACAGCAGGCAGAGCGCCATGAACCCGGCCGACACCAGCAACAGGTTGGCCACGCCCAGCGGCTCGACCAGCACCCGGGTGATGACCGGCCCCGACAGCGCGCCGAGGGTGCCGCCGGCGCCGATGTAGCCGTAGACCTGCTTGGCCTGGTCGTTGTCGAACACGTCGGCCATGAAGCTCCAGAACACCGTCACCGCGAACAGGTTGAACACCGCGATGTACACAAAGAACACCGCGCCGCGACCCGACGCATCGGTGTCGAACGCCCACCAGAAACCACCGAGGCAGGCGATGAACACCAGGTACACCACCGGCAGGAACACCCGCCGCGGAAACCGCGCCACCAGCGCGCCGTACAGCGGCTGCAGCAGCAGCATCGCGAAGAACGTGCCGGTGAACAGGATCTGCAGCGTGTAGTCGTCGAGCGCGATGCCGTGCGCGGCGGCCAGGTCCAGCAGCCAGCGCGGGAACACCGCGGCCGCATCGCTCGAGGCGCCCATGGCGTCGCGCACCGGCCGCAGCACGTAGTACCCGCACAGCAGCGAGAAGAAGTACAGCAGCGCCCACCACAGCGCGGGCGAGGCGACGAGCGCGGCGCGGAAGCGCGCGATGCGCTGCTTCGGGACTTCGGCGGTCATGAACGTGGCTGCGCGGCAGACGCCCCGGGAGCATTCCGCGGCACGTTAGCCGATGCCTGCCCCTTGCGCCAGCAACCCGAGCAACGCGCAGGCGGCCAGGGTCTTCAGCAGGCTGACCCCGAAGCGCAGCATCGCCAGCATCGCGAAGGCGCCGAGCGCCAACGCCGCGACGTCCAGCGAGGAAACGACCGGGAACGGCAGGCGCAGGCCCCAGCCCTGCCAGCGGCCGACCTCGGCGAACAGCACGTGGATCGCGAACCACAGCGACAGGTTCACGATGACGCCGACCACCGCCGCGGTGATCCCGGTCAGCGCGGCCGAGAGCAGGCGGCGGTTGCGCAGGCGTTCGATGTAGGGCGCGCCGAGGAAGATCCACAGGAAGCAGGGAACGAACGTGACCCAGGTGGACAGCGACGCGCCGAGCACGCCGGCAAGCAACGGATGCAGTGCGCCGGGGTCGCCGTAGGCACCGAGGAAGCCGACGAAGGTGATCACCAGGATCAGCGGCCCCGGCGTCGTTTCCGCCAGCGCCAGGCCCTGCACCATTTCGGTCGGGCCGAGCCAACCGTAGCGTTCGACCGCCTGCTGGGTCATGTAGGCCAGCACCGCATAGGCGCCGCCGAACGTCACCAGCGCCATCTTGCTGAAGAACAGGGCTTCGTCGGCGAAGACATGGCCGACACCCAGCGTCGCCAGCAACAGTAACAGCGGCAGGCCCCACAGCGCCGCGCCGCTCAGCAGCACCCGCAGCGTCCAGCCCGCCGACGGATGCGTCTGCTGCGCAAGCGCCACCTCGTCCGCCCCATCGGTCTGCGCCGGCAGGAACACCGCCGGACGCAGCCACGCGCCGGCCACGCCGGCGAGCGCGGCGCCCAGGATCACCAGGGGAAACGGCACGCCGAAGGCGAAGATCGCCAGGAACGACAACGCGGCGATGCCCCACAGCAGCCGATGCTTCAGCGCCTTGCGGCCGATCCGCAGCACCGCCTCGACCACGATCGCCAGGGTGGCGGCCTGCATGCCGAACAGCAGCCCCCGGATCACGCCCACGTCCCCGTACAGGACATACACGGCGGCGATGCCGAGCATCAGCACGAAACCGGGAAGCACGAACAGGAGCCCGGCCGCCAACCCGCCGCGTGTCCGGTGCAGCAGCCATCCGATGTAGGTCGCCAGCTGCTGCGCCTCCGGCCCCGGCAGCAACATGCAGTAGTTCAGCGCGTGCAGGAAGGCGCGCCTCGCTGATCCAGCGCTTCTCTTCGACGACCAACCGGTGCATGAGCGCGATCTGCCCGGCCGGTCCGCCGAAGCTGACCAGGCCGATCTTGAGCCAGACGCGAAGGGCGTCCTTGAAAGAAGGCTGCATGCGTCGGCCGGTCGCGGGAGTCCAGCGGAATCTGGCCCGAACCTCTCCGCGCGTCAACGCCGGCTTCGCGGCACCGACATCGCCACGGCGTCTGGCGGACGCGGTCCGCGCGGCCACTCCTCGAACAGTCGCAAGGCCGGCGCGACGCCTGCGCCGGCAAGAGCATATGCTCTAGCGCCGCCGCTTAGCGTCGCACGATGCCCGTCCGTCCCGCCGCGCCCGCCTACGACTACATCATCATCGGCGCCGGTTCCGCGGGTTGCGTGCTCGCCAACCGGTTGAGCGAGGATCCCGACGTCCGCGTGCTGCTGCTGGAAGCCGGCCCGCGCGACTGGCATCCCTTCATCCACATGCCCGCGGGGCTGGCCAAGCTGGTCAACCGCAAGGGCGTGAACTGGAACTACGACACCGCGCCCGAACCGCAGCTGGACAACCGCACGCTGTGGTGGCCGCGCGGCAAGGTGCTGGGCGGGTCCAGTTCGATCAACGCGATGTGCTACATCCGCGGCGTGCCCGGCGACTACGACGACTGGGCCGCGCGCGGCGCGACCGGCTGGCACTGGGACAACGTGCTGCCCTACTTCCGGCGCTCGGAAGGCAACCGTCGCGGCGCGGATGCGTTGCACGGCGGCGACGGACCGCTGGCCGTCTCCGACCTGCGCCACGTCAATCCACTGTCGCGGGTCTTCATCGAAGCCGCGCAGCAGGCGGGATTTCCGCACAACGATGACTTCAACGGTCCGCAGCAGGCGGGCGTCGGCCTGTACCAGGTCACGCAGAAGGACGGCGCGCGCTGCTCGGCCGCGGTGGCCTACCTGCGCCCGGCGCGCGAGCGTCCCAATCTCACCGTCGAGACCGGTGCGTTGGTCAATCGCATCACCTTCGAAAGCGGACGCGCCAGCGGCGTGGTGTACGGCGCGCGTGGCCGGGCCTTCCACCAGCCCGCCGCGCGCGAGGTGCTGCTGTGCGGCGGCGCGATCAATTCGCCGCAGCTGCTGATGCTCTCCGGCATCGGCCCGGCGGAGGAACTGCGCGCCCATGGCATCGCGGTGCAGGTCGAGGCGGCGGACGTCGGCGGCAACCTGCAGGACCATCTCGACATCTGCACGCTGTACCACGCCACCCAGCGGCTCACCTACGACCGCCTCAGTGATGCGCGCATCGCCTGGGGCTACTACCTGCGCAACCGCTCCGGCGCCGGCACCAGCAACATCGCCGAAGCCGGCGGCTTCGTGCGCTCGCGCCTGGCGCCCGACGACCGCGCCGACATCCAGCTCCACTTCGTCCCGGCGATGCTCGACGACCACGGCCGCAAACGCCTGGCCGGCGACGGCTACACCCTGCACGCCTGCTTCCTGCGCCCGCGCAGTCGCGGCCGCATTCGCCTGGCCAGCGCGCGCGCCAGCGACAAGGCGCGCATCGAGGCGAACTACCTCAGCGACGCCGATGGCTTCGATCTGAAGATGATGGTCGAGTGCGCGCGCCTCTCGCGCGAGATCCTGAAGCAGTCGGCGTTCGCCCCATATCGCGGCGCTCCAATCTATCCGGCGCGCGAGGACCTATCCGACTGCGAGCTGGAAGCCTTCATCCGCGCCAAGGCCGAGAGCGTCTACCACCCCGCCGGCAGCTGCCGCATGGGCGAGGACGCGGCCTCGGTGGTGGACCCGCAACTGCGCGTGCGCGGCGTCGACGGCCTGCGCGTGATCGACGCCTCGGTGATGCCGGTCCTGCCCGGCGGCAACACCAATGCTCCGGTGATCATGATCGCCGAGCGCGCGGCGGATCTCATCCGCGGCTGCATTTGACCCGCGCCAGCACCGACGACTCGTACCGCTCATCTCGCCACCGGAACTCGCCGGCGCAGAGGCGTGCGACACCCATTGCAGGTCGTCGTCGCTCCCACAACTCAGGAGGATCCATGTCCGACATCTGTGAACCGCACCGGTATCGACGCGGCATACCGGCATACTTGCTGGTACACGAGCACAGACTATGCTTGCAGCAATTTCGGGCTGAACCTCGTCTACCCGTGAGGCCATAATTGGCCTTAGTCACAGTGATACAGTACGGCCGGTGAAAACTGGCCGTATGTCGCGAGAAAACATGAATAGATGGCCTACCACCGTATTACCGCTCGTGTTGCTTGCAGCGACTCCAACCTTGGCGCAAGAGCTGCCGAGTGCGGGCGGAATGGTTTCCGGACCTGTCCGACCGGCGGGTGTTCCCGAAGGCCCCATGAGAGTCGAGACCAATATAAGTGAACCCGACACTGGGCCGCTTACGGCAGCTCTCCAGGAGCGGTTTCGTGATCGTATCGCCGGGATCTATATCGAGCGAGAGCCGGATTTCCATGTCGTGGTCAGGCTGACTGGCAAAGAGGGAGAAGGCTCCCTGCCTTACCAGTTCGGAGACGATAGGGTGCGAGTGGAAATCCAGACCGGCGCGCTACATTCTGTCGATCAGCTGCGCGCCGCGTTTAAACGTCGCGACATCATCACGCACTTTCTCCCCTCCGGCTATGGCGGCTACATCGATGAGCGTGCCGGCGATCTGGTTTTGACGGTCGACATTGGAAACGAGGCTGCAGTGGATAGTCAGGCGGCTCTCTCGGATGCCTTGGGTGTGCCGGTGCGCATCGTCGCTGAAGAGCGAGCAGTGGCTTCCCCCGCACCACAGCAGACCGAAGCAAGGTAATCCACCACTTCTTCGTCCTCTGCGATAGCGGCTCGTTCCACCTGATCGTATCGCGCGGATCGCAACTCGAACTTGGTCGACCAGGCTTGGCGTAAGCCGACGGACGCGGAAAACGACCGTGGCGAGATCCCAACGCCGGTTCGCAGGTCCATGGTGTCCATGATGCGTGCAGCGCGACATGGTCGATCTAGTCGGACAGAGCCCGGTCTGGGAGTGTCACGCTCTTGCTCCTGAACATGAGTCAGGAACCAGATGCTGGTCACGTCGATCTCGCCCCTCCATCAACAATCCGGAATCAGCCGTGCCCTCAAAAATGGACTTTCATGAACTTAAAAGTCTAGGCTGCAGGCGGATCACAGTGGACTACGGCAGAACATAGAAGAGAGGAAAAGTCCTTGCGTAACAAGGACTTGTAGCTCTCCTGACTTCTACGGAAGTCCGCAGACAATGCGATGGAGCGGGTGAAGGGAATCGAACCCTCGTCAGTAGCTTGGGAAGCTACAGCTCTACCATTGAGCTACACCCGCGTTGCGGTGGAAGTCTAGAGCCGCCGGGCGGGGCTTGGCAATCCGGGCGCCGACACCCGGTAGGAGCGAGCCACGCGCGCGATGCCGCGGGCATCTCCGGTCTCGGGGCATCGACAGTCCCGTCGTGAACCGGAAGACGCGCCGGCAGACGGAATCGCGGCGGCACATGCCCGCGGCATCGCGCGCATGGCGCGCTCCTACGGATCTCCGACGTGTACCTGGGGTCCGGCCTGCGCTGGGCTCTAGAACCCTTTGCCGAAGGTCGCGTGCACGGTCGTGTTGCCGTTGTCGGCGTGCGACAGCGTGGTGCTCAGGCCGAAGTTGGCGTCCAGGCCGAACAGCGTGGTGCGCGCGCCGAGGGCGACGGTGGCATAGCTGTCGTCGTAGGCCATGCCCGGCACCGCGAACCAGTCCGTGCCCGGGATCGACTGCGCACGCGCGAACGCCTCTTCCGGCGCGTCCTCGAATTCCCGGTCCCAGGTCAGGCGCGCGTACGGGCGCAGGTGCCCCTCCGCCACCGCGAGCTGCCAGCCGACGCTGCCGATCAGCGAGTCGAAGTTCTGGTCCGGGTACGCCAGCGAGGTGGACAGGTCGGGATCGCTCTCGGCGAAGCCGTCGACGTCGATCCGCTGCGAGACCAGGCTCAGCACCGGGCCATGGCGCAGGTTGCCGTGCTGGAAGTCCCAGCCGGCGTTGACCGCGACGGTCAGGTTGTCGCCGTCGGCCGAGCCGTGGTGGGTGCGCCGTGCCGGGCCCAGCCAGACGTCGCGGTCGCTGTCGAAGTCGAGCCGCGAATAGCTGAGCTGGCCATTGACCCAGCCGCCGCGCTCGCCGTACCAGCCGGCGAAGCCGCCGAGGGTGAGGTCGGAATGCTCGAAGCTGCCGCGGCGCAGGCCCCAGTCCTGCTTGGTCACGCCGTAGCCGCCGAACACGCCGAACACCAGGTTGCCGCGGGTCCAGTCGACGCCGCCGGTAAGCGCCGGCGCGAGCCCGTCGTAGGCGTCGCCGTCGTCGTAGCGCTGGTAGTCGCCGCGCAGGTCGACCCACCAGTTGCTGCCGTCGCCGGCCGGCTTGCCGTCCAGATGCCAGGCGACGCGGTCGGCGCGGGCGCGGCCGATCACCGCCGCCGACTGCGGCAGCACCGCGATCTGCGCCGGCGCCTCGAGCACCGAGATCGCGAAGTCCGCCATCACCGCATGGCCGGCGTCGCTCGGGTGCACGCCGTCGGCGAACAGGTAGGTCTTCGCCGCATCCGGCGTGACGTAGCTGCTCGGGTTACAGGTCAGCGACTGCGCGGTGATCTGCGGCTGGCAGGCGGTGCCGGTGACGTTGGCGAAGCCGTACAGGCCCGGATCGGCGACCACCTCCTGCAGAAAACTGAAGGTGTCGAGCGGGATCACCCGCAATCCGGCGCTGGCGATGCCACCGAACAGCGCCTCGTTGTAGGCCGTCGCCAGCGCGGTCAGCTGCGCCTGGGCCTGCGGGCCCTGCGCCCGTGCGGCGGGGGTGATGCCCATGTCGGGCAGGGTCGGCACCAGGATGTAGCGCGCGCCGGCGCCCTGCAGTGCGCCGACCAGGCCGACCTGGCCGGCCACGGCGGTCCCGAGCGTCTCCTCCACCGGCGCGCCGGCGGCGATCGCGAAGATGTCGTTGGCGCCGGCCCAGATCGAGTACAGGGCGTCGGGATCGGCGACGCCGCCGGTCGACGAGAGATAGGTGGAGACCTGGCTGGTCACAGACGGCGTCGGCCCCAGATCCCCGGTCCGGTCGCCAACCACCCAGGCGCCGCCCACGGCGTAGTTGTCGCCGTCCTGGCCGTTGCCGTTGGCGGAAGCGTCGGTGCCGTAGTGGTCGGCGACGAACTGTGCCCAGACCCAGCCGGGATTGGTGGTGAACTGCCCGGTCACCGCCCGCACTTCCGGCGGCAGCAGCGGGCGGAAGAAGCCGGCATCGGTCAGGCTGTCGCCGAAGAAGATGGTGCGCGAGAACTGACCTTCGTCGGCGGCAGCGGAGCCGCCCGCCAGCACGAGCGCGGTGGCGAGGGCGGCGGGGGCAAGGCGTGGCAGGCGCATGACTTCTCCAGAATCGTGGCAAAGGCCGCCGGCAAGGGACATACGGCGGCGGATGGTCGCGCATGGTTCCACGATCGGCATGGGCGCTCACGCCGCAGCGCATCATGTTTTGCCGGACGGGGCTGAATGTCGCCGCGCGAGCGGCGACAATGGCGGCCATGGATATCCAGCTCAATGGCGACCGCGTCGCCCTGCCCGACCCGGCCACGATCAGCGACCTGCTCCGGACTCAGGGCCTGGCCGAACGTCGCGTCGCGGTGGAGGTCAACGGCGAGATCGTGCCGCGTGGCCGCCACGATGCGCATGCGTTACATGACGGCGACCGAGTGGAGATCGTGCACGCGCTCGGTGGCGGATGAGGAGCGAGAAACGAGTGGAGAGGAGTGAGAAATGAGAGAAGAGCAGGTCATCACGCTCTTCTCTCATTTCCCACTCCTCCTCACTCACTTCTCAGAAATTGACGTAAATCGGATTGCCGACCAATAGTAGCCGGCCGCCGGCGTCGCGCACGTCCACGCGCAGCCAGTGGCGGCCGCCATCGCTGCGCCAGCGCCAGCGCAGGGGCTGCCCGGTGTCGGGCACGACGGAATCGGCGAGCAGCGGCGCGATTTCGCCGTCGACGATCACCTCCACGCGCGCATCCGCCACGCCGGCCAGGCGCAGCTCGAAATCGGCCTCGGCACCGGCCGGCAACGCCAGCGTGCCGCCCATGGCGATCTCGTTCGCGCGGTAGCGTGCGATCAGGTCGAGCACGCGATCGCGGCTGCCCTCGACGTCGACGAAGACGCGGCCGGCGCGGATGCCGTCGAGGATCGCCGGTTGCGACAACGACGCCGCATGCACCGCCGTCACCGGCGCGCCGATCCGGCTGCGGCCAAACTGCGACTGCGTCAGCTTGGCGTCGTGGTTGTCGCTGCCGCCAACGCCGGTGAGCCGATGGCCGGCATCGAGCTGCGCATGCCAGAACGGGATGCCCGACATCGGCGTGTCGGCGTCGGCGCCGTTGATGGCCTCCACCGCCGCGATCCGCGACCAGTCCGTCCCGCCGCTCGGCGTCCAGCCGCATCCCATGCAGCGCTCGTCCGACGGCCGCACCGGATGGTTGACCGACAGCAGCAGGTCGCGCGCCTGCGCCTCCCGCAGCAGCGCGTTCCAGTCCGGTACGGTGTCGCCGACGCGGAAATCCAGCGGCGCCTGCAGTCCGAAGACATTGGCGTGGCCCTGGAACGTGGTCACCTCCATGCCCGGGATCAGCAGCAGGCGGTCGAAGTACGGCTGCAGCCCGCGGATGTCGTGCAGGTGCGAGACCGTGTTGTGATCGGTCAGGGCGACGAAGTCCAGGCCCTGCTCAGCGGCCGCCTGCAGGGTCAGGAACAGCGGGCACGGCACCCGCTCGCCGCCCTGGCTGTCGCAGCTGGCGTCGCTGTGCGCGCTGTGCATGTGCAGGTCGCCGCGGTACCACCGCGCCTCCTTCCCGAGCACCGGCTGCAGCGACCCGGGCAGGCGCTCTTCCGCGCCGACCGGCGTGAAACGGACCTCGGCCGTATAGGTCGCGGATGCGCCGGCGCGGATGTTGGGAATCCCCAGCAGCAACCGCCACTCCCCGGCCGGCAACGCGCCCGGCAGGTAGGAGGGCGTGGCGTCGTACGCCGATACGGTGAATTCACGCTTGTTGCCGCCGCTCCAGCCGCGGAAGCCGTCCGGCCCCAGCAGGCCCAGGTCGATGGTGGTCTTGTCCTCGCGGCCGTCGTAGTCGAACGCCACGGTGATGCGCGCGGTGCCCGCCGGCACGGTGAACGGCACCTCGCGGTAGCGCTGGTGGTCGCCGCCGTCGATCTCGCCGCGCAGCACGAGCGAGTCGCGTTCCGCGGCCGCAGCGGCCATGGCGCAAATAGTCAGGACGACGAAACACAGGCGACGCAGCATGATCATTCCTCGATGGGCAGGCCGCCGCAGCGTTGCGCGGCGCGATGCGGATTGCAGCGCGCGACCGCACCACCCGGCAGTCCGACCCGGTAGTCGCCGAACCGCGGATCGGGTTCGATGTAATCGGTGGAGACGACCTGCGCGCCTCCGCCCAGCGCGGCCTCGCGGCGGCGCGTGTCGTTCCGGCGCGCCTCCCGCGTGTCGGCGTCGGCGCGGGTGCGGACGAGGAAGCCCGCGGCTACGGCCTCGGCGATGTCCACGCCCTGCTCCACAGGCTCGTTGCGCGTCAGCCATGCCGCGGCCGGGGAGGACGCGGCGGCATTGACGAACAGCACCCGGCCTTCCAGCGCGCGTCGTTCGCCGCGATACAGCGCCACCTTCTCTTCGCCCTCGTCGAGCGCGAACAGCACCCGCCCGCGCGCCTCGCCCAGGCGCGGCCAGCGGCCGGCGAGCGCCGCGTCGCGCAGGCTCGGGGCGTCGCCCTGCACTTCGTTCGGCACGATCAGCGCCTCGTCCGGGAACGCGCTGCGGATCTCGGCATCCAGCGCATCGAACGCCGCCGCATCGAAACGCAGCGGCTGCACCGCGCCGGGCGCGGCGGGACCGTCCTTGGCGTTGATCTGGATCAGCAGCGGGACATGCCGCGGATGCGCGCGCGACCAGTCGCGGACGATCCGCAGGCATTCGGCGAACGGCTGGCAGCTGCTGCGGTAGTCGATGTCGGACAGGTGCATGACCTTGAAGCCGGGGCGCCGCAGGGCGGCGCGCTGGTCGCGCGGCAGCGAATCATGGCGATAGCGCGCGCCTTCTGGGTCATGGTAGACGTCGAATTCGAATGCGCGCACGCCGCGTGCCAGCTGCTCGCGCAACGGCAGGTGGCCGTAGTCGATGCCGTCCGCGCCCTGCGGATCGCGTTCGCGGTGCGCGGCCAGCAGATGCGGCCAGGTGGGCAGCTTGTAACTGTTGTGGGTGCCGATCACCTGCAGGTCGTTGAGGCGCAGGTTGGCATCCATCCAGGCCTGCGCGCAGTCGGCGCCGGCGGCACGGGCGTCGGGGGCTGCGAGGTCGCAGGCGGCCGATGCCGCGAACGGCAGGAAAGCAGCGAGCAGGACGAGGCTTTGCATGACTATGCTTGATTTCATTGCGAGTCCGTCGTGGGAGCGGAGCCGAGGGGCCTTCACTCGAATCTGCGTTGTTACCGAACGCTCGACTGCTCCGGCGCTCCCCCTCACCCCAGCCCTCTCCCCCGGGAGCTTTCGTCAGAAGCGGTACATCACCGCCAGGCGGAACGCCCGTCCCAGCACCGGCCGGGCGATGAAGCTGTTGGCGCCGGCGTCACCGCTCTGCAGCTCACCTGCGCGCGGGTTGCCCTCGGTCAGGCCCAGCGAGTTACCGAGGTTGTCGACGTAGCCATACAGCGCGAACTGCGGCGTCATCTCGAGCCGGGCGCTGGCGTTGAACACGTCGTACGCCGGCAGCTTCACCGAGTTGGCGTTGTCGACGTAGCGGTCGCCCTGGTATTCCCAGGCGAGCTGCAGACGCAGGCGGCCGTCCAGCAGATTCACGCCGGGCACGAGGCGCACGCTGGTCTCCGGCACCCGGATCAGGCGGTTGCCAACGAAGTCGCGCAGCATCGGGCCCTCGTCCGAGTCCTCGGTGTATCTCAGGTCCCGGTATTCCGGATTCTGCAAAGTGGCGGTCAGCTGCAGGTCGAACCAGTCGGCCGGATACCAGGCGCCCTCCAGCTCCAGGCCGTAGGTGCGGGTGCTGGCGTAGCCCTGCTCCCGGGTCGAGACCCCGGTATTGACGTCGAACACGTAGTTGTTGAACCCGACATTGTCGTACTTGGTGTAGAACCCGGTGGCGAACAGGCTGAACAACGCGTCGCTGTACTTGTAGCCGATCTCCGCCAGGTCCATGGTCTGGGTGATGGCGGCATCATTGTTGGTGGCCTGCCGCTCGGACACGCACTGGTCGAATTCCGCTCCGGTACTGTCATCGCAGGCGTTGTCGCCGCGGGTGACGTAGCTCCCCAGGCTGGGCAGGCGGAAGGCCGAGGTCCAGCGGCCGAATACGCCCGAATTCCGCCCGAACTGGTAGTTCGCGCCCAAGGTCCAGCCGACCTTGTCGGAACTGGTGTCGTAGTGCAGGAACCGGCCCGAGCCGGTCAGCATCGAGGCCGTGGCCGGGGTGCCGCCGTCGGCCGTGGTGCGCACCTCGGTCCAGCCCTCGGCGGTGATCTCCTCCCAGCGCACGCCGGCGTCGATGCGCAGGGCATCGTTCACCTGCCACTCGTCCGCCAAGTAAAGCGCGTGAGTGGTGGACTCGCCCGAGGCATTGCCCCATTCGTAGCCGTGGCGCCGGACACCGTCCTCGGTGAAGGCGGCCAGCACGTTGCCGTCGGCGTCCACCACCTCCAGGTTCAGCAGGCGCGCGTTGTCCTGCGCGTCCAGCAGTACGTTGGAGGAATAGCGGTCGAAGTCCTCGTTGGTGTTGGCGTAGTAGTAGCCCAGGGTCAGATTGTGGTTCTGGCCGCCGACATCGAAGTCGCGCGACAGGCGCAGGTCGTTGACCAGCTCCTTCACCGGCATCTCCAGGCCACGCAGGCCGCCCACCATCATCAGTCCGTTGCCGTTCTGGCCGGCGACGTCGAAGACGCCGCCCGGCGCGTTGACGTAGCTCAGCTGCAGGCCGGCGGCACCCGGCACCTGTGCGATCTGCGACGCGAGGTCCTCGGCCTGGTTCTCCAGGAAGCTCGACGCGCTCTGCAGGTTCAGCGCGAACACGCCGTTGCGGGTGGTCTTGGTATGGGTGAGGCCCAGCGCGTCGGACACCTGCCAGCCCGCGCCCAGGTCGTAGTCGAACTTCACCGTCAGCTGGTCGCGCCGGACGTGGGTGCCCTTGGCGTTGTCGTAGTCCCAGACGCCGCCGTCGCCGCCATCACCGCCCATTGGCATCGCCAGGCGGCGGGTTTCCGGGCCGGCCACGGTGCCATGGTGGCCGTCGAACCCCGGCACCGCACGAATATCGCCGTTCTCGTCGGTGCGCATCGGGATGCCCAGGTACAGCATGACCTTGTCGTCCAGGTGCTTGGCGTCGATGCTGAGGCGGCCGCGCTCGAACTCGCGCGCCAGGTTGACGCGGAACTGTCCGCCGTCGTTGGCGGTGTAGCCGGGATCGCGGATGCCGTCGTCCTGGCGGTAGAAGCCGCCGAGGCCCAGCTTCCAGTCGCCGGCCACCGGCGTGCCGTACCAGAAGTCGAGGCGTTTCAGGCCGTAGTCGCCCACGGTGACCTTGGCGATGCCCTCGTCCTCGTCGCCGACCTGGCGCGGGATGTAGTTGATCGCGCCGGCCGGGGCGTTGGGGTAGATCACCGACGACGGGCCGCCGCGCACCACCTCGATACGCTCGATGGTCTCGTCGAGGCGGAATGCCTGGTCACCGTTCAGATAGCCGAGCGAGGGATCGTGCACCACCGGCACGCCGTCCTCGAGGATGTTGACCGAGCCGAAGCCGTCGACCGGGATGCCGCGGACGCGGACGTTGCCGCTGCCCTCGCCACCGGACGCCTCGACCCAGAAGCCGGGCACCGATTTGAGCGATTCGGTCACGCTGGTGGGCGCCTGCAGGCGCAGCGTCTCCTCTTCGATGTTGGTGACCGAGTAGCTGGTCTCGGCCTTGGTGCGGATGCCGGTGCCGGCGCGGCCGGTCACCACGATGCTGTCGAGTTCGGTGGCGTCGGTGCGCCGGTCGATGCCGTCCGTGGCGGATGCTGCGTCCTGCTGTGCCCAGGCCGGGGCGGAAGCCATCGCGGCGCAGGCACCGACGACGAGGGCACGGCGGATCGAACCGCTGAGGCGGCGGCGCTTCATCTGCATGTGAATCAATCCTGATACGGGGGAAGGACATCGCGGAGCTGCGCGACGGCCGCCGATGCTGCATGGCGAAGGTTCAGTTTTGATGACACGTGCCGCGCCGCGCAGCCCGTCGGCGGCGGCGATGAAGCCGCGCCGCGCGTTGCGAAGGGGAACAACGGCAGGACGGACCTGCCGTCATGTGCGGGGTCGGGGCTGAAGCTCCTCCTACAGAAGTGCGGGGGCGCGGCTGAAGTCCCTCCTACAAGAGCGGGCATTCACCGCGTCCCTACATTTCGACGGCGTGAACCGCCATAATCCGGTCATGAACGATTCGTCTGCGCACGACCCACTGGTCATCGCCGGCAAGCGCTACCGCTCGCGCCTGCTCACCGGCACCGGCAAGTTCAAGGATCTCGACGAAACCCGCGCCGCCACCGAGGCCGCCGGCGCCGAGATCGTCACCGTGGCCATCCGCCGGACCAACATCGGCCAGAATCCGGGCGAGCCCAACCTGCTCGACGTGCTGCCGCCCGACCGCTACACCATCTTGCCCAACACCGCCGGCTGCTACACCGCCGCCGACGCGGTGCGCACCTGCCGCCTGGCGCGCGAGCTGCTCGACGGCCACAACCTCACCAAGCTCGAGGTGCTGGGCGACGAGAAAACGCTGTTTCCCGACGTGGTGCAGACGCTCGAGGCCGCCGAGCAACTGGTCGCCGACGGCTTCCAGGTGATGGTCTACACCAGCGACGATCCGATCCTGGCGCGCCGGCTGGAGGAGATCGGCTGCGTGGCGGTGATGCCGCTGGCCGCGCCGATCGGCTCCGGCCTGGGCATCCAGAACAAGTACAACCTGCTCGAGATCATCGAGAACGCCAAGGTGCCGGTGCTGGTCGATGCCGGCGTCGGCACCGCGTCCGACGCCGCGATCGCGATGGAGCTGGGCTGCGACGGCGTGCTGATGAACACCGCCATCGCCGGCGCCAAGGATCCGGTGCGCATGGCGCGGGCGATGAAACTGGCGGTGGAGGCCGGCCGCGACGCCTTCCTCGCCGGCCGCATCCCGCGCAAGCGCTACGCCAGCGCCTCCAGCCCGGTGGACGGTCTGATCGGCTGATGGCGATGCGCCACGCCCGACGTCAATCGCCCTCCCGTAGGAGCGCCCCACGGGCGCGATGCCGCGGGTACTGGCAGGATCCGGTGGATGCGGCGATTCTGGACCGGCAGGCGCGTCGGTCAGGGAAATTCGCAGACGACGACCTGCCCACGGCATCGCGCGCACGGCGCGCTCCTACGAACTGCCCGGCGCGGGCCGTTCCGCGCGCAGCGGCGGCATGAGCGAGACCGGCCGCGACAAGCCCTTCACCGTCGAGCCCGGCCGTCGCCGGGTGCGCAGCTTCGTACTGCGCCAGGGCCGCTTCAGCGAGGCCCAGCAGCGGGCGTTCGACCAGTCGTGGCCGCGTTTCGGACTGGATTTCCGCCCCGCCGACCAGCAGACCGGCCCGCGCGACTTCGACGCCGTATTCGGCCGCAGCGCGCCACGGGTACTGGAGATCGGCTTCGGCAACGGCGAGGCGCTGCGCTACGCCGCCCGCCAGGACCCCACGCGCGACTACATCGGCATCGAGGTGCACGCCCCAGGCGTCGGCCGCCTGTTGAATGCCCTGGCCGAGGACGGCAGCGACCACGCCCGCATCTACCACCACGATGCGGTGGAGGTGCTCGAGCACGAGATCGCCGACGCCTCGCTCGACGAGATCCGCATCTATTTCCCCGATCCCTGGCACAAGAAGCGCCACAACAAGCGCCGCCTGGTGCAACCGGCCTTCGCCGACCTGCTGGTGCGCAAGCTGGCGCCCGGCGGGCGCTTGCACCTCGCCACCGATTGGCAGGACTATGCCGAACAGATGTGGGACGTCCTGGACGCAACGGCGGGATTGCGCAACCGCGCCGGTGCGCGCGGGCACGTGCCGCGCCCGGACTGGCGCCCGCAGACCCATTTCGAGACCCGCGGCCAGCGCCTGGGCCACGGTGTGTGGGATTTGCTTTACGACCGGGATTCGTGATTCGTGATTCGTGATTCGAAAAAGCGAAAGGCATTTGAGATGCGCGTCTCGCGGCACGGAACCCGGCGCCGCCGGCCGCCGGACCCGACACCGCCCCGGCGAAGGCCGGGATCCATCGTAATCCGCCGGCAAAGCGAACTGGACCCCGGCCCTTGTCGGGACAACGGCATCGGGTCCACCGGCTGACGGTCCGCCGCTGCGGCCCGCTTTCCCAATCCCGACTCCCGAATCCCCAATCCCGGCCCTAAATGGACACCGCCCTCTCGCTCACCACGGACATGAAGATCGTCCTCGGTCTGGTGAGCCTGACGATGCTGCTGTTCGTGTTCCAGCGGGTACGCGCCGACCTAGTGGCGCTGGTGGTGCTGGTGCTGCTGGGACTGACCGGGCAGGTGGCGTCGGAAGACGTGTTCAACGGCTTCTCGTCCAACGCCGTGATCAGCGTGATCGCCACCATGATCCTGGGCATGGGCCTGGACCGCACCGGCGCCCTCAACCGCCTGGCCGCCTGGCTGCTGCGGCGCGCGCACGGCGTGGAGCAGCGGTTGCTGCTGCTGACCTCGGCGGTCGCCGGCCTCAATTCCTCGTTCATGCAGAACCCGGCGGCGATGGCGCTGTACCTGCCGGTGGCCTCGCGGCTGGCCTCACGCACCGGCATGAGCCTGTCGCAACTGCTGCTGCCGCTGGGCGTGGCGATCGTGATGGGCGGCAGCCTGACGATGGTCGGCACCTCGCCGCTGATCCTGCTCAACGACCTGCTGGTGGCCGCCAACGCCAACCTGCCCTCCGGCGTGGCGACGCTGGAACCACTGAACATGTTCGCCCCGCTGCCGATCGGCCTGGTGCTGCTGGCCACCGGCCTGGCCTACTTCCATTTCTTCGGCAACCGGCAGCTGCGCGAGGGCAACGACAGCAACGTGACCCCGGCGCGCACGCAGAGCTATTTCGCCCGCGTCTACGGCATCGAAGGCGACGTGTACGAGCTCACCGTCACCGCCGACAGCCCACTGGTCGGCATGACCTTCGGCGAGGCCGAGGCCCTGCATGACGCCCCCGTGCTGCTGGCGCTCAAGAGCGACAACGAGGCGAAGCTGGCGCCGGCTGCCGACACCCGTATCTGGGTCGGCAGCGTGCTCGGGGCCATGGGCACGCGGCAGCAGGTGTCGGATTTCGCGCAGAACCAGTTCCTGCGCATGAGCACGCGCCTGCGCAACTTCGGCGACCTGTTCAATCCGGCCCGCGCCGGCATCTCGGAGGCGGTGATCCCGCCAACCTCCAAGTTCATCGGCAAGAGCGCCAACGAGCTGCAGCTGCGGCGCCAGCACGGGATCCGCCTGCTGGCGGTCAACCGCGGCAAGGACGAGGAGGTGATCCGCGACAACGTGCGCGACCTGCCGCTGCGCGCCGGCGACATGCTGGTGCTGCACAGTTTCTGGCAGGCGCTGTCGGAAAGCTCCAGCCGCGACTTCGTGGTGGTGACCGATTTCCCCAAGGGCGAGCAGCGCCCGCACAAGTTCAAGATCGCGATGGCGATCTTTGCCGTCACCATCCTGATCGCGTTGTCCTCGCGCGTGCCCACCTCGATCGCGCTGATGACCGGCGTGGCCGGCATGCTGGTCTGCGGCGTGCTGAAGATGGACGAGGCCTACAGCGCCATCAACTGGAAGACGGTGTTCCTGATGGCCTGCCTGATCCCGCTGGGCTGGGCCATGGACAGCAGCGGCGCCGCCGCCTGGGTGGCCGGCCATACCATCGAACAGCTGCCCCGCGGGCTGCCGGTGTGGGTGATCGAGATCGCCGTCGCCATCCTGACCACCGCCTTCTCCCTGGTCATCAGCCACGTCGGCGCCACCATCGTGGTGGTGCCGCTGGCGATCAACCTCGCGCTCGCCGCCGGCGGCGACCCGACCGCCTTCGCCCTGATCGTGGCGCTGTCGGCCTCGAACAACTTCATGACACAGTCCAATCCGGTGCTGTCGATGATCACCGGCCCCGCCGGCTACAACGCACGTGAATTGTGGCGTGTCGGCGCCCCGCTGTCGTTGACCTACACCCTGGTGGTGGTGGCGATGGTGAACCTGCTGTTCTGAGCCGGCCATCCACGGCAGGCCGCCCCTGCCGCCCGCCGTCGCTGGCGCACGCAGTCTGCGCCCACTCATTCGCACACCCGCTCCCGCAAACACCCGCACTCCGCTCCTTCCCCCGCTTGCGGGGGAAGGTTGGGATGGGGGCAAACCGGCGCAGGCACATCGAACGCCGCCACTCGCCATCGAGTGGGCAGATCCACAAGCCGCTCACTCGAAATATCCATACACCGGACGCAGTCGCGGCTCCGTCGCCCCCACCCCAGCCCTCCCCCATAAACGGGGGAGGGAGCAGATCGTCGCGGCCCGCACCTCCGGGCCTTCTGCACCCCAATGCGATAATCCCGATATTCCGCGCCCCGCCTCACCTCGGCGCATCGCCAACCGCTCCCGGAGCCACGCATGTCCGACCCCCGCCACGATCCCACCCGCAGCATCCGCGCGCCGCGCGGCAGCGACCTAACCTGCAGGTCCTGGCTGACCGAGGCCCCGTTCCGGATGATCCAGAACAACCTGGACCCGGACGTGGCCGAGCGTCCGGAGGACCTGGTGGTCTACGGCGGCATCGGCCGCGCCGCCCGCGACTGGGCCTGCTTCGACCGGATCCTGGAGATACTCAAGACCCTCGGCGACGACGAGACCCTGCTGGTGCAGTCCGGCAAGCCCGTCGGCGTGTTCCCTACCCATGCCGACGCGCCGCGCGTGCTGATCGCCAACTCCAACCTGGTGCCCGCCTGGTCCACCTGGGAGCACTTCCACGAACTCGACCGCAAGGGCCTGATGATGTACGGCCAGATGACCGCCGGCAGCTGGATCTACATCGGCAGCCAGGGCATCGTGCAGGGCACCTACGAGACCTTCGTTGAGATGGGCCGCCAGCACTACGGCGGCGACCTCAGCGGCAAGTGGATCCTCACCGCCGGCCTCGGCGGCATGGGCGGCGCGCAGCCGCTGGCCGCCAGCCTGGCCGGCGCCTGCAGCCTCAACATCGAATGCCAGCAGAGCCGCATCGGCATGCGCCTCAAGACCCGCTACGTCGACGAGCAGGCGACCGATCTCGACGACGCCCTCGCTCGCATCGACAGGTACACGAAGGCCGGCGAGGCGAAGTCCATCGCCCTGCTCGGCAACGCCGCCGAAGTGCTGCCGGAACTGGTCGAGCGCGGCGTGCGCCCCGACGCCGTCACCGATCAGACCAGCGCCCACGACCCGGTGCACGGCTACCTGCCGATCGGCTGGACCGTGGCGCAGTGGTTCGCCGAGCAGAAGGCCGACCCGGACAAGGTGCGCGACGCCGCCAAGCGCTCCATGCGCACCCATGTCGAGGCCATGCTCGCCTTCGCGGCCGAGGGCGTTCCGACGTTCGACTACGGCAACAACATCCGCCAGATGGCCAAGGACGAAGGCTGCGCCAACGCCTTCGACTTCCCCGGCTTCGTGCCCGCCTACGTGCGCCCGCTGTTCTGCCGCGGCATCGGTCCGTTCCGCTGGGTGGCCCTGTCCGGCGACCCGGAGGACATCTACAGGACCGATGCCAAGGTCAAGGCGCTCATCCCCGACGACAAGCACCTGCACAACTGGCTGGACATGGCCCGCGAGCGGATCGCCTTCCAGGGCCTGCCCGCGCGCATCTGCTGGGTCGGCCTGGGCCTGCGCCACAAGCTGGGCCTGGCCTTCAACGAGATGGTGCGCAGCGGCGAACTGAAGGCGCCGGTGGTCATCGGCCGCGACCATCTCGACTCCGGCTCCGTCGCCTCACCCAACCGCGAGACCGAGGCCATGCAGGACGGCAGCGACGCCGTCAGCGACTGGCCGCTGCTCAATGCCATGCTCAATGTGGCCGGCGGCGCGACCTGGGTGTCGCTGCACCATGGCGGCGGCGTGGGGATGGGCTATTCGCAGCACTCCGGCGTGGTCATCGTGTGTGACGGCACGGAAGCAGCCGACAAGCGCATCGCGCGGGTGCTGTGGAACGACCCGGGCACCGGGGTGATGCGGCATGCGGATGCCGGATACGACATCGCCAGGCAGTGCGCGACGGAACAGGACTTGAAGCTGCCGATGCTGCAGGCATGAACGCGACAGCGACCGGCGGCGTGCCGCTGCGCATCGACTTCGTCTCCGACGTGGTCTGCCCGTGGTGCGCCATCGGGCTGGCGTCGCTGGAACGGGCACTGGAACGTATGCAGGGCGAGATACAGGCCGAGCTCCATTTCCGTCCATTCGAACTGAACCCGCAGCTCCCGCCCGAAGGCGAGGACATCGCCGAGCACCTGCAGACGAAGTACGGCCTGTCCCCTGCACAGCTTGCCGAAGGCCATGAACGCATTCGCCAGCGCGGCGCCGAGCTGGGCTTCACTTTCGCGGCGGACCGCCGCCGCATCTACAACACGTTCGACGCCCACCGACTGCTGTACTGGGCCCGGCTCGAAGGCAGCCAGGTTGCACTCAAGCATGCATTGCTGCGCGCGTACTTCACCGACGGGCGGGACGTCTCGGACCACGACACCCTGGTCCACATCGCGGGCATGGCCGGACTGGCACCGGACCGCGCACATGACATCCTCGCCTCAGACGCCTACGCGGCCGAGGTGCGCGCGGAACAACAGCTCTACTCGCGCAAAGGTATCAATGCCGTGCCGGCCGTCATCATCGAACAGCGCGACCTGATCTCGGGTGGCCAGCCGATAGAAGTGTTCGAGCGGGCGCTGCGACAGATTGCGGAGAGGAAGACGGGGTGAAGCGGAGCTTCGCGCGCAGGCTGGATCGACCTCATCGATGCAGCCATGCGACTTGCCGGGTCGACGGAGCCGGCCAAACCTATGGCCGGCTGCAACATCCGTTTACCACCACGATTTAACGGCGATAACAGATATCACTGCATCCAACACGACATGCGGGCCGCGCCAGCCATTCCGATAAGAACGCTGATCCACTGCCAAGCTGCTGATTTCACAAACCTTTGTGGAAGTTGACGACGCAGCCGACCACATGAATACTCGGCGCTATCACCCCGATTTGGGGTCGATAAAGAAGTTTGGCGCCACCACAAGCATCACTGCAGCCATAGATATGACCACCTGTCCGTACTGCCATAATCAAGCGATGTCGCAACTCAGGAAGTCATTCTTGGGCCCAGCGCTATCTGCTCAGTGCAAAGCTTGTGGCAAGCGCATCTCCGTCCCTCCAGCCGCAATGTTGGCGGTCACGCCATTCCTCTTTAGCATCGTCCTGGCAGGTCTTCTGGCTCCACATGGCTGGCAATTCAGCGCTTTGTCCCTCCTTGCGGGCCTCTTAGCAATGGCTGCAATACACGCGTTCCTCGTCCCATTGGTGCAACGTGGCGCCTAACAATTCATTCAAGCCGAACCCGCTTCGCGGGTCGGCTTAATTCAGGCGTTATGCATTAAGGATAGATCATGACCAAGAAGTTCCTTGAAGGGCTTGCGTTCGGTGGCGGATTTGCTCTCTCATTCCTCGCAATCTCCTACTTCGTCGCATTCTTTGCAATGCCAGTTCTTATTCCGAATGGATTCCATAAGGTCGGGGGAAGCGAAGTAGGAATTGATCCAGAGATCTACGCAAGAGAGGCGGAGAAAAACTTCTATGAACTCTCGGTTGAAGATCAGATCCGGGAGGCAAGTGTGATCGCCTTGGTCAACTATGTGCCATCTGCCGATGGGAAATTCAAGGCAATAATCAACGAATTCCTGAAGAAGGAACCAAATTCGGAGTTCCACTATAGCATCGGGGACGAATACCCTCCGGCTAGCTACTACATAAAAGAAGACGTAAATCGAGGAGACGGGCAAATCATCTTCTTCGTTGGGTTACCAGCAGAGATGAAAATGGCTACGACCTACTCGGATGGCCGTATACGAGGCCTAGGAGATATGCCACTCCAGTTATTCCGTGAGAAATGTAGCGGCAACAATTTATAACAGTTCATTCAAGCCGATGCCGCTTCGCGGCACGGATTAATTCACACGTTAGCTATCCCAGAACTCCAGTAGCGGCCCGCTATGACCTTCGGAATACTCGTCTTTCCCAACGTCGAAGAACTTGACTTCGTCGGCCCCTGGGAAATGGTCACTATGTGGCAGCAGGTTGCCGGCGGCCCCAACTGCCTGGTGGTCGCGGAGCACGCAGCACCGATCAGTTGCGCCAAGGGTCTCTCAATAAATCCGCATTTTTCCTTCGAGGAGTGCCCGGCGCTCGACTACCTTCTGGTGCCTGGTGGCCAGGGAACCCGAACCGAGATCAACAATGCGAAGCTGCTCGACTTCGTAGCCGCGCGAGGCAAGGCTTGCAAGGCTGTCCTCTCAGTCTGCACTGGCTCCTTCGTTCTGCATGCTGCCGGCCTACTCGAGGGCAAGAGGGCGACCACACACTGGGGATCGCTTGAGCGCCTTCGTGCGCTGGGAAGCGTTGAGGTGGTCGAAGAACGCTTCGTACGGGACGCCAACGTTTGGTCCTCTGCTGGCGTGTCTGCGGGTATCGACCTGACGCTTGCATTCATTGCTGAGGTTGCGGGCGAGGAAGCTGCTGCAAAAGTGCAGTTCGCTTCCGAGTACTATCCGTCGGACCGACGGTATGGGGCGTTCCACAACACACATCCGTCAGCACCGGCGTACACCAGGGATGCCTAACCCTTTGCTCGAGTGGACACGCAACGACAAGGCGCCCTGGCCGCTGCACGCCGCTCAGCTCAAACGTTAGCGTTCATAGGAGGAGTCACATGGATCTGTCCGGAAAATCAGACACTGAAATCTTGTCGGTTGCCGATCCGATCATGGACAACTTGATGGATGCCTCAACCGCAATCGACCATGACAGGCACATCGTGGACTTCACTGATCGCCTGAAAAGCGTCTCTCCAAGGAGCAGTTGGAGTGGATCTGCCAGGACTACCAGAGCACAAAGGGCTTCTTCGCAGACCGCGAGTTCGTCGCTACCTTCCGGCGCCCAGAGTCTGTCGCTGTTGTCTGGAAGCAGCGCTTCACCAAAGAGCCGGGAGACTTCGTAGCAGAGATGGTTCTTGTCCAACAAGACGGCAGGTATCTTGTTGACCACGTGATGGTCTTCTAGTGATCGCCAACCATCCGTTCAAGCCCAAGCTGCTTGACGGATCGGATTAACTCAGGTGTTGGACCGTCGACACTCCAATCGGATTGAGACATATGAGCCGTTCCATCCTCACTGTTGTCGTCTTCGGCCTCATGTTGGCGACGGGACCACTGCTTGGCCAGAATGCCCCAGAACCAGTCGCGTCCACAGGGCTTCCCGAAGTCGCGTTGCCGCCTCAGCTGGATCGAGTGCTTCGCGACTATGAGCGCGCATGGCGCGCGGGCGACGCGGTCGCCCTCGCCTCGCTGTTTGCGGAAGATGGATTTGTGCTGCAAAGCAATCGTCCGCCAATCCGCGGACGCTCGGCCATCCGGGCAGTCTATGAAGGCCAGGGGGGCGGCCAATTACGGCTACGCGCGCTCGCTTTTGCCGCCGGAGACACGATCGGCTACATCATCGGTGCATATGGTTACGACAATACGCCCGGCGATACCGGAAAGTTCACGCTCACTCTACGCCGTGCGTCCGGCGGACCATGGTTGATCTTCTCGGACATGGACAACCCGAACGCCGCGCCGCAGCGCCGGAGCGCACCGCACACGCCTTCGCCAACCGAACTCCCGGCGGCAGCGCACTGATGCCGTATCATGGACAGCGTACGGTCTGGCAATCCATCCAAGCAGCGCCGCTTCGCGGCGCTGCTTGATTCAGGCGTTAGGCCACTAGGGAGCCTTCCCCATGGCATCGAGAGAAGATCTGGTCGAACATCTTTGGCGAGAGATCATAAATCCGCTTGCCGACCCATCTACGCTCGACAACATCGTTGCCAACTGCAAGCGGAATCCTGATGGGTCCTTTGCCGAGGTTGGCCCGGCCATCGAGCGCGTGCTGGCAGCCGGCGTCTCGCCCGAAGATCTCTGTCTTATCAGTCGTAGCGCCACCTACGAGGCTGTCTTTGGCACCCTTTACGCCATCGGCGATCCTGGCGCCGACAACAATGACGTCTTTGGACTCTACGAAATCCTGGCCACGTCGCCGAGCGCCAAGTGGTGACCGAGGCGCGGCCCGACAATTCATCCAAGCCGAACCCGCTTCGCGGGTCGACCTAATTCAGGCGTTAGACCGCATCACAACGCGAGGTTCTCATGCATCAGAACGAAAACGCACTCAACTTCATTCCGTTCACCTCGGCCTCGGTCAAAGAAGTTGAGGGATGGTTCGACGATCCGGACACACAGCGCTTTCTCGGAGGGCGCGAATGGCTCCGCCGTATTCCAGCGCTCCTGCAAGACTCACCAGGAGTGGAGTTTCGAGGCCGTAGAGTGCTGGCCCGTCACGCATGGATTGTTTATACGACAGGAAGCCCTGTCGGGATTGTGGATGTCGAGCGATATGATGATGGAACAGCCGGGCTCGCCTTAGCGGTTGCCCCGGCTATGCGAGGGAAGGGCATAGGGAGGCGAATTCTCTCCAACTTGCAAACTTTGGACGGGTTGGCGGAGGTAAAGGCCTTTATCGGGGCCGTAGAGCCTGACAATGAAGCTGCACGGCGTTGCATGAGAGGTGCGCGATTCGAGGTGGCAGAGCGAGAAGATGAAGAAGGGATGCTGCGGATTTCACGGAGTGCGGCCTAACAATTGGCTTGTACGAATCGGCGTCACTCATGCCGTTCCGCTCCTTCGCCTTCCTTTTGCCAGCGCCTGATAAAGTCGAGCATCAGCGACACGGCTTCGGCCGCATGCGTCTCAAGCAGCAGGTGGCCGGCGTCGAGGACATGGGCTTCCATCCTTGGCAGCGCGCGCATCCAAGACAGCACCTCGGCGAGTTCGAAATAGATATCGTGCCTTCCCCAGACCATCAGGGCAGGCGGCTGCCAGCGCTCAAGGTACTCGGCAATGGCGTCGAAGCGGGCGGCGTAGTTCTCATAGTCTGCGATCAGCGCTCGCTGCGTGTCCATGTGTCCTGGCAGATTCATCACCCGCCAATCCTCTTCCCAGTGTTCGGCGGGGATCCGCTCGGCCACGTCCGATGGAACGCCTGAGATGTACGTGTCGCGCGTGCCCGCGAGGGTCAGATGTGCGGTGACCGCCGCCTCGTTTTCCGCGTTCGGCTGCGACCAGTAGGCCAGCTGCGCAGCCCATCCTGGTCCCCACCCCGTTCGATGCGCGTTGGCGTTCTGGATGATGAGGCCCAGCACCTGCTCGGGCGCCTGCATCGCAATCTGCAGGCCCACCGGCGCTCCCCAATCATGCAGGTAGATGAATCGCGGCCCGATCTCGAGCCGGTCGAGCAGTTCGCAGATGGCCTGACCGATCGCGGCAAACGAGACTGTCGGCAGCACGTCGGACTCGCCATGGCCGGGCAGATCAGGCGCGATCACATAGGCGGCCTGCGCCAGCGCGGGCACGACTCCCCGGAACATTCGCGCCGAGTTCGGGGTTCCGTGCAGCAGCAGCACGGCGGGCTTGGACGCCTCGCCTGCCGTGACGAACGACAGCTCGGTGCCGCCGGACAGACGGAGTCGTTCCATCTTCATGCATTGATCTCCATCTAGATCGTGGGACCATTGAACTAAGCGTTGCGGCGTTAGCCAGGGGTGAGAGTCACGGCAACGCCGCCTAACAATTCGTTTCAAGCCGAACCCGCTTCGCCGGTCGGTCTAACTCGGGTGTGGGACATCATGAGCAACTCGGTACCCGCCGAAGCAGCAGCACAGCTGTCACGGGCGTGCGATGTCATCCAGAGTCATCTGGCATCGACTTTACTGGCCGTCCATTTGTATGGTTCCGCGTTGGACGGTGGCCTGAAGCCATACAGCGACATCGACTTGCTGGTTACCGTGTCTGCACGACCTGATGACGCCGTACGCCGGGCTCTGTTGCTCGATCTGCTGAACGTCTCAGCACCACCCGGTCAAAGCGAGACGCTCCGCGCCCTGGAGGTCACCGTCGTCGTCCGCGGCGACATCGTCCCTTGGCGTTATCCGGCCAGGCGGGAGCTGCAGTTCGGAGAATGGCTGCACAGGGACATTCTTGCGGGTATCATCGAGTTCGCGCTTGCCCGTCGAGCTTCGACCGGTATTGCAGGAGGCGCGACGGGCCTATCTCGGCCATGAGAAGGATCGTCTGGCCATGCGCCCGGACCAGCTGACCAAGTTCGTTCACTTGGTGAAGCACGAAGCAAGCAGGTTGCTCGATGCCAGCATCAACAGTGTCTAGCCGCTCATTCGACCCGGAGCCGCTTCACGATTTAGCTCAGGTGTTACGCGTCACCACAATCATTCCGTGAGCTTGTGATATGCCACTCTCCCTGCATGACGCACAGCAAGTGTTACATGCCCAACCCTTCAGCGAATTGTTGGGGGCTGAGCTTGTGCAGTTCTCCGCAGAGGGGATCGAACTCCGTGTTCCGATCTCCGAGCAATTGAAGCAGCAACATGGCTTCGTCCACGGCGGCGTCATTGCTTACGCCGCAGACAATGCACTCACCTTTGCCGGTGGATTCGCATTGGGACCTTCTGTTGTGACGTCCGAGTTCAAGATCAACTATGTTCGCCCAGTTCTAGGGCGTGTCCTGATCGCTCGAGCCGTCGTTGTCCATGCGGGAAGGAAGCAGGCCGTCTGCCGCTGCGAAATTTCAAGTCAAGACGGCGACACGGAGGTTCTATGCGCGCTGGCGCAAGGTACCATCTCCACGATCGATCGCCGCGACGACGCCTGACGACCGAAGCCGCTTCGGCCTGGATTCAGGCACTATGGCGCACGGCAGGATCTTGGGAGTGCGTGATGAAAGTTCAACGAATCGTTGCCAATGTCGAAACCACTGACGTTGAGGCAGCGGATGCTTTCTATCGTGGCGTTCTCGGTCTCGATCTGGTCATGGATCATGGCTGGCTCCGTACCTACGCTTCCCCGTCAATGATGTCGGTGCAGGTCAGTTTCGCCAGCCAGGGCGGTTCTGACACGCCGGTTCCCGAGCTTTCGATCGAGGTCGACGATCTTGCGGAGGCTCTTCGGAGAGTAAAGGACTCCGGCACTCCCATCGAGTATGGTCCCGTCAGCGAGCCCTGGGGAGTGCGCCGGTTCTATGTTCGAGATCCATTGGGAAAACTCGTCAACATCTTGCAGCATGAGCCGTCGAGTGCACCCTAGCAATTCATGCAAGCCGGATCGGTAGTTCCTACGGTTCAGTGGACACCCTGATCTCACTTCAGGAGTGTCTTCAA
>NZ_VSSP01000004.1 GCF_008312895.1 Luteimonas suaedae | reverse complement strand
CGCCTACTCGGCTACTGAGGGCTGTCGCACTTGGTGGTTGAATTCACCGCTCACCAACTCAATCGTTATTCCGGTCGAGCAAGTACTTGAGCGTATGGCCATGAGTAGCCTTGTAGCATTGACGGTACAGAGTGAGCCAGTACTCGCGATTGGATTTATCGCCGCTTTCAATGTCCTCGCCGATGAATCGCATGAGGTCATATGCAACTCTTGATGCGCTATCAGTCTTAATGGAAACGGGGCTGGTGATCCGCATGTCGTCAGACATCGGTATTGCTCCTTGCAGTGGTTGAGTGTGGGGAAGGTTCGGTGTGAGCCCTAACTACGGTGGGGATGGAAAGAGGAAAGCCGGACTGTTTGCTGGCGTTTGGCGCATACAAGTCGAGCAATTGTCCAGCCCAGGGCGGCGAGGCTGTCGGGTCCGGTGCGGGTGTCGAGCAGGCGACGGCGCTTGCGGCGACCGAGCCAGGAGGCGAGTGCGGCGTACCAACACAGGACCAGGACCGTCCATGCGATGGATGCGAAGGTTGGCGCCTGCTGCGCGAACGCCTGCCCGAGCGGGGCCGCCGGACTAGGCCATCCACCAGGCGATGGCATGGCAGATGGCGAGGAATCCGAGAATTCCGTGGTGATGCCTACTGGCCACGGTAATGTGGCCAGGGCTTTGAGTGCGGTCTGCTTCCTGCGTGCCATAGATCCCCCTGGGCTGACGATAACCCCATAGGGCGCGGTTGTCAGTACGTTGCAGGTTTTTTTGGCAGGCGAGCCAGGTGGGTTTGGTTGAGGGCTGGGTAAGGGTGCAGTGACACGGTGGCGAATTGAGCCGTTGGGGCTTCGCCGTACCCTCACCCCAACCCCTCTCCCGGAGGGAGAGGGGCTTCAACGCGAGATGCCGGAGGGATGCCTGCCCTTGCGTTCATGGGCGTGGCGCGATGCAGCCGGCCGCCCTACCCCGGCTGCAGGCCCGGGCGGCCGTGCTCTACGACGAAGCTGGCGTGAGTGCGTGCCGGGGCGTCGGGCGTCATCACCCGGTCCAGGATCTTCAGGTCGCCGCGCCAGTGGTCGCGGGTCACGTCGCACAGCACGTAGCCGCGCTTGTCGGTCATCGCCTTGAGGTGCGGGTTGAGGCTGCGGGTGTTGCGGGTGAAGTCGTCGTCCTCGCCGACGCCGTCGGCGCCGGAGGTGATGGAGGTGGCGAGGAATTCGCAGGATATCGGCGCGCCCTCGCCGTTGTCCTGCAGCAGGTCGCTGGCAAAGTGGCGGTGCGCGTCGCCGGAGACGGTGACGACGTTGCCCATGCCGGCGTCGTGGATGTGGCCGAGCAGCCGACGGCGCGCGGCGAGATAGCCGGACCATTGGTCGCTGGAGCGCACCACTTCGCCGCTGTCGCCACGGCGCATGGCGAGGTTGGCCAGGCCGACCTGCTGGGCGACGGCATGCCAGCGCTGGTCGTCCGGGCGCAGGCCGTCGTGCAGCCAGGTTTCCTGGCGGGCGCCGAGCATGGTGCGCTCCGGGTCCAGCGTGGCCGCGCCGAAGTCGCCGTCGCGATCGCCGTTGATCTGGTTGCTGCGGTACTGGCGGGTGTCGAGGAAGTGCGCGGTCAGCAGGTCGCCCCAGGCGGCGCGGCGGAACATCTGCATGTGGCCGTTCGCGGGCATGGCGCGCCGGCGCAGCGGCATGTGCTCGTAGTAGGCCTGGAAGGCGGCGGCGCGGCGCAGCAGGAACAGCTCCGGCGGGGTGCCGTCCTGGTCGCGGTCGGTGGCCCAGTTGTTGTCGACCTCGTGGTCGTCGAAGCTGACGAACCACGGCGCGGACGCATGCGCGGCCTGCAGGTCGCGGTCGCCGCGGTAGAGGGCGTGGCGGCGGCGGTAGTCGTCCAGCGAGTAGATCTCGCCGCCGACGTGGCGGCGCAGCGGGGTGAACGGCCGGCCGTTCATGAGGCGCTCGCCGGGCCCAGTGTCGGCACCCTCGTAGAGGTAGTCGCCGTAGTGGAAGACGAAGTCCAGCGGCTCCTCGGCGATCCGGCGCCAGGCGGTGTAGTGGCCTTCCTCGTAGTGCTGGCAGCCGGCGACGGCGAAGCGCACGCGGTCCACGCGCGCGCCGGCGGCCGGCAGGGTGGCGCTGCGGCCGATTGGGCTGGCCGCGTCGCCGGCGACGAAGCGGTACCAATAGGGCCGGCCCGGCGCCAGGCCTTCGAGTTCGACGTGCACGGTATGCGCCAGTTCGGGCCGCGCCAGCGCGTGGCCGCTGCGGACCACGTGTCGGAAGCCTTCGTCCTCGGCCAGTTCCCAG
The DNA here is from genome assembly GCF_008312895.1 of Luteimonas suaedae. GTDB lineage: Bacteria > Pseudomonadota > Gammaproteobacteria > Xanthomonadales > Xanthomonadaceae > Luteimonas > Luteimonas suaedae. The sequence continues at coordinate 327,111 of NZ_VSSP01000004.1, read as the reverse complement.
GCGACGGGCATCGGCCGCATCACCATGCCGCCGCCCTGCTCCAGCGGCTGCGGCGCGAGCCGGGTCCAGAGCACGAAGCCGTCGGCCGCCGGTTCGCCGGAGGCGACGCCGAGCTGGAAGGGGTCGCGGTCGAAGCGTGGGTCGGTCAGCAGGTTGCGCGGCGCGTCCTGGGCGAAGACATGCTCGAACGGGGCGAGCAGCGTGGCGGCGGCACCGGCGCCCAGTGCGCGGAGCAGGCGCCGGCGGTTGTTGTCGTGGGTCATGCAAGGGCTTCCGGAACGGGCGCCGCCGCCACGCCGGGCGGCGACGCGGTGGTGGGTCAGAGCGCGTAGATGGCGTGGACGTAGACGCCCTGGCCGTACTCGTCGCGCTGCGAGATCGTGCCGCCGATGTCGCGGGTGTGGTACCACTCCGGATGCGCATCGAGCAGATTGTCGACCTCGTACTTGAAGGTCCAGCGCTCGCCCACCTGGTGCCAGAACGAGAAGTCGACCGTGGTCATCTTGTCGACGAACTTGTCGTTCCACGGCGTGGAGCCGATGGAACCTAGATAGTCGTCCTGGTGGTTGACCGACAGGCGCGCGGTGCCGCGGATGGCCGGGACGTTGTAGGTCAGGGTGAGGTTGGCCATCCAGTCCGGCTGGTGGAACATGCGGTCGAGCGTGCGGCCGCCGCTGTCGGTGACATAGTTCATCTCGCCGTCCAGCAGGCTGACGTTGAACGAGGCGCCAAGGTTCGGGTGGAAGCCGAAGGCGCGGTTGACCAGGGCGAGTTCGAGGCCCTGGATGGTCGAGGTCTCGGCGTTCATCGGCTGGCGGATGCGATCGAGCACGCCGTCGTTCTCCACTTCAGTGGTCAGGGTGAAGATGTCGTCGTCGATGTCCTTGCGGAACGCGGTGAGCGCGGCCAGCGCGTTGCCGCCGTCGAAGTAGCGCTCGATGGCGAGATCGTAGTTGTCGGCGCGGCGCGGGTCGAGGTCCGGGTTGCCGCGGGTGATGCTGCAGCCGGTGACCTCCTCGCCGCAGGTCCGGCTCTCGGCCTGGGCGACGTTGCCCGGAGTCGGACGACCAACGGTGCGGCTGACCGATCCGCGCAGCTTCCACTGCGCGTTGAAGTCGTGCACGACGTTGAACGACGGCAGCCAACTCGCGTAGCCGCCGTTGGGGCGGGCGATCTCGTCCGTCAGCACGCCGTCGAGGGTGAGCGGCGTACGGCCGTCGAAGGTGGTGTCGTCGTAGCGCAGGCCGAGGATGTAGTGGGTGGCGTCGGTGGCGTAGTGCAGCGAGACGTAGGCGTTGGCGATCTCTTCTTCGTAGGCGTAGTCGGCGATCGTGCTGTGGCGATGGGTGGCCGCCTCGTCGACCGGCAGGCCGGGGAACACGCTGCCGTAGAAGTGGTCGTAGTCCGGCCACGGCACGACCAGCCCGCCGCTGCCGTGGTGCGAGTAGCCCGGGTCGTACATGTAGCCGGTCGCGTCGCTGCCGGTGACGCGGCGCAGGCTGTCGACGTCCTTGTCCATGCGCAGCCGGCTCCAGCGCGCGCCGGCCTTGAAGCCGAAGCCGGTCGCGCCGGGGGCCAGGTTGAAGGCGTAGTCGGCGCGCAGGTCGAGCACGTTCTGCTGGGCGCGGGTATGGGTCATCTCGGCGGCCCGCAGCAGGTACGGGTTGGAGAACGGGTCGCCGATGTAGCCGGTCAGCTGCGGCAGCCTGCTCATCAGGTAGCTGAAGTACTGGCCATCCGGCGTGGTGCGCGTCTGCAGGTAGGGCTGGGTGTCCTTGTACTGCTCGCGCGTGTAGCCGGCGCGCAGCGACAGCGTGGAGAGGTCGTCGAGGTGCCAGTCCATGCCGCTGGTCAGCCCGCTGGCGGTGCGGTCCCACTGGTTGTAGCGCACCACCGACTGGATGTAGTCGACGGCGACGGTACCGGTGTCCTGGGTGCGGTCGCGGACGTCGCTGGGATCGCCGATGATGTTGGTGGAATTCATCGTCGACGATTCGCGCCGGTTGTAGAGATACCCCATCAGGAAGGTGTCGATGTCCTCGCGCGGGCGCCACTCCAGTTTCAGCGAGGCGCCCTTGTTGGTGATGACGTTGCTGTAGTCGCCGTAGGCGAACTTGGCCAGCGAGTTGCGGCCGTCCCAGCCCAGCGCCGGGTCCGGCGCGGCGATCGGCGCGCCGTCGGCGTCGAAGTAGGTGCGGGCGTCGGCCCAGTTCTTGTTGGAATTGCGTACGCGGTCCTGGTAGCGCGCGGTGAACACCACGCCGAACTGCCCGTCCGCGCCGAAGCGGTTGGCGAAGGCGGTCTTCAGGCCCTTGCCCCAGTGCGACTTGCCGGCGCCGCCGGCGTTCTCGCCCGCCGGCCCCTCGAACGAGGAATAGATGCCGTAGCCGTCGACCATGAAGTACGGGCCGGGCGTGGCGAACGCGGAGCGCGAGACGATGTCGATCGCGCCGCCGATGGCGGCGGCGTCCTGCTCGGCGGTGAAGGCCTTGAACACGTCGACGCGCTCGGCGATGTCGCTGGGGACCAGCTGCAGGTTGACGCGGCGGCTGCCGGAGCCGTTCTCGCCGGTGGTCGCCAGCGCCAGGCCGTCGAGCGTGGTGACGTTGAGGTCCGAGGAGATGCCGCGGATGGTGATGTAGCGCGGCTCGTCGCCGTCGCCCTCGTAGCTGACGCCCGGCACCTGCACCAGCATCGAGGCAATGGAGTTGTCGCCGGTGGGCGCCTCGATGTCGTCGTAGCTCACCGAGTCGACGATGGTGGGCGCTGCCTGCTTGACGTCGATCGGCTGGTAGCCGTAGTTCGCGGTCACGCGCACGGTGTCGAGGGTGACCGCGTCGGCGTCGTTGGTACCGGTGTCATCGGCGGCGAAGGCCGGGGCCATGGCCGCGAGCGCGAGTACACCGGCGACGGCGAGGGAGAGGCGGTTCCTGCTGCGTTCGTTCATCTGGGTTCTGCAAGGCCAAAAAGGAACGCCACCGAACGGTGGCGTGGTGTGGCGATCCTATGGAGCGAATGCTTCACTCAGTTTTCAGTTGCGTTGCTGCAACCGCACGGTAAACGCCCGGTACAGGCCGGCGACCTTGTGAGGGACTCGAGAAGCCCATCCTCGCGCCGGCCTGCGCCCCCCGAAAAGTGACGGGAGTCTGTCCGTGATCGCCTCCATCGGCGACGGCAGGGCAAACCGACGCATCGAGGCGGCCTCGTATCGCCTCGCCCCATCGCCGGATCGCTCTTTGGAACGCCTCTGCCGTGTCAGTCACGTGGCCCGCTTGCCGTGCAGCCGCACTGGTCCGGCCGGCCGGCGTCGCCGGTCCTCACATGCCGACCGCTTTGCGCTCGCCTGTCCGCTGGTTCACCTTGACGCGCCACGGATAGTGATCGCCCTCCCCTGCCGTGCCAGCCACCCGCAGATGGTTGGTGACCGCCTTGCGCCAGTGCGGCCCGTCGTTGGTGCCGCTCATGTGTGGGGTCTTGGAATGGTGGAAGACCACGTCGCCCCGCACCATCGGGCAGGACACGGCACGGCGCTCGTCGACCTCGCAGGTCAGCAGGTCGCTCTGGACGCCGGGAACGAGGTGGTGCGGGAGGATGCCATCCGCATGCCCACGGTCGATAAAGTGCATGCAGCCGTTGACCTCGTCGACGGCGTGAAGCGGAATCCAGCCGGTGATGCCGCGGTCCTCGAGATTCCTGCCCCAGTAGCCCTCATCCTGGTGCCAGTAGGTCGGGACGCTGTTCTGCGGCGGCTTGCCGAGGAACTGGTCGTACCAGAACTCCATCGGCTGCCGCATCAGCTGCGCGCTGAAATCGGCGAGCCAGGTCCGGTAGCGCTGCTTGTCGATGTCGGCCCATAGTTTGGAAGGGGACGCCTGGACGATCCGGAACGAGCGCTTGTCGCGCGCCTCGTTCTGGTCCCAGGCCCAGTCGTTCGCCAACTCTTCCTTGTTCTCGAGCAGGCGGTCGCACCAGAACTCCAGCGGTGCCAGGTCGGCAGGCGGGATCGCCGAGGTCACCAGCAGGTAGCCGTGCTGCTGGAAGAATTCGATCTGGTCCGGGGTGGCGTCGGGATAGGCCATGTTGATTGCACAGGTTCGTCTGGTCGGACCAGTCTGCGTCGGGCGTCGGCGCGATCAATCGATGGGACCTGTCTTCATTCGATAGGAAAGTTTGCGCGCGACCGCCTCCGGGCTCGCCGCCGGCGCTCCGATGCACCGGGCATGCCTGGTTCGCGTCGAGCCATCTCTCCGCGACATGTCCGCCCTGGTTACGATTTCACATCCATCGCGATAAAGCGATACCATGCGGCCGGACCCGACCGGCGACCGCAATGACCCCGATCAGCTTCGAGTTCTACCCGCCCAAGACCGACGAGCAGCGCGCGCAGCTGGACCGCACCGCGCACAAGCTGGCCGGATACGCGCCCGAGTACGTGTCGTGCACCTTCGGCGCCGGCGGCTCGACGCTGAGCTACACCCCGGAAGCCGTGCGCCGGTTGCACCAGGAACACGGCTTCGACGCCGCGCCGCACCTGTCGTGCGTGGGCGGCACCCGTGAGGAGATCCGCGACCTGCTGGTGCGCTACCGCGACCTTGGCTGCCGGCGCATCGTGGCGCTGCGCGGGGACCTGCCGTCCGGCATGGGACACCCCGGCGACCTGCGCTACGCCTCGGACCTGGTGGCCTTCATCCGCGACGAATTCGGCGACACCTTCCGCATCGAGGTGGCCTGCTACCCGGAGACCCACCCCCAGGCCGACGACGCGCTGGCCGACCTGCGCCATTTCAAGGCCAAGGTGGACGCGGGCGCGGATGCGGCGATCACGCAGTACTTCTACAACGCCGAGGCGTACTTCCATTTCGTCGATGCGGCGCGCAAGGCCGGGATCGAAGTGCCGATCGTGCCGGGCATCATGCCGGTCTCCAACTTCTCGCAGCTGCGGCGCTTCTCCGAAGCATGCGGCGCGGAAATCCCGCGCTGGATGCGCAAGCGCATGCTGGCCTACGGCGACGATGCCGAGGCGGTGCGCGAGTTCGGGGCCGACATCGTCACCACGCTGTGCCGGCGGCTGATCGAGGGCGGCGCGCCCGGCCTGCACATCTACACCCTCAACCTGGCCAAGCCCACGCAGACGCTGCTGTCGCGGCTGGCCTGAGGCGACACGCGCTTCGGCGCGCCGCATCGCCCGCGCATGCACCCGCGCCGGACGCGCGACGAGTGGTCGACAAGCCCGCGCCATGAGCGCTGCTCCGTGTCCGGCGGCATCTCCATGAAATCCGGTCTTGGACTAAGGGACATCGCGCCGCGACGGCGTCATCCCCGCGAAGGCGGGGATCCATGGACTTTGGCGCTTCATGCGTAACGTTCCCGCTGTTGCGGGAGTGACGGTAGCGGGATTGATCGCAAGGCGCCCGCCGCATTCACGGTGCGACGTATCGCGCCAGGCACCGCGACGACGATATGGTCGTGGAGGACCTGTAGCCTGACGCGAGGCACCGTTCCGCGGCACGACGACCACGCCGGCTCCACGTGACGCGGTGGATGATCACCGGGCACGCGCATGCGCACAGACCGCACCGAAGCAGCCTCCGCCCGGCTGGCCCGCCCACCAAGCCTGCCCCTCGAGCCTCATGAGCCATTTCCCCCACCTGCTGCTGCCATGGGAAGCCTCGCCGTTGACCCTGGCGGCCTGCGGCGGCGCAGTGGTGCTCTATGCGCTCGGCCTGGCGCGCGGGGCCGCGCCCGCGCCCTGGCGCATCGTCGCGTTCCTGGTCGGCGTGGCACTCATGTACCTGGTGATGCAGACGCGCCTGGACTACTACGCACGCTACCTGTTCTTCGCCCATCGCGGCCAGCATCTGGTGCTGCATCACCTGGCGCCGTTCCTGATCGCGGTATCGGCACCGGGCGCGGCGCTGGTGGCGGCACTGCCGGCGTGGCGCTCCGCCGGCGCGCGTGCCCCGCGGCTGGCACGCACGCTGCGCCACGGCTATCGCCTGCTGCAGACGCCGTGGCTGGCGGCCACGCTGTTCGTCGGCCTGATCGCGTTCTGGCTGATCCCGTCGGTACACTTCGCCGCGATGCTCGACCAACGCCTGTACTGGCTGATGAACTGGAGCATGGCGCTCGACGGCCTGCTGTTCTGGTGGCTGGTGTTCGCCGACGAGCGCGACGGCGCCACGCCGAGCCTGACGCTCGGCGGGCGGATACTGCTGCTGATCGCCATCATCCCGCCGCAGGTGCTGCTGGGCGCCTCGATCGCGCTGGCCGAGCGGCCGCTGTTCGACGTCTACGACGTCTGCGGCCGCGCGCTGGCGATCACCGCGCTCGAGGACCAGCACATCGGCGGACTGCTGACGTGGCTGCCGCCGGTGATGATGAGCATGGCCGGTGTCATGGTGCTGCTGGCCCGGCACCTCGGGCGGGCGCGCGGCGATGCCGAGGCGGCGGCCTTTCCGGCGCCCGCGCCCTGACCTGCCGGAGATCTGCGCCGTATGCGATCGCGATCCCTCCCACTGTTGCTGACCATGCTCGTACTCGCCGCCTGCGCCGGCGGGGAACCCTGGGAGACCAGAAACGTCACGGGCCTGTTGCCGCCGCTGGAATTGCGGCTGTCCGGCACACGGCAGGGCGCTCCGCTCACCGAGGCGGAGCTGCGCGACCGCGCCACGCTGCTGACATTCGGCTTCATGTCATGTCCCGATATCTGTCCGACCACGCTGGCGCGGCTCGCCGAGGCCAGGCGCCGGCTTCCGGAGGCGCTGGCCGAAGACGTGCAGGTCATGTTCGTCTCGGTGGATCCGGCGCGGGACGATCCGGCGCGGCTGGCCGACTACGCGTCGCATTTCGGCGACGGCTTCATCGGCGTGACCGGCACGCAGAAGGAGCTACGCGCGCTGGGCCGCCGCTACCGCACCACCTACAGCTACGGCGCGCCCGACCGGCACGGCAACTACGATGTCGCCCACTCCGCCGGCGTCTACGTGTTCGACCGTGCCGGCGACGTGCGGCTGTTGTTCGGTTCGAACGATTCGCCCGAGGCGATGTGCGCGGACCTGTTGCGGCTGCTGCAGGGAACGGAGGGGCAGCGCTGCCGTGGCTGATAGCCCCACCCGTAGGAGCGCGCCATGCGCGCGATGCCGCGGGTGCCGGCAGAATCCGGTGAACGCCGCGATTCCTAACCGGCAGGCGCGCCGGTCACCGGACTCTGCGGGCGACGCGATGCCCGCGGCATCGCGCGCATGGCACGCTCCTACGGTGGGTGCCGGCACAATTCGCGGGCGCGCCGCGCGCGAGCCGCATGGCCCGGCTGAATGCGCGCCCGCACCGATCCTCACTTCCCGGCGGGCGAGGCGGGCGCTAGGCTGGCGCGATGATTCGCCGCGCCCTCTTCTGCTTCACCGCCCTCGGCCTGGCAACGGCGGGCGTCACGACATTGTCGGCGGCGCAAGCGCAGATCAACCGCTGCACCACGCCCGACGGCGGCACCATCTATACCGACCGCAGGTGCAGCGACCTGGGCGCGGTGGAGCGCGCGCCGCGGAGCGCCGCCGTGCAGGCGTCGCAAGCCTATCGTGGCGGTTGCGCGCGCAACCTGCACGATCTGATCCACGAGATGACTACCGCGATCGACAGCCGCGACGTCAACCGCCTGGCCGGCGTCTATCACTGGGCCGGCATGTCCAATGGCGCGGGCTATCGCACGATGGACCGTCTCGACCGGGTCGTGCAACAGCCGCTGGTCGACATCGTCGCGCTGCGCCCGGCAACGCCCATGGTCGTGACCGAGCGTGCCGGCATCAGCGCCAGCGTGACGGCCGGCGACGGGTTCCGCGCGGCCCCCGATCGCCGGCCGATCGCGCTGCGGTTGGAGCAGACCGTCGGCGCAAGCGTGGCGCCGATGCGCACGATTTTCAGCCTGCGCCGGCATCTCGACTGCTGGTGGGTGAGCCTGTAGGCCGCGCCGTGCGATGACGTGTCGGACACGAATGGCGCTTACTCACAGCTAAGTTCCTTTTGCCTGTTTGCGTGGACATGCAAGGCATCGGCCGAGCGGCCCGGGGCGCACGGCTGGAGATCCGTAGGAGCGCGCCATGCGCGCGATGCCGCGGGCATTGTGCCGCCATGCGATTCCCCGTCCGCCGGCGCGCCTTCCGGTTCGTGGCGGGACCGTCGATGACCGGATCGGAGACGCCCGCGGTATCGCGCGCATGGCGCGCTCCTACGAGGCAGCGGCGCAAGGCTGTGATATCCCGCAATCGGGCGAAGCACTCAAGTAAGTGCCATTCGTGTCGGGCACGGGTTTTCACCCGGTCGCGATTCGCATGAGCCGTCCCTGCCGCCTTCGAATCCTGTGGCCGCCGTCACATGCATCGCTGCCCGGTTGAACGGCCGACGAAATCTTTACATTCGAATCACAGATGTATGCGGGGCCGCTTCACAGAAGCGAACGATTCCGGTGGCGGCAACGCGCAGACGGAGTAGCGTCGGACGCGCAATCGTTCCTCCGTGCACTCGCAGTCCCGAATGCTGCCGCCGGCGTCCCTCCACACGCCCGTCAATGACCGTACAAGGAGAGTCGCCATGTCCCGCCGTCACCTGTCACGCGCCCTGGGCCTCGTGCTCGCGGGCCTCGCCGCCGGCGCGGCCGCCGCCGAGCCCGCTCCGCTGTTCTCTCCGCTTCCCGATGTCGCGGCCGCGCAGGCCAAGTCCGACCGGGTCCATGCGGCTATCCGGGCCGATCCCGCCATCGTCGCCAGCCGCCTGGTGCGCGCCGACGCCGCGCAGATCGACGAAGCCACCGAAACGCTGCTGCTCGAACTCGAACCCGGTATCACCGTGCGCGGCGAGCAACAGGTCGCCTATCGCAATCCCGACGGCACCCTGGTCTGGTCGGGGGTGGTCGGCGATCTCGGTACGACGAAGGCACGCCTGCGCCTGTTCGGCGACGAGGAGATCGCCGACGATCCGCAGTCCTCGGTGCTGATCGTCCGCAACGGCGACAAGCTGACCGGCACCGTGCGTACCGGCGGCCGCCTGTACCAGATCCGCCCGCTGGCCGATGGCGGGCACGTGATCAATCGCGTCGACGAGGCGCTGATGCCGCCCGACCACCCGGCGGACTACGACCCGAAGCCGGGCGCGCCGCTGCAGCTCGATCTGGCCGTCCTGGCCGACAAGGCCAACACCGTGATTCGGGTCGGCGTGCTGGTCGCCAACTCGGCCGCCAGCGCGATCGGCGACGTGGTCGGCTTCGCCAACCTGGCAGTGGCCGAAAGCAACCAGGGATACGCCAACAGCGGCGTCGAGGTGACGTTGCAACTGGCGGGCGTCTACACCATCGCCTACAACAGCGCCGGCCTCAGCACCGACCTGTCGCGCTTCGCCGGTACCAGCGACGGCCATCTCGACGCCTGGCACGGCACCCGCAACAGCATCGCCGCCGATCTCAACGTGCTGGTGGTCAACAACAGTTCGTCGTGCGGTGTCGCCTACCTCAACGCCAACGCCGCATCCGCCTTCGCCGTGGCGCACTACAGCTGCACGACCGGGTACTACACCTTCGCCCACGAGATCGGCCACAACTTCGGCGCCCACCACAACCCGGAGGCCCCGGCCAACAACACGGCCTATCGGTACGGCCACGGCTACCTGCACCCGGGTTCGTCCTGGCGCACGGTGATGGCCTACAACTGCCCGGCCGGCTGCCCGCGCATCAACTACTGGTCCAATCCCGGCCGGACCTACGGCGGCGCGGCGATGGGCACCAGCACCCGACACGACAACGCGCGCCTGCTGAACCTGCGCCGCGGCACCATGGCCGGCTTCCGCTGACCCTGCGGCCAGCGCACCCGTCCCCCGGCCGGACCCTCGTCCCCGGCCACCGGCGGCCCGCCTTGCGCGGGCCGTCGTTTTTTGGGCGCTTCGAAGCGCCTCCCGCAGCGATGCGGCGTTGCGTGCCCAAGGCGGCCAAGGTTGGCGACGGCACGCGTCTTGCCTCGCAGCGGCCCGGACGCGTGGGTAAGGCACTCCAAGGCACATACCACGCTCTAGAATGCGCCGTTCTCCATACCAAGGCGGCCGCCGCATGCAGTACCCCGAATGGATCTGGCACAACGGCGGCATCAAGCCCTGGGCCGAGGCCACCACGCACGTGATGGCGCACGCGCTGCACTACGGCTCCTCGGTGTTCGAGGGCATCCGCAGCTATCGCACCCCGGACGGCCCGGCGATCTTCCGCCTGTCGGACCACAACCGGCGCCTGTTCGCCTCGGCGAAGATCCACGAGATCGAGATCCCGTACACGCTCGACCAGCTCAACGCCGCCTGCCGCGAGGTGCTGCACAGGAATGCGCTCGGCACCGCCTATCTGCGCCCGATCGCCTTCCGCGGCCTGGGCGGGTTCGGCCTGTCGGCGGAAACGCCGGTGGACGTAGCGGTCGGCGCCTGGAACTGGGGCACCTACCTGGGCGAGGGCGTACTCGAGACCGGCATCGACGCCTGCGTGTCGAGCTGGCAGCGCTTCGCGCCCAACACCATTCCCGCCGGCGCCAAGGCCGGCGGCAACTACCTGTCCGGACAGCTGGTCGCGCGCGAGGCGCGCCGGCTCGGCTTCGGCGAGGGCATCGCGCTGGCCTCGACCGGGCTGCTCAGCGAAGGCGCCGGCGAAAACCTGTTCCTGGTGTTCGGCGGCGCGTTGCACACGCCGCCGACCAGCGCGGCGCTGCTCGACGGCATCACCCGCCACAGCCTGATCACGCTGGCCCGCGCCGACGGCATCGAAGTCGTCGAGCGCGAGCTGCCGCGCGAGTACCTGTACCTGTGCGACGAGTTGTTCATGTGCGGCACCGCGGCCGAGATCACCCCGATCCGCTCGGTCGACGGCCGCCAGGTCGGCGCCGGCAAGCCCGGCCCGGTAACGCGCAGGCTGCAGGCACTGTTCTTCGGCCTGTTCGACGGCAGCACGCCGGATACCCACGGCTGGCTCGAGCGGGCCTGAGCGCCGGCGCGGCAGCATCTGCCCCCCGCCGGGTCCGACCGGGCGCGAACATCCCCACCACCGACCGGTCCGACCGGGCACGAACATCCCCGCCACCGACGGATCCGACCGAGCGCGAAGATCCGTAGGAGGGCGCCATGCGCGCGATGCCGCGGGCATCGCACCGCCCGCGAATCCCGGTGGCCGGCGCGCCTGCCGATTCGGAATCGCGGCAACCGCCGGATCCTGTCAGCGCCCGCGGCATCGCGCGCATGGCGCGCTCCTACGACGGGGATGCCCGGATCGCACGGAATGTCAGGTTGATCCGCGCGCCGATCGGCCTGGCGGTTGGCGGCAACGCATGCCGGTAGTGGCGCTGCGTCTCGCCGCGCATCAACAGCAGGCTGCCGTGCGGCAATGCCAGCGCCAGGCGCTCGCCGATCCCGTCGCGACGCTTGAGCAGGAAACGTCGCGGCGCGCCCAGGCTGATCGATGCGATCGTCGGCCGCGAACCGAGCTCCGGCTCGTCGTCCGAATGCCAGCCCATGCGGTCACGGCCGTCGCGGTACAGGTTCGCCAGCACGCTGTTGAAGTCGACATCGGTGTCCTCGCGCAGCCGCGTGCGCAGCGGCGCGAGCGCTTGCGGCCAGGGCCGCGGCTCGAATCGCGTCCCCGAGTAGCGATAACTCGCCTCCGGATCGCCGATCCAGCAGCTCAGCCGCGGACTGTCGACGGTGCGCCCGAACATGCGGATGCGGTGCGTCTCCCACGGCACCTGCGCCAGCAGTTCGGCGAATAGCGCATCGGCCGTTGCCGCGTCGAGCCAGCTCGGATCGAAGGCGAGATCGGCGTCGGGAAGCGGCACGGAGGTCAGCGACATGACGCCGTAGCATACGGGACGATGCGCGCCGGCCGCACCCGCGAGATGACCCGCCGACTGCGCCCGCCCCGTAGAGCGGAGCTTGCTCCGCGGCTCCGGAGCCGGCATAGCGGAACAAGCGCCGCTCTACAGGGGCGACGGCACGATCGGATCTGCAGCCGCCGGATCCGCCCGAATTTGCCGCATTCACGGCAAACCCGCGACAATCCCCGGAATGCCATTCGGGACGCCAGCATGAACCAGCCAGCCGAAGCCGAACGCGACGTGATGGAGTACGACGTGGTGACCGTGGGCGCCGGGCCCGCGGGGCTGGCGTTCGCGATCCGCCTCAAGCAGCTGGATCCGGAGATCTCGGTCTGCGTGATCGAGAAGTCCAGCACCATCGGCGCGCACATCCTGTCCGGCGCGGTGATCGAGCCCGGCCCGCTCGACGCGCTGCTGCCCGGCTGGCGCGACAACCCGCCCCCGGTCTGCGTGCCGGCGAAGGAGGACGAGCTCTGGCTGCTGTCGAAGACCGGCGGTCGCAAAGCGCCGATCCTGCCGCCGGGCATGCGCAACCACGGCAACTTCATCGTCTCGCTGGGTGCGATGTGCGCGTGGCTGGCGCCGCAGGCCGAGGCGCTGGGCGTGGAGATCTATCCGGGCTTCGCCGCTGCCGAAACCCTGCACGACGACGACGGCACGGTTGTCGGCGTGCGCATCGGCGACATGGGGATCGCCCGCGACGGCTCGCACAAGCCCGGCTACACCCCGGGCATCGATATCCGCGCCAAGGTCACGGTGCTGGCCGAGGGCGCGCGCGGGCATCTCACCAAACGCCTGGTCAAGCGCTTCTCGCTCGATGCCGACAGCGACCCGCAGGCCTACTCGATCGGCATCAAGGAGCTGTGGCAGTTGCCAGAGGGACGCGTGTCGCCCGGCAGGATCGTGCATACGCTCGGCTGGCCACTGGACAACCGCACCTACGGCGGAAGCTTCCTGTATCACCTCGACGACAACCGGCTCGCCATCGGCTACGTCAGCGGCCTCGACTATGCGGATCCCAAGTTTCGCCCGTACGAGGCCTTCCAGCAGTGGAAGCACCACCCGATGATCAAGCCGCTGCTGGAAGGCGGCAACATCCTCTCGGCCGGCGCGCGCGCCATCGTCACCGGCGGCTGGCAATCGCTGCCGAAGGTGGAGATGCCGGGCGCGCTGCTGATCGGCGATACCGCCGGCCTGCTCAATGTGCCCAAGATCAAGGGCACGCACCAGGCGATCCGCAGCGGCATGCTGGCCGCCGAGCACCTCGCCGCCGGCGCGCTCGCACCCGCCGGCTTCGATGCGAAGCTGCGCGCGTCCGAGGCGATGACCGAGCTGCGCAAGGTCCGCAACATCAAGCCCGGCTTCAAGAAGGGCCTGTGGTTCGGGCTGGCCAACGCCGCCTGGGAGACCGCGACCGGCGGCCTGTCGCCGTGGACGCTGAAGGTGAAGGCCGACTGGTCCTCGCTGGACAAGCTCGACGGGCGCAGCGCCGACGGCCCCGAGACCGATTACGTATCGCGCGACCTGCCGCCGCGCGACCGCCTGGCTGGCGTGTACTTCGCCGCCACCGAGCATGACGAGGACCAGCCCGTACACCTGATCGTGCACGACACCGAGGTCTGCGTGACCCGCTGCGCGGAGGAGTACGGCAATCCCTGCACCCGCTTCTGCCCGGCCGCGGTCTACGAGATCGTGGAGGACGCCGCCGCCGCGCACGGCAAGCGCCTGCAGATCAATGCCGCCAACTGCGTGCACTGCAAGACCTGCGACATCAAGGACCCGTACGAGATCATCACCTGGGTCACGCCGGAAGGCGGCGCCGGGCCGAACTACCAGAATCTGTGAGTCGGCACTCGAAGCAGGCAGATTAGATGTGTATGGGCATGTATGGGAGCGACGGAAGTCGCGACTGATTTCTTGCCTCATCTGTCGCGACTGCCGTCGCTCACAACAGCTCATGCACGCGCGCTCAGCCGCCTGCGAACGGTACTCCCGTCTTCTCCGCGAGCTCGTCGACACCAACCCCGGGGGCCGTCTCCACCAGCACCAGGCCGTCTTCGGTGACGTCCAGCACCGCCAGATCGGTGATGATGCGATCGACCACGCCCAGCCCGGTCAGCGGCAGCGTGCATTCGGGCAGGATCTTGTGGCCGCCGTCCTTCGCGACGTGCTCCATCAGCACCACCACGCGCTTGACACCGGCGACCAGGTCCATCGCCCCGCCCATGCCCTTGACCATCTTGCCGGGCACCATCCAGTTGGCCAGGTCGCCCTTGCCGGTGACCTGCATGGCGCCGAGGATGGCCAGGTCGATGTGGCCGCCGCGGATCATCGCGAACGAGTCGTGGCTGCCGAAATAGCTGGCGCCCTTGCGCGCGGTGACGGTCTGCTTGCCGGCATTGATGAGGTCGGCGTCGACCTCCTCCTCGGTCGGGAACGGGCCGATGCCGAGTAGGCCGTTCTCCGACTGCAGCCAGACGTCGACGCCGTCGGGGATGTGGTTGGCCACCAGCGTCGGCAGGCCGATGCCGAGATTGACGTAGGCGCCGTCGGTGAGTTCCTGTGCGGCGCGTTGCGCCATCTGGTCGCGGGTCCACGGCATGTTGTCGGTCTCCTTTTTATGCTTTAAGCCCCTCTCCCTTCGGGAGAGGGGTTGGGGTGCGGGTACGGCGAAGTCGCGATGGTTCAGGCCTCTACTGCTTCGTCGTACCCTCATCCGGCGCTTCGCGCCACCCCCGACCAAAGCACTCGAGGGCAGGCTCTTCTCCCGGAGGGAGAAGGTGAAGGCCCTCAGGCGGCGCGGACGGTGCGCTGCTCGATGCGCTTTTCCGGGTTCGGGTTGTGGACGATGCGGTCGACGTAGATGCCCGGCAGGTGCACATGGTCGGGATCCAGTGCGCCGATCTCCACCACCTCCTCCACTTCCGCCACGCAGACCTTGCCCGCAGTGGCGCAGGTCGGATTGAAATTGCGCGCGGTCTTGCGGAACACCAGGTTGCCGGACCGATCCGCCTTCCAGGCCTTGACCAGCGCCACGTCCGCGGTCAGCGCAGTTTCCATCACGTAGTGGTGCTCGCCGAACTGCCGCGTCTCCTTGCCCTCGGCCACCACGGTGCCGTAGCCGGTGCGGGTGAAGAACGCCGGGATGCCGGCGCCGCCGGCGCGCAGGCGCTCGGCCAGCGTGCCCTGCGGATTGAATTCCAGCTCGAGTTCGCCGGCCAGGTACTGGCGTTCGAACTCCTTGTTCTCGCCCACATACGACGAGATCATCTTGCGGATCTGGCGCGTTTCCAGCAGCAACCCGAGGCCGAAACCGTCGACGCCGGCGTTGTTGGAAATCACCGTCAATGCCTTCACGCCGGAATCGCGCAGCGCGGCGATCAGCGCCTCGGGGATGCCGCACAGGCCGAACCCGCCGACGGCGAGCGTCTGGCCGTCAGCGACCACGCCATCCAGCGCCGCGGCGGCATCCGGATAGAGCTTGTTCTTGGCATCCCCGCTCGACGGGGCAAGGGCCTCGGCCATCGGGCGACTCCTCACGCGGAAAGAGGCACAGTCTACCGTCTGGCGGCCGCCGGGCCGACCGTACTTTCGGGCAATGGCGCGGCGCGAGCGGCCGTTACACTGACGGCATGCCACGCATCGCCCTTGCCACCGCCATCGCGGTCACCGGCCACGACGACGACATGCCCCTGCTGCTGGCGGCGTGCGCCCGTGCCGGGCTCGAGGCGCAGGCGCTGGCCTGGGACGACGCGAGCGTCGGCTGGGGCCGCTTCGACCTCGTACTGCTGCGTTCCACCTGGGACTACGCCCTGCGACGGCCGGACTTCCTGGCCTGGTGCGCGGACGTGGAACGCACTACCACCCTGCTCAACCCACTGCCGGTGGTGCGCTGGAACAGCGACAAACATTACCTGGCCGACCTCGCGGCCGACGGTCTGGCGGTGATCCCGAGCACCTTCGTCGAGCCCGACGCCGAGCCGCTGCCGGCACTGCAGGCCTTCTTGTCCACCGTGCGACACGATCAGGGCTTCGTGGTGAAGCCGGCGGTCGGCGCCGGCGCCCGCGACGCCCAACGCCATGCCGTGCACCAGGAGGTCGCCGCCGCTAGCCACGTCGCCCGCCTGCTCGATGCCGGACGCAGCGTGCTGCTGCAGCCCTACCTGGCCACGGTCGACGAGCTGGGCGAGACGGCACTGGTCTACATCGACGGCGCATTCAGCCATGCAATCCGCAAGGGACCGCTGCTGACCGAAGGCGGCACCGGGGAAACGCCTCCGGCGGCCGAGAGCATCAGCCCGCGTCAGGCGGCGGCGGACGAGCGGTCGCTGGCCGACGCCGTGCTGGCTGTCGTGCGGCGCCGCTTCGGACTCGACCGGCCCCTGCCCTATGCCCGCATCGACCTGATCCGCGACGACGGCCGCCCGCACCTGCTGGAACTGGAGCTGACGGAGCCATCGCTGTTCCTGTCCCACTCGCCCGGCGCCGCCGACCGTTTGGTCGCCACGCTCGCGACGCGTCTGCGGGCGGATGTGCTAATCAGGCACTAGCGTCTTCACCAGCTTCTCGGCCAGGACGGCGGCGTCCTCTGCGACCGTGTCGAGGACATGCTCCGGCCGTTCCGGGCGCTCGTACGGCGAATCGATGCCGGTGAAGTTCCGGATCTGGCCGGCCCGCGCCTTGGCGTAGAGGCCCTTGGCGTCGCGCTGCTCGGCGACCTGCAGCGGCGTGTCCACGAACACTTCCTGGAACTCGCCCTCGTCGAACATCTCCCGCGCCATGCGCCGTTCGGCGCGGAACGGCGAGATGAAGCTGACCAGCACGATCAGGCCCGCATCCACCATCAGCTTCGCCACCTCGGCGACGCGGCGAATGTTCTCGACCCGGTCCTCGTCGGTGAAACCGAGGTCCTTGTTGAGCCCGTGGCGCACGTTGTCGCCGTCGAGGATGTAGGTGTGATGGCCCATCGCCAACAGGCGCTTCTCCACCAGATTGGCGATGGTGGACTTGCCCGAGCCGGACAGCCCGGTAAACCACAGGCACCTGGGCTGCTGGTGCTTGATACGGGCACGTGCAGCCTTGTCCACGTCGATATGCTGCCAGTGGATGTTGCCGGCGCGGCGCAGGGCGAAGTTGAGCGTGCCGGCGCCGACGGTGCCGTTGGTCTGGCGGTCGATCAGGATGAAGGCACCCAGTTCGCGGCTGTCGGCATAGGCCTCGAACGCGATCGGCTGGTCGAGGTAGAGGTTGCAGTAGGCGACCTCGTTGAGCCCAAGATACTTGGCCGCCAGCTGGTCCTGGGTATTGGCGTCGATCTTGTGCTTGATCTCGGTGACCTGGGCGCCGACGGTGCGGGTGCCGATCTTCAACCAGTACGGACGGCCGGGCAGCAACGGCTGCTCGTCCATCCACAGCAGGTGAGCGGCGAACTGGTCGGCGACCTCCGGCGGACTGGAGGCGGCGGCAATGACATCGCCGCGGCTGGCATCGATCTCGTCGCTCAGCGTCAGGGTGACGGCCTGGCCGGGAAGCGCCCGCTGCAGGTCGCCGCCGGCGGTGACGATGCGGGCCACGCGGGAACGCTGCCCCGACGGCAGCACCGCGATGTCCTCGCCGACCGAGACCGGCCCGGATGCGACGGTGCCGGCAAAGCCGCGGAAATCCTGGTCGGGCCGGCACACCCACTGCACCGGCAGGCGGAATGCCCCGGTGCCGGACTCGCGGCCGGCATCCACGGTTTCCAGATGCTCCAGCAAGGTTTCGCCCTGATACCACGGGGTCGCGGCCGAGCGCTCCAGCATGTTGTCGCCCTTCAGCGCCGACAACGGAATACAGGTGATGTTAGGGATGCCCATCTGCTCGGCCAGTTCGCGGTAGCCGGCGACGATATCGTCGAACACCTTCGGGTCGTAGTCCACCAGATCCATCTTGTTGACCGCGAGTACCACGTGGCGGATGCCCATCAGCGAGACGATGTAGCTGTGGCGGCGGGTCTGGGTCAGCAGGCCCTTGCGGGCGTCGACCAGCACGATGGCGAGGTCGGCGGTGGAGGCGCCGGTGGCCATGTTGCGGGTGTATTGCTCGTGGCCGGGGCAGTCGGCAACGATGAACTTCCGCTTGTCGGTGCCGAAGAAGCGGTAGGCGACGTCGATGGTGATGCCCTGCTCGCGCTCGGCCGACAGGCCGTCGACCAGCAGGGCGAAGTCGATCGCGTCGCCCTGGGTGCCATGGCGCCGGCTGTCGGCTTCGAGCGCGGCCAACTGATCGTCCAGCAGCAGCTTCGTGTCGTGCAGCAGGCGGCCGATCAGCGTGCTCTTGCCGTCGTCAACGCTGCCGCAGGTAATGAAACGCAGCAGGCTCTTGGTCTCATGCCGCTGCAAGTAGGCGGCAACTGCGGATCGGGCCCTCGCGGCCTGTTCGGCGCTACCGTTCATCAGAAGTAGCCCTCCTGCTTCTTCTTCTCCATCGAGGCGCCGGGATCGTGGTCGATCACCCGTCCCTGGCGTTCGGACGTGGTGGCGACCAGCATCTCGGCGATGATTTCCTCCAGCGTCTCGGCCTCCGACTCGATCGCTCCGGTCAACGGATAGCAGCCCAGGGTGCGGAAGCGGACCTTCCTCATCGTGGGAGTCTCGCCTTCCCGCAGCGGTAGACGCTCGTCGTCGACCAGGATCAAGGCGCCATCGCGGGCCACCACCGGGCGCTCGGCGGCGAAATACAGCGAGGGCACCGGGATGCCCTCGCGAAAGATGTAGAGCCAGACGTCCAGCTCGGTCCAGTTTGAAATCGGAAACACCCGCACCGATTCGCCCTTGTGGATCCGGGTGTTGTAGAGACTCCACAGCTCGGGACGCTGGCGCTTCGGATCCCAGCGGTGCTGGTCGTTGCGGAACGAGAAGATCCGCTCCTTGGCGCGCGACTTCTCCTCGTCGCGCCGAGCACCGCCGATCGCGGCGTCGAAACTCCACTTGTCCAGCGCCTGCTTCAGGGCCTGGGTCTTCATCACGTCGGTATGCACGGTGGCGCCATGGCTGATCGGGCCGACGCCCTGCGCGAGGCCGTCCGGATTGGTCCAGGTCCGCAGTTCGACGCCGGTTTCGCTGGCACGGCGATCGCGGAAGGCGATCATTTCGCGGAACTTCCAGCCGGTGTCCACGTGCAGCAGCGGGATCGGCGGCTTCGCCGGGTGGAAGGCCTTGACCAGCAGATGCAGCAACACCGAACTGTCCTTGCCGACCGAGTACAGCATCACCGGATTGCGAAACTCCGCGGCCACTTCGCGGAGGATCTGGATGCTCTCCGCTTCGAGGCGGTCGAGATGGGAAAGGCTGGAGGGATCGGTCATGCGATGGTGGTGTTTGCGATTCGTGGGCTGGAGCACGCCGGCGACACCGTGCCGGGCGGACAGGGTGAAGGTGCGTGCGTTCAGTGTCCCCGATCGGCAGCGGATCCGGGCGCGACAGTTCGTTATGAGCACATGCCTGTTCAGCCTATCGCAAACGCCGCCTGGCCGGGATTCGCGGCGCAGCCCCATCTCCCGGCCCGGATTGTCCGCCCATGCCGACATCTTCGTTCACCCGCCGCTGATGGGCCGATCGCCCGGTCTTCGGGCTTCTCATGCGTCCGGCAAGCCGGTCTCCCGACGTCTGCCAGGCGTAGGAAGTTGTGCGTCGCCCCTGCCGGCCGGTTAAAATCGGCGTTCGACCTCGCCCGCGCAGTCGCCAAGGCCGGGCCTTACCCAAGGAACCCCTCGCACGATGAAGATCCTCGTCGGCTACAAGCGCGTGGTGGACTACAACGTCCGCATCCAGGTCAAGCCGGACGGCTCCGGCGTGGTCACAGACGGCGTCAAGCTGTCGCCCAACCCGTTCGACGACATCGCGCTGGAAGAGGCCCTGCGCCTGCGAGACAGCGGTGTCGCCACCGAGGTGGTAGTCGCCACGATCGCCCCGGCGGACGCCCAGGCGCACCTGCGCAACGGCCTGGCGATGGGCGCCAACCGTGCCCTGCACGTGGTCATCGATGGGCCGGTGCAGCCGCTGACGGCCGCACGCACCTTCCTCAAGCTGATCGAGAAGGAGCAGCCGGACCTGGTGATCCTGGGTAAGCAGGCGATCGACGACGACGCCAACCAGACCGGGCAGATGCTGGCCACGCTGTGGGGGCGCCCGCAGGCGACCTTCGCCAGCAAGCTTGTCATCGCCGACGGCAAGGCCACGGTGACCCGCGAGGTGGACGCCGGCTTGGAGACGCTGGAGGTCGATCTGCCGGCCGTGGTCACCACCGACCTTCGCCTGAACGAGCCGCGTTTCATCAAGCTGCCGGACATCATGAAGGCCAAGAGCAAGCCGCTGGAGACGATCCCCTTCGCCGACCTCGATGTGAAATCGGGGGACTTTCTCGAGACCACCGGCTATGCGGCACCGCCCAAGCGCAGCAAGGGTGTGATGGTCAAAGATGCGGCCGAACTGGTCGCCAAGCTGAAGGAAAAAGGCCTGCTCTGATCCCCATCCCCGTAGGAGCGCGTCATACGCGCGAAACCGCGTGACCGGCCCGGAGTCCGCACTCCTCCGCCGGCAACACGGCTAGCTAATCCCAACCGCACCCCTGCCCACGCCGGCTTCGCGCGCAAGGCGCGCTCCTACAAAAGCGGAACACCAAGGAACCCTGCCATGTCCCAAGTCCTCATCGTCGCCGAACACCTCGAAGGCAAGCTCAACGGTTCGACCGCAAAATGCGTGTCCGCCGCGCAGGCGCTCGAACCCGAGGCCATCGACATCGTGGTGCTGGCCGCCGACCCCGCTGCGGTCGCCGCCGAGGCCGCGAAGATCGGCGGCGTGCGCAAGGTGCTGACCGTCACCAACGACGCCAACGCTCATCCGGTCGCGCAGGTGCTCGGCCCGCAGGTGGCAAAGCTCGCCGAGGGCTACAGCCACGTCTTTGGCCCCTCCACCACCTTCGGCAAGGACCTGATGCCGGTGATCGCTGCCCTGCTCGGCACCGCGCAGGTCTCGGACATGATGACGGTGGAATCGAGCCATGTCTTCACCCGGCCGATCTACGCCGGCAACGCCATCGTCACCGTCGAGGCCCCGAGCGACCGCGCCGTGGTCGCCACCGTGCGCACCGCCTCCTGGCCGGAAGCCGCCCGCGACGGCAGTGCCGAGGTCGAGGCCGTTTCGGCCGAGGCCGAACTGCCCACGCATACCCGCTTCGTCGACCTCGCCGTCGGCGAATCCGATCGCCCTGACCTGCAGAGCGCCAAGCGCGTGGTCTCTGGCGGCCGCGGCGTCGGCTCGGAGGAGAATTTCAAGATCGTCTTCGACTTCGCGGACAAGATCGGCGCCGCGGTCGGCGCCTCCCGCGCCGCTGTCGACGCCGGCTATGTGCCCAACGAGCTGCAGGTTGGCCAGACCGGCAAGATCATCGCCCCGGATCTGTACATCGCCATCGGTATCTCCGGCGCCATCCAGCACCTGACCGGCATCAAGGACGCCGGGACCATTGTCGCGATCAACAAGGATCCGGACTCGGCGATCTTCGAGATCGCGGACATCGGGCTGGTAGGGGATTTGTTCAAGGTGTTGCCGGAGCTTGAGGCGGCACTTTGACGCTCCTTCACCGGAGGCCCTAATTCCTGGGGCCGCAGCATCGGCCCCTTCGCTTTTCCGGAGAACACGATGCCAAGCAAGAAGGTCATGGTTGTCTTCGGCACCCGTCCGGAAGCGATCAAGATGGCGCCCGTGGTTCGGGCCCTGGGGGAGCACCAACACATCCGACCCATGGTCGCCGTATCCGCCCAGCACCGTCATATGCTGGATCAGGTGCTTGAACTGTTCGGCATTGTCCCCGACGACGACTTGGACCTCATGCAGGCCAACCAGAGCCTGCCCGACCTGTTTTCGCGCATCCTCGTCGGCATGGCGCAGGTGATCGCCCGACGGAGACCGGACTTGGTACTGGTGCATGGGGATACCAGCACCACCCTCGCCACTTCGCTCGCGGCTTTCTATGCGGGAGTGCCGGTAGGTCACGTCGAAGCCGGCTTGCGCACCGGGAACATGGCCGCCCCATGGCCGGAGGAAATGAATCGGCGCCTGACTTCTCCACTGGCCCTGCTGCACTTCGCTCCCACTGCGCGCGCGCGCGATAATCTGCTGGCCGAGGGCATCGACGACGATCACATCCATGTAACGGGCAACACCGTGATTGATGCGTTGCTGGCCGCGTCGAAGAAAATTCGCTCCACTTCAGGACTTGCACGCTCCTTGGCCGCCCTGTTCCCCTTTCTTGAGGCGAACAAGCGCCTTGTCCTGGTGACCGGTCATCGACGGGAGAGCTTCGGTAGGGGTTTTGAGGAAATCTGTCGTGCAATCAAATGCATCACTGCTCGCGGTGATGCCCAGGTGGTTTATCCGGTCCACCTCAACCCCAATGTCCAGGAGCCTGTGAAGCGCATCCTCGGCGACCATCCCGGCGTGCACCTCATCGAGCCGCAAGATTACCTGCCATTCGTCCACCTGATGTCCCAAGCCGATATCATCATTACTGATTCCGGAGGCATCCAGGAAGAAGCCCCTTCGTTGGGCAAACCCGTGCTTCTCATGCGTGATGCAACGGAACGCCCCGAAGCCGTCGCCGCCGGCACGGTGCGGCTAGTGGGCACTGACAGCAACGTTATCTGTTCCGAAACGTTCCGGCTGCTCGATGATGCGAGGGTATACCAGGCCATGGCCCGCGCGAGCAATCCCTATGGCGATGGAAAAGCTTCCCAGCGAATTGCGAAGGTCATCGCGGACATTCCCATGAGAGCCATGATGCCCTCTCATACCGCTTCACCAAACTGAAACTCATTGCACTGTTTACCAATGATCCCCCCTGATACTCAATTCGAATGCGCCGCCGCTTCTCAAAAAAGCACCGAGGTCGTTTAACTGAAATGAGACCCCCCCCCCCCTTGATCGACCTCGTCATCGGCACACGCCCCAATATCGTCAAGGCGGGGCCGTTGCTTGCCTGCCTGAGAGATGTTGACTGGTGCCGCCCACGGTTGGTGTTCCTGGCGCAGCACACGCTGGGCCCCATGACCACCCAGACCTTGGAAGACGTGCAAATCGCGCTGCCCGAGGTCCACCGCATCGATCTCGAGGCCGGCGACATGGGGCACCGAATGGGCGAGATGATTGGGAAGTACGCCGCCCATCTGGATTCCTCACCACCGCAACTCGTGCTGGTGTTTGGCGACGTAGATTCAACTTTCGCGGCCACATATGCTGCCAAGCGCATGCAGATTCCTGTCGCGCACGTCGAGGCTGGATTGAGGAGCGGCGACCTCACCATGCCTGAAGAGCTGAACCGTCGCATGGTTGACAGCGTATGCGATCTACTGTTCACCACCACCCACAGCGCCACGGAAAACCTGTTGCGGGAGGGCAGGAGCGCCGACAGCATTACCTTTGCCGGAAACCTGATGATCGATGCGCTGAAGAAAATGCTTGCGCAAAAAGATCTGCTACTCCCGACTAAACGCCTCTGGTCGGAGCACGGACTCGAGGAAGGCGGCTATGCGGTAGCAACCTTCCATAGACCATCCAACGTTGACATCGCCGGCCATCTGCAGCAGATCGTCCGCCTCCTGGAAGTTGCCGCGGAACGACTGCCTGTGGTGTTCCCGGTGCATCCACGAAGCGAAAGAGCCCTCGAACGGCATGGCCTGCTCATAGGAGGGCGGGTCAATCTGGTTCCCCCATTGCGCTACTCCGAATTCATTTCACTGCTGTCATACGCCAGGGTCGCACTCACGGATTCAGGGGGCCTGCAGGAGGAAACCAGCATCCTCGGAATCCCATGCCTGACGTTCCGGCCCAATACCGAGAGACCTGAAACAGTGACCTTGGGGACCAACCGGCTCGCCCGCCCGGAAAACGCCGGACTCGAGATCGATCGTGTCCTTGCATCCCCCATGCCCGAGCCCTCCGTTATCCCACGCTGGGACGGAAACGCTGCGCCGAGAGTCGCCGCAGCCATCGAAGCATGGTTGGAGCAGCGAGCCATCGCATGACGCGACAGCCGTGATGACTGCGGTCCTCTTCGACCGGCCCCAAGGCGCACCATTATCCGCACCGGCTGCGATGGTGAGCGAGCAATCGCTAGTCAGTGTCATAATGACCTGTTTCAATACTGCCCAATGGCTCGAGAGCGCCATCCGCTCAGTGCTCGGGCAACGCGGCTGGGAGCGGCTGGAATTGATAGTCGTCAACGACGGGAGCACGGATGAGTGCCCTCGCATTCTGACCCGACTCGCGAGCCAGGACAGCCGCATACGCCCCTTTCACCTGGCGCGGAACCATGGCACCTACCGCGCGAAAAACATCGGCATGTCCATCTCCCGAGGTGAGCTGATCACCTTCATGGACAGCGACGATATCAGCTACTCTGATCGGATCAGCGTGCAGGCCCGTCTACTACTAGACGCTGACCTGATTGCTACCACGTGCAACTACGTCAGGGTCGACTCAGCGAACCAGATCGTCCCGATGGGAGGGCTGCATGAGCGGCAAGCACTGATCAGTCTTATGTTCAAAAGGAAGGTCTTGGGTGACATAGGGTGGTTCGACAGCGTCAGAACGTCGGCAGACGACGAGTTCTTCGAACGGATCAGGTTCGTTTACGGCCGCGACGCGCATCGCAACGTTCCGCGCCTCATGTATCGCGCCCTGTATCGGGGGGAGTCATTGTCAACTGCACAGAGTGCTCCGGTGGTCCTCGCTGCGGACGGCGCCGCTGACATGCTTTCGCCTCCACGTCGTGCATACGTCGAGTCCTATCGCCGCTGGTACGACGAACTGAGAAGCCGCGGACGGCGCCCCTATATTCCATTCAACATCGTATCTCCGCGACCGTTCCCCATCTCGCGAGAGCTCGAGCTCCAAGGGCATTGAGCCTGCGACTTCGTCCCCGCCGGCCCCTCGGGAGGGCCGGCAGCGTAATCCCGGCGACAGCCGGCTTGAGGGTCGAGAGAATCTGGTTCTCGTGGGACAGGACGATTCTTCTGGATTAGCTGCCAACACTTGCCAGACGTTCTGCTGCCTGGTTCCAATCACGGGCCACGCCTACGCCGCAGCCCGACAATCGAGTACGATCAGCCGCATGAGCATCACGCCGAGCATCTACATGCTTTACTCAACCTTTACTCCCCCCCCGTCCACTGGGTTTCACGGATACTGCTTCGTCGACTCCGACTACATCTTCGGTGCCGAGGGGGCAGCGCAGTACGCTGCAGCAACCGGACGCGTCATCGGTCCTGGCGAAGACGGCTGCTACATTTCTATTGAACGCACGTCGGAAACCGTTGAGTTTGGTGCGGATGCCGCCGGTACGGCAAAACTCTTCTACTACGACAAGGCTGGTGTCTGGGCCGTGTCCAACTCATTGGCACGCCTCGTGGACCATCTTCGAGAAAACGGTGTCCGCCTCGCACCCAATCTTCCCCAGCTTGATGCATTGTCGTGGGGAATAACCTTTACCAAGCAGGTCAGCTCGTTCGCTACGATCTTCAATGAGATACGGCTACTCCCTTCCGATCGTAGACTTGTATTGACCCCTTGCGGGCTGCGGGAGAAGGCCAGGCCAGAGCCTTCGCTGCTGCCTTATCCCGACGCGCTGCGGTCCTTCATCGACACCTGGACCTCCCGCTTCGCCACACTTTTCCTCGATGATCGTATCCGGATCACCCTCGACCTGACAGGCGGTGTTGACTCACGCGCCATCTTCGCCCTGGCCAAGACCGGCCTCGCAAGAGCAGATGTATCGCCGTCAAGAGCTATTTTCAGATCAGCGACCACCCCGCGGTGGAAGAAGGATCTCAAGATCGCCACCAGCCTCGCCGAAAGGTATGGAATAGCGGTCAACCCACAGGAGCAGGCGGCTCAAACCAAGCTCAGCGGCGAAGAGAGATACACGAGATGGCGCGAAGTCTGCCTTGGCGTCTATTTGCCGATCTACCTTCACGACTCGACGGTGGATCCCTTCACCATTCACATCAATGGTGGTGGCGGAGAGAATCACCGGCATTTCTACCCTGCCGTGCCTGCGTCGAGGTTCTTGCGCGATCAACGCAAGAGGGCGCCAGCCTATCTGTACAACGAGTGGCTCAATGACACTGAGGAGGCGCTAGCGTACCTTGCAGATCAAAACGACACGACCGAACCTCTTATCTTGCACTATCGAGAGTTCCGCAATCGATTCCATACCGGCCGGCCGCCGCTTTACCGTACTGGATTTGCGCCTCTCACGACCACGTTGTTCCATAGATCAGCAATGCTGGGAGGAATCACTCATGCTGGCCAGCTCAATTTCGATATTATGGAGAACCTGATTCCTGGCCTGAAGGATTTTCGATACGATGACCCGAGCAAGGCGCCCACAGATGAGACACTCAAGAACTTGACGATCGTTGATCTCGACCAAAATGCCACAGCTGGCCAAACCTACATTGGCGATACCACGGCCCCGCAGCAGCAGGATCGGGGGAGAGGCGACAGGAAGCCCATGGAGCTCATTGCGCTTGAAGGCACGAAGGCTCTCAAGAAGGAGGCGGTAGTCAGTTTTGTGGATGATTCAGTCTTGACTCAAGCACAAGCGGTGTTGGAGTCTGCAGTTTCTGCTGGCAACTTCGAGCACGCGACCTTGGCCAAGGGAGTGTCATTCGTGCTCGCAGCAGAACTCGCACTCGGCGATTAGTTGGCTCTTCGAAAAGGCCGCCGAGCTAAGCTGCATCCAGAAGCCAGCCTCGGACGTCCAGTTCGACCCGCCACTAGCCACCGTCCCCATTGCGAACGGCCAGCGAGCCTGCCGTTCCGGATCAATCCGCGCTGCGACCGCGCCCGAAAAATATGTGTTTTACGGCGCGAATCGGGCGGGTGACTTTCCACGACGTGCTGGTAAGCATCTTAACCACTTGGCTTTCAAGGTGTCCGGCCCTTTGTTGCCATGTCTCCGCTTCGTTTCGTGCGCGCCTGAGCGCTCCGCGAAGCTTCCGCACCCGCGCCTTGAGCTCCGCCGACATCTTGTGCCGCGCATTGCGCTGCGCCCGAACCTTGTCGAGCGCCGCTCCCAGTTGCCTGCGGAGCTCTGCAGCCTTGACCTCAAGCGCCAAAGTCTCGTCCTTGTGCGCACTGGCTCGAGCGCGCCATTCCTCCGAAATGCGCGTCAAGCCAGCCATCTCATCCAGATGTGTTTCGCGCTCCGCGCGCGCCCTCTGCAACTCGGCCCCCAGTTTGGCGATACGACTCTTTTGCTCTTCGCCTTCCCTGCAAAGCTGCTGTCGCAGCTCAAACATTTCCGCCTGCAGGTCGACAATTTTCCGAGATCGGACCTCTTCCACTTCCTGTAACTTCGACAGCGCGTCGCGTGCCCCCTGCAACTCGGCTTCCGCCTGCGCCTGCAACTTTTGGGCTTTTGTCCGGGAGTGCGCGAGAGCATCCGCGCGTACGGCAGCCACAAGGCCTTGGCCACTGCGCCGGAACACGGCCTCTGTCCCAGGGTCCAGCTTGCCGTCGTCGGCGTTTTTCAAGAGGCTCCGCAACGGCTCCGGTACGGCTTGACCCTTGACGATGAGAGCCACTGCAGTTTCACCCCCGAACACCACGCTGGGATTTTCCCTGATCAATTCTTCAAGACGTTTTCCGCCCTGGTTGCGTTCGGCAAAACTATGTGTTCCAAACAGGAGAAGCACCCCAGCATCCCCCAATGCGCGCAGAATCGCTTCGGGATCGAGTACGGCATCGACGGGAAGCGCTTCGAGATCCACGCACAGCACGTCCGGAGGGGCTGCCGCCAGCTCCTCAAGCGCATCACCTGGAGCAGTACCCGCCCGGAGTCGCGAAGCTCCCTCATACAGCATGTCTTCATGAGCGCGGAGACTCGCCGGCACGGCGCACACCATCTTTCCCTTCTTGGGTTCAATCCAGTAGCCGTATCCATCACAACTTCCACCCGATGCCAGTTTCTCCATGGCCTGGCAGAGAGCAAAATGGACTATGCCGTCACCTGCTCCCAACACCGCTGCACGGCTGGGACCCAGGGCGGCGGTAAGCCAGAACAGCATCGGTACATGTATCAGGACGTGGCTGGGCTCCATGAAGCGGGGCTTCCAGAACAGTGCCTGGACTGGCGCAGTGGTGAAAGCCGCCTGCGGCACATGCGCCCCAGTTCCCTGCTGGTGCGTTTCGGTGATCGATTGATTGCTCATTGGACCCTCTTCGTGTCGCGACCTGCCCCGGGAATCAGGATGATGCAGTCGTCCTCTGATGATGCAACTTCGAGCGAGAACCTGGAAATGAAATCCGGAATGCACGTCAGTTCACACCCGATCAGGATCACCGTGCAGGTGAATCCCCCCATGAAAACCCCGGAGACAAGCTCCATCGCATCCGTGCCCCGGGCAACGACAACTTCAAGCCTGCGACCGCACAACACTCCGCTTTCTGAGAGCACGCTTCCCTTTGAGAGCGACGATTTCAGGCAGATGATTTCGGACGGCAACCTGACACGGAGAACGTCCAGAGCTTCTCCAGGACAACAACTCCCGAGTGGCACAAGAGCCAGAAGTTTTGAACTCATAGAAGCAGCAATGAGCGCAGTATCCGCCGAGCCAATATGGAGGCTGACTTGCGCGGAGACAAGAAGGTTTATAACGCGATCAATGCCCTTCGAGACTAGGGCGGACGATACTTCGGCTCCGCGTGCTTCTTCATGGACGTCAGCTCGCTGACCAAGCATCGCCCCCAACTTCCATCCTGCAATTACCAGCTCATCCAGACCTTTGCGAGAGTCCCGATGTTGATAAGTGTAGCCGGCTGCTGAAACAGGAGTCCGTAGCGGCGGGACAAGACCATACACTCGCTCCAGCTCCAGGTTGGTCGCCGAGATCTCCAAGCAATCGGTTTCGGACAGCGGCAGCCAATCCTGTTTCACGTATTGAGCCGGATCCGGGAGGCGCTTCTCCACCTCCTTGGCGATTTCCCGGAACTCCGCTTCATATGCGAGCCGCGCGTCTCTCGACCATCTGCGCAGCAGCGGATTCAGCCTTCGCTTTGCTTCAACCAATAACACGTCCTTCTCACGAACGTTTGCCCTTATCGTGCGGGCGAGGGCGGCATCCGTCAGGGGAAGATCAGCCACCCTCAGGAACTCTTCAACCAGGCGACCCTTTAGTGCAGCCTCCTCATAGTTGATCAGTCGCACCTCGTCAGCGGACACTAATCTGCACACCCGCTCCAAAGCAGCGTAATAGTTTAGCCAGCCCTTCTCGGCTGCCTCAGCGGTGAACTCCTGGACGGTCCCGATGCTGGCCTTGAATCCGCTCAGCACACTTTCTACGTACCTGGACCGTAGCCACTCCTGCTGACTCCGCAGGATCACAATGACGGTGACCTCCCAACCGTGGAAGTATTCCGCAAGGGCTCTAAGCTCGTCATCGGGCCGGTCTAGAAGGAGGTTCTCTGCTGAGAGAACAACAACACGTGCATTTGCTTGCTTTAGCTCGTCCTCAAGCGGCTGAACGCCCCTCCGGCGGATCTGCCTCACCAGTTCCAGATGCCCCGACGTCCGTTCCGGGTCGAACGGGTTGCCTCTCGCGAACCCTGTCTCAGGAAACAGCACCCCATGCGTCCTCAGTTCGTTTCGACACTTCTCCAGGTAATTCTGAATCGCGGTGCTCCCGGCCTTGGTCATGCCCACGTGCACGACGAGCCGGCGGCGATCATGCGCGCTGACTGCGCCGTTGGATTGCTGTGGCACTGTCACAGCTCGCGAAGGACTGTGGATCGGTAGTGTCGCGACCTCGCAGATAGGATCGCAAGTTCGCTAGTATCGGTAGCACCAGCCAGCTCTAGGCCGGTTCCCCGCAGTCGCTCGGCTATGATATCTGCCCCGTACCGGGCCAGCGCCAACTGTTGAACCTCCTTCAGATAGGAAATACGGGCCTCTGCATTCTGAGCCAAGCGCGCGACGACAACTGCGACATCCCGTGGTTCGCAGACCAGCACGAGCTCCCCGAAATTCTCCTCCAGGCTGGCAGGCACGATCACCGGCACGCCGGCAATCATGGCTTCGACGATAGTCCGCCCAAATCCCTCGACAAGGTTCGTATTGGGAAAATAGACAAAAGCGTCCAACCTGGCCAAAAACGCCAACGGCTCCACCTCACCAAACTCGCGAACACGCCAGTTCTCCGGCAGTTCCCCAAGAATCCGGACCGCCTTGGCGGCACCACCGAGGATGTGAATCTCGAAGTCACTTGAAGGCGGATACGCCTGCAGCAACTCCTTCGGCCGTTCCCGCCACTTTTCCATGCCATCGCGTGAGTGGCGGCCGACCTTATACGGAGTACACATGGCCGCCTTTGGCGGATGGTAATATTGCGCAGCATCAAACGTAGGCGTCCAATCGATAGCGGAAAGCCGGAAGGAATCGATGCCATTTCCTGGATACTCCAGGAGCTCGTTGCGCATCACCTGACTGATCGGGCAAAATTGCAGTGATTCCACCGAAAGCGCCTGCGCCACCCGCACCATATCCTCCAGCTCATAGACAGACTCGCCACTGGGTCGCCGGCACGAATTATTCTTGACTACAAAAGCATGTTTCGCTTGGATCCGAGGCAGGAGATAACGGAATGCATGTGAGACGAGCACCCGTGGATGACGACAGATCAGAACCTTGGCGCTGATGCTTGCAACCCTGGACCATTGATATAGAACCTCTCTATGAGCATTGAATCTTGTGCTCAAGCTCCGACCGAGATCAGTGTCAACGGAACAATGCACCAGCGCTACTCGAAGGCCTTGAGACTTCAAGTATCTTAGCTCGTCCAGTGTGGATGACGCGTTGCCGCCTGGAAACCTCGTGTTCGTAATGATCACCACGTCAGCGACCACTTCTTGTTGCAGCTGCGCCTGATGGGCAGCGGTGGCGTTAAGAACTGATTCAAGTGGAACTTGCAAGCCCCTCGAATCGTACCGCGACTCCCGCTCGGGAAACTCGTAGCGCGAGGTAGATCTAGTAAGGCTCTTGTGGCCTTGCAGATACGAATTCTTGTAAATTAGTCGATGGCGGGCACCATCGTCTGTCCGAACGTTCAATCCAAAGCGCGTATCGTTAGTGAGACTCTGCTCATGATCGCGACACAACATAGTAGGAACCGGCAACTGATGAATGCATTTGCCGGTGACAATTTCCAGTCGACGAAGAAGCTCCGAATCCCCGCCTGCCCGCACTTGATCCCAAGCGCCAAGCAAGTCGTGGAAGGTTTGGGAACACATAAACAGCGAAATGAACGCACTGCGGCAGGCTCCGTCGTGGACGAACTCGCCGACTTCATTTAGCCGAGTATATTCTCCCTTGTTATCCATCCTAAGCATTCCGGACAGGCAGGCTGTTAATCTGTTCTCGATACAGAACTGCGCCTGTCGAGCGATTCGCTCCGGATGTGCCCAATCATCCGCGTCGTGGCAAGTAATCCAGTCTCCCGTCGCATAGCTGGCGGCGATACTCTTGCTTACGTATGGCCCGACGTTCTCGGGGTTTCTCCAAGCCTTGACCCGCGAATCTCGGGCCGAGATTTCGCTAATTACACCCCACGTTCCATCTGTCGAGCAATCGTCGATCACCAAGAGCTCAATGTTCTGCCACGATTGGGCAAGCAACGAATCCAAGGCCTTGGCGACCGTATGCTCAGAATTCCAGGCCGCCACGATAATCGAGACTCTCGGTCCCCTGACCGATTCGGTGAGACCTTGGGACTGGACTCGATCGAACAGGCTGCCTCTTCCCTGGAGTTGAATAGGTGCCAAGCCAAAATGCCTCAAGTACGCATTTGTGGCCGCGATCCAGGCAGTTTCTTCGTTGTGCTTCACTGCCAGGTTCGCACGCAGGATGTTTGTTCGATACTGTTCCGCCGTGGGCAACCACCGCTCTGCAAGCACCAGAGCCTGGTCGAGCCGGTCCTTGTGGGCGAGCTGCTCCGCTGCCCAGAGGACCCGTCCGGTAAACGCCGGGTTCTTGGGCACCAAGCCCCGAACGGACAGCTTCCGAAGTTCCCGCAACGGATCCTTCCTCTCACCAAGCTTGAGCAGCGCCCGAAAAAATACGGTCGAGAACTCTGGCGAGGGATCGCGGCCCAAACGATGCCCGTAAAGCTGGAAGTGAGTTTCAGGCTCTAGCGGTACCCGGCCAACATCTGGGTACGTTTCCTTGTACCAACAGGGATCCATTTGAGGTACTGGCACACTCTCCGGTGCCTCCGGATATTTACGCAGCGGCAAGTCTGCCCGTTCGTCCTCCCGAAAACCCAACATCATCAATCCTCGCACCGGCGGCAGTTATCGTCTTGAAGAAATCTTGCTTCTATAGCAGCTCACGCAATTTTCTCTCCAGGATTGGAGCGAGGGTTTTTGCATATGTGGCGCTCAGGTGGTGCTTGTCTCGATACACCAATACACCGCCTATAACCACCGGGCACGTACCTGCCTGGCAGAAGTAGGGCAGGGTCTCGATCAGCTCAATGGACGGATCCATGGCCACTGCTCTTGCGATGGTTCCCGGATATATGGCGACATCCTCCGACGCAGAACAGGACTCGACCGATGCGCCACGGCGGGCCATGCAGCGGGGCACGTCTTGCTGTTGCCACGGCGTATGCTGGATCGCTGCGACCTTGATGCCAGCCTCCCGGAGCGCCTTGGTATGGCGCAGAATGCCCCGCGCAACCACGTCATCAGCGGCGCCTGGACGCCCGCCTGGCAGCGCATGCCGCGCAGAGTGACTGAGAATAACCAGGTCGGGCTTTTCCTGCAGAAGCTGCTGCAGTACCCTCTCACCCCATATCTTGCATTCGACGTACTCTCGGCTCGCGCCTGCGTTGGAAAAACCGAGTAACTCGTCCGTAAACGCACAGCTGCTCTTGGTCAACCCGGTGATCTGCCAGTTGGCATTTTCAGCTATGAGCTCGAGGGCAGGCAGCCAATGCACCGCATGCGAATCACCCACGATAAACACTCGTTTGGTCCCACCCGTCGTACCGTAGTCGCACGATACGGGCTTTTCCGAGGGGACATTGCCGATGCACTTGGAGCTGCCAGCGATGCCGTAGGCAGAGCCGCGGTCGAGTCTGGCCATGTCGGCAGCGGGAATGAAGCCACCGTCTTCCGAAGCAGCAAGATCGCGGCGCACAAGCACCATCGCGCCCGGGTGTCCCGACACCGTCGCCATTGCCTGGAATGCCGCGTGTGCACGTTCGTCCGATTCTGTGGAGATCCATAGCGAAGCCATGGCGACGCCAAGCGCCAAAGCACCCGCGATCGCATATGGCCTATAGACTTCTCCCGGCCGCGCCTTGCGGAAGCGTTCCTCGACCAACTCCCGCGACAGGTGGGCGCAAAGAAGCGAGACCACCACAACGAGAACGCCATCTTGTAAGGTATCGTGCTGCCTTCCGCTAACCGATGGGTAAAACACGATCACCGGCCAGTGCCACAAATAAAGCGAATAAGAAATAGATCCAAGGTATTGCATCGGCGCGCTCGCCAACCATGCACCTAGATGATCACTCCGATCAAGGCATGCATATAGCAATGCCGTTGCCCCCAAGGTCGGCAGCAACGCCTCATAGCCGGGGAATGGAAGGCGGTGGGTGTAGAAGACCGTCGACAGAACGATCGCCATCAGGCCTGCCCAGCCAAGGACCACCCTTGGCAACCGGGCGAGGCCGACGCTTGGCGCGGCCAGGGCCAGCAATGCTCCGACTCCAAGTTCCCAGATCCGGGTCGTGGTAATGAAGTAGCCGGGCGCGGGGTCGACATATGACATATGGACCGCATGGCCCAGAGATAGAGCGCACACGGCCCCCAGCGATACGAGCAGGGTAGGTCGCAGCGGCCAGCTTTTCCTGTTGCCCAGCACCGCCATCGCGACCATGAGCAGCGGCCAGAACACATAAAACTGCTCTTCCACCGACAGCGTCCAGAAATGCAGGAGCGGGCTCGGCGCGGCGTCAACAGCCAGATAGTCGACCTGCTGCTGGACAAGCAGAAGGTTCTGAACATAAAAAGCGCTGGCCAGGAGCTCGGTCGCTACGCCTCGCCAATCGGCCACTGACATCCAGGCGACTGTCGCAGCGGCGACCGCAAGGAGCGTGACTGAGGACGCCGGCAACAGGCGTCGGATCCGGCGGGCATAGAAGTCACGCAGGCTGATCGTTCCACTCCGCTCCAGTTCCCGGATAAGCAACCCGGTGATCAGATATCCGGAGATGACGAAGAATACATCCACGCCGACATACCCACCTGGAAGCCAGGCGGGCCAAACGTGATACACGACCACCGCCCCGACAGCGATGGCGCGCATACCCTGAATATCGGTGCGGAACGTGTGCGCACCAACACCAACCGCTGACACTACTGGGCGCTCTTGTCTAAGTAGGGCCAAGCCATATACAGCGTGCCCGTCGCATCGGTTCTCTGCAACTCATAGCGCTCCCCAGGCGGGGGGCCCGGCCTGAACCAGGCAAGCATCCGCGTGCCGTCCGACAAGGCATAGACTACCCGCAATGCCTCCTCCGGTTCCTGACGCTGTTGTACCGATCCGCCCTGCTGCCCTATGAGCCGAGACAACTCTGCTTCCGCCTCTGCAGGTGTCGCCCCGAGAAGTTCGATCCCGATCTCTCGAACCGGCCTCCCCCCTCTGGACTTGCCGGTGTCCCGATCAATATTCACGTGATACGGGAAAGATAGGTTCGAAATGCCGCCAGGCAACGGCCTTCCCAAGCTTTTTGCGGCGGGCAACTCGCCGCGCTGGGTAGACGCCTCCCCCGGCGTTTCCACTTCTTGGGCGGCATTCCCAACCGGAACGTTTTCGGTACCCGGACCTGGATCGCGGCAACCGGCCAAGCCGCACGCCAAGGCGAGCGCCATAACAAATTTAGCGTTCATGCATTATTCCTCAATGTCTCTTGATTAAAGTCGATAAACGTCGTCGCCCGCAGGGATCACGCCCTTCACGTCGAACACGATACCCCCGGGCTTCAACAGCGATTTCGCTGACAGGATGGCATCCGCGCCAACGAATTCCTGGTGTGCAACAGTGAGAATGACCGCGTCGTAGAGACTTGCTTCCGGGGCCTCAATCAGCTCTACACCGTACTCGCGTGCCGCGTCGGCGGCGTCCACCCACGGGTCGTACACGTCAACGTGCGCATTGGCATCCGCGAGCTCATGCAGAATGTCCACGACTTTGGTGTTGCGAAGGTCCGGGCAGTTTTCCTTGAAGGCCAGACCCAGGACAAGAATGCGGGATCCGACGATGTTCAGCCCGGCTTTGGCCATCTGCCGCAGTACACGGTTCGCCACGTAGGGCCCCATCTCGTCGTTGATCCTACGGGCGGAGAGGATCAACTCAGGGTTGTAACCCAGCATTGCGGCTTTGTGTGCGAGATAGTAGGGGTCCACGCCGATACAATGGCCGCCGACAAGGCCCGGTGTGAACGGCATGAAGTTCCACTTCGTCCGGGCAGCGGCCAGGACTTCGCTGGTATCGATGCCCACACGATGGAAGATCCTGGCGAGTTCGTTCATCAGTGCGATGTTGACGTCCCGCTGAGTGTTCTCGATCACCTTCGCCGCCTCGGCAACGCGGATCGAGCTGGCCTTGTGCGTACCCGCCGTGATGATGCCGCGGTAGAGCTCGTCCACGAAGTCGGCAACTTCCGGGGTCGAGCCCGCCGTGACCTTTGTGATCTTCGTTACCGAGCGTTCCTTGTCACCGGGGTTGATCCGCTCGGGGCTGTACCCGCAATAAAAATCAACATTGAAAGTGAGGCCCGACGCCTGCTCCAGCACCGGCACGCAAACCTCCTCGGTCACTCCGGGATACACCGTCGATTCGTAGATCACGACATCGCCCTTCTTTAGGATCGAACCGATCGCCGCGCTGGATTTCAGCAACGGGTCGAAATCAGGACGCCGAGCGCTGTCGATCGGCGTAGGCACCGTGATGATGTACACGTTGCTTTCGCGGATATCCTCAAGGAGCGTAGTGAACTGGAGTTGCTCCGCCCCTGCCAGATCCTCCGAGGAGACCTCCAGTGTGTGATCCATGCCGTCTCGGAGTTCATCCACGCGCTCCTTGTCGATGTCATAGCCGATGACCGGCATCTTGCCCCCGAATGCGACAGCGAGGGGTAGCCCCACATAACCAAGACCTACAATCGCAAGCTGGGATTTTTCTGCGTTGAACATCGCTGTTTCCTTAAATGGGAGATGATGCACGACGCGAAACGGCGCGCGCTGGCCCTTGTGCGTAAACCGCCAATTTTATCAGTCAATAGGGGGCGCCGGCGCTAAGAATGACTCGCGGCCAGACCCCACCCGTCTCCGGCCCATGAGCCACTCGGCTGGGCTCACCGCCCCGGCCCGACGCCATCGGGGCCCGTCGGCTCCGAGACGTCAATTCCCAAGGCTCGCAGTCGGTTGCAGTAGGCTTGCGGCGTGCAGTTCCGTCGAATGTAATCCTGTCCGCGTCGGCTCTGGGCCTGATAGCTGTCCCAGTCTCCATGGAGGGCGGCGACTGTCTGCCTTACTTCCGCAGGCTCGACGTACACACATGCCTCACCGAAAATTGGCTCGAAATGACGCGGGACGATCACGACCGCCCCGGAGGCAAGCGCTTCCATGATGACCCGGCCAAAGGCTTCGACGAGATCACGATGTGGGAAGTAGACGAAAAAGTCGATGGTCTGCAGGAACTCGGCC
Organism: Luteimonas suaedae; assembly: GCF_008312895.1. Lineage (GTDB taxonomy): Bacteria > Pseudomonadota > Gammaproteobacteria > Xanthomonadales > Xanthomonadaceae > Luteimonas > Luteimonas suaedae. Next base: position 290,420 of record NZ_VSSP01000004.1, on the reverse strand, counting down.
GGGGCCATTTCGTTGAACTCGTAGAGCGTCCAGTTGGCCACCTCCTCTTCCGTCACCAGGCCTTTCGACAGGAGCTTGGTAACGCCGCCCATGATCCGGACCTCGAATTCGCCATCGACTGGATAGGCATCCAGAATGGCCGCGCGGCTTTCCGGCCACTTGAGGTGGTCGTCGCGCGAATGCCGACCGATTGCTGGGACGGACGACACGGGATGTACGCGCTCGGGAAGGTCGCAGCCGGAGCTTTCCAGAACCCCAACCCAGTCGAAACCAAGCAATTGGCCCGGGGCGAGATGAGGGGCGCACAAACCGCGAATCACAGCGGACTGGGGCGCCCATAGCGGTTCGGTACCAAATGCACTCCCTACATTGTCGAGAACGCGCTGGATATCATAGAAATGCCTGACATTTCCTGTTTCATAGGGGACGTGGTTGGCCACAACAATGGCTTTCCCCGCCTCGATTCCGAAATCAAGCTTCGGCAAGTACTGGAAGCACGCAGGCCATCGCACGATCACCAGCTCGGCATCGCAAGCCGCAGTCATCGTGATTTCGTCAATCTGACCGGAACGAATGAGTTCGCGAATCGGCTCAATCGGTTCCCGCTCCGCGACGATGCCGACAAACAAGAGGTTCCTCGCCCTTGCGATTGCTACCTTGAGACCAGCATCCAGGCATATCTTGATCTCGTGCAGAAGCGAGTTCGCGTTGCCGCCGGTAAAGCCAAGTTCGGAGACAAAGACAACGTCGTAGCGGGGTCTCTCCACTTCCGGAAGAAAGCTTGCCGGTGCTGGAAACCGCCTGTCGCCATCGAAGGGCATGAGCGGGGATGCCGTACCAGCGTCGATGTCCGAATGCCACTCCAGGTAGCGCGTCTGATACAACTTCCGATCCGGGTGCAGGTAGCCCCTGAATAGCTCGCTTCCCGAGAGGCTCTTCTTATCCAGCAGAGCGAACGTCAAAGGAACCCTTGGCTCGACGGCGTCCACCTCCTGCCCGAACACCAGCTTGATACGGGAGATGAACTCCGAATCGCCCGCCTTGCGCACCGGATCCCAGCAGCCGACCTTCTCCACGACCGGGATCCGCCTGAACATCAGTGTCACGAAGGCCGGATACACGAAGTTAGGATTCGCAATCGAATTCCTGTTCTTGAATTCGAGATCACGATCAACCCGACAGAGGCTGCTGATATTCGCTATCGCATCCTGACGGGCAACAAGGTCCCGGGCTTGCAACTCTAACCGCATCGGGTGCGCCCAATCATCCGCGTCGTGGCAAGTGACGAACTCGCCCCGTGCCTGGCGTAGCCCTTCATTCCTGGCCGTGTACGCCCCGCGGTTCTGAGGCAGGACCGTTACCCTGATCCGCTCGTCAATCGCTGGGAGCCGCGCCAGGACGTCAAGACCTTCAGTGCTGCCATCATCGACTATGATTACCTCGATGTTTCTCCAGGACTGTTCGATTATCGACCTGACCGCCCATTCCGCCTCCGAGCCGGGGTTGTATACAGGCATGATGACGCTGATCAGCGGTCCGTCTACGGCTCCCCGGTCGTCAGCGGTAAGCCTGTAGAAAGCCGCCCCGTCCACACCTGCAACGCGTGCTGCGGGGATGAATGAAGGGCGATAAACACCGTCGATGGACTCGCCCCATTTGCCGAGGTTGTCCGGGTTGCCCGTGCGCCAGGGATTGGTGGAGTTGGCCATCAGGAATGGAAAGTTGACCGAGCTCTTGGCCGCGAGCGCGAACCGTTCAACCCATTCATGGAAATGCTCGTCGTTGCCGATGCTCAACAGGGTTGCAAGCAACCAGTCGACATCGTGCTGTGCGAACGAACGGGCACCGTGTGTGTCGAACAAAATTTCGTAGCAGGCGATCGCGTCAAGCCGATCACGGATGGAAAGATCCTGCCTGTAGAAAACACGCGCCATCTCCCTCAACGCGTCTCCGTCGAACTTGAGCGCTTGCGCAACTACATCCTTTCTCTTGATCGGCGCCCTGTATGCGTCCAACAGGTCGCAAAACTGTCCGATATCCATCCGGCCTTTCGTGACGACATGGGCGAGCACATCCCGTCCGTCCACGTATCTGGAGCGGACGATCTGCCTGGCAAGATACTTACTCTTACTGGCATTGAGCTCCGAATAGAACCCTACGGCCCCCCAAGCAGACCTCAAGGTCAACTTGGATTTGCTTCGGCGGAGCTTGGCTGCGGGATCGTGCTGGACAACAAGGGCGTTGCGCCAGGCACCGAAAAACTCCCGATTTTCTGGCGACAGACGGTACTCAATCTGGCGCAGCAGAAGCAAGGACATGACACTTAAGTACAGAAACGATGCCGCTACAGAAACCGCGGCGAGCGGCCAGTGGGAAAGGGCGATTGAAACAAGCAATAGTGCCGCAATCATCGCTGCCGCTGACAGAAGGGCGACCTGCTTGAACGAAATTGTCCGCAATTTCTTATAAATGATGTTCATGAGCAGGCCTCCCATCCTTATTTTCTTTTTTTGAGCAGCAACTGCCCGAGGCTGCCTCTCTCATCCCAAAAACCGCCAATTCCTGATCGACGACCTGGCGCCATCCTGATTGCCGCTCTACGCGGGCAGCGGCCCGGACAGACATTGAACTGAACCTTTCCGGGTCGGTCGCCAGACGCAATATCGCGGACGCCAGGGCATCCACGTCTTCTGGTGGACACAACTCACCGCAGGATGCGTCCACGAACTCAGGGATCGCGCCGACTTGCGTGGTGACCGGCACAAGGCCGGAGGACATTGCTTCATCGCGACTCACCCCTTGTGTATCCCCTCGTGTCGGCGCCAGAAAGACCCCATGCTCCCGATGAAGGGAAGCAATCTGATCTTGGGGAAGAAAACCGCGCACGAGGGTTACATTGGGATACCGTTCCAGGCCGTTAAAGTTCTCGTCCCAAAGCTCGCCATCTCCGACAAGGGTAAAGCTGAGTTCGGAAAATATGTCCTCGGCCGCCAATTTGTGGATCGTGGCTGCAACGAGATCATTGGCATAGATCCTCGACGCGTGGGGACGGATCGAGAGGATCCTTTTGGCCAGATGCGCCGACTTGGCCTCGTACCGGAACAGCCGAGAGTCGATCGGATTGTGAATCACCGACCAATTGACATCGGACGCGCAAACCCGCAGGTCGTTCCATGTTTGCTCGGCTAGATATTTTGAAACGAATACATAGTGGATGTCTCTTCCAGACTCCGACAGCACCGTCTTCCAGAAATTCGACCGTTGCGCACTTGCGGCCTTGCCGGCATCAAGCTCCTTGCTGGTTCTGTAGTTGAAACTGCGGTGCTGCCATGACTGTACTTCTGCCCCATGGAGCCACACGGCGAGTGGCTTGTGAACATCCAGACCACGCACTGCTTGCCACATGTCCTGATCCATGAAGTGCACCGCAACAGCCGCATGGTCAGACATCGCCAGCGTCGCCCCGAGCACGTCCGGCAGGCATTCCCGTACCAGCACGCCATCGTACTCATAATCACGCAGCCGTTCACCACGCTTCACGACGAAGACGTCGACGCCCAGGCCCCGTTCCCTATACGCGAGGACCCGACGATGCAGGAACGCATTTCGGTAGAGGCAGCCGTGCGCTGGATAGCCGTTGCACACCAGGGCCAATCGACCCCGCCCCGGAGAAAATAGGGGTTCGATTGGCGTTGTTCCGAACCAGAGCCAATCCACTTCCTGTACGACAGGGCCTCGCACTTTCACGGCCAGCCGATAGTGGTGGGTATCGGCTGGTGGCGTCCGCGTGACCGGCACCAGGGGCTCCATCGGCAGCGATTCAAGCACCCTTCCGCGCGAGCCGATGATCTCCAGGCGGAAAGCCGTCGACGTACTTGCGACGGCCTGCAGACAAACGTGGGCTTTGCCGTCGGTTTCCAACTGGCGACGGGAAAGCGGGCCTGACGTCAATTCGGATACTTCACCGTCCTCGAGCCGGGAGCAAAGCTCCATGCGGCCTCGTTTGGGCACTACCGTTACACGCTCTGCCCTACTCCCCCGGATCAGCAAGTCGGCAAGCGCAGCTCCGTCCAGCGCCCTTGCGCCAACCTTGCGAGGATCGGCTTGTGCAGGCTGCAACGCGCCGGCGCGGAGGATTTCCTCCATGCATACGGCCGTCGCACATGCAACCGACACCCTTGGGGCGTGGTCGCTCCCGGCTCCGCCCTGTAGGTACTCCCATGCATCGATCGAGACGCATCGAGCGGCGGCGAGCACTCCGGAGTCGAGTTGGTCCAACAGCTCATCCAGCGTACTGGACACCGCCCCACGCCGGAACAACATCCTGCGCAGGGCGAGTGACTCGACGAACTTATATTCGTCCTGCGGGTTGCGCTCGACGAGACGCCCATCGACCTGTTCGTGCCACGCACCCTTCCCAATGAAATCGCCGAGCCCCCACTTGGCAGCTATGGCAAGGTCCGACAGATAGTGCGGCCCGTAGTAGTCATCGGGGTGGAACACCGCCACCCAGTCCGATTCCGACACCTCGAAAGATTCGAGATGAGCCGCATAGCCAGGTATCGCAAGGTCCGTCGGTGCGTCCAGGACGAGCTTCACTCCCGGCACACGTTGCCGGACGAAGGCCTCACAAATCCGACCCAGCTCTGCCTGCTCGCATACTCGCGCAAGCACCAGGAACGACGTGCTTGACTGGAGGAGTTCGACGCCGAGCGCCACCTTTCCGATGAGCTGCAGCCGATGTGCCCAAGTATGCTCCCCCATCACCGCCCGCAACGCCTGTAGCCGCCGGATGCGGTAGCGCTTCGCGCAAGGGTCGCGCAACTCTGTCCACGCTTCCTTCAACAAGCGCTCCGGATCATCGGTTGCTACGACAGTGTCTGCCAGGAAAAGCTGGAGCCCGAGGGAATGATTGCTGTAAACAGAAGTCCCGCACGCAGCCAATTCGAACGCGCGCCGAGCGAACATGGTGGGTGATGATTTGATCGTATTTAGATTCAGACCAAGGAAATGGCGACGAAAAACTGCGCCGGTTTCCTCGTACGTCACCGTAGGCCTCAGCATCGAGTGATACCTGCGGGGAAAACGCCTGTACGACTCCCCTCGATCACTGAGCCGATCATGAATGACTAGCTTCCCTGCCAGCGCCAGTGCGTCGGCGGCGCGCGTGAAATCTCGAGATCGATCCGGTAACCGTCCATACCAGGCGCCGGCAAAAACGGAAGATGCCTGGCGGGGCTCGGAGGATATCGGGTGATGGATGGTAGGCTGAACGCCAAATGGCATGACCCCTACGCGGTCGTGTCCAAGCAACCTGCGGTAGCGCGGAATGCAATCGGCATCTGTAGTAAGGACATGGTCGAAGAGCATGGCCGTGTCTAGAAAGGCTCCGAAGTGCAGGGGATCTTCCTTGTTCCAGAACACGGTCGGGATGTCCGACTGGCGGCATGACATGACTAACGATCGCAGCTGGGCTGGAGCACGCTCCACCAAACCTTTCCATTCGTTCGACTGACCGGTCCACGCGGACTCGACCAGTAGCACATGCGGTTTATGGCGACGGATCTGCTCGGCCCAGTTGGACGGGTCCAGAAGCTCCAGAGAACACTCGGGGGCAAAGCTAGACGCCGAGAACGGATCGAGCACCGCCGCCACGCGCAGTTCTGAAATGTATTCGGGCAGCGACTCCGCCTTGGGGTGCAATTGCAGCCCTAGATCCTGCTGCTCACCGCGCACGGTGGCGGAAGCGACGCTCTGGATGATTTGCTGCTGCTGTCCTCGGCGCCTGCGTAGACGGCGAGCAAACCCTCTCGCGACGCGAAGAACCTTCCTGGTCGCCCGCAAAGGCACACGGGCAGCCACCGCCAGGAACGCTGCCAAACGATACCTGTAACTGGACTTGAGTTGCGAAAGCTCCTGGCTATCAGCCAGAACCGCCGCTACCGCATCCGAGAGGCGGCCCGAACCGACCGTAATCGGCGCCGAGCAGTCCGCTCGTTCAAGCAGTCGGCATATCGAGTCCAACTCAACTCGGCATCGCAACAATTCGAGCCGAAGCGAGAGGTCGCCATCGGCTGGACTATCCCCGGCGGCTGCCTGGGCAGGGGCCACACCCTTTCTCACGCGCCGCCATCTCCTGGGCGACTCGGTGTACTGAGAACAATCTTGTTGTACTTTTCAAGCATTTTACGAACCGGACCAAAAGCCACCACCTTCCCGTCCTCCATGACGATGCCCTTGTTGCAGACACTCCGCATGAGTTTGGAATTGTGACTGGCAAGAACAACAATCTGCGCCCCGTTGACGCGCGAGTGAATCCTGGCCTTGGCCTTCGCAACGAACGCAGCGTCGCCGGCGCTGATCCATTCATCCATGATCAGGATGTCATTCTGCAATGCCGTAGCCAAGGCAAACCCAAGCCGCATGCGCTGCCCTGACGAAAGGGTCCGCAACCGGTGCCCTGCTTTGCGTTCCAATTCCGAGAAGGCCAGAACCTCGTTGATGATTCCACTTGCATCGCGAGGCTTGAGGCCCATGGCGATGCCGCGAAGCAGGATGTTCTCAACCAGGGTCGCTTCAGCATTGAACCCAAGGGACAGGTTCAGCAGCGCCTGGCACGACCCGCTCGTTTCAATCGCTCCGGTTGACGGCGGATACGCGCCAACCAGAACCTTCAGGAGCGTCGATTTTCCAGCTCCGTTGCGCCCAATGATTGCCAGCCTATCGCCGCTGTGCAATTCAAAATTCACATCGGACAGGATTCGCCGCATTTCTCGTTTCGGGGGTTGGAATGCCGCCCTCAATAACACGTTCAGGCCTGCTCGCGCACCTCGCTGATCCTGCGTATAGATAGGGAGGTCCAAACCGATATTTGATGCCTTGAGGTAAGCGTCCATCGTCAGATCCAGATTGGAACGAACCTGGCATAGCGACGATAGACCACTGTCGCAAGCAGCCACCCCAAGAGCAGAAAGCAGAGAAGATAGATGCAAGTCGAGGTCTCGACCGGCTTACCGAGCAGCGGCGCCCTGACGAGCTCCACCATATGGAATAGGGGATTTGCGCGGGCAATTCCGCCACGCACTGAACTGATCGGCACCTGATCTGAAAACCACAGGATAGGAGTGAACAGGAAAGCGAACATCAGAATGCTGCCCACCAACTGGTTCACATCAGGCAGGCGGGCGCCGATCACGCCGACCAGGACGCCGAGCCATGCGATGTTGAGCAGGACTATTGTTATCGTCGCTGGCAACACCAACAAACCCCAAGGGTCGAAGGACGGGCTGATGGCCAGCGCCACCGCCAAAACCGGAACTGACAGCAGGAAATAGAAAAACCCCCTTCCGATGACACGTAGTACGTAGTCGGTCAGCCTCACGCGCCCATCGAGGATGAAGGTCGAGTGTCCCGAGAAGACCGTCGTTGCCTCGTTGAGGCTCGCGGTTACAAGCCGATAAACCACATAGCCCAAACCCAGGTGGGGAATAAACTCCCGAGGGGGCACCCCCATGAAGGAAGAAAAGAACCAGCCGATGCCGAAGGCGTAAAGGCCGGAGGGGACCATCGCCCATGCGAGTCCGAGCCTGGACTGGCGATACTTTGTCACCAGCACCAGCCATGTGGCATACACCCAGAACTCCGGGTGGCGCAGGCTGTCGATGTAGTCTCGCAAGAGAGATCGTCCCATGTCAGCCGACCCCCTCCCTCAACGCATCCGATATGTCATTGCGCAGGTCATCCACTGCCTCGACCCCCACACTCAGCCGCACCAGCTCATCCCCCAACCCCAGCTGCACCCGTCGCTCCACCGGCACCGAGGCGTGCGTCATCACCGCTGGATGGTTGACCAGGCTCTCCACTCCCCCGAGGGATTCGGCCAGGGTGAAGAGCTCGACGCGCTCGCAGAAGCGCCTTGCGGCTTCATACCCCCCCTTGAGCCAGATCGAGATCATCCCGCCGAAACCGTCCATCTGCCGCTTCGCCAGCGCGTGCTGTGGGTGCGAGGCGAGGCCGGGGTAAACGACCTTCTCGATCGCCGGGTGCGACTCGAGGAACTCCGCCAGCACCTGCGCATTCTCGCAGTGTGCCCTCATCCGCAGGTGCAGGGTCTTCAGCCCACGCAGGGCCAGGAAGCTGTCGAACGGGCCCTGCACCGCACCAATCGAGTTCTGCAGGAAGATCAGCTGTTCGGCCAATTCGACATCGTCGCCGACCACGACCATGCCACCGACGACATCGGAGTGACCGTTGAGGTACTTGGTGGCCGAATGCAGCACGAGATGCGCACCGAGCGCCAACGGACGCTGCAGGATCGGCGAGCAGAAAGTGTTGTCGACGACCACGATCAGGCCGCGCTTGCGGGCGAGTTCCGCAATCTGCGCGATATCCACCAGCTTGAGCAGCGGGTTGGTCGGGGTTTCGATCCAGACCATCCGCGTCTCGGGCCGGATCGCCTCCTCGAATGCAGCCGCGTCGCTCAGGTCCACCCAGCTGAAATCCAGCCCGGCCGAACGTCGGCGCACCCGCTCGAACAAGCGGTAGGTGCCGCCATAGACATCGTCCATTGCGATCACATGGCTGCCCGAATCCAGCAGCTCCAACACCGTGGACGTCGCCGCCATGCCGGAAGCGAAGGCGTAGCCGCGGCTGCCGCCCTCCAGTCCGGCCACGCAGCGCTCGTAGGCGAAACGGGTCGGGTTGTGGCTGCGCGAGTACTCGAAACCCTGGTGCTCGCCCGGGCTGCGCTGGGCGTAGGTGGAGGTAGCGTAGATCGGCGGCATCACCGCGCCGGTGCTGGGGTCGGGCGACTGGCCGGCGTGGATGGCCTTGGTCCCCAGGCCCCAGTGTTCCGGGCTGGCGTCGGCCGCTCGGCGGTCGTCCGTCATGCAGATGAAATCCAGTGAAAACAGGTCGCGAATTCTACCATCGGGCGGGTTGCCCCATACCCGGGCACCTCGCTGCGAGGCCTGGAACCGCCTCGCGGCTGCCGGGCGAGCGGCGTTCAGGTTCGGTGGCGGCGCTGTGGGAGCGACGGAAGTCGCGACGCCGGTGTCGCTCGGGCCGCACGCGATCGCCCGGAACCCCATTTGCGGAGGTCGCGACTACCGTCGCGCCCACGGGAACGGCATTGCACCGGCTACTGCACCCGCCGCCGCAGCCAGTTCAGCAGGTCGATCCGGGTGATCAGGCCCAGGAAGCGATCGCCGTCGACGACGATCGCCACCTGGCCGCGGTCGAACACCGGCAGCAGCGCCTCGATCGGCGATTTCACGTCCATGATGTCGAGCTTGCTGACCATCGCGGTCGAAACCGGATCGCGGAAGCGCGCCTCGTCGCCGTAGACGTGCAGCAGCACGTCCGACTCGTCGAGGATGCCGACGATGTGCTCGCCGTCCATCACCGGCAGCTGCGAGATCTCGTACAGCTTCATGCGCTGGTAGGCAGTCATCAGCAGGTCGCCCGGTGCCAGCACCACCGTGTCGCGCTGCGAGTACGGGCGCAGGATCAGGTCGCGCAGGTCGCCATGCTGCTCGCGTTCGATGAAGCCGTTGTCCAGCATCCAGTAGTCGTTGTACAGCTTCGACAGGTACTTGTTGCCGGTATCGCAGACGAACACCAGCACCTTCTTCGGTTCGGCCTGCTCGCGGCAGTACTTCAGCGCCGCCGCCAGCAGGGTGCCGGTGGAGGAGCCGCCGAGGATGCCCTCGCTGCGTAGCAGCTCGCGCGCGGCCAGGAAGCTCTCCTGGTCGCTGATCGCATAAGCCTTCTTTACCCGCGAGAAATCAGATATCACCGGCAGGAAGTCCTCGCCGATGCCCTCGACCATCCAACTGGCGGACTTGTCGCTCAGGGTACCTTCGTTGATGTACTCGGCGAGGATCGAGCCGACCGGGTCGGCCAGGATCAGCTCCACCTGCGGCGCATGCTCGGCGAAATGCCGCGACAGGCCCGTCATGGTGCCGGAGCTGCCGCAGCCGAACACCACCGCGTCCAGCCCACCAACCTCGGCCATCTGCCGCAGGATCTCCGGCGCGGTGCCGTGCTCGTGCGCGGCCGGGTTGTCGGGGTTGCCGAACTGGTTGACGAAATAGACGCCCGGCGTCTCGCCAGCGATGCGCTCGGCCAGGTCCTGGTAGTACTCGGGGTGGCCCTTGGCCACGTCGGAGCGCGTGAGCACCACCTCGGCGCCCATGGCCTTCAGATTGAAGATCTTCTCCCGGCTCATCTTGTCCGGAACCACTAGCACCAGGCGGTAGCCCTTCTGCTGCGCCACCAACGCCAAGCCGATGCCGGTGTTGCCGGCGGTGCCCTCGACCAGAGTGTCGCCGGGCCGGATGTCGCCGCGTCGCTCCGCGGCCTCGATCATCGACAGTCCGATGCGGTCCTTGATCGAACCACCCGGGTTCTGGCTTTCCAGCTTGAAGTACAGCTCGCAGGGGCCGGCATCCAGACGCTGCGCGCGGACGATCGGGGTGTCGGCGATGAGATCGAGAACGGAATCGTGGATCGGCATGCTGGCTGGAGCCCGCGGGCGTCGTCGGAAGGAGGCGCGATTATCGCACCGCTCCGGCCAGCATCCCCGCGGGCGGCGCCGGCCGACGAGGAGGCCGGCACCGCCCGCGAAAGGAAGGGGTGTCCTGCGTCAGTGGTGCAGGGTGTCGTACATCCGGGTCAACCGATCCTTGGCCGCGAGCTTCTCGCGTTTCATCTGCGACAGGGTGGTGTCGTCGATCGGCAGCACGCCGAGCTCCGCGTCCATCACCTTCTTGTCGAGTTCCTGGTGATGGTGATACAGCCGCCGGAACTCGGGGTTGGTCTGGATGACTGCTTCGAGCTCCGACTGGGGTTGCCCTTCGAACATGGAAGCCTCCTTGGGGGTCAGGAATGAGAACGCCCCGGCCGGCGAGGGCACGGGGCGTTGCAGAGAAGCGTTGAAGTCCGGCCGGAAACCAACTGCGCGGGCCGCCCTTGCAGGGCATCCGCGCGGACCTTGCTTCCGGCGGCATGCTCCCTGGGGTGGTGCGTCTGGGTCATCGATATCGGCCTGTCGCAGAGGTGGCGGCCGGATCGGACGCCGCCTTTCATCTCGACCCTACTCCTCCGGATCGGGGTCGGCAAGCACCATCGAAAGGAGCGCGCGGCAGCGCCGCGAGGGCTCCGCCTGAATGCGCGAATCGCGTCTGGACTGCGATCCTGCGGGCAACGGTAGATGGAGCCAACTAACTGAATCAATTGGAAATTATTCGTTAATGCAGCTCGGAGACCCCAGATCACGCGCCGGCCCGCACAGGCGAGAATTACGCCGCAGCTGCAGCATTGCGGCGCCTCCGACATCGCCCTTCCCCGGGGAATGGACGTCGCTGGATCCCCTCGGTCGCCAATTCTGAATAAGCGCCCCCTCCTCCGCCTGCGGGGGCAGGTGCCCGAAGTGCGGATGGCGGGCGCGCAGGCACGAAAAGCCTCCTCATCCGGCGCCCACGTCACTTCGCTCCGTGCTCCGATCCATGCAAACACGCGCGGGCGTTCGGTCGCGCGCGCGCCTATAGGCCGCCGGCGGGAGAAGGGAAGTGCAGTGCAGGCAAGATGCGATGCAAAGACAGGCGCCTTGGCGGGACGGCGGCGCCTGTCGCGGTCAGTCGTCGTCTTCCGCCGCGCGCATCAGTTCCGCCTCGCGGCGCGCGAGCTCGGCTTCGCGGGCGCGCGCCGCGCGCAGCTTGGCCGCCTGGTCGCTGGCGACTCCGTCGAGCACGATCTCGGTTTCCTGGCGGGCGCTGTACTCGGACTCCGCCGCCATGCGCAGGCGCGCCGCTTCTTCGGCCTGGATCTGCGCCTGCACGCGCATGCGCTCGGCCTCCTGCCGCGCGCGCGCGGCCTCCTGCCGGCTGGCCTCGACCAGCAGGTCGCTGCGCTCGCGCTCCAGTTCGGCGATCTCGCGCCGGACCGCCTCGGTGCGCGCGGCCGTCTCGGCGGTCTCCACGCGCCATTCGGCGACCTGCAGCGGTTGGGCACGATCGCCGCGGGCGTTGGCATAGGCGTCCACCGCCTGCCGTGCCTGCAGGCGCTCGTAGTTGGCGAAACCGCTCTGCACCGGATCGGCGTCGAGCGCCTGCAGCCGCTGCGACAAGCGCTGCGCGGCCGGGTCGTCCGCCGCATGCGCGACGGAAGTGCAGACGGGGACACACAGCAGGGCCAGCAACATCCAGGACGATAGGGTCTTCATGTCAGTCCTCCTCCATACCCAACTGCTCGCGCAGCCGCGAGATCTGCGCCCGGCGCTGCGCCAGTTCGGTATTGGCCACCGCCTCACGGCTGCGGGCGTGGGCCAAGTCGCCGAGTGCCGAGGCGCTCAGCGCGGCACTGCGCGCGTCGCGTTCGCGGCCGCCGGCCATCGCCGCCTGCGCCTGCCCGAGCAGGGTCCGGGCCTGGGCGATTTCCTCCGGCGCGTACTGGTCGGCATCGGCATCGGAGGCGCGGGCGACCGACTGCTGCGCGGCCGCCAGTTCGGCCGTGGGCGGCGGCAGACTGGCGCAAGCTGTGAGCGCCAGCACGATCCCGAAGGCGGACGCCTGCAGGAACACTCTCAACTGTGCAATGCTAGCTGACATTGGCGGCCGTACCGATGGGGAATCTGCGGCCATTGTCGACAGCAGGCGGCCGGATCGCAACGACCGATCACGGCCGAAAGGGGATTCGTTCATGGACATCGGCTATTTCCTGAAGCTGATGACGGAAAAAAACGCCTCGGACATGTTCCTGACCACCGGGGCGCCGGTCTACATCAAGGTCGAGGGCAGACTGTACCCGCTCGGCAACACCGGGCTGCCCACCGGCATGGTGAAGAAGATCGCCTATTCGCTCATGGACGAGGGCCAGGTACCGGTGTTCGAGCGCGAGCTGGAGCTGAACATGGCGCTGTCGTTGCAGGACTCGGGGCGCTTCCGCGTCAACGTGTTCAAGCAGCGCGGCGAGATCGGCATGGTGATCCGCGCCATCCGCAGCGTCATCCCCAGCATCGAGGAGCTGCAGCTGCCGCAGGCGCTCAAGCAGATCATCATGGCCCCGCGCGGGCTGGTGCTGATCGTCGGATCCACCGGCTCGGGCAAGTCGACCACGCTGGCGTCGATGATCGACCACCGCAACAGCCATACGTCCGGACACATCCTCACCATCGAGGACCCGATCGAGTATCTGCACAAGCACAAGAAGTCGATCGTCAACCAGCGCGAGGTCGGGCTCGACACCCACACCTTCCACAATGCGCTGAAGAACGCCATGCGCGAGGCGCCCGACGTCATCCTGATCGGCGAGATCCTCGACGCCACCACCATGGAGGCGGCGATCGCCTTCGCCGAGACCGGTCACCTGTGCCTGGCGACCCTGCACTCCAACAACGCCGACCAGACCATCGAGCGCATTCTCAACTTCTTCCACGAGAACGCGCACAAGAACGTGCTGATGAACCTGGCGCTGAACCTCAAGGCGGTGGTCAGCCAGCGCCTGGTGGTCGGCGTCGACGGCCGCCGTCTGCCGGCAGCCGAGGTGCTGATCAACACGCCGATGATCCGCGACCTGCTGCGGCGCGGGCAGGTGCACGAGATCAAGCAGGCGATGGAGGAGACCCTGGAGGAAGGCATGGAAAGCTTCGACCAGTGCCTGTTCCGGCTCTACAAGGAAGGCAAGATCGAGATGGAAGAAGCGCTGAAGGCCGCCGATTCACGCGACGGCCTGGCGCTGAAGTTCCGGCTCTCGGAGGGCGGGACCGGCGAGCACGACCCCTATGCCGATGTCTTCGACAGCACGTCGGAGAACGAGCACACGTAACCGGCATCCTCGAATGCAGCCGCCCCCGTAGGAGCGCGCCATGCGCGCGATGCCGCGGGTGTCTGCAGCATTCGACGAACGCGGCGATCCTGGACCGGCAGGCGCACCGGTCATCAACGCCCACGGGCGGCGAGGTGCCCGCGGCATCGCGCGCATGGCGCGCTCCTACGTCTTTGGTGCGTCGGGCTGGCGCTCCGGACGCGCGGCGTCGAACGCCGGCAGCGCCAGACAGGCCGCCTCGATGCGGCGGATGGTCGGATACGGCGTCATGTCGACGCCGAAGCGGCGCGCGTTGTACACCTGCGGCACCAGACAGCAGTCGGCCAGGGTCGGCGCCTGGCCATCGCAGAACGCATCGGTGGAAGGGTGATCGGACAACAGCGCCTCGAACGCCGCCAGGCCTTCGGTCATCCAGTGCCGCATCCAGACGTCGCGCTCTGGTTGGGGCACGTTCCATTCGTGCTCGAAGAAGCGCACCACCCGCAGGTTGTTGAGCGGATGGATGTCGCAGGCGACCAGCTGCGCCAGCGCGCGCACCCGCTGGCGTTCGCGCGCGGTGGCGGGCAGCAGCGGGGGTGACGGCCAGACTTCGTCCAGGTATTCCAGGATCGCCAGCGATTGCAGCAGGCGGCGTCGCCCGTGCTCCAGCATCGGCACCAGCTTCTGCGGGTTGGCCTCGGCGTACTCCGGCCCGTGCTGCTCGCCGCCGTTGCGCACCAGGTGCACCGGCGCGATCTCGTACGGCAGCCCCTTGAGGTTCAGGCCGATCCGCACCCGATAGGCCGCACTCGAACGCCAATACGAGTACAGCTTGAGCGGCTCCGCCATCTTTCCTTCTCCCATGCGTCCCCCTGTGGCCGCCTGTCGTCAACAGTAACGCGGAAGCCGCCGCCGCGGCCGCCCATCCGTCGCGTCGCGACGCCCGTTCGGCTGCGATCGCCTCGCCCGATCAGGCGCCGGACGGGCGTTCGATCCGCTGCTCGATGGCGCCGAAGATCGAGCGGCCGTCGCGATCGAGCATCTCGATGCGCACGGTGTCGCCGAAGCGCATGAACGGCGTCAGCGGCTTGCCATGCTCCAGCGCTTCCACGGTGCGCTTCTCCGCGAAGCACGAGGCGCCCTTGCCGGTGTCCTGGTTGGCGATGGTGCCGGAGCCGACGATCGTGCCGGCCGACAGCGGCCGGGTCCGGGCCGCGTGCGCCACCAGTTGGGCAAAGTCGAACTGCATGTCGACGCCGGCTTCGGGGGCACCGAACCACTCGCCGTTGACATGGGTGAGCAGCGGCAGGTGCAGCTTGTTGCCGCGCCAGGCCTCGCCCAGCTCGTCCGGGGTCACGAACACCGGGCTCAGCGCCGAGCGCGGCTTCGACTGCAGGAAGCCGAAGCCCTTGGCCAGCTCGCCCGGGATCAGGTTGCGCAGGGAGACGTCGTTGACCAGTCCGACCAGCTGGATGTGCGCCGCCGCCTGCTCCGGCGTCGCCGCCATCGGCACGTCGTCGGTCACCACCACGATCTCGGCCTCCAGGTCGATGCCGTGGTCCTCGCTGGGTACGCGAACCGGGTCGCGCGGGCCGTAGAAGCCGGCGCTGGTCGCCTGGTACATCAGCGGGTCGGTGTAGAAACTTTCCGGCACCTCGGCGCCGCGCGCGCGGCGCACGCGTTCCACGTGCGGCAGGTAGGCGCTGCCGTCGACGAACTCGTAGGCGCGCGGCAGCGGCGCGGCCAGCTGGGCCATGTCGAGATCGAAGGCGCCCGCCGCCTGCCCGTTCTCGAGCTGCTGTGCCAGCGCATTGAGCCGCGGCGCGAGATTGGACCAGTCCTCCAGCGCCTGCTGCAGGGTCGCGGCGATCTCGCCGGCGCGCACCGCGCGCGACAGATCGCGGGAGACGACGACCAGGGTGCCGTCGCGGCCGCCCTCCTTCAGGGAACCAAGCTTCATCGGGACTCCGTGTTTCCGGCGCCACAGCGCGATGGTTGCGATTGTAACCGGGACGCCGGAAGCGTCAGTGCGGCCGCATGCCGGGCTTCGGCTCGCAATACCCGAGGCGCGGTGATGGGTCCGGCGCGCCTTTGCCGGTTCGTACTGCAAGCGCGGCGTGGTCGTTGCCCCGGAAGCCGGGGGAGGCCCGGCCGGGGGATCCAGCTTCCGGTCGAGGGCGAGTCCCTCTGCGACTGCGCGAATCCAATCTTCCTTCGGAGCACACCATGAACCTGCCGACACTGTCCATCCACCCTCGCCATTGCTTGTCCTCAACACTGGCCATCGCCGTCTGCCTGACCTTTTCCGGCGCCGCGATGGCCGGCGACGTCTGCGACCTGGAAACCGCGGGGGAAAGCGGCGCTGGCGCCGCAGCACCGGGCTCCGACTCGCTGGCTTGCGGATCCAACGCCACGGCCAATGGACCGCGCTCCACGGCGATCGGCACGTTCAGCCTGGCGGGCCCGGAATCGAGCACGGCGGTGGGCTCCCACGTAATCGCCTCGGGGGTCGGCAGTGTCGCGACTGGTACCTGGATGGATCTAAACGGCAACAACCTGGTCGACCCTGGCGAGGGGACGATCGCCGTAGGGCAACGCTCCGCCGCCTATGGGGCACTTGCGCAGGCGACGGGCGAATTCAGCACGGCGCTCGGCGGTGTCGCCCGAGCATCCGGATTCGGCAGTGTTGCCGTTACCGGCGTTGCCAGCGGCGACAACAGCATTTCCGTCAAAGGCAGTGCGGGAGGAACATTCAGTATCTCCGTCGGATATGGGTCCACAGCCGGTGGCACGCGCAGTCTGGCAATGGGATCCTTCAGCGAGGCCAGCGGTGTGAACAGTACTGCCTCTGGCAGTTTTGCCAGCGCCGCTGGCGAGCGCAGTGCTGCTTTCGGATACTCCAGTCAGGCTTTTGCAACCGATTCCACGGCGATTGGTTCACAAAGCGTGGCCAGTGGAGAGAACGGCACTGCACTCGGCGCATCGAGCAGCGCCACCGGCATCCGCAGCACCGCACTCGGCATGAACGCCGTTGCCGACGATCTACAAACGACTGCGATGGGACAGAACGCGATGGCAAGCAACCTGACAGCGACCGCCGTGGGAGCTTCCAGCAATGCAACCGGCCTTCATAGCACCGCCGTTGGCGGCAATAGCGACGCTAGTGGAAATTTCGGCGTAGCTGCAGGTATCAACGCCGCAGCCACCGGCTCGTTCGCCACCGCGGTCGGCGCCCTCAGTAAAGCCAGCACCGCCAATGCTTCAGCCTTCGGCAGGGGCAGCATCGCCTCCGGTGATGCCGCGACGGCCTTGGGCACGAAGAGCCTGGCTGCGGGGGAAAACAGCCTGGCTCTGGGATTCCAGGCGATCGCCGGCGGAACCGACGACATCGCCATCGGCGTAAATTCGAGCGTCCAGGCGGATCTGGGCACCGCCATGGGCACCGGCAGCATCATCCATGCGGGAGCATCCAATGCGGTCGCGTTGGGTGCCGGATCCGTCGCCGATCAGTCCAACACGGTTTCGATTGGCTCGGCAGGAAACGAACGTCGCCTGGCCAATCTAGCGGCGGGAGCCTCGGCCACCGATGCAGTCAACCTGTCGCAGCTACAAGCCACGCTGACCACCGCGAACGCCTACACCGATACCGCCGTCGCCACCGGCGGTACCGCCGCCAATGCCTATACCGACAATCGCGAAGCGGCGATCCGCGGCGACATGGATGCCGGCGACGCCGCCACGCTGAGCGCGGCGGAAACCTATGCCGACGCCGGCGACACGGCGACCCTGGGCGCGGCCAACGCCTACACCGATACCCGGATCGCCGACATCGCCGGCTTCGACCCAGGTTCCATCAACGGCCGGCTGGACGCCTTCGATGACCGCTTCGCCGATGTCGACCAGCGGCTCCACCGGCAAGATGCCCGCATCGACCGGGTCGGCGCGCTGAACGCGGCGATGATCGGAATGGCCGCAAGTGCGGCGGCGGTCGAAGAGGGACAAAGCCGCATCGGCTTCGCCGCCGGCGAATACAACGGCAAGCAGGCGTTCTCGATCGGCCTGCAGCAGCGCATCGGACGGCGCGCGGCGCTGACCCTCGGCGGCGCCTTCAGCGGTTCGGAGCGCTCGACCACGCTGGGCGTCGGCATCGGCTTCTGACGGCAGTCCCAAGTCCGGGCGAGGCCTACGGGCGGTCCGGCCGCGGGCGTGGCGACGACGTCGTCACGCCCGCTTTTTTTTGAAGTTCGCCACGCATCCGGCCATTGCGTAGGAGCGCGCCATGCGCGCGATGCCGGTCATGTCACGGCGTCCGGCGCAGCATCGCCCGTCGTGCCGAGCCGGCACGCACACAGGCGATCGGAGCCGCCGGCGGCGAAGCGTCCGCGGCATCGCGCGCATGGCGCGCTCCTACGATCGGCAAGAAGGCGCGTTTCCCGCAAGGGAGATATTTCGTCCGAAGTGATGGGTTTGCGGCCGCTTTGCCGGTTGGTTGTTCAAGCGCGACGTGGTCATCGCCCCGGAAGCGGGGGAGGCCCGGCCGGATTCGATCTCCAGGTCGAGGGCACGCCCCTCTGCGTCCGCGCGACACCAATCCATCAGGAGAATCCAGATGAAACATCCGAACATGATTACTGCGCGACGCCAGCGTCGCGCCCTGGCCGTCGCCATCGCCTTGTCTTTCGCCGCCACCGGCGTGGCCTTTGCGGGCGATGTCTGTGATTTCGAAACGGCCGGCGAAAGCGGCGGAACCGCAACCGCGCCAGGACTCGAGGCGCTGGCCTGCGGCACCGGCAGCAACGCCGCCGGTACTTATGCGGTGGCGATGGGCCGCAATAGCGAGGCGACCGGGGTGTTCACCGTCGCGATCGGCAACCACAGCATGGCCAGCGGCGCGCGCAGCATTGCGATCGGTTCGGCCAGCGTTGCCAGCCAGGAGAGGAGCACGGCAGTGGGCACGGCCAGCAAGGCACTGGGCTACCAAAGTTCCGCGTTCGGCGGCAACGCCAATGCGTCCGGCACACACGCGACCGCGCTCGGCGCCTACAGCGAAGCCAGCGCAGTTGGCACCACCGCCGTCGGCGGCTGGCACGACGCCGACAACGACGGCCTTCCGGACGCCGACGAGAGAACCCTGGCATCGGCCGCCCGTGCCAGCGCATTCGGCGCCGGCGCCCGCGCCACCGCCGCCGATGGCACCGCCACCGGAGTGCAGAGCATCGCGACTGCCGCGAGCGCCAGCGCCTACGGCTCGGACGCGCAGGCGACCGGTATCAGTAGCACCGCCATCGGCGCGGAGAGCCACGCGACCGCCACCTTCAGCACCGCCATCGGCGGACGCAGCATTGCCAGCACGGACGCCGCCACCGCTATCGGTTACCTGAGCTCGGCCGGCGGCGCCCGCGCTACGGCGAACGGCTTCTGGAGTTCGGCCAGCGGCGACAACAGCATCGCCTTCGGCGCCGAGAGCATCGCGTCCGGCGATTTCGGCATCGCCATCGGCTACCTGAGCGAGGCCGACGGACAGGCCGCCACCGCGCTGGGGTCCGGCAGCATCGCCAGCGCCACGCTCTCGGTCGCGATCGGCGCCAGCAGCACCGCCACCGCCTCGGCCACTACGGCGCTGGGCGCCGGCAGCGACGCCACCGGCCTGGGCAGCACCGCACTCGGCCAGGCCAGCGATGCCTCTGGCGAGCATTCCACCGCACTCGGCGCCGGCAGCGACGCCGCCGGCCTGCGCAGCACCGCGCTCGGCATGCTGAGCGAGGCCAGCGGCGACAACAGCAGCGCGGTCGGCCGCAACAGCAGTGCCACCGGGGAAGGCAGCAACGCATACGGCGTAGACAGCACAGCGAGCGGCGAGCGAAGCATCGCGATCGGCGTTTTGGCCGAGGCGACGGGAGACCTCGGCACCGCAATCGGCTACCAGAGCTCGAGCAGTGGTCACAGAAGCATCGCCATGGGTCACCTGACCAAGGCCACGGCCGTGAACTCCGTCGCGCTCGGCTCCTCCTCGGTGGCCGACCGTTCCGAAACGGTTTCCATCGGCGACGGAGAACTCCTGCGACAACTGGTCAATCTCGCGGCCGGCACCGAAGATACCGACGCGGTCAACGTCGGCCAGCTCCACCCCTACGCCACGGCGCTGGGCGGCGGCGCAAGTTTTGGCGGCGGCGTGTTCACCGCGCCGACCTACGTGATCCAGGGCGCCGAGTACCACGACGTCGGCGGCGCCTTCGCTGCGGTCGACAGTCGGTTGACGGCATTGTCGGACCAGGGCGGCGGTCCGGGCCCTGTGGGTCCCGCCGGGCCCCAGGGTCCGGCCGGCCCGCAAGGCCCGGCAGGTGCCGATGGACCGGCGGGCCCTGCCGGTCCCGGCAACCCGCTGGGCGTGGCCTATGAGAACTCCGACATGGACACAATTGCGCTCGAAGGCGCCGACGGCACCCTGATCTCCAATGTCGCCGCCGGCACCGCCGCGCACGATGCCGTCAACAAGGGCCAGATGGACGCCGGCGACGGTGCGACGCTCGCCTCGGCCGCCGTCCATGCCGATGCCGGCGACACGCAGACGCTTTCCGCCGCCAACGCTTACACCGACACCCAGGTCGCCAACCTGCTCGGCTTCGATCCAAGCTCCATCAACGGACGGCTGGATGCGCTGGAGGACCGCTTCGACGACGTCGATCGCCGCCTGCATCGCCAGGACAAGCGGATCGACCGGCAGGGTGCGATGGGCGCGGCGATGTTGAACATGGCGATCAACGCCGCTGGCTCACAGAGCCCGCGCGGACGTGTCGCGGTCGGCGCCGGCTTCCAGGGCGGCGAGCAGGCGCTGTCGGTCGGCTACGGCAAGCGCGTGGGCCAGCGCGCCTCGTTCTCCCTGGGCGGCGCCTTCAGCGGTTCGGAACGTTCGGCCGGCATCGGCTTCGGCCTGGACCTGTGATGCCGTGATCCGGCACCGACGCTGTCGGTACGCGGGGGCGGAGATCCTTGGTCTCCGCCCTCTTTTGACCACCACACCCCACCATGCCGGGGCCGCGCGGCGGTCAGCCGCCGTCTGCTGCAGTCAGCTGCGCCTGCACCGCGTCGAGCCGTTGCAGCAGTTCCGCCCCGGGCACCAGCACGCGGCGCAATGATGCCTCGGCCAACCGGACCTGCTCGCCCGCCGCAACGGCTTCGCCAGCGGCGGCAAGCGTCTCGGCGTAGGACACTCGCCATTTCGCGGTCGGCGGACTGTCGTCGCCTGCATGGGCGGCCGACAGTGCCACTACCCGCTGCCACTCGGTGCTCGCTCTACCCCAGTCGCGACGGCGCTGGGCCAGTTCCGCCACCTGTGCCAACCGCGCCAGGACCAGTCCGGGCTGGGCTTCGTCGACGACGGGAATCACCTGCTCGGCCTCGTCCAGTCGACCTTGCCGCAGCAGCCAGTCGGCCTCGATCAGGCGCGCTCTCACCAGGTCCGTCGGCATCGGCTCGCCGGGCGTGTGCGCGTCGAAGTAGCGTTGCCATGCGGGCAGGGCCTTCGCCAGCAGCGCCCCACCCTCCTGCAGACGCCCCAACCGCCACAGCACGCGCCCCAGGTAGGCTTCGTTGCGCAACACGAGCCTGTCCTCCGGCGGCAGCCGCGCCCGCCGGATCTCGGTGGCGACGCGATAGAGCGGCTCGGCCGCTTCAAGATCTCCGCGTGTCTCCTCGAGGGTGGCCAGCTGGCCCGCCACGACGGCGTAGTCGATGCTGTCTCGGCCGAGCACCCGCTCGGTGATCGCCAACGCCTCGAGGTAGTGCGCTCGCGCGATGTCGTACTCCCCCGACTGCTGCAGGACCACCGCCAGCTTCATCTCGGTGTCGGCCACCTTTTCGCTCTCGCGCCCCACCAGCGCCTCGGCCAGCAGGATGTTCTCCCGCAGCAGCAACGCCGCCTCGTCGAACCGGCCGAGCGAGCCGAGCGTCATCGCCAGCCCCTGACGGCTGGCGTGCACCGTGACGCTGTCACTGCCGTGCACGAGCTTGATCTCGAGCGCCTGTCGATAGTGCGCTTCGGCTTGCACGGCGTCGCCGGCGAAACGATGCATCTGCGCGAGATTGTGCAAGGTGGCCGCCACTTCCAGGCTGTCTGCGCCATGCAGCTGCCGGTTCAGCGCCAGCGCCTGGAGGTACGAGACCTCGGCGGCCGCATAGTCGGCGCTGGCCTGTTGCGCCAGTCCAAGCACGTTGTAGGTGACGGCAAGCGACTCCGGGCGCGAATCGTGCCGTAGCTGCAGGTCCAGCGCGCGGCGCGCGGCATCCATCGCGTCCGCCGCGCGCATCTGGTTGCTCATCAGGGTCGCCAGGTGGCCCAGCGCCGCGGCCGCCAGGTCCGGGCGGAAGGTGTCCGGGGCCAGGAATCCTTCGACCGCACGGCGAAGCATGGCTTCGGAGCGCTCGCGCTCACCCAGGTTGGCGTAGGCGCGGCCCAACACCCATTGCATGCGGTGCAGCACGGCCGGCGAGCCCGCCAGCTCCGCGTCCACCCGCTCCACGCCGAGGTCGAGTACCCGGCGCGCGGTGGGCTCCTCGGTGCCGCTCGCCCCACGCATGCGGGGATCCGCGGCGTCGAAGGTCGCCACCAGGAAATCGCTCACACGCTGCGCGGTGTCGGCCTCACGCTCGGCGCGTGCCTGCGCCATCCCGAGCTGCCAGACGAAGACGCCGGTCGCCGCCACGACCGTGGCGGCCGCCGCACTTCCCCTCCAGTTCCGACGCAGCCAGCGGCCGGCCCGGTAGCGCAGCGTTGGCGCGCGCGTCTGCACCGGGCGTCGCTGCAGGTGGCGCTCGATATCGGCCGCCAAGGCTTCCACAGCGGGATAGCGCTGATACGGGTCGAGCGCGCACGCGCGGGCCACGATCGCATCCAGGTCGCCGGCCAGCTTCCAACGCCAGGGGCAGCCGGTTCCCGCTAGCGCGGACGGAACGGAGACCCGGACGCCGCTGTCCGCCGCGCCGCGTCCGGTCCTGCGGCAGGCCAGCAGCTCGGCCAGGAGCACGCCAAGGCTGAAGACATCGCTGACCACGCTGACCGGCTTGCCCGCGAGCAACTCCGGACTGGCGTAGGCGGGCGTGCAGAAGCTGCCGGCCTCCCCCGGCGTGTCAGCGTCCAGCAGCCTCGCGATGCCGAAATCCAGCAGCACCGGATCGCCGTCCGGACGCACCAGCACGTTTCCCGGCTTCAGGTCGCAATGCACCACCAGACGCTGGTGCGCGGCCTGCACCGCGCGACAGATGCGAACGAACATCTCCAGACGCTGCCGCAGCGGGGGCGCCGCGCGTTCGCAGTATTCGTCCAGCGGCAGGCCCTCGACATGTTCCATCACCAGGTAGGGCTCGCCAGCGGGCGTGGTGCCACCGTCGTACAGGCGTGCGATGTCGGGGTGCTGCAGTTCGGCCAGGATCTGGCGCTCGGCCGCCAGCCGTTCGGCGGTGGCGCCGCGCCCGGCCGTACCGCGCAGCAGCTTGATGGCCACGCGCTGGCGGAACAGGCCGTCGGCACGTTCGGCCACGAACACGGTGCCCATGCCGCCGCTCCCCAGGCGCTCGACCAGTTGCCAGGCGCCGAGGCGATCGCCGACCTGTAGCTCGGCGTCCGGCAGCGAAGCCATCAGCTCGCGCAGGGGTTCCAGCGCGTGGTCGAAGCTGGCGGTCTGGGCCCGCAACAGGTCCAGCGCCTCGGCGATCAGCACCGGATCGTCGCTGAGCGTGCGCAGGCACTGCTCCCAGCGCGCCGGGGGCTGGTCGCAGACCGCATCGAACAACTGCCGGAGATCCTGCCAGCGTGCCGTTTCCATGCCGTCTCCAAACGCTGAACTTGCCCGATTCAGGCCAGCTGCTGGTTCAACCAGGCGCGCGCGAAACGCAGGTCGCGCTCCACGGTCGGCACCGAGACGCCGAGCACGCAGGCGATGTCCTTGCGTTCCATACCGCCGAAATAGGCCATCTCCAATCCGAGCGCGGCGCGCTCGTCGCGTTCGGCCAGGCGTTCCAGCGCCTGGTGCAGCGCCAGCACGTCGATCTCCACGTCGCCGCCGGCCTCGCGGTCGGCATGCGAGAGCGTGAGCATCGCGACGTCGCCGCCGCGCTTTTCCGCGGCGCGCGCGCGCGCGTGATCGACCAGCACCGCGCGCATCTTCAGTGCCGCCAGTGCGAAGAAGTGGGCGCGATCCTCCCAGTCGGTGTCGTTGCCGAGCAGGCGCAGCAGGGCCTCGTTGACCACGGCGGTCGGCTGCAGGGTATGGTTGCGCCCGCGCCCGAGGCGTGCCGCGGCCATGCCGCGCAGTGCGTCGTAGACCTGCGCCAGCAGGTGGTCGCGCGAAACCTCGTCGCCGGCGCGCCACGCGTGCAGCAGCCCGGTCAAGTCCTGGTCCATCGCTCACTCCCCGCAGGCGGCCCTCCACCCTGCGCGTCGCATCCTAGCCCAGTCCCGGAAGAAAGGCGCCTGGCGCGGACATGCCGGCGCCAGTCCCGGACTACCCGAGGGCCCCAGGGCGTACCGTCTGCACCATTTCCCTTGTAGGAGGGGCTTCAGTCCCGACCGCGCCAGACGCATCTCACGGCGGCCGCGAGGACAAACGCGCCGCCGCGCGTTGCGCAGGTCGACTGTCGGGCTTGTCGTTGCCTGTCGGGGCTGAAGCCCCTCCTACAGGGCGCGTGTCGAGCCTAGCTGTCGCCCTGGAATCCCGCGGCGCGGTAGGTGAGCACCAGGCTGTCGCGGTGGCCGGGATCGCGATCATCCTGCGGCTGGATCGGGGTGGATTCGTGGATGACGCGGGCATCGTCCAGGAACAGCAGGCTCCACGGCTCGGTCAGGGTGAAGCGTTGCCCGTCGGGGCCGTCGGCGGCGAACACCCGGGTTTCGCCGCCCTTGATGCCGGCGCGGTCGACCACCAGCACCGCGACGTAGTCGACCCCGTCGCGGTGCGCGCCTTCCGGAGTCGGACGCCCGATCCCATCGCTGGTATCGATGCGGAACTGGTGTGCCTCAACGTACCAGGGCCGCGCCCGGTCCAGCGCCGAGCATAGCCGGCCCAGGCCCCGCAGCAGCCCGCCCCAGGCGGGCTGCGCGACGACGTCCGCTTCGATCGGCTCGAACCACCGCCGCATGCCGCCGTGCAGGGCGTTGTAGTCGCGCGGCTGCCAGTGCGCGCGATGCGGCGCCTGCGTCACCGCGTCGCCCTCCACCACGAAGCAGGAATGGCGGCGGCGGCGATAGCGCCCGCCATCCTTGAGATACGTGTCCTCGGGCAGCCGGTCCCAACTGCCGCGCATGGCGGCGAGCGCGGCCGGCGGATGTCCGCAAAGCGCCGCCACGTCCGCCGGCGCAAGCACGCCGAAGCCGCGTTCGCGCATGCTCGCAGGCAGTCCGTTGATCGGTAGGTACGGCGGAGCCAGGAGAGTCGTCATCGCGGCATTCTAGGCTCGGCCTGCTTGCGAGCGCAGGCGCCTTGTGGGAGCGGCGGCGGCATGCCGCCGCCGGGAGATCGGGAGCGAGCAGTGGCGACTTCCCGGCAACCGCAGGCTGTTGTCACTCCCACAAGAGCCGTCGCGCTCCGCTATGGCCTTGCCGCAACTTCCCGGCGCCCTGCCGACGCTAAAGAAGGCGGGACACGGAAGAACCCCGCCCAAGAAAAAACCCGCCGTCGGCGGGTTTTTTCCGTTCGCACCGCCGCATCGGCGACGGGCGACTCCGTGGTTGGCAGCCCCGGATGGATTCGAACCACCGAATGCCTGAGTCAGAGTCAGGTGCCTTACCACTTGGCGACGGGGCTATGGAACGATTGTAACGCCGATGGATTAACGCTTCGAGAACTGCGTGGCGCGGCGTGCCTTGTGCAGGCCGACCTTCTTGCGCTCGACCTCGCGCGCGTCGCGGGTCATGAACCCGGCCTTGCGCAGCTCGATCTTCAGCGACTCGTCGTACTCCACCAGCGCGCGGGCGATGCCCAAGCGGATCGCACCGGCTTGGCCGGTGGTGCCGCCGCCGAGGGTGGTGACGGTGATGTCGAACTTGTCGGTGTTCTGGGTCAGTTCCAGCGGCTGGCGCACGATCATGCGCGCGGTCTCGCGGCCGAAGAACTCGTCCAGCGGGCGCTGGTTGACCGTGATGTTGCCGCTGCCCTTGCGCAGGAACACGCGGGCGACGGAGGACTTGCGGCGGCCAGTGCCGTAATTCTGCTGAATTGCCATGTTCAAATGTCCAGGATTTGCGGCTGCTGGGCGGTGTGCGGATGCTCGGCGCCCTTGTAGACCTTGAGCTTGCGGTACATGGCGCGACCGAGGGTGTTCTTCGGCAGCATGCCTTTGACCGCGATCTCGATGACGCGCTCCGGGTGGCGCTCCAGCGCCTGGCCCAGGGATTCGGTCTTGAGATTGCCGATGTAGCCGGTGAAACGGTGGTACTTCTTGTCGGCCAGCTTGTTGCCGGTGACCGCCACCTTCTCCGCGTTGACCACGATGATGTAGTCGCCGGTGTCGACGTGCGGGGTGTAGACGGGCTTGTGCTTGCCGCGCAGACGACGGGCGATCTCGCTGCTCAGACGGCCGAGCGTCTTGCCGGCGGCATCGACCACGTACCAGTCGCGCTGGACGGTCTCGGACTTGGCGGTGAAAGTCTTCATGACTGGATTCTGGTACTCGGTCGGTGATTCGTCGGGCTGATTCCGGCAGGCCTGCTGGCGGAATTTTGCCGCGCGATGTGAATTGGCGGAACGAAAGAGGCGAAATGATACAGGCGCCGCCCGTCGCCCGCAAGTCGACCCCGGCCGGAAACCGACCGGCTGGCGGCGGGCGGCAGATGGCGGGAAAATGGCGGCGCTGCCTCCCGCCAGGACCGCCCAGCCGCAGCCCCACCCCACCTGGAGGCCCCATGGACACCGCCCGCTCGCAGTCCCCGCTCGACCGTTTCCTCTCCCAGGCCCAGCACGCGCTGGAGACCGTATTTGGCAACCCGCCGGCCACCCGCCCCAATCCCGCCGGCGAGACCGCCGAGGTCGAGCTCCGGCCCGACGAGCGCCGCCACGCCGCCGGCCTGATGCGGATCAACCACGTCGGCGAGATCTGCGCCCAGGCGCTGTACGTCGGCCAGGCGGCGGTGGCGCGCGACCCGGCCACCCGCGCCCACCTCCTGGAGGCCGCGCAGGAGGAGACCGACCACCTGGCCTGGTGCGCCGACCGCCTGCGCGAGCTCGACGACCGCCCCAGCCTGTTCAACCCGCTCTGGTACGCCGGCAGCTACGCGATCGGCGTCGCGGCCGGCTTGCGCGGCGACGGCTGGAATCTGGGCTTCGTGGTCGAAACCGAACGTCAGGTCGAGGCGCATCTGGAGGACCACCTGCAGACCCTGCCCGAAGCCGACCTGCGCAGCCGCGAGATCCTGCGCAAGATGAAGGAGGACGAGGCGCGCCATGCCGACAACGCCGAGATGGCCGGCGCGCGCGTGCTGCCGCAGCCGATTCCGTCGGTGATGGCGCTGGCTTCGAAGGTGATGAAGGCGGTGGCTTACCGCTTGTAGGCGGCTTGGCCGCCTACAAGCGGCGGGATTCGTGATTCGTGATTGGTGATTCGCAAGAGCTAAAGGCGGGTCACGGCAGGACGCCGCCGCTGTTGCTTTTACGAATCACGAATCACCAATCACGAATCCCGGCGGAATCTCGTCAATCGACGAGATTCCGCCCATGATACAGCTCCTCGATCTCGCGCTTGAGCCGCGCCTCAATCTTCATCCGTTCCTTGAACGACAGGTTGCGCGCCTTCTCTTCGAACAGGTACTGGTCGAGGTCGAAGTCCTTCAGGTGCATCTTGGTATGGAAGATGTTCTCCTGGTAGACGTTGACGTCGAGCATCTCGTAGCGCGACTTGATGTTCTTGGCCAGGTAGTCCTGGATCGAATTGATTTTGTGATCGATGTAGTGCTTCTTGCCCTTGATGTCGCGGGTGAAGCCGCGCACCCGGTAGTCCATCACCACGATGTCGGACTCCAGGCTCTCGATCAGGTAGTTCAGCGCCTTCAGCGGCGAGATCACCCCGCAGGTGGCCACGTCGATGTCCGCGCGGAAGGTCGCGATGCCGTTGTCGGGGTGCGTCTCCGGATAGGTGTGCACGGTGATGTGCGACTTGTCCATGTGCGCGACCACCGCGTCGGAGATCACGCCCTTGGCGTCCTTCCGGTCTATCACCGGCTCCTCGGAAATCAGGATCGTCACCGACGCGCCCTGCGGATCATAGTCCTGGCGCGCGATGTTGAGGATGTTGGCGCCGATGATCTCCGCCACGTCGGAGAGGATCTGGGTCAGGCGGTCGGCGTTGTAGGCCTCGTCGATGTACGCGATGTAGCGCTGCCGTTCGTCCTCGGACGCGGCATAGCAGACATCGTAGATGTTGAAGGACAGGGCCTTGGTGAGATTGTTGAAGCCCTGCAGCTTCAGGCGAGGCAGCGGTTTGACCACGATGGTCGTCCCCCGGTCGGTACAGGTGAAAACGTGAAGTATGAGGCAAACCGCGTCGCCATCGCGACAAAGGGTTTGCCCGATCGTCCGCAACCGCCTACTCTCGTATCTTCCCTCGATCTGTTCAGGTAATGAACCCGACCGCCGTGGCCCTGATCAATCCCTACCAGCACGCTTCGCATCCGCTCATGCCCTCGCCGGCGACCATCGAGCGCTTCCTCGCCCACTGCCATCGGCGGCGCTATCCACCGCGCACCGATGTCTTCCGTCCGGGCGACCCGGCGGGCACGCTCTACTACGTGGTCAGCGGCTCGGTCAGCATCATCGCCGAGGAAGACGACGGTCGCGAACTGGTGCTGGGCTACTTCGGCAGCGGCGAGTTCGTCGGCGAGATGGGGTTGTTCATCGAATCCGATAAGCGCGAGGTGATCCTGCGCACCCGCGTGCAGTGCGAGCTGGCCGAGATCAGCTACGAGCGGTTGCAGCAGCTGTTCGAGGGCACGCTGGTCAACGACGCCACGCAGATCCTGTATGCGATCGGCGCGCAGCTCTCGCGCCGCCTGATCCACACCAGCCGCAAGGCCGGGCGCCTGGCGTTCCTCGACGTCACCGACCGCATCACCCGCACCCTGCACGACCTGACCCACGAGCCGGAGGCGATGAGCCACCCGCAGGGCACGCAGCTGCGGATCTCGCGCCAGGAACTGGCACGGCTGGTCGGCTGCTCGCGTGAGATGGCCGGG
The DNA here is from genome assembly GCF_008312895.1 of Luteimonas suaedae. GTDB lineage: Bacteria > Pseudomonadota > Gammaproteobacteria > Xanthomonadales > Xanthomonadaceae > Luteimonas > Luteimonas suaedae. The sequence goes on along the minus strand of NZ_VSSP01000004.1, from coordinate 261,400 downwards.
CGCGTGCTGAAGAAGCTACAAGCCGACGGCAAGCTGCACGCCCGCGGCAAGACCATCGTCCTCTACGGAACACGCTGACCATGGCCCGGTTCGGCCTGGAGGCACTGCCGCAGGCCGACCTGCGCAGCGCCTCCCTGGTCGATGCCGACGACGTCGCCGCGCTGCTGACCGAAATGGGCTACCCGTGCGATCCGCAGGACGCGGCTGGGCGCATCCGCAGCATCGTCGACAACGACCGCCAGGCGCTGGTGGTCGCCCGCTTCGACGGCGTGGTCTGCGGGCTGCTGGCGCTGGATTTCATGTACTACCTGCCACTGGATACGCTCACCTGCCGCATCACCGCACTGGTGGTGCGCAACGACACCCAGGGCCGCGGCCTCGGCCGCCAATTGCTGTATGAGGCTGAACGCCGGGCCCGCTTCGCCGGCGCGGCGCGGCTCGAGATCACCAGCGGCTCGCAGCGCACCGACGCCCACGCCTTCTATAAGGCCTGCGGCTACAGCGACGGCACGCTGCGCTTCATCAAGCGCCTGGGCGATGCCTGAGCTCGGTTGCCGCCCGCTGTCGGCCTCTGCGAACTCGTCATCCCAGCGCAAGCTGGGATCTATGTTGCTTTGCCGCTGGCGTTTGAGCAGCCGAGCTTCGAAAGAATGGATCCCAGCTTGCGCTGGGATGACGAGCAAAAGCAGCAAGCTCTACCGGATCCTGATCTCGACCCCAATCCCGGGATCCCGGACAGCGGCCAGGCTCAGGACGCGACCGGCGTACCGCCCCGCCCGGCGCAGCCCCAGTTGAGGATCGGCGTGCCCGGCGGCAGCACGCGCCGGAACATGTCGACCGCGCCCTGCTTGGGGTTGACCACCACCGGCGCGCGCGCGGCCTTCAGCAGCGGCAGGTCGGCGCTGCTGTCGGAGTAGGCGATGTCGACCGTGGTGTAGCCGGCCTCGGCCAGCATGCGCATCTTCTCTTCGGCGTGGCAGTGGCGGGTGGCGATCACGGCGCCGAAGCGCGGGCCGACCGCACTGCCGATCACCGGCACCTCCTCGTGCGCGACGAAGGCCAGGATCGCCCGCGCCAGCTCCGGCGGCGCCCCGGTGGCGATGACCACGCGGTCGCCGGCGCTGCGGTGCCGGTGCAGCACCGCCAGCGCGTGCGGCAGCAGGCGGGCGCGGATGCCATCGCGGTCGTGCGCGACATAGCGGTCGATCAATACGTCCAGCGTGCGCGGCCGGTGCAGGCCGACGGTGCCGATCCAGACGAAACCGGAGATGCCATAGCGGCGCGTGGACAGGAATGCGATCAGCGGCCCGAGTACCGGCGCCGCCAGCAGCGCCAGCGCCACCCGCCAGGCGCGGCGCCGGATCAGCCAGGCGAACAGGTGGCTGCCGGAATCGCCATCGTAGAGGGTGTGGTCGAAATCGAACACGACCGTCGGCGCATCCGCCCGCATTTCCGGGAAATCCCGGCTCATGCCGGCGCTCCCGGTCACGGGAAAAACAGCCGCCGCAGTGCCGGACCCGGCTCCGGCGCGCGCATGAAGGCTTCGCCGACCAGGAACGCACCGATCCCGGCCGCGCGCAGCCGGGCCACGTCGGCGGCGGTGTGGATGCCGCTTTCGGTCACCAGCCGACGGTCGCCCGGCACTGCCGCGCGCAGCGACAGCGTGGTCTCGAGCGAGACCTCGAACGAGCGCAGGTCGCGGTTGTTGACGCCCAGCAGCGGCGTCCGACTGTTCACCGGCCCGATCCGGAGCGCGCGCTGCAGTTCGTCGCCGTCGTGCACTTCGACCAGCACGTCCATATCGAGCTCCAGCGCCAGCCCGGCGAGTTCGGCCAGGCGCGCGTCCTCGAGCGCGGCGACGATCAGCAGGATGCAGTCGGCGCCGAGCACGCGCGCCTCGTACACCTGGTACGGATCGATGGTGAAGTCCTTGCGCAACGCCGGCAGCGCGCAGTGCTGACGCGCATTCACCAGGTATTCGTCGGCGCCCTGGAAGAAATCGGCGTCGGTCAGCACCGACAGGCAGGCCGCGCCGCCTTCCTCGTAGCTGCGGGCGATCTCACCGGGGCGGAAATCCGCACGAATCACGCCCTGCGACGGGCTGGCCTTCTTGATCTCGGCGATCACGGCCGGATCGCCGGCGGCGATCCTGGTCTCGATGGCGCGGGCAAAGCCGCGCGGGGGCGGCGCATCGGCGGCACGCGCGGTCAGTTCGGCCAGCGGCCGCGCCGCCCTGCGCTCGTCGACCTCCTCGCGCTTGCGACGCAGGATCCGCTGCAGCACGTCGTTCATCGCGTCGCGCCATCCTGCCCGGCGAGATCGCGGGTGGCGGCGACGAAGGCTTCCAGTTTTGCCCGCGCAGCGCCGGAGGCCATCACTTCCCGCGCGCGCTCGATGCCGGCGGCGATCGAGTCCGCCACGCCGGCGACATACAGCGCGGCCCCGGCGTTGAACGCCACGATCTCGCGCGGCAGGCCGTCCTCTCCGCCCAGGGCGGCCAGCAGCATCGCCTTCGAACCGGCCGCATCGTTCACGCGCAGGTTGCGGCTGGCGGCCATGGCGATGCCGAAGTCCTCCGGATGCACCTCGTACTCGCGCACCTGGCCGTCGCGCAGCTCGCCCACCAGGGTCGCCGCGCCGAGCGAGAGCTCGTCCATGCCGTCGCGGCCCCACACCACCAGCGCGCGTTCGGCGCCGAGCTCCTGCAGCACGCGCACCTGGATGCCGACCAGGTCAGGATGGAACACGCCCATCAGGATCGACGGCGCGCCGGCCGGGTTGGTCAGCGGCCCGAGGATGTTGAACAGCGTGCGCACGCCCATCTCGCGCCGCACCGGCGCCACCGCCTTCATCGCCGGGTGGTGCACCGGCGCGAACATGAAGCCGATGCCGGTGGCATCGATGCAGCGCGCCACCTGCTCGGGCTGCAGGTCGATCGTCGCGCCCAGCGCCTCCAGCACGTCGGCGCTGCCGGATTTCGACGACACGCTGCGGTTGCCGTGCTTGGCGACCTTGGCGCCGACCGCGGCGGCCACGAACATGCTGGCGGTGGAGATGTTGAAGCTGTGGGCGCCGTCGCCGCCGGTGCCGACGATGTCGACCAGGTGGCGGCGGTCAGCCACCTGCACCGGCCGCGCGAATTCGCGCATCACCGTGGCCGCACCGGCGATCTCGCCCACCGTCTCCTTCTTCACCCGCAACCCCGACAGGATCGCCGCGGTCATCAGCGGCGACACCTCACCGCGCATGATCTGCCGCATCAGCCAGACCATCTCGTCATGGAAGATCTCGCGGTGCTCGATGGTGCGCTGCAGGGCGGCTTGCGGGGTGATCGACATGGCGGTGGGGGAGTCCTCGGTCGCTGGCTTTCCCTGTAGGAGCGGCTTCAGCCGCGACCACGGTACCGGCCGGAAGATGTCGCGGCTGAAGCCGCTCCTACAGGGGAGCTATAGGGCGTACAGGATGCCTCAGCGCTCGAGAAAATTCTTCAGCAGCGCATGCCCGTGTTCGGTCAGGATCGACTCCGGATGGAACTGCACGCCTTCCACCGGATGCTCGCGATGGCGCAGGCCCATGATCTCCTCGAAGTCGCCGCCCTCCAGCTCGGTCCAGGCGGTGACCTCCAGGCAGTCCGGCAGGCCGTCGTGCTCGACCACCAGCGAGTGGTAGCGGGTGGCCTCGTAGCCATCGGGCAGCGCCGCGAACACGCCCTGCCCCCGATGCCGCACCGGCGAGGTCTTGCCGTGCATGATCCGCTTGGCGCGGATCACCCGGCCGCCATAGGCCTGGCCGATGGCCTGGTGGCCGAGGCAGACGCCGAGGATCGGCGTGGTGGCCCCCAGGCGCTCGACCACCTGCAGCGACACCCCGGCCTCGTTCGGCGTGCACGGCCCCGGCGAGATCACGATGCGCTCGGGCCGCAGCCGCTCGATCTCCTCGACGCTCAACGCATCGTTGCGCTCCACCCGCACCTCGGCCCCCAGCGCCTGCAGGTACTGCACGAGGTTCCAGGTGAAGCTGTCGTAGTTGTCGATCATCAACAGCATGGTGGCGAACGCAGGACGCGCGGGGAGCAAAAAGGTGCGACAGCTTAGCAGCCGGTGACGGCCGGGCGCGGCCATGGCCGAGGCGGTCTACACCAACTGATCGCCAACGGCGGCTGCCAGATGTTCCGCACCGAGACGACATCCAGTTCGGCGGCACGTATGAGCGCAGGGAGCGACCGTTGCCTTCGGATTCGACGCTCCGCCGCGGCTCCTCGGCTTGCACCACCGGTTGTTCGCGGCAGATTGGCAAAAGATGTGGACAATGGCGGCCGCTGCTGCAATCGAGCCACTCGTGCGTCACGCAAGATGCCGAGGCAGCGGTCCGTCGGCCTCCATCCCTTGCCGAGCTATGCAGCCGGCTGCGGCCTAGACGACGAGTGCCGCCACGAGGACGGCGTGGCGCGACGCGCGAAGCCGCTGGGGAATACCCTCGACGGCTTCATCACAGTCCCGCGCCGCTGATCTGCCCATTGGGAAGGTGGTACCCGAACAGCCTAGGCGCAGCTCGATCCGGCTTTTTTGCGGCCAACTCGCGGGCTCCACCTTCTACTCGCTGAAGAAGTTTCCACCCGCATCGACGCATTCTCCCCCATACATCCGGGAAAAACCGGTAACTGTGTTGTCACGCAGCACTCTAGGGCGCGTACTGGTGTTGCACGACACCCCATTTCCCGGGCCACCGGTACCTACCAGATGGTTATTGGCAATCAGTACACTACCTTCCCCAACGCTGATTCCCAGCGACTCGACCGTCCCGCTCCCATTGGCATCCGGTGCAAGCCCACGAATTCGGTTGTGGCTGATGACGCCAGAGCCCAGGCTGTACTCGATACCGATCGCGCTACTTCCACCGAAAGTGCTTATTCCCGGAACAACGCCGGAAATCGTGTTGTCGATGATGTCCACCTCCCCCTGCGCAACGTAGATACCTTCGGCGATACCGCCAAAGGTTGGATCGGTCGAGCCGCCGGTCATCGCGATGATGTTGTTGCGCAACATGGAACCGTCGCCAGCTACATGCACTCCGTGGCGCGTGTTTCCGTCAAATCTGTTGTCCGCGATGACGTGGCCGCCGCCCGTCCCGATGAAAGACACCCCCGCGAAGAACCCGCGGATATTGCATTGTCGAACCGAGCTGTTCTGCGCCTCCGACGAAATTCCCGTAGCGCGGGTTGATGTACCGGCCTGGAGGCCGCCGACCTTGTAGCCCTTGCAGTTGATCGTCACATTATTCACGGCGATGGTAACGGCGGACCCCGAAATGATGTCCGTTGACAGGTTCTTACGCAGGCACCAAGTGCCCTGCTTGGAAATCGTTGCCGGTAGACTGTCGATGAAGCCGGTGCAGTTATCGAAACTGTCACCTGCGACCGCGCCCGATCCCGCGACCATAAAGCTCACACCCGTGAGCAGAACTCCTAGCATCTTTTCCATGACTCCCCCTGTTGGTCCTTGTCAATGCCTCGAGCCCGAGGCGTGACCATTGGATACCGTTTCATTTGGACTCACAAGCCCCGCGCCGCCTCGGCCACGGCGCGGAACAGGGCGCGGCCCTTGCTCATCGTCTCCTCCCATTCCTTCTGCGGGTCGGAGTCGTGAACGATGCCGGCGCCGGCCTGCACGTGCAGGCGGCCGTCCTGGATGACGGCGGTGCGGATGGCGATGGCGGTGTCGGCGTCGCCGTTCCAGCCGAGGTAGCCGACCGCGCCCGAATACACGTTGCGCTTGACCGGCTCCAGCTCGCGGATGATCTCCAGCGCGCGGATCTTGGGCGCGCCGCTGACGGTGCCCGCCGGGAAGGTCGCGCGCAGCACGTCGGCGTAGCTCAGGCCGTCCTTCAGCCGCCCGGTCACCTCGCTGACGATGTGCATGACATGGCTGTAGCGCTCGATGCCGAAGCGCTCGCCGACCTGCACCGTGCCCGCCCGGGCGACGTGGCCGACGTCGTTGCGGCCGAGATCGATCAGCATCAGGTGCTCGGCGCGCTCCTTGGGATCGGCCAGCAGCTCGGCCTCGAGCGCGGCATCCTCCTCCGCGTCCTTGCCGCGCGGGCGCGTGCCGGCGATCGGGCGCACGGTGACCAGGCCGCCCTGCCCCGAGCCGGGATGTTCCAGCCGCACCAGGATCTCCGGCGAGGAGCCGACCACCTGGGTGCCGCCGACGTCGAGGAAGTACATGTACGGTGACGGGTTGAGCGCGCGCAGGGCCCGGTAGACGTCGACCGGGCGCGCGGTGAACGGTACCGACAGCCGCTGCGACAGCACTACCTGGAAGATGTCGCCGGCGCGGATGTACTCCTTCGACCTCTCGACCGCGGCGGTGAAACCCTCGCGGGTGAAGCCGGAGACGAAGTCCGCCTCCTCCAGCGCCGCCGGCTGCAGCGTCTCGGGATAGCCGGCACCGGCATGACGCAACCGGTGCGCGAGGGCGTCGAGGCGACGGTTGGCGCGCGCCCAGGCCTGCGGCTGGCGCGGATCGGCGTGCACGATCAGGTACAGCCGGCCCTTGAGGTTGTCGAAGACCGCCACCTCCTCCGACTGCATCAGCAGGATGTCGGGCGTGCCGAGTTCGTCCGGCTTGTTGCCGTCGGCCAGGCGGTCCTCGATGTAGCCGATGCACTCGAAGCCGAACCAGCCGACCAGGCCACCGGCAAAGCCCGGCAGGCCGTCCAGGACCGGCACAGAATGCTCGGTGCGCAGGCGCTCGACCTCGGCGAACGGATCGTCGATCGTGCGCGTCTCCACCACCTCGCCGTGTTCGCAGACCTCGAGCGTGCGGCCGCGGAAGGCGTACGCGCGCGCGGCCGGCAGGCCGATGATGGAATAGCGGCCGAAGCGCTCGCCGCCCTCGACCGATTCGAACAGGTAGGTATGCGGGCCGTCGGCGAGCTTGAGATAGACCGACAGCGGCGTGTCGAGATCCGACAGCACCTCGCGCACCACCGGGATGCGGGTGTGGCCGTCAGCGGCGTACTGCTGGAACTGCGGTTGCGTAATCACGCGGCGTGTCCTCGGAAGGCGAAGGGGCGGGAGCGGCGGCGGTGCGCCACCATCGCCAGGCCCTGGCCTTGGGAGAACGCCGGAAGTGAGGGAGGTCCATGGCCGCTACTTTAGCCGGTCGCGCGAGGTTTCGCCGCCGGCGATGCGCCATGGAATGGTGCGGAAACGGCAGTGAGGCGGTCAGCGCGCCGCGGACAACAGCACACAGTCCGACGGCAGGTGCATCCGCAGGCGCGCGTGCACGCAGTCGATGCGGAAGCGGCGGGCCTGGATCGGCTCGCCGTCGAGGTTGAGGGCGAGCGGCTCCGGCGCGTCGATCTCCAGCCAGGGCAACCGCGCGCGCACCGCCACCTGATCGAGCGCGGCCTCGCGGCCTTCGCTGACCACGGTGCCGAGCGTGGCGGCCACCTCGCCCTCCAGTTCCGGTACCACGGTCAGGTCGAGCAGGCCGTCGTCGGCCAGCGCGTCCGGGCACAGCACCTGGCCCCCGCCGGCCTGGCGGCCGTTACCGACGCCGAGGGCGATGAAATCGCCCTGCCAGGAAAAGCCCGGCCCGGCGATACGCGCCTGCAGTGGCTCGATCCGGCCGACCTTGGCGATGCCGGTGATCAGGTAGGCCAGGCCGCCGAGCATCTTCTTCAGGCCCTCGTTGGTTTCGACGGTGATGCGTGTGCCGAAGCCGCCGCTGGCCAGGTTGGCGCACCAGTGCACCGCACCGTCGGCCTCCAGCCTGAGCAGATCGAACGGCCGCGGCGGCTGCGCCCGCACCAGCTCGAGCGCCGCTAGCGGTTCTTCCGGGATCGCGGCCGACGCGGCGAAATCATTGGCAGTGCCGAGCGGCACCAGCGCCAGCGCCGGCAACGCCTCGGCGGCTTCGTCGCGCTGCGCGAGCGCGCCGGCGACATCGCTCAGGGTGCCGTCGCCGCCGCCTGCGATCACCGTGTCCACGCCATCGGCGATCGCCTCGGCGAGGTAGCGCTCGGCGTCGCCGGACTCCCAGGTCACGCGCACCTCCAGGGCGATGCCGCGATCACGCATCGCCTGGACGGCCTCACGCAACGGTTCGTCTTCGGCGGACTTGCCGTTGAGGATCAGACGCCAGTGCCGGGACGACGACATGGGTCAAGGCTCGTTTCGGGGGAGCCGCAGGCTAGCAGCGTCCGGGCGTCGCGCGCCGTGAATGTCATGCGGGCGTCATCATCGACGTGGAGTATGAGAGTCCATCGCAGGGACGACGGACGGAGGCGGGATTGCCTCCAGCGACAGCGCCGGGGGGCTCCCCACCGGCGCTGTTTTCTATTCAGCCGCCGCGGCGACTGCCCGGCGCATGCGCGCGATGACGTCGGCATAGTCCGACTGGCCGAAGATCGCCGAGCCGGCGACGAAAGTGTCGGCGCCAGCGGTGGCGATCGCGCCGATGTTGTCCGGCTTCACCCCGCCGTCGATCTCCAAGCGAATGGCGCGGCCGCTGGCGTCGATGCGCTCGCGCACGATGCGCAGCTTGTCCAGCGCCGACGGGATGAATGCCTGCCCGCCGAAGCCCGGGTTGACCGACATCACCAGCACCAGGTCCAGGTCCTCGAGCACGTAGTCGAGCACGTCCACCGGCGTGGCCGGATTGAGTACCAGGCCGGCCTGGCAGCCCTCCGCCTTGATCATCTGGATGGTGCGGTGTACGTGGCGGCTGGCCTCGGGGTGGAAGCTGATCAGGCTGGCGCCCGCGCGGGCGAAGTCCGGCACGATCCGGTCCACCGGCTCGATCATCAGGTGCACGTCGATCGGCGCGGTGACGCCGTGCTTGCGCAGCGCCTCGCAGACCAGCGGACCGATGGTGAGGTTGGGCACGTAGTGGTTGTCCATCACGTCGAAATGCACCCAGTCGGCGCCGGCGGCGAGCACGGCGTCGACTTCCCCGCCGAGGCGGGCGAAATCGGCGGAGAGGATGGACGGGGCGATGACGGGTGGCTGCATGGGCGGCGTTGTCGGTGATGAAGTCGTTGTGGGAGTGGCGGGGGCATGCTGCCGACGGAAAGCGCGACCGGTCCCCTGCAGTCGCGACGTCCGCCGCTCCCACATGGGCAGGATGTGGCGCTATGAGGATCGGCGCTTGCGCACGGCCTTGATGCGGTCGTAGGCGCCGTTGATCTCCTGGGCCTTCTTCTCCGCCTGCGCGCGCAGTTCGGGCGCCGCGCCGGACAGCCGGTCCGGGTGGTACTGCGCCATCAGCCGGCGGTAGGCCTGGTCGATCTCGGCCTCGCTGGCGTCGTCGCTGACGCCGAGCACGCGATACGGCGCCGCGCGCCGCGGGAACAGCCAGTCGGCGTCGAAGGCATGACCGATCAGCAGGCCGATCAGCCCGCCCGCGGGGTGCCGCATCAGCAGCCAGCCGGCAATGAAGCCGAACAGTTTTCCGTACCAGCGTTTCATGGCGACAGTGTAGAGCGCGGCTGGCGGCGCTGCACTCGGCTCCGCAACGAGCCGGTGGTCCTTTTTTCCCTCTCCCCCCGGGAGAAGGTGGCCCGGAGGGCGGGATGAGGGTACGGCGAAGCGGCAGAGGTCTGAACCATCGCGACTTCGCCGTACCCTCACCCAACCCCGCTCCGCGCCCCGGCCCGCGCCAGCGGCGCGGGCGCTCCAGCGCACGCGCGCCGGTGGCGCGCAAGCCATGCGCTATCGCCCCGCAGGGAGAGGGGCTTTGAAGGTGATGCCGGCGATGACGTCGCAGGCGATGCCTTGGCCGGCCAGTTCGTTTGGCAGACGATCGTCGGGCGGCCTACGGAAAGCATCGCCTGGTTTCAGGGCCACCACGCGCTTGCCGGCATTGGCCTGTCGGACCAGCAGACTCAACTGCTCGGCTGCGTCGGCGGGCATCGCCACGCGTTCGGCATCGCGCCGCGCCAGCGCCAGCACCGCGGGCACGACCGCGGCGTCGCAGACCAGCAGATCGGCCTGGTTCAGGGCGCGCAGGGCCTTCAATGTCAGCAGGCCCGGATCGCCGTTGCCGGTGCCGACCAATGTCACGCTGCCCGCGGCCGGCGTGTCCTGGCTGCTCTGCAGTGCGGCCTGGAACGCCTGCTCGGCCGCCTCCCGCTGCCCGGCCTGCAACAGCACGGGCACGGGGCCGTCGAGGACCTGCTCGAACCAGCGCCGGCGCCGGGCCAGTTGCGGCAGCTGCCGGCGGATGGCTGCGCGGTGGCGTGCGAACAGGCCGGCGAAGTCGCCCAGCGAGTGATCCAGCTGCGTTTCCAGTTGCTCGCGCAGGCGCCTGGCGAGCATCGGCGCCGCGCCGCCGGAGGAAATCGCCACCAGCAACGGCGCGCGATCGACGATCGCGGGCACCTGGAAGGTCGACAGCTCCGCATCGTCGACGATATTGGCCAGGCGCCGGCGCCCGCCGGCTTCGGCCGCCAGGCGGGCATTGAAAGCCCGGTCGTCGGTGGCGGCTACGACCAGCCAGACCTCGTCCAGCCAGGCCGGGTCGAAATCGCCCTCGCGGCGCCGCAGCCGCCCCTCGGCCAGCCACCGCGACAGCGTCTCGGCGAGCGCATGCGCGTGGATCTGCACCTGCGCCCCGGCCTGCAGCAGCGCCTCCACCTTGCGCGTGGCGACCTCGCCGCCGCCCACCACCAGTACCTCGCGGCCCGAAAGATCGGCGAACAGCGGAAACAGCGGCATGGGGTCTCCAGATGGATGGGCGGCTCGCAGCGCCTGATGCTGCATGGCAACATGGGGCCGATCCCGCCCTCCGGCCCTCGCCTGCGATGCTGCGCATTCTGCTGGTCAACGATACCGAAAAGCCGATCGGCGAACTGCGCGATGCGCTGCTGGCCGCCGGCTACGAGGTGCTGGAGGAGGTGGCGGCGGCCGGGGCGCTGCTCAAGGCGGTGGAATCGCAGCAGCCGGACGTGATCATCATCGACGTCGACTCGCCTTCGCGCGACACGCTGGAACAGCTGGCGGTGGTGCATCACCAGGCGCCGCGACCGGTGGTGATGTTCTCGGCCGACGGCGACGACCAGCTGATCCGCACCGTGGTCGGGGCCGGGGTCACCGCCTACGTCGTGGACGGGCTGGCGCCGGCGCGCCTGGCGCCGATCATCCAGGTGGCGCTGGCCCGCTTCGAGCAGCAATCGCAGGTTCGCCGCGAGCTGGACCAGGTCCAGCAGCAACTGGGCGACCGCAAGCTGATCGAGCGCGCCAAGGGCCTGCTGATGGACAAGCGCGGCATGAGCGAACCCGAGGCCTATGCCGCCCTGCGCCAGCAGGCGATGAAGCAGGGCCTCAAGCTGGCGGACGTGGCCCGCCAGATCATCGCCATGGCCGATCTGCTGGGGTGAGCAGGGCGCCGCAGATGCCTTGAATGGCATCCGCGGCGCCTGCGAACGCTTGGCCATGGATGGCCAGGCCGGGGGGCGAAGCCCTCGATGAGGCGCGAAGGATGGCAACCGAAGAATGACGGATTTCGTGAGGGTTCCATGCATAACGACAACGTCCGAACCCTGCAGCTGGGCTACATGCCCCTGATCGATTGCGCGCCGCTGGTCGCGGCCGTGCGCCTGGGCCTGGACAGCAAGCACGGCCTGCGGCTGCGGTTGCGGCGGCAGGCCTCCTGGGCGGCGATCCGCGACAAGCTGCTGTCGGGAGAACTGGACGCGGTGCATGCCCTGGCCGGACTGGTCTACGGCGTCGAGACCGGCATCGGCGGCCCGCAGGCCGGGCTGGCCATCCTGCTCACCCTCAACCAGAACGGCCAGGCCATCGTGCTGTCGCCGCCGCTGGCGCGGGGACTGGAACAGGGGCTGCCCCTGCGCGAACTGCTGGCGGCGCTGCCGCGACCTCCGATCCTGGCGCAGACCTTCCCCACCGGCACCCACGCGATGTGGCTGTACTGCTGGCTGGCCGCACAGGGCGTGGATCCGATGGCCGCCATCCGCGGCGTGACCCTGTCGCCGCCGCAGATGCCGGCGGCTCTGGCACGCGGCGAACTGGACGGCTATTGCGCAGGCGAACCATGGGCCGCGCAGGCCGAAGCGCTGGGGGCCGGCGCACGCGTGATCCGCAGCGGGCAGCTCTGGCCGGGACATCCGGAGAAGGTGCTGGCCTGTCGTCGCGCGTTTGCGGCCCTGCAGCCGGAGACGGCGGTCGCCCTGACCGCCGCCGTACTGGAGGCCTGCCGTTGGCTGGACGTGCCGGAGAACCGGCGGCAGGCGGTGGACTGGCTGGCCGATCCGGAGGTGATCGGCCTGCCGGCCGAGCGCATCGCGGCCAGCCTGCTGCCTTCGGACATCGACGATCCGGCGCAACGGCTGCGCTTTCATGCCGACGGACAGGTCAATTTCCCGTGGCGCTCGGATGGCCGCTGGTTCCTGCACCAGTTCCGCCGTTGGGGCTGGTTGCCGGCCGCCAGCCCGGAGGCCGACGCGATCCTGTTGGGCAATGTCCGCCGCGTCGACACCTATCGACAAGCGGCGGAACAGCTGGGCGTGCCGGTCCCGACCCGCGATACGCGGCAGAGCACCCTGTTCGACGGTTCTCGCTGGGAGTAGCCGGCGATACGAATACGCGGGGGCGAGCCATGCCGCATGGGTGAATGATGCGATGCACAACAACAGTGCATCGAAGCACTCCGATGGTGCAGTGCGAAGCCGGCAAGCCGACGCCCGTGTTCGGCGGCCACCCGACAATCCACGCTCAAGCGATTGAATTGCTTGCGAATGCATCGGTGCGGCCGGCGCAGCCGGCAATTGGCACGCGGATTGCTTTGTAACTCTACGTGGGCGCAACGGCGTGCCCGCCACAACCCGAATTCCGTAGCGCGGCCAACGGCGGCCCGCTTACCAAGACAACGGCGTCTTCGCGGTGCGAACCGGAGGACGCCGTTCGCGTTTCTCTCCCCCCAACACCGCCGTGACAGGCCATCGGAAGGCATGCGCAGGCGCCCCACGTTTGGAGATTGCGCGGATGAACCGATCGTTCTGGCGGGCCGGACACACGCCCACGCTGTTGTCGGCGTTTCTGTATTTCGATCTGAGTTTCATGGTGTGGTACCTGCTGGGTCCGATGCAGGTGCAGCTGGCCGCGGTCCTGCAACTGGACACGCAGCAGCGGGCGATGATGGTGGCCGTGCCGATCCTCTGCGGCGCAGTGCTGCGCCTGTTCCTGGGCATGCTGGCCGACCGCATCGGCGCCAGGCGCACCGGCCTGCTGGCGCAGGCGCTGGTGATCGCGGCGCTGCTGGTGGCCTGGCGGCTGGGCGTGCACAGCTATGCGCAGGTCCTGCTGCTGGGCATGATGCTGGGCGTGGCGGGCGCCTCGTTCGCGGTGGCGCTGCCGCTGGCCTCGCGCTGGTATCCGCCCGAGCACCAGGGCACGGCGATGGGGATCGCGGGCGCCGGCAACTCGGGCACGGTGTTCGCCGCGCTGTTCGCGCCGGTGCTGGCGATGGCGTTCGGCTACCAGGCGGTGTTCGGCCTGGCCTGCATCCCGCTGGTGCTCACGCTGCTGGTATTCGCGGCCTTCGCCAAGGACGCGCCGGTGACGGTGCCGCGCAAGCATCTGTCCGACTACGGGCGCGTGCTGGTGGGCAACCGCGACTCCTGGTGGTTCATGTTCTTCTACGCGATCACCTTCGGCGGTTTCGCCGGTTTCGCCAGCGCGTTGCCCGGCTATTTCCACGACCAGTTCGACTTCGATCCCAAGATCGCCGGCTGGGCCACCGCGGCCTGCGTGCTGGCCGGTTCGGTGATGCGCCCGATCGGCGGCGTGATCGCCGACCGCATCGGCGGGACCCGCACCCTGCTCGCGGTATATCTGGCGGTGACGGTGCTGGTGGCGACGGCCGGTTTCGGCATCGGCGGATCGGTGGCGACGGTGGCGCTGTTCGTGCTCACGCTGCTGTGTCTGGGCGCCGGCAACGGTGCGGTATTCCAGCTGGTGCCGCAACGCTTCGGTACCGACATCGGCCTGATGACGGGACTGATCGGCATGGCCGGCGGCATCGGCGGCTTCCTGCTGGCGGCCGGCATGGGCGTGGTGAAGCAGCACACCGGCAGTTATGCGATCGGCCTGTGGCTGTTCGCCGGCATCGCGCTGCTGGCCTGGGGATTCCTGTCCGGCATCAAGCACCAGTGGCGCAACCGGTGGGCGGCCGCCAGCGCCGCGCGCGTCTGAACCTGCCTGGAGCAGCAAGCGAATGAAAAAGCCAAGACTGGTCGTCATCGGCAACGGCATGGCGGGCATCCGCACGCTGGAAGAACTGCTGAAGCTGGCGCCGGACATGTACGACATCACCGTGTTCGGCGCCGAGCCGCATCCCAACTACAACCGCATCCTGCTGTCGCCGGTGCTGGCCGGCGAACAGGACTTCGACGACATCGTGCTCAACCCGCTGGACTGGTACGCCGAACACGGCATCCACCTGCACCTGGGCAAGGAAGTGGTGAAGATCGATCGCGTGCAGCGGCGGGTGATCGCGGCCGACGGCACCGAGGCCGAGTACGACCGCCTGCTGCTGGCCACCGGCTCGTTGCCGATCATCCTGCCGGTACCCGGCAAGGACCTGAAGGGCGTCATCGGCTATCGCGACCTGCACGACACCCGCACCATGATCGAGACCGCCAAGGTGAAACGGCATGCGGTGGTGATCGGTGGCGGCCTGCTGGGACTGGAAGCGGCCAACGGCCTGAAGCTGCGCGGCATGGACGTGACCGTGGTGCATCTGGCCGGTTGGCTGCTGGAGCGCCAGCTGGATCCGGTGGCCGGGCAGCTGCTGGAGAAATCGCTCAGCGATCGCGGCCTGAAGTTCCGCCTCAATACCTCCACCACCGAGCTGCTGGGCAACGAACACGGCGAAGTGACGGCGGTGAAGTTCTCCGACGGCAGCGAGGTGCCGGCCGACCTGGTGGTGATGGCGGCCGGCATCCGCCCCAACACGCAGCTGGCGCAGGCAGCGGGCATCCATTGCACCCGCGGCATCGTGGTCAGCGACACGCTGCAGACCTACGATCCGCGCGTGTACGCGGTCGGCGAATGCGCCAGCCATCGCGGCATCGCCTACGGCCTGGTCGCGCCGCTGTTCGAACAGGCGCGGATCTGCGCCAACCACCTGGCCTGCTACGGCATCGGCATCTACGGCGGCTCGGTAGCGTCGACCAAGCTGAAGGTCACCGGCATCGACCTGTTCTCCGCCGGCGACTTCATGGGCGGCGACGGCAGCGAGGAGATCGTACTGTCGGACCCGGCCGGCGGCGTCTACAAGAAACTGGTGATCAAGGACGACAAGCTGATCGGCGCCTGCCTGTACGGCGATACCGGCGACGGCGGCTGGTACTTCAAGCTGCTCAAGGACGGCAGCCGGGTCGAGGACTGCCGCGACCAGCTGATGTTCGGCGAGAAAGCGCTCGGCGATGCCGGCACCGCCGGCCAGGACCGCGCCGCCGCGATGGGCGACGGCGACGAGGTCTGCGGCTGCAACGGCGTGTGCAAGGGCACGATCGTCAAGGCGATCAACGAGCAGGGCCTGTCCACCGTCGACGACGTCAGGAAGCACACCAAGGCCTCGAGTTCCTGCGGCTCGTGCACCGGCCTGGTCGAGCAGATCCTGATGAACTGCCTGGGCTCCAACTTCCAGGAAACGCCCAAGACCAAGGCAGTCTGCGGCTGCACCGACCACGGCCACGGCGAGGTGCGGCAGGCGATCCGTGAGCACAAGCTGCTCACCCACGCAGCGGTGTACGCCTTCCTGGAATGGCGCAGCCCCAACGGCTGCGCCACCTGCCGGCCGGCGATCAACTACTACCTGATCTCGACCTGGCCGCGGGAAGCGGTGGACGATCCGCAGTCGCGCTTCATCAACGAGCGCGCCCACGCCAACATTCAGAAGGACGGCACGTTCTCGGTGATCCCGCAGATGAAGGGCGGCGTGACCAATGCCGGCGAGCTGCGCCGCATCGCCGATGTCGCCGACAAGTACGCGGTGCCGATGGTCAAGGTGACCGGCGGCCAGCGCATCGACCTGCTGGGGGTGAAGAAGGAAGACCTGGTCGATGTCTGGAAGGATCTCGGCATGAAGTCCGGGCATGCCTACGGCAAGTCGATCCGCACGGTGAAGACCTGCGTCGGCAGCGAGTTCTGCCGCTTCGGCACGCAGAACAGCACGCAGATGGGCATCGAGCTGGAAACCATGCTCGCCAACATGTGGAGCCCGCACAAGGTCAAGCTGGCAGTGTCCGGCTGCCCGCGCAACTGCGCCGAGTCCGGCATCAAGGACGTCGGCATCATCGCGGTGGATTCGGGCTGGGAAATTCACATCGGCGGCAACGGCGGCATCAAGACCGAGGTGGCCAGGTTCCTGGTCAAGGTGAAGACCGCCGACGAGGTGAAGGAAACCACCGGCGCCTTCCTGCAGCTGTACCGCGAGGAGGCGTATTACCTCGATCGCACCGTGCACTACATCGCGCGCGTGGGCATGGACTACATCCATCGGCGCGTGATCGAGGACGCCGACAACCGCCGCGCCCTGTACGAGCGGCTGCTGTTCGCGCTGGAAGGCCTGCCCGATCCGTGGGCAGCGCGCATCGCCGGCGAGAAGCCGCGCGAGTACCAGCCGCTGCGCCTGGACAAGCGCATTCCCGTCGAAGTGGAGGGCTGAGATGAGCGCCGTCGTCGAACCAGCCACCTGGGTGCGCATCTGCCGGCTGGAGGACATCCCGGCGCTCGGCGCGCGGGTGCTGGCGCGTGCGGGCCGGGACGATATCGCCCTGTTCCGCACCGCCACCGACCAGGTGTTTGCGGTGCTGGACCGTTGCCCGCACAAGGGCGGACCGTTGTCGCAGGGCATCGTCGCCGGTGAAACGGTGACCTGCCCGCTGCACGGCTGGAACATCGGCCTGGCGACCGGCGAAGCCTGCGCGCCGGACGTGGGCTGCGCGCGGACGTTTCCCGCGCGTGTGGAAGCGGGCGAAATCTGGTTGTCGCTGGAGGAGCAACCACACGACGATTGTAGGAGCGGCTTCAGCCGCGACCGGCAACCTACTGAGCGCCCGGAGTCCGTGGTCGCGGCTGAAGCCGCTCCTACAACGGCCGAACGGGACCGCGACTGATGGACGGCACGCCGACGCATCGGACCCGAACGCGCTCGGTCTGCTGCTACTGCGGCGTCGGTTGCGGCGTCCTGGTCGACGCCGAGCACCATGCGGCCGGCAGCCGTATCGTCGGCGTCGAAGGCGACCCGGAACACCCCGCCAACTATGGACGCCTGTGCAGCAAGGGCCGCAATCTTCCGCAGACCTGCGCCGACGCGACCGGTCGCCTGACGCGTCCGGAACTGCGGCGCCTGCGCCATGCGCCGCGGCAACCCGTCGACTGGGCGGTGGCGCTGGACACGGTGGCCGACCGGCTGGCCGGCATCGTCCAACAGCACGGCCCGGATGCGGTGGCGTTCTACGTGTCCGGACAGCTGCTGACCGAGGACTACTACGTCTTCAACAAGCTGGCCAAGGGACTAATCGGCACCAACAACATCGACACCAATTCGCGCCTGTGCATGTCCAGCGCGGTGACCGGCTACAAGCTCGCGCTGGGCGCCGACGGCCCGCCCACCTGCTACGAGGACCTGGAACTGGCCAAGACGGTGCTGTTCGCCGGCAGCAATCTGGCCTACGCGCATCCGGTGCTGCTGCGCCGGCTGGAAGAGGCGCGCGAACGTGATCCGGCCGTGCGCTGGATCGTGGTCGATCCGCGCCGCACCGACACCGCGGCGATGGCCGATCTGCACCTGGCGATTCAGCCGGGCACCGACGTGGCGCTGTTCAACGGCATGCTGCACCACCTGGTCTGGGAAGACCTGATCGACCAGACATTCATCGCCCGCCACACCGAAGGCTTCGCCGAGCTCAAGCAGCTGCTGCGCGACTACACGCCGCGCATGGCCGCCGACCTGTGCGGCGTTCCCGTCACCGACCTGATCCAGGCGGCCGAATGGTTCGGCCGCAGTCCGGCGGCGCTGTCGCTGTACTGCATGGGCCTGAACCAGTCCGCGCACGGCACCGACAAGAACCTCGCGCTGATCCATCTGCACCTGGCCACCGGCCAGATCGGCAAGCCCGGTGCCGGCCCGTTTTCGCTGACCGGCCAGCCCAACGCGATGGGCGGGCGCGAGGTCGGCGGCATGGCCACCATGCTGGCGGCGCACCGCGAGATCGGCGATGCGCAGCACCGCGCCGAGGTGGAGCAGCTGTGGGGCCTACCGGCACAGACGCTGTCGCCCACGCCGGGCCTGTCGGCGGTGCCGCTGTTCGAAGCGCTGCACAGCGGCAAGGTCAAGGCGGTATGGATCGCCTGCACCAATCCCGTGCACTCGATGCCCGACATCGGCCGGGTGCGCGAGGCCCTGCAGCAGGCCGAGTACGTGATCGTGCAGGAAGCCTTCCGCAACACCGACACCGTGCCCTATGCCGACGTGCTGTTACCGGCCGCCACCTGGGGCGAGAAGGAAGGCACGGTGACCAATTCCGAGCGGCGCATCTCGCGGGTGCGGCAGGCGGTGCCCGCGCCCGGGCAGGCGCGGCCGGACTGGTGGATCGTCAATGAAATTGCGCGCCGCATCGAGGCGCGGCTGGCGCCGCCCGGTGTCGCACCGATGTTCGAGTTCAAGGCACCCACCGAAATCTTCGATGAGCACCGCCGCCTGACCGTCGGCCGCGACCTGGATATCGGCGGGCTCGACTATGCACGCCTGGAAGCGGACGGGCCGCAGCAATGGCCATTTCCCGCGGGCGGCGAAGGCCAGGCGCGCCGCTACGGCGACGGCGTGTTCGCCACGGCCAACGGCAAGGCGCGCTTCCACGTCACGCCTTATCGCCCGGTGGCGGAGCCGACCTCCGCGCGCTTTCCGCTGCGCCTGCTGACCGGCCGCCTGCGCGACCAGTGGCATGGCATGACCCGCACCGGCCGCGTGCCCGGGTTGCTCGCGCATAGTCCGGAACCGGGCCTGCGCATGCAGCCGGCGGACGCCGCGCGACGCGGCCTGGCCACCGGCGCCCTGGTGCGCGTGATCAGCAAGCGCGGCGAACTGGTGCTGCCGCTGGAGCTGTCGGACGAGGTGAACTCCGGCACCGTATTCGCGGCGATGCACTGGAGCGGGCAGTTCCTCTCCAGCGGCGGCATCAACGAAGTCAGCCAGCCGGCGGTGGACGCGCGTTCGCTGCAGCCGGAACTCAAGCACGCTGCCGTGCGCGTGGAGAAGGCCGAGTTCGGCTGGCACCTGCTGGCGGCCAGGCGCGGCGATGCGCTGGCGTTGCAGGCCGCGGTACAGCCGCTGCTGAAGGCCTGCGGTTTCGCCGCAATCGGGCTGCATGCCGACGCCGATGCGCCGGACGGCCCTGCGTGGCTGGTGTTGCGCGCCGCGGCCGAATCCGCGCCATCGGAACAATGGCTGGACACGCTGGTCGAAGCGCTGCGCCTGGCGCCCGGTCGCGACACGCTGGAATACCGCGATGCGCGACGCGGCCTGCTCAAGCGCGTCGGCTGGCGCGGAGAGGCGGCCGACAGCCGCATCGACGGGCTGCTGCTGACCGATGCGCGACGCGATCCCGCCAGCGAATCCCTGCTGGAGATCGCCTTGTCCGCGCGCGCATGGAACGGGCCGCGACTGGCGGTGTTCGCGCACTCCGGGGACGGCGCCGTCCGCGACGCGGTGGTCTGCACCTGCATGCAGGTGAAGGCATCGGCGATCCGCACACAGGTGACCCAGGGCGCCGGGGTCACCGAACTCAAGCAGCGCCTGGGCTGCGGCACGGTCTGCGGATCGTGCCTGCCGCAACTGGCGCAACTCTGCCGTCAGCCCCTGCGGGCGTGACGGCGGTAACAGCACGTCGACGCAGACAACGGAGCCGCCATGCATCGCCAATCCCCCGCTCCTCCACGCCGCGACCGCAGCGAGGTCGTGCTGTTGTCGGCCGGTCCCGGCGATCTGGAACTGCTCACGATCAAGGCCGCCAAAGCGCTGGCCGCGGCCGAAGTCCTGCTGCTGGACGACCTGGTCAATCCGTCCATCGTGGAACTGGCGCCGTCGGCGCGGGTGATCCGGGTCGGCAAGCGCGGCGGCTGCCGCTCCACGCCGCAGGCGTTCATCTGCCGGCTGATGCGACGCTATGCGCTGCAGGGGCTGCGGGTGGTGCGGGCGAAGGGCGGCGACGCGCTGCTGTTCGGCCGCGCCGGCGAGGAAATCGCTTTCCTGCGCCAGGCCGGCATCGCGGTGCGGATCGTCAACGGCATCAGCGCCGGATTCGCCGCCGCGGCCAGCCTGGGCGTGTCGCTGACCCATCGCGAGCATTGCCATGGCGTCACCTTCGTCACCGCGCACACCCGGGACGATGGCGAACCGGACTGGGCGGCGCTGGCCGCCACCGGCACCACGCTGGCGATCTACATGGGCATGCGCCGGATCGCTTCGATCGCGGCCGCGCTCCTGCCGCATCTGCCGGCGGCGACGCCGGTCGCCGTGGTGCAGGCGGCCAGCCAGCCCGGCGAGAAACCGCTTTTGACCACCCTGGCGTGCCTGCGCGACGATGCGCACGCGCTGGGCCTGGGCAGTCCCGGGGTGATCCTGATCGGCGACGCCATCGGCGAGGCGGCCGCGCCGGCCGTCCAGGCCATGCTGCGCAGCCAGGCATCGGCACATGCCTGACGCGCTCCTGCACCGCCGTCCCGCCAGCACGCAACGGCATGCATCCGGACCGGAAACCGCACTACACTGCCCGGCCCGCTTCCATCTGGGTGCTTCCTTGGCCACGACCCTGCTCGATGCCGACCTGCCCGGCCTGACCCTGCGCCACCGCGGCAAGGTGCGCGACGTCTTCGACCTCGGAGACGAACAGCTGCCGGACGAGGTGCCCAGCGCCGACGGCCATCTGCTGATCGTCGCCACCGACCGCCTTTCGGCGTTCGACGTGGTGCTGCCCGACCCGATCCCCGGCAAGGGCGAGATGCTGTGCCGGATCAGCAATTTCTGGTTCGGGAAGACCGCGCACCTGATGCCCAACCACCTGACCGGCATCGACGTCGCCGCGGTGCTGCCGCCCGGCGTGGATCCGGCACTGTACGCACAGCGCTCGGTGGTGGCGAAAAAACTGCGCCCGGTCCCGGTGGAGGCGATCGCGCGCGGTTACCTGATCGGCAGCGGCTGGAAGGACTATCAGCGCACCGGCTGCGTCAGCGGTATCCGCCTGCCCGACGGCCTGCGCCAGGCGGAGCGGCTTGCCGAACCGATCTTCACCCCGTCGACCAAGGCCGCGGTCGGCGAGCACGACGAGAACATCGATTTCGACACCGCGGTGCGCCGGATCGGCGCCGACCTGGCCGAGCAGATCCGCGACGCCACCCTGCGCCTGTACCACTTCGCCGCCGAGTACGCGGCGGCGCGCGGCATCCTGCTGGCCGATACCAAGTTCGAGTTCGGCACCGATGTGGACGGCCGGCTGTACGTGATGGACGAGATGCTCACGCCGGACTCCTCGCGCTACTGGCCGGCAGATGACTACCAGGTCGGCAGCAGCCCGCCGAGCTATGACAAGCAGATCGTGCGCGATTACCTGGAGACGCTGGACTGGGACAAGACCGCGCCCGGGCCGCATCTGCCGGTGGAAGTCGTCGAACGCACCCGCGCCCGCTACGCCGAGGCGCTGCAGCGGCTGGCGGACATCGAGATCGACTAACGAGGCCGCAATGCCTTGCCCGCCGTAGGAGCGCGCCATGCGCGCGATGCCGCGGGTGCCGGCAGGATCCGGTGGAGGCCACGATTCCGGAATTCGCCGGCGGCGAAATGCCCGCGGCATCGCGCGCATGGCGCGCTCCTACGGATGAAGGGCCGGCGAAGAGGTGCGCCACGGCGCGCCGTCTCGACGCCGCCGCGCCGGCGATCGCGATATGCTCGGCCAGCGGGATTGCCGCTGCCGGCAACCGACCTGGAGGCCATCATGACCGCGACCGCAGAGCACACCGGACGCCCGATCGACCGCTGGTTCGCCAGCTACTCGGGCGATCACCAGAACGACACCAACCAGGCCATCCACGTGTTCGCGGTGCCGGCGATCCTGTGGAGCGTGATCGCGCTGCTGTGGTGCATTCCGACCAGCGGCGCGTTCTTCCGCCCCGGCATCTGGGCCGGCCTGGCGATGTTCGCCTCGTGGCTGTTCTATTACCGCGCCTCGCGCCCGCTCGGGCTCGGCATGCTGGTCGTCTACCTGCTGTTGGGCACGCTGACATGGTGGCTGTACCAGGTGCTCGGCACGCGCGGACTGCTGGTCCTGGCGATCGCAGTGTTCGTGGTCGCCTGGATCGCGCAGTTCATCGGCCACAAGATCGAAGGCAAGAAGCCGAGTTTCCTCACCGATCTGGTCTACCTGCTGATCGGCCCCGCCTGGGTGCTGTCCAAGCTCTATCGCAGACTGGGCTGGCGCTGGTGAGGGCGTGAGCGCCGGCGCGCGTGGACTCGGCGGGCGCGACTTCACGCTGGTCCTGCTGATCTGCCTGTTCTGGGCGGTCAATTTCCTGATTTCCGCCTACGCGCTGCGGGAGATTCCGCCGTTCCTGTTCACCGGCGTGCGCATGGCGTTCCTGGCCGCGTTGCTGGTGTGGTTCGTCAAGCCGCCGCCGCGCGCACAATGGCCGTTGCTGGCGGCGGTGGCGCTGGTCAACGGCGTGCTGCATTTCGGCACCAGCTTCCTGGCGCTGCGCATGGCCGGCAACCTGTCGTCGCCGGCGATCGTGATGCAGAGCTACGTGCCGATGGCGGCGCTGCTGGCGTGGTGGCTGCTCGGCGAGCGCTTCGCCTGGCGCACCGGCCTCGCGATCGCGCTGAGTTTCGCCGGCGTGCTGGTGCTGGGATTCGATCCGATGGTGCTGGCGGTACCGTCGGCGCTCGCGGTGATGCTGGTGTCGTCGCTGCTGCTGGCGCTCGGGACGGTGCTCATGCGCAAGCTGCGCGGCATCGACATGATCAGCCAGCAGGGTTGGACCGCGATCATCGGCCTGCTGCCGCTGCTGGCGATCAGCGCGGTGTTCGAACCCGGCAGCTTCGCCCAGCTGCGCGCGGCCAGCTGGATCGGCTGGGGTGGCGCGCTGTATTCGGCGGTGTTCGCATCGCTGCTCGGCCATGGCGTGTTCTACCTGCTGGTGCAGCGGCACCCGGTGGCGCAGGTCACGCCTTACCTGCTGATCACGCCGGTGATCGCAGTGGTGCTGGGGATCGTGTTCTGGGGCGACCGGCCCGGACCGGCGCTGTGGATCGGCGGCGCCATGATCCTGGGCGGCGTACTGACCATTGCTCTGCGCACGCTGCGCAAGGCACGCACGCCGGTGAACGACGCCAGTCCGGCGGCGTAGCGCAAGAACGTAGGAGCGCGCCATGCGCGCGATACCGCGGGTGCCGGC
Source organism: Luteimonas suaedae (assembly GCF_008312895.1). Classification (GTDB taxonomy): domain Bacteria; phylum Pseudomonadota; class Gammaproteobacteria; order Xanthomonadales; family Xanthomonadaceae; genus Luteimonas; species Luteimonas suaedae. The sequence continues at coordinate 237,924 of NZ_VSSP01000004.1, read as the reverse complement.
AGGATCCGGTGGATGCCGCGATTCCGGACCGGCAGGTGCGCCGGCCATCGGAATTCGCGGGCGGCGAGATACCCGCGGTATCGCGCGCATGGCGCGCTCCTACGAAGGTGGCGGCGCAAACATGCCGGCGGTCGGCGCGAACGCGCGCGGAGCATAGTCGAGGTCGCGGCGCGCGGGCTCCGCATCGAACACCAGGTCCTCGCGCATGCGCATGACGGCGCCGGCTGGCAGGCCGCGCAGGCGGCCGGTGGCGTGCGCGACCGACAGCGCGAGCCGGAACAGCGGGGACGGCAGTTCGATCAGCCGCGGCGGCGGCGTCAATGCCGCCAGGGTGCGCGCGACCATGTCGCGGTACGGCAGGGTTTCCCCTCCCGGCAAGGCATAGCCTCGGTCCGCGCTGACGGGGTGATCGAACGCAGCCAGCGCGGCGGCGGCCAGGTCATCGACGTGCACCGGCTGGCGCAGGCCGCAGGCGTTGCGCGGCAGCAGGAAGAACCCCGTGCGCACGGCAAGCGCGGCGATTCGGGTCAGGTTGTGGTCGCGGCCGGCGCCGTAGATCAGTGTCGGCCGCAGCAGCGTGGCCCGTGCGCCGCGCATTGCGGCGGCCTCGAAGATCCGCGCCTCCGCCTCGCGCAGGCGTTGCGCCAGCGCGCGCTCGTCGGGATCGGCGGCGGCGTGCTTGGTTGCCATGCTGGTCGAACCGAACGCGATCACGCGCGGGCAGTCGATGTGCGTCTGCGCATACCACAGCGAGAACAGGTCCAGCGGACCACAGCTGAAGATGGCGTCGCAGGCGTCCGGCAGCGCCGGCAGCGCCGCGAACTCCCCGCGCAGCCAGTGCAGGCTGGCGGCGTCGGCCGGCGGCGTGCGCGAGAGCGCGACGACCTCCCAGCCCGACGCGCGCAGCCGCGCGATCAGCGCCACGCCGATCTGGCCGCTGCCGCCGAACACCAGGGCGCGCCGCGCCGCACTCATGACGCGAAACCCGCCGGGTGCGGCTGCGGGGATTGCCGGGACATGGCGGGCCGGACGGGCATCGCGCAAGCATAGGCGATGCGGCGGGATCGGGAATGGGGAATCGAAAGAGCCCGGTGTCCTGACCTCGTCATCCCAGCGCAAGCTGGGATCCATTTGCTGTGACCCCGCTGCTCAAAGGCAACAGCAAGATCAAGATGGATCCCAGCTTGCGCTGGGATGACGAGCAAGAGCAGTCAAGCTCTTGCTATTCCCGACTCCCCATTCCCGATTTCCAATTCCCGGCAAGGCCGGAACCGGCCGCGCATGGCCGCCTGCTAGAATCGCGTTCCTCTGCGCACCCCCGCGGCGCAGCCGACGCCCAGAAAGGAGACCGATGCTCGAACTCTTGCTGGCCCTGCCCTTCGTGCTGGCACTGGTGGTCGCGGTCCTGCGCGACGTGCCGCGCGCGGTGACCGCATGGCTGGCCGCGTCGGCGCCGCTGCTCGGGCTGGTGGTCCTGGCGTGGCTGACGCCGGCGGTGATGGCCGGCGAGATCCCGCAGGTCAGCTACGACTGGATCCCGCAGGCGGGCCTGCTGTTCGACCTGCGCCTGGACGGGCTCGCATGGATGTTCGCCGGGCTGATCCTCGGGATCGGCGTGCTGATCGTGATGTACGCGCGCTACTACCTCAGCAGCAACGACTGCGCGCCGCGCTTCTTCGCCTACCTGCTGCTGTTCATGGGCGCGATGCTGGGCATGGTGCTGGCCGGCAACCTGCTGCTGCTGGTGGTGTTCTGGGAGCTGACCTCGATCAGTTCGTTCCTGCTGATCGGCTACTGGACCCAGCGCAAGGACGCCCGCGAAGGCGCGCGCATGGCGCTGGCGATCACCGGCGGCGGCGGGCTGGCGCTGCTCGGCGGCGTGCTGCTGCTGGGGCAGATCACTGGCAGCTTCCAGCTCGACGTGGTGCTGGCCTCGGGCGATGCGATCCGTGCCCATCCGCTGTACGCGCCGATGCTCGGCCTGGTGCTGCTGGGCATCTTCAGCAAGAGCGCGCAGTTCCCGCTGCACTTCTGGCTGCCGCAGGCGATGGCGGCGCCGACGCCGGTCTCGGCCTACCTGCATTCGGCGACGATGGTCAAGGCCGGGGTGTTCCTGCTGGCGCGGCTGCATCCGGCACTGGCCGGCACCGACCTGTTCTTCTACACGGTCAGTTGCGTCGGCGCGGCAACGCTGCTGGTCGGCGCCTGGAACGCGATCTTCCAACACGACCTCAAGGGCCTGCTGGCGTACTCGACCATTTCGCACCTGGGCCTGATCACGCTGCTGTTCGGCCTGTCGACGCCGATGGCGGTGGTCGCCGGCGTATTCCACATCCTCAACCACGCGGTGTTCAAGGCGTCGCTGTTCATGGCCGCCGGCATCATCGACCACGAGGCCGGCACCCGCGACATGCGCCGCCTCGGCGGACTGCGCAGGCTGATGCCCTTCACCAGTGCGCTGGCGATCATCGCCTCGCTGGCGATGGCCGGCATCCCGCTGCTCAACGGGTTCCTTTCGAAGGAAATGTTCTTCGCCGAGGCGCTGGAGATCAGCGGCCACGACGCGATGCGCCTCGGACTGTCGCTCGTGGCGTTCCTGGCCGGCGTGTTCGGCGTCGCCTACAGCCTGCGCTTCGTGCACGACACCTTCTTCGGCGACGGCCCGCGCGCGGTCGATCGTGAGATCCACGAGCCGCCGCGCTGGATGAAGATCCCGGTCGAGATCCTGGTGGTGATCTGCCTGGCGGTGGGCATCGTGCCGGCGTGGACGATCGCGCCGGTGCTGGCGACCGCAGCGCGCGGCGTACTCGGCAACGCACTGCCCGCGTACAGCCTGTCGGTCTGGCACGGGTTCAACCTGCCGCTGCTGATGAGCATCGGCAGCATGGTGTTCGGCGTGGCGCTGTACTTCGGCCTGCGCCGGCTGTTCAACCTCCACGCGATCATCCGGCGTTCGCTCGGACACCGGCTGTTCCGGGTCAACGTCAAGGCGCTGCTGATGCTGGCCTGGCGCTTCACCTACGCCATCGCCAACGGCAGCCTGCAGCGTTACCTGCTGCTGATGGTGCTGGCCACACTGGTGCTGGCGGCGGCGCCGTTCGCGGCCGGGCTGCTGTCCGGCACCTCGGGCGCATCGCCGCTGCAGGGCAGCGCCGGCGGCCAGCCGATGCCGGCGCTGGGCTGGCTGCTGTGGCTGGTGATGGCGGTGGCGGCGATCGCCACCGTGGCAATGCACCGGCAGCGCCTGCTGGCACTGATCATGATCGGCGCAGTCGGCCTGGCGGTGAGCCTGGTGTTCGTGTTCCTGTCGGCGCCGGACCTGGCGTTGACGCAGCTGCTGGTGGAGATGGTGACCATCGCGCTGATGCTGCTGGCGCTGAACTACCTGCCGAAGACGTCGCCGCACGGGCGCTCGGCGCTGCGGCGCTGGCGCGACATCGCGATCGCCGCGGCGGCCGGGCTCGGTGTCACGACGCTGGTATATGCGGTGATCACCCGCCCCACGCAGACGATCGCCGGCGAGCTACTGGCGCGTTCGCTGCCGGAGGCCTGGGGCAGCAACGTGGTCAACGTGATCCTGGTCGATTTCCGCGGCTTCGATACGCTGGGCGAGATCACCGTGTTCGGCATCGCCGGCCTGGTGGTGCACGCACTGCTGCGGCGCACGCGGCTGACGGTGGACGAGACGATCCCGGGCGGTCCGATGGCGCTGCCGATGCCGGCGCAGCTCAGCCACCTGCTGTTCCCGCTGGCGCTGGCGGTGTCGGTGTACCTGTTCCTGCGCGGACACAACCAGCCCGGCGGCGGCTTCATCGCCGGCCTGGTCCTGGCGATCCCGCTGCTGCTGCAGTACGTGATCCAGGGCTCGGCGTACGTGCAGCAACGACTGGGGTTCGACTATGCGCGCTGCATCGGCGTCGGCCTGCTGGCGGCGGTGGGCACCGGCGTCGCGTCGATGCTGTTCGACGTGCCGTTCCTCACCAGCGGCCATGCCGACCCGCACCTGCCGCTGATCGGCGAAATGCCGCTGGCCAGCGCGCTGGGCTTCGACGTCGGCGTGTACCTGGTGGTGTTCGGCGGCGCGATGCTGATCCTGTCGATGATGGGCGCGGTGAAATCCAAGGACGCCTCGCCGGCGCAAGGGAACGCAGCCTGATGACGTACCTACCGGACAACCTGGCGCCATGATCGAACTCGCATTGGCCAGCGGCATCGGCGTGCTGACCGCGTGCGGCGTCTACCTGCTGCTGCGCGCGCGCAGCTTCGACGTCATCCTCGGCCTGACCCTGCTGTCCTACGCCACCAACCTGCTGATCTTCGCCTCCGGGCGTCCGGTGATCGGCAAGCCGCCGGTGCTGCGCGAAGGCGTGGCCGGGACGCTGGCCAACTACGCCGATCCGCTGCCGCAGGCGCTGGTGCTGACCGCGATCGTGATCGCCTTCGCGATGACCGCGGTCGCGATCGTCGTGGCCATGCGCAGCCGCGCCGACAACCGCAGCGACCACGTCGACGGCCATGAGCCGGAAACACCGGAGCCGGAGCGATGAACCACCTGCCGGTCCTTCCGGTGCTGCTGCCGCTGCTGGCCGCCGCATTGGCGCTGCTGGTCCCGCGCCGGAGCCTGGCCGCGCAGCGGCTGGTGTCGTGGTTGTCCATCGGTGCGCTGCTGGCGGTCGCGATCCTGCTGACACGGCAGGCCGGCCAGGGCGAGGTACTGGTCTATCTGCTCGGCGACTGGCCGGCGCGGCTGGGAATCGCGCTGACGGTCGACCGGCTCGGCGCGCTGATGCTGCTGACCACCGCCCTGCTCGCCATCCCCTGCCTGCTGTACGCCGGCGCCGGCTGGGACCGGCGAGCGCTGCATTTCCACGCGCTGTTCCAGCTGCAGTTGGCCGGGCTCAACGGCGCCTTCCTGACCGGCGACCTGTTCAACCTGTTCGTGTTCTTCGAGGTGCTGCTGATCGCCTCCTACGGGCTGATGCTCAGCGGCGGCCGCGGCCCGCGGATGAGCGCCGGCTTGCACTATGTCGCGTTCAACATCACCGCCTCGACCCTGTTCCTGGTCGCCCTCGGCCTGCTCTACGGGCTGACCGGGACACTCAACATGGCGGAGATGGCGTTGCGCGTGGCCGAGGCCGACCCTGGCGACGTCGCGCTGATCCAGGCCGCGTCGGGCATCCTGCTGGTGGTGTTCTGCGCCAAGGCCGCGCTGCTGCCGCTGTACCTGTGGCTGCCGGAGACCTACGCGCGCGCGCCGGCGGCGGTCGCGGCGCTGTTCACGGTGATGACCAAGGTCGGCGTGTACGCGGTGCTGCGCGTGTACGCCCTGGTGTTCGGCAGCGAGGCGGGCGTGCTGGCCGGCTGGGCCTGGGACTGGCTGCTGCCGGCCGGCATCGTCACCCTGGTGCTGGCCTCGCTGGGCGCGCTGGCCTCGCCGACGCTGCGTGCGCAGGCCGCCTGGCTGGTGATCGCCTCGGCGGCGACGCTGTTCATCGCCTTCTCCCTGGGCACCGCCGGGGCGGTGTCGGCCGGGTTGTACTACCTGGTACAGAGCACCTTCGCGGTCGCGGCACTGTTCCTGATCGCCGACATGATCCGCCGCCAGCGCGGCAAGGCCGGCGACCGCCTCGACATCGCCGCGCCGCTCGGGCACAAGACCGCGCTCGGCCTGTTGTTCCTCGTCGCCGCGGTATCGATCAGCGGGCTGCCGCCGCTGCCGGGCTTCATTGGCAAGTTCATGCTGCTGGCGGCGGTACCGGAGACGCAGCTGGGATGGGTATGGAGCACCGTACTGGTCACCAGCCTGCTGGCGATATTGGCGCTCGCGCGCTCGGGCAGCCAGCTGATCTGGCGCGCGGAGACGTTCGCCGACGCGGCGGCCGCGCCGCGACCGCCGCGCGCACCGCAGCGCATCGCCGTGGCGCTGCTGCTCGGCTACGGCGTCGTGCTGATGCTGGCCTCTGGTCCGGCGCTGCGCTATACCCAGGCTGCCGCCGAACAGGTGCTGGCGCCCGCCGACTACATGCAGCAGGTGCGTGACACCCCACCGCAAACGAGGGCGCCGTCGCCATGAGACGTTTCCTGCCGTCGCTGCCGCTGAGCCTCGCGGTCCTGGTGCTGTGGCTGCTGTTGGTCTCCGACTTCGGCCCCGGGCAGCTGGTCCTCGGCCTGGTGCTGGCGATCGCATTGCCGCTGTTCGCCGACATGCTCAAGCCCGAACGCGCGCACATCGGCCGCCTGCTGGTGGCGCTGCGGCTGGGCGGCACCGTGTTCGTCGACATCGTGCGCTCCAACATCGAGGTCGCGCGGCGGATCCTCGGCCCGGAGCATGCGATCACCCCCGGCTTCGTGCAGGTGCCGCTGGAACTGAGCAATATCCACGGCATCACCGCGTTGGCCAGCATCATCACGCTCACCCCCGGCACGGTGTCGGCGGAACTGAGCGAGGACCGCCGCCATCTGCTGGTGCACTGCTTCAATCTCGGGGACGCCGAGGGCGCGGTCGCCACCATCAAGGCGCGCTACGAGGCGCCGCTGAAGGAGATCTTCCCGTGATCGAGACCGCCGTCGTCGTGGCGCTGTACGCGGTCGGCCTGGCGATGCTGATGAGCCTGTGGCGGCTGCTGCGCGGGCCCAGCGTGCCGGACCGCATCCTGGCGCTGGACACCCTGTACGTGAACACGATCGCCCTGCTGATCCTGTTCGGCATGTACCTGGATTCGTCGATCTACTTCGAGGCCGCGCTGATCATCGCCATGCTCGGCTTCGTCGGCACGGTGATGCTGAGCAAGTACGTGATGCGCCGGGACATCGTCGAATGAGCGCGGCCTTCGAAATCCTGCTGGTACTGCTGCTGGCGGTGGGCACGTTCTTCGTGCTGGTCGGCTCGATCGGCCTGGTCAAGCTGTCGGAGTTCTTCAAGCGCCTGCATGGTCCGACCAAGGCCACGACACTGGGCGTCGGCTGCATCCTGGTGGCGTCGATCGGCCACCACGCGGCGCTCGGCGACGGCCTCGGCCTACGCGAGCTGCTGATCACCGGCTTCCTGTTCATCACTGCGCCGATCAGCGCCCACCTGATGGCCAAGGCCGCGCTGTCGCTGGCGGAGAAGGACCCGCGGCCGCCGACCACGCCCAGAGACGACGCCAGTCCGCCCGACAGCCGGTAACGAAAAGCCGCGGATCGCGTGCATCGACGCAAGTCCGCGGCAAAAAGCGCTTCTAGATCAGGAGCAGTTCGAACGCGACCCACGCCGCGAACACGGCGACGAGGATGCCGCCCTCGAGCCGGCTGATCCGCAGGTCGCCGCGCAGCATCGGGTACAAGGCCAGCACGAACGCGATCGCCACCGGCAGTTCCAGGCGCACGAAGGAGGCGGGCAGCGTCTGCGGTCGCAGCACGGCCATGCCACCGATCACCACCAGCAGGTTGAACAGGCTGGAGCCGAGCACGTGCCCGGCGACCATGTCGCCGCGCCCGCGCCGTGCCGCCATGATCGCCGCCGCCACTTCCGGCAGCGCGGTGCCGATCGCCACCGGCAGCAGCCCGACCAGCAACGGCGACAACCCCCAGGCCGCGCCCAGCCCCAGCCCGCCCTGCACGACGTAGCCGGCGCCGAAGTACAGCAGCGCCGCCGCCACCACGATCCGGACCAGGTTGAGACCGAGCAGCGGGCGCGTGGCCACGTAGCCGGCGATCTCCTCGCGCACGCCAGCCTCCTCGCGCCGCGCGCGCGCCAGCAGGAAGCCGAGCATCGCGGCGAAACCCAGCAGCAGTCCGGCGCCTTCGACGCGGCCAATACGGCCGTCGAGCCCGAAGGCGATCGTCGCCAGCGTCGCGACCGCCAGCAGCACCAGCATCGGCGCCAGCAGCCGCATCCGCAGCACCAGCGGCGCGACCAGCGCCGCCAGTCCCAGGGTCAGGCCGAAGTTGACGATGTTGCTGCCGACCGCGTTGCCCAGCGCCAGCTGCGATTCGCCGATCGCGAACGCCCGCGCATTGACCGCCAACTCCGGCAGCGACGTGGCGAAGGCCAGCAGCAGCAGGCCGGCGACGAACGGCGACACGCCCAGGCGCTGCGCCAGGCCCGAGGTCCCCTTGACGATCGAATCGCCGCCGAGCGCCAGCAGCGCCAGGCCGAGCACGAACCAACCGATCGACTCCATCACCATCGTCGGACTCCTTTAGCTGAAACCCAGGAACGAGAAACGAGGAGTGAGGAGTGAGAAACGAGTAAAAGCGAACGTCCTGCGCCTCGTTCCCGCTTCCGACACTTGAGGTCGGTTCTCGCCGTAGCCCACCTCGCAGACTCCTCGCCGCGGGTCCGTCGCGATTCCAGGCGCGGAACAGAAACGAGTGGAGAAAACGAGTGCGGACGGAGGATCTTCTCTCGTTTCTCACTCCTCGCTTCTCGTTCCTAGCCCTCAAGAGCAGCCCTCGACATAGTCCACCTGCGGCGGCACGCCGATGCGCCATTCGGTGACGCGGCCGTGCTCGTCGGTGGCGAACAGCAGCACGCCCTTGCCGCCGGCCTCGTCGGGAATGCGCAGATACGACGCGCCTTCGACGTACTTGTGCGGCCGCCGCTCGACCCGGCCGGGATACAGCGCCTCGATCTCGTCGGCGCTCATGCCCACCCGGCCGCCACCCGGCGCGACGATGTCGTCGGCGCGCACGTCGATGCGCGAGAAGCGGTCGCCCTCGACCATGAAGGCAATGCGGTAGCCGTCGGATGGCTGCGGTTGCGGCATCAGGTAATAGCAACCACCGGGTTCGGAAGGCGTGGGTTCGCCGAGGTCGCGACCCCAGGCCATGCGTACCTGTTCCTGATCGGCGCCGAACGCGGCCGGGCCGAAGCCTTCGAAGGTGATCGCGCCTTCGGCCGGCATCGCCCCGGTCGCCGCGGCGGCATCGGCCGCGGTCGCCGGCGGTACGTCTTCCTCGGGCTGGTCGAGCGGCGGCGGTGCCGCGGGATCGGTCATGGCGTCGCCGCTGGCGACGGAATCTGCGGCCGGATCCGTAGTCTGCGGGCGTTCCTGGCAGGCGGACAGCGCGAGGACGAGCGCGGCGGCGGCGAGCGGGATCGACGGTTTCATCGGCATGGCTCCTGATGGCATGGCGACAGCAAGCCTACGCGATCGCGAGCTGCATCGCGCAACGAACGATGCCGCTCGCACGGGTCCGCGCCCCTCGTAGGAGCGCGCCATGCGCGCGATGCCGCGGGTGCCGACAGGATCCGGTGCCGTGATCCCGGACCGGCAGGCGCGCCGATCACCGGAACTCGCGGGCGGCGAAATGCCCGCGGCATCGGCGTATGACGCGCTCCTACGATCCGGATGGCCGTCGGAAATGCTTCTCCAACCCCGCCCAGCAGGCCTGGTAGTCGCGCTGCCGGTGCCCGGCGTCGATCGCCTGCTGCGTCGGCCGGATTACCGCGCGGGTCTCGAACATGAAGGCCATGGTGTCGGCGATCACGTCCGGCTTCGACAGGTCGGCGTTCGACGCCTTCTCGAAGGTCGCCGCGTCCGGTCCATGCCCGCTCATGCAGTTGTGCAGCGAGCATCCACCCGGCGCGAACCCTTCCGCCTTGGCGTCGTAGGCGCCGTGCACCAGGCCCATGAACTCGCTGGCGACGTTGCGGTGGAACCACGGCGGCCGGAAGGTGTGTTGCGCTACCAGCCAGCGCGGCGGAAAGATCGCGAAATCCATGTTGGCCGTGCCGGGCGTGTCGCTGGGTGCGGTGAGCACGGTGAAGATGCTCGGGTCGGGATGGTCGAAACTGATCGAGCCGATCGCGTTGAAGCGGCGCAGGTCGTACTTGTAGGGCGCGTAGTTGCCGTGCCAGCCGACCACGTCGAGCGGCGAATGGTCGATATCGGCGCGCCACAGGTGGCCCTGGAACTTGGCGATCAGCTCGAAATCGCCCTCGACGTCCTCGTAGCCTGCGCAGGGCGTGAGGAAATCGCGCGGGTTGGCCAAGCCGTTGGCGCCGATCGGCCCCAGGTCCGGCAACCGCAGCTGCGCGCCGAAGTTTTCGCATAGGTAGCCGCGCGACGGCCCGTCCGGCAGTTCGACGCGGAAGCGGATGCCGCGCGGGACCACCGCGATCTCCTGCGGTCCGACTTCGAGCATCCCGAGTTCGGTGGCGATATGCAGCCGCCCCTGCTGCGGCACGATCAGCAGCTCACCGTCGGCGCTGTAGAAGAAACGCCCGTCCATCGAGGCGTTGGCCGCGTACAGATGGATGCCGACGCCCTGCTGCGCGCCGGCGTAGCCGTTGCCGCCCATGGTGAACAGCCCGTCGACGAAATCGACCGGCGCCTCGGCGGGAATCGGCATCGGGCTCCAGCGCAGCTGGTCGGGAGAGACCGGGCCGTGGACGAAATCGTCGTGCAGGCGCGGCTGCTCGAACGGCGCGAAGCCGCCGTGCGTCAGCGCCGGCCGGATCCGGTATAGCCAACTGCGCCGGTTCACGCCGCGCGGCGCCGTGAACGCGGTGCCGCTCAGCTGCTCGGCGTACAGCCCGTGCGCGACCTTCTGCGGTGAGTTCTGTCCGACCGGCAAGGTGCCGGGCTCGGCCTCGGTGGCGAATTCGTTGCCGAAGCCGGACATGTAACTTGTGGAACTGAGGGTTGAGGAAGCCATGGCAGTCAGCTCTTGAGCCCCTCTCCCTCCGGGAGAGGGGTTGGGGTGAGGGTACGGCGCCCGACACTGTTCCAGATCGCTTCGAGCACCGCATCGGGATTGCTCAGCACATCATTGCCCCAGAACCGGAGCAATCGCCAGCCTTGAGCTTCGAGGTACCGCGTACTGACAGCGTCGGCATCCACGGTGTGCTGTGAACCATCCAGTTCGACAATCAGCTTTTCCTCGATGCAGCAGAAGTCGGCAATGTAGGGCGGGACGGGATGCTGGCGGCGGAACTTCAGGCCGTCCAGCTGACCTGCTCGCAGATGCCTCCAAAGCTTTCGTTCGGCATCCGTCATCTCGCTGCGCAGCCGGCGTGCGCTGTCGAGGGTTCGGGTCGGTAGCGGGGGCTTGATTGTCGTCACTTCGCCGTACCCTCACCCCAACCCCTCTCCCAAAGGGAGAGGGGCTCAAAAAACTCGGGGCAGTCCCCTCTCCAGTGGGAGAAGGCTCAGAGCACGCCGCGCTTCATCTGGTCGCGCTCGATGCTCTCGAACAGGGCCTGGAAGTTGCCCTCGCCGAAGCCCTCGTTGCCCTTGCGCTGGATGATCTCGAAGAAGATCGGGCCGATCGCGTTCTGGGTGAAGATCTGCAGCAGCAGGCGCTGCTTGGTCTCGGCGTCGGCGTCGATCAGGATCTTGTTGCGCGCCAGGCGTGGCACGTCCTCGCGGTGGTTCGGAATGCGCTGGTCGATCACCTCGAAATAGGTGTCAGGCGTATCCAGGAACTCGACGCCGGCCTCGCGCATCTTCTCCACCGTGGTGTAGATATCGTCGGTGAAGCAGGCGATGTGCTGGATGCCCTCGCCCTTGTACGTGTCGAGGTACTCGTTGATCTGGCTCTTGGGATCGTTGGACTCGTTGAGCGGGATCCGCACCACGCCGTCCGGCGCGGTCATCGCCTTCGACACCAAGCCGGTCTTGGCGCCCTTGATGTCGAAGTAGCGGATCTCGCGGAAGTTGAACAGCCGCTCGTAGTAGTCCGACCACTTCTGCATGTTGCCCTGGTACAGGTTGTGGGTCAGGTGGTCGATGAAGGTCAGCCCGAAGCCGGTCGGGTTCTGGTCGGCACCTTCGACCGGCGTGAAGTCCTCGTAGACCGAGCCCTTGTCGCCGTAGCGATCGACCAGGTACAGCATGCAGTCGCCGATGCCCTTGACCACCGGCGCGTCAACGGCCCTGGTGGATGCCTTGTTGTCCACGGCCTCGCCGCCGTTCTCCAGCACCTTGTCGAACACTTCGGTCGCCGGCTTGGCGAAGCGGATCGCGAAGCCGCAGGCGCAGGGCCCATGGGCGGCGGCGAAATCGGCGGCGAACGAATCCGGATCCTCGTTGACCAGGAAGTTCACCCCGCCCTGCCGATAGACGGTGATCGCGCGTGACTTATGCCTGAGCACGGCGCTGAAACCCATCTTCCGGAAATAATCGTGCAGCATCGCGCCCTGGCTCGCGGGGGCGGCGAACTCGACGAACTCGAAGCCATCGATGCCCATCGGGTTCTCGAAGGTGGTCACCTGCATGCCGAGGTTGGGGCCCTGGGGCTGCGCGTGGGGTTGGGCGCTCATGGTCGACTCCTGCTGTACGGGTGCGGCGCGCTACAGTGCGCGTTGCGGTTGACGAACCTGTTTTATAGTTTCAAGTGCAACCATTTGCAAGGTGCAACGCAACATGACTCAAGATCCCGCGCCGTCGCAGGACCGTTCCGCCGCGCATGAGGTGCTGGAACTCGAGCGCTTCCTGCCCTACCGGCTGAGCGTGCTCTCCAACCACGTCAGCCAGACCATCGCCAATGCCTACGCCGAGCGTTTCGGCATCGGGATCACCGAGTGGCGGGTGATCGCGGTGCTGGGCCGTTATCCGGAACTGTCGGCCAACGGCGTCGCCGACCGCACTGCGATGGACAAGGTGGCGGTGAGCCGTGCGGTGGCACGGCTGCTCAAGCGGGGACTGGTCGAACGCGAGATGCACGGCAGCGACCGCCGCCGCTCGGTGCTGCAGCTGAGCGAGGCCGGCTACCGGGTCTACGACGAGGTCGTGCCGCTGGCGCTCGGCTATGAGCGCGAGCTGCTGGCGCAGCTGGACGAGAGCGAACGGCTCATGCTCGACCGGCTGCTGACCAAGCTGGACTTGGCTTCACGACCGTAGGCGCGGGCCGGTCCGTCCAGGTCCGCTCCCGCAGCGGGCCCCACGACAAAGGCACTGGATCCCGGCATGCGCCGGGATGACGATCCGGTGTTCTGGCGCTACGGATTCCCCAACCCCGCACACTTTCGTTCCTCCTTTCCCGTTCCTCGCCCCCTCACCGCTCCCGCCCGGCCCTCACCGACCTGCTATTGACGTGGAACAATCGCGGAGGCCATGGTGCCCGGGTTTGTCCATCCGGAAGCCCGCCCATGAACCAGCCCGTCGCCGCCCAGGCGAAGCACCCGCCCGGTCTCTACACCCTGTTCTTCCTGGAAATGTGGGAGCGCTTCTCCTACTACGGGATGCGGGCGATCCTGTTCCTGTTCATGGTCGCCGCGGTCGAGGCCGGCGGGCTCGGATTCACCGAGCAGCACGCCGGTGCGGTGTACGGGCTCTACACCGCGGGCGTGTACCTGCTGGCGGTGCCCGGCGGATGGGTCGCCGACCGGCTGATCGGGCAGCAGAAGGCGGTCTGGTACGGCGGCATCATCATCGCCCTGGGCCACTTCAGCCTCGCGGTGCCGAACCTGCCGTTCTTCTATCTGGGCCTGTTCCTGATCGTGATCGGCACCGGCCTGCTCAAGCCCAACGCCTCGACCATCGTCGGCGAGCTGTATCCGGAAGGCGGCGCGCGGCGCGATGCCGGCTTCTCGCTGTTCTACATGGGCATCAACCTGGGCGCATTCATCGGTCCGTTCGTCGTCGGCGCGCTGGGCGAAGGCTGGAACTGGCACTACGGCTTCGCCGCCGCGGGCGTCGGCATGGTCGCCGGCGTGATCCAGTACCGCATCCAGCAGCACAAGCTCGGCGACGCCGGCGCACGGCCGATCCGGGATTTCGACGATCCCGCCGACGCACCGCGGCTGCGCAACGAGTGGCGTGGGCTCTGGATCGCGGTCGCGGCGATGGCGGCGATCGCGATCGCGGTGTTCGCCGGCCTGCTGACCATCGACCCGCTGCTGGTCGCGCGCAGCGCGGCCGCGGTGATCATCGGTATCGCGGTGGTGTACTTCGCCTACATCCTGCTGTTCGGCCGCGTCGATGCGCAGGACAAGCGCAGGGTCTGGCTGCTGGCGATCCTGTTCATCTTCTCGGCGATGTTCTGGTCCGGGTTCGAGCAGGCCGGCTCCTCGCTCAACATCTTCGCCCAGCGCTATACCGACCGCATGATCTTCGGCTTGGAGATGCCGGCGTCGTTCCTGCAGGCGGTCAACCCGATCTTCATCATCCTGCTGGCGCCGGTGTTCGCTGCCATCTGGATCCGGCTCGGCGCGCGCAATCTCAACCCGTCGGTGCCGGTGAAGTTCGCGCTCGGCCTGATCTCGCTGGGCCTGGGCTTCGCGGTGATGGCGTTCGCCGCCACGCTGGCCGCCGCCGGCGAGCAAGTGCTGCCGCTGTGGCTGGTGCTGACCTACCTGCTGCACACCACCGGCGAGCTGTGCCTGAGTCCGGTCGGGCTGTCGGCGGTCACCAAGCTGGCGCCGCGCAAGTTCCTCGGCCAGATGATGGGCCTGTGGTTCATCTCGATATCGCTGGGCAACCTGTTCGCGGGGCTGATCGCCGGGCAGTTCGACCACGAGTCGCTGCCGCAGATGCCGTCCATGTTCCTGTCGATCTTCCTGTGGACCGCGGGCCCCGGCGTGCTCCTGCTGCTGCTCTCGCGCTGGCTCAAGGGCCTGGCCGGCGGCCGCACCTGATCGCGGGCCGCCGCGAAGAGGGCTCGGGACCCGCCAGCATCACGCCGTCGCGGCCATGCCCGTTACCGTCATCCCGGCGCAGGCCGGGATCCGGTTTTTCGCGCTGTGTTTTCCAGCGAGTAGCGAAAGCAACGCTGGATCACGGCTGGCGCCGGGATGACGATGTGGGCGCGTTCGGTGCCCCGCTTCCCGGTTCGAGGTCGCGGGCTTCGGTCCTCCCGACCAGGGCCATTACGGCCCTGGATAAGCGTAGCTCGCGCCGACGCCCAGCGGGATGCCCAGCGCCCAGAAGCCGATCAGGAACGCGGTCCACACCACCAGCAGGGTGATCGAGAACGGCAGCATCAGCGCCAGCAGGGTGCCGATGCCGCTGGACTTCACGTAGCGCTGGCAGAACACCACCACCAGCGGGAAGTACGGCAGCAGCGGGGTGATGATGTTGGTGCTGGAGTCGCCGACGCGATAGGCCGCCTGGGTCAGGTCCGGCGAGACCCCCAGTTGCATCAGCATCGGCACCATGATCGCGCCGATCAGCGCCCACTTGGCCGAGGCCGAACCAACCATCAGGTTGACGAAGCCCGACAGCAGCACGATGCCGACCAGGGTCACGCCCATCGGGAAGTTCATCGCCTGCAGCCAGGCCGCGCCCTTGATCGCCATCAGCGCGCCCAGGTTGCTCTGCCCGAAGGCGTAGATGAACTGCGCGGCGAAGAACGCCATGACGATGTAGTACGCCATGCTGCCCATCGCCTTGCTCATGCCCTGGATGACGTCGCGATGGCTCTTGACCGTGCCGGCGACGTAGCCGTAGATCACGCCCGGGATCAGGAAGAAGATGAAGATCAGCGGCACGATCGACTGCATCACCGGCGCCGCGGCGACCAGCAGCGGATGCCCGCCGGGCGGCACCGCCTCGGCCGGCGCGCGCCAGGCTGAGGTCTCCGGCATCAACGACAGCGCGAACACGACAGCGGCCACCAGCATGCCCAGCACCGCCAGCAGCAGGCCCTTGCGCTCGCGTTGGCCGAGCTCGTCCATCGTCTGGAATTCGCTGACGTCGCCGTCGACCTCGGTGCCGCGCAGCCGCGGCTCGATCACCTTGTCGGTCAGGAACCAGCCGATCACGATCACCAGGAAAGTGGATGCCGTGGTGAAGAAGTAATTGTTCAGCGGGTTGACCACCGCGGTCGGATCGATGATCCGTGCCGCCTCCTGGGTCAGCCCGGCCAGCAACGGGTCCAGGCTCGAGGGCACGAACAGCGTCGCCGAGAAGCCGCCGGACACACCGGCGAACGCGGCAGCGATGCCGGCCAGCGGATGCCTGCCGGCGGCGTAGAAGATCACCGCGCCCAGCGGGATCACCAGTACGTAGCCGGCATCGACCGCCACGTGGCTGAGCACGCCGACCGCGATCAGCACCGGGGTCAGCAGCATCTTCGGCGTGAACGACAGGATCGCCCGCAGTCCTGCGCTGATGAAGCCGGTGTGTTCGGCCACGCCCAGGCCCAGCATCGCCACCAGCACCACGCCCAGCGGCGCGAAGTTGACGAAGGTGCGCACCATCTGCGCCATGAACTCGGTGAAGCTGGCGCCGCTGAGCATGTTGCGGATCTGGATCGGATCGCCGTTGCGCGGATCGACCTCGGCGAAACTTACGTTGGCCAGCAGCGCCGAGACCACCCACACCACCACCATCAGGATCAGGAACAGCATCGCCGGATCCGGCAGCTTGTTGCCGACGCGCTCCACCGCATCGAGGAATCGGGTCACGAAGTTGCGTGACGCCGCCGCGGTCTCCGGGCTGGGCTGACTCATGCGCTGGCTCCTGTCTGTAGGATGAACCGCCGCATCCTAACCCGGATCGTCCCCGCTTCCCGCGTGGCCCGCTCGTAGGAGCGCGCCATGCGCGCGATGCCGCGGGCATGGCGCCGCCCGCGAACTCCGGTGACCGGCGCCTGCCGGTCCGGAATCGCGGCATCCACCGGATCTGGCCGGCACCCGCGGTATCGCGCGCATGGCGCGCTCCTACGGGGGTGGCGGGTGGTCGCCGAGATGGGTGCGCACCTCGAACAGCTCCGGAAAGAACGTCAGCTCCAGCGCCTGCTTGAGGAAACCCACGCCGCTGGAGCCGCCGGTGCCGCGCTTGAAGCCGATGATCCGCATCACCGTGCGCATGTGGCGGAAACGCCACAGCTGGAACTGGGTCTCCACGTCCACCAGGTCCTCGCTCAGGGCGTACTCGCGCCAATAGCGGTCGGTGTCCTCGTAGATGGCGCCGAGCACCGGCAGCAGGTCCCGGTCCAGCGCATGCGGCTGGCTCCAGTCGCGCTGCAAATGCCGTTCCGGCACCGCGTGTCCCCAGCGCGCCAGGTAGCACAGGAACTCGTCGTAGAGGCTCGGCGCCTCCAAGGTCTCGCGCAGCGCCGCCTGGCCCTCGGGATCATGGGCGAACACCCGCAGCATGGCGGCGTTCTTGTTGCCCAGCAGGAACTCCATGCTGCGGTACTGCAGCGACTGGAATCCCGACGACGGCCCCAGGATCTCCCGGAATTCCAGGTACTCGGCCGGGGTCAGCGTTTCCAGCACCGACCACTGCTCGGTCAGCTGCCGCAGCACCTGCTTGCAGCGTGCCAGCACCTTGCGGCAGCGCCAGACCTCGTCGCGCTTGAGGTGGGCGATCGCCGCCGAGAGCTCGTGGACCATCAGCTTGATCCACAGCTCCGACACCTGGTGCTGGACGATGAACAGCATCTCGTCGTGGTGCGGCGGGTCCGACAGCGGTTGCTGCGCCGACAGCAGCCGGTCCAGGCGCAGATAACCGGCGTAGGTCAGCTGCCCGTTCAGGTCGGTGTGGATGCCCGCTTCGAGCGGGCGTTCGTTGCGCGGGTCGGTCATCCACGCAGATTAACCCAATCGTCCCGCCGGCCCGGTCGGAACCGCCGCCGGCGTCATGCAACCGACATCGGTTCCGGGCACAATCGGGCGGCCGGGGGGCGCCGGATCGAGCATCTTTCTTTCCAGGGGAGTACCACCATGCGCGGTATCGGTCGCCAGCTCGGGCTGGTCTTGCTTCTGTCCTGCGGCATCGGCGCCGCCCAGGCCGAGGTCGTCATCAGCCAGGTCTACGGCGGCGGCGGCAACAGCGGCGCCACCTTCACCAACGACTACGTCGAACTGTTCAACCGCGGCGACGACGCGGTGTCGCTGTCCGGCAAGTCGCTGCAGTACGCCAGCGCCACCGGGACGGGCAATTTCGGCGCCACTGCCACGCAACTGGTCGTACTGCCCGGCGACACCCTCGAGCCCGGCCACTACTACCTGGTCGCGCTGGCCGGCGGCAGCACCGGCGAGCCGCTGCCCGCCGCGGACGCCACGGGCACCATCAACATGGCCGCCGCCTCCGGCAAGGCGGCGCTGGTCGATTCCACCACCGGCCTGGGCTGCAACGGCGGCAACAATCCCTGCACGCCGGCACAGGAAGCGCTGATCCTCGACCTGGTCGGGTTTGGCGGCGCCAACTACTTCGAAGGCAGCGGCACCGCGCCGGGCCTGAACAGCTCCACTGCCGCCTTCCGCGCCGACGACGGCTGCAGCGACAGCAACGACAACGCGGCCGACTTCACCACCGGCACGCCGGCACCGCGCAACAGCGCCGCGATCCCCAACGTCTGCGGCGGCGGCGGCGAGGCCTACCTGAGCATCGCCGACACCAGCGCGGCCGAGGGCGACGGCGGCAGCACGCCCTTCTTCTTCAGCATCAGCCTCAACCAGCCGGCCGGCGCGGGCGGCGTCAGCGTCGACTACGCCACCACCGACGGCAGCGCCGTCGCCGGCGAGGACTACATCGCCGAAAGCGGCACCGTGACCATCGACGAGGGCGAGACCTCGGTGACGATCACCGTCGACGTGCTCGGCGACGGCGACACCGAGCCGGACGAGACCTTCCACGTCGATCTCGACAACGCCGTCGGCGCGCTGATCGCGCGCGCGCAGGCCACCGGCACCATCGTCAACGACGACGTCACCACCCTGGCGATCCACGCCATCCAGGGCGACGGCCAGCTTTCCCCCTACAACGGCGAGGCGGTGGCCACCGAGGGCATCGTCACCGGCCGCAAGAACAACGGTTTTTTCCTGCAGAGCGCCGATGGCGAGGACGACGGCAATCCGGCCACCTCGGAAGGCATCTTCGTGTTCACCGGCGGCGCGCCGCCGGATGCCGCCGCGGTCGGCAGCCGGGTGCTGGTGCAGGGCACGGTGGACGAGTACGTCCCCGCCGCCGACCCGCACCAGCTGCCGCTGACCGAGATCGTCTCGCCGTCCGTGGTGCAGCTGTCCGGCGGCCATCCGCTGCCGACACCGGTGGCACTGACCGTCAATCTGCCCAATGCCGACGGCGGCCTCGACCAGCTCGAGCCCCTGGAAGGCATGCGCGTGACCGCGCCCAGCTTCACCGTGGTCGCGCCGACCGGCGGCTTCACCAACGAGCCCTCCGCCACCGGCACCGGCAACGGCCGCTTCGCCGTGGTCGTGACCGGCACCGCGCGGCCGTTCCGTGAGCCGGGCATCCCGGTCCCGGATCCGGACCCGCTCGGCAGCAGCGCGCCGAACATCCCGCGTTGGGACTTCAATCCGGAACTGATCGTGGTCAACAGCGGCACCATCGGCGCGCCGACGGCCGACGTGGCCGCGGGCTGCGAGATCGTCGACGGTTCGCTCACCGGCCCGCTCGACTACACCTTCCGCCGCTACACGATCTACCCGGAGGCCGAGATCGTGGCCGAGTGCGGCGACGCCGGCCAGCCGCGCGCGGCAACGGTCCCGACCGCCGACCACGCCACCTTCGCCACCTACAACCTCGAGCGCTTCTTCGACACCGAGAACGACCCGGCCACCGGCGATCCGGTGCTGACCCCGGAAGCGCTGGAGCGCCGCCTGAACAAGGCCTCGATCGCCATCCGCCGGTTCCTGCACACGCCCGACGTGCTCGGCGTGACCGAGGTGGAGAACCTGTCGGTGCTGCAGGCGTTGGCCGAACGCATCAACGCCGACGCCGTGGCGGCCGGCGATCCCGATCCCGGCTATGCCGCGTGGCTGGAGGAAGGCAACGACATCGGCGGCATCGACGTCGGCTTCCTGGCCCGCACCGGCGAGGTCGCGGCGGGCATCGCCCGCGTCGAAGTGCTGTCGGTCGAACAGGCCGGCGCCGACACGATGCTGGCCAATCCCGACGGCTCCAGCACCCTGCTCAACGACCGCCCGCCGCTGGTGATGGACGCCATCGTCCACTTCACCGACGGCCGCAGCCTGCCGGTCACGCCGATCGTGGTGCACCAGCGCTCGCTGAGCGGCATCGACAACGACGAAAGCGGCAGCAGCGGCTGGCCGACAGGCGGCGCGCGCGTACGCGCCAAGCGCCAGGCGCAGTCGGAGTACCTGGCCGGGCTGATCGACGGCATGCAGAACGACGATCCCGCGCGCAGGATCGTGGTGCTCGGCGACTTCAACGCCTTCCAGTTCAACGACGGCCACGTCGACGCGCTGGGCGTGGTCATCGGCCAGCCGACCCCGGACGACGAGACCGCGGTCGACGGCGACGGCGTAGACCTGGTCGAGCCGGACCTGCACAACACCACGCTCGACGCCGATCCGGCGGAGCGCTACTCGTTCGTGTTCGACTACCAGGCGCAGTCGCTCGACCACGTGCTGGTCAACCGCGCGCTGCTCGACTCGGCGGACGTCGCCGGCCATGCGGTCAGCCACGCCCGCATCAACGCCGACTTCCCCGAGGTCGCGCGCAACGATCCCGACACGCCCACGCGCCTGTCCGACCACGATCCGACCATGCTGCTGGTGCGGCTGCAGGCGCTGACCTTCGCCGACCTCGAGGTCATGGCCGAGGCGATCGAAAGCAGCGCGGCCGTCGGCGATGCGATGGAATTCGCGGTGACCGTGAGCAACGCCGGTCCGGACGCGGCGGCGTTCCCGGGCATGGGCTTCTCGCTCGACGTTGAACTCGACGACCTGGCGGTCTCGGCCCCGGACGGCTGGAGCTGCGATGCGCCGACCAGCGGCAGCGACAGCACCTCCGTCGCCTGCACCGCCGACACGCTCGGGGTCGATGCCGACGCGGTCTTCGGCATGAGCGCCACTGCGCCGGAGAGCGCGCTCGGCACCACGGTCACCCTGGCCGCCGCGGCCACCTCGCAGACCCAGGATCCCGAGGAGGGCAACAACGATGCCGGCGCATCGGTGGAAGTCACCGAGGCCGCGCCCGAGGTGGTCGAGCTGCAGAACCGCGAGGCCGTGACTGGCATCGAGGGCGCGGCCGGCGACGCGCACCTGTACCGCATCGAGGTGCCGGCCGGCGCGCGCAACCTGCGCATCCTCAGCTACGGCGGCAGCGGCGACGTGCTGCTGACCGCGCGCCTGGGCGAGCTCCCGACCGACGACGCCTACGACGCGATCTCCTCCCGGCCCGGCAACAACGAGATCATCCACGTGGCCGCGCCGACGGCCGGGACTTGGTACATCCGCCTGGTCGGCGAACGCGCCCACACCCGCGTCTCGCTGCGCGCCAGCTTCAATCCCTGATCTTTCGTTCGGCGTACCTTGCGACCCCGGCTTCGGCCGGGGTTTTTTTGGGGGCTTTCAAGTCGAGCCGCCAACAGCGCCGTTTCCGCTCCCTCTCCCCCGCTTGCGGGGGAGAGGGCTGGGGTGAGGGGGAATACCGGAGCCGACAGCACATCGGCACCCAGTTCAACTCGAGTGAAGTGAAGACCCGAAACACTCGATCCTTCTGCAACACGGCGAGGACGCCGGCGCCGGCACACCCCCTCACCCCAACCCTCTCCCCCGCGAGCGGGGGAGAGGGAGCAGGGCTCGGCGACACATGCCCGCGTACTGCATGTCCGGTATGCAGGCGCCACCCGCGGCCGCAGCAGACCCGCGCCTGCCTGTCATGACGCAACGCGCAACGGCCCATTACATGGGAACGGTTACCATCGACGTTCTCCGTCAACGACCGATCAGCACATGACCGTCGCCGCGACATTCGAAATCGAATACCTGCAATATCTCGGCCCGGACGGCAAGCCGACCGCCGATTTTCCAGCCGCGTTCAGCGATCCCGAGACGCTGCTGCCGCTGTTCAAGGAGATGCTGTTCGTGCGCACGTTCGACACCAAGTCGATCGCGCTGCAGCGCACCGGCAAGCTCGGCACCTACGCCTCCAGCCTGGGCCACGAGGCCACCCACATCGGCATCGGCGCCTCGATGCGGCCCGAGGACGTGTTCGCCCCCAGCTACCGCGAATACGGTGCGCAGTTCATGCGCGGCGTGCACCCACGCGAGATCCTGATGTACTGGGGCGGCGACGAACGCGGCAACGACTTCGAGGTGCCGCGCCACGACTTCTCCTGGTCGGTGCCGATCTCCACCCAGTGCCTGCACGCGGCCGGCGCCGCGCTGGCGTTCAAGCTGCGCAAGGAGCCGCGGCTGGCGGTGGCCTGCTGCGGCGACGGCGGTTCGTCGAAGACCGACTTCTACGCCGCGCTCAACTCCGCCGGCGCCTACACCCTGCCGCTGGTGCTGTGCGTGATCAACAACGGCTGGGCGATCTCGGTACCGCGCTCGGCGCAGACGGGCGCCAAGACACTGGCACAGAAGGGCATCGCCGGCGGCCTGCCCTGCCTGCAGGTGGACGGCAACGACCTGGTGGCGGTACTGGAGGGCATGCGCCGCGCCACCGAGCGCGCGCGCAACGGCGAAGGCGCCACCGTCATCGAGTTCCTCACCTACCGCCTGCACGACCACACCACCGCCGACGACGCCCGCCGCTATCGCTCGGAGGAGGAAGTGAAGGCCGCCTGGGAGCGCGACCCGATCCCGCGCCTGCGCACCTTCCTCACCACGAAGAAGCTTTGGGACGAGCAGCAGGAGAAGGCCTGGGCCGAGGCATGCGGCAAGCGCGTCGACGCCGAGATCAACGCCTACCTGGCGTCGAAGGTGCAGCCGGTCGAGGCGATGTTCGATTACCTCTACGCCGATCCGCCGGCTGACCTGTTGAAGCAGCGCGACGCCGCGATCGCCCTGGAGAAACGTGCATGAGTGCGGCGAAGTCTCCTGGGGTCGGGGCTGAAGCCCCTCCTACAAAGGCGAAGACCGACGCCCCGATCACCCTGATCGAGGCCATCACCCAAGCGCTGGCCTGGGAAATGCGTCACGACGACTCGGTGGTGGTGCTGGGCGAGGACGTCGGCGTCAACGGCGGCGTGTTCCGCGCCACCGCCGGCCTGCAGCAGACCTTCGGCCCCGAACGCGTGCTCGACACGCCGCTGGACGAGACCACCATCGCCGGGCTCACCGTGGGCATGGCCGCGCAGGGCATGAAGCCTGTCGCCGAGTCGCAGTTCGACGGCTTCATGTACCCGATGATCGACCACATCGTCTGCCACGCGGTACGCCTGCGCTATCGCACCCGCGGCCGCCTGCACTGCCCGATGGTGCTGCGCGTGCCCTGGGGCGGCGGCATCCGCGCGCCCGAGCACCACAGCGAGGCCAACGAGGCGATCTTTACCAACGTGCCCGGCCTGCGCGTGGTCATGCCGTCCTCGCCGGCGCGCGCCTACGGCCTGCTGCTGGCGGCGATCCGCGACCCGGACCCGGTGATCTACTTCGAACCCAAGCGCATCTACCGCCAGTACAAGGAACTGGTGCCCGATGACGGCGAAGCGTTGCCGCTGGACGTTTGCTACGTGCTGCGCGACGGCGACGACATCACCCTGGTCACCTGGGGCGCGCAGGTCAAGGAGACGCTGGAGGCCGCCGATCGGCTGGCCGAGGACGGCATCTCCGCCGAGGTGATCGACGTGGCCACGCTCAAGCCGCTCGACTTCGACACCATCGCCGAGTCGGTCGCGAAGACCGGCCGCTGCGTGATCGTGCACGAGGCGGCCAAGACCGCCGGCTTCGGCGCCGAGATCGCCGCGCGGCTGGCGGAGGAGTCGATGTACGACCTGCTAGCGCCGGTCGAGCGCGTCACCGGCTACGACACGCACATCCCGCTGTTCCGGCTGGAAATGAAATACCTGCCGAGCGTGGACCGGATCGTCGCCGCGGCGAAGCGGGCCGTGGCGGCGGGCTGAGATGCGGCGCGCGCGCGTCATCGCCGCGCATCGCGCTCCGGATCGCCCGGCGATACGGATGAAGGCGGGCGAGACGGTGCTGCTCGGCGAACGCGACGCGGAATGGCCGCAGTTCGTCTGGACCACGCTCGCCGGCGGACTGGGCGGCTGGGTGCCGGCGGCACTGTTCGACCGCGAACACGGCGAGGCCACGGCGCAGGCCGATTACGAAACACTCGAGCTCGACGCAGACCCGGGCGAGATATTGAGCCTGCAGCACGAGCTCGCCGGCTGGTGGTGGGCCGGGAACACCGACGGCGCGCATGGCTGGATCCCGGCGCGCGCGCTGGAATATCTGGATTGAAGCAACGCCGGTACGGACCCGCGGCCCACGCCAACGGAAACCCGCCGGATCGAAGAGGACCGAAACCGACATGGCCGACAAGACAACCTTCAAGCTTCCCGACCTCGGCGAAGGCCTGCCCGACGCCACCATCGTCGAATGGTCGGTCAAGGTGGGCGACACCGTCCGTCTCGACGACCCGCTGGTGTCGATGGAGACCGCCAAGGCCGTGGTCGAGGTGCCCTCGCCGGTCTCCGGCAAGGTGCTCGAGCTCGCCGGCGAGCCCGGCGACGTGATCGAGACCGGCGCGGTGCTGGCCACGTTCGAGATCGACCCGGACCTGCCGCAGCGCGCCGAGGGCCAGGACACCGGCCACCACCATGGTCCGAAGCCGACGAAGGGCACCGGCAGCAAGGCGCCGAGCAACGGCGACCAGGTCGTCGCCTCCGACGACGGCGGCGCCATCTCCGACGCCGGCGATGCCGCGCCCGAAGGTACGGCCGGCGAAGGCGAGCGCGCCGACAGCGGCACCGTGGTCGGTGCCATGCAGTCCTCCGACACGGTGCACGCCGAGCGCGCCAGCGCGGTCGGCGGCGTCCGGGCGATGCCGGCGGTGCGCGCGCTGGCGCGCAAGCTCAAGATCGACCTCGCCCGCGTGCGCGCCACCGGCGCCGACGGCGTGGTCACCATGGCCGACCTCAAGCAGGCCGCGGCCGACGGCAGCGCCGCCTTGCGCCCCTCTCCCTCCGGGAGAGGGGCCGGGGGTGAGGGTACAGGCGCCCGCACAGCCCCGCCACGCGCCGCACCTCCCGAAGCGAGAAGGGAAGACCAGCGCACCGCGCTGTCCGCCTCCGGCAAACCCATGCGCACCCAGCCACCCACGGTGTCCGCCAGCGGCCAGCCGGAGCAGCTCAAGGGCGTGCGCCGCAACATGGCGCGGGTGATGGCGGACGCCCATGCCAAGGTGGTGCCGACCACCCTCTGCGACGATGCCGATATCCACGCCTGGACCCAAGGCAACGACATGACTGCCCGCCTGGTCCGCGCGATCTGCGCGGCGGCGCGCGCGGTGCCGGCGCTCAACGCCTGGTTCGACGGCGACAAGCTCAGCCGCACCCTGCACCCGCACGTGGACCTCGGCATCGCCGTGGACACCGACGACGGCCTGTTCGTGCCGGCGCTGCGCAACGCCGACATGCTCGACGCCCGCGGCGTGCGCGAGGGCGTCAACCGCCTGCGCACGCAAGTCGAGGATCGCAGCATCCCGGCCAGCGAGCTGAGCGGCTACACCATCTCGCTGTCCAACTTCGGCATGTTCGCCGGTCGCTACGCCACGCCGGTGATCGTGCCGCCGTGCGTGGCGATCATCGCCGCCGGCCGCGCCCGCCACCAGATCACCCCGGTGATCGGCGGCTTCGAATCGCACAAGGTGATCCCGCTGTCAGTCACCTTCGACCACCGCGCCTGCACCGGCGGCGAGGCGGCGCGGTTCCTGCGGGCGATGCTGGACGACCTGGCGTTGGCTTCGTGATTCGGGAATCGGGAATCGGGAATCGGGAATCGGGAATCGAATAGCAGCATCGCCCCTGCCGGCCGCCTGTCAACCGTCATCCCGGCGTAGGCCGGGATCCAGGCCCGCGCAAGCCACCGACTGACCGGCCTGCCTTGCTCCAGGATGACGGCACTGGATGATTCCATCCGCTACGCCGCCATCCACACCACCGGGAGAACGTCATGACCCACCGCAGCCGACTGTCCACCTTCGTCCTCGACTGCAAGGTCGAAGACCTGAAAGCGGCGACCGAATTCTGGAGCCGCGCGCTCGGCAAACCGGTCGAGAGCTTCGACGAAGACGGCGACGGCAAGTACGCCGCCCTGAAGACGGAGCACGACGAGCCGATCCTGCTGCTGCAGAAGGTCGAGCACGAATCACGCATCCACCTGGACATCGAGGCCGACGACATCGACGCCGAAGCCGAGCGGCTGGAAAAGCTCGGCGCGAAGAAGATCGGCTTCGTCAAACGCTGGTGGGTGATGGAAGCGCCCAGCGGTCATCGCTTCTGCATCGTGCGCCAGCAACGCGAACCGTTCGGCCCGCATCTCAACCAGTGGGACTGAGCGCGCCCCGCACGATGCGGCTCGGGCACCTCCACAACGCCACGCGCAACCACGCGACGAAGCACTAGCGACGCGGCTCCCGCGTCGCTGACCGGTTCGATCGGCCTTGGCGAGCGCCATGCGTCCTGGCGACCGGTCGATCCGCACGACCCGCCCCGGCAAATCGACCGGCGCTACGGGTTTGCCCCAGCTGCCAAACGAACGCCCGTCGGCTAGCGTCGGCCATGGCGCGCACCGCCGCGCCGCCGCCATGGCACCTGGGGAGTGTCATCGTCCATCACGATGTCAAAGGGGAAATCCGCATGTCGCGCTTCGCCCGCAGGTCCGCTCTGTCCGTCGCCCTTCCGCTCGCCTTGCTGGCCGCCGCCGCTGAGGCGGCGCCCGCCTTCCAGATGCCGTTTCCGTGCAACCAGACCTGGTCCGGCCAGACCCGCACCAACCACAACCCGCAACGCTCGATCGACTTCAACCGCAGCAACGATCTTGGCGATCCGGTGGTCGCGTCCGCGGCGGGCACCGTCAGCGTGGTCCGCAACCTGGGCAATACCAGCTACGGCAAATACGTCGTCATCAATCACGGCAGCGGCTGGACCAGCTACTACGCGCACCTGAACTCCTTTGCGGTATCGGTCGGACAACGCGTCTCGCGCGGGCAGCGGATCGGCACCGTCGGCTCCACCGGCGGCTCGTCCGGCCCGCACCTGCACTATGAGCAGCGCTACAACGGCTCCGCCACCAGCATCAAATTCAACGGCAGCACCGTTTACTACTACGGCACCCGCAACTACACCAGCCGCAACGGCTGCGGCGGCGGCGGCGCCTCCGGCACGGTCCGCACCAACGGCGCCAACCTCAACGTCCGCTCGGGACCCAGCACCAGCTATTCGGTCGTCGGATCGCTCGCCAATGGCGCCAGCGTGACCATCCAGTGCCAGACGACCGGACAGAGCGTCAGCGGCTACTACGGCACCAGCAACATCTGGAACCGGATCGGATCGGGCCGGTTCATCCCGGACGCCTACACTTACACCGGATCGGATGGCTTCGTCGCACCCAGATGCTGACCCGCAACACGCCGCACTGCACCGCCATGACCGCCTGGCGCCTGCCGCTGGCCTTCGCCGCCGTCGCCCTGCTCGGAGCGGCGGTCGGCGCATGGCTGGGCCACCGGTCGGCTTCCGCGGAGCACACGCCGGCCGTGGTGCCCGCGGGGGAGCCGCGTACCGGCGTCGCCATGGCTTCCGTGCCAGCCGACAGCGGCATCGTGCATGCCGCATCGCCTGACCGGCAGCTCCACCTGCAGCAGTTGCTGCAGGAGTACGCCGCCGCCATCGACGAGGACGTGCGCGGCGCCCGGCTCGCCGCGCTGGCGGCGGCCGCCGACGAAACCGTCCTGCGCTTCGCACTCGACCTGGCGTCCAGCCGCGATGCCGATGCGCGTCGACGCGGACTCGACCTGCTCGCCATCTTTCCCTTCGACACCCCCGGCATTCGCGAATTCGTCACCCACGGCCTGCAGCAGGAAACTGATCCGCAGACCCTCGCCGCGCTGGTCGAACTGGCCGCGCCGACGGTGATGCCGACCGAGGATGCGGCGCCGCTGGTGTCCCAGCTCGAACGCCTGACCGCGCACGCCGACCCGACGGTCCGCAGCCGCAGCGTGATGCAGTACGCGCAATGGAGCGGCCCGGCCGAGGGCGAGGCCCTGCTCAGCCGGGCCATCCTCGACGAGGACGCCGAAGTGCGCCGCGCCGCGATCGCCGGCGTCGTCGCCAGCAACGCGCGTTCCGACCGGCTCAAGGATGCATTGTTATGGATCGCCGGCGACGCCCGCGCATCCTCGCAGGACCGCAGCGCCGCGGTGTTCGCGTTGCAGTCGTTCGCGCTCGATCGCGAGGAATACGCCCTGTACCGGCAGGCTGCCGCCGCGACCGACGACCATCGTGCTCATTAGCGCGATCGCTTCCCCGGGCCGGCAAGGAAACGCCGCCGGCCGCTTGTTCTGCATGCAGCAGCTTCAGTGGCACCTGTCGCAACGCTTAGGGAAGGTCTGAATAACTGCCGTCATCCCCGCGAAGGCGGGAATGACGATCAAGAGCCGGGTTGTTCAGACCTTCCTTAGCGCGCCGGCTCGGTTCGGCGTTGGCGATCGAGCCAGACCTCCAGTCCCTGCGCGTTGAGTTCGATGTCCATCTCCAGCAGCGCCGGCACTCGCCGCTGCGCGTCGGCCACGCCGTGGCGCTGGGCGCGCTCGACGTAGATCCGGACCAGCGCTTCCACCAGCCGCGCATGACGATCGGCGTTGTCGCCAAGACGGCGGGCGGCATCGGTCGTCGCCTCGACCAGGGCGATCAGGTCCGTGCCCAGCCGCTGCACGTCGGTGACGCGGCCGTAGTGGGTCACGTAGACCGCCTCGGGCGCTTCGCCCAGCAGGCGCCGGACCGAGGCGCGCATCGCCTCCGGATCGAACTGCACCGGCGAGGTGGTGGGAATCGCGAACGCGCCGCGTGCGGTATCGAATTCGCGGTACGAGAGGCCGAAGATGTCGCCGGCGAACCAGCTGCGGCTGCGTGCATCCCACACCGCCAGATGGTGGCGCGCGTGCCCCGGCGTGTCGGCGCACAGCAGCGGCCGTCCGGCGAGATCGACGACACGGCCATCATCGGCCGCCGTCACCCGCGATGCGGGCACCGGCACCAGCGTGCCGTAGCTGTTCTCGAATTCGGCCTCGCCGTACACCGCCTTCGCGCCGGCGGTCAGCTTCGCCGGATCGATCATGTGCGGCGCGCCGCGCGGGTGCACCACCAGCGTCGCGTTCGGCAGTTCGCGCATCAGCGCACCGGCGCCGCCGGCGTGATCGAGGTGCACGTGGGTCAGGATCAGCCAGTCCACCGCTTCGCGCGACAGGCCCTGCGCGTCGAGCGCGGCAAGCAATCGCGGCACGCTGTGGTTGGTTCCGCAGTCGACGAAGGCAGCGCGTCCTTTTTCGACGACCAGGTAGGCGGCGCAGAAGTTCGGCCGCTGGTAACCGGTATCGATGGTGACGATGCCGTGGGAATCGCGCATGGCGGACTCGTGAAGCCGGGCGTTCCAGTCTAGATGGCGACGCGCCCGTGCCGCGATTCGGCTTTGGTCGCAGCCGCCGCCATGTTCAACGTGAGCGCAGCCACCGCCGTCGCAGGAAAAATGCGACCGTCATCACCGCAAGGAACACACCGTAGCCGACGGCAGTCGCCAGCACCTGCCGCCACATGTGCCCGTAGACGGGATCGGCACTGCCGTGCGCCCAGTGCACGCTGAGCACGAACGCCACCAATGCCAGCAGCAGCGCGGCAATGTCGAACACGCGGCGGACGGCCGTGCGCGGCTCACGCGGGAACCACCAGAACAACACGGCCAGGATCAGAAACCAGGGCAGGAACAGGATCAGCGCGAGGTTGAGCTCGACCAGCGGGTTCATGCCTCGTCCGCGGCGAACCTCGCCAGCGCCTCGAGCAGTTCCTCCACCGCCACACCTTCGGCCAGGTGACCGACCAAGTGCTGGCCCAGATGCACGCCCTGCCCGGCGAGATGATGCAGTTCCGCACTGCCCTCGCGCTTGAGCCGGGCGATGAGCTGTCCGGCGTCGCGCGGTGAATCGTGGCCCACGCTCTGCAGCAGCACGCGGTCGTCGTCGACCAGCTTGAAGTAGAAGCGGCCGTCGCTTTCGCGGTACTGCTTGAACTGCGGCGGCGCTTGTGCGGCGCCGGCGCCGGCGTCCGCTTCCGCTTCGGCCGGCGCATGCGCCAGGTCGCGCAGCCCGACCGCTTCGCGCAGGCGCCGCAGGAACGGCGTCGCAATCTGCTCGCGCAGGCGGGCGGCGCCCGCGCACAGCTGCCGTTCGATGTCTTGTGGCCTGGCGATCAGCGCTTCGTAGCGCGCACGCAGCGGCGCGATCTCGACGTCGATGCGTTCGAACAGCTGCTGCTTGGCCTCGCCCCAGGCGATGCCCTCGGCATAGGCCTGGCGCATGCGCGCGGTCTCTTCCTCGCTGGCGAAGGCACGATAGAGCTGGAACAACGCCGAGCCTTCGGTGTCCTTGGGCTCGCCAGGCGCCTTCGAATCGGTGACGATCGAGAAGATCAGCTTCTTCAGTTCCGCACGCGGCGCGAACAGCGGAATAGTGTTGTCGTAGCTCTTGCTCATCTTGCGGCCGTCCAGGCCCGGCAGCGTCGCCACCCGTTCCTCGATCTCCACCTCCGGCAACCTGAAGTGCTCGCCGTAGAGGTGGTTGAAGCGTTGGCCGAAGTCGCGCGCCATCTCGATGTGCTGGATCTGGTCGCGTCCCACCGGCACCCGATCGGCGTTGAACAGCAGGATGTCGGCCGACATCAGCACCGGATACATGAACAGCCCGGCGTTGATGCCGGCATCGTCGTCCTCGCCCTCGGCGCGGTTGCGGTCCACCGCCGCCTTGTAGGCATGGGCGCGGTTGAGGATGCCCTTGCCGGCGACACAGGTCAGCAGCCAGGTGAGTTCGGTAATCTCGGGGATGTCGGACTGGCGGTAGAAACACACGCGCTCCGGCTCCAGGCCACACGCCAGCCAAGTGGCGGCGATCTCCAGCGTCGAGCGCTGCACCCGCGCCGGCTCCTGCACCTTGATCAGGGCATGCAGGTCGGCGAGGAAGTAATAGCTTTCGACATCCGCGCTGCGGCTGGCGGCGATCGCCGGCCGGATCGCACCGACATAGTTGCCGAGATGCGGCGTGCCGGAGGTGGTGATGCCGGTGAGGACGCGGACGGGATGTGGAGACATTGCGCAGCCGATCGGGAAGCCGGGCCGAAGTTTAACCGTTGGCGCGGGCGGCACGGCTTCGGACCGCCCCGCGCCACGCCTGCAACCCCGACCGCGGCGGTGGCGCGTTCTCTCCCATGACCCCAAGGGAGAAGCGCCATGTCCCGCCTGCTGCTGCTCGCCGCGATCCTGTTCGCCGCCGCCTGTACGCCCGTCCGCGCCGGTTCGCTGGTCCGTCTCGATGTCGTCGATCGCGATACCGGGGAGTGGCTGCCGCAGCACCGGCACCGCGGCGATGCCTGGGTCGCCGGCGTTCCCGGGCGCCCGTACGCGGTACGGATCACCAACGACAGCGACCGGCGGGTGCTGGTGGTGCTCTCGATCGACGGGGTCAACGCGGTCACCGGCGAGACCGCCGACCCCGGCCAAGCCGGCTATGTGTTGGCGCCGTGGCAGAGCGCCGAGATCGCCGGCTGGCGCAAGTCGCTCGATGACGTCGCCCGGTTCGTGTTCACCGACTTGCCGGACAGCTATGCGGCGCGCACTGGGCGGCCGCAGCACGTCGGCGTGATCGGCGTCGCGGTGTTCGCCGAGCGGCGGCACACCCCGCCGCGTCCGCCCTCGCCGCCGGTCGCCGGCGGCAAGCGCGCACTCGTTCCGCAGTCCGCACAGTCCGCCGCCGAAACCGAAGCCGCCGACAGCGCCTACGGCGCCTCCAGGCAGCGCATCGGCACCGGCCATGGCGAGCACGAATGGTCCCCGACCCAGCGCACCGCTTTCGTGCGTGCCAGCACGCGGCCGATGCAGGTGACGCAGCTACGCTACGACGCGCCGCAACGGCTGGCGGCGATGGGCATCCTGCCGCGGCCGTACGCCTGGCGACGGCACGACGACGTGTCGCCACAGGCGTTCCCCGGTGGCTTCGTCCCGAACCCGCGCTGAGCCGCTGATCATCGAGGAGCGCGCCATGCGCGATACCGGCGTCCCGCAGCATCGCGCGCATGGCGCGCTCCTACGGAGGGGTTGCGATTACCGGGTCAAAGCGTACGTTCGAAATCCCGCACTTCCTGCTCGGCACGCTCGCGGGTCCAGCCGTACTGCTCCTGCAGCTTGCCGGCCAGGTACTTGCTGTCGCCTTCGGCGATATCGAATACGTCGTCGGTCAAGTCTCCCCACTGCGCCTGGGCGCGGCCCTTGATCTGGGTCCACTTGCCGGAAATGATGTCCTTGTTCATCGCGTGTCTCCGTCTTTGGCCACGGCGGTTTGCCGTTGACGACAGCGTGGCGACCTCCTGATTCGCATCCGGTCAAATTTGCGTTGGGTCGTGCAGACATCGATGAACGGACTGAGCGGTTCAGCCTTCATGGACGAGCCGACAGGCACGAAAAAGCCGGCGCGAACGCCGGCTTCTTGTTTCTCGTGCCAGGCGGCAGGCGCCGCGAAGCATCAGTCCGGATCGGTCCCACCGGTCCGGTCAGCGGCATCTTCGACCTTCTGGCCGGCCTTCTGCACATCCTTCCCCGCGCCTTCGACGGTGTTGCAGGCGGTCATAGTGGCGGCGGAAAAGAGGGCGAGCAGCAGCAGTGCTGTCAAACGCTTCATGGAGTTCTCCTGTGGTGTGGGGTCGCTTGGTCGTGTCGCGTCCCGAACCGGCGACCCGTGTGGACATGAAACCGCAGATCGGCGTGAAAGCCATGTCGATTCCGTCCGGCAGCCGGTGCGCCCGGCCATCCCCGTTCAGTTTCGTGCCGGCGGCACCCGGCGCAGGCAGGCGGCCGCCGAAGCTCAGTCGCGCATCAGCGTCGACTTGCCGAACAGGCTCTCGACCAGATCCACCGCGAGCTCCGCGGTCACGTTGCGATCATCCAGCGCCGGGCTGACCTCGACCACGTCGAGCGAGCCCATGCGGCCGCTGTCGGCGATCATCTCCATCACCAGTTGCGCTTCCCGATAGTTCACCCCGCCCGGCACCGTGGTGCCGGTGCCCGGGGCGATCCCCGGATCGAGAAAATCGACATCGAAACTGACGTGCAGATGGGTGTCGGCGTCGAGCCCGTCCAGCGCCTGTTCCATCACCCGCTTCATGCCAACCTCGTCGATGAAGCGCATGTCGAAGATATCGAGTCCGTGCTCCTTGACCAGCTGCTTCTCTTCCTGGTCGACCGAGCGGATGCCGATCTGCTTCACCTGGTCCGGCGTGATCGCCGGAACGTGGCCGCCGATCCCGGTCAGTGCGTCGGGGCCGATGCCGCACAGGCAGGCCACCGGCATGCCGTGGATATTGCCCGAGGGCGTGACCCGGCTGGTGTTGAAGTCAGAGTGCGCATCGAGCCACAACACGCGCAGCTTGCGTCCCTGCGCACGGCAGTGGTTGGCGACCGCCGCGATCGATCCGATCGCCAGGCAGTGGTCGCCGCCGAGCACCACCGGCATGCGTCCGGCGCGCAGCTCCGCGGCCGAGGCATCCATCAGCGCGCGGTTCCAGGCAACCACCTGGTCCAGATGGCGATAACCGTCCACCGGCGGCAGCCACGGGTTGGGCGGACCGTCGACATTGCCGCGGTCGACCACGTCGATGCCGCGCGCCTGCAGCGCCTCGGCCAGTCCGGCGATCCGCAGCGCCTCCGGCCCCATGCGCGCGCCGCGATGGCCGGCGCCGATATCGGTGGGCACGCCCAGGATCGAAACGGGTGGATAGTTCCGCGTCATCGTCGTCATCCGTGGTGATGGTGCCGGCAGTCCGAATCGAACGGACGACCTACCGCTTACAAGGCGGTTGCTCTACCAGCTGAGCTATGCCGGCGTGGATGGCCCGAGGGCACTCGGGAGGGCGGGCATTCTAACGCGCCGCCGCGGTGGCTTCAGCGAGACCGGCGCAGTCGACGGTGTCGGCCCGCGCCGCGCCGGTTTCGGTGCGTGCCGCGGCGACATCGAAACCGTCGGCCACGGCGACGTCGAGCCAGTGCCGGATATCGGCACCGCCCAGCGGCTCGGCCTGCGCGCCGAAGCCGGCCGCGCGCAGGTTGGCACTGTGGCGCCTGGCCGCCGCCTCGCCGCTGAAGCGCCCCAGGGCGATCGCGTTCGCCTCCTCGCCCGCGGCGATGATGAAATGGTCGTTGAACCCGGCGGCGACCAGTTTCTGCACCGTCGCCTGCGCCGCGTCGCGATCGGCCAGCGGCGGCAGCATCACCCGCCAGCCACGCGGCGCCTCCACGACCTCGCGCGGACGCAGATGCAGCACCTGCGGCTGCAGCCGCGCGCGCGCCGTCGCCAGCGCATCGGCATCGGCGAACGGGCCGAGCGCCAGGCAGCGCGCCGGTTGCGCCGGCGCAGTCGCCGCGTCTTCACCGGCCGCGTCCACCGGCGCGGGCGTCGTTCCGGTTTGCCCCGCATCGGCCTCGCCAGCCTCGGCGAGCGCTGTCTCCGGCTGCGGATCGGCGGCATCCGCCGATGCCGCCGTGGCGCGCGCCTGCGGCGTCGCCTCCGACAGCAATTGCAGCCGCGGGACGCCGGCCGGGTGCTCCGGCGCCGCGTCCGGCGCGGGCGGCGCCCGCAATGCCCACCACAGGGCGACGCCGAGGTTGAGGGCCAGCAGCAGGACGATGGAAGCGCGCAGGAGCATCGGTGAATTGTAAGCGCGCACCGCGCGTGCTTCCCGCACGCGATGCGCATATCGGCGCACTCAGGTCGGCGGCGCCATCCGTGCCCAGCGTGCCAGTCCCTCGAGCACCAGCGCCGGAGCGGGCGCGGCCCCGTCCAGCCGCGAGGCCAGGGCCTGTGCGCCGCCACCGTGCAGCAACAGTCGCGGCCGCTCGCCGCCCAGCAGGTCGCGCGCGGCATCGCGGCTGCGTTCGACCAGGGCCAGTGCCGCGCCTTCGCAGCCCGAGGCCAGCGCATCCACGGTGTCGTCGGCGAACTCGGCGTAATCGCCGCCATCGACCGGCAGTTGCCGCGCGCGCCGGTGCAGCGCCTCGCGCATCAGCGCCGGCGACGGCGCGATGCGGCCACCGCGATGGCGCCCGCGCGCATCGACCAGGTCGAGAGTCAACGCGGTGCCGACGCCGACCACCAGGCTCGCCCCGGCGCCGCGCGCATGCGCCGCCAGCAGCGTCAGGAAACGGTCGACACCGAGCCGCTGCGGCTCGGCATAGGCGATCTCGACGCCGTCACAGCGCCGCAGCGTGGTCGCGACCGAGACCCGCCCGCAGCGCCGCGCCAGCGCCTCGAGCAGGCCCACGCGCAGTTCCGTCGCCGCCACGCTGGCCAGACAGGCGGCATCGAAACGCGCCGGCAAGGCCGCGTCCCAGCCGGCAGCAAATGCAGCAGTCCCGTCATGGGCCACCGCGATGACCTCGCCGATGCCGCCGTCTTCGCGCAGCGGGGCGAACTTGAGCCGGCTGTTGCCCAGGTCGAACAACCACTCGCTCATGCGGCCACCCCAGGACGCACGCTGACTTCACCGGCATGGAAACAGCGCTCGCCATCGCCTAGGCGGACCCGCAACGCGCCGTCCGCCGCCGTGCCGAGCGCGACACCGGCGTGGGTGCCGTCGCCGGCATGCACCTGCACCGCGCGGCCGGCCAGTGCATCGAGCGCAGCGAAGCGCGGCAGGAACGGCGCCAGCCCGTCGCGGTCGAACCGCGCCAGCGCCGGCACCAGTCGCGCGACCAGCGCCGCCGCCAGCGCGTTGCGCGACGGCATCCGGTCATCGGCGATCGCGGCCAGGTCGGTCCATGGCTGCGCGATGGCGGCGGCCGCGGCGGCCGGCATCCGCAGGTTCAACCCGAGCCCGATCACCGCACGCGCGGGCCCGGCGTGCTCACCGCCGCCCTCCACCAGTAGGCCGCCGAGCTTGCGGAGTTCCGCCTCGTCTTCCACCACCAGGTCGTTCGGCCACTTCAGGCGCACGCGCGTCGCACCGAGCGCGTGCAACGCGTCCGCTGCGGCCACGCCGGCGACCAGCCCCAGGCCGCCGAGGCGGCCGAGGCCGCCGGAGAACCGGCGCGCCAGCGAGAGATAGAGGTTGGCCGCCAACGGCGAAGCCCAGTCGCGGCCGCGGCGGCCGCGCCCCCCGCTCTGGCGCTCGGCCAGCAGCACCGCGACGCCGGCCACGGGGGTCTCGCGGCGCAGCAGCTCGGAATTGGTCGAATCCAGCGACCAGGCCACGTCGAGATCGGCGATGCCGGCCCGGACCTCCGGCGGAAGCGCTTCGCGGATCCGCAAAACATCCAGCAGTTCCAGGGGCTCCGCCAGGGCGTAGCCGCGTTCGGGACTGGCCTCGATCACGATGCCGGCGGCCCGCAACGCCTCGACCCGCTTCCAGACCGCCGCCCGGGTCTGGCCGCAGGCGCGAGCGAGCGCGTCGCCCGAGACCGGGCCGGCAAGCAGTCGTTCGAGCAGGACGCGTTCGGAATTCATCGGTGATGGAGGCGTACAGATCCTGCGGGGGCCGGACCGCGATTATCCGCGCATCCGCGGCGCCGGGGCCGGCCGCGCGCCGGTGGGCGACGCCCCGCTGCAGCGCAGCATGCGCCGCCCGCCAACGGCGGCACAACCGCGCTATAGTGCGTCGTTGTGCGTTGCCGTCCTTCCTTCACAGGTCGCCGCCATGGTCCTTCGATTCGCGCTGTTGCTGCTGCTCTGCTCCGCCAGCCTGCCGCTACTGGCCCGCGAAGTCCGCCAGGCCGGCGCCAACGGCGACGGCGGCTGTCCCACCAGCACAGTGCCCGAGGAGGATGCCGGCACGAGCGTCCCGCGCGGCGAACGTCCCGGTACCACGGCACCCGCCGCCAAAGAACGCGCCACCGGCGCTGCGGGCGGCAGTACCGAGAACAGCGTGCGCCCACCGCGCTGGCACAGCTTCCTGCCAGGCATGTTCCGCTGAGGTCGGCGCGGTACGCGTGCTCGGCCTGATCCGGCGCCTGCGGCGCAGCCCCGCTCCGATCCCGTCCGACCTCTGGCACCGGATGTGCACCCGCGTCGCCTGGGTGGCACGCCTGGATGAGACCCGCGACCGGCGCCTGCAGACGCTGGCGGCGCGCTTCCTGCACGACAAGACCATCACCCCCATCGGCGGGCTGCACCTGGACGACGACCGGCGCGTGACGCTGGCCGCGCTGTGCTGCCTGCCGCTGCTCGAGTTCGGCGCCGAGGGGCTGCACGGCTGGTCGCAGCTGATCGTCTATCCGGACGCATTCCGCGTGAACCGCACCCATGTCGACGCCGCCGGCGTGCTGCACGAGTGGAACGACGAGCTGATCGGAGAGGCATGGGAGACGGGACCGCTGATCCTGTCCTGGGCCGATCTCGAGGCCGACCTGGCGCAACCGGATGCCGGCTTCTGCGTCGCCGTGCACGAGATGGCGCACAAGCTCGACGCGCTCGACGGCGTGCTCGACGGCACCCCGCCGCTGCCGCGCGACTGGCAACGGCAATGGGCACGCGACTTCCAGCATGGCTACGACGGCTTCGTGGCCGAGGTCGAACGCGGCGCCGACATCGCGATCGACCCATACGCGGCGGAAGCGCCGGAAGAGTTCTTCGCCGTGTGCAGCGAATACCACTTCAGCGATCCGGCCACGTTGCGCGCGCAGCTGCCGGACGTGGCGGCGCACTTGCAGCGGCTGTACGGCCGTTCGCCGTTCGAAAGTGAGGAGTGAGGAGTGAGGAGTGAGGAGTGAGGAGTGAGGAGTGAGGAGTGAGAAACGAGTAAAGGCAACGGCAACGGCGCGCATTTCTCTCATTTCTCACTCCTCGTTTCTCACTCCTCGCTCCTACAGTCCCGGCGGCAGCGTCACCACGAAGCGTGCGCCGCCCAGTTCTTCCGACGCCATCACCTGCAACTCGCCGCGATAGCTGCGCACGATGTCCTGCACGATCGCCAGGCCGATGCCGTGGCCCTGCACGCGCTCGTCGCCACGCACCCCGCGCTGCAGGACGTGGCTGATCCGCTCGGGCGGAATGCCGGGGCCGTTGTCGTCCACCGCGAGCAGCAGGCCGGGGCGGCGGTTGGGCGCGGACTCGCCCGGCCGGGCAGTCAGCAACACCCGTGACCGGGCCCACTTGAAGGCGTTCTCCAGCAGGTTGCCGAGCAGCTCCTGCAGGTCGCCGGGTTCGCCATGGAACTGCGCCTCCGGATCGATATCGAATTCACAGATCACGCCCTTGCTGGCGTAGATCTTCTCCAGCCCGCGCACGATCTGCTCGGCATGCGGCTCGACCTCGACGGGCGCGGCGAACAGCTTGTGGCCGCTGGAGGCCGCGCGCCCGAGCTGGTAGCCGACCAGGTCGTTCATGCGCCGCAGTTGCGTCTCCATCTCCTCGCGCAGGCCGCTGTCGTCGCCGGCGTCCAGGCGCGTGCGCAGCACCGCCAGCGGCGTCTTCAGGCTGTGCGCCAGGTCGGACATGGTGTTGCGCTGGTGCTCGAGGTTCTGGCGCTCGCTCTCGATCAGCGCGTTGATGCTGTCGGTCAGCGGCTGCA
Source organism: Luteimonas suaedae (assembly GCF_008312895.1). Classification (GTDB taxonomy): domain Bacteria; phylum Pseudomonadota; class Gammaproteobacteria; order Xanthomonadales; family Xanthomonadaceae; genus Luteimonas; species Luteimonas suaedae. The sequence continues at coordinate 199,515 of NZ_VSSP01000004.1, read as the reverse complement.
GCTCGCGCGGATGCAGCTCGCCCATCCGGTTGGCCTGGCCGCGCTGCACGCGCTTGAGCTCATCGATCACGCGCCGCAACGGCCACAGGCTCCAGCGCAGCACCACGGTCTGCAGCAGCAACAGGATCAGGCCGGCCACGCCGAGATAGCGCCACAGCGCCTGGCGGAAGACCTGCACCTGCTGCGGCAGGCTGCCGGCGTCCTCCATGATGTAGACGGTGTAGGGGATCTCCTCGGCATTGCGCACCAGCACGAAGCCCATCGCGTAGCGGATCACCTCGCCGGGCATGCCGGCGCTATCGCTGATCGGTAGGGGGCCGTCGAACCGCTCCTGCCCGCCCTCGAGCATCGTCAGCTCCGGCAGCCGCGGCCCCTGCGCCGAAGCCGAGTACCACGGCTGCCCGTCGGCGGTCACCACCGCGGCGTACAACCCGGTGCCGGGGCGATTGAAGCGTTCGTCGGGCGGGAATTCGGGCGGGATCAGGGTGTTCTCGCGATCGAATTCCACCACGCCCGCGTAGGTCAGGGCGAATCCACGCAGCCGGTCGCGCTGGCCTTCGCTGGCGACGTCGACGAAGGCCCGGTCCAGCGCGTAGCCGGCCAGCGCCAGGAACGCGACCAGCCCGAGACTGGCCGCAAGCAGCTGCCGGACCTGCAGCGAGCGCGGCCGCCAGGGAAGTTCGCGTCGTCGACGTTCGATCGCCATGGCGACAGGCTACCGGATCGCGCCGCGGCGGCCGGCGATGCAGGACGCGCGGCGGCGGCCAGCCGACCGGCGCCGCAGTGCGGACACGCTCAGGTCCGCGCGCGCCTCACTGCTCACCGCTCCGCGGGATCGCGAAACGGTAGCCACGCCCGCGGACGGTCTCGATCGGCTTGAGCGTGCCGTCCGGATCGAGCTTCTTGCGCAGGCGGCCGATGAAGACCTCGAGCACGTTGGAATCGCGGTCGAAATCCTGCTGGTAGATGTGCTCGGTCAGGTCGGCCTTCGAGACCAGCTCGCCGGCGTGCATCATCAGGTACTCGAGCACCTTGTACTCGTAGCTGGTCAGGTCGACGTTCTGGCCGTTGACGCTGACCGTCTGCGCGGCCAGGTCCAGGATCACCGCGCCGCACTCGAGCGTCGGCTTGCTCCAGCCGGCGGCACGGCGCACCAGCGCGTTGATCCGCGCCAGCAGTTCCTCGACGTGGAAAGGCTTGACCAGGTAGTCGTCGGCGCCCTGCTTGAGTCCGTCGACCTTGTCCTGCCAGCTCGAACGCGCGGTCAGGATCAGCACCGGGAACTGCTTGCCTTCGTCGCGCAGCGCGCGGATCAGTTCCATGCCCGACATCTTCGGCAGGCCGAGATCGATGATGCCGACGTCGAACGGCACCTCACGTCCCATGTACAGCCCCTCTTCGCCGTCCTGCGCCGCATCCACGGCGAAGCCTTCGCGCTTCAGGCGCGCGGCCAGGGTTTCGCGCAAGGGGGCTTCGTCTTCGACGAGCAGAATTCGCATGCGTCACTCCGGATCGGTGGCCGCGCGGCGGCCGTTGCGTTCAAGTATCTGAACTCAGTCGTTGTCGCGACGTGAGCGTTGGTGGCGCTGCTGGGGATCGTCCTCGTAGACGCGCACCCGTCCGCGATCGTCGACCACCTTGATCCGATTGATCTCGCGGCCGTCGGAATGCATCCGCTCGGCGCTGATCAAGGTGCCGCGGGTGGAGCTGCGGATGTGGCGGATGGAGTCGGCCATCGCATCCTGCCGGCGCAGGCGCGACGACGGCTCTGGTTGCGGAACGGCACGGGGCGGACCTTGCTCGGCTCGGGCCCGTTCCTGTCCCTGGCCGCGTTCCTGACGACCCTGCGCATGCACGGTCGTCAGGCCGGCCAAAGCGATGGCCAGCAACGACAGCAGCAGTGAACGACAGAAAACGGACATGAAAAATTGTCCCCACGGTGGGATGAATAGGGCGCCCGGTTCTCTGCCGGGCCCAAATTGTTGATTTTCCGGGGTGAATCCGTCCTTAACTTTTCTGAAGCCGATGGTGTCTGTTCAGTCGCGGCCCCGCAGTGGCGCCCCGCTCAGTAGATTTCCGCGATGCAGCAACGCAACGAACCGCCCGCCGACTCTAGAGCATCGAGCGCCACTGCCTGCAATCCGAAGCCCGCCTGCGCCAATCCGTTGCGGGCAGCCGGTGCCAGGGCGGCCGCGGCGACCGCGCTCATCCAGGCGGTCTCAGCAGTGAGCGAGATCGCGTTGCCGGCGAAACCCGCCCGCTCTGCCGGCGACAGCCATATCGCGTGCGGCGCGTACAGCTGCGCGATCGCGGCGGCCGCGCCTGCGTCGGCGAAGCCGTCCGGGCACAGCAGCACCGCCCGGCCGGCCAGCACCGCCAGCACCACGTTGGCGTGGTACTCGCCGGGCGCGAGCGCGAACAGCAGGGTCGCGCGCAGCCCGAAGGCCTCATGCAGCAGGCGGGCGCCGTCCGGGTCGCAACGCTCGGACAGCCCGCAGAAACCGAGCCCGCGGGCGCGGTCGATCACCAGCGCGCCGGTGAGTTCGCACGGATGCGGCTGGCCGGACAGGTCGTGGACCGCATAGCCGAGCGTCCCGGTGAAGAAGCCGCGGATGTCCGTGCGGGCGGCCTCGCGCTGGCGGACCGGGTGGCGCATCCGGCCCACGATCAGCCGTCCCGGCACGGTGGCGAACACGTTGTTGGGAAACAGGGCGTCGGGCGTTCGCGGATCGCCGGGAAAGCAGACCGTCGGCAGCACCGCGGCCATCGCGCGCTGCAGGTCGCGATGCTGGGCGCAGGCGCGCGCGGCGTCGAAGGCGTCGGCGTCGGCCATGTAGCGGTTGTCGCCGGCCGACTGCTCGGCGCGGGCGAAGCCGTCCGGCGCCACCAGGAATGCCGCCTTCGCGGTCGCCGGACCGAAGTCCGGCGCGCAGTCACGGGCGTAAGCGAGGAAGGCTTCCGGATCGCAGGTGATCATGCGGCGGCGCGGCGCGTGGCTTCGGTGGCGGCGAGTGCCTGTTCGACCACGTCCCAACCGGCACCCGGCCGGTGTGCGCCTTCGCTCAGTACCTGACGGAAGCGGCGTCCGCCCGGCTGGCCGTTGAACAGACCGAGCACGTGCCGGGTGATGTGCTTGAGCGCAACGCCTCGGGCGAGTTGCGCCTCGACATAGGGGCGCAGCGCGCGCAGCAGCTCGCCGCGCGACTGCAACGCACCGCCAAACCAGACGACGTCGAGCCGATGCAGCAGATAAGGGTCGTGGTAGGCCGCGCGGCCGAGCATGGCGCCGTCGGCGTGCTCGAGGTGCGCCGTCGCCTCGTCGGCCTCGGCGATGCCGCCGTTGACGATCACCGCCAGGTCCGGCCGCTCGCGCTTGAGCCGCCAGGCCCAGTCGTAGCGCAGCGGCGGCACCTCGCGGTTCTCCTTCGGGCTCAGCCCCTGCAGCCAGGCGTTGCGCGCGTGCACCACGAAGATCCGGCAGCCGGCCTCGGCGATCGTGTCGACGAAGGCGCGGAAGCGGCCGTAGTCGTGGTCGTCGTCCACCCCAAGCCGGCACTTCACCGTCACCGGTACAGGACGCGGTGCATCGGCCAGTGCCGCGATCATCGCCGCCACGCTGTCGGCCACCAGCGCTGGTTCGCGCATCAGGCAGGCGCCGAAACGCCCGGCCTGCACCCGGTCCGACGGGCAGCCGCAGTTGAGGTTGACCTCGTCGAACCCGTGCGCGGCACCGATCGCCGCCGCCTGCGCCAGCAGTTCCGGCTCGCTGCCGCCCAGCTGCAGCGCCACCGGGTGCTCCACCGGATCCAGCGCCAGCAGCCTCGCCCGGTCGCCGTGAATCACCGCGTTGGCATGCACCATTTCCGTGTACAGCCGCGCATGCGGCGCCAGCAGCCGATGGAACACCCGGCAATGGGTGTCCGTCCAGTCCATCATCGGCGCGACCGACAGGCGCAGGGAGGCTGCGTCGGGCAATGGATTCGGCAGCGGCTGGCCGGAAGTGGTCATGGTGGAAGCGGACGGGCAAGGTGGAGAGCCCGCTATTCTCGCTGGTCGCCGGCAAGGGGTCGAACCAAGGCTGAAAAGCGAACCTGACCCCAATGTTTGGGCCTCGCTGCGGTGGCTAGGCGCCAGTTCCGATAAAGGCCAGTTATCACATGGGCCGGCCGGTGGCCCATGTTAAACCCAGGATTGCGCATGCCGCGACAGGACGGATCCACCCGCGCGGGTCGCCAGCCCACCGGGCGCAGCGTTTTTGCCCCGAGGAGCCCACATCCAGCATGTGAGCCAAATGCACCCGCTATTCGGCTCATTTGCACTTCACCCGCCCCGGTCAGCGCTTCTGGACCGATGTCGTCACCTGCTGCCCTCACCCCTGCCCCTCTCCCGCAAGCGTGAGAGGGGGCTGCGGGCTCGGCTCGGCTCGCCCGTCCGCCAGCATGGTGTACTTGTTATGAGGTCACGGCAGCCACGTGATACCGGTTGCGCCCCGCGTTCTTCGCCACGTACAGCGCGGTGTCGGCCTGGGCCAGCAGGGTGGCGGGATCGATGGGCTGTGCGGTGCAGGCGATGCCGATGCTGGTGCGCACGGTGAGCTGTACGTCGCCGGCCTCGACCGGGCGCGCCATGGCGCCCAGGATCTTGCGCGCCACCGTTTCGGCGCTGGCAGGCGCGGCGTCTTCCAGCAGGATCACGAACTCGTCGCCGCCCAGCCGGGCGACCAGGTCGGTGTCGCGCACGCTGTCGCACAGGCGTTTGCCGAAGGCCTGCAGCACGATATCGCCTGTGGCGTGGCCGTGGCCGTCGTTGATGCCCTTGAAGTGGTCGATGTCCAGGCACAGCAGGGCGATCGGGTTGCCGTGGCGCTGCAGCCGCCTGCACGCGAGCGAGAGGCGTTCGTCGAACTGGCGGCGGTTGGCCAGATCGGTGAGGGCGTCCACGCGCGACTGGCGCTCCAGCTCGCGCCGGATTTCTTCCAGCGCCTGTTCGGCGGCCACGCGGCGGCTGACGTCGCGCGCGGTGATCATCAGGTCGATGCGGTCGCTGCCGTCGTCGGCGGGGATGGCGCGCGACACCGCCTCCACCCACACGTACTGGCCGTCCTTGTGGCGCAGCCGGTAGATGTCGGTGCGCGGCTGGCCGGTGTCCAGCGCGTCGGCCATCGCCTCGCGCAGGCGCTCGCGGTCGTCGGGATGGACGATGGCCCAGTGCGAGCCCTGCATCTCGTCGGGCTGCCAGCCCAGCATCTCGGTGGCCGAGGGCGAGACGTAGGTGCGTTCGCCGTCGGCGCGCACGCGGGTGATGGCGTCGTGCGAGTGATCGGCAAGCATGCGGTAGCGACGTTCGCTGTCGCGCAGGCGCGCGGCCAGGCGGTCGCGCTCGGCCATGGCCAGGCATACCGGGATGGTCAGCAGGCAGCCGCCGGCGATGTACAGCTGGATCACGGCGATGCGGCCGGTGTCGCCCAGGCCCTGCTGCCAGAGCGGGCCATAGCCCAGGGTGGTGGCGATGGCGGCTACCAGCGCCAGTGCGATCACGCCCAGCGCCGCGCCCACGAGCCGGTGCCGCACCGCTACCAGCAGCAACGGCGGATACGCCAAAAACAGCACCGCATACGCGTTGAGGAACACGCCGGTCGTCACCGCCACGATCAGCGCAAGCGTGGCCACCAGGTCCCAGCGCCGGCCGGGCGCGACGAACAGACGCCGCCGTTCGCGCAGCGCCACCAGGGTCATCGTGGCCACCACCACCATGCCCACCACGTGCGCGGCGAACCAGCTGCCCAGCGCGGGCAGGAACGGTTGCGCATTGAGGGTGTGGGCTAGGCCAGCGGCCAGCACGCCGGCCGCCGCGGCGGCCAGCAGCGTGGAGGCGGTGGCGATGCCGCCCAGGCGCATCCAGTTGCGCGGGTCGCGGGTGTCGGGCACCAGGCGCCGCACCGCACCGGCCACGATCAGCGCTTCCAGCAGGTTGCAGGCTGCCATGGCGACGGCATACAGGGCCTGGTCGCCGGTCAGCATGCGCGCGGGCAGCTCCGCCACGAACGCGACCAGCACATAGCCCGGCCAGGTGGCGGTGCGCCGCGACAGCAGCCAGCCGGTGAGGATGCCGTTGCCTACCCAGATCGCCGCCAGCTCCCCCGGCCCGCGCGCCAGCGTGAGCGAAAGCCAGGCTGTGCTGGCGATCAGCACCGCTAGGATGCTGCGGTCGGCCCAGTAGGTACGTGGCGGGGTTGGACGAGGGAGCATGCGGTCCTCGTGGGGGGATGCCCGCACCGTAGGCGCGGGCTGGCCGGCTGCCATTCTGCACCGAGGATGGGTGGGCTGGCGTTCGCGACCGGCAAACTGTGCGCGCCTTTGCTGTCTGCGCGTTCAGGCCTCGGGGGTTTCGGCACGGGCCTTGCGAGGTACCAGTACGCCCTGCAGCAGGACATGCCTGCTAGGTCCGGCCCGGAGGCCGTTCTGAAGTCACGATTGCAACGCAACCAACAACGCGCCAGCACCGTATCGCCGGCCCCTGGTCACCGCAAGGCGCCGTCGCGCACGCCCGAGCGGCGCAAGCAGCGGGCGCCCGCCAGCGATGCCGCGCTGCTGCGCGCCGGCCTCACCCCGCCCCAGCAGATCACGCTGGAGGCGATGGAGATCTTCCTCTGGCGGCTGGCCTTCGTGCGCCGGCCGCTGTTCCAGGCGCCGATCCCGGTGCTGCTGGACCAGGACGAGAGGTGTACACCGCGCTGCGTGCGGCCGGCGTCGACACCTAAGTCGACACCTAAGTGGTCTACGTCAGGCTCGACGTCTCCGAGCGCGAGATGCATCGCTTCATGCGTCGCCTGCACATGCGATGGCCGGCGATCGACTACCGTCGACTGAAGGCACTGCCTGCGATCCGCGCGCTCGGCGGCCTGGCGCCGCCAAATCTCGTGCTGATCGCAGCGGCCGTCGGTTCCAGCGCTAGCCATCTCGTCCGCTCGCTGGCCGTTGCTGCGGTGCAGGCTGCCTTCGGCGCGCCTTGGCCAGCCACGCGGGCGCCATCAGAGGCAGCGTCACCGTGAACCGGCTGCCCTGGCCTGTGCCGGCGCTGGAAGCGAAGACCGTGCCGCCGTGTGCTTCGGCCAGTTCGCGCACCACCGTGAGCCCGATGCCCAGGCCGGCTCCGCTGAAACAGACGGCGCTGGGTTCCTGCGTGAACGGCTCGAAGACCCTGGACAACGCGTCGGTGGTGATGCCGATCCCGCTGTCGAACACGACCAGTTCGACGCTCGCGCCTTGGGCGGTCGCCGAAAGCCCGATCTCTCCGCCCTTCGGCGTGTACTTGGATGCGTTGTCCAGCAGGTTCCTGAGGATCTGCGCCAGGCGAACCGGGTCTCCATCCACTTCGAGGGCGTGCTCCGGCACCCGCATGCTGAAACGCTGCATGCGCGTGTCCATGGCCGGCCGGCATGCGTGCACCGCCTTGGCGACGATGCCCGTCAGGTCGACCGCCCGACGCTCGAGCCGCAGCTTGCCGGTGTTCACCCGTGAGACGTCCAGCAGGTCGCCCACCAGGCGCACCATGTGCGCGACCTCCTGTTCGATGATCGCCTGATAGCGCGGTATCTCGTCCGCCCCGACCAGCCCCAGCATGTCGGCCGCGACGCGGATCGGGGTCAGGGGGTTGCGCAGTTCGTGGGCGACGACCGCCAGGAACTCCTTCTGCTGCCGCTGCGCTCGTTCGGCAGCCGCCAGCAGCTCCTGGGCGTTGAGGGCGGCCAACACCAGTTCTCCGTTCGCTTCGCGCAACTCCGCATAGCGGCGCTCGTGGTCGGCCGATGCAGAGTCGTAGTGGGTAAAGGAGCGCTGCACCGACGCGAGCGCCGACACCTGCCGGCGCCTTGCGCCTGGAGGCGCGTCGCCATGGCGGACGGCGCTGCCCGATCCGAGCCGCTTGGCCCGATACATAGCGGCGTCCGCTCGCTCGATCAGGGTCTCGGCATCCTCGCCGTCGCCAGGGTAGACACTGATCCCGATGCTAGCGCTGAGGCGCAGCACGTGATCGCCTACGCGGCTGGGGGCGGCGAGCGCAGCGATCACCTTGTCGGCCACCAGCGCCGCGTCGGACGCGTGGGAGACCTCGGTGAGGAGGATCAGGAATTCGTCCCCCCCATAGCGGCTGACCGTGTCCTCCTCGCGCACGACGCCCGATAGACATTGCGCCGCGAGCTTCAGCACCTCGTCGCCGACGGCGTGGCCAAGGTTGTCGTTGATCTGCTTGAAGTCGTCCAGGTCCAGGAACAGCAGCGCGATCCGGGTGCCGTGCCGCCTGGCAAAGGCGATGGCGCTGGCAAGCCGGTCCAGCAACCGCGTGCGACTGGGAAGCGCCGTCAGCGCGTCGTGCTGGGCGGTTTCCGACAGCTCCACCAGAGCCCGCGAGGCGACCTCGGTCTCGCGCTGGGCATCCAGCGCGGCGGCCAGCAACCGCTCGTTGGCCTCCAACAGGCGGGCCGACCGGTTGTCGTTCAGCTGATTCTCGGCATCCTCCACATCCCGGCGCAGGCGGGCCAGCTCCGCACGCGCATGCTCCGCCTGCTGCTGCAGGCGGCCGAGTTCGCGCGCGACCCTGGCCGCGGCGCCTTCCTTGGGCTCAGGGGCCTTGTTCATGGCGGCTGGCCTCAGCCATCGTCGGCGCCAACGGCGGGGAAGGGTCGGGCAGGGGCACGCTTGCGGGTCGGCCTGCCCCCGAGCAATCCTTCCTGATCGGACAGCATCTCGCCGATGCGGATGCCATTGTCGTCGATGCTGAATTCGCGCAACTCGTCCGAATGCGCGCTGGCCCGCATCTTGACCACAGCCATCACGCGTCGCAGCCGGCTGTCGACCTCGATGTAGCGCTGCACGATGATCGCGTCGGTCAGGAACGCGGTGCCGTACGGGCTGAAGCGCAGGTCGATGTAGCGGTCCTCGAGCTCGGAGGTCATCAGGACGGTCGCCCCGGCGCCGGTCAGGGCGGTGACCAGGCGCAACAGCGATTCGCGGAAGTCCTCCCGGAACGTCGGCGCCAGGGCGAGCTCGAACGCCGACAGCGAATCGATGACTACGCGGCTCGCGTCGAGGCGGCGGATCTCGTCGAGCAGCAGCTGCACGATCTCGTCGATCGACAGGTCCGGCGCGCGGCTGTCCACCAGGCCGACCCGGCCGCTTCCAACCAGTTCGGCGAGCAGGCGGTTGCGCGACCGGTTGGGGCGCTGCTCGAAGACCGCGATCACGCCGCTCTCGCCGCAACGCGCCCCCTCCGCCAGGAAGGCCGCCGCGAGGATGCTCTTGCCCGAACCAGAAGGCCCGGCCACGAGCACCGAGTAGCCGCGCGGCAGGCCGCCGCCCATCATGTCGTCCAGGCCCGGCACCCCCATCAGCAGGCGCGAGCCGGGCAGCTCCGCATCCGGCCCGGTGGGCGCCGCGAGCGCCATGCTCGCGGGCGCGAACACCTGGAGACCGGAACCGCTGATGCGGAACGTATGCAGCCCCGGCAGCGTCGGCTGGCCGCGCATTTTCATGATCTCCATTTTCCGGACCATGGAATTGCGCTGGACGCTCTGCCGCAGCCAGATCAGTCCATCGGCCACGGTGAGCACCGGGTTGGCGTCCATCTCGGTCTCGGTCTCGGTGAAGTACTCGCCGATCAGGAAGGTCGTGGCCTGCCAGCTCGTCATCATCATGCCGAGCTGCTGGACGAACTGCTGCAGGTTGTTGTGCGGATTGCCCTCGCCCCTGCTCGCGTGCACCACCGAACGGAACGAATCCACGAACACCAGCGCCGGATGGTGCGCTTCCACCTCGGCGGCGATGCGGTGCAGCACCTGTTCGAGATCGCCCTGCGAGGCGTCGTCCGACAGGTTGACGAAATGGATCGACCGGCCGATCCGCTCGCTGTCGAAGAAATCGAACTGCTGCTGATAACGCAGCATCTTCAGCGGCGGCTCGCCCAGCACCGTGAAGTACAGGGCCGGCCGCTCCGGCGTGGCAAGCGCGAACATGATCTGGTGCGCCAGCGTGGTCTTGCCGCAGCCCGGCGGCCCGGCGATGAGATTGAACGAGAACTCGGGCAGTCCGCCTCCGAGCACGTCGTCCAGCCCTGGCACGCCGGTCGCCAGACGATGAATGGTCACTTTGGTGGTCATGGCGAAATGTCCTGTGCGGGCGGGCCGCTGGAAAAGGAGGCCCATACGGGACGAAGCAATCGCTCGGTCAGCGAAGGTCCGACCAGGCTGGTCAGCAGCTCGTAGAACGTCTGCAGGAAGGCGCCTCCCGCAGCGGCGGCGTCGGCGCTGCTCTGCTGGACGAAGGCGGCCTCTAATGCCTCCAGGTCGACGGTCGCCTGGATCCCCTCATGCACGCTCCCCAACCATGGGTGGGTGGGCGCCACGAGATGGAGGCTGCGCCTGAAGAGCATGGCAACGCCGCGCTGCCCGACGATGGGACTCAGCGCAGCGTCAATCTGCCGCCATGTCGCAACCATTCTGTCGGCGATCTGTCCGGCCGTCTTCGCCTGGTGCGCCAGCGCAGCTGCGATCCATTGGCCTTCCCCGCTTTCCACTGGACCCGTCATTGGCCGTCGGCTACTTGTCTGATGGTACGCCCTTTTGGATTTCGGGTGCCGGAGGAAGAGACCCGGGAACGTCGACGCGCATTCATCGGGTGCGCGGATGCCGACGCCCCTAGTGGAAATCCCGGCTCCGCACGTCCAGCCCCTGCAGCTCGATGTCCTCCCGGCTCGGTGCCGCATCCAGCCCGTCGACATCGAAGGTGACGCCCGAACGCGGATCTATCTTGACGAATCGCCGCTGAAGCGGAGCAAGGCCGCGCGCGCGGCGACGGGGCCGAGATGAGCGCCATCGCGATCATCACGTTGACGGAGCCATACGCGATTGTCCGTTCCTCGCCGGCTTGCACCGGCATGGCGCCCCCCGGGCCGGTTGAAAAGCCGACGGTCGCTGCCCGCCGTCCGAGTCGTTGCCATGAAACGCGGCGCCGATGCCGCTGGCCGCAGCTGCCATCCGGACGGCCGGGACAGGCGCCAGGCGCGCGTCAAACCGAAACCGAAGCACTGCAACGGCACCGGCATCGCGGCGACGCCACCGGCACGACACGCAGTCGTCCCGCACCGTGGCCGGCCGGATGAGGGAGAGCGATGCCGGCTGCCTGGACGCCCCGTCCCGGACGACGACGAAACCACGCGTCCGCGGCGAAGACTCTCCCAAGGGGGCACGCATTGCGTCCCAGAGCGCGTCGGTGGAGACCCAGACCGGCGGATACTTGTGGGCCGCCACGTCCAGGATGAGAAAACGATCGGTTTCGGCGTGATAGGCGGCAAGCGGAGAGATGTGGCCCATCTCGACCTGCCCCAGCATCGCGCGCTGGTAGTTCACCAGCACGAAGTCTTCGCTCGTCATCAGGTTGCTTCGCGCAATCGCGCGGAAGCGTTCGACATCGATATCGGAGGCGTAGATCACCGTGGCTTCGACGCCGTGGGCGCGCAGGAATTTGCCGAGCTGCCCCAGCGACATTCCCCACAGGCTGACCCGGAGAGGATCCTTGATCCTCCTGGCGGAATCGCTGAAGAACGAGGATTGATCCAAAGGCGCGCCCGGGCTTTCCAGCGCATTCAGGACGATCACGGAACTGGCGGCACCGCAGAACGCCCGCCGCGACTGCGGCACGAAATTCGCAGCGAGGGGTTCGTAGTCGGCGGTGAATTCGCTCTCGGCGAGCAGTTCTCGACCGGCAGGGGATTCGAGCGTGATCAGATTGTCCGGAAGCGGCAGAAGGTCGACCGGCGGGACACGAAAATACCTGTTCCAGATCGTCAAGCTGGCCACGAGCAGAACGATGGAAAGCGCGACCCCGCAGATCGAAAGAAGGCGCTTCATGGTGTTCCACGCGTGCGCTGAGAGCCACCTGGTCCAGGAGCGAGAACCGACATCACAGCCGCTTCTGCCGCGTGCGACGCGGCACATCCGGCCGATGCGGAGAGGCGGATGCCGCGTTGCGCGGATCGACTTCTGTTGTCGGCCTGGGCCTCATCGGCGATCTCCGCTCGCTGAGCCGTAACGATCTCGTTGCGGAGTCCGGAACCTGCGGCCGCAGGACCCGATTGCCCGCACATCCAAGATGGCACCTGGGTGGTGCCGGCTGCGTGATAGCGGGGTCACGCCTATCTGGTCAACGCACGACCGCGGATGCCGCTCCTATTCAGGGCCGTCGCAGCCATCGGGACCGGAGCACGGCGAACGCGGCAGGCTCAGGCCCGCGCTCGGCAGCACGCGGCGGCGGCGGCCGCCTTCGCCGGCACTTCCGGCGCGTAGCGGTCGTGGTGCCGCACCCATGCCATCGAGTAGTCCAGGTCGTCCTCGTCGCGGCCCTTTGGCGTGAGGTCCAGCAGGGCATATGCGTGCATCATCACTTCCACGCCGCGTCCGTAGCGCGAGTAGGTGTGGAAGACCTCGCCCATATCGTCCCGGTAGAACACGCTGATTCCGGGCGCCTCTTCAAGCGGGAAGGATTGCGTGACGTAGTTGTAGCGGACCTCGCCCGTGGACATCTCGTCCTGGGTGAAGTTGACGCCGAAGTCGTGGTTGAAGTCGGTGCCGTGCGAGGATACCCACTTGAACTTCCAGCCCATGCGCTGGCGGAAGCGCTCGATGTCGGCCAGCGGCGCGCGCGAAACGGCCAGGAACGTGACATCGCGCTGCGACAGATGCGGGTTGGCGCCGTCGTTGTGGTCGGCCATGTAGGAGCAGCTCTTGCAGCCCTGCTCCCAGCCCGGCGCGAACATGAAATGCTGCACCAGCAACTGGCGGCGCCCTTCGAACAGGTCGGCGAGCGTGCGCGGTCCCGCGAGCGTATCGAAGACATAGTTCTTGTCGACGCGTACCCACGGCAGCGCACGGCGCTCGCGCGCGACCTGGTCGTGCAGGTGCGTCAGCTCCTTTTCGCGCGCCAGCAGCTTCCTGCGTTCGTCCAGCCATCGGTCCTTGGACACAACCGGATGATGAGCAGTGTTCGATTCGGCAACGAGGGTGTTCATGATGCTCTCCTCAACGATGGTATTCATGGGGGGGCTCGCTTGATTCGCGCCGGCCTGCGAGGTCAGGCGGCATTTCATGCCGACGGCATCTTGTCGAATTTCTGCAGGGCTGGATCGAGGTAATCCCACGCGTACCCACGCACGCCGTACGTCACGGCTTGCGGTTTGAATCGGCCGGGATCGTCGAGGCTCGCAGCGTGCACGGTGAAAACATCGGGCATGGCCGCATACGTCATGTATATCGGCGAACCGCAGACGGGGCAGAAGGCGCGAGTCTTCACGTTGCCGCTATCGCCAACGATGCCCCAATGCATCGCTTCGCCCTGGAGTTCCACACCGGTGCGTGGGAAGGTCAGATACGATCCGTGCCCGGCGCCGCTTTTCCGCTGACAGTCGCGGCACTGGCAGTGATTCTCGAACAGGGGTTTGCCAGAAATCGCATAACGGATCGCCCCGCAGGCGCATCCACCGGCATAAATTTCGCTCATGCCCTCTCTCCTGTCATAAGTGCTGCGAGACAAAAATCGCGTCAGCCTTGCTGCCAATGCTTGGCATGCGCCGGCCGAGATCGTCTGCTGCAATGGATTTCCTGCGCGCCGCCGTGGCGATTCATGCGCTTGCGTCACGCCGATGTGCAGCGCGTACAGCGACCACTTGGGATCCCCGGCCGCCGGTCCGGCGGCGGCCGGGCCGTGTGCAATCAGGAGGCGAGTCGTTTTGGACGTCGCACGGCACGGACCTTTCCAGTCCCGCCGCCGCCGCAATAGAAAAGGTCTGCGCCATCGGATTCGAGCCCGCTGACGCCGGCGCCTTGCGGCATCTGCAGCCGGTCCAGCACGGCACCGCTCTCCGGATCAATTCGACGGATTTCGCTCTCGTCGTCCTCCCACGTCCCGTGCCACAACTCGCCGTCGACCCAGGTCACGCCGGTGACGAAGCGGTTGGATTCGATGGAGCGGATGACGGCACCGGACTCCGGATCGACCTGGTGGATCTTGCGATCGCGGTACTGGCCCACCCATAGACTGCCCTCGGCCCAGGCAAGCCCCGAATCGCCACCGCTGCCGGGTGCCGGAATCGACTTGATCACGTCGCCAGTGGCGGGATCGATCTTGTCGATGCGTGTCTCGGCGATCTGATAGAGATAGGTGCCATCGAAGGCCGTACCGGCGTCGCCGGTGCAAGCCAACGTGCGTGCCGGCTCGCCGCTCTCGGGATCGAAGGCGACCAGCTTGTCGCCGGTGGCGGCCCAGACGTGGCGGCCGTCGTGAGTGACGCCACCCACGCGATCGGCGCCTGCGAACGGACCGTACTCGCGGACGATCTCGGCCGCATGCACCGGTATCTGGGATTTGCCTGTGCTCGGGTTGCGATTCATGGCTTGGCCTCCTTGATGCGCCTCGGAGCGGCGCTGCGGGGGCCAATCTACTCGGGCGAGAACGCAGTAGGGAGTAACAAGATCGTCGTGAATCCCGTCAGCGGCGGCGCCAGCCAGCGTTGCGCCCGCGCCCGCCCGTTCGAACGCACCCGTCCGGCGGCCTCCAGTTCGACCAGTGCGCGCTGCACGGTGCGCTGGCTGGCCCCCAGCGCCAATGCCAGCGCCGACGTGGACCAGGCGGCGCCATCGGCCAGCAACGCTTGCAACGACGCCTGCTCGCCGTCGATCGGCGGCACCAGGACGACGACGCCCCGCCGCACGCGCGGCACCAGTGCGAAGCCGCGTACGGTGGCTTCGATGCCGGCCAGCGGCGCGACGAGCTTGCGCAGTCGGCCAATCTCCACGCGCAGGCGTACGCGATGCGTCTCGTCGGGATGGCGGCTGCGGAAGGCGCGCATGATCAGCGCGTCGCGGTCGACGTCACCAGGCCAGCCTTCCGCCAATGCGCGCACCAGCGCGAACAGAACCGGTCTGCGCACCAGCGGGAACCACGCATCGCCCGTGCGCAGGCCGCGACGGCAGGCGTCGACGATCAAGGTGCCGGCAGCGAGCAGCGTTTCGATCTCGTCCAGGCGTAACGGCCGTTCGTGCCCGGCGTGGATGTGGCGCGCGGCGGGACGGTCTAGCGCAGTACGTGCTTCGACCACCTCGGCCAGCAATGCGGGTATACCTGCACGCTCGGCAGCTTCGTGCGCGCGGTCCAGCGCCGCTCGCGCCGGCTTCGTGCGCAGCGAGCGCAGCGCGACCTCGGCCGCGGCCAGTCCCGCCACCGCCGTCAGCGCCGGCGGCAGACCGCGCGCGTCGAGGCGCGACAACGCGGCACCGGCTTCTTCGATGCGGCCCAGCAGCAGCAACCGATGTACCGCGACCAGCCGCGCGTGCAACGCGTTGGCGTGGTCGCCGCGCGCTTCGAGCGTCGCCGCCGCGGCCGCCAGTGAACGCGGCGAGCCGCCGAGGTCGCGCATGGCCAGCGCCACCTCGGCCTCGGCCACGACGCAGCGCGCCCGCGCCAGCTCCTCGCGGGCGCCGAAGCCGCGGGCGGCGCGGCGCAGGAGTTCGCGCGCGCGCGGGTAGTCGCCGAGCTGTGCCATGGCAATGCCGCGCAGGGCGAGTGCCGGCGGGTCGTCGCGCAGCGCGACCCGCTGGAGGGCGCCAAGCGCGTCGCCGGCGGCCAGTGCGCGTGCGGAGGCGGCGATCAGGGAATCCATGGCGACAGGCTACCCGGGCGCGCAAGCCCGCGCTCGTTGTTTTCCCGGCACGGACCTGTCACTTCCCATCGACACTGTTGCGGTCAAACTCGTGCCCGTCGACGTTGCCCCCTGCACGGGTCCACCCGCTGCACGCGGATCGTTCGCACGACGATCACGACGGCAACGTCAGCTCGACACCCACCGAAGGGAGAAGCCCATGAATGCTTCGACCAGAAGCCGCCGCGATGGCCCCCTGGAACAGCTGCTTTCGGACTATGTCGCGCTCTGCAACCGCGCGATGGCGGAGAACAAGGACAAGTTCTGGTATCGGCAGGCCAAGCGGGTGAACCGGGCCCTGCTGGGCGGCGCCAATTTCCGCACCCTCATCCAGGGCGAGGATCCGGACGAGATCCTCGGCGAGTTCACGATCCATTTCGACCCGGATGACCAGGTGCTCAGCCTGCTACCACCCGGGGACTACGACGTGGCGTTCTCCTGGCGGGCCCCTCTCGCCTATCTCGACGACGTGGTGCACGAGCGGCCGGAGTGGTATCTCGAGCATCCGATGAGGCTGGACTGGGTCTGGCTCAAGGAGCGCGTGGGCAACGCCGCCGAGCGCGTGGACGGCCGCTCGCTCGCGGCCGGGTTCGTGCTCGGCGCCGCGGCGGTCCTGCTCGCCGTCTGCGCCGTTCCCAGGGAGCGGGCGGAACGCGCCCTGCCGTGGCGTTGAGGCCGGTGCCCGACCCGATGGCCGCGAGACTCGCTTCAGGGCCATCGGCCCGGCATCCTCAGCCCTGACCGCGCTGATCGCGGCTGCTGACCGCATACGGATTTCGCAATGGCACACGTGCACGCGCCAATCGCGATCGTCGGGGCCGGCCCGGTCGGCCTGTCGATGGCGCTCGGGCTTGCGGTGCACGGCGTACGCTCGGTCCTGGTCGAACGCCACCACCGCACGAGCGAGAGATCCAAGGCGCCAGCGATCCAGCAGCGGACGCGCGAGGTGTTCCGGCAATGGGGCGTCGAAGACCGTTTTCTCGAAGCAGGCGTACTGCGGCGCACGCTGACGTTGAACGCCGCAGCGGCGGGACGACGTCCCCTGGCCAGCATCGACATGTCCGAGCTCGACCGGGAAGCCGATCGTCCCGGTCTGCTGGTGCTGGAACAGTCCGAGACGGAGAGGCTGCTGCTCGAGGCCGTGCGCGAGACCGGCCTGTGCGACCTCCGCTTCGATACCGAGGCGGTGCGACTCCGGCAGGACAGGGACGGCGCGACGTTGAGCTGCCGCCGGAACGGACCGGAATATTCGCTCGACGCGGCATTCGTCGTCGGTTGCGACGGTGCCGACAGCTTCGTCCGTGACGCGCTCGGCCTGCCGTTCGAAGGCTTCACCTACGCCATTCGACCGATGCTCGCCGACGTGCGGATCACCGACGAACGAGACCAGCTCCCCTGGCCTCGCATCCACAACAGCCGTGGCGGCGTCACCGCGGCGCTGCGGCTGAGCGATGGGCTCTGGCGAATCATCCGGCTCGAGCGCGGAGATCCGGAAAAGGACGACAGCGTGCCGGACGACGAGATCGAAGCGCGCGTCGCCGAGACGCTTGGCGGCGGCGGCTGCCGGATCGAATGGGCGAACCGGTTCCGCATCCACCTGCGATCGGCGCCCCGGTTCCGCGTCGACCGCGTCCTGCTGGCGGGAGACGCCGCGCATGTCCACAGTCCAGCCGGCGCACTGGGCATGAATGCCGGCATCCAGGATGCCCACAATCTCGCCTGGAAGCTCGCCGCGGTGCTTGACGGCGGTGATGCCGGGCGGCTGCTCGACGCCTATGACATCGAGCGCCGGGACGTCGTGGTGGAAAGTGTCTCCGGCTACGCCGATGTCCTCACCAAGGTGTTCCTGCAGGCGCCGGCCGTGGTGCGCGCCGCCGCCTTCGTCCTCCTGCGGCTGTGTCTGGCGATCCCGCCGGTCCGCAGGAGGATGCTCCGCCGCGCAACGATGATCGATCTTGGCTACCAGGACTCGCCGCTGCTGGACAGCCGCGAACGGGCCGCGGGAGTGCGGCTCCCCAACCCGTTGCTGCGCTCGCACGAGGCGACGCACGTCCGGCTTTATGATCTGCTGCCGAACGGGCCGGCGATCCTCGATGTCGCGGAGCATCGGGATGCCGGCACCGCGTTGCCGCTCGAGCGGGTGATCCGGATCGGCCGGGGCGGTTACCACGACGGATCGGGATTGCTGCGGAAGCTGCTCGGGGGCCGGGACGGCTGGATCGTCGTACGGCCGGACCGGCATGTCGCGCTGGCGCGGAATACGGCCGACGGCCTGGGTGCGTCCGTGCACCGCGCGCTCGGCACCCAGGCCTGAAGGACGGAGGCGGCGGCCCTTTCTTCAAGCAGGCGGCCGTTGATGCGCCCGGCGCTCAATGGAAATCGCGGCTGCGCACGTCCAGGCCCTGCAGCAGCGAGGTGAGGTCGTGCAGGCGGCGGGCCACCAGGTGGCGCACGCCGGCCACCGCCTGCAGCCGGCCCTCGACCTGCAGCAGGCGCGACTCCAGGTAGGCGCGCCACTGCGCTTCGGCGATGTCCTTGCGGACGACGACGTTGACCATGCCGTGCTCGTCCTCCAGCGTCATGAAGGTGACGCCGCTGGCGGTCTGCGGGCGCTGGCGCAGGGTGACCAGGCCGGCGACGGTGACGCTGCGCCCGTGCGGCAGCGCGGCCAGGTCGCGCGAGCTGCGGCAGCGGCGTGCGCGCAGCTGCGCGCGCAGCAGCCGCAACGGATGCGGGCCGAGCGTGGTGCCGGTGCTGGCGTAGTCGGCGGACATGTCGGCGGCGACGTCGGGCGGCGGCAGCACGATCGCCTGCTCCGGCGCGGAGACATCGGCGCCGAACAGCGGCCGCTGCGCTTCCACGCCGGCGATCGCCCAGCGCGCGCGGTGGCGGTGTCCGGCCAGGCCGCGCAGGGCGCCGGCATCGGCCAGCAATGTGCGGGCGCGCTGGTCGAGATCGGCGCGTTCGCACAGGTCGGCGACGTCGGCGAACGGCCGCTGCGCGCGGGCGGCCGCGATGCGCACCGCGTCGTCCTCGCACAGGCCGCGCACCAGGCGCATGCCCATGCGGATCGCGAACGGCCGGTCCGGCAGCGCGTCATCCAGGCGCTCTAGCGAACAGTCCCAATCGCTGTGGCGCACGTCGACCGGGCGCACGCCGACGCCGTGCCGGCGCGCGTCCTGCAGGATCTGGTCGGGGCTGTAGAAGCCCATCGGCCAGCTGTTGACCATCGCGCAGGCGAACTCGGCCGGGTGGTGGCACTTGAGCCAGGAACTGGCGTAGGCCAGCAGCGCGAAGCTGGCCGCGTGCGACTCGGGAAAGCCGTAGCTGCCGAAGCCCTTGATCTGCTCGAAGATGCGTGCGGCGAACTCGGGCGTGTAATCGCGCGCGAGCATGCCCTCGGTCAGCCGTTTGCGATGCGGCTCCAGCCCGCCATGGCGTTTCCACGCCGCCATCGCCCGGCGCAGGCCGTCGGCCTCGCCCGCCGAGTAGCCCGCGGCGACGATGGCGATCTCCATCACCTGCTCCTGGAACAGCGGCACGCCGAGGGTGCGCACCAGCACGTCCTCCAACGCCGCGGAGGGATAGGTCACCTTCTCATCGCCGCAGCGGCGGCGCAGGTACGGATGCACCATGTCGCCCTGAATCGGTCCCGGCCGCACGATCGCCACCTGGATCACCAGGTCGTAGAATTTGGCCGGACGCAACCGCGGCAGCATCGCCATCTGCGCGCGCGACTCGATCTGGAACACGCCGATGGTGTCGGCGCGCGAGATCATGTCGTAGGTGTCTTCGTCCTCCGGCGGGATCGTCGCCAGCGTCAGCGCCGGACCGTCGTGCCGGCGCAGCAGATCGAAGCAGCGACGCAGCGCGGTGAGCATGCCGAGCGCCAGCACGTCGACCTTGAGCAGGCCGACCGCGTCCAGGTCGTCCTTGTCCCACTGGATCACGGTACGGTCTTCCATCGCCGCGTTCTCCACCGGCACCAGGGTGTGCAGCGGGTGCTCGGAGATCACGAAGCCGCCGGGATGCTGCGACAGGTGCCGCGGGAACCCGATCAGCTGCGCGGTCAGCGCCAGCACCTGCCGCAGCAGCGGACTGTCCGGATCGAAGCCGCGCTCGCGCAGATGCGCGTCCGGTGGCAGCTCCACGCTCCAGCGGCCGAACGCGCGCGCCAGCGCGTCGATCTGGTCCTGCGGCATCCCGAGCGCGCGGGCGACGTCGCGCACCGCGCCGGCGCCGCGATAGCTGATCACCACCGCCGCCAGCGCCGCGCGGTGGCGGCCGTAGTGCCCGAACACGTACTGGATCACCTCCTCGCGGCGCTCGTGCTCGAAGTCGACGTCGATGTCCGGCGGCTCGTCGCGGTCGGCGGAGATGAAGCGCTCGAACAGCAGCCGCTGGCGCGAGGGGTCGACCTCGGTGATGCCGAGCGCGAAGCACACCGCCGAGTTCGCCGCCGAGCCGCGGCCCTGGCAGAGGATGCCGCGACTGCGCGCGAAACGGACGATGTCGTGCACGGTGAGGAAGTAGTTCTCGTAGCGCTTGTAGGCGATCAGCGCCAGCTCCTTGCCGATCTGCTCGCGCACCGCGTCCACTTTCTCCACGTCCTTCAGCGCGCCCTCGGCCACGCGTCGCTCGAGGCCCTGCAGCGCCAGCGTGCGCAGCCAGCTGCCGGCGTCGTACCCGGCCGGCACCAGCTCGTGCGGGTACTGGTAGTGTGGTTTCAGCTCGCCGAGATCGAAGCTGCAGCGCGCGGCGATGCGCAGCGTCTCGGCCAGCAGCGCCGGGGGATACAGCTCCGCCAGCACGTGCCGCGGGCGCAGGTGGCGCTCGCCGTTCGGGAACAGCCGTCGCCCGGCCTCGGCCACGGTCACGTGGTGGCGGATCGCGGTCATGGTGTCCTGCAGCGCACGGCGGCCGCGCGCGTGCATGTGCACGTCGCCGGCGGCCACCGTCGGCATGCCGAGCCGCTGCGCCAGCGCCTGCAGCCGGGCCAGGCGCGCGGCATCGTCCGGTCCGCGATGCAGTTCCACCGCCAGCCAGGTGCGCTGCGGGAACAGCGCCTGCAGCCAGCGCCCGTGCGATTCGTCGGCGGACGCGTCCGGCAGCCACAGCGCCAGCAGTCCGTCGGTGCCGCCGGCGAAGTCCTTGCGCAGCAGCCGGTACGTGCCCTTGTCGGCGCGGCGCCGGGCGTCGGTGATCAGCCGGCACAGGGTGCGGTAGCCTTGCAGGGTTTCGACCAGCAGCACGCAGGCCGGGCCGTCGGCGATGCGCAGTTCGCTGCCGACGATCAGCGGCAGGCCGACCGCCTGCGCCGCCTGCCAGGCGCGCACGATCCCGGACAGCGAACATTCGTCGGTGATCGCCAGCGCCCGGTAGCCCTGCTGGCGCGCGCGCGCGAACAGTTCCGGCGCACTCGATGCGCCGCGCTGGAAGCTGAAGTTCGACAGGCAGTGCAGCTCGGCGTAGTCGGGCACGGCGCTCATGCGAACCACCCGTGCAGCATGAAGTGCCCGTGCTCGCCCGGCGCCGCGTATACCCAGGCGTGCTGGCCCTGGCGGGTCGCCACGCGGTAGTAGTCGCGGCGCACGTCGCCGTCCCACCAGCCGCTCTCGATCCGCTCCGGACCGGCCAGCAGTTCCGGCATGCCGCCGCGCAGCGGGATCGGCCGCGGCAGCAGCCAGCCCGGCCGCGGCGGCGCATCGGCGTCGGCGGGCTGCGTCGCGCTCTCGCCGCGCCAGGCCTGTTCGGGGCGGTGGTCGTGATGCACTCGCAGGCCGTGCACGGCCTCGTCGCCGAGCCGCGCGCGCAGGCGTTCACGCAATTGTTCCCACGGCATCGACTGCTGCGGGCGTTCGTCGAACAGTTCATGGTGCGCGGGCGCGAACGACGGCAGCTCGCGCGCGATCAACCGCAGCCCGCGTACGGGCGCCGGCACGCCGGTGCGTTCCAGCCGCGTGCGCGCGACGTCGAACAGCAGCGCCGGCTCACGCTCGGTACCGAGCAGGCCTACGCTCACCACGCTGTCGGCCGCGTCCTCATGTTCCAGGCGAAGCTCGAAGCGTTGCACTCCGCCGTCGCGGCCGGCGAGGTACGCGGCCAGGTCCGCGCTCAGGCGCCGCAGCGGGAACAGCAGCGCCTGGTGCGACTCCACCTCGAACCCGAGTTCGATGCGCGCATCGAAGCGGTCCGGCGGCCGGTACCATTCCAGCGGCTGCGGACGATCGCCGGACAGCGTGTCCAGATGCTGCAGCACCGCGGCCGGGAAGCGCCGCACCAGGCTCGCGCGCGGCAGCGCCTGCACCTGCGCCAGCCGCCGCAGGCCCATGCGTTCGAAGGCGGTGGCGACCTCCGTCGCGAAGCCGGCGCGCGCCACCGGCAGCTGCGCCAGCGCGCGACGCATGCCGTCCCCGTCGGGAATCGCCAGGCCGTCATGGGCGTTGACCAGCGCGCGCGCGGCGGCGGGATTGGGCGCGGCCACGATGCGGTGGTGGAAACCGAGCGCGGTGAGCTCCTCGCGCAGCCGCGCCTCCAGCCGCGGCCAGGGCCCGAACAGGCCGAGACTGGCGCCGATCTCGACGATCAGCGCATGCGGGTAGCGCAGGCTGACCTGGGAGCTGAAGCGGTAGGCCCAGGCGGCGAGGAAACGCTGCCAGCGCATGCTGTCCTCCGGGTCGTGTTCGACGGTTTCGACGGCGCCGGCCAGCGCCTGTGCCGCGGTCAGCGTCAGCCCCGGCTTCAGGCCGAGCGCGCGCGCGGCCGGATTGACCGCGTGCAGCACCCGGCGCTGCGCCGTGCCGGCGACCAGCGCCAGCGGCGCATCGCGATCGACGCGGCGGCGCAAGACGCCGTCGAGCGCCAGTTGCGGCAGCAGGATGCAGGCCCAGCGCATGCCGCCCTCACCGGTCCGCCGCCGCGGGGAACGGCAGCGGCCGCGTCGGCGCCAGCCCGCCGCGGCACTTGAGCACCCGCAGCTGCGCCGGCTGCGCATCGAGCGCGATCCGCAGCGGCGCCGGCGACGGATTGCGCGCCGCCGACAGCGGCCGAGTGGCGAAGGCCAGCGTCTTGCCGGTTTCCGCCGCCACCTGCAGCCGCCGCAGCGCACGGTCGTCGGCGTCCTGCGGCCAGCACAGCACCGCGCCGCAGCTGCCCGAGCGCAGGCACTGCTCGACCGCCCACAGCGCGTCGCGCGATCGCGGCGCCTGCACCACGTGCAATTGCCGCAGATCGACGCCCGCCGCCTGCCAGGCGGCGGCGAACGGCAGGTACGGCGGCGCCACCAGCACGATGCGTTCGCCGGCCTGCGACAGCCGCGCCAGCGCCGGCCACAGCAGCCGCAGCTCGCCGATGCCGTCGGCCGCGATCAGCAGTTCGCTCAGCGCCGACTCCGGCCAGCCGCCGGTGGGCAAGGCCGCATCCAGCGCGGCATGCCCGGTCGGCTGCGCGCTGGCCGGCGCCGGCGCCGGACGGCCCTTCCAGATCCGGCGCTCGTGCAGCAGCGCGTCGAGGGCGACCACCGCGCCCATCTCAGCCGCGCCGGACCAGGCCGCAGAACACGCCCTCGATCGCGAACTCCTGGTCCGGCCGCACCACGATCGGCGCGTAGGCCGGATTGCGTGGCAGCAGGCGGATGGCATCGGCGCCGAGCGCCAGCCGCTTGATCGTCAGCTCGCCGTCCAGTCGCGCCACCACGGTCTGGCCATCGCGCGCATCGCTGCCGCGGCGCACCCCGACCAGGTCGCCGTCGAGGATGCCGTCGTCGATCATCGAGTCGCCCTGCACCCGCAGCAGGTAGTCCGGCGCCTGCGCGAACAGCCGCGCATCGAGGGTGAGCGTGTCCGCCAGCCCGGTATCGGCGCCGATCGGCGCGCCGGCCGCCACCCGGCCCAGTACCGGCAGCCGCAGCAGGTCGGCGCGTGCGCGCAGCCCGGCCGGGCGGATGCCGCGCGCCTGCCCGGCGGTGACCTCGATCAGCCCGGCCGCGGCCAGCGCCTGCACGTGCTTGCGCGCGGCCCCGCGCGAGGCCAGGCCACAGGCGGCGGCGATCTCGGCCAGGGTCGGCGGTTGGCCGTGCGCGGCGACCCGGTCGCGGATCAGGGCCAGGATCGCGGCACGGCGGGGGCTCAGGGATTCCATGGAGTACATTTGTACTCCATCGCACCCCGGCAGGCCAAGTTCCGTCAGTCATCCATTGGCCAACGCCTTGCCGCAGCCGGATCCCGCGCTTCCCAACCGCCCACCGTCATGGCATGGACTCCCTCGCCGCGGCAAACGTTTGCTGTAGGAGCGTGCTACGCGCGCGATGCCGCCGCGGTCGGACGCGCCCGGAATCGCCGCCGATGCCGCCGGAGCCTCCCGCGGCATCGCGGCCGTGGGCCGCTCCTACGAAGGTGGCCGGATTCGTAGGAGCGTGCCATGCGCGCGATGCCGCCGCGGCCGGAGCGCCCGGAATCGCCGCCGATGCCGCTGGAGCCTCCCGCGGCATCGCGGCCATGGGCTGCTCCTACGAAGGTTGCCGGTTCAGCCCGCGTCCGGCGCGTCCGGCGCCTCCGGCTCCCAGGCCAGCAGGTCGCCCGGCTGGCAGTCGAGGTACTCGCAGATCCGGCCCAGGGTCTCGAAGCGGATCCCGCGGACCTTGCCGGACTTGAGCAGGGACAGGTTGGATTCGGTGATGCCGACGTGGGCGGCCAGGTCCTTGGAGCGCACCTTGCGCAGCGCCAGCATCACGTCGAGACGGACCACGATCGCCACAACCCAGCCCTCAGACAATCGCGCGGCTGTCTTCTTCGAGGCGCGCGGCTTCGTCGAACAGCCGTGCCACGAAGAAGAACACCACCGCCACGAACAGCGCCAGCAGGTCGCCGCCGGAGAACGACAGCGTCACCGTCATGGACTCGCCCATCGCCGCCAGCGCCACCACGGCCAGCGCCGGCAGCAGCAGCCGCAGCAAGGCGGCCAGCACCAGCAGCAGCGCGAAACGGCGGAAGTGCCGCGTCGCCGCCGGCGCGAACAGCGCTCCATGCCCGACCCGGCCCAGCATCCGCGCCAGCTCGAACAGGGCGCCGGCCACCAGGCCCGCCACGACCAGCGCGATCGCCGCTGCCCAGGCGTGCGGCAGGCCATCGGTGTCGAGGACGGCGACGAGCAGGCCCCGGGGTCCGGCCTGCGGGGCGAAGACCGCCAGCAGGGTCACGGCCAGGCACAGCACGGCCCCGGCCCAGGCCGCCAGGCGCAGCCGGCGGGCGGCGCGATAGAGCTTGGCGTGAGTTTCTGTTGAATTCATATTTATTTCTGTATTACGATAATTTATTCATGCAGAACGAGCTTCAGTATGCCTGCCCCTCCCTGCTCCACAAGCCCCCTGCCGCGCTTCCGGCGCCATGGCGTGCCGCTGTTCCTCTGTCTGCTGCTCGCGCTCGAGCCGATGGCCATGGCGCAGGCCGGGGACGCGCCGCCGCTGCCCGCGGCGCAGGCCGAAGCCTTGCTCGCGGACGCCCGCAAGGGCGAGGTGTTCGCGCTCGAAGTTGCCCTGCCGCGGATCGCCGATCCGCAACTGGCCACGCTGGCCCAGGCCCGGATCGCCGCTTCGCGGCTGCAGGACGCCGCCGCATTACGCGCCCTGGCGCCGTTCTTCTCCGCCCGGGACGCCGATCCGCGACACCTGCGCATCGCCTGGTCGATCGCCGCCGACGCCGGTTTCGCCGCCGGCGACTATGCGCGCGCCGCGGACGCCACCGGCGCCTGGCAGGCGCTGCTCGCCGCGCACGGCGATCCCGACGGCCGCGCGGCCGATGTCGCCCAGTTCCACGGCATCGCCACGCAGCTCGCGGCGGTCGCGCCGCAGGCGGTGCTGGCGTTCGCGCCGGAGACGGTCGCGACCCGCCGCGACAAGGTCGGCCTGCAGCGCGCGACGATGGCGGTCAACGGCACCGACCAGGAGGCGGTGCTCGACACCGGTGCCAACCTGTCGGTGGTCTCGGCCTCCACCGCGCGCCGGCTCGGCTTGCGCCTGCTGGAGGGCGAGGCCAGCGTCGGCAGCGGCAGCCGCCAAGCGGTCGCCACCCGGCTGGGAGTCGCCGAGCGGCTGGAGTTCGCCGGGTTGACGCTGGCGAACGTGGTGTTCCTAGTGCTCGACGATGCGCAGCTGGAAATGCCCGTGCCCGGCGGCTACCGGATCGACGCGATCCTCGGCTTCCCGGTGATGCGCGCGCTGCGCCGCATCCGCTTCGATGCCGACGGCCGCCTGACGCCGGAGCCCGTCGCCGACGCCGACGACCTGCCCGGCGATCTTCCCGGAAACCTGCGTGTCGTCGGCAGCGACCTGTATGTCGACGTCTCGGTCAACGGCATCGCCGTGCCGTTGCACCTGGACACGGGCGCTCCGCACTCTTCGCTGTCGTCGCGCTTCGCGCAGCGGCATGCCTCGCTGCTGCAGGGACTGCCGCAGGAACGTCAACGGGTCGGCGGCGCCGGCGGCACCACGGAGCGGCGCATCGCCACCTGGCCGGACGTGCAGGTGCGCCTGGACGGCCGGGAAACGCGGCTGCCGGGGCTCGCCGTCGCGATCGCCGACTCGGCCGACGTCGAGACCCGGAACATGGGCATTCTCGGCGGCGATGTCCTCGGCGCGTTCGCCTCCTTCACGATCGATTTCACGCGAATGCGTTTCGAACTCGGTGCACCGGTCGATGCAGCGAGCGCGCCGGCGGCCGTCGACGCGCCATCACCGATCTCCGACGTCGCGGATTGAACCGGCGCGTGCGCAGCCGGATCGATCAGGAAGCGTCGTTCCCGGCGGTTTTTGCCGCCCGGGGCTCGTCGGGCGTTTCTGCACCGGACCCGGGTTCTTCGCCAACGCCTCCAGCGCTCACCTTGCCGTGCTCGGGGAACGCCTTGCGCAGCTCGTCGTCCAGCACCAGCGGCCGTCCCCAGCGCTGGTAGCTGGGAACGAACCCATGCTTGAGGCGCTGGAATTCCGGAGAACCGGGAGCGACACCAAGCCGCTGCGCCAGCGCTTCCCAACCCTCGCCATGGCTGCGTTCCCACTCCTCCACCACGCGCCGGCAGGGCCGGCCGAGGATCTGGGCCAGGGAGCAGGCGTAGTAGACGTCGCCCGGGGCCCAGCCGCGCTCGGCAAGCAGGTCGGCCACGAGGTCACGGGGCGCGTCACGATAGCGGACCAGCTCGTCGATGAAGGGCTCGCGGTGGCGGCGACCGTAGTCGTTGATGTCGCCCAGGTGCCCGTCGACCCAGGCGTCGCCGCTGCGCGGATCCCAGTCGTAGGCGAAATCCTGCGCCGCGGCGGTGGCGGCCAGCGGCAGCGCGAGGGCGAATACGAAGGCGCGTAGCCGGTTGCGGATGTACATCGATGTTCTCCGTGATACGGCGCCCGGAGTCTACGGGCGCGATGGGGCGATCAGTGGCCCTGTCATTGACCGTCGTGGGCGACGACCGGTTCCAGCGCATGACGGCCGGTGCCGCGTGACAGGCGACGGCCGGCATCGTTCCGGACCTGCAGGCGGCCGTCCGGCAGCACGCCATAGACCCGCAGGCTGCCGCCGTCGCCCTGCATGCGGATTAGCGCGCCCTCGGCCTGCCATTGCCCGGCCTCGACGAAGCGCTCGCCGCTCCCCGCGACTCGATAGGTTTCGACGAGCCGGTAGCTGCGCACTTCGTCCTGCCGCTGCAGCAACAGGACCGTGTCGATGCCCTCGCAGTCGGCGCAGGACGAGACGCCCCGCCATTCCAGGTACCCGCCCTGCGCCTGCGGATCCGGCGCCGGCGCGCGTTCGCAGCCGGCCAGCGACACGCTACCGAGCAGCACCAGCACGGGAAGCACGCTGCGCATGCCGCGATTGTGCCGCAGCGCGCGGCCGGCGTCGCCTACACGCCACGCACACCTGGTCCCGTCCACGCTGTCCTCACGGGATCGCGTCAATCGCCTTTCCCGGAACAAGGTCGTCGATTTGTGGGAGGAACGGCCGATGAATACGTCCACCAAGCCCCGCCATCGCCTGCGTCGCTGGCTGGTCGGTCTTTGCATTGCCGCCGTGCTGCTGGGCGTCTACGCCGTCGCCCTGCGCTGGTTCACCTTGCAGATCGGCGACGGCGTGGAAGGCAGCCTGCAGACGGCACCGGCGGTCGAGGATACCCGCCACCGCGCCGGCGATTAGGCGGTGGGCCAAGGCCCACCCTATCGCGAACATCGAGTATGGGGTGGGCTTCGACCCACCGTATCGTGAGCACCGGCATAGGGTGGGCCTTGGCCCACCGCATGGCGACGCTCAACGCTCGGAAATCACGAAGCTGCCGAACGCGATCCCGAGATCCCAGCCTTCGCCGGTCCCGGCCAGCGCCAGCGAGATCGAACCCTTGGTCACCACCTGCGCCTTGGCGGATTTCGCCGCACCCGCGTGCGCCTCGGCGGTGGCATAGCCGCCAATCACGTCACGGATGTTGGCGACGCCGGAAAAACGCCCGGTGCCGTTGTCGATCCGGGTCTTGCCGAAGCTGAGCCCGCCGCCCCTGGCGCTGATGCGCACCGGCAGGCTCTGGCCGTTGTTGCAGGTGACGGTGCCGGTGCCGTCGGCGGTCTTGTAGAACGCCGACCAGCCCGACATGCTGAAGTTGAGCCGGCATTCGAGCGGACCGGCCGCCGCCACTGGCGCGGACATCGCCGCCAGCACCCATGCGGCAACCGCGAAGACGGCCGGGCGGAAGCGGAAACGCGGCTTTTTCATGTCACCCTCCAGTGGATGCAACCTTCCGCATCGCGGCGTGCGGCAGGTGGAACGGTCCAGATTCGTGATCAGCGCCAGCGGCGATCCCGGTACGCATGGCGCCGATCATCGCGGTAGTCACGATCGTAGCGCGGATCGTAGTACTGCACCTGACAGCGGCCCTTGCGGTCGCACCTGGCATTGCCGTAGCTGCCATGCTTGGCACGATAACCATGCGCCGGAGCGTGCGCCGGGGGGCCCGGACGATAGCGACCGGACTGGTGATAACGGGGCACCTGGCGGTAATAGACCGGGCGGCCGTAGCGGTCACGGGACACGATCAGCCGGTCGTCATAGTCATAGCTGCCGTGGCGGTAGTAAGGCGTGCTCCCACGCAGCACCACGTCGGCAACGTCGACGATCACCCGGACCAGGTCGTCGTCGGCACGTGCGGGCGTGGGGACCAGCGTCATCACGCCCAGGCCGGTCGCCAGCGCAACCGAAGCGACCCAGCGGGACAGGTTGCTCGTGCTCATCGTCTTCTCCTTGCGTCTGTCTGTCGCCCGGCGGAGGCTGCGCCGGATCCGCAAACACCATGCGGCAGGACAGGTGAACCGCCCCGCAACTGCGCCGTTTCGAACGCTACCGTGACGACGACGTAAAGACGCGATTCATGCGACGCGGCTGGACGTCGGGCTGCAAACGATTTCAGCCATTTTTACGATCTGCCGCACAGCGGCAGGCAGTTCCTGTGGCGTGGCGACGGTGTGCAACCGCCGCTCACCGTCCACCGGACCGGCTTCGCGCTCGTGCGCCCAGGTCAGGTGATAAGGCATGTGCACCGCCCAGCCGCCGAGCTGCAGCACCGGTGCGATGTCCGAACGCAGCGAATTGCCGACCATGACGAACTGCGGCGGCGCGATGTCGAACTCGCCGAGCACGCGCGCGTAGGTGGCCGGATCCTTCTCGCTGACGATCTCGATGCGGCCGAACAGATCGGCCAAGCCCGAGCGCCGCACCTTGTTCTCCTGGTGGAACAGGTCGCCCTTGGTGATCAGCACGATCGGGTGTTCGGCGGCGATCGCCTCGACCGCCTCGCGGATGCCGGGCAGCAACTCCACCGGATGCTGCAGCATCTCCTTGGCCAGTTGCACGATGCGGTGCAGGTCGCCGGCGCCGATGCGGGCGCCGGTGATGTCGACGGCAGCCTCGATCATCGACAGCGCCATGCCCTTCACGCCGTAGCCGAACAACGCCAGGTTGCCCTTCTCCACCGCATATAGGTGCTCGCGTGCACGGCTGTCGTCGAGATCGACGTAAGCACCGACGATCGCCTCGAACCGGCGCTGCGCGTCATCGAAGTAGTCCTCGCTGCGCCACAGCGTGTCGTCGCCGTCGAAGCCGACCAGCCGGATGCCATCGTCCGCTGCAGTTGCCATCGCGGCATTCTATAGGAGCGCGCGCTTTCTCCGTCAGGCGCAAACGTGCAAAGCGTGCCTAGATCGCTGCTCCGGGAGTCACAGACAACAAAATGGGGGCGGCCCTGCGGCCGCCCCCGTCGTTTCGTTCCGCGCCGTCGTCGTCGGCGTCGGATTCCGATGGATCCGCGTCAGGCGCGAATCAAGTCAGGCCACCTACTGGCCGCCGCCCGGAGGCGTGGCGCCCTGCGATGCGGCGAAGTTGCGGTACTCGTCCGGCGTCAGCTGGCCATCGCCATCGGTATCGGCCTGGGCGAACACCGTGCTCAGCGCCGGATGCGCGCTGGCTTCGTCCTGGCTCAGGTTGCCGTCACCGTCCGCGTCCAGGTCGGCCCAGGTCACCTCGCCCTGGGCGGGCTGGGCCGGCGCCGCCTGCTCGGTCGGCGGACCCTGGGTGGTCGGATCCTGCGTCGTGGTCGGATCCTGCGTCATCGGCTCGGCTTCCTGCGCGAACGCCAGCGGCATCGCGACGGCGGCGGCGAGAGCGATCAGTCCAGCCAGGGGCTTACGTGCATTGTTGTTCATCAGAATCTCCAGTTGGGTAGCCAAAACGTGGAAGCGATTCGCCAGGTATGCCGATCCATCTGTCGGCCGAGCCGCATGCGCTTCGCACGATTCGCAGATTGGCCGCGCATCAATGAATGTCAACGCCTGTACAAAGACGCGCAAAACAGATCGTTAACCAATGCGGTCGCTTTTTTCGTTAGGCCCGCTACGGCCGAACAAACGCATCCGAGCGGAAAGTCCCGGGACTCGGGAACTTACGCATGCATGCGGGCGGTCGCGGCAATGGCTCGATGCGGCGATTGCGCATGAATGCAACACAACGTTCACATCCTCCCGCGCCGCCGGCGCAGATCAGACCGCGTCGTCGGCACGCGTTTGCACCTCGATTGCGCCGTCGAATCCGATGCGCACCGCAACCTCGATCGGCCGGCAGCAGACGTGGCAGTCTTCAATGTAGTCCTGGTCGCCGGCGGAATCGTCGATCTGCAGCTCGACCGGTTCGCCGCAATACGGACAGCGGATCTCGCGTGCAGGCAACATCCGGAACCTCCAATGGCATGGCCAGGTACGTCAGCGCGATGATGCGCGCCGACCCCGGCTATCGTACCCTCCCCCGTTCAGCCCCGTCGGAGATCTTCCCGTGATCAAGCACCTGCTCGCCACCGCCTGCGCGACCATCCTGCTGGCCGCCTGCAACGGCGATACCACTGCATCGTCCCCGACGCCGGCGGAGCCGAGCGCGGCGATGCAAACGACGGCGGCCGATGGACGGCCGTTCGCCGTCGAGAAAGTGGCGCGGTTCGCCGAGCCTTGGGCCATGACGTTCCTGCCCGACGGTCGCCTGCTGGTGACCGAGAAGGCCGGCACCCTGAAGCTGTACGATCCCGAGCGCGACACGCACGGCGAGATCGGCGGCGTCCCCCAAGTCGCGTACGGCGGCCAGGGCGGTTTCGGCGACGTGGTGCTGCATCCGCGCTTCGCCGACAACGATACGGTCTACATCAGCTATGCCGAAGCCGGCGACGGCGGCGCCGGCGCGGCGGTCGCACGTGCGAGGCTGGCGCTCGACGGCAGCGGCGGCGGCGCGCTGGAGAACGTCGAGGTGATCTGGCGCCAGGCGCCCAAGGTCTCCGGCCAAGGCCACTACGGCCATCGCATCGCCTTCGATCGCGACGGCATGCTGTGGATCACCTCCGGCGACCGGCAGAAGTTCGACCCGGCGCAGGACATGCAGGCCAGTCTCGGCAAGGTCATCCGCCTCAACGACGACGGCAGCGTGCCGGCCGACAACCCGTTCGCCGACCAGGGCGGCGTGGCCGCGCAGGTCTGGTCGCTCGGCCACCGCAATCCGCTCGGCATCGCCTTCGACGCCGACGGCCGGCTGTGGGCACCGGAGATGGGCCCGAAGGGCGGCGACGAACTCAATCTTGTGGAGAAGGGCGTCAACTACGGCTATCCGATCGTCTCCGACGGCGAACACTACGACGGCAACCCGATCCCGGACCACAGCACCAATCCCGACTACCGCGCGCCGGTCATCAGCTGGACCCCGGTGATCTCGCCCGCGGGCTTCATCATCTACGACGGTGGGCAGTTTCCGGATTGGCAGGGCAACGGCTTCATCGGCGGACTGTCGTCGCAATCGCTGGTACGGATCGCCTTCGACGGTGACAGCGCGCGCGAAGCCGAGCGCTTCGACATGGGCACGCGCATCCGCGAGGTGGAGCAGGGCCCCGACGGCGCCCTCTGGTTGCTGGAAGATGGCAGCCGCGGCAGTGAAGGGCGGCTGATGCGGCTGACGCCACCAGGGGCCGGAACGGCCGACGCGGACGCGGGTGCCTGACGCAGCGGTTGCGGGAGCCGAAGTGTGCGCCGCCTGAAGGGAACAAGTTCAGGCGCGGCACGTCGGACGATCATGGTGCGGCCCACCCTATGACCCGCATAGGGTGGGCCTTGGCCCACCGCAATGCTCATCGGCGGGAACCAAATCGATCACGTCTCAGCGCCAGACGCGCCGGCACTGCGTTTCAACGACACGATCACCGGTAGCTTCCTGCCGGTCGCCCTGGACCTTGCGGCCGATCGCGCCGCCGGCGACCGCGCCGCCCACCGTGGCGAGCTTGCGTCCATCGCCGCTGCCGACCTGGTTGCCGACGAGGCCGCCGATCACGGCACCCGCGGCCGTGCCGCCGACCCGATTGGGATCGGTGCTGTTGCGCTGCACTTCCACGTCCTCGCAGACGACGCGGCTGCCGTCGGCGAAGCGGCGGCCATCGTCCTCCGGACCGTAGACTTCGGCCTGCGGTGCGGTTTGCGCCGGCTGCGCGGTGGTCTGCGCCTGTATGGCACCCGTGGCGGCGAACGAGACGACGCCCAGGCAGACGAGTGTTCGAATCACTTTCATGGCACTGTCCTCCACGCTGGCATGGCATGCGTAATGCTCGCACCGGGCATGCAAATGCGCGGTGAAACGCGAGCTACCGACGGCGGGGACAATTCGAAGCGACGGACGCGGAACGTCCGCGGGACTGCCAGCGTTCGCGATCCGCGTCGGCCCGGAAAACTGGACGCGCGCTGAATCATCATCCATTCGCCTGCTACGCCTGCCCTGCGACCGCGCCAGCACGCTCGACCCTCACCACCCGGATGCATCGATGCGCCATGCCCGGCGAGGGAGGCGGCAGGCGCGCACTGCTGCGGCGGCCACTGTTCGTGCACACGTCCCGGCAACCGCGCACCACTCACCGCTCATCGACGGAACGGATCAACGATCGCGCATCGGCGCCAAGCCGACGGGTAACATGCCGGCTCCCACCACGACGATGAGCTTGCGATGGCCGACTGGCGACGCCTGGTCCGCGACATTCCCGATTTTCCGCGTCCCGGGATCGTGTTCAAGGACATCACTCCGGCACTGGCCGATGCCGGCGCGTTCGCCGCCGCGGTCGCCGAGATGATCGCGCCATGGCGCGGTGCAGGACTGGACGCGGTGGCCGGCATCGAATCGCGTGGCTTCATCCTCGGCGCAGCGATGGCGCAGGCACTCGGGACCGGGTTCGTACCGATACGCAAACCGGGCAAGCTGCCGGCAGCGACGCTTGCGCAGGACTATGCGCTCGAATACGGCAGCGACCGTCTGGAAATGCACGCCGATGCGCTCGCGCCCGAAGCACGGGTGCTGATCGTCGACGATGTCCTCGCCACCGGCGGCACGCTGCAGGCCGCGCTGTCGCTGCTGCGGCACCAGGGCGCGGCGGTCGCGGGCGCCGCGGTCCTGGTCGAGCTGCGGGCGTTGCAGGCGCGTACGCGCTGGCGGGAAGCGACGCCGCTGCTGGCGGCTGCCGATCTCTGAGCGCGTCGGGGACGCCACTCGCGCATCCAGCCGATCAAGGCACGCAGCCTCTCGACTTCACCGTACCCTCACCTCAAACCCAGGCTCCGCACTTCCGGCGCCTCCCACTCAGAACGGTCGAGTGACCAGCCCAGGCCGATACGCGGGCGGCGGCGGAGCGGCCGGCAATGCGGGCCGGCATGCGGCCGCAGCGCCGTGCCGGGCCACCCGCGCGCCCGGATCCATGCCCCGGAAGCCGTATCGCCGCCACGGCACGGCTCCGGAGCTTCGACTATTCTGCCCGGATGAAGCCTGCACAGACCCTACTCCTGGTCGAGGACACGAGGGGCGACGCACTGCTGTATGCCGCGTTGCTCGAGCGGGCGACGGATACACCGCGGCGGGTCGACCTCGCCTCCACCCTGGCGGGCGCCTCGCACATGCTCGCCGGCAGCCACTACGATGCGGTGCTGCTCGATCTCGGACTGCCTGACTGCAACGGCCTGCAGGGGGTGGAGAGTATCGTGGCGCGTCACCCGGACCTGCCGGTGATCGTACTGACCGGACAAGACGACCCGGCGATCGGCGAGCGCGCCATTGCCGCCGGCGCCCAGGACTACCTGCACAAGAGCGAGGTGAAGACGGGCACGCTCGAGCGCGCGCTGCGCTACGCCTGCGCCCGGCAGCGTCTCGAGAACGATGCACGCCAGGCCCGGCAGGAACTGCAGGCGCTGTTCGACCGTAACCCGCTGCCGGTCCTCGTCTACGACGAGGAGAGCTTCGCCTTCGTCGCCGTGAACGATGCCGCACTGGCGTTCTACGGCTACGAGCGATCCGCATTCCTGGCACGGACCGCGCTCGATATCCGCCCCGAGCAGGAGCGCGCCGATTTCATCGCGGTGCTGCAGTCGGGGCGGCACGATGGCTTCAATGGCCGCGACTGGCGGCATGTGCTCGCCGACGGCCGCATCGTGCCGGTGCGCGTGCATTCCGAGCCCATCCTCTTTCATGGCCGTCGCTGCCGGATCGCGATCGTGCACGACGTGACCGAGCAGCGCCAGGCGCAGCAGCGACTGGAGGAAAGCGAGCGCCGCTATCGCGACGTCTTCGAGCAGAGCCTCGGCTGCATCTGCGCGCACGACCTGGACGGCGTGCTGCTGGCGCTCAATCCCGCCGCCGCCGACGCGCTGGGCCGCGATGCGAGCCGGATGATCGGACATCCGCTGTCGGACTTCCTGCCGCCGGCCGCCCATGGGAGCTTCCGCGCGTATCTCGTCCGCATCCGCGAACGAGGCGAGGACCGCGGCCTGATCACGCCCCTGCACTGCAGTGGCCAGGTACGCACCTGGATGTACCACAACCGGCTGCATCGGCGCGCGGGCGAGGCGACGATCGTGCTGGGCTATGCCCAGGACGTGACCGACCAGCTGCGGACCGAGAAGCAGCTGCGCACCAAGAGCGCGGAACTGGAGGCGGTGAACGATTCGGCACCGATGGGCCTGTTCCGCGCCGACGCGAACGGTCACTGCACGTATGTCAACCGCACCTACGAGCAGATCTGCGGCGTGCCGCAGGCGCAGGCGCTCGGCGACGGCTGGGCGCAGGCGCTCCACCCCGGCGACCGCGAGCGCACGATGGCCGAGTGGGCCCAGGCCATCGCCCGCAAGGAAGAACGATTCATCGGCGAACAGCGCTTCCTGCACGCGGATGGCCGCGTCGTCTGGTGCCGGATGCATGCCGCGCCGATGATGGTCGACGGTGACCTCACCGGCTTCGTCGGCACCCTGCAGGACGTCACCGGCGAACGCAACGCACAGGCGGCGCGCAGGCGTGGCGACCGGCGCCTGGCGACGCTGGCGGATGCGCTGCCGCTGCTGCTGATGTTCCTCGACCGCGAGGGCCGGGTGGAGTTCGTCAACCGCGGCTGGTCGCACGAGCTCGGGCGTCCGCAGGAACAGATGATCGGCAAGCCAATCGTCGATCTCATCCAGCAGCCGGCGACGCCGTACTTCGTCGAGGGCCTCGCTCGCGCCATGGCCGGCAAGGAGTACAGCATCGAGTTCGAGGACCCGCACGGCGCGATCCTGCGCACCTGGCACGCGATCTTCATCCCTCAGCACGACCACGGTGGCCGGGTCGACGGCATCCACGTGATGCTGCGCGACGTGACCCTGGACCGCACGCGGCAGCGCGAACTCGCCGACCGCGCCGAGCGCGACGCCCTGACCGGCCTGCTCAACCGCTCGGGCTTCGAGGCCCACGGCCACTACCACTGGCAGCTGGCGGCGGACCTGCATCATGCGATCGGCGTGTTCTTCATCGACCTCGACGGCTTCAAGGCAATCAACGACGAGCTCGGTCATGCCGCCGGCGACGACCTGCTGCGCGACATTGCCGTCGGACTCTCCGAGACGCTGCGCGCCGACGATGTCGTCGGGCGCATGGGCGGCGACGAATTCGCGGTGATCGCACTTCATGTCACCGACGACGATGCGGCACGGAGCGTGGCCCACAAGATCATAGGCGCGATCGAAGCGGCTGCCGCACGGCATTCCGCCCGCACGCGGGAACCGGTGTCCTGCAGCGTCGGCTATCACGTCGCCGACAGCGCCGCGGTCTCGCTCGGGGAAGCGCTGAAGCGGGCCGACGAGGCGCTCTACGTCGCCAAGCGCGGTGGCAAGCGCCGCGCCACTGGCTGGCCGGGGGGGCGTCACCTCGCCTGACCCGGACGCCAACCAAGTGCCCGACGGGCGCCGGGAGAGGCGCTCATCACGTGCCTCCCGACGCAGTCGCTGCCCATCGCGGACTGATACCGCCGTCACGCCGCCGATGCTGCAATAGTCGCCGTCTCCGCAAGACACGAGGTCGCGATGAAGCGCGCGCGGTTCTCCACCGTCCCTGCCGGTCTGCTGCTCGCGGCCTGCAGTAGCGGCGGTCCGCCACCGGGTGACGCCACCCTGGCTGCGCAGCAGCTGCCGACACCGGGCACCTATGCGCCCGGCACCGGTCCGGCCCCGGTACTGCCGGAACCGCAGACGTCGCTCATCCCCACCGTCAACATCGCGCCTGCGGTCGGCTGGGCGGACGAGGCACGACCGACGCCCGCCGAAGGCTTCGTGGTGACCGCGTTCGCACGCAACCTGGCGCATCCGCGCACCGTATACGTGCTGCCAAACGGCGACACGCTGGTCGCCGAAAGCAATGCACCCCAAGACCAGACGAAGCAGGGCCTGAAAGGCAAGGCGATGAACGTCGTGATGAAGCGCGCTGGCGCCGGCGTCCCCAGCGCCGACCGCATCACCCTGCTGCGCGACGAGGACGGCGACGGCGTCGCCGAGACGCGCACCGCGTTTCTCGAGAACCTGAAGTCGCCGTTCGGCATGGCCCTGGTCGGCGATACGTTGTACGTCGCCAACGCCGATGCACTGGTGAAGTTCCCGTATGTCGAGGGCACGACCGAGATCACCACTGCGCCGGTCGAGGTCGCCACGCTGCCCGGTGGCCCGATCAACCATCACTGGACCAAGGCGCTGCTCGCCAGCCGCGACGGCAGCAGGCTGTACGTGGGCGTCGGCTCCAACAGCAATGTCGGCGAGAACGGCATGGAGGCGGAGGTCGAGCGCGCCGCGATCCTCGAGGTCGACGCCGCCAGCGGGGAGACCCGGGTGTTCGCTTCCGGTTTGCGAAACCCGACCGCGCTGGACTGGAACCCGGAGACCGGCGAATTGTGGGCGGTGGTCAACGAGCGCGACGAACTCGGCAACGATCTGGTGCCGGACTATCTCACCTCGGTCCGCGAAGGCGGCTTCTACGGCTGGCCGTACAGCTATTTCGGCCAGCATCCGGACCCGAACTTCGACGCCGACGAGCAGCGGCCGGACCTGGTGGCGAAGGCGATCGTGCCGGACTACGCGCTGGGATCGCACGTCGCGCCGCTCGGCCTCGCGTTCTATGCGGCCGACGCGGATGCGCGGGACGCACTGCCCGGTCGTTACCGCAACGGCGCCTTCATCGGCCTGCACGGTTCCTGGAACCGCGACCCCAAGAGCGGCTACACCGTGGCGTTCGTGCCCTTCGCGAACGGCCGGCCGGCGGGGCCGATGGAGGACATCCTCGGCGGTTTCGTCAACGCCGACGGCGAGGCGCAGGGGCGCCCGGTCGGCGTCGCCGTCGATGCGCATGGCGCGGTGCTGGTGGCCGATGACGTCGGCAATGCGGTCTGGCGGTTGCAGCCAGAAACGAGAAGTGAGAAACGAGGAGTGAGAAGTGAGTGAAAGCCGCCCACGGACATGCCCCACTCTCTCGTTTCTCACTCCTCGTTTCTCACTCCTCGCTCCCCGATGAACTCCCCGACTTCCACGCCCGCACAGCCCGGCAGTCCCGGCCACGGCCGCATCGAGGCGATCGACTTCGCCCGCGGGCTGGCGGTGTGCCTGATGATCCTCAGCCACGGCGTCAACGGCCTGCTGCAGTTCGAGGATTTCAGCGACTGGGGCATGGTGCCGGTGCACGCGATCACCAAGTTCTCCTCGTCGCTGTTCATCATGGTCTTCGGCGTTGCGCTGGCGGTGGCATTCGTGCCGAAGACCGGCACCCCCGACTGGCCGCGGCGGCGCAACCGGCTGTTGTGGCGCGGACTGGTGGTGCTGTTCTGGTACAAGGTGCTGACCGTGGTGGAGCTGTACGCGCAGCACGATCGCGAGGCGATCGTCGACACGCTGCTGTACCGCAACTTCCCGTCGTATGCCGAGATCCTCGGCTTCTACGCCATCGCGCTGCTGTGGATCCCGTGGCTGCTGCCATTGTGGGCGCGCACGCCGGCGCTGCTGCGCTGGGCGAGCCCGGTGCTGCTGGCGCTGGCATCCTGGTGGCTGCTGGAGCATTTCGACTTCTGGGGCATCCCGCAGCTGCAGGCGCTGCTGGTCGAGCATCCGGACTACTACACCTGGGGCCAGCTCTCGCGGGGTCCGCTGGTGCTGCTCGGCCTGCTGATCGGCGGGCTGGTGCTGCGCTACTACGGACGCGTGCGCACGCGCTTGGCCCTGGCCGGCGTGCTGGCGCTGGCGGCCGTGGCGCTGCTGGTCGCCTTCCGCGTGCTGGCCGGCGGCGACCTCGACGAGCAGTTGCAGGCCATCGCGCGCAATGCCGGCAAGCATCCGCCGGAGTTGATGTTCATGCTCTTCAGCCTGGGCGGCGCGCTCGGCCTGCTGTCGTTGGCGATCGCCGGCGGCGAGCTGCTGGCGCGCGCGTTGCGCCCGGTCACGATCATCGGCAGCGACGCGCTGATGGCGTTCATCTTCCATCTCACGGTGATCTTCGTCCTGTTCCGCGAGGTGCTCGGTTATCTGCACAGCGTGTCCTATGCATTCGCCCTGGCCCTGAGCCTCGGGCTGATCGCGGCGACGGCGGCCTGGATCTGGCTGCTGCAGCGGATTCAGCGCAGGTGATGAGGTGCTCGCGTAGCATCCGCGGCCGATGATCAGCGTCCTGCGCACATGCTTCGCTGCGCTGCTGCTGGCCGCCGCCGGCCAGCCTGCCGCCTCGTCCGCCCCTGCCCTGCCCGTTCCCGCCCTCGTCGCGCCGGAACCGCAGTGGGCCGAGCTGCTGCGCACGCGGATCGAGGCCGCAGACGCGCGTTTTCCGGGCGAGATCGGCGTCTACGTGCACCACCTCGGCCGCGACGAGTCGTTCTCGTTCCGCGCCGAGGAAAGCTGGTACCTGGCATCCGGGATCAAGGTGCCGGTGGCGATCGCGGTGCTCCGCCGGGTCGAGCGCGGCGAACTGCGCCTGGGCGATCGCGTCCGCCTGCGGGCCGACGATTTCGTCGACGGCGCCGGCCCGACCAATGCGCAGCGCGTCGGCACGCCGCTGCGGGTGGACTGGCTGCTCGAGAAGATGCTGGTCTACAGCGACAACACCGCCACCGACGTGCTGATCCGCAGCGTCGGCGTGGACGCGGTGAACGCGGTCGCGACCGAGCTGCTGGCCACCGACGACCTTTTGATCACCACCCTGGCCGACGTACGGCGTCGCGCCTACGGCATGTTCCATCCAGGCGCCTCCGCGCTCGATGCGCAGGACCTGCTCGCCCTGCGCCGCGCCGCCGCCGGGCCAGCGCGCGTGCGCCAGCTCGCGGAGCTGCTGGAGGTGACGCCCGAGGATTTCCTGCTGCCGGATCTCGACAGCGCGTTCGATGCCTATTACGAGACCAACGTCAACGCCGCACCGCTGCGTGACTTCGGCCACATGCTGGCGACGCTGTCGGATGGACTGGCGCTCGGGCCGGAAGGCACCGCCTATCTCCTCGACCTGATGTCGCGGGTGAAGACCGGCGCCAAACGCATCAAGGCCGGGCTGCCGCCCAACGCCGTCTTCGCCCACAAGACCGGCACCCAGCATCGGCGTGCGTGCGATCTGGGCATCGTCACCATGCCGGTGGACGGCGCCGTCGAGCGCGTGGTGGTCGCGGCCTGCGCGCGCGGCGCCGCCTCCAACGCTGCCAGCGAGCGCGCGCTGCGCGAGGTTGGCGTCGCCGTCACCGCATCCGGCGTATTGACCCGGAGGACGCCGGCGATGATGCGGCCGACGATGAGGACATGGGGTCCGCGATGAGGACATTGCCGATGCACCGGTTGCTGCTGATGCTGCTCGCCGCCGCGGTTCTGGCGGGATGCCGCTCCGAGGAGGTGCCCGAGCGCGGCGTCGTCGAGACGCCCGCCGGCGCGCCCGCGCCGCCGTGGGCGAAGCCGCTGGACGCCGCCGCCGCTCGCATCGACGACGACATGCCCGGCGATTTCGGCGTGTACGTGCGCCGGCTCGGTGACGAGGCCGGCACGCTCGACCGCGGCGGCGACCGCCGCTGGTACTTGTCGTCGACCATCAAGGTGCCGGTGGCGATCGCCGTGCTCGAACGGGTCGATGCCGGCGAGCTCGCGCTCGACCAGGAACTGGTGCTGGCCGAGACCGACTACGTCGACGGCGCCGGCGACCTGCTCATGCAGGACCCCGGCACGCGCTACAGCATCGCGACGCTGCTGCAGAAGTCGCTGCAGGACAGCGACAGCACCGCCACCGACATGCTGATCCGGCTGCTGGGCGAGGACGCGCTCAACGACCGCATCGTCGCCTGGGTCGGCGATGGCTTCGGCCCGGTCACCACCATCCTGCAGGTGCGCTACGACGCCTATGGCGCGCTGCATCCCGGCGTCGCTGACCTGTCCAACATGGACCTGGTGCGCCTGCGCGAAGCCGAATCCCGCGATGCGCGGCTGGTCAGGCTGGCCGGGGCGCTCGGCGTGGCGCGCGAGGAGCTCGACGCCGACAGCCTGGAGGACGTGTTCGACCGCTACTACGAAACCGGCAAGAACGCCGCCACGCTCGAGGCCTACGCCACGATGCTGGAGAAGCTGGTGACCGGCGAACTGCTGTCGGCAGAGAGCACGCAGCGTTTGCTCGGCCACATGCGCGCGATCACCACCGGCGAACGCCGGATCCAGGCCGGCCTGCCGGCCGGCGCCGATTTCGCGCAGAAGACCGGCACCCAGATCGATCGCGCCTGCAACGTCGGCATCCTCGATCCGGACCGCGACGCCGGGAACACCACCGTCGTGGTCGCCTGCGCCGAGGGCTTCGGGGAGGACATCGGCCACGCCGAAAGCGCCTTCCAGGCGCTCGGACGGGCACTCGCGGAGGCCGGGCTCGCGACCTAGTCGCGGCTACTGGCCGTCGGGTCGGCGCGGCCAGGTCCATGCCGCACTGCGCGCCCGCATGCGCTGGGATGCCGCAGCGCCCATGCCGTCGCTGGCGGCGATCCTGGCGATCGCTTCGACGTCCGCAGCGGGTTTGCGCCGAGCGGCCGGCCTGTCGGTGAAGCCGGCGGCCCGCCCAAGCCCTTGGGCGGGCCTGCGCGTGGGATGGCCATCCAGGCGGGTCGCCAGGGGAATGGGGCCCGCCTGTCCACGCGCGTGACCGGCCAGGCAAGCTTGCCTGCCGGTGCCGGCGGCGTCGTTGGGAAGATTCCGAAAAATGGCATCGCCGCGACCGCCCGGCCGCTGCGTGGCACGTCTCCGCACACATCTGCATGTACGCATCGTCGATCCCGTGCTTGCTAAGGTGCGCGAATCGATCGCCGCCGTGGCCCAGATGCCGAACGCTTCCGCCTCCAGACCGCACGCGCCGCAGGAATCCAGCCCGGATCCGAAGCCGGCCGCGCCGGAAAAGCCGCTGCCCTCCGACTGCTGCGAAAGCGGTTGCGAGACCTGCGTCTACGATCTCTACGCCGACGAGCTGGCGCAGTACCGCGCCGCCCTGGCTGCGTGGCGGGCACGGCATCCGGAGAGCGGCGCGGAGGATTGAGGCACAGGGTGCAGGAACCGGCCGCCGCCGGCCCAGACGCGGCCGACACGCACCGGCGGATAGCATGATCCGCGCCCACCGTTGCGATCGACCATGAGCGATTCGAACGAACGTCCGGCCCCAGGGGCCACCATCGCCGGCCTGGAAGACCTGCTCGAGCGCCTGGCCGAAGCGGCGCGACGGGAGGGACAGGTCTCGGTCGCGGAGATGCTGGCGGCCGCCGGGCAGCGCTCGTTCGGCGTCTTGCTGCTGGTGCCCGGATTGATCGTGCTCTCGCCGCTGAGCGGCATGCCCGGGTTGCCGACCGCGGTGGCGGTACTGGTCCTGCTGGTGGCGGTGCAGCTGCTGTGCCGGCGCCATCATGTCTGGTTGCCGGAATGGGCGCTGCGGCGCTCGGTGTCCACCGGGCTGCTGCAACGCGCGGTGCGTATCCTGCGGCCGGTGGCGCGCGTGGTCGACCGCCTGACGCGGCCCCGCCTGCGGGTACTGGCCGATGCCGAAGGCCTGGCGCTGTATCCGATCGCGCTGCTCTGCCTCCTGATCGCGCTGACGATGCCGCCGCTCGAACTGATTCCCTTCGCCAACTCCGTCGCCGGTGCCGCGCTGACCGCGTTCGGGCTGGCGCTGGTCACCCGCGACGGGTTGCTCGCGCTGGTCGCCGGCGCCATCTGCGCCACCGGGTTCTGGCTGGCCGCCTCCAGCATGCTGTCCCTCGCCTGAGCGGCCATGCCTGTCTTGCGGCGCAACGGCATCACGGCGCGGCCACGTTTGCCGCGGTTCAATGCGCCTTCCGCATCGCAACCGGAGTTCCTCCATGAGCCGCTATCGGATCGCCGTGGTGGTCGGCAGCCTGCGCCGCGATTCCTTCAATCGCAAATTCGCGCACGCCCTGGCGCGGCTGGCACCGCCCGAATTCGCGTTCGAGCAGGTCGAGATCGGCGACCTGCCGCTGTACAACCAGGACGACGACGACAATCCCGCCGAGCAGGTGAAGCGGCTGAAGGCGGAGATCACGGCGGCGGACGGACTGCTGTTCGTCACCCCCGAGTACAACCGCTCGGTCCCGGGCGTGCTCAAGAACGCGCTCGACCACGCCTCGCGCCCATACGGCGAGAGCGTGTGGAAGGACAAGCCGGCGGGCGTGGTCGGCGTGTCGATCGGCGCCATCGGCACTGCGGTGGCGCAACAGCACCTGCGCAACAGCCTTGCCTACCTGGACGTACCGACGCTCGGCCAGCCCGAGGTCTTCCTGAAGGCCGACGCGCTGTTCGACGACGACGGCAACATCGACGAGGGCAGCCGCGAATTCCTGCAAGGCTGGATGGACCGTTTCGTCGCCTGGGTCGAGCGGCACGCGGGCGGCGCGGCGCGGGAATCGCGATAAGGATCGCCAACGCCACCCGAGCAGGTCGCAAGGCGCCCGCGTACTACTGCAGCGCGCGCTCGATGTCCTCGAGCGGCGCGTTGGTCAACGTCTTGGCCATCTCTGCCAGCAGGCGCTGCGTGGTTTCCTTGTGCAGCATCGGCCGCATCCGGCCGAGCGTCTGTGGATCGGCCATCAGCACCAGGTGCGCGTAGCGATCGTTCAGCGCGCCCTCGTTCAATCCCTGCGCGAGCTGCTTGGCGAAGGTGGCCTCGTCGATCTGCATCCCGCTCGACTCCGCCGGCATCGACCCGCCGGGGCCGTCGTCGTTCATGTTCACCAGCTCGAGCATGGCCTCTTGCTTCAGCGTGAGCGTGCGGTCGTCGCCGACATTGCGGAATACGCGCGCGCCGCCGCCGTCGGCGACCACTACCAGTGTTCCGGCAGGGATCTTCATCGTGACCTCCTCGATCGATCGGGCGCCGCATCGGCGCGGGAGCTTCGAGTCTAGGCAGTCGGACGTGATGGTCGCGCCACTTCCCGGAACGCATGCGCATGCCACGACGCCTGTCGCCGACCATCGGCCCGGATCAGAGCGACGCCAGCGCCCGTGCGATGTCGTCGCCGTCGGTGGGCCGCACCAGCCGCGCCACTTCCTCGCCGTCGCGCAGGAACACCAGCGTCGGCCACAGCTTGACCCGGTAGGAGCGACCCAGCGGTCGCCCACTCCCGTCCTCGACCTTGAGATGGCGTACGTCATCGCGTGCCGCCAGTGCAGACTCGAGCAACCGCTGCGCGGCGATGCAGTGCCCGCACCAGGGCGCGCCGAACTCCAGCACGGTGCGACCGGGCAGCGCATCGACCGTGTCGCGGGTTGGCTCCTGATCGGCGTAGGCGGACGCGAAGGGCATGTCACTCCTCGATGGCGCGGCACGCGAGACCGCTCAATCAATCGTCGCGCTTGCCGCCGTCGTCGCCGGTGTCCGGCGGAACCCTGCGGGTCCGCGTCGGGCCGTGCACCAGGCTGGGATCGTTGCTCTCCCCGGACAGGTTGCCTCCGCGCGCGAGCTCGCTGCCCTTGGACGCCTTGGGGTCGTTCACCGCGGTATGCGCGGGGCCCCGGTGGTCCCTTGGGCGCGGGACCTCGTCCGGCGCCGGCTGCTTCCGGTCTTCGTGGTCGCGCTTCTTGTCGCTGCTCATGGCCAACGTCCGTTGCGAAAGACCTCATCCTGGCAGGACGGCGGTGAAGCGGCCGGCAAGGGATCGTCGGTCGGCAGGTCGTCCCGGCGGCGTCGGGCTAGACGATCTCGCCGCTCCGATGCAGCGCATCGAGGATGATCTGGACGATTTGCGAGCAGCGATCGCGATCACCGTGCGTCAGCCATGCCAACTCGGCGATCTCGGCGTCGGCCTGCAGTTCCCCGTCGTAGTCGGCGGCGTAGCAGGCCATACGCACCTGCGTTCCCTCGGGCTTGCCGTGCGC
Source organism: Luteimonas suaedae (assembly GCF_008312895.1). GTDB lineage: Bacteria > Pseudomonadota > Gammaproteobacteria > Xanthomonadales > Xanthomonadaceae > Luteimonas > Luteimonas suaedae. The sequence continues at coordinate 154,532 of NZ_VSSP01000004.1, read as the reverse complement.
CTGCGCCTCGAAGGTGCCGACCGCGCGCAAGGTGGCCGGACGCAGCGATACGCCGAGCTCCTCGTGGATCTCGCGCCGCACGCAGGCTTCATCGGATTCACCCGGCTCACGCTTGCCGCCCGGCAGATAGAACGCATCCTTGCCATGCGAACGCACGCACAGCACGCGGCCGGCGTCGATGTGGATCCAGGCGACCTTGTCGATGGCCGGCATGGGTGATCCCATTCAGTGGACGGGCGCGATGGCGACCGCAACCGCGCGGCCGATCGCGCGCCCATTATGACGCGGAACGACGGTTGTCCACGGTGCGCACCTGCGTTCCCGGGGGCGTGGCGAGCGTCTATCCTGTCCTGCATCCGCAGCCGGGAAGACATCCATGAACCGATCGCGAGACCTGCCGACTCGACCACTCGGTCGTCCCCAGGCCGCACGCGCGCGGATCCGCCGGTGACCGGCGTCGTCCGCTGCGCCTGGGCCGAAGGCGATCCGCTGATGCAGGACTACCACGACCGGGAATGGGGCGTGCCGGTACACGACAGCCGGATGCTATGGGAGATGTTGATGCTCGAAGGCTTTCAGGCCGGCCTGTCGTGGCGCACCATCCTGCACAAGCGTGAGGCGTTCCGGCGCGCCTTCGCCGGATTCGATCCCGAGCGCGTCGCCCGCTTCACCGACCACGATGTCGACCGGCTGATGCAGGACGCCGGCATCGTCCGCGCCCGCGCCAAGATCGAGGCCACCATCGGCGGCGCGCGCGCGTACCTGGCGATGCGCGAGGGCGGCGAGGACTTTGGCGGGTGGGCCTGGGCGATGGCCGGCGACCGTGCCCGCCGCAGGCGCGGACCGGTGCCGGCCAGCACCCCGGAGTCGGAGCGACTGTCGAAAGCGCTGAAGCGGAAAGGCTTCAAGTTCGTCGGCCCAACCATCACCTACGCCTGGATGCAGGCGGTGGGCATGGTGGACGACCACCAGGACGATTGCTTCCGGCGCCGCAGGTAAATTCCCCGCACCAGAAGCGCTGGCCCGTGGCCAATGCGGTTGAACCTTGTCAGCACGCCAGGAAACCGCGCCACGGGCGGCACCCGCTTCCCGGCTGAAGGATGGATAAATTTCCGCTTCGGCGGCGGTGCTTTTTCACATCGGCCCCGGTCTTGCTGGGCGTAGCGTGCGCGTGCAGACAGGTGTCTGCGCACGCAACAGCACTCGGAGAAGTGGCAATGAATCGCAACGACAACAAGCGTCCGCAAAAGACGGCGCAAGGCAACCCCGCAACGCCGGCCGGAAAGAAAACCGCGCCGAAGACCGGGCAGCAGAGCGGACAGCAGCCGGATCGCAAACAGCCGAAGACCACACGCTGATCCGGATCCAACCTCGAGCCGAACGCGCGCCCGGCGCGGCCGGGCGCGCTCGCCACGTGCCCACCGATTGAACCACGCATCATGAATGCGCCGCACCGCGGGCGCAGCGCCGTTTCACGTGCCTGACGCATCGCCGCATGCACGCTATGGCCGAGACAAGCGCCATACGCCTGTCATGGAGAGCGTCATGATGCAGAATCCGAACCCGCCGGTTCCCGGAGAGGTCCCCAACCCGGGGCGCGACCCGACGCCCGATCGGCCGAGCGACCCGATCCCGGACCGGCCCACCGACCCCACCATTCCGCCGATCCGCGATCCCGACAGCGAACCGGACGAGCCGGGTCGCGGCCCCGAGGATCCGACGCCGGACCCGCCGCCGCCGGAAAGAAGAGCGTAGGCAGACCGCGACCTCGGGCGACCGGGGCGACCGCCCGCGTCCATGGGGACGGCGGGGACGGCTACGCGGTGCGGCCCACGCAGGGTGAAAGCTTCGGCTGCGCGTCTTCTACGGGTTCGTGGCGGCCGGCCTGCCGCGCAGCCGTTGAAACAGCGTCACGGCGCCGAGCACCAGTGCGCCCGCGAAGATCCCCACCAGCGCGTTGGCGAGCGCGCTCGTCAGCGTGCCGGCCAGCCCGCCCGGCAGCAGGCCCTCGATGGCGTGGTGCACCGGCGGGAGGCTGTGCACCAGGATGCCACCGCCAACCAGGAACATCGCCGCGGTGCCTGCGATCGACAATCCGCGCATCAGCCATGGCGCCCCGGCCACGATGCCGCGGCCGAGCGCGGCCGACAGGCCGCCGCGGCCGGCCAGGTGCAGGCCCAGGTCGTCGAGCTTGACGATCGCCGCCACCAGGCCGTACACGCCGACCGTCATTGCCGTCGCGATCGCCACCAGCACCAGCAGTCGCTGCGTGAACGGCTCGTCGGCCACCACCCCGAGCGACAGCACGATGATCTCGGCCGAGAGAATGAAATCGGTCCGCACCGCGCCGCGGATCTTGTCCTTCTCGCGCGCGACCACGTCCACGCTTTCGTCGACGACGGCTTGCAGATGTTCCTCGTGGCGCTTCGCGTCTTCTTCCTTCGAGTGCAGGAATCGGTGCGCCAGCTTCTCCACGCCCTCGAAGCACAGGTAGGCGCCGCCGATCATCATCAGCGGCACGACCGCCCATGGCATCCAGGCGCTGATCGCCAGTGCCGCCGGCACCAGGATCGCCTTGTTGCGCACCGAGCCCTTGGCCACCGCCCAGACCACCGGCAGCTCGCGATCGGGCTTGACCCCGGTGACCTGCTGCGCATTGAGCGCCAGGTCGTCGCCGAGCACGCCGGCGGTCTTTTTGGCCGCGACCTTGGTGAGGAGCGAGACGTCGTCGAGGATGCTGGCGATATCGTCGAGCAGGGTGAGCAGGCTGGCGCCGGCCATGTTGTCGTCCGACAGCTGGGGGTTGCGCGATTCTCGCCGATTATGCGTGACGGTTGCAGGCGATCTTCTCCTCGGCTATGCGCGACGCACACGCGGACCGGTCAGTGCGTCCGACCGAACGGCTGCAACGGCGATCCGCCCCGGAGGACGTGGAATGGATGGCGTCGATGCTGCGCTGGGTCGACGCCGCCGCAGCGCAATAAGCCGCTTGCCGGCGTGCATCCTTTTCCGGCACGGCTCCTGACTTTCTTGCCTGCAGCGGTCTACGGTGCGTCGGACGTCCGTTCCATCGCGATCCAGGCTTCGACGCTGCGGCGCAGCGTCTGTAGCGGGATCGTGCCCTGGCCCAGCACCACGTCGTGGAACCGGCGGATATCGAAATCGTCGCCCAGCGCCTCCTCGGCCTGCTGTCGCAGCGCCACGATCTCCAGCCCACCGGAGTCGTACGCGGTCAGCTGGCCGGGCAACATCGCCATGCGGTCCACCAGCGCCTCGGTTTCGTCGGCGCCGAAGCGGCCGGTCTCCATCAGATAGTCGATGGTCTGCTGCCGGCTCCAGCCCAGCACGTGCAGGCCGGGGTCGGCCACCATGCCGCGCGCGGGCCAGGCGCGGCGCTGGATCTTGGCGTAGTCGTTGCTGTAGATGCCGGCCTCCTCGGCCAGCCGTTCCGAATAGCGCCCCCAGCCCTCGGCATAGGCCGAGTTGAAGCTCATCTTCGCCAGCGGCGTCTTCTCCAGCGCCAGGGCGGAGGCGAACTGCATGTGATGGCCGGGATACCCCTCGTGCACGGCGGTGATCTCGGCGGAGCCGCGGGTTTCGTCGGCCCAGCCTTCACTGTCGATTCGGTAGTAGGCGGGGCGGTCGACATCCGCCGAGGGCTCGTAGTGGGCGCTGGTGCCCGAGCCGCGCATGAAGTCCATGAACGGCTCGGACAACATTTCCTGCTCGGGCATGGACAGGAACAGGCGGGCACTGGCTTGCCGGGCGCGCGCTACCACCTCGCGCGAATAGTCGATCAACGCCTGCTCGCTCTCGAAGCGGTTGTCCGGCGCCTCACGTACGCGCCGCAGGATCTGCGCGAGGTCGCGCGTGCCGAATGCGCGCTCGCCCATGGTCTCGATATCAGCGATATTGCGCGCAACCGCCGCAGCGCCGATGTCGTGGACCTCCTGCGCGCCACGGTCGAGCGTGGTGTAGAGCCGCAGCGAGGCCTGGTAGCAGGCTTCGCCATCCGGATTGGCCGAGACCGCCAGCGCCTCGCGCGCATGCGGCAGATAGTCGGCCTCGAGGAAGGCGCCGAAGCGCGCCAGCGCCGGATTGACCTCGTCGGCGATAACGGTCCGGAACGCCTGCGCGAAGGCGGCATCGTCGCTGCGCTTGGCAGGCTCCGAGAGCGGCGAGTCTTCCGGTGTTGCCGAGGCCAGGCCTGTGACCTGTCCGATCACGCGCCGCACCACGCTGCGCGGCGCCGACCAGCCGCCCTCCAGCCCGCGACGCAGGTTGGCGATCTCGCGATCGACCAAGTCAGGCACCGCCGACCAGCGCTGCAGCGCCTGGGCACGTTCTTCGGCGCTGCCGACCGGCTGTTCCCTCGCCACGTGCGGCAGCATCAAATGCCAACCGCTCATGTGGTTCACGTCCCAGAGTTCGCTGCGGCACACACGGTGCTGGATACCCGCTTCAAGCCGCTCGGTCAACAGCGCATGGTCGAGCCGGGCGGTCGAGCGCTCCAGCGCGGCAGGATCGAGCGCGCGCAATTCGGTCAGCAGCGCATCCTCGATCGCCTCGTGGCGTGCGATCGCCTCCGGGCTGCGATCGGGCCAGCGGCGGTGATCGGGCGCCGGCAATCCCCACAGGTAGGCGCTGGCAGGGTTCTGTTCCAGCGCCAGCGCCACCGCGCGGTCGGCGAGTGCCGTCATCTGCGCGTCCGACGCCATGACGGGCATCGCGCCCAACCAGACCAGCGCCAGTCCCGCTACGATTGCCTTGCGCATCATGTTTCTCCTCCGGTATCAGGGATGCGGTCCGCGCGCCGCACCGCGGGTCGGGAACGACGGATGGCGCGATCTCCGATCAGCCGCCAGCCTACCGGAAGAGGTGGCGACGGCATCTGCCGAAAGGCACAGGCGCTCGCGCAGTCACAGCATGTGACCTGCAGCAGCGGCTCGCCCACTCCGCAGCGTTCCTGCTTGCGTTTTCCCATTGCCGACCTGCGCCCGCATCACTTTCTGATCCAGAGCGCGTCATACGCACGATGCCCCGATCTTGGCTGCTGCCGTGGACGCCGCGTATCCGTACCGCGTCGGTATCGCGCGCATGGCGCGCTCCTACGGGTCAATCGCCGGGGACGGCGCGTACCGGCCTCATCCTGGGGGTCTTTCCCGCGTCAGATGCTTCCGGCCCCAGAGGCCGACGGCATGGATGAGCGGTTTGGCCGACTTGACCGCGAGGGACACCGATTCTCGCCGATACCGCCCGTGACGTGGCGCAGGCAGTACCCGCCGGCGCGTCGGCCGGCGCCCGGCTAGCCAGCCACTACGCTCGCGCTACTCGGCAGTGACCGGACCGATCATCGATGCCACCTCGGAGACCCGCTCCGCGGGAAACCCGCCCTGGGCGGCATGTTCGCGGATGGCCTCCGCGTCCGGTGCGATATAGACGCAGTAGATCTTGTCCGCGGTCACGTAGCTGTGCAGCCACTGGATCTGCGGCCCCATGTCGGAAAGGACGGCGCAGGATTTCTGCGAAATGGCTTTCAGCGCTTCCGGCGACAGCTTGCCCGCGCCCGGGATGTCCCGTTCGATCACGTACTTCGGCATGACGTTCTCTCCTCGGCGAAATGCGACGCACAGGCGACCCGCGCGACGGACATGACTGCTATAACGTCGGTCCGCGGTCGGGGCGGACACGAACGATGCAACCTGTCGCAGCGGACGCCCGGTCCTGATGCAACCGCACAGGCCGTCCCATGAATCGTGACCTCCGCCACTGGGCGGGCGGATGCCGCTGATCGCATATTGCCGGTCCCGCCACGGCGCCGGACCCGCGCGGCCTCGACACCAACGGCTCGAGGCCGTGGCCCCGGGATTTGTTCCGGCCGATATCGAAGGACGACCACCGGGCACGTGTCGAAACGCGGCCCGGCGCGTCAAGAAGACACACGAGGAAGATCGATTCCATGAGAATTCCACTTCTGGCACTGCTCCTGGCGATCGCGCCGCAGGCCGCCGGGCAGACGGTGCCCGGATCGCTGGACGTGCACTGGAACGCGGGCGCGCCGGATTGCGAGGCGACGCCGCAGGACCCGCTTCAGGTCCACGCCTACGCGCCACAGACCTTCATCCTGCGCCAGAGCCCCTGCACGCACTTCGAGGCGAACTTCCTCTACCTGCTGGTCGGCCACGAGCGGGCGCTGCTGATCGATAGCGGCGCGATCGCCGAGGCGGCGCGGATGCCGCTGGCGCAGCGCGTGCTGGAACTGCTGCCGCGCCGCGACGGCGCGCCGCTTCCGCTGATCGTCGCGCACTCGCATGGCCACCGCGATCATCGCGCCGGCGACGCCCTGTTCGCATCGCACGACGCGGTCGAGGTGGTCGACGCGGACCTGGAGGGCGTCAAGGCATTCTTCGGCCTGGACCGCTGGCCCGACGGCGTCGCGAGCCTGGACCTGGGCGGGCGCACGGTGACGGTCCTGCCCGCGCCGGGGCACCATCCCGCGCACGTGCTCTTCTACGACGACAGGACGGCGCTGTTGTTTTCCGGCGACTTCCTGCTGCCGGGGCGGCTCCTGATCGACGACACGGCGACCTATCGGACGAGTGCCGCACGCGCGGCCGAATTCTTCCGGGACCGCCCGGTGACGCATGTGCTGGGCGGACATATCGAGCTCGACGTCGACGGGCGACTGTTCCCGCACGGTGCGCAGCACCATCCCCACGAGCACCCGCTGCAGCTGGACAAGCAGGCGCTGCTGGAGCTCCCGGCTGCGCTCGAAGCGTTCAACGGCTTCCGCGCACGGCACGCCGATTTCGTGCTCGTCCATCCCATGCACAATCTCGCGGCGCTGGCCGTCGCCGCAGTCGCCGCATTGGCACTGATCGGCTGGGCGCTGCGGCGGCTGTGGCGGCGACGGCGGGCCGCATCCGCGCGCGGACGCGATTGAGCGCGGGCGGCGAGGCGCCGCCTGCACCTCGGCATCCCGCCTTGCATGACGGCACAGGGCTGCAGCGGGATCGTGCCCGGACCGGCACCACGTCGTGGAAGCGGCAGATGTCGAAGCCGGGGGACCGGCAGCACCGCGCCGTTCACGGGTGTCCGTCCAACATGTCGATCCCGGCGCCGCCCGTTCGTCGCATTCGTGAGCGTCCGGCGGCCGCGGGCGGTCGTCATTCCCAGACAGGAGGAGCCCCCATGCTGCAGAACAACCCGATGTACGCCTACCTACCGGCCGCCGACGTCGCCCGGGCACGCGAATTCTACGAAGGCAAGCTCGGATTCGTCCCCGGCAAGGAATTGGGCGGCGGTGTCACCTATACGTTCGGCAAGGGCACCGCCTGCTTCCTTTATCCGACGACCAACGCCGGTACCTCGAAGGCGAGCCAGGCGTTCTGGCAGGTCGACGACATTGCACACGAAGTCGCCGAGCTCAAGGCCCGCGGCGTGCGCTTCGAGCACTACGAGATGCCGGACGCGCAGGTCGACGGCGATATCGTCAACGCGGGCGGCGCCAAGGCCGCCTGGTTCAAGGATACCGAGGGCAACATCCTCGCCCTGATCCAGGAGCTGTAAGCGCGCATCGACGACGCGATCACCGGCGATGGTTCAAGACGCCGCCGCGTCGTAGGCGTGCTTCCGCGCCAGATGCTCCCGGCCCCAGAGGCGGACGGCATGGATGAGCGGCCTGACCGACTCGCCGTGCATCGAGAGCGTGTATTCGACATGCGACGGCGCCTGCGAATGCACGGTGCGGCGAACCAGGCCCTCCTGCTCCAGGTGACGGAGCGTCTCGGCCAGCACCTTGTGCGAGATGTCGGGCATGAGCCGGCGCAGTTCGTTGAACCGGCGCGTGCCCGAGTCCAGCCAGTACAGGCAGATCAGGCTCCATTTGCCGCCGATCGCATGCAGCGCGGCGGTGAGCGGACAGTCGGTCGAGCCGGCGACCGGCGGCGTTTCGGTGGCAGGAGAAATGACCATGTCGTCTCCCGGTTACCCGGAGGTGCGTCCTTGCGCTGCGCGCCTCGGCAGCGCGAGGATGTCGCTGGAGCCTAGCATGATCATCGAAATGCGCACCTACAGGACGAAGCCCGGCATGCGCCCGCGGTTTCTCGAAATCTTCCGCGCCAGGACGGTGCCGGAACACGTGGCGCTGGGCATGCGCATCCTGGGGCCGTTCCCTGCCGTCGAGGATCCGGACACGTTCTTCTTCATGCGCGGCTTTCCGGACCTTGCATCGCGTGAACGGATGAAAGCCGAGTTCTACGACGGCGATCCGTGGAAGCGTGAACTGGAACCCGTGCTCATGCCGATGCTGGAGCACTACGACGCCGTCACGGTAGACGACCCCGACAACCTGATCCACTGGTGAGAGATCGCGCACATGTCCAGGCACCTGTACTTCCTCCTCCTGTGCGGCCTTGTCCTCGCGTTGCCGCTCCCGGGCGCGAGCCAGAACCAGGAGAAAGCACCATTGCCCGTCGCCGAGCGTGACGGGCAGCATGATTTCGACTTCGAATTCGGCACCTGGACCACCCATATCAAGCGGCTGCAGAATCCGTTGAGCGGCGCTACGGCGTGGGTGGAGTACGAGGGCACGACGACCGTCCGCAAGCTCCTGGACGGCCGCGCCAACACTGCCGAACTGGAGGTCGAAGGCGAGAGCGGGCGTATCGAAGGCGTTGCATTGCGCCTTTACGACCCGCAAGCACGGCAGTGGCGCATCCACTACGCCAACATCGCCGACGGCGAGTTGACCGGTCCGGTCACCGGCGCCTTTCGCGACGGCCGCGGGGAGTTCTACGGCCAGGAGACCATCAACGGCCGCGTCATCCTCGTCCGTTTCGTGATCTCCGACATCACCAAGGATTCATGCCACTTCGAGCAGGCGTTTTCGGTCGATGGCGGCAGGACCTGGGAAGTGAACTGGATCGCGACCGATACCCGGCGGGCGCCGAACGCTCCCTAGATCGGCGAGTCTTACGGCCCGCGGATCTTGATCACCGCCGCGATCCCGACCCGCGCCGGCATCGCGCGCATGGCGCGCTCTTACGGGGCCGGCCGGTCGACCAGTCCGGCCAGCTTCTTCGGCGCCAGAATGCAGTAGCTCTCGGTCAGCAGGTCCGCGACCTCGTCCCAATCCACCCGCTCGCCGAGGGTCATGCCGGCGATGTCCGGAAACCACACCGGCCGGAAGAACGGAGGCCGCGTGAACCTGCGCGCGTGCAACCTGTGCGCCGGCAGCCGGAAGGTCAGCACCAGGACCGGGCCATCCGAACCGACCGCCCGGGCATAGGCCGGCGGCCAGCCCGCATCGATCATCACCACGTGCGCGAAGTTTTTCTTGCGGATGGTCCAGCGCGTTCCCGTCCACGCTGGCTCCTCACGAACCTCGGGCAATCCAAGGCAGATCGATCCGAGCCTGGCGATGATTTCGGGCGGGACGCCCGCGTGGCCGGTCATCCGCGACTCCGGCTCGGGAAGTCCGCGCAGTCTACGAAAATCGGGAGGTGGCGGCACGCGGGCGGCAGGCCAGCCTCATCCCTCCGGCAACGGTCACGCGAATGCGGCGACCACCTCGAACTCACCGTCGTCGTTCTGCGCTTCGACCGTCGTGGGCCGGCCGTGATAGAGGTTGCGGGCATCGGCCATGATCGTGGCGATCTCCAGGCCCTTGTCGCGCTCGGGAAACCACAGGACCGGCTTGCCGCCGTCGAGCAGTTGCCAACCGCCGCAGGACTTCACCAGCTGCAACGAAGACGTGGCCATCTCTGCGAGCTCCAACCGAAAAAAAAAGCGCCCCGGCCCAGCGGAAGACTTGCTCAAGGTCGCGGCCGGGATTCCGTTGCGGAGCGGCATCCGTTGCCTGTGCATGGGCCGTGCTGCCGGGGCCCGCACAGAATGGCCAACCGGGGACGGCGGCACAGTCGGCATGTGCCGCGAGACGGTGTAGGAAAAACCCTACGTCACGCGAAACGGCCCGGCTGCCCGGTTCCCCGCTGCAGTCCCGAACGAGCGAAACCACGTGCAGGCATGCGAGACGCGACAACGCAACCCACCGGCGACGAAAACAGGATCGGGTCGACGACTCGCACCCGACCGCTATCGCGCGTCCGCACCCCGCCGCAGCAATCGGCCGGCCTTGCCCACGCGCTCGCCGTTCTCGAACGCCGGCCTGCCGTTCGCCACCACCAGGTCGAAGCCCTCCGCCCGCGCGAACGGATCGACGTAGTCCGAACGCGCGCGCACCCGCGCCGGATCGAACAGCACCAGGTCCGCCCTGGCGCCTGGGCGGATCACGCCGCGGTCGGCGAACCCCATCACCGAAGCCGGCAGCCCGGTCGCCTTGCGCACCGCCTCCTCCAGCGGCAACTTCCCGGCGCCGGCGTATTCGCCGATCCATTTGGCATAGGTGCCGGTGGCGCGCGGGTGGCGCATGCCGGGCGCGCCGTCGGTGCAGATACCAACGATCGGATCGAGCAGCAACCGCGACTGCAGCGCCTCGTCCATGGTGAAGTGTGCGCCGGAGCCGCCGCCCGGGCCCAGTGCGATCAGGAAGTCGATGACACCTGCGTCCGTCGCCGCGGCCGCCTGCGCCAGGGTCTTGCCGGCGTGCGGCGCGCTGCCGAACAGCAGCGCATCGGGACCGCCGCGCCGCGCCACCCGCGCTTCCAGGTAGGCGGCCAGTTCGTCGCCGCGCGCGGCTCGCACCGCGGCGTAGTCGGCGGGCGGCAGCGCCCATTCGGGGAACAGGATCGCGATGCCGGTGTAGCCGGCGGTGTAGGGGTATGCGTCGGCGGTGAGCGGAATGCCGGCGCGGCGCTTGTCGTGCAGGAAGGCGAGCAGCGATTCCGCCGGCGCCTCGCCCTTGGCGTACATCATCTTCAGGTGCGAGATGTGGGTGCGCGCGGGCTGGCTGGCGGCGATGTGCTCCTCGATCGACTGCCGCACCTTGTCGTCGTCCTCCGAGCGCATGTGGCTCATCGCCACACCGTCGTGGCGGGCGACGGTGGCGCCCAGCGCCGCCAGCTCGCGCAACTCGGCATAGAGGCCCGGGACGTATTCCAGTCCGGTGGACAGCCCATGCGATCCGGCGCGCAGGTCGGCCTCCAGCAGCGCGCGCATCCGCTCCAGTTCGGCGTCGGATGGCCGCCGGGTCTCATCGTCGATGCGCGCCTGCCGGCGCAGCGCGCCATGGCCGGACAGGGTGGCCACGTTGACGTCGATCGCGGCGCCCTCGACCGCATCCAGCCACGCCGGCAGCCCGCTGGCCTCGCCTTCGGGCAGCGCGGGGCTGCCGCCGTCCTGGCCGAGCACGATCGTGGTCACGCCCATCGCCAGGAAGCCGGCGTAGTCGTCGCGCAGCGGATCGCCGTGGGTGTGGGTGTCGATGAAACCCGGCGCCAGCACCCGGCCACCGCCCTCGATGATCCGCGCGCCGCGTGCCGACCCGGTGGCGATGCGTCCGATGCGCTCGATCCTGTCGCCCTGCACCAGCACGTCGGCCCGGCGTCCGGGTGCGCCGGTGCCGTCCACCAGCAGCACGTCCTGCAACAGCAGGCCGGCGGATCCGGAGCGGCCGATGGCCGGCGCCAGCCCGCAGACGGCGCCGGCGGCCATCGCGGCGAGGACCTCGCGTCTGGACCAGGTCGATTGCGTCATGGCGGCGAATCCCGTCGGAAGGCACGCCAGTATGCGAGCGTGAGCGACCTGCTCCAAGGACGGCGCGGCGGGCGGCGCGGGCCGGACGCCCTGCATTCCTGCGGCGGCGGGATACGGCCTTGCGGCGCGGGTATTCGCGAACCTTATGCAGGCATCGGGTTCCAGCTCCCGGCATTGCTCCTGTACCGAGAAATCCAGGCATAGGGAATGGCGTTGAGGAACGCGATTTCCGAGCAGGTGGGACTGTAGCTGGACAGGGCGATGATGCTGGCGAGATTGACCGACTCGCGCGCATCCCACGCCCGTGGATTGTGGGCGGCATTGACCGCGGTGTTGGTGAGCAGGCAGCGGTTGACCTGGCTCCTGGACAGGTCCTGGTCGCCATTGACCACCGTGGGCACCGACGTGTTCCCGAATCCCTGCGAGCTCCACTGGTAGAGCGGCGTGGGGCAGTCGATCCGGTAGACGTTGCCGCCGCCGCCCTGCCCGCCGCCGCCCTCGCCGCGTTCGGTCGACACCTGGAAGGCGTCGATGTCCTTTCCGAAGGACTGCACCTTCACGTACAGATCGTTGATGCTGATGAGGTTGGATCCCATCGCGCCCAGCCAGTCCCGGATCGACTGGCCGCGACCGGGCGGCAGGTGGACCGCGGCGGTGGCGTCGAGCGTCGCGCGGACGACCAGTTCCCGCGCGACGGACAGGTCCAGGTGCAGACCCTTCGGCTGAAATCCTCCCGCGTCCCTGATGTCCTCGGGACTGCGTCCATCCACGCGATACACGGTGATCGTCACGATGCTCTCCTGGTTGCTGGCCGGAATCGGCGGCGCGCGGACGACGCGTGCCCTCCTCCGCAAACGCACCCCGGCGCATCGCGTGAATCGCGGTGCCGTACACCCGCAGCGGACGTGCCGCCAACGCGGGACCGCAAGGCCCACCACGGAGCGCCGCGTGCTTCACGCCCTGCCTCCGGCGACGTTCGAACAGGGGCAGGCGCGACCGCGCCCACTTCCACGGAGCCCGCCATGACCATCGTCTTCGAAATGAGCACCGATCCCGACATCACCGCCACGCCGCTTGCGCCCGCCTGGCACCCGATCGCCGCGCGCTACGGCTGGCCGCAGGTATCCCCCTGCAATCTCGGCCTGCCCGGCGGGATCACCCTGGTCGTGATCGCCCATGGCAACGGCACCGAGATCGGCAATGCGGCACCCGGCACCATCGACATCGGCGCCGCCGCGTTCCTCGCACTGATCCAGGGCAACATGGCCGGCGGCGCGTTCCCGGCGGCGGTCTACATCTCCACCTGCGGCCCCGGCATCGCCGAGTTCGCCGCGGCGGTGCGGCTGCTGGCCGAGCAGAACGACGTCTGGGACGGCACCCGCATCTTCGGCCATTCCGACCCGGTCGCCGGTGCGGTGCCGCCGCCGGGCGACATCCGCTGGGCGCAGATCTTCTGAGCGCCCGCCGCCTGGCGCGCGGGCACGGCGGTCAGCTCGAAGCGCCTGCGCAGTCCGGCGCCACCGGCGGCACGTCGTGGTCGACGCATTGCCGCAGCCCGCGCGGCAGCTGTTCTAGGTGCTGGCGCTCGCCGGCGGACAGGGTGAATGTGTGCACTACCCGCGTGCCGCATCCGCCGGCCGCATCGCCGGCCGCATCGGCGGCCGCATCGGCGACGCAATCGTCGACGAACAGCACGTAATGGCAACGACCGCTGACGCTGCGCAGGCATTCGAACTCGCCCTCGCCGCCGGTCACCGTCGAACGCGTGGCGTTCACCGCCCGGCCCTCGATCGAGAGCTGGTTGACCGTGGTGAGGCCGGCCTCGAACTTGCAGCCGGCCAGCAGCAGGCAGGCAATCGGAACGATGAGACGCAGCATGATGGTTCCTCCCGGTGCGTAACGCATGTCACATGTTGCGGAACAGCGGCATGAACGGTTGGCTGACCGGCAGCGTTTCGTCGCGGCCGCGCAGGCGCAGCAGGCCGCGGCCGCCGTCCTCGCGCACGACCGCCGCGATCGCCTTGATGTTGACGATGGTGGCCCGGTGCACCTGCTTGAACACCGCCGGATCGAGCACCGCCAGCAGTTCGCGCACCGGCGTGCGCAACAGCGCCTCGCCCTCGGCGGTGACCGCGACGGTGTACTTGTTGTCGGCACGGAAATACAGCACGTCCTCGACCAGGATCAGGCGCGTCTCGCGGCCGTGGCTGGCGGTGATCCACGACAGCGGCTCCGGCGCGTCCGGACGCGGTTGCGCCTGCAGCTGGCGCAACAGCACCTCCAGCGTCGCGGCGTCGGGATGGGCGTCGGCGCTGCGCGCCTGCAGCCGGCGGATGGTCGCGTCCAGCCGTTCGCCCGTCACCGGCTTGAGCAGGTAGTCGACCGCGCCGCGCTCGAACGCGTCCAGCGCGTACTGGTCGTAGGCGGTCACGAACACCACGCGCGTGGCCGGGTTGGACTCGGCCGCCGCGGCCGCGACCTCCAGCCCGGTCAGTCCCGGCATGCGGATGTCGAGGAAGGCGTAGTCCGGCGCGTGCGTGCCGATGGCCTCGAGCGCGCTGCCGCCGTCCTCGCACTGGGCGACGATCTCGAGTCCGGGCCAGGCATCGGCCAGCAGCGAGGCCAACGCGGCACGCAGCAGGTCTTCGTCTTCGGCGATCACGCAGCTAGGCATGGGCCGGCTCCCGGTGGCCGTGCGCCGGCTGCGCCGGCACGGTGACCGTAGCGGCGACGCCGGACGGAAAGTTGGTGGCGATGCGCAGGCCGGCGGCGTCGCCGTACGTCAGGCGCAGGCGCTCGCGCACGTTGCGCAGGCCGATGCCGGTGCCGGCGCTTTCGCTGGAGAAGCCGCGGCCGTCGTCGGCCACGGTCACCGCCACCCGGCCGTCGCTGTCGCGGGCACGGATCCACACCGTGCCGTCGCCCGGCTTGGGCTCGAGCCCGTGCTTGATCGCGTTCTCCACCAGGGTCTGCAGCATCATCGCCGGGAACGGCACCGCCAGCAGCGCCTCGGGCACGTCGATCTGCGTGGCCAGGCGCCCGCCCATGCGGAACTTCATGATCTCCAGCCAGGCGTTGGCGCGCTCGAGCTCCTCGCCCAGGGTGGACTGCCCCTGCAGCGTGCGCGGCAGCGAACGGCGCAGGTACTCGATGAGGTGGCCGAGCATCTGGTCGGCGCGCGCCGGATCGCTGCGGGTGAGCAGTTGGGCGCTGGCCAGCGTGTTGTAGAGGAAATGCGGTTCGACCTGCGCATGCAGCAGGCTCAGCCTGGCCTCGCTCAGCTCCTTGGCGCTGGCGGTGCGGTGCGCGGCGGCCTGCTCGCCGCGGCGCTGGGCACCGACGCGTCGCGTGATCGCGCGGGTGATCGCCTCGGCGGTCTCCAGGTTGCTGCCGTGGTCGACGCGCAGCCAGTCGGTCCAGGCCGCGCTCTCCGGTTCGCAGGCCAGGGTGATGGTGGAGGTGTCGCCGTTCGGGTGCACCGTCGCGGTAACCACGTCGCGCCGGCCGCCGAGCCAACGGTCGATCCAGCCCATCGGATCGAAGCGGCCCTGCTCGCCGTACGGGCCGGTGCGCTGCACGCCGGCATGCACACGCAGGCTGTCGCGCGCCGATTCGATGTCGCCGACGTTGGGCAGCTCGCGCAGCGCGGCGTCGACCAGGTCGAAGGCCTCGCCCGCGGCGAACGGCACCTCCACCTGGCGTCGCTGGCGATTGCGCAGATGCTCCGGCGCGGGCTGGCCGATGATCATCCGCACGCGGTACACGTGCGAGATCGCGTCCGGGATCACGAACGCCAGGGTCACCATCGCAAGCAGCAGCACGATGAACTCCGGCAGGCCCAGGTTCGACCAGACGATCAGCGCCGCCAGGTAGAACACGCACCAACCCAGAACATGGCGGAATACGAAGGAGAACGTGGACATCTCGGCGGCGGGTGGTCTGTGGATGGGACGAGCATAGCGAGGCGCGCCCGCGCCGTGGCGCCCGTTGCGACGAAACCGTCCGCCGCGCCGACGGACGCCCATGATCGCGGCCCGGAAGCCGAATGACGTCGGGCGAAAACCCGGTCCCCGCGGGTTGCCTGCCCCCGTAGGAGCGCGCCATGCGCGCGATGCCGCGGGTGCCTGCAGGATCCGGTGGATGCCGCGATTCCGGACCGGCAGGCGCGCCGCTCGCCGGAATTCGCGGGCGGCGTAATCCCCGCGGCCTCGCGCGCATGGCGCGCTCCTACGGATGAGACGCGGGGCATGGATGCGGGCAACTGCGCGCCGGCGCCGCATCCTATCCGGCCGGTCCCGTCCGGGACGTCGTGATCGCGCCTTCGGTCACCACCAGCAGCACATGGCTGTCCGCGTCCAGTCGGTGTCGTTGGCGGAGCACGGGGTGCGAGGCGACCGCCAGCAGCCCGGCGAGCCCCGCGGCCCCCGACGGCGTCGTCTCCACGCCGCCCGTATCGCGCAGGACATCCACGGCGTCGCGCAAGCTTGCCTCGCCGACCAGCACGGACTCGGCCGCGTGCCGGAGCAGCACCTCCAGCGCCGGCGCGGACGCCAGCCCGCAGGACAGCATGTCGGCGCACGTGTGCAGGTCGCCGGCGATCCGTACCGGGGTACCCGCCGAGAGTGCGCGCGAGACGCAGTCGGCCGCCTTGGGCTCGACCACCAGCAGCCTGCCGGGCGCCCGCATCAGGCCGTGAAGCCCCTTTGCCATTGCGGCGGCAAGTCCACCCACGCCGGCCTGGACGAACAGGTGGGTCGGCCGCGCGCCCGCATGCTCGCGCAACTGCGCGGCGATCTCGCCGGTCATCACCGCATAGCCCGCCATCACGTCGCCGACCACCTGGTCGTGCACATCGGCGGAGGTGTCCGCAACCAGCAGTCCACCTCCACCGGATGCCGCCGCCATGGCGGCGGACACCGCGTCGTCGTAGGTCCCGGACACGCGAACCACCTCGCCGCCCAGCGCCTCGATCCGGTCGGCCCGGGTCCCGGCGACGGCCTCGGGCAGGTAGATGCGCGAACCCGCACCGGCGCGCGCCGCGGCGGCCGCGACCGCAAGGCCATGATTGCCGTCGCTGGCGCAGACCAGCCGCGGGAGCCTCGCGCCGGAAGCACCGGCGGCGCGCAGCTCCCGGACCGAACCTGCACCCATGGCCCGTGCCAGCGCACGCAGCCCGGCGAGCATGCCGCCGAGCGATTTGAAGTTGCCGAGGCTCCGCTCCCACTCCGCCTTCACGAACACGCGGCCGACGCCGGCCAGTCGCGCCAGGCGGGGAAGTTCGACCAGCCGGGTGCGCCGGTACTCGGGCCACTCGGCGGGATCGGCGAGTGGCGGTGAATGCAGTGATCGTGACATGCCGCCAGCTTGTCATGCGGGGCCTGCCGCCTCACCGCAAAAAAGAAGCGCGCGATGCGGGAAATCGGCGCCTCACGTGCTGCGTCGGCGGTAAAACTGCCCGAATCTCCGCCAAGGAGCCCATGTCCGCAAAGGACGCAAAGAAGCGCCTTCAGCGAATGACGCTTGCTTGGGTACCGTCATTCCCGCGAAGGCGGGAATCCATGGACGTCGAGACCTTCCCCTAGGTCTCCTGCCCGCCGGAATCCGGCGGCACGGGAATGGTCAGCCCGCGCTTGACCACGCTCATGGCGACATTGGTGGTGAAGCGTTTGACGTTGGGATGTTCGCCGACGATGCGCGACATCAGCGCCTCGTAGGTTTCGGTGTCCGGCGCGCTGATGACGAGGACGAAGTCGGCCTCTCCGGTCACGTAGAAGACCTGCTGGATGTGCGCCTGCGCCGCCAGCCAGCTGCGCAGTTGCGACAACAGCTCGGGGCGCTCGCGCTCGACCTGCAGCGAAACGATGAAGAGCGTGGTCCGCCCCACCTTCCCGGGATCGACGACCGCGATGTCGCGTGCGATCACGCCTTGCTCGCGCAGGCGCCGCAGCCGGCGCTGGATGGCGGAAGGCGACAGCGCGACCTGTTCGGCCAGCTGCTCCGAGGTCCGGCCCGCGTCTTCCTGAACCAGGTTGAGCAGCTGACGGTCGAAACGATCCAGTTCCATCGGTGAACGCTTCCGTCAGTGGAGAAACAACGCGGCGAAACGGCGCGGAGACATCGATCTGCGCGGCCAAACGGACGACGACCGCCCCTAGGATTCTAGGCCCCTGCACGAAGCCGAGTCCATGGACACCGACAAGCTGCTCGACACGATCGCCCGCACCTGGGATGCCGACGTCACGCCGGCCCTGTTCGACTACATCGCCATTCCCTGCGAATCGCCCGCCTTCGATCCGCAGTGGCAGGCCAACGGCCACTTGGACCGCGCGGTCGAGCTGATGATGGACTGGGCACGGGACAAGCTCGGCGACCTGCCGGGCGCATCGGTGGAAGTGATCCGGCTGCCCGGACGCACGCCGGTGATCTTCGTCGACATCCCTGGCGACGCGACGTCGGCGCCCGTGCTCGTCTACGGGCACCTCGACAAGCAGCCGCCCATGAAGGGCTGGACGCCCGGCCGCGGCGCGTGGTGGCCGACGCTGGAGGGCGACCGGCTGTACGGCCGCGGCGGCGCCGACGACGGCTATGCGATCTTCAGCGCGATCACCGCCGTGCTGGCGCTGCGCGAGCAGGGCCTGGCGCATGCACGCTGCACGATCCTGATCGAGGCCTGCGAGGAATCCGGCAGCGCCGACCTTCCCCACTACATCGACCAGCTCGCGCCGCGGCTCGGTGCGCCGGCGGTGCTCGTGGTGCTGGACGCGAACTGCGGCAACTACGACCAGCTGTGGTTGACCACTTCCCTGCGCGGCCAGGTCGCCGGCACCCTGACCGTGCGGGTGCTCGACGAGGGCATGCATTCCGGCGACGCGTCCGGCGTGGTGCCCTCGAGTTTCCGGATCGCACGGCTGTTGCTGTCGCGGATCGAAGACCCCGTCAGCGGCGAGATCGTGCCGTCGTTCCACGTCGCCATTCCCGAAGCGCGCAGGGCGCAGGCCGCGCAGGCCGGTGCCGCCCTTGGC
Organism: Luteimonas suaedae; assembly: GCF_008312895.1. Lineage (GTDB taxonomy): Bacteria > Pseudomonadota > Gammaproteobacteria > Xanthomonadales > Xanthomonadaceae > Luteimonas > Luteimonas suaedae. Next base: position 135,855 of record NZ_VSSP01000004.1, on the reverse strand, counting down.
GCCAACGTCCACCGGCAACTGCCATTGCATGGCGCGACGAAGCCGGTCACCGACGACGCCGGGACGCTGCTCCTCAACCGCGCCTGGCGTCCGCAGCTGGCCGTGATCGGCATCGACGGATTGCCCGGCGTGGCGAACGCGGCCGCGGTCATGCAGCCGGCGACCTTGCTGAAACTCAGCCTGCGGCTGCCTCCCACGCTGGATCCACAGGTCGCCGCAGAACAGCTCAAGACGCTATTGGAGTCCGACCCGCCCTATGGCTGCGAAGCGAGCTTCCGCGTCGACATGGTGTCGCAGGGCTGGCATGCGCCGCCGGTCGCCCCCTGGCTGCAGGCGACCCTGGACCGGGCCTCGACCATCGTGTTCGGCCGCCCCAGCGCGCTCATCGGCGGCGGCGGCGGCATTCCGTTCCTGGCGATGCTGGGCGAGCGCTTTCCCGACGCGCAATTCGTGGTCACCGGCGTGCTGGGGCCGCAGTCCAACGCCCACGGCCCGAACGAGTTCCTGCACATCCCCACCGCCAAGCGCGTCACCGCGACGGTGGCGCAGGTCCTGCACGACGCAAGCACCACCGCCGCCGCCCGGCCGCACGCATCGATCCAGCACCGCCAGTCGGCGCCGCAGCGGTCTTCCTGCACATCGAGTTGAATCACATCCGTTTGCTCTCGTCCCTTTGAACCGGAACCGCGATGAAACTTCTCTACCAGACCCATTCCCCCTACGCGCGCAAGGCCCTGGTGTTCGCCCACGAGGCCGGGCTCGCGGACCGGATCGAGGTGGTGCATCACGAGACCAGCCCGACGCAGCGCAATGCGCAGGTGTTCGCCGAAAATCCGCTCGGCAAGGTGCCGGTGCTGATCCGCCCCGGGCGCTCGCCGCTGTTCGACTCCGACATCATCTGCGCCTACCTCGACACCCTGCACGATGGCCGCAGGCTGGTGCCCGCGGACGGCGAACCCCACTGGCAGGCGCTGCGGGTGCAGGCGATCGCACAGGGGCTTTGCGACGCCGGCATCGCCGTGCGCTGGGAGACCGTGCGCCGTCCCGAGGCGCTGCGCTATCCGCCCCTGCGCGACGGCTACATCGAAAAGCTGATCGCCAGCTACGACTGGCTCGAACGCGAACTCGACGTCGACGCGCCCCTGCACGTGGGCCACGTCGCCCTGGCCACGGCGCTGAGCTGGCTGGAGTTCCGCGAGCTGCCCGACTTTCGCAGCAATCGGCCGCGACTGACGGCGTGGTTCGACGCGTTCCGCACCCGCCCCTCGATGCTGGCGACACCGCTATCGGGGAACACCCACGACTAGCTGCGCCATCGCGGCGCTGTCCCATGCGCCGGTAACCTCGCATTGACGACGCGTTACCGCGTACCGGTGCACGATCGGCGGCGATCCCACCGCGCGGAGCACCGCATGACCGATCGAGCGACAGTGCGCCACCAATACGCCGACATCAGCGGCACGCGGGTGTTCTATCGCGAGTGCGGCCCGCCCGACGGCCCGGTCGTCCTGCTTCCGCACGGCTATCCGTGTTCGTCGTACGCGTTCCGCGCGCTGATGCCGGCACTGGGCGATCGCTGGCGGCTGCTGGCGCCGGACTTCCCCGGCTTCGGCCACAGCGATACGCCGACGGGCTTTGCGTACGACTTCGCCGGCTACACGCGATTCCTTGAAGACTTCACCGCGCACCTGGCGCTGCGGCGTTACGCGCTCTACCTGCACGACTACGGCTCGCAGATCGGCCTGCGCCTGGCGATGCGCCACCCCGGACGCGTCGCCGCGCTGATCGTGCAGAACAGCGACATCTACGAGGACGTGCTCGGCCCGAAGTACGCCGGTCTGCTGTCGTACTTCGACGCGCCCACGCCGGACAAGCGCGCGCAGCTGGCGGCGGCAGTCAGCGAGACGGGCTACCGCGAGGAGTTCCTCAACGAGGTCGAGGGCGATGTCGCCGCACGCATTCCGCCCGACCTGTGGAAGCTGCACTGGGCGCTTACCGACACCAGGCGCCGCGAGATCGGTGTCGCACTGATGGAGGGACTGAAGGAGAACCTGGCGTGGTTTCCGCGCTACCAGGCCTATCTCCGCGAGCACCGGCCGCCGACGCTGATCGCCTGGGGACCGCGTGACGGCTACATGCCGGCGGCGTCCGCGCGCGCCTGGCTGCGCGACCTGCCCGATGCCGAACTCCACCTGTTCGACGACGGCGGCCACTGGCTGCTGGAAACGCACCTGCCGCAGGTGGTGAAGCTCGTCCGCGATTTCCTGGGACGCAGGCATGTGGACGCCGGCTAGTGCAAGCGCCGCTCGAACGGCCGCAACGGCGATGAACGCGGCCGGCATGGGCCGGAGCGACGACCAGGTACAGGCCCATTCCGGCGGCGATGCCGGAGAGGGCGGCGCGCGGGCGCGTTCTGCTGGCCTTGCGCTATTGCAAACCGGCAAGCACTTCCGGCGTCAGCGTGCCCTGCACGTCGCCGTTCTCGTCGAGGAACGCGATGCTCGCCGTACCATCGGCGGCCACCCGCAGGCGCAATCGGGTCTTGCCTGCGGCATCGCGCAGGTCCAGAAGCGACGCGCGCTGCTCGTCCCTGCCCACGAACAGCCGGCCGATGCGCGGATAGGCTGCCTCGAGCCTGGCGATCTCCCGGCCCTGCTCCGGTTGCGGCAGTGCGCGGGCCCGCTCCACCTCGGCGACCAACTCCCCGATCGGCTTGTCCGGCCGATCGTCGATGCGCAGGCCGGTATAACGCACGCCGTCGTACTCCTCGTGCTTGAGGGTCAACGTCTGGTCCTGGTCGTACTGGTCGAAAGCCAGCTGCATCGTGGCGGCGCTCTTTCCATCCGCAAGCGTCTTACCCTGATGGGACAGCCCGCCGCTCTCCGTGCCCTCGTCGTTGAGGAACCACATGCCGGCTCCCCGCTTGCCTGCGTTCGGATGCGGGTGCTCCTCGCCATGGAGATAGGCGCCGGGCGCACGCGTATTGCCGGAGATCACCATCCGCAAGCGGCCGTCCGCCTCGCGCACGTTGATCCGCTGCACGTCGACCTCCTCGAAGCTGGCCTTGCCCAAACCAGCGGCGCCGGCCAGCACCGTGACGGCGAATACCACGGTCAACAGCCCCGAATACACCACCAGGAATCGGTTCGCCTTGACGTCCATGGTGCACGCTCCACCTTGCTGTATGTCGTAGGTCGAGTGTATGTCGCGGGCTTTCGGCCGCATGTGGCGAAGGTCACCAGCGACTCATGGGACGATCGCCTCACGTCGGCCGCGGCGATCGCCGCCGGATCCTCCCGGGCGTGGCATGGCCCTGGGTTCCGGGTAGCCTCGGCGAGGCGGGCTGTCGATAATCGCGGCGCCGGGCACCAGGGCCGGTTCCTGGGACGCAGGCATGTGGACACCGGCTAGGGAGCCGCCGCCAGCATGGCTGCAACGGTGATGATCGCAACCGATACGGGCCGGACCAACGATGCGGCGCATCTTCCTTGGCAGTCAGAAGAACCTGCGCTCTGCTTTCACCAACGGAGAACTCGCATGAAACCCAGCATCACCGTGCTTACGCTCGGCGTCGCCAGCCTGGAGCGCGCGCTTGCCTTCTATCGTGACGGGCTCGGCTTCGAGACCAAAGGCATCATCGGTCAGGAATTCGAGTACGGCGCGGTCGTGTTCTTCGATCTGCAGGAGGGCCTGAGACTGGCGCTGTGGCCGCACGCGAGCATCGCCCGCGACACCGGACTGCCGCTGCACCGGCACCAACCCGGCAACTTCACCATCGGCCACAACGTGGCTTCGGACGCGGAGGTGGACGCGGCAATGGCGCAGGCGGCGCGCGCGGGCGCCGTGATCGTCAAGCCGGCCGGCAAAACGTTCTACGGCGGCTACGCCGGCTACTTCCAGGATCCGGACGGCCATCTCTGGGAAGTCGTGCACCTGCCCGAAGCCAGCTGACAGAGCGCTCCCGGCGCAGGGAACGCCCTGCGGCCGTCATCGGCCGACCCATCAGCACCCCACAAGTCGCTCCGGCCTGCTCGCGACGGCGAAGCGAAGATCAAGCGCCGTAGGGATGGATGGTCACGATCCTGCCTTCATCGTCGTAGTGCAGTTCGGTGACCTTGACCGAGCGCAGGTGGGTCACGCCGCCGGAGAGCAGGGCGTCGTGGTAGAAAAGGTACGACCTGCCCTGGAACTCGCAGATGGAATGGTGGGTGGTCCAGCCGACCACCGGCGTCATGACCTTCCCGCGGTAGGTGAAGGGGCCATAGGGGTTGTCGCCCACGGCATAGCACAGGAAATGGGTGTTTCCGGTCGAGTACGACAGGTAGTACCTGCCCTCGTGCTTGTGTACCCACGGACCCTCGAAGTAGCGGCGCGCATGGTCGCCCGCCCGCAGCGGCCTGCCGGCTTCGTCGAGGATCAGGATTTCGCGTGACGCCTCACCGAACTGCTTCATGCCCTCGTCCAGCCGCGCCACCCGCGGTCCCAGGGCGGGTTCGTCGTCGGCCGGCTCGTCGAAGGTCGCATCGTAGACGTTGTCACGGTAGTTCTGCAGCTGCCCGCCCCAGATGCCGCCGAAATACATGTAGTGTTCGCCGTCGTCGTCAGCGAACACGCCCGGGTCGATGGAGTAGCCGCCTTCGATGGGTTCGGGCTCGGCCGTGAACGGGCCGTCGGGGCGATCGCCCACGGCCACGCCGATGCGGAAGATGCCGTCGGCATCCTTGGCGGGAAAGTAGAGGTAGTACTTGCCGTCCCGGCAGGCCGCATCCGGCGCCCACATCTGCCGCTCGGCCCAGGGCACGTTCTTCACGTGCAGCGCGACGCCGCAGTCCATGGCCGCGCCCTCGGGTGAATCCATGCGCAGTACGTGGTAGTCCTCCATGCCGAAGTGACTGCCGTCGTCGTTGAACGCGGCGCCCGCATCGATGTCGTGGGAGGCGTAGATGTAGATCCTGCCCTCGAACACGTGCGCCGACGGATCGGCGATGTAGATGTGGGTCAACAGGGGCTGTGAAATGGCCTTGTCGGCCAGCGCCTGCAGGTCGACGGCCACCGATTCATCGGACATGGGGATCCTTGTTCAAAGTAGGTTTCGATGGATCAGATCGCCGCGCCGCCCTGAGGCCTGCGCGCGCCCAGCTCGCGCTCGATGCGCGACTCCATGGGCTTGTCGATCTCGTAGAAGAACAGCAGGGCGACGCCCAGCAGGAAGGGAATCGAGCAGTACACGCTGACCGCGAGCCTGATGCCATGGACGACCTCCGGCGGCTGCGCCGGCATGACGGCGTCGTAGCCGTAGAGGGCGAGAATGCCCGCCACCAGCGCGCCGCCGATGCTCAGGCCGATCTTCAGCCCGATCAGCATTGCCGAGAAGACGATCGCGGTGGCGCGGCGGTTGTTCTTCCACTCCGAGTAGTCCGCCACGTCGGCGATCATGGCCCAGAGCAGCGGAATGGTGATCCCGTAGCTGAAGCCGTGCAGGATGTAGGAGACGAACACCAGCCAGATGGCCGTCGGCGGATACAGGTAGAACGCCAGCAGGAACAGCGTGGAGACGAACAGCGCGCCCCTGAAGACATCGCGCTTGCCGAACCGGTCGGCCAGCGGCCGCGAAAAGCCGATGCCGACGATCATGAAGATGATGCCGCCGGCGTTGAACAGGCTGAACGCCGAGGTGGACGTGTCCCGGGGCCACTGGAATCCGGCCAACCCTGCATTCGTCAGCATCACGTTCAGGGCATCGATGAAGCCGGTGAAGCCGATGCCGCCGAGGAATTCCGCCAGTGCGGCGTCGCTCAGGTAGTACTGGAAGTAGTAGACATACATCCCGCCCTTGAGCGCCAGGTTGATGAACACCAGGATGGTGAGCGCCAGCATCACCCGCCACGGCCGGTTGCGGGCGAGATCGGCCAGGTCCTGCAGCACGCCGGCGCTCTGCTCCGGCGTGGGCACGATCCGTTCCCGCGTGGTGAAGAAGGTGATCAGGAAGAACACCGTGCCGACCACGGCGAACAGGGCGATGGCGTTCTGGAATCCCTGCACCTTGTCGCCGCCGCCCAGGATCAGCACCAGCGGCAGCAGCAGCACCTGGATGATGAACTGCGCGATCATCACCGCCACGAAGCGATAGGCCGACAGGCTGTTGCGCTGGGCCATGTTGCCGGTCAGCACCCCGCTCAGGGCGGAATACGGCAGGTTGTTGGCCGAATACACCATCACCAGCAGGGTGTAGGTGGCCAGGGCATAGATGATCTTGCCCTGCATGCCCAGGTCCGGCGTGCTGAATGCCAGCAGCGACAGCACCCCGAAGGGAACGGACGTCCACAGGATCCAGGGCCGGAACTTGCCCCAGCGGGTGCGGGTGCGGTCGGCGAGCAGGCCGACCAGTGGGGTGAATACGAAGGCGCCGAGCAGACCGACGGTGAAGATGATCGTCGCGGCGGTACCGGGCGGAATCCGGTACACGTCCGTGTAGAAGAACGCCAGGAAGGTGACCAGCGTCTGGAAGATCAGGTTCGCGGCCAGGTCGCCCAGGCTGTAGCCGACCTTTTCCGTGACCGTGAGTTTCTGCAACGCGCTATCCATGATGGGGACTCGGTGATGCGGACTTGCCGCCATGGCGGCGACGCGTCGATGTTACGGGGACCGAACACCTGTCCCGCGCGACGTGGGGCGTGGCGCTACCGGACATGCGCGGCCTGCGCCCGCGCCCGGCATCCCCGCGACGAAGGGGATGCCGGCATCCTGCCCACTGCCCGCCCCGCCCCTGGGGAGTGCGGGACGGACAGCGGCAGGACAACGGTGCGGGCGCGGGTCAGAACGTTCCCCGCACGCCCAGCAAGATCGTGCGGCCCGGATCGTAGTAGTCGTTGACGGCGTTGGGCCAATGGAAGTTCGAGCGCCGTTCCTCGCCGGTGATGTTGATCACGTTGAGGGTGATCTGCGGCGAGGACCAGACGTTCTGCAGCGTATAGCTCGCCGACAGGTCGAACTGGCCGCGGGCCTCGCCCTTGAGCTGGGCATACGGGATGCCCTGCTGGTTGGGACCGGTGGCGTCCAGGTCGTCGGCCCAGTTGTAGGACAGGCGGACCGAGGCGATGTCGTTTTCCCAGTACACCGTGCCGTTCCACAGCTTCGGAGCGACGCCGAAGACGTTGCCGGCCAACCTGTCGGCGTCCTGGCCCTCGGGTTCGAGCTTGAGCTTGGTGTGGTTGGCCATGAAGCCCAAGCCCTCGAACACGAATTCGAGCGGCTGCACCCAGATCAGCTCGTAGCCGCGCAGGTCGAGCGAACCGTCGGCATTGACCTGTTGCTGCACGTTGACGGTGGCCGCGTCGGGGCCGCCGCGGGCCATGATCGCGCCCTGCTGGCCCTCGGTGAGGTCGTCGAACGGGATCCCGAGCTGCGAGAACGGGATCGTGTTGATGCCCTGGTAGGTGTAGCCCTCGACGCGCTTGTTGAAGAAGGTGACGCCGACGAAGCCCTCTCCACCGGTGTACCACTCGCCGCCGATGTCGAAGTTGGTGGAGACGTAGGGCGTCAGGTTGGGATTGCCCTGGCTGGCATTGAGCGCCGACTGGTCGGTGAAGGTGGTATTGGGCAGCATGAAGCTCGGATTCGGCCGGGTCATCGTGCGCGACCCGGACAGCCGCAGCACCACGTCTTCGGCCACGTCCCAGGCGGCGCTGAAAGACGGCAGCCACTCGTCGTAGTCGCCCTCCAGGACCTGCCACTGCCGCACCCCGCCGACGGTGACCGGTCCGCTGACCTCCTGGTCGGTGCTGACGTAGCGCACGCCGGCGTTGAAGCGCATCGACCTCTCCCACACGTCGGCCTCGCCGTTGATCTCGACATAGGCACCGAGGGTTTTCTCCTTGATGCCGCCGGTGGAACCGCCGGTATTGGGGCCGGCCGACTCGGGCGCCTCGTCGCGATAGCGGTAATAGTCGGTGTCGTTCTTGAAGCGGTCGAAATCGACGCTGATGAAGCCGTGTGGGCCCGGGGCCAGGTACGACGCCAGGTCGGCGTCGGAAATCGTCGCCAGCACGTTCTCCTGCCAGGCCTCGCTGTTGTCGAAGCCCTGGATGCGGCGGGAGAACTTGTCGTAGGCCACGCCCACCTTCACGTTGCGGCCGTCCTCGCCGAACTGGAGGTCGGCACGCCCGCCGCCGACCTCGGTCACGCGCTTCTCGTTCTGCACGTTGACGCGGCCGCCGGCCCAGGTCCAGCCCAGGTTCGGATCGTTGAGGTCGAGGTCGGTGTCCCATGCGGGCAGGTCACCGGTGTTGACGTAGTCGATGTTGGTGTGGGGCGTGTTGACCAGGATGGTCGGCGACTCGCGGAACATCCAGCTGCGGCTGGCATTGGCCCGTACGTCGAGCTTGAGCAGATCGTCGTGGCCGAACCAGAACGTGGCGCCGGGATTGATGCTCCAGTACTGCACGTCCTCGATGTACGGGCGCGCCTCGAGGAAGAACTGCGCGTTGGTGAAGGTGGCCTCGGTGACCACACCGTTCTCGTCGACCTGCATGTCCATCGGCAGCAGGCCAGAAGGGCCGAACACGCGGCCGACCAGGTTCACGTCCAGGCGGTCGTTGGTGCGGTGCGCCTTCGAGTACAGCGTGTCGACGTAGAAATGCATGCTCTCGTTGGGCCGCCACTCGAACGAGCCCAGGAAGGCATCGCGGTCGCGATCGCCCGACATGTGTACCGGGCGGCCCAGGCGCGGCATCAGCGCCTCGCTGATCTGGTCGATGGTCAGGCCCGGGTTCAGCGACAGCAGCAGGTCGCGGTCGACCACCTGGCCCGGGGTCAGACCGGCGGCGATCGTGGCCGCGTTGTCGGGAACGGTGTTCGGGATCAGCCAGCCGCCGCCGCCGCCGCGGTTGCATTCCGCGGGCCGCACCGAAACGGGATCGACGTCGTCGGGCGCGTCGATGCCGCACTGCACGTAGTTGAGGCCGGGGTTGGTCCAGCCGATGGTCTCGAAACCCTCGACGCCGATCCTGCCGCGCGACGACGACACGCCGATGAGTGCACCGAAGGTGCCTTCCTCGTTGGTCCAGCTGCCGGTCACCGACCCGCGCGGACTGATCTTGTCGCTGATGTTGTTGTATTCACCCTGCAGCTGATAGGTGAAGTGCTCGCCCGGGTTGTCGAAAGGCCGCGCGCTGCGCATGTCGACCACGCCGGCTGCGCCGCCCTCCAGCAGGCTCGCCATCGGCGTCTTGTGCACCGTGAGCTGGGTGAAGAACTCGGTGGGAAACAGGTTGAGGTCGACCTCGCGGTTCTGGTTCTGCGCGTCCAGGCCGATGGAGGCGGTCGCGACCGGCGCGCCGTTGATCACCGTGCGGGTGAAGCTGTTGGGCAGGCCGCGGATGCCGATGTTGAGGCCTTCGCCGTTGACGTCCCGGGACATCTGGATGCCCGGTACGCGGTTGAGCGACTCGGCGATGTTGAGATCCGGGAACTTGCCGATGTCCTCGGCGAAGATCGAGTCGGTGAAGCCGGTGGAATCGCGCTTGGCTTCGGTGGAGAACTGCAGGCTGCGGCGGAACCCGGTCACGACGACCGCATCCCACTCGGTGATTTCGCCGGTGCCGGCGCCCGCTTCCGGCGGCTGCTCCGCTACCGGCTCCTGGTCCTGGGCCGCCCGCGCCTCCTGTGGCTGCGCTTGCGCTTCTTGCTGTGCTTGCACCTGCGCAAGAACCGGAGCGCTAACCATGCCCAGCAAGGCCAGGCTCAATGCATGTGACAACGTCGTTCTGGCGATATGGATTTGCACCGTACTCCCCTCCCGTTTCTGGTGGCTCGACGACCCGCGGCCTGCTGTCGCAGCGCGCGCCGACTGGATGGTTCCCGACTGGTCCCGACGCTGTTGGCGTGCAACGGCCCGAAGACGAACGCGGCAGATGGTAGCGCTACCATTTTTGCTCCGCACGCTGCGTAGCAGCATGACGGCCCGGCCCCCGCCCAGCGCGGTCGACGCTGCAGCGCAGCATCATTCCCGTGCGCCATACCGTGGTTTCGACTCTGCGACGCGGCGGTAGCCTGCCCGGTTCCGCCTGTGCTACTGATAGCGCTACCATCATGGCGGGCACCGCCCTGTGCGAGGGGAAAAACGGCGATGAAGCGAACCGGTCGACACCCGCGCGGCGCGTTGCAGCGCAATGATCCGCATCGCGCCCGCGCTGGCGCCGCGTGCACGCGCGCCCCCGCGTTGCCGGCAACAGGCCCGGCATGAGCAGCACCCACGCCACCGGCACATCGACGCCGACCGCCACGATCAGCCGCTACCGCTGGGTCATCTGCGCGCTGCTGTTCTTCGCCACGACCATCAACTACGTGGACCGCGCCGTGCTCGGCGTGCTCGCGCCCACGCTCCGTACCGAGCTCGGCTGGAGCGACCAGGACTACGGCGTCATCAGCGCTTCGTTCACCCTGGCCTACGCGATCGGGTTTCTCGTCGCCGGCTGGTTCATCGACCGCGTCGGCACGCGGATTGGCTACACCGTGTATCTCACCGTGTGGTCGCTGGCCGCGGCGGGGCATGCCCTGGCGAAGTCGGTGGTGGGGTTCAGCCTCGCGCGCTTCACGCTGGGGCTGGGCGAGTCGGGCAACTTCCCGGCCGCGGTCAAGACCGTCGCCGAGTGGTTCCCGAAGAAGGAGCGGGCGCTTGCCACCGGCATCTTCAACGCCGGCTCCAACGTCGGCGCCATCGTCGCCCCGCTCGTCGTCCCGTGGCTGGCCCTGACCTGGGGCTGGCGGACGGCGTTCGTCGCCACCGGTCTCGCCGGCCTGGTCTGGATCCTGTTCTGGTGGCCGGTCTATCGCCGTCCGGCGCAGCACCCGAAGGTGTCCAGCGCCGAACTCGCGCACATCGAAAGCGATCCGCCCGACCCGCCGGGGAGACTGCGGTGGGCACAGCTGCTGCGGTTCCGCCAGACCTGGGCGTTCGCCCTGGGCAAATTCCTCACCGACTCGATCTGGTGGTTCTACCTATTCTGGTTCCCGCTGTTCATGGCCGACCGTTTCGGCGTGGACCTGCGGACCATCGGGCTGCCGATGGTCACGGTGTTCCTGCTGGCCGACGTCGGTTCCGTGGGCGGCGGCTGGCTGAGCTCGGCGCTGATGAAACGCGGCTGGAGCGCCAACGCCGCGCGCAAGACCGCGATGTTCGCCTGCGCCCTGTGCATCCTGCCTGTCGTGTTCGCGCCACATGTGGAGGGCCAGTGGGTCGCGGTGTGGCTCATCGGCCTGGCCGCAGCCGCCCACCAGGGGTTTTCGGCCAACCTCTTCACGCTCACGTCCGACATGTTCCCGCGCACCGCGGTCGGCTCGGTGGTGGGCATCGGCGGGTTCGCCGGCGCGATGGGCGGCTTCTGCATCAATCTTGGCGCCGGCTGGCTGAAGCAGCACACCGGCAGCTATGCGGCGATGTTCGTCATGGCAGGCTGCGCCTACCTGAGCGCACTGCTGGTCATCCACCTGCTGGCGCCGCGCCTGGAACCGGCGCGCCTGGACGTGGACAGACCGGCGACGGCCCCCTGACCCGGGCGCCCGCACAGGCGCCGCGCCGCCTTGGCCCACGGCAACGATCAACGCATCCACATCCTCCGAGGTACGCAACGATGAAGAAGACACCGGACCGCCTGCTCGCAACGCCGATCGCGCTCGCGTTCTGCCTCGCCGGCTGCGGCAAGCATGATCCGCCGGCGGCAGCGGAGGCGGAAACGCCCGCCGGCACCGCCATCGCCGCGGGGCACGAGAAGTTCCTGGGCAGCGCCCACAGCCCGCCGCAGGCGCAGGATTTCCTGCGCTACTGGAACAAGGTGACGCCCGAGAACGGCGGCAAGTGGGGCGAGGTCGAGGCCGAGCGCGACGTCATGGACTGGACTGAGCTGGATGCCGCCTACCGCACCGCCAAGGACAATGGCCTGCCGTTCCAGATGCACGTGATGGTGTGGGGCAACCAGCAGCCGGAGTGGATCGAGGCACTACCGCCGGAGGAGCAGCGCGCCGAGATCGAGGAATGGTTCGCCGCGGTGGCGGCGCGCTACCCGGACATCGATTTCGTGGAGGTGGTGAACGAACCGCTGAACGATCCGCCGAGCCAGGACGACGAGGGCGGCGGCCACTACATCGAGGCGCTCGGCGGCGCCGGCGAGAGCGGCTGGGACTGGATCCGCGAGGCGTTCCGCATGGCGCGCGCGCATTTCCCCGACGCCCGCCTGATGATCAACGAGTACAGCGTGACCAACGACCCCGAGGCCACCCGGCGCTACCTGGAGATCATCGAACTGCTGCAGCGCGAGCAGTTGATCGACGCCATCGGCGTGCAGGGACACGCCTTCGCCACCACCACAGAAACTCCGATGTCGGTGCACCGCGAAAACCTCGATGCCCTGGGCGTGACCGGCCTACCGATCTACGTCACCGAGCTCGACATCGACGGTCCCGACGACGAGACGCAGCTGCGCGATTACCAGCGCGTGTTCCCGGTGTTCTGGGAGCACCCCTCGGTGCAGGGCGTCACCCTGTGGGGCTTCCGGTTGGGGCTGTGGCGCGAGGAGGAGGGCGCCTATCTGGTGCGCGAGGACGGCAGCGAGCGGCCGGCGCTGGAATGGCTGCGCCGCTACATGCGCGGCGAGGCAGCGGCGCCGGCAGCCTCCGAAGGCAGGCTTCAGGCCGATGCGGAACTGGAGGCCGGCGCGGAATGAGTGCATTGATACCCAGGCCCGGTCGTACAGTCGCGTTGCGTCCGCCGCGCGATGCAGCGGCGCCGGTGCTGCGCGCCGCCGCGGCCGTCGCGCTCGCCTTGCTGGTGCTCGTCGCGGGCGCGGCGCGGGCCCAGGCCCCGGACTGCACCCGACCCGCCGCCGTCTGCGCACGTGCCGTGGAGGGCGCCCTGCCCCTGATCACCGGCGGCGTGCCGGCAACGGTGCTCGCGGACGCGGACGACTTCCCCGGCGTGCTGCGCGCGGCGCGCGACCTGCGCGCCGACCTGTCCGCGGTGGCCGGCGCCGAAGCGGACTTCTCGACCGGTGCGGGCCCTGCCGGCCGCACCGCGATCATCGTCGGCACCCTGGGCCACAGCGCGCGCGTGGACCGCATCGTGCGCGAGCGCGGCATCGACACGCGCGATGTCGCCGGCCGCTGGGAAGCGCACCTGATCGAGGTCGTCGACGCACCCGAGCCCGGCATCGACCGTGCTCTGCTGATCGCCGGCGCCGACAAGCGCGGCACCATCTTCGGCGTCTACGAGCTGTCGCGGCACATCGGCGTGTCGCCCTGGCACTGGTGGGCGGACGTGCCGGTGCCGAAACGCGCTGCGCTGCACGTCGCGCCGGGTCGTTTCGTCGACGCGCCGGCGGTGAAGTACCGGGGCATCTTCATCAACGACGAGGATCCCGCGCTCGGCGGCTGGATGAAGGCGAAGTTCGGCGGTCCGAACCACAAGTTCTACGAACACGTGTTCGAGCTGATTCTGCGCCAGAAAGGCAATTTCCTGTGGCCGGCGATGTGGGGCCGCGCGATCTACGACGACGATCCACGCAGCCCGGAGTTGGCCGACGAGATGGGCGTGGTGCTGGGCACCAGCCACCACGAGCCGATGACGCGCGCCCATGTCGAGTGGGAGCGTCACGGCAAGGGCCCGTGGGACTACACGAAGAACGCCGAGAACCTGCGCGCGTTCTGGCGCGACGGCATCGAGCGGATGGGCGACAACGAAAACGTGGTCACCATCGGCATGCGCGGCGACGGCGACGAGGCGATGAGCGAAGACACCGCCATCGGCCTGCTGGAAACCATCGTCGCCGACCAGCGCAAAATCATCGCCGACGTCACCGGCAAGCCAGCGGAACAGACCCCGCAGGTCTGGGCGCTGTACAAGGAAGTGCAGGACTATTACGACCAGGGCATGCAGGTGCCCGACGACGCGACCTTGCTGTTCGCCGATGACAACTGGGGCAATATCCGCCGCCTGCCCAATCCCGGCGACGACGTGTCTGGCAAGAGCCGGCGCGCCGGCGGCTACGGGGTGTATTACCACTTCGACTACGTTGGCACCACGCGCAACTACAAGTGGCTCAACGTCACCCAGATCGAGCGCACGTGGGAACAGATGAACATGGCCCATGCGTACGGCGCGCATCAGCTATGGGTGGTCAACGTCGGCGACATCAAGCCGATGGAGTTCCCGATCTCGTTCTTCCTCGACCAGGCGTGGAACCCCGAGGCGATGACGCTGGACGCGATGACCGCGTATCCGGCGCGCTGGGCCGCCGAGCAGTTCGGCGCGCAACACGCGCAGGAGATCGGCGACCTGTTGACCCGCTACACCCAGTACAGCGCGCGGCGCACGCCGGAACTGACCGATGCCGACACCTGGGACCTGGCCAGCGGCGAGGCCGATCGCGTCGAGGCCGAATGGAGCGCCCTGATCGCGCGCGTGGAAGCGGTGAAACGCGAACTGCCCGCCGAGGCGCACGACGCCTTCTTCCAGTTGCTCGAATACCCGGTGCTGGCCCTGGCCAACCTGAACTCGATGTACATCGCGCAAGCGAAGAACCACCGCGACGCCGCGCAGGGGCTGGCCTCGGCCAACCATTGGGCCGACCAGGTCAAGCGGCGCTTCGAACGCGACGCCGTACTGCAGCGTATTTATGAGCAGGACATCGCCGGCGGCAAATGGCCGTGGATGATGTCGCAGACCCGCATCGGTTACACCAGCTGGCAACAGCCGGAACGCAATGTGCTGCCGGCCACGGTGCGCGTGCCAGCGAATGCGAAGCCGAAGCAGCCCGCCGCCCCGGCCACGCCGGCCTGCGACATTCCCGCAGACGCGCGCGGCTTCGTCGAATGCAACGGCGTGGTCGCGATCGAAGCCGAGCACCACGCCCGTGCCGTCGGTGGCGATGGCATCGAATGGATCACGATTCCGAACTTGGGCCGCACGCTCTCCGGGGTGACCTCGTGGCCGCAGACGGCGCGGGAATCGGCGTTGGAGGCGGACGGTCCGCGCCTGGAATATCCCCTTTGGCTGCGCGACGCAGGCGAAGTCGAAGTGCGTGTCACCCTGTCGCCGACCCTGGACTTCCGCGGCGGCGAGGGCCTGCGCTTCGGCGTTTCCATCGGCGACGAAGCCCCGCAGATCGTCCGCATGAAGCTGGAACCCGCCCCTACCGGTGCGGACACGCCGGAAAAGATCGCGTGGAGCAAGGCCGTTTCCGATCGCGTGCATATTGCGGTTTCCCGCCACGCCGCCGGCGCCGGCGCGCAGACCCTGAAACTGTGGCGCATCGATCCGGGCGTAGTATTCCAGCGCGTCGAGGTCGTCCGCGGCCAAGCGAACACGGGCTACCTCGGCGCGCCGGAAAGCCCGCGCCGCTGACCCACACACGCAATCGCAAGAGAATCCCCCACGCAATGAACGCCGCACCGAAACCGCTGTCCCTGCACGAAGACCGGTTGTTCGCCGCCGATCCACTGCAGCGCGCGATCGCCCGCCGCCTCTACGCGCAGGCCGGCGCGCTGCCTATCGTCAGCCCGCATGGCCACACCGACCCAGCGTGGTGGGCCACCGATGCGCCATTCGCCAACGCGACCGAGCTGTTGCTGGTACCCGACCACTACGTGTTCCGCATGCTGTACAGCCAGGGCGTGCCGCTGGACGCGCTGGGCATTCCGCGTGCCGACGGCTCGCGTGCGACGTTCGACCCGCGCGAGGCCTGGCGCATGTTCGCGCGCCACTTCCACCTGTTCCGCGGCACGCCATCGTCGCTGTGGCTGAACCACGTCTTCCACGACGTGTTCGGCCTGCGGGTGCGCCTGGACGCATCCACGTCCGACTTCTACTACGACACCATCACCGACGCGCTGCAAAAGCCAGAGTTCCTGCCGCGCGCACTGTTCGAGCGCTTCAACATCGACGTCATCGCCACCACCGAATCGCCGCTGGACACACTCGAACACCACCAGGCGATCCGCAACAGCGGCTGGGGCGGCCGCGTCGTCACCGCCTACCGGCCCGACCCGGTGATCGATCCCGAGCACGAGCAGTTCCCCGACGCGCTGCGCCGCTTCGGCGAGCTCACCGGCGAGGACGTGCACGACTGGGAAGGCTACCTGCGCGCCCACCGCCAGCGCCGCGCCTTCTTCACGCAGATGGGCGCGACCTCGACCGACCATGGCCACCCCAGCTGCGCCACCGCCGACCTGGCGCCGGACGAGGCGCGGGCGCTGTTCGAACGCATCGTGCGCGGCCGGTTCAGCGCCGCCGACGCGGAAACCTTCCGCGGCCAGATGCTGACCGAGATGGCGGCGATGAGCCTGGACGACGGCCTGGTGATGCAGATCCATCCCGGCTGCTTCCGCAACCACAACCGCGACCTGTTCGAGCGCTTCGGCCGCGACAAGGGCGCCGACATCCCGCTGCGCACCGACTACGTGCAGGCGCTCAAGCCACTGCTGGACCGTTTCGGCAATGCGCCCGGCTTCCGGCTGATCCTGTTCACCCTGGACGAAAGCACCTACGCGCGCGAGCTCGCGCCGCTGGCCGGCCACTACCCCTGCCTGTTCCTCGGCCCGGCGTGGTGGTTCCACGATGCGCCGGAAGGCATGTGGCGCTTCCGCGAACAGACGCTCAGCAGCGCCGGCTTCTACAACACCGTCGGCTTCAACGACGACACCCGCGCCTTCCTGTCGATCCCGGCGCGCCACGACGTCGCGCGCCGGGTCGACTGCGCGTTCCTGGCGAAACTCGTCGCCGAGCACCGCATGGACGAGGACGAGGCCGCCGAAGTCGCGGTCGACCTCGCCTACCACCTGCCGAAACGGGCCTACCGGCTGTGAACCGTGATCGGCGCCGGCGGACCGGTAGCGACAACCGCGCGCCCGCTCACCCTGCGATGTCGTGGCTGTTCGCGCTGCTGGCGATGCTTGCCCTGGCTGGCGGCACACGGGCCGGCACACCGGCGGATCAGGCCACCGGCAGTCCGTCCCCCGCCGGGACCACTCTCAAGGACGCCTACGCGGGCAGCTTCCTCCTGGGAACGGCCGTCAACGCCGAAATCGTCTCCGGCGAGGACGCGCAGTCGCAGGCCCTGGTGCCGCAGCACTTCAACGCGATCACCGCCGAGAACGTGATGAAGGCGGAAGTGCTGCATCCGGAACCCGGGGTCTGGGACTTCGACGCCGCCGATGCCTTCGTCGCCTTCGGCGAGCAGCACGACATGTTCGTCGTCGGACACACCCTGGTCTGGCACAACCAGACCCCGGAATGGTTCTTCCAGGACGATGCCGGCCGGCCGAACACCCCGGAGGCGCAGCTCGAACGCATGCGCGCCTACATCGCCACCGTGGCCGGGCGCTACGCCGGCCGCGTGGACGCCTGGGACGTGGTGAACGAGATCATCGGCGAGGACGGCGAATACCGCGACACGATCTGGACGCGCACCGTCGGCGACGGTGATGCCGTGGTGCGCGCCGCGTTCGCCGCCGCCGCCGAGCACGCGCCGGACGCCGAGCTCTACTACAACGACTTCAACGCCTGGCGCCCGGCCAAGCGCGACGGCATCGTGCGCATGGTGCGCATGCTGCAGGACGCCGGCATCCGCATCGACGGCATCGGCATCCAGGGCCACTGGGGCCTGGACTATCCGAGCAAGGAGCACATCGAGGCGGCCATCGACGCCTATGCCGCGCTCGGCCTCAAGGTGATGATCACCGAACTCGACGTCGACGTGCTGCCGCTGACCAAGGAAGGCCAGGTCATCGGCACCGGCCTGCTGCACCCGCAGTTCCAGCTGCCCGAGTTCAAGCGCTTCCTCGATCCCTACGCCGACGGCCTGCCGCCCGAGGTGCAGCAGCGGCTGGCCGACCGCTATGCCGAACTGTTCCGCATCTTCCACGACAGGCGCGACGCGATCCATCGCGTCACCTTGTGGGGCGTACACGACGGCATGAGCTGGAAGAACGACTACCCCATCGAGCACCGCACCAACTACCCGCTGCTGTTCGACCGCGAGCGCCAGCCCACACCAGCGCTCGATGCCGTCCTGGCCGTGCCTGCCGAACCCGCTGCACCCGGACGATAATGGTGGGCCAAGGCCCACCCGATCACCCGCACAGGATGGGCCTTCCACCACAAGGGTGCTGCGCACATCCACATTGGAGAGTTCCGATGCGATACCCGCTCCGATCCCGTCTCCTCCTCCCGCTCCTCGCCCTGCTCGCCTCCTGCACAGCCCCGACCGATCCGAAGCCAACCGCTCCCACCATCGGCCATCTCACCGCATTCGACCCGTCATTCCACGACATCGTCGCCGCCGACGCCCGCATCGAACGCCTGGCAGAAGGCTTCACCTGGGCCGAAGGCCCCGCCTGGATTCCCGATGGAGCGCGCGCAGGCGGCTACCTGCTCTTCACCGACGTCCCCGAGAACAAGCTCTATCGCTGGTCCGAAACCGACGACCTCTCGGTCTTCCTCGACCCCTCCGGCTACGACGGCCCGGACACCGGCACCCTGCGCGAGGCCGGCGCCAACGGCCTCTACCCGGAACCCGGCGGCACCGTGCTGCTGGCCGACTCCGGCACCCGCATCATCGCCAGGCTCGATCCGGCGACCAGGCGCAAGACACCCCTTGCCACCCACTACGACGGCCTCCGCTTCAACAGCCCCAACGACCTCGTCCGTCGCGGCGACGGCACCGTCTTCTTCACCGACCCGCCCTACGGCCTGAAGGACCTGGACGACTCCCCGGCCAAGGAACTGGACTTCAACGGCATCTACCGTCTCGATCCAGACGGCACCGTCCACCTGCTGGACGACGGCCTCGGTTTCCCCAACGGCATCGCGCTTTCGCCCGACGAACGCACCCTGTACGTCTCCAACTCCGATCCCGAGCGGCCGATCTGGATGGCCTACACGCTCGACGCCGAGGGCGCGGTGCAGGACAAGCGCGTGTTCGCCGACGCCTCGGACCTCGTCGGCGAAGGCAGCCCCGGCCTGCCGGACGGCATGGCCATCGCCGCCGACGGCACCCTGTTCGCCACCGGTCCCGGCGGCGTGCTCGTGTTCGCTCCCGACGGCAAGCGCCTGGGCCGCATCGAAACCGGCACGGCGGTGGCCAACTGCGCGTTCGGGGACGACGGGCGGACGCTGTATCTGGCGTCGAACGACTTCATCGCGCGCGTGCGCGTGCAGGCCGGCGGCCTGGGCTTCCCGCGGTGAGCCGGCCGACACGCGGCTCTTCCTCGTCACGCATGGCCCGGACCTATCGCTTCCACACCGATGCGAGCGCCGCCCGGATCGGCGGCTTCAGCGGCAGCACCAACGTGCGGTAGAAGAACGACAGCACGCGCCTGGCGCGCGGGACGCGCCAGGCCATTCCTTCCTCGATGGCGTATACGCACGGCGCGCAGACGCCGCAGGGCCTGCCCCGCAGCGGACGATGGCAGAACCAGGTCATGTGCATGATCCGGCTCCAGCCCTCGTTTTCGGCTTCCCGGGCCATGGCCCGCTTGTCGATCCGGAACAGCGGAAAATCGAAACAACGGAACAGCGTGTGCTCGGCCGTGCCCGCGTGGCGCGGATCCACCCTGAAGCTGCGGTAGCTGCCGGCCCGGTCGAATTCGCAGACGAAGGAGGACAGCAACGCCTGTACCTTGTCGTCGACGTGCACGCTCAGCTCGATCCCGGTCATGCCGTGGCGCTTGCAGAACAGCGGCAGCCATTCGTACTGGCTGCCGATGAAGATGCGCGAGCGGATCGTGCGCAGGGCGTTCGCGATGGCCGGGTCCGGCTCCAGGTCCACGATCGGAAACGTGCGCAGCGGCCGCAGCAGTTCGCGCGTTTCGGGAAAGGCATCGTGCAGCGCGTCGCCGATGCGCTGCATGGTGCGCAGCTCGGTCGCGGTGGACGCGCGCGTCGGATCCTCCAGGTAGTAGGGAACGACCGGCAGGTGGTGCTTCAGCAGCAACCGCAGCAACTGGAACGTCGAATCCCAGCCGCCGGTCCACAGCAGTTTCACGCCCCTGCCGGCGGCCGGCGGCGCCGCCGTCCTGGAGTGGCCCTGTCCCTGGATTGCATCGCACATGTTGATGCCTCTGCGCCGGGAGCGGCCGGCATGATGCTAACCCGCGCTCGCACAGCCTGTTCGTGGAGAGAATGAACGCGGGCGCACCAGCATGGAAAACGGCGATGGGTCACGCATTTGCGGCAAGCAGAACGCTTCTTCAGTATTTGGTCATGTTCGTCATGGGCGTGCGAAGACCATGTCTATGCGCATGAATTCCCCCGGGATTTTTGGCGAATCCGTGGTTGTCGCGCAACGATCGCATCCGCTCGGCGCGCCGGAATGCCGCCCAGCTCGCCGCGCCTTTCCTGAATGAATGAGACGCCGGTCCGTGATCGATGCACGGTGGGTCCATAAGATGCGAACGGCTTCGCTTTCGCATCTTGTCTGCACGCCCATTCGCGCGTGATGGCCGTCCTCTGCGCGCGAAAGCGCATGCGCAGGCATCCGCCGGCGTGTTTCTCCCCTCCGTTTCCAAGGAGCGATGTGCATGCAAGACCAAGTAATGACCCGGGAACAGTTCTGGCGCTTCGCCGACGAAGCCAAGGAGGCGACCGAGGCCTTGGCGATGCAGAGGATGCAGGTGCTCGAGGCGCTCGACCCCGAAGCCCTGCGCCAGGTCTGCATCCAGTACCGGTTCTTCACCATCGACTACATCGGCGACCTCGCCCTGCTGGTGGCGCGCCTGCCCTTCGGCGGGTTGCGCAGTCTGCTGGGGCAGATCCTGGCCGAGGAACTGGGCGAGGGCGATCCGCATAAAGCCCACCCGACGGTGTACGACCGCTTCCTGGCGAGCATCGGCGTGAGCGGCGAGGCGCTGGAGCCGCTGCCCGCGAACGAGCGGATCCTCAAGGGGCTGACGCGCGACATGGCCGGCAACCCGGTGGCCTACGGCGTGGGCCTGCGCGGAATGGGCGGCGAATGCCTGTGCCAGACCTACCTGACGGTGCTGTACGAGCACATGCGCAAGAACCCGTACATCCGTGCGAACGCCGAGCGCATCGACTGGGAATTCTGGACGATCCACACCGGCGAGGAAGACATCGTGCACGGCCAGCTCACCCGCAAGGCCATCGACGACTACCTCCGCCACGACCCCGGCGTGCTGCCGGAACTGGCCCGCGGCTACGAACGCAGCATCACCGCGTGGAACCTGTTCTGGGAGAACATCCTCGACGCCTGCGCACCGCGGCTGGAGGCGGCCTCGTGAGCGGCGCCGCGGGCACGATCGCGCAGTTCCACCTGGCGTTTCCGGTGCGCGATCTGGACGAGGCTCGGCATTTCTACGGCGAGGTGATGGGCTGTCCGCAGGGACGCAGCGACACCTCGTACCAGGACTTCGATTTCTTCGGCCACCACCTGGTCGCGCACATTTCCGGGGAGGGGCGACCGCTGCAGAGCGGCCGCTTCGACGGCGAGGCCGTCCCGATCCCGCATTTCGGCATGAACCTGGACCGCGGATCGTGGGAAGCGCTGGCGGCGCGGCTGAAGGCGGCCGGGGTGGATTTCCACGAGGACCCGCACCTGCGCCTGAAGGGCAAGCCGGGACAGCACGTGACCATGTTCCTGTTCGACCCGTCCGGCAACGCCCTGGAGTTCAAGTCGTTCGACGATCCCGAACAGACTTTCATCCCCTGAGCCGGCGGCGATGACGACGCGCGGCGAGATGGACACCACGGCCGATACGGCCGGGCGCGAGGCGGCGGACGGCGCCGATCCCGCGGCGGCGCGTTCGACCGCCTGGCGCCACGATCGCGCACACGTCCTGCACCCGTGGACGGCCCACGCGGCGTTCGATCCGGTGGTCGTCGCCGGTGCGCAGGGCGCGCACTTCTGGAGCGAGGACGGTAGGCGCTGGCTCGACTTCTCCAGCCAGCTGGTGAACCTCAACGTGGGGCACCAGCATCCCAGGCTGGTCGCCGCGATCAAGGCCCAGGCCGAGACGCTGTGCACGGTGGCGCCCTACCATGCCAACGCGGCCACCGCCGAGGCGGCGTCGCTGATCGCCGAAGCGGCGCCGGACGGCCTGGACAAGGTGTTCTTCACCAGCGGCGGCGCCGAGGCGATCGAGAACACCGTGCGCATGGCCCGCCTGCATACCGGCCGGCACAAGGTGCTCAGCGCCTACCGCAGCTACCACGGCGCGACCGCCGCGGCGATCGCCGCCACCGGCGATCCGCGGCGCTGGCCGTCCGAACCGCACGCCGCGCCGGGCTTCGTGCATTTCTGGGGCCCGTATCCATACCGTTCCGCGTTCCACTCGGATGGCGAAGGGCAGGAATGCGAGCGCGCACTGGCACACCTGGCTGACACGATCGCATTCGAGGGTCCGCACACCATCGCCGCGGTGCTGCTGGAGACGGTGGTCGGCGCCAACGGCATCCTGGTGCCGCCGGATGGCTACCTGCAGGGCGTGCGCAGGCTGTGCGACGAACACGGCATCGTGATGATCGCCGACGAAGTGATGACCGGTTTCGGACGTTGCGGCGAATGGTTCGCCGTCGACCGCTGGCGCGTTGCGCCCGATCTGATCGCTTTCGCCAAGGGCGTCAACTCCGGCTACGTGCCGCTGGGCGGCGTGATCGTGGGCGAGCGCATCGCCGCGGGCTTCGCGGAGCGGCCGTATCCGGGCGGACTGACCTATTCGGGCCATCCGCTGGCCTGCGCGGCGGCGGTCGCCTGCATCGGCATCTATCGCGAGGAAGGCATTCCCGAACGTGTCCGCCGCCTGGGCGAGACGGTCGTCGCGCCGGCGCTGCACGAGATCCGGGCGCGCCACCGGTCGGTCGGCGAGGTGCGCGGGCTGGGCCTGTTCTGGGCGATCGAACTGGTCCGCGACCGCGCCAGCCGCGAACCGCTGGTGCCGTTCAACGCCACCGGCGGCGCTAACGCGCCGATGGCGGAGCTGGCGGCCGAATGCAAGCGCCGCGGCCTGTGGCCGTTCACCTTCTCCAACCGCCTGCACGTCGTACCGCCGCTGACCATCGGCGAGCAGGACCTGCGCGAGGGGCTTGCGATCATCGACCAGGCGCTGGCGGTGGCCGACCGGTACGCCAACGGTTAGCTCGGCGGAAGCCAAAGCGTGTGACATCTCCGGACAGGTCGCCTGCCCCTGTACGGCTGCCAGGCGGCGCGCGCTGCCTGGCCCTCGCCGGCCCCGGAGAGATTCAACGCTCCGGCTGCACGCCAGGCGCCTCATCGGTGTCCGACAGGCGGAAGATCGGCATCATCGGCGTCCACTTCTGCCCGGCGGGCGTCCATGGCGTCGGCTTCTGGAAGCGCCACATCAGCGTCTCCCATTCTCGCAGGCGCGGGTGTCCTCGCTCGGCATCGGCCATCGCCTCGGCGTCGAACACGGCATCGTCGGTGTCCATCACCATCACCAGGCGGGTGCCGAGGCGGAAGATCTCCAACTCGCGCACGCCGCGCGCGCGCAAGTGCGCCAGCACGTCCGGCCAGACGTCGCGGTGATGGGCTTCGTACTGCGCGATGAGATCGGGATCGTCGTGCAGGTCGAGCGCAAGGCAATGGCGCATGTCGTGCCTGCGAAGTGGTCCAGCGGTTGGACCGATGCTAGCGCAGACCTCCCACCACGAAAACCCGCGCAGGGCCACTGCCGTCCCGCCTTATGACCCGTCGTTCCAATCGCAGCGAGTGGATCTGCTGCGCGCACTTCGCCCGAAAGCGGATCCTCGCTGCGCTCGGGACGACGCCGCGAACCGGCACACGATCGCCTTGTCGGCGGCCTCGCCCTTCGAACCAACCCTCGGCTGGTCCGCGCGTTTCGCGCTCGTCCGCTTCTGGAATGACGAGCAAAAGCAGTATCGTGGGAGAAGTCGGACAAAACTCATCATTCGCGGTTGCGGTGCGCACCCGCCAGTTCTCATGTCCACGGAGATCCGCATGACCACGCGCCGTCGTTTTCTGCATTCGACCCTGCTCGCCGGCAGCGCCCTGGCGTTGCCGCATGGCGGCGCCGTCGCGACCGCATCGCCGCGCATGCGCGTGGTATCGACCTGGGATTTCGGCGTTGGCGCCAATCAGGCGGCATGGCCGGTGCTGGCGCGCGGCGACGGTGCGCTGGATGCGGTGGAAACCGGCGCGCGCTGGGCGGAGGGCACGCTGTGCAACAGCACCGTCGGCCGCTGCGGCTATCCCGACCGCGACGGCGTGCTGACGCTCGACGCCAGCATTATGGACGGCGACGGCCGCTGCGGTGCGGTGGCGGCGCTCGAGGACATCGCGCACCCGGTCTCGGTCGCGCGCGCGGTGATGGAGAAGACGCCGCACGTGCTGCTGGTCGGCGACGGCGCGCAGCAGTTCGCGGTCGGGCAAGGGTTCGAGAAGAAGACACTGCTGACGCCCGAAGCGGAACAGGCCTGGCGCGAATGGCTGAAGACCGCGAAGTACCAGCCGCAGATCAACGCCGAGCGCGCGAAGCTGCCCGGCAACCGCGACAACCACGACACCCTGGGCATCCTCGCGCTCGACGGCGACGGCCGTCTCGCCGGCGCCTGCACCACCAGCGGCATGGCCTGGAAGCTGCACGGCCGGGTCGGCGACAGCCCGATCGTCGGCGCCGGGCTGTATGTCGACAACGATGTCGGCGCCGCGACCGCCTCCGGCGTGGGCGAGGAAATGATCCGCAATGCGGCCAGCTTCCTGGTGGTCGAGCTGATGCGCCAGGGCCGCTCGCCGATGGAGGCGTGCCGCGAGGCGATCGAGCGCATGGTGCGCAGGCGCCCGGAAGCGAGCAAGACCCTGCAGGTGTGCTTCCTGGCGATGAACAAGGCGGGAGAGGTCGGCGCGTTCGCGCTGCACCCGGGCTTCGTCTACGCGGTGTGCGACGCCGGGAAGCAGGACGCGCTGCTGGATGCGCGATCGATCTATGCCTCGAGTGAGCATCCCCCGGCATAGGCCTGTCCCTCGATCGCAAATCCTGAATAGCGCATTTCCTTCCCCGCTCACGGGGTGAAGGTGCCCTGAGCGACTGCCCCGGACTCGGGGGGCGCCGCAGGCGCAAGAGCGCACTCATCCGGCGCAACTTCGGACTGCCCGTTCTGCCCGGACACGCCGCAGGATCGATCACGCGGCGCGTGGAACATCGTCTTCACGCGGATTATGTATGGATCGTTCTAAAAGAGTGACGCAGATCACATATGCGGGCAGATTTTGTCGCGTATGGTCGCTCCGAGGCAACGATGTCACTACGGCGTCACATCCTCGGCATGCCAAACGAGTGCGGTGGTTTCGGGATCGGAGCCTGTCCATCGCGGTTGAACCATCACGCCAATTCAACGTCCGGAGGGGGCTCCCGATGCAGTATTCAACCTTCCACCGCAACGCCCTGGCGAGCGCGCTCGCACTGGCGCTGTTCCCGCCGTTCGCGGCACTCGCCCAGGCTCAGGATGCGCAACAGCCGCCACCCGCGGAACAGGCGGGCGCGCCCGCCGAAACCGGCCCCGACGAAAACGCGAGAACGCTGGACACGGTCACCGTCACCGGCTCGCGCATCAAGCGCGCGGAGATCGAAGGCCCGGCGCCGGTGACGATCATCACCGGCGAGCAGATCAGGAAGGAAGGCTTCACCACGATCTACGAGGCGCTCAGCTCGCTGACCGAGGTCACCGGCACCGTGCAGAACGACTACGACTGGGGCCAGAGCTCGGTCAACGCCAGTCCGCTCAACCTGCGCAATCTCGGCCCCGGCCGCAGCCTGTTGCTGATCAACGGCCACCGCGTGGCCGACTATCCGCTGCCCTATACCGGCAAGAGCAACTTCGCCAACTACAACAACATCCCCACCGGGATCGTGGAGCGCATCGAGGTACTCGCCAGCGGCGCCTCGGCGATCTACGGCTCCGACGCGGTGGCCGGCGTGGTCAACGTCATCCTGAAAAAGGACATCGAAGGCGACACCCTGCGTGCGCGCTACGGCACCACCACCGAGGGCGGGCGCTCGGTGCGAGAGGCCTCCTGGTCCGGCGGCCGGCACGGCGAGGACTGGAGCGTGGCGTACACCCTGCAGTACTTCGATCGCAAGCCGCTGTGGTCGCACGAACGGCCGTTCATGGACGAGGAGTCCGATTCGCCGCGCCGCAACTGGGGCTACGGCGGCGTGCAGCAAGGCGTGGCGACGAACACGCCGCAAGTCGGCATCCGTCTATATGACGTGGCCAGCGATCAGCGGATCAGGCCGCCCGCCGGCGCCTGCGACCAGTTCGGCGGCGATTTCTACGAACACAACCGCATCCTCTACAACGATTTCAACGGCGCGCAGACCGATACCGGCTGGCAATGCGCCAACCGTTCCGTGTTCCAGTATTGGACTCTGCGCAACGGCAGCAAGGACCTCTCGGCCTACGTGTACGGCACCAAGCAGTTCGGCGACGTCGAAGCCTGGGCGACCGTCGGCTACTGGGACTCGACCGGCAAGAGCAACACTTTCATGCCGGACTGGGACAGCCCCAATTACATCGATGCCGGCAGCGGCCGTGAGATGAGCCTGTTGCGCTACTTCGTGCCGAGCGAGATCGGCGGCATCGACCGCGCGCTGACCAAGTCCAAGGAAACGAACTGGGATTTCAACGCCGGCCTGCGCGGCACCGTCTTCAACGACCGCTTCGACTGGGACCTCATGGCCGGCCGCGCCGAGTACGAGTTACGGGAGCATTTCCCGACCATCCACGAGGAACGTGCGGCCGAATTTTTCCTTGGGCCGTCGCTGGGCATCGATCCGGCGACCGGGCTGGACATCCGCGCGCCCGACTACGACCGGCTCTGGAATCCGGTCTCGCGGGGCGGCTACGACAGCGTCCGCGCGGTCGGCGACAAGCAGGCGCGGACCTGGCTCACCCAGGCCAGCTTCGTACTCAGCGGCGACCTGTTCGAGGGCTGGGCCGGCCCGATCGGCTTCGCCGGCGTTGTCGAAGCCGCACGGCAGGGCTACGAGCTGCGCCCCGATCCGAACACCCTCGGCACCGATCCGGTGTACGGAACGCCGTTCGGCAACATCGAGACCGGCGGCGGCGACCGCAACCGCTACGCGGTGGGCGTGGAGTTCAAGGTCCCGCTGCTCGAGACCCTGACCCTGTCGGCCGCCGGCCGCTACGACCGCTACGACGCGGTCGCCGACGACGCCAAGAACACCTACAACCTCGGCCTGGAGTGGCGGCCGTTCCCGAGCCTGCTGCTGCGCAGCAGCTACGCCACCAGCTTCCGCGCGCCGGACATGCATTTCGTCTACGCCGACGCCAGCGAAAGCGTCTCCGACCAGACCGACTACTACGCCTGCTTGTCCGATCCCAACCGGCAGACCAGCAACTGCCCGGGCGGCACGGGCGAGCCGTACCACATCGACAACCCTGTCATCACGCGTCAGGGCACTCAGGACTTGCTGTACGAAACCGGCGACTCGCTCACCTACGGCTTCGTCTGGGACGCATTCGACGGTTTCTCGGTCAGCGCCGACTACTGGCGCATCGACATCGAGAACGCGATCGACGACGTCGGCCCCGACGACGTGCTACTGGACGAGGCCCTCTGCCGACTGCCTGGCTCGGAGAGGCCACTCGACAAGCCGGAGCGGGCTCCGCCCAGTCAAGCGCTGTGCGACCTGCAGACCGGCCGCGTCACCCGCGACGACAACGGCATGGTCACGCGAGTGGAGGTCGGCCCGATCAACCGCGCCCAGCAGAGCGTGAGCGGCGTCGACGTGGCCTCGCGCTACCAGCTGTCGACCGCGGCCTGGGGAACCTTCGACTTCGCGCTGAACTGGACCAAGCAGCTGACCTACAAGGTCGCCCAGTTCCCCGGCGATCCCTTCGAGAACAGCCGCGACCGCGACCGTCAGATGCGCTATCGCGGCCGCGCCAGCGCCAGCTGGAACATCGACAAGTGGACCACGGTGCTGTTCGTGGACTGGATCGCCGGCAGGCGCAGCGACCGCTACGGCGGCTGCACCGCGCTGCCCAACGGCTTCCGCCCGGACGTGGCCACCGATTGCACGGACCTGCGCGAGGATCCGGACACCGGCGCACGCAGCATCACCTACGGCCAGCAGAGCGAGTTGGTCGATTACTACAACCAGGACCAGATCTACTGGAACACCAGCGTCGGCTACCAGGCCACCGAGGCGCTGCGCCTCAACCTCTACGTCAACAACATCTTCGACGATCACTACCAGGACAAGTGGTGCGGCGGCTTCGCCTACTGCGTGGCCAATCCGGTCGGCCGCGAAGTGGCCGCGGAGGTCGTGTACAGGTTCGACTGATGCGGACGTCCGCAAGGTCGTTGCAAGACCAGGGCCCGGTGCGAACCGGGCTCTCTTGCTTGCGTCGCGCTCCGCTATGCGCTGCGGCCTTCGTGTTCGGGTCGAAAGTGCGCCCCGGAGCCGAAGCGCTCCGGGGCGCTTCCCGGCAGGTCAGAAACGTCCGCTGAGCGTCATGCCGTACGTCCGTGGCGCGCCCTGGATGAAGGTGGGCGTCCCGAACAGGCGACCGGTGTTGCCGGCATCGATCAGGTAGTCCTTGTCGGCGAGATTGCTGCCGTACACGCTCACGTCCCAGCGGCCGTCGCCGAACTGCACGCCGGCGCGCAGGTTGTACAGCGCATAGCCGCCCTGCTCGATTCCCGGCGTGTTGTCGTCCTCGAAGTACGCCTGCGAACGCCAGTTCCAGCTCGGGCGCAGGTAGAGCCGCGCACCGTTGTCGAGATCGAAACCGGCATCCAGCCCGGCCGAGGCGCTGTGCTCGGACGTGAGGCGGAAACGGTTGCCGGCCAGTTCCTGCGGATTGCCGTCGTCGTCGGTGTCGTCGAAGGTCGCATCGACGTAGCCGTAATTGAGGAACGCAGACAGGTTGCGGCTGGCGCGCCACAGCAGCGACAGCTCGGCGCCGTTCGCGGTGGCGTTGCCGCCGTTGGCGGGCACGTAGAGCAGGGTGTCGTCGTCCCGCACCGTGGTCTGGAAGTTCGAGTAGTCGTAGCGGAACACGGCCAGGTCGTAGAGCAGGTGACCGTCCGCGAAGGCGCCCTTCAGGCCGAGCTCGTAGCTCCACACGATCTCGTCGTCGATCACTTCCGACGAGAACGCGTCAACGTTGATCACGTTCGGCCGGCGCCCGCGCGAGACCGAGACGTAGCCGTTGTGGTCGTCGTCGATGCGATAGTCGGCCACGGCACGCCCGACCAGGCTGCTGAACGACTCGCTGCGCGAGAGGCGGCCGTCGGTCGGCGCGAACAGGATGTTGGTGGGATTGGCCGGATCGGGACTGCCACCCAGGCCGGCCAGGCCGAGATAGCTCGGCACGCCGAAGTAGTCGGCCTGGTAACCCGCAGTCACGTCCTCGTGCGTGCCGCGCAGGCCAAGGGTGAGATTCAGCCGGTCGGTGGCGGCGAAAGTGCCGTCGGCGAAGAACTCCCAGGCGTCGGTCTCACCGAAGTTGGCGTACTGCTCCTCGTGGAAGGGCTTGAGCGGCACCACCACGCCGGGCGCGAGCGGCAGCATGTCGACCGTGGTATTCGGGGTGCCGTCGGGCAGCAGCGGCGGGATGCCCAGGCCGACCGCCGGCAGCGTGATGAAACTGCGCTCGTCGGCGCGGAACGGCACGCGCTGGCTGCCCTTCTCGTGGAACCAGGACGCGCCGGCGAAGCCGGTGAAGCGGCCGCCGCTGTCGTAGTTGAAGCGGAACTCCTGGCTGAGCTGGCGGCCCTCGGCGATCTCGGCGAACTCCAGCGCGTAGATCTGCGCACCATCGGCATCGAACTCCTCGGCGGAGTCGAAGTCGCGCCAGCCGGTGATGGTGGTCAGGGACCACGCCGGGCCCAGCGCGAAGTTGCCGAGCAGGGTCGCGCCGCGCACGGTGCGGTCCAGGCCGAGCGCTTCGCCGCGGTTGAGGTCGGCGGTGCGGTCGAGCACGTCCAGGCTGCCGGTGCGGGTCGGGATCGAACCGCTGCGGAAGGCAGTGCCGGGCGGCGTGTCCTTCTGCCAGTTGAGGATCAGGTCCAGGGTATCGGTCTCGCGCAGGTCGAGGCGGAAGCTGGCGCGGATGGCCTGGGTGTCCTTGCCGTTGAGGTCGCCGCCCGACAGGTTGTCGACGAAACCGTCGCGTTTTTCGTGGTACACGGCGACGCGGCCGTACAGTTTGTCCTCCACCAGCGGCGTGTTGGCGTAGCCGGTGAGCAGGGTGGCGGATTCGTTGCCGGCACCGACGGTGAAGCCGGCCTCGGTGCCGTTGAACGCCTTGTTCTGGATCAGGTGCACCGCGCCGATCTGCGCACCGCGGCCGAACAGCGTGCCCTGCGGGCCGCGCAGCACCTCCACCCGCTCCAGGTCGAACGGCTGCACGATCGAGCCGCGCGACTTCGAGATCGACACGCCATCCTGGAACACCGACACCCGCGGTTCGACGTTCGCCTCGCCGCTGTCGGAGGTGATGCCGCGGATCACGAATCCGGGATTGTTCGGGCTCTGCTCCTGGACCACCAGCCCCGGCACCAGATTGCCGATGTCGGAGAACTCGCGGACGTTGTAGTCCTGCAGGAAGTCGCCCGAGTACGCGCTGATCGCGATCGGCACCTCACTCACCTGCTGTTCGCGCTTCTGCGCGGTGACCACCATCGTGTCCAGATAGGCGATCTCGCCCGACGCATCGGCCTCGGGCGCGGTCTGCGCGGCGACGGCGTATGGCAGCACCGCAGCCACAAGGCCGAGATGCAAGGCGAGCGCGAGCGGATGGCGGCAGTGCGGCATGCGTGTTTCCCCTGACGTGACGCCCGGACGGGCGAGGACGAACCAAAGCCCGCTAGCCTCGGCAGCACCCGTTGCAGCGGCATGACATGGGCGCGTCGTTGCGGTGACGCGGCGGCGCGGCGGCGGCCGTGTCAACGCATGGTCATCTGCACGCCGTATCAATGCGCGCTTTCCGCAATGTGAAACCGCCCGTGCACACCATGAATCGCCGCCGCTTCCTCAAGGTCGTTGCGGTGACCGCCGCCGCGGCCGCCGTTGCGCCTGCCGGCCGCGTGCTCGCGGCGATGGCCGCCGACGCGGTGCGCATCTCGCGACCGCATTTTCCGCAGTCGGTCGCCTCCGGCGATCCGCGCCCGGACCGCGTGCTGCTGTGGACCCGGGTGGCGGCCGAACGCCTGCCGCGCACCTTGCGCGTGCAGGTGGCCGAGGACCTGGCGTTCACCGCGCTCCGGCTCGATCGCGAGATCGCCGTGCCGGACGACAGCGACGGCTGCATCAAGCTGCGCGTCGAAGGGCTGGAGGCGGCGCGCACCTATCACTATCGCTTCCTCATCGCCGATGGCGAGGCCGGTTTCGTGTCGTCGCCGCATGGACGTACCCGCACCGCGCCGGCCGCGGACGCCGACGTACCGCTGCGGTTCGCGTTCCTCAGCTGCCAGGACTACGGCGGGCGCTGGTACAACAGCCTGCTGCCGCTGCTGGAACAGGACCTGGACTTCATCCTGCACCTGGGCGACTTCATCTACGAGACCGTAGGCGACCCGCAGTTCCAGAGCCGTGGCGACGACCGCGCCATCGCGTTCGAGGATCGCGCCGGCGCCATCGAACTGGGCGACGCCAAGGCGGGTTTCCAGGCCGCGCGCAGCCTGTCCAACTACCGCCAGCTGCACCGCACCTTCCGCGGCGACGAAGCGCTGCAGGCGCTGCTCGAACGCGCGCCGCTGGTCGCGATCTGGGACGACCACGAGTTCTCCGACGACTGCTGGCAGGACGTGGGCACCTACCGCGACGGCAGCACCGACGAGCGCGACCGCGAACGCCGCCGCAACGCCGAGCAGGCGTACTTCGAATACATGCCGGTCGACCTGGACTTCGGCCAAGCGCCGCTGCCGGTCGACCGCGGCGGGCTGTTCCCCAACGCGCAGCTGTGGCGCGGCCTGCGCTTCGGCCGCGCGCTGGACCTGGTGCTGACCGACTACCGCAGCGCCCGCCCGGACCACCCCATTCCCGAGGACGCCTTTCCGGGCGCCGTGGTCTACGACCGCGCCGCGCTGGAGGCGCGCCTGCCGAAGCTCGGCATGGACTACGCCACGCTGGCGCCGTCGCTGGTGCCCTACGTCGACCTGGCCGCGCCGGAACACCGGGAACTGCGGGAAGCGGCGCACCTGGCCGTCGCACAGGCCTATCGCGACGCCGGACAGGCGCCGGCGGCGACCGGGGAGCGCGCAACGGCCGCCACCGCGGGTCCGATCGCGCTGCCGGTGCTGGCGCGATTCCTGGCCGCCTACAACGCCGCCGCACCCGCGGAGGCGCAGGTCGCGCCGCCGCCGGCCGATGGCCTGGACCGCGGCCTGCCCTGGCTGGCGCTGGGCAAGACCCAGCTGTTCGGCTCGCTCGGCGCGCGCTACCTGGTGGTGAAGGACGGCTACGACCTGTTCGCCGCGCTGCGCGCGCTCGACGGCACGCCCAGCGCCTACGGCGCGGCGCAGCGCGCCTGGCTGGAGGAGCACATGCGCGGCAGCGATGCACGCTTCAAGGTCGTGGCCAGTTCGGTGTCCTTCACTTCGCTGGTGCTGGACCTGGCACGTCCGGAGATCGCCGCGCCCGAGCCGATGCGGCGCCGCTTCTATCTCAACGTCGACCACTGGGATGGCTTTCCGGTCGAACGCGAACGATTGATGGCGGACCTGTTCGATCCGGCCGGCGGGGTGATCCTGCTCTCTGGCGACATCCATGCCGGCTTCGCCACCCAGCACAGCGCGGGCACGGTCGAGTTCACCGCACCGGCGGTGTCCTCGGAGACGCTCAAGGGCATCCTCGCGCGCAGCAGCGAAGGCGACGGCGAACAGGCCGCGGCCGGCAGGCGCATGGTGGCGATGCTGGAGCGGCTGTTCGCCGACGGGTTCGCCCCGCTGCGCTACGTACAGACCGAACGTCACGGTGTCGGCGTACTGTCGATCGACGGCGCCCGGGTGGAGGCGACCTTCCACGAGCTGCCCGACGATGTTTGCCGCACGCGGCTCTACGACACGCCGGAGGCACTGCGGTCGCGCGCGCACGCGCAGCGCTTCACCCTCGATCGCGCCGACATGCGGCTGCGGACAGTCGAGTAGGCAACGCGTTCGGCGTGCGTCCGGTCGACCGCGTATGCGGGGCAACTCCGACCTCTCGTCTTATCGTTGACATCTCCGGGCCCGATCATGCTCACGCACGGACGCACAAGCTCCCTCGAGCTCGTGCGTCCTTTTTTTGCGTCATCCACCCCGGAGTCCCGATGAAGTACAACGCACTGGCCGCAGCGGCGCTGCTGGCCCTGTTTCCGCTCGCCCCGAATTCCGCCCGGGCCCAGTCCGCGTCCGCGCCGGCCGACGACGTGACCTCGCTCGACGCGATGGTCGTCACCGGATCCCGCGGATCCAGCCGCACGCAGTTCGACACCCTGGTGCCGGTGGACGTGTTCAGTGCCGAGGAGATCCAGGCGGTCGAGAGTACGGACCTCAACGACGTACTCGCGCAGCTGGTGCCGTCGTTCGTCGTCCAGCGCTTGCCGATGGCCGACGGACTGGTGTTCGTGCGCCCGGCTTCGCTGCGCGGACTGTCGCCGGACCATGCACTGGTACTGGTCAACGGCCGCCGCTTCCATCGCACCGCCCTGCTCGGCTCACGCGGCGCGCAGGCGCCGGACCTGTCGCAGATCCCGACCGCGGCGATCGAGCGCATCGAGGTGCTGCGCGACGGCGCATCCGCGCAGTACGGCTCGGATGCCATTGCCGGCGTGATCAACATCATCCTCAGCGACGACAGCGGCACCGAGCTCACCGCCCAGCTGTCCGAGTACGCCGAAGGCGACGGTTTCGCGCAGCAGTACGGCGCCCGCCACGGCATCGCGCTGGGCGATTACGGCCATCTGTCAATGTTCGCCGAGATCGCAAGATCCGACGCCACCTCACGCACGCGCCAGCGCGCGGACGCGATCGCCTTCCAGCAAGATCATCCGGAACTGGACGTGCCCGATCCGGTACAGCGCTGGGGCCAGCCGGACCTGGAGAGCGTCCGCGGCGGCTTCGACGCCAGGGTCCCGCTGACGCAGACCGTCGCCCTGTACGGCTACGCCCTGCTCGGCACGAGCGAGGGCTTCAGCGATTTCAACTGGCGCAATCCCGATGGCACCGCATCGGTCTACAGCGATACCGATGTGTTCCCGGACTGGAACGCCTCCGAGATCTACCCGGTCGGCTTCTCGCCGCGCTACGGCATGGAGCAGGAGGACCTGCAGACCGTCGTCGGCCTGAGCGGCGAGTTCAATCCGGACTTCACCTGGGACGTCAGCGCGTCCTACGGCAGCAACGACATCGACTTCTTCCTCGACAACTCGATCAACGCATCGCTCGGCCCGGAGAGCCCGACCGGATTCTGGCTCGGCCGCCTGTCGCAGGACGAACTCGACTTCAACGCGGACTTCGTCTATGCATGGGCGGTCGACGCGCTGCCGCTGCCGGTCAACATCGCCTTCGGCGCCGAGCACCGCACCGAGACCTACGGCATCACCGCGGGAGACCCGGCGTCCTACGCCGTCGGCCCCGGTGCCGTCGCGGGACTGGCGCCCAATGCCAACGGTGCGCCCGGCTTCAGCACGCAGCAGGCGGGCGAATGGGACCAGACCTCCAGCGCCGCCTACCTCGATGTGGAAGTGCCACTGACCGAGCGCTGGAACGTCGGCGCCGCCGCACGCTATGAGGATTATTCCGAGTTCGGCAATTCACTCGACGGCAAGTTGTCGAGCCGTTTCGAGTTCAACGACCATGTGGCGCTTCGCGGATCGATCTCCAGCGGCTTCCGCGCCCCGACCCCCGGCCAGCTGTACGCGACCAGCACCACCCAGGGCCTGGACACCAACACCCTGCAGGTCTTCACGTCCGGCCGGCTCTCGCCCAGCGATCCGATCGCGCGGATGCTCGGCGCCACGCCGCTGACGCCGGAAGAGTCGCGGTCGGTCACGGCCGGCCTGGCCTGGCAGTCCGGCAACGGATTCTCGGGCTCGATCGACCTCTACGACATCGAGGTCACCGACCGCTTCTCGACCTCGCAGAGTTTCCAGATTCCCGACGGTGTGCCCAATCCCAACCAGTACACCTCGGTCAGCTTCTTCACCAACGACTTCGACACCACCACCCGCGGCATCGACATCGTCGCGACCTGGCGGGGCAGTCTCGGACCCGGACGCCTCGGCACGACCCTGGCCTGGAACTACAACAAGACCGAAGTGGACGGCGGCGACACCGGCGTGGCCAGCAACGAGACCCAGCGGGTGATCTTCGAGCGGCGCATCCCGCGCCAGAAGGCGACCTGGACCCATACCTGGGAGCAGGGCGACTGGAGCCTGCTCGGCCGCGTCCGCCACTACGGCTCGTGGACCGATTCGTCGGGCAATGCCGACGGCGACATCTTCCAGCGCTTCGGTGCCGAGACCTTGCTCGACCTCGCCGTGAGCTGGCGGGCCACCGAGATGCTGACGTTGCGCGCGGGCGCCGACAACGTGCTCGACAGCTATCCGGACGAAGCGACGTTCCAGGCCAGCCGCGGCCTGATCTACTCGCGCAACGCGCCGTACGATACCGACGGTCGCAACGTCTACGCGCAGCTCCGGGTGGCGTTCTGATGCAGGCCTCACGACGCCGGCTGTTGGGTGCCGCCGGACTGGCGCCTTTGGCGGCCACGTTGCCGGCCGCCCTGGCCGGTGACGCGGGTGCCGACCTGGCGGTTCCAATGCCGGCGGGACCGGCGGAACGGCTGGCGCGTGACGAGGCGCACTGGGGCCGCGTGGCGCGGCTCTACGATGTCACCCGCGACGTCGCCCAGCTCGACAATGGCTTCTTCGGCTCGATGGCGCGCGCGACCATGGCGCGCTACCGCGACGCCCTGCAGCAGGTGAATCATGGCAACGCGTACTTCGCGCGGCAGGACTACCCCGCGATCCATCGCAAGCTGGCCGCGTCGCTGGCGGCCGCGCTCGGCGTCGATGCCGACGAAATCGCCCTGACCCGCGGCGCCACGGAAGCGCTGCAGGCCCTCATCGGCGGCTACAACCGCCTGCGCCCGGGCGACGCGGTGCTGCACGCCGA
This sequence comes from Luteimonas suaedae, assembly GCF_008312895.1. Classification (GTDB taxonomy): domain Bacteria; phylum Pseudomonadota; class Gammaproteobacteria; order Xanthomonadales; family Xanthomonadaceae; genus Luteimonas; species Luteimonas suaedae. The sequence continues at coordinate 99,685 of NZ_VSSP01000004.1, read as the reverse complement.
CAGCGACTACGACAGCATGATCACCGCGATGCGCTGGCTGCACCGGCGTCGCGGCGTCGACATCGTATCGATCGACCTGCCCGTGCGGCCGGGACGCCAGCAGCTCCTCGACGCCTATGCCAAGGCGCTGCACGACCATCCGCGCGTACGCATGATGTTGCTCACCCACGTCAGCCATCGCAACGGACTCGTGCTTCCGGTGCGCGAGCTGACCGAGATGGCGCGCGCCAGCGATGTCGACGTCATCGTCGATGCCGCGCACTCCTGGGGTCAGCTGGATTTCAATCTGCCCGAGCTCGGTGCCGACTTCGCGGGCATCAACCTGCACAAGTGGATCGGCGCGCCGGTCGGCGCCGGCGCGCTGTACATCCGCAGGCCGCGCATCGGCGACATCGATCCCTACATGGGCGAGCCGGACCCGCACGGCGCCATCCACGCGCGCATCCATACCGGCACCGCCAATTTCGCGGCCTACATGGCCCTGCCGACGGCGCTGGAGCTGCACCAGCGCATCGGGCCCGCGCACAAGGAGGCGCGCGTGCGCTATCTGCGCGACCGCTGGGTGGACCAGGTCCGCGACCTGCCCGGACTGGAGATCCTGACGCCCGACGATCCGGCGCTGCACGGCGCGATCACCTCGTTCCGGTTGCGGAACCAGCCGGGCGTGGAGGCCAACAAGGCCCTCGCCCGCCGGCTGCACGACGAATTCGGCGTCTTCACCGTGCACCGCACCGGTCTGGCCAGCGGCGCCTGCGTGCGGGCGACACCGGCGGTGTTCACCTCGGCCGACGAGGTGGACCGGCTGGCGAAGGCGTTGCGGGTGCTGGCTGCGGCATAACGCGCCTGTCCTGGAGCGCGCACGCGCAGGGCGGATGCTACGCCTCCGTGCCTGCGCCGGCGGCGTCGAGTGCATGCGCCACTGCCGTAGGGGTGGCATCGCCGAGCGTGGCGTAGGCCTTGCGCAAGGCCTCGGCGAACCGGGCATCGCCCGACACCGGAGCGAATACCGCGTCGAGCGCGAGAAACGCAGCGACGTCGCCCTGCGTATCGCCGGTCGCGGTTCCCCCGATCTCCCGCAAGGCTGCATCCAGCGGATCGACCAGCGCGACGCCGGCGCGTGCCTGTCGAGACACGAACCGCATCCATGCGGCCACCAGCAGGCACAACCGGTCGACCGGGCGGCCGGCGGCGAGCGCGTCGGCGATGGTGCCGAGGATGCGCACCGGCAGTTTCTGCGAGCCGTCCCAGGCGATCTGCGAGAGCAGGTGGCGGATATCCGGGTTGCGGAAGCGGGCGAGGATGGCGCCGACGTAGGCGTGCGGGTCGAAGCCGCGCGGTGCGTCGAGGGTGGGAATGATGTCCTCGCGCATCAGGCGCTCGATGAAACCGGCCAGGGCCGGCTGGCGCATGGCGTCGGCGACGGTCTCGATGCCCATCAGCGAGCCGAGATAGGCCAGCGCCGAGTGCGGGCCGTTGAGCAGGCGCAGCTTAGCGCGGTCGTAACCGGCGATGTCGTCGCTGATGGTGGCGCCGGCGCGCTCGAAGGCCGGGCGGGCATTGCAGAAGTGGTCCTCGATCACCCACTGGGTGTAGGGCTCGCGCTGCACCGGCCAGGCGTCGGTGCAGCCGAGTCGCGCGGCGACGCGCTCGCGCAGGGCGTCGTCGGTGGCGGGGGTGATGCTGTCGACCATCGAGCGCGGGAAGGAGACTTCGGTTTCGATCCAGCGCGCGAGGTCCGGGTCGAACGCCTGCGCGTACTGCAGCGCGGCGCGGCGCAGCCGTCCGCCGTTGTCGGCGAGGTTGTCGCAGCTGAGCACGGTGTACGGTGCGATGCCGGCGGCGCGGCGCAGCGCCAGGCCGGCGACGACGTAGCCGATCGCGCTTGCCGGCCTCTGCGGGGAGGCGAGGTCGTGGACGATGCCGGGGTGGGCGAGATCGAGGGCGTCGCCGGACAGGCAGTAGCCCTTCTCCGTGATCGTCAGGGTGACCAGGCGGACGGCCGGGTCGGCCAGGCGTGCGAGCACGGCCTGGGGCTCTTCGCGTGCGCACAGCAGCTCGCGGATCGCGCCGATCACGCGCAGGCTCGGGTGACCGCCGAGCAGGGCCAGCGTGTACAGGCCGTCCTGCGGGCGCAGTGCGTCGCGGACGTCGGCGCTGCGCAGGGAGACGCCACAGATCGCCCAGTCCGGGTCGTCGGCCAGCAGGTCGTCGACGTAGACGGCCTGGTGGGCGCGGTGGAAGGCGCCGGCGCCGATGTGGACGATGCCGATGCGGGTTTTGGTTCGGTCATAGGCTGGCCGGGCGACCGTTTCCGGCAGCCTGGGCAAGGTTGCTTCGTTCAAACGCGGCATGGCAGGAGCGGGATTGGTCATTGGGGCTGCGTCTCCAGGAGTGCGTTCCGATTTGCCTCTCCCTTCTCCCTCCGGGAGAAGGTGCCCGAAGGGCGGATGAGGGTACGGCGGAGGCGCAGACAACTGAACCATCGCGACTTCGCCGTACCCTCACCCCAACCCCCGCTCCGCGGCGCGGACGCTCCGGCGCACGCGCGCCAATGGCGCGCAAGCCGTGCGCCGTCGCCCCGGAGGGAGAGGGGCTTATTGCTACTTGGCGCTGACAGTGAAGCGCTCTTTCACGCGGATGTCCGCGCTCGATGCGCCGATCTGCGCTTCGTAATCGCCCGCATCGACCGCGTAACCTCCAGCTTCATCGTCGTAGTGCCTCAGATCGGTTTCGGGAGTGAACGTGAACGCCACGGTGCGCGCCTCGCCGGGCTGCAGGTGGATGCGCTGCACGCCGCGCAGCTCCTTCAACGCGCGTTCGCGTTGCGGCTCCAGCGGGCGCAGGTACAACTGTACGACTTCCTCGCCGGCGCGCTCGCCGGTGTTGCGCACGTCGACCTGCACGGTCAGCGCGTCGTCGGGAGCGACGGAATCGCCATCGCGGTCGATGCGCAGGTTGGCGTAGTCGAAGCGCGTGTACGACAGCCCGTGGCCGAACGGGTACAGCGGCTCGCCTTCGAAGTAGCGGTAGGTGCGGCCGGCCATGGCGTAGTCGTCGAAGGCGGGCAGTTGCTCGTCCGCCTTGTAGAAGGTCACCGGCAGCCTGCCGGCGGGATTGGCATCGCCGAACAACACGTCGGCGACCGCGTTGCCACCGCGCTGGCCGGGGTACCAGGCCAGCACGATCGCGGGCAGGTTGTCCTGCGCCCAGTCGATGGCCAGCGCCGAGCCGGTGGTGAGCACCAGGACGACCGGCTTGCCGGTGGCGTGCAGCGCCTCGAGCAGCTTGCGCTGGGGCGCGGGCAGGCGCAGGTCGGTACGGTCGCCGCCGGCGAAGCCGGGATAGCTGACGTCCATCTCCTCGCCCTCGACGTCGCCGGTCAGGCCGCCGACGAAGACCACCGCGTCGGCGCTGCGTGCGACCTCCAGCGCCTCCTCGAACGGCGGCTTGGCGCCGGGCATGCGCCAGGCCAGGCGCACGCCGGCGTCGCGCTCGGCTTCGTAGTACTCCAGCCGCAGGTCGTAGGCGCGATCCGCCTCCAGCTCGAGCGCGACGCTGTCGCCGGCCAGGCGCTCGGTGTCGGTCCAGCGCTCCAGCACCGGCTCATCGTCCAGGAACAGGCGGAAGCCGTCGTTGGCCGCCACGTCCAGTTCGTAGCGGCCGCTGACCGGCGGCAGCAGCTGTCCGCTCCAGCGCACGCTGAAGTCGTCGCCGGCCAGCGCCTGCGCCGGGGTGATCTCGCCGCGCGCGGCCAGGTCGTCGGTGGGCGCGCCGCGGTCCCAGCGAAAACCGACTTGCGCATCGACGCGGGCGAGCACGGGTTCGCCGGCCAGCTGGCGACCGCGGAAGTACTCGCCGCGCAGGCCGCGCTCCGCCGAATCCGGTGCCGGGCGCAGGTAGCGCGGTTCGATCAGCGGCGCGGCGGCCGGGTCTTCGCGGCCCTCCACCAGGTCGGCGCCACGCGCATGGATCACCTCGGCGTCCGGCAGCGCTTCACGGATGCCCCGTAGCACGGTGACGGGATCGGCAGGCGTGCCGTAGTAGTTGCCGAGCAGCGCCATGGTGTCGTCCGCGGTCGGGCCGATCACGGCCACGCGGCGCAGGTCCTTCGAGAGCGGCAGCAGGCCATCGTTCTTCAGCAATACGATCGACGCCTGCGCGGCACGGCGCGCCAGGGCGTCGTGTTCGGGCGACTGGTTCACCGCATACGGGATCTGCGCCCATGGCACCTGCTCGGGGGGATCGAACATGCCGAGGCGGAAGCGCGATGCCATCAACCTGGTCAGCGCATCGTCGAGCTCGGCTTCGGTGATCAGTCCCTTGCGCACCGCGACCGGCAGCGCCTTGGCATAGCTGTGGCCGCAGTTGAGTTCGGTGCCGTTCTTCACCGCGAGGGCGGAGGCCTCCTCGACGGTGGCGACGATCTTGTGGTTCTTCCAGATGTCCTCGACCGCCCAGCAGTCGGACATCACGTAGCCCTCGAAACCCCAGTCGCGGCGCAGGATGTCCTGCAGCAGGAACCGGCTGGCGCTGGCCGACTCGCCGTAGACGCGGTTGTAGGCGCCCATCACCGCGGCCACCTGCCCTTCCTGCACCAGCGCCTGGAACGCGGGCAGGTAGGTTTCGTACAGGTCACGCCTGGATGGGTGCGCGTCGAAATGGTGGCGGTCGGCCTCGGGACCGCTGTGCACGGCGAAGTGCTTGGCGGTGGCGTCGAGCTTGCGGTAGGGGGTGGTCCGGTCCGCATCGCCGGGACCGTCGCCCTGCAGGCCGCGCACGAAGGTCACGCCCATGCGCGCGGTGAGGAAGGGATCCTCGCCGTAGGTTTCCTGGCCGCGGCCCCAGCGCGGGTCGCGGAAGATGTTGATGTTCGGCGACCAGAAGGTCAGGCCCTGGTAGCGGCCGCGCTGGCCGCGGGTGGCGAACTCGTGGTGCTTGGCGCGGGCCTCGTCGCCGATGGCGTGGGCGACGTCGGCCATCAGCGCGGTGTCGAAGGTCGCGGCCAGGCCGATGGCCTGCGGGAACACGGTGGCACCGCCGGCGCGGGCGACGCCGTGCAGGGCCTCGTTCCACCAGTCGTAGGCGGGCACGCCCAGGCGCTCGATGGCCGGGGTGTCGTGTTGCATCTGCGCGGCCTTCTCCTCGAGCGTCATCTGCGACACGAGTTCGGCGGCGCGTTCCTCGAAGCCGCGATCGGGATCGAGCCAGGCGGGGGTGTTCTGCGTGTCCTCGGCTGCGCGTTCCGGCTCCCCGGCCCAGGCCGTGGCGCAGGCGAGCGCGAGCAGCAGCGCCAGCGCCGGAACGCCCCCTCTCCCCCGGGAGCGCCGGGGGAGAGGGCTGGGGTGAAGGCGCGAGTGCTCCTGGCCAGCCGCAGGAGCAAAGGCAAGAGCCCCCCTCACCCCAACCCTCTCCCCCATCGCTGCGCGATGGGGGAGAGGGAGCTTGGCGGCGGCCGGCCTCGCTTGAGAAAGAGAGGGCACGACGTTGGCCGGCCTTGCTCGAGAGAAAGGGAGCTGGGTGTCGGCCGACGTCGCGCGCGGGAGAAGACGGGGCATGGCGTTGATCGATGTTGCTTGCATGATTGTTCCCTCATTGATCCGGGACGAGACGCGCGTGCGGGCCCAGGGTGGCGCCGATGAAGCCATCGGCGACGTCGTGCTGAGCAGGGTGCCGTCCTGTCCTTGTGCCAGCCATTGCCAGCCCTGGCCGGCATCGAAGCCGAAGGCGTAGTCGCCGCCGTCGCCCTCGATCTTCAGCAGCAGCGTGTCCACGGCCGGCAAGGTACGGGTGGCGACGACCTGCCTGCCTTCACGGCTGCTCTTTTCCAGGAACAGTTCGATGTGTCCGCCCTCGCCCTCGGCATTGCCTTCGCCATCGGCCACACGGCGTACGCCGAGGAAGTACCAGTGCATCTCGTTCTGGAACGCGGCAATGCCGGCCTCGGTGCCCGCGCCCGCCGGCACCTGCAGGGCGGTGCTGGCCTCGAAGGCGATGTGCTGCTGCCGGCGCGCGAGGAATGCCGGATTGCGGAGCGTGTCCAGGCCTTCGGGCAGCGGCTCGATCGCCAACCGGCCGGGATGACTGGCCAGGTCCGTCCACGCCTGCTTCGGCACGCGCACGAACATCCAGGCGCGGTCCAGCTCGGACGCGTCGAACTCGTCGCGCCAGGTGAAGTTGCCCGACGACGGCGCCTGCGAAGCCGTGCGCGAAAGGAATGTCGGACCGGGGGCGACATAGGGAATCTCGAGGTCGGGCTCGAGGATTGTCGGCCAGCCGTCCTTCCACTCCACCGGCAGCAGGAACGTCTCGCGACCGGTGTTGTAGTGCACCTCGCCGTAGTTGCGGCTGGCGAGGAACGTCGCCCACCAGCTGCCGTCGGGCGCTTCCACCAGATCCGCGTGCCCGGCATTGGTGATCGGATGCGCGCGGTCGGCCGGCAGGTCACGCTGGGTGAGGATGGGATTGCCCTCGTAGGGCGTGTACGGCCCCCACACCTCGCGGCTGCGCAGGATCACCTGCGAATGCTGCGGCCCGGTGCCGCCCTCGGCGCAATTGAGGTAGTACCAGCCGTCGCGCTTGTAGAGGTGCGGCCCTTCGATCCAGATCGGATTCGTGGACGGGTCGACGCCGCCGTCGACCAGCACCTGGCGCGGCCCGACCGGCTGCAGCGTCGCGATGTCGAAGGCCTGCATCCAGATCGCACGATGTCCTTCGTAACGCGGCTCGCCGTCGGGCGGGCCGTTGTTGAGCAGGTAGACCTTGCCGTCGTCGTCGAAGAACAGCGACGGGTCGATGCCGTCGACGGTCGGCAGCCAGGCGGGATCCGACCACGGCCCGGCCGGATCGGTGGCGGTGACGATGAAGTTGCCGCCGCTGTCCACCGCGGTGTTGACCACGTAGAAGGTGCCGTCGTGGTACTCGATCGCCGGCGCGAACACCCCGCGCGACATGCCCAGCCCGTCGAAGTCGAGCATGTCGGGACGGTCGATCACATTGCCGATCTGGCGCCAGTGCACCAGGTCCGTGCTCTCGAACACCGGGATGCCGGGGAAGAAGGCGAAGCTGGAATTGACCAGGTAGAAGCGGTCGCCCGCACGCGTGATGCTCGGGTCCGGGTGGAAGCCGGCCAGGATCGGATTGCGGTAGTGGCCTTCGGGCAGCGGGGTCTCGAAGGCGGCGTCACGGCCGGTGTATTCGAACCAGTCAAAGAGAACAGGTGCCGGCTCCGCGGATTGCACCGCAAGGACCGGCGTAGCCAGCGCGACGGAGAACAGCGCGACCACCGCCATCGGCCGTGCAAGAGCCGCTGCCGCCCGGCGGCATTGCCGGCGATCGGGGCCGGCAACCTGTAGGAGCGGCTTCAGTCGCGACGCCCTGCCGACAAAGCCGGTCGCGGCTGAAGCCGCTCCTACAGGGTTCCCTGCGGACGTTCGTGCCGGGGCTTTCGTGGGCATGCCCATCACCAGTCCCACATCGTGCCGTCTTCCAGCCGCGCGACCGGCAGCTGCTTCGGCGCATAGGGGAATTTCGCCGCCAGCGTTTCGTCGATGTCGACACCGTGGCCGGGCGTCTCGCCGCAGTGCAGGCGGCCGTCGCGGAAGGCGTAGTCGTGCGGGAACACCGCGTCGGTTTCGTCCGAGTGGAACATGTACTCCTGGATGCCGAAGTTCGGCACCCAGGTGTCGAAGTGCAGCGCCGCGCCCATGCACACCGGCGACAGGTCGGTGGCGCCGTGGAAGCCGGTGCGCACCTGGTGCAGCGCGGCGAAGTCGGCCAGCCGGCGCACGTGGGTGATGCCGCCGCCGTGGACGATCGTGGTGCGGATGTAGTCGATCAGCTGCTGCTCGATCAGGTGCTTGCAGTCCCAGATCGAGTTGAACACTTCGCCCACCGCCAGCGGCGTGACCGAGTGCTTGCGGATCAGCTCGAAGGACTTCTGGTGCTCCGCCGGCGTGGCGTCCTCCAGCCAGAACAGGCGGTGGGGCTCGAGATCGCGCGCCAGCCGCGCCGCCTCGATCGGCGTCAGGCGGTGGTGCACGTCGTGCAGCAGCTCGACGTCGTTGCCGTGGTCGGCGCGCAGGCGCTCGAACAGCTTCGGCGCGGTCTCCAGGTACTTCGGCGTGGACCAGGTCGTCTCGGCCGGCAGTTCGCTCTCGGCCGGCTCGTAGGCCCTGCCGCCGGAAATGCCGTAGGCCTTCTTGACGCCGGGCACGCCGCACTGCGCGCGCACCGCGCGGAAGCCCTGCTCGATGAAGCGCCCCACCGCCTCGCTGGCCTCGCCGATGTCGCCGCCGTTGGCATGGCCGTAGACCAGCGCACCCTCGCGCGAGCGCCCGCCGAGCAGCCGGTACAGCGGCAACCCGGCCATCTTGCCCAGGATGTCCCACAGCGCGACGTCCACCGCGGCGATGGCGGTCATCGTCACCGGGCCGCGGCGCCAGTACGCGCCGCGGTACAGGAACTGCCAGGTGTCCTCGATGCGGCCGGCGTCGCGGCCGATCAGGTTCGGCGCCACGTGCTCCTGCAGGTAGGCGGCGACCGCGAGCTCGCGTCCGTTGAGCGTGGCGTCGCCCAGTCCGGTGACGCCCGATCGCGTCGTGATCTTCAGGGTGACGAAGTTGCGCCCCGGGCAGGTCACGATGACCTTGGCGTCGACGATCTCGCGCTCGCGCGAAGCCCCCTGCTCCGGGTGTCCGGATTCCGATGTCTGGTTCATGGGGTGTCGCTCATGGTCGCTATCTCCATCGGCGATTCCGCGGGGGCGGAAGGCCGGAACTGGGTTCTAAAAAGCCGTTCGCCACGGATCGGCGCGGATGAACCCGGGCAAACGATTGCTTGCAGCCGAGGAAACGCCTGAAGAATGCCGTCACCCCGGCGAAAGCCGGGGTCCGGGCCTCCCGCGACCTGCGGGTAAGCCCTGGATGACCAGCCCTTCGGGCTGTTGTGAAGCGCTTCCGGCCTTCGCCGGAATGACGATGTCGGGGCCTTCCCCGACAACGTTTCCTTGCATGGCTTTGTCGGCTTCGATCGGTGGCCGACACGCCTTTCTGCACGAGGCGACGATTTCATGGCGCGACGGAAATCTCCATTTCGAACGGGCCGGCGGGCAGGCCGGTGCCGTCGTAGAGGGTGCAAATCGGGCTGTCGGCCCAGCAGTAGCGCACGCGCGTGGCGGCCGGTGCCGAGGGTGCGCGCAACGTCACGCGATCGCGGTCGATCCGCGCGTTCGCGTAGCGGCACGTGCCCGCCCCGGCGGCGCACAACTCGAAACCGATGGGACCGTCCGCACCGTACGCCACCAGGCCTTCGTCGAGATCGCCGAAGCGCACCACGACCGCTTCGCCTTCGCGCGTCGCCGATCGCGGCACCGGACCGGACGGCGGCAGCTGCTCGCCGTAGACCACGTGACGCGCCACGCGTGCGAGGCGGCGGCCGAGTTCCTGCTTGTTCGGCGGGTGCACGTCGTAGCGGTCGCCGATATCGATCGTGACCGCCAATCCGGTCAGCGGGTCCTCGGCGGCGGTCAGCCGCTGCACCTCGCGCAGTTCGGCCCAGCCGCTCTCGGCGGGCTGCGTCGCGGGCATGCCGTAGCCGGGCAACTGCACGACCAGCAGCGGCAGGCCGGCGCCGAAGCGCGCGCGCCAGTCGCGCCTGAGCGCCTGCAGCAGTCCGCGGTAGCGGTCGGCCTCGAAGGTGTTGGATTCGCCCTGGTACCAGACGACGCCGCGCAGGTCGTAGCGGCCGATCGGCGCGATCATGCCGTTGTACAGCGTCGATAGGCCGGCGGCCGACTGCCAGGGTGCCCGCGGCGGCCAGTCGACGCCCGGCACGACGCGGTATCTCCACGCATCGTCGAGCGGCACGCTGGAACCGTCGTCGAACCGCAGCGCATGGCGGGACGCGGGCCCGGCGAGCCCGCCGTCGCGATAGGTGTCGAGCACGTTGACGACCACGACGTTGTCACCTTCGCGCAGCAGGCCGCGCGGCAACCGGTACTCGCGCGCGTCGCCTGCACCGTAGGTGCTGCCGACGGCGCGGCCGTTGACCCAGGTCATGTCCATCTCGTCGGCCGGGCCCAGCGCCAGCAGCGCGTCCTGCGCCGCCTGCTGCGCGGTCAGCTTCACCGTCGTGCGGTACCACACCATGCCGTCGAACTCGGCCAGCTCCGGTACGCCCCAGCGTTCCCAGGCACCGAGCTCCCGCGGCGCTTCGCGCCAGTCGGCACCCGCGGCGGCGGCGGGATTCCACGGCTCGTCGCCCGCGGCCACGTCGGAACGCCCGCGCCACCATTCGGCCCAGACCCCGCCCCAGTCCGCGACCGCGGCCACCGGATCGTCGGCATACAGCGCCAGCACGTCGAGTTCGGCGTCGTAATCGCCGGTCGTGCGCAATGCGTCATCGCGGATCCACGCCTGGATCCGCGATCCGCCCCAGGCCGCGCTGATCAGGCCCATCGGCACGTCGATCCGCTTCTGCAGTTCGCGCGCGAAGTAGTAGCAGGTGGCGGAAAAGTCGCGCACGGTTTCCGGATTCGTCTTCAGCCAGCGCACCGGCTCGGCGAAGGTCTGCAGCGGCACCACGCTGCCGGTCTCACCGACCGTCAGCATGCGGATCATGTCGTTGTCGGCGCCCGCGATCTCCGCGCGCGAGTCCAGCGTGCGGTGCACCTGCAGCACGATGTTGGACTGGCCCGAGCACAGCCACACGTCGCCGACCAGCACGTCGTCCACGGTCTGCGCTGTCCCGCCCGAAGCGGTGGCCACCAGCGTGTAGGGGCCGCCGGCCGCCAGCGCCGGCAACCGGGCTTCCCAGCGCCCGGTCTCGTCGGCACGGCCGCGCGCGCGCGCGCCGGCAAGGGCGATCCGCACCTCCTCGCCGGGCTGCGCATGGCCCCAGATCCGGATCGGCCGGTCGCGCTGCAGTACTGCGTGGTCCTGGAACATGGCGTGCAGCAGCGTCGCGCCACTGTCATCGGCCGCGTGCGCGACGGTCGCGCCGCAGAACGAGAACGCCAGCAGCGCAGCCGCGGCGGCACGCGACCACCAGCCCAGCGGCAAGCACGCAGTGGTCGCAGTGATGCTCACCGCCCGCTTCCCGGCGCATGCGGGAATTCCAGCGACTGGTAGTACTGCAGCGAGCGCGGCGGCGGTGCGTAGCCATCCGGCAGCGGAAGGCCGGAAATGCTCTGGAAGTAGGCGATGCTGGCGTCGCGCCACCACTGCGCTTCCTTCTCCTGGATGGCCAGGAACGCCGCCACCTGCGCATGGCGCTCGGCGTCGATGTCGCCTTCGAGCCCGTTCCAGGTCTCGCGCATGCCGCGCACGTAGTCCACGCCGCGCGTGTACCGGTGCACCAGTTCCTCCCACAAGGGGCGGCCCGACTGCGTGCGGTAGTCCCAGGGCACGTGATGGAACCAGAGCAGGAACGCCTCGGGCACGGTTTCGAGATCGCCGAACTCGCGGGCGACCGGCGGCGCGTACTGCGCGACCGCGTTGCTGCCGCTGGCGGTACGGTCGAAGCCGATGCCCGCGCGCGTGGCGCGGTGGTAGTAGACCGATGTCCAGTCCGCACGCGGCCCGCCTTCCACCCAGGGGCCGGGGCCGTAGTGATGGTCGCGCCCCATCAGGTGATGCAGGCCGAGCGGCGTCATGTAGTCCACCGCCGCCTCGCGCGAGCCCATCATCATGTCCACGACGGTGGCGACGAACGCATCGTCGCCGGCGAACGTCATCCGCACCCATTCCTCGGCGATCGAGCGCGACGACAGCCGCGGATCCCATGCCAGGCGGCCATAGGCATACCAGTTCGCCTGGTCGAAATGCGAGCCGCTCCAGTTGCGGTCGGCGCCGATGTTGGCCACGCCGGCCATGCCGGTGACCGCATAGCCGTGCAGCGAGCCGTCGACCACCTTCGCCACGGTCGAGCCCTCGCCCGCGGCGTAGGTGTCCGCGGCCAGCACCTCCTCGTACATCGGGCCCAGGTAGACCAGATGCGTCGCGAATCCCAGGTACTCCTTGGTGATCTGGAACTCCATCATCAGCGGCGTGTCCGGCATCGCGCCGAACAGCGGATGGAACGGCTCGCGCGGCTGGAAGTCGATCGCGCCGTTCTTGACCTGCACCAGCACGTTGTCACGGAACTCGCCGTCCAGCGGCACGAACTCGTTGTAGGCCTGCTTGGCGCGGTCGTCCGGTTCCTCGTCCGAGTACACGAACGCGCGCCACATGACCGTGCCACCGTGTGGCGCGAGCGCTTCGGCCAGCATGTTGGCGCCGTCGGCGTGCGAACGGCCGTAGTCCTGCGGACCCGGCTGTCCTTCCGAGTTGGCCTTGACCAGGAAGCCGCCGAAGTCGGGAATGGTGCGGTAGATCTCGTCGGCCTTGTCCCGCCACCAGCGCCGCACCTGCGGATCCAGCGGGTCGGCCGTCTCCAGGCCGCCGATCTCGATGGGTGCGCTGAAGCGCGCACTGAGGTACACACGGACGCCAAAGGGGCGGAACACATCCGCGAGCGCCGCCGCCTTCTCCAGGTACATCGGCGTCAACACCAGTGCGTCGGCGTTGACGTTGTTGAGCACGGTACCGTTGATACCGATCGACGCATTGGCGCGCGCGTAGTCGGTGTAGCGCGGGTCGCGCCAGTCGGGCAGCTTGTGCCAGTCCCAGATCGAGGCACCGGCGTAACCGCGTTCGACGTGGCCGTCCAGGTTGTCCCAGTGATTCAACACGCGCAGCTTCACCCGCGGCGCTTCGCGCAGGTCCAGCCGCTCGATCGATTGCCCGGTCTGCAGCAGGCGCAGGAAATGGAAGGCACCGTAGAGCGCGCCGATGTCTTCGTTGGCCGCGATCACCGTGACCGCATGACCGTCGATCACGGCGCTGCGGATGAGATAGCCCTCGCGTCCCAGGTCGCCGGTCTCCAGCCCCAGCCGCGCGATCAGCGGCGAGGCCGACGGCGTGCCGACGATGACGGCACCCTCGGCAGCGGCTTCCGACAGCGGAGGCGGCGCGCCGAGCAGCCCTTCGAGTCCGCGCAGCAGTTCCGCTCGGGTGGCGGCCTGGGTGGGCGTGGCGGCGGCGGCTACCAGCCGGGAAGCTCGCATCCGGTACGCATCCACATGCGCGTCCCCGGCGGGCCGATAGCGCAGCCACAGCTCGTAACCATCCTCGGCACTCGCGGCAGGCATGTACAGCGTGCTCGCCAGGCAGGCGATGGCAAGCCACATGACGCCCAGCATGGACCACGTACGTCGGCGGAAAGCCGGATGTTCCGCGATATGCTCTGCCGATGCAGCGTTTCCGCCCGGCCCGTCGCCCACCCCATCCGTTAGCGGTAACATCTGCAGCGTTTTCATGTCCGGTCCTGGATCGGGTTTCGTGATGGCCTCGATGGCGAGCGCGGCGTGGTATTCCTGTCGCGACACCCGGGGCCGGCCGACTGAAGGAACGAACGTTGGAGAAGACTAGGAAATCCGCCCGCCGCAGGGGGCGCGCCGTCACCATCGACGAAGTGGCCGCGCTCGCCGGTGTTTCGCCGATGACGGTCTCGCGCGTGGTCAACGGCCACGGCAAGGTGCGCGACTCCACTCGCGAGCGGGTGATGCGCGCCGTGCGCGAACTGGACTACACGCCCAACCTGGCGGCCAGTTCCCTGGCCGCGGCCCAGCACACGCGCATCGCGCTGATCTACACCAATCCGAGCGGCGCCTATCTGCGCGAACTTCTGGTCGGCCTGTTGCGCGTCGCCTCGCGCACCGCGATCCAGCTGGTCATCGACTACTGGGACGACCTCGACGCCGAGGCCGAACGCAAGGCCGCACGCAAGCTGGCCGGGAAGGTGGCCGGAGTGATCCTGCCGCCGCCGCTGTGCGACTCGAAGACCGCGGTGATGGAACTGGTGCGCGCCAACGTCCCCGTCGTCGCGATCGCGTCGGGACGGTTCAGCGAGGAGATCTCCTGCGTGCGCATCGACGATTTTCGTGCCAGCAAGGAGATCACCGAGCACCTGATCGCGAAGGGCCACACCCGCATCGGCTATATCAACGGCCGCCCCGACCTGAGCGCCAGCGCGCGTCGTTTCGAGGGCTTCAAGGCCGCCCTGGACGACGCCGGCATCGCGCTGGAGCGCGGCCTGGTGCAGCAGGGCGACTACACCTACCGCTCCGGCCTGAAAGCCGCCGAGAAGCTGCTGTCGCAACGCCGGCCGCAGACCGCGATCTTCGCCGGCAACGACGACATGGCCGCAGCGGCGATCTCGGTGGCGCATCGCCGCGGGCTGGACGTACCACGTGACCTGTCGGTGGTGGGCTTCGACGACACCTCGGCGGCGACCACGGTATGGCCCGAACTGACCACGATCCATCAGCCCATCGCCTCGATGGCGGACGCGGCCATCGACATCCTGTTGCGCAGCATTCGCCGCAAGGACCGCAGTACCCGCGTGCTGGTCGATCACGTCATCCCGTACCGGCTGATCAGCCGCGACTCCGTGGCGCCCCCGCCCGAGCGGCGCCGCTCCAGGGAAAACTGACGCCCGGGCCGGTGGCCGGGCGCGTGTCCCGCCCCCTGCCGCAAAAAAGTTAGCGCTACCACTAAACCGGCAAAAAAATACACCGGCGAAAGGAACAGCCAGCTCTGTCATTGTCGCGGTCGACCCCGGGGAACCTCATGTCACTCTACCAGCGGCCCCGGAGAATGCATTGCTGCAACGCAAAATCGCCCGTGCAGGACCTGGCGACAGGAGCGCCGAGCACCGCGTAGCCGACTGCTTCGACCATGAACCAGCTGCAGCCACTCCAGCTCGAGGTGGCCGAAGTCGCCGCGCCAGCGCGGCGGCCGACTCCCCGCGTTCCGTTTGTCCTCTTCGATCCGATTATCGAGATCGGAACACCGGTGTCCGGAGACCTCATTCACGGCCGCTCGCCTGATCCGCATCGTTGGCCGCTCCCGCTTCGCTCGCGATTCGTTTACGTTTCTCGCGGTTCGCTTCGCGCGCCAGCTTCTCGTACTTCTTGCGAATGGTCTCCAGCTCGACCGGGTCCATGTTTTCCAGGTCGAGCAGCACGTTGTCGGCCTTCGTGATCACCCGGATGAGCTCGTCCAGCTTGATCTGCACGGCCGCGGCGTCCGCGTTCTGGGTGTGCTGGATCAGGAACACCATCAGGAACGTGATGATGGTGGTGCCGGTATTGATCACGAGCTGCCACGTATCGTTGAAGCCGAACACCGGCCCGCTGATGGCCCAGACGATGACGATCATCAGTGCGCCGAAGAACACCCAGGGGGTTCCCGCCGCAAAGGAGGCCTTTTTCGCCAGGATACTGAAGGAGCCGTTTATCATTTTTTTTCTCCAGCTGCCGCGATCGGCCGATGCTGCGCAGGCATGCGTCTATGCGACGTGATTCGCGGGCTTGCGTATCAGACCGATGCACACGGCGGCTCCGGCCCGCGGCCGGTGATCGCGAGTGACCCGGTCATCCGGACGCCGCATGGCGTGTGGTCTAATCCCCGGACGCTCGCTACCCGGAGACTCCGATGCCCCGGCCACCCCGCCGCAAGGCCAGCGACTTCGATCCGGAAGTACTGCGCCTGTTCGACCAGTACGTGCATGGCCAGATCGATCGTCGCGGTTTTCTCGCCGGCGCGGCACGGTTCGCGGTCGGCGCCGCCGGCGCGGCCGGCCTGCTCGCCGCCCTGAGCCCGCAGTTCGCCGCCGCGCAGCAGATCAAGCCCGACGATGCACGGCTGTCGACGGAGTTCATCGAGTTCGCCTCGCCGCAGGGCTACGGCACCGCCCGCGGCTACCTGGCCAGGCCGGCGAAGGCCGATGGTCCCCTGCCGACCGTGCTCGTCGTGCACGAGAACCGCGGCCTCAATCCGCACATCGAGGACGTGACGCGTCGGCTGGCGCTGGAAGGCTTCATCGCCTTCGCGCCGGACGCGCTGTTCCCGCTGGGCGGCTACCCGGGCGACGAGGACGCGGCACGCGCGCTGTTCGGCGAGCTGGACCAGGCGAAGACGCGCGAGGACTTCCTCGCCGCGGCGCGCATGCTGCGCGGGATCGACGGCGGCAACGGCCGGCTCGGCGTGGTCGGCTTCTGCTACGGCGGCGGCATGGCGAACTTCCTCGCCACCCGGCTGCCCGACCTCGAGGCCGCCGCGCCGTTCTACGGCAACGCCGCGCCGCTGGAGGACGTAGCCGACATCGAGGCCGAGTTGCTGGTGGTACTCGCCGAGCACGACGAGCGCATCAATGCCGCCTGGCCCGAATACGAAGCCGCGCTGAAGGAAGCGGGCGTGCGCTACACGCTGTTCCAACCGCCCGGCACGCAGCACGGCTTCAACAACGACACCACCCCGCGCTACGACGAGGACGCAGCGCGCGAGGCCTGGCGCCGCATGCTCGCGCTGTTCGAGCGCACGCTGCGCGCCGGCGGCAACGCCGCGGAGCCGGCCGCCTAGCAACCGGCATGATCCCGGCCGATGCCGGGATCGCGGGGCACCGCATCGCGCCCCCGGGGCCGACTTGATCAGCCCGGCATGCGGCGATCGTACTCCTCGCGGAGCCGGCTCCAGCGGTCCCAGAACGGCTCCGGCGTCTCGCCTTTCGCACGCGCGGCCAGGACATCGAGGTGCGTGTGCCAGCCGGCGCCGACCATCAGCTTGTTCGTACGCTCGACCAGGCCGCGGTGGGTCAAGGTCAGGAGCACCTTGTCGCCCTTCGGTTGCAGTTCGAAGGAAACATCGCCCACGTTCATGCCGGCCTCGCCCTCGCTCCAGGTGAAGGCGAGTCTGCGCGGCGGCTCGAGCACGGTGATCCGGCTCTGCATCCGATACTCGTCGTCGTCGAAACCGGCTGGGCGTCGACCCGGCGGCTCGGTGAGCTCGTCGTTGCGCCAGACGAGCTCGAAGGTCGAGCCCACCTGCATCTCCATTTCGCCCGCTGCCAGCCATTGGCGGCGCAGTTCGCTCTCGGTGAGATACGCCCATACCCGCTCGATCGGACCCGGCAGCAGGCGCTCTATGCGCACGGTGTCGGGGGCAGTGGCGACGCCGTAGTCGGTTTCGGACGTTGCGGTATTCATGATTTCCTCCGGGGGGATCTGGGTTTGCGGGCGGACTTGGTCGCGGACTTGCCGCCGTCCTCCGCCTCGAGCAGGGTTTCGAGGGCGTCGAGTTTCCGGTTCCAGAAACGCTCGTAGTGGCGGATCCATTCAGCGCCGGCATGCAGCGGGCGCGCGTCGAGCCGACAGGTATGCACCCTGCCCTGCACCTTGCGTTGGATCAGGCCGGCACGTTCCAGCATCTGGATGTGCTTGGATGCGCCTGCCAGTGAGATGTCGAAGGGCGCGGCGAGTTCGCCGACGGTGCGCGGTCCGGCGGCAAGGTCGCGCAGCATCGCCCTGCGGGTCGGATCGGCAAGGGCGCGGAAGACGGTGTCGAGACGCTCGCATGTATCAACCATATGGTTGAATATAAGCCGCTTCGAAAAATTGTCAACCGACAGGTGAAATGTTCCCGTTGGCCGCGTCTCCCGCCGCTGCCACCCTCTGGTCGGCTATCGCGGTGCCGTCTCGCACTTGCTCCGGTTGAACCACGTGGCGCGAGCGATCGGCAGATAGGCATCCCAGTCGCCGGGTGGCAAGGCCATACCCTGCTCCCGCAGCACTGCCGCCAGGGATGCTTCGTCGTCGCTGGCTGCCGCAAGCGTGGCGTCCAGCGCCGCAACGCATTCGCCAGGCCGCCCGAGATGCCACAATCCGGCACCCGCCGCCATCGCCCCTGCGTCGAAAAGCCGCGCTTCCTGGCAGAGTTCACAGGCCTCCTGCTGCGGCGTTCTTGCGGGTACGGAGCGCTCTAGTGACGCGCTCATGGAGAGGACGTGATGATCGAGGCAATCGTGGCAATTGCGCGGAATGACCAGACCGCTCTCATTCCCGAGAACGCCACCGTGGTGTTGAACGGATCGCAAGGCCAGGCCGACTGCGAGGTCTTTCTCCGCGTCGATCCGGACGGCGTCGGTCCCGCAGGCAGAACCTACCTGCACCTGCGCACGCAGGCGCCCTGGTACACGCTGGAGGGCGTGCATACCCTGCAATGGTTCGGGTCGGAGCTGGTGGAGACGACGGTGCTGAGCGTGGAGCGTTTGCGCTAGGCGGGAACGCGGATCCGGGATCGGCACTCTCTCGTCGAAATTGTCGCCGGTTTCCCACGTGTCCGTAGCGGACCCGAGGCATGAGCGGCCTCGGTTACCATGGCCGCCCCCCTCGATGTCAGCCGCCGTGCCCGGTTACTCGTCCGAACTGGTGTTCTTCAGCCTTGGCCTGCTGCTGGTGCTCACGGTGCTGGCCGGCAGCCTCTCCAGCCGTTTCGGACTGCCGGCGCTGATCGGCTTCATGCTGCTGGGCATGCTCGCCGGCTCCGAGGGGCTCGGCGGGATCTCGTTCGAGAACGTCGGCCTGGCGCAGGGCATCGGCGTGCTGAGCCTGGTGTTCATCCTGTTCTCCGGCGGCCTGGACACCATCTGGCGCCAGGTGCGCCGCTCCGCCGCGCCGGCGCTGATGCTCGCCACCGCCGGGGTGATGATCAGCGCCGCGGTGGTGGCGGTGGCGGCGATGTGGCTGCTCGGCTTCACGCCGCTGCAGGGCTTCCTGCTCGGCTCGGTCATCGCCTCCACCGATGCCGCCGCGGTGTTCGCGGCGCTGCGCTCGCGCGGCATGCCGCTGCGCGAAGAACTCAAGGGCCTGATCGAGCTGGAGTCCGGCTCCAACGACCCGATGGCGATCTTCCTGGTGGGCGCCGCGCTGCTGTTGATCACCGCACCGCAGACCTCGCCGCTTGCGCTGATCCCGGCGTTCGGCTTGCAGATGGTGGTGGGCGCGCTGGTCGGCTACGCGATCGGTGCCGGCTTTCCGGCACTGCTGCGGCGGGCGCGGCTGCGCGTGGGCGGGCTGGCGCTGGTGGTGTCGATCGCCGCGGCGCTGCTGGCCTATGGCCTGGCGGGGCTGCTGCAGGGGAACGGGTTCCTGGCCGCGTACATGGCGGGCATCGTGGCCGGCGCCCGTGAGTTCCCGTCCAGGCGCACCATTTCGATGTTCCAGGACGGCCTGGCCTGGCTGGCGCAGGTGATGATGTTCATGACCCTGGGATTGCTGGTGTTTCCCAGCCAGCTGGTGGAAGTGCTCGGCCCGGGCCTCGCGGTGACCGCGGTGCTGATGTTCGTGGCGCGGCCGCTGAGCGTCTTCCTGTGCCTGGCGCCGTTCCGCAACTACGGCTGGCGCGCCAAGCTGTTCGTGTCCTGGGCCGGATTGCGTGGCGCGGTACCGATCGTCCTGGCCACGTTCCCGATCGTCGCCGGCGTGCCGGGTGCGCAGTCCATCTTCAACATCGTGTTCTTCGTGGTGCTGCTCTCCAGCGTGATCCAGGGCCCCACCCTCGGCTGGCTGGCACGCCGGCTGGGGCTGAATGCCCCTCGACCCAAGGCGCCCGCCGGCTGACGGGAAAGGATGCATCGACGTGGCCGCCGAGACCACGCGCCCGCCTTTCGACTCACCGCTCCTGGAAAGCCAGGCGGGCCCCCAGCGCGCAGTACACGCCGCCGACGAACTTGCCCTGCCACTTCAGAACGGTCGGGTTC
Organism: Luteimonas suaedae; assembly: GCF_008312895.1. Lineage (GTDB taxonomy): Bacteria > Pseudomonadota > Gammaproteobacteria > Xanthomonadales > Xanthomonadaceae > Luteimonas > Luteimonas suaedae. Next base: position 80,050 of record NZ_VSSP01000004.1, on the reverse strand, counting down.
CGGCGCAGGAAGTTGCCGAGGCTGCCGGCGCCCAGCGCGAACACGACGGTGCTGAGCAGGCCGAGCAGGACGAACACCACGCCCAGCACGGCCAGTTGGCCTGCGACCGAGCCATTGCCGGGCCGCACGAACTGCGGCAGGAACGCGAGGAAGAACAGCGCGGTCTTCGGGTTGAGCACTTCGGCCAGCACGGCCTGGCGGAACGCCTTGGCCGCCGTGACCGGGAGCGCGCCGGAAGTCGGGTCCAGCGGCGTTTTCTCGAGGATCGCCCGCACGCCGAGATACACCAGGTACGCCGCTCCCAGATACTTGACGATGCTGAAGAGCACCGCCGAAGCAGCGATGACCGCCGAGATGCCGACGATCGCCAGGACCGTATGAACCAGGTCGCCCGCGGCGATCCCGGCGCCCGTGGCGATACCCACGCGGGTTCCGGAACTGCTGGCGCGCGCGACCGTCAGCAAGGTGGCGGGGCCCGGAATGAACACGAAGCCGAGAACGATCGCGACATAGGTGATCAGGGTCATCGGATCGATCATGCGCGCGTCTCCCGAGCGGTGTCTCGCCTCGCTAGCCGCGTTATATACCAGACGCAGGCACGCCGTACTCCGGCCGTCGCGATGGACAGCGCTTGCCGGCGCCGCGAGTGCCGGGCGTGCGCGACGCCATGCAGCTCGGTCCGGGCACGCGGCCTTGCTGGCGACGGGTTGCATGGACGGTGCGGAAGACTGCTCCGCCGGCGTGCTACGTCATTCCCGAAGGTGGGAATGGATGGCGCGCCAATCCCGGCACTTTTTCTTCGGGACGGTGACATGGCCTTTACCGACGTATGCGGATACTCGTCCCGCCCGAATGCTCAGGACCGAGCCGCATCGCGTCTCGTCGAAACACGCCATGCCCGTGAACGATCGCCGCCATGCCATCATCGAAGCGCCTTCCAATCTAGGGGTGAGGTCCACCGGCGTCGAACTGCTGCCCGAGGCCTTGTTGCGCCACGGCCTGGCCGAGCGCCTGCAGGCCCGCCATGCCGCCCGGGTCGAAGTGCCCGGCGATCACGGCGTGCGTGATCCGGACACGCTGACATTGAATGCGCACGCGATCGCGGCATGGTCGCCGAAACTGGCCGATGCGGTCGCCGACGTTCTCGACCGGGACGAGTTTCCCGTCGTGCTCGGCGGGGATTGCTCCATTTTGCTCGGGCCGGCACTGGCGTTGAAGCGCCGCGGCCGCTACGGACTGTTGTTCATCGACGGCCACGCCGATTTCTACCAGCCAGAGGCCGAGCCGTATGGCGAAGCCGCTTCGATGGACCTGGCCTTCGCGACAGGACATGGCCCTGCCCTGCTGAGCGACCTCGAAGGCCTCGGCCCGCTGGTACGCGCGGAGGATACGGTCGCTTTCGGTTTCCGTGATGCGGAAGACCAGGCCGAGTACGGCAGCCAACCGCTGCCGGACGAGCTGCTCTCCTACGACCTGGCCAAGGTTCGCGAACTCGGCGTGGAAGCCGCCGCCGCCGCAGCGGTCGAGCATCTGACGCGGCCGGGATTGCAGGGATTCTTCATCCATGTCGACGCCGATTGCCTGCACGACGACGTCATGCCGGCAGTCGAGTATCGCCTGCCCGACGGCCTTTCGATCCACGAACTGCGGCGGACGCTGGACATCGCGCTTTCCAGCGGCATGGCGATCGGCATCGAGGTCACCGTCTACAATCCCGATCTCGACAAGGACGGCGAAGCGGGCCGCAGGCTCGCCGACGTGCTGGCGGACGCCCTCTCCGGCAAGCGCGTGGATCCTGGCGAACCCGGCGGTTCGATCTAGGGCGCGCTGCGCGGGCCGATCGGAGTGGCGGACACCGGCGCGGGCTCGTCCGCCAGGACGGACGCGTAGACCGGCTCCTGCGCGGCTTCCTCCAGCAGCCAAGAACGAAACGCCTGGAGCTTGGGGCTGTGGCGGCGGCCGGCCGGATACACCAGCCAGTAGTCACGCTCGTCGCGCAGGACCAGATCGAACGGCTGCACGAGTTCGCCCGACGACAGTTCCTTGCGGAAGAACAGCGGCGAGGTGATCGCCACGCCGTGCCCGGCAACGGCCGAGGTGATCTCGAACTGCTCGACGCTCAGGTCGATACTCGGCCTGGCCGCGAGATCGGCGTCCATCACGCCGGCGGCATCGAACCATTGCCGCCACCAGCGCTCGCGGCCCATGCGCTGCAGCCCGAGCAGGTCCGCCGGCGCACGCAAGCGTTCGCGCACCTGCGGACTGCACAGGGGCGTGAACAGGCTCGGCAGCAATCGATCCGCCGCCAGCCCCGGCCAATCGCCACGGCCGCTGCGCAGGCCGACATCGAATTCGCCCGCACTGAAATCCACGGTCGGCACCGACGTATCCAGCCGCACCGCCAGCCTGGGATGCGCCAGCTGGAAAGCGCCCAGGCGCGGCACCAGCCAGGTGGCGGCGATGGTCGGCAGCGCGGTGATGGCCAGTTCGTGCTCGGCGCGCTCGTGCACCTGCCCGAAGACCGTGCGCAGGGTGCGGAAGGCGTCCAGCACCGCCGGCGCCAGCCGTTGTCCAGCCGCCGTCAGCACGACCTGGCGCGGTAACCGCTGGAACAGGCTCAGGCCCAGGCGTCGCTCCAGCTGCTTGATCTGGTAGCTCACCGCAGCCTGGGTCATGTGCAGTTCGTCCGCGGCGCGGGTGAAGCTCGACAACCGTGCGGCGGCCTCGAACGCGCGCACCATGCTCAGGGGCGGCAACGGCTCTGTGGCGGCAACCTTATCCATAAATCCACCTTATTTATCGAGGCTCATATTTTCGTTGTGTCTCGCGATGTCCGGACCTAGCTTCGTTGGCATCACTAGATCAATGGCCTGCTCGATGCATTGAGGCGCTTCGGCGGCGACTATCTGACAAAAGTCACCCTTGGGCAAGAAGCCTCGTCTCAGGGAGGCCGCCATCAATGAAATCCGACCACGGTTCCGGCCGTCGGTCCCGCACTGACCGCCACCGGCGCGACGCCCGCACGACGATCGCGGCGATCGCCCGCGTTGTACCCACACCCACCGGAGGACTGCCATGCGAATCCTGCCCATCCTGTTGACCGCGCTGCTGCTGGCGGTACCCGCACGACCGGTCGCATCGCCGGCGGTAATCAGCCCCGAAGCGGCGGTGCGAGCGGACTTCGAGGCCCTCAGCGCGGGCGACCTGGATCGGCTGGTCGGCCTGTTCGCCGAGGACATCCACATGTATCGCCTGCCGACCGACGCGCACACGCTGGTCGGGGCGCGCGTCGATCAGATCCGCGATCGCGCCGGGCTGCGCCGGCACCTCGAGGTCCCGTTCGCCAACGGCGACGTCGCCCGGCATGAAGTCATCGACATGCTCTCGCTGGGTGAACTGGTCGCGGTGCGCGTGGCGATCCACGCACACGAGGACGCACCTGCGGATCACGCACTCACCGTGTTCCGGGTAAGCGACGGCCTGATCCAATCCATCTGGCACGTGGCGAAGGAGGCCGCTGCGCAGCCGCAATCCGGCGCCGCGGCGAAGGCGGTGATCCAGCAGCTGGCGGAGGCCAACAACCGCGGCGACGTCGATGCGTTCCTCGCACTGTTCGCGGAGGATGCGCGCAACTTCCATTTCCGTCGCGACCCGGAGCGGCTGGGCGGCGGCCCATCGGCGAGCGTCACCGATCATGCCAGCCGCCAGCGCGTGTTCCGCGAGATATTCGCACAGGGTGCGCCGGTGCAGGTCACGACCGTGGCGAGCGTGGCGCTGGGCGAATGGGTGGTGGCGCAAGACGAAGCCGTCAAACCCGACGGCAGCATTCTCGACGAGCTATCGATCTATCGCGTGCGCGACGGCCGGATCATCGACGACTGGTACGTCGCCGAACAGCCGCGGCAGTAGTCACGGGCTCACGTCATGCCGATGGCCTGACGCATTGCCGCAAGCGCCTGCAATCACGTCGCCCGCGCCCGCGCGGGTATCGATCCCTGCTGCCCGGCCTCCCATGTCGAACGCATCCATCATCGCCATTGCCTGCCTGTTCGCCTGTCCGGGCCTGGCCAACGCCGCGCTCGTCATCGATGGCCGCCCGGACGAAGCGGAATGGGAGAACGCCCACCGCTACGCCGATTTCCGGGTCGTCGTTCCCTACACCCTGGGCGAGCCGACACTGCCAACCGAGGCGCGGCTGTTGTCGACGCCGGACGGCATCGCCGTGGCGTTCATCAATACGCATTCGCCGGACGTTCCCCGCCTGAAACCGCGCCTGGAGCGCGACCAGAGCCGGGCGTCCGACCAGGTCAACTTCATCATCGACTTCGATGGCGACGGCAGGGTCGGGTATGGCTATTCGGTGCTGCTGTCCGGATCGATCGCGGACTACGTCGTCACCAACGAGACCAGCTTCAACTACGACTGGAACGGCGACTGGCGCAGCGCCGTGCACGAAACCGACGAGGCCTGGACGGTCGAGATGCTGATTCCCTGGTCGGCCGTCACCATGCGCGGTAGCGCCACGCCCTCCCGCCTGGTCAAGGTGCATTTCGACCGCGTCCTCGGCGCCACCCGGGAGCGGTCCGGGGCGCCGCCCGCGGCGGCCTCGCGTGGACGCTTCGTGTCGGACTTCGCTTCGCTGGAAATCCCGCAGTACCGTCGCGCCTCGTTCCACGTGTTCCCGTACCTGACCGCGCAGCAGGATTTCGTCGACGACGACCGCGACTACAAGCTGGGCGCCGACCTGTTCTGGAAACCGTCGTCCGGCTTCCAGCTCAGCGCCGCGCTCAACCCGGACTTCGGACAGGTCGAGGCCGACGAGCTGGTCGTCAATTTCGACGCGATCGAAACGCTGTTCACCGATCGCCGGCCCTTCTTCACCGAGAACCAGGGCTTCTTCGACCTGCACACGCCGGACGACGGGCAGTTGGTCTACACCCGCCGCATCGGCGGCGCGTCGGACGACGGCTCCGGCCGTGCGGCCGATATCGATGCCGCCCTCAAGGTGAACGGCTCGTTCGGTTCGCTCGGCTACGGTGCGCTCGCCGCGCAGGAAGCCGACGACACCGGGCGTTCGTTCTACGCCGCGCGCCTGCTGCGATCGCTGGGGCCGGCCCTGAGCGTGGGCTGGCTGGGCACGTACGTCGGGCGCCCGGCGCTCGATCGCGACGCTAATGTCCAGGCGTTCGACCTGAGCCTGTGGCCGGACCCGCAGTGGCGGGTCGATGCGCAGCTGCTGACCAGCGCGGTGAAGACCGGAGAAATCTCCATCCGCGGCGACGGCGCCTGGGCGCGGGTGAAGTGGACGCCGACCGACGGCTGGCAACACGAGGTGGAGGCCTTGCACTTCGGCAGGGACCTGGATTTCAACGACATGGGGTACCAGCGCCGCCCCGGCCTCAACCAGCTCCAGGCCACGACCGAGTACGTGCATCGCGCCGCGGCCGGAAGTGCGCGGCTACGGGCCACGCGCTGGCGCGCGAAGGCGCAGGCGCGCAGCAACGACGACGGCGAGGCGCTGCCGGGAACGCTGCGCCTGACCCAGACAAGCGACTTCCGCAGCGGCGCCTCGCTCCAGTTCGACCTCACCCTGGAAAGCGCCGGCATCGATGACCTGATTTCGCGCGGAAACGGCGACTGGGAGCGACCGGCGCGCCAGCGGCTGATCGTCACCCATCGCACGCCGGTGCAACGGCACTGGCAATTGCGCAGTGAACTCCATGTGTTCGAGGCGGGACTCGGCGGCACCGCAGTCGGCGAGAAGTTCATGCTCGACTGGTTTCCGCGCGACGATTTCAACCTGCAGCTGCGGGTCGAGCCACTGCATCCGGGCGACTGGCTGGTGTGGGAGCATGGCCGCGAGTTCGGGCGCTATCGTCGGCGCATGCATATCTATGGCGTCGACGCCAACTGGTTCCCGGGCCGGAAACACGAGTTCCGCCTCAAGGCGCAGTGGCTCGCCGTCGATGCGCGCGAGGGGCGACGCTACCGCCTCGATGACGGCACCCTTGCCGCCACCGGCGAGCGCCTGCCGGACTTCGCCGTGAATTCATTCGGCCTGCAACTGCGCTACCGCTACGTGTTCGCACCGCAGTCTGACCTGTACCTCGTCTACTCGCGTGGCGGCACGCTGGCCACCGAGGGCGATCCGCGGTCGAGCTTCGATCTGCTCGAAGCGGCGCTGCAGCTGCGCGATGCCGATCAGTTCCTGGCCAAGCTGCGTTTCAGGTTTTGATTGGGAATGACATGGTCATGATTGATCCGACTTCCGCCGCGATCCACAAACATGGCTTATGCATGGGGGTCGATTTTGGCGTTGTCCGGCCTCGTGCCCGGGCCTAGGCTTCGCGTCATGACACTGGCTTCGGCAAGCTCCAGATTCGCCTGTGCGATGCTCGCGCTCGTGCTGGTACCGGCCAGCAGCGGCGCAGCGTTCGCTCAGACGGCGCCGACGCCCGAACAAGTGGTGCTGGCCCATGCCGAGGCCTGGAGCAACGGCGACCTGCCGGGCCTGCTCGCTCTGGTCGCCGACGACGCCCGCAGCTACGAGCGACCCACCGATCCATACAAGCTCACCGGCGAGTTGTCGGACACGATCGGCAGCAAGGACCAGCTGGCGGCCTACTTCAGGGCGATCTCCGCCAAGCCGATGGCGCGCGAGACGGTCGCCGAGATGGCGGCCGTGGGCGACGTGATCATCGCGGCGGGGGTGTCCACCGATCCGCAGGACGATGCATCCGGCATGCGGTTCCTGACCGGATATCGTGTCCGCGACGGCCAGATCCATGATCTGTGGCATATCGCCTGGATTCCCGCCCAGGCGCCGGTCGGGCCCGACCCGGCCGAGGTGATCCGGCAGTTGATCGCCGCCAACAACGCGCGCGACACGGACCGCTTCCTCGTGTTGTTCAGTCCGGACGCGAAGCACTTCCGCTATTCCGACGACCCGCGCAAGCTCGCAGACACGCCGCCCGAAATGCTGGGCGATGCCGCCAGCCGCGAAACGTTGTTCCGCCATTATTTCGCCGGCGCGCCGGCGCAGGTCGAAGCCATCAAGCTGTTTTCGGTGGGCGACCTGGTGGTCGAGCAATCACACCTCACCGGTTTCTCCGATGCCCCGGAAAGGACCGTCAATCGGGCTTTCATTTATCGCGTCCGCGACGGACGCGTCACGGAGCAATGGCTGCTCGGCGAAGACATCCTCGAAACGCCGGCGTCTGGCGCGATGCGTCCATCGCTCCCCGCACCCGGCTTGCGGGCCGCGCGCCCCGGCATGGCGCGTTCTGGCATGCCCATCATTACTCCAGGAGTGCCGTCATGCGAATCCCGGTCCTGCCGTTGATCGTCCTGCTGCTGGCCGCGCTGCCGGCGTCGCCGACGGTCGCCAGCGCGATAACCGCGGCCAACGACACCGAAGCCGTGGTGCTGAAGGATTTCGAAGCCTTGAGCGCCGGCGACGTGGAGGGCCTGGCCGCCGTATTCGCGCCCCGGATCGAGATCTATCGCCTGCCGACCGAAGCGCACACGCTCGTCGGCCCGCGTTCGGACAGGATGCGCACGCGCGAGGAGCTGCGTGCGTACTTCAAGGCGGCGTTCGTCGCGCAACCGCCGATGCGCCACGAGGTGCTCGAAATGGTCTCGCTGCATGATCTCGCGGTCGTGCGCGTCGCGATCCACATGCCGGACGGCGCGCCGCCCGAACATGCATTCACCGCCTTCCGCGTGCGCAACGGCCTGATCGAGGGCATCTGGCACATCGCCCGCGAGCCGGCGGCCGCACCGCAATCCGGCGCGGCGGCCAAGGCCGTGATCCGGCAGCTTGGGAACGCCAACAATCGTGGCGATGCCGACGCGGTCGTCGGGCTCTATCACCCGGATGCGAAACACTTCCACGCCCGCCGCGATCCTGCAAAGCTGGGCGGCGCTCCTCCCGCGCGCGTCATCGACGAGGCCAGCCGCAGGCGCTTCTACCGTGAACTGTATGCCGAGGGACCTCGGTCGCAAGTCGACCTCGTCGACAGCGTGGCGCTGAGCGAATGGGTGGCGACCCGCGAACGCTACACCGACCCCGACGGCTCGCCGCGCGATCACCTGACCATCTATCGCGTGCGCGACGGCCTGATCATCGACGAGTGGCATCTGGCTCCGTGACGCTTCCGCCTAGGGACAAAGGGAGCCGAGGTTTCCTGACGCGGCGGCTGCGGCGGTTCGCGCCCGGCCGGTCCTGACGCGCTAAGCTGCGTGCATCGGCGGCCGCCGCGCAGATATTCCGGTGCCGGAATTCGAGATCAGCCCGCTGCTGGACACCGGTACGCTCGCGGTGAAGAACGTGTGCTGTCGCGGCAGCTGCCGCCATCGCAGCGCCGAGGAATGCGCGGCCGCCACCCATCTGGTGTTTCCTACCGCGGCCTTTACCTGCGCCACGTCGGCGGCGACCAGTCGGTAGCCGACGCCAACCACGTGCTGTTCTTCAACGCCGGCGAGGGCTACCAGGTCAGCCACCCGGTCATCGGCGGCGACGCCAGCCTGGTGCTGTCGATATCGCCGGCGCTGCTGCGCGAGCTGGCGCCCGCCGCGCTGCTGCACCGGCGCGAGGAACCTGGCTTCCGCGTGCAATCTCTGCGCATCGACCCGCGCGCCCAGGCGCTCGTCGCGCTGCTGCGCCACGGCCTGCACCACGGCGGCATCGAGCCGCTGCAAGCCGAAACCCTGGCGCTGACCCTGATGTGCCGCAGTCTGGGGCCGCGCACCGCCCACGCCACTGCCGCCACCCGGGCGCGCCGGCGGTTGGTGGACCGGGTCAAGGTGCTGCTGGCCAGCGAGGTGGGCCGGCGCTGGAGCCTGGCGGAAATCGCGGCCGAGATCGGCGGATCGCCGATCTACCTGACCCAGGCTTTTCAGCAGGTCGAAGGCCTGCCGCTGCACCGCTACCACCTGCGGCTGCGACTGGCGCGCGCCCTGGATCTCGTCGTCCGCTGCGAGGACATCTCGGCGCTGGCGCTCGACCTGGGCTTCTCCAGCCACAGCCACTTCACCGCGGCATTCAAGCAGGCCTACGGCCGCACGCCGTCCGCGTTTCGCGAATCGGCGCTGGCCTAGAGTGCCTGACCGCCGCCGATCGCTAAAGATTTCGACAGCGCCAAGCCGCTCGCGATGATCTCCTGGGCACGCCCGGATTGACGGGCACGAACGGAGAACGTCATGAACGAAAAGACCTGCGCCGCCTGCGACTACCCGCTGGACGGCAATGCCATCGAAGTGACCGTCGGCGGCCACGTCGTCGAGGCGTGCTGCGAGGAATGCGCGCAGAAGCTGAGGGAAGCCGAGGCGCGCAGGTGATCGATGCACGCGGATCCTTCGGCACGCGCAAGACCCTGGCCGCGCGTTCGGGCGCGGTCATCCAGGTCGAACTCGGTGGCGGTGCAGCCGCCCCGTTCGTCCATGGCGATGCCTCCGCGCCCGGGGCGATGGCGCCGGGTGACGCATGAGCCACGGAATGCCAGCGGAACCGGAGCGGCCGGCAGGATCGTCGGCGACGGTGGCCGTCTACGGCGCGTATGGCCATACCGGGCGCTTCATCGTCGCCGAGCTGTTGCGCCGCGGCCGCACGCCGATCCTCTGCGGCCGCGACGCCGCCAGGCTGGAAGCCATGGCGGTGCGGTTTCCCGGTCTCGAACGGCGGGTGGCGGCGGTCGATGATCCGCGCTCGCTGGATCGCGCGCTGGACGGGACGGCCGCCGTCATCAACGCCGCCGGTCCCTTCCTCGATACCGCCGAGGCGGTGCTCGAAGCCGCATTGCGCGCGCGCATCCATTACCTCGACACCAGCGCGGAGCAGCGCGCGGCGTTCGCGGTGCACGAACGCTTCGGCGCTCGCGTGCGCGAAGCGGGCGTCGTTGCGCTGCCATCGGTGGCGTTCTACGGCGCGCTGGCCGACCTGCTCGCCACCGCCGCCCTCGGTGACTGGCCGGACGCGGACGCCATCGACATCGCGGTGGGCCTGGACGGCTGGCATCCCACGCGGGGGACGCGCGTGACCGGCGAACGCAACCACGGGAGGCGCTGGGTGGTCGAGGGCGGCGCACTGCGCGTCGCGCCGGATCCGCCACCAATGCGGACCTGGAAATTTCCGCCGCCTTTCGGCACGCAGGAAACGGTGTCGCTGCCCCTGTCCGAGATCGTCGCCATCGCCCGCCACCTCCGCTGCCCGGAAGTGCATGCCTACATGAACCTGGCGCCATTGCATGACCTTCGCGATCCGGACACGCCGCCGCCGATAGCGGCCGACGAGCGCGGACGTTCCGCGCAGACGTTCGCCATGGACGTGCAGGTGCGCCGACAGGGGCGGATGCGTCGCGCCATCGCGCAGGGGCGTGACATCTACGCGGTCACTGCACCTTTGATCGTCGAGGCGCTGGACCGCGTGATGGCCGGAGAGACGCCGGGGCCCGGCACGCTCTCCACCGCGCAGGCGTTCGACGCCCGCGATTTCCTGACGGCGCTGTCGCCGGAGCACTTCTCGGTCTTCTTCGAGACCCGGACCTGAAGAGCGTCCCCGCATGCCCGGCTGAAAGCCTGTCAGCCGCGATTCAGTCCGGCAGCACCGTGACCGCAACGATTTCAACGACGATATCGAGCTGCGCAAGCGCCGCCACGCCGATCACCTCCGAGGGCGGCGGGTTGTTGTCGCTGCAGTGCTTCGGGCAATGCTCGGCAAAGAACTCGTCCATCACGTCCAGGCGATAGTTCGGAGAGCCCAGAACGCCGCCATCGGGAAACGGCCCCCTGACGAAGATGGCCAGCCTGATGAGATGCTCGAGCGCGCTGCCGAGTTCCTCCAGGTCCGATTTGATGTTCGTGAGGACCGCGCGCCACTGCGCCGCCGCATCGCCGACGAAACCACCCGTCCTGCCGGCCGGCTTGTAATCGTCGGCGGTCGCTGTGTTTCCGCAAAGGCTCCAGCGGAGCATGGCCCGTCCCTATCGCAGCGAGAAGTCGCGCCACCGGCGTCCAAGGCCTGGCGGAGCAGTGGTCAACGGGGCGATCCGAATCCCGACACACTTGTCACTCCCACCCTTCGAGTACTCGACGCTAGCGTATGCCGCATGCCCGGCAACAACCGACAGCATCGAGAAAACCGGAGGCTCTGAAATGAAGACGTGCACAATCCAGACACGTGAAAACCGGCTCGCAAGCGCCTCTCTCGTCGCAGCCGATTGGGTCTGCCTCGCGGCCGCGCCGGCCTTCGCAACGATGGCGCTGTTGACGGCCATTTCCAGCGGCGGCTCGCACGGGATGACGGGCCCCACCGCGCACGGCGCGTCCCCGCTCGACGGAATGGCCTTGATGTACCTGCTCATGAGCGCCTTCCACACGGCACCGTGGCTGAAGCTGGTCTCCCGCCGCCGGAGCGGCGCCGGCGGCCGTGATCCGGCGTTAGCCGATCGATCTGCAATCCGCACGGTCGAGGGCGGCTCCCATGACGCGGAACCGGCAGCGCGTTTCCCTGAGCGTCGTCGCACGGAAGCGACTTCAACTTCAACGCATCCTTCACCGAGGAACAACAGCGCGCAGGCAACATGGAATGCAACTTCCGGCGCGACGACCCGATGATGGAAGCGGGCACGGCAGCGACGTTCCATCCCTACGATACGAAAGATCGACAGATCCGGAGGTTGCGATGACCACGACTACATCATCCATGAACGGCCAGAAGAAAGGACAGCACGCCATGAACACGCCACCCATCGTGTCGCCGCAAGAGTGGGAGGCTGCACGCGAGCAGCTTCTCGTCAAGGAAAAGGCCCTGACCCGCGCCCGCGACGCGCTGGCCGCCGAGCGGCGGCGGATGCCGTGGGCTGCCGTGGAAAAGACGTATGCCTTCGACGGGCCCGCGGGCAAGGCGAGCCTGCTCGACCTGTTCGAAGGCCGCCGCCAGCTGATCGTCTACCGCGCGTTCTTCGAACCCGGCGTGCACGGCTGGCCGGAGCATGCCTGCATCGGCTGTTCCCTGGTGGCCGACCAGGTCGCCCACCTCACCCACCTGAACGCGCGCGACACGACCCTCGTGTTCGCCTCGCGCGCACCGCAGTCCGACATCGCGCGCCTGAAGGCGCGGATGGGCTGGGAAATTCCCTGGTACACCATCACCGACAGTTTCGACGCCGACTTCGGGGTCGATGAATGGCACGGCCACAACGCGTTCATCCGCGACGGCGACCGCGTGTTCCGCACCTACTTCATCAACAATCGCGGCGACGAGGCGATGGGCACCACCTGGAGCTACCTCGATCTGACGGCGCTCGGGCGCCAGGAGACCTGGGAGGACTCGCCGGAAGGCTATCCCCAGACCCCGCCGTACAAGTGGTGGAACTGGCACGACAGCTACGTTCCCGGCGCTGCGCCCGACCCGAAGTGGGTCGAGGTGTCGGACGCCGCAGACGCCGCCTTGCAGAAGCGCGACGGCTAGTCCGGCAAGGCGCGAAGCAAGCCGCCGGACGTATCGACATGTGATACCAGGATGAAGCCGACCCGGTCGGCTCAGGCGGTCGCCGCGTGACGCGCCGGTGCCGGGCGCCAGCCCAGCACGCGGGCAGGCAGGAACAGGACCGCCTGCAGGAATGCGAACAGGGCCGAGAAGGTGATGCCGATCAGACGGAACGGCAAGGCGAGCAGCCAGGCGATCGGCCAGAGCACCAGCGCCAGCAGGGCCAGCGGCCAGCACAGGACAAAGAGGATGCACCAGGCAACGACTACGATCAGCGTCTTCATCTCAGTCTCCCTGCGGCCTCGTGCGCGGCGCCGGTCTTGGCGTCGGCAGGAACAGGTTGCGGACCCCGACCGTCGTTGGCAACCGACGTGCGACGAACCCCTCGGAACGGCCGACCAGCCGGAAAATATAGCGACGGGAGGATACCCGGCCAGAAGCGGGGCCAGAGTGGAGTGGCGCTTACTTAAGCGCCCGTCTCTCGATGGCAGGTCGTCGTCGCTCCGTGCTTGTCGAGCCCCTGTCCAGCCTGCCCCGCCGCCGGGCGGACGGACCGAAGCTGCCGACAGGCTTGCCGACCGCCACGCGGATGTTTATGTTAGCACTTACGTAAGTATCGCCGGACATCGCCATGAGCTTCCTCTCGGTCCAGGGCACCCTCGCCCTCGCCAGTCGCCTGAAGGTCATCAGCGAGCGCAGCTACGACCTGATCGATCAGGTCTACCAGGAGCACGGCATCGGCCTGCAGGCGCGCTGGTTCCCGGTGCTGCGGCTGTTGCAGGAGCGTGGGCCGCTGAGCGTGGGCGAGATCGCCCGGGAGATCGGCCTGACCCATTCCGCCGTCAGCCAGCTGGCCACCAAGCTCACCCGGGCCGGCCTGCTGCAGCGCGAGCCCGCTCCCAGCGACCGCCGACAGCGGGTGCTGGCGCTCACCGAACGCTGCGAAGCCGAACTCAAGGCCGCGCGACCGCTGTGGCAGGCCATGCGCGACACCGTGGAGCACCGGATCATGGACATCGGCGTGGACCTGCTCGACGCACTGTCGCGGTATGAGACCAGCCTGGACGAACAACCGCTGCCGGCCGAAATCGCCCAGCGGCTGCGCCAGCGACAGGCCGCCCAGGTGCGCATCGTGCCGTTCGCGCCGGAATGGCGCGGAGACTTCTACCGGATCAACGCCGAGTGGCTGGCGAAGTACTACCGGATCGAGCCGATCGACCACGCCGTGCTGTCGGAGCCGGAGAAACACGTCCTCGAGCCGGGCGGCGCGATCCTGATCGCCCTGGTCGGCGACGAGGCGGTCGGCACCTGCGCGCTGATGGTGGATGCGCCCGGCGTGTACGAGCTCACCAAGATGGCCGTCACCGAGCGCCACCAGGGCCTGGGCATCGGCCGCAAGCTGATGCAGGCCGCGATTACCGAGTTCCAACGGCTGGGCGGCCGCGAGCTGTTCCTGGAATCGCAGAAGCGCCTGCAGCCGGCGCTGCGGCTCTACGAAAGCGCGGGCTTCGTGCTGCAGCCGGGGGTGAAACCCGGCACGCATTACCAGCGTGCGGACGTCTACATGATCTACCGCGAGCAGCGGAACGGCGGCGCGTAGCGCAGCGTGGTGGGCGGCAGGTCCGCCCATCGGCGTTATGCGCTACTCGAGGCGATGGAAACCGATGCGAGAAGCAGCGCGATTGTCTTCATGATCCTCCCCTGTTGCGGCCAGGATGCAGCCTGTCGCGCGGGAGGCCGCCGATCAACCGCCATGCGACGAAACGGCCGAAGGAGCGGGCTCCAGCCCATCGCGTGGCCGTCCGGGTCGCCGCCGGGGTGGTGCGGTGGGCCCAGGGCCCGCCCTATCGGGGTTGGCTATCGGGTGGGCCTTTGCCCACCGCATGGCCGTCACGCCCCCCGAAGCGTTTGGCGGACGATGCCGCCGCCTTTGCGCGCTCGACTTCGCGGTTCTTTGGCGGCACCACGGTGGTGAGCGAATCGATCAACGTTCGCGCCGCATCGGTCACCTGTGCGACGGCATGCTCGAACGCGGCTTCGTTGGCCTTGGACGGAGTATTGAAACCACTCAGCTTGCGCACGAACTGCAGCGCGGATGCGCGGATCTCGTCCTGGGTGGCGGGCGGTTCGAAGTTGTACAGCGTGCGGATGTTCCGGCACATGGGATCCTCCAGCGTGTCTGGGTTATCAATGCGACGGATGAGGCATGGCGCGATCGACACGACGCGCGACACACCGTCAACGCAACCATACGGGCCCAAGGCCCATCGTATAGTTGGCCCCCGGCCCACGGTATAGCCATCGCGGATCGTCGCCCGGGTGTGGCGGCGGGCCTCGGCTCACCGCAAGGCCGCGACATCTTTCCTCTTCCGGTCACGGCGGCCTGGCCCCGGGGTGGATTGAAAACCCCGCCCAGCGCGCGCATCTGTATGGAACGGCGCCGCTTTCGGGCCGCCATCCCCGTACTGCGACGGAGCATGAACATGGCCAACTACAGGAAGACCGAGGAAGCCATCGCCCGGCTGACCCCCGAGCAGTTCCGCGTGACCCAGCAGAACGGCACCGAGCGGCCCGGCACCGGCGAACACCTCGACAACAAGGCCCCGGGCATCTACGTCGACATCGTCTCGGGCGAGCCGTTGTTCGCCTCCTCGGACAAGTACGAATCGGGATGCGGCTGGCCCAGCTTCACCAAGCCGATCGAACCGGCCAACGTCAACGAACTCGGCGACGACAGCCTCGGGATGAAGCGCGTCGAGGTGCGTTCCGCGCACGGCGACAGCCATCTCGGCCACGTGTTCCCGGACGGCCCGCCCGACCGCGGCGGCCTGCGCTACTGCATCAACTCGGCCTCGCTGCGCTTCGTGCCGCGCGAGCGCATGGAGGCGGAAGGCTACGGCGCCTACCTCGACCAGGTGGAGGACATCCGATGACGACCGAACGCGCCGTGCTTGCCGGCGGCTGCTTCTGGGGCATGCAGGACCTGATCCGCCGGCTGCCGGGCGTGGTCTCCACGCGCGTGGGCTATACCGGCGGCGACGTCGAAAACGCCACCTATCGCAACCACGGCACCCATGCCGAGGCGATCGAGATCACCTACGACCCGGCGAAGACGAGCTACCGCGCCCTGCTGGAGTTCTTCTTCCAGATCCATGACCCCACCACGCCCGATCGCCAGGGCAACGATCTCGGCCCGAGCTACCGGTCGGCGATCTTCTACGTGGACGACGCGCAGAAGGCCGTCGCCGAGGACACCATCGCCGACGTCAACGCCTCCGGCTTGTGGCCCGGCACGGTGGTCACCGAAGTCGCGCCGGCGGGCCCGTTCTGGGAAGCCGAGCCGGAGCACCAGGACTACCTGGAACGCTACCCGGACGGCTACACCTGTCATTTCGTCCGGCCCGGATGGGTGCTGCCGCGCCGGGGCGCGGCGACGGAGTAACCGCGCACGCGCGCGCCATCGCTTCCGGCGCGACATCGCCGTGTGGGTCGCGAGGCGCCTCTTGACCCGCGCCGGGGAATTTGTGACAGTGCTTATATATAAGCGCTGTTGAGGCTCTATGAACGCCACCCTGGGCACCCGCCTGCGCCATCTGCTGCAGCTGCTCGACGGCGGCGTCGAGCACAGTTACACCGCCGCTGGGCTGCCCGGCTACCGCCCGCGCTATACCCCGGTCGTCCGCGCGCTCCAGGCACACGGGCCGCTGACCATCCGCGCCCTGGCCGAGGCGGCCGGGCTCAGCCACTCCGCGCTCAGCCAGACCGTGGCGCAGATGGCGCGGGCCGGCTGGGTATGCACCGAGCCCGGCGCCGATGCACGTTCGAAGCGGATCTCGATGTCCCCGGCCCTGCTCCAGGCGCTGCCGCTGCTGACCCGGCACTGGCGCGCCACCGCACGGGCCGCCGCCACGCTGGACGAGGACATCGGCGCCTCGCTCGCCGACGTCGCCGGCGCCGCCATCGCCGCGCTGGAGCAGCGCCCCTTCGAAGACCGGATCCAAAAGGCTCTGTCCAGGCAAGGAAACAAGTAAATGGCACTGCATCGCTTCCTGATCGCGGCGGCCCTGCTGGGCGCGTCGATCGTCGCCGACGCCCGGGTACGCGAGGGCAATGCCGCCATCGTCGAACGGGTGGCACAACTGATCGAGGACGAATACGTCGACCCCGATCTGGGCCGCACCATCGCCGGCGCGCTGCGCCGGGAGCTGGCGGCCGGTACCTACGCGGCATCCTCCGACGAGGCCCTGGCCGCCGCGCTGACCGCCACCATCCGCGGCATCTCCGGGCCGGGACATCTGTACGTCGAGGTCGACCGCAAGCCCGCCGCGGCCGGCGAGGACGCGGACGCGGATGCCGACTTCGACCGCCGCGAGCGCGAACGCTACTACGGGCCGCAGCTGAACTTCGGGTTCCGCAAGGTCGAGCGGCTGGACCACAACATCGGCCTGCTCGAGCTGAGCGTGTTCGCCCCGGTCGACATGGGTGGCGACACCGCGGTGGCCTCGATGCGGTTCCTGGCGCACACCGACGCTCTGGTGATCGACCTGCGCGCCAACGGCGGCGGGCACGGCGAAATGGCCAACCTGCTCAGCTCCTACCTGTTCGACGGCGGCCATCACCCCCTGAGCGGGGTCTACGCACGCAAGACCGGCGAGACGACCCGACAGCACACCCACCCCTACGTGCCCGGTCCGCGCTACGGAGCGGACAAGCCGGTCTACGTGCTCACCTCGCCGCGCACCTTTTCCGCGGCGGAAGCGTTCACCTACGACCTGCAGGCGCTTGGCCGAGTGACCGTCGTCGGCGAGGCATCGGGCGGCGGCGCCAACCCGTTCGAGTACCGCAGCGTCGGCCGTGGCCTGATGCTGTGGCTGGAGACCGAGCGCTCGGTCAACCCGCTCACCAACGCCAACTGGCAGACGGTTGGCGTGAAACCGGACGTCGCCGTGCCGGCCGAGGCGGCGCTGGAGACCGCCGTGGCGATGGCGCAGGAAGCGCTGGCGCGCGCGCGCGAGTAGCGGCGCGACCGCGGGCCTCGCCAGATGTGCTCCGGACCGTGCGGCCGGCGCGCCGGCCGCCGCCGCAATCGAACCTGGCGGGAGTGGCGCGGAATGCGAACAGCGCTGCGCACCGGAAGCCGTTCGCGACGATTCCTGGATGGAAACACGCGCGCCCGGTCTGCCGCCTGGCCTTGGGACTGACGAAGGTGGGCGGCCGCTGGCTGATCGCCCACGAGCATCACGCCGTCCCGCACGTGCTCGAACCTCTGGTCGGGGAGTGAACCTGGCTATTCGGCCTTCCGCCAGCTAGCGCAACCATCCGCGCGTGCGGACGCTGCGCGCGTACGACCACAGCGCCAGCGCGACCAGCAGCAGGGCCACCGGCACCGCCAGCGCCGACGCATGCAGCGCATCGCGCATGGCCAGGACGGCCGGTACGGCGGTGGCCTGCACGGCCGCGGCGCCCAGCGACACCAGCAGCATCGGCGCCGCCCAGCGTCGGCGCACCAGCAAGGCGATCGCGCCGGACAGCCCGGTGACCACCGCGACCCCGAACGCCAGGTCGATCCACGCCGGCATTTCGGCCGCCGCCGCCGCGGCGCCGCCGACCTGCGCGGCCAGCTCCGGCGTCATCGCGATCCGCACCACGAACAGCGTCACCCCGAGCAGGTTCCACGCCGCCGCCAGTACCGCGATAACGTGGTGGCGCAGCGGCACCCCGGATTCGGCAGTGGCCGGCATCGACGACTCCTTGCGGTCAGGGACGTTTTTCTGTCCGACCGTAACGCAGCGGCTGCGACGCCGGCGTGTGGATCACACCCGTAGTGCCTCCTGGTAACCAAGGCTTCCTGCCGCAGAAGGCATGGACGACGTCCCCTGGAATCCCGTCTGAAAATCGCCCCGGCACGAATGGCACTTACTCGACCAGAAACATCTAGCCTGTCATTCCCGCGAAGGCGGGAATTCAAGGCCGTTGATTTTCGTTGGCTTGACGTCCATGGATTCCCGCCTTCGCGGGAATGACGATGCCTAAGTAAGCGCCATTTGTGCCTGGCGCCATTGCCTATGTGGACGTGGTCGGGCACACGAGCGACCCGTCGCTGCGTATTCCGCCCTGCAGGCCCCTATACGTTGTCCCGTCTCGACTCTCACGAATCATCGCGCGCTGGCGCAGTGGGCACCGATGCCTCGATCACCCTTTCTCTCGACCTGCTTTCCTCACTCCTGTTCCCCTATGACCGGATCGGGCGGAGTGTCCGGCTCCGGCGGAGGCGGCGTGTCGGTCGGGGTGCCGGGCAGATAGAAGTTCACGCGGTCGAACAGGCTGCTGTAGAACGCCTGGTTCTGTACCGTGTTGCTGCCGACCCGCACGAGGTTGGCGTTGCTGCCGCCGATGGGGATCGGCAGCGACACAGAGCCGATCATGCTGACGCCGACGCTGGCCGAACTGGATTGGGCCTTGAGCGCGTAGCGCTCCTGCACCGCGTTGATGAACACGATCGAGCCACCGTCCGCCTTCGGCACGCAGGTGGTGCGGACGGCAAGCTGGGTGTGGATGTCGGACTCGGGCTGGAAGTTCTTGGTGGCCTCCACCGTCTCCGGTGCAATCCGGCCGATCAAGTAGCCTTGCCCGAGCAACGCGCGGCGCGCGGCTTCGCAGGCAACGGCCGGCGCCACCGGGTAGCTGCGTGAATACGTGTCCTCGGCGCCGAACACCTCGCCCAGGGGCGGCGCCTGCGACTTGCTGCGGTTCGAGCTGCAGGCAGCCAACGACGTCGCCAGCACGACGGCGAGCGCGATGGGTCGATGAAATCGCTTGGCGGAGGGCATGGAAGGAACGCGCGATCTCGGGGGACACCGAGTGTACCGGCGACGGCGTGCAAGCCGACTGAACGTGCTGTTGCGCGGCAGGTCGTCCTCTATCCCTAATTTTCCCGCAGCCTTAAGTTTTCCTCGCCAGCTCGCTGATCCAGTTGGGCTCCCAGGTCGCGCCGCCATCCGCCGATGAGGATTGTTCCCAACGCGCCGAGCGCGCGGTGATGTGCGACCAGACCACGCGTGTTTTGATCGGCCGGCCGTCGAGCGTGTCGTCGCCGATGAAGGTGCCGACGCCGTCGGCGAACCCGCCGCGCGTCGGCGGCGCGATGGTCGACGGCGTGCGGCTGTCCAGCCACCAGCTCGACCACAGCCTGGTGCCGGGATCGAAGGAGCGAAGCCCGATCCCCCGGATCGTCCCGCTGGGCAGATTCATGACGTTATCGCCGACATTGCCTTTCCCGCCGAGCACCGGCCAGTTGACCAGTGTGCCGTCGAACGTGTCCCAGTCGTTGCTGCCGACCAGCCGTCGCCTGAGGCGCCGGTGCCGCACGTCCCAGCTCCCGACCAGGAAATCGAAGTCGGACGGCGCGTCGGCCAGCAACGGCAGCGGCGTCGGCGCGGCGTCCGTGCGCGTGAAATAGTTTCGCCAGTTGATTTCCCAGCTCGCACCACCGTCGTCGGAGAACGCCTGCTCCCACCATGGCCGCACACCGTGGATGTCCTGCCACCGGAACCGCATCGTGATCGGCCGGCCCTTGAACGTGTCCCGGCCGAAAAAGGTGCCGACGTCGCCTTCGAAGCCGCCGACGACCGGCGGATCGATACGGGTCGGATGACGTCCGTCGAGCCACCAGATCGACCATTGACCCGTGCCCGGATCGAACGCGCGCAGGGTCAGTCCGCGATAGGAACCACCAGGCAGGTCGACCACGTTGTCGTCGATCGTACCCAGGCCGTCCATGGCGAGCCATAGCACGCTCCTGCCCGGGAACTCTTCCCAGCGCGTGTCGCCGACCAGGCGCTCCTTCAAGCGGCGGTGCCACACGTCCCAGCTGCCGACCAGCCAGTTCCAGTCGCGCGCGGCGCCTCGGCCGGCCGCGCCACCAGCCATGCCGTGGCGACCGGATCGCGCCGCGGCCAGTGCAGGCAGGCCAAGGGCGGCTCCGCCGCCCGCTACCGTCAGCATCTTGATGAAATCACGCCGCGAGTAAGGGGGAGGCAGGTGCCGATTCATGGGCGGTGTCCTTGATGTGGTTGCGGGAAAACCTGCCCGGATGGTGGTGGACCCGGGGGTCGTTGACCATTCGAATCCCAGCCCTCAGGCTAAGTCAGACTTATGGTCAGCAAGCGCCCGCTTCCGTCCCTTGTGTCAATCCGGGCCTTCGAAGTCGCGGCTCGCCTCGGCAGCTTCGCCAAGGCGGCGCAGGAGCTCGATACCACAGCGGCCTCGGTGAGCTATCACGTGCGGCGCCTGGAGGAACAGATCGGCGTGCGCCTGTTCTTGCGCCATGCCCAGCACGTCGAGCTCACCGACCCGGGCAGACTCGTCGCGCGGGAGGCCACGAACGCCTTTGCCGCCCTGCGCGCCAGCTTTATCAAGGCCGCCGACGCGGACGAGGCCCGGCTTTCATTGACGACGCTGCCGACCCTCGGCACGAGCTGGCTCACGCCGAAACTTGGCAGATTTCGCCTGAAGCACCCGGAGATCGTGCTCGACATCGACCTGTCGCCGGAGGCCCAGGACCTGGGCGCGGGCCGTTTCGACGCGGCCATTCGCAATGGATACGGCAACTGGCCCGGACTGCGCGCGATCGAGCTGTTCCCCAGTATCTTCATGCCGCTGTGCGCACCCGGCCTGAAGGCGGCGGTAGCGGGCATCGCCGATCCACGTCGCCCACTGGACGTTCCGCTGCTGGGCCGCGACGACTGGTGGACGCTCTGGTACCGCGCGCTGGGCTTCAGCGATGTCGCATTGCCTGGCAGCTTCGGCACCCGCTTGTCGGCCGAGTATCTCGATATCGCCGCGGCGGCGGCCGGTCACGGCGTCGCGATCGGGTCGCCCATCCTGTTCCAGAGTGAGATCAAGGCCGGCCGGCTGGTGCCGGCGCACGATTTCGTCGCCGGCGACGGCAGATCGTTCTGGTTTACCTTCCCCGTCGCTCGACAGCACAGCGGGAAGGTCGCCAGGTTCCGCGACTGGCTGTGCGACGAGGTGGAACGCGACCTCGACGCCGCCCGCGCCTTCACCCGCAGGGCGCGGATCATGGAACCATGAGCATCGCTCAGAGCCGCCGGACGAACGCGCCGATCAACGCGGCGCATTCGTCCGCATGGGTCTCCAGCAGGAAATGCGGGCCGTCGAGGATGTGCGCTTCCATGCGCGGCAGCGCCCGCATCCAGGAGAGGGTTTCGTCGAGGTCGAAGAAGACATCGTGCCGCCCCCACAGCATCAGCGCCGGCGGTTGCCGGCGATCGAGGTAGTCGGCGATTTCTCCGAATCGCGCGGCATGGTTGCGGTAGTCGAGCACCAGCGCACGGTGCATGTCGATCCGGCCGGGAAGCGACATGATCCGCCAGTCCTCCTCCCACAGCCGGGAATCGAGACGCGCGGCGATGTCCGGCGGCACGTCGCCCACGTACTGGTAGCGGACCCCTTCAAAGTTCAGATGGGCGGTCGCCTCGGCCTCGTGCTTCGGGTTGGGGTCGGCCCAGTAGGCCCGGGTGGCCGCCCACCCCGGCCCCATTCCGCTCTCATGGGCATTGGCGTTCTGGACGATGAGGCTGCGGATCCGCCGCGGCGCGCGCGTGGCCAGGTACAAGCCCACCACCGCGCCGAAATCGTGAAGATAGAGATGGAAGGATTCGACGCCGAGCTGCGTCAACAACCCCTCGATCACATCGGCGAAGCGCGAGAACGTCGGCGGCTCGATCGGCTCGGAAGCGCCGAATCCCGGCAGGTCCGGGGCGATCACGAAGCAGTCCTGCGCGAGCGGCCCGATGACGTTCCGGAACGATTCCGAGGAACTCGGAAACCCGTGGAGCAGGAGCAGCGCCGGCTGCTCCCGGTCGCCCGCCAGGCGAACCGCCATTTCGACGCCTTCGATCCCGAACTTCGCCAGTTCCGGCCTTGTCATTGCAACGGACTCCTTCGATGCCTTCGAATGACCCGCGGCAGACGCGAGGCGTGCCTGCGCCCGCCCTGGGGCGATCCTGCGATCCATGTGCGTGACCCGACTTCATCGTCGGACGCAAGGCGGCAATGCCACGTGAAACGGCGCGGTCGTCGGGTGAGCAGCGATAGGCGGTGGGCCAAGGCTCACCCTATAACCCGAGGCTGCGGCCTCGGCCACCTCGCCCAAGCCGATCGCCGGAAGCAATGCGCCAGGACATCCGGCGCCGGCATCCGTTGAGGCTCGTCGAAGGGCGCGGGAGATCGACCAGGCGGCAGACTGCCTGTCGATCCCGATGCGGCTCGTTCGTCATCAAGACAAAGGCAACCCGCAGATGATGATGACGATCGTGAACACCCAGGACCCGGAAGTCCCCAAAGCGAGCAGCCGTGAATGGCTCGGACTTGCCGTGCTGGCACTGCCCTGCCTGCTCTACTCGATGGACCTCACCGTCTTGAATCTTGCGGTGCCGAAGCTCAGCGCAGCGCTGCAGCCGACCGGCTCCGAGCTGTTGTGGATCGTCGATATCTACGGATTCGTGCTCGCCGGCGCGCTGATACCCATGGGCGTGCTCGGCGATCGCTTCGGTCGACGGCGGCTCCTGATGATCGGCGCAGCGGCGTTCGGTTGCGCATCGGTCCTGGCCGCGTTCGCGCCCAGCGTCGAAACGCTGATCGCGGCGCGCGCGCTCCTCGGCCTGGCGGCGGCGACGCTCGCCCCTTCGACCTTGTCGCTGCTTCGCTGCATGTTCCTGGATCCGAAGCAGCGCACCTTCGCGATCGGCGTCTGGATCGCCAGCTTTTCCGCGGGAGGCACGATCGGACCGCTGGTGGGCGGAGTGCTGCTCCAGTTCTTCTGGTGGGGCTCGGTATTCCTGATCAACGTCCCGGTCATGCTGTTGCTGCTCGTCATCGGCCCCAGGCTGCTCCCGGAATTCCGAAACCCGCAGGCTGGCCGGCCGGACATCTCGAGTGCCGCATTCTGCATCGCCGCGGTCCTGACCCTCATCTACGGGATCAAGCGCATCGCCGAGCACGGTACGGATTGGACGGCGGCGACATCGATCGTCGCGAGCCTCCTGATCGGAGCCGTTTTCTTGCGTCGACAGCGCCGTCTGACCGAGCCCTTCATCGATCTCGACCTGTTCCGGACGCCGGCGTTCAGTGCAGCCCTGGCGATCAACATCGTCGGCTTCTTCGTTGCGTTCGGCA
The DNA here is from genome assembly GCF_008312895.1 of Luteimonas suaedae. Classification (GTDB taxonomy): domain Bacteria; phylum Pseudomonadota; class Gammaproteobacteria; order Xanthomonadales; family Xanthomonadaceae; genus Luteimonas; species Luteimonas suaedae. The sequence goes on along the minus strand of NZ_VSSP01000004.1, from coordinate 56,364 downwards.
GCTTCCTGCTGATCGCCCAGTATTTCCAGCTTGTGATCGGCCTCTCGCCGCTCGTGGCCGGGTTGTGGTCGGCGCCGTCGGGCGTGGCGTTCGTCGCCGGTGCGATGCTCACGCCGCGTATCGTGAACCACGTCAGACCGCCCCGCCTCATCGCGATCTGCTTCGTGGTCGCCGCGATGGGTTTTGGCCTGCTGACGCAAACCGGGACAGAACACGACCTGGCGGTGGTGGCCACGGCGTACGTTCTATTCTCCATCGCACTGGCCCCGGTATTCACCCTCGCATCCGACCTGATCGTGAGCACCGCCCCGCCCGAACGGGCGGGTGCGGCGGCGGGCATCTCGGAGATGAGCAGCGAACTGGGGGGCGCCCTGGGCATTGCACTGCTGGGCAGCATGGTCACCATGATCTATCGCGGCGCGATGACCGGCGCTGTTGGCGGCAACCTGCCGGGGGAAGCCGTTGAAGCCGCACGCGGCACCTTGGCAGGCGCGCTCTCGATGGCCGAGGCGCTGCACGAGCCGCTCGGCGCCGCCTTGATCCACGCCTCGCGCAGCGCTTTCGTCGAAGCCTTCCAGGCAGCCGCCCTGGCGTCCACCGCGATCGCCCTGATCGCAGCGGCAGCGACCGCGCTGTTCCTCGACCGGCAGCCGCAGCCTGGCCCTGATATCCCGGCCATGTCGAAGGGAACCGCGTCGTGAGCGACAATCGGATGCGCACACAGATCGAACAATGGGCAAACGCCGCCTGGTCGAGGTGTAGCGAGCTGCGCGGCGCTGGTATCGCGGACGTGAACCGGGCGCCTGTGACAAGTCGAATCCGCATCCACGGAACAGCAACGTCTGACGGCAGGCGTCACTATCGGGGACGTGGACCTGACCTCAGGCTCCGGCAGACTGGCCAGGGCCCGGGCATGCGCACGGTCACCCGGTGTCGATTCCGGTCCCGGCCGTTCGACGTCATCACAAACAGGCGGCATTCCCGCCAACCCGCCAAACGATCCCACCCATGACCCTCCAACCCGACAAGGAGCCCGCAATGCCCAAGATGATCTTCGTGAACCTGCCCGTGACGGACCTCGCGGCGTCGATGGCCTTCTACAAGGCCCTCGGTTTCGAGAACAACCCGCACTTCACCGACGAGACCGCGGCGTGCATGGTCTGGAGCGAGGCGATCAACGTCATGCTGCTCACCCACGACAAGTGGCGCACGTTCACCAGCCGGCCGATCCCGCCGCCGACTTCGAGCGAGGTGCTGCTGGCGCTGTCGTTCGACAACCGCGAGGCGGTCGATGCCGCCAACCAAGCCGCCGCCGCAAACGGCGGCACCGCCGACATCAATCCCGCCCAGGACCTCGGCTTCATGTACAACCGCAACCTGGCCGACCCAGATGGGCACGTCTGGGAGGCGATGTGGATGGATCCGTCGGCGATTCCTTCAGACTGATCTTCCGAGCACCGGCCCCTGGAAACGGGGGCCGGAACAGGGATCAACGTGGACTTCCCTTGGACCCGCAAGAAAGTCGGCTCTGCCTCCTGTTTGACGCCGCCGCTTCGTAGGAGCGCGCCATGCGCGCGATACCGGCGACGTCTCCGGTCCTGGTCGGCGGCGGTCCCGCCGCGAACCGGAAGGCGCGCCGGTAGACGGAACCGCGTGGCGGCTCAATGCCCGCGGCATCGCGCGCATGGCGCGCTCCTACGGATCTCTGAAACCGGAGTCAGCGTGGACTTTGCCGTTCTCAAGACTCACAAGAAGGTCGACTTTGACCCGTGTTTGGTGCCGCCGCTTCGTAGGAGCGCGCCATGCGCGCGATACCGGCGACGTCTCCGATCCTGGTTGTCGGCGGTCCCGCCGCGAACCGGAAGGCGCGCCGGTAGACGGACTCGCATGGCGGCTCAATGCCCGCGGCATCGCGCGCATGGGCGCGCTCCTACGGATCTCCGGCGGTGTGCCGGAGCCGACCGGCTGATGCCTTGCCGTGTCCACGCAACCAGGCAAAAGCACTTTAGGTAAGCGCCATCCGTTCCCCGGCATGTTCCCCGCTTACTCCGCGGCCGGCGCCAGCGAGCGCATGCCGCCGGGCGTGGAGACAACATCGAGCAGCGCCGCCGTCTCCGCATCGGGAACGCCGGCGATGTCCGTGGGCCGGTACTTCATCTGGAACGTGCTGAGTACGTCCCGCGTGGCGTCGTCGAGCTCGCCGCCGCGCGGGACGCGATAGCCCACGGCGGCCAGGCGCTCCTGGAACCAGGCGATCGCGGGCAGCGGATTGCGCTGGTGGAAGGCCAGCCGCTCGGCGACCTGGGTGGCATCCGGCCAGAGGATCAGGCCGGCGTCGGCCAGCTGTCGCCACGGGAACCGCGGGCCGGGATCCTGCTTGCGGCCGGGCGCCACGTCGGCATGGCCCAGCACGTGGTCCGGGCGGATCCCGTGCCGCGCCACGATCTCCCGCGCCAGCCGGATCACCGTGTCGATCTGCGCCTGCGGGTATGGCGCGTACACCCGCCCCGCCGGGGTGTCGGTGTAGCCGGGATTGACGATCTCGATCCCCACCGACGATGCATTGAGCGGTGTCGTGCCCGCCCAGTAGCTTTCGCCGGCATGCCGCGCCAGCCGGCCCTCCTCGACCAGTCGGTAGACCCGGACCGGATCGTCGCGCACCAGGTAGTGCGCGGAGACGCCCGGCTCGGTGCCGGTCAACAGCCGCAGCGACTCGTCGAAATCCGCCACCGTGTAGTGCAGCACCAGGAACTGCACGCGACTGGCCTGCACGGCGGCCTGGTGGCGGGTATCGATTCGCAGCGGAGAGGTCGCGCAGCCCGCCAGCAACAGCGCGGCCGCCATGGCGAGCAGTCGGGAGCGCAGGAATGGCATCGAATCGGCCCGGTTCTTCGAAGCAACGCACTGTGCCTGCAACGCACGCGCGGGTCGAGCCGATGCTTCGTCGCGGGAGGACGGCAGTGGGTGATCCGACACTGGCGCAGCATCCGGCTTCGATGGTCGCCGCCGACCGCACTCCGGCGCCGTTCGCGGCTTGCTGCGGCCGCTGCTCATGATTTCCGCACGGCGGCGGCACGCATGCGGATCCTGTGCGCCCCCAATCGTCTGCCGGAGTTCGCTATGAGTGTCTTTCGCCGTCCCCGCCTCCGTTCGCTGTTTCGCCTGGCCCTGGCCGCGGTCGCGCTGGCGGCTGCCGCGTCCGCACAGGCCGCGCCGGAGCGCTTCCGCGATCTGCAAATCGAAGTCATCGGGGAGGGCCGTCCGGTGGTGATGATTCCCGGCCTCAACAGCGGCGCGGACACCTGGACCGAAACCTGCGCCGCGCTGCGGGCCGACCGGGTCCAGTGCCATATCGTCCAGTTGCCGGGTTTCGCCGGGCTGGAGCCGATCGAGAGCGAAGCGTTTCTGCCGGAGATGCGCGATCGCCTGCTCGCCTACCTGCGCGAGGGCGGCCTGGACCAGCCGGTGGTGATCGGCCACAGCCTGGGCGGCTTCCTCGCCTTGCAGATGGCGATCGCCGCGCCGGATGCGATCGAGCGCCTGGTGATCGTCGACTCGCTACCGTTCATGCCGGCCGCAATAAACCCGCAGGCTACGCCGGAGAACAGCAAGGCGGTGGCCGAACAGATGCGTCAGAGCGTGCTGCATGGCGACCGCGACTCGGCGCAGTACCGCCAGATGATGTCGGTGTTCTCGCGCTCGCCGGAGCGGGTCGAGACCATCGTCGAGTGGGGCCGGGCCAGTGACCGCGCCACCGGCGCCAAGGCGATGTACGAGTTGATGACCACCGACCTGCGCCAGCAGCTGGACGCAATCAAGGTGCCGACCCTGGTGCTGTCGTCCTGGGCCGGTTACGCCCACTACGGCGTGACCGAGGAGATGAGCCGCGGCATGGTCCGCAACCAATTCGCAAACCTCCAGGGAGTCCACATCGAACTGAGCCGCGACGGCTATCATTTCCTGATGTGGGATGATCCGCAGTGGCTGCAGGCGCAGGTGCGCGAGTTCATCACCAACGCGCGATAACCGCCGCGGCGCGGCTTTGCCCGGACCGGCGAGGCCGCACCGAGCCTCGTCGGGACCTAGGCGCATGAGCCCTCACCGTTCAAGCCGGATGCCTCGATGACGCGCGCTGATGTCCGCTTCGCCCTGCTGAACCTGGTGCCTGCCGCCGGCTACGCCGGCTTCATCCTGCTCAGTTTTTGGCTGATGGGCGGAGGGACGATCCAGCCGATCACGCACTGGCTGGCGTTCTCGCTCGGTGCCGGGCTGTGGCTGGTCACCTGGATAATCCGCGGGATGGCCTTGCGCGGGCGTTGGTTCGCGCTGGCCCCACTCGCGCTGCTGGGGCGGCTGACGGCGAGCCTGTTGATCGGCTCGTTCGCGTTACAGCTGGCCGTGCGTGGCGTGCTGGTTGGCGCGGCAGCGCTGGGCATGTTCGCGATGCCGAACGATGGCGGCTACGGCGCGCGCGCGATGCTGATGTACTCGATCCAGGTCGCGCTCATCCTCGGCCTGTGGCTGGCATTGTGGAGCGGCTGGCATTTGGCGCGCTACCGCCGGCAGAGCGAACTGGCGCGGCTGCGCGCCGAATCGCAGCGCAATGCGCTGGAACTGGATGCGTTGCGTGCACGGCTCAACCCGCACTTTGTCTTCAACGCGCTGAACAATGTGCGTGCGCTGATCAACGATGAGCCGGCGCGGGCACGTGAGGCGGTGACCCGGTTGTCCAACATCCTCCGCCACGCGCTGGAGCACAGCCAGCGCGACTCTGCGTCGCTGGCCGAGGAATTGGCGGTGATCGAAGACTACCTGGCGGTCGAGAGCATCCACTATGAGCAGCGCCTGCGCGTGCACCGCGACATCGCTACCGGCGCGCTGGACGCGCAGCTGCCGCCGATGCTGCTGCAGCTACTGGTCGAGAACGCGATCAAGCACGGCATTGCCTGCACCCCGGGTGGTGGCGAGCTGGCCGTGGCGGCTTGGCGCGATGGCGACAGGCTGGCGATCCAGGTCAGCAACCCCGGATGCCTGGACGCGTCCAAGCAGGAATCCGGCGTCGGCCTGACCTACCTGCGTGCACGGCTGGCGCGCGAGCCCGGAAACCGCTTCGAGCTGCGACAGAACGGCCCGCGCGTATTGGCCCAGCTGGAAATCGCGCAATGAGCGAACGCTTGCGCGTGCTGATCGTCGACGACACCCGCCTCGCCCGGCACGAGCTGCGCACGCTGCTGGGCGACCTGGCCAAGGTCGAATGCGTCGGCGAGGCCGACGACGTGCCCGCGGCGCGCGAGGCAATCACGCGGCTGAAGCCCGACCTGGTCCTGCTCGATATCCAGATGCCGTCCGGCACCGGCTTCGACGTGCTGGACGGACTGGACGCTGCGCCGCTGGTGGTGTTTACCACGGCCTACGATCAGTACGCGGTGCGCGCGTTCGAGGCCAATGCGCTGGACTATCTGGTCAAGCCGGTGGTGCCGGAACGGCTGGCCGCGGCGATCGCCAAGGCCTGCGCCAGGCGCACAGCGGCGCAGTCCCCGGAATCGTCGTCGCGCGGACTGCTCAGCCATGACGACCAGGTGTTCCTGCGCGACGGCGAACGCTGCTGGTTCGTGGCGCTGCACGAGATCAGCCGGATCGTGGTCGACGGCAACTACGCCCGGGTATGGTTCCGCGGCGAGACCGCATTGCTGCCACGCAGCCTGAGCGCACTGGAGGCGCGGCTGGATCCGGCGCTGTTCTTCCGCGCCAACCGCAATACGCTGGTGAACCTGCGCATGGTCAGGAACGTCGAACTGTCGGTCGGCGACGGCTACGATCTGACCCTGAAGGACGGCAGCACGGTCGAGGTGTCACGCCGTCAGGCGCGGGAACTGCGCGAGCGCCTGACCCTATGAGATGCGGCTCGGCCGCGCTGATCGATCGACAGCGCGATCGCCACTTCCAATCCGGCCCACGCGCCTGCCGACGTTGAAGATCGCCAGGCTCAAAGCCGCGAGCAGCCAGACGCCCAGGGCGGCATACAGCATCACCCAGTCGAAACCCTGCGCGAGCGCGGCGTGGACAGCGTCGGAGGCGACCAACCCGTGCGGCAGCGCTTGCGGATCCTCCAGCGCAGACAGATTGCCGGCGGCAATCTTCTCCGCAGCACCGCGCAGCCGAAGGGGATCGCCTGTAGCACTTCTGTGCAGCCTGACTCGGGAATGAACCCAACGTCCTCGTAATAAGACTCTAACAAGAATCTAATTCATTGGGGTACTCTATCAATTAAGATGCATATAAGCATCTTATATGACTCCTGCGAGGCGGCCACTCACGGGAGAACGAAGCCCCCGATCGGAGATTCCCATGCATCCCCTGCGCGCTCTTTTCTCGCTTGTCGTTGTGTTCGTACTGGCGGCCTGTACCACCAATATCAAGAAGAACTCTGCATCCGCCAGCACGTCCGTGCCGATGGAAGCCACCAGCGTCCGCTCGGGCAGCACCTCCGTCGACCTTTCCGCAGTACCGGCCGATGCACCGGAGGACCTTGAGCGGGGGATGGCGCCGGGTCGCATGAATCTGTCCGGTGAGGGACGCGTCACCAACCAGGGCGCGTCCATGGCCGCCGCTGGGCCGCCGGCCACCCCGGTCGACGCCTCGCCGGTGGACAACAGCGGCCCTACCCGCGCCGAGCTCGATGCCGAGCTCCTCTATCCCGAAACGGCCATCCGAGATCCCTGGGAGCGCTACAACCGCCGGATGTACTCGATCAACACCAGGCTGGACAAATATGTCGCCCGCCCCATCGGCGTGGCATACGACAAGGTGATACCCGATGTCGTGCAGCATCGAGTCACGGCCTTCTTCGCGAACCTGCAGGAACCGCGAACGTTCGTCAATCAGATCTTGCAGGGACGGCCAATCGGCGCGGCCACGACGCTCGGTCGCCTGCTGGTCAATACCACTGCAGGGGTAGGCGGCATCTTCGACCCGGCCAGCAGGATGAAGCTGGAACGCACTACTGAAGATTTCGGCCAGACACTGGGCGTATGGGGTTGGGACGACTCGCGGTACTTCGTCGCGCCCCTCCTGGGGCCACGCACGGTCCGGGACTTCGTCGGGTACTTCGGCGACAGGCCCGCCGCACCGATCCAGTACTTCGACAGTGATGGGGTGAAAACCGGCCTGACGATTTTGCAACTCGGCAGCATGCGATCCGCGGCGCTGCCCTTGGACAAGATGCGCGCCGAAGCCGTAGACGAGTACGCGTTTGTGCGTGACGCGTGGATGCAAAGGCGCCGCCAGCAGATCGAACAGCGGCCATAGGACAACGGCCAGCCGGCAACCCTATGCGAGCGTCATCCAACAGCGGGCGAACACGACTCCTACGGAACCGCGGAGGTCCGCGAACGGCGGGCGACATTCAGCCCGACTTCGGCTGGTCCGCCCGCACCAGCGGCAGAAAAATCGTATCGACCCAGGCTTGGCGCAACTTTTCCGACGGGGCCGACCGATTCATGATGGCGTAGTGCCGGTACAGATCGCCCAGTAGCTCGGAAACGACAGGCGTCATTGTGCTCGGATCGATTTCGCCGCGCTGGACCGCGCGATCCAGAATGGCAGACAGCACACCGCCCTCGCCCTCCCGCAAGGCGGCACGCAGCTCTTGCGGTGTTCCGGCGCCGGCTGGCGCCGATTCAACATGGAGGAGGGAAAATACCACCGAAATGACCCCCAATCGCGCACCCGCGCGGTCGAGGAACTCGAGCAACTCGGTTCTCAGATCCCCACACTCCTGAACGTTCAACGGGTGCTTGGACATCTGGTGGCGGAGTGTCGCCATGGCGAGCGCAGCGCGGCTTTCCCAGCGTCGCGCCAGCACGGTGCGGCTGGTTCCAGCACGAGCGGCGACTGCTTCCATGGTCAGGGCCGCGTACCCCTTCTCGGCCAGCTCAGCCCATGCACTCTCGAGAATGGCCTTCTCGAGCGCCGGGCCTCTGCGCCTGGACTTTGTCGCCTGGGTCGCTGTCATCTGGATGTCGGAACGAAGACGAGCATCAGGATACAACTGTGGACCTTCCAGGCAATCCAGATTTCGTGGCCGGCAGGCCAATGGTAAGCATGATGGCGGCCGGTACCGGGTTCGAGGCAAACCTCGACTACCTCCGTTCGGGGGACTTCCAATTGGAAAGTTGACTATGGTCCCGGGTTCACGGTTCCTTGCCCCTGACACGAATGGCGCTATTTGAGGTTCTTTTGCCTGTTTGCGTGGACATGCCCAGGCACCAGCCGGACGGTCCATACACACGACCGGAGATCCGTAGGAGCGCGCCATGCGCGCGATGCCGCGGGCATCGTGCCGCCATGCGATTCCGTCTACCGGTACGCCTTCCGGTTCGCGGCGGGGCCGCCGATGACAGGACCGGAGACGTCGCCGGTATCGCGCGCATGGCGTTGATCTTCGACGGCATGACGTCCATGGATTCTCGCCTTCGCGGGAATGACGATGCTCGAGTAGACGCCATTCGTTCCTGGCACCGTCTCCACAGCTAATGGTCCCGGACACCGTTTTCCCGGCTGGCGGAGCCAACCCAGCCGATACGCTTGCCGGCGTTGAAGATCGCCAGGCTCAAAGCCGCGAGCAGCCAGACGCCCAGGGCGGCATACAGCATCACCCAGTCGAAACCCTGCGCGAGCGCGGCGTGGACAGCGTCGGAGGCGACCAACCCGTGCGGCAGCGCTTGCGGATCCTCCAGCGCAGACAGGTTGCCGGCGGCAATCTTCTCCGCAGCGCCGCGCAGGCGTTCGGTGCCGATCTGGCCACCAAGGCTGTCCTGCAGGCTGGAATGAACGCCGGCAAGCAGGATGAATCCCATGATCGCGATATTGATCGACAGGCTGATGAAGCGCGCACTCATGTCCATGCCGGATGCCATGCCTGCCCGATCACCGGGGACCGATCCGGTCGTCGTGTTCGTCACCGGCGTGTTGGTCAGCCCCAACCCGATGCCGGCCAACACCAGGCCGGGCAGCAGCGTGGCCCAACTGGCCTGCACGGCGTTGCCGCCGAACCGCATCAGCAGGAAGCCTGCGCCGATCGCGAACAATCCCGCCGGAATCACCCGTCCCGCGCGGTAGCGCAAGCTCAGCCGCTCGGCCAGCGGCGGCATCACCAACGCCGGCAACGTGTACGCGAACAGGCATGCGCCAGCGGAGAAGACGCCGTAGCCCAGCACGCCTTCCAGGTAGATCGGCAGATAGACGATGAACGGCCAGAAGCTGAAGTTCATCGCCATCGCGCCGACCATCGCGCCGGAGAAATCGCGCAGCTTGAACACCGAAAAATCGAACATCGGATGCGGGTGCGTCTTCTCGGCCCACGCAAAGGCGACGAATCCCGCCACCGTCACCGCGGCGATTCCGATCGCGGCGGTACTGGCCAATCCCAGGCCCGGTGCCTGGGTGATGTAGAAGACCAGCCCGAACACCGCCAGCGACAGCGCGGCGATGCCGACGCCGTCGAGCTTCTTCGCCTGCGGATCGCGCGATTCACGCACGCCGATGAGCAGCGGAAGCAACGTCGCCACCATCAACGGCACGTGTACCAGAAACACCCAGCGCCAGTTGGACAAGGCGACGATCGCGCCGCCGATGAGCGGCCCGAAGCCGAGCCCGATACCGAACACCACGCCCCACACCGCGAAGGCGCGCGCACGTTCGCGACCGGCCGGAAACTGATGCGACAGGATCGCCGTGCCGCAGATCAGGATCGCACCGCCGCTGGCGCCCTGCAGGAACCGTGCGGCGACCAGCGTCCAGGCGCTGCTCGCCAGGCCGCAGATCAGCGAAGTGAGCCCGAACAGGAGCAGGCCGATGACGAAGATGCGCTTGCGCCCGAAGCGGTCGCCCAACGTCCCGACCGCCATCAGCACTGAGGTGCAGGCCAGGGTGTAGGCGTTCATGATCCACTGCATCTGCGCGAAGTCCGCATGCAGCTGGCGCTCCAGCGTCGGCAGGATCACCGGCACGCTCGAGATCTCCAGGCCGAACATCAGGGAGGACAGGGAAACGGCCATCAAGGCGGCCGTGTTGTGGCTGATGCGGGTCATCATCGCTCCGGGTGAAGCTGTCGGGACCGCTGCGGTTCGACGCCGTCGCCGCAGCCGGGCGGCCATCGGGCGACGGCGGCGAGCGGGAACAATCACAGGCGCGGTGCGCGCCGCAGCGGGGGAGCGGCATTGTCGGCAACACCCTCTGATGAGGGAAATGATTAAGTTTTACGACTATCATTAATTGTCTTCATGTATCTACGCCCGCCATGGACTTCGATCCGACCCTGCTGCGCACCTTCGTTGCCGTTGCCGACACCGGCAGCTTCACCCGTGCGGCGCAGCGCCAGCACCTGACCCAATCGGCTGTCAGCCACCAGATCCGGCGCCTGGAAGAACAGGTCGGCCGCCGCCTGCTCAGCCGCACGACGCGCAGCCTGACGGTGACCGAGGACGGCGAGGAGCTGCTCCGGCACGCGCAACAGATCCTGCGCTCGTTCGATACGCTGGCCCGGCGTTTCCGCCCTTCCCCGCTGTCGGGCACGGTGCGCTTCGGCGCACCGGAAAACTTCATGCGCGCGCGTCTTCCGCGGCTGCTGTGCCGTTTCGCGCGTGATTTCCCGGCGGTGCGGCTGGACGCCAGCATCAGCGCCAACCTCGACCTGCCGGCGCTGATCCGGAGCGGCGACCTGGACCTGGCCGTGGTGATCTCGCTGCGCGACGCGGACAGCCCGGCCACGGGACGACTGCTACGGCGCACGCGGCTGGTCTGGGTGGTCGCCGAGACGTTCGAGCCCCCGCGCAACGCGCCCTTGCCGTTCGCGTTCTATCCGCCGCCCTGCGTACATCGGCAGGTGGGCGTCCGTGCGCTCGACGAGGCCGGCATCGACAGCCATATCGTCTTCACCTCGCACAGCCAGGAGGGCATCCACGCCGCCGTGCTGGCGGGATTGGCGATCACCGCGATCGCCTGCGACGACATCGAGCCCGGGATGCGGATCATCGACGGCGCGTACGGCCTGCCGCCGCTGCCCGACATCGATTTCGCGCTGGTCTGGAGCAGTGGCGGCAAGACCCCCGCGTCCACCGCCTTCGGCGAACTGATCTGCGAGATGGCGTAGAAAGCGGTAGGGCTACAGGCGGTTGACCCGGAACCTGCGTCCCTTGATCTTGCCTTCGCGCAGCGCCGACAGCGCCTTGGCCGCGTGCGCACGGGCGATGGCGACATAGCTGCGGGTGGCGAATACGTCGATCCTGCCGATCGCGTCCTTATGCAGTCCGGCGTCGCCGGTGAGCGCGCCGACGATGTCGCCGGCGCGCAGCTTGTCGGTGCGGCCGGCGTCGATGCGCAGCGTGGCCATGGCGGCGGCCGGGACGTTGCCCGCCTTGCCCGCCAGCGGTTGCAGCGGTTCCCAGCGCAGCGGCTGGCCCTGGCGCTCCTCGATCGCCTGCGCGCGCGGGAGCTCGCGCGGCGCGCACAGGCTCAGCGCCAACCCGTCGCGGCCCGCGCGTCCGGTGCGGCCGATGCGATGCAGGTAGGTGTCGGGATCGGTGGGCAGCTCGTAGTTGACCACGGCGCCGAGATCCTCGACGTCCAGCCCGCGCGCGGCGACGTCGCTGGCCACCAGCACGCTGCAACTGCGGTTGGCGAACTGCACCAGCACTTCATCGCGATCGCGCTGCTCCATGTCGCCATGCAGCGCAAGCGCGGAAAAACCGTAGTGGGACAGCGAGCCGACGACCTCCACGGTGTCGGCGCGCGTGTTGCAGAACACGGCGGTCGATTCCGGTCGATGGCGCAGCAGCAGGGCGGCCAGCGCCGGCGCGCGACGCGCGGGGTCCACTTCGAAGAATAGCTGCTCGATGGTGGCCGGCTGCGCGCCGCCGTCGATGCTCACTTCCAGCGCATCGTGCAGCATGGCATTGCCCAGCACGCGGATCGCGTCGGGGAACGTGGCCGAGAACAGCAATCCCTGCCGGTCCTTCGGCAATCGCTTGGCAATGTCGCGGATCGCGTCCTCGAAGCCCATGTCGAGCATGCGGTCGGCCTCGTCCAGGACCAGCGTGCGGACCTCGCCCAGGTGCAGCGCCCGCTTCTTCGCCAGTTCCTGGATGCGCCCGGGCGTGCCGACCACGACGTGCGGCGGGTGCGTCAGCGAGGCCAGCTGCGGGCCGAGCGGAATGCCGCCGCACAGGATCGAGAGCTTGAGGTTGGGAATACCGGTCGCAAGCTTGCGCAGCTGCTTGCCGACCTGGTCAGCCAGCTCACGCGTGGGGCACAGCACCAGCGCCTGGGTGCCGATGCGCGCGGGGTCGATCCGGGTCAGCAGCCCCAGGCCGAACGCGGCGGTCTTGCCGCTGCCGGTGGGCGCCTGCGCAATCACGTCGCGGCCGTCGAGGATGGCGGGCAGGCATTGCGCCTGCACCGGCGTCATCGCCGTGTAGCCGAGGGCGTCGACGCCCTGCAGCAGCGCGGGCGGTAGGGCGAGGGAGCTGAACGAAAGCGGCGTGGTCATGCGCGCATGATCGCAGGTTGGGGTGGTACCCGCGCCCGGCGCGGCGCGGCGCGGCGGAGTATGCGCAACACGCCGGCGACCGGCCACGCATGGACCCGATCCGACTTGCCCGTTTGCATGGACAGGCAAGCCATCGGCAGGTCGGCCCAGGAACTCCGTAGGAGCGCGCCATGCGCGCGATGCCGCGGGCATGTCCGGTCTCGGTCGGCGGTCGGCGGTCCCGACGCGAACCGGAAGGCGTGCCGGTGGACGGAGTCGCGTGGCGGCACGATGCCCGCGGCATCGCGCGCATGGCGCGCTCCTACGAAGCAGTCCGGCCTTCGGGCATCCCTTCAGTCGTCCAACGCCTCGATGACGAGGACCCAGTCCTCGCCCGGACCCGACGAGGGCGGCGTGAACGTCTGGATGCCTTGGCTTTGTTCTTCCGGCCTGAACGCGTAAGCAGTGCCGTAACGCGGATCGAACCAGGATTGGGCGTGACTCGGCGAGCGGATCAGTCCCAGATCGAGCGTGAACGGTTCTCCGCGCGGGGAATAGACGATGACACGGGAGCCGTCCGTCGCGCGCGCGGCCCGAATCTTGGCCGCGCCTGCGATGGGACCGTCCAGAATGATGCTCTGGTCGGGAACCAGCGTGTGGAAACGATGCGCTTCCATGAAGCGGCGCAGAAGGCCCATCTGCCGAGCGCCGGGATGGTGCAATGCTTCATGCCAGGGTACGTTGCCCCCGATCGCGGGCTGCCTGCCCGGGGTCCACATCTGCCAGACATTGTTGTCGCCGTAGGTGTGGCCCGCCGCGCCGGCGAGCACCGACCACCAGGCGGCCTGGCGAACGTCGTCGTCGCCGAAGCGCACATGCGGATTGTTGCCCTGGTTGTAGAAGCCGACGGGGATCTGTTCGTAGCGTGGCTCGCCATCGATCGTCGGCCGCCGCGGGCGCAGGGCGCGATCGTGTTCGGCGTACAACCCGGTGTCGTGGTTCGGCGCAGCGTGCGACGACTGGTTCATGTAGAAGTCGAGCCACGGCGCCTCGCCCAACTGTACGGACGACAGCCCCGGCCCGCGCGGATGGAACGTGATGAGATGCGTCCCGCCGTCGCCGCTGCGCAGGCCCGCTGCCATCGCATCGATGATGGCGCGCTCGGACGCAGTGCGGACATTGGAATCGCCGCCGAGGATCCAGATCACGTCGTCATTGCGGTAGCGTGCACCGAGAAAGCGCCCATAGGCCTCGGCGCCTTCCGGCGTGAAGATCTGGTCGTCGCCCTCGCGCCAGTATCTTCCCCAGGACGGAAGCAGGCCGACGACCAGACCCAGTTCGTTGGCGCGACGGACGATATGGTCCACGTGCTCGAAATACGCCTCGTTCGGCCGGGCGGGGTCCAAGTCGACCAGCGGCAGTTCACCATAGGCGTTCGGCTCGCGCAGTCCGTTCAATTCCGCCAGCGCGACGGCCTGGATGACGGTAAAGCCTTTTTCGGCGCGATCCCGCAGATAGCGATCGGCCTCTTCCCGGTCGAGCCGGTGGAACAGCTGCCACGCGGTGTCTCCGAGATAAAAGAAGGGCGCTCCGTCCTCGCGCTGGAGATAACGGCCGTTCGGCGACACCTTCAACCGCCCTTGCGCAAATGCATCTGCAGCGGCGACAGCGGCAAGCGACAGCACCAGCAGCAGCGCCGCCGCAGAACTGAAACGCCTCAAGGCACTTCGCGACATGCTCCCTCCACGTCCACCGGCCGCCAGGACAAGCCCCAGAGGCGGGCAATCGGGTTATCTTTCGTGAAATGACACCGGTTTCCATGCTAGCGCAGGTGGGTTCGGCGCCGCTAGCCTCGTCGGCCGGCCTTGTTGCGCCGCCGTGCGCCGTGAAGTGTGTCGCGTGGCCGCGCCCGCGCTTTCGCGTCAGCACCGGGCGCGCCCGGGTGGACGGCTGCGCACCAGCTCCAACGGCCCAGGATCGCCTGCATGCGAGGGGCGCGCCAGGCCTATCAACCGCGAGGTGACAACTTGATCGTCCGATTCCTGTGCACCGCCATCGCCCTGTGCAGCGCCATGACCGCGCTTGCCGCGGACGCCCCAAGCGGCGCGCACGATACCGCCGATGCGCCGCAAAGGCTCGTCGTTCTCACCGACATCGAGGCCGATCCGGACGATACCCAGTCGCTGATCCGCCTGTTCCTGTACGCGAACGAGATCGACATCGAGGGCCTGGTCGCCACCACCTCCACGCACAAGCGTTCGTCGCCCATGCCCGAGTCGATACAACGCCTCGTGGACGGCTACGCCAAGGTCCGGCCCAATTTGGTGACGCATGACCGCAGGTATCCCGACGCGGATCGCCTGCGCCAGGTGATCGCCGAAGGTGTCTCGGTCTACGGCATGGAGGGCGTGGGCCCGGGCAAGGACACCGCCGGATCCGACCTGATCATCCGGGCGCTGGAACGTCCCGATCCCCGTCCCCTGTGGGTGTCCGTCTGGGGCGGCGCCAACACGCTCGCCCAGGCCGTGCATACCTTGAAGCGGACCCGCACGCCCGAGGAACTCGACCGGTTGATCGCCAAGCTGCGGGTCTACACGATCTCGGACCAGGACGATGCCGGCATCTGGCTGCGCCGGGAGTTTCCGGGCGTCTTCTACATCGTCACGCCAGGCGACAACTATGGCGTGGCCACCTGGAACGCCATCAATCGCGTCATCGACGGGATCGACAACGCCACCATCAGCAACGCCTGGGTGGCGCAGAACATCCAGCAGGGGCACGGCCCGCTGGGCGCGCTGTATCCGGATGTCGTGTGGGGACTGGAAGGCGACACCCCTGCCTTCCTGCACCTGATCCCCAACGGGCTCAATCATCCGGAACGGCCGGATTGGGGCGGCTGGGGCGGCCGCTATCGGCTGTACACCCCGTCCGGAGACACGATGCTCAACGACAAGAACCACGGGCCCGAAACCCGTCCCATCTGGACGAATGCCATCGATGCCTACGGACCGCCGGAACAGGCCGAGTATGGCCGGGCGGTCCGCGACACCGCCCCCCGCTACCGCGACGCCCTGGTGTCGTTATGGAGATGGCGGGACGATTTCCAGAACGATTTCGCCGCGCGCATGGACTGGACCGTCAAGCCCTACGCCGAAGCCAACCATCCGCCGAAGGTGGTACTGGGCCAGCCGCGGCAGCTCACCGTCAAATCGGGTCAGGGGGTCGCGCTCAGTGCGCGCGGAAGCTCCGACCCCGACGGCGACAGCCTCGGGTTTCACTGGTTCTGGTACCCGGAGGCAGGCGATTTCGTAGGCGATCTTCCTTCCCTCTCGAATGGAGACACCGTCTGGGTCGAGGCGCCCCGCGTCACGAAACCGGTCGACCTCCACGTCATCCTGAGGGTGAACGACAAGGGGACTCCGTCCTTGGCCCGGTACGCGCGGACCGTCTTGCGCGTGGAGCCATAGAGGCCGCACCCGGCGCGACCGGGTACGCGCAACCCGCCGGCGGCCGGCCCTGAACGAAACCGGCCCGGCTCCCGATCTTCGGCCACAATCGGCACCTGTACCCCCATATCCAGAGGCCGCGTGATGCGCGACGACCTGACCATCGCCATCGGCGAGCTCTACCAGGGCATCCGCCACGAACATTGGCACGGCAAGACCTTCCGCCAGTTCTGGGAATGGTTCAACGCGCGCTGCATCCAGATCGTCGACGCGGCCGACGCGGGTGAGCTCGCTGAACTGGAAGGCATGCTGCTGGAGGTGCGCGCCGAGGTCGAAGATGGCGGCTACGCGGTCGCACCCGATCGCCTGGACGAGGTCATCGAGCCGCCGATGTGAACGGGAGAATAGCGATGGAGGGAACTAGAAGGCCGAGGGGTCGGGTTCCTGAGGCTTCCCCTGTTTTCTTGCAATCAGTTCAACGGCTTGGCTGCTTCCCCCCTTTGAAAAAGGGGGGTTGGGGGGATTTGCTCGGTGCCCGACCAAGCAACAGCAACAGCAAATCGCTTTGCGATTCCCGGTCCCCGCGCAGCGCGCGGGAGCGCTCAAACCGCCGCAAGCCTGCGGCTTGCAAGCGGCGGCTTTCGCCCCCCTCAATCCCCCTTTTCCAAAGGGGGAAGATAGGCTGCGACAAATGTGGGGGAACCTCAGGTTCAGTTCCCTCCGTTCCCATCCTTCTTGTGCTGGTGCTGCTGTGCGGCGCCGCGGCGCCCGCCATGGCGCGCACGATCTATCGCTGCGTCCGCGACGGCACCGTGAGCCTGGCCACCGCGCCCGAACCGGGATCGCGTTGCGAGGCCCACGAGGTGGCCGACGTGCCCGGCAAGCCGGCCAACCTCTGGGGCAACTTCGGCGTTTTCAGCGGCACGCTATACGAGCGCGAGCAGAACGGCAGGCTGGTCTACTCGACCCGCAACCTACCCGGCTCGCGGGTGTTCCTGAAGTTCACTGTGGAGACGCCTCCGGGCGAGGCGGCCCATCCCGGGCTCGGGCGCGTCGGCGCCCCGCGCCTGGACGCCTTCGACGCCCAGTTCCGCACCGCGGCGCGCGCCACCGGCGTGGACGAGGCCTGGCTGCGCGCGATCGCGCATGCCGAGAGCGGCTTCGATGCCAACGCGGTGTCGCCGAAAGGCGCCCTGGGCGTGATGCAGCTGATGCCCGCGGTCGCCGCCGAGCTCGGGGTCGCCGATCCGCTGTCGGCGGCGCAGTCGATCGATGGCGGGGCCCGGCATCTGCGGATGCTGCTGCGCAGGTTCGACGGCGACCGGACCCTGGCGGCCGCGGCCTACAACGCCGGGATCGGCGCGGTGGCGCTCCACGGCGGCGTGCCGCCCTTCGCGGAGACCCGGCACTACCTCGACAAGGTGCAGGCCCTGTACCTGCGCTACCGCGAGGCGATGGGGTTCAAGCCCGAACGGCCGGCGCGCTGAGAGAAGAAGAAAAAGGGGGGCGGAGGCGGAGGTTCCTCCTGCTTTCCTGCAATCAATTCAATGGCTTGGCTGCCCTCTTTGAAAAAGGGGGGTGGGGATTTGCTCGGTGCCCGACCAAGCAACAGCAATAGCAACAGCAAATCCCCCTCAATCCCCCGTTTTCAAAGGGGGAGGACATGCGCGAGGAAAATGTGGGGAGCCCTCAAGGACGGAGGGAATCAACCGCGGTTAGTTCCCCTACATCCCTATTGCCGGAAAGTGCTGTAGAGTGCATGCACTGTTCAAAGCGGGATCACGGTACATCGTGGCTCCGATGCGGTAGATCACAGGTTCCAGGGCCGAAGCCGGCCTCTCCAGACGATCCACTCCATCGCTTCGCGTTACCCCTTGCTCGATACAGTCCCGGCACCGCATTTCGCGGGCCGTGCTTTCCTTAATTGATCCAAGGAGTAACACCATGTCAGATCGTCAGAGCGGCACCGTCAAGTGGTTCAACGACGCCAAGGGCTTCGGCTTCATCACCCCGCAGAGCGGCGACGACCTGTTCGTCCATTTCCGTTCGATCCAGGGCAGCGGCTTCAAGTCCCTGCAGGAAGGCCAGAAGGTGACGTTCAAGGTTGCGCAGGGCCAGAAGGGCCTGCAGGCCGAGGAAGTCGAGGCCGAGTAAGCCTTTACTCGACGCTCGCACCGCATCAGCGGTACCAGGACCCCGGGCGGCAACGCCCGGGGTCTTTTGTTTGGCGGTCCATCCTCCCGCACCCAAATGTGCCCGCGCGATTGCGGGTGCAGGTTATGCGCCGCCCTCGGGACTCTCCCGACGTCCGTTCGCTTGCGCCAGGGAATCTGAGCCTGCGGTTGCCCCGGTCACCGGACCTTCGTTTCCGTGTCCCATGACCCCGCGCGCCTGATCTGCCAGACTGCGCGCCTTTCGCGATCACAGCGACGCATCCGGCCATGCGCCTGAACAAGCACATCAGCGACACCGGCGCATGTTCGCGGCGCGAGGCCGATCGCCTCATCGGCGAGGGCCGGGTGACGGTCAACGGCCAGCGCGCGCGCGTGGGCGCAGAGGTCGGCGAAGACGACCTCGTCATGGTCGATGGCCAGGCGCTGCAACCGCGCACGGCCGCCCCCGGCAAACGCCGCCACGTCTACATCGCACTCCACAAGCCGACGGGCATCACCTGCACCACCGAGACTTCGGTGAAGGGCAACATCGTCGACTTCGTCGACCATCGGCAACGCATCTTCCCGATCGGCCGTCTCGACAAGGATTCGGAAGGCCTGATCCTGCTGACCAGCAACGGCGACATCGTCAACGCCATCCTCCGCGCCGAGAACAAGCTGGAGAAGGAGTACCTGGTGACCGTGAACCATGCGGTCACCCACGACATCCTGCGCGGCATGGCCCGCGGCGTACCCGTCCACGGGCAGACCACGTTGCCGTGCCGGACCGGCCCGCTGGGCAGGTTCGGCTTCCGGATCACGCTGGTCCAGGGCCTCAACCGCCAGATCCGCCTCATGGCGGCCCACTTCGATTTGCGGGTGAAGCAGCTGATCCGGGTGCGGATCGGGCCGGTCAAGCTGGCCCACCTGAAGCCCGGCCAGTGGCGCAACCTGACCGACACGGAGTTGCGGGCGCTGCTGCCGGGGCACGCGGGGTTCTGAGCCGGCACGCGTCGCCGGCATGCAGGTATCCGAGACGGTTGCCGGCAACCTGGCGTGGGCCCCTACTGCTTGGCGGCTGTCCGTCAGCCGCCGCCGCGGTAGTCGCCCGCGCGCAGGGCGTTGACGCGCGCCATCAGATTGCTGGCGGCCTGGTCGACGGCCTGCTGCATGGCCGGGTTCCCGGCAACGAAGCTGGCCAGGTCCTGGGCGAACTGCGCGCCGTCCGCGTCCGAGGTCGGCGTGCGCAGCCCGTTGGTCTTGGAATCGAGCAGCGAGTCCGGCAGCTCGACGGCGCCGCTTCTCGCCGCGGCCTCCACGATCTGCACCGTCTGCGCCGCGACCAGTTCGCGGGCGAAGCCGGGCACCTCGTTCTCGAAGACCTGCGAGGCGTTGTTGGTGGGCCACAGCGCCTCGAGCAGAGCGCCTTCGACATGGGTGTTGTACCCGGTGGCGAAGGCCGCGCGGGAGGCGCCGCCGGTGCCCAGGCCAATGCCGAAGCCGATGTAGTCGCTGATGACGTTGACGGCGTCCTGCTTGGCCTGGTTGTCGTTGTCGACATCGGTGGCGGCGATGGCGTTGGCGCCGAACTGCGCCTGCACCAGTTCGGCGTCGATGTCGGCGATCTCGTCGGCCAGGTCTTCCAGGTCGATGTAGGGCGTGCCCTGCACATCGGTCTCGCGCGGCGGGCCGTAGTCCTGCACCTGGGCGCGGTAATGGTCGGTGGCGGCGTGGATCGCCTGTTCCCAGCTGTCGTAGCGCTCGGCCGGCACCATGAACGGCGGCGGGCCCTGCGGCTGGTCCAGGCGCAGCGGCGGCGTGCCGTCGGCGCCCATCGCCGCCGTCATCAGGTTGGCGCCGGCGCCGGAGTAGTCGGCGCCCAGCGCCGCCAGGCGCTCACCGAGCGGAGACTGGGACGCGGGGAAGGCGCTGCTGCCCTCGCCGACGTTGAGGATCTCGCCGGGATAGGTCATGTAGAGCCGGCCGAGCGGTTCCTGCGCCCACTCGCCGACGCGGCCGTTGTGGGCATGGCTGGCCAGCACCAGCGACTCGACCGCTGCGATCGCCGCCCGGTCGTTCGGATCGGTGGCGAGGTTGGCGCGCGGCGTATCGAGCACGGCGCCGACCAGGGGCGAGATGACGGTGAGGCTGTCGGGCTTGATCCCCGGATCGAGCAGGCGTTCGGCCACTGTGGCGTCGTTGGGATTGTCGCCGCGGATGGCGAGCACCTCGGAAGAAGCCTGGTTGCGGAGGATGCCGTGCAAGGCGGTGGCCCATGCACCGGTGTTGTCCCAGCCGACGTCGTGGCTGGCGGGCTTGAGCAGCGGCTCGCGATGCGCCGGCACCGGCAGGCTGCCTTCGGGCCGGTCCATGATCTGCGGCGGATCGCCTTCCAGGAACACATGGGCCCCCAGTTCCGCGGCGGTTTCCGGCGTGTAGTCGCCCTCGTTGAGCAGGATCGCCGCCAGCTCCGGATCGAGCCCGCGGTCGGTGACGAAACCGTTCTGCCTGGTGATCTCGCGCACGAAGTCGGCATCGATCGCGCCCTGCGGGCTGCGCGTGGCAGCGCCAAGCGCCACGGCCAGCGACTGCAGCCGTTCGGTGGTGTCCTGGGTGACCTGCGGGTCGGTGCCGTAGGCCTGCGTGTTCGGGATCTGGTCGACCGCCGCCACCAGGCGCGAGAAGCGTTCCGGTCCGAGCGCCTCGACGAAGCCGGCGGCGAACTCCGGATCATTGCCCGCCTTCTCCAGCGCATCGACCAGGTCGCCGGAAAAGTGATCGACCAGCATCGGGATCTCGGTCGAGTTGTACTTCATGTTGGCGGGGACCAGCTCCGCGATCTGCTCGCCCGCCGCGCGGCCGTCCTGGTAGGCGGACGCGGAGGCCGGCGGCTGCCGGGGTGGTGCGAAGGTCTGCGTGGACGCGACGTGGTCGACCGGGATGCTCATGGCGGGGGGCTTCCGAAGCAGGAGGGGACTGCCGCGCGGGCATGCGCCCGCGCTCGCGCCCATTGTTAGCCGCCCGACCACGGGCGACTACCTAGGGTTTCCCCCAGCTTTCCTCCGGTGATGGTGTGCACGGTCCGGCGTGGTCGCTCGGCCGCTTCGCGGTGGCGGGGGACAGGCACTGCCCGATCCTGCCGCCCCGGCTCACAACGCATCGGGAGGTGAACCTGACCCTGAGGCTTGGGGCCTTCCTGAGGGAATCTCTGAACAACTCGGCTCTTGATTGTCATTCCCGCGAAGGCGGGGATGACGGCGGTTATTCAGACCTTCCTGAGGTTTTTCTCTACAGCTTCATGTCGAAGGAAACATAAGCAGAACGCCCGGGCGCCGCGGAGAACATCGGCTGGTCGTCGCCGCCCCAGAAGAAATTGTCGTACCAGACGTACTCGTACGCGTGATCGGCCAGGTTCCTGACCTGCAGGTCGATGCTGAAGCGATCGGAAAGCCGATAGCGCGCGCTCACGTCCAGCACCTTGAAGCCGCCGTACCGGTCTTGCGCGTTGAACTCGTCGATGTAGTAGTCGCCCTGCATCCTTCCCTGCAGCCCGAGCTTCCAGCGCTCGCCTGGCCGATAGTCGATCCCCAGGGTGCTGATGTAGCGCGGCGTGGAGAACACCTCCTTGCCCGCGAGCGAGACGCCGTCCGCCGTGAACGCACTGACGACCTTCGCTTCCTGGATGGCATGCGATGCCCAGAGCGTCCAGCGTTCGCCCAGGCGCGAGGTGACCTGCATGTCCAGCCCTTGCCGGCGGGTCTGGCCCAGGCCGACGGTGGTTCCGGTGCTGGGCATGTTGGCCACCTCGTCCGTGGCGTCCTGCCGCCAGGCGGCGATGCGGGCCTCGGTGCCCGCGACCGGGCTGAGCTTGACGCCGACTTCGGTGCCCGTGTTGATCGATGGGCGGTACCCGTCCTGGCCTTCGGTCAGGTAGGCAGGCGCCGTGGATCCGGTCAGCACCTGGAAGGTCCTGCCCCAGTTCGCATAGAGATTGGCGGTCGGCGTGACGGCATAGACCACGCCCAGCTTGGGCTGCCTGATCCAGCCGTATGACTGCAGGGCGGCCCGGACGCCGCCGGGAAGATGCGTACTGCCGGAGAACCTGTCGACCCGCAAAGCCGGAACGATCTTCACCGACTCGACGGGATTGAAGACCACCTGCACGTAAGCGCCGATGTTCTCCAATGTGTACCGGTCGTCGTTCTGGACGCGGGCGGGCGCGGCGTCGAAGTCGGTGGGCACGCCGAACTCGTAGCGGTAGCGCCGGTAGGCGTTGTCCTGGCGCTCGAAGTTCGCGCCGGCCTCCATGGTCACGGACTCGGTGGCGACCCAGGTGAGGCTGCTCAGCATGCCCGTCTGCCTTTCGTCCCACTGGCGACGCTGGCGTGGCGCATTGCCCTCGGGATAGCGGGTGAAGGTGACCTTCCTGTCGTCTTCGTAGCGGTTGACGTAGAGCTTGGTGCTCGCGCTCAGGCCGTCGGCGAGCACCTTGTCCAGGTGCGCCCCGAGATGCCACATGTCGCGGTCGTCACCGTCGTTGGCGTTCTTTTCCGGCGACTGGTTCCTGTCCGCGGCCAGTTCCCCGGCCGTCAGGAATCCCGACTCGTCGGCTTCGTGGTGATAGGCGCGCGCCACCAGCCCCGCCTTCAAGGTTTCGGCTTCGTCGCTGTAGAACCACTTGCCCGCCAGCGTGTACTTGCTGGATCCGGCATGGTCGCGATGGCCGTCCGATGCCTGCACGCCCACGAAGTAGTTCTGGGCGATGCGTCCGGACTCCCTGCCGAGCGCCAGCTGGGCTTCGCGCGTATCGAAACTGCCGTAGGTCAAGCGGCCGTCCAGGTAGGTTCCGCCCTGGCGCGTGGCGAAATTGATGTTGCCGCCGATGTTGTGGAGCCCGTAGCGCGGGTCGTTGGTGCCGCGCACGACCTCGATGTAGTCGATCTCCAGCGGGAACACCATGTCGATGAAGCGCTGGTTGCCGCTGTTGACGTTGCTGGGAATGCCGTCGATCAGCGTCTTGATGCCGTTGATGTAGCCCTCGCCGTTGAATGCCCGGAACGTCGCCTTGCCGGACTCGGCACCCTGGCCGGTCTCGGTGAGCTGGATGCCCGGCATCTGTCCCAGCAGTTCCCAGCTGTTCATGACGTGCTTGTCCTCGACCTGGTCCCCGCCCATGACATCGACGGAGGTGAGCACGTCGTTGGCCAGCATCGGTCCGGCGGCAGTGCCCCGCACGTCCACCTTGCCGAGCGTGATGGTGGAGTCGCCGGATTGTGCCAACGCAGGGGAACAGGCAAGGGCAAGCAGCATCGACAGATGCAAGCGGGTTCGCATGGGGAGGGTTCACATCAGGAGGAAAGTATTGAAATGTTATAACATGCTAAACAACCCACGACCTTGGCCCGCCCATGCCTTCTTCCCTTCCCGCACCCGTCATCGATGTTCGCGGGCTCTCCGTGTCGTTCGCCGACAGGCCCGTGCTGTCCGGCCTGGATCTTCGCGTGGAGGCCGGCAGCATCTATGCGCTGCTCGGGGGCAACGGCACCGGCAAGTCGACCACGCTCTCGGTCCTGCTCGGCTTCCGCAGGCCCGATGCGGGAACGGTCCTCGTCAATGGCCTCGAGCCATCACGCGAGCCGGCCCGGGCGCGCGCGCAGCTGGCCTACCTGCCCGAGAACGTGGCGCTCTACGAGCACCTGTCCGCATTCGAGAACGCCGATTACCTGCTGTCCCTGACCGGACGAAGCTACCGGCGGGATGCCATCCATGAGGCGTTCCGCGCGGCCGGGCTGCAGGAGTCGGCATGGAAGCAGCGGCTCGCAGGATTCTCGAAGGGCATGCGGCAGAAGGTGGCGATCGCCGTTGCCCTGATGCGCGAGGTGCCGCTGCTGCTGCTGGACGAGCCGACCTCGGGGCTCGATCCGGGCGCCAGCGCCGACTTCCACGGCTTGCTGGAGTCGGTGCGTGCACGCGAGGCATCGGTGCTGTTGGTCACCCACGACCTGATGGGCGCAGTCGACGTCGCCGATCGCATCGGCGTGCTGGAACAGGGGCGGATCGCGCACCAGGAAGATCGCGCCGGCTTCGACCTGTCCGCGCTGCATGCGCACTTCTCCGGCAGGGCCCGGGCCGCATGAGCGCCGTTCGCCCGGTGATGCGCAGCGAGCTGCGCGCGATGCTGCGCAACCGGACCGCGCTGGCCGGCATCGCCTTGCTGGCGATGCTGGCGCTGGTCTCGACCCTCGTGTCCTACCACCACATGCGCGGCGCCGAGGACGACCGGGCGCGGCAGCAGGCGGCCGCCCAGGAAGCCTTCGATACCCAACCCGACCGCCACCCGCACCGGGTGGTCCACTACGGCCATTTCGTCTACCGCCTGCCGTCGTCGCTGGCCGCCTTCGATGCCGGGGTGGACCCGTTTACCGGGACCAGCATGTTCCTGGAAGGCCACCGCCAGAACACCGCCAACTTCGGCGACGTGATGCAGAGCTCGGTGCTGGTGCGCTTCGGCCAGCTGACCCCGGCCTTCGTGCTGCAGGTGCTGGCGCCGCTGGTCCTGGCGTTCCTGGGACACGGCCTGCTCGCGCAGGAGCGCGAGCGCGGCACGCTGCGCCAGCTGATGCTGCAGGGCGCATCGGCCCGAACCATCGTGACCGGCAAACTGGTCGCGCTGCTGGCGGTGGCCGGTGTCTTCCTGTCGCCGGCGGTGCTCGGCCTGGCCGTCATGGCCGCGGCGCCGGGCGCATCGGTGGGCATCGCGTTGGCGCTCATGCTGGCGTATGCGTTGTACCTGGGGGTCTGGTGCGTACTGATCGCGGGCGTCTCCGCGCTGATCCCAAGGCGGCGCGACGCCCTGCTGGCCCTGGTGGCCGTCTGGTCGTTGTCCGTCCTGCTGGTGCCCCGGCTGGCGCCCGATGCGGCGTACGCGGCGTTTTCGCTGCCCGACCGGCTGCAGACGGACGTGGGCATCGCCGCCGACCTGCGCCGGATCGGCGACAGCCATGATCCCGACGATCCCTACTTCTCCGATTTCAAGCGCAACGTGCTGGCGCGTCATGGCGTCGAGCGGATCGAAGACCTGCCGGTGAACTACAAGGGCCTGGTGGCGGTGGAGGGCGAGCGGCTCACCTCGGACCTGTTCAACCGCTATGCCGAGCGCAGCGCCCGCATCCAGCAGGACCAGAACGCACTGGTCGCGGCGTTCGCGGCGCTCAGTCCGACGATCGCGCTGCGCCAGCTGTCGATGGCGGCCGCGCAGACCGACCTGGCCGCCCACCTGCGCTTCCTGGAACAGGCCGAAGCCCACCGCTACCGCATGGTCCAGCAGCTGAACCAGTTGCAGGCCGACGGCGTCAGCTACGCCGACGACACCGCCCGCGACGCCGATGCCGATCGCCGCAAGCGCGTGGACCGCGCGCACTGGCAGGAAATCCCGCCGTTCGCGTTCGTTCCGCGGCAGGCGTCCACGCTGTTCCGGGCAATGCTTCCCGGGGCGCTGGTGCTGCTCGGCTGGCTGCTGGCCGCGCTGGCGGTGCTGGCGCTCGCCTCGCGCCGGCTGGAGGTGGCGCGATGAGCCTATGGCGCTACGAACTGGCCCTGTTGCTGCGCTCGCGCATGGCGGTGGCGGGCCTGGCCCTCCTCGCCGCGCTGGCGGTGGCCAGTCTGGCGTCGGGGCTGCAGCGCATCGACAGCCAGCGCCAAGCGATCGAACGCATCGCGCCACTGCAGCAGCAGGACCTTGCCGCGGTGGTCGCCGCACATGGCGATTCCACCGATGCCGGCCACGCCGCCTACTACACGTTCCACCCGACCTGGAATCCGCCTTCGGCGCTCGCGTTCGCCGCGATCGGCATGCGTGATGTCGCGCCCTACGTCCTGCGCATCCGCGCGCTGGGACTCGAGGCGCAGATCCACGACGGCGACACCTTCAACCCCGAGCTGGCCCTTGCGGGCCGCTTCGACTATGCGTTCCTGCTGACCTTCCTGCTGCCGCTGTTCGTGGTCGCGCTGGTCCATGACCTGCGCTCCGCCGAAACCGAGTCCGGGCGCGAGCGGATGTTGCGTTCCCTGCCCGGCTCGATGGCGCGGCTGTACCTGCGGCGCTGCGCCGTGCGCGGGCTCGCACTGCTGGCGTGCGTGGCGCTTCCTTTCGTCGGATTCGCACTGCACCAGCAGGTCCCCCTGTCGCTGGTCGCCGCGGTCGTGGCAGCGGTGGCCGCCTATCTGCTGTTCTGGATCGTGCTGGCACTGCTGGTGGCGAGGCTGGGCTGGTCCTCGACGGCCAACGCCGCGTCGCTGGCCACGCTGTGGGTCGCCATCGCCCTCGTCCTGCCGACGCTGTCGCACGTGGCGATCGAGCGGACGATCCGCGTCGACCAGGGCGCCGAGATCGCGCGGGCCCAGCGCGAGCAGGTCAACCGCGCCTGGGACATCCCGCGCGAGGACACGATGGCGCGCTTCTACGCGCGTCACCCGGAGTGGAGCGACTCGGCGCCGCTGGGCGACGAGTTTCACTACAAGTGGTACCTGGCCTTTCACCAGAACGGCGACGAGAGCGTCGCCGCAATGGCCGCGGCCTATCGCGACGGCATCGAACGGCGCTCGGCCGCCGCCGCCCGCCTGGGCTGGCTGCTGCCGCCGGTCGGCATGCAGGCCCTGCTGACACGCTGGGCGGACACCGACATGCAGGCACATCTCGCCTACCAGGACCGGATCCGTGCCTACCACGCCGCGCTGCGCCGCTTCTATTACGGCTATCTGTTCCGCGACAGGCCGTTTACCGGCGACGATTACGCGCGCGCGCCGAAGTTCGATCCGGAACACATGACGCGACCGGCCCGCTGAATCCAAAGCGCAACAGGGCCACCCGACCCTGAGGTTTCAAAGATCCCGGATCGCGAAAAACCTCGAGACCCATAGGGTGGGCCTCGGCCCACCGCTAGCGCATGCGGCACGTCACCCCGGCGCACGTCCCGGTAGCGATGTCATGGATCGTCGAGTGGCCGGGATTGCCCGTGGGCGGTGGAGCCCCGGGCGCCACGTAGAACGTGGCCGAGTGTGCGCCGTAGAGCCCGGCGGGGATCTGGAACGCCTTCAGCACCGTGTAGGCGCGATACGGCACCGTTGGCGCGCGCCCCCGGCCCTCGCCCTGGATGGGCGGTACGTCCTCGGCACCGCCATGCCGGGTTTTGGCGGCCGCCCATGCCTCGACATCCGCCTGCGTGGCAGGGCGCAGCACGCCCGCGCGCACCGCGGCATCGAGCCCGGCCTGGCCGGCCGGCGGCGCGTCCCGCAGCCGGAATTCCTCGGGCGCGACCGCGGCCGCATCCGTCAGCAGCGATGCGCCCGCCAGCGGCTCACCGACCAGCACCCGGCCGTCGCGCGCGGTGTAGGCCATGTCCACCGCACGCCCGAAGACCTGGCGCGCCAGCGGATTGAGCTTCGGCGTGCCTTCGCCCCCGACGTAGGCATAGCCGCAGGGACCCCGATCCTCGTAGGTGCTGACCAGCATCGGCACCCCGGCGGGCAGGCCGGTCACGCGCTGGCGGTGATAACCGGTCACCATCACCGCGGCGATGTGCGTGTCCGATGTCCATCCCACGTTCCAGACCGTCGGCTCGTACGCGCCGAGCAACAGGGCCACCGGCGCGCCCGGCTGGTTGACCGCAACCTGCATGGTCGTGGCCTGGTGCCCGCTCTGGTCGATCTGGAAGTCGGCGCGCGCGCCGGAATACGCGCCCGCCGCATAGACCCTGGCGCCCTCCGGCATGGTGAATCCATCGAGCCGACAAGCGCCGGGGAGATCCTGCTGCGTGTCACCGCTCTCGAACACGAAAGGTTTGGTGGCGGCCAGGCCGCCGTCGCCGGGGGCGCTGGCCGGATCCGGCGCGTCCCCGGCGGACGGGCCGCCGGTGGCTTCCACGCTTGGGGCGCCGCCTGGCACCGCGGCGGCCGCTGTGCGTGCAGCGCCCTCCCCGGCACCGGCCTCGGCGCCCGGGGCAAACGTGCAGCCCGTGGCAAGGATCAGGAAGAACGCGGGCAGGATGGGCCGCGCAAGCCTGCCAACGGCGAATGACCGCATGGGCTGGTCCGTCAGGGAAGAGAGGCGACTGTACCCACGGGCCGCCGCGTTGAACAGCACCACCGGCGCCGCTGCATGCACACGATGCGTGCCGTCCGGCGACCGCAGCAAGCGCGGCGCGATCGACAGGGCGACCAGCACGAGGATCCCGACCAGCAGGACCCAGGCGGCACGTGCATCGCGCTTCATCCTTTGCGCGCCCTTCTCCAGCGCCATCCGGATTTCGGGCAGGGCCGCCACCTGGTGGTCGCGATGCGCTTGCCACCGCACATGGAGCTCGGCAAGCGACTCGGGGTCTTCCAACGTGCGCAGTTCATCGGCGATGCGTCCGGACTGCTCGGCCAGTGTGCGGGCTCGCAGCAGCGCATCCACTTCCCGGCCATCCATCCGCGGGTCCCAATGCTCCAGAAAGGGCACGTCGATGCGCGCACGAAACGCAAGCGCGGCCTGGTGAATGAGCTCGGCATCCTTGCCGAGCAGGTTGAGCGGAAGCGGAAGCACGCCCACGCCATGGGCGCCTCGCGCTCGCCTTGCATTCAACCAGCGCGTGAGCGGTGGTGCGTTCCGCATGTAGCGCGGTGCGCCACGTACGCCGAGCATCAGCGTGTGGAGGGTCGAATAGCGCGTTCTGATGACCTGGAGGTCCATGCCAACCACTTCGCTCCAGGGGACGACGCCGTAGAGGGCGTGGTCGATGCCATGGCCGTCCATCCGCAGCATCGGGCCGGGGCGCAACACCTGGCGCGCGATCTGCCAGCCAAGCAGCACAATCAGCACCAGCAGCGCGAACGCGCCCAGGGCCATGTCCCATTCGCCCTTGTGCGCGGCGGCCCAGGTGCCAAACGCGAACAGCGCGGCCAACGGAGTCATCAGCAGGAACCAGCCGATCCCTCCCTGTGCCTCGAAGGACCGACCGCCCCGCACGGCGCGCAGTTCTTCCGCATTGCGCGCGCGCTCCATTCCACGTATCCAGTGGAGCGCCGCCAGCGCGGCTCCGAGTGCCAGCGCAAACGCCAGCCAACGCGCCTCGGTACCCGGGGGCATGGTGGTCCCGTCCCGCAGCCAGGCCAGCCACGGCATCGTGTTGACGAGCACCCCAAGACCGGCGGCCGCCGCCACCGCCCACGTCGCGAACCTGCCCAGCTTCAGCATCCCTGCTTTCCCATCTCGATTACGCGAAGGTTGACTCGCTTTCCGCGTGCATGCGCATGGCCGGCCGCCCACTTCTACCGCGAATCGATCGCCTTCAACATCTTGTCGGTGATTGCCGCGACCTGCTTGCTCGTCATCGCCGAGAAGACACCTTGCCAGGCCGTTGATGAAGTGGCGTAATTCCGCGTCCCGACCAGACGCGTCTCGGGCACCACATAGAACTGGACGTCGGCATCAACGTAGGCATTGCCTGTCATCACCCCGAATCCGTAGCGTGCCCCTTGTGACAGGTAGCGGTAGTCGTTGATGTCCACGACGGCGAGTGTTCCCTGCTCGTCGAACGTACTGGGCATCGCGTCGAGATAGATGAATCGCCGTCCGGCCCCGGACGCCGTCGCCGCCATGGCGGTGCGCCACTCCGCACGGAACAGTTCCCAGTCCTCGGAACGGTCGTGTCCCTGCTCCGACTTCACGAACAGGTAGATGTTCGATGTCGCCGAGACCGGAACCGACAACTGCTCGGCCACGGCAGTGGGACGCTTCACCGTCGCTGCACAGCCAGACAACAACACGCACACCGCCACCGCGCCTGCGGCCACGAACTTCTTCATCATGTTTCCCCTGTCTGCAAGATCCGGCACACGACTTGTGCGCCGGTCACCACCGCCACCTTGGGCGGCGCCCCTTTCCCAGCAGCTATGTATCTCTTTTCCGACCTCGCCGCAATCACCCTTCTCGATCGAAGAGTCCCCACCTTCAGATCAGACAGTGAACCTGAGCCACCCCATTTATTTTCCGAACGCACCACAAGCGCGCTTACCAAGCCGGCATCGTCTTGCTTTCGCTCGTCATTCCCGCGAAGGCGGGAATCCATGGACGTCATGCCGCTGAAGGCCAACGCCCCTGGATTCCCGTCTTCGCGGGAATGACGGTGCCCAAGTAAGCGCCATTCGTCCCTGGCAACTTTCCTCCCTTGGCTGGCAAGCTACGAACTTAGCCAATGATGTCAGGGAGTGTCGCCGAGTCCTCCAGTTCTGGCTGGCCCCACTTACCGGGGGGACGCCAATCGGTGGTTCCGGTACTCCGCGGGCGTCATCCCGAGCGTGCGCTTGAACATGCTGCTGAATGCGCTGGGGCTTTCGTAACCGACGTCGTATGCGATGCACGTG
Source organism: Luteimonas suaedae (assembly GCF_008312895.1). Lineage (GTDB taxonomy): Bacteria > Pseudomonadota > Gammaproteobacteria > Xanthomonadales > Xanthomonadaceae > Luteimonas > Luteimonas suaedae. The sequence continues at coordinate 25,837 of NZ_VSSP01000004.1, read as the reverse complement.
ATGGACTGCCCCGAAATGAGCCGGGAAGTCGCCTCGATCAGGCGCACCTCCCGCCGCCACGCCGCGAACCCGGCACCGGTCTGCTTGCGGAACAGGCGCGTGAAGGTACGGCGCCCCATGCCGGCAATTCCTGCCCATTCCTTCACGCCTCTCGGATCGGCCGGATCGGCAACAATGGCTTCGCATATTCGTCGCAGTCGAACATCGCGCGGGATTTCGATCCGCGTCGGGAGGCACGACATGCGCCCGATTTCCTCCATCAGCAAGCGGACAATGGCGCCTTCGCGTCCCTCGCTCCGATACTCCATGCCGAACAGGGCCACCTCCTCGCTCAGGGCGCGGACAAGGGGAGATGCCGCGAAGACACGGCAGCGCTCCGGTTGCCAGCCGAGATGCGGTTCGATGTAGAGCGTCAGCAACCTTCCCCCTTCGCGGCATGCCACCCGGTGGCGCTCCCGGGCAGGAATCCAGATGGCACGATGTGGCGGAAGCACGTAGTTCGCGCCATCGGTCGCGACCGTCATCACGCCGGACAAGCTCAACGAAAGCCGCGAGCGGTCATGGCTGAGCGCAGGATCCGCAAAGCCAGCTGCGTACTCGCCTTCGAACGCGACCACGGGACACGCCGCGGACATCGCCATGGTGTCTGCCGGGAACGCGCGGAGAGTGCCCTCGCAGGCCGGTGTCAACGCCATCATGCGGGACCGGATCAGGATCAGAACCTGAGCCGGGCACCTATGGCGTAGTAGCGGCCCATCACGTCGTAGTAGGCGGAGAACCCCGACGAAGCCGGAGGGGCCTTGTCGAAGAGATTGTTGATGTTCGCGTAGATCTCCAGGTCGGAGCCGGTGAAGCTCGCAATCCGCGCATTCAAGCCAAGATCGAAGTACGTGTAGCTGCCAATGTCGTTGTTGACGATGTCGACGGCCCGGTTGTACTTGCCGGCCGAAATGTATCGCGCGCGCAAGTTGGCGCCGAACCTGTCGCCCCGGTAGGCAATGTTGTTCATCACCCGCAGCCTGGGGATACCGGGGCCGATGAACGCGGATCCCTGCGAGCCGACATATCCCAGCTTGACCTCGCCGTCATCGGTGGTCAGGTTGTCGACCCACGTCGCCAGTGCGCGCCACTGGAAACTGCCGCTCGCGGAGGAGATGAGCTTCTCCGCCGGGAACGCATACAGTATTTCCGCATCGATGCCGTCGGTCTTGTACTCCGCCAGGTTCACCGGGGTCGACATGATCCTTTCGATGTTGTTGTCGGCATCTCGGGTGATCTGCCCGCACAGCACCTGGTTGCCGCGAAAGCATCGATTCACGATCTCCTGGACGCCGAGCGAGATGATGACGTCATTGATGGTGATGTCGAAGTAGTCGATGGAGATGTCCAGGCCCTCGGTGAACGCGGGGGTCCAGGTCAATCCGAACGTCGTCGTATCGGCCTTTTCCGGTGTCAGGTTGGGATTTCCGCCGCCGATGACCAGAGCGGTCACGTTCTGCCCGGTCACCGGGTCGGCCACGCCGTTGAATCCGGTCAGGGCGGTGGTGAAGAGCTCGGCGAGGTTGGCCGAGCGGATGTCCCTGGAGCGCGTGGCGCGTGCCCGGAATCCAGGCAGGAACTCGTTGGTCGCTCCCGCCTTCCATGACCAGATCGATCCTGTGGTGTCGTAGTCGCTGATCCGGGCTGCGGCGTTCACTTCGAGCTTGTTGAACCCCGGGACGTCGCGGACGATCGGAACCAGGATCTCGCCGAATGCCTCTTTCACCTTGAAAGCGCCGGACATCGACGAATGGCTGAAGGTACGGAATGCCCCGGCCGTGTCCAGCGCGCCGGCGGTGGTCTGTTGCCATTCCCTGCGCGCCTCGATGCCCAGCGCAACGGAAACGTCACCGGCGGGTAGTGCCCACGGGTCGCCTTGCAGGCTCAATCCGCCGGCATCGAGCTTGATCAGCGTGTCCTGCGAGGGCGTGCCGGTGACGTCGGCGATGGCCGCGGCGGACGGTGATCCGCTCCCGAACAGGTTGATCGGTACACAGTCCGTCGTCGGGTCGGTCAGCGCCACGCGGCAGATCGGCTGGCCAGTCGTCGGGCTGATTATCGAATCCACCGCCCGCGCGTAGTTTTCCCTCAGCAGGAACCCGGGGTTACGCATGTCTTGCCGATATTCCCCATGGGTGTAGTACGACTTCCACCTCCAGTCCTCGCCGAGATTGCCGTCGATCGCCAGCGTCGCTTCCGTGGTCTTGCGCTGGAAATCGATCCGCGCGTATGCGAAATCGGAATTGAACCGCCCCATCTGGAAGGAAGACTCTCCGGCCTGGACCAGGGCGTCGCGGACCGAGGCCGGCAGGAAGGCATTGTCCGCTCCGATCGTCAGCCGGCCGGCGCCGCGGTTGTGATCGCCGAACCAGGGATAGTCGTTGTACATCCGGGAGTGCCTGACATCCAGGGTCAACCGCGTCGAGTCGGTCAGGTCGAAGTAGGCCGTGCCCATGGCGCTGTAGCGTCGCTGCGGCGTCATCAACGGACTGAAGTCGTCCGTCCTGGGGCCGTTGCCGCCCACCATGGACGTGCCCACGACCCGCCCGAACTGGAAATCGCCCAGGGATCCATCCGGATTGAACTCCTGTCCTGCAAGCGCGCCCGTCAGGATGAGGCCACCGTAGGCAGCGTCCGCGATGCTGACGTCGTGCGTCAGCACGAACCTGCCCTGTCCGTCGGGCAGCGTCGCCCAGCCGCTGACGTTCTCGCGGCGCGATCTGGGAACGAGCCCATCGTTGTCGAGGAACTCGGCGCCCAGCACCACGTGGCCACGGCCGCCGAACAGTTCCTTTCCCAGGGCAGCCTCGAACCGCCGCTCGTTGGCGTCGCCCCGGTCCGAAATGCCGTACTGGGCACCCAGCTTTGTGCCCGTGAAGGTTCGGTCGATCGCGATGTTGACCACGCCACTGACTGCACCCGAGCCCCAGGCCGCGGACGCCCCGCCGGTGACAATGTCCACGCTCCTGACGAGGACGGTGGGGATGGTGTTCAGGTCGTTGGTGCTGGAGAACCTGCGGCCATCGATGAGTACCAGCGTGCGGTTGACGCCCAGGGCGCGCAGATCGACCGGCGCCGAACCGGCATCGGTATTGGTGCCCGTCGTCTGCGGGGACACCCCCGCACGGAAATACGGCAGGTCGTTCAATGCCGCCGCCACATTGGGGCGCCCACCGATGCTCAGGTCCTCGGCGCTCAGGACGGTGGTCGGCGTGGGCGCGTCGAAGCCGAGGCGGCCGAGGCGGGACGACGCCGTGACCACGACGGCGTCCAGCGTCGAGGCGTCCCCGCGTGCGGCACCGGGGGCATGATCCGGTGCGCCGACACTGTCGTCGGGCAGGCTGATCAACACCGACCCGTCCTCTTCCGTGACATGCAGCGCGGTGCCTTCGAGCAGCTTCTCGAAGGCTTCGCGTGATCCGAGCACGCCGCTGACGCCGTCGGTCTGCAGCCCCCGGAGCTGTTCGGCGCGGTAGATGGCGTTCATGCCGAACTGCCTGGCCAGCGTTTCCACGGCCTCGACCAGATCGCCCGCGGCCACCTCCACCGGCCTCGGCTCGGAGGCGGCGGCCACCGCGACGACCGGCAGGGACAGTACCGCGAAGATGGCGGCGGCGATCAGGCTGGATCGAAAACGATTCGAACGTGGCATGCCCTTCCCCGTGATCGACCCGAACATGGGCCGCTTATTGCAAGGTCGAACGAACGCACTGCTTCCGGTAACTCACTTCATCGCCGTGAGCATAGTGCGGCCCTCCTCGGCCCGGGCCTGTACCCGGCCCTGCTGGGCGCATGGCTGCAAGAATTCGCGTCCAGGCAAGGGTGAAGCGGCAATCTCCCTCAAGCGCCCGACGCGGCCAGCGCATCCGGCAATGTCCTGCCGATCCATGGCGATGCTCTCTCATAGGCATGCGCCACCTGCAGCACGGCCAGATCGGCATGCGCCGGGCCGATGATCTGCAGACCCAGCGGCAGGCGGTTCGGCCCGCCGAAGCCGGCGGGCACGGCCAGGACGGGCAACCCCGCCATCGTCGCGGGCAGCGTCACCTCCATCCAGCGGTGATAGCTGTCCATCTTTCGTCCGGCGATCTCGTCCGGCCAGTGCAAACCGACGTCGAACGGAAAGACCTGCGCCGTCGGGAGCAGCAGGAAATCGAACTGCTCGAACGCCCTGCGAAACGCCTCGAAGATGCGCGTGCGCCCTGCCTGCGCGTCCGCGATCTGCGCGGCGGTCAACTTGTGGAACCCGTCGACTTCCCACACCGCCTCGGGCTTCATCTGCGCGCGCTGCACCGGATCGTCGGCAAACGACCGCAGGTCGGCGCCCACCGACAGATGGCGCAACGTGACCGCCGTTCGCCACATCGCCTCCGCCGGCTCGTCCAGCTTCGCCGCGTCCACGGTCATGCCGATCGCCCGGAAGGCGGACAGCGCCTGCTCGCAGCCACTCAGCATGCCGTCTTCCATCGGCAGCGCGCCGCCCAGATCCCCCAACCAGCCGATCCGCCGGCCCTTCCACTCGCGCGCCAGCGGCCGCGCGAAGATCGCGGGATCGTCCTTGAGCGAAAAGGGCACGCGCGGGTCTTTGCCGGCCTGCACCGAAAGCAGCAATGCAACGTCCTCCACCGTCCGCGCCATCGGCCCGGAGGTGGCGAACGTCTGGCTGAAGACATCGGTGGACGGCGCCGATGGCACGCGTCCGAACGAGGGACGGAAGCCGAACACGTTGTTCCAGCCGGCCGGGTTCCGCAGCGACCCGCCGAAGTCGCTGCCATCGCCCAGCGGCGTCATCCGCAGCGCCAGCGCCACCGCGCTGCCGCCCGAGCTTCCGCCAGCCGACTTACGCGGGTCATAGGCGTTGCGCGTGACGCCGAAGATCGGATTGAAGCTATGCGAACCGAGCGCGAACTCGGGCACGTTCGTCTTGCCCGTGAAGATCGCGCCCGCGCCGCGCATCCGCGCAACCACCAGCGAATCGGCCGCGGGGACATTGTCGCGGAGCAGCGGCGATCCTTGCGTGCTGCGGATACCGCGCACGGGCGCCGTGTCCTTCACGGCATGAGGAAACCCATGGAGCGCACCGTGGAAGCGCCCCTTCGCCGCATCGGCGTCCTGCGCCGCGGCGCGCCGCAGCAGCAGTTCGGGCTCGACCGGCGAGACAATGGCGTTGAACCGCGGATTGAGCGACGCGAGCCTCGCCAGGTAGGCCGTCATGACCTCTCGCGCGGACACCTGGCGCTTGCGGATCGCGACGGCGAGATCGACGGCGGACAGGCCCAGCACGCCGTTCGACCGCGAAAACGCGGCGGTCGCGCCGCCTGCGGCGTACGCCACGATGGCAGCAGAGCCTGCCTTCAATATCGTTCGTCGTGTCACTCGCATGCTCGCCACGCCTCGTCCATGCCCTTCCCGTGATCGGCCCAAAACTTGAAGCCGCTTGCTAGAAGGTCGAACGAACGCGCCGCTTCCGGTAACTCACTTCCGTGCCGTGAGCACGATGCGGTCGTCCTCGGCCCGCGCCTGTACCGGGAAACCCCGCTGGACAAGGCTGACGAACGCATCCAGCTGGGTGGCGTGGAAGATGCCGCCGACGCGCAGTTCGTCGACTGCCGCGTCCTCGATGACCAGCTTGCGGGTGTTGTAGCGATTGAACTCGGCGACCACTTCGGCCATGGGGGTATCGCGGAACACCAGCTGGCCCGTGCGCCAGCTCAGGCTTTGCGCGATCTCCACCGGAGACCGGGTCTGCACCAGCACCGCATCGCCCCGCGTGCTTGCGATCATGCCCGCATCCAGCAACGGCGCCTGCAGCACCTCGGCCGGGCGGCCGACGGCCTCGACACGGACGCGGCCTTCCGAGACCACCACCCGTACGTCGGAACCGCTGCGACGAACCGAGAACGCCGTGCCCACTGCGATGATCCGCTTGTCGCCCGCCTCCACCACGAAAGGCCTGAGCGGATCCTTCGCCACCTCGAAGAAGGCCTCGCCCTGCCGCAATCGCACGCGCCGGTCGTTCGCATCCATGTCGATGTGCAACCGGCTGTCGGTGTTCAGCGTCAGGCGGGAACCGTCCGGCAGCGACACCGTCTCCAGCGCACCGACACGCGTCGCGTAGACATTGGACGGCGACAGCACCAGGAGGTACGCCAGCGCGGCAAGGCCCACGGCGCAAGCCACGCTCGCGGCGATCGCCAGGCCGGGCAGGCGCCGCCACGGGCGTCTGCGCGCCGCGGCGGCCGGCGGCGCGGTGCCGCGCCCCAGCAGCGCCCTCAGCCTTCCCGCTTCCTGCCAGGCACCCTTGAAGCGGTAATAGGCCGCCCGGTGGCCTGCCGACTGCGCCAGCCACGCCTCGAACGCGGCCGCATCCTGCTCGGTCCAGGGGCCGGCATCCTGTCGGAGCAGCCAGGCCGCGGCCGCCTGCTCGTGTTGTTCCCTACTTTCCACGGCCGAATCCGATCCTTTTCAACGTGTCCTCGGGGGCGCGCCTGCCATCCGCGCCGCCGTACAGCGCATCGGCCAGCAGGCCGATGCCGCGCATGAGATGCTTCTCCACCGTCGCCTCGGCGATGCCCAGGCGACGGGCGATCTCCTTCTGCGGAAGGTCATCGATCCGCCGCATCCACACCACCTGGCGGCACCGCAACGGCAGGCGCCGGAACAGCGTCGACAACCGATGCATCTGCTCCCGGCCCGTTGCCTGCCGTTCCGGCGACAGTTCGTCGATGAGGACGTTCAGGCTGTCCACGTCGGCCAACAGGTCGAAGGCCACCACGCGCTCGCGGCGCACGCGGTCCACCAGCAACTTGTGCGCCACGCTGAACAGGAACGCCCTCGGCGAATCCGGGAGCTTGCGTTCGGCGGCCTCGAGCACCCGGATGTAGATGTCGTGCCGGATGTCCTGTACTTCGTTCGGGTGCACCCACTTGCGCGCCAGGAAGCGTACCAGCGCGGTCTCATGGGGAAGTATCTCGCGCTGGAACCAGTTCTCGAGTGCACTGTCCATCAAGCTGCCGTGTCGCGCCCCTCCGCGCGGTTCATTCACGCTACTCCATGGCCTGGGAAAAATCGATTGGAGGAACGGTCGCCCTTGATCGACTTGTTGTTGAATGGGGTGGCCGTGTCGGCGGCTCAGAGGTGGGTGCCGAGCCAGCCCAGCACGCGCTCGAGCACGTCCCGTTCCTGCTCACGCGCCTCGAACCAGTGCGGCCCGCGCGGATACCGAACCATTTCGACAGGGATCTCGTTGAAGTTCAACGCCCAGTAGAATTGTTCGCCCTGCGAGATGGGGACGCGCTTGTCGTCCTCGCCGTGCAGCACCAGCACCGGCACCTCGACGTTGTGCGCGTAGCGGATCGGCGAGTTGCGGTCGTAGGCGTCGCGGCGCTCGAGCACGCTGCCGAAGTAGCCCGGCAGGTACTCATAGGGAATGTCCGTGGTCAGCGCCATCACGCCGACGTCGATCACGGCCGCACCGACGATCGCCGTGCGGAAGCGATCGCTGCGGCCAACCGCCCAGGCCGACAGGTAGCCGCCGTAGCTCCAGCCTCCGATGGCAACCCGCGCGGGATCGGCGATGCCTTCGGCTTCGATCAAGTCCAGCCCGTCGAGCACGTCCTGGAACGGACCGTGCCCCCAGTCGTCGCGCGCCAACTCGGTGAAGGCGTTGCCTTGTCCGTAGGAGCCACGCGGATTGGGAAGCAACACGGCATAGCCGCGCATCGCCAGCGACTGCGCCCAGTCGTGCCAGGAACCCAGCCAGCCGGACGACCAGGCATCGGCGGGACCGCCATGCACCTGTACCAGCGTCGGCAGGCGCGTGCCTGGCCGCCACCGCGGCGGCAGCACGAGCACGCCATGAATCTCCCGGCCGTCCAGCGAACTTCGCCAGGTGAGATCGCGCACCTGCCCCAGCGTCCAGTCGCGCACCTGCGGATTCGTATCGGTCAGCCAGCGCACGCTGCCCCCGGAGAAGACACCGACCTCGGGCGGCGTGTCCGCGCGGCCCTGGACGAAGGCGATTCGCCCGTCCTGCGCAAGGCTGAATCCCCGGGAGGGCCCCTGCAGTTCGACCAGCTCACGAGCTTCCCCGTCCGCGGCATCGACCTCGAGCAGGCGCGGCCGTACGCCGAGCAGGCCAACGCCCACCAGCGTCGTGTCGTCCCGCCACTGGAACGTGCGCATCGTGCCGGGCCACCGCGACCCCAGCACCACGCGGGAATCATCGGCCAAGGTGTAGACGACGCGCGTTCCCGTGTGCCCGTACGGGCCGAGCTGGCCGTACAGCAGCCGGGCGCCATCGGGCGACCACTGCAGCGACGCGGCGGATGCACGCCCGGTGACCGTGCGCAGCAGGCTTCCGTCGTCGGCGGAGACCAGCACGACGCGAGAGCGATACCACATATGCCCGAGGCCGACCTCGTCGGACACGCGCAGGGCGAAGGAACGGCCATCGGGCGCCCATGCCAGATCCTGCACCTGCAAGCCTGGCGGGGTCAGCACGCGCGCGTTCCCGCCTGTCGCATCCATCACCCACAGCCGCGTGAACTGCGCATCGCGGCCGACCTCGATGGCATCGTCCTTGCGCTCGATCCGCGCCTTTCGCTCGGGCGACTGTGGATCGATAGCGAGATAGGCCAGGCGCGTGCCATCGGCCGACCAGGCGAACGACGTGACCTCACCGGCCGACGCTGTCAGCGGCTGCCGCGTACTGCCATCGCGCGTCGTTTTCCAGACCTGGGTGCGCGCCAGCAACGCTGGCTTGGCATCTTCCTGGCCCGCCAGCACGCGCTTGGAGAGAAAGGCCAACTGCGTGCCGTCGGGAGACCAGCGCGGCATCCTGTCGGCGGCCGCTTCCGGCGCGGGAAACTCCGCCGGTGCGCTGCCGCCGTCACTGGCGACGCGCCAGATGCGCCGGCGGTTCGGCGCGCCGCCTGGCTGCGGCGTCTCCACGGCATAGGCGATCACGCCGCCGTCGCGGCTGATCTGCGGATCGCCCACTTCCTTCAGGTCGACGATCTCCGCGGCCGAAGGAATGGTCGGCGCCGCCTGCAGCGGCCACGCACAAGCCACCGCGAAGCACGCCGATGCCGCTCCACGCAGCACGAGCGACTGAAGCGATCGATGGCCGCGACTCCCCTCCGTCCTGATCACGCAATCGAAGCGCATCTACCCCACTCTCCCGTCGCATATCGATATCGCCGGCTCCGATCATCAAGGCCAGCTTGCGCACCACTTGCATGGCCCGCTTACTGCAACGTCGAACGAACGCGCCGTTTCCGGTAACCCACTTCCGCGCCGCGACCACGATGCGGCCCTCCGGTCTATACCTGTCCCGGGAAGCCCCCGCCTGACAAGACTCGCGAATGCACCCAACTGGGTGGCGTGGAAGACGCCGCCGACGCGCAGATCTCTACTACCGCTTCAGAGGGGAATACGGGCGATGACCTTGATTTCGAAGTCGAACCCCGCAAGCCAGTTGACGCCGATCGCCGTCCAATTCGGATAGGGCGCCTCCGGGAAGACTTCGCCTTTGACGGCCATGACCGTGCCGAACTGGTTTTCGGGATCGGTATGGAAGGTCGTCACGTCGACGATATCGTCAAGCCCGTATCCACCTGCTCGCAAGGTCGCCTCGAGATTGGCAAATGCCAGGCGGACCTGAGCCTCGAAGTCCGGCTCTGGCGAGCCATCTCTGCGGCTGCCGACCTGGCCGGACACGAACAGGAGATCACCTGATCTGATGGCCGCGGAATAAGCATGCGATGCGTAGAGGTCATGCCGATCGGCGGGGAAAACGGCGTCACGTGTAGTCATGGGGGATCTCCTGGCGGGGCCGGCGGCCCCTGTGCGTGGCGATCACTCTAGGCAGCCACCCCGGCGGAATAAACATGCCGATCCCGCGATCACTGTTTGTAGAATCCAAACAATCCCGCCCGTCCCCGTTGGAACCCACATGGACCGTATCGACGCAATGCAGGCCTTCGTCCGCGTGGCGGAAACCGGCAGCTTCACCAAGGCCGCCAAAACGCTGCAAGCGAGCAAGACGCGCGTGACGCAACTGGTGCAGCAGTTGGAAACGCACCTGCGGGTGAAGCTGCTCCATCGCACCACGCGCAAGGTCAGCGTCACCGCCGATGGCGCCGCCTACTACGAGCGCGTCGTGCGCCTGCTGGCCGACCTGGACGATGCCGAGACCAGCCTCTCGGCCGCCTCCGATGCCCCGCGCGGGCGATTGCGCGTGGACGTGCCGGCACCGCTGGCCAGCCTGGTGCTGGTGCCTGCCCTGCCCGCCTTCCATGTGCGCTATCCCGACATCCAGCTCGACCTGGGCGTCAGCGACCGCAAGGTGGACCTCATCGACGAGAACGTGGACTGCGTGGTGCGCGGCGGCGAACTCACCGAGCCTGCGCTGCGCGCCCGCCATGTCGCGGACCTGCCGCTGGGCGTGTACGCCGCACCGGACTACTTGGCCCGTGCGGGCACACCGGCGCAACCGCAGGCGCTGGAAGACGGCCACCACCGCACCATCGGCTATCGTAGCTCGCGTACCGGCGCCCCACTGGCCCACGTGATGCGTCGCGGCGACGAACAGCTGCACATGCACGGACGCCACGTGCTGTCGGTGGATGACGGCAATGCGTACCTGGCCGCCGGTGTGGCGGGCCTGGGCGTGCTGTGGCTGCCGCGGTACATGGCGCGCGCACCGTTGGCGCGCGGCGAGTTGGTGCCGCTGTTCGAAGACTGGCAACTCGATCCGATGCCGCTGTACGTGGCCTTCCCGCCCAGCCGACACGTCAGCCGCAAGCTGCGCGTGTTCATCGACTGGATCGTCGAACTGATGGCGCAGCACGTGCCGGCCATCCAGCCTCCGCGCTGACCCGTCTCCGGCGGCGATACGAGCGGCAGCAGCCGGTTGCCCGTCACGGCTGCTGCGTCATCCCGCTGAGGCCTGGTGCCGCTGCGGGCCGGCAGCCGCGGCTAGTTGCCTTCGCCCTTATTTTTTCACGCGTTCGAGCAGGCGCGCTTGCGGGCGCCACGCGAACGTCCAACGGTGCAGGCCGTCAGGCGGACACGGCTCCTCGCGCATGATCGGGCGGCCATCGGCATGGTGCGACTTGCAGATCGGCGTACCGGCGGCCCCCTCGAACTCGACGACGATCCCACCCTGCTCGATCCCAATCCGTTTCACCTCACCGGGGATGTGCACTCTGCCGTCCCCGAAGTAACCGGTGTCGTAGACCGCCCTTGTCCATGGGTCCATCACGGCCACCAAATCGTAGCCGATGCGCTCTTCGGAGAAGCGAGGATCCGCTGGCCGGATGCGGGACAGCACGCTCAGATCATTGGTGCAGTCAGAGGTGGAGCCGATGCAGGTCGCGCGCAGCAGGAACACGATCTCGTCATGGCCATCTCCGTCCAGGTCGCCGGCCACCACATGGCTCCCGCGATAATCGAAGCGGATGTCGTCGCCGGGCTGGCGCTCCGCCTCGAGCCGGACGATCCGCTCAGCCCGATCCGGCTCGATGGCGCATACCACGGCCATTGGCAGCCACAAGGCAGCACAGATCATCTGTTCCAGTCGCCGCGCACTGCCCATCGCCCGCCTCCCCGAATGCATGGCCTCCGTTATCCGGAAGAATCAGTGTCCCACAGTGCAATCGATGGCTTGTCCAGAGCTGCACGCAGCGAGATCCGCCCGAACAACGATTCCGATCCGCCTGAAACAGGAAACTCTCCCGGCGCTGATGGGACTACTACTGGAATAGCGCGGCCACGTCGTCCGTGAACTTGAAGGAACTGAGCAACCAGCCGTCGCCGCCCCGGTACCAGACGAACTGCCAGGGCACGGCGTGGTTCTCGAATCGATGCAGGAACACCACCCTGATCATCGATCCGCCAACAGAATCGTTTCTCAGGAGCTCGTAGTCGAGGCTTTCGCCAAAGCGGGCCTCCATGATCGGTCGCTGCGCTTCGGCGTGCTCGATCAGGGCGTCGAGATCCGCCTCGGGCACGATGCTATGACGCTTGGCAAGCTGCAGACCCTCGCGAACCTCACCGTCCGTCACGTGCTGCATGATCCGATCAGATAGCAGCACCGCGGTATCGGCGCTGTCGGCAGGACTGGCGGCCCGGAGCGCGAGGACCTCGACTGGCGCGTCTCGACGCGCCAGGAGTGCGGCAATCTTCTCGCCGAAGTCGGCGTACACCGCGTCGGGATCGGTCAAGGGCTTTGCGGCGCGGTTCGCCGCAGTACTCGCGGCAAGGGATGCCTGACGAAAGCGCCCACCCAAATCGCTCCGATAGAATGCGATCAACGCCTCCAGATCAGATGTGGAGAGCGCGTCCGCAAGTGTGCTTGCAAGAGCGTCTTCCGCGGCTGACCCGTCAAACAGGCACCCGGCCTCGGCCATCTTGATATACAAAGCTTTCGCTTCTGGCCACTCAGGATCCCCGGGCTTGATGCCGCCGAGAAGATTGGGCGTGTCGGATACGCTCTGCTCGACGTCGTAGGCCGCAACGTTCTCCCTGCACACGCCCTGCGAGTCCTCGAATGCCTGTCCGTACGCCATTTCCTCCGTCAACTGCCTGCCCAGCGCGGAGTCGTCCGCGCGCGCATCGCACATGGCAAGCACCGCCAGCATCACGCCCGCCAACACCGCGGTCGATCGAACACCTGTTTCGTTCTTCAAGCAATTCCCCTTCAACGACTGCGCCTGCAATGCTCCCTAGCGCCACGAGCTCACATCCGGCTTTCCGCCACCTCCCCGCTTTAGCGCCGCGGCATGCCCCTCGTTGCGCATGACGATCCGCCGGCGAGAAGCCGATCCTGTCTTCTATTTCCGCGCGTTCAAGGCCCGGTGTACGTGATGATCAGCGGGCCGTCGTCGCCCTCGCCTTCGCGTGGCTGGGCACGGTGCACGGTGGCGTCGGGATGGCTGACGGCGACGTAGGCCTGCGGAGTGACGTACTCGCCCTCGCAAGGGGCATCCTCGCCTGGCGCACGCTGCGTGCCCTCTGGCGGGCTCGTCGAACGCGTACAGACGAGCGGCTGCCCGTCTTCGCCAAGCTTCCAGTGCGCGGATGAGATCGTCATCAGACCGTGCATCCGCCCGGGCTCGAGTTCCGGCGGCTCGCCTTTCGGCACGGCAGCAGGCAGGCCGGCATCGGCGACGAACGGATAGCGGGCCAGCACGCTCGCATACTCCTGCTCGATCCGCTGGCGCGCTTGCGGTTCGTGGTTGAGGACGGTCAGCATGCGTCCGGCGATACGCATCAGCGTGTCCTCGCCGACCTCGTGCAGCGACAGGCTGCCGGCGTACACGTCACCGACGTAGTTCAGCCTGCCGGCCTCGACCGTGAAGTGCGGCGACTTGTCCTCGGGCACGGCCAGGTTGTTCGTCCCGCTGTGCAACTGGCCGATGTAGTACTGCCCGGCCTTGACCCTGAGCAACTGCACCTTGCCGCCGCAGCCGAGGGATCCGTCGGCCTTCAATGGCGCCCAGAACCCACCGCTGGGCTTGCCGGCCCGGAACACCTGGACCCCGGCGATCGGGCGCCCGCAGGTCATCGCCGCCGCCAGGATGCCCTCGTCCGGCGCCAGCGTATCCCGTTCCTTGAATCCTTTCCCCCACGCAGGCGCGCACAGCGCCGCCGCCAACATGGCCACCCAGCCAATGCGATTCATCCGGTTATCCCCCTGTCGTCCCGACGCGATTATGCGCGCCGTTCCCCGGTTTCAGCCATAGCGGCTATGGACGGTATCCGACCCATCCGCGGAACGTGAAGCCGGCATAGAACAGTTCGACACCTTCGAAGCCTGCCTGCTCGAGCAGGCCGACTTCCGCCTCGGGGGCCATGACCGAAGCCGCTGGCTCATTGCGGCGATCGCGGCATCCGCGCCCGGGGCCGGGGTTCCGGATGGCGAAGCGAACATGGCGTAACGCCTGAGCCAGCGTGCCTTGCCTGCTTCTGTCGTGTCGAAGCTGTGGTGCGCGACGACGAGGGCCGCGCCGGGGCGCAGGCGCCGCCAGAGTTCCCGCAAGGTGCGCAGGCGCTCCTCGGGTGCCAGGAAGTGCAGGGTCAGCAGGCACGCGGCGCCATCGAACGGCGTCTCGGGCGCGGCATCGATATACCCCTCGATCAGCTCGACCCGCGGCGCAAGTGCGCCGAGCGTCGTTTCCGCCAGCCTGAGCATCGCGGCCGAGGGATCGACTCCGACCAGCCGCCATCCCGGGCGTGCTGCAGCGAACGCCTTGAGCTCCAGGCCGCCTCCCGCGCCGAGTACCAGCACGCGGCCGTTCTCGGGCACGACTTCCGCGAGCAGGAGCTCCGACATCCGATGGAGCGCCAGGAGCCCGGGGACCTTCGCAATGGGCCCTTCGAGGTAATTGGCGACTGCATGGGAGTCGTTGAACGAGGACATGACGTCCTGCAGGACTGACGAGGAACCGCATTTATAACATCATTAGTTACATGAAGCGAGCCAGCCGCCTTTTCGCCGTTCTCCACCTCCTGCTGCGCAAGGCCAGGCACCGTGCGCCCATGACCTCCGATGCGCTGGCCCGATGCCTGGGCAAGAACCCGGTCGTCACCAAGCGCATGATGGGGCTGCGGGAGGCCAGGCGAATCGCCGCCGTGCGCAAGCCGCTGCCCGAAATCACGCGCTCAGCGCATCGGCCTCGATCCCATCCTCGAGGCACGGGAACAAGGGCCTGAAGCCGAGATCCTCGCGGATGCGGCTGCCGTCGAGAAGCACATCGAAAGCACGCGCGCGCTCCGCCTGCGAACCGTCGGGCGGGGGCTGGCCGACGGATGCGAACAGCGCGGCCAGATCGGGCGCCTCGTCGGCGACGACGTTGTAGATGCGATGCGCAGGCGCGGGGGCATCGAGCACGCAGGCCACGGCTTGCGCAACGTCGGCGTGGTGGGCGATCGACATGCGCTGGTCCGGCGGGAAGCCGCGCATCAACGGCACGACCTCCGCAATGTGCGGATCGCCGTCGCCATAGACGAACGGCAGGCGGAGCACGCGCACGTCGAGGCCGTCGATGGCGAGCAGGAAGCGCTCGGCGGCGAGCTTGCTCAGGGGATAGGCGTCCACGGGCGCGCAGGCGTCGTCCTCGCGGGCACGGCTGCCGTCCGTTGGCCCGTAGACCAGGCCGGTACTGGTGAAAACGAAGCGTCCAACGGATGCGGCGCGGGCGGCGTTCGCGAGGTGCTGCGTGCCCTGTTCATTCACCGCATGCGCCTGCTCGGGCGTGGCGCCACGAAAGAACGCGGCGCAATGCACCACGGCATCGACGCCGCGCACGGCGGCCTTGAGCGAATCAGGATCGAGTAGGTCTCCCTCGACCAACTCCACATGGTCGTTCCGCAGGTGGGCGGCCCGCGCCGTATCGCGCACCAGGGCGCGCAGGTGATCGCCACGCCCGGCAAGGCGCTTGACGAGTCGGCTTCCAACTTTTCCGGTCGCACCGGTGATGAGGATTGTCTTCATGCGGGAAAGCCTAGCCCCCGACATCCGGCCTGCATTGGAAAAAACGGCCATGCCTTGTGCGACCGTTGCGCCGCCACCAGAATCGGGCCATGCAGACGCACTTGCACCGCCACCGCTCCGGGCCAGGGCTGGCGGCACCGCCCGCCATGGCGGAACTCTTCGTGGACGAATGCGAGCGCACCCTGCCGCGCGTCGCCATTCCGCGCCCGGAGATCCACCTCGTTGTCCGTCTGGGCCCGTCGATACGCGATGGTCTCGACGCCCACGCCCTCGGCGCGCGGCAGGAGACGCATCGCAAGATCGTCCCCGGCGGGCAACGCATCGTGTTCGCGCGCCTCCACCTGAGCACGTACGAAGCAGTGCTCGGCGTGCCTGCCTCGGACATCGCCGGGCGCATCGTCGCACTCGAGGACCTGTGGGGCGACGCGGCGACACAGCGGCTGCGCCGCCGGCTTGCCGACGCTCGCGACACGGCCGTTGCCGCCTCGATCCTGGAGCACGCGATCGCCGAACGCATCGCAATGGCGGACGCACCCGGCGCCCATGCACGACTGGCCTTCACTGCCGCCGAACGGCTGGCAAGCGCCAGCGTGCGTGCCGTCGCCGGCGGCCTGGGCGTGAGCGAGCGCCACCTCCGGCGCGTGTTCCGCGAAGCCGTGGGCGTGAGCCCGAAGGCGTTCGCCAAGCTGACGCGCTTCCACCGGGCCCTGGCCGCCGCGCGCGAGGATGGCGCCACGAGCTGGGCCACCATCGCCGCAGCGGCTGGCTACTACGACCAGGCACATCTCATCGCCGAATTCCACGCCATCGCCGGCACCACGCCGCGTGCGCTGCTCGCCGAACTCCAAGCGGCAGGCTGATCGAACCGGCCGGCCCCTACTTCGCGATCATCGCCGCCGACCACACCGTGGCCGAGGCCACGGTGTCCAGGTCGCCAGCCAGGCGCCAGAAGCGACCCCGTTTCTCGAGCTAGCGGACTTAGTCAACTCGAATACTCGCCGCCCTCCGCTCTTCGCATTGGTCCTGACGGGCTAATTCGATTCATACAACTTGTAGTACGACATCAAGCCAGTAGACCCGTTGCCAAGCCACGCCTGCTCCTTCGCCGCCCCCGAGGCCGGTTCTCGGAACACCGTAATTACTTCTGCGCCACTACCCGGACGGAGCTCATCACCCCAAAGATGACTGACGTGCCACGAAGAGCTGGAATACATCATCCCCAGATTCTTAACGCCGCCGTCGCCATTAATCGTTCCGTAGGAAGTTCCTGTTCCGCGATAGACCTCGGTGGTGTTTGAGCTTGTTCGCCACGCTGTGATCAAATGATAGTTGGTCTCATCAAAATAACCAGACGTCATCGCCGTAATGCTCAGGTTGGACGTATCATCAAATACTTTGTTGACGAAGCTTCCTGTTGAGCCGTCCATGAGGTAGACACGAGACGTTGTGCCGTTCTTAAACGCGACTGCAATGTACTCGGAGGCGTCTTCGTAGAATGGACCGCTTGTGAGCGCACGGACCTTCCAGGCCGAGCTGGCGTAGAGCAGTGATGCTCTACCGCATCCAGCAGTTTCTGGATTAAACTCGTTGGAGATTGTTCCGCTTCCGCGGCATATCTTTGTCTCTCCACCTGTGGACTCGAATGCAACCACTAGGTCATCCGAGCCATCTTGGAGGAAGTCCCCGGCTGTCATTGCCACGACCTTCCATTCAACAAAATCTCCGGTATACAGCCGGCTGTTCGTAATCGACGACGTACCGTCGCCACTATATATGCGATCGCCATTGGCGCGGAAGGCGGAAACGAGTTGGGTTTGCCCGGAACCACGGAAATCACCAGTCGTAAAAGAGATAGGCTTCCAACCACTGCTGCTATAGAGATGATTGGTAAAGACGCGCAAGCCGTTGTCAGCGCTGCTATCCACAATCGCAAGTGATGTGGGCAATAGCTGTCCCCTCATAACTTCTGATCTGCCGTCTCTATCGAAGTCCGCAGACGCCAATGCCGTTGTTTCCAGGGCTTCTGGATAGTCTCCATACACGTAGTTGTTTCCATCACCGACAAGTTGTGAGCCATCAGCGTTGATAAATGTGCCCGAGGGACAGCTGTCCCATCCTTGCGGGTAGTGACAACAGGTCGTGTCGATGGGCAGATCTTCAGCTGCGTTCGAAGTTGCAGCTACAGAGCCGTGTGGATATACGAATGTGTTTCCGTGCACCCGGATGTTGCTGGCGTGCTGGTTACCGTCGTATTTGTAGCTCTGTACATAGCACTGCATCGCGCTAGACACGATGTAGTTGTTTCTAACGACACTGTTGTTAGCACCTCCAGCGAATTTCACTGGATCGCCGATCGAATTTATAATGGTATTGTTCTCGATGATGTTTCTGGTACCTCCAGTGTCATAAATTGCGTGGTATTGATTGTCGGGGACTGCATTTGATATATCCATGAAAACATTGTCATGGATATGGTTGTCACGTGAATTTCCGATGAGGATTGCACCATAGCCATAGTTGGCGCCGCCCATTTTACTGATGGTGCAGTTCTTCACTTCATTCCCGGCATTGTATCCACCGGTGCCAAGCGGACTCAGGTTGAGTGCGCCATTCTGGTAGTTAGTTATATGCAGGTTACTGAGCACTAGGTTAGTCGCGCGACCTGGGCCACTTCTAAGCCAGACGAAATCCCTGGCTCCGCCGCCGTCGAAAACCGGAGGATTGTCGGGATCAAAAGCCTCGATACTCAAGGAATAGTTGGGCGCCGTCTTATCCCAGTTGGCACCACTGGTCTCGGAGGGAGCTTCAATGCACAGACTGGTGTAACGATCGTTGTAGCAGTATCTCGTGCGCGTGTGTAAGCCCGGGAGGACGAGTATTCTATGATTTTCTGTAATTGTGCTAGGGATCGAATTATAGGCACTCTGGAGATCGGAGTAGCAGTTTCTTTGCAAGGAAGGATAGGACGCACAAGGTGTCGGGCTGGCGTCCACATAGAGAAGCTTGTCTGCGTGTGCAGATGAAGGCCACAATGAAGCAAGTATCAGGAATATACTTCCATAAATAACTTTCATGATAGTTCCTCACTTGTTTGAATGCGGATTGAGCGGGCAATGAAGGAGCCGAGCCGCCATTCCCTTGTTGCTCGCATCACAACGGCAGGTAACGCTCGGCGTAGTAGCTCTTGATGAAGTCAAAGAGTTGCTCGTCGGTGCGCGTGTCCACATCCTTGCGCATATTCGCGATCGACTCCTTGAACTCGTCTGTCGTGGTGAACGCCTTGAACTTTTCGGCCTTGTACCGCTCGAACTCGTCCGCGGACAGCTGGAGGCGCTCGATCACCTTGCCGGATGCGACACGCAGGACCTGATAACGCTCATAAGATGAGCCGTAGCCCATGTGGACGTAGTGGGTGATCTCTCCTTCCGAGATAATGAGCGCGCCGCTGTACCAATCGGCGACCACCGGCGTCGTTGTCGAAGGGAACAGGTCGGCGAGGATGCTTTTCGCAACGTAGTCGCCGGGTTCGCTGCTGGAAACGTGGATGGTGACGTCATTCAGGACGAGCTGCCCCTGGGCAACCTCCCAGGATGCGATGTAGCCCCGCCAGTTGGCCGAGGAAATGGCGGCGTCCTCCGGTGGCTTCCAGTTCTTGTGCGCCAGATGAGGCTCCAGCGGATTCGTGTTGAGGGCGTGATCCACGCGGTCTATGCGAATGTAGTCAGGCACCTGCGCCGTGGCGAATGCCATCATTGGGCACAGTGCAACTGCGAAGGCGGCGGCTCTCAGCATCTGCAACATTGACTCCTCCTGTCGGGCAGTTGGCTGCCGCGCGATACAGGCACGGAAAGGTCGGTTCCGGAGTGCGCTCGATGCTCTCCAGCTGCGGCTTCCCATCACCCTACACCTCGACCTCGGCGCTGCCGCCACAGAACCTACGGCTTGCCGCGAGAACACCCGTCACCTGATCTCCTCTCCCAGGCCGCATCAAGGCGCACTGTTACTTGGTCTCAAGGTTACGCCGTTCACTACTGTGCAGCGCCCTTGAGGAAACGCACCCTGCCCTCCCCGCCCTCTTGCAGTCCGTAGAAGCGGAACGCATTGCCGACGAAGATCGCGTCCTTATCCGCGGCTGGAATGGAGATCCTGTCGAGGGCCCGGGACAGCAGCACCGGGTAGTTCTCCATGCCTTCTCCTCGCGCGCGGTTGGCGCGAACCGCTGAAACGCCTTGGCGACCCGACCGACCACATAACTCAATGGCGAGCCGGAATGCGCCTTGGCTTCCACTTCAGCTAAGAACGGCCCCACAAGCAGATCGGAGGCGTTGAAGATGTGGCAATGGGCATCCACGCCGCGGATGGCATCCAGCGATGCGGAGGTCGCACGCAACATCTGCAACCCGGCCGAATCACTCTCCGGCTGCAAACCGCTGGCGCGAAGCGCCCCAAACGTCGCGAGCCCGCCAAGACCTGCCACAGCGCCAAGCACTGCACGTCGTCTCATGATTGCCCCCTGCCGCTCCCCAGCGGCTACACAATCAACGCACAGGAGCAGACCAGAGGCAATAGCCGTTAGCGCAGTCACACAATTGCCTGACCAGCGCCCCGCCCAGGGCGCCTTTCTTTCCCGCACACCGGCCCGGCATCGCCATTCGCTCCAGACGCCCCTATCTCGATCACAGCGGCTTTCGACAGTTGCGGGACGCGATCACGCGGGACTTGTTCAGGGTTTCCCTAGAGCGGCAAGTGCCTCTGTAGCTCGTTCTTTCAATTGATCGGAACTAATGTAGAAATCAGGCCTCGAAGCTAAAAGCTCGCTGTCTTCTGTAAAGCAGTCGGCGTCAGCGAATAGTTGGTCTAGAATAACGTACTCTCGCTCCGGCAAATCTTTCTCATTTTTGAACTTTCCGATAAGACGATCACGAAACTCGATAGCATCAATAGCGGAACACAAAAATCCGTTGATCAGGCTGACATATTCAGCCACCTGCCTGCTCACTTGCCACCCCCGAGCCTGCCAGATTCAAGAACATGCTTGAGTTGCTGATCGCTCAACCGCCACCCAGACAGAAAATTTCCTGACGCGTCCTTCATGACGTTAAGTCCCGTATTTGGATTGACAAAATGCGTTACGGCTAGATTCCCTCTCGCGTATGTACCCTGAATTGCGATTGTCGAATCGCTATCTACATGGCGTTGAATGGCAGTACTAAGTTCCGCCATCGTACTATTGCTTGCGTTTCCTGGTACGCCGAAATCGACAGCATGCTTGAATGCATGTTGCAGCTGCGGGCGGCTAAATCCTAACGCAGTATTTCCTTCTTTTGCGAGGAGCCTGGCACCGCCCAAGAGCTTCAAAGGTGGCAGAACCGCGGCAATTTCAAGGCCGGCGCCCACCCTGTTTCCGCCATCCACCGAAGACCAACCTTTGTCGTACCATTGGCTGACACCCTCTGCACCCAAAGTACTCCACGCACCCTTCAAGAGGGCCCAACCGGCGCAGGAAACTGGGCCGCATCCCTCAGCTCCAGCATCGATCATTTCTCCGACAGACTGTCGACCATCTGGGTCGATGAATCTGTAGGGATTGTTGTTCGCATACCGATAGCGATGGAACTGACTGATCGGATTGCTATGCGCGGTCACCGGATCAACGCTGAGAAACACGCCCAACTGGGGATCGTAGTAGCGCTGCTGCATGTACGTCAGCCCGGTCGCCGCATCCTGCACGTGCCCGGTGTACGCCGGCTGGTCGTGGTTGGCCCGGTTGCTCAGTGCGCCGTACGGCTCGTATTCGCTGTAGAGCACGCTGGTGCGGCCTTGGCTGCTACGGGCCACCACGCTGCCGAGCGCGTCGGTGTGCTGGTACTGGTTGAACACTGAGCCGGTATCGCTGTCTTGCGTCCGAATGGCGATCAGGCGCCCACCCAGGTGGATGTATTGTTGACTAGTGTAGGTAGCACCCCGCAGGTTTCGCGCGAACATCAATACGCCGTCGCGGTTGTATTGGCTGTACTTCGAGCCACCCACCGCATCCCGCACCCGGCGGCCATGGCCATCGTAGACATAGCTGCTGACCGTGCCACCCTGATTGGCGCTGCGCAGGCGGTTGCCGAAGTCGAAGCTGTAGCTGGCCCCAGCGCGACTGATGATGTTGCCCTGCAGGTCGTAGCCCAGACTGGTCACCGCTGTTCCGCCCGCGGTATTGGCGATGCGGCTGAGCCGGTTCTGCGCGTCATACTCGTAGGTGTGATCGCGCGCCGGGCGCATGGCCGTGGTTCCCACCTGGACCCGACGCAGGTTGTCCAGTGCATCGTAGGTGTAGAGCGCCATCCCGAACATGGACGAGTCGACGCGGGTCAGCCGGTCGATTCCGTCGTAGATCATGTCGCGATTGCCGCGTTGGCCGGTGCGGGCATCACTGATGGCGACCACGTTGCCGTTGCCATCGTAGTCATAGCTCTCATCGACGGGCAGGATCGGGCTGGTCGCTCCGCTGTAGGCGTCACGAATGCGCTCAGGCAGCCCTCTGCTGTTCGGCGTCATGGTGTGGACAACACCATTGCCGTAGGTGAACTGCTTGATTGCCCCGCTGGGGTGGTAGCTCACATTGGTGGCCCATGTGCCGGCCTGGGTGGGCTGGCCCAGCGCATTGGGCGCGTAGGCCACCGTCACGCCGCCCGGATAGACATGCGAGGCCAGGTGTCCGTTAGCGTTGTAGCCGTAGCCAATCCCATAGCTGACGTTGCTCCAGTCCATGGACTCGCCGGTCAGCAGCCGGCGCTTGTTGTACACGTAGTTGTTGTAGACCAGGTTGCTGGCGCCGTTGTCGGCAAGCACCTGCGCCAGCAGACCGTCCGGGGTGTAGCTGTAGGTCGTATTGCCCAGGTTGTCCGGATAGGTCACGGACTTGAGGCGATTGCGCTTGTCGTAGGTGCGGACTGTGCGGTCGGCTGCAGGAACCGTATCGCCATTGCAGTTGCTGACGTTGGTGTAGCCCGAGCCCGTCTTGCTCCAGGCCAAGTTACCGGCACCGTCATAGGCGAGGATGGTGGCACGAGTTTCCGGATCGACCGCTTTGCACAGCAACTGATTGGCGTCGTAGAGATAGCTACGCGTCGCCGATACACCACCTCCGCTGCGGGTGATCGACTTGGGCTTGCCGAACACGTCGCGGACGATGTCGGTGCGCCCGCCCGGGGAGGCGAGGACGGTGGGATAGTCCTCGCTTGGCTGATCGAAGGCCTGATAAAAGATGCGGGTCTGGTTGCCCTTGGGATCCGTGATGCGGGTGTAGTAACCGCTTGTATTACTAAGGTAGCTATAGGCCGTGACCAAGTCACCGAGTTCGGAGTTCTGACGAACCGTGGTCGTCCGGCCGAGCGCGTCGTAGCTGGTATGGGTTCCCTGTGTGACGGCGGACAATGATGAAACGGAGGACACCGGATACGAGGCAAAGGTCGTCCGGCCTTCGTGATCGTAGGCATAGCGGGTGAAGCGGTTGGTTGCCGTTACGTTGCCGGTGTCGTATTCCTGCACTAGCACCGGCCGCCACAAAGCGTCGAAGTAAGTGAGCTTACGACCGTTGCCAGTGCTAACGACCTGCCGCCAGTGGCCGCCGGGCAGCCCATAGGCGCTACCCGCTCTCTGTTCAAAGACGAACGAAGTCGCGTTCCAGGCCGTGCTGTCGCCGGTCGGATAAGCAATCTGGCTTAGCCGCCCCATCGGGTCATAGGCATAGTTGGTCGCGAACCCGTTCTCGTTGGTGACGCGGGTGATCGAACCAGCATCGTTGACGACGGCCGACTGCGTGGTGCCATCGGCATAGGCGACGGATTGCGGGATGCCGCGCTTCCAGTTGGTCAGGGTAGTTACGTTGTTGTTGCCATCCTTGATGGTCTTGATCGCGCCCATCTGACCGGCGGTAGCCACGTCGTACGTGCGTGTCCATTGGAGCTTGCCGAACAACCTGAACGTCAGCGGCTGTGCGTAGCTGCTGTAGCCGGTCTCGGAGACGACAATGCCGTTGACAGTGAGCCGAGACGGCTGGCCGAGCACCCATCTGGCCAAGTTGTCGTGATAGGCGATCAGATCCGTTCTGACTGGGCTGCTCGTGATATTGCTGGACCGCGTGATCCGGGTTGGACGCGCGAACGAGTCGAACGACTCTACCTTGTAGGCGAACGAAGTCCCCTGCTGGGTAATAGTCGTACTTTTGACGCGCACCAGCTTGTACTCATGCATGTTGTAGAAGAATTGGCGCTTGCCATACTCTCGCGACCCACGCGGGATCTGATCATTGAAGAAAGCGTAGGAATAATCAGTACGCTTCGCGCTACCAATCTGCTCGGAAAGCAGGAGGCCTGCGTTATCGCCCCACTTGTTCCCGTAGACGAATCTGCGGACGAGCCCATCGGATCGAGTAAGCGTGACGGTCTTGGTCACCGGTGAGTTCGACTGACACTGGTCCGGCGGAGTTGTCGATCCACTTCCATAGCATGCGTTGAGCTGTCCATAGTCGATCACTTCCTGGTATGGCTGGACACCAGCCCCCTCTACCGACCGTGACACCAATGAGACCTGATCCATGTAGTACAGTTGGTTGGGATAGCTGTGCTCGGGCCCATACGGAGGCATGCTTCTGTAACACTGATACGGTACGTAAGAATATCCGTGCCTCCTCGGCTCAACCCGAAAGACGCCCTTGGCTCCTGACTCCGCCGTTACGGTAACGGTGACACCGCCCCCAATAATCGATGGAATCGATTGCGCCGTTCTACATGTGTCACCGAAGGCCTGCTGGTCGCCGGCCCATCCGAACTGACCGGAACGCGCCAGCGACCATGATGATCCGTCTGGATTCAATACGTTGCTGCCGGACACCGTCCAGGTTCGCCCCCCGGTCTTAAAGATCGAGTTCGATCCAGACCGTTCGATAGTAATTGTACGGCCATCGCTACTTGTCACCTGATGCGGCTCGTACTTGACCCAGTTTCCGAATCTATCCTCGATCCTCGTGAGGTACATCCTGTAGGAGACGATGTCAATCCAAGTTTCGTTGTATGGCGCGAAGGAGTTCATTATCTGGAACAGCTCGGTATCGGCCACCGGGGCGCCAAAGTAGAGCTTGTCGCCGTTCTGGTTATGGCCTACGAAACCCTCTCCTCCGCTTGGCAGTTGGTAGCATGTAAATCTCCACCCAGAATTCGTCGCCCAATGGACATCCATGCCAGACGGACGGGATTCGTCGGCGTCTAAGGGCCGAATTACACCGCCTTCTCCACCCGGCACGACAAGACTGTTCCCGTTCCAATACTCCTCACGATTGAAATTGTTGATTGGCGGCTTGGTGGACCTGATCACCGGAGCACCTAACTTGGCACTAGAGTGCGAACAACGCTGGTTTGAGTAGTTGCCCGGGATGCCCACAACCCAGCCGGAATCCTTGCCATGAGTTCCTTCAATGTATGGCAACTCACGATCCCAGTAATACATCGGTGCATTGCTCGCGCTTGTTTTGAGGTTCAGCGCGTAATCGATGGCAACTCGCAACCGATTGTTTCCGGGCACTTCAACCACCGTCTTCCGGAAGCTCACGGCCCCCGAGTTGAGGTCTACCATCTCTCCAAATTGGCCCGAATGATCCAAGGATTGAACGCGGGTGGTTTTGTCTAGCTCCTGGCCGTAGGTTTCGTGTGTGTACACTTGCGCAAATGCCGCGTTTGCCGCCAGCAACGCGAAAGAAGCGATGGTCGTCATCCACTTTCGACCGGCGAGACCCAAGATGGATTTTCTGATCAGAAATGGCTGGCCTCTACGGCCAGTTCTTTGGCGCTTGGTCTCCATACACCCCCCGTTTCCTTGGATATGTCACGGCCGCTAAGAAAGCAGCCTTCTTTTTTACGCCTCAAACAACGACTAAGCTTTTAGGTCATATCCGATTGCAGGCACTGCGGTCCAATGGATACGCAGCAACGCCGCAGCGGCAAGAGCGCCCAGCGAGTCAATTGAGTTATCCATACCCCTCCATTGCTGCCCGTTGCGGGCCGCAATCCATGAGCGTCCTATCCCGTCTCCCAGACGCCGATTCTTCCCCCGTCCAACCGGCGACAGACGTGCCGAGTTATACCCCACTCTTCAGCGGACCGGCAACAAGTATGGGCACGGCCACTGACTCCCCCTGTACAGCTCCCCAGCGGCTACCGCGCTTCGGTGCGCTCGCGAAGTACGCCTCGGCTTTTTTTAGGATCTCGAGCTCCTGCTCAGCTCGCGCCAGAGCCCGGCGCAACCGCATCACTT
>NZ_VSSP01000046.1 GCF_008312895.1 Luteimonas suaedae | reverse complement strand
GCATCAGGCGTTCGACGCGGCGCCGACCAATCGCCTCGCCCTGGCGCCGCAGCGCCGCATGCACGCGTGGGCTGCCATAGGTTTGCCGACTATCGCGATGCACGGCGCGGATCTTCTCCAGCACTTGCGTGTCATCGATCGCGCGAGGACTGGCCGGGCGGTGCCGCCAAGCGTAGTAACCGGAAGGGCTGACCGCGTGCAATCGGCACAGCACTCTCACCGGCGCGGCTTCTTCGTGCTGCGCGATGAAGGCGAAGATGTCGGCCTTGGACTGGAAGTGAACGCGATATCTTTTTTAAAAGGTCATGCTCGAGCTTGAGCTGCTCGTACTGCTTCTTCACCTGCCGCAGCGCCTTGAGCTCGGCCGCTACCGCCTTGTCCACCTCGATCCCTTTGGTCACGATCAAGCCCTCGCGTGCGTGCTTGCGCCAACGAGACAACATGAAGGGATGGATGTAAAGCGACTCGGCCACATCTCGCACCGCCACGCCCGGAAGCTGGCTCAAGCGGACGGCGGTGGCCTTGAAGGTGTCGCTGTATCGATAGGTCGTTCTGGGACCTGGCTTGGGCATTGAAGACACTCCTGAAGTGAGATCAGGGTGTCCACTGAACCGTAGGAACTACCG
>NZ_VSSP01000045.1 GCF_008312895.1 Luteimonas suaedae | reverse complement strand
TGGCGCGCCGGCGGCACCTTGTATATGGACCTGCGCCGTCGCTACAAGCGCCGCAAACGCCATTACGGCCCGGATCGCCGCGGCCGCCTGCGGGGCAAGCGGATGATCGAAGAACGTCCTGCCGAGATCGAAGATCGCCAGGTCCAAGGTCACTGGGAGATCGACACGGTCATCGGTGCCTCTTGGGAGAAGCCGTGCATCGTCACGTTGGTGGAGCGGGCCAGCGGCTATCTGCTCATCGGCAAACTTCCCAATCGGACCACCAAGGCATTGAACCGGCGAACCATTGCCTTGATCGAACGCGCCGGCGTTCCCTTCACCACCATCACCTCGGACAACGGCACCGAGTTCCATGGCTACGCGCACATCGAGGCCGCCACCGGCGCCACCGTTTACTTCGCCAGGCCACATCATCCATGGCAACGCGGCAGCAACGAGAACACCAATGGACTGATCCGGCAGTACCTGCCGAAAGGCCGCAGCATGCGCCTGCTCACTCAACGGCAGTGCGATGCCATTGCCGAGAAACTTAACACCCGACCGAGGAAGCGATATGAATATCAGACCCCGCGACAACGCCTACTCGGCTACTGAGGGCTGTCGCACTTGGTGGTTGAATTCACCGCTCACC
>NZ_VSSP01000044.1 GCF_008312895.1 Luteimonas suaedae | reverse complement strand
TGCTGCGCGACGTGCTGATCGCCTCGTTCTTTCTGCAGATCCTGGCGCTGATCACGCCGCTGTTCTTCCAGGTGGTGATCGACAAGGTCCTGGTGCACAAGGGCATCACCACGCTCGAGGTGCTTGGCATCGGCCTGCTGGTGGTGTCGTTGTTCGACGTCATGATGGGCGGCCTGCGGACCTACCTGCTCTCGCACACCACCAGCCGCGTGGACGCGGAGCTGGGTTCGAAGCTGTTTTCCCATTTGACCCACCTGCCGCTGTCCTATTTCCAGGCGCGCCGGGTCGGCGACTCGGTCGCGCGCGTGCGCGAGCTGGAAACCATCCGCGAATTCCTCACCTCGTCCGCACAGACGGTCGTGCTGGACCTGTTCTTTGCGGTCGTGTTTCTCGCGGTGATGTGGCTCTACAGTCCGGCATTGCTGCTGGTGGTGCTGATCACGCTGCCGCTGTATGCGATCGTGGTGGCGGTGGTCGGACCGATGCTCAGGCGCAGGCTTGACGAGAAATTCGTGCGCGGCGCCGAGAACCAGTCGTTCCTCGTCGAGGCCGTGACCGGCGTCGAGACGCTCAAGGCCATGGCTGTCGAGCCGCAGATGCAGAACCGCTGGGAGCGGCAGCTGGCGGGCTACATCCAGTCCAGCTTCAA
>NZ_VSSP01000043.1 GCF_008312895.1 Luteimonas suaedae | reverse complement strand
CGGGCCTGCTGCTGGCGTGGTGGGCGGCGACGGCCTACCGCACGCGGCTGCGGCGGCGCAACGCCTGGCAGCTGGTGCAGCACAAGCGCGAGCTGGCCGAGCAGGCGTCAGAGGCGAAGACGCGGTTCCTGGCGACATTGGGGCACGAGGTGCGCACGCCGATGACCGGGGTGCTGGGGATGAGCGAGCTGCTGCTGGAGACGTCGCTGGACGGACGCCAGCGCGGCTACACCGAGTCGATCCGGCGCGCCGGCGAGCACCTGATGCGGCTGGTGAACGACGCCTTGGACCTGGCGCGAATCGAGGCCGGCAAGCTGCAGCTGGACCCGCAGCCGTTCGACCTGCGCGGCCTGCTGGACGACGTGAGCGGGCTGATGGCGCCGCTGGCGCAGCAGCGCGGGCTGGCGTACCGGGAGCAGGTGGTGCGTGGGGTGCCGCAGTGGGTACGCGGCGATGCCGGCCGTGTCCGGCAGATCCTGCTGAACCTGCTGGGCAATGCGATCAAGTTCACCGAGCAGGGGCAGGTGGGGCTGCGGGTGGAACCGGGAGAAGGTCTGGTGCGGTTCGTGGTGTCGGATACCGGTCCGGGATTGAACGCGGAGCAGAAGCAGCGATTGTTCCGGCGATTCGAGCAGGCGGAGGGGGCGCGCACGGCGGCGCGCTACGGCGGTAGCGGGTTGGGGCTGGCGATCTGCCAGGAACTGGCGGC
>NZ_VSSP01000042.1 GCF_008312895.1 Luteimonas suaedae | reverse complement strand
GCCGCCGACCGCAGTGCTCGAGTCGCCCTCGGCGACCGCGCCGTAGCCCGATGCCGTGGCGTACTGCCCGCCGGCCACCGAACCACTGCCGAAGGCCGAACCGCCCACGCCGTAGACGCTGCTGTCCGCGCCCACCGCCGTCGCGTAGTCCGCCTCGGCGTATGCGTTCGAACCGGATGCCGTCGCGTTCTCGCCCAGCGCATACGCTTCGCCGTCGCCGGTCGCCTGGAAGTACTTGTTGCTCGCCGTGGCGTCTTCCAGCTGGTCGAGGTTCACCGCGTCGGTGCCCTCGGTGCCTGCCGCCACGTTGGCGATCTGGCGCTCGTCGCCGGCACTGCCCACTGAAACCGTGTTGTCGCGATCGGCCACCGAACCCTGGCCCAGCGCCACCGCGCCTTCCGCCGTGGCCACCGCGTCCGAACCCAGCACCACCGTGTTGTCGCCGATGGCCTCGCCGAAGTTGCCCAGCACCGTGCTGTTGTAGCCCGCCGCGTACGCCGCACCGCCGATCGCCGTGGAGTAATCACCCGACGCCTCGGTCGGCAGCAGTCCGAGGAAGCCGGAGCCGCCCACCGCCACGCTGTTGAAACCGCTCGCCTGCGCGCCCTGGCCCACCGCGACGCTGTCGTCGCCGCCTGCCGCGCTGTCCGAACCCACCGCCAGGCTGTTCGAGCCCGACGCTTCGCTGAAGTTGCCCAGCGCCGTGCTGTTGAAACCCGTCGCCGACGCATAACCGCCCACCGCGGTCGAATAGTCACC
>NZ_VSSP01000041.1 GCF_008312895.1 Luteimonas suaedae | reverse complement strand
GCGTTGTCGCCCGCCTGGCCCTGGTCCAGCAGCTTGCGGAACATCTCCACGCCCGTCACCGTCGTCTTGGTGGTCGGCCGGATGCCCACGATCTCGATCTCGTCGCCCACCTTGATGATCCCGCGCTCGATGCGCCCGGTCACCACCGTGCCGCGACCGGAGATGCTGAACACGTCCTCGACCGGCATCAGGAAGGCCTTGTCGATGTCGCGCTCGGGCTGCGGAATGTAGCTGTCCAGCGCCTCCACCAGCTTCAGGATCGACGGCACGCCGATGTCCGACTCGTCGCCTTCCAGCGCCTTGAGCGCCGAACCGGTGATGATCGGGGTGTCATCGCCCGGGAACTCGTACTTCGACAGCAGCTCGCGGACTTCCATCTCCACCAGCTCCAGCAGCTCGGCGTCGTCCACCATGTCGGCCTTGTTCAGGTACACCACGATGTACGGCACGCCCACCTGCCGCGCCAGCAGGATGTGCTCGCGCGTCTGCGGCATCGGGCCGTCCGCCGCCGAGCACACCAGGATCGCGCCGTCCATCTGCGCCGCGCCGGTGATCATGTTCTTCACGTAGTCGGCGTGTCCCGGGCAGTCCACGTGCGCGTAGTGCCGGTTCGCCGACTCGTACTCCACGTGCGCGGTCGAGATCGTGATCCCGCGCGCCTTCTCCTCCGGCGCCGCGTCGATCGCGTCGTAGGCCTTGAACTCGCCACCGAACCGTTCCGCGCCCACCTTCGTCAGCGCCGCCGTCAGCGTCGTCTTGCCGTGGTCCACGTGACCGATCGTGCCCACGTTCACGTGGGGCTTGGTGCGCTCGAACTT
>NZ_VSSP01000040.1 GCF_008312895.1 Luteimonas suaedae | reverse complement strand
GCTACAGTGAACCCGGACTCCAGATCAGACCGCTACTAAAAGCGGGGGGACGTCGACTCGACAACATCTACTTCAAGAGTAAGGCTGGCAAGCAGCATCTGACGGGTTCTATCTTTCATGGTTATCAAGAGTGGGCAGGGGCCGAGAATTTGGCGGACTACGGTGCGCGCTTGGCAGCTCAGCTTCGCACCGCATTGCCTAGCTGCATTTCCTGCAGGACACAGCGAGATGAGTACGGGGTCACGGTGTGGTTTACGGTGGAAATTCCAGCGCAATCCGATCTTTCGCGTTATCTACGTAATATCGATTCACTGACGCTTCGGAACATTGCCGATTCACGCGGCGGCGCTAGCCATGCCTTCGTACTACGCGCCTCAGCGCCTCCTGGGTCTGACGACCGAGGGATCAAGTGGTGGATTCGATACGTGGTTGTTCCGCTACTTGGTAGTGCAACTGCAGTCGCCTTCGTCGCGCTCTTAATCAAGCTCGCGGCTTGAAAGGGAAGGAGGAGCGGCGTCAGGTGAGATCGCCCCGTGTTCCGCAGACGGGTAGCTAGGGTGCAGCCCTGGCCGATTGATAGTCGCGTTTTGGCAACTGTGCCAGGTTCACTTGTTTAGGACGCCGCCGCGTCGGCGCGGCGACGTAGGCCATTCGCGGTGGGGCGTGCGACTGGATTGAAGAGGAGCCAATGGTGGTTCAATTTCGCTTATCTCGCGTATGGGAGCACAACCTCTTGACCTGCCCGCGATTTCGTTGCAGAGTCGGAATCAAGGAGCGTAGAAACTCCTCACAGAGCGGTCCCCACCTCCGTCAAACCGGTGGGTTTTTTGTGCCCGTGCTGCTGCGGGCATGACCGACGCGATGCCTGCGTCGGGAGGGCGGCTAATACAACACCCTTCGGGGAAATACGCCCGCCGGCTCTGTGCGGTTTCTAACCTCCCGACTTCCCGTCCGCCGTCCCGGTGGGCGGGCACTTCATGGAATGAGGAGGCAACGATGTCGAAGTTCAATTCGGATGATCTGGGCATGCTCGGCTACTTCCTGCCGGAGGACAGCCAGTTCCGGCTGAAGAAGCTGCACGACCACATGGTGTTCCTGTCGCAGCTGGCACAGCCGCGTACGCACGACGAGGACGAGACGGGCTG
>NZ_VSSP01000003.1 GCF_008312895.1 Luteimonas suaedae | reverse complement strand
ACCGACTTCGACTACGACCACAAGGGCTGGTTCGTCAACTTTGTGGGGAGCTATTAAATGATGTCCACCTTCGCTCCAAGAGCCGCCGCGGCGGCACTGTGCGCGATCCT
Source organism: Luteimonas suaedae (assembly GCF_008312895.1). Lineage (GTDB taxonomy): Bacteria > Pseudomonadota > Gammaproteobacteria > Xanthomonadales > Xanthomonadaceae > Luteimonas > Luteimonas suaedae. Next base: position 354,535 of record NZ_VSSP01000003.1, on the reverse strand, counting down.
GCTCCTGCTGGCCGCCTCCGCGGCGCAGGCGCAGGTCGTTCGCGAATTCACGCCGCGCGCCAGCTTCAACCAGCCCGGCAACGCGGCTATGGTCGGCAATACGCTGATGACCTGCACGGATGGCGCGGCCGAGTGCGAACTGGCCCGGCAACGCGCGGCGACCGGCAACAACAACAACAACAACAACCATACGATGGTGTTCGTCGACGTGGATCCGACGGCCGGGTTGGGCAACAGCTCCAGCGCCGACCTGAGCCTGCCGGCCGGCGCCACGGTGTCGTTCGCCGGCCTGTACTGGGGCGCCCGTGCGGGCGAGACCGCCGCCGGCAGGAACACGATCCAGTTCCGTTCGCCGGGTGCGGCCGGATACCAGCCCATCACCGCCAGCCAGCTGGACACCAATACGTTCGGCGGCGATGCCAGCAATCGCGCGTACTTCGCGTTCGCCGACGTGACCGCGCAGGTCCAGGCGGCCGGCAACGGCACCTATGCGGCCGGCGGCATCGTCGGCACCACCGGCACCGACCGTTACGCCGGCTGGAGCCTGGTCGTGCTGTACCGGGACACCAACGAGCCGTTCCGGCGACTGATGGTGTACGACGGCGCCGCCAACGTCACCGGCACCAACTCCGTCAGCATCACGGTCTCTGGCCTGCTGACGCCGCTGGCGGGATCGTTCGACACGTTCCTCGGCGCGCTGAACTGGGAGGGCGACATGAATCTGGTCGGTGACCAGTTCCTGATGGACGGCACCCAGATCACCGACGGCCTGAACCCGAACACCAACTTCTGGAACAGCACCGTCAGCCGCCTGGGCAGCCATCTCACCGCCAAGACCCCGAACTACAGCAACCAGCTCGGGCAGGACATCGACTACGTCAACGCCAGCAACATCCTGGCGAACGGCGCCACGTCGGCGACGTTCCAGTTCACGTCGAACGGCGACGCGTACTACCCGCACGCGCTGGTGTTCGCCGTCGACCTGTACGTGCCGGACCTGGTTTCGTCGTTCACCAAGGGGGTCGAGGACTTGAACGGCGGCGAGGTGCTGCCGGGTGACGAGCTGCAGTACACGATCTCGTTCGTCAATGAAGGGGAGGACGGCGCGCTCGACGTGGTCGTCACCGACAACCTGGTCCCCGGTGGCACGATCTACGTGCCGGGCAGCCTGGAGATCGTCAGCAATACGCCCGGCGCACCGACCGGTGCCATGACCGACGTCGCCGGCGACGACCAGGCCGAGTTCCTCACTGGCCCCGATCGCGTGGTGTTCCGGCTCGGCGCCGGCGCCACGGCCAGCGATGGCGGCCAGGTCCTGCCGGGCGAGTCGACGACGTTCCGGTTCCGTGCCCGCATCGCAGACGACAATGCGCTGGCGGAAACCGACATCGTCAACACCGCGCGCATCGACTACACCTCGCAAACGCTGAACGAGCCCTTCGATGGCGAGGCCAGCGCGACCGTGACGGTGGCGCCGATCGCCGATCTTTCGGTCACCAAGAGCAACGACGTCGACGCCGTGCTCCGCGATGACGAGATCGTTTACCGGATCGTGGTGGTCAACAATGGCCCCAGCGCCGCCGACGGTGCGGCGGTGAGCGACCCGCCGGCCGAGGGCCTGACCTGCACGGCGGTGACCTGTGGCGAGGAGGCCGGCGGCGCGGTCTGCCCCGCGGCGCCGGACGTGGCCCAGCTGCAGGGCACCGGCCTGGTGATCCCCACCCTGCCCAACGGCGGCACGCTGACCTTCAGCCTGACCTGCACGGTGACTGCGACCGGGATGCCCTGACCGGGTCCGGATCGCGCCCTCCTTCCCGCGCCAGCAGCAGGGAGGGCGTGATCGTCGCATTTCGTAGGAGCGCGCCATGCGCGCGATGCCGGCGCCGCACGGCATGCCGGCATCGTCGGAATCCGGTGATCGCATTCCACGCGGGCGACGGCCGTGGCCGCGTGGGATTGCAAAAGGTGCGGGACGACAAGCTTCGGGGGCATCGCGCGTATGACGCGCTCCTACGAGGGATACCGGCCCAGGTTGCGCGAAGGATATCCACGGCGCTTCGTAGGAGCGCGCCATGCGCGCGATGCCGGCGCCGCACAACGTGCCGGCACCGCCAGAATACAGGGGCCGCCGCGCACGACGTCAATACAGGGGCCGCGGCGTACGATCAGCAGAACGACGCACGGCCGCGCGTCACTCCTCCGCGTCCAGCTGCGCCCGGCGTCGCTCGTCGGCCTCGCGTACCGCGTCCTCCACCGCGCGCGCCTTGTCCAGCGGTGCCTGCATCGCGTCGCGCAGCTGCGTGGCCTGCGGCTCCGGCGGCAGTTCGGGGGGTTGCTCGGGCGGCGAACAGGCGGTGCCGGCCAGGACCAGGGATGCGAGCGACAACGCGAATGCGGTGCGGTTCGGCATGACCGTTCTCCGGTGTGGACCGGCGTTATCCTACGCCCAGTGCACAGGCAGGGCCGACCATGGATCCGCATCGCTGGCGTCTCGACGGACAACTCGCCCTGGTGACCGGCGGCAGTGCCGGCATCGGCCGGGCGGTCGCGCGCGAACTGCTCGGTTTCGGTGCCCGCGTGCTGATCGTGGCCCGCGACGGCAACGCGCTCGAGTCGGCCCGTGACGAGCTGATCGACGAATTCCCGGACGGCGAGGTGCGGGCGCTGGTCGGCGATGTCGCCGACGAGGACCAGCGCCGCGAGGTGCTCGACTGGATCGAGGACCAGGGCGACGGCCTCAACATCCTGGTCAACAATGCCGGCGGCAACCTCACCCGCGCGGCCGCCGACTACACCGAGGACGAGTGGCGCGAAATTTTCGAGGTCAATCTGTTCAGTGCCTTCGAGCTGTCGCGCTACGCCTTCCCGCTGCTCACCCAGCATCCGGGTTCGTGCATCGTCAACGTCGGCAGCGTGTCCGGGCTCACCCATGTGCGTTCCGGCGCGCCCTACGGCATGAGCAAGGCGGCCATGCACCAGATGACCCGCAACCTCGCCGTGGAATGGGCCGAGGACGGCGTGCGCGTGAACTCGGTGGCGCCCTGGTACATCCGCACCCGCCGCACCTCCGACAAGCTGGCCGATCCCGACTACCTGGACGAGGTGCTGCTGCGTACGCCGATGGGCCGCATCGGCGAACCCGAGGAGGTCGCCGCCGCGGTCGCGTTCCTGTGCCTGCCGGCGGCGGCCTACATCACCGGCGAATGCATCGCGGTGGACGGCGGCTTCCTGCGCTACGGGTTCTAGCCGCCGCCGCAGGCAAGCAATCCGGCGCCGGTGCGGCGCCATCCATCAGGAGAGTCCATGAAAGCCTTCCACTGGTGCGTTGCCGCGGCGCTGGCCGCCACGGCGTTGCCGGCCCTGGCGCGCGATGCTGCCCAGGACCGACGCGACATCCTCGAGGCCGAAGCGGCGCTGAGCGAAGCCTTCGAGAACCGCGACGCCGATACCCTGCGCGCATGGCTGGACGAGCGTTTCGTCCTGACCGGGTCCAACGGCATTCCCGCCGACCGCGCGCAGACCATCGCCGAGGTCGAAAGCGGCGAGCCGGCCTACGATGTGTTCCGCAACCGCGACCAGGTCTTCCACCTGTATGGCGACGCCGCGGTGGTCACCGGCATCACTTCGGTCGAAGGCAAGGCGGGCGGCGAGCCGTTCGCGGCGGATTTCCAGTTCACCGACACCTGGGTGTATCGCGACGGCCGATGGCTGCTGGCGGCAAGCCACGCAACACGCGTCTCCACGCCCCGGGATTGACGCGAAGCCGTTTGCGAAGGCGCCTGGTCGCGCGTTGCCGCCGGTCGGGCGACGAGGTTACCGCGGCGCCATCCGCTCGACCGGGCGCAGCGCGAGACTGCCGCGTTCGCCCATCAGCTGCAGTTCGCCGTCCTGGATCAGCGCGTTCAGGCGCATGCCGCGCTCGCCGATGCCGGGCAGCGCCTCGACCACGTCCTCGGGAATGGCCAGCACGGTGAGGTTCTTCAGCCGGGTCAGCGAACTGGCGATCTTCTCCCACCAGATGTCGGCGGCGCGGCCGCCGTAGTTGATCACCACCACCTGGTCAGCGCGGGCGCAGGCCTTCTTGATCCGGGTCTCGTCGGGCTGGCCGACGTCGATCCACAGTTCGATCTCGCCGCCGTAGCTGCGCCGGCACAGCGCCGGCTGGTCCTCGTCGCTCAGGCCGCGGCCGAACTCCAGGCGCTCGTCGGCGTACAGCGCGAACGCGACCAGCCGCACCATCAGCCGCAGGTCGGTTTCCGACGGATGCTGGGCGAGGGTGAGGTTGTGGGTGGCGTAGTAGTGCCGGTCCATGTCGCTGACCTGCAGCTCGGCTTTGACCACGGTGGAATTGGGAGCCATGGCGGGCGGATGCCGGTCGGAAGAAGGCCCATTGTAGGCGGCCGGGCTCCGCCGCACCGGTCCCACGCCGGATGCATCGTTCTGCTGCACGGTTTGGAGCGCACCCTTGGTCCGGTCGTGCGGCCCCGGATCGCTTACCCCGAGATCGACCAGAGCGATGCCTCGCCCGTGGCTGCCATTGTGGGAGCGATGGAAGTCGCGACGCCGCCAAAGCCGGGTCACGACTTCCCGGCAGCAGCATGCCGCCGCCACTCCCACGCGGTCATTCCGCGGCGCAGGTGCTGGTGTCGCGCATTCGCGCCAGCGCTTCGTACTCCGCGCGTCGGTCCTCGGTGGCGTAGTGGCCGCCGGCGAACTTCCAGCGGAATTCCGCCTCGCGCACGCGCGTGTCCCAGGCGTTGCAGAGCGCCTCGTCCGGGACCGGCTCGCAGACGTCGGTGACGCGCTCGCAGGCCGCGCCCGCGCCCAGGCCCTGCAGGCCGCCGATGCCGACGGTGGCCATGGGTTGGCAGCGCGACGCAGGCTCGCTGTCCTCGGTGTAATAACGGGTCTGCTCGTAGGTCGTGCACAGGAACAGCGGCGGCGGTGGCTGCAGTTCGAGATCGATCACCAGCGTGGCTGGATCGAAGCCGTTATCCCTTGTCACGCGCGTGATCGGAGTCAGCGGCGACGCGCTCGGCGGCGGCGTCATTGGCACGTAGGCAGGCAGCGGCGGCGGCGGGTCGATCACGCGCGTCTTCTGGGTGCTGCCGGCCGGACAGGGCGTATCGTTCTGCACGGTGACCGCGCCAGCGGCATCGGTACAGTGGTAGATCACCATCTCGTTCTTCTGCGCGATTGCCGGCGCCGCGAGCAGCAGCGCGGCGCAGAGCAAGGCGTGCCGCATCATCGGATTCCGCAATCGTTGGCCAGGCGTGCGCTGATCGCGCGCTCCTCGCCGCGCAGTGTATTGCGTTCGCTTTCCTGGGCGTTGAAGATGCGCCGGCGGATCTCCTGGCGGCGGTCGCGCAGGCGATCGCAGACTTCGCCCTGCGGCAGGCGCGTGCATTCGTCGCGGATCCAGGTGCCGCCGCCGCCGTAGCCGTAGCCGGGAGGATGGGGACGGGGCCGGTTCGGGTGACCGTGCAGGACGCCGGGCGACGGCTGCGGACGATCGTACGCCGGCGGGATGCTGATGTTCGCCGGCGGAGGCATGCGCATCCGGTCGTCGACGAAGGTGATGCCGCGCTGGGCGCTCGGCCGCGCGGGGCGGCGATAGCCGCCGCCGACTGGATAGCCGAGTGTCCACAGCGGCACCCAGCGCGGATTACCGTCGCCGGTGTCGCTGGTGTAGCGGTCGCCGTCGGGGGTGATGCATTCGTACATCGGCTGCGGGGCGCTGACCACGACCACCTGCGGCTGGTCCGCGGCGGGCGCCGGCGCGGGTTCTGGCGCGGGCGCCGGTGCGCGCGGCGGCGCGTCCTGCGGACGCAGCATGGTGCGGGTCTGCTGGGCCTGGGTATCGTCGCAGGGCGTGTCGCGCAGGGTCAGGCCGCCGTCCGCGTCGGTGCAGCGGTAGATGACGACGTCGTCCGTGTCGTTCTCGGGCGCCTGCGCCACCGCGGCGGTGCAGGCGAGCAGGGCCGACAGCGGGAGCATCCAGGCGCGCATGCCGACATCATGCCCCTGCTGGCCGCCCGGCGGTAGGCGCGGATCCGCTTTCAGGCAGGGATAGGTTCAGGCTGCCCTGTGACGCGCCGAGGCGCTCTTCTCGCCTCGTAGGAGCGGCCCATGGCCGCGAAACCGCGGGAGGCTCCGACCGGATCGGCGGCGATTCCAGGCGCGTCCGGCCATGCCGGCATCGCGCGCATGGCGCGCTCCTACGGAACAGCGGCCAGGGTGACGGGACGGCAAGGCGGTCAGGCGGCGTCGAGCGCGGAACGGGTGCTGCCGGCAGTCAGCATCTGCGCCATCGCGGCGGCCGCGTCGCGGCCTTCCTGCACCGCCGTCACCACCAGGTCGGCACCGCGCACCACGTCGCCGCCTGCGAACAGCTTCGGATGCGTGGTCTGGTACGGCAGCCGGCCTTCGCCACCGACCGCGATGCGGCCGTTGCCGGTCGCATCGACGCCGTGCGCGGCCAGCCACTCCGGCAGCTCCGGCGTGAAACCAAACGCAATGATCACCAGGTCGGCATCGATTACCCATTCGCTGCCGGGCACCGGCTCGGGCCGGCGCCGCCCGCGCGCGTCGGGCTCGCCCAACCGGGTCTCGGCCACGCGCACGGCGGTGACGTTGCCGGCGCCGTCGTCCACGATCGCCAGCGGCTGGCGGTTGAACAGGAATTCCACACCCTCTTCGCGCGCATTGGCGACCTCGCGCGCCGAGCCGGGCATGTTGGCCTCGTCGCGGCGGTAGATGCAGCTGACGCTGGCCGCGCCCAGGCGGATCGCCGAGCGCACGCAGTCCATGCCGGTGTCGCCGCCGCCGAGCACCGCGACGCGCTTGCCGCGCAGGTCGGGAATCTCGACGCGGTCCTCCCAGCCGGCGATCGCCTGGCCTGGCGGCTCCGTGCCGCTGCTCGCTATCCCGGCCTCGGCACCGGTGTGCACGATGCGCCCGTTCTGCACCAGGAACGGCAGCGCCGGCAGCACCGCGCGCAGGTCCTGGCCGGGCAGGCCGCCGTCGGTGTAGCGGTAGGCGCCGAGGCCGAGGAACACGGCGTCGTAGTCGCGCAGCAGGTCGTCCATGGACACGTCGCCGCCGATCTCCACGCCGAGGCGGAAGCGCACGCCCATGCCCTCGAGCACCTCGCGCCGCATCGCGATCACCGACTTGTCGAGCTTGAAACTGGGTATGCCGAACTGCAGCAGGCCGCCGATCTGCTCGTAGCGGTCGAACACCGTGGCCTCGATGCCGCGCCGCACCAGCCGGTCGGCGCAGGCCAGCCCCGCCGGCCCGGCGCCGATCACCGCCACGCGCTTGCCGGTCGGTACGACCTTGGACAGGTCGGGCCGCCAGCCCTGCGCGAACGCGGTGTCGGTGATGTATTTCTCCACCGCGCCGATGGTCACCGCGCCGAAGCCGTCCTCCAGCGTGCACACGCCCTCGCACAGGCGGTCCTGCGGGCAGACCCGTCCGCACATCTCCGGCAGCGGGTTGGTCTCGTGGCACAGCGCCGCGGCCTCGAGAATGCGGCCCTCCTCCACCAGCCGCAGCCAGTTGGGAATGTAGTTGTGCACCGGACAGCCGGTCTGGCAGTACGGATTGCCGCAGTCGAGGCAGCGCCCGGCCTGGTGCGCCGCCTCGTCCTCGCCGAAGCGGCCGTAGAGCTCGTTCCAGTCGCCGGCGGTCCGCAGCCGCAGCGGAATCCGCCGCGGCATCTCGCGCGGCAGATCTAGGAACTGGAAGGCGTGTTTCTTACTCATAAGGCGAGGAGTGAGTGGAGAGGAGTGAGAAATGAGTAAGAGCGAAGAACGGCAGCAGCGCGGGTACCGGGGACTGCTTTCTCTCGTTTCTCACTCCTATTCACTCGTTTCTGCTCCACTACGCTGCCCTCCGCAGATCTTCCGTCAACGCTTCCAGGCTCGCCGCCTTCGGCTTGACCAGCCAGAACTTGCCGACGAAGTCGCGGAACTCCTCGATGATCTGCGCGCTCCAGGCGCTGCCGGTCAGGCGCGCGTGGACCGCGACCAGGTTGGTGAGGTGCTGGCGGTAGTTCTCGAAGCCCTCCGGCGAGACCCGCAGGATGTCGATCAGCTCGTGGTTGTAGCGGTCGACGAAGTCGCGGTCGAGGTCGAGCACGTAGGCCAGGCCGCCGGTGAAGCCGGCGCCGAAGTTGAGCCCGGTGCGTCCCAGCACCACCACCACGCCGCCGGTCATGTATTCGCAGCAATGATCGCCGGCGCCTTCGAGCACCGCCACCGCGCCGGAGTTGCGCACCGCGAAGCGCTCGCCGGCGCGGCCGGCGGCATACAGTTCGCCGCCGGTGGCGCCGTACAGGCAGGTGTTGCCGAGGATCGGCGTGTAGCGCGGATCGAACGTGCTGCCGGCCGGCGGGTGCAGCACCAGGCGGCCGCCGGCCATGCCCTTGCCGACGTAGTCGTTGGCCTCGCCTTCGAGCGTCATGTGCAGGCCGCCGGCGTTGAACGCACCGAAACTCTGTCCGGCGCTGCCGGTCAGTCGCAGGTGGATCGGCGCGCCGGCCATGCCGGTGTTGCCGTGGTGGCGGGCGATCGCGCCGGACAGGCGGCTACCGATGGCGCGGTCGGTGTTGCGGATCGCATAGCTGTACTCGCCGCCGCGTGCGTGTTCGATCACCTGCGCCAGGTCGGCGTCCAGCCGTCGCGCGAGTCCGTCCACCGGCGCGCGCAACGCGGCGCCGCAGCCGGCGCCGTAGCTGGCGTAGCCCGGATGCAGCGGCGCAGCGTCCTGGGCCGGCGTGCCGACGACTTGCGGCGCATCGGGATCGGGGTTGCCGGCGGCCGCGTCCGGCGCCGCGCGCGTCGCGGCGGCGTCGGGCTCGAACCGCCGCGCGTGCGCGGGATCGCGCTGCAACAGCCGCGACAGGTCGATGCGCACGTGCTCGCGCGGCGTGTCGATGGTCTGCTCGAGCAGTTCGGTGCGGCCGACGATCTCGTCGAGCGAACGCACGCCCAGCCGCGCCAGCTGCTCGCGCACGTCCTCGGCGACGTTGCGGAAGAAGCATTCCACGCGTTCGGGCAGGCCCTTGAAGTGGTTGGCGCGCAGCCGCTCGTCCTGGGTGGCGACGCCGGTGGCGCAGTTGTTGAGATGGCAGATGCGCAGGTACTTGCAGCCCAGCGCGATCATCGGCGCGGTGCCGAAGCCGAAGGTGTCGGCGCCGAGCAGCGCCGCCTTGATCACGTCGAGCCCGGTCTTCAGGCCGCCGTCGGTCTGCAGCAGCACGCGCCCGCGCAGGCCGTTGTACTGCAGCGCCTGCCGCGCCTCCGACAGGCCCAGCTCCCACGGCACGCCGGCGTAGCGGATCGAGCCCAGCGGACTGGCGCCGGTGCCGCCATCGTGGCCGGAGACGGTGATCAGGTCGGCCCCGGCCTTGACCACGCCGGCGGCGATCGTGCCCACGCCCGCGTGCGCGACCAGCTTCACCGAGATCAGCGCCTCGGGATTGACCTGGCGCAGGTCGAAGATCAGCTGCGCCAGGTCCTCGATCGAATAGATGTCGTGATGCGGCGGCGGCGAGATCAGGCCGATGCCGGGCTTGGCGTAGCGCAGCCGCGCGATCAGCGGATTGACCTTGCTGCCCGGCAACTGCCCGCCCTCGCCGGGTTTCGCGCCCTGCGCGATCTTGATCTGCAGCACGTCGGCGTTGATCAGGTATTCCGGGGTGACGCCGAAGCGGCCGGAGGCGATCTGCTTGATCTTGCTGCGGCGCTCGTCGTGATAGCGCGCCGGATCCTCGCCGCCCTCGCCGGAATTGCTGCGCCCGCCGAGCCGGTTCATCGCGATCGCCAGCGCCTCGTGCGCTTCCGGCGACAAGGCGCCCAGGCTCATCGCCGCCGAGTCGAAGCGCTTGACGATCGCCGACACCGGCTCCACCTCGTCCAGCGGCACCGGCACGGCGGCATCGCGCGGACGCAGCAGGTCGCGCAGCGCCGCCGGCGGGCGGGAGTCGACGTGGTCGGCGTAGCACTTCCAGTCGCCGCGATCGCCGGTCAGCACCGCGCGCTGCAGCGACTGCACCACGTCGGGATTGAACTGGTGGTACTCGCCGCCGTGCACGTAGTGCAGCAGGCCGCCGGGCTCGGGCAAGGCGTTGTCGTCCCAGCCCTGCGCCGCCAGATGGCGCGCGTCGGCCTGCAGCCGCGCGAAGCCGGCGCCGCCGATGCGCGAGGGCGTGCCCTCGAAGCACAGCGCCACCACGTCGTCGTCGAGGCCGACGATCTCGAACAGCTGCGCGCCGCGATAGCTGGCGATGCTGGCGATGCCCATCTTCGACAGGATCTTCAGCAGGCCTTTCTTGACGCCGCGGCGGTAGCTGCGGCCGATCTGCGGCGGCTCGTTGCTGGTCTTGCCGCCGAGGATGCCGCGGCGGCCGAGCGCATGCAGGGTCTGGTAGGCGAGATACGGATACACCGCGGTGGCGCCGTAGCCGATCAGGCAGGCGAAGTGGTGCGGGTCGCGCGCGGTGCCGGTCTCGACGATGAGGTTGACGTCGCAGCGCAGCCCGGTGCGCACCAGGTGCTGGTGGATCGCGCCGGTGGCCAGCAGCGCATGCACCGCGGCGCTGTCGCGGCGCGGGCGGCGGTCGCTGAGGATCAGCAGTTCGACGCCCTCGCGGGCGGCGGTTTCGGCCTCGTCGCGGATGCGGACGAGTGCGTCGCGCAGCGATTCGCCGTGGTCGAAGTACAGGTCGACGTAGCGGTAGCGGTCGACGAAGCGCGGCAGCGCCATCAGCTGGTTGAGCTTGCGTTGCGACAGCACCGGCGAGTTCAACAGCACGTGATCGACGTTGCCGGGGCCGTCCACGAACAGGTTGCCCTCGCGCCCGATCTGCGTGGCCAGCGTCATCACGCAGTCCTCGCGCAGCGGATCGATCGGCGGGTTGGTCACCTGCGCGAAGGCCTGGCGGAAATGGTCGTACAGCGGCCGCACGCGCTGGCTGAGCGCCGCCATCGGCACGTCGTCGCCCATCGAGCCGGTGGCTTCCTGCTCGGTCTCGGCCAGCGGCCGCAGCACCGACTCCTGCTCCTCGCGGCTGAGCTGGAACAGCTTCTGGAAGCCGAGCAGGGTGTCCGGCGTGAACGGCGCGTCGGTCAGCGCCGGGTCGATCAGTTCCGTCTGCAGGTAGGTCATGCCGCGCTTGAGCCACTGCTTGTAGGGCGCGCGGGCGCGGTTGACGGCATCGATGGCGTCGTTGTCCAGCAGCGTGCCCTGCCGCAGGTCGACCGCGATCATCTCGCCGGGGCCGAGCTTGCCCTTGGCCAGCACCTGCTCGGGCGGCAGGTCCCAGACGCCGGCCTCCGAGGCGATCAGGAACAGCCCGTCGCGCGAGCGCGTCCAGCGCGCCGGGCGCAGGCCATTGCGGTCGAGGGTGCAGGCGGCATAGTGGCCGTCGCACATCACCACGCCGGCGGGGCCGTCCCAGGGCTCGGAGTTGATCGAGTAGTACTCGTAGAAGGCGGCGAGGTCGGCGTCCTTGTATTCCAGCGACTGCGTCGCCGGCGGCATCAGGATGCGGATCGCCTGCAGCAGGTCCATGCCGCCGAGCAGCAGCCACTCGAGCATGTTGTCGAGCGACTGCGAGTCGGAGCCGTGCATGGTCACCGGCGAGGCGAACTCCGAGATGTCGAGCACCGGCGAGCGCCACACGTTGCGGCGGGTGAGCGCCCAGCGCCGGTTGCCCTCGATGCTGTTGATCTCGCCGTTGTGCGCCAGCCGCCGGAACGGGTGCGCCAGCGCCCAGCGCGGCAGGGTGTTGGTGGAGAAGCGCTGGTGGAACACCACCGCGCTGGCGGCGAGCTCCGCGCGCGCCAGGTCCGGGAACAGCTGCGGCAGGTGGTCGGGCAGCACCATGCCCTTGTAGCCGAGCAGCTTCGCCGACAGGTTGACGATGTAGAAGTCGGGGTGGTCGGCGGCCAGCGCCTGCTCGCAGCGGCGCCGCGCCAGGTACAGCGCGCGCTCGAAGTCGTCGTCGTCGGGGCCGTCGCGCTCGATGAACACCTGTTCGATACGCGGCATCGCCGCGCGCGCCTGTTCGCCGCAGGCCGTCGGATCCACCGGGACGGTGCGCCAGCCGACCAGGCGTGCGCCGACGGCGGCGACCTCGTCCCGCAGCCGTGCGCGGCATTGCGCGTCGGCATCGGTGTCGTGCGGCAGGAACACCAGTCCCGAGGCGCAGGTGCCGGCATGCAGCGCGATGCCGGCCTCGTCCGCCAGCAGGCGCACGAATGCGCCGGCGCCGCACAGCAGCACGCCGCAGCCGTCGCCGCTCATGCCGTCGGCGTTGACGCCGCCGCGATGGCGCATGCGCGCCAGCGCCTGCAGCGCGGTCTCGACCAGGGCGCGGTCGCCGTCGCCGCCGATTCGCGCGATCAGGCCGAAGCCGCAGTTGTCGCGTTCGCTGTCGGGGTCGTAGAGGCCCCGATCCGGAAATGCCCGCATCGTGTGTTGCCGTGACCGTGGGTGGAGGGAGCCGCGGGGATCGTGGCTGCGGCCTTCCTGCCGTCGCGACGCATCCGCGGACTCCCGAATAGATCACAGTTTGTGCAGTGCGGCAACGTGTGACTGCACGAAAAATCCGTTGCACGCGCAACTATGGTCCGGCGCAGAAGGGCTCGCGGGGCGTGGTTTCCGTAGGAGCGCGCCATGCGCGCGATGCCGCGGGTATTGCGCCGCCATGCGAACTCCGCCCACCGGCGCGCCTTCCGGTTCGTGGCGGGGCCGACGATGACCGGGACCGGAGACACCCGCGGTATCGCGCGCATGGCGCGCTCCTACGAAAGCGTTGCGTCGTTTGCGCCGATCCATTGCTGCGGCCTTCGCCCGCAACCGGGGAACCCGCCTTGCAGACCACGGGTTTGAGGCACCTCCCCGCGAGCGGATGCGGCGCGGCATTCAGGGTTTCAGCGCAAGACCTCGCCGCTGCCCGCATCGCGGATGGCCGTGGGCCGTTCCAGGCCGGCAGTCTCGCCGGCGACGACGGCATCGACGCCGGCGCGGATCGCCGGATCGAGCTCGGCCAGCGTGCGCGGCGCCGGCATACCGGCCACGTTCGCGCTGGTGGAGACGATCGCGCCGCCGAAGGCGTTGCAGAGCGCCAAGACGCCGGCATGCGCGCTGACGCGCACCGCGACGCCGGCGTGCGCGCCGCGGATCCACGCGGGTGTGTCCGCACGTGCCGGCACGATCCAGGTGTGCGGTCCGGGCCAGCTGGCGCAGACCACGTCGCGGCGCGTGTTCGCCAGCACATCCCAGTCGACGAACGGGTCCAGCTGCGCACGGGTCGCGGCGACCAGGATCAGCCCCTTGTCGACCGCCCGCCGCTTCAGCGCCAGCAGGCGCAGGGTCGCGGTTTCGTCGCGCGGATCGCAGCCCAGCCCCCAGACCGCCTCGGTCGGGTAGGCGACCACCCCGCCGCCGCGCACGGCGGCGACGGCTTCGGCGATGTCCTGGGGGTCCCGGGTCGGCATGCTGCGAAGCTTACGATGCCGGCTGCCATTCCGGCGTTGTGCCCTCGACGAGCCTGGTGGATGCGTCTTCGTAGGAGCGCGCCACGCGCGCGATGCCGCGGGTGCCGGCAGGATCCGGTGGATGCCGCGATTCCGGGCCGGCAGGCGCGTGGGTCACCGGAATCTACGGGCGGTGAAATGCCCGCGGCATCGCGCGCGTGGCGCGCTCCTACGGGGGCGTGTGCGGATGCCGCTCGTCAGAACGGCGCGTCGTCCGTGTCTCTCGCCACGGAGACCGGCGCCTTGGCCACGGATTTCTTCGCCGCCTTTTTCGCGGCCTTTTTTGCAGTCTTCTTGGTGGCGGCTTTCTTCGCGGTCTTCTTCGCCGCCTTCTTGGCGACCTTCTTCGCGGGCGCGGCCTTCTTCGCCGGCGCCTTCTTCGCGGCCGTCTTCTTGCCGAAGCGGCCGCGTGCCGGCTTGCCGGTTTCCTCCATCAGCTTCTGCGCCTCTTCCAGCGTCAGCGAGGCCGGTTCGCGGTCCTTGGGGATCTTGCCGTTGAGCTTGCCGTCGCTCAGGTATGGGCCGTAGCGGCCGTTGAGCACCTGGATGTCGCTGCCCTGGAATTCCTTGATGATGCGGTTGCGGGCGATCTCTTCCTTCTCCTCGATCAGGAACACCGCGCGCGCCAGGTCGATGGTGTAGGGATCGTCCTCCTTCTTCAGCGAGGCGTAGACGCTGCCGCGCTTGGCGAACGGGCCGAAGCGGCCGATGCCGACGCTGACCTCCTCGCCCTTGTCCTCGCCCAGCTGGCGCGGCATCAGGAACAGCTCCAGTGCATCCTCGAGAGTAATGGTGTGCATGCTCTGGCCGGGCCGCAGCGAGGCGAACTTCGGCTTGTCCTCGGCGTCCTCGGCGGTGCTGCCGATCGCCGCGTACGGCCCGTAGCGGCCGAGCCGCACGCTGACCGGCTTGCCGGTCTTGGGGTCGGTACCGAGTTCGCGCGCACCGGTGGCCTGGCTGCGGTCGACCGACTCGATCTTGTCGGCGACCAGCTCCTTGAACGGCCCCCAGAACCGCTGCATCAGCGGCACCCATTCCTCCTCGCCGCGCGAGACCGCGTCCAGCTCGTCCTCGAGCTTCGCGGTGAAGTCATAGTCGACGTAGCGGGTGAAATGGCTGCTGAGGAAATTCGAGACCGCGCGGCCGACATCGGTCGGGCGAAAACGGCGGCTTTCCAGTTCCACGTACTTGCGGAACTGCAGGGTCTGGATGATCGAGGCGTAGGTCGACGGACGGCCGATGCCGTATTCCTCGAGCGTCTTGACCAGGCTCGCTTCGGAGAAGCGCGGCGGCGGCTCGGTGAAGTGCTGGTCGGCGTGGATGCGCTCGAGCGGCACGCGCTCGCCGGTCTTCATCAGCGGCAGCTTGCGGCCCTCGTCCTCGTCCTCGGCGGCCTTCTGGTCCTTGCCTTCCTCGTACACGGCCAGGAAGCCCGGGAACACCACCGTGGTGCCGCTGGCGCGGAAGGTGTGCTCGCTGCCGGCGGCCAGGTCGACCGAGACGGTGTTGAGCGTGGCCGGCACCATCTGGCAGGCGACTGCGCGCTTCCAGATCAGCTCGTAGAGGCGGCGGCCGTCGTCGTCGAGATGGCGCGCCACCTGCGCCGGCGTGCGCAGCGCCGACGACGGGCGGATCGCCTCGTGCGCCTCCTGCGCGTTCTTCGACTTGGTCTGGTAGAAGTTCGGCTTGTCCGGCAGCGAGCGCGTGCCGAAGTCGCGGGCGATGACGTCGCGGATCTCGGTCAGCGCATCGCCCGACAGGTTCACCGAGTCGGTACGCATGTAGGTGATCAGGCCGACGGTGCCCTCGTCGCCGATCGCCACGCCCTCGTACAGCTTCTGCGCCACGCGCATGGTGCGGCTGGTGGTGAAGCCGAGTTTGCGCGCGGCCTCCTGCTGCAGGGTCGAGGTGGTGAACGGCGGCGCCGGGCGGCGCTTGCGTTCCTTGCTGACGACGTCGGTGACATGCAAGGCGCCGTTGGCGGCGGCGACGATGCGGCTGCGCGCGGCCTCGGCGGTATCGCCGTCGGTGACGGTGAACTGCTCGAACTTCTTGCCGTCGAGCCGGGTGAGCTTGGCGGTGAAGGCCTGCGAGGGGTGCGCGCACTCGGCCTCGATCGACCAGTACTCGCGGGCGACGAAGGCCTCGATCAGCTCCTCGCGCTCGACGATCATGCGCAGCGCCGGCGACTGCACGCGGCCGGCCGACAGCCCGCGCTGCACCTTGCGCCACAGCACCGGCGACAGGTTGAAGCCGACCAGGTAGTCGAGCGCGCGACGCGCCTGCTGCGCGTCCACCAGATCGCCGGCGATCTGGCGCGGCTTGGTCATCGCCTCCTTGATCGCGCGCGGCGTGATCTCGGTGAACACCACGCGGTGCAGCGCCTTGTCCTTGAGCAGGCCGCGCTCCTTCAGGATCTCGACGATGTGCCAGCTGATCGCTTCGCCCTCGCGATCCGGGTCGGTCGCCAGGTAGATGCCCTCGGCGCCTTTGGCGGCCTTGGCGATCGCCTCGACATGCTTCTGGTTCTTCTCGATCAGGTCGTAGCGCATGGCGAAGCCGTGCTCGGGATCGACCGCGCCTTCCTTCGGCACCAGGTCGCGGACATGGCCGTAGGAGGCCAGGACCTGGAAGTCCTTGCCGAGGTATTTGTTGATCGTCTTGGCCTTGGCGGGCGACTCGACGATGAGGAGGTTCTTGGCCATCTAGGGGTTTTCCGGGCACCGGTGGCCGGCGCCATGAGGGGGAGCTTCGCAGACACGGACGCCCGAGGACCGGCCCCGGGCGTTCAGGTTTCACCTTATTACAGGAATCATGCCAGGCCCGACGCTGTCAAGCCGGACCGGTGTCAAGGGGGCGCATTGTCGCCGGTTTGCGCCTCAGGTGGCGAAACGCAGCGCGACGGCGGTCACGGCCAGCAGCAGCGCTGCCGCCACCCACC
Organism: Luteimonas suaedae; assembly: GCF_008312895.1. Lineage (GTDB taxonomy): Bacteria > Pseudomonadota > Gammaproteobacteria > Xanthomonadales > Xanthomonadaceae > Luteimonas > Luteimonas suaedae. The sequence continues at coordinate 338,047 of NZ_VSSP01000003.1, read as the reverse complement.
GGATCCAGGGCCGTCCGGCAGGCGCGCGAGCGATGGACGGCTCGACCGCGCGGGTCGCGGCAACCGACGGGACGACATCGGGGGTGGGGGCCGGCACTTCGGCCGCGGCGGCGGCAGCCGGGGCGGGCGGCGGCGGTTCGGGCGCCGGAGGAGCCAGCCGGACGCGGCTGCCGGGGCCGATCTCGAAGGTCTCGGTGCAGTCGCGCAAGGGCCGCGCCGCGGACGGATCGTCGCGCCAGAGCGGGGTTTCCATGCGGATGTGGCCGAACTGGAACAACCGCACGATGGCTTCGGCGTGATACGGCCCGCAGTCCATGCCGCGTTCGTCGGCGTAATGCCAATGCGCCGGGATCCGGTCGCGTCCTTGCGTGGTTTGCATGCGTATCCATCCGTGGGAAGGCGGGATTCTCGCAAATCCCGTTCGTGGCTCGATCCCGTCGCAGGGCGGCGCTTACCCCGCTATGCCGGCTCCGGAGCCGGGAACAGCGGAGCCAGGCTCCGCTTTCCGGGGCGCCCCGCTCAGTGCACCGGTTCGGGCTCGTCGGCGAACATCTGGGTTTCCATCCAGGCGTAGGCGGCCTCGCTGCCGGGCTGGTTGAACAGCACCATCAGCACCACCCACTTCAGGTCGTCGAGGTCGAGCTCGTCTTGGTCCAGCGCCATCGCCCGGTCCAGCACCAGCTCGCGCTGGTCGGCATCGAGTACGCCGTGCTGCTCCAGGAACAGCAGGAAGCCGCGGCCTTCGATGTCGAGCTTGTCCAGCTCGGGACCGGCGTAGACCCGGGTCGGGCCGTCGCTGCGCGGCGTCGCCGGTCCGGGCCGCTGTTCGGCCAGGGCATCGAGCCAGTCGAAGGCCTTGCTGATCTCGGTCGGGCTGAACCCGGCCTGGAGCAGGCCGGTCTGGAGGGAGTCGCGGTCGCGGAGCAGGTCCGCTTCGTCGGTGAAATAGTGTTCGAACAGGTAGAGCAGGACGTCCAGAATGCTCTCTTTCATTGCCCCCGGCCTGCGCCCCGTCGTGGACGCTTCGTTCAGGATTTGCGGGAATACCGGCCGTGTTCGGCCACGACCCAGCCCTCAAGCTCCATGAGCAGCAGCATGGAGGACAGCTGGGCCGTCGTCAATCCGGTGCGTTCGACCAGTCGATCCATACCGGTTGGGTCGTGGCCGAGGGCCAGCCACAAGCGGTGGTAGTCGGGGTCGCCGCTGCCCGGCGTATCCGGCAGGGCCCCGGATGGGGCCTCGGACGGGGAGTTGGGGGCGTCCAGGCGCCGGTGCAAGGCCTGGCCCAGCTCGGCGGCCAGCGGCGCCAGTGCGGCGATCACCTCGTCGGCACGTTCCACCAGCGCCGCGCCGTCGCGGATCAGCCGGTGGCAGCCGCGTGCCATGGGGTTGTGGATCGAGCCGGGCACCGCAAACACGTCGCGTCCGGCCTCGCTGGCCTGGCGCGCGGTGATCAGGGCGCCGGAGCGCTGCGCCGCCTCGATCACCAGGGTGCCCAGGGCGAGCCCGGCGATGATGCGGTTGCGGGCGGGGAAATGCTCGCGCAGTGCGCCGGTGCCGGGCGGGTGCTCGCTGACCACCGCGCCGGCTTCGGCGATGCGCGCCTGCAGGGCGGCGTTGCTGCGCGGATAGGGCTGGTCGATGCCGCTGCCGAGCACCGCCACCGTGAGCCCGCCGGCGGCCAGGGCGGCGGCGTGCGCGGCGGCGTCGATGCCCAGCGCCAGCCCGCTGGTCACGGCCAGCCCGGATTCGGCGATCGCGCGGGCGAAATCGCGCGCATTGTCGCGACCGCCGGCGCTGGGCGAACGGCTACCGACCACCGCCACCGCCGGATGCCACAGCAGCGCCGGGTCGCCGGCGACGAACAGCGCCAGCGGCGGATTCTGCACCGCACGCAGCAGCGGCGGGTAATCCGGGTCGTGCCAGCCGAGCAGGTGCTGGCCAGGCTGCGCCAGCCAATCGTGGGCACGGGCGTCGCCGGACGGCGACGCCTCGAGCGCACGGACCTGCTTGTCGTCCAGGCCCGCCGTGCGCCAGGCACGGGTGCCGGCATCCAGTGCCGCGCGCGGGGAGCGGTGTGCTTCCAGCAACGTGCGCCGCGGCGCGGCGGGGCCGCCGGCGGCGATCAGCCGCAGCAAGGCGTCCCGGTCGTCGGTGGCGGGCGTCGAAGCGGATGCGGGCATGGCGGTCATCGCCACAGCCTAGTGCGGAAACGGCGACGGCGCCCGAGGGCGCCGTCGCGATCGCTTGTAGGAAATGTCCGAACCTCAAGCTCCGCTCCATGGGCAGACGGGAGGCGGAAGAAGGTCAAGGTGGGTCCCAGCTTGCGCTGGGACGACGTGCGTTACGCTTTCCGATTCCCGATTCCCGATTCCCGATTCCCGATTCCCGATTCCCGGCTCTCAGTAAGGCGCGTCCGGGTGCTTGAGGTGATACCCCACCCGGGTCGGCTTGATGCTGTCCATCACCAGCGCATAGGCCATCTTGTCGTAGGTGCGAAAGACCATGGCGTGGCCGGCGAACTCGTCCGGCAGCCGCACCTTGTTCTCGAAGAACACGGTGTCGGCGTCGCGGTCCTTGCCTTTCTCGACGCGGTCGACGGTGTTGGTGCCTTCACGCCAGATCGAGAACACGGTGCCGTTGTCGATGCCTTCGCGCGCGCCGATGGAGACGGCGATGACGTCGCGCGGGCCGCCGCTGGTCAGCATGTCGGCCACCGCCAGCACGCGGGCGCGGCCGTACTCGGTCTGCTGCGCCGGTGGGTGCGGGAAGAACTGCAGGTCGTAGGGTTGGGCGTCGACCGGGATCAGGCGGTCGCCGATGCGGACCTCGCGGCCCTCGTCGTCGAGCAGCAGGGTGCTGGCGCCGATGCCGCCGACCTCGCCGCGGGTGATGGTGCCGGTATTGACCTGCACCAGTTCGTAGCCGAGCACTTCCTTGCCCTTGTCGGGCATCACCACGTCGGCCCAGTACTGCTGGGTGTCCAGGGTGCGGCGACCGCGGAAATCGAGATCCTGCTTGGAGAACGTGTCGCAGCAGAAGCCGCTGCGCTGCAGGTGGTGAAAGCGGGTCGTCGGCCGCACCAGGGCGAAGCGATCGCCGGGGCTGGCCTCGGCCACGCCGCGCACATACACCACCTGGCCCTGCGCTACGCGCAGGCGGTCCTCCTCGAGCCCGACCACATAGGGCAGGTGCTCGAACGCGTCGACCACGCGCAGGTCCTTCAGGAACGGTTCGATGTCCGACAACGGGATCGCATCGATCGGCGCGACTTGCTCGCGCGGCCCCGGCTGTACCGCCACGCGGTCCAGATAGGCCAGGCTGATCACGTCGCCTGGATAGATCAGGTGTGGGTTGTGGATCTGCGGGTTCGCCTGCCAGATCTCCGGCCACAGCCAGGGCCGTTGCAGGAACTTGCCGGCGATATCCCAGAGGGTGTCGCCACGCTGAACCACGTACGTATCCGGATGATCACCGCGCACCCCTTGCGCGGCCGCGTATGTCGCGACAGTGAGCAACGCTACGGCGCAAACCGTACGAAGCCCCTGAGAAAGGTGCTGAAGCATGCCAGCCATCTACCCGCTCCCCTTGGGATTTCCCCTTGCAGCCGGGCCACTATAGCCCACATGTACCGGAGCAACGCAAGCCTGGCGGGCGTTACAATGATGCCCGCGCCCACGGTTGTGATCCACGCCACCTTTTGCCCGCCATGTCCCAGCTTCCGATCCTCGAATTCCCGCACCCGCAGTTGCGCAAGGTCGCCGATCCGGTCGATCCGCAGCGGATCGCCGAGCCGGCGTTCCAGCGCCGGCTCGACGACATGTTCGAGACCATGTACGAGGCGCCCGGGATCGGCCTGGCGGCGCCGCAGGTGGCGACGATGGACCGGTTGATGGTCATCGACGTGACCGAGGGCAAGGACCAGCCGCTGGTGTTCATCAATCCGGAGATCCACAACCGCTCCGACGAGCTGCGCGTCCACCAGGAGGGCTGCCTGTCGATCCCCGGCGTCTACGCCGACGTCACCCGCGCCGACGGCATCGAGGTCGAGGCGCTGGACCGCCACGGCAAGGCCTTCACGCTGCGGATCGACGGCCTGCTGGCGACCTGCATCCAGCACGAGGTCGACCACCTCGACGGCAAGCTGTTCATCGACTACCTGTCGCCGCTCAAGCGCGAGATGGCGCTGAAGAAGCTCGCGAAGTTGCGTAGGAGCCGTGATTCGTGATTCGTGATTAGTGATTCGCAAGTGCAAGGGCAAGAGCAGCGGAACAGGCCAGGCAGGAAACTGCTTTTACGAATCACCAATCACGAATCACGAATCACCTGCCCATGAAAATCGTTTTTGCCGGTACTCCCGAATTCGCCGTGCCGTCGTTGCGCGCGGCGGCGGGCAAGGCCGAGATCGTCGCCGTCTACACGCAACCGGACCGCCCGGCCGGACGCGGGCGGGCGCTGACGCCGTCGCCGGTCAAGCGCGAGGCGCTGGCGCGCGGCTTCGAGGTGCGGCAGCCGGAAAGCCTGCGGACTGCGGCGGCGCGCGAGGCGCTGCGTGCGCTCGAGCCCGACCTGATGGTGGTGGTGGCCTATGGCCTGCTGCTGCCGCAGGGCATCCTCGACATTCCGCGTGACGGCTGCTGGAACGTGCACGCCTCGCTGCTGCCGCGCTGGCGCGGCGCGGCGCCGGTGCAGCGTGCGATCGAGGCCGGCGACACCGAGACCGGCGTCTGCCTGATGCAGATGGAGAAGGGCCTGGATACCGGCCCGGTGCTGCTGTCGCAGACGCTCGCGATCGGCGAGCACGAGACCGGTGGCCAGCTGCACGACCGCCTCGCCGACCTCGGCGCACAGGTACTGGCCGACGGCCTGGGGCTGCTGCGCGCCGGCATCCGCCCGGTCGCGAAGCCGCAGCCGGAGGCGGGCGCGACCTACGCGCGCAAGCTCGACAAGGCCGAGGCGCGGCTGGACTGGTCGCAGCCGGCGCAGGTGCTGGCCAACCGCGTCCGCGCCTTCAATCCGTGGCCGATGGCCGAGGCCGAAGTCGCCGGCGAGCGCCTGCGCATCCATGCCGCGATTGCAATGCCGACGCAGCACCAGGCATCGCCAGGCGCCGTGCTGGCGGCCGGACGCGACGGCATCGACATCGCCTGTGGCGACGGCGCGCTGCGCATCCGCACCCTGCAGCGCGCCGGCGGCAAGGCGATCACAGCCGCCGATTATCTGAACGCCCGGCGCGACCTGCTGGCGGCGCGGTAGTCGCGTTGCCGACCACGCCTGTACCCATGGGAGTGGCGGTGGCATGCCGCTGCCGGGACGCCGCGATGGATCGGGAATCCGCGGCCCGCCGCGCCTCGTATCTGTGGGAGCGACGGAAGTCGCGACGGTGCGAAGGAAGGCTGCCGCGATTTCCCAACGGTGACATGCCGCCGCCACTCCCACGAGACGGCAAGAGACCAGGTTTCCTGAATGCTTGCCAGCGACTCCCCATCCGGCCTCGCAGGCAATCTCCGCCGACCGTCTATGTTGCCAAGACGAAATCGGCGCCCGTGCCGATGCGTGGAAGAGTGTCCGAACCGTGTCCATCCGCATGAATCCGCAGAGGAAGACGCCGCCGGTCGCCGGTTCGGCGCCGCGCGCGTGCGCCGCGCGGGTGCTCGACGCGGTGCTGCATCGCGGCCGTTCGCTCAAGGCCGAACTGGCCGCCGCGCTGCCGAAGCTCGACGACACCCGCGATCGCGCGCTGGTCGAGGCGATCTGTTTCGCGGCGCTGCGCCAGCGCGCCCGCTACGACGCCGCGCTGGCGGCGTGGATGGCCAAGCCGCTGGCGCAGCGCGATCGGCCGCTGCGCGCGCTGCTGCACGCCGGTTTCGCCCAGCTCGATCCGCTGGCGCTGCCGGCCCACGCGGCGGTCGCCGCCACCGTCGAGGCCGCGCGCACGCTCGGGCGTACGCACCAGGCCGGACTGGTGAACGCGTTGCTGCGCCGCGCCCAGCGCGAGGGCCTGCCGCCGGCGGATCCCGCCGCCGCCTGGCCCGACTGGTTGCGCGCGCGGCTGCAGGCGGACTGGCCGGACGAGGTTGAATCGATCCTCGCCGCCAGCGCCACGCCCGCGCCGCTGTGGCTGCGGGTCAACCGCCGCCTGGGCGACCGCGACGCCTATGCCGCCCGCCTGCGGGACGCCGGCATCGAGGCCGAAGCGCCTGCGGATCTGGCCGATGCCCTGCGTCTGGCCGAGGCGGTGCCGGTCGCGGCGCTGCCCGGCTTCGCCGAGGGCGCGGTCTCGGTGCAGGACGGCGCCGCGCAGCAGGTCGCCGACGTGCTGGCGCCGCCCGCGGGCGGACGCGTGCTCGATGCCTGCGCCGCGCCAGGCGGCAAGGCGGCGCATCTGCTCGAGCGGGACCCGTCGCTGCGGTTGACCGCGCTCGACGTCGATGCCGCGCGTCTGGACCGGGTGCGCGAGACCCTGGACAGGCTCGGGCTCGCCGCCGACGCACGGCTGCAGGTCGCCGATGCCGCGGTGCCGGTGCAATGGTGGGACGGCGAGCGCTTCGACGCGATCCTGCTCGATGCGCCGTGCTCGGCCACCGGCATCGTGCGCCGGCAGCCGGACGTGCTGCTGCACCGGCGCGCGCGCGATGTCGAAGCGCTGATCGCGCTGCAGGCGCGGCTGCTCGATGCGCTGTGGACCATGCTCGCGCCCGGCGGCGCACTGGTCTATGCCACCTGCTCGATCCTGCGCGACGAGAATGCACGCCATGTCGAGGCCTTCCTCGCCCGTACCGCCGATGCGCGCGCCGAGGATCCCGGCGACGGCTGCGGCCGCCGCGACGGGCCGGGCCGGCAACGGCTGCCCGGCGAGAATGGCATGGACGGCTTCTTTCTGGCGCGGCTGCGGCGCGTGGCCTGAACGCGCGAAAAGCGTCAACATCATCGTCACGAAAAACCAATGTTCCGGCGGACAGACTCCGCCGTCAGCGAGGCCGCATGCGAATCGTCCACGTGCTTCTCTCCAAACGTTTTGCCGGAACCGAACGTCACGTCGTCGAGCTCACGGCGGCGCAGGCCGACGCGGGGCACGAGGTCATCCTGATCCTGCGGCGCAAGGCGGCGCGTCGGCGTGCCGACGCGATCGCGCATCGCGTCGATCCGCGGGTGCGCGTGGTGATCGTCGGCGACTGGCTCGCGCGCTGGCCCGCGGTGCTGATGGCGCGGTGGCGGCTTCGTCGGCTGCGGCCCGACATCGCCCATGCCCACCTGGGTTCGGCATGCCGCGCGCTGCGCGCAGCCAAGGTCAGGTGCCCGCGGCTGGCGACGCTGCACATCGACTACGTGCCGGAGCAGCATGCGCATCTCGACGGCTTGGTCGCGATCGCGCCCTGGCAGCTGCCGACCATTCCGTCGCCGCTGCGCGAGCGCTCGGTGCAGATCGACAACTGGACCATGCCGCGACCGCCAGCCGCCGATGCCCGCGAGCGGTTGCGGGCGCAGATCGGCGTCGGCCCGGACGAATTCCTGTTCGGTGCGGTCGGCCGGGTCGAGACCAGCAAGGGCATGGACCTGCTGCTCGACGCGTTTCGCGCAGCGGAACTGCCCGGCGCGCGGCTGGCGATCGTCGGCCAGGGCAACGCCTGGAAGGCGCTGCGCGACCGTGCCGGTCCGGAGGTGGCGATGCCGGGTTTCGTCGACCGTCCGGAGGACTGGCTGGCGGCGCTCGACTGCTTCGTCAGTCCCGCGCGCGAGGAGCCGTTCGGGCTGGTGCTGTTGGAGGCGATGCAGGCCGGCCTGCCGATCGTCGCCACCGCAACCGCAGGGGCGGTCCACCTGGCGCCGCTGATCGGAACGCCGTTGGTGCCGACCGAGGATGTGCCGGCATTGTCGCGGGCGTTGGCCTCGGTGCATGCGGCCCGGCCCGCCCGGCGGCACTACGACCTGGACGGCCATCGCGCACCGGCCAAGGCGACCGAACTCGAGCGCTACTACGCCCGGGCGCGCGAGCGTTTGGCAGCGGTTGTGGCGTGATGACGAAAATAGAACCGGGCGTGCTGTAGATCCGTTCCCGAGCCGGCGCCGGTGGCGGCGCGGTCAGGGACCGTGGAGGTCGAGCGTGTTGAAGATTTCGGTCATCGTCAGTACCTACAACTCCGAGGACTGGCTGGAGAAGGTGCTGTTCGGCTATGCGCAGCAGAGCCATCCGGCGTTCGAGGTGATCGTCGCCGACGACGGCTCGCGCCCGGCGACCGCCGAACTGATCGCCGATTACGCGGCGCGCTATCCGGTGCCGCTGCGGCACGTCTGGCACGAGGACGACGGTTACCGCCGCCAGGAGATCCTCAACAAGGCCATCGCCCTGGCCGCGCACGACTACGTGCTGTTCACCGACGGCGACTGCATCCCGCGCCGCGACTTCGTTCACGTCCATGCATGCCTGGCAGAACCCGGGCGCTTCCTGTCCGGCGGTTATTGCAAACTCGGCATGGAACTGAGCCGGCGCATCACCGTGGACGACATCGCCGCCGGGCGCTGCTTCGATCTGGGATGGCTGCAGTCGCACGAGCGCATGAACGGCTCCAACCTGCGCAAGCTCGGCGCCAGCCCGTTCATCGCGAAGCTGCTCGATGCGGTCACCCCCGCCGGCGCGACCTTCAACAACTGCAATTCCTCGGCCTGGAAATCCGACCTGCTGGCGATCAACGGCTACGACGAGCGGATGAAGTACGGCGGCCCGGACCGCGAACTCGGCGAGCGGCTGGAGAACTACGGCGTCCGCGGCAAGCAGATCCGGCACAAGGCGGTGTGCGTGCATCTGGATCACGCGCGTGGCTACAAGACCGCGGAATCGGTGCGCGCCAACCTGGCGATCCGCGCAAAGACCCGCGCCGAGAAGCTGGTGTGGACGCCCTACGGCATCGTCAAGGATGCGGCGGTCGACGCCGCGCAGGCGGCCTGCGACGGCCTGCGGGAGTTCGAATCCGGCCAGCGCCATGCGCCGAGACACCAGGCGATGCGCTGATCTCCCGAAGCAGGCTTAGGCATTGCAGGCGGCAGAAGGTGTCGATTCCTGCTTGCGCCACCGCACCGCTGCCTTCTGTGGGAGCGACGGAGGTCGCGACACCGCCACTTCCACAACGGCAGGCGTGCGCTGTGCCGCGCGTAATCCGCGGTCATTCGCTCCCGGCCGCAGCCCATGCGAACCCAGGCTGTCTCGACATGCGCTGGTGACACAGGCGATGCGTGGAGTCCGCGCGGGAAAGTCGCGGCTGTCCGGGCGGGCGGTCGCGACTTCCGACGCGCCCGCAGGGGGTCACCGGGACTGGGCTTGCATGGTGTCGGGTAGTGCGCGCCAGGCGGCGATGACCGCTTCGGGGGGGATGTCGGCCACGCGGCTGCGTTCGCCGTGCTCGCCGCCCAGCACGGCGATCGGGCCGGCACCGATCGGTCGCCACTTCGACGGCGGCGCCGCGCCGAACAGCACCACCAGTGGGCAGCCCAGCGCGGCGGCGGCGTGCGCCGGGCCGGTATCGACCGAGACCAGGCTGTGCGCCTGCTCCAGCAACGCGAACAGGCGCGGGATCGGCAGGTCGTTGGCAAGATTGCGCACCTGTGGGCGATGGCCGGCGGCGGCGCGGATGTCCTCGAGCACCGCGTGCTCGGGCGGCGAGCCGCACAGCAGTACCTGCGCGTCCGGCAGTTCGGCCAGCACCGCGTCGGCCACCGCTGCCCAGTTGCCGGGGTCCCAGTGCTTGGGATGGTCTGCGGTCATCACCTTGCCGCGCTTGTGGGTGCGCTTGTTGCCGGGCTGGAACAGCACCAGCGGCCCCTGCAGTCCTTCCTCCTCGCGCCACTGCGCCAGCGCGCGTCGCGACGACTCCGGAATCACCAGCCGCGGCAGGCGGAACTGCGCCGCGTCCACCTCGGCGGTGGCGTAGCGACGGACCGGATCGCGCTGGCCGAGCAGCAGCCAGCGATCCGGCCACAGCATCTCGGTTGCGATCTCTTCCGCGTCGCGTTCGACCAGGTCGTCCGGGTGCACGCCGCCACGCGCCAGCAGGCGCCGCATCTCCGGGTCGGTATCACACAGGTAGACCGGTCCGCGTCCGCGCGCGCGCAGCCAGCGCACCAACGCCCATTGGCTCGGGCACAACGGGTACGGCGTCTTGCGGCTGGTGACCAGTTGCAGGTGGCCGAGGGTCGGCTCGTGCGCCAACACCGGCGCGGTCCAACCGCCGGAGCTGATCACGTCGACCTGGCTTTCGTGGCGTGCCGCCACCAGGCGCATCAGCGTGGTCAGCATGACCATGTCGCCCAGCGCGCCGCAGCGCACCACCAGCGGTGGTGCCGGCACGGCCTGTCGGTTCGTGGTCACCAGTGCAGCCTCCGCTTCGCGACTTCGTTGCCAATGCGCGCCAGCAATGCACGGGCGTCGGCCTCGGGCAGGTAGCGGATCCGCAGCGGCGGTGCCAGCGCGCCGGCACCGGCGCTGTCCAGCCACAGCGAGGCCATGCCGAAGCGGCGGTCCAGCGGCGACTGGCGCAGCTGCAGCGCCTGCAGCTTGTCCAGTTCGGCGAAGCGCCAGTGCCGCGACCACCAGCCTTCGCGCACCGAGACCAGCTTGTCGTCCAGGGCGTAGCCGGCCCGCCGCGCATGCTGGCGCGCGACGAACGCCGACCACGGGATCCACAGCAGGCCGAACAGGCCCCAGGGACCGAAATGCCACACCAGCGCCGCCGTCAGCAGCAATGCGAAGACGGCCCCGCCCAGCGCCAGCCGCCACCAGGCGCGCGGGTGCAGCGGCCGCCAATCCGGCGGCGGCCATGCGGCCTGCGGCAACAGGTGGCGCACCAGTGCATCGCAGGTTCCGGGTGTCGCGATCGGCGCCAGTTCGCTCAGGCCGCGCGCCTCGTTGCCCTGCTCGATGACCGCGGTATCGATGCCCAGGCTGCGGCGACGGAGCAGGCGGTGCAGGACGCCTTCCTGCAGCGTCCAGGCCTGGATGCGCCGGTGCGGCACGCTGTTGCGGCGGCGCGTGAGCAGGCCGCGGCCGACGGTCAGGCGGCGGCCGTGCTGTTCCAGGCGGAAGCCGTGGTACTGCACCAGTGCCAGGGCCACCGACAGCAGACGCACCAGGGCCAGGGCCAGCAACACCAGGGCGGCGATCGCGACGCCGCGCCCGAACCAGTCGCCGCCGAGGCCGCCGGCATAGCCGAAGGCCTCGTGTCCCAGGCGGGCGATGGTGCGACTGACCGTGCGCTCGGGCAGCACCTGCCAGGCCAGGGCGAAGGCGCCCGCGACCACCACCATGCCGCGGTTGGAGACCAGCCCCAGCCGCACCACCTCCGGCGTCGGCAGCGCCAGCAGCAGGTCGCCTTCGGCGGTTTCCGCGGCGGCGTCGGTGGCGGCCGCCGTCTCGCCGCGCCGGCGTACCAGCCGCTCGAGCGCCAGCGCCTCGTCCAGCCGCAGCACCTGCATCCGCGCCTCGGGCTTGTTGCCGCTGGCCGATTCCAGGCGCACTTCCGCCACCTCGAACATCCGGTGCAGCAGCGACTGGTGCACGGCGACGTCATGGATGCGCGAGAACGGCACCTGGCGCAGGCTGCGCTCGAACAGGCCGCTGCGCACGAACAGACTGTCGCTGCCGATCCGGTAGCGATAGGTGAAGTAGCGCCACAGCGACAGCAGCGCGATCACCACCACCGCGATCGCCGCCGGTGCCATCTGGTAGCCGTTGCCGCGGCCGCCGAAGAACAGCAGCGCGATCAGCGGCAGCAGGAACTGCTTGAGCTGCGCGATCAGCACGAACAGCCATGACAGCGGATGCAGCCGGCGCTCGACGTCGGTCGGCAGCGACTCTTCCGGCGCCGGGTCCGGCGTGGGCGACTCAGGCGTCGTCATCGTCGTGCTCGACCCGTTGCGCGAGATGGTCGCGCAGGCGTTCGGCGTCGTCGGCGTCCAGGCCCGGCACGGTGACCGCGCTCTGCTTGGTGCCGGCGGTATGGATCACCAGCGTCGCCAGGCCGAAGCGCCGCTCCAGCGGCCCGCGGCTGATGTCCAGGTGCTGCACCCGCGATCCGGGCACGCGGGTCTCGCTGCGCCACAGCCGGCCGCGGCGCAGGGCGAAGCCGTCGTCATCCAGCAGCCAGTGGGTGTACCGGTACTTCTTGTGGCCGAGCCAGACCGAGAATAGGCCGAACAGCAGCCAGCCGGCCGCCACCGCGGCCAGCAACGCCGGCCGGTGCCACAGCACCGCACCGCCGGCGGCGAGGGTGATCACCGCCGGCACCGCGGCGCCGAGCCCGCCGGCGAGCATGAACAACGTGCGCGCCTGCGGCGGCAGCGGCTGCCAGCCGCGATCGCCCTCGGGCACGTCCGGCCCGTCCGGCGCGGTCAGACCGAGATCCTCAATGTCGATCATGCGGGCGTCTTCTCGTAGGGATTGGGTTGGCCGCTGCCGGCCGGGCGCCAGCGCCAGCGCTTGTAGGTCCACTGGTATTGCGCCGGATCGCGGCGGGCAATGCGCTCGACCGCGGCGTTGAGCGCGGTGGTGGCGATGCGCGGATCGGGATCGGCGATCGCCTCGGGCGCCGCCTCGATCCGCAGCGCGAAGCTCGGCTCCGGCCCGATCCGCTCGCAGTAGGCGAACAGCACCGTGGCGCCGGTGCGCGCGGCCAGGCGGCCGAGCAGGGTCATGGTGAGCGCGTCCATGCCGAAGAACGGCACGTACTCGCCGTCGCCGACCTTGGGCTGCTGGTCGGGCAGGATGCCGGTCACGCCGCCATCCTTGAGCAGGCGCAGCAGCTGCCGCACCGCGGGCGCGCCTTCCGCCCGCACCTGGGTCACCTGCGCCCCGGCATCGGCGCGCACCCGGCGCAGGAAGGCCTCGCCGATCGCGGCATCCGGCGGCCGGTACAGCACCGAGATCGGGGTGCGCGAGGCCAGCCACTGGTTGAGCAGCTCCCAGTTGCCGTAGTGCGGCGCGGCCACGATCAGGCCGTGGCCGGAGGCGAGGGCGGCGTCGAACCGTTCGACGCCGCTGGTTTCGCGAATCAGCGCCAGGTTGTCGGCGTGCGGCCGGGTCCAGAAACGCAGCGTCTCCAGGAACTGGCGCGCGGTGGTGCGCAGGATCGCGCGATGCCACGTGTCGCGCTGCTGCGGCAGCAGCTCCGGATAGGCGATCTCCAGGTTGCGTCGCGCCACGAAGCTCTCGCGGGCATCCAGCCGCCGCCACAGCCAGGCCAGGGCATCGCCGATGCGGTACAGCACCGGCCATGGCAGCCGGCCGAACGCGCAGGCGAGCAGATACAGCAGGCGGGCGGCCAGTTCGGTCATGGCCGTGCAGTCTAGCGGGAGTGGGCGGAGCACGAGAGGAGCGGGAAAGAGCAACCGTAACGGGGCAGGAGGATGGGACAGCAAGGAGGAAGGCGAGCAGCAAACGGAGCGAGAAGGCAGCCGCCGGGCAAGTCGGCAAGCCGAATGAAGCCGCGGCAAGCCGAGAAATCATCCGCCGTCATCCCGGCGCAGGCCGGGATCCAGTTGCTTTATCCGTAACGTCCGGGCTGGATCCCGGCCTGCGCCGGGATGACGAGCAAAGGCCGGCCGTATTCGGCGCGGCGAGCAAAAGGATTACGCTTTCCCGATTCCCGATTCCCGATTCCCGATTCCCGATTCCCGATTCCCGCCCATGCTCAGCCTCATCCAGCGTGTCACCCGCGCCAGCGTCAGCGTCGACGGCGAAACGATAGGGGCGATCGGCCCCGGCCTGCTCGCCCTGGTCGGCGTCGAGCCGGGCGACGACGAGCCGCGAGCGCGGCGCATGGCCGAGCGCTTGTTGGGCTACCGGGTGTTCGCCGACGACGAGGGGCGGATGAACCGTTCACTGGCCGACAGTGCCGGCGGTTTGCTGCTGGTCAGCCAGTTCACCCTCGCCGCCGACACCGGCTCGGGCATGCGCCCGGGGTTCAGCACCGCCGCCGCGCCGGCCGAAGCTGAACGGATTTTCAGGCTTCTTGCAGCGATCTGCCGCGAAAAGCATCCATTGGGGGTGGAAACAGGCCGCTTCGGTGCCCATATGGCAGTCAGCTTGGTCAACGATGGCCCGGTGACCTTCCTGCTCAGGGCATGAGCGGGCGCTTTGGCAGCGACCCGCGGCGGTGCGTTCAGGACCATCTGCACGCCTGCTTTCTTCCTGGTGCGGGTGGAAACCGGCCGCATCGATGCCCATATGAAGGTCAGCCTGGCCAATGACGGCCCGGCGACCTTCCTGCTGCGGTCCTGACCACCCGTCCCGCAGCGGTCGAATCGCGCCCGCCGGGACGGCAGGGCGCCCCGACTGGTATAATTACGGGTTCACTTTTTCCTTCTGCCTGGTAGCGCAATCCTATGGTCAATGAACGTCAGACGGCACCGCAGTCCGACATCAAGCAGCTGATCAGCAAGGGCCTGGAACAGGGCTATCTGACCTATGCCGAGGTCAACGATCACCTGCCCGATGACCTCGTCGATCCGGAGCAGATCGAAGACATCATCGGCATGATCAACGGCATGGGCATCGCGGTCCACGAGACCACGCCCGATGCCGAGACGCTGCTGCTTGCCGGCGAGTCCAGCGGCAACCGCGACGTCGACGACACCGCCGCCGAAGAGGCCGCGGCCACGCTGACCGCGCTCGATGCCGAGGGCGGCCGCACCACCGACCCGGTGCGCATGTACATGCGCGAGATGGGTACGGTGGAGCTGCTGACCCGCGAGGGCGAGATCGCGATCGCCAAGCGCATCGAGGAGGGCCTGAACCAGATGCTGGCCTCGCTGGCGAGCTTCCCGTGGTCGATCCAGCTGCTGCTCGAGGATTACGAACTGCACAAGGCGGGCAAGAAGCGCCTGGCCGAGATCGTGGTCGGCTTCAACGACCATCTCGACGAAGAGGACGAGCCGCCGGTCGCCGCCAACGGCGATGGCAAGGGCGACGCCAAGGGCGCCGCGGCGCAGAAGGATGCCGACGGCGACGACGACAGCGAATCCGACGACGACGACGACAGTACCGAGGAGGCCGGCCCGACCGGTCCGGATCCGGAGGAGGTCGCGCGCCGGATGGAGGTGCTGGCGACGCTGTACACCAAGTTCCAGAAGACCTACGCCAAGTACGGCCCGACCCACAAGTCGGCGCTGAAGCTGCGCGAGGAGATGGCCGCGCAGCTGATGACCCTGAAGCTGCCGCTGCCGCTGACCGACACCCTGGTGCGCAAGCTGCGTGAGGTGGTCGGCGAGATCAAGGACCACGAGCGCCGCATCCTCGACCTGTCCACGCGCGTGGCGAAGATGCCGCGCAAGGACTTCCTGCGCGCCTGGGACGGCAACCAGACCAATACGGATTGGGTCGACGAGATGCTCAAGCGCAAGCAGAAGTGGTCGTCGGGCCTGCGCGAGGTCAAGGACCAGATCGTCGCCGAGCAGCAAGCGATCGCCTCGATCGAGAAGGCGATGAGCGTGACCCTGGTCGATCTCAAGGAGATCAACCGGGCGATGGCCTATGGCGAGGCCAAGGCGCGCAAGGCCAAGAAGGAGATGGTCGAGGCCAACCTGCGCCTGGTGATCTCGATCGCCAAGAAGTACACCAACCGCGGCCTGCAGTTCCTGGACCTGATCCAGGAAGGCAACATCGGCCTGATGAAGGCGGTCGACAAGTTCGAGCACCGCCGCGGCTTCAAGTTCTCGACCTACGCCACCTGGTGGATCCGCCAGGCGATCACCCGCTCGATCGCCGACCAGGCGCGCACCATCCGCATTCCGGTGCACATGATCGAGACGATCAACAAGCTCAACCGCATTTCCCGGCAGATGCTCCAGCAGTTCGGCCGCGAGGCCACGCCGGAGGAGCTGGCCAAGGAAATGGAGATGCCCGAGGACAAGATCCGCAAGGTGATGAAGATCGCCAAGGAGCCGATCTCGATGGAAACCCCGATCGGCGACGACGAGGATTCGCACCTGGGCGATTTCATCGAGGACATCAACGTCGAGTCCCCGGTCGAGGCCACCACCAACATCAATCTGTCCGAGACCGTGCACGGCGTGCTCGCCGGCCTCACCCCGCGCGAGGCCAAGGTGCTGCGGATGCGCTTCGGCATCGACATGAACACCGATCACACCCTCGAGGAGGTCGGCAAGCAGTTCGACGTCACCCGCGAGCGTATAAGGCAGATAGAGGCCAAGGCGCTGCGAAAGCTGCGCCATCCCAGCCGCTCGGAGCAGCTGCGGAGCTTCCTCGACATTGATTGAAGGCCGTGATTGGGGATTGGTGATTCGTGATTCGCAAAGACAGAACCCGCCACTCGGCGGGTTTCGTCTTTGGAGCGGCCAAAAGCCGTTGTACCCCTTGCCGTGCTCGATTCGCTAATTACGAATCACCAATCACGAATCCACGAATCACGGCTCTCAAACATTGTAGAAGAACTGCTCGCGCACGACCTTGCCGTCGCGCACCTGGTACACGCAGATCTCCTCCATCGGCATCCGCCCCATGTCCTTGTAGGTCGCGTCGATGCCCATGGCGACGCTGAACCAGTCGCCGGCGACCACCGGATCGCTGACGCTGCCGCCGTGGACCTCGACGATGTTCTCCATCCACTTGCGGCCCTTCTCGCGGATCGCATCCATGCCCTTGACGTTGCCGGCCGTGCCCGCCGGCGACCCTTCCATCTCGATGCTTGCCGCATCCTCGGCGTACAGCTCCTGCTGGGCCTGCTCGTACTTGCCTTCGCGGCACAGCGCGACCAGGCGTTCGGCGACTTGCTGGGTGTTCATGGTTCAGCTCCGGGCGGGTGGAATGCGCAGTCTATCCGGGCCGGTCGCATGGGCTGAGACGATCGAGCGGCGATCGCCGGGCCGCACCAGGCGGCGCCGGTCCGTAGAGCGTGGTCCGCTCCGCTGTGCGCCGGCCGGCCGGCACGTGATCGCAACCCCGGCGGCGGAAAAGTGGATAATTCCGCAGCGGCGGGCCTGTAGCTCAATGGTTAGAGCAGAGGACTCATAATCCTTTGGTTCCAGGTTCGAGTCCTGGCGGGCCCACCATCCGGTCGAGACACCGCAGTCGATCCGATACAGTCCGGCTGAATGCGATACCCCGGATCACGGGGTTTTCGTTCGAGGCCCCGGCCAGCCGCATTGCATCCGGAGTGCAACGCCGGAAGAGGCACGCACACTCGCCCGGCTCCCGGCTATGCGGGAGGCGATGCCGGGATCAAGCGCTCGTGCAGCGGCTTTCTGTAGCGGCGGCTCACCGGCAGCTCGACGCCGGTGCGCAAAACGACCGCATATTCTCCCGAACTTTGAAGCGCGAGCCCGCGGACGCGCTCGAGGTTCACGATGGTCGAGCGGTGGATGCGGATGAAGGCGTCGCCGAGATCCCGCTCGAGCTCCGACAAGGTGCGGCGGATCACATGCGTCTCGCGCCCGACGTGCAGGCAGGCATAGTAGCTCGCGGCTTCCACCCAATCGATGTCCGGCACATCGATGAAAAGCAGCCGCCCCGGCGATTTGACGACGACCCGGCGCGGCGCCTGCCGGTGCGACGCATAGTGCGCGATCTTCTCCTTCGCGCGGGCCAGTGCCCTCATGAAACGCGCGTCATCGAAAGGCTTCAGCAGGTAGTCGAGCGCGCCAGCCTCGAAGGCACACAGCGCATGTTCATCGTGGGCAGTCACGAAGATGATCGTCTGGGGCAGATCGGCGCCCAGCAATTCCAGGACATCGAAGCCGCCGCACTCGGGCATCTGCACGTCGAGAAACACCAGATCCGGCTTCCGGTGCCGAATGGCCTCGACGGCCTCCGCCCCCGAGGCGCATTCCTCGATCGATCCGATGTCGGGGTCGCGGCGCAGCAAGAGCGTGAGATTGCGCCGGGCGAGGGGCTCGTCGTCGACGACGAGGGTGCTGATTGGCGTGCCGCGCCGGTCGGGCGGCGTCATGCGGCATCGACCAGGGGCAGTGTCACGACCACTTCGACGCCGCCGCCCTCCACGTTCCTGACGAGGAGATCGGCAGCCTCGCCGTGCATGATCTGCAGTCGCCGGCGCAGGTTTGCGAGGCCGACGCCGGCGCTCTTCGACTCCCAATCGGCTGCGAAGCCCGAGCCGTCGTTGTAGACGCTCAGGCGCAGGGCCGCATCCTTTGTCTCTGCCGCAACGCGGATCTCTCCGCCCGCCACCCGCTCCGCCAGCCCATGCTTGATGGCGTTTTCCACGAGAGGCTGAAGCAGGAGGCTCGGGACTCGTGTGTCCATCAGTGCTTCCGGAATATCCACGCTGTACCCAAGGCGCTCTCCGAAGCGGACCTTCTGGATGTCGACGTAGCGCTGAAGATACTCAACCTCCTCCGCGAGCGTCACCTCCGGCCTATGGAAGTCCTGGGATGCGCGGCGAAGGATTTCGCTGAGGCCGACGATCATGCCTACCGCCGCTGCCTTGCGGCCATCGCGCACCAGCCCGGCGATGGAATTGAGCGTGTTGAACATGAAGTGCGGCTCCATCTGGCGGCACAGCGCCGCGAGCTGGGCTTTCGAAAGCTCTGCGTTGAGCTGTGCGGTCTCGGCCATCTTGCGCGCGACCTTGTCCCGCGAGTCCACGAGATAGGTGATGGCCAGGATCAGCACATAGGCGAACACGCAGATCAACCCGTGAAAAACCAGCGTCGCGCTCAACGTGTCCCAGAATGTCGGCGCCTGCCGATGCGTCCAGGGATTGAAGAGCATCTGCAGTGCCGCAGACCACGCCTCCGCGATCATGCTGATGGCGAATAACGCCAAGAGGTGGGCAGCGACGCCTCGCGCCGTGGGGGCAGGAATGATCGGGCGGCGCCTGGCCAGGTTGATGACGAATGGGGTGGCCAGCGCCCAAGGCAGCCAAGCGGCCATTTCGGTCACGAAGAGCAGCAGTTCTCCGCCATGCCTTCCCAGCGCATGCAGGATCAAGACGGACTGGGTGGCCTCGAACACCGCGCCGGCGGACCAGAACACGGCGATCCATCGCCAGCTGATGGTCTGCGCGGAAGGAGCGGCGGCGTGGCTCATGCCGGCGATATTAGTCCAAGCAAACAGAAGGCACGCATCGATGCAGCGAAACGCCGGATGGCTGCAGCGAGCTGCCTTCGCCTGCGCGATCGGCGCCCCTAGGCTGGGTGCGGCAATGGCGAGAGGAAGCACTTCATGCACGGCACGCGCCCCTGGTTGTTTTCACGGTTCCCCGTGCGCGCTGGTGCCATCGCGCCCCTGTCACGGCTCGGAGGGATCGTTCTGACACTTGCCGCCACCGCGCCGGCGGCTGCCCAGGACAACGCCGTCGCCAGCGCTGCGGACGCGTTCGGCGAGCGTGCCGGGATCGAGCAATCGGGTCTCTATACCGAGAGTCAGGTGCGCGGCTTCGATCTCAATGACAGCGGCGCCTATCGTATCGACGACGCCTACTTCAGTCGTGCCCAAGGACTGGACGACACGATTCTGGCGGGCGTGAGCGTGCGCGTCGGAGTGAACGCCGCGCGCCTCCCCTACCCTGCGCCCTCGGGCGTGGTGAATTATCGGTTGCGCGAGGCCGGGCCGACGAACGAGCTGCGGGTAGGCGTGGGCTTTCGCGACTTCGGCACGCGCGTGGTCCAGGGTGACGTTTCGTGGCGTGCAGGGGCGTTCAGCCTCGCCGGCGGCGTCGCGTGGCGCCCCGTGTGGCATCTCGCGCAAGGCTATCGCGGCTCGGGCATCAATGGCGGCGCCGTGGTCGGCTGGAACGTCGCGCCCGGTCACCGGCTGCGGGTGTTCGGATCGGTCAATGACCGCGAATATGACGGCGACTATGCGGTCATCCCGACCACAGGGGCGATCCCGCCGAACCTGCGCAAGCTGCACCAGTATTCGCCGGACTGGGCGCGGACCGTTGCCACGACCACCAACCTTGGCCTCCTCTACCGCGGCGAGCTCCGCGGTTTCACCGTCGACGCATCCGCCTTCCGCTCGATCTTCTCCCTCGACAATGCGGACAACACGCTGATCTCATCGGACGCGCAGGGGAACGCTACCGCCACCACGCTGCGGACCCCGAGGCGCGACTACCGGGTCTCGAATACCGGCGAGATCCGGCTGGGGCGCGCATTCGATACGGGCGATTTCGGAAACCACATCGCGCTGTCGCTGCGCGGCCGGCACACCACCACCGAGCTCGCCTCCAGCCTCGCCATTCCGCTGGGCGCTTTCGACCTCGTCACCGGCGACCCGCCGGATGTGCCGGAACGCCCATGGTCCGGCACGCGCGGCGAAGACACCGTTACGCAAACTACCGCCTCGGCAGGCTATGGCCTCGCCTGGCGCGACCGGATCCAGCTGCGCCTCGCGGCGCACCGGACGCGCTATCACAAGACGGTGCTCTCGACGTCCGGCGCGACGAGCGAGCGCCTCAGCGAGACGACGCACTACAACGCTTCCGCCGTCGTCAACCTGACCGACCGCGCCGCGGTGTTCGGGAGCTGGGTGACGGGGCTGGAAGAAAGCGGATCGGCGCCCGCGTCCGCGATCAACCGCGAGGAAGTCCTGCCACCGGTGGAGGCGGAGCAACTCGAATTGGGCGCGCGCTACGCCCTTTCCCCGCGGCTGACCCTGATCGCTGCGCTCTTCGACGTTTCGAAGCCCAGCCAGGGATTTCGTCTCGACGGTACGTTCGGCGTCGTCGGAGAGGTCCGCCATCGCGGCTTCGAGGCCTCGATCGCGGGGGAGCTCACTCCCGAGACCAGCATCCTGGCGGGCGTCGTCGCCTTCGAGTCCGAACTCACAGGCACGCTGGTGGATGCCGGCCTGGTCGGTTCGCATGACGTGGGCGTCTCCCAGCGCGTCGCAAACGCCACCATCGTGCGCCGGTTCGGAAGAGACTGGTCGCTGGATGCCACGGTCAGCTACATGGGCGAGCGCTGGGCCGACACGGCGAACAGCTTCAAGGCGCCGGCCGTGACGACACTGAGTCTGGGCCTGCGCCATGGCTTCATGCTCGGCGGCCGCCGGGCCGACCTGCGCATCCTGGGCTCGAACCTCCTCGGCGAAGAGGGTTATCTGGTCGCGTCGTCCGGGCTCCTTTCGCCCGTCCCGTCGCGCACCGTGCGGGCGGTGCTCACGGTCGCCCTTGGCGCAAATGATTAGGACGTTTCGCGCGAGGGAAACGCCGTCACGGAAATCGGCTCGTCGAGTTGCGGGATTCCATCCGGGCACACCCGTCGCATCGTGTCGCGGGTTGTTGCACCCATTCAACGCGGAAATCCAGCGGCACCGCCGAGAAGCGGCAATCCTTCGGATCTCAAGCCTGAGTGCCGAGACGTCCATGAGCCAGGCGCATCTCGACGATGGCCGGAAGGAGGAGCTGCAACGGTCATGCAGCGAGTCGCCATTCCGGTGCAGCAAGCGGTCTCGGTCCGTGCGTCGTTCGCACCTACACTGACTCTCCGAATTTCGGAAACGGGACTACTGACATGAAGAAGCATGCAGTGTGGCTGGTGGCTGCAGCCTTGTTGTCTTCGCTGGGCGCTTGCAGCCGCGTGGCGGCAACCGGGCAGGACGGCGCGCGCCTGCCACCGATCCACGCCTCGGTCTGGTGACCGAACTCGACGCTACCGGCCCGCATCCCTCATTGGGCGATCAGGCGGAGGTCGTCGGCCGCCTCGTCGGAACGTGGGATGTCGAATACACCCACTTCGCGAAGGACGGCGAGACGACTCACCGCACAGGTGAATTCATCGTCGGATGGGTCATGGACGGGCGCGCCATCCAGATTCTCTGGATCGTCGATCCTTCCGGGACACGCAAGGATCGGGAGGTCTACACGAACCTGCACTGGCTCGATCCGAAGTCGCGAGCGTGGCGCTCGGCCTTCGTCGATCCGGAACACGGTTCAGTCGCCAGGTTTACGGGCGGCCCGGTGGGACACGACCGGTTCGTGCTCGAAACCGAGGATTTCGGCAGCGGGCAATCGCGGTGGTCAGCCAATGACATCCGGCCCGATTCCTTCGTCTGGCGCGATGAGGCGTCCAGCGATGGCGGCAAGACCTGGAGGTTGCAGGCGGAGTATCAGATGAAGCGGCGGGGCGCTGCCCCAGCCGCGCAGTAATCGTCACTACCGAGCACGTTCGCGCCGCGCGGGCTCTGTTGGGAGTCGATATGCCGTCGAAGCGAGATCGGGCTCTATGGAGAACCTGAAGAGACTGCTAACCCTGAATCTAGGCGCGCACCTCTGCCAGGCCAGGCCGGTGTGCGGTTCTCCGGCATGGGCCGGTACGTAGGCGACGGCGACTAGTGAGTGGATCGAGGTTCGCCTGGCCGATTTCGATGCGCCCGAGATTCATCAAGCTGCCGGAGCCACGGCCAAGTGGCCCTTGAGCGCGGCTTGCCGATCTCTTTCAACTGAGCACGTTCGCGTTGTCCAGCACCCAGCGCCAGGTTCCGTCACGTTGGCGGCGGGCCACCTCCACCGGAACGTCGCCGTTGGGCAGTCGGCGCGACGTGATCGCGAGATCGCCGTTGACCAGGGCAGGCTCGTCCTCGACTAGCGGGAACTCCACTCCTTCCATTCAGACGACCCGAGTGCACATTAGTGTGATGTGCGGTACAGGGAGATTTGACTGTTCTTAGCCAAATTTCCCGGGCATCATCAAGATTGACCGTACGATCAAGATTGGCCATACGGCATCTGAGTGGTGGGGACTTCCCCTAAATCGACCAAGCTTCTGTAGATGGCTTTGGGCAACTCATTGGCGCCAATGGCGCAACTGCGCTCAGCGCTGCCCTCGCGCCGAATGAAACCAGAAGCAGGGGTCAATCGCCCAGGCGAAGTTTGGTGGTATCCAGTTCGAACTCTTCATAAACGCCCAGCTTTTTCATGATTGCCGGCAAGACTTGATGAATGATCCGCATGCCGACCAGCAACTCGTTCATGTATACATCCGGATGTATGCGCGACGCATTGAATCCGAGACTTTCGGCTTCGGCTTCATGACCAAGGGAATCGTCGGAGTCGTAGACGAGGTCTAACAGTTCCGCCCTCAATGGCACGCCAGCGCGGAAAGCCATGTCTTTGGCAATGTCGATCCATTCCTTGTACTCCTTCTTGACTCGTGCGCGGAACCTAGCGAAGTTCGGTGCGAACTGCGTGTCCACCTCGATTTTGCATGCCGCCAGCGACATCAAGCATGGTTCGATGTTCTCAGCTGGAGTACCCATCAAGTCGAGTTCTTCGTCATAGAACAGTTCGGACATGTAGGCTGCATAGAAACCATAGACGTTATTGAGCGAGTGGTACAGCTTGTCGATCGTGCTCGAGTATGGGTTGTTCTCGATGATGACGGAGACCCTGCTTTCGTGGTCTTGGATCGTGTCCTCGTCTTCATCATCTAGTTCGTACTCGACATCTAGCTCTTCAGGAAATCGTTCCGGAATGGTCACCCCCATCTCTATGAGCGTATGAAATGTCGACCAGCACAGTAGCTCTCGCTGGCCTTCCTCATCGCCGAGAGGGTAGGTGTTGTACCCAGTCTCTCCGCCCTCGTAGGCCCGTTCGGCGAGGTATCGGATCAAACGCTCCCATTTGTCTGCCTCCGTCAGGGAACCAGCCCAGATCACGAACTGAGGATCTCTGTCACCAATGTTGGCGAGTTCACGCAGCTTTTCTGCCATGTCCAATGACATGTGCTCGCCTTTCTTCCATTTACTGATCTGCGTTGGCGACACCCCGAGGCGAAGGCCAAGTTCCTTTTGATTGCAGGACAAGGCATTCAATGCCAATTGAACTAACGCTTCGCTATCCATCGCTGACTCCTAGTGGGATACTTTAGTAAATCACCTGGCTATTCTGGAAATCGAGGTTATCTCAGATTGCCTAGCTATGCAATAGAATTTACTAAATCTAAAGAGCAGCTCATAGCCCTATTCATCTACCCGGGTGTAGTTCAGGCTTTCATCCAGTCAGCTGAATCGACTGGGTCATTACAACGTTCCGCTGAGCCGTGCTTGCGGTAACCCCTTAGCCGGCAAATATTTAAAAAAGAGAAAATAATCGTAGTTATGCTGCGATTGGCGGGTACGCTTCAAAGTTGGTTTTTTCTTAAAAAAAGTGCTACTAATCGTAGTGTGAATACGATTAAACGAAATAAATTAAGCAAGCTCTTGGCCAGTTGGCCGTCTGGCGCTCCTTTGACTTCGGAAGACTTGGCGGCGCTGGGAGTGTCTGCCGACCTGGCCGTCCACTACGTGCGAGCCGGATGGCTGATGCGCCTGGCGCGCGGTGTGTTCTGCCGGCCCAACGACACCTTGGCTTTGCATCCCAGTCTGCTGCTGTTGCAGCGCAGGCTCACGGGGCTGCACGTTGGCGGCAAGTCGGCGCTCGACTGGTACGGGGTGCGCCACTACCTGTCCGAGCGGCCGGTCCTGGCCCTGTACGGTTGGGCGGCCGGCAAGTTGCCGGACTGGTTCGTCTCGCGTTTCCCAGCGGCGTATCACCGCAAGCGGCTTTTCGACGAACGCCCGACCGCCATGCTGCATGTAGGGCCGTTCGAGCAGCGTAGTGGAGCGCCGCAGGTTTCGGCACCGGAGCGGGCGCTGCTGGAACTACTGAGCGAGGTCGGCGTGCGCCAGCCATTGCAGGAGGCCCGCGAACTGACCGAAAGTACCTACGGGTTACGCGCCGACGTGCTGCGCGAACTGCTGCAGCGTTGCACCAGCGTCAAGACCGTGCGGTTATGTCTGCAACTCGGGCGCGAGCTGTCCCTGCCGTGGGCCGCCAAGCTCGACCCGGGCACGCTGCCGACCGGCAGCGACCGGCCTTGGGTGTCCAGTTCGGACGATGGCCTGCTGGTGCTCAAGCCATGAACCGCATCTACCTCGAGACCGCGCGCCTGTTGACGCAGGTCGCGCCGCTGGTGTTCGCGGACGAGACGTTCGCGTTGAAGGGCGGCACGGCCATCAATCTCTTCGCCCGCGACATGCCGCGTCTGTCGGTCGATCTCGACCTTGTCTTCCCCGACTACACGGTGCCGCGTGAGCCGGCACTCGCACGCATTGGTGAAGCACTTCGTCAGGCCGAGGAACGATTGAACGCGCGCGGGTTCAGGACGCACGTCCTCGGCAGCGGTGCCGCCGAGACCAAGCTCCTGGTGCGCCGCGGCGATATCGAGGTGAAGATCGAGGTCAACTTCGTACTGCGCGGTACCGTGCGACCGGTGCAACGCGCCTCGCTGATGCCCAGTGCACGCGAGACACTGCTGGCCGACCTGGAGATTCCGGTGGTGTCGCTGGAGGATATGTACGGCGGCAAGCTGGTGGCCGCAATGGACCGGCAGCATCCGCGCGACCTGTTCGACGTGTTGCAGCTCTTTGCACACGAGGGGATCACGCCCGGAATCCGCCGCGCGTTCGTGGTCTATCTGGCCAGCCACAACAGGCCGATCCACGAGGTGTTGTTTCCGTCCCTGCGCGACGTGCGCGGCGATTACGCGCACGGATTCCAGGGCATGACCGTCGAGCCGGTGCCGCTGGATGCATTGCTCGCGGCGCGCGAGCGCATGTTGCGCGAACTGCAGCAGGGACTCGACGGGAACGAGCGTCAGTTCCTGCTTTCGCTTGCGGCCGGCGAGCCGGAATGGACACGGCTGGACATCGGACATCTCGATCAGCTGCCAGGCATTCGCTGGAAAATGCATAACCTGGAACAGCTGCGGAAAGCGAATCCGCGCAAGTTCACCGAACAAGCCGATGCATTGGCCGCTCGTCTGAATTCCGGATCCGAATCAGAGCAGACCCGCGAAAGTTGGGCTGGCCGCGAGTCGTAATTTCTGCGCTGCGCCATGGAATTCCCATGGCTCAATGTGCTGCATTAGTCTTTCGAAGATTGGTGGGCAACAGTTGGCGATCCAACGAAGTCGCAGAGTTCGTCGAGGTGGTGTCCTTTCCTGAGGTGGTTCTTGCTCAGCGGCGTCGCTCGCGAGCCAAAGTTCTCTGGGCGCGAAGCTTGCATCGTCTGCGCGAGAGCGCGGCGACAGGGGAAAAGCCGGAAAGAAACTGCAGTCCGCATCTTCCACATGTACGGCTTCCGAAGGTTCAAGGATCGAGCGGGTCGAGCGGGTCGACCCGAGCGGAGTCCGAGGACGGGCGGAAGAGGATATCGAAGGGCGAGGGACGCTCGCCGACCCGGCCGGGCTGGTAACCCAGTTCGCGCTGGTTGCGTGCGACGAACTCGGTGCTCTCCACGGCGTCGATGTGCCGGGGGTCGCTCAGAACCAGCGCGTCGCGATCCATCGGCGCCTTCATCGACATCAGCAATCGCGCGGAGTTGCGCAGGTTGGTCGTCGTATGCCGCGCGTAAGGTTCGATCACGATCGCATGCGCGGGCACCCCGTAGCGTTCGATGAGTGCACGGCGCATTTCGACGGCCTCGACGAACCGCGTCTCGCGCGGGTGCACGGCCGCGCCGCTCACGATGATGAACGGCGCCAAGCCATCGAAGTAGCGCTGGGCGGCGACCTTGACGTGCAATTTGCCGCGCGCGCTCAGCGGCGTCAGCAGATCTTCCGGTCCCGCCCCGAGCACGATGATCGAGGTGTACTGATAGCGTGACCAGTCCAGCTTCCGGGCGTGCTGGAAGGCATCCGAATTGAGCCCGCCGTCGAGCGGCTCGAAAGCGATGGCGTCCAGGCGGTGGTTCACGTCGATGAGCGCCAGCGCCAGGCCGATGCTGGGGTCGAACGCGGCAACCGCTTCGTCACCACCGATCTCGCCGATGGCGGCGGCCACGGCGACGTCGGCCGCGAGCCGCTGGCTGTCCCTCTTCCCGATCGGGCCGTCGATCTCCGGATAACGCGGTGTGCCGCCCTTGCCGTAGACGTCGAGAATGGCATTGAGTCCCGACAATTCGCGACGGACGGCATCCCGGCGCTCGCGGGCCTCGGCGGACGGTCGATCGACCACGGCCCTCTCCGACACCAAGGCGATCTCGTTTTCGTTCCAGATGGACGCATCGACCTTGCAAGCCGCATCATCCGCGCACGCTGCAAGACGGCGACCGCGCGCGGCCAGCATCGAGTGGACTTCCGCACTCGCCTGCGACCGGTCCATCGCCGCAACCACTGGAAACAGGCGCTTGCCGAGCGAGGCGACTACCTTGTCGTCCGCCGTCGACGCGAATGCCGGCTGGATCGCGGCGACAGCCATGCACAGCAACAGCGCAAGACGCATTACCAGCTCCGGCTCAATACCAGACGGAAGTTGCGGCCGAACAATGGGCGGCCATAGATCGCCTCGCTCGACCCTTGTCCCGCCAGGGCGTCGGTGCGTGTATTGCCCTCGGTCAAGCCTTTCTCATCGGTCAGATTGTCGCCCACCAATTGCACGCCCCAAGCATCGCGTTTCCAGGATAGTCCGACGCCCAGCGTCTGGTAGGAAGGCAGTGCCGTGCGGTTGAACAGATCGACATAGGCCTTGCCGACGAAATCGTAGCGAAGATAGGCTTCGATCTCGTCGTTTCCGGCCATGAAGCTGAAAGTCGGGCGGATATTGCCGTAGAGCTTCGGCTCGCGGACGATCTGGTTGCCGTTCACCGCGCTGGGGTCCGCGCCGGCGTTGTTCTGCAGATTTTTGTACTGCGGGTCGCTGAGCGTCACCGCGCCCGCCAGCGAGAACCAGTCCGACGCCCTGAACAAGCCGTCTATCTCGACGCCCTTCGACACGGCGGTCCCTATGAAAGGCACCGACTCATCGTTGCGTCCGGTGGTGGGGTTGTAGGCCACGAACGAGGCGTTCAACGGATCGAACTTGGTGTAGAAGGCCGTCAGGTACAGATAGGCGCGATCGAAGGTGGCCTTCAAGCCCAGCTCGTACTGATCGGTCTTGGTCTCGACAATGGTCGGATTGATGCTGCGTGCGACGCTGGACTGCGGCGCGATCTCCACATGCGAGGCGCGGCCGTAGGCACCGAAGTTGGCGTTGAAGTCGTAGTTCAGACCGACCGTCCAGTTGGTGACCGACGGGTCCAGATCGTGCGTCTGGGTGCCGCCGCTGAAGCGCCGGGTGGTATCGTCGGCCAGTGTTTCGGCGTCGCCCAGGTCGGCGCCGTCGGTCTGCTCGGCGTAGCCGTCGTAGCCGTACCGTTCGTGGCGGATGCCGGCGTCCAGCTTGAGGCTCTCGGTGATTTCCCAGGTGTCATTGGCGTATACCGCAAGCATCTTCGCATCGACCTCGCCCGCGTTGAGTGTGGTCGTGTAGCGCAGCACGCCGTTGTCGGTCACGTAGCCCAGCGGCGCACCCTGCGCAGAATAGGCCACCAGGTCGAGCGTCCTCGGTTTGCCCGCGACTTCAAGCAGCATGTCCTGGTAGGCCGTGAAAGCCGTGGTTCCGTAGAACGAGGTATAGACACCGATATTGAGGTCGTGCACGCCGAAGCCGGTTTCGAACCGGCGGGCCGCGCTTAGGTCCGCCTGCGCCGAATAGAACTCCGACTCGATCGCGCGATATTGCGCCGAGATGACCAGGCCGGAAGCCGTATAGGGATCGTAAGCCGTGGCGCCGTTGGTGCCGGCCAGGGCATAGCCCATCGACGCGACGCCGTCGCCGAAAGCGCTCTGCGCCCGGCTCAGGTAGCTGTCGGCGAACGTGTTTCCGTCGACCGGATTGGTCGTGGAATAAAGCGCATCGAAGCTCACCTTGCCCTTGGTGTAGCCGGACTTGAGCGAGACGACCCAGTCGCCGGCGTTGTTCTCGTACTGGAAGCCGACGTTCCCGAAGCGCATGTGGCGGCCGTCCGCCAGGTCCCGGCGCAGGCTCTGCATCACGCCTGCGGAATCCAGGTGCTTGAGGGTCACATTACGCAGCGAAGGCGAGTTCATCGTGCCGGTGAAGTAATCCAGGTACGGATCCAGCGAGACCGAGGGATCGCGCGGATCGGCAATCGGGATCGGCAGGTAGAAGACGTTACGGTCGTCGACGAAGGTGCCGCTGAACTTCACCCAGCCATCCTCCAGATAATGCTTGAGGTTGGCGCGGAGCTGGCCGCCCTGGTCGTTGGGGAACCCGTTGTCCCGATAGCCGTCGTGGTGGCGCAGGAACCCGCCTACCGAGTAGTAGGTGTCCTCGGAAAGGGCTCCCGATTGAAACGCCTCGACACGGTAGAGCCCGGTATCGCCGAGCGTGAGCTGTGCCTTGCCCTTCGTCTCGTCGCTGCCCTCGGCCAGGATGTTGTTGACGATGGCCGCACCGCCACTGGCGTAGATCGGCGCCGGGCCGCCGCGCACGACTTCGACGCGCTGGTTCATGACATCGAAGCGATGCATGCCTTCGCCGGAGTTGAAGAAGTGCCCGTCGATTTCGTGGTACAGCGGCAATCCATCCTGCTGGAAGATGATATAGCCGCGGTCGGTCGGAATGCCGCGCAGGCGAGTGATGTTCTGCACTTCGCCGCCGGTCGATTCGACATGGATGCCCGGCACGTTGCCCAGCAGGTCCGCATAGCTCTTGGGCGCGAGCTTCTGCACTTCCTCCGCGGTCAGGGAGTTGACCGCATAAGAGGCGTCGAAACGACGCTGGGTCCTCGCCGAACCCGTGACCACCACCGCATCCAGCTCGCTGACTTTGTCGCTTTTCCCGGAAGCAGGTACTTCTTCCGCCTCAGGCTGCGCTTCCGCCGTCTCTTGCGCGATCGACACCAGGGGGGCGGCAAACGCTATCGCAATCGCAACTGCCTTCGCAAGGCGATTGCACGAGTAGGAACGGGAACCGCGCATGAGCAATCAACCCTTCTGTGGATGGGGAAAAGACGAGTGCCGTCAAAGCACGATCGGGCATTATCCGAAGCGTTCATTACAGGCCCGCGTAACGATGGGTGACCAACTTCTCACCATGAATGTCGAAGCTGTTGGCTACGCACGCCGTGATCCAGCGATGGGTCGAGCATCCGCGTGCGGCTCGCACCAGATGATCGTTACGAGCCGAATGTCTGAGCGAATCAGCCGGGTCGTAGGAGAGGTCGTAATGATGCTTTCCAGCGCCGGAAGAAGCCGGATGACACGGCGCAACATGCGCTTCCGGCAGGAAAGGGCATCATAGGGCCTGAAGTGATAGCGCTAACATAGGGACCGAGATGCTGCCCCTGATCCTGCTGCTGCTGGCCGTCGCCTTCATCGTCGTCGCCACGACCCGGTTCGGGCTGCACCCGTTCCTGGCGCTGCTGGCCGCCGCCTTCATCTTCGGCCTGGGCAGCGGCATGCCGCTGCCGGAGCTGGTGGCGTCGCTCAAGGAAGGCTTCGGCGGCACCATCGGCAATGTCGGCATCATCATCATTGCCGGCACCATCATCGGCATCTTCCTGGAGCGCT
The DNA here is from genome assembly GCF_008312895.1 of Luteimonas suaedae. Classification (GTDB taxonomy): domain Bacteria; phylum Pseudomonadota; class Gammaproteobacteria; order Xanthomonadales; family Xanthomonadaceae; genus Luteimonas; species Luteimonas suaedae. The sequence goes on along the minus strand of NZ_VSSP01000003.1, from coordinate 307,684 downwards.
CGGGCGGCGCCTACGCCATCGCCGAGGCCATCCTGAAGCGCATCGGCCACCACCGCGTGCCGGCGTCGATGTCGGTGATCGGCTACATCACCTCGGTGCCGGTGTTCGGCGACTCCGGGTTCGTGATCCTGGCGCCGCTCAATCGGGCGCTGACCCGGCGCGCCGGGCTGTCGCTGGCCACCACCGCCACCGCGTTGAGCCTCGGGCTGATGGTCGCCCATACGCTGATCCCGCCCACGCCGGGACCCATCGCCACCGCGCAGGTGCTGGCGGCCGACCTCGGCCTGGTGGCGACGGTGGCGGTGCCGGTCAGCCTGGTCGTGCTGGCCTTCAGCTGGTGGTGGGCCACGCGCGTCGCCAGCCGCCTGCACATCGATCCCGCACCCGACATCAGCGAAGACGACATCGCGCGCCGCCTGGCGCAGGCGCCGTCCGCGGCCAGGGCATTCGTGCCGGTGCTCGCGCCACTGTTCCTGATCATGCTGGGATCGGTGTCCAGCCTGCCGGCGCGGCCGTTCGGCGAAGGCGTCGCGGCCTCGCTGGCGCAGTTCATCGGCGACCCGGTGGTCGCCGTGTTGCTGGGCATGCTGATGGCCTTCACCCTGCCCAGGAAGCTGGACCGGCAGATGTTCGCGCAGTCGGGCTGGGTGGGGCACGCCATGCTGGCCGCGGCCATCATCATCCTGATCACCGGCGCCGGCGGCGCGTTCGGTCGGGTGCTGCAGAACTCCGGCTTCGCGCAGGCATTGGGCGATGCAATGTCCTCGTGGGGGCTGGGCCTGTGGTTGCCGTTCGCGATCTCCGCCGCCATCCGCGCCGCGCAGGGTTCGGCCACCGTGGCGATGATCACCGCGGCGGGCATCGTCGCCCCGCTGCTGCCGGCCCTGGGCCTGGACTCGGACCTGGGCCGCGCGCTCGCGGTCGTGGCCATCGGGTCGGGCGGCTTTTTCGCCTCGCACGCCAACGACAGTTTCTTCTGGGTCGTCACCCAGATGAGCGGCATGACGCCCGGCCAGGGCTACCGCCTGCTGACGCTGGGCTCCAGCCTGATGGCCGTGCTGTCGGGCGCGCTGGTATGGGCCGCCGGCCTGCTGCTGCTCTGACCTCTTCCCCCCCTTGAAACGGTTGCCGCCATGCACGCCACGCTGACACGCCATGCTACCGCCGCCGGCCCGCGCTGGGCGCTGGACGGCCGCTACCTGCCGTCGGACTTCGCGCTGGACGGATGGCTGGGCCTGCCCGCCGACGCGATGGCGCCGCCGGCATCGCTGCCGGTCGGCGAGGCGGCGACCGCGCCGCTGCTGGCGCCGATCGAGGACGGGCAGGAGGCCTGGGCCAGCGGCGTCACCTATCTCAGCAGCCGCATGGCGCGCGAGGCCGAGTCGCAGAGCCGGGACGTGTACCAGAAGGTCTACGGCGCCGAGCGCCCGGAGCTGTTCTTCAAGGCCAGCGGCTGGCGGGTCATGGGGCACGGCCAGCCCATCCGCATCCGTGCCGACAGCGCCTGGAACGTGCCCGAGCCGGAACTGGTGCTGCTGCTGGACGCCGCGGGACGGATCGTCGGCTACACCACGGGCAACGACGTGTCCTCGCGCAGCATCGAGGGCGAGAACCCGCTGTACCTGCCGCAGGCCAAGGTCTACGACGGCGCCTGTGCGCTCGGCCCCGGCATCCGCCTGTGCCCGCCGGAGGCCATGCGCGACCTGCCGGTCGCGCTGGACATCGTGCGTGGCGGCGCGCGCGCGTTCGCCGGCAATACGCGCAGCTCGCGGATGAAGCGCGGTCTCGAGGAACTGGCCGCCTATCTGTTTCGCGAACTGCATTTCCCGCAGGGCGCGTTCCTGTTCACCGGCACCGGGATCGTGCCGGGCGAAGATTTCACCCTGCAGGCCGGCGACGTCGTGCGCATCGACATCGATGGCCTGGTGCTGGAGAACCCCGTGCAATGAACCCGATCGATACGCTGCACCCCATCCTCGTCGACGGCCGCTGGATCCGGGCCGATGCGCCCATTGGCCGCTTCCGCGCCGTCGATCCGTCCACGAAGCGGGAACTCGGCGGCCGGGGCTATCCGGTGTCGGGCTGGCCGGACCTCGAAGCCATGCTCGCCGCGGGCCGGCGCGCCGCCGCCGAGATGGCGCGGCTGCCGGCCGGGCGGATCGCCGACTTTCTCGACGCCTATGCTGGGGCCATCGAGGCGCGCGCGGCGGAGCTCGTGGAAACGGCGCATCGCGAAACCAGCCTGCCCGTCGAGCCGCGCCTGCGCAACGTCGAGTTGCCGCGCACCAGCGGCCAGCTGCGCCAGGCCGCGCAGGCGGCGCGCGACGGCGGCTGGAGCCGGCCCACCATCGATACCGCGGCCGGCATCCGCTCGGTGTACGGCCCGCTCGGCGGTCCGGTGCTGGTGTTTGGCCCGAGTAACTTCCCGTTCGCCTTCAACGGCATCGCCGGCGGCGATTTCGCCGCCGCCATTGCGGCCGGCAATCCGGTCATCGCCAAGGCGCATCCGGCGCATCCCGGCACTTCGGCGCTGCTCGCGGAGGCCGCGCTGGCGTCGGCGAAGGCCACGGGCTTGCCCGCCGGTGCGGTGCAGATGTTCTTCCATGCCGATGCCGGGCTGGGGCTGCGCCTGGCCGCCGACCCGGCGGTCGCCGCGATCGCCTTCACCGGCAGCCGTGCCGCGGGCATGGCGCTGAAGGCCGCCGCCGACAAGACGGGCAAGCCGGTCTACGTGGAGATGTCGAGCGTCAATCCGGTATTCGTGCTGGCGGGCGCGCTGCGCGAGCGGGGCACCGCGATCGCCGACGAACTCCATGCGTCCTGCGCCATGGGCGCGGGCCAGTTCTGCACCAAGCCGGGGCTGGCCGTGCTCGCGCCGGACGAGCACGCCGAGACCTTCGTCGAGGCGCTGCGGCGCCTGACCGCGGCGGCGGCGCCCGGCGTGCTGCTCACGCCGCGCAGCCCGCAGGCCGTCGCCGACGCGGTCGCGGGCCTGCGCAGCGCCGGCGCGGACCTGCTGGCCGGCGGCGGCATCGCCGACGCCGAAGGCCATGCTTTCCGGCCGACCCTGCTGCGCGTGTCCGGGACGCGTTTCCTCGAGGATCCCGCCGCCCTGCAGAGCGAGGCCTTCGGCCCCGTCTGCCTGCTGGTCGTCGCCGAATCCACGGAGCAGCTGCCGCGGATCGCGGAAGCCATGGAGGGCAACCTCACCGCCGCGGTCTACAGCGACAGCGGCGGCGCCGACGACGACACCTACGATGCGCTCGAGCGCATCCTGCGCCCCCGCGTCGGGCGCCTGCTCAACGACAGGATGCCCATCGGCGTCGCCGTCAGCGCAGCGATGAACCATGGCGGCCCGTTTCCGGCGACCGGGCACCCGGGTTTCACCGCGGTGGGTTTCCCGGCGGCGGCGATCCGGTTCTCTGCCCTGCATTGCTACGACAACGTCCGCCACCATCGCCTGCCGCCGTCGTTGCGCGACCGTAACCCGACCGGTGCGCTGCTGCGATGGATCGACGGCGAATGGACCACGCGCGATGTCTGAGGCACGAACGCGATGAGCGGGCCCGGCTACGGCCTCGACGCGATCCTCGGCGACGGATCGGCCATCGCCGCCACCCGCACCTCGGGGGAGGGGCCGCGCGGGCACCTGCCGATCGATGCGCGCATGCTGCGCGAGGAACCCAGCGGCAACCTCTTCGGCCTGACCCAGAACGCCGGCATGGGCTGGCGCGCCGCCGACGTCGGGCGCGATCCGTTCCTGATCGTCAGCACCCAGGGCGGCCTGCGCGCGGCGGATGGCCGCCCGGTCGCGCTGGGCATGCACACCGGGCACTGGGAGATCGACCGCCTGGTTCAGGCCGCGGCAGAGACCTTCGCCGCGCATGGCGCGCTGCCGTTCTCGGTGATGTGCAGCGATCCCTGCGACGGCCGCACCCAGGGCACCACCGGCATGTTCGACAGCCTGCCGTACCGCAACGATGCCGCCGTCACCATGCGCCGCCTGATCCGATCGCTGCCGCAGCGCAGGGGCGTGCTGGGCATCGCCACCTGCGACAAGGGCCTGCCGGCGACGCTGCTGGCGCTGGCCGGTTGCGCGGACCTGCCCGGCGTGGCCGTGCCCGGCGGCGTCACGCTGCCGGCGCGCGGCGCGGAGGATGCGGGCACCGTGCAGACCATCGGCGCGCGTTTCGCGCACGGCCTGATCGACCTCGAGCATGCCGCGGCGATGGGTTGCCGCGCCTGCGGCTCGCCGGGCGGCGGTTGCCAGTTCCTGGGCACCGCGGCCACCTCGCAGGTGATCGCCGAGGCGCTGGGCATGGCATTGCCGCACAGCGCGCTGATGCCGTCCGGCGAACCGGTCTGGACCGACATGGCGCGACGCTCGGCGCTGGCGCTGATGCGGCTGGCGGCCGACGGGATCCCGCTGTCGGCCATCCTCACCCGCGAGGCGGTCGCGAACGCGCTCGTCGTGCATGCCGCGTTCGGCGGTTCCACCAACCTGCTGCTGCACGTGCCGGCGATCGCGCATGCCGCCGGCCTGGTGCCGCCCACGGTCGAGGACTGGACGCGCGCCAACCGCGCGACGCCGCGGCTGGTCGACGCGCTGCCCAACGGCCCGCGGCACCATCCCACGGTGCAGGTGTTCATGGCCGGCGGCGTGCCCGAGGTGATGCTGCACCTGCGCGACATGGGCCTGCTGCACCTGGACGCGCTGACCGTCACCGGCCGGCCGCTCGGCGAGAACCTGGACTGGTGGGAACGCAGCGCCACGCGCGCCGCCGCGCGTGCGCGCCTGCGCGAACTGGACGGCGTCGACCCCGGCCACGTCATCATGGGTGCCGACGCCGCGCGGGCAGCGGGCATGACCAGTGCGCTGGTGTTCCCGATCGGCAACCTGGCGCCGGAGGGCTCCGTCATCAAGGCCACTTCCATCGACCCGTCCGTGGTCGATGCGGACGACGTCTACCGCCACACCGGCCCCGCGCGCGTGTTCGCCTCCGAGCGCGACGCCATCCGCGCGATCAAGGCCAGGGGCGAGGGTGCGGTCCGCGCGGGCGACGTCGTCGTGCTCGCCGGCTGCGGGCCGGCCGGCACGGGCATGGAGGAGACTTACCAGCTCACCTCCGCGCTCAAGCACCTGCCCTGGGGCAAGCACGTGCCGGTCCTCACCGATGCGCGCTTCTCCGGCGTGTCGACCGGCGCCTGCATCGGCCACGTCGGCCCCGAGGCGCTGGCGGGCGGACCGATCGGCAGGCTGCGCGACGGCGACCTGGTGCGCATCGAGATCGACCGCAGTCGCCTGGAAGGCCGCATCGACTTCGTCGGCACCGATCGCGCCGCTCCGCTCGATCCGAGGCAGGGCGCGGCGCTGCTCGCGGACCGGGAACTCCACGCCGCGATCGCGCCGCACCCGCGGCTCCCGGCCGACACCCGCCTCTGGGCCGCGCTGCAGGACGCCAGCGGCGGCACCTGGGCGGGATGCGTCTACGACACCGACGCGATCATCGAAGCGTTGCGGCTCGGGCGTGCGGAGCTGGCGCGGCGGAAGAAGGCATAAGCCCGGCACCCATACGCATCTTTCACGCGCCGCCCGCCACGATTCCGCTCCCCGTGAGCAGGAGATCGGTCATGGCCAGGGCGCAGCTGCATCCGGTCATCCGCGCGGCCGCCGGGGGCGCCTTCCTGCTCGGCGTCGCGGGCCTCGGCCTCGTCTCCGTACCCGGCCAGGCCCATGCGGCCACCCACCTGCCCACCACGTGTGCCGACAGCGGCGCGGGAAGCCTGCGCGCCACTGTCGCCGGCGCGGCCAGCGGCGACACGGTGGACCTGCGCGGATTGAGCTGCGGACGCATCGTCCTCACCAGCGGCGCGATCATGGTGCCGCAGGCGAGCCTCGCCGTGCGCGGTCCCGGCTTCAACCAGTTTGCGATCAGCGGCAACTACGCCAGCTCGGTGTTCCGCCATACCGGCACGGGCGAGCTAGCGCTGCGCGGCATCGCCATCGAGCACGGCCAGCATCGTGCGCCGCAGGCGGAGGGCGGCTGCGTGTATACGGCCGGCGATGCCGAGCTCGTCGACGTGCACGTGCGTCATTGCGGCGCGTACGCACGCAACCAGGGATTCGGTGGCGGCGTGCACGTGGAGGGCGACCTCATCCTCTCCTACAGCGCGATCTATTCCAACGGCGTGGACGGCGCCAGCACGGCGGGCGGCGGCGCGTTCGTGCGCGGCCACCTCCGCGCGCATCGCGTACGCATCCTCAAGAATGTCGCGGGCTCGGGCGGCGGCGTCCGTACCCACAACGGCATCACCCTGTCGTACGCGACCGTTTCCGGCAACCGTGCGCGCGCTTCCGGCGGCGGCTTCGTGTCCGCTGCGCTGCAGGGAGGCCCGATCCGCATCGCCCATTCCACGATTTCCGATAACAGCTCGGATCGAGACTACGGCGGCCTTACCCTTTCCGGCGACGTCGATCCGCAGATCGTCAACACCACCATCTCCGGCAACAGCGCCGTACAGTTCAGTGCCGGATGGGTTGGCCCGAACACGACCATCGCAAACAGCACGATCGCCTTCAACCGCAACACCCCGCCTTTCCAATGCCTTGCCGCCCTGGCCTTCGCAACAGAAATCCACTTGGAAAGCACGATCATCGCGGGCAGCACCTGCAACGGCGAGCCGTCGTGGGACATCAGCGACTTTTCCGGAACCGGGCGCATCCTGGGCGCCAACAACCTCATCCAGTCGACGTTACTGGAGATCCCTGCGGACACCCTCTGCACGGATCCGCGGCTGCTGCCGCTGGCCGCCAATGGCGGACGCACGCAGACGCATGCCCTGGCGGCCGGCAGTCCCGCGATCGACGCCGGCAACAACGTCGCCGGGCTGGAGGTCGACCAGCGCGGGCCGGGATTCCCGCGGGTGCGGGGCGCGCGGGCGGACATCGGCGCCTTCGAGCGATAAGCCGCGCTCTAGTTCCGCGCGATTCGACGGAAAGCGACGAGCAGCAGCAGCGCCGCCAACGACCACAGCGTCAGCAGCGGCCAGCGCAGCGCCTGCCAGACCGATTGCGGAGCGGGTTCGACGAACCCGAAGCGCGGCAGCGCCGCTAGCGTCTGCGCATCGAGTTTCCCGCCGCCGAGCATCATGCGGCCGGTGCGCTCGCGGAAACGGCGGAAGTAATCGCGCGCCTGCGCCACGAAGGCCGTATTGCGGGATTCGTCGGTGCCCGCGGCGGCGGCCAGTCCGCGCTGCACCATCAGCGCGGGCGAGGCGTATTGCCAGCGCGCGACCAGCGCGTGCTGCGCGGCCAGCGCCTGGTTGAAGCGCGCGACCACCGGGGCGACGGCCTCGTCCACCGCACGCGAGGTCAGGAACGAGTTCCGCGCCCAGACCGGCAGGTCGGCGTTCGCGGCGGGATCGAGATCGGGGTGCTCGTGGGTGTATTCGCCGAGCAGCGCTGCGCTGTGCGCCCGCGATTTCCTGTCTGCGTGCCGTCGCGATCAGCTCGAAGCGCGACGGCGGGCGATGCGCGTCGCGCGACAGCAGGCCGACCAGCGCCGGGATCGCCAGCACCAGCAGCACCCACGCGGCCAGCAATGCCAGCAGGGTCTGGCCGTCGCGCAGCTTCCAGGTGCCGATCCAGGCCGCCAGCGCCCACCAGAACGCGCCGTAGCCCAGGATCAGCAGCACCGCCCAGCCGAAGCGGACGGCGCGTTGCGGCGAATCGACGGCCTGCGCGCCGCGGGCCGCGTTCAACAGCAGCACCAGGCTCGCTCGGGAGCAGCCGCCCCGCCAGCAGCCAACCGGGCGCGACCTGCTGGACCGCCAGGATCCGGTCCAGCCCGCGTTCGCGCTCGTCGGCCAGCAGCCCGTAGCCGAGCGCGATGATCAGCAGCGGCAGCAGCGTCTGCACGACGAAGGCGAGATCGAAGGCGCGGATATACGCCGCCGTACTGAAGCCGGTCATGTCCCGCGCATGATGCCCATCAAGGCAGTTTTCGCCCGGTGCTGGCAAAGTGTGCGATTCCCTGCTTGCGAGACGACATGAATCGACCCTCTTCGTTCGACCGCGAACAGCTGCTGGCCTGCGCCCGCGGCGAGATGTTCGGTGCCGAAAACGCCCGCCTGCCGCTGCCGCCGATGCTGATGTTCGACCGCATCACCGAGATCTCCACCGAGGGTGGCCGCTACGGCAAGGGCGTCATCCGCGCCGAGCTCGACATCAGGCCGGACCTGTGGTTCTTCGAGAGCCATTTCCATGGCGACCCGGTGATGCCCGGCTGCCTCGGGCTGGACGCCATGTGGCAGCTGTGCGGCTTCTATCTGCCGTGGCTGGGCGAGACCGGCCGCGGCCGCGCGTTGGGCGTGGGCCAGGTAAAATTCACCGGGCAGGTGCTGCCCGACGCCAAGGTGGTCGGCTACGAGGTCGACATCCGTCGGGTGATGCGCGGCAAGCTGGTGCTGGTCATCGGCGAAGGCCGCACGCTGGTGGACGGGCGTGAGATCTACACCGCCTCGGACCTGCGCGTGGCGCTGTTCCGTTCGACAGAGGGTTTTTGAGATGCATCCGCTCGAGACGAAGCGTGTCGTGGTGACCGGACTGGGCGTGGTGTCGTGCCTGGGCAACGACGCGGCCAGCGTCGCCGAATCCTTGCGCCTGGGCCGTTCCGGCATCCGCGCCGTGCCCGAATACGCCGAGCTCGGCCTGCGCAGCCAGGTGGCCGGCGTTCCGCAGATCGACCTGACGGCGCAGATCGACCGCAAGCTGAAGCGCTTCATGGGCGATGCCGCCGCCTACGCCTACGTGGCGATGCGCGATGCGATCGCCGATGCCGGGCTCGACGAAACGATCCTGCACGACCCCCGCACCGGCCTGATCGCCGGTTCCGGCGGCGGCTCGCCGCAGTGGCAGATCGAGACCGCCGACCTGCTGCGCAACCGCGGCGTGCGCAAGATCGGCCCGTACATGGTGCCGCGCTCGATGGGCTCGACCGTCTCGGCCACGCTGTCCACCGCGTTCGGCATCCGCGGCGTGAGCTATTCGATCTCGGCCGCCTGCGCCACCTCGGCGCACTGCATCGGCGCCGGCGCCGACATGATCCGCCACGGCATCCAGGACGTGGTGCTGGCCGGCGGCGGCGAGGAGCTGCACTGGGCGATGACCGCGCAGTTCGATGCGATGGGCGCGCTGTCGACACGGCACAACGACACCCCTGCCACCGCCTCGCGCCCGTACGACGCCGACCGCGACGGTTTCGTCATCGCCGGCGGCGGCGGCATGCTGGTGCTGGAGGACTACGAGCACGCGCGTGCGCGCGGCGCCGACATCATCGCCGAGCTGGTCGGCTACGGCGTCACCTCCGACGGCGTCGACATGGTGGCGCCCTCGGGCGAGGGCGCGGTGCGTTGCATGCGGATGGCGATGGAGGGCGTGGCGGGGCGTGCCGTCGGCGACATCGACTACCTCAACACCCACGGCACCTCGACGCCGGTCGGCGACGTGATCGAGTTGCAGGCGGTGCGCGACGTGTTCGGCGACCGGGTGCCGCCGCTGTCGTCGACCAAGGCGCTCAGCGGCCATTCGCTGGGCGCGGCCAGCGTGCATGAGGCGATCTACTGCCTGTTGATGATGCAGCATGGCTTCATCGCCGGCTCGGCCAATATCGAACATCCGGATCCGAAGGTGGAGGGATATCCGATCGTGCGCGAGAGCCGCGACGCCAGGCTCGACACGGTGATGTCGAACAGCTTCGGCTTCGGCGGTACCAATGCCAGCCTGGTGTTCGCGCGCGCCAGCTGAGTTCGCCCGCGCCAGCTCCCGGCGCGCCGTGCGGCGTCCCGCGGTACGTTTGGTACAGGCGAATCGCGGCGGTGAGCGATTCGCCACGGCCCCGCCCCCGCGCCCACGGCGACGACCGGCCGGTCGTCGCCGGCCCGGGCCGGCGCGGCCGCCGCCTGACGAGTTCAGGCGATCGCCGTTCCGCATCGAAGGGATGTGCGCGATCACCTAGGTCCGATTGATCGAAATCCCGCCGTCCACGCGCATTGCGCTGCCGGTGACGAAGCTGGAGGCATCGGAGGCGAGGAACAGCGCGGCCTCGGCGATCTCTGCCGGGGCGGCAATGCGCTTGAGCGCGTGCATGCCTTCGACGAATGCGCGCGAATCCGGCGATTCGGTGAAGTCGCGCGCGCCCGGAGTGTCGGTGCCGCCGGGCAGCAGGGCGTTGACGCGTACGCCACGCGGGCCGGCCTCGGCGGCGAGCACCTGGGTCAGGCCGATCACGCCGGCCTTGGCCGCGGCGTAGGCGGCCATGCCGGGCATGCCGACGGTGTGGCCGACGAAGGTCGAGGTGAAGATGATCGAGCCGCGGCCGGCGTCGAGCATCGCCGCCATCTGCCGCCGTGCGCCGAGGAACATGCTGGTCAGGTTGGTGTCGAGGGTGTCGCGCCAGTCCGCCAGCGTCATGTCGGTGGCCGGGCCCATCGCACCGGTGCTGCCGGCATTGTTGAAGGCGATATCGAGCCTGCCGAAGCGCGTCAGGGCGGTGTCCACCAGGATGTCGGCGTAGGCCTCGTCGCGCACGTCGCCGGCGCAGGCGGTCGCTTCGCCGCCGGCCCGTTCGATCTCGTCGACCAGTTGCGCGAGCGCGTCGCTGCGGCGGGCGCCCACGACCAGCCGCGCCCCCTCGCGCGCGAACAGCAACGCCGCGGCGCGGCCGATGCCGGAACTCGCGCCGGTGATGATCGCCGTTCTTCCGGCCAGTGCCTGTTCTGCCATGTCGGCTTCTCCAGTGTGGAATGCGGACACTCTGCGGAGCGGGCACGGGCAATGCTCGCCGGAATCGGCCATGGCACCCGGCCGGCGAGGTGCCGATGCCGGGCGTTCAGGGGTGGCTCGGGTGCACTTGTGCCGGTACGGCGTTATCGTCTGCCGACACGTGACCGAGAAGGCTGACATGCATCCGGACACCGACCAATACAACCAGTCTCTTGCCGCCGCCGATCACGAGATCTGCGACTTGCTGGCGCGCGAGATCGATCGCCACCTGCCCGAGGCGGAGAACCGCATCTGGCATGCGCATCCGGTGTGGTTCCTGGATGGCAACCCGGTGGTCGGCTACAGCAAGCTGAAGCACTGCGTGCGGCTGCTGTTCTGGAGCGGCCAGTCGTTCGAAGAGAGTGGCTTGGCGAAGGAGGGCACGTTCAAGGCTGCCGAGGCGCGTTACACCGCGATCGAGCAGGTCGATGTCGCGGATCTTGCGCGCTGGCTGGGCAAGGCCCGTGAGATCCAGTGGGACTACAGGAACATCGTCCGCCGCAAGGGCCGGCTGGAGCGGCTGAAGTAACGCGGACACCCACAGCGCCGCGCTATGATGGCGCGAGCGCACCGGACGGGGATCGCCGGTCACGCGCGTTCCGGGGGCTGGATCGACATCGATAACTGGGCATCGTCCGGGGGGGCGGAATGGTCAAGAAGCTATTGGTCGTGCTGGCGCTGGCAATCGCGGGCCTGGTGGCCCATGACTACAGCAGGCGCATTTCCGAGGCGGACATCCGCACGCACTACCGGGAACAGATCGACGCGTTGCACGCGTTCGACAGCGAGGCCATCTGCGCGACGATGGCCGAGGACTTCCGCCTCGATGATGTCCAGCACGCGACCGGGGAAGCCCATCCCTCCACCCTGGATCGGGCGGCGGCCTGCCGGCAGATGGAAGACGCGATCGCGCTGTTGCGCATGCTGTCCAACCGGACGGGCGGCATGCTCGCGATCGAGTTCGCCTACGAGATCACCCGGGTCGAGATCTCGCCGGATGGGCGCCGGGCGCTGGTGGAAGCGACCAGCACCGCCAAGATCGGTGGACGGCTGCTGTCGCGCAGCCGGTCGAAGGATTCCCTGTCGCGATCCCTGTGGCGCGTCAGGAGCCACGGCGGCGAGTCCCAGACCTGGAACTACGGCGGCTGAGGAGACGCGCCGGCCCGGGTGCACGGGCGCTGGGGCGGCGCGCGCGCACCGACGCTGTCGCCGACCACCGGGGCGCTGGTCCGAAGCGTTCGGCGGCGATGAACCGGTCGCGGTCGGGCGCGTCGTGACCGCGCCACCGCGGTTCAGGACTCCCCGAAACCGCGGCTCGAATGTGCGGCGGCACGCGGCGCCGGCGGTTCTTCTATCGCCGCGCCGGCCAGTAGCGGATCACCGTGCGGGGGCGTGCGTTCGCCGTCGTCCTCCTGCAGCGATGACCGGCCGGTGCCTGCCTGGCGCCGCTGCCATGCCCGATACGCGAGATAGCCGATCGCGCCGACCGTGAACATCCTCAGAACACCCATGTGGGATCTCCTTCGTGTCTGGACCGGGGCTCAGGATGGGCGGCCGGAGGTGATTCCGCCGTGACCTCCATGGTCGCCCGCCCGAGTTCAGGCGACCACGAGCCCCGGAAAGGAGGCAAAGCGTGACAGGCACGAATGACGCTTGCCCAAGCACCGTCATTCCCGCGAAAGCGGGAATCCAGGGACGTCAAGCCATCGGAAATCAACGTCCTCGATTCCCGCCTTCGCGGGAATGACGGCCAAAAGCAGAACGTTGCCGAGAACGTGCCATTCATGTCGGGGCAAGGACGGCCAACCTGCAAGCAAGGCTTTCATGAGCCGACGACCGAGAATGGCCTTCACAGGCCCACGCCCTATCCCCGCGCCGCCACCTCGTCCACGTGCCGCAGCAGGTCGGCGGGATCCTCGTAGACGCGGAACGCGCCCGAGCGCTCCAGTTCCTCCAGGCCGTAGCCGCCCGACAGCAGGCCGACCCCAAGCGCGCGGGCGCGCTGGGCGGCGAGCATGTCCCAGACGCTGTCGCCGATCACCAGAGAGTGGACGATGTCCACGCCGAGGCGTTCGGCGGCGGCGATGAACAAGTCCGGGTCGGGCTTGGCGTGGCGGACCTGGTCGCGGGTCACGACAGGCACCTTGCCCGGGTCGACGCCGAGCGCCTCCAGGTTGGCGGCGGCGGTCGCCATGCGGCCGCTGGTGGCGATGGCCCAGGGGATGCCGCTGTCCTGCAGGAAGGCGAGCAGTTCGCGCGCCCCGGGCAGCGGACGGATGGCGCCCTGCGCCGCCTGACGGTTGAACGCGTCGGCATGGCGCTGGCGCAGCCGCGTCAGGCGCTCCTCGGTGATCTCCAGGTCGGTCTCGCGCAGCAGGATGTTGGTGAACAGGCCGCCGCTCATGCCGATCTTGCGGTGGATCCGCCAGACCGCCAGCTCCACGCCTTCCGCATCCAGCGCCTCCTTCCAGGCGAGCACGTGCTGGTAGACGCTGTCGACCAGGGTGCCGTCGAGATCGAACAGGAAGGCGGTGGAGGAGCGGGGCATGGGCCTAGTAAAACACGGGCGTGCGACGCGGTGGTCCGAACCAGGTGGTGAGGGCATCGGCAAGTCCCAGGTCCGTGCCATCTCCCACCCAGGCCACGTATCCATCGGGCCGGATCAACACGGCAGTGGGTGCAGTGACCGCCCCGAGTACCGGAAGCTCCCAAGTGCCCATGTATTTGGCGTCGACCAACTGCACCCGATCTGCCCAGGGCGTGATATCGAAGCCGCCGCGCCCACCGAGGTCGAGCAGCACCGGCCGGGCGCCGTGCAGCAGGGTGAAGACCCGCAGCGGACCGTTGGCGGTGACCAGGTCGAGATCGGGCATGCGGCGCCCGAGCAGCGAGTGTCCCTCGCCGAGGTCGTAGCGGATGTCCAGGCCGAACATCATCGCGGCGAACCGCCTGCGCGATTCGTCGGTCATGAGGAGCTCGGCAATGGTGTCGCGCAAGGCCGCCATGCGGTCGTCCGGCCGCCGCAGCGCGACGTGCGCCATCGTGGTGCGCAGGACGCGGGCAGCGACCGGATGGCGCTCGGCGTGGTAGGTCTCCAGCAGGCTGTCCGGGGATGTCCGCTTGACCACCTGGGCCAGTTTCCATCCCAGGTTCACCGCATCCTGCACGCCGACCTGGAGGCCCTGCGCCCCATCCGGGGAATGCACGTGCGCGGCGTCGCCGGCCAGCAGGACCCGTCGGTCGCGGTAGGCCGCCGCCTGCCGGGCCGTGTCGGTGAACCGGGAGATCCACGTGGGGCTGTGAACGCCGTAGTCGGTCCCGTAGACGGCGATGAGCGCCTCGCTGAGATCGCGCAGGGTGGCTACTTCGCTCGCCGGCCGGAGGTGCCTTTCCGTCACCATCACCCGCACCGGACCGGTGTCCGCATAAACCACCTCGCCGTCGCGGATCTCGTACGCCACCCTGCCGAGGCCATGAATGCCGATGGCGTCCTGACGGGTGCCCCATTCCGGCTCCTCGGCCAGCTCGACCTCGGCGATCAGGCTGCTCGTCGTCGGATCCCATCCCGGGAACGCGATACCCGCTGCCTTGCGAACCAGGCTGCGTCCGCCATCGCACCCGACGAGATATTCCGCCCGCAGCGACCGACCGTCGGACAGCGCGACGTCGACGCCGGTCTCGTCCTGCACCAGACCCGTCACCTCGCGTCCGCGATGGATCGCCACCGACGACTCGCCGACCCACTCGGCCAGGATGCGCTCGATGTGGTTCTGCCACAGGCCGAGCGAGTAGGGATGTCGGGTAGGAAAGTCGCTGATGTCAAAAGGGACCCCGGAGAACTGGCCGACCTGCCGAGCCACCTGTCCCTCCGAGAGGAACCGATCGGCGATTCCCCGCTGATCGAGGACCTCGATGGTGCGCGAGTGCAGACCGCCCGCACGCGAGCCGGGCAGGTCCTGGCTGGCGCGCCGCTCGACGATGGCGACATCGACCCCCGCCAATGCCAGCTCGCCCGCCAACATCAGTCCCGTCGGACCGCCTCCCGCAATCACCACCGCATGGTCCGTCATCGCCGTGCTCCGATCCGCGTCGCGCATCCCGCCACCAGCGCATCACATCGCCCGGCATCGAGTACCCGCAACCGCGCGGCGGATTCAACCGCCGGTTCGACGTCCATACGCAGCCCACCTTTCGATGACAGCACGCTCATTTCGCTACTCCGGGTTTCATGGGTCGGATTTCGACTGGCGATTAAGCGACACGGCCAGGGGCTTGCCGCAAGCCACCGGTGCGATAAGATGCTGAAAGGGGAAAGACGCGCTGGCCTGGATGCCGTGGTCGGCCAATCGCGATGCACTGCCGTGTTGTCATGCAAGTCGTGACAGAGTCACGGCTTATCGCGACGAGTCGCAGCTTCCGACACAAAGTACAGGACCACTCTCCCGTCCTCGGCAGGCAATGATGACGTGTGCTGCAGGCCCGCCTTCAGCAGAACGCGCCGCGAAGGCAGGTTTTCGGCATAGACGGTGGCAACGACGCGGGAAAGCCCGACAGGCCCGTGGGCGTAGGCCAACATCGCCCGCGCCGCCTCCGTGGCGTACCCACGCCCCCAACTCGATCGACCGAAGGCGTACTTGAGCTCCGCCTCGGGCTGGTTGTCCGGATGGACCAGTCCGCAGAACCCGACCACCCTGTTGCTTCCATGCTCGATGATTGCCGACATCCCGTAGCCGCGGCTGCGGTAGTTTCCTGCGCTCACTTCGATCCATCTCTTGCAGTCCTCCCGGGTCAGCGGCTGCCCATCGCCGACCCAGCGCATTGCGTCAGCGTCACCATAGACCTCGAGCAATGCGGGCACGTCGCTTGCCAGGAGGTGACGCCCGACCAAACGCTTCGCGTTGAATATGACTCGTCCCATCTGCGACATAGGCTTTCCCGCGTTTCTTGGCGTCCGCGCGCGCTGCGCCGGCATCCGCTTCTGCTGCGCAGCATTACAATCGCGCCCCGAGCATGATCTCACCCGGACAACATCAGGCCCTGTGCCGGGCGCGCCGCCGACTGCAGGAGACCGAACTCCAAACCCATGAGTTCCGTTTTCGGCTGGCGGCGACACGGCCAAGGGCCTGCCGCAAGCCCCGAGTGCGATAAGATGCTGAAAGGGGAAGGGCATGTTCCTCCTGTCCGGCCATCGTCCGTCGTGGACGGGCAATCGCCTCGAGAGCGCCATGCCACGCGAGGCCCAAAGGGAATCTTCCGTGGGCCTGCGGAGGTAGGTCGCGGACCTCGGAATTCCTCACCCGCTTCAGTTGGTGGGTCATGACACGGGACAACCAAGTCGCCAACAGACCTGCATTGGCCGCACTGGCGATCGTTTCCTGGGCGGGCGTCCTGCTCCAGTTGTGGTTGTCCGTCGACATGGCCCTGGCGAATGGCAAGACCGCAGGTGATGGCGTCGTGGCCTTCCTTGGCTATTTCACCGTCCTGAGCAACTTGTTCGTTGCACTGAGCGCCACGTTGCCGCTCGTCGTCCGCTCCAGCGGGCCCGGATCCTGGTTCGGAAAGCCCATGGTGCTTGGCTGCGCGACCACGGCCATCCTACTGGTGGGCATTGCCTACCATCTGCTTCTGCGCGATGTCTGGGCGCCGCAAGGCCTCCAGTTGCTCGCGGACAGCGTGCTCCACTACGTGGTGCCGGTTTCGGCATTGGCGTACTGGGCGCTCTATGCATCCCGGAACAGGCTCGGCTTCCTGGCGCCGCTCGTCTGGTGTCTTTATCCCGCGGGCTACTTGATCTATGCGCTCGTCCGTGGAGCAGCGCTGGGATCGTATCCCTATCACTTCATCGATGTGACGAGCCTGGGGTATCGCCAGGTATTGGTTAACGGGTTCGGCTTGCTGGTGGCGTTCCTCGTGCTCGGCGCGTTCGTTGTTGCCATCACGTTGATCCGCAATCGTTTTCCGCCCATGCCCTGACCGGCGGCCTTCGCCGTTCAGGGCACGCGGGTGAAGGTGGTGGTCTGTAGGATCGGGCGGCCGTCCTTGCCGAAGAAGGCCTTGGTCTCGGTCAGCGTCCCGCCGTCCCCGGTCACGGAGTAGACACGCGTGGATGCCGGCGTGCCGTGATCGACCAGTTGCACCACCAGCACGTTCGGGGCGGGCATCTTCATGGCCGAAACGTCGGCCCAGTAATTGCCGGTGACCGGCCCGGGCGTGCCGTCGAGGGGCAGCGTCGCTTCGGCGTGCATCTTGCCGCCATCATGGTCGACGATCTCGATCCGCGTAGACCATTTCCCGCCGCCCGCATCGTGGAAATCGAGGATCACGCTTTTAGGACGCGCTTCCGGCGGCATCGGCAATGTCGCGACATCGATCGCCCAGCGACCCGCCAGGGGCGACGCGGCCGGTGATTCGGCGAATGCCGGTACGGCCTGGGGCACGATCGCAGCCAGCAACCCCGCGAGCATCGTCTTCATGAGACCTCCGTGGAGAGAAGCGGGTTCAACGTATCCCGTTGCGGTGCGATGTGAAGCCGGCAGGGGCGGCGATGCCATCGAAGGACGCATCGGCAAACGTCCTGCCAAGGACGCTCGGTTGTGGCCGGAAACGGACATTTCCGCGAGCGGTAGCTTTCGGTCCAGGCAGGCGCTGATGCACGTGGCCTATGCGCCATAGCGAAATCGACTCGGGCTCACCTTCATGATCGTTCGGAATACGCGGGAGAAATGACTCGGACTTTCAAAGCCGACGCTGGCGGCGACCTCGAAGATGCTCAGGCTGCCTTCGGCGAGCAGCCGCCGCGCTCGTTCGACACGCCGTTTCTGGATGAAGGCATGCGGGGTCTCGCCCAGGCTGGCGCGGAACGCACGGTGCAGGTGGCCCATGGAAATGCCGGCGACCATGGCCAGATCGGCGACCAGGATGCGCTGTGACAGATGGGCGTCGACATACTCTCGCAATCTGCGGATCTGCCATGGCGGCAGCGCGTGCGCGGGTGCTCTTGCCATGGCGGGAGCAGCGGCGTAGCGGTGGGCCAGTACCCTGGCGATGGTGGTCGTGAGCGCATCGCAGTAGTCGGACTCGGGCGTGGCGTTCTCGGACACTTCGCGCGAAAGTTCGGCGACCAGCTGTGCCAGCAGCGGGTCGCGCACATTGGTGAAGGCGGGGATATCGACCCGGGTGCCTCCTTCCGGGGATGCGAACTGGTCGAGCAACCGGGGGCGCAGGGAAACGGTCGCCCAGGCGGCCTGCACGTCGCGCATGGCCATTCGCCGCGGGCATCCGGCGGGCAGGAACGAGATCGATCCGGAAAAGTCCGCGCCGACGTATCGGTGCCCGCATTCGGTAGTCACCTCCAGCGTGCGCGCACCTCCCCCGAGGGTGACGAGCAACAGGGCATGTGGCACATGGATGCGGCCTTCCACATCCGCGGTGAACTTCCGACGACCCGAGTCGAAGGCCCCGCCGGGCCATGCGTAGTGGCGCCAGTCCTGCGCCATCGGCTCCACCCTGCGCACGAAAAGCGATTCCGGCATCGGTAGTTCTTCAGTGCGTCGGTAAAACCAGTGTAGGAACGCGGGCGAAGGGTGTCAAAGCACGGCGATGTCACGAACAGGCAAGTCGGCGCAGGATCCGGTCAGAAAGTGCGCAGGGGTTCTTCTACGGTTCCAGACTCGAGACGTCATACCGGAACGACATGATGGAACCGGCAGATTCGAACACGCCATTCATGAGCCGCCGACAGGCGCTAAAGCTCCTCGGCGCCGGTATAGCCAGCGCGGCGCTGCCCCTTCCCGGCCGGCTGTCGGCGGCTCCTCGAACGGCCGAGGTCGACCCGGGCTCGATCACCCGCAGTTTCCCGCGAGGCGGGCCCCGGGTGCCGGCCATCGGGCTGGGGACGTTCATGACTTTCGATCTTCTGCCCGGCCAGCCGCGCGATCATCTGCGCGAGGTGTTTCGGCGGTTCTGGGCAGCGGGAGGGCGTCAAGTCGACACCTCGCCCCTGTACGGTGCAGCCGAAACCAACGTGGGCGACTTCGCCGAATCGCTCGGCGTCGGGCAACGGCTGTTCGTCAGCAACAAGGTATGGGCCACAGGCGATTATCTGGGCAGCGCCGATCAGGCCGAACTCGGCTTCGCGCAGTCGCAACAGCGGCTGTGGCGCAGCGGCCTGGACGTGATGCAATGCCACAACCTGGTCAACGTGGACGTCGTGGTTCCGCTCTTGCAGCGGTGGAAGCGCGAAGGTCGGATCAAGTACGTCGGCATTTCGCATCATGAGATCGAATATTTCGACTCGCTGACGACGTGGATCGAGAAAGGCCAGGTGGATGTCGTGCAGGTGCGCTATTCGCTGGCCACGCGCCAGGCCGAAACCGGCGTGCTGCGCGCCGCGGACGAACATGGCGTAGCCGTGATGGCCGCGATGCCCTTGGAGAAAGCCAGGCTGCATCAACTCGTGGCCGGCCGGCCGCTGCCGTCGTTCGCCGCAGAGCTGGGAATCGAAACCTGGTCGCAATACTTTCTGAAATGGGTGATTTCGCACCCGGCGGTCACTTGCGCGCTTCCGGCCACCAGCAATCCGGCGCATCTGGTCGAGAACATGGGCGCCATGCGCGGCCCGCTGCCGGACCCGCCGATGCGCCAGCGCATGCTTGCGCACGTCCAGGCCATACCGGGCTTCGATGCGCTGGAAAGCAGACCCTGGTATCCGCAGAAGACCTATCCCGGGCTGGTCAGCGCGGCGCTGCAGGAACTGCGCGGGCCATGACCGTTCCCTGGAACCGTTCACAGGAGCCGTATCACCGAGATCCTCCTGCTGATCGGATGTGCCACAGCTTCGAAGGGGTAGAGAACATGCAGGCTGGCAACATGGATGAACATTCAGGTGTAAGCCGTCGCGATGTCATACGCAACGGCCTGCTTGCTACCGTAGCGGCAGGCTTCGGGATCGCGTCCATGCCGGGCGCGAAGGCCCGGGAATCTACGGCGTCGGGTGTTCTCGATGGGAAGGTGGCGCTTGTGACCGGCGCCGCACGGGGCATTGGGCGGGCGATAGCGGAGCAGTACGCGCGCGCGGGTGCAGCCGTCGCGATGCTCGATCTTGCAGACCCGGATGCCGTCCCACCGGTGGATGGCTTTCGAACGGCAAATATGCAGGAATTCGATGACGCCGTTGCAGCGGTTGAGGCGTTCGGTGGCCACGTTCTGAAGATTCAGGCCGACGTTCGCTCTCCCGGAGGCATGGAGGTCGTTGTAGGACAGGTGGTCGCGGGTCTCGGTGGCCTTGACACGGTGGTGGCCAATGCCGGTTATGTACGGTGGCACCCGTTCGCGGATGGTACGGAACTCGACTGGAAGAGTGTTTACGACGTCAACGTCCACGGTGTGTTCAACACCTTCCGCGCCGCGATTCCGGCGCTGCGCCAACGCGGTGGCGGCCGATTGATCGCAATTTCCTCTATCAGCGGGCGCCAGGGTGTTCCGGGCAATGGTGCCTACACCTCGACGAAGTGGGCGGTGATTGGCCTTGTAAAGCAGGCGGCAATCGAACTCGGTCCAGAAAAGATCACGGTGAATGCAATCGCGCCCGGACCGGTCGACACGCCGATGTACCGGTCCGAGGGGCAGTTGCGATCCATGGGGCTGTCGACCGCGGAGGAGCAGGACCGCGTCGTTGGCGCAATGCTGCCGGTCGGCGATAAATCTGCGCTCGCGCCGAACGATATCGCCGATGCCGCCGTCTTTCTTGCAAGCGATTTCGCAGCCTCGATCTCCGGCATCTCGCTTGATGTAGCGCTCGGTTATAACGCCTCCTACACAAGTTGATTCCAGGCATCGAGGCCGTACCAGCACCCATCGCTGCTATTTCGATCCACGCCGCCTCCAGTCGTGATCGAAGTCCCTTCCGAAGCGATGTGCTCCAAAAAGCCATACCCGTATAAGCGGAGGACAGCCGATGAAGAAGGAGATGGGGCATGACTTCCAGTGCAGTTTCGCACTCGCGCCGTAGATTCCTGCAAGGCACCGGAGTTTTCTTGGGGTCGATTCCAATGATGGGTTTTGGCATGCCGGCCTCGACCGGGACTTCTTCAGCAAGTGCTGGCGTGTCGGTCCAAAAGGTGCGCTTCACCGTCGGCGACAGTTTCGTCGTCGGCAACCTCTACCTGCCCGCAGACTATATGGGGGGTCGTCGTTACCCGGCTGCGGCCATCGGCGGCTCCCTCACCGCGGTCAAAGAGATGATGGGCGGCATCTATGCCGCCGAGATGGCCAGGCGCGGGTATGTCGCGCTCAGCATTGACTATCGCCATTACGGCGAGAGCGGCGGCGTCGCCCGCCAGTATGAAGATCCCGAAACCAAGGCCGACGACCTGGTCGCTGCCGTCACCTATCTCGCCTCGCGCGAGGATGTGCGCCCGGACGGCATTGGCCTGCTCGGCATCTGCACCTCGGGCGGCACCGTGCTTTACGCGGCCGCTCGGGACGCCAGGGTTGCCGCGGTCGCTTCCGTCGCTGGCCACCTGTCCGAGCCTGCGGTCACCAATCCCATGCTCTATGGCGGCCGGGAAGGGGTTGAGCAGCGCCGTGCGGCCGGCAGGGCGGCTCGCGCGGAGTACGAGCGCACAGGCGAAAACCGGATGGTCCTTGCCTACCACGACACCGACCAAAGTGCCTCGCACGTCGGCCCCATGGAGTACTACATGGACAAGTCACGCGGCGGCGGGGTGCGCGAATGGAAGAATTCCTTCGCGGTCATGTCATGGGAGCCGTGGCTCGATTTCGACCCGATCAGCGAAGCTGCGCGGGTGACGACGCCGGCACTGATCGTCCATTCCGATGGATGCGCGCTGCCGGACCAGGCGCGCAAGGTCCATGATCTGTTGCAGGGGCCCAAGACGCTTCGCTGGACCGACGGTCTTCATTTCGACTTCTACGACGGTGCGAAGGTCCCCGAGGCTGCGGACGCCGTGGCGCAGCATTTCGAAAGATATCTCGCCTGACCAGAAGCGCTTCCACAACGGTCCGGACGCTCGAGCAACCGGTGAGCCCCCGTTTGGAACGGCAGGTCTCGTGGGCGATGTCTCCATGTCCGCGCTATAGGATCCGGTCCCCGTCGGCCAGGCATGCTGTCCTTCCATGTCGCCCAAGGGCGCCGCGGCGGAGGACGGGGGCACATCGGCGATGGATGCAGGACAAAAGCTTGCGGCGACTGCCCGACGCCTGAAAACGGAACAGAAAAAAGGCGGTCATGGCGCTAGCCGTGACCGTCACTTGGATCCTCCGGGACCCTCACGAGCCCGGTCACACAACGCCCATCGAGGCTGCGCCCGTTGAGCAAAACCGGGGTTGCCCGTTTCAATCTGCCGGCATCACCTGCAGGCGATGCCGCGCCGGTCCAGGCAGGAACGGCGTCGGCCGGCCTTGCACCCAATCGTCGTGCCCCGCGCCCCAGAACGGCGAGAGCGGATGCCCGCTCTGGCCGCCCGGCATGTGCGCGATGCCGTCGGCCTCGCGCCCGGGGGACACCACCATGCGCTGGGTGGCGCCGAACGCGGGTCCGGCCACGCGCGGCATGTGGCTGTCGCCGGCAAGCCGGTCCGGCGGCATGCACAACCGGCGCCGCCCGAGCAGCGGCACCGCGGAGGCGAGCGGATGGCAGATCGCGGCGGTATTGCGCTCGCCCCAGGTGCGGGCCGACAACGCGCCGTGCGCCGCCAACTGGCTACGCACCTCCGCGGCGGCATCCTCGAACAGCGCTGCCCAGCTCGGGAAATCCCGCGGCAGCAAGTGCATGGGTTGTTCCGTGACCAGCGGCCAGGCCACCCCTTCCAGCTGCGGCAACGCCGGCATGTCGAAGGCGTCGCCCAGTGCGGCGCGGGCGGGCGCCGTCAGGCCCAGGGCGATGCGTTCGTGCACCGCCGCGCGCCAGTCGCGCACGATCCGGTAGCCGACCGAGTCGGTGCCGGCGCGGCCCTGCCAGGTTTCGGCCGCTCCGGCCAGATCGCGCAGCGCGGGCGTCCCGGCGCGCCCGGCTTCCACGTGCAGCCG
Organism: Luteimonas suaedae; assembly: GCF_008312895.1. Lineage (GTDB taxonomy): Bacteria > Pseudomonadota > Gammaproteobacteria > Xanthomonadales > Xanthomonadaceae > Luteimonas > Luteimonas suaedae. Next base: position 284,814 of record NZ_VSSP01000003.1, on the reverse strand, counting down.
CCGCCACCAGCGCTGCAGGAACAGCGCGCGGTCGTCCAGCTGGATCGCCAGCAGGTCGCGCTCGCCGAACTGGTCCCTGGAGAACAAGCCGTCGCGAACCTGGCTGGCGCGCGCGCCCAGCGCGTATCCGCCGTCGCCCAACCGTGCCAGCGCCTGCCCGTCGACCTGCCGGTTGTTGGCGGTCCACAGGCGGCCGGAGAGCGGATCCTGCACGGCGGGAGACCTGTCGGTACGAACGGACCACGGCGCGCAAGGCGTGTTCTCCTCCTGACCGGGCGCCATCCGTGCGGCGCCGTCGCCGTCCTCCACCAGCCGCCGTGACGAACACCCTGGCCCGCGATCGGCAAGCGGGCCCAGCACGCGCCAGGCGATGCGTCCCTGCGCATCGGCGACCAGCAGATTGCCGGTCGGGATCGCTGCGCGGTCGGCCGCTTCGAACGCCTGGCGCAGATCGCCGGCCGCGGCCAGATCGGCCAGGTCGAAGTTGAGCGAGCCCGGCAGGTGTGCGACCCAGCGCAGCGCGAGCGCTTCGCCGTCCGGCAACCGGTGCATGAGCGGCCCCCAGGCGGTCTCGACGACCTCCAGAACATCCGGCGCGCCACCCGCGACTTCGATGGTCTCGCGATGGCGCACGGTCTCCGCGCAGCGTGTTGCCGCGTCCGATGCCGACGCGCAAGGCCGCACCCGCATCCAATCCGCACCGTCGGCATAGGCGTTGGTGAATCCCCAGGCGACGTGGCCGTTGCTGCCGGCGATCACCGCCGGCAATCCAGGCAACGTGAATCCGGTGACGTCGACCATGCCCCGCGGCGCCCGCCCGTCCGCATAGCGCAGCCGCGCGCGCAACCAGATGTTCGGCGCCCGCAACCCGGAATGCATGTCGTCGGCCAGCAGCGCGCGACCGTCCCGCGTCAGCGTTCCGTCCACCGCGAAGCTGTTGCTGCCGACTTCCGGCGCGGACGGCAGTGTCCCCCGCGCCGGCGCGGCGGCGGCGTCCGGCGTGGGCAGCGTCCGCAGATCGATCTCGTCGGCGGACGGCAATGCCGCATCGCCGCGCGCCGTGCCCAGCAGCGGTGCGTCCCAACGGGTGCCGTCGCGCGCCAACAGTGCGAACAGCGCCGCCGGCAGATGCCGTTCGAGCTTCCACAGCGCCAGTTCGCGGGCGTTGGCCGAGTCCTGCAGATCGAAATACATCGCATAGCCGGCCAGCGCGGAATCGGCAGGCTGCCAGGGTTCTGGCTTCTGCCGCAGCAACAGGTACGGCCACGGCCGCACCCGGAGATGCGCAAGGCCCGCGTTGACGCCTTCGGCATAGGCCTGCAGTTGCGGTCGCCTGTCGCCGGTGATGGCCTCGAGATGGCCCGCGACCCGCGCACGCATGCGGTGCATGCGCCGCTTCCTGTCCGTCGCCAGCATGCGCGGGCCGAGCAGCGCAGCCAGCTCGCCGGCGGCGTTGCGGCGCATGAGATCCATCTCGAAATAGCGCTCCTGCGCGTGGACGAAGCCGAGCGCGTGCAGGGCATCGCGCTCGTTCGCCGCCTGGATGGTGATCACGCCCAGGCGGTCGCGCTCGATCGATACGGCGGCGCCCAAGCCGGGCAGCGCCAGCTCGCCGTCCAGCCGCGGCAGGCTGCCGCGCAGCAGCGCCCATGCCAGCAGCAGCACGGCGACGACGAGCAGCGACAGCAACAGGGCCGAGCGCTTGAACAGGCGGCTCATGCGGTGTTCCGGCAAGTGGCCCGGTCCCTTCGGGAGCGGCAGGTTTTCATGGGCGGTCGTCCCCGGACGTGTCCGCGCCATGGTCCGCGTCTTCCCGCGTCCGGGCCATTACCTGCCGGGTAATGCCGGCAACCAGGTTCATCCGCTCCTGCTGCGCAGGCATTACCATCACGCTCGGAACATGATGTCACTCGGACAACATCAGGCCCTGTGCCGGGCGCGTCGGCGGCTGCAGGACACCGACCCCCACGCCGCGACGGTGGCGGACATCGCCGCCGAGGCCGGTCTTTCGCAATACCAGTTCATCCGCCGCTTCGCGGCCGTCTTCGGGGAGACGCCGCATCAATTGCGGCAGCGGCACCGGCTGGAGCGTGCCCGGGAGATGTTGCTGCTCGGCAGGCTTCCGGTGACCGACGTTTGCCTGGCGGTCGGCTTCTCCAGCCTGGGCAGTTTCAGCACCTTGTTCAGCCGTCGGTTCGGCATGCCCCCGTCGCGGTTCCGGCGGCTCGCCTCCGGCGACGACCCGGCGCGGCATCAGCCCGGCTGCCTGACGCTGATGGCGCAAGCATGGCGAACGCAATAGCAATTTTCGAGAAGCAGGCGGCATGCGGCTTTGGGACAATCGGCCGCGACTGCTCACAGTGAGACATCCGATGAAAATCAAACTGACCAGTGTGCTCGTGGACGACCAGGACAAGGCGCTGGAGTTCTACACCAAGGTGCTGGGCTTCCTCCCGAGCCAGGACATTCCGGTGGGAGGCGGGTTCCGGTGGATTACGGTGCGATCGCCCGAGGGCGGCGATGCCGAGGTGACCCTGGAGCCGAACGCCAACCCCGTCGGCAGGACCTACCAGGAAGGACTGTTCGAGCAGCGCATCCCGATCACGGCCTTCGAGGTGGACGACGTGCGCGCCGAGCACGACCGCCTCCGCCAGCTCGGCGTGCAGTTCACCACGCCGCCCACCGAAGCCGGCCCGGTGACGCTCGCGGTGTTCGCGGACACCTGCGGCAATCTCATCCAGATCTACCAGCCGCCTTCCGACCAGGCCTGATGATCCCTCGCGGGTCAGGTAAAAGGACTGGGTTCATTCGATCGATGCGTCGAATGAACCTGTCCCCCTATCGCGGACCTGCGGACGAAGCGCATCAGCGCGCAAAGGCGACCCTGTCGACCGAGAAGTCGTCGACCGCCACCCAGACGGTCAAGCCGCGGCCGAGCGACGTCCTGCCGCCCAGCGTCGGCTGCTCCCCCTGGGCAAGCTTGGGCACGAAGGCGACTTCTATCTTGCCGTCCTGCTTGCCGTTCACCTTGACGGTGTAGTTCTCGATCTTCGCCTCGGGCATCTTTTCCCTGTAGGCGTCGTACGCCACGCCCAGCGCGCGCACGCGTTCTCCATCGATCTCGACGGCGGCGTTGCCCTCGGCGGGCGCGGCTTCCTGCATGAAGGAAGCGGTGGCCAGAATGCTCATAAGGAATATCCTGCTGATCAGCATAGGAATTTTTACAACCCGAAGGTTGTCGGCCCGGTCCCGGAATCAGTTTATCACCGTATCCTGATCGGTCGCCGAATCATACTTGCGGAAGTCTCCGCCCGGCGTCGAGACATAAATCACCGGGCCGTAGTAGCCGGCCTCGGCGACGCGCTTGTCCTGCTCGGAGAAGTGGTCGCTGTTGAACTCGTCATTCGCCTTGTCGGTGCGGGTGCCATCGGCACGCGAGTAGTCGGCATGGCCGTGATACGCGCCGATCATCTCCATTCCGTCAGGCACTGGGACATTGCCGGGATTGAAGCCGTCCAGCGTGCCGGGCATCGGCGTGGTGACGTAGAAATTGCCGTCCGCGTCCTCGAGTACCAGGCCGCCGTTTTCGCGGTTCGCCGCGATCGAAAGCGGATTGGAATACTCCATCATCGCGATGGCCGCCTCGTCGGCGGACGCGAACGGACCCAGCGAGGTGCCCGGCGGCACCAGCGGGGCGACCGCGCCGACATTCACCGGAACGGTGCGGTCTTCGGCGATCGCGTCGGCCGCCCGGTCGGTCAGTGCTTCGTCGGTGTAGCAGGCCTGGGCGTCTTCCTCGACCTGCGCGACCAGGTCGTAGGCGCGATCGCGCTGCTCCTGGGTCGCATCCGGAGAAACCAGGCGGTCGACGACGCCCTGGTAGCGCGGATTGTCCCTGTCCGGCGTCAGCGCATTCTGGACCGCATCAACGACGCGATCGACGACTCCACCGATGTCGATGCCCATGGTCTGGTTTCCTCACGAGTTCCGGGTCGGGATCCGATGCGGGAATGCTGTTTCCGATCGCGGCGGACGGCAAGCTAGGGGGCCCCCTAGGGCCTGCGCGGGAGGAGCCCATCATGCGCCTGATGGCCCGCAGCTCTCTTCCCGACCGAGGGAGAGGAAAGGCGGCATCCATGGCTGGGCCACCGGAGCGTTCGTGGTGACTACACTCGGAAAGCCGGCCGCATCTGCTCGATCTCGCCACGCGCGATCCCCAGCCGCTGCGCTTCTTCCCTCCAGTGTTGTGCACCAGCCGCGCCCCCACCGACGACACCTTCCCCGTTGCCCCGAACCCTTGTGGGAGCGACGGCAGTCGCGACCAAGTGCCAGAGCAATGACGTCTTCTCGCTCCAGGCGGGACCATTCCTTCACCACTCACCTTGGCGCCGCGATCGAATCGCTCGAGCCTTGAGGCGGCAATGCCGGCGAAAGCCGGCGTTGTCATTTTTACCCGTTCGACACCTCCTCCGGCGTAGAGCGGAGCTTGCTGCGATGATGCGATAGAGCGCTTCCTCTTCGCCCAGATCGCGCAGGATCATCCCGTGGCGCCGCCGGCAATGGACTCGATGTAGTCGACGACCACCTGGGCCTTGCCCATCCGAACCAGCGCATCGGGCGTCTGGTAGTCGAAGTCCGGTAGCGGCTCGTTCATGAACCAGAAGATCGCTCTGGTGCGGTCGCCGCCAGCCGCGTCCTCGGCCGCGGCGAGCACGCGCACCACCTCGCGGAGATAGTGCTGCAGGCTTTCGTTCTGGGGACGGGCCGCAGGCGTGTTGCGGCTGACGCGCGCTCGCTCGGCCAGGCTCTGGATCTGAAGACCCAGGGCTTCACCGATCCGGTGCGGCGACAGATAAGGACGGCCAGGCTCTCGGAAGGTTTCCGCCAGACTGCCCTGAGGAGTCATGACAGCGTTCATGCGCTCGGTTCCCGTGTAATGACGCACTAATAATGCACGTTATTAGCACGAAAAACAATCGCTTCATCGGAGTATCTGCCAGTCACGCCTTTTCGAGCTGGCAACCCACACGACGGCCTTTGTGGCGCGATACGCTCACTCGCGCCCGCGCCGGAGAACGCCATCCACCGCTCGACAGGAGATCCGTCATGCACTTCCGTCAGGTCCGCTCCGTGCTTTTCGTGGTTTCGATACTGGCCTGTGCCGCGGCTGCGGCGCCCGCCCTCGCAGCGGAGCCCGTCGATCCGCAAGCGATCGCCGAGGCGAGCGGCGCCAAGCCGACCGTGGCAGACGATGGCGTCGTCCGGATCGGCTGGAGTCGCCAGGATGTCGAGGTCACCGTCGATGGGATGGTGCTGCCGCCTGCGGCCGGCCTGGGCTCATGGGCGGCGTTCACCGCGACCGATGCCGGGGCGATGGTCATGGGCGACACGGTGGTGTTCCAGGACGAGGTGGACGCGGCGATGGATGCGGCCTTCGCGCATGGACTCGAGGTCACCGGGCTGCACAATCATTTCTTCTACGACTCGCCCAAGGTTTACTTCATGCACATCGGCGGCATGGGCGAGCCGGAGCCGCTGGCTGCCGGCGTCAAGGCGGTGTGGGAGGCGATCCGCGCCGTTCGTGCGGCGCGGCCGCAACCGGCGAGCGGCTTCGGCGGCGACACGCCGGTGCCCGGCGAACTCGACCCGGACGCGCTCGCCGAGATCGTCGGCCATCCCGCTCCGGTCGAAGGCGGCGTGGCCAAGATCACGATCGGCCGCGAGGGGCGCATGCACGGCCAGCCGATCGCCGCCTCGATGGGGCTGACGACCTGGGCGGCCTTCAGCGGCAGCGACGCGCTGGCCGCGATCGACGGCGACTTCATCATGACCGCCGACGAAGTGCAGCCGGTACTGCGCGCCCTGCGCAAGGCCGGCCTGCACGTCGTCGCGCTGCACAACCACATGACCGGCGAGCAGCCTGCGTTCTACTTCACCCATTTCTGGGGCAAGGGGCCGGCGGCGGAACTGGCGCGCGGCTTCCGCAGCGCGTTGGACGCGCAGGCCGCAGCCGCGGATGTCGCCGCCTCGCGCGCGGCGCACTGATCCCGTTGACCGGAGCTCCCTAGTGATATCGCCGTTGCGCGACATCGTTGCATTCATCGTGACCAACGCCGCCGGTTGGCAGGACGACAACGACCTGTTTTCGACCGTGGCCAGCCGGGCCTTCCGCCGGTTCGCGCTGCCGGCCGAACCGAGCGAAGAATAGTCCTGGCGGCGGTGCGCGCATTGCCGACGGCGTCCAGGCCGGACCGCCTACTTCACCCGACGACCACGCCATTGCCTGACGTATCGACGGCACCGAGTTCGGCGATCCCGCCAGCGCGATCTACGTCGGCCTACAACGGCTGGTCTGGGGACGTGAACTTCAACCTGCCGTGGCCGGGAACGGAGAAGCAGTGGTATCGCGTGACGGATACCGCGACGTGGAATGAAGGGCCGAATGCCGCCGTTGTGCCGGGCTCGGAAGCATTCATTTGTGGCGAGGGCACGGTGTATGGGCTGTAGGCGCGGTCACTGTTGTTGTTGATTGCGAAGTGAGCAACGAAGCATGTGGCGCGAACGAACAGGACCTGCAAGATCGATGTAAAAAAGCGAGTTGGAATTGAAGGTGCATCCCCGGCTCAGATGGCAGGGGTGTCCAAGGATGAAGGTTTTACGGCAAATTTATGCGCGAAGGCGCATCTCGGCATAGAAGATTTACGCGGCATCGATCGAGACTTCCGGCGTGGCCGATCCGGCCTCGCAATCGTTGCCTGACATGCGCTCCATTCGTTCTTTCGTCGATGTTTCTCATTCCCGATCCACGCGCTCGCTTGCCGGCTGCGCCGCCCTCGGGCTGTTGGCCGTAGCGACCTCGACCCATGCCGAATCGGTTAGTGGCTCGGCTGCCCTCACGTCCGACTACGTGTGGCGTGGCACGACCCAGACCCAGGGCAATCCGGCCGTGCAGGCCGGCTTCTCGCTCTCCAGCGATTCCGGTTTCTACGGCTCGATCTGGGGCTCGAACGTCGAGTTCGCACCCGAGACGCGGGCCAGCAGCGAGCTCGATCTGACGCTCGGCTGGTCCGGCACGCTGTCGGACGCCTGGGCGCTCGACACCAACCTGCTGCATTACCGCTACCCGTCGACCACGGTCGATCTGGATTGGACCGAGCTCAACGGCAGGCTGACCTATGCCGACCGCTACTGGCTTTCCCTCGGCTACTCGCCGAAAGCGCTGGGCAGCGATGACGACGGCGTCTATACGCAGGTCGGCGCCCGCTTCCCGGCAGGGGAGACTTTCGCGGTCGAAGTGGCCGCCGGCTACTACGCGCTCGACGACGTCTACGGCGACAGCTACTGGCACGGCCAGGCCAGCGCGATCTGGGCAGTGAAGGCACCGTTCGAGTTGCGGCTGGCCGCTCACACCACCGACTCCGCCGCCGAGCGCATGTTCGGCGACGAGTTCGCCGGCAGCCGCGTCGAGGCGGCGGTGCAGGCCTCGTTCTGAGGGGGATGCAGTGATGCCCAGCTGGCTCGCGTTCGTCTGTGGAATCTCGGTGGTCGCCGCGGCGGCCTACCTGCTGTTCGTGATTTTTCGTCCCGAAGACTTCTGATCCGGCGCTCCCGGCGCCGAAGTTCCCGGCTCGCGCGAACCGCAACGGCCGGAAGGAAACGATCATGATTGAAGCTGTTCTCGTATTGCTCCTGGCCATCGCCCTCGGCTGGCCGCTCGGGCGCTATCTCGCCGGCGTGATGCGCGGCGACCGTTCGCGCCTGGATGCGGTGTTCGGCCCGGTCGAGCGGACTGTCTACAAGGCACTCGGCACCTCGCCTGAGCATGGCATGAGTTGGCGTGGCTACGCCAAAGCCTTCCTGCTGAGCAACCTGGCACTGGGCGCGGTCGTCTGGGTGATGTTCATGACCCAGGCGTGGCTGCCGTTGAATCCCGACGGCATTCCGAACATGCGCTGGGACACCGCGTTGCACACGATGGTGTCGTTCCTCACCAACACCAACCAGCAGCACTACTCCGGCCAGGCCGAACTGAGCTACCTGTCGCAGAGCGTCGCCATCGTCGGCCTGCAGGTGGTCACACCGATGATGGGCCTGGCGCTTGTGGTGGCAACGCTGCGCGGGCTGTTCGGTGGGCGGCAAGCGATGACTGTTTCAGGAGAATCCGGGACATGCCCTTCGCCGCCCGTCGCAGCGTCGGTGGCCGAAGGCGCACCCCGGGATCTCGGCAACTTCTGGGTCGACGTGACCCGTGCGACGCTGCGTTTCATGCTCCCGCTGTGCCTGTTGTGGTCGGTGCTGTTGGCCTCGCAGGGCGTGCCGGCAACGTTGCAAGGTGGCCCGACGGTGGTGCCGATCGACGCCAGCGCCGGCATGGCGGAACAGAAGATCCCACTCGGCCCAGTCGCGCCGATGGTGGCGGCCAAGCAACTTGGCACCAACGGCGGCGGCTGGTACGGGCCCAACAGCTCGGTGCCGCTGGAAAACCCGACGCCGTTCTCCAACCTGCTGGAAACGCTGGCGATCATCCTGATTCCGGTCTCGCTGACCTTCATGGCCGGGGCCTATACCGGGCGGCGACGCCTGACCGGACTGGTGTTCGGCTGCATGTTGTTGATGTCGCTTGCTTCCGCGGGCACTGCGATCTGGTCCGAGGGGCACTCGGCCACTACCGCGGACCCGGCGTTGATGGAAGGCAAGGAGGTGCGTTTCGGTGCCGACGCCTCGGCATTGTGGGGCGCGCTGACCACCCAGACCAGCAACGGCTCGGTCAACAGCATGCACGACTCGCTGGCGCCACTGACCGGAGGCGTGGCGATCACCAACATGTTGATCAACGCGATCTGGGGCGGCGTCGGCTGCGGTTTGCAGCAGTTCCTGGTCTACCTGTTGTTGAGTGTGTTCCTGGCCGGGCTGATGACCGGACGCACGCCGGAACTGTTCGGGCGCAAGATCGAGGCGCCCGAGGTCCGACTCTTGGCTCTGCTGATTCTGCTGCAGCCGCTCGTGCTGCTCGGCTTCACCGCGGTGACCATCGCGGTGCCGGCGCTGACCGGCAATTCCAACCCGAGCTTCCACGGCATCAGCCAGGTCTTCTACGAGTACACCTCGGCGTTCGCCAACAACGGTTCCGGCTTCGAGGGCCTGGGCGACGCCACGCCCTGGTGGAACCTGACCTGCGTCCTGCTGCTCATCCTCGGCCGCTACCCGGCATTGATCGTGCCGCTGGCCGTCGCCGGACTGATGGCGCGCAAGCGGGTCACGCCGGAAAGCAGCGGCACGCTGCAGGTCGAAACGCCGACGTTCGCCCTGACCCTGATCGCCGTGGTCGCGGTGCTGACCATCCTGCAATTCATGCCGGTGCTGGTGCTCGGCCCGATCGCCGAACACCTGGCCCTGATCGGCGCCCCGGCCGCCGGCCTGTGAGGTAAAGAACAGTGAATTCAACCTCTTCCCCCACCCAGGTCCATCTGGGCCCGACCCGCCGGCAGTCGCTGGCCGGACTGGACGGCACCGCGATTCGCGCGGCCCTGATCGATTCCGTCCGCAAGCTGTCGCCCCGACAGGCACTGAAAAGCCCGGTCATGGCGGTGGTACTGCTGGGCACCGTGCTGGCGGCATTGATCGCCGCGTTCGGTCCCGGTAGCGGTGGCTTCGGCCTGGCGGTCACCCTGATCCTGTTGGTGACCGTGCTGTTCGCCAACTTCGCCGAGGCGATTGCCGAAGCCCGCGGACGCGGCCAGGCAGCCTCGTTGCGGGCGGCGCGCCGCGACCTGGTCGCGCGCCGGCTGGAGGGTGCCGACCGCTCCGCCGGCGAGTCGCACATCGCCGCGACCATGCTGCGTCCAGGCGACCTGGTGATCGTCTCCGAGGGCGAACTGGTGCCCGCCGACGGCGAGATCATCGAAGGCGTGGCGACCATCAACGAGGCCGCGGTCACCGGAGAGTCGGCACCGGTGCTGCGCGAGGCCGGTACCGATCGCTCCGGCGTAATCGGCGGTACCAGGGTGTTGTCGGACGAGATCGTGGTCCGGGTCAGCGCCGAGCCGGGACACAGCTTCCTCGACCGGATGATTGCCTTGGTCGAGGGCGCCAACCGGCAGAAGACGCCCAACGAGGTCGCGCTGACCATGCTGCTGGCGGCAATGACACTGACCTTCCTGATCGTGGTCGCGACCCTGCCGGCGCTGGCCGGGTTCGTGGGTGCCGAGCTCGATCCACTGCTGTTGATCGCATTGCTGGTGTGCCTGGTTCCGACCACGATCGGTGGCCTGCTGCCGGCGATCGGCATCGCCGGCATGAACCGCGCGCTGTCGGCGAACGTGTTGGCCAAGTCGGGCAAGGCGGTGGAAATCGCCGGTGATGTCGACGTGCTGTTGCTCGACAAGACCGGCACGATCACCCATGGCGACCGCCAGGCCACCGCATTCCACCCGTTGGCCGGCGTCGGTGCGGCCGAACTGCGCGAGGCCGCGCTGCTGTCATCGCTGGCGGATCCAACGCCGGAAGGCAAGTCGATCGTCGCCCTGGCCCGCGAGCAGGGCTGCCATGTGGCCGAGCCCGAACAGGCGCACTACGTGCAGTTCACCGCGCAGACGCGCATGTCGGGCGTCGACCTGATCGGCCGTGACCGCGCGCCGCGGACGATCCGCAAGGGCGCGGTGGACGCGGTCTCCGCCCACATCCATGCACTTGGCGGCGAAGTCGCGGTGGAGCTGATCGCACGCGTCGAGCAAGTTGCCCGCGGCGGTGCCACCCCGCTGGTCGTGGCCGATGGCCGTTACGTGCTAGGCGTGGTCGAGCTGTCGGACGTGGTCAAGCACGGGATCAAGGAGCGCTTCGCACGGTTGCGCGAGATGGGCGTCAGGACGGTGATGATCACCGGCGACAACCCGCTCACCGCAGCCGCGATCGCCGCCGAGGCCGGTGTCGACGACTACATTGCCGAGGCCAGGCCCGAGGACAAGCTGGCGCGCATCCGCAGCGAACAGGCCGCCGGCCGGCTGGTGGCGATGGTCGGCGACGGCACCAATGACGCGCCGGCGCTGGCCCAGGCCGACGTCGGCCTGGCGATGAACTCCGGCACGCAGGCGGCGAAGGAGGCCGGCAACATGGTCGACCTCGACAGCGACCCGGCCAAGCTGCTGGCGGTGGTCGAGGTTGGCAAGCAGCAGTTGATCACCCGTGGCGCGCTGACCACGTTCTCGCTCGCCAACGATGTATCCAAGTACTTCGCGATTTTGCCGGCGCTGTTCGCCGCCGCCATACCGCAAATGGCCGGGCTCAACATCATGCAGCTGTCCAGTCCGACCAACGCGGTGCTTTCGGCGCTGGTCTTCAACGCGCTCATCATCCCGGCGCTGATTCCCCTGGCGCTGGCCGGCGTGCGCTTCAGGCCCGCCTCGGCGGTATCGCTGCTGCGCCGGAACATGCTGCTCTACGGCCTGGGTGGCGTGCTGCTGCCGTTCGCGGCCATCAAGCTGATCGACATGGGCCTCGTGGCCCTGGGAGCCTGACATGACGACAATCACCCACCATCGCGCCGCGGTACTGGACGACCGCGTCAGGCCACGCGCGATGATCGTGTTCGCCGCGATCACCCTGGTCGGCTTCGGCCTGCTCTATTCGCTGGCCGGCACTGCGCTCGGGCGCTCGCTATTCCCGCACCAGGCCACCGGCAGCCTGATCGTGGTCGCTGGTGAGCCGCGCGCCTCGGCGCTGGTTGCGCAGCCGGTCGCCGACCCGCGCTACTTCCGCCCGCGTCCGTCGGCGGCGGACTACGACCCGATGGGCGTATCCGGCAGCAACCAGGCCCGCACCAATCCCGACCTGCGCGCGCGCATCGCGGCGTTGACCGCCGAGGTGGCAGCGCGGGAAGGCATCCCGGCATCGGAGGTGCCGGGCGAACTGGTCACCCAGTCCGGCGGCGGCATAGACCCGCACCTCTCGCCCGAGGGTGCGCGCGTGCAGACGGCTCGCGTCGCCCGCGAGCGCGGTCTGACCGAAAGCCAGATCGCCACCCTGGTCGACGAGCACGTCGAAGCGCCGACCTGGGGATTGCTCGGGCAACCGCGCGTCAACGTGACGCGGCTCAACTTCGCTCTGGATGCCCTTGACTGATCGACCCTGCCAACGGACCGGCTCCATCGGCTTGGCCGGGCATATGCCCGGTCGGGCTCTTGCCTGTCGCACAATGCCCCGATGAGCGAATCCCGCAGCGCCCAGGCCGATGCCCTGATCGGCGAACTGAGCCGGCAGCAGGCCGGCCGTCTGACGGTGTTTCTCGGTGCCGCGCCCGGCGTTGGCAAGACCTACGCCATGCTTTCGCGCGCGCGCGAGCTGCAGCGGCGCGGCGTCGATCTAGTGGTCGGCATCGCCGAGACCCACGGTCGCAGCGAGACCGCCGCGCTGCTCGAAGGGCTCGCGGTCTTGCCGTGCAAGCGTGTCGAGTACCGCAGCCGGGTGTTTGAGGAACTCGACCTCGATGCCCTGCTCGAGCGCAAACCGCAACTCGCACTGGTCGATGAACTGGCGCACCGCAACGTGCCGGGCAGCCGCCACGAGCGGCGCTGGCAGGACGTGCTCGAGCTGCTCGATGCCGGCATCGACGTCTACACCACGGTCAACATCCAGCACCTGGAAAGCCTCAATGACGTCGTTCACCGCATCACCGGCGTGCGCGTCAGCGAGACCGTGCCGGATGCGATGTTCGACAGACTGCGTGACATCGTTCTGGTCGACCTGCCGCCGCGCGAGCTGATCGAGCGCCTGCAGCAGGGCAAGGTTTACGTACCGGACCAGGCCGCTCACGCGCTCAAGGCGTTCTTCTCTCCCAGCAACCTGACCGCGCTGCGCGAACTGGCGATGCAGACCGCCGCCGACCGCGTCGATGTCGACCTGCGCGAGGCGCGGAGCGCTCGCGGCCTGCCCGGCACGCCGATCCGGCGACGGGTGATGGTTGCGATCGACGGCCGTGGGCAGTCCGAGTACTTGGTGCGCGTAGTGCGCCGCCTCGCCGAACGCCGTGACGCGCCGTGGACCGTGGTTACCGTGCAGGCCGGCGGCCTGCCGGACGAAGCCCGCCAGCTCGAGCTCGACCGCGCATTCGCGCTGGCCCGCCGTCTCGGCGGCGATACCGTGGCGCTGCATGGCGACAACATCGTCGACGCGCTGCTCGACCACGCCAGCCGGATCGGTGCCAGCACCCTCGTGCTTGGGCGCACCCGCGAACGGCCGTTCGCGCGGATGTTCAACCGCACCATCACCCAGCAACTGCTCCAGCGTGGTGCGCATTTCGAATTGACCATCATCAGCCCGCCCGAGGCGCGTGCCAGGGCGCGCCGCTCATTGCGTGAGCTGGGGAATTACCTGGGCCGCCACGATGCGATCTGGGCGGTGATGGCAGCTGCCGCCGCGACTGCGCTGGGCTCCAGCGCCGAACGCTGGCTCGGACTGACCGACCTGTCGATGGTGTTCATCGTCGCAGTGGTGCTGGTGGCCGCGCGCACCCGCATGTCCGCCGCGGTGATCGCGGCGACATTGTGCTTCCTGGCCTACAACTTCTTCTTCATCGATCCGCGCTACACCTTCTATATCGGCGCGCGGCAGGGCGTGACCACCGTGGTCCTGTTCCTGGTTGCCGCGCTGGTGGCCGGGCGGCTGGCATCGAAGCTGCACGCGCAAGTACTGGCGCTGCGAGCGGCCAACGCGCAGGCGACGAGCTTGCAGACGCTGGGCCGGCAACTCGCCGCCGCCGCGGACCTGGGCCAGGTCCTGCAGGCCGGCCGCGAGGCGTTGCAGCGCTCGCTCGACGCGGAAGTCGTGATCGAGGCCGATACACAGCGCCTGCAAGGAGAAGGCGTCCCCGAGCTGGGCGACAAGGAACGCGCGGCAGCGGACTGGGTCGTCCAGCATGGCGAGGTTGCCGGTCGCTTCACCGATACCCTCACCGGTTCCGACTGGTGGTTCATGCCGCTGAAGATCGCCAGGGGCGAAGGGGGCGTCGTTGGGCTGCGGTTGCCGTCGCAGGTGCATCGCCTCGGCATCGAGCAGCGTCGCCTCGCCGAGACGATGGTCGAAGACATCGCGCAGTCCATTGTCCGCACCCGGCTGGTAGCCGACCTCGAAGATGCCCGCGTGAGCGGCGAAACCGAACGGCTGCGTTCGGCCCTGCTGTCCTCGGTGTCGCACGACCTGCGCTCGCCGTTGTCGGTGATCATCGGAGCGGCCAGCAGCCTGGACAACTACGCCGATGCGCTGAGCCGAGAAGACCGGCGCGAGTTGCTGGAGACGATTCGGGTTGAGGGAGAGCGGCTCGATCGCTACATCCAGAACCTGCTCGACATGACCCGGCTCGGCCATGGCCGGCTGACCCTCAACCGCGACTGGATCGGCGTGGACGAGTTGATCGGATCGGCGGTGGCGAGGCTGCAGCGCTATGAGCCCAAGGCCCGGTTCGAGATCGTGGTAGAGCCCGGTCTGGAGCCGCTCTGGGTGCATCCCGCCCTCGTCGAGCAAGCGTTGTTCAACGTGCTGGAGAATGCCGTCAAGTTCTCGCCGCCGGGCGAAGCCGTGCGGATCGATGCCCGCGCCGCCGACGGGCAGTTGCGGATCAATGTCGAGGACCGCGGTCCGGGCATCCCCGAGGACGAGCGCAAGCGCATCTTCGACATGTTCTACAGCGTCGAACGCGGCGACCGTGGCCGTCAGGGTACCGGCCTGGGCCTGGCGATCTGCCAGGGCATGATCGGTGCGCACGGCGGCAGCGTCGCGGCGCTGCCCGGCGCGGATGGCCACGGCACCGTCATCAGGATTACGATCCCACGGATCGAACCTGAACCCCGCACGACACCATGACGTCCCCCACCTCGCCAGCGCAGGGTTCGGCGCCTCCGGCGCGAATCCTGGTCATAGACGACGAGCCGCAGATCCGCAAGTTCCTGGACATCAGCCTGCGGGCGCAGGGTTATGCAGTCGCGCTCGCCGATTCGGGTGGCACGGGGCTGGAAATGCTGGCGACCGGAGGCGCCGACCTGGTCATCCTCGACCTCGGGTTGCCGGATCGCGACGGTCATGAAGTCCTGCGTGAGCTCCGGCAGTGGTCTTCCGTCCCCGTGGTCCTGCTGACCGTCCGTTCCGGTGAAGGGGAGAAGGTCATGGGCCTGGACGCGGGCGCCAACGACTACGTGACCAAGCCCTTCGGCGTGCAGGAACTGATGGCGCGCGTCCGTGCCTTGTTGCGGACCCACGCCGCTCCGAGCGACACCGCACCGGTCTTCGACGACGGCACGCTCCGCATCGACCTAGCCCACCGGGAAGTATCGCTTTCCGGAAAGCCGGTCACCTTGACCCGCAAGGAATACGCCCTGCTGGCTCTGTTGGTCCAACATGCCGGCCGTGTCGTGACCCAGCCGCAGATCCTGCGCGAGGTGTGGGGCCCGACCCACGAGGAAGACAACCACTACCTGCGCATCCTGGTCGGCAAGCTGCGGCACAAGCTTGGCGACGATCCGGCGTCACCGCGGTGGATCGCCACGGAGCCTGGCGTGGGCCTGAGGCTCCTGGTGCAGGCCGAATCCGACATTTGAGTCACCGGACTTCCCGCAATCGCTGCATGACT
The DNA here is from genome assembly GCF_008312895.1 of Luteimonas suaedae. Lineage (GTDB taxonomy): Bacteria > Pseudomonadota > Gammaproteobacteria > Xanthomonadales > Xanthomonadaceae > Luteimonas > Luteimonas suaedae. The sequence goes on along the minus strand of NZ_VSSP01000003.1, from coordinate 269,198 downwards.
CCGTCAGTGCGGGCGTCCAATGCCGAGTGCGCGTGTTGCAGGAGGACCTCGACCGATCGTCGCTGACACGCCAATGAGCGGCGCGCCGCCTGGACGAGCAGTACCGCATCGAAGATCGATCTGTGCTTCCTGGGCCGCTGCCTGATCTGCAGCCGGAAAGGGCCCCTGCGCCCAATGCCGCGGCAGGCTTGCCCGTGCTTGCAAGTCCTTCGCCTCAGGAGCGCCTCTTCAATCGCCCAGGATCAACGGCATCATGCGTTCAAGCATGGCGCGCAGCGTTTGCGGCGGAAGATCCGGTTCGCGTATGGCGCGTATCGCCAGTCCTTCGACGAAGCAACTCATCAGCGCAGCCCGCAACTGGACATCGGCTTCCGGCGCCTCGCGCCCTAGCGCCGCATCGCGGCGGCGGAACCAGGCCATGAGCGCCTGGCGGGTCTGTTGCTCGGAACGCCGCAACGCGTCGGCCACGAGCGGATCGCGCAGGCTTTCGGCTGCGATTTCGCCGTTCAGTCCGGCATGCCACAGATCCGGATCGCCCTTGGCCCATAACCCATACGCCTGCCCGAGCTCGGTGACGAAGTCGGTCGAAGCCTGCAAACGATCCAGGTTCTCGCGGTTCTCCTCCAGCTGCATCTCGATGATGGCCAGGATGATCGCGCGCTTGTTCTCGAAGTAGCGGTAGACCAGGCCCTGGCTGATGCCGGCGTCGGCCGCGATGTCGCTGATGGTCGCGGCATGGAACCCGCGCGCGATGAAGCACCGCTTGGCCGACAGCAGGATGTGTCGACGACGTGCGTCGAGCGGCTTTTCAGGTTCTGGCGACATGTGTGGTGACGGCTGTGGAGGCGGGCATCGGGCAAGCCTCCCAAGGAGCGAAACGGCGCCGCACCTTACCACGCCCGGAGCAAGAATGAACGTTCATTCAGTTGTAACGAACGCGCTTCAGGCTCTCGCTCGCTCCCCACCCATATGGAACATTCATGCGTCATCCCCTCTCCCGCGCCATCGCGCAGGCGGTGCGTTCGCGCGCCCTCGTTTGCCTCCCACTATCCCTGCTGCCGTCGCTAGCACTGGCCCAAGCCGCCATGCAGCCCACGGAACTGGACGCTGTCGTTGTCTCCGCGCCGATCGTGTCCTCGCAGTCGGAGTCGATCGAGCTCAAGCGCGAAGCGATCGGTGTGGTCGACGCCATCGCCTCGGATGCCATCGGTGATTTCCCCGACCAGACCGCTGCCGCGGCGCTGTCCCGCCTGCCCGCGGTCGCGGTGCAGCGCGACCAGGGGCAGGAACGCTACATCCAGGTCCGCGGCGCGCCATCGCGCTGGACCGCGACGGCCTTCGACGACATCAACGTGGTCGGCGCCGACGAGCGTGTCTTCCGCTTCGACTCCGTGCCGGCCAGCCTGATCGACGTGGTGACGGTCAACAAGACGCTGACACCGGAAATGCCCGCCGAAGCGTTGGCCGGCCGCGTCAACATAGAAACCGTTTCGCCGATGAGCAAGCGTGGCTTCAGCGGTCAACTCGGCGTGGGCTACGGACCGATGGAACTGGGCGATGGCAAGCAGCGTCAGGGCGATGCGCGGCTTTCGTGGAGCAACGATACCTTCGGCGTGCTGATCGGCGGATCCACCTACAGCCGCGACCAGCTGACCGACAACCGCGAGTTCGACTACGACGAGAACGGCATACCAACCACCTTCGACTTCCGCAGCTATCAGCTCGAACGTGAAACCAACTCCGGCATGCTGAAGCTGGAGTGGCGTCCAGCCGATGGCCACCGCCTGGAGCTGAATTCTCTATACACGGAATTCAAGGATCACGAGTACCGCAACCAGTACATCTTCGACCTCGGCGGTGCGCTCGGCGGCGAGGCCGGCATCGACAGCGGCTCGCTGGTTGGCGTACCCGTGGCTGCAAGCCTGCAGGACGGCAACTACGCCAACTCGGTATGGACGACGACGCTCGGCGGCGACCACGCGCTGGACGTCTGGACCCTCGGCTGGGACGTGAACGTCACCCGGACCGAAGGCACCACCGAGTTGCCGATGATCCGCCAGGTGCAGACCGATCCCAGCCAGTTCGTTTCGCTGGATTACGATCGCCGCAATCCGAATCTGCCGATCCTGGATCTGTACACGACCGTGCAGGGCGATGCCGGGTTCTCTCGTGGCGACCCGGTCGCCGATCTCGACCAGGCCGGTTTCGGCATGGATCTGTTGATTCCGATCAACATGACCACCGAAGCCGACACGGTCACCTTCAAGTTCGACGCCTCTCGGGATCTTTCCCTCGCCGACGGCGCGCGCTTGAGCGTCGGCGCCCAGGTTGATCAACGCAAGGTCGAAGGCAACACGTACGGTTCGTCGCCCGCTGTCCCGGTCTCTGCGTACGCCGAGGCGCTGGGCCTGCCGTGGGACATCGATCCGTTCGTGACCAACAACCCCTGGGACTCGAAGTTCCCGCGCGGCTTCGGCGTCAACTATGTGGACAACGCCGGCGTGCGCAGGATGCTGGAGCAGACCCTGGCCCAGCTGCAGGCGGCGGGCCTGTACGACCCGGCCGACGCCGTCAATCCGGCCTCGAGGTTCGAACTGGACGAGGACGTCCAGGCCGCCTATGCGCAGCTGGAAGTCGAGCGCGGCGTGCACCAGTTCCTGGCCGGCGTGCGCATCGAACGCGCCACGCTGGACAGTCGCGGCAACCTGGTCGCGCCGGACGGGACCCGCACGCCGGTGACGATCGAGCAGGACCGCACCGACGTGTTCCCGTCGCTGCACTGGAACACCGATCTGAGCGGCAACCTCAAACTGCGCAACGCGCTGGTGACCGGCCTGGCGCGACCGGGATTCGCCGACCTGCGTGCCAGCGTCGGCGTCAACGACACCGACCGCGTGATCTCCGGCGGCAATCCGGAGCTGACGCCGGAGCGCGCCTGGGGCTATGACGGTTCGCTGGAATGGTACTTCGACGAAGCTTCCATCCTCGCGCTGAACGTGTTCTACCGCGATGTGCGCGACGTTCTATTCAGCAGCACGTCCACCGTCACCGACGACCGCTATGACGCCGGCGGCATTTCGCGGGTGGGCTACGACTACGTCACCACGCTCAACGGCGGCGACGGCAGGCTCACGGGTGCGGAACTGAGCTACCAGCAACCGTTCAAGTTCCTGCCGGGGTGGATGGACGGCTTCGGCGTACAGGCGAACCTCGCCTTCATCGACGGCGAGTTCGAAGCTGCCAACGGCAGCAAGCACGACTTCAAGGGCACCTCGAAGCAGGTTCTCAACGCCTCGCTCTATTACGAAAAGTACGGCCTGTCGGCTCGCCTGGCCTATCAATGGCGCGACAAGTGGCTGGACGACGTCAACCTCGATGGCGGTGGCAACACCTATTGGGACGCGACCGAGCAACTGGACCTGTCGCTGCGCTATGCCGTCAACGAGAGCCTGAGCCTGTTCCTCGATGCCAACAACCTGACCGACGAACAGGGCCTGCGCTATCAGGGCGACAAGTCGCGTCCCCTGGAAGCCGAAGGTTTCGGTCGCCGCTACATGGCCGGCATGCGCCTACGCTTTTGATCACAAAGAGGAAGAACCATGAAGACTGCCCATACCCTGAAACGGCGCACGCTCGCACTGGCCCTGTGCTCATGCGCGCTGCCTGCCGTGGCCGAACTGCCGCGCGACTTGCAGATCGAGCGCCTCGGCCCCACCCGCATCGCCGTGGTCTGGACCGGTGCGGCGGTGGCCGGTGAGCAGTACCGGATCGCCGTGTCCGATCGCATCGATGCGCCCCTGCCGGCCTCGGTGTCACCGGTGAACGGCGCGTCCGGCCGCATCGAGATCGAGCACGCGGCAGACGTGCGACCCTACGTGCGCATCAAGGATGACGAAGGCCGCGAGAGCCTGATCGGCGAGCGCGTGCTGCCGCTCGAGGGCGGCATCAATTTCCGCGACCTGGGCGGCTACCAGGCCGGCGACGGCCGTCAGGTGCGCTGGGGCAGGCTGTTCCGCTCCGGTGCGATGGACACCCTGACCGACGGCGATTACGCCTATCTGCAACGTCTCGGCATCAAGACCATCTGCGATCTGCGTAGGCCCCAGGAGCGAAACGCCGCACCGACGCAGGCCAACCGCATCGGCCAGGAGGTGGAGTACCTGTCCTGGGACTACGAGCTGAAATTCGATGGCGACATCTTGAAGCGGGCTTTCGCCGGCGGCGGCGACCCGAAGGAGGCGGCGATCCGGATGATGTCCGGTTTCTATCGCACCATGCCGAAGGAGTTCGCGCCGCGCTACCGCACCGCATTCGACGCGTTGAAGGCCGGTGACGGCCTGCTGTTCAACTGCAGTGCCGGCAAGGACCGCACCGGCCTGCTGGCCGCGCTGGTGCTGACCACGCTGGGCGTGCCCCAGGACACGGTGATCGCCGACTACGCCATGTCGCAGCGCGTGCCCAGCCTGCAGAAACTGCGCCAGCGCAGCAGCGATCCCACCGGCGATAAAGCCGCGGACCCCACCGCCGCGGCCTTCGCGAAGCTGCCGCCGGAGGCGGTCGATGCGCTGATGGGCACGGACCCGGTGTATCTGCACTCGGCCTTCGACCAGATCCGCGCCGACTACGGTTCCATCGACGCCTATATCGAGCGCGAGCTGGGTGTCTCCCCCGCCGACCGGATCGCGCTCCAGGGGATGTACCTGGAGCCGGCGCGGTAATCCAGATCGAGCGGAACGCCGGTGCCGTGGGCGACAGTGGCCGAATCGGGCGGCGCCCATGGGTCAGGTCCGGCTCCCGGATCAAGTCCGGGGCGGGCTCTTCGGGTTGCGTCACATCTGGCCGCCAGATGGTGTTGCGCGGCGCCACACCTGGCTGACTTCAAGAGCCTGCCCCTGCGGCTTCGGCGATATCCGGAGCCCGCGTGGCGGCCTTGTTCCATGGGCGATCCTCGTTGCAGTTGCGATTCGCCCAAGGAGCCCCTGTTAGATGGAACGATTGCTTTCGAAACGATAGCCGACGCCATAAACCGAACGGACCCAGTCCTCACCCCCGACCTCGGCGAGCTTGCGGCGCAGGTTCTTGACGTGACTGTCGACGGTGCGATCGGTAACGACGCGATGGTCGGCATACAGCCGGTCCATCAGCTGCTCGCGCGAATAGACGCGCCCGGGTGATGCGGCCAGCGTGCGCAGCAGGCGGAACTCGACCTGGGTCAGGTCCAGCGGCCGGCCGTCGACACTGGCGCAGCATGCGGTCTCGTCGATCCGGAGGCCCGGTGCGGGCATGTCGCCGGGAACCAGGCGATGGCGGCGCAGGACCGCGTGAACGCGCGCGACGACCTCGCGCGGGCTGAAGGGCTTGCAGATGTAGTCGTCGGCGCCGATCTCCAGCCCGAGCAGCCGGTCGATCTCCTCGGCGCGCGCGGTCACCATGATCACCGGCACGGTCGCGTGGCGGCGCAGGTCGCGGCAGATCTCGATGCCGTCGCGGTTGGGCAGCATCAGGTCCAGCAGCACGATATCCGGCGCCTGCGCATGGAATGCGTCCATTGCACAGGCGCCATCGTCGACCCAGTGGTGCGTGTAGCCGGCCGCCTGCAGGTACTCGCCGAGCACCGCTGCCAGCCGCGGTTCGTCCTCGACGATCAACACATGGCCGGCCGCGTCCTGCATCAGTCCTCCAGCGCGGGCAGCGTCAGGACGATGCGCAGGCCGCCGAGCGACGATGCCTCGGCAACGATGTCGCCCTCGTGCGCCTCGACGATGTTTCGGCAGATCGCCAGTCCCAGGCCGCTACCGCCGCTGGCGCGGTTGCGCGAGGCATCGGCGCGGTAGAAACGCTCGAACAGCCGTGCCCGCTTGTCGGCCTCGACGACCGGTGCGCTGTCCTCGACGACGATGCGGAGCACGCCGTGTCCGCGCGTGCAGGTCACCATGACCTCGCCGCCCGCGTCGGTGTAGCGCAGCGCGTTTTCCAGCAGGTTTGCCAACAGCTGCTGCAACCGGCGTTCGTCACCGGTCATCAATAACGGTCCGGGCGTGAGTCGGGCGCGCAGTGCCAACCCGGCGGCGGCGAAGCGCGCACGCATGCCGTCGAGCACGGTGTCGAGGACCACCGCCAGATCGATCGGGGCCCGCCGGTATGCGAGCGCGCCGATGTCGGTCAGCGACAGGTCGTGCAGATCCTCGATCAGCTGACCGAGTTGACCTACCTGCTGGTGCAGCGATGACAGCGATTCCGGTGTCATCGGCCGGATGCCGTCCTGCAGCGCTTCGAGCTCGGCGCGCAGCACGGCGAGCGGCGTGCGCAGTTCGTGCGAAATATCCGCCATGAAGCTGCGCCTGGCGCGCTCGTTGTGCTCCAGCGCATGCGCAAGTTGATTGAAGTCGCGCGCCAGTTGCCCGATTTCGTCGGGCGAACCGGCATCGATGCGCGTCGCGTAGTCGCCGGCGGCCAGCCGGTGGGTCGCACCGGCCAGGCCACGCAACCGCCGCAGTAGTGTGCGCGACAGCAGCCAGCCCAGCAGCGCCGCGACCAGCACCGAAGCGGTGCCAATCAGCCACCACGCCCGCAACTGCGCGGAAAAGAACCGCGATTCGGCGCTGGCCAGCACTTTCTCGAACGACACGATCGCCATCCATCCGACGGTCTCGCCGTCCACCACGACGGGCTCGATCACGTCGTCGCGGCCGGCATCGGGGTTTCCGAGGATCACTTCGTAGTCGCGGTCGAGCAGCGCGAGACGGAATACGCCGCCAGTCTGGTCCGATACCGGCGGCGCGCGCGGAGGTTGACCCGGCGCCCGCTCGGGCTGCAGCAGCGCGATCCAGCCATCTCTGTTCGCGCGAACCTGATCCCAGCTTCCGGCACGCGCATAGCCGGCCTCCACACGCGGCATCAGTTCGGCCACCCGCGCCGCATCCTGCTCGGCGAGGTACTCGACGAAGGTACTGCGCAGGAAGATCTGCGCCGCGACGCCATAGACCAGCACCACGAATGCACACGCGGCCAGAATCGCAAGGAACAGCTTGGCGGTGATGCCGGGTCTGATCATCGACAGGGTTGCAGGAGGTGCCGCGGTGGAGGGACGGCTATTAGCTCTCCCGTTGGACACGAACGCAAGCACCCGGCGCCAACCTTCAAATTTGCTGCACATTTACGCCGTAGCGTGCCGAGCCTCCGATAGACCGTGAGCCCTTGCATGCCCCCCGCCGCGTCACGCCCGTCGCTACCGCCCATCCTCTGCCTGCCGCTCGCCGGCATGCTTGCCCTGGCCTTCGCCGCCTGTTCGTCGAAAACGCCGCCTGAACAGCCGCCGCCCGAGGTGGGCGTATACACGGTCGCCGCGCAGCGGCTGTCGATGGATCAGACGCTTTCGGGACGCACCGTGGCGCATATGACATCCGACGTGCGACCCCAGGTGGGGGGTATCCTGCGCAAGCGGCTGTTCACCGAGGGCCAGACCGTCGAGGCCGGCCAGGTGCTGTACGAGATCGATCCGGCACCCTACCAGGCGGCGTTCGAGGCCGCGCGCGGCGATCTGGCGCAGGCCGAGGCGGCGGTGCTGTCGGCGAAGCCGAAGGCCGAGCGCTACAAGGCGCTGGTCGCGCTCGACGCGATCAGCCGGCAGGAGGGCGACGACGCGGTTGCGACGTTGCGCCAAGGCGAGGCGGCGGTGCTCGCCGCGCGCGCCGCGCTGCAGACTGCGCGCATCAACCTCGACTACACGCGCATCACCGCGCCGATCGCCGGCCGCATCGGCACGTCGAGCTATACGCCGGGCGCGCTGGTCAGCGCGGGCCAGGCCGATGTGCTGGCGACGATCCAGCAGCTCGATCCGATCTACGTCGACGTTAGCCAGTCGAGCGCGCAGCTGCTGCAGCTGCGGCGCCGGCTCGACGCCGGCCAGCTGAAGGCCGTCGACGGCAAGGCCGAGGTCCGCGTGGTGCTCGAGGACGGCAGCACCCATGCACATGCCGGCACGCTGGAAGTCGTGGACGCGCGGGTCGACGAAGCCACCGGCACGGTGCGCCTGCGTGCTGTCGTGCCCAATCCCGATCACTTGCTGCTGCCAGGCATGTACGTGCGCGCGGTGCTGGCCATGGCGATCGACGAGCAGGCGATCCTTGTGCCGCAGCAGGCCGTCACCCGCGATGCCAAGGGCCAGGCGCAGGTACTGGTGGTCAACGCCGACGGCAAGGTCGAACAGCGTCGGCTGCGCACCGGCGACGCGGTCGGCGACCGCTGGGTCGTCAGCGAGGGCCTCGCCGTCGGCGACCACGTAATCGTCGAAGGCGGCGCACGCGTGCGTCCGGGCATGCAGGCCCGCACTGTCGATGTCGCCTTGGAGGCTGCGGACGCGCCGGCGAAACCTGATGCCGCAAATCCCGATGCCGCCAAGCCCGTCACGCCATCGCCGGACGCCGCCGATACGGTACCGCGCGCTGACGCCGCGGCCGGCTGAGGACCGTCATGGCACGCTTCTTCATCGACCGCCCCATCTTCGCGTGGGTGATCTCGATCGTGATCACGCTCGCGGGCATCCTCGCGATCTCCACGCTGCCCCTCGAGCAGTACCCGGACATCGCGCCGCCGTCGATCACGGTCAGCGCGAGCTACACCGGCGCCTCCGCCGAAACCGTGCAGAACTCGGTGACGCAGATCCTCGAGCAGCAGATGACCGGGCTCGACAACCTGCTGTACATGTCGTCGAGCAGCAGCTCGGCCGGCACCGCGTCGGTGACGCTGACCTTCGACTCCGGCACCGATCCCGACACCGCACAGGTGCAGGTGCAGAACCGGGTCGCGCAGGCCGAGCCGATGCTGCCCGACGTCGTCACCGCGAACGGCGTGACCGTCAATAAATCGGCCAGTGGCAGCATGTTCATGGTGCTGGCGTTCAACTCGACCGACGGCAGCATGGACGCGACCGACATCAGCGACTACATGGTGACGAACCTGCAGGAGCCGATCAGCCGGGTCAGTGGCGTGGGTGGCGCGAGCGTCTTCGGCGCGCAGTACGCCATGCGTATCTGGCTCGACCCCGAGAAGATGCGCCATTACGCGATGATGCCTTCCGACATCGCCGCCGCGATCTCCGCGCAGAACGCCGATGTGTCCTCCGGTGCGCTCGGCGCGCTGCCGGCGGTGGAAGGCCAGCAACTCAACGCCACCGTGACTGCGCGCAGCAAACTGCGAACGGTCGAGGAGTTCGAGGCGATCACCCTGCGCTCGGACACCAGCGGCGCGACGGTCCACCTTCGCGATGTCGCCCGCGTCGAGCTGGGATCCGAGTCCTACGCGTCCAACGCGCGGTTCAACGGGTTGCCGGCATCGGGCATGGGCCTGGAACTGGCGACCGGCGCAAACGCACTGGCGGTGGCCGAAGCGGTGGCGGCGGAACTCGAGGCGCGCGAACCGTATTTCCCCGCCGGGCTGGAGTACCAGATCGCCTACGACACGACACCGTTCGTCCGGATCTCGATCACCGAAGTGGTCAAGACGCTGCTCGAGGCGATCGTGCTGGTCGTGCTGGTGATGTACCTCTTCCTGCAGAACTGGCGCGCGACCCTGATTCCGGTCATCGCGGTGCCGGTGGTGCTGATGGGCACGTTCGGCGTGCTGGCGTTGATGGGCTATTCGATCAACACGCTGACGATGTTCGCGATGGTGCTGGCCATCGGCCTGCTGGTCGACGACGCGATCGTGGTGGTGGAGAACGTCGAGCGCGTGATGTCCGAGGAGGGGCTGTCCCCGCGCGAGGCCACCCGCAAGTCGATGGGGCAGATCACGGGTGCGCTGGTCGGCATCACGACGGTGCTAACCGCCGTCTTCCTGCCCATGGCGTTCTTTGGCGGCGCAACCGGCGAGATCTACCGGCAGTTCTCCGTCACCATCGCCGCAGCGATGATCCTGTCGCTCCTGGTAGCGTTGACACTGAGTCCGGCATTGTGCGCGACCCTGCTCCAGCCGATCGAAAGAGGCGGTCATCCATCGCCCAAGGGCGTGCTCGGTCGCTTCTTCGCCTGGTTCAACGGCAAATTCGACCGTAGCGCCGACGCCTACCAGCGCGGCGTCGGCAAGCTGGCCACACGTCGCGGCTCCGGTGTCATCGTCTACGTACTGCTGATCGGGTTGATGGGCCTTCTGTTCTGGCGCCTGCCCAGCTCATTCCTGCCGCAGGAAGACCAGGGCATGCTGATGGTGATGATCAACACGCCATCCGGCGCGACCGCGCAGCGGACCGGACAAGCGATCGAGACCGCCACCGATTTCATTATGGAGCAGCCCGAAGTCGAGGGCGTGATGACGATCGCCGGCTTCAGCTTCGCCGGCAGCAGCCAGAACTCGGCGATGGGCTTCATCCGGCTCAAGGACTGGGCCGAGCGCGACGCCTCGGCCGAGGACGTGGCCAACCGGATCACCACTACGATGATGGGCTCGCTGCGCGATGCGCAGGTGATCGCGATCTCTCCGCCGGCGATCAGCGGGCTCGGCACCGGCGCCGGCTTCACGCTGCAGCTGCAGGACGTCGGCGGCAACGGTCACGCGGAGCTGGCCGCGGTGCGGGCGAAGCTGCTGGACCTCGCCAGCAGCGATGGCCGGATCACCAGCGTCCGCTACAACGGCCTGGAGGACGCGCCGAACTACCGCGTGGTCATCGACGACGAAAGGGCCGGTGCACTGGGTCTGTCCGCCTCGGACATCAACAGCACGCTGGCCGCGGTCATGGGCGGCAGCTACGTCAACGACTTCCTCAACAACAACCGGGTCAAGCGCGTCTACGTGCAGGGCGAGGCCTATGCGCGCATGCTGCCCGAGGACATCGGTCGGTGGTTCGTGCGCAACGGCGACGGCGGTATGGTTCCGTTTTCTGCCTTCTCCAGCGCCCATTGGTCGTCTGCGCCGCAGGTGCTCGATCGGTTCAATGGCGTCGAAGCGATGGAGATCACCGGCAATGCCGCGCCTGGCACCAGTTCAGGCGACGCGATGGCAGCGATCGCCGAACTGGTCGGCGGGCTCGATGACGAGGTCGGCTACGCGTGGTCGGACTTGTCGTACCAGGAGCAGGCCGCCGGCGCGCAGACCTGGTTGCTGTACGCGCTGTCGCTGGTCTTCGTCTTCCTGTGCCTGGCCGCGCTGTACGAGAGCTGGTCGATCCCGGTCTCGGTGATGCTTGCGGTGCCGGTCGGCATTGTCGGTGCGCTGCTGGCGACCTGGACTCGGGGACTGTCGAACGACATCTACTTCCAGGTCGGCATGCTGGCGGTGATGGGCCTGTCGGCGAAGAACGGCATCCTGATCGTCGAGTTCGCGAAGGAGCTGGAGGAGAAGGGCAAGCCGCTGGTCGAGGCCACGCTGCAGGCCGTGCGTATGCGCCTGCGCCCGATCGTGATGACCTCGCTGGCGTTCATGCTCGGCGTGCTGCCGATGGTCGTCAGCAGTGGCGCTGGATCCGGCGGCCGGCATTCGCTCGGCACCGGCGTCCTCGGCGGCACCCTCGTCTCGACCCTGCTGGGCATCTTCTTCGTGCCCCTGTTCTACGTGATCGTGCGCAGCCTGTTCCCCAGCCGCACACCGGCGCCCACGCACGACACGCCGCTAGCCGGCGAGGTGACCCGATGATCCGTCCCGTCCTGTCCCGGCTGGCACTGGCGCTCGCCTGCGCGGCGGCGCTGGCCGGCTGCGCCAGTCTCGCGCCCCGCTACGAGACGCCGGCGCTACCGGTGCCGGCGAATCTAGGCGGCGCCGCCACTGCGGCCGAGGCTCCGGCCCTCGCCGGCCTCGCATGGGACGACGTGTTCCTCGACCCGCGCCTGCAGCAGGTCATCGCGCTGGCGTTGGAGGAGAACCGCGACCTGCGCATTGCCGTGCTCAATATCGAGCAGGCGCGCGCGCAGTACCGCATCCGCCGCGCGGACGTGCTGCCGAGCGTTGGCGTCACCGCCAGCGAGACCCGTGCGCGCAGCAGCGCCCCGACCAGCTTCGTCGGAAGTTCCGAAGTCGGGCGCAGTGCTTCGGTCGAGGTCGGCTTCAGCGCGTGGGAGCTTGACCTGTTCGGCCGCATCCGCAGCCTCAGCGACCAGGCGCTCGCGACATATCTGTCGACCGAGCAAGCGCAGCGCGACACGCGGCTGAGCGTTGTGGCCGAGGTTGCCGCAGCCTGGCTGGCAGTGTCGGCCGACCAGCAGCGGCTGCAGCTGGCCCGGCGGACACTGGAGAGCCAGCAGGAAACCTTGCGCCTGACCGGTCACCTGCACGCGCAGGGCGTCGCGTCGGGGCTCGAGCTTGCACAGGTGCAAACCAGTGTCGAGCGCGCGCGCGTCGACGTGGCCGCCTTCACCTCCCAGCTCGCGCAGTCGCGCAACGCGCTGGCGCTGGTGGTGGGAGCGCCAGTCGACGCTGCGTTGCTGCCGGACGACACCGCGCTCGATGCAGGTGTTGCGCTGGCGGTATTGCCTCCCAATGTGGATTCACGCGTGCTGTTGCAGCGGCCTGACGTGCGCGCGGCCGAATTCACCCTGCAGGCGGCCAATGCCAATATCGGTGCCGCGCGTGCGGCGTTCTTCCCTTCGATCTCGCTGACGGCGTCGACCGGGCGCGGCAGCGACCAACTGTCGAACCTGTTCGACGGCGGCAACCGTACGTGGTCGTTCGTGCCGACCGTCACGCTGCCGATCTTCCAGGCGGGCGCGCTGCGGGCCGAGCTCGACGTCGCGACGATCCAGAAGGACATCGATATCGCCGGCTACGAACGCGCGATCCAGACCGCGTTCGCCGAAGTCGCCGACACGTTGTCCGCACGCGAGCAGCTCGACGAACGGCTGGAGGCGCAGCGTGCGCTGGTCGACGCGAGCCAGCGAGCCTACGTGCTCTCCGACGCGCGCCACCGCAGCGGCGTCGACAGCTACCTCGACGCGTTGGATGCGCAACGTACGCTATACGCAGCACGGCAGGAGCTGATCGGTTTGCGGCTGACCGAGGCGAACAATCGCGTCACGCTCTATAAGGTATTCGGCGGTGGCGCGGACGCGCACGCAGGAATGTAGGTGATCCATTTGACAGTGGGTGTGCAAGACGAAGCTTTCGTCGGAGGCCACTGCCGCGTGGTCGCGGCTAGGGGCAGTGAGGCGACGATGTCGGCTTTTTTTCCGACACCGGTTTGATCCGCAATCGTGCTTTTGAACAAGGACCTCCCCGGCTGCTTCTCGGTCGCCAATTTCCTGCTCAGGCAGTGGAGCGCCAGGGCCCTGGTCGCCGGGCCTTGACGGTCACCCGCTCTAGTCCTGCGGGTCTATGCATGCGACACGATCTCCCGGAAGGCGGCTGGCGAGGATCAGTGTCTTTACTCAGGCGATGAGGCTCGTACGTCCGGTCCTGCATAATCGGAGCCAGTCCATCCGACGCACCGCGCCCCGGAACAGGAACGCGCCATGATCTCGAACCACGGCAAGGACCAGGCATGGCTGGTCTACGACGGCGAATGTCCGGTCTGTACCACCTGGTGTCGCTATGCCCGCATCCGTGCCGCCGTCGGCGATCTGCATCTGGTAGACGCGCGCCAGCCCGGACCATTGATGGAAGAGATCACCGCCGCCGGGCTCGATATAGACCAGGGCATGGTGCTCAAGTTCAAGGACGTGCTGTATTACGGCCCGGACGCGATATGGATGATGTCTCTCCTCAGTACGCCTTCGGGGCTCTTCAACCGGCTCAACTTCTGGCTTTTCGGCAACCAGCGCAGGGCACGGATTTTCTATCCGGTCGGAAAGGCGTTCCGAAATGTCGTGCTGAAGGTGATGGGCATCGAGTACATCGGCAACCTGCCGAAGGTGACCTGAGGTCGGGTTTCCCGGCATCCAAGCGTCTCGCTGCTGACCACGACCGCGCTGGTGAGCGACGCACCGGCGCCGCGGCGGGCGCAATAACGCCGTGGCACGCATGGCCTGGCTGCCGGCGGTGACGGTCCTCCCGCCCGTGGGACGCTCATTCCCCCGATCGCGTCTTTTCGTGGTCCCGCCGCGTTCGCATTTCGTGGGTGTCGATGGCGACGGCGCATGTGCGTCGGCATCGCAGCCCATCCCACGAATCAGGAAATCGAAATGAGCAAGCTGCAGGACAAGGTCGCCATCGTCACCGGTGCCTCCAAGGGCATCGGCGCTGCCATCGCCCGGGGCCTGGCCGCCGAAGGCGCGTCGGTGGTCGTCAACTACGCGTCGAGCAAGGACGGCGCCGACGCGGTCGTCGACCGGATCGCCGCGGCCGGCGGGCAGGCGATCGCGGTGCGCGGCGACGTGTCGAAGCAGGCCGATGCGCAGGCGATCGTCGATGCGGCGATCGAGCGGTTCGGCCGGCTCGACGTGCTCGTCAACAACTCGGGCGTGTACGGCTTCGCGCCGCTCGAGGAGATCACCGAGGACGAATTCCGCCGCCAGTTCGACGTCAACGTGCTCGGCCTGCTGCTGACCACGCAGGCGGCGGCCCGGCATATGGGCGAGGGGGCCAGCATCATCAATATCGGCTCGGTGATCACCCGTATCGTGCCGCCGGACAGCGCGGTCTATGCCGGCACCAAGGGCGCGGTGGACGCGATCACCGGCGTGCTCGCGCAGGAGCTGGGCCCGCGCAGGATCCGCGTCAATGCGCTGAACCCGGGCATGATCGTCACCGAAGGCACGCAGGCGGCCGGCATCACCGGTTCCGACATGGAAGCCGGCGTGGTGGCGCACACGCCGCTCGGCCGCGTCGGCCAGCCCGACGACATCGCCTCGATCGCGGTGTTCCTGGCCTCGAACGATTCGTACTGGCTGACCGGTGAGCAGCTGTTCGCCGGCGGCGGCATTCGCTGACGGGGATCGGGTCGCCGGTCGGATGACTCGCGCCCCGGCCGTTCGGCGGGGCGGTCGCATCGCGCCGAGATGGTTGACGTCGCCAATGGTAAGAATTAACTTACCGTTCGTGAATACTTACCAAGTAGACCCCTGGACCGCCCTCGGCGACCCGACACGTCGGGCCATCTTCGAGCGGATCGCGGACCGGTCATGCGCCGTCGTCGAGATCGCCCGTGAACTGCCCGTCAGCCGCCCCGCGGTCTCGCAGCACCTGAAGGTGCTCAAGGAGGCCGGCCTGGTGATGGACCACCCGGCCGGAACCCGCCGCATCTACAGCCTCAACCCGGTCGGCGTGGCCGCGCTTCGCGCCGACCTGGAGCGCTTCTGGAGCAAGTCACTGGCCGCCTACAAGCGGATCGCGGAGCAAACCAACGAGGAGGAATCGTGAACACACAGGTAGCGGAAACGTCCGTACGGCTGCAGATCATGGTCGAGGCGCCCATCGAGCGCGCCTTCCGGGTCTTCACCGAGGAGTTCGGCAGTTTCAAGCCGCGCGAGCACAACCTGCTGGCCGTGCCGATCGCGGAGACGGTGTTCGAGCCGCGGGTGGGCGGCCATCTCTACGACCGCGGCGTCGACGGCAGCGAATGCCGCTGGGCGCGGGTCCTGGCCTACGAGCCGCCGGACCGCGTCGTGATCAGCTGGGACATCAGCCCGCGATGGCGTCTGGAAACCGATCCCGCCAAGGCCAGCGAGGTCGAGGTGCGCTTCATCTCCGAGGCGCCGGACCGCACCCGGGTCGAGCTCGAGCACCGCAATCTCGAGCGGCACGGCGACGGCTGGGAGCGCGCGCGTGACGGTGTCGCCGGCGAAGGCGGCTGGCCGCTCTACCTGCGGCGCTACGCGGAGCAGTTGGCGAAGGCGTGAAGGCAGCGAACAGCCGCGGATGGCTGACCCGCGGCCGAATGCCGATCGGCAAGCGCGCGCGTGCGCAGGAAGCGGTGCGACTCGCGCGTCCGACCCTACGTAGTGGAAGCCGGCCCATCCGACGATGCGATCGTCGTAGTGGACGTGCGGATCCGGGTATCTCAAGGGTCAGGGACCGTTTCCCCGGCGTGTCTCGAATGGTGGTCGTGGCATTGCTTTGCAGGAAGAACCGTCCAGTCCACGTGTTGCACCCGTGCGCACGAATCGCTCGTACAGCTGCCCCACGCACTCGGTCCACTGGGTGTGCCCCCGGCCGCCTTGCACGACTTGGACGCGATCGGAGAAGCCCTTGGCGACACGGTCCGTGAACCAAAGCGGCGAGCCGCCGTCGATATCGCCGGAAACGAACATGACGGGTACCGACGAGCGCACCGGCGTTCGGTACTCCGCCGGAAGTGAAGCCTTGGGCCAAGGCTTGCAGGCAACCTGTTGCTGACGCACGCGATAGTCGCCTAGAGCCGTGTCCCGTGACTGAGCCACAATATCCTTCTCATCCAGAAACGCCATGTCCTCGGCGCATGTGATCGAGAAGAACAGGCCCAGGCTGATGGCGGAATCCATCCCCTGCGCTTGTGACAGGATGCCTTCGACGATCGGGCTCCAGTCTCCTTCGTGGGCCTGGTGGATCAGCCACGGGAGTCTTGCGGCGCTCTTGGGCCTGTAGAGCAGTGAGCGAAACCACTCGACGACGCGCCCCCGCTGCATCGGCACGGTGCCGGTGCGGCCGGGAAGGATGGCGCGCACCTCGCCCGCATCCAACCTGGCAAGAATCCGGGCAAACTCGTCGCGCAGGTCGGGGAAGGCTGCGCGGCAGGCGGAATCGGCAGCGCAGGCGCTGAACGTATCTTCCAGGGCTTCTTGCGCCGTTTTTGCCATGACGAGCGGGGTCACCACGTCGATCGGCACGACGCTGCCGAGATACGCAGTCCGCACGCTGTTCGGGTAGGCGCGAAGGTACACCTGTGCGGCCCGTGTCCCGTACGAGCCTGCGAACAGGTTCAGCCGCCCATAGCCGAGCGCCTTTCGGACGCGTTCGAGATCACTTGCGAAGTGAGCGTAGGTGTACTGGGTCAGGTCGGCGCGGGTGCGCAACCGCCGTTCACAACGCGTGACCGCGGCGGGCGGAAAGAAGTCGCGAAGGTTCGGTGCCGGTTCCCCGGCGGAATGGAGGCCGCATCGCAAAGCGCCGGACCGCCCCGTCCCGCGCTGGTCGACCAGCAGGAGGTCGCGGTCGCGGTGCAGCGACGCGAACTGGTCTGCGTACAGCGCGGCCGCGCTGATCGCATCTTCCCCGGGGCCACCCATCAACGGAACGATCGGGTCCGAAAGCGCCTGGCCTCCGGAAGCGGGAACGACGGCCACGCCAATCGAGAGCTGACGACCATCCGGTCGATCGGGATTCTCCGGAACGACCAGCACGCCGCACCGGGCCGCCTGGGCCACGTCCGGGAGGGTGCAAGGCGAAAGAACGATGGTGGGCGCAGGATCTGCGGTCGACTCTCGCAGATTGTTGTCCGCCGCAGAGCCGGGGGGGAACCCGTCCCCCGCAGCTGCCGTGCCTGCCGCGATCAACAGGCTGGCGACGATGGTGCAAGGTCGAAGGGGTCTGAAGGTCATGTCCGGTTCCTCCCTGCACTCCTGCCTGCCCTGGGTTGCCTGCAGCGACATAAGGGGGCGTGACGGCGCGCTTGCAGCGCAAAATCGCGCACATCGCGATGACTTGCAATGGCCGGGGTCGGCGAGCTGACCCGTCGAAGGCGGCCTGAGGCCTTCAACCTCCTTCTTCAAAGGGAGGAAGTAGCCGACGATGTGCCCGGTCAGGCGGCCGCTTCGGCGACCCGCTGTGCGACGTAGTCGCGCAGCACGGTAGTGCCACGGATCGGATGCGCGGGCCACGTTGCGTTGTCCACCGTACGCGCGGTCATCCCCGCATACGACTCTGCCGCGGCCGATGAGAATCCCATCGCCCTGAAGGCCTCTACCCACTGCGGGCGCGGTACCGCCCGTACTTCGACATCGCGCCCGAGGGCGTGCGAAAACGCCTGCGCGACGTCGGCTGGCGTGTAGCGTGCCGGGCCCTCGACGTAGTGGGGGCCTTGGCCCGCGGCGTCGTCGATCATGAGACCGGCCGCCACCTCGCCGATGTCCTCCGGCGCGACCATGGGCAAGCGGAAGTCCGCGGGAATCATGGTGTCCAGGCGGCCCTCCTCCCTGGCCGGATCCACCGCGCCGTCCCAGTTGCTAATGTAATAGGCGGCACGGATCACCTCGACCGCGATCGGCTGGCGCGACAGCAGGCGTTCGAACTCGTGCAGGATACCGAGATCGCCGATGCGCCGCCCCGGCTGGGCGCCGTAAGTGGATTCGGCGACCACCTTTTCCAGGCCCGAGCCCTCGAGCGCCGCGACGATGGCGCGGACGCTGCGATGCTCGGCTTCGTCGGTATCGCTGGACGGCGCGGCGGGTGGGTTGAGCAGGAAGGCGCGGCGGCCGGAGCGGAAGACGTCGCGCAGCGCAGCGGTGTCGAGGATGTCGGCTTCCGCGATCGTGGCGCCGAGCCGTTGCTGGCGCGTCGCTCGCGCCGCGTCGCGGGTCACCACCGTCACCGGCTGGCCGCGGGCCAGCAGCGCGGCGCAGACTGCGCTGCCGACGTGGCCGGTTCCGCCAAGGACGATATGCATCGATCGGTGCTCCATGGTGCGAGGGCGGGAGCGAGGCTACCCGTCGCGGCAGAAGAAATCGGTGAAAGGTGGGTGATGCGTGCCTCAGGCATCGATGCTGGTCATCCGGTCGCGGGATTCGCATGGATCATCCGTTCGCCCGGCTCCGCGAAACGCATGGCGCCCGAGTTCGGTGCGCATCGCACCGTTCCGCCCATGACGCCTCCGCATCCTTGACCTCAATCAAGCTTGAGGCCATACCGTGCGCCCAACGCCAGGAGACCGGGAACACAGCGATGTCGACACCGCTGAAGGACATCCATCTCTACCTGAGCCGCCTGGACTATCCCGCACCGCCGCCGCCGACGCTGGAGACGCTGCGCGAGCTGCAGCGCCGGCACACTGCGGCGTTCGCTTTCGAGACGATCACCACGCTGATGCACGCGCCGGTGCCGGTCGACCTGCCGTCGCTGGAGCGCAAGCTGCTGCACGACGGGCGCGGCGGCTACTGCTTCGAGCTCAACCGCCTGTTCCTGGCGTTGCTGCAACGGCTTGGGTTCGACGCGCGCGGGCTGACCGCGCGGGTGGTGATGGGCGGCCCCGAAGACGCGCTGACCGCGCGCACCCACATGCTGGTGCTGGTGACGATCGACGGCGTCCGCTACGCCGCCGACGTCGGCTTCGGCGGCATGGTGCCGACCGGGCCGCTGCGGCTGGACACCGACGCGCCGCAGGCCACCCCGCACGAAACCTACCGCCTGATCGAACGCGACGGGCAGTACCTGCTGCGCGCGCAGGTGGCGGGCGCGTGGCGCGGCCTGTACGTGTTCGATCTGCAGCCGCAGGCGGAGATCGATTTCGAGGTCGGCAACTGGTACGTCTCCACCCACCCGGATTCGTCGTTCTCCGGCCAGCTGCGCGTCGCCCGTACCGGGCCGGGAGTGCGCAAGACCCTGAGCAACGGCAGCTTCGCCGTCCACCGCCTCGGCGCCCCCAGCGAACGCCGCGAGCTGCCGGACGCCGACGCCGTGCTCGACGTGCTGCGCGACGAATTCGACCTGCGCCTGCCGTCCGGCCCGGCCTTGCGCGAGGCCATCGAAGCCCGGTTGGCGGCGGACAACGCGTGACTCCAGACCGTCATCCAGTGCATGCGGGACTATGAAAGCAGCATGGGACGGGTCGCGCCTACGCGGCGTTCCGGCGCGTGGCGGCCCGGCGCATGCCGCCGGCCGCGAGCGGCGATGCGGCCATCGCGAAGAACAGCCAGTCCCAGGCGCCTTCGGCCAGCAGCATGCCGACGATGCCGGCGATGCAGGCCAGCGCCAGGAGCGTGACCAGCAACAGGGTCTGTCGGCCCTTCATGCTGGTGCTCCGGCCGGCGCCGGGCGGCGCTTGCGCCGGCGGTTCCACCACAGCCACGCCCCGTTGGCGGTGATGAACAAGGTGAGCCAGGTGCAGGCGGTCCACAGCAGCTTCAGCGCCAGGCCGCCGTAGTCGCCGAAGTGCAGCGGCTGCGACAGCACGATCGCTTTCAGGTACCACGGCAGCTGGACCACGGTGCGCACCTGGGCGTTCTCGGCATCCACCAGCGCGACGCGGAACAACCGCTCGTCCAGGCCCTGGCCGCCGACCAGCACGGTGAAGTGCCGGTTGGTGGAGAACTCGGTATCGGGATAGACGACGGAGATGACGTGCCAGCCGGGCGGCGCGGCGCGCAGCGCCGCCGCGTAGACGGCGTCGATGTCGGCTGGCGGCCGCCGCGCGTCCACCGGATCGCCCGAATAGCGCTGCTGCAGCGCGGCCAGTTCCGTGTTCTGCCAGATGCCGGTGGCGATGGTGCCGAAGCCCAGCAGGAAGCCGGTCACGGTGACGGCGAAGGCCCAGCCCAGCACCAGCGCGCCGATGAAGTTGTGCAGGTCCAGCTGCAGCAGGCGCGGCCCGCGGCCGCGGCGCAGGATGCCGAAGGCGATGCGCTTGACGTACGGCGCGTACACCACCAGACCGGACAGCAGCGACACCAGCACCAGCAGGGCGATCGCGGCGCCGATCAGTTCGCCGGCCGGGCCCAGGAACCACTGCGCGTGCAGTTCCAGCAGGAATCCCGTCAGGGTCTTGTCGGTGTCCACGCCCTGCTCGGTCGGCTGCGCGGTGGCCAGGTGGGCGAAGCGCAGCTTGAAGGTCTCGAATCCGTGCGCGTCCTTGGGACCGGTGAACAACAGCAGGACGCCCGGGTGCTCTTCCGGTTCCAGGGCGATGCTGAGCACGCGTTCGTCCGGGAATGCCTCCAGCACGTTGTCCACCGATTCGGCCAGCGGCCGGTGCGGCGCGTCCTCCAGGCCCTGCGCGGTAGGCACCACGCCCATCGCCGCGTCGATCTCCTCGTGGAAGATCAGCACCGTGCCGGTCAGGCACAGGATCAGGAACGGCACGGTGGCGACCAGGCTGGTCCAGCGGTGCAGCCAGAGGTTCAGCCGGAACCAGCGCGAGGGGCGGCGCGCGTCCATGTTCACCAGTCGACCTGCACGCCGGCGTACCAGCTGCGCGGCCGCGGCAGCGCCGCGGTGTCGAACGGCGTCGGCTCCAGGGCGTTGGTGTCGATCTGCAGCGGCGTGCGCTCGTCGAACAGGTTGTCGACGCCGGCGAAGAGATAAGTCCTGCCGAACCGGTAGCCGCCCTTGGCGTTGGCCAGCCAGTAGGGTTCGGTGCGGCCGAGCGGCCGGTTGAGGATGTCCGAGTAGTAGGCATCCGAGTAGCGCGCATTGGCACTGAGTTCGAAACCGCCGGCGCCGCGCCAGGTGAAGCCGGCATTGCCGGTGAAGCTCGGGGCGTGGGCGAACTCGTTGCCCTCGATCCCCGAGTCGGGATACGCCGTCACCTCGGTGTGCAGGTAGCCGAGGTCGGCATGCAGCTCCAGGCCCGGCCGCGCCAGCCAGCGCGCCCCCAGTTCGGCGCCCATGTTGCGGGCGCGGTCGGCATTGCGCACCACCACCGACCAGACGCCCGGATCGGGGTTGAGGTCGAACGGCAGTTGCATGTCGCGGTAGCTGCCATGGAACAGGTTGCCGGTCAGCTGCAGGCGCCCGTCGGCCAGGTCGCCGCGGAAATAGGCCTCGTAGTTGACGACGTACTCGGGGTCGAAGCTGTAGCTGGTGATCGGCACCTCGAAGGTGATGCCGCCGCCGCCGGCGTTGTAGCCGCGTGAGGCGAGCACGCCCAGGGTCCAGGCCGCGCTCGGGCGCCAGGCGAGGCCGAGCTTGGGCATGAAGGCGCTGTATTCCTTGTCGATGTCGATGCTGACCACCACGCCCTCGCCGCCGAAGCGGCGGTGGCGCTCGCGCTCGTAGCGCGCGCCCAGGGTCAGGTCCAGGTCCTCGCGCAACGCGATCGTGCCTTCGCCGTAGACGGCTTCGGTGCGGATGTGGTCCTCGAAGCGCTCGTGGACCGGGAAGTCGATGAATTCGTCCTGGTCGGCACGCATCAGGTAGATCCCGGCGATGCCGTCGATCCGCGAACCGGCGGACCGTTCCAGCACCAGGCGCGGTTCGAGCACGTATTCGCGGTTGTCGATCCGGGCGATGCCGCTGCCGGCCGGCGCGAACCGGTCGACGTGCAGGTCGGTCGCGGTCAGCAGGTTCTCCCAGCGCAGGCGGTCGTCGATCTGCCACTGGGTGTCGGCGATGACGGCGTTGGTGCGCGGTGCGAACACCGGCATCTCGGGGGTGGCGGGCCTTTCGTCCTCGAACGGCCGCGCGACCATCTCCGCCTGCGGCGCGTGCGACTGGGCGTGCTGGAAGGTCAGCAGCGCGCTGAAGTCGGGCAGGGCGTCGGGCTTGAACAACAGCTTGCCGCGCAGGGTGCGGTTCTCGAACTTGCCGGGATCGCGCGTGCCGGGAAAGCCGGTGAAATCCAGGTAGCTGTCCTGGCGCTGCACGTCGCCGGCCAGCCGGAACGCGACCTGGTCGCCGGCGAAGGGCCCGGACAGATAGAAGGCGCCCTGGCGGCGGCCGTGCTCGCCGCCGAGCAGGCGCAGGCCGCCTTCATGGGCCCAGGCGGGATCCTTGGTCTTGATCGCCAGGGTGCCGGCGATGGCGTTGCGCCCCTGCAGCAGGCTTTGCGGGCCGCGCAGCAGTTCCGCCTGTTCCACGTCCCAGAGCGAACTGCCGGAGAACACCAGTTCGTTGTAGCTGACCGCGCGGCCGTCCATCGACACGTTCAGCCGCGGCCGGGTGCCGGCGAAGAACGCGTCCGCGCCCTGGGCCGGGCCGGTGCCGTCCACGCCGCGCACCGCCGGCGCGTAGTTGCCGGTGCCCACGCTGGTGACGTTGGCCGCGTTGGCCAGCACGCCGCGGCTGTCGTCGAGCCCGCGCGACTGCAGGGCCCGGTCGTCCAGTACGACCGTGCTGGTGGCGGTGTCCTGCTGCGAGCGCCCCTGCTTCTCGGCCGTGACCACGACCCGGTCGAGCGTGGTGGCCTGCTGGGCCGCGGAGGCGACATCCTGGGCCTGGGCGGTGCCCGAGGCGAGGGCGGCCGCGACGGCTGCGTATATCAAATGGCGGGCGGGGTCGGGGACGGAGCGAAGCGTGTTCGGGGGCATGGTCTCTGCGCGGCCTGGAGGCGAGAACCCGGCGGCGTCTCCCAACGCGGACCAGGTAGATCGACCATTATATAAATGAGAATCATTATCGGACAATAGCGCGTCGGTCCTGAAATGCCCGGCCGGACGTCTGCCGGGATCTCGCCTTCGGCGTATCGCCGCGATCGGTTCCCGCCCACGAGCGCCACGCCGTGTTTCCAGCGCGACCGGCCGCGGCGGAGCGACGCCTGCCATGCGTGCGCGCAGGAGTTCTCGCTGCGGATCAGGCGGCCGACGCCCTGCCTGGCAGGCCGGGCCACGGACGTGATCGGCAGGCATGAGCCAAAGATCCGGGGGAGGTGGTTGCGCCGGTCAATCGTCTCCGTCCCCTTGCGGCTCGCGCCGGGCTGGCATCATCGCGCCATGCCGCCCACCCTCGACCACCTGCGCCGCTACGCCGTCGCGCGCACGCTGTTCCGGCCGACGACGCTCATGCGCGCGATCGAGCGGCTGGGTTTCGTGCAGGCCGATCCGATCCGCGCGCCGGCGCGCGCGCAGGACCTGACCCTGCGCCACCGCGTCCGCGACTATCGCGCGGGCGACCTGGAGCGGCGCTACCCGCGGCTGGCGCTGGAAGAGGACTTCTTCGTCAACTACGGCTTCCTGCCGCGCGCCCACCAGGCGCTGATGCATCCGCGCACCGCGCGCCAGGCGTGGACGCCGGCGCGCTGGAAGCAGGCGCATGCGGTGCGCGAGTTCATCGCCGCGCGCGGCGCGGTGCATCCGCGCGAGGTCGATGCGCACTTCGCGCACGGCAAGGCCACCAACTGGTTCGGCGGCTCGTCCAACGCCAGCACGCAGCTGCTCGACGAGATGCACTACCGCGGCCTGCTGCGGGTCGTGCGCCGCAACGGCGGCACGCGGGTCTACGCGGCGCGCGAGGATGCCGCGCCGGTGGACGCCGCCGCCGTCGACGCGCGCATGGACGCACTGGTGGAGCTGGCGGTGCGCAAGTACGCGCCGCTGCCGCTGGCCAGCCTGCGGCAGTTGATGCTGCACTTGCGCCGCGCCGCGCCGCAGTGGGACGACGCGCGTGCACCGGCGCTGGCGCGCGCCAAGCAGCGCCTCGCACAGGCGCGCGTGGCCGGCGTCGACTGGCTGTGGCCGGCCGACGAAAGCCCCACCGGCCGGCGCTGGACGCCCGATGCCTCGGTGCGCCTGCTCACGCCGTTCGACCCGGTCGTCTGGGACCGCCGCCGCTTCGAACTGTTCTGGGGCTGGGGCTACCGCTTCGAGGCCTACACGCCCGCGCCGAAGCGCAAACGGGGCTATTACGCGCTGCCGCTGCTCTGGCAGGACCGGGTCATCGGCTGGGGCAACCTGGCCGTCGCCGGCGGTGCGCTACGGAGCGAGATCCGCTACGTCGACGGCCGCGCGCCGCGTGATGCAGCCTTCCGCGACGGCCTGGAAGCCGAACTCGCGCGGATGCGCATTTTTCTCGGGCTCGAGGATTGATCGCCCGCGCAGCAGAGATCCGTAGGAGCGCGCCATGCGCGCGATGCCGCGGGTGTCTCGGGTCTTCGGTGATCAGCGGCCCCGCGCGAGCCGGAAGGCGCACCGGTGGGCGGACATCGCAGGCGGCGCCATGCCCGCGGCATCGCGCATGGCGCGCTCCTACGAAGT
Organism: Luteimonas suaedae; assembly: GCF_008312895.1. Classification (GTDB taxonomy): domain Bacteria; phylum Pseudomonadota; class Gammaproteobacteria; order Xanthomonadales; family Xanthomonadaceae; genus Luteimonas; species Luteimonas suaedae. Next base: position 244,464 of record NZ_VSSP01000003.1, on the reverse strand, counting down.
AGCGGCGCACGACTGTGGTGTCCCGAAATCGAGCGAAGCAACTCAGGTCAACTCCATTCGTGCCAAGGACGAATAGCGCCTGAAGATGCTTCGCCTGTTTGCATGGACACGCAAGGCATCGGCCGAACGGCCCAGGCACACGGCCGGAGATCCGTAGGAGCGCGCCATGCGCGCGATGCCGCGGGTGTCTGAGGTCTTCGATTATCGGCGGCTCCGCCGCGAGCCGGAGGGCACACCGGTAGGTGGACGTCGCAGGCGGGGCAATGCCCGCGGTATCGCGCGCATGGCGCGCTCCTACGGAGCGGCGGCGCACGGCTGTGGTCTCCCGCGTCCGGGCGAAGCACCTTCGGTAAGCGCCGTTCCTGGCGGTGACGTATCACCGCCACTGCAACAGGCAGGATGCCGCCAATGGAAGGCGTGTCCGTCGGCAGGGCTGCCGTCAGCCCAGCCAGCCCGGGCTCAGGCGCGGCCGCGCAGCAGTCCGGCAGTGCGCTCGCGCAGCGCGAGCACCGCGACCAGCAGGCAGGGCAGGAAGGTGAGCGTGACCACCGCCGAGGTGGCGATGCCGAACAGCACGATCGCGCCGAGGCCGCGGTAAAGCTCGGTGCCGGCGCCCGGGATCAGCACCAGCGGCGAGAGGCCGAAGAGGGTGGTGCAGGTGGACATCAGGATCGGCCGCAGCCGGGTGCGCACGGCGTCGTTCACGGCCGCCACGGTCGAGGCCGCGCCTTCCTCGAGCCGCTTGTAGGTCTCGAGCACGATCAGGATCGGGTTGTTGACCACGGTGCCGAGCAGCACCAGGAAACCCAGCAGGGTGATCATGTCGAACGACTGCTCGATCCGCCCCAGGCCGAGCGCGCCGAGCAACGCGCCCAGCCCGTTGAGCAGCGCCAGCCCGACGATGCCGCCGGCGATGCCCAGCGGCACCGTCGCCATCACGAACAGCGGCCGCCCCCAGTGGCGGAAGATCGCCACCAGCAGCAGGTACGACAGCAGCAGCGCGATCGCGAAGTTGCCGGCCACCGCCTCGCGGGTGGCGTCGAGCTGGTCGCTGGCGCCGGAGATGTCGACCGAGACGTCCGCCGGGATCTCGCCGTCGGCGCGCATCGCCGCGATCAGTTCCTCGCGTACGCGCGCCACGCCGGTCTCCAGCGCGACCGACCGCGGCGGGATGATGTTGAGGGTCACGGTGCGGCGGCCGTCGAGCCGGCGGATGCTGTCGGTGCCGGCGGACTCGCGCAGTTCGGCCAGCGCCGAGACCGGCAGCACCGCGCCGGAGGGAGTGGCGACCGGCAGGTCGCGCAGGCGGTCGAGGCGCTGCTCGCTGCCGGCGCTGCTGAACAGGAAGATGTCGACCTTGCGGTCGTCCAGGATCATCTCGTCGGCGAACGCGCCGTCGCTGAGCGCCGCCACCGAATAGCCGAACCCGTCCGCGTCCAGTCCCACCTCGGCCAGGCGCTCCCAGCGCGGCTGCAGTTCCAGCAGCGGCTGGTCGAGACTGAGCGTGCTGGGGTCGGAGCCGATGCGGGCGCCGTCGAACAGCGCCTCGGCCCGGGCGAAGGCGCGCTCGGCCACCTGGTAGATCGCGGCGAGTTCGAGGCCGGAGATGTCGAGGTTGATGCTGCGGGTGCCGCCGTCGTTGCTGGAGATGATCGAGCCGCGCGAGGAGAACGCGCGCATGCCGGGGTAGGCGAGGAAGCGCGCGTCCAGTGCGTCCATCAGCGCGTCGATGTCGCCCGGCGCCTTCGGCTCGGCGATGATGCGCAGCCCCTGCGGATCCACCGAGAGGTTGAAGTAGGCCAGCGCCGGCATGTCGGTGTCGCCGGCGGCGAAGCGCCCGGGCGGGTCGTCCAGGTGCGGCAGCAGGCCTTCGGTCAGCTCGCGCGCGATCGACGCCATCTCGGTGAGGTTGTAGCCGGGCGGCGCGATCATGCGCGAGAACGTTTTCGGCTCCTCGCCTTCGGGCAGGTACTCGGCCGGCGGCGTGAGCAGCGTCAGCGCGAGCGCCGCGGTCGCCACCGTGCCGCCCAGCACCAGCGCCCGGCGCCGCGGCCCGCGGCTGAGCCAGCCGATGCGGTCGCCGATGCGGCCGAACGCGTCCTCGCCGGGCGTGTGCTGGCGGCTGTCGTACGCGGGCGCCAGGCGCGCGCTCAGGGCGGGCACCACCGTCACCGCCACCGCCATCGAGGCGAGGATGGAGGCGGAAATGGCGATTGCGACGTCCGAGTACAGCTGCCCGGCTTCTTCCTGCACGAACAGGATCGGCGCGAACACCAGCACCGTAGTCAGGGTGGAGGCCAGCACGGCCGGCCACACCCGGCTCACGCCCGCCACCGCCGCCTCGAGCCGTTGCAGTCCGCGTCGGCGCGCCTGGTCGATGCTTTCCAGCACCACGATGGTGTTGTCCACCGTCATGCCGATCGCGAACGCCACCCCGGCCATCGAGATCACGTTGAGCGTGCGTCCGGCCAGCAGCAGCCCGACGAAGGCGGCGATGGTGCAGATCGGGATCGCGACCACGCCGGTCAGGGTGGTGCGCACCGAGCGCAGGAACGCGAGCATCACCAGCGTGGCGAGCAGCGCACCCAGGACGAGGTTGCGCACGACGTTCCCGATCGATTCCTCCACGTAGCGCACGTCGTCGGTGGTGAGCGTCATCTCCAGCCCGAGCGGCGCCAGCAGCTCGGCGTTGATCGCCTCGATCTCGGGCAGCACCGCGTACTTGATCTGGATGACGTTGGAACCCGGCTCGCGCCGCAGCGACAGGCTGAGCGCGGGCTTGCCGTTGTTGAACGACAGGTCGCGGCGCTCGAAGTGCTCGAGGCGGATCTCCGCCAGGTCGGACAGCCGCACCAGCGCGCCGTCGCGTTCGGCGACGATCAGGCCGCCGATGTCGCCGGCCTCGCGGAAGCGGCCCACGGTGCGCACCAGGAAGCGCCGCTTGCCGCTGTCGAGGTCGCCGCCGGAGCTGTCGACGTTGCGCGCCCGCAGCGCATCGCGCACGTCGCGCATGGCGAGCCCGCGTTCGGCCAAGCGGTCCGGGTCGACCTCGATGCGGACCTGGCGCTCGGCCGCGCCGCCCACCTGCACCAGCGACACGCCCGGCACGCGCTCCAGCCGCGTGCGCACCTCGTCCTCCACGAAGTTGCGCATCATGTCCAGGTCGAGATCCAGCGTGCTGTCCTCGCGTGCGCCGATCCGGAAGTACATGAACGCGTTTTCGGAGAACGAGCTGGTGGTCAGCGCCGGTTCGTCGACGTTCTCCGGGTAGTCGGAGACCTGGCTGAGCGCGTTGTTGGTGCGGATCAGTGCCTCGTTGACGTCGACGCCGAACGGGAACTCGAGTTCGATGCTGGCGCGCCCGGTGCTGGCGGTGGAGACCATCCGGCGCAGGTCGGGCAGGGTGCGCAGGTACTGCTCCTGCTCGATCAGGATCTCCTTCTCGACGTCCTGCGGGGTGGCGCCGGGCCAGCGCGTGTCGACGCTGATGGTGCGCACCTCCAGGTCGGGGATCATCTGCACCGGCACCCGCAGCGCGGCGGCGATCCCCAGCACACACAGGATCAGCACCGCGACCGCGATCAGGGTGCCGTGGCGGAGGACGTGGTCGAATCCCACCGGTCAGTGCCCGGCCACGTCCACCGGCTGGCCGTCCGTCAGCGCCTCGTTGCCGCGCACCACCACGCGCTGGCCGGGCTGCAGGTCGCCGGACACCGCGACCAGATCGTCGCGCTCGCGCAGCACCCGCACGCTGCGCCGGCGCGCCACCGGGCGGGTTTCGCCGTCCTCGACGACGGCATCCTCGGCTACGGCATCCTCGATCACGAACAGGCTGTGGCCGCCGTCGGGCTGGCGCAGCAGTGCGTCGCGGCTGACCGCGAGCGCCGGCGCCTCCGCCGGCAGGTCGATCTCGGCGCGCGCCGAGGTGCCCGGCAGCAGGCGCGCTTCGGGATCGTCGATCAGCAGGCGCAGCAGGAAGGTGCGGGCGCCGGGGTCGGTGACCGGGACGCGCGCGCCGATCCGCGCCGGCAGCGGCGCGTCGCCGAGCGCGTCGGCGAACACGCGCACCCGGGCGTCGCCGTCGAGCTGGCCGAAACGCTCCTGCGGCGCGCGCAGGTCCAGGCGCACGCGGTCGGTGGCCACCAGCGACAGCACCGGCGTGCCGCGCTGCACCCATTCGCCGGCCTCGGTGAGTTTCTCCGCCACCACGCCGTCGAACGGCGCAGGCAGCACGTGGCGCTCGACCAACTCGGCCTGCTCGCGCGCGCTGGCGTGGGCGGATTCCAGGGCGGCCTGCGCCAGGCGCAGTTCTGACGCGCGCGCCTCGACCTGGCTGGCGGCGATGTACTGGTCTTCGCCCAGGCGCTGCGCCTCGGCGAACAGGCGTTCGGCCTCGCGCGCCGCGGCTTCCGCTTCTGCCACCTGCGCGCGGACGCGCGCGAGCGTCTGCCGGCCCACGGCGGGGTCGAGCTCGACCAGCACCTGGCCGGCCTCGACCCGGTCGCCGGCGTCCACGTGCACGTGCGCGACCAGGCCGTCGACGCGGGGCGACAGCTGCGCATCGCGTGCGGCCGTCAGCGTGCCGGTCAGCGAGAAGCGTTCGCCGAACGTGGCCTCCTCCGCCACGGCCACGGCGACCCGCACCGCTTCGGTGTCGTCGCCGTCCTGCTCCTGTGCGCCGCAGGCGGCGAGCAGCAGGAGGGCGGCAAAGAGCAGTCGCATCCTGGCAGCCATGGTCTCCGGTCGTCGCCCGTTACGGTGAAAAACTAGCATGCGGCCCGCGTGTCCTCTTCATCACGCGGAACGATCGCCGCCCCGGCAACTTCGCCCGGTTGGGCGCCTCGATCATCGCAAGATGTCGCGCCGCGGCCCGGTGACACGCTTTGATACAGATCGGCGGCGGCCATCGCCCACGGGTGTGATCCGCATTGCGCCGCGTCGCCATCGCCCGCGGGAACGCACCGGTCGCTTTGCTCCCCTCTCCCGTTTTACGGGAGAGGGGCTGGGGGTGAGGGCGCTCTTCGCGAGAGATCAAGCGCCCTCACCCCGCAAGCGGAGAAGTGAAGCAAGACGGTTGCGACCACCGTAGGAGCGCGCCATGCGCGCGATGCCGCGGGTGCCGGCCAAAGCCGGTGGATGCCGCGATTCCGGACCGGCAGGCGCGCCGGTCACCGGAATCCGCGGGTGGTGAAATGCCCGCGGCATCGCGCGCATGGCGCGCTCCTACGAAGCCGCGGCGCAGGCCGTGGCATCCCGCAATCGGGCGAAGCGCTTTGCTGGCAGGACGGCATGCCGTCACTCCCGCATCGGGGCAATCGGTTGCAGTCCGCCGCCGACTAGACGATGCCACCGTTGGCGTACACCACCTCGCCGTTGATCCAGTCGCCGTCCGGGCCGCACAGGGCCGAGACGACATTGGCGATGTCTTCCGGCTCGCCCAGCCGCCGGTGCGGGGTGCGCTGCACGAAGCCTTCGATCGCCTGCGGCGTCTTGCCGTCGGTAAACAGCGGGGTGTCCACCACGCCGGGCGCCACCGCGTTGACCGAGATCGTCCGCCCCGCGAGTTCCTTCGCCAGCACGCTGGCGTAGATGTCCTGCGCGGCCTTGGTGGCCGCGTACGGGCCGTAGGTGGGGGTGCGCAGGCGGGTGATGCTGGACGAGAGAGTGACGATGCGGCCGCCGTCGCGCACCCGCCGCGCGGCCTCGCGCAGGGTGTTGAAGCTGCCCTTCGCGTTGACGGCCAGCATGCGGTCGAAGTCCTCGTCGGCCATCTCGCCGAAAGGCGCCAACCGCATGATGCCGGCATTGGCGACCACCACGTCGATCCTGCCGAAGGCGGCGTCGTTGGCGTCGAACAGCCGCCGCACGGCGTCCGCGTCGCTGATGTCGGCCTGCACCGCGATCGCCTGTCCGCCGTCGGCCTCGATCTGCCGCACCATGTTCTCGGCCAGGTCCCGGCTGCGCAGGTAGTTGACGGTGACGCGGAAACCGTCGCGCGCCAGGCGCCTGGCGATGGCGGCGCCGATGCCGCGCGACGATCCGGTCACCAGCGCCGCCTTGTCGTTGGCGCCGCGGGCGGGGACGGCCGGCGCAGCGCCGTTGGATTGTGCGAGTGCGCCGCCGGCAACGACGGCGGGGACGAGCGTGGACGCGGTCACGAGCAGGTCGCGGCGCGAGAAGCGTGGACGATGGTCGTCCTGGTTCCTGGACATGGCGAAGCTCCTGTGTCTGGAAGAGAGTTGCAGGCGGAAGCGCCGCTCAGGCGCTGGTGCGCGGGTTGAGCATGTCGAGCACCTGCTCGAGCCGGCCTTCCGCCTTTGGGGGAGTCCAGTAAACGCGAACCGCGCAGCGCGGGCTTGTCCGTTCCGCTTCGAACCTTGCCTGATCCGACCGCAACGCCCCGACGCGACCGGATCGGCGCTTAGACTGCATCCCGACAGGAGGCAGCCGACGTGGAAGCGCTCAAGCAGGCCGTGCTGCGCTATGCCGATGCGCACGCGGACGCCGATGGCATCGCCCGCACGCCCGTCCCGGGGCTGCGGATGATGCGCGTGTGTGCGCCGACCGGTCCGATGCGGTCGGTATACCGGCCGCTGGCCTGCCTGATCCTGCAGGGCGCCAAGCAGATGACGGTCGGCGGCGAGCGGCGTCTGTTCCGGGCCGGGCGGTCGGCCATCGTCGGCGTCGACGTGCCGGTAATCGGGCAGATCGTCGAGGCCAGCCGGGACGCGCCCTACCTGGCGGTCGCCGTCGAGCTCGACATGGCGATCCTGCACGACGTGGCATCGCGCACGTCGGTCGGGCCGCCGCCAGAATACGCGGGGACCGTGCGCCTGTTCGCCGACGACCTGGACGACACGGTGGTGAGCTGCGTCGCGCGGCTGATGCGCCTGCTCGACCATCCCGGCGCCGAGCCCGTCGTGCGTCCCGCCGTGCTGCAGGAGCTGCACTACTGGCTGCTGGCCAGCCGCCACGGCCCCGAGCTGCGCCGGCTCGCGCTGCCGAACGGGCATGCCCGGCGGATCGCCGCCGCGGTCGAACTCGTCCGCCAGGAATTCCGGCAACCGCTCCCGGTCGAGCGGCTGGCGGCCGTCGCCAGCATGAGCTCCTCCGCGTTCCGTCGTCACTTCAAGGCGACCACGTCGCTGGCGCCGTTGCAGTTGCAGAAGCAGCTGCGCCTGATCGAGGCGCGCCGGCTGATGATGACGCAAGGCTGGACCGCCAGCCGCGCCGCGGCCGAGGTCGGCTACGTCAGCGTCCCGCAGTTCACCCGCGAGTACCGGCGCATGTTCGGCGCGCCGCCACGCCGGGACGCGATCGCCGCGGTGGCCTGAAGGCGGCGTCGCGAGTCCCCGATGGCGGCATCCGCCGGCTTGACAACGGGCGGCTGGTGGATAACCTGTTGGTTATCATAACTACATGGTTATGCAATGAACGCATCCGCACACCTCGACGCCACTTTCCTGGCGCTGGCCGACCCGACCCGGCGCGCGATCCTCGCGCGGCTGGCGCAAGGGGAGGCCTCGGTGGCCGAGCTGGCCGAGCCTTTCGACATCAGCCAGCCGGCCATCTCCAAGCACCTGAAGGTCCTGGAGCAGGCGCGGCTGGTCTCGGTGGCGCGCGAGGGGCAGCGCCGGCCGCGGCGCATCGAGGTCAGACCGTTGGCCGAGGCGAGCGGCTGGCTCGAGCGCTACCGCGACATCTGGGAAGCAAACTTCGCCCGTCTCGACACGCTGCTCGATGAGCTGCAGCAGCCGTCGACCGTGATAGCGGCGAAACAGCCTGCGAAGGGGCGCAGGCGCGCGAGCCGGCGTTCCTGATACGGAGCACTCCATGCGCGGGCGCGTCCGCAGGCGCGCCGGTGCATTCGCAGCAGCAACCATCCACCCTCACCCACGGAGAACGCAGCAATGACGACGATGCCGAAAGCCGAAGTGAGCCTTTCCGGCGACAGCGAGGTCGAGGTGACGCGGCAGTTCAGGGCGCCGCGCGAACTGGTGTACCAGGCCTACACCAGGCCTACACCAGGCCCGAGCTGATCACGCGCTGGATGCTGGGTCCGCCGGGTTGGGAGTCGCGCCGCGGCCTGGTGACACGCTTTGATACAGATCGGCTGCGGACATCGTTCACGTGTGATCCGCATCGCGCCGTGCCGCAATCAGCTCGTACCGAAGCACCACCGCGTGATGGAGCGCCCACTGAGTCCTTGTCGCACATCGCCATCGTCGACGACCATCGCGACATCCGCAACCTGGTCGGTAAATGCCTGCACCAGCACGGCTACCGCATCGTCGCCGTTGATCCAGCCGCCGCCCGGACTGCACTGGGCCGAGATGACATTGGCGAGCGCGGAGCGGGCGCTCGGCGCACCTGAATCGCGACGCGGGATAAACGTGCGTTGAACCCGGACGTTAGTTCCGGGTGCGCTCGAGGTGAACGTTTGCCGTGTCTTCAGTGTGGGTCGTCTCTACTGCGACGGCGCCCCGGCCTGCACCGTGCCGGTTGCCGCTCATCAAGCATGCGCCGTCCGTTTCGCATGCCCATGACCAAGAAGAAGGAGATCTGCATGAACAAGCTCTATTATCCCGCCGCGTTGGCGGCTGCCCTGTTCGCCCCGTCCGCATTCGCCCAGAGCGCAGGATCCGATACCTACCGTCCCGACCAGCAGGTGGGGGACGGCAACTGGTTCGTGGCCGGCAACGTGGGCCGCACCGACGGCGGCACCGCGGGCCGCTTCGGGACCGGCGATTTCGATTTCCTCGAAAGCAACGACGACCGCCGCACCGGCTATGGCTTGGCCGGCGGTTACCGCTGGAAGCTCGGCGACCGCTGGGGCCTCGGCGCCGAGGTCGGCTATACCGACCTGGGCAACCTGCGGGTGCGCAACGTGTTCAACGACGATCCGGTGGACCAGCGCGAAGCGAACGACGCCCTGCGCGGCTGGCTCGCTGGCGCCAACGCCCGCGTCAACCTGACCCCGGCCTGGTACCTCGGCGCGCGCGCCGGCTACTTCCGTGCCTCCGACAACAGCGCCGACTACTACGACACCATCGGCGAGGAACTCGGCATCGAGAGCGGCCGCCGCGAGGGCCGCAACAGTTGGTACGCCGGCATCGGCACTGGTTGGAACGCGACCGAGAACTTCAGCATCGGCGTGCACTACGACTACTTCCGCGCCAAGTCGGGCACGCTCCGCGATACCGACACCGGGCAGGAGGTCGACGGTCCCAAGCGCTCGACCGCGCTGCTCGGGCTGACCGGCGAGTACGCGTTCTGACGAACCGCCATCGGCCGGCACGGTCCGGAGCTGCACACGGGCGCCCATGGGGCGCCCGTGTGCGTTTCGGGCAGGACAGGCGGTGCCGGTGCCGGGAGAGGTCGAACCGTGCCGCTGGCGATGATCGGCGCTTGGCACGCGCTATCGCGGCACAGGATGTTTCGTCATGCCGGTGAACACCGGAAGCCATCTAGCGTCCGGCGCCCGTGTGACGACCTGCGGCAGCGGGTGCCGCCGCCTGCGAGTGACGATGCGCCATGCCCGTGGGTGCCGGCATGCGCCTGACGCTGGCGAAGCGCACGCCTGGTGCCGATGTCGCGTTGGCCGCTGGCAGGGCTTGACAGCGGACGGACGATGCATAACCTATCCGTTATCATAACTATAGGGTTATGCAATGAGCGCCTCAGCACACCTCGACGCGACCTTCCTGGCCCTGGCCGACCCCACGCGGCGCGCGATCCTCGCGCGGCTGGCACAGGGTGACGCCTCGGTGGCGGAACTGGCCGAACCTTTCGACATCAGCCAGCCGGCCATCTCCAAGCACCTGAAGATCCTCGAGCGGGCGCGGCTGGTCTCGGTGGCGCGGGAGGGGCAGCGGCGGCCGCGGCGCATCGAGGCCGCGCCGCTGGCCGAGGCCAGCGGCTGGCTGGAGCGCTACCGCGATATCTGGGAAGCCAACTTCGCCCGCCTCGACGCGCTGCTCGACGAACTGCAGCGGCGGCCGGCGACGGCCGCGCCGGCAAAAAGGCGCAGGCGTCGCGGCACCTAATCCTAGCGCCGCCTCCATGCACGGACGCGCGCCCGCGCGCCCGGCTGGTCCGCGGCATCCATGCACCATCATCACCCACAGGAGAACGCAGCAATGACGACGATGCCGAAAGCCGAAGTGAGCCTTCCCGGCGACAGCGAGGTCGAAGTGACGCGGCAGTTCAGGGCGCCGCGCGAACTGGTGTACCAGGCCTACACCAGGCCCGAGCTGATCACGCGCTGGATGTTGGGTCCGCCGGGTTGGGACATGCCGGTGTGCGAGATGGACGTGCGCGTCGGCGGCGACTACCGCTGGCGCTGGCGCAACCGGGAGGACGGCTCGGAGTTCGGCTTCCACGGCAGGTTCAGTGAAGTTGATCCGCCCGCGCGGCTGGTGCACACCCAGCACTACGACGCCGGCGACATGGGCGGGGACATGGGCGAGGCCGCGCTGGTCACGGTGGCGCTGTCGGAGAAGGACGGCATCACCACGGTGACCACCACGATCGACTTCCACACGCAGCAGGCGCGCGACGGCGCCATGGCCACCGGCATGACCGACGGCATGGAAATGGGCTATCAGCGCCTCGACGGGGTGCTCGCCGAGGGCGCCGCCCGGTAGGGGCCGGTCCGCGGCGGGTGATGTGGCGGACCTTGCGCATGGACCGCGCTGGCGTGCCCGAGCCGCATGACGCCGTCCATGCCGCCCAGAAGTTGTCGATTCCGTCACAGCGGGTTCGTCGTCGGGAGGAAGGCATGTCCCGTCCCGCCGGTCCGCGGCATGCCGGACTACCTGTCGGACCTTCACGGAGACCCACGTCATGCGACTGATCCCTTACCTCAACTTCAATGGCAACTGCAGCGAGGCTTTCGATTTCTACGCTGCCGCCCTGGGCGGCACCATCGTCGCCAGAATGACCTACGGCGAATCGCCGATCTGCGACGAGATGCCGGCCGACAGCCATGACCGGGTCATGCATTGCCAGCTGAATGCCGCCGGGACCATCCTGATGGGCGCCGACGGCCCGCCGCGGCACGGCGGCTCGACCACCTGCATCAATGTCGACGTCGACAGCACCGAGGACGCCGAGCGCATCTTCGCGGCATTGGCCGACGGCGGGCAGGTGCAGATGCCGATCGAAGAGACCTTCTGGGCACATCGCTGGGGCGTGCTGACCGACCGCTTCGGCAAGCCGTGGATGGTGAACTGCCTCAAGCCGTGCCCGGAGTAGGCGGATTCCCCGCGATCGCAGAGTCCCGCTTCACTCCTGCCCGCCCAGCTGGCGCTCGAGCTCGAGCCGCTGGGCGCGCAGCCGCGCCACGTGGCGATGCGCCCGGACGAGGACGGTCACCGCCAGGACGAGCATGACGGCGCCGACCGCGGCGGCTGCACGAAAGGCCGCGCCATCGGTGCCGATGCTCGCGACCACCGCTGCCACGAGGAACAATGCGGTGAATGCCACCGCCATGCGGCCGGCGACGATGCGGTGGTTGCCGAGCAGCGGCCTGCGTCGCCGCAGCACCCACGTCGCGTAGGCCACCCAGCTGGCGCCGATGGCCAGCATGACGGCGAACGCCGCCCGCGTGCGGCCGGGGAGGTTGGGCTCGGTGGCCAGCAATGCGCCCAGCAGCACGCACATCATCAGCGCGGCCAGCAGGAGTGCCACATGGCCGTACCGGGATCTCGCGGACAGCGCGTCCGTCGTCAATTGCCGGAGCCGCGCGTCGAGCGGGGACGCGGGTGTCTTGTCGTTCATGGCAGGTCTCCCTTGGCGGTGATGCGCCGGCGCAGCAGCGTTCTCGCGCGGAACAGCCGCGATTTGACGGTGCCGACCGGGATGTCCAGTGCGGCCGAGATTTCGATCAGCGGAAGCTCCTTCAGGTAGAACAGGGCCAACACCTCGCGTTCGACCAGCGGCAGCGTCGCCATGCCGTCGGCCAGCGCCCGCTCGAGTTCCTCGCCATCACCGTCGGCTTCGGCTTCGGCTTCGGTCGCCGCGATCGCCTGCACGTCGATGCCGGTGTCGATCGGCATGGCGTAGCGGCTGCGCAGGCGATCCACAAAGGTGCGGTGCGCGATCCCGAAGAGCCAGGGGCGGAATCGCGTGGCCTCCCGCAGCCCGCCCAGGCCTTGCAACGCGCGCAGCCAGACGTCCTGGGTCAGGTCGTCGGCCAGCGCCGGGTCGTCGGTCAGCTTCAGCGCGTACCGGCGCAACGCGTCGGACCAGCGGCGGATCAGGTCGTCGAAGGCCGCGCGCTCGCCCAGCTGGCAGCGCACCACCAGCAACTGGTCGGCGCGATCGCGTTTGGTCGTATCTGGCTGCAAACCCCGGCTCCCGCGGCAATCGTCGCCAAGGTAGTCGGGAAGCGGGGCGGAAGGTTCACGGCGATCGCACTTGCCATTGCACCAATGTGGTGTAGTGTGGTGCACATATGAGCCGCGCATCAGGAGGGATCGTGTCAGCGAACCGCAAAGGACGCCCGCCACGCGAGGCGTCGGAGGCCAGGACCACCCGGGCCTCCATCAGTTTTCCGCAGGACATCTACGAGACGGTCGAGCAGATCGCCCGCGGGAAGAAGGTGTCGGTCGCGTGGGTGGTCCGCGAGGCGACGGAGCAGTACGTCAAGGAGCAGTGGCCATTGCTTGCGGGACTGGAGAAGGAAAGGCCGTAAGCGCGCCGCCTGCCCGGGCCATCTGTGGCAGGCGACGCGTCAAGCGGCGCCGTCCGGCCGGCAAGCGCCCGTAATGCATCGACGTGGCGATGATCCCGATCACGCAAAGGAAGACATCATGAGCAGAGGACGCCGCTCGCCCAACGCAGCCCCTGGCTGCTATCAGCTGCCGGAAGACGCGCATCTGGCGCTCGAGCAGACCCGCGATCGCCTGCGCCTGCTGGCGCGCCTGGCCGCGCCACGTTCGCCACAGGACGACCTGCCGGAGGCCGAGTTGCCCCTTGCGCCCGCGGCGCTGGCGCACTGTTTCGAGGAATTGGCGGATCGGCTCGACAGCAGCCTGCGGCGGGTCCGCTGGCCGCAGTCGCCGCCGGCCTGACGGCAGGCGTGGATCCCCGCAGGCCATGGCGTCGGCACCAGTGCCGGTCCCGGTTTTTCAGGGCTTCAGCAGGTCGCGGATATCGACGTCCAGCGCAACGGCCAGGCGCTCCAGCCCGTCGATGGTGATGTTGGTGACGCACCGCTCCAACTGCGAGACGTAGGTGCGGTGAAAGGAGGCCAGCTCGGCCAGTTTCTCCTGGCTGAGGCCGTATGCGCTGCGGTAGCGCTTCACATTGGCGGCGATCCGGCGCCGGGCGGAGCCTTGGGGCGGCAAGGCGGACGACTTTTCGGGCATGCGGCCAGACTCATGCCCTACCGTTTGACAAGCTACAGATTAAACATCTACTGTTTATAAATCTCGTTTGCAGTAGCGAACATCAGTTGGCGATGCACAAAGGAAGGCCAAGGCAGGACATCCACGCATAGGGAGAAGGACGATGTGCGCAGCCTCGTTTCACCCGCCAACCTGCGACACGGCAGGTGTCGCATCCGAGTCGGTGTCGACGGATGTCCCCTCCACGCGCACGACGCTGCAGCGCTTGGTCCATACGTTGCTTGGCGGCGCCATGCCGGCGAGCGCCGATGCGGCTATCGCTCGGCTGCCGGCGACCGAGCTCGAGGCGCTGGCCCGGGATGCGCAGGAGGAATCGGAAACCTGCCTGGAGCGCGCGGAACTGCTGCTGAGCCTGGCGGAGGCCGGGTTGGAACATGGCGCACCCTGCGCCACCGGCGACATGCTGCGTATCAGCCGGCATGTCGCGCGATTGCTGCAGGACCATCGCCGCTGGCGCGGCCTGGCCGGTAACGCCGCCTACTATCACGACCATCCCGATATCGCGGCCCGGACCGCCGCGGCATGGCGCAAGAGCAGATAAGACGAGGCACCTAAGGCAAGGCACCGTCTCCGCTGGTTCTGCCCAGAGGAGTATCCTGTGCGTTCGACCACTCTTCGCACAGAGCGCGCCATGAACGACGCCGGTCCTCTTTCCGAATATCTCGTGCTCTCGCGCGGCAAATGGGACGCGGACCTGCCGCCGGCGCGCATCCAGGCCGCCATCGACGCGTTCTACGTCTGGCACGAGCAGTGCATGGCCGAAGGCCGCATGCGCGACGGGCAGCGGCTGGGGCGCGAAGGCCGGCGGGTGTCGCGGCGCGGGACCACGGACGGGCCGTTCGCCGAGAGCAAGGAGGTGATCGGCGGCTACTGGACGATCCTGGCCAACAGCCTGGAGGAAGCCGCCGCGCTGGCGGCGGAGAATCCGTGCATCGCCTGCGGCCTGGAACTCGAGATCCGGCCGATCGATCCGGAGCGCGCGCGCGCCGACGTGCCGAGCAACGAGACGCCGTCCGCGGACTGACGGAAATACCGCGGTCGCGATGATCGACGAACGTGACCGTGCCGACATCCGACGCGATGCCGACGGCCGGGCCGAGGACATCGTGCCGGCCAAGGCGTGTGCGGGGAACTGAAAGCCGTCATTGCGATCCGTGCGTCCCGAACGCGACGACGGTGATCGGTGCCGGCAGTTCCCGGGTGCGTCTTGCCGCCATCTCGTCGCCCAACGGTGTCCAGGGCGCACGACCGAGCGTGTCGAAGTCTTCATAGGCGCCCAGCACCTCGAAGTCCGCGAGCGCGAACGGCAGGCCCTCGGCAGCGCCGAGCGGCGAGTCGGCGTCGGCAACGTGGAAGTGCAGCTGCGGGCCGCCGGCATGGCCGGAGAAGCCGACCGCGCCGATCACCTGGCCGCGCCGGACGCGTTCGCCGGGCGCGACCCGGACGCTGCCCGGCTTGAGGTGCTTGTAGAACGCGTAGCGGTCGTCGCCGAGATCGAGGACGACATGGTTGCCGGCGCCGTCCTCGAACCGGTACTGCAGGCGGCCGGACAGGGTGGCGCTTTCGGGAATGTCGTTGCGGGTCGCCACGACCACGGCGTCCGCCACTGCCAGGACGTCGGCGCCGTAGCCGTACCAGTTGCCCACCGCGTCTTCGTCGCCGTGGGCGCGCCGGCCGCCCGCGTCGAGCTTGACCCAGTCGATCGCGAAACGGTCCGGGATCCGCGCACGGCCTTCGAACGCGTAGACGACCCGACGATGGCCGCGCTCCCAGGACGGATCGTAGACCGCGGCCCATGGCCCGTCGCGCAATGGTGGGCCCAGCACGACCGGAGCCCCGGTCCTCACGGCAACGCGTCCGCCGCGAACGATCGCCGGCGCTTGCGCCGGCCGGCCGGCGTCGTGGAATGCGATCCGGTGCTCCAGCAGGCGCGGCAGCGTGTCGCCGTCGATCGCGAGTTCGAAGTACAGCACCCCGCGCATGCCAGGCGCGATGGTGCGCGGGCCGCTGCCGGCGGGGGCATGCGGCCGGTGCAGGCGGCGGTCGAGAGCGTCGTCGCGCACGGCGGCGATGACGGTCGCATCGCGCGCGTCCAGCACGTCCACCTGTTGCAGCACCAGCGGCGCCGACGTGAAGTTGGTGAGGTGCAGTTCGTACACCAGTTGCGGCTTTCCCGCGACGGTGACAGGTGTCGGCGGCGCGGGCACCTGCATGTCGAACGACTGCCGTAGCGGCGTCGCCGCAGCGGCGGCACCCGCAGGCGTGCCGGCGGTGTTGGCGGCGGGGGACGTCGCCACGACCAGCGCGACCGCGGCGAGGGCAAGCACGAGGATCGCGATCGATCTGCCGCGTAGGGCCGGAGCGGTGGCGGCAAGGACGTGCCTGCGATGCATGGGCGGCTCCCGGAATGGACGTTCCCGACATGTTGGCGGCGAACAGCGGCGGCCGGGACCGAGCCGGGTCCGGGATTGTCAGGATTGCGTCAAATCGCCACAGCCTGTCGCCGCAAGGGATGCGGGGCGCTTGCCGGGCAGGAACCCGACGACCAGACTCGGGACCATGTGCCGGTCGCTCGCCAGGAACGTCTTTGCGACAGGAGGACTGTCGCTGGTCCTGTTGCTGGCGAGCGCGGTGCTCACGATCGCGCTCGCCTACCAGGCGCTGGCGACGGGCCGGTCGCATCGCGCTCTGGCCGAGACCGTACTGCACGACTACGCGGATCTCGCCGCCGAGGAGTTCGTGCGGCGCGCGACCACGTACATCGGCGACTACGGGTTCGCGATGGCCATCCGCGGACTGGCCGATACGGTGGCGCACGACGGCGCACTGCCTGCGCCGCAGTCGCTGGCCGCCGCGATCCCGCCGCGTTCCCGGCGGGCCGCCGAACTGGTGGGCGGCATGTTCAGGCAATCGGGGCCGGACGGGCATCTGGAAGCACGCGACATGGACGTGCCGCGGGACCTTGGCCGGCAGTTGGCGCGCCTGCCGCTGGCCGCTGCCGGTGAGGCCGCGCCGCAGTTCCGGCTCGTCGAAGTCGACGACGGCGGCCGGCCGCGGCTGTTCGTCGTCGCCGGCGAGCGGGGCGCCGGACCGGAGCGGCGCCTGGTCGGTTTCGAGGCACGCCTGGACCAGGTCGGCGCCTGGCTGTCCGAGCATGCGCTCGGCGATCCACTGCTGCCGCAGGCGCTGGTGGACCGCGGGGCAACCGAGGCGTCGATGACGGTGGTCGTACGTTCGCGGACGGGGCATGTAGTGTTCTCCTCGCATCCGGGGCAAGGCGGCGATACACCGTTGGCGGTGCGGGACATGGGGGAGCGGGCACGCAGCGGGGCATTGCCGGGATTCTCCGTGGCGGTGGCGATGGCGCCGTCCGCCGCCGATCGCTTGGTGATCGGCGGCTTGCCGCGCTCGAGGACCGGCTGGCTGATCGGGTTGTTCGCACTGTGCATGGGCCTGTTCCTGGCGGCGTTGTTCCAGTTCCGGCGCGAGCAGCGCCATGCCCTGGCGCGGGAGGACTTCATCGCCCGTGCCTCGCACGAACTGCGCACGCCGGTGACCCGGATTCGCATGTTCGCCGAGACCCTGCTGCTGGACCGGGTGCGGAGCGACGAGGAGCGGAAGTCGGCGTTGCAGGCGCTCGACCGCGCGGCGCGCCGGCTGTCGCTGCTGGTCGACAACGTGCTGCAGTTCTCCCGTCGGCCCGGCAACCGCGAAGAAGAACAGGATCCGATTCCCGACGAGCGGGTCGACGTGGCGGCGCTCGCCCGCGAGGTTGTCGACGAGTTCCGTTCCGTGCAGGGAGCGGTTCCGCCGATCGAGCTGGTGGCCGGGGCCGGCATCGAGGCGAGGATCGGCCCGGACGCGTTCCGTCAGGTGCTGCTCAACCTGCTCGACAACGCCTGTAAGTACGGCGGCGCGGCGCCGGTCCGCATCCGGTTGTGCGAGGACGCGGGCATGGCTCGCCTCCAGGTGGACGATGCCGGTCCCGGCGTGCCGCCGGGCGACCGTGAGCGGATATGGCGGCCGTACTTCCGGCTCGACCGCGACCGGCGTTCGGCGGTGTCCGGCACCGGCATCGGCTTGGCGGTGGTCGGCGAGCTGGTCTCGCGGCACGGCGGGCGCTGCGCGGTGGAGGACGCACCCGGGGGCGGGGCGCGGTTCGTCGTCGTGCTGCCGCTGGCGCGCGAGTCTGAGCGGGCAACCGGAGCGGCGCGGCCATGACGCGCGTGCTCGTGGTGGAAGACGACGCCGACCTGGCGACCGGCCTGCGCAACAACCTCGAGATCGAAGGCTACGCGGTCGACGTCGCCGGCGATGGCGAGCGCGCGCTGGCGCTGGCCGCATCCTGGCGTCCGGACCTGCTGGTGCTGGACCTGACCCTGCCGAGGATCGACGGCATGCACGTCCTGCGCCGGCTGCGGGAGCGCGACAAGCGGATCGCGGTGCTCATCCTGACCGCACGCGGCAACGAGGCGGACAAGGTGCGGGGCCTGCGGTTCGGCGCGGACGACTACGTCACCAAGCCCTTCGGGTTGCTCGAGCTGCTGGCGCGCATCGAATCGCTACTGCGCCGTCAGTCGCTCGGCGCGCGTGCGGACGCGGCCGGCGCGCCGGCCTTCCGGTTCGGCGACGTCGAGGTCGACCTCGCCGCGCGCAAGGTGTCGAAGGCGGGCGCGCCGGTGGCGTTGCGTCCGAAGGAGTTCGCCCTGCTCGTGCAGCTGCTACAGCGGCGCGGCGAGGTCGTATCCCGGCTCGAACTGATGCAGGCGGTCTGGGGCTATTCGTCGTCGATCATGACCCGCACGGTCGACACCCACATGTGGGAGCTGCGCCGCAAGCTGGAGACCGACTCGGCCCGGCCGCGGCACATCGTCACCCTGCGCGGCGCCGGCTATCGGCTGGACCCATGAGCGGCCGCGCTCAGGCCAGCCGTTCCTTCAGCGCCTGCCGGTAGCGGCGGCTGACCGGCACCACGGCGCCGCCGTGCATGTGCGCGCGGGCGTCGCCGGTGTCGAAGGGTTCGATCTCGCGCACGCGGTCGAGGTTGACGATGGCGCTGCGGTGCACGCGGGCAAAGCCGCGGCCGTCCAGCTTCTGCTCGATGCCGGCCATGGTCTCGCGCAGCGGGTACAGGCGCTCGCCGACGTGCAGGGTGACGTAGTTGCCGGCGGCCTCGATCCAGTCGATGTCCTCCACCCGCACCAGGAACTCGCGGCCCAGCTTCTTGATCAGGAAGCGGTCGGTCACCGGCTGCGCGGGCAGGTCCTCGCGGCCTTCGGTGAGGAACCCGGCCTCGCCCTGCCAGCGGCGCAGCACGAAGCGATACAGGTAGAGCGCGAGCAGGAAGTAGCCGTAGGTGCGCACGTCCTTGAGGTATTCGTAGCCGAGATTGGTGCCCAGGTCGCCGAAGCGGTAATCCGAGCCCATCCAGGCGTAGACGACCTCGCGCAGGGCGACCATGCCGGCCACGTGCAGCAGCGAGAACGGCACGCTGAAGGCCAGGTGCGCGGCGGCGTTGCGCGCCATGCGGCCGCGTTGCAGCGGGAAGCGCCGGTCGAACAGGATCAGCAGCGGGATCAGCGCCAGCAGGACCAGGCCGCTGGAGCACTCCCAGGCCCATGGCTCCCAGCGCGCGACGTCCGCCGCCCCGGAGCGGGCGATGTCGATGTTGGTGACGATCGCATTGGCGACGGCGTGGATGCCCAGGATCAGGATCCAGAAGCCCGCCTCGAACGGGCGCCGGTAGCGGAGATAGGTCTGTGGCTGCACGGTGGTTCCGTCCGGGCGGGCCGTGCCCGGCCGGGGCAGTCTAGCCCGCCGGTTCGGCCGGTCGTGGATCGAAGCGCGCAAGACCGGGCCTGGGCCGTGTCGGGCGGTCACGGCTCGTCCCTGCCGCCCGCCACTCGTCCCACGGGCGCCGCGTGGCGTCACTTTTCGCTTTCGGGCATGCCGCCGCGGCCGGACGCTGGCGGTCCCGAACCGGACGAGTCCCGCCATGTCATCCACCTCCCCGACCGTTCCCGGCCAGCCGCGCCGCCACGACATCGATGCGCTGCGCGTGCTCGCCTTCGCGGTGCTGATCCTCTATCACACCGGCATGTTCTACGTCGCCGACTGGGGCTGGCACATCAAGTCGGCCTACCTCGCCGAGTGGCTGCAGTGGCTGATGCTGGCGGTCAACCCGTGGCGGATGTCGCTGCTGTTCCTGATCTCCGGGCTGGCGGTCAACTTCCTGCTGCGCGGCAGCGGCGGGGCGGGCTTCGCCCGTGACCGGCTCAAGCGCCTGCTGCTGCCGTTGCTGTTCGGCATGGCGGTGGTGGTGCCACCGCAGGCCTACCTGCAGGCGCTGTCCAACGGCGCCTTCGACGGCAATTACCTGCAGTTCCTGCTGCACTACTTCACCTTCCGGCCGTGGCCGCCCGGCGCGTTCGACGGTTCGGACATCGGCATCACCTGGAACCACCTGTGGTACCTGCCGTACCTGCTGGCGTACTCGCTGCTGCTGACGGCGCTGCTGCCGCTGCTCGACAGCCGCGCCGGCCATGCACTGCGCGACTGGTTTCGCGGCCTGCGCGGGTGGCGGCTGTGGCTGCTGCCGGTGCTGCCGCTGGCGGCGGCGACCTGGCTGCTGGCCGGGCGCTTTCCGTCCACGCACGACCTGATCCACGACTGGCACAACCACGCCATCTACCTGCCGACGTTCCTGTTCGGCTACTGGATCGGCGCCGACGCCGGCCTGTGGGCCGAACTGCGACGCTGCCGCTGGTGGTTGCTGGGCGCGGCGGTGGCGACGTTCGCCGCGTTCCTCGCGTTGCTGGTGGGGACCGGGCCGGATTCCGGGTCGGAGCTCGCGTGGGCGGCCTATGCGTTCGCCAGGCGCCTGAACAGCTGGACCTGGATCCTGCTGGTGCTCGCCTGGGGCCATCACCTGTTGAACCGGCCGTTCCGCTGGCTGCCGTATGCAAGCCAGGCGGTGTATCCCTGGTACGTGCTGCACCAGACGATCACGGTGGTCGCCGGCTACGGCCTGGCGAAACTGTCGCTCGGGCCGATCGCCGAACCGCTGCTGGTGGTCGCCATCACTGTCGCCGGCTGCCTGCTGATCACCGAATACCTGGTCCGCCGTGTGCGCGTGCTGCGGCCGCTGTTCGGGATGAAGGCGGGGAACGCGGCCGGGCAGGCGCGGCATGGGCTGGCGCCCGGCCACGAGCGGATCGGCGGTGGCACCACGGGCCAGCCGGGGAGTGCGATCGCCGCACGCGAAAGTCGATGACGACGCCGGTCATATGCGCTGCCGGGTTCGGCCGGGCATGAGCGCCGGGCGTATGCACCATGGCGGGCCGCGTCGGATGATGCGGCCTGCCATGGGCATGGCAGATCGGCCTGCCCGCAGACGCGTGCGAGCGGTCTCGACGACGGACGCGCTACGCCGCCTGCCTCAGCAGCCCCAGCGCCTCGTCCAGGGAAACCTCGCCCCGGAATCCCCCGCTCGACGTCGCCGCCCGCCCGCCCTCGATGGCGTGGGCGAACTGCACCGCCGGATCCGCCTCGAGCTTGTCGTACAGGCGTTGCAGGTTCGGGTAGTCGCGACGATCGACGACGTCGTGGTACCTGGTCCAGCGGGCGATGCCGATGAAGTAGGCGTCGGCCAGCGTGCGCTGCGCGCCGAGCAGCCAGGGCTTGGCGCCGAGCATCTCCTCCAGCTGCGCATGGGCGCGCTTGACCAGCGTGCGGCCGTAATTGGTCAGGGCGCGCTTGTCGTTGTCGTCGATGTCCTGCTCCTCGATCGCGAACCACAGGGGCGAGAAGGCGGAGAAGAACGTGGTGTTGAGGAAGGCCAGCATCTGGTTGAGGCGATCGAACCCGGGCGTGCCCTGGGCGAATGCCAGACCGGTCCCGGCGGTGTTCGCGCCGATATGGTTGAGGATCGCCAGGCTTTCGCTGATCATCTCGCCGCTGCCGGCCAGCAGCGACGGTGTCTCGGCGACCGGATTGATGCGCCGGTATTCGGCGCTCGAGGCGACTTCGGGCATTTCGATGCGGCACAGGCGATAGGGCTTGCCCAGCCATTCGAGCGCGACGATGGAACCGAGCGAGCAACCGGAGGGGACGCCGTAGAAGAGGATGGGGCTCATGGGTGTTTCTCCTGGGAAGGGGTTGGGCTGCAGTGATGCGGCAAGGAAAGGATATGTTTGTGGCCTTTGACCGGGTAGTGGGTGAAAATGAGTTTCAAAGTCTCTTTCCATGGACATTGCGCATGCTCAACCTCAACGACCTGCAACTGTTCGTGGCGGCGGTCGAAAGCGGTGGCTTCGCCGCGGCCTCGCGCCGGCTGGCGGTGCCGAAGTCGACGATCAGCAAGCGCGTCGCCGCGCTCGAGCACGCCCTGGCCGCCCGCCTGATCCACCGCACTTCGCGCAGCTTCACCCTCACCGAGCTCGGACGGGACTTCCACGAGCACGCGCGGGCGGCCCTGATCGAGGCCGAGGCCGCTGAAACCATCGTCCGCACGCGCCTGGCCGAACCCAGCGGCACGGTTCGGCTGACGGCTTCGATCCCGACCGGGCAGGAGCTACTCGCCCCTCACCTGCCCACGCTTGCCAAGGCCTGGCCGAAGTTGCGGCTGCAGCTGGACGTGACCGACCGCTTCGTCGACATCGTGCAGGAGGGCTACGACATCGCCCTGCGCTGCCACAGCGCACCGCTGCCGGATTCGGGGCTGGTGCAGCGCCAGTTGCTGGTGGAGCGGATCATCCTGGTCGCCGCGCCCGCTTATATCGCAGCGCGCGGGGCGCCGGCGTCACCGGACGCACTCGCCTCGCACGACGGGCTGCTGACCGGTCCCGCCGCCGGTACGTGGCGTCTGTTCGACCGCGCCGGACGACAGCGGCAAGCCGAGCCGCTGTCGCGCATGGTGGCGAACGAGTCGACGGCGCTGATCAGCGCGGCGGTCGCCGGGCTCGGGATCGTCTGCCTGCCCGAGGGAATGTGCCGCGCCGCGCTGGAGACCGGTCGGCTGATCCGGGTGTTGCCGGATTGGCATGCCGGGACGATCACCACGACGCTGGTGATCCCGCATCGCCGCGGCCAACTGCCCGGTGTGCGCGCGGTGGTGGAGTTCCTGGTCGATCGCGTCGGGGGCCTGTCGCCCGAGGGTGGCGAGGCTGCCGTTCCGCAGGGCGCCGCCGGCCGCGTCCCGGGCCGATGATCGCGACCGAGGACGTGCCGGCGCTGCCGAAAATCTTGTCTACTTGGCGTGCCAGTTGCCGTCGTCGCCCTTCTCGTACTTGTCCTTCACCGCGGACCACGCCACCTTGTGCGCGGTCTCCTCGCGCGAGGCATCGCCGCGGCGTTCGTCAGGCTTGTCGTACTGCTCCCAGGCGCTGTTGAAGGCTTCCTTGTAGATCTCCTGCGCATGCTTGGGCACATTGTCGCGGACGTTGTCGGGCAGCTCGGCGATGCTCTGGTACGGCATGGCGGGTCTCCTGACGTGAGGTTGTTGCCGCCACTTTGCGAGGGCGCCGGTTAGGCATCCGTGATCCCGTGGTGAATCACGCCGGTTCGACGCGGGCCGTCCCAAGGTGACGTTTCCCGCCGGGGTCCTGCGCATGCGACACCATCATGCCGGCGACGACCCGTCGCCCGTGCAGGACCGGGCGCAGCACATGAGGCACGCATGAACCAGCCAGAACAGCAGCAGGACGTTCCCGGAACCGAACCCGAGCTCGAGCCGAAGGCCGACCACGGCGAGGAGAGCTACAAGGGCAGCGGCAAGCTCAGCGGCAGGGTGGCGGTGATCACCGGCGGCGACAGCGGCATCGGCCGCGCGGTCGCGATCGCCTTCGCGCGCGAGGGCGCCGACGTGCTGATCAGCTACCTGTGCGAGGACAAGGACGCCGAGGAATCGAAGCGCTGGGTGGAGGACGCCGGCCGCCGCTGTGTGCTGGTGCCGGGCGACATCGCCGATCCCGCGCACTGCCGCGCGATCATCAGGCGCACTCTGGATGAATTCGGGCGGATCGACATCCTGGTCAACAACGCCGCCTACCAGATGACGCGCGAGTCGATCGAGGAGATCCCGGACGAAGAGTGGGACTACACCTTCCAGGTCAACGTCACCGCGATGTTCCACCTGTGCAAGGCGGCGGTGCCGCACATGCAGCCGGGTTCGGCGATCATCAATACCTCGTCGATCAATTCCGACAAGCCGCGGCCGACGCTGCTGCCGTATGCGACCACCAAGGGCGCGATCGCCAACTTCACCGCAGGCCTGGCCGGGCTGCTGGCGGAGAAGGGGATCCGCGTGAACTCGGTGGCGCCGGGTCCGATCTGGACGCCGCTGATCCCCTCGACAATGCCGCCGGAGGACGTCAAGACGTTCGGCTCGCAGGTGCCGTTGAAGCGGCCGGGCCAGCCGAAGGAAGTGGCGCCGGTGTTCGTCTTCCTGGCCTCGGACGACGCGAGCTACGTCACCGGCGCGCGCTATGGGGTGACCGGCGGCACGCCAATGCTTTGACGACGAAGGACGCGGTCGTCCCGTAGGAGCGCGCCATGCGCGCGATGCCGCGGACGTGTCGCCGCCCGCGAATTCCGGTGACCGCCGCGTCTGCCGGTCCGGAGTTGCGGCATTCACCGGGTCCTGCAAGCACCCGCGGCATCGCGCGCATGGCGCGCTCCTACGGAAGCGGCGTCCTGCGGGCGTTCCGTCGCGCGAAAGCACCGGTTCGCCATCGCGCCGGGCGCGCGGCCGTCCGTCTGGCGGCGGCCCGACCTGCTAGATTGGCCGTCCGCAACCGGCAAGGAACAGGGCATGGCCTCGGCAACGCAGGATCTGGAGTGGTTCGTCCGCGAGGCCCTGGCGAAAGGCGAGTCGAGGGCTGCGGTCGAGGCGGCGCTGACCGCGGCGGGGTGGCCGCCGGAACAGGTCCGCAGCGCGCTCGGCGCCTATGCCGAGGTTCCGTTTTCCGTGCCGGTTCCGCGGCCGCGGCCGTACCTGTCGGCGCGCGAGGCCTTCCTCTACCTGGTGCTGTTCGCCACGCTCTACGTCTCGGCCTACCACCTCGGCAGCCTGCTGTTCGATCTGATCAACCGCGCGCTGCCCGATCCGGCCGATCCCGACTACGTCGTCGGCGGCCTCGCGCGCTCGATGCGCTGGTCGACCGCCTCGGTGATCATCGCGTTTCCGGTGTTCCTCTATGTCGCGCACTACCTGGGCAAGGAGCTGGCGCGCAATCCGGTCAAGCGGCTGTCGACGGTGCGCCGCTGGCTGACGTACCTGACCCTGTTCCTGGCTGCGGCGGTGCTCGTCGGCGACATGATCACGCTGGTCTACAACCTGCTCGGCGGCGAACTGACGTTGCGCTTCGTGCTCAAGGTGCTGGTGGCGGCGGTGATCGCCGGCGCGATCTTCGGCTACTACCTGCTGGACCTGCGCCGCGAGGAGAAGGAGGCGTGAGCGCGGATGGCGCCGGGCGCCGGCTTCTGATCGTCGCGGGCTCGGTCGTGATCGCGGTGGTCGCCGTCGCCATTGCGGTGATGGGCTCGCCGTCGGCACAGCGCAAGGCGAAACTCGACGACCGGCGCGTTCACGACCTGCAGCGTATCGTCGACGCCGTCGATCGCTATTACGAGCACCACGACGCACTGCCGCCGGACCTCGCCACCCTGGCCGCCCAGCCGGGCCAGCGGCTGGCGATCGCCGATCCGGTGGACGGCACGCCCTACGACTACGAGATCGCCGGCGGGCGCGGCTTCCGCTTGTGTGCGACCTTCACCACGGACACCGCCGATATCCGGCCGCGCATGCGGCCGTGGTCGCCCGCGTGGAACCATGATGCGGGGCGCGGGTGCTTCGATCGCCGGGCCGGAAAGGGCGCCGGGAACGGCGGAAAGTCCCTGGATGACCAGCCCTTCGGGCTGTTGTAAGGCTTCCCGCCTGCGCTGGAATGACGATGTGTAGATGAGTCGAGCTGTTCTCCGCGTCGTGTTCCGCTGTTGCCTACGGATGGTTCCGCAGTTCCGCACCTCATGTTTCGTCATTCCGCCGATGCGGGGCGATGGCGCCTTTGCAGAAGGCCACCTCGCCGTCCCCAGCTGCATGACGGCGGCGTCGCAAGCCATGGCGGCGGTGACCGGTCACCAGTCGGCGCGCGCCATCCGTTCCTCGATCGCGGTGAACGCCGAGTGCGCGCCGACCGGGGCATCCGGCATGCCGGTGGCGAAGTAGGCCACACCGGTCCCGGCCTCGTGGTCCATCCACAGGCCCGACAGCAGGCCGTAGGCGGCGCCGGCATGCCCGACGCGGGGCACGCCGTCGCCGAACGGATCGTCGCGACAGCCGTCGCGCGGCGTCGCCAGGATCTGCACCGCCAGGCCGTAGCGGCACATGAAACCCTGCCGCGACTGCCCGCTGTCGTCTTCCTCGAAGGTGACGCCGTTGCCGGGCGCCCAGGTCCACAGCGGTTGCACCAGCGTGCGCACCGACTCGGGGCTTAGCAGGCGTACGTCGTCGACGCTGCCGTCGCCGAGCAGCAGCCGGCCGATCCGGGCGAGCTCGATCGCGGAAATACGCAACCCGCCCTGCGGCGAGAACAGCGCGCCGTTCACCCCGGGTCGCCAGTGCGCCAGGTCGCAACCGCCGTCGCTGGCGTGGTTGACCGGACAGGCCGGCTTGCGGCCGCGGTGGTCGTCGCGCACCGGCGTGCCCTCGGCGTCGTACAGCACCACGGCGCGCGCGGCGGTGGTGGTGTCGCACAGTTCCCAGTTGAAGCAGCCGGCGATCCCCAACGGACGCAGCACCAGCGCGTCCATCAGCCGGTCGAAGCGTTCGCCGGTGGCGTTTTCCATCACCGCGGCGATCAGCGGGAAGTTGAGATTGGTGTAGCGGAAGTAGGTGCCCGGCGCATGCGCCGCGTCCCATGCGCGCGGATCGTCCAGGATGTCTTTCACCGCGCCGTCCAGCGGCACCGCGTAGTAACCGGCCGCGTCGGTCAGGCTCGAGCGGTGCGACAGCAGCAGGCGCAGGGTGATGGGCCGGTCGGGGTATCGCGGGTGCCGCAGCGACCAGCCGAGCAGGTCCGATACGTCGGCGTCCAGGTCCAGCTCGCCGGCCTCCACCAGCCGCATCACCGCGATCGCGGTGACCAGCTTGGAGATCGATGCGATCCGCGCCGGATCCTCCGCACCGATCGCGCGCCCGGCCGCCACGTCGGCCAGGCCCCTGGCGCGGATCTCGGTGACGCCGTCGCGGTCGAACGCGACGCGCACCATGCCCACGGGTTCGGCGGCGTGCAGGCCGCCGGCGACCGTCAGCACGACGGCAAGGCCACAGGATCGCAAGTGATGCAACATGATCGGATACCCCGGATGTGATGGATGCGCGCCTTCGCGACAGGTGCGACGACCACGCGCCGCCCATCCTACGGAACCGCCGCACGAGCCGCGAGGCGTCGCGCCGGTTGACGCCGGCCTCACCGCCCGACCCGATACTGCCCTGCATGCCCGAGGGCCCTTCCATCGTCATCCTCAGGGACGCGGCCGCGGGTTTCGCCGGCCGCAAGGTGTTGCGCGTCGGCGGCAACAGCAAGCAGGACATCGGCCGCATGGCCGGGCGCACGGTGCTGGGCGTACGCAGCTGGGGCAAGCACTTCCTGCTGGCGTTCGACGGGTTCTTCCTGCGGATCCACTTCCTGCTGTTCGGCAGCTACCGGATCAACGAGCGCAGGGACACGCCGCCGCGGCTCAGCCTCGGTTTCAGCGCAGGTGAGGAGCTGAATTTCTACGCCTGCTCGGTGCGCTTCATCGAAGGCGCCCCCGACGACGTGTACGACTGGAGCGGCGATGTGATGAGCCCGGACTGGGACCGGTCGAAGGCGCGGCGCAAGCTGAAGCTGAGACCGCAGGTACTGGCGGCGGACGCGCTGCTCGACCAGGAGGTGTTCGCCGGCGTCGGCAACATCATCAAGAACGAGGTGCTGCACCGCATCCGCGTGCATCCGGAAAGCCGCATCGCCGCGCTGCCGCCGCGCAAGCTGTCGGAACTGATCGACCAGGCGCGCGAGTACAGCTTCGACTTCCTGCGCTGGAAGCGGGCGTTCGTGCTGCGGCAGCACTACCAGGTGCACACGAAGACGATCTGCCCGCGCGATGGCTGCCGCCTGAGCTACCGCAAGCACCTGGGCCGGGCGCGACGCCGCGCATTCTTCTGCGAGGCCTGCCAGCGGTTGTACGCCGGCGGCCCGGGCAGCGCCGGCGCCGACACCGACGCGTCGGGAACGCTCCTGTAGCGTCGGCCGCAGTCCAGCTATTTCTTGGGCTTGCGCGCACGCGTCGCCGGCTGCGCCGGCGCTTCCGGCGCCTGCTGCTTGACCGCGGCGGTCTTCGCCATCGTGCCTTCGGCCTTGCCGAGTTCGATGCCGGTAACCGGATTGACGGCTGGATTGGACGCGGTGCGCTTGGCCATCGCCGCCACCACGCTCTTCTCCTTGCGGCCGAGCTTGACCGAGGACAGCCCGTCGCCGCCGCCGGCGGCGACGAAGGTGGCGGGATCTCCGTCGGCGTAGCGGAAGTTCTCATCGCTGTTCCAGGGGCCGCGCATGTCGCCCTCGCCCTGCGAGGTGTTGACGTACATCTCCTCGAACTCCGGCATCCCGGCCAGCTTGCCCGGCGGGAAGTTCGGCTCCATGGCGTACAGCGCCTTCTCGAACGATTTCTGGTGCGCCATTTCGCGTGTCATCAGAAACCCCAGTGCCTCCTTCACCCCGGGGTCGGAGGTGACGTTGATCAGCCGTTCGTAGACGATCTTGGCGCGTGCCTCGGCGGCGATGTTGGAGCGCAGGTCGGCGGTGGGCTCGCCGATGCTGTCGATGTAGCCGGCCGTCCACAGCTGGCCGCCGGAGTTGGTGAGCGTGGGGCCGCCGCCGTACAGCACCTGGGTGACGTGGGAGTCGTTGCCGGCGCCCTGCAGCGAGCGGAACAGTTCGGCCTCCTCCTCCACGGCCTCGGCCAGGCGGCCCTTGGCGCCCTTGTTGAGCATCGCGACGATCGTGCCGATCACCTCGAGATGGCTGAGCTCCTCGGTGGCGATGTCGAGCAGCATGTCCTTGCGCCCCGGATCGTCCTCGGCCAGGGCCTGGGTGAAGTAGCGCATCGCCGCGGCGAGTTCGCCCTGCGGGCCGCCGAACTGCTCGAGCATGAGGTTGGCCAGGGCGGGATTGCTCTCGGATACGTGGACCGAGTACTGCAGGCGCTTGTTGTGGGCGAACATGGGATTCTCCGTGGGGCGGATGGCGTGGCCGGGATGCGCGTCGTGCGCCGGAAGATCGAGTGTTGCGGCGCCCGGATCAAGATGCTGCGAATTCCGCGCAGGTTTTTTGTGGCCGGATGCACGTCCGACAACCGCGCACGGCTGAATGCGCCACGCATGGATGCACACGTACGCGACACGCACGCGAGCGCAGTCATGAACGCGGCATGCTCACGCCTTCGGCGTCGGGTGCCGTGACGCCTGCGCGGCTTCCCACTGCGTGCGATCGTCGTGGACCTCGGCATAGCGGTCGTGCGCGTGGCGGCTGATGTAGGTGCTCAGGCCGCGGCCGGAGGTCGCCAGCCTGCGCATCCGTGCGAGTCGGGCTGGACCGGCGCTGTCGGCGGTGTACACGTAGACCGCACCGGACCGGAACTCGACCGCGATCGCTTTGGGCAGCAGCGCGTATGCGACCACGCCGCTGTCGCCGTGGAGATCCGCGTAGCGCTTCATCCGTCCGCCCACGCGCGGCGTCACGGGTTCAGTCCTCCGATGACCACCGTGAAAGGTCCTGCTTCACTGCGTCGATGCCTTGCCAGGGATCCTTGCGCCGCCGCTTCAGCCGCGCCGGCACGTCGCGCATCGTGAATGCGTCGGCACGCTTGAGCTTGGACAACTCGCTCCAGGCCAGCGGCAGCGCCACCGGCGCGCCGGGTCGCGCGCGAAGCGAGTACGACGCCACGCTCGTCGCGCCGCGGCCGTTGCGAAGATAGTCGACGAAGATCTTCCGGTTGCGCAGCTTCAGCGTCGACACCGCGACGAAGCGCAGCGGCTCGGACTTCGCCAGGGCATCGGCGAAACCGTGCGCGAAGCGCTTCACCAGGTCCCATTCGCAGCCCGGGTCGAGCGGGACCACCACGTGCAGGCCCTTGCCGCCGGTGGTGCGCAGGAACGATTCCAGCTCCAGCTGCCGCAGCAGCTTGCGCACGTGCACGGCGGCGCGCTTGACCTCGGCGAACGGCATGCCCGGGCCGGGATCGAGGTCGAATACCACGCGGTCGGCCAGGTCCGGCGCGTCGGCGCGCGCGCCCCATGGATGCAGCTCCAGGGTGTTGAACTGCACCAGTTCCATCAGTCCGGCGGCATCCTCGACGACCAGGTAGTTGGCGTTGTTGCCGACCTCCTCCTTGAGCCGGGCGAACGACACCGCCTCCAGTCCCGCGGTGTGGTGCTTTTGGAAGAAGCACGGCTTCTCCGAGCCGTTCGGGCAGCGGATGATCGAGAGCGGGCGGCCGGCGATTTCCGGCAGCACGTGGTCCATCACCGCCTGGTAATAGTCGGCCACGTCCTGCTTGGTGGCGCGGATGTCGGGAAAGACGATCTTGCCGGGGCTGGTGAGCCGCGGCGCGGCGTCATTCACCGGTCTTGCGCGCTTGGCCGGTGCTTTCCTGCGGCTGCCGCTGCCGCGGTCGCCGTCCTGCAGGTCGGCCACGTCCTTGTCCGCGCGCACCGCCTTGAGCGAGGCCTGGCGCAGCAGGCCCTGGCGCCCGGCGCCGCGCGAGAACACCTCCACCACGAAGCGCGGCGCGAACCACTTCGCCGTGCGCAGGTCGGTGTCGTGTTCCGGCACGTGCACGGTCGGCGTCTTGCGGCCGGCCTTGCCGATGCGCCGGCTCAGCTCCTCGATGAGCTGCTCGCTGAAGCCGGTGCCGACGCGGCCGGTGTAGACCCAGCCGTGCGTGGGATCCGGCCGCGCCAGCAGCAGCGATCCGAACCCGCTGCGCGCGCCCTTGGGCGCGGTGTAGCCGACCACGGCGTATTCGTCGCTGGCCAGGTGCTTGGTCTTGCGCCACTCGTCGCTGCGTCCGTCGCGGTAGGGGCGGTCGCCGCGCTTGGAGATGATGCCCTCGAAATGGCGCTCGCCCGCCAGCGCGTACGCTGCGTCGCCGTCGCCCTCGATGTGCGAGCTGAAGGCCAGGTGCGGCGGCGGCTCGGCCAGCACCTGCTGCAGCAGCGCCTTGCGCTCGGCCAGCGGCGCTTCCGAGATGTCGATGCCGTCCAGGTACAGCAGGTCGAACAGCACGTAGGCCAGCGCGCCCTGCTGCTCGCCCGAGAGCGTGGACTGCAGCAGGCCGAAATCCTCGCGCGCGCCGCTGCCGGCAATCAGTTCACCGTCCAGGGCGGCGGAGGTCAGGTTCAGTTGCTCCACCGCCGCGCGGATCTCCGGGACCCGGTCGCTCCATTCCAGCGCGTTGCGCGACCACAGCCGCACCTGGCCGTCATTGATGGTGGCGAGGATCCGGTAGCCGTCCCACTTGAGCTCGTGCAGCCACTGCTCACCCTTCGGCGGCGCGGTCCCGAGTCGCGCCAGCTGCGGCACGAACGGCCCTTCCGGCGGCTTGCGCTTGCGCGCGTGGGCCAGCGCCGCGGCCGGCTTCGACCAGTCGCGCTTGCGCCGGCGCGCCGGCGTGACGGTCTTGCGCCGCTTCTTCACCGCCTTGCCGCTGCCGGCGCGTTTGGCATCCGCCTTGGGCGGCGCGGTGACGCCCGCCAGCAGGTCGTCGGCTTCCAGGCTGCCGGCGAAGGTATCGTCGCCCTTGAACAGCAGCCACTGCGGCTTGCTGCCGGACTTGCCCGAGCGCACCAGGTGCCAGCCGCCCTTGAGCTTGTCGCCGAACAGCTCGAAGCGCAGGTGCCCCTTGGCCAGTTGCGCCTCGGCGTCGCCCTCGGTGGCCCAGATGCCGCGGTCGAATTGCGCGACGTGGCCGCCGCCGTATTCGCCTTCGGGGATCTCGCCCTCGAAGCCGGCGTAGTCGACCGGGTGGTCCTCCACCTCGACCGCCATGCGCTTGACCTTGGGGTCGTAGCTCGGTCCCTTGGGCACCGCCCAGCTCTTGAGCGCATCGCCGACCTGCAGGCGCAGGTCGTAGTGGCGACGGCGCGCATGGTGCAGCTGCACGACGAAGATCGCGCGCTTCCCCCGCGGCAGCCGCTTGCCCGGCTCCGGTTCGCGGGTCCTGGTGAACTGACGCTTGCGCCGGTATTCGGTGAGGCTCATGCCCGTCCACCGTGATCGCGGCGCCATCAACGCGGCGCGAAGGCGCGCGCGGCGCATTCCTCGGCGTGCATGCGCGGCCTGTGTGCAGGAGCGGGCCGCGCCCCCGATACCGGTGCGGCTGCACGAGGTGACCGCGTGTGCGGTGCCGGCGCATCGTGCGCGTGGCGCGGCTGCGCAAACACGCTGCGTCTTCACGGTCGCGCGAACCGCGATGCGTTTGGATGGCCATTCCCTCGGCCACGGTACACACGCCATGCGCGACATCCTCAAGACGCTGAAAAGTGAGCACGACGTGCTCCGCGACCTGTTCACGAAGATCAACGCCACCACCGATCGCGCGGAGAAGACGCGCAACGAATTGCTGGACAAGATCGAGGCCCACCTGATCCCGCACGCCAAATGGGAGGAGCTGGTGTTCTATCCGGCCTTTGCCGAGCGCGCTTCCCACGACCAGCTCTTGCAGCATGCCGAGGCCATCCAGGAGCATCGCGCGGTGGAGTTGGCGGTGCTGCCGGACCTGCACGCCTCGCCGCCGACCTCGCGGCAGTTCGCCGGTTCGATGAAGGTGCTGTCCGAGTTCATCGAGCACCACGCCAAGGAGGAGGAGAAGGAGATGTTCGCCTCCGCGCGGCGCCTGTTCACGGCCGAGGAGCGCGCCGACCTGGACCGGCAGTACGAGGCGTGGAAGGCCTCGTCCGCCGCCGAGGCGGTCGAGGCGCAGGCCAAGATCAAGACCACCGCCAAGGCGATGCTGCGCGTTCCCAAAGCGCCCGGGTGACACGGGTGTCCAACGCTTGACCGTTTCGCGGCAGGCATTGCCCTTCGTAGGAGCGCGCCATGCGCGCGATGCCGGCGCCGTCGCCGACACCGCGAACCGGGTCTGTCGCGCGCCCGCTGCGCGGGTATCGCGCAGGGCGTTCTTCTACGGTATCGGGCGCTAGACACGGTCGCTGCCATGCGCCATGTGCGGAACGATGTGACGCCGCGCCCGATGGTTTCCTTCGATGCTGCAATGCACAATAATGATGTGCCCTCCGCGCCGGATCCGACATGGCAGACAGCGGCACCCGGACCACGCGGCCGCTCACGCGGCGCGATACCACGCTGATCCTGTTCGCGCTGGCGATGGGCGGGTTCGCCATCGGCACCAGCGAATTCGTGCCGATGGGCCTGATGCCCGACCTGGCGCGCGGGATGGCGGTCGACGAGACCCAGGTCGGGCATGCGATCAGCGCCTACGCGCTGGGCGTGGTGGTGGGTGCGCCGCTGCTGGCGATCCTCGGCGCGCGGCTGCGGCGTCGGCCGCTGCTGCTGGCGCTGATGGGCTTCTATGCGCTCGGCAACGTGGCCACCGCGCTGGCGCCGGGCTATCACGCGTTGCTGGCGATCCGCTTCATCGCCGGGCTGCCGCACGGTGCGTACTTCGGCGTGGCGGCGCTGGTGGCGGCCTCGATCAGCCGCCCCGACCAGCGCGGCGCCGCGGTCGGCCGGGTGATGCTGGGCCTGGCGATCGCGCTGCTGATCGGCAATCCGTTCGCCACCTGGCTCGGGCACACGTTCCACTGGCGCTGGGCCTTCGCGCTGGTCGCGGGCATCGCGCTGCTGACGGTGGCGCTGGTGGCGCGGTTCCTGCCGCCGGATCCGGATGAGCCGCGGCAGGATCCGATCCGCGAGCTGCGCGACTTCAACCGCTCGCAGGTGTGGCTGGCGCTGGCGATCGGCGCGGTCGGCTTCTCCGGCATGTTCTGCGTCTTCAGCTATCTGGCGCCCACGCTGGTGCACGTGACCGGGGTGGCGGAGTCGTGGATTCCGCTCGGGCTGGTGGCGTTCGGCATCGGCGGGGTGATCGGCAGCCTGGCCGGCGGCTGGTTGTTCGACCGCCTGCAGTTCCGCGCCGCTGCGGTGGTGCTGGTCTGGTCGGCCCTGGTCCTGCTGGCGTTCCCGTTCGCGGCGCATTCGCCGTGGCTGGTGCTGCCGGCGGTGGTGGCGGTGGGCACCATGGGTGCGCTGGCGCCGATCCTGCAGACGCAGCTGATGGACGTGGCCGGCGGCGCGCAGACCCTGGCCGCCGCCTCCAACCATTCCGCGTTCAACGCCGCCAACGCGCTGGGGCCGTGGCTGGGCGGGATGGCGATCACCGCCGGATTCGGCTGGACCTCGACCGGCTACGTCGGCGCGGCGACCGCGGTCGCGGGCCTGCTGGTGTACGCCTGGGCGCGCCGCGACGCACGCCGGCTGCGCCTGGCGTCCTGCACCGGCTGAGCCCGGGCGGCGGGCTGGCCGCTACCGGTCTGCAGGCCTTGGCATTCACGCCCGCCATCGACCTCTGTAGGAGGGGCTTCAGCCCCGACCTGCCGAAGATCGCGCGAGGAAACAGCGTGCGCGCGCATGGGTTCCCTTCCGATCCGCTTGTTGCCTGGGGTCGGGGCTGAAGCCCCTCCTACAGGGACAACGGGGCATGGATGTGGATTCGGCCTAGCGGGTATTTGCCTGCAGGAACGCGAGGATCCGCGCCAGCGCCTGGCGGCCGTCGGTG
The DNA here is from genome assembly GCF_008312895.1 of Luteimonas suaedae. Classification (GTDB taxonomy): domain Bacteria; phylum Pseudomonadota; class Gammaproteobacteria; order Xanthomonadales; family Xanthomonadaceae; genus Luteimonas; species Luteimonas suaedae. The sequence continues at coordinate 210,214 of NZ_VSSP01000003.1, read as the reverse complement.
CCGTCGAGGTCGAACTGGTATTCGTGCGCAAGTGCAGGCGTGTGGTCGGCGGGATAGAACAGCGTGTCGACGGCGACGTCCGCGTGCGTCAGCCGTGAGGCGAAATCCCGCGACTGCGGTTGCAGCGGGTCGGCGTTGCCGGCGGTGAGGAAGGTCGGCGGGAAATCCGCGGTGACGTGATCGGCGACCGACGCCGAGGCGAGATCGGGATCGTCGAGGAAGTCCTTGCGCCCCGTGTACGCCCACAGCACCGTCTTCAGGAAGCCGCCGAACGCACCGTCGTAATCCACCAGCGCCAGGTCGTAGGCGCCGCAGGCGAGCACCGTCGCCTTCAGCTGGTGCGCCTCGAGCGCCGGCGTCAGCCGCATCGTCCGCGCGTAGGCGGGACTGGTGGTCAGCGCCGCCACCTGCGCGGCGATCTGCGAGCCGGCCGAGTCGCCGGCGAGCACGAACCGGTTCCTGTCGACGTGTAGGCGCTCGGCATTGGCGGCGAGGTACTTCAGCGCGTCGTTGGCCTGGATCACCGGCAGCGGATAGCGCTTGCCCGGCGCGATGGAATAGTCGATGCCGACGGCCGTGTAGCCGTGCGCGGCGAGGATCCGCAGGTAGTTGGCGACGTCCTCCTTGCTGCCGGAGATCCAGGCGCCGCCGTGGACCCAGACGATGGTCGGCAGCACCGTGTCGGTACCGGCGATGCGCTCGGGGTAGAACACGTCGAGCCTGGCATCGCGATCGTCGTCGCGGTAGGCGATGTCCCGCACCTCCGCGACGCCCGGCGGCACATGTTTCTCGAGCGCCTGCGCCATGGCGGCGCCGCCCTTCTCGAACGCGTAGCGGATCAGCAGTGCCTGGGGCCACGGTGTCAGTCGGTCCAGGACGACCACGAGCACTGCGAGCACCAGCGCCGATGCGACTCCCCAGGCGAGCGCTTTCTTCATCGAGGGTATTCCGTTCGCGACGGCCGTTGCAGGCAGGATACCTGCCGGAACCGACGGCCGGTGTCCTCGGCAATCGCGCCGATGAGTCGCCCTGTCTTCAGGACGTGCGCCGCAGCGCCGAGTACCCGGCGCAGCGTCGCGCGGCGGATGCCGGCTACGGCAACGAGGAGGCCGCGGCGCTGGTCAAGGTGCTGCGCACGCCGCGGCCGGTCCTGCAAGGCCACGCGGCCGCGGCCTGAGCGGCGGATCGCTCAGGTCGGCGCATCCGGCATGCCGCGCCGGACGCGCTCGGCGCGGCGATAGGCGGCCGGCGTCGTGCCGAAGCGGCGCTGAAACAGCTCGCCGAAATGCGACGGGGTGGAGAAGCCCAGGCTCTCGGCGATCGCGGCGATGCTGCGGTCGCTGTCGCGCAGGCGCTGGCTCGCCAGGTGCAGGCGGTGGGTGCGGACGTATTCGCTCCAGGCCAGACCCACCTGTCGCTTGAAGCGGCGGCTGAAGTAGGCCGGCGAGAGCGCGCACAGCGCCGCCGCCTGTTCGGCCGAGGGCGCGTGGGCGGGATCGCGGCGCAGGCATTCGATCGCCGGGCGCAGACGTTCGAGGTCGTCGGCGTCGGCCGGCAGCGTCTCGCCTGCGACCGCGGGTGCGCGCACCGCGGCGTGCAGCAGCAGTTCCAGCAGCGGCTGGGCGAGCGGGTCGTCGCTGCCGAGTCCGCCCAGCCATTCGGCGAGCATGGTCACGCGCCGGCGCTGCGCGGCGTCGGGCAGTGCGCAGAACGCATGCGCCAGTCGTTCGAGTCCGGGCGCATGCGCCAGGGTTTCGCCGGCGATGGCGTCGATCTGCACCAGCAGCCAGTCGCGCGGGCCGGGGGCGAGGGCGAAATCGTGCTGGCGCATCGACGGCACGAAGGCGATGCAGCCGGGCGTCAGCGCATGGCGCCGTCCTTCGGCGGTGAAGGTGCCGGAGACGGTGCCGAACAGCACCAGCTCGTGCACGTCGTGGAAATGCGGGAACGGTGCGCTGGCGGCAGCTTCGCCACCCTGGACCACGCGCTCGACGCGGATCCGCGCGCCGGGGCGTAGTTCCACCGGTTCGCAGATCGGGCGCTCGAGGTACGGCACGGCCATCGTGCGAAGAATAGCGCCCGGCGCGGCGGCACCGCGGCCGGGCGCCGCCGGCAGACGCGGATCAGCCCTGGCTGAACTGCACGTCACCGGTATGGCTGACCATCCACTGCACGCCGAAGCGGTCGACGCAGATGCCGAACTTCTCGGCCCATTCGACCTTCTGCAGCGGCATCTCGACGCGGCCGCCGGCCGACAGCCCGTCGAACACGCGATCGGCCTCCTCGCCGCTGTCCGCTTCCACGGCGACATAGGTATTGGTGCCGATCTTGAAGTCCCCGGGTCGGGTCACGTCGGAGGCCATCAGCAGGCTGTCGCCCAGGGGCAGGGCGATGTGGGCGATGCGGTCGAGCATGTCGCCGGACAGGCCCATCGACTCGCCGCCGAACTCGCGAAAGCACATCGACATGGCGAACTCGCCGCCGAACACCGAACGGTAGTGGTCGAAGGCTTCCCTGGCGTTGCCGTCGAAGTTGAGGTAGGGATTGGCGGTCTTCATGCGGGTGTACTCCTGTGGATGGGTAGCTGGACCTGTGGGGTCCTCTTCTGCGATGAACCGGATGCGGCTGGATCGACAGGTTCTTCCCTGCGAAACATTCCCGACGTGGATGGATGCGGCGGATGGATTCGGGTCCGGCGAGTCGATCACGAGGCGTTTTAGCTCCCTCTCCCCCGCTCGCGGGGGAGAGGGCTGGGGTGAGGGGGGCGAGCCGAAGTCGACGACCTCTCTGCCAGGTGATGCGGACAAGGCCGGCGGAGCTGCACTCGAATCGTTTCTTGTGCCTGGAAGCCGGCCGGCTCCGGATTGCCCCCTCACCCCAACCCTCTCCCCCGCAAGCGGGGGAGAGGGAGCTCGAATCGCGGGTGCGAATCAGCCAGCTGGGGAGGGGGTTCGAATTGCGAGTGTGAACCCAACCAGCGGGGGAGGAGGTCGAATGGCGGGTGCGGACCCGCCAACTGGGTAAGGAATTTGAATTGCGGGTGCGAATCGACCGGTGGTGGAGGAAACTCGAGTTACAGGTGCGAACCAACCGAAGGTGCTGTACGGCTATGGAGTGCCGAGCACGCGCACCGCCATCGGCGCCAGGGTGAGCGCCGCCGGGTCGACCGCGCCGCCGTCGATCAGGTCGGTCCATCGGCCGCCGACGATCGTCGGCTCCAGCACCGGTCGCGCCTCGGCATCGCCCAGGTTGACCAGCAGCAGGCTGCGCGCGTCGCCGGATTCGCGCAGCACGCAGAGGACCTCGGAGGCGTCGCCGCATGGCAGGCGCTGGTCGCCGGCGCGCAGTTCCGGCCGCGCCTGCCGCAGCGCCAGCAACGTGCGGTACCAGGCGAGCAGCGAGTCCGCATTGCCTTGCTGTTCCTCCACCGAGACGCCGTCGTGCGCGCGGTTGGCGGGATGCGTCCACCAGGGCTTGTCGCCGCGATACCAGATTGCCGCGCCCGGTGCGTCGAGTTCCGCCGACCAGCGCATCGCCTCGCGCAGCGGGATGTGGTTGGAGTCGGACATGCCGTCTTCGCGGGTGGTGCCGCGCATGCCCAGCTCCTGGCCGTAGTAGAGCAGCGGCTCGCCGCGCAGCAGCAGCGACAGCGCGGCGGCGGCGCGCGCGCGTGCCGGATCGCCGTCGATCAGCGACATGAAGCGGTCGGTGTCATGGTTCTCAAGGAACACGATCTGGCCCTTGCCGGCCGGGGTGATCGCCTCGGTCTCGCGCACGGCCTGCACGATCTGGTCCTTGTCGAGCTCGATGAGCGCACCGCGCAGCGGGAAGGCGAACACCAGGTCGGCATCGCCGCGGACCAGCCAGTCCTCGCCGAAGCCCCAGTCGGCCTGCTCGGCGAGGATGCGGAAATCCGGGCGTCGCTCCCGCAGTGCGTCGAACACCGGCCGCCAGAAATCGGCGAACAGGTTCGTCGCCACGCCCTTGTGGTCGAGGTCGTCCATCATGTGGTCGATACGATAGCCGTCGACGCCGTCGCGGCCGCTGCCGTCGCCGTGCGGGTCGGCCCAGAACAGCAGCACGCGGGTGAAGTAGTCGCGCACCCGCGGATTGTTCAGGTCGATCATGGCGATGCCGATCTGGCGACCGTCGTAATGCGGCCAGGTGGCGCGGTCGAGGAAGGGCTCGACCTCGGTGCGCGCCGCGTCGCGCCACAGCAGGAAGTCGGCGAACGGCGCGCCGGGCAGGCCCTGCGAACGCGTCCACCACGGGTGGCCCGCGCCGACGTACTGGATCTCCTGGTCCAGGTACACCTTCAGCCCGCGCGCGCGTGCGCCGCGGACGAAGGTGAAGTAGTCCGCCATCGTGCCGTAGGCGGGCTCGATGGTCTCGAAGTCGGTGGGAAAGTAGTTGTGGTAGAAGGGCGAGGGCTGCAATGGCGTGAGCAGGATCGAGGTGATCCCGAGCCCGGCGATGTAGTCGAGCTTCTCCGTCAAGCCGCGCAGGTCGCCGACGTGGTCGCCGTCGGAATCGCGGAAGCTGCGGAAGAAGACGTGGTAGAAGACCTCCTCGCCGGCCCGCGCGCGCGCCGGCAGCGGCGTGTCTGCCGACGCGGTCGCCGAGGCGCCCGCCGCCGGTGCCGCGGGCGGGGCGCAGGCCAGGACCGCCAGTGCGGCCATCGCCGCCAGTGTCTTCGCGATGTTCATGCCTTGCCCTCCTCGTGATGGATGATGTCGCCGCGCAGCACCGCGCCGAAGAAGCGCAGCGTGTCCGCGAGCGCGGTCGACCAGTAGTTCCAGTCGTGGCCGCCGTCGCGCTCGGCGTAACGGTGCGCGATGCCCGCCGCCAGCAGCGCGTCGTGCAGCGCGCGGTTGGCGGCGAGGAACGGATCGTCGCGCCCGCAGTCGAAGCGCAGCGGTGGCAGTGGCCCCGGCGCACCGGTGAGCGCGGCCAGTACGCTGGTGTCGGCCGGTGCCGGGCTCCAGCCGTCGCGACGTTCCTCGATCAGCGCATCGAGCTGCGCAGCCTCGGTGACCGCCGAGTGCGCGGCCGCGGCGGCGAAGCGATGCGGGTGCTTGCCGGCCAGCCGCAGTGCGCCGAAACCGCCCATGCTCAACCCGGCGATCAGCAGCGGCGAGCGTGCGGTGCACCCGGACACCGCGTCGATCGCGAGCGCCGGCACTTCGTCCAGGATCCAGCGCTCGAAGTCCTGTCCGGCATGCGCCACATAGCCGGAACCGTCGCCCCACAGGCCGTCGGACGGCATCAGCAGCGCCACCGGCGGCAGCGCGGCCTCGGCGACCAACTGCGTCGCGGTGACGTGCGCCGCGCCCTGCAGCGCCCACGACCAGTGCGAGCCGTAGACGCCGTGCAGCAACAGCACGATCGGCAGGTCGGCGATGTCACGGGTGCCCGGCAGGGTGAAGAGGGTGACGTCGGCACGCTGCGCGAGCGCCCGGCTCTTGACGGTCAGGAACTCGAGCCCGTGCTTCGGGATCGCCGGATCCGAGCGCTTGAGGGTGCGGAACGGGGCGCGGTCGATGCTCATGCGATCCGCAACACGCCCTTGGCGCTGCGCCCCTCCAGCATGTCGGCGAAGGCGCGGCCCAGGTCGTCGAGCGGATAGCGATGGCTGACGAGCGAGGCGAGCTGGAGTTTGCCCTGCGCGATCCAGTCGAACAGGCGCGGGAAGTCGCGCCCGGGCACGCAGTCGCCGTACAGCGGCGTCAGGTAGCGCTTGTTCCAGAAGAAGCGCGGCAGCTCGACGCTGCCGGTGCCGTGCGCGCCGCTGACCTGCAGCGCGTTGCCGCCGTTGCGTGCCAGCTGCAGCGGCAGGAAGGCCAGCGCCGGCACGCCGGTGGCCTCGAATGCATGGTCGACGCCGCGGCCGCCGGTCAGCGCGTGCACGCGCGCGACCAGTGCGTCCGCATCGTCGTTAACCGCCGACAGCAGGTGGGTGGCGCCGAGCTCGCGGGCGCGTTCGAGCCGGGCCGGTACGCGGTCGACGGCGACGATGACGGCGGCGCCGGCGATCCTCGCGCCCTGGATCACGTTGAGCCCGACGCCGCCGCAGCCCAGCACCGCCACCGACTCGCCCGGCGCGACCGCGGCCACGTTCAGCGCCGAACCCACGCCGGTCATCACCGCGCAGCCGAGGATGCAGGCGGGGTCGGGCAACAGGCCGTCCGGCAGCGGTGTCACCGCTTCCGCGCGCACCAGGGCGTGGCGCGCGAAGGTGCCGAGATGGAACGACCGCTCGATCGGGCGCCCGTGCAGGCGGGTGCCGCCGGGGTGCGCGCGACTGGTGCCGAGGGTGGGAATGTCGAGTTCGTGCGTGCGCTCGCACAGCGCCTGCGCGCCGCGCCCGCACTGGAAGCAGGCGCCGCAGGGGATCGCCCAGTTCAGCAGCACCGGCTGCCCGGGCGCCAGCCCGCGCACGCCGGCGCCGATCGATTCCACATGGCCGGCGCCCTCGTGGCCCATCACCAGCGGGCCCGGCCAGCGCAGCGACGCGTGGTCGGTATGGCATACGCCCGCCGCCGCCATCGTCACCCGCACCTCGCCCGGGCCCGGCGGGTCGACCTCCACCGTTTCGATCGCGAACCCGCCGCGGCCGTCGGCGACCGCCGCCGGACCGCTGAGCACGCCGCCGGTCATGCGGCGCGTTCGAACAGCACCGGATTCTTCGGCGTGTCGATCACCGCGCCGACCTCCGCTCCAGGACACCATTGCTCCCAGTCGGACTGCTGCATGTGGTTCTCCGGCGCCTTGAGGCGCATGTCGCGATCCATGTAGATCACGGTCATCACCGAGCGCGGCCGCGTCGAGCGGTTGGGGCCGGCGCGGTGAAAGGTCCAACCGAGGTGGAAGCTCACCTCGCCCAGGTCGAACGGCGCGTCGATCACCGGGAAGCCGTGCCCCTCCATCGCGGCGGTGATGGCGCGCTCGCTCTCGTCGGAGATGCCGAGGTCGCGGCCGAACTCGACGTGCTGGCTGCCGGCGAAGAACGCCAGCGGCCCCATGTCTTGCGGGACCGCCTGCAGCGGTACCCAGGCGGTGACGGTGCGGTCGCTGTCGACCGGCCAGTAGTACTGGTCGGCATGCGCGGGGGTGATGCCGCCGCCCGGTTCCTTGTACAGCGACTGGTCGTGGTACAGGCGCACGCCGTCGACCTGCAGCAGCGCCGCGGCGATGCCGGCCAGGCGCCTGCCGAACACGAACTCGCGCGCCGCGCCGCCCTGCTCCCAGAGGTTCATCACCTGCAGAAAGGCGCGATCGTAGGTGTTGCGCTCGGTCAGCGGCTTGGTCTGGGTGTTGAGGGCGATGGTCAGCCGCGTGATTTCCGCGCCGTAGCGGCGCAGCGTCTCGGCGTCGAAGACCTGCTTGAGCTTGATGAAGCCGTCGCGGCGGAATTGCGCCACCTGCGCGTCGGTCAGCGGGTAGGGCGTGTCCAGGTCGATCGGCATGGCCGGCATCTCCGTTCTCTGTCGCGCCCGCTGGCCGTGCCGTCACGGCGCGCGCGCGATCTCGTCTGGATGCCAGCGTAGTGCCGGGCGGCGGCCGCGACATCCGCGCCGGCTGTCGAGCTTCGGAGGGAAACTGTCGGATTCGTGACCTGCCGGCCTCGCGTCCCTCGCATCGAAGCTCCTGTAGGAGGGGCTTCAGCCCCGACCGCGAGAGGCGAGCAAGGCGCGAACAGGACTCCCCGCACACACCTTCCCGGCCGCCACCCGCGCTGCTGGTGGCCTTGCCGCGATCTTCGACAGGTCGGGCTGAAGCCCCTCCTACAGGGATCGGCTGCGGGGGGCGATCCGGCCTAGCGTTCGCCGGTCCAGCCCACCAGTTCCGCACGGCTCAGCCTGCCGTCGCCATCGACGTCGACGCCGCGGAACTCGCCGGCGAGGGTGGGATGCGCGGCCGCCTCGTTGCGGTCGATGAAGCCGTCGCCGTCGGTGTCGAGCGCCTCGAAACTGATGCGGTAGCGGTCGGGCAGCGCGGTATCGGGTTCGAACGAACGCACGATCACCTGCTGGCGGCCGGGCAGTTCAAAGGTGGCGATGCCGGTCTGCCGGGCGCGGTCGCGCGTGACGGCGGTCGTCTCGGGCGGTTCGGGCAGGGGCGCGGTCTGCACCTGCGCGACGGCGCTGGCGGTTGCCAGGGACAGGGCGAGTGCGGTGGCGGCGATGGCTGTGGTGTGCATGGCACGACGGTAGCGCGGAGGCGGTCTTTCGCCAAGCCAGGATGGTCGTGGTGTTCCGTCGATTCGCGGCGTGCGTGTTCTGCCAGGGCCGGTGCCCACATTGTCGGAGCGGTCGGCGCGCGCGTTCGCGGGTGTTTCATCCGCGCCGGGTTGCGACTTCCCTGTGGCGGCATGCCGCCACCAGGAAGTCGCGACTGCGACAGAAGGCGGCCGGTGGCGCATGCGCCATGCGCCACCGGCATCGCGCCCTGCGTCAGTAGCGCGCCTGCAGGGTGACGTTGGAGAACGCGGTCTCGCCGACCAGCCGGATGTACCAGGTGCCGGCGGCGGGGTTGCCGATGCGCACGGTCTCGTTGTTGCCGGGGCGGGTGGAGCGGCCATCGGCTTCGTCGTCGGTCGGCGGCTGGCCGTGCCGGACCAGCAGGCTGACATTGCCGCGGCCGCCGTAGCTGAGCACGTGCAGTGCGGCGGTGCCCGCCGGAACCTCGATCGCATACAGCAGCCCTTCGCCTTCGGTGCCCTCCAGGCCCGGCACCGGGATGCGGTTCTCGATCGGGGTGGCGTCCTCACCGTCGCCGGGGGCGAATAGGTGCACGCCGCTGCTGCCGCCGAGCGCGGCCAGGCGGCCGTCGTCCAGCGCGGCCAGCCGCGCCACGCTCTGGTGGCCGAGCGCCGTGAGTTGGGTGCGTACCGGTGCGGTGGGGTCGGAGACGTCGAGCTCGTGCAGGCCGGCATTGTTGCCGAACCAGGCGCGGTCGTGGCGCTGGGCGACGCGCGTGTACGACTCCTCGTCGCCGGCGTCGTAGCGCCCGATCACCGCCGGCGCCTGCGGCTCGGCGATGTCGATCACCTGCACGCCGCCGCGGCAGGCGAGATAGAGCAGCGAGACCTCGCTGTCGATGGCCAGGTCGAACGCGGATCCGCAGCCGTCGTCGAGGTGGCCGACCTGCACCGGGCTGGCGGGGTCGTCAAGGCTGTAGATGCGCAGGCCGCCGTTCTCGGTGCCCGGCTGGCTGCCCTCGGCGAGGTAGGCGTGCTGCCCGTCGACGCGAAGCGCGTACGGCTGCGACGCCAGCGCGCCCTGCCACACCAGCGACGGCGCGGTGGGATCGGACACGTCGACCACGCCGAACACGCCGCCGTTGGTCCACTTCGCCACGTAGGCGTGGTCGCCGGCCACGTCGAGCACGGAGGCGAACGGGAACTCGATACGCCCGAGCTCGGTGGGGGCGGCCGGGTCGGAGAGGTCGACGCCGATCAAGCCGAAGCCCCAGGCGGCGAGCCAGGCGGTGTCGCCCGACATCGCCATCTGCTCGAAGCTGCGCGACGCCAGGTGTTCGGGCAGGCCGGCCTCGAAGCGCGCGGTCGGTGCCAGGGTCTGCGCATCGTTGATGGTCAGGCCGTAGTTCGCCTGCAACAGCACGATGTCGCCGCCGTGGTCGGCGACGTCGACCGCGGCGACGCCTCCCGGCAGCCAGCCGGTGGCGATGTTGGCGGGCGCGGCCGGGGCGCTGACGTCGAGCGCGTGCACCAGGTCGGTATCGGTCGGCAGCAGCAGCGGGCCGCCCTCGATCGCCAGCGAACGGCGGCCGCCGAGGGCGAAGAGATCGAGGTGCCCGGCGGCTTCGGGCGCATCGACGTCGGCGATGTTCCAGACGTCCAGGCCCTCGCCCCAGCCGAAGGTGTAGACGTACTCGCCCACGCGCGCGCCAGTGATGGCCGGCGGGATGTCGAGCGCGCCGCGTGGATTCATCAGCGTCGGTTCGCTGAGATCGAACACCGTCAGCCGGTTGCCGACGCCGATCGCACGTTCGGGCTCGGCGATCAGACTGAAGCTGTCGAGTCCGTCCACGCCATGGCCGGCGACCTGGAACGGCGCGTTCGGCACGCTGACGTCGTACAGGTCGAGAACGGTGCCGCCGAGCCAGTTGCGGCCGGTGGCGTGGATCATGTCGCCGTGGGCGACGATCCGGGTGTACTGCGTGGGCACGGTGGCGATGTCGGTGGGCGAGAACGCGGGACGCGCCGGGTCGGCAAGATCGGACACGAACACGCCGTGGTTGTTGTCGAACAGGTACAGCTGGTCGTTGGCGACCGTCAGGCCGAGGAGGAACTTGTTGTCGAGGTCGACGTAGTCCTCGCTGTTGTCCACCCGTTGCGGGCGGGCGGGATCGGCCAATGACCAGGTGGTCACGCCGCTGCTGCCGTCATAGCCGCGCCAGCTGGCATAGAGATGATCGCCGTGGCGGGCGAGGCCGTTGATCGCCCCGCCTGCGGGTTCGGAGGTCGCCACGCGGACGGGCGCGGCCGGATCGCTATAGTCCCAGGTGGCGATGGTGCGGCCGGTCGGGAAATGGACCAGGTGGCCAGCGGCGACCGGGTCGGTCTGTATGGCACCTCCGCGCAGCAGCGTCAGCTCCAGTGGCGGCTCGGCGGCGGCGGCATGGGGAGCGGCGGCAAGGCAGGCACAGAGCAGGGCGATGGATAACGGCTTGGGTGTCATCGGCGGTTCCTTCTGGAGCGGGGTTTCCGGGCCGACGCGGGGGAGTTAGCGACCGGAAAGGGCGGCCTGCGCGCATGGGGCCGCCTGGAGAGGGGGCGACCGCAGGCGCACGGGCCGGCTGACCGAACCTGGACTGTTCTGCCGCAGGGTGTCATTCCATTCGCTTGACGATCGCTTGACGGACGCGTGACAGCGCGTACTGGCGCGCCCGTGCGACCGGACGGCCGCGACTATCGGGCAGGGAAAACGCGACCGAGATCACATCGCGGATTCGCGGATGGAGATGCGGACATGGCCGTAAGCGCGCGCGTCGATCGCCTCCACTTGCGGAGCAATGGCCGGAGGGAGGCGAGCGCAGCCGCAACGGACGAATCCCGCGCGCGTCCAGGATCGGTCACTTCTGAAGGCACGAGGTCAGGCCGGCGAATGCTGGTGGAAGGCGAGCTTCCACCCCTCCGGCCGGCGGACATAGCCCGAACCGATGAGCGCGGCATAGGGCACGCCGTCTCCACGCGTCACGTCGGCGCGGTAGCTGATCATGCAGACGTCGTCGCCGAGCTGAACGTGATGTCGGTGGCTGATCTTCAGGTCGCGCCACCGGTTCGGCGTCGCCGCGGTGTCGGCGACTTGGTCTCTGGAATGGACGCCATGCATTTCGCCCGCCTGGGGAAATGCCAGCAGGCACCGGTCGTCGAGATACTGCAGGAAGTGTTCCTTGCCGGACAGCCAGAAGCCCTCCTCGATCCGAAACAGCTCGTCCTGTATCGACATGCTGTGCTCCTCCTCGGCCGTGCCGCCCGTTGGGACCGGGCCGACGCTAGCGCAGCTCACGTGAAAGGAGGTTCATTGGAATCGGTACGTCGGCGCCGCCGGCCCCGAACCCGACCCCGTTGATTCGGGAAAGGGTCGGATCCGTCGGCTTGCGGCCAGCACCGGTCGTCCGCTCGTGGCGGCGGCCAATCGGCATGCCGGCCTTCAGTCCGCCATGCCGCTGTGGCGCAGCAGCGCGTCGATCGCCGGCTCGCGGCCGCGGAACGCCTTGAAGTTCTCCAGTGCCGGGCGGCTGCCGCCGCGGGCGAGGATCTCGTCGCGGAATCGCGCGCCGGTGGCCGCCAACTGGTCCGGCGCCTCCTCGAACGCGGCATAGGCATCGGCGCTCAGCACCTCGGCCCATTTGTAGCTGTAGTAGCCGGCGGCGTAGCCACCGGCGAAGATGTGCGCGAACTGATGCGGGAAGCGATGCCACGCCGGCGGCCGGTTCACCGCCACCTCGTCGCGCACGCGTTCGAGCAGCGCCATCACCTCGTCGCGCGCCGGATCGAAGCGGCTGTGCAGTTCCATGTCGAACAGCGCGAACTCCAGCTGACGCACGGTCTGCATGCCGCTCTGGAAGTGCCTGGCCGCCAGCATCCTGTCGAACAGGTCGCGCGGCAGCGGCGTGCCGGTCTCGACGTGCGCGGTCATCGCCTGCACGCGCGCCCATTCCCAGCAGAAGTTCTCCATGAACTGGCTCGGCAGCTCCACCGCGTCCCATTCGACGCCGTTGATGCCGGCGACCGACAGCTCACCGACCTCGGTCAGCAGCTGGTGCAGGCCGTGGCCCATCTCGTGGAACAGCGTGGTGACCTCGTCATGGTGGAGCGTGGCAGGCGATCCGCCGGCGCCCTTGCCGAAGTTGCACACCAGGTACACCACCGGCGTCTGCGCGCCGTCGCCCGTGCCGGGGCGCTCGCGGCGGTTGCGGCAGTCGTCCATCCAGGCGCCGCCGCGCTTGCCCTCGCGCGCGTACAGGTCGAGGTAGAATTGGCCGACCAGGCGGCCGTCGACGTCGGTCAGGCGGTAGAAGCGCACGTCCTCGTGCCATACCGGCGCCTGGTCCCGGGTCACGGTGACGCCGTACAGCGCGCCGATCACGTCGAACAGGCCCGCCAGTACTTTCGGCTCGGAGAAGTATTGCTTCACCTCCTGCCCGGAATAGCGGTAGCGCGCCTGCTTGAGCTTCTCGCTGACGTAGCCCAGGTCCCACGGCTGCAGCGTATCGAGGCCGAGTTCGTCGCGGGCGAAGGCCTCGAGTTCGGCACGGTCGCGCTGTGCGAACGGCTTCGCGCGCGCCGCCAGGTCGCGCAGGAACGCCAGCACCTCTTCCGGCGTCCGCGCCATCTTGGTCGCCAGTGAGACCTCGGCGTAGCTGGACATGCCCAGCAGCTCCGCCAGTTCGGCGCGCAGCGCGAGGATGCGGTCGATCAGTGCGGTGTTGTCGAGCTCCGCCGGCCCGCTGTCCGATGCGCGCACGCCATAGGCGCGGTACAGCTGCTCGCGCAGTGCGCGGTTGTCGGCATAGGACTGCACCGGCAGGTAGCAGGGCATCTGCAGCGTCAACTTCCAGCCGGCGCGGCCGTCCTGTTCCGCGGCGGCGCGGCATGCCTGGATCACGTCGTCGGGCAGGCCCGCCAGTTCCGAGGCATCCTCGACGTACAGCGCGAACGCGTCGGTGGCGTCGAGCACATTCTCGGAGAACTTCGCCGCCAGCGCCGCCAGGTCCTCCCGGACCTGCGAGAAGCGGGCCTTCCTGTCATCGGACAGTTCGGCGCCGCCGAGGCGGAAATCGCGCAGCGCGTGTTCGACCGTCTTCCGGCACGCGGCGTCGAAGCCGCCGAACTCCGGCGATTGCGCCAGCGTGCGGTACTGGTCGAACAACGCCAGGTTCTGGCCGAGCGCGCTGTAAAAGCGGGTGACGCGCGGCAGATTGGCGTTGTAGGCCTCGCGCAACGGCTTGGCGTGCAGGACCGCCTGCAGGTGTTGCACCTGGCCCCAGGCGCGGGCGAGCCGCTCGGTGGCGTCCTCCAGCGGCACGATGAAGCGGTCCCAGGTCACCGGCGCAACGGTTTCCGCGGCCTTCACCGCCGCCTCCGCTTCTGCCAGCAGCGCGTCCATCGCCGGCGTGACGTGTTCGGGGCGGATGGCGTGGAAGCGCGGCGTGCCGGAGAAGTCGAGCAGCGGGTTGGTCATGGAGGGGCCGTAGTCGTTGTGGGGAGCGGGAATTCTAGACGGCCCGAGCCGAGCGCACTTCGCCGCGGATCAGCGCGGATGAACGCGGACAGGCATCAAGCCGCATCGAGGTTCTTCGCTCTTGATGCCTTATCCGTGTCGATCCTGTCGGCCGGATGCGGTCCACGGCGTATCACGACGCGATCGCGCGCGGGCGTCAACTGCGTGGATCGGCCGTGCCGGGGTCGAGGTCGGATGCGTTGACGTCCTCCGCGCCCGGCGAGCTGGTCTCGGCAGCATCGGCGGTCGGTGCGGCGAAGCGCCGCGGGCGGCCGTCGCCGTCGTCGAGCTCGGCGCGCAGCCGCGGCAGCGATTCGGGATGGTGCTCGGCCAGGAATGCGATCATCCGCTCGCGCGCCGCGCAGCGCAGGTCGAACAGCTCGCCGGAATTGCGCGCGCTCACCAGCAGCCGCACCTGCATCGTGGTCTGGTCGGTCTCGGTGACCTGGACCACGCACACGCGTCCGTCCCAGCGCGAGTCGTCCTCGCAGATGCGCTGCAGCTCCGCGCGCATCGCGTCCAGCGGCGTGCGGTAGTCGAGCCACAGGAACGCCGTGCCCAGCAGCTGCGAAGTGGTGCGGGTCCAGTTCTGGAACGGGTTTTCGATGAACCAGGTCAGCGGCACCACCAGCCGGCGCTCGTCCCACACGCGCACCACCACGTAGGCGCTGGTGATCTGCTCGATGCGGCCCCATTCGCCGTCCTCGATCACCACGTCGTCGAGCCGGATCGGCTGGGTCAGCGCGATCTGCAGGCCTGCGATGAGATTGCCGAACACCGGCCGCGCGGCGATGCCGGCGACCAGGCCGATGATGCCGGCCGAGGCCAGCAGGGTGGCGCCGATCTGGCGGATCGCCGGGAAGGTCATCAGCGCCAGCGCGATCCCGACCAGGATGATCGCGCCCTGGATCACGCGGCTGATCACTGCGGTCTGCGTCTGCACCCGACGCGCGGCCAGGTTGTCTTCGATATCGACCGGATGCTCGCGCAGGATGCGACGCTCGATCGCGCCCACCGCACGTACCGCCAGCCAGGTCAAGCACAGCAGGCCGCCGACGCCGAGCCAGTGCTGGATGCGCGAGCTCCAGGCCTCGGGCAGCGGCGTGGCGGTCACGGCGATGCTGAGGAACAGCAACGGCAGCGCGACCGCCGCCGGCACTGCGATCACCTGGGCGACGCGTGCGCGCAGATGGGTGGCGGCATGCACGCGGGCGCGCCGCGCCAGCGCCAACAGCGCGCGCCGCACCAGCAGGCCCAGCAGCAGTGCGATCAGCAGCGGCCAGGCGACCGCGCCCAGCAGCGGCCAGTCGGGCGTCGTCATCGGCGCTCCGGTGGCGGCGAAAACCGCCATCCTGCGCTGCGATGCGTCAATGCCGCGTCGATCCCGGCCTGCATTCCCGCCCATGCATCGGTACCGGCGCCTGAACACTCTGCAACCCACGCAGACGGATTCACCCCGAATTCGCGGTGCGCGGCCAAGACTGCCGCCATTCGCCGCAGCAGGAGTCATGCCATGCAAGTGCCCGCCCACCGTTATGCCGCGCCGCTCGCATTGGCGCTGGCGCTCGCCGCCACCGCCGCGACCGCGCAGGACGCGATGACCGAGGCGCAGGTGCGCGCCACGCTCGAGGCGCAGGGATATACCAACGTGAACGACATCGAGTTCGACGACGGCATGTGGGAGGCCGACGCGCGCAGCGCCGACGGCAACCGCGTCGACCTGCGCCTGGATCCGGAGACCGGCGAGGTCTATCCGGAAGACCAGGTCTCCAACCTCACCGAGGCCGACGTGAAGGCGCAACTCGCCGTCGCCGGCTATACCAACGTGCACGATGTCGATTTCGATGACGGCGTCTGGAAGGCAGAAGCCGACGACAGCACCGGCCGCGAGGTCGAGGTGCGCATCGATCCGCGTAGCGGGGAAGTGATCGGCAAGAGAGAGGACTGACGCCGCACGCGCGTTCCGCGCGCGATCCGATTGCGGCCATGGGCAGGCGCGCGGTGTGACACCACGATCGCGCCTGCAGCTGCGGCGCGACAACGGATCACCGTGACTGCACGCGCCAGCCGTTACAACAGGAGCCGATTCGTCGTATTGCCGGGACGACATGGCCACCAGCAAGCGCAACCCGCGGGACGCCGTGCCCGATCTCTTCGACGCCGCATTCCTGCACGTGCGGCAGGCGGCCGAACGCCTCGGCACCCATCCCGAGGTGCTGCAGACGCTGCACTACCCGAAGGAAACGCTGGCGGCCAACCTGCTGCTGCGCCGCGACGACGCCAGTCTCGCCACCCACAAGGCCTGGCGCTGCCGCTACAACGATGCGCTCGGGCCGACCAAGGGCGGCATCCGTTTCCATCCGGCCAGCAACCTGCGCGAAGTGATGGCGCTGGCGCTGTGGATGACCTGCAAGTGCGCCGTGGTGGATATTCCCTACGGCGGTGCCAAGGGCGCGGTCTGCGTCGATCCGCATGCGCTGTCGGATACCGAGCTGCAGCGCCTGGCGCACGCGTACGTGCACGCGTTCGCACGCATGATCGGGCCGGAACGCGACATCCCCGCACCCGACGTGGCCACCGACGCGCGCACGATGGCCTGGATGGCCGACGAGTACGCCCGTGGCCTGGGCCGGCCCGAGCCGGCGGTGATCACCGGCAAGCCGGTGGCCTATGGCGGCCTCGCCGGCCGCAGCGGTGCCACCGGCATGGGTGGATTCCTGGTGCTGCGCGCGCTGGCGCGGCGCCTGGACCTGCCGCGAAAGGACGCCAGCGTGTCGATCATCGGTTTCGGCAACGCCGGCGGCGCCCTCGCCGACCTGCTGCACGGCGACGGCTACCGTATCGTCGGGCTGGGCGATTCGAAGGGCGCCGTGTTCGCGCCCGCGGGGCTGGACCTGGACGGGGTGCGCGAGGCGAAGCGCGCCCACGGCAGCGTGGCCGACTACACCGGCAAGGGCGTTCGCAGGTTGCGCAGCGCCGATGCCCTGGTCGGCAGCGATTGCGACCTGCTGGTGTTGGCGGCGCTGCAGGACGAGGTGCACGCGGGCAATGCCGACGAGGTGCGTGCACGCGCGGTCCTGGAGATCGCCAACGGTCCGGTGACGCCGGATGCCGACGCGATCCTGGCGCGCAACGGCGTCGAGGTGGTCCCGGATATCCTCGCCAATGCCGGCGGGGTGGTGGTCTCGTACTGCGAGTGGCTGCAGAACCGCAGCCGCGATGCATGGAGCGGGGAACGGGTGCAGTCGCGACTGGAGGACACCATGCGCGCCGCCGCGCGCCGGGTCGACGACACCGCGCAGGAACTCGACGCCTCGTTGCGCCAGGCCGCCTATGCGGTGGCGCTGCGGCGCCTGGAGGCGGCGATCCTGGCGACCTCGCCGCTGCCGACCAACGGCGACTCGCCCTCCGCACGACCTGCCGGCGCGCAAGGCGCCGCGCGCGGTTGAGCGTCCGCTGGCGCCCGTGCCGCAACGGCGCCCGGCTGCGTCCACGGACGCTTCGCGCAGGGCGGCGTAAGGTGGCGCAGGCCTTGCGGAGCGGCGCATGTACTTCTGGCTGAAGTTCTTCCACATCGCGGCGATCGCCGTCTGGTTCACCGGGCTGTTCTTCCTGCCCAGGCTGTTCGTCGCCCGCCACCGTGTGGAGGATGACGCCAAGCGGGAGTACTTCAACCCGGTCACCAATGTGCTGTTCTTCCGGTTGACGACGCCGGCGGCGGTGCTCGCGATCGTGCTCGGCATGGTGCTGATCGCCTATGGCCCGAGCGGCGCCTGGCTGGCGATGAAGCTGGTGCTGGTGTCGTTGGTGGTGCTGCTGCACCTGTACTTCGGCCTGCTGCTGTATGAGCTGGGACACGGACGCGACCGCCATGGACCCATGTTCTACCGAGTGGCGGGCTGGATGCCGCTGCTGCTGCTGCTGGCGATCGCCGCGCTCACCGCCGCCAAGCCGCAAACCGTGGGTAACCTGCCGCCGCCGCCTGCTGCGACCACCGTTCGATAGCCGAATGACCTGCTTCCGTAGGAGCGCGCCATGCGCGCGATGCCGGCGCCATCGCCGCGCCGGCGCAACTGGCGATTCGCGCGTGTCTGCCGCGCCCCTCCGGCATCCGAACCGCTGCTTTGCAGGAGCGCGCCATGCGCGCGATGCAGGCGACGTCCGCGGCCCGACCATCGGCAGTCCCGTCTCGCAAGCCGGAAGGCGTGCCGATGGTTCGGCGTCCGTGGCGGCGAAATGCCCGCGGTATCGCGCGTATGACGCGCTCCTACGTTGGAACGAGAACTACGCCGATTGCACATGGGCAATCGCGTCGACGGGCGATGGTCGTGCGGCTCGGTGCGCATGGTTCGATCGACTGCGTCGTCGCCGCCACGTTCACTCCTCCGGCGGCTCGTCCTCACGGGGTGTCCGGGACTGCTCGTCGCCGTACACGCCGATGCCGTGGCGGAAGCTCAGCGTGCCGCCGAGCCAGCCGGCGATCATCACCAGCACGAAGGTCACCGAAGACAACAACAGCCCCCATGGCCAGACGGCGGCCTCGGCGTCGGGCGCGCGCAGCCAGACGCCGGCGGCCGCCATCGCCAGCACCATGACTGCCACGATGAAGTGGTTCCAGGCCGACACGTGCCGGCGCACCACCCGCAGCGAGAACATGTCGAACATGCCGACCAGGCCGGCGATCACGCCGATGCCCAGGCCCGTGGCATTGAGCCAGTAGCCGACCTGTGCCCAGAACGCATCACCGGCCCACAGGAACAGCAGGTCGGTCACCACCACCAGGCTCAGCAGCGCCACCGGGTACACCACCAGCATCGGGTGGATCGGGTGGTGCATGATCGACATCCGGCTCTCGACCGTATGGCTGCGGGTGCGCGGGGTCGGTTGCTTGAGTTGCTTGCGCATCGGCGCCTCAGTCGCAGGTGGTCAGCAGCAGGATCGGGACGGCGGTGTACGTCACCGCGACCGCGGCGATCACGGCCAGGATCGTCGTGGCCGCGGCAGTGAAGCGGCGCCGTCGCGCCGGCACGTCGTCCGCCGCTGCCGTTGTCTCGAGGCGCCAGGCGCGCCGGGCGCGTGCGCCGAGCCAGGCGATCGCCGCCAGCGCCGCCACCGTGAGCGCCAGCAGCCACCAGGTGACCGCCTCCAGTCCGGCCACGCGGGTGCGCTGCCAGTCTTCGGCGCAGGCCAGCCCCTGCAGGCTGTAGACCGCGAGCAGATGCAGCGCCCATACCGCCATCGGCGCGGCCATCCCGGTCAGGTGTTGCGGTCCCGGCCAGCGGCCCATCACACCAGCCTCGGAAACAGGTGGAGTACGGCCCAGGCGACCACGCCCTGGCCGACCGTGTAGCGCCACAGCCCGGCGGCGACGCGCGGCTCCAGCGGTCGCGTGGCGTCGATGTAGCCATGGCGCATGCGCGCCACGACGTAGCCCGAAGCGAGCATCGCCACCACCACGTGCACGCCGTGGAAGCCGGCCAGCGTCCACACCACCGAGGCATAGGCGTGCACCTGCGGCGGGCCCACGGGACCGGCCAGCGCGACGGCGTGCGCAACCAGGAAACCGGCGCCGAACACGGCCGCCAGCGACCAGCCGAGGGCCCCGCGCATGCGCGCGCCGCTGCCGGTCCCCCGTACCGCCCATTGCACCGCGCCGCCGCTGGCCAGCAGCAGGCCCAGCGCCAGCAGCGGCAGCGTCCAGCCGCCGATGCCGATCCCCGGCGGCGGCCATGCCCCGGTGCCGAGCCACAGGTAGAAGTACGCGAACACCAGCGAGGCGAACAGCGCACCGTCGATCAGCAGCGTGATCACCAGCCCCCACCAGCCGGGCGCGTTGCGACAGGCGTACTGCGTGGGCAGTTCCAGTCCGGGTGCCGCCGGCACGCGCACCGGCGCCCGGCGATCGCCGGTGGTCCAGGCCCAGGCCAGGAACAGCGCCAGCAGCGGTGCCAGCAGCAGCATCGCCGGCAGGTACAGTTTGGCGATGAAGCACGCCAGCAGCAGCGCGATCGTCAGCGCCGCCGACAGCGGAATCCAGGTGGCGTGGGAGACCCGGACCACCTGTTCCGGCGTCGCCGACAGCAGGCCGGTGCCCAGCAGCTCGCGGCGGCCGTGACCGCAATCGCCGAGCAGGCCGTCGGGACGTGCGCTCTCGTCGGCCAGCGCCGCGCGCTCCCACAGCGGATAGCGGCCGTCGACCTCCGGGATCGAGGCGAAGTTGTACTTCGGCGGCGGCGCCGGCAACGCCCACTCCAGGGTGCCGGCGCGCCAGGGATTGCGCCCGGCGCGTGCGCCGTGGAGGAAGCTCAACGCGGCGTCGATCAGGATCGCCAGCATGCCAAACGCCAGCACGAACCCGGCCGCGGTCGAAAGCAGGTTGAGCCACTCGATGCCCAGCTCGGCGGAATAGGTGTACACGCGCCGCGGCATGCCGAGCAGGCCGGTCAGGTGCATCGGCAGGAAGGTCAGGTTGAAGCCGATGAACACCAGCCAGAACGCGGTCCGGCTCAGGCTCTCCGACGGCATCCGCCCGCACGCCAGCGGCAGCCAGTAGTACAGCCCGGCGAACAGCGGGAACATCAGTCCGCCGATCAGCACGTAGTGCAGGTGCGCGACCACGAAGTGCGTGTCGTGCGCCTGCCAGTCGAACGGCACCAGTGCCAGCATCACCCCGGTCAGGCCGCCGAGCACGAACACGAAGAAGAACCCGAACAGGTACAGCAGCGGCACCCGCAGCCAGGGCCGGCCGGCCCACAGCGTGGCGATCCAGGCGAACACCTGGATCCCCATCGGGATCGCCACTGCCATGCTCGCCGCGCTGAAGAACGCCAGCGCCAGCAGCGGCAGGCCGACCGCGAACATGTGGTGCACCCACAGCCCGAAGCTGAGGAATCCCACCGCCACCGTCGCCAGCACGATCCAGGTGTAGCCGACGATCGGCCGCCGCGCGAAGGTCGCGATCACCATCGACACCACGCCCGCCGCCGGCAGGAAGATGATGTAGACCTCGGGATGGCCGAACAGCCAGAACAGGTGCTGCCACAGCAGCGGGTCGCCGCCGCGCGCGACCTCGAAGAAGGCGAAATCGAACGCGCGCTGGATCTCCAGCAATACGCTGGCCAGGATCAGCGGCGGAAAGCCGAACGCGATCATGAACGCCGTCACCAGGATCGCCCAGGCGAACAGCGGCATGCGGCGCACGTCCATGCCCGGCGCGCGGGTGAGCAGGATCGCCACGATCAGCTCCACCGCGGCGGTGACGGCGGCGACCTCGGCGAAGGTCACCCCGATCAGCCAGAAATCCGCGCCCATGCCCGGTGACCAGGTGGCGTCGGTCAGCGGCACGTACATGAACCAGCCGCCGTCGGGCGCGGCGTCGAACAGGAAGCTCGAATAGAGGAACAGACCGCCGAACAGGTAGCACCAGTAGCCGAACGCCGACAGCCGCGGGAACGGCAGGTCGCGCGAGCCGAGCATCTTCGGGATCAGGTACATCGCGAAGCCTTCCATGATCGGCACCGCGAACAGGAACATCATCGTCGTGCCGTGCATGGTCACGAACTGGTTGTAGCGCCGCGGGTCCAGCACCTCGGCGTCGAACCAGGCCAGCTGCAGGCGGATGAACATCGCCAGCATGCCGCCGGCCAGCAGGAAGGCGAAGCCGGTGGCGATGAAGCGCAGGCCGACGGTGCTGTGATTGACCGCAGTCAGCTGGCCGCGCCAGCCGGGTGCGTTGGCCCAGATGCGGCCGAGCGCCGCCAGGCGCTCGCGCTGCACGTCGTCGCCGATGCGCTCGCGCAGGATCATGGCGCCGCCCCCGAGGCAGTGCGGTCGACGGCATGGGCGCGCAGCCAGTCGTCCCAGGCGTCCTCCTCCAGCACCCGCACCGCGAACACCATGTGCGCGTGCTCCAGCCCGCAGAACTCGGCGCACTGCCCGCGCATCGGCGCGGCGCGGTCGGCACGCAGGCGCAGGCGGTTGACCCGTCCGGGGATGGCATCGATCTTGCCGCCCAGGCGCGGAATCCAGAAGCTGTGGATGACGTCGGCGCTGGTGACGTGGAACTCGACCATGCGCCCGCGCGGCAGCGCCAGTTCGTCGATCGAAATGGCGGCCGCCGCGCCGTCGCCGTCGCGGTAGTGGAACTCCCATTGCCACTGGCGCCCGGTGACCTCGATCACCAGGTCGACCTCTTCGCCGAGTCCGGTGACGCGGCTGCTGTGGACGGTGCCGTAGACCAGCAGCGCGGCCAGCACGACGGTGGGCAGCACCAGGCCGCCGCCTACGATCAATCGCTGCGGCCGCGCCAGCGCGCGGGTATCGCGACCGCGCAGCAGGGCGTAGAGCAGGAGCGCCAGCACCAGCACCCAGATCGCGATCGCGGCCCAGAACATCAGCCACCAGGTCTGCGCGATCGTCTCGGCGGCGGGTCCGGCCGGATCGAGCGCCGACTGCGGCCCGGCGCAGGCGCACAGTACGGTCGCGCCCGCTGTCGCGATCGCGCCGCGGGTCCGGCGATGCCTGTCCCGGTATCCGATCGTGCCGTTCCTCGTGCCGTGGATGGCGCCGCAGCGCGGGCCCTTCAACGACGCAAGCTAACGGCGCGTGGCACTAGGTGATGTGAACGCGCGCATGCGCCGGAGCACGCGCCGCGGTCCGCCGTTGCCAGTCACCCATGTGGGAGCGACGGAAGTCGCGACCCCGCGATCCCAACCGAGGCCGCCTGCCTTTGTCAGGCGCCCACGCGCCGCCGCACCGCCTCGGCATCGCGCACCGCGCGCACCTCGATGCATCCGGCCTTCGCCCACGGGAATTCGTGCGCCATCCGCACCGCCTCCTCCAGGCTATCGGCCTCGACCAGGTTGAACCCGGCCAGGATCTCCTTGGTCTCGGCGAACGGACCGTCGGTCACCGTGGCGCGGCCATCGCGGATGCGGACCGAACGTGCCGTCGCCGGCGCTTCCAGCTGCTGGAAGCCGAGCAGCTTGCCGTCGGCCTGCATTTCGTCGGCATGCTTGAGACAGGTGCGCATCATGTCGTCGGCCTCGCCCTCGGGCAGGGCGTCGATCAGGGTGTCGTCGGTGTAGACCAGCAGCAGGTATTGCATCGGGGGCGTCCAGCGGCGGGAGGTGGGCGTCATTAAGCCGCATCCGCGGCTCCGCTGCCAGTTTCCGAGGCAACGATGCCGGGAACGCCTGCATCGCCGTTGGCCCGCATCGTCGTCGCAGCATGGCGCCGTCGCGACCGGTGCCGACCCGGAAAATGCGCGCGGCGGCAGATCACACCATCGCAGCGCTGAACGTGACGAAGGCCCGGCCCTGCCGAGCGTGCCGCACTGACCCGCGCGGTGCGAGAATGGAGGGCCGCGCCGGACCCGGCGCCCCGTTCCCGGGAACGCGCATGTCCGCAGTACGCCAGGGCGCAGCCGCCACCTCCGATCGCCGCCACGCGCCGCAGGGGAGCGTGCGCCGATGACGCGAACCCGGGATCGCCTGCAATCGGTCGTCCACGGCGCTGCGTTGGCCCTGATCGTCGGCTGGGTGCTGTACGTCGGCAAGCAGGTATTCGTGCCGATGGTGTTCAGCGTGCTGGTGGTCTACGTGATCGTCGGCCTGGCGCGCGCGATCACCGCGGTGCCGGTGGTCGGGCCGCGTGTGCCGGCGCCGCTGCGCTACGGGTTGTCGATCCTCGGGATCGCCTTCGTGCTGGCAGCCGGGGTCTCGCTGGTGGTGAACAATGTCGGCCGTGTGGTGCAACTGGCGCCGATCTACCAGGACAAGCTGCTCGAGCGGATCCAGCAGGGCGCCGAATTCTTCGGCCTGCGCGCCGCGCCGACCTGGACCGCGTTGCGCGAGGACTTCCTCGATCAGGTGCGGCTGCAGGACCTGATCGGGCCGACCGTGCTGTCGGTGACCGGCATCGGCATGACCCTGCTCGTGGTGCTGCTGTACGTGACCTTCCTGCTGGTCGAGAAGCGGGTGCTCGCCGCCAAGCTGCGCAATCTCTCCGACGACCCGCGCGACGTCTCCCGCATCCGCCAGGTGCTCGACAGCATCAATATCCGCACCGGCCAGTACCTGGCCGTCAAGACGCTGATCAACGTCGTCCTGGGCGTGGTGAGCTGGGCGATGATGGCGGTGTTCGGGCTGGAGTTCGCCGGTTTCTGGGCGGTGCTGATCGCGGTGCTCAACTATGTACCGTACATCGGTTCGTTCCTCGGCGTGCTGTTCCCGGTGGCCTGGGCGATCGTGCAGTTCGGCGACCCCGGCACGGTGATCACGCTGCTGGCGCTGCTGGCGGCGGCGCAATTCGTGATCGGCAACTTCCTCGACCCCTTCCTGATGGGCAACTCGCTCAACCTCAGCCCATTCGTGATCCTCGCCAGCCTGACCATCTGGGGCGGGCTGTGGGGCATTCCCGGCGCCTTCCTCGCGGTGCCGATTACTGCGGTGCTGGTGATCGTACTGTCCGAGTTCCGCGGCACCCGCCCGATCGCGGTGCTGATGTCGCGCAACGGCAATCTCGATGTCGGCCGCGCCGCACCGGGGCGGTCGGTGGATCGGCCCAGCGGCTAGGAACAGACTCCAAGGGCCCGTTCGACCGGTGCCGGCGGCCGTCGAGATCGGCGTTCCGTCAGCCGGGTGTCGCCATCGTCCGTCACAGCGGTGCAAGGGCGAGTTCGAGCTGGCCCCATGCCAATGCATGATCGGAGCCCGGTGGCGTCATCGCGCAGTCGCGCCCGGCGATCCGCAGCACGCGGCAACACGCGGCGAGTGCAGGGTGCCCCTCGTCCAGCACCCCGAGACGCAGGTCGAGCGCCCGCTGCGCCAGATCGCCCGCAGAACCGAGGTCGCCGTCGGCCAAGGCGATGACCGCCTGACCGAGGAGGATTTCGCCGCGGCGTGGATGCCGTCCTCCGGCGTGGGACGCGAATACGGCCTCGGCACGCGACAACTCCGACGCTGCGGCGCTGTGCCGGCCATCGGCCAGCAGCGCCCAGGCCAGGTCGGAGCGGGCCAGGGCGGTGATATGGCTGCCCTCGCCGAGTTCGCGCGCATAGGTTTCGACGATCCGCCGCAGCCGGGAAATCGCGGCCGGTATCTCCCCGCGCAGCAGCTGCAGCTGCGCCAGGCGGTGCCCTGCCCAGGCCCTGCCCAGCAGGCCTGGCTGGAACAGCGCCGTACGGATCGCATCCGCCTCGTCCAGCGTCTCCTGTGCAGCCGGCAGGTCGCCGCGCTGCAGGTGGATCTGGCCGAGATGATCGAGGCCGGTGGCGAGATTGACATGTTTGCCGAGCCGTGCGCGATCGATCCGAACCGATGCCTGCAGGGACTTCTCGGCGCTTCCGAACTCGTCACGATCCCGCAACACCATGCCCAGCAATCGGTGGGCGACGGCGGTCCGGGTATCGGTTTCGCCGAAATGCGCGTGCGACAACGACAGCAGCCGTTGCGCCAGCGCCAATGCACCGGGGTAGTCGCCCAGGCTGTGGGTGAGATCCGTCGACGCCGCAAGTACGCTGAACAGGCGTGGATCGTCGGTGCCGTGGCGCCGTTCCAGGCGCGCCAGGTGCAGGGTCGCAAGCCGTCGCGCGCCGTCGTAATCGCCGGTGAAGTGCAGGGCGTCGATCAGCGTCGTATCGATGTCGTCGCGCAGCGTTTCCGGCATCCGCGCAAGCGCGGGAACCGCGCGCGCGCGTTGCAGTACCTCGACCGCATCGCGGTATTCGCCGCGCCCCAGGCGCGCCTGGCCGATCAGCAGCAGAGTTTGCAACAGCGCCTCGGGCCGTTCGGGCAGCGTCAGCAGCGCCTGGCGTTCGACTTCATCCAGCAGGGCGGTGACGGTTTCGACAGGCTGGGGATCGACCCCGTAGCGGTTGGCGTGCAGCGCGCCGCCCAGCAGTTCGAGCACCGCCCGTGATGTTTCCGCCTCGCGCGCCGCGCGCATCGCCTGGTCGACCCAGGCAATGCCGAATACGCTGCCGGCGAGCAGGGTGGTCGCGGTGATCGCGGCGGCGATGCGATGCCTGCGGATGAACTTGGCGCTGCGTTTCCAGGCGCCGGCGCGGCGTGCCTGCACCGGCCGGTTTTCGCGCCAGGCCTGCAGGTCCGCGCACAGTGCATCGACCGTGGCATAACGCGCATCCGGCGCCTTCGCCAGCGCCTTGAGCACGATGGCGTCTAGGTCTCCGGCGACCGCCGAGACTTCGCTCCGGCCGGCGCCGCCATGGCGCAGCACGCGCGAAGGCGGTTGCGGCGTGTCCTGCAGGATCGCCTGCATCGTGCGCGCGCGGTTGCCGCCGGTGTCGGCATGCGGATAGCGGCCGGCAACCAGCAGATACAACAGCAGGCCTAGCTGGTAGACGTCGGAAGCGACGTTGACCAGATCGCCGTTGAGTTGTTCAGGGCTGGCGTACTCCAGGGTAAGTACGCGCGTACTGACCGCCGTCACCGCCTGGTCGAAGGCATCGCGAAGCGCCTTGGCGATGCCGAAATCCAGCAGTTTGACTTGCCCCGCCGGCGTCACCATCACGTTGGACGGCTTGAGGTCGCGGTGCACGATCAGGCGATCGTGGGCATGGCCGACCGCACCTGCGATCTCGAGGAACAGGTCGAGCCGCCGCTGCAGCGCGAGCGCGTTCGCCTGCAGGAACAGGTCGAGCGCAAGGCCTTCGACGTGTTCCATCGCCAGCCACGGACGGCCATCGTCGGCGATGCCGCTGTCGTAGTAGCGCGCGATGCGCGCGTCGCTGAGCGCGGCCAGAATCCGGCACTCATGGATGAAACCGCTGCGCAGGGTGGCCGCGGCCATGCCGGCGGCCATCAGCTTGAGTGCCGCGCGTTGCCGTACGCCGTTGTGTTCGCGTTCGGCCAGATACACTTCCGACATGCCGCCGGTGCCGATGCGCTGCAGCAGCTGCCAGCCGCCGAGCGCGTCGCCCGGGCCGATGCCGGGCAGCTCGGCCAGCGCCTCGGCATAGAGCGGGGAAGTGTTGAGGCGGTCGAGTGGCTCGCTGGCGTCCAGCGCGGCCAGCAGCCGGCGCAGCTCGGCGGCCAGCGCCGGGTCGCGCACGGCGCAGTCCTCCAGCCATGGCGCGCGTGCATCGAGGGGGAGCGCCAGCAGCCGTGCCAGTTCGCGGTCCAGCACGCGCCAGCGTTCGTCGTCGGGCAACATGGCTACCCTCCGTCGTCGTCCGGCAGCAGCGCCCGGTACAGCCAGATCCGCGCACGTTGCCAGTCGCGTTGCATCTGGCGCAGGGTCAGGCCATAGAATTCGGCGATCTCCGGCAGTTCCAGGCCTGCGAACAGCCGGTATTGCAGCAGTTCGGCCAGTCGCGGATCGTGCTGCTCCAGCGCGTTCAACGCCGCATCCAGTGCGACCAGGGCGTCCGGCTGCGCGTAGTCGACGGCATCGCCTTCCTGCAGTTCCAGCAGCGCGCGGCCGCCGCCGCGCTTTTCGCTTTGCCGGCGGCGCGCATGGTCGATGACGATGTGGCGCATGGCGCGCGCGCACAGGGCATAGAAATGCTTGCGCCCATTGAGATCGAGAACGCCGTGCTCGGCCAGCCGGGCATAGGCTTCGTGCACGAGTGCCGTGGTGCACAGCGTGCCCCGGGAATTGCGCGCCAGCGTGCGGTGCGCGATCGTCTTGAGTTCGGCGTACACCAGGCCGAAGACCCGGTCCAGCTGCTCGCGATCGTCTGCGGCAGCGGCCAGCAGTCGGGTGATCTCGGCGCTGCTGTCCATCGCGATCGACGCTCCGGCAAGGCCAGACGCCGGCCAGTGTGCTCCTGTTTCCGCGGCATGAACAAGTTCACGGGCGTGGTCCCGGCTGCGAGGCGCCGTCTAGAAATCCATCGCGAATACAGCCCGCGCCGCGTTCTCGCGCACATCCGATGCGAATCGGCCCGCATAGGAGACCCCGATCCTGGCGTTGTCGCCGAGTGCGAAGTCGAGGCCGAGATCGACGACCAACGCGTTCCCGGCGAGCGGTACGCCGGCGATGGCGAAGGCATCGCCCCCGGCGAACGCGAACCGGCCTTGCGGCGTGGTGTCGCCGAAGGCGTGCTGCCAACCCAGCATGCCGTGCAGCTTCGCGGAGGTGGCGCGGCCGGCATCGAAACGGCGCGTCAGGCGCAGGCCCAGGGTCGTGTAGGCGACATCGTGCTTGCTGTCGGCGGCGGTCAACGCCGCCATGCCGCCGGTTTCCTCAACGCCGTCGCCGTCGACCTGCGCCCAGGCCAGGGAGACGAACGGTTCCCACGCGATGTCGCCGCGATCGAAACCGTAGCCGTATTCGCCGAACAGCTGCAGGGTGCCGGCGTCGTAGTCGGCGCGCAGGTCTTCGGCGTAGCCGGCGAAGCCCACCTGCCGGTCCACGTCGACGCGATGCCAGCTGTAGGCCGCGCCCAGCCGCAACGCCGACGGGCCCCATTGCTTGCCGGCGTAGCCGGCGAGGTGGGTGCTGTGGACCCTGGCCGACGCGCGACGCGCATCCACGTCGTACGAGGAGCGGTGGTAGCCCGCGGCGGCGCCCAGCCGCCAGCCGTCGCCGAACTCGCCGTCGCCCCCCACCAACAGGCCACCGACCGAGCGCTCCAGCCTGGCGGTATTGCCGTCGCCGTCGGTTCTGCCGCGGGCGCCGAGCGCTTTGGCCCAGACACCGCGCGCGTCCGCCTGCCCGGCAGCCGCGCCCTGCAGGCGTCCGTTGGTCGCATCGCGGATGTAGCGGCTTTCGTCCGCAAGCGCGCCGAGGGTCGAGGCGTGGATCTCGCCCGACAACGCGTCGAAGGCGACGCGGGCTTCGGCCTCGTCGAGCACGGCCACCGCATCCCAGACCGGATGGCCATTGCCGAGCGAGTCCGCGCCGGCGCCGGTGGCGGCCTGGTTCGGCGTCTGCCCGACGCTGGCGAAGCTGGCGCTTTGGAGCAGGGTCAGCGATACCGCATCCGGCGCGTAGTCCAGCGTCGGCGTCAGGAACGCCGAATCGACATCCAGCGCCAGCGCATCGAAGGTGCCGATCACACCGCCGTTGGCGGTCAGCAGCGTATAGGGGCTGTCGATCGCAACGGCGTTCAGCGGCAGCGCAGCGACGAGGCCGCCGTTCAGGGTCGCGGTACCGGTGGCCGCCAGCAGATCGCTGTCGCCGGCACTACCGAGTTCGGCCTCGAACACGGAGCCGGGCGCGAAGGTCACATCGCCATCGACCGTCAGCGTGCCGATCGAAGCGCCGGGCGCCAGGGTGCCGGCGACCGTCGTGGTACCGACCGTGCCGGTGCCGGCCAGGGTGCCGTCCGCCAGCACGGCGAGCGTGCCGCCGAGCGCGCCGTCGATCTGCAGCGTGCCGGCGTGGACGAAGGTCTCGCCGCCGAAGCCGCCGGAGTCGGCGCCGAGGACCGTGGTGCCGGCGAGTACGTTGACGGTGCCCGCGCCACCGAGCCTGGGCGCGAAATCGTAGCCGTCGTCGGTGTGGTTGAAGTTGAGCGTGCCGTCGCCGTCGCCGAAGCTGACGACATTGACGTCCAGCCTGCCCGGCGCGGCGGCGTCCTGGGCGGCGCCCGCACCGATGTCCAGCGTGCCCTCGGACCCGGGCTGGGAGGCGATGGCGATCTGGCCGGTGTCGACGCCGCCGCCGTTGGCCACGACCAACCGCCCCGTGCCCTGGCGGCCGACCGTCGCGGAGCCGTCCAGCGCCAGGCGCGATCCTGCGCCGTCTACCGTGACGCTGCCGGAACCGGCGGCGCTGCCGATCCATGCGAACGAATCGCTGCTCACCGTGGCGCCGTCGGCGATGGCGAGGCTTGCCGTTCCGCTGCTGCCCACGATCAAGCTGCTCGTGCTGTGCCAGGTCGAGTCCGTGCCGGTGACGGTCACCGTGCCGGTGCCGCCTGCCGAAGCGCCGATCACGGCGACCTCGCTGAGCATGTTCCCCCCTTCGGCGACGGTCACCTTACCGATACCGCCGCCGCCGACGGCGAACTGCGCCGAGGTGGTCCATTGCGAGCCTTCGCCCGCCAGCACGACCGTTCCCTGCGAGCCCGCCACGGTGCCGATCGCGCCGCCGACATTGTCGACCGAGGCGCCGTCGAGGATGTCCAGGACCCCGGTGCCGCGGAAGCCGACGAACAGGCTGCCGCCGTTCTGCCAGTGCGAGTCGGCGCCGCTCACCGCCACCGTGCCGTCCGCATCCGCTTCGAAACCGACGTAGCCGATCGCATTGCTCACCAGGCCGCCGGCGGCGATGCCCAGCGCGCCGACGCCGTTTTCGGCGACGACGAGATTCTGGGCGATGTTCCAGGCCGAATCCGTCCCCGCGACCCGGACCGTACCAGCCGAGTTCGGTGCGCGGGCGATGACGGCATCCGCGCCGCCCGTCGTCGTGCCGCCGTCCTCGACCAACAGGGTGCCGGCGCCGGCGTCGCCCACCACGATCGTGTCGGCGTTGTTCCAGGCCGAGCCGGTTCCGTTGACCGCGACCGCGCCTTCGGCCGTCCCCCCGGCTCCGACGATGCCGGCTGCGTTCGCCACTGCGCCGCCGTCGGCGATCGTCAGGACGCCGCTGCCGGCGCTGCCGACCAGGAGATCATCGGCCGCGTTCAAGGCGGAGCCGGCGCCGCTGACCAGCACCTCGCCCGCTCCGACCGTAAACCCGCCGATGGTGATGAAACCGCCGGCATTGCTCACGGTCCCGCCGCCGGAGACGACCATCCGGCCGGCGCCGGCACTGCCGATCGCCATACCGTTGCCGAGATCCCATTGCGTGCCGGCGCCATCCACCGTCACTTCGCCCACGGCGCCTTCGTGGCGTCCGATGAAACCGAACGCCGCCTGCACCGCGCCGCCGTCGGTGATGGAGAGTGCGCCCGACCCCTCGTTGCCGACAGTGAGCACCCCGACGCTGGCCCAGAGCGAACCGGCGCCGTCGACCGAGGCCATGCCCACCGCGTCGGCGAAGTCGCCGATCACTCCGAATGCGCTGCTCACCATCCCGCCGTCGGCGACAGTCAGGGTGCCGAGGCCCTGGTCGCCCACGACCAGGTGTTCGCTGTTGGCCCAGTGGGAACCGGGGCCCGATACGGTCACCGCGGCTTCCGAAACAGCGGAGTTTCCGACCAGCGCATTGGTATTGTCGACCGTCGAATTGCCGGAGACGTGCAACGTGCCGTTGCCGCGCACGCGCAGGCCGCCGGCCAGGTTCAGCGCGGAGCCGTTGTCGACGGCTACCGTGCCGTCCCCGCTTTCGCCGCCGATGAAGCCGAACGAGCTGCCCGTGACGACGCTGCCGTCGTCGACCAGCAGGGTGCCGTCGCCGCCGCTGCCGACGGCGAGATTGGCGCCGATGGTCCAGAGCGAGCCGCCGCTTACCGTGGCGATGCCGGTCGAGCCGGCCGCGTCGCCGATACCGGCGAAACTGCTGCTGACCGTCGCCCCGTCGGCGATGGTCAGCGTGCCGTTGCCTGCAAGGCCGGCATACAGTGCGCCGCCGCCGGTATCCCAGGCAGAGCCGGCACCGGTCACGAGGACCGTACCCTCGGCACCGGCTTCGACGCCGATCAGGCCGTTCCCGATCCCGGCATTGGTTACCTGGCCGCCGTCGGCAATGGTCAGTGCGCCGCTGCCGGCATTGCCGACCAGCAGCCTGCCTGCGTGGTTCCAGGCCGAACCGGCGCCGGTCACCGTGACCGTCCCCGACGAGCCGCCGGAATCGCCCAGTACGCCATCGGTGCTGGCCACCGTTCCGCCGTCGGCGATGGTCAGCGTGCCCGTGCCGGCGTAGCCGACGACGAGTTCGGCGGTGCTGTTCCAGAGCGAGCCGGGGCCGGTCACCGTCGCGGCGCCCTCGGCGCCTGCCTGGAGGCTGATGAACCCGCCGGCGCTGTCCACCCTGCCGCCGTCCTCGACCAGCACGGTGCCGGTGCCGGTCTGTGCCACCCGGAGGCTGGAGGCATTGCTCCAGAGCGAACCGGCACCTGTGACCGTGACCGTGCCCTCGGCGCCGTCCAGCAGGCCGACGTGCCCCTGAATGTTGTCCACATGCGCGCCGCCGGCGATGGTCAGCATCCCCGTGCCGCCACTGCCCACGAACAGATTGGCGCCATTGCTCCAGCCCGAGCCGACGCCGGTCACCGTCACCGCGCCCTCCGAACCCGCCGCGCGGCCGATGAAGCCGCTGGTGCTGTTGTTCAGGGTGCCGCCGTTGGCGACGACCAGCGTGCCGGTGCCCGCTTCGCCGACGGCGATGCTGCCGGTGTTGTCCCAGGCCGAACCGGCACCGGTGATCAGCACGGTGCCGTCCGAACCCGCCAAGGTACCGACGCCCGAAGCGCCGTTGCTGTTCACCTGCACACCGTTCAGGACGTTCAGCGTACCGCTGCCGCCGAGGCCGACCTGGAGATCCTGGGCGTTGTTCCAGACCGAACCCGCCTGGGTCACCGTGACCGCGCCCAGCGAACCGGACGATTCGCCGATGACCCCCCGCTGGTTGTCTACCTGTCCACCATTGAAAATCTGCAGCGTGGCGGTGCCCGTCCGGCCGACGGTGAGGTCGAGGACCGCCCCGGTCGCCGCGCCGTTCACGCTGGTCAGGTTGGGGGCGATGGTGTCGATGACGACATCGTCGTTGGGCCCGGGCGGCCCCACCGGCGTCCAGTTGAGTCCGTTGAACCAGCTGTCCGACTGGCTGCCGTTCCAGAACATCTCGTCCGCATGCGCCGGCATCAGGGCGCCGCAGGCGGTCGCCGCCAGTATCGCGCTGCACAGCCTGTGCCGTCGTGGCTGATGCGGATGCGGGCGAGGGTATCGGTTGCGGCTGGTCATGGGGTGTCTCCAGAGTTTGCGGGTACGGTCACTGCTTGAACGCGGTTGCGCGACGGAAACGACACGGCCGGAAAAAACCGGTGTCGGCGGCGGCCGGCACCGGTCGCGAGGACGGATTACTTGCTCCAGATCGCCGCGTAGCGCGCAGAGCCGCCCACGCCATAGCCAGTGACGTCGCGCGTAAGCAATCCGGCGCCGGTCGCGCCCTGCCATTCGCTCTGGTACTGGCCGCCGGTCAGGCCATGGCGCGCCTTGTACGGGCCGTTGGCCTTCGAGCTCCAGATCGCCGAAAAGTACGGCTGTCCGCCGTGCACATAGGCGTTGAGGTAGACCAGTTGGCGCTTCTTCTGGGCGTTGTCGTTGAACGCCTGCTGGTACTGGGTGGCGGTCAGTGCCGACTTCGCCTGCCAGCCGCCGATGTCGGCCTTGTCGTACAGCGCGGTGTAGCGGCGTTGGCCGCCGACGGACACCACCGAAACGTTGCGTGGACGGAAACCCTGCTTGCTCAGCGTATCCATGCGCTGCTGGTGGTCGGCGGCGGACAGGCCGTGATAGGCCGAATATGCCGGCCCCGCCTGCTTGCGGAAGATCACCGCATAGCGCACGCCCTGCTTGCCGTTGTAGCTCTCGACCTGGTGCGGGCGATAGCCCTTGTTCTTGAACGCGTTGAAGCGCTGCTGGTACTGCGCGCCGGTCAGGCCGTGGAACGCGGCCGATACGGTATTGCCCTTGGGCCGGAAGACGGCGTTGTAGTAGACCGCGCCGCCGACGTCGAAGCCGTCGATCCACTCCAGCGCGTAGCCCGCGGCGATCGCCTGGTCGAACAGGCACTGGTAGTCGCGCGAAGGCACGCCGTGGCGCGCCACTTCCTTGGCGCCGGGCTTGATCGTGCCGGGCACCTTGCGTGCGGTATAGCTCTGGCCGCTGGCGTAGCGTCCGCCGGCGATGCCGCAGACCCGCGGGATCCGGTTGCGCTTGCTGCCGGCATTGTCGGTGAGGAAGCCGCCGACGGTCTTGATGCCGCCGCCGTTGCCGATCTCGAAATGCAGGTGACGGCCGCTGGCGCAGCCGACGTCGCCCTCGTCGCCGAGGTAGGTGCCGGCCTTGACGAACTGCCCGACCTTCAGCTTGGCCTTGCCGCTGGACGAGCCTTGTTTCATGTGCGTGTACTTGGTTCGCTCGCCGTTGGCGTGCTCGATCCAGACGTAGTTGTTGTTCTTGGGCTTGTCCGGATTGGCTTTGCAGTCGATGCGCTCGCTGAAGCCGTCGACGACGTGGCGGACGATGCCGTCGGCCGCGGCCACGATCTTGTAGGTGCCGCCGCCGGTGCCGCGCATGTCGATGCGCCCGGGCGGGTCGTGCTTGAGGTGGTCGTTGGTGACCTTGACCTGGGTGCCGTCGGCATAGGGGATGCGGTAGACGCCCTTGGAGGGGTCGAGCGCGGCGGCGTGGCCGCTGGCCAGCAGCGCGCAGCCGGCGAGCAGCAGGACGGGGGATTGGAGATTGCGATGGCTGGGCATGATGCGGGGCTCCTGATGGATGAGGTACGGCCGGAAACCGGACCGGTCGCATCCAGGGAGTCGTATCCGGCGGCCGGATCCCGCCACATCGCAGGCCCGTCGCGTGCCGGGCGGCCCGGCCCGGTGCAGCCGGCCTGTTCCGGCGGATGGCGGGATCGCGGCCGCCTTCGCGACTTCAACGGGGAGTCCGCATCCTGACCGGCGACCTTCGCCGGGACGGCGACCGGCTCGACGGCACCCGCCGTTCCTTCGACCCATCCCCAAGGAGTCCACGATGCGATTTGCACCCGTCCCTACCCCCGTCGACGCCAGCCGCGCCCCGCGCGCCCTGCGCCATGTCCCGCTGCTGGCAGGACTGGCAGCCGCCCTGTGCCTCGCACTGCCGGCCGAGTCGGCCCAAGCGCAGCAGCGGACTGCAGTGCCGCCGGTGACCGGCTGTCCCGACGGCTGGAAGCCGGTGCCGCCGGGCCTGAATCCGGCACTGCGCTGCCTGCCCGACAATCTCGTCGCCAGGCCTGCGCCGGGCCGTGCGCCGCCGGGCGATCCGAACGCCTGCCCGGCCGGCTGGCGCCCGGTCGGCCCGGAGATGAACCCGGTGCTGCGATGCCTGCCCGGCAGCATCGCAGCGCGACCGACCCGTGGTTCGGCGGCGCCGCCGGATCCGACCGAATGCCTGCCCGGGGGGCTGGAAGCCCACGCCACCCGGCCTCAACCCGGTGCTGCGCTGCCTGCCCGACGACATCGTCGTGTCGCAGGCCCCCGGACGCGCCGCTCCACCGCAGCCGATCGGCTGCCCCGACGGCTGGCAGCCGGTGGCGCCCGGGGTGAACCCGGTGTTGCGTTGCCTGCCCGGGAATCTCGCGCCACGCGGTGGCAAGGGTGGGCTGGCACCGGCGCCGCGTCGCCAGGGCGGCTGATCGCCGTTGTTGAACTGGAGGCGCACCGCAATCGTCGTGCGCCCGCCGCCGGGCCGGCAGACCAGCTTCGTATCACTGCCGATGCGGCGCGGTCTGGCCGGCGCCGGGTCCTTATGCCGTCAACCCAATCAGGAGCACGCCATGTCCAGACACCTCACGATGCTTGCAGCCGCCAGCCTGGCTGTCGTTTCCGCCCTCGACACCGCGGGCGCGCAGCCGCGGCTTGCAGCCGATCAGCCGGCGGATGCCGCCGGGCAGTCCGCAAACGCGGACGATCCGGTGCTGCGCGCCGTTGCGGTGCCGCCGCAGCAGGGCGACGACGGTGGCCCGGGGCAGGGGCGCCAGCTCTTGAAGGTCGCCGTCATGCCAGTCGACCTGTCCCTGGTCGGCGCCTTCACCATCGGCAACGGGCCGATCGGCTGGGGCACCAGCACCGAGTTGGCGACCGCCGCCGCGGCGTACCGCAAGGGCGGGCGTTGCGCCTTCCGCTATGCCTATCCCACCCGCAACCAGGGGCCGGGGGCCTCGGCGGCCGCCGTCAACCGCATCCTCCTCGATGCGCCCGACGGTTCGCAGCTGGCCCAGGATCCACTACCGCCATTGGCTGCCGGCGCCCCCCACATCGCCAGCGGCCACGTGTTGCTCGCGCCGGGCGTCTCGATGCTGTACGTGCACGCCGATGCGGCACAGCAGGTGGCGGAAACGGACGAGAACAACAACCTGCGGCGGGTGCGGGTGACGGTGAAAGGCGAGTGCGGCCCCACGCGGGGATCGCCGGAGGGTTGATGCCGGGACGCCACGGCGGGCAGCCGTGGCGCTGGCCTACGCCGTGGATGCATGGCGGATTGGCGATAACGCCGGATGGCGGTACCGACCACGTCGAAGGACTGCGCTACTGCCGGCCCCCGGCGCCGGCCAGGGCCCGCGCGGCGTCGATCGTGCGCTGATCGGCATTGCCAAAGGTGTCCTGCCGTACCTGCCAGGCTTCCTGCAGCAGTGGCCGGGCCTCGTCGGCGTCGCCGCGATCGGCCAGCAGCTCGCCGAGCGGCAGCAGCACCAGCGCCAGCCGCTGGTGCCCTTCCGGCAGGCGCTTGCGGTAGATCGCCAGCGCCCGCCGCAGAGGGTGCTCCGCCTCGTCCAGCCGGCCCTGCCTGTGCAGCACCACGCCTAGGCGGGCCAGGTCGGTGCCCACGCGGTCGTGATCCTCGCCGTAGTCCAAGCGCTGCCGTTCCAGCGCCTCGCGGTAGTGGCGCTCGGCAGCCTCGAAGTCGCCGCGCAACTCCGCCAGCCAACCCAGGTTGAATACCGTCGCCGCGCGCCACGGATGGTCCGGCTCGTAGGCCTGCAGCGCCTGCTGGTAGAACGGTTCGGCGGCATCGAGGTCGCCGGCCTGGGTCAATGCCAGCCCGAGATCGTTGAAGTTCTGTGCCACGGCGGGGTGGCGCTCGCCCAGGACCTGGCGGCGGATCGCCAACGATCGGCGCAGCAGCGCCTCGGCGCCGGCGAAGTCGCGCCGGGTCTGCAGCAGGCGTGCCTGGTTGTTGAGCACCCTGGCGACCTGCGGATGCCGCTCGCCGTGGATCTGGATCGCCAGTGCCAGCGCCTCGGCGTACAGCGCTTCGGCCGAGTCGTACTCGCCCAGGTCGTTGCGCGCCAGCGCCAGGTTGGACAGGCTGCTCGCCAACTGCGGATGGGTCGGTGGCAGCAGCCGGCGGCGCAGCGCCAGGGCGTGGCTGAGCAGCGGCTCGGCGCCGGCGTAGTCGCCCTGGTGGCGCAGGATCACGCCCAGTTCGTCGAGGCTGTCGGCCACGTCGACGTGCGCTTCGCCGAACAGCTGCCTGCGCATCGCCAGCGCCTCGCGGTGCAGGTCGATGGCGGCGGCGTGATCGCCGCGCCGGAAGAATGCCTGTCCGAGGTCGTTGAGGGTGGTGGCGATCTCTGCGTGCGGCTCGCTCGCGGCCGAGCGGTAGCGCGCCAGCGCATCGTGCAGCAGCATGTCGGCGTGGGGGTAGTCGCCGCGGTCGGTGTGCAGGCGGCCACTGTTGCGCAGCGCGCGTGCCAGCAGCAGCGGGTTGTCGGCGGCCACCGTGCCGGCTGCCGCCATCGCCCGGTCGAACAACGGCTGCGCGCGGTCGTAGACGCCGAGTTGGCGATACGCTTCGCCCACGGTTCCGAGCAGCTCGGCCTGGACCTCGGGCTGGTCGCCGAGTTCGGCCTCGATGCCGCGCCAGCCGCGGTCGAGCAACTCGCGGGCGCTGAGCTGGGCGCCGCCGGACAGTTCCGGATCGGCGCCTTCGAACAGGCGCAGCACCAGTGCCTGCACCTGCCTGGCCTTGGTCGCCTCGGCACGTGCGCGGTCGCGCTCCCGGGCGATGGTGCCGGCCTGCAGGGTCACGGTCGCCGCATAGGCGACCAGCAGCAGCAGCGCGGTCGCCGCGCCGGTCACGCCGAATGGATGCCGCCGCACGAACTTGCCGCTGCGATAGCCGAAGGTTTCCGGCCGCGCCCGTACCGGCCTGCCATGCTGCCAGCGCGCGATGTCCTCGACCAACTCCATGGCCGTGGCGTAGCGCCGTTCCGGATCCTTGCGCAGCGCCTTGCCGACGATGGTATCGAGGTCGCCGCGCAGCTTGCGGCGCAGCGCCGCCGGCGTGGTGCGCCGTGCGGTGCAGGCGGTCGGATCGGCGAGAGCGGCCTGGCGGCTCGGCCGCGGCGGTTCGTCGTGGCAGACGCTGCGCTCGAGCGCGGCCATCGAATCATCATCGCTGCGCTGCGCGCGCCGGCCGGTCAGCAGCTCGTACAGCAGCAGGCCGAGCTGGTAGACGTCGGCGGCGGTGGTCACGGCGCTGCCGACGACCTGCTCCGGGGCGGCGTACTCCGGCGTGAACATGCGTGCCGCGGTGCGGGTCAGCGGTTCGGCCGTCGTGCCCGTGTTGGAGAGGACCTTTGCGATGCCGAAATCGAGCAGCTTCACCTCGCCACGGGCGGTCACTACGATGTTCGAGGGCTTGAGGTCGCGATGCACGATCAGGTGGCGATGGGCGTACGCGACGGCCTGCCCGATGCGGACGAACAGGGCCAACCGTCGGTCGATGTCCAGCCGCTGGCCGTCGCAGTAGCGGTCCAGCGGCAGGCCTTCGACATATTCCATGACCAGGTAGGGCAGCCCGCGCTCGTCGCGGCCGCCGTCGAGCAAACGCGCGATGCCGGGATGGTCGAGCGAGGCCAGGATCTGCCGCTCCTGTGCGAACCGGCGCAGGAACTCGTCCGAGTCCACGCCGGGCCGGATCAGTTTCAGCGCGCCGCGCTGCTCGAACCCGCCGCTGACGCGCTCGGCCAGGTACACCGTGCCCATGCCGCCGCGGCCCAGCTCGTGCAGCAGTCGCCAGGCGCCGATGCGCCGGCCGGCATCGGCGTCGGCCGGCAGCTCCGGCGGCGGCTGCAGGTCGTCGGCCAGGGCGCGCCACAGCGGGCCGTCCGCCAGCGCCTGTGGATCGAGTTGCGGCGCCGGCGCGTGGACCAGGCCCAGCAGGATTTCGAGTTCCGCGCGCAGCGCCGGCTCGCCGGCCGCGGCCCCGTCGAGAAAGGCGTCGCGCGCCGCGCCTTCCAGTGCCAGCGCCTGGTCGAACAGGACGTCGACGCGTGCGCGCGGATCGCCGGTGGTCATGGCGGCGCCAGTTCCTTCAGCAGCCAGGCGCGGGCACGCATCCAGTCGCGCTGTACCGTGCGCAGCGAGGTATCGAGCGCCTGCGCGGTTTCCTCCTCGGTCATGCCACCGAAATAGCGGCACTCGACCACTTGCGCCAGCCGCGCGTTGAACGCGGCCAGTCCTTCCAGCGCCTCGTCGACCGCCAGGATCATGGCCGACTGGCTATCGACCGCAACCAGGTCCGGCTGAAGGGTCAGGTCGGCGACGCCGCCGCCGCGCTTGGCCGCATGCCGCCGCCGCGCGTAGTCGACCAGGATGCGGCGCATCGCGCGCGCGCAGATGGCGAAGAAGTGCCCGCGGTCCTGCCAGTCGACGCCGTCCTCGTCGATCAGCTGCAGGTACGCCTCCTGCACCAGTGCGGTGGTGCAGAGGGTCTGTCCCTGACGCCCGGCACGCGCGATCTGGCCGCGGGCGATGATCCGCAGCCGCTCGTAGACCAGCGGCACCACGCGATCAAAGGCGGCGCGCTCGCCCTGGCGGTGGCGTTGCAACAACCGGGTGATCTCATTGGACATGCCGCCGTCCCGCCAGCACCGATGCGGATCGTCGTGGCCATCCTTCCGGCCGCCCCGGGGCTGTTGCGGGCCGGCCGCCACATCATTGCCGAACGCGGACCGTCGGCGGGAGCGGCCAAACATGCCGCGCATTGCCGCACGCGGGTGCCAATGTCCCGCTGGCGGGAGGATCATTCCTCCCCCGAGGGCTTTATCCATGCAGGCCGGGGCCCTAGGCTAGGCGGCGCCTTCCGCCCGTGACCGGGCGGCCCGGGTGGCGCGCCTGCGCCGCCGAAATGAAAGGACATCGCGTGCAGCCGATCCTCTCCATCCGCAATCTCGGCAAGACCTATGCGTCCGGCTTCCAGGCGCTGAAGAACGTCGACCTCGACATCCACCGCGGCGAGATCTTCGCCCTGCTGGGCCCCAACGGCGCCGGCAAGACCACGCTGATCAGCATCGTCTGCGGCATCGTCACCGCCAGCCAGGGCAGCGTGACCGCCGACGGCCACGACATCGCGCGCGACTTCCGCGCCGCGCGTGCGCTGATCGGCCTGGTGCCGCAGGAGCTGTCGACCGACGCCTTCGAGACCGTCTGGGCCACCGTGCGCTTCTCGCAGGGCCTGTACGGCAAGCCCTACGATCCGGCGCACCTGGAGAAGGTGCTCCGCGACCTGTCGCTGTGGGACAAGAAGGACAGCAAGATCATGACGCTGTCCGGCGGCATGAAGCGTCGGGTGCTGATCGCCAAGGCGCTGGCGCACGAGCCGCGGATCCTGTTCCTGGACGAGCCCAGCGCCGGCGTCGACGTCGAGCTGCGCCACGACATGTGGCAGATGGTGCGCGGCCTGCGCGAGAGCGGCACCACCATCATCCTCACCACGCACTACATCGAGGAGGCCGAGGAGATGGCCGACCGCATCGGCGTGATCAACCACGGCGAACTGATCGTGGTCGAAGACAAGGCCACGCTGATGCGCAAGCTCGGCAAGAAGCAGCTCACGTTGCAGCTGCAGGCGCCGCTGACGGCAATCCCGGAGGAGTTCTCCGAACTGCCGCTGGAGCTGGCCGAGGACGGCCACGCGCTGGTCTATACCTTCGACGTGCAGGCGGGGGAGACCGGCATCGCCACCCTGTTGCGACGCTTGGGTGAACACGGCATCGATTTCAAGGACCTGCATTCGAGCGAGAGCTCGCTGGAGGACATCTTCGTCAGCCTGGTGCGCGACGGTGCGCGGGAGGTGCGGGCATGAACTGGTACGCGGTCAAGGCCATCTACCGCTTCGAGATGGCACGCACCTTCCGCACGATCACCCAGTCGATCGCCTCGCCGGTATTGACGACCGCGCTGTACTTCATCGTGTTCGGCGCCGCCATCGGCGGCCGCATGGGCGAGATCGACGGCGTCAGCTACGGCGCCTTCATCATTCCCGGCCTGATCATGCTGTCGTTGCTGTCGGAAAGCGTCTCCAACGCCTCGTTCGGGATCTACATGCCGAAGTGGTCGGGGACCATCTACGAGGTGCTGTCGGCGCCCATCTCGCACGTGGAAATCGTGCTCGGCTACGTCGGCGCGGCGACCACCAAGTCGGTGATGCTGGGGCTGTTGATTCTGGCCACGGCACGCTTCTTCGTGCCCTACGAAATCGTGCATCCGCTGTGGATGCTCGGTTTCCTGGTGCTGACCGCACTCAGCTTCAGCCTGTTCGGCTTCATCATCGGGCTGTGGGCGGACGACTTCCAGAAGCTGCAGGTGATCCCGCTGATGGTGGTGATGCCACTGACCTTTCTTGGTGGCGCCTTCTACTCGATCGACATGCTGCCGCCGCTGTGGCAGAAGATCGCCCTGTTCAATCCGGTGGTGTACCTGATCAGCGGCTTCCGCTGGAGCTTCTACGGCAGCGCCGACGTGCACATCGCGGTCAGCACCGCGATGGTGCTGACGCTGCTGGTGGCGTGCCTTGCCCTGGTGTGGTGGATCTTCCGCACCGGCTGGAAGCTCAAGGCCTGAGCGGCGACCGATAAAAGCCGCGGCCCCGCATCAGGCGGGGCCGCGGCGCAAACCGGACACGTTGCCGGATCGGCTCCGGTCTCGTTGTTGTTGCGGTCAGTAGTCGCTGGTGGCGGATGCCGTGCTCAGTCCGGAGGTGTCGACCTCGACGACGCCGTCGATGTCGGCGGCGATCCGCCGGGCCTCCTCGATCTGCGACTGTTCCTCGACATCGCCCGATAGCGTGACGACGCCATTGACGGTCTCGACGTCGATCTGCAGGCCGGCGACGTCGGTGTCGGCCAACAGGCTCGACTTGACCTTGGTGGTGATCCAGGTGTCGTCCACCGGCTGATCGGAATCCATCTGTTCCTCGGGTTCCATGCCGGCGTCCTGGGCCATCGCGCCGCCGGCGATGAAGAGCAGCGTAGCCGACAATGCGGCGGCGAGCACGGTGCGCGGGTGTTTGTTGAGGGTCATGACATTTCCTCCGTTGGGAATGTGGAGCGAGTGTCTGCGCGGACGTGTCCACGAGGTGTGACCGGCGCCGTGCGTTCGTTAAATGAATGCGTGATCGAAGCTCACCAAGAACAACACCCGCTGAGCGTGGAGAGCGATGAGTGACCGGCTTCGCGCAACGAAGGACACGGCTGCGGACCATTCCGTGATCCGCAACGGTTTCGCGCCACGACGTCTCCGCCGGACCGCGTACGCCTTTTCACCCGCGGGCGTGCGGGCACGATTCACGGGAACGACAGTGCCGACGCCCTACACTGGCGACAGTCCCCGTTCGGCGCCGGCCGTCTCCGGTCGTTGGCCTCATGCGTCTCGAGCCGTTCTCGTTGTCCCTTCTCCTGCCGCTGCTCGCCGTGGCCGGTGCCGCGTGCGCGCAGGTGGGCGAAGCACGGCAGCCGCCTGTGCGGATCGAACCGGTGCGGGTGCAGCCGGCGCCCGCGCCCTTGCGCGTTCGAGGCGATCTCTCCGCACGGCCGCGGCAGGAAATCGCGATCCCCGCGACCGGGCCGTCGCCGATATCGCCGCGTCCCGGCGCACCGGCGGTGAAGGACGCCACGTCCCGTGTCGATCCGACGGCGCCGACGAAGGTGTACGACCGCACCGGCAGGCTCATTCCCGGGG
Source organism: Luteimonas suaedae (assembly GCF_008312895.1). Classification (GTDB taxonomy): domain Bacteria; phylum Pseudomonadota; class Gammaproteobacteria; order Xanthomonadales; family Xanthomonadaceae; genus Luteimonas; species Luteimonas suaedae. The sequence continues at coordinate 167,881 of NZ_VSSP01000003.1, read as the reverse complement.
CGGTGCGGGTGGGGCCGAACCGGGTGTTCGATCCGGGCAGCGGTCGCTACCGCACTGCGCGGCCGCGCGGCGACGACCTGCAGGTGGTGCCGGAAGGCTGAGCCGCGAACGGCGTTACGGCGCCTCGCCGCGCCCCTGCGCGCGCGCGTTGCGGATCACCGCATGCACCAGTTCACGATCGCGATGGCGTGAGATCGCGGTCGCGCCGAGAGCGATTGCCGCGTCGCGCAGCTCGGCGGGCACGTCGTAGTGCGCGCCGCTGGTGCGGTTCTGGAACGCACGTCGCGGAATGCCCAGGCGCGCCGCGAAGGCATGCAGTTCGTCCAGCGTGTCGGCCATCAGGTGGGCCCAGCGGCGGCCGCGCCAAAGTGTGACGGCATCATCGACGTAGACGGTCATGGCATCGGCTGCAAAACTGCGATCAGGTATCGCGCATCGCAAAATCGCCCAGTTCGCGATGCTTTGCAAATGGCGACGATCCCTGGCGAAAGAGCCGCTCGCTGCGTCTTCGATCATGCGTGTCACGCGGCAAAAACGCCGGTTTTGCATGGGCGCGGTTTGCGGTGCACAGACATGGGCGCTAACCTGAACCCTGTTCATGGATGCATCGGGGAGGGCAGACAGCCCGTGGTATTTCGCCGTTTTTCCCTTGTTTCAGGCGCTTTTCTGCTCATCGCGGCAACGGCATCGCATGCGGCCGATGGCGATCCGGAACTCGATCTCGGCGGTGCGATCCGCTTCAGCTATGGTTGGCTCGATTACGGGCCGAGCACGGATTTCGAGCCCGAACTGGTGCGCATCGACGCCAAGGGCAGCGCAGGACGGGCGTTCTTCTCACTGCAGTACCGCTGGTACGACGGCTTCGATGCCGTGCACCACGCCTGGGCCGGCTGGGAGCTGGACGAAAGTTCCGACATCCGTGCCGGCGTCCAGCAGGTGCCGTTCGGACTGCTGCCGTATGCCTCGCACAGCTTCTGGTTCGGATCCGGCTACTACCTCGGGATCGAGGACGACTACGACATGGGCGTGGTCTGGCAGCGCGGCGCGGGCGCGCACCAGTGGCATGCGGGCGTGTTCTTCGGCGACGAATACGGCACCGGTGCCCGCTTCGGTCGCTATTCCTTCGACGTCGCCACCACCGACGAGCTGCCGTATCGCGAGCGCGAGCGGCTGAGCCTGCGCTACCAGCACACGCGCGACTGGAACGGCGCCGAGGTGGCGCTGGGCGCGTCGCTGTTCACCGGCAAGGTCGAGCACCGCGTCGACGGCGGCAAGCACGGCCACGACGGCGCCGCGCTGCACGCGCAATGGCAACGCGGCCCGGCCACGGTGCAGCTGCAGTGGGCGCGCTACCGTTATCGGATTGCCGAATCGAGGATCGCGATGTCGGCCTTCCTGTTCCCGTTCGAGATCGCTGCCGAGGCCGACGTGCCGACCTTCAACGTCGCTTACGAATTGCCGCGCCCGGGCTGGTTCGACGGCATCACCTGCTACAACAATCTCAGCATGACCCGGCCGGTCGACGACGCCCCCGACCTGCGCGAGTCGTGGCAGAACGTCACCGGCTGCAGCTTCGCCAAGGACAAGATGTTCACCTATGTCGACTGGATCGCCGGCAAGAACATGTGGTTCGTCGGCGGCTCGGGCATCGGCATCGACGAGCCCGGTTCCAACCGCTGGCGCTCGCGCCTGAACGTCAACATCGGCTTCTACTTCTGACGCGCGGCCGCGACGGCGCCGTCGCGGCCCGCATGCAACGATCGCGGCGCCCGCCGCGCGGATCGGGGAAAATGCCATGAACGAAAAAACCACACCTGCCAAGGCCAGCTGGTACAAGATCAACCCGCCGGTGTTCTTCACCTCGGCGATCCTGGCGCTGGTGTTCGTCGCCCTGGGCGCATTCGTGCCGGAGTGGTCGGACGCATTCTTCGGCGACGTCCAGGGCTGGGTGGTCGAGAGCGCCGGCTGGTTCTACGTGCTGGCGGTGGCGGGCTTCCTGGTGTTCGTGGTGGGGTTGGCGTTCTCGAACTTCGGCAAGCTCAAGCTGGGCCCGGACCACAGCACGCCCGACTACAGTTACCTGTCCTGGTTCGCGATGCTGTTCTCGGCCGGCATGGGCATCGGCCTGATGTTCTTCGGCGTGGCCGAGCCGATCATGCACTACGCGACCCCGCCGGTCGGCGATCCGGAAACGGTGGCCGCCGCGCGCCAGGCGATGCGCGTCACGTTCTTCCACTGGGGCGTCCACGCCTGGGCGATCTACGCGGTGGTGGCGCTGTCGCTGGCGTACTTCGCCTTCCGTCACGGACTGCCGCTGACCATCCGCTCGTCGCTGTACCCGCTGATCGGCGAGCGCATCTACGGCCCGATCGGGCATGCCGTGGACGTGTTCGCGGTGCTGGGCACGCTGTTCGGCGTGGCGACCTCGCTCGGCTTCGGCGTGATCCAGGTCAATGCCGGCCTCAACTACATGTTCGACGTGCCGGTCGGCGTCGGCACGCAGATGATCCTGATCGCGGTGATCACCGGCATCGCCACGGTCTCGGTCGGCCTGGGCCTGGACGCGGGCATCCGCCGCATCTCCGAACTCAACATGATCCTGGCGGTGGCGCTGCTGGCGTTCGTGCTGATCGCCGGGCCGACTGTCTACTTGCTGCAGACGCTGGTGCAGAACACCGGCATGTACGTTTCCAACCTGTTCTCGATGACGTTCAACCTCTACGCGTACGAGCCGACCGGCTGGATCGGTGGCTGGACGCTGTTCTACTGGGGCTGGTGGATCGCATGGTCGCCGTTCGTGGGCATGTTCATCGCGCGCGTCTCGCGCGGTCGCACGATCCGCGAGTTCGTCACCGGCGTGCTGCTGGTGCCGCTGGGCTTCACCTTCATGTGGATGACCTTCTTCGGCAACACCGCGCTGCACATGGTGATGATCGATGGCGCCGTCGGACTGATGGAGGCCGTGGCCGAGGACAGCTCGGTGGCGCTGTTCCAGTTCTTCGAGCTGTTGCCGTTGTCGTCGATCACCTCGCTGGTGGCGACGGTGCTGGTGATCACCTTCTTCGTCACCTCGTCCGATTCCGGCTCGCTGGTGGTCGACATGCTGACGTCCGGCGGCGAGGAGGAAGGCCCGCTGTGGCAGCGCATCTTCTGGGCGCTGGTGGAGGGCGCGATCGCCGCGGTGCTGCTCTACGCCGGCGGACTGGACGCGCTGCAGGCCGCGACGATCGCCAGCGCGCTGCCGTTCACCGTGGTCATGCTGCTGATGTGCTGGGGCATGATCCGGGCGATGCGGCTGGAGGTGACCAAGCAGCTGAGCATGCGCGAGGCGCGGCTGGCGCCGCTCGGCGCGACCGGCCCGGTCGACTGGAAGACCCGCCTGCGCGCGATGGCGCATCATCCGCGCCGGCAGGAGGTGCTGCAGTTCCTGCAGCAGGAGGTCCGGCCGGCGCTGGAGGACGTGGCCGCCGAGCTGAAGAAGCAGGGGCTGGAAGCGCGCGTGCAGGACGGCGAGGACGGCCGCGTCTGGATCGAGGTGGGGCACGGCGAGGAGATGGACTTCTTCTATTCGGTGCGGCCGCGCCCGTACGATCCGCCGTCATTCGCGATGAGCGACCTGCGCCGCAAGCGCACCGAGGAGATCCGCTACTTCCGCGCCGAGGTCCACCTGAGCGAGGGCGGACAGGACTACGACATCATGGGCTGGCACAAGGACGAACTGATCCACGACGTGCTCGACCAGTACCAGCGCCACATGCACTTTCTCCACATCGTGCGCTGAGCGAGGCGGGTCCGCCCGTATTGCCCGCTTGTGGAAGCGACGGCAGTCGCGACTTCCGTCGCTCCCACAGGGACAGGTGCATGCCCGGCCCTTGCCGGTCGGAGAAGGCGCATGGCGAAGAGGGCGTCCGTTCGACGCTCGACGGCCTCCCCGTCGTCGGCGGGATGGCGGCCGCGGCGTCACCGGCCGCGGCCGAATCCCTGCGTACGGTCAGGCGTCGGACGAATCGAATTCCCGCCGCAGCCACTGGTCCAGCAGTGACTTCTCGTAGCGCAGCAGGTCGTTGCGACGCCCCATGGACGTGTTGGACAGGTATGCCGCATCGCTCAGCGTGCGCTCGCCCTCCTCGAGCACGTTGCCGGCGGCGTCGAGGCGGCGGAAGCTGAGCTCGATGCGCGGCCAGTAGATGTCGCGCATCATGCGCACGTGGTCGAGCTGCATGCCATGCCAGGGCTCGTAACTGCCGGCGCGACGGATGTCGGTGATGGTGACGTCGAGTCGCTGTCCCTCTGGCAGCCGCTCCTCGGCGCGCGTTTGCAGGTGCTCGGCCAGCTGGCGCACCCAGTCGCCACGCTTGGCTTCCCAGCGGTTGCGGCTGTGGCGGATCTCGGTGAACTCCGCCGGATCGGTCCATGCCACGCTGACGCGGCCTTCGGTCGGCAACGCGCGCGGCGCATCGGGATCGGTGACGTTGCGGACGCGGGCGTCGGCGGTGGTCGCGCAGAGCAGCCCGAGCAGCAGGATCGGAAGCAGGCATTTCATGACGGGTCTCCCGCAGGCGTGTGATCGAGTCTGCGCCTGGGGGGAACGGCTTGCAACGCGATCGGCGGCCGCACGTGCCGGCGGTCGCCATCCATTCAGCCCACGGCCGCGGATGCGGATGCGCCCCCCGTCAGGCCGCCCGTGCCAGGGGCGCGCACGCTGCGTCCGCATCCTGCCCGCGTGCGATCGCGGCACGCACGGCGTCGCACAGTGCCTGCGCCGTGCGGACGGTCGCCACCAAGTCGCGCGCGGCGATCGCGCGCCGGGTCTCCAGCCCGGCGTCGATCACGTCCGCGCCGCGGCGGCGGGCCTCGCCGGCCCAGGCCGGCTCGGCGCCGAGTGCGGCGGACTCGGCGTCCTCGACATAGCCGCCCAGCCCGATGCCGAGGCCGAGCGCGCCGTAGGCGATCGCACCGATGTCCTGCGCGCGCATGGCGGCGGCGAGACGCACGCCCTCCGCGCCGAAACCGGCCCAGGCACCGAGGTGGGCGAGGATCAGCCCGCCGCGGCTGCCGTCGCCGGCCCCGAAGTCGATTCCAGCGCCGGCGAACAGCGTCGCCGCGCGATCCAGTGCGCCGTCGAGATCGCCATCGCGCAGATCGCCGACCACCGCCACCCCCTGTTCGGCATGGCCAAGCGCGCGTTGCACGGATTCGACCCAGCCCGCCCGCGGGTCGAACAGCGCGCCGCCGGGCACGATGCGGCCGGCGACGTCGTTGCCCAGGGCGATGGCGCCGGCGAAGGCGCCGTCATAGTCGCCGCCGCGCACCTGCTGTACGACCCGGATGCCGTCGCCGACCAGTCCGGTCCAGACATCGATCGCCTGCTGCGCCTGGCTGCGATAGCCGTCCCATTGCGTCTGGGTCAGGCCGGACTGGCCGCCGATCGTGCCGAGCGCAACGTCCCATTCCATTTCGCCGATCAACGCCGAGGTCGAAGCCAGGGCCAGGTCGATACGGCCGTCGCCGATCTGGCGACCGATGCGCAGTGCCTCGGCGCCGTGTGCGATCCAGTTGCCGGCCGCGCCGATCCAGCCGTTGCCGGCGTCGAACTGCTTCGCCACGTTGGTCCCGAAGGCGCGGTCGAATCCGGTGGCGAGATCGGCGCCGCTGGCCAATGCGCCGGTCACGTCGCCGCGCAGCACCGCCTGCACCGTCTCCACGGCGTCGCCGCCATGGCCCGCCGCCTGCTGGATCTGGCCGGTCACGCGCACCACGCCTTCGGCGCCGAGGTCGCCGGCGACATCGCCGACCAGCCCGGAGGCGCCGCCGATGGCCTCGACGATGCGCCCGTGCTTGATGTCGACCACCACCTTCTCGCCGATCAGGACGCGGTCGGCCCACTGCTGCACGCCGCGCGCGGCGTCGGACACGCCGCCGAACACGTCGCCGAAGGCGCCGCTGGCGGTGGACGCCGCCTGCAACACGCCATTGACGATGCCGTTGAAGCCGCCGCGCTGGAACGAGGCGATCGCCGTCTGGGCGCCGTGGGCGACATCGCGCACCTTGCCGGCGACGGTGGCGACGCCGCCGGCGACGCTGGATGCGAACTTGCCCGCGATCGCGCCGGCGCCGCCCGCCACCGCGCCCGCGGCGCCGGCGATGGCCTGCAGCACGTTGCCGCTCTTGACGCCGTCGACGACCGCGATCACGCCGCTGACGATGCGCGCCGGAATCGCGATCCACGGGATCGGGATGAAACTGCAGATGCCGAGGATGGTCTTGCCGAACTTGCCGAAGAAGTTGCCGATCGCGGAGAAGAGGCCGCCGAACAACCCGCCTTTCTTGACCTTGCAGGCGGTGATCTGGCCGTCGCCGTCGGTGCTGAAGCTGACCTTGTACTTGCCGAACTTCATCTTGAAGTCGCCGCCGGCCTCGAGCGCCGCCATCACCTCGTTGTACTTCGCCGCGATGTCGCCAGCGCTCATCTTCTTGAAGGCCTTGTCCGGCAGGCCGAGAAGGGCCCGCAGTTCCTGCTTCATCTCGGCCGTGGTGGGTTGCGGCGGGGTCATCACCGGCGCCGCGTGGGCGATGTCGAGCACGCCGCGCAGGCGATCCTGCTGGTGCACCGGGTCGATGGCGGTATTGACGTAGCGCGCGGCCGCATCCAGGTGCATGCCGCGCAACGCGTCGGCCGAGGCGCCGGTGGCCAAGCCGAGCGCGGCCAGGTCGGTGCCGGCCAGTCGCAGGGGCGCGGCGGCGCCGGTCTCCGCCCCGACCAGGGTGCGTGCCAGTTCCGCGTGCAGCCGTGCCTGCGTGCCGTCCAGCGCGTTCTGCTGCTGCGCGGCCTTGCCGAGCAGCCACATCGACTGGTCGTTGTAGGACACCCTCGGCATCGGCGCGCCGGTATCGACCGTCAGCTGTGGCGTGACTGCCGGCTGCGGCGGCAGCAGCGGTGCCGCCAGGCGGCTGCTGCGCATGAAGGCCTGGATGGTGCCGCGGTCGGTGGCCGGCAGCGGTGTGCTCGACTGCGGCAGCCGGGGGCGCTCGTCGCCGGCGTCGTGGCGTCCGTCGGTACGTTCTCCGGCACCGCCGTTGCGCTGCGGCGCTTCGCTTGCGGTGCCGCCCTCGGGTCCGGCGCGTCCCGGCGCATCGGACAGGCGGGGATCGGAGAGCGTGGTGTCGTAGCGGCTGGAAATGGTCTCGAGGCTCACGGTCGTGTCCGGTATCGGAGGAGGCGACGCGGCATACGCGGGGTATGCATAGCGCATCGATACCGGGCGCGACCGCCCCGCTCAAGCTGGGGACAACCCCAACCTAGGGGTGACCCGATACGGAATCCCGACGCCTGCGTTCCGGCGGCACGCGCCACGGCGTCACCGTTGCAGCAACGGCTCCAGCGCCGTCCACACGTGGTCGCGCAGCCGCGCCTGTGCCGCGGGGGTGGGATGCAGGTTGTCGTCCTGGAACGCGTCGCGCTCGAGCGCGATCGGCTCGAGCAGGAACGGCAGCAGCGGGACGTCGAAGAAATCGGCCAGTTCGCGATACAGGGCCTCGAAGTCGCGCGTGTACTCGCTGCCGAGGTTCGGCGGCATGCGCATGCCGATCAGCAGCACCTCGGCGCCGACATGCTGCGAGGCGCCGATCATCCGCGCCAGGTTGCGGCGCATCTCGCGGATCGGCAGCCCGCGCAGGCCGTCGTTGGCGCCCAGCGCGATCACCACCACCGCCGGCCGGTGCCGCAACACCTCGGCGGTGATCCGCGACGAGCCGCCGGCAGTGGTTTCGCCGCTGATGCTGGCGTTGACCACACGCCAGTCGGGGTGGTTGGCGGCGAGCCCGTCGGCCAGCAGCGCCACCCATCCCTCCGACGCGGCCATGCCGTAGCCGGCCGACAACGAGTCGCCCATCACCAGGATCGTGCGTGGCGCCGCCTCGGTGGCCGGGCGCGCGACGGGCTCCGCCGCGTGGGCGGTCGCGAGCGTCGCGAGCAGCAGCCCCCAACCGATGGCCCATTGCATGCGGCGGCGGAAGGCCGCATACCGAAGATGGTCAAGCAACATGCGATTCCTGCTCCCGATGGTCCGGCCGCCAGCATAAGCGCCAGCACGGTCCGAAGTTGTCGATGAACCGGGACAGAGGATCCCGGAAGTTCTTAAGAAACGTTTAATCCCAGACCCGGATCATCGCCGGCACCCACACGAGGATACCCATGGCCGATTCCACTCCCGCCGCGTCGGCGGACGTCCGCCACGCGCTCCAAGTCACCGGCCTCGGCAAGCGGGTGCCGCTGCCGTCCGGCGATCTGACCATTCTCGACGGCGTCGGGTTCCGCATCGAGCACGGCGACAGCGTCGCCATCGTCGGCGCCTCCGGTTCAGGCAAGAGCACGCTGCTGTCGTTGATGGCCGGCCTGGACACGCCGAGCAGCGGCGAGGTGTCGCTCGATGGCCAGCCGTTGTCGACGCTGGACGAGGACGGCCGCGCGCGGGTGCGGGCGGACAAGGTCGGCTTCGTGTTCCAGAGCTTCCAGCTGCTGCCTTCGCTCACCGCGCTCGAGAACGTGATGCTGCCGCTGGAGTTGCGCGGGGACGCGGACGCGCGTCGCCCGGCCGAGCAGACGCTGCGCAAGGTCGGCCTCGGCGAGCGCCTGGGCCACTATCCGCGGCAGCTGTCCGGCGGCGAACAGCAGCGCGTGGCGCTGGCGCGCGCCTTCGTCACCGGGCCATCGCTGCTGTTCGCCGACGAGCCGACCGGCAACCTCGACACCCAGACCGGGCAGGCCATCATCGAGCTGCTGTTCGCGATGAACGCCGAGGCCGGCACCACCCTGGTGCTGGTGACCCATGACGAGCACCTGGCCTCGCGCTGCCGCCGGATGCTGCGCCTGGACAGCGGCCGCCTGGTGGACGACGCATGAGGACACTCGCGCTGGCGGCCAACCAGCTGCGCCGTGATCTGGCCGCCGGCGAGGTGCGCATCATGCTGGCGGCGCTGGTGCTGGCAGTGCTGGCGGTGACCGCGGTCGGTTTCGTCACCGACCGCGCCGGACGCGCGCTGGCGATCGAGGCCAACCGCCTGCTCGGCGGCGATGCGGTGCTGCGCGGCGACGGGCCGATCGACGACGAGGTGCGCGCCGCCGCCGACGCGGCCGGCCTGCGGCGCACCGAGACGGTCGAGCTCGACAGCATGATCCGCGCCGGCGCCGAGCCGCGGCTGGGCGAGTTGCGTGCACTCGGCGAGGGTTTCCCGCTGCGCGGTGCGTTCCGCATCGTCGAGGGCGCCGGCGGCCCCGAGCGCGAAGCCGATGGCGTGCCCGCGCCGGGCACGTTGTGGATGAGCCGCGCCGGCGCCGACGCCTTCGGCGCGCGGGTCGGCGACACCATCGGCATCGGCACGCTGCAGCTGCGCCTGGCGGCGCTGGTGACACAGGAGCCCGACGCCTCGATCGACTATTTCAACGTCGCGCCCAAGGTGTTCCTCAACCTCGCCGACCTGCCGGCCACCGGCCTGGTGCAGGAGGGCAGCCGCGTCCGCTACCGGCTGGTGGTGGCGGGCGAAACCGGCGCGGTGGAGCGCTTCGCCGCGGATGCCCGCGAGAACCTCGCGCGCGGGCAGCGGCTGGAGACGATCCGCGACGCGCGCCCGGAAGTGAACTCGGCGCTCGACCGCGCCGGCCGCTTCCTCGGCCTGGCGGCGCTGGTGTCGGTGGTGCTGGCGGCGGTGGCGGTGGCAATGGCCGCGCGCCGCCACAGCGAGCGGCACCTGTCCGGCGCGGCGGTGATGCGCTGCCTCGGCGCCAGCCAGCGCACCCTGGTCGGCATCCACGTCGGCGAGCTGCTGCTGCTCGGCCTGATCGCGGCCACGCTGGGCGTGGTGCTGGCGTTCGCGCTGCAATGGGCGGTCGGCGGATGGATCGCGCAGGCGCTGCAAGTGGACCTGCCGGCCGCGGGCTGGCTGCCGGCGGTCCAAGGTTATGGCGTCGGCCTGGTGGTGCTGCTGGCCTTCGGCGCGCCGCCGGTGCTGGCGCTGCGGCGGGTGTCCGCGTTGCGGGTGCTGCGCCGCGACCTGGATCCGGTCGAGCCCGGCGCGCTGGTGGTGTTGCTGGCCGGGCTCGGCGGCCTCGCCGCGCTGTTGTGGTGGAAGGCGGGTTCGGCCGAACTCGCCACGACGATGCTGCTCGGCATCCTCGCCACGCTGGCGGTCCTGGCCCTGCTCGCCTGGGCGCTGATCGCGCTGGTGCGGCGGCTGCGCCCGCGCCTGCGCGGCAGCCTGCGCTACGGCCTGGCCAACGTCAGTCGCCGGGCCGGCACCAGCATCGCGCAGATTTCAGCGCTGGGGCTGGGACTGATGGCGCTGCTGCTGCTGACCTTCGTGCGCACCGACCTGCTCGACCGCTGGCAGCTGGCGCTGGCCGAGACCGCGCCCAACCGCTTCATCATCAACGTGCAGCCCGATCAGTTGGACCCGGTGCGCGCGTTCATGGCCGCGCAGGAGGTCGATGCGCCGGTCCTGTTCCCGATGGTGCGTGCGCGCCTGGTCGGGCGCAACGACCAGACGGTGACCGGCGAGACCTATGCCGATGCGCAGCCACGCGCCCGGCGCATGGCCGAGCGCGAGTTCAACCTGTCGATGGCCGAAACGCTGCGCGACGACAACAAGATCACCGCCGGCAGGTTCTGGAACGGCGTCCCGGCGCAGGCGGAATTCTCGGTGGAGGAACGCTTCGCCGGAACGCTGGGCTGGAAGATCGGCGACCGCATCGCCTTCGACGTCGCCGGCCAGCGGCTGGAGGCACCGATCACCAGCCTGCGCAGCGTCGAGTGGGAAAGCTTCCGGCCGAACTTCTTCGTCCTCGCCTCGCCCGGCGCGCTGGACGGCTACCCGGCCAGCTACATCACCGCGGTATCGGTGCCGCCGGAGCGCGGCCGCTTCACCGCGGAGCTGGTCGAACGTTTTCCCAACCTGTCGGTGATCGACGTCGATGCGGTGCTCGCCCAGGTGCGCAGCACCGCCGACCAGGTGTCGATCGTCGTGCAGGCGGTGTTCTGGTTCTCGCTGGTGGCCGGCGTGCTGGTGTTGCTGGCGGCCGTCAGCGCCAGCCAGGACGAGCGCCTGCTTGAGGGCGGGGTGATGCGCGTGCTCGGCGGCAGCCGCCGTCAGCTCCGGCTGGCGCAGGCATCGGAGTTCGCCGCCATCGGCCTGCTGTCGGGGCTGGTGGCGGCGATCGCGGCCTCGGTGCTGTCGGGCGTGGTCGCCTCGCAGGTGTTCGACCTGTCGTGGAATCCGAACTGGCAGCTGGCGGCGGTCGGCGGCGGCCTCGGCGTGCTGGTCACCCTGGCGGCCGGCCTGTTCGCGACGCGCCGGGTGCTCGATGCGCCGCCGTCGGTGACGCTGCGCGAACTGCAGGGCTGATCCGGCCGGCCGTAGGAGCGCGCCATGCGCGCGATGCCGTGGGTGCCGACAGGATCCGGTGGAGGCCGCGATTCCGGACCGGCAGGCGCGCCGGTCACCGGAATTCGCGGGCGGCGCCATGCCCGCAGCATCGCGCGCATGGCGCGCTCCTACGGTGGCAGCGGGATCCGATGTGCTCGCGGCGGCGTATTCGGTGCGTGCCTCAGGCTTCCACGTCCCTGGGTTCGGCGTCGAACCGGCGCGGGTAGGCGCGCTCGTCCGCGACCTGCTTGACCTGCTCGGGTGAGAGTTCCGGTGAACCGTAGACCGCGTAGGCGACGGTGCCGTTGTTGCGCCCTACCTGATGCAATCGGTAGCGGGGCCGGCCGCCGCCGGTATCGGGCGGGTAATGCAGGGGCGGCGAATCGCCCTCCATGTCGAGTTCACTGTTGTCGACGACACCGCCAACGAAAAGAGCACGCATGCAGACCTCCATCGATTGATGGGTCCGATGGTGTTGCCGACGGTGTTTGCATCGCATGAAGCAAAGGTTGGCATTGCATGCATGCTGCAGCCTGCGTTCATTCCGTGCATGAAGCGCGGCCGCCGCCGGCCGTTCATGGCGCCGCCGCCACCGCCGGCGATGGCGCGCCGCGTGATGCACGGCGGATCCATTCCGTGACTGCTCGCAGTTCCAGAGCGTGACAAGCTGCGTACAAGGCGAAACTGGTCCGCCAGGTGCGGTCTGCGTGTCCCGCAGGTAACAGCCGCCGCCCGCGTCGCCTTCCGAGACTCGCCCGACACGAAACGGAAGGAGCCGGGCGATGGAAAGCGGGAGGCAGGCCCACGGTGCGTTCGGCACCGCGGACGAGATGTTCGTCAATGCGTGGCAGGCGACCCTGCCCGAGTTGCGCAGGCGCGCACTGCGCCTGGCGGGTGGCCGTCGCGATCGTGCGGAGGACCTGATCGGCGATACCGCGGTCAAGGCATTGCTGTTCATGCGCGGATCGCCGGATTCGCTGACCGATCCGGCGGGTCTGCTGATGGTGGTGCTGCGTCATGTCTTCCTGGACGGCGTCAGGCGCGGCCGGCGCGAGGGTGCGACCGTGGATATCGCCGCCGATGTGCAGGCGGCGCTGGAAACCCGGGACGGCGGTGGCCTGTCGCCGTTGCAGCACGCGGAACTGCGCGACCAGATGAACCGGGTGGTGGCCGTAGTCGCCGCGTTGACGCGCGAGCAGAAGCGGCTGTTCGCCCTCCGCTTCGTCGAGGATCTTCCCTACGTGGCGATCTCCGAACGCCTGCACATCAGCGAGCCATTGACGCGCAAACGCGTCGAACTGCTGCGCCGGCGCCTGCGGACGGCGGATGCGCGCGATTGAACGCCGCGGCCGTTCACAACGTGCGCGCCGGTGCGTTTGGATGAGAAGCACGGCGGCTACCGCCGGCTCCACCGACGCCCGACTTCCTGCGACCGCTCAAGGATATTTCCATGGCCGATTCCACACCCGTCAACGCGCAGATCACCGATGCGGTGACACAGACCAACGTCAAGGTCGTCGCCGAGGCGCCGGCGCAAGCGATCGCCGCGCTCTACCAGGTCGCCAGCCACTCCACCGGGTTGGCGTTGCAGAACGCGGTGCACAGCCAGCAGGCGCTCAACCAGATTTCCAGCGCCGTCATCTCCAAGGCGGTGGGGCTGATCATGGCGATCGGAGAGAAGTCGTGAACGGGTGCACCGCATCGTCGGGCGCCGTCCTTCCGGACGAGGGGAGGTGAGCCATGGCGCTTTGGTTCAGGAGAAAGTCCAGGCAGACTCCGGAAGGGAGCGGTAGTGCGGCGACGGAGGCCTCGGATCCCGCGTCGCCACCGCCACCGCCATCGCCTTCACCTTCACCTTCGCCGTCCCTGCCTCCGCCTCCGTCTGTGGCGCCACCCAAGCGTCCGACGACGCTGAGCGCGATGAACGCGCACCTGCTGGCCCAGGCGGGCGCGGCGGCGCCGGCGACCGATGCACTCAACCAGCAGATCGTCCAGGCAGTGCGGATGAGCAACGCCGAGGACACCGCCTATGCGCCGTCGCAGATCGCGATCGGTCCCGACATGATGATCAGCCAGGCCACCGGCCTGGTGGCGCAGTCCGCGGCCGCCTACTTCGACGGCGCCAGCAAGCTGGCGCTGGCCAGCCAGGGCGTTCTGCTCAAGCAGATGACGCAGAACCTGGTCGAGCAGAACCTGGCGCAGGCCGCCGAGGACGCGCTGGGCGTGCTGGTGACGGACGTGATGGTGGCCGCCGCCGCCGCGGTGGCCGCGGCCGCGGGCGCGATGGAAGCCGAGTCCGCCAGTTTCGCCATCGACAAGATCGACCAGAGCATCGCCAAGTACAGCAGCCTGCTGGCGAATCACAAGCCGAAGTCGTCATAGCGGCGCGGGTGATGCGCCTCCGGAGCACGTGACCCGTACACGAGGAATTCCATCATGGCTTACTTCAAACTGGCGCCGGTCACAGGGATCACCAACTATCCGGTGGACTACCACAGTCACTTCACCGGGGTACTCCCCGTCCGCGGCAAGGACGAGCGGCAGCCGTCACTGGCGAAGCTGCTCGCCGACGCGCACTTCCGCAACGATCCGCACAAGCGCGACAAGGCGGAGCTGCAGCTGTTCGACTATGCGCTGCAGTTCATGATGGACGAACGGACGAACCCGCTCGCCCGACTCGTGGGCAGCGCCAGCCGTGCGGAGTACGAGCGTGCCGAATGCGCCGCCGAGAACATCTACGTGGCGGCCGTGCTGGTGGGGCATATCCACTACCTGGACATGGATCTTCTTGCCGAAGCGGCCTATCGCCCGGACTTGTACGGCGCGGTCCGCGCGCGGATCGTCAAAAAGGCGTTGGACTCCCCCGGAAAGCCGGACGAACCCCTGATGAAGCTGGTCCGTTACTTCAACGGCAAGATCTACAGCAGCAACAAGTACACGCCGTTCGACGACTGCTACAAGATGCGGGGAGCTTTCGTGAAGTTCTTCTGCGACGGCGATCCGGCCGCATTCGAGGACTGGGCCGACTGGCAGCAGGAAAGATACCGCGCGTGGATCCGGGCGACGTTCGATTATCTGCGGGAAGAGGGCATCACGCATACGCAGACGGCCGCGACGCAGGACGAAATGAAGGAGTTGGCCATACAGGCGGCCCAGTACAACGCGGAAAACGACACCAGCTACAAGCTGCTCGTCCATACACCTTCGCAGTATCTCCCCGACGGGAAGCTCCAGGCGTATCTCGAGGGCGCGATCCTGCCGCTGTTGAGGGACGACAAGCGCGATCTCGTCGGGATCGACCTGCTCGGCGCTGAGAACAAGGTCGGCAACTACAGGGAGCTGTTCGAATTCCTTCGTGCACAGGAAGCCGGGCTGCAGGCCAACTTCGGCCCGGCCAAGCCGCGTGCCTTGAAGCTGATCGTCCACATCCATTGCGGCGAAGGCAGCGGCTTCGGCTCCGGTAACCGCTCCATGATCGGCTATTACCTGTACGAAGCCGGATTCCCGGAAGAGTCGTTCTTCGCCGATCTCTCCGGATACATCATCAGGTGCTACAAGGCCGCGGAGGCAAAGCAACTGGTGACGCCGCGCGGGACGCGCGGGACGGCGACGCCGTTCGGTCTTTTCGACGAGCTGTTCCACGACAATTCGCTGACCTACCGAGGCAGGCTGCTGCGGCGCTTCGCCATCAGCAGCGAGAGATCGCGCGAACTGGCGGCCTACAACGCCAAGCGCAACGTCATGGCATTGAGCGAGACCTTCGACAGCACGCCGCAGGGCGCGGACCGGACCTGGTACCAGCTGCTCGCCGAGGACAGCGCGCTGTTCGCCTTCCGGCTGGGGCACGATTACTACTATCGCAATTTCATGGGGGCCAAGTATTCACAGATCGCCTTCGATACCAACCTGGGCAGCAACGCGATCACCGGCGCCTCCGGACTGTTCAATTCGATCGAGAGCTACCGGATCAACCGCGGTTTCCGGCATCTGGACGGTTACATCGATACCAACGTTCTGCATGCCGCCGGCGATGCGGTCGCCTACATGGCGTCAGAAGCCCTGACGCAGGAACAGATCGCCAAATTCACCGACATGAGCACGCAGTCCGGTGAACTGGGCGAGATCCTCAAAGACGACAAAGACAACAAGGCATGGATCGTGCAGCAACTGCAGAGCGCCCTGGGCCCGATCTATCCCCAGATCGTTACCGAGAACTACTTCTACAACACGTATTGCAGCCTGGTGCTGGCGACCGCCGGGGGCGTCGACACGCCCGCATCCAGGTATCAGGCGATGGCTCGGGTGCTGGCCCTGTTCCGAAACTGGCGGTCCTACCTGCTGGGCGCCGACGGCCAGGGTGCGGAGCACAGCGACATCCAGCACGAGTTCCTGCGGATGCTCATCCTGCTGGTCTACGGGCTGCTGCCGACCGGCGAGACGCGGATCGACGCGAAGATGCTGATCGACCTTCAATACCTGCTGCGCTCGATTGCCGAGAGCTACTGGCGCGCCACGGTGGGTCCGGCCGAATTCAAGCTCCTGCAGGACAAGGTCAAACTGGAATTGCTCGAGGGTTTCAAGGCGCCCGATTCAGTCGTGACGGTGCGCCGGAGCGCGGTGTAGCAGTGACGCGGCTGTCGAAGGAGACGAAGCGTCGCTGCCCGCCCAGGAGAGTCCGTATGGATGAGATCGTCGAGTACCTGCTCAATGTGCGGCCCGACGGGCATGACGTGAAACCGCGCGACCGCCCGCCTTCGCCGGCGCCCGCGGCGCCCCCCCCGGCGGAGCAGGCAAGACCCGGCGGCGCCGGGGCGCCGGACCCGCTCGGCCTGCTGCTGGAACGGCTGGGGGACGAAACGGTGCGGCGGGCGATTGCCCGCTTGATCTTCCCGCGCTGAGCCGACGACGGCGGAGGTTCCGCGACCGCTGCACCGGGCGGTCCGTCGCCGTGTGAACCCGAATCCGATTGCTTGCGGAGACGAAGCATGAATGCATCCGACGATCCTCTTTCCACCCAGTTGCACGCGCTGGCCGAGCGTTGGCTGAAGCGGCCGTTGACCGCCGCCGAGACGCGGGAGCTGATGCGTTTCCGGCAGTCGAGCGGGCACGGAGCCGGCGAGACTTCCCCGGCCGCCGTGCAGGTCGAGCAGACGGTGCAGAAAGCCCGGCGGCAGGCGCAGGCGGCGATCCAGAACGTCCTGGACGGCGCGCGCGAGCTCGCGCAGCGCATGGCCCGCGAACGCGAGCAGGAGGACCGCGCCATCCTGGCGATGGTCGAAAGCGCCGGCTCGCTCGCCGACCTGCGCCCCTCCGCGCTGCCGGACGGCGCCGGGCAGGGCCCGTCCGCCGACCGGATCGTGATCGCGCAGATCGCCGATCGCCTGGCCAACATGGTCAGGACGGAAGTGCAGGCCTGTTTCGAGCGGCAGCTGGCGCCGCTGGCGAACCGGATCGAGGCGCTACTGAACGAGGCGCATGCGCCGCCGTCGGCGACGCCCGATGCGCAGGATCCATCACAGAATTCGAGCGGCGCTGCGAATCCCTAGTTCACGAACGCGGACGCGCATCGTTATTTGAATCGCACGGCGTGTGCCGTGTCGACACCGAGGAGTTCAATCATGGCATTCCCCACCGCAGTCAACGATCAGGTGACCGATGCGGTCACCCAGTCCAACGTCAAGGTCATCGGCGAGGCGCCGGCCTTCGCGATGGGCTCGATGTTCCAGAGCCTGGCGCACTCGACCGGCATCCTGTTCGAGAACGCCGTCGCTGCACAGCAGCAACAGAACACCCTGGCGCAGGCCGCGTCCAACCAGGGCGTGATGCAGATCTACAGCCTCGATACCACCGCCGCCGCCGGTGCCAGCGAGAAGGTCGCGCAGACCGGCGTGTCCGACAACCTGACCAGCCTGCTGACCGTGCTCAACGCGTTCAAGTAACGATGGCGCGCGCCGCCGCGCTCGGCGGCACGGCGGCGCCTTCCGGAGCGAGCTTCGGCAGGCGCTGACATTCTTCGACAAAGGACATTTCCATGGCATATCCCACCGCCGTCAACAACCAGATCACCGATGCCGTCACCCAGTCCAACGTCAAGGTCATCGGCGAGGCGCCGGCCTTCGCGATGGGTTCGATCTACCAGAGCATGGCGCACTCGACCGGCATCCTGTTCGAGAACGCCGTCGCCGCACAGCAGCAGCAGAACACCCTGGCGATGGCTGCGGCCAACCAGGGCGTGATGCAGATCTACAGCCTCGACACCACCGCCGCCGCCGGCGCCAGCGAGAAGGTCGCGCAGACCGGCGTGTCCGACAACCTGACCAGCCTGCTGACCGTGCTCAACGCGTTCAAGCAGTAATCCGTACGCCGCCGGTCCGTGCACCCCGCGGCCGGCATTGACTTCCAAGCGAGGACATTTCCATGGCATATCCCACTGCCGTCAACAACCAGATCACCGATGCGGTCACCCAGTCCAACGTCAAGGTCATCGGCGAGGCGCCGGCCTTCGCGATGGGCTCGATCTACCAGAGCATGGCGCACTCGACCGGCATTCTGTTCGAGAACGCCGTCGCCGCACAGCAACAGCAGAACACGCTGGCGCTCGCCGGATCCAACCAGGGGGTGATGCAGATCTACAGCCTCGACACCACCGCTGCCGCCGGTGCCACGGAGAAGGTCGCGCAGACCGGCGTCTCCGACAACCTGACCAGCCTGTTGAGCGTGCTCAACGCCTTCAAGCCGTCGACGCCGGCCGGTCTCGGCCCGTAACGACAGCGGCATCCGATGCTTCACCGGCGCGGTCACAGCCCCCCTGGGCCGCGCCAGCCCCCACCCGGATGCCGCATCCCACAGGATGCTGGAAGCATGCGTCCGTCTCTGCCGGACGGTGATGAAGCGCATGCAGCACAGGCCGGCTTGCCGGCGACCGGGACATGGACATCCGGCGGTCGACGCCGCCGGTACAGCGAACGCCATCGGCGCGCGCGACGGAGATCCGCCGCCGACGGCGAGGAGGGGGGTGAATGGGGATCTCGAAAAAGCACGGCTACGGTCGAGCCGAGCACCGCGTGGCACCGTGGATGCCGCTACGCACGCGCGGGAACGACGCCCGAGCTGCCGCGTCCACGATGCACGGCTCATGACGATGAACGGCGTGCATGCCGACGACCGAAAGCATCCGCTAGAGCGCTTCGCACTGCTGCGCGGGCTGGCACCGCCGCTGCTGGAGTTCGTCGCCGCCAACAGCGTCGAATGCCGTTTCGGGGAGGGCGAGACGCTGTTCTTCAAGAACGATCCCGGCGACTTCCTCGCGCTGGTGGCCGACGGCTGGATCTACGAGATCCTGTACGGTCCTGACGGACAGGAGTTGATCGTCGGCGCGATCGCGCCCGGCGAGGCCGTCGATGAAGCGGTGCTGCTGGACCGCCACCGGCGCAGCTTCACCGCGATCGCCTACGCCGACACTGTGGTCCTGAAGCTGGCGCGCCGGCATTTTCCGGCGCTGCTGTCGGACCCGGCGGTACTCGAGCGTGCCTATGCCGCGCTCTGCGGCAACCTGCGCCAGGCGATCGACAACCTCGAGAACATGTGCCTGCATCGGCTGGAGGCACGGCTGGCACGCTACCTGTTGACGCAGCTGCAGGTGCGGGGAACGCCCCGCGGCAACAGCGCCGAGATCGCGCTGCCGCCGACCCAGAGCATCCTCGCGGCGATGGTGAACGTGAGCCGCTCGAAGTTGAACGAGCAGCTCCAGCGCTGGCATCGCAGCGGTCTGGTCAGCCGCCATCGCAATGTGCTGTGCATCAACGACCTGGACACGTTTCGCGACAGGGCCCGTCTGCAGCCCGGCGACACGGTGCGGCAGACGGCCGGCGGCGCCGGCGCGCAGTGGCGGCCGGCGGCATGACCGGCTGCGCGTAGACCGCGCGGTCCGCAGCTGGCGCCCGGCGGATCGGACGCGCGTAGAATCACGCCTTCATTTCGCCACGATGCGTCGCCTGTGCCCAACGGCCACCAAGATCCCGCGCTCGACGCTCTGCTGCTGCCGTTCGCGGCCGGGCACCTGCCGTGGCCGCCCGGTGACGTGCTGTTCCTGCGCGCGCGTACCGGCGCGGCGCTGATGCCGCTGCCGCGCGACCGCCTGGTCTGCGAGCAGAGCTTCCGACCCGAGTTCGACGCCTTGCGGCGCGACGGGTTCGAGGTGCGGGAAGACAGCGGCGACGATCGCCATCCGCTGGTGCTGTTGCTGCCGCCGCGCCAGCGCGACGAGGCGCGGGCGCTGTACGCGCAGGCGCTGGCGCGGGTGGCCGAAGGCGGCGTGATCGTCGCCAGCCTCGCCAACGACGAGGGCGCGAAGTCCGGCGAAGCCGATCTGGCGCGCATCGCCGGCCCGGTGACGGCGCTGTCCAAGCACAAGTGCCGGGTGTTCTGGGCACGGCCGGCGCCCGGCCGCGGCGATGCCGCGCTCGCGGCGCAATGGCGTACGCTGGATGCGCCGCGGCCGGTGGTCGAGGGGCGTTTTCTCAGTCGTCCCGGCGTCTTCGCCTGGGACCGGATCGACGCCGCTTCGGCGCTGCTGGCCGCGCACCTGCCGTCGACGCTGGCCGGGCACGGCGCCGACCTCGGCGCCGGTTACGGTTTTCTCGCCGCCGAGGTGCTGCAACGCTGCCCGGGCGTCACCGCGCTGGACCTGTACGAAGCGGAAAAGCGCGCGCTCGACCTGGCCACCGACAATCTCGCCGCGCATGCCGATCGCGTGGCGCTCGGCTTCCACTGGCACGACGTCACCACCGGTCTGCCACGGCAGTACGACTTCATCGTCAGCAACCCGCCGTTCCATGCCGGCGGTCGTGCCGCGCGGCCGGACATCGGCCGCCGCTTCATCGCCGTCGCCGCGCAGTCGTTGCGGCCCGGCGGCGTGCTGTGGCTGGTGGCCAACCGCCAGCTGCCGTACGAACAGGCGCTGGGCGCCGGCTTCGGCGGCGCGCGTATTGCGGCGCAGAGCGGCGGCTTCAAGATCATCGAGGCGCGCAGGGCAAGATGAAGCTGGTGCGCCTGCTCGCCAATCTCGGCTACGGCAGCCGCAGGCAGGCGACGCTGCTGTGCCGCCAAGGCCGCGTGACCGATGCACGGGGCGAGGTGCTGTATGCCGACGACGTGGTCGCGCACGCCGAGGTGCGCGTCAACGGCGAGCCGCTGGACCCGCCGCAGGGCATGCTGCTGATGCTGCACAAGCCGGTCGGCTACACTTGCTCCACCCGCGACCCGGGGCGAGTGGTCTACGACCTGCTGCCGCCGCGCTTCCGACTGCGCACGCCGGCGCTGTCCACGGTCGGCCGGCTCGACCGCGACACCAGCGGCCTGCTGTTGCTGACCGACGACGGCGCGCTGCTGCACCGGATCATCGCGCCGAAGTCGAACCTGCCGAAGGTGTACGAGGCGGAACTGGCACAGCCACTGCGCGGCGACGAGGCCGCGCTGTTCGCCAGCGGCACGCTGCTGCTGGAATCGGACACGACGCCGCTCAAGCCGGCGCGGCTGGACGTCCTCGATCCGCAGCGCGTCCGGCTGACCCTCACCGAGGGTCGCTATCACCAGGTGAGGCGCATGTTCGCCGCCGTCGGCAACCACGTCGAACGCCTGCATCGCAGCCGCATCGGCGGGCTCGCGCTGGGTGACCTGGCGGCCGGCGAATGGCGCCAGCTCGACGCCGACGCACGCACGCGCCTGTTCGCCACAAACAACGCCGACATCCCTCCGTAGGAGCGCGCCATGCGCGCGATGCCGCGGGACCTGCAGCAACGATGCGCTTCGACTGCGCGACGCAGGCACCACCCGGGCCCCGGCATCGCCAACCCGCACGCAACGACGCAACTCGAAGGGCGCGGCTATTCCGCTCCGTCTTCCAGCAGCCGCCGCCAGCCGTCGTGCCCGAGCCGCCGCAACGTCCGCTGGTTGCGTTCGACGATCACGTCCGGATCCGGATACGCCGCCACTGCGCGCGTCACGCTGTCCTCGCGCAGCAGGTGCAGCATCGGATGCGGCGAGCGGTTGCTGAAGTTCTCGATATCGTCCTCGCCGCTGCCGGCAAAGCGATACTGCGGATGGAAGCTGGCCACCTGCAACACGCCCTCCAGGTCCATCGAGGCGAGCAGGGCATCGGCGGCACCGAGGAAGTCGTTGTAGTCGTAGAAGTCCGCCAGCACCTGCGGGTGGATGAGCAGGGTGGTGTCGACGACCTCGGGCGCGGTGTCGCGCAGCAGCGCGAGTTCATCGGCGAGCGCCTGCAGCAGCGCGTCGGGCGTGGCGGCGTCGCTACGCACCAGGCGTACCTGGTCCTTCGCCACCACCGCTTTGGCGAACGGACACAGGTTGAGGCCGATCACCGCGCGCTGCAGCCAGCGGCGGGTGGCTTCGATCGGATCGGAGGGCATCGCGCCTGCAGTCATCGGAACCTCGGAATGCGTGCAGTGTATGCCGGCCCGCTTCTTCCGCGCCGGAACCGCCCGCAGGCACTAAGCTGTGCCCCCGTTCCGCGCCGACTGCCCGTGCCTTCGACCCATCCCCCGGATACCGCCCGCCGTGCCGCGCTGTGGATGCTGCTCGCGGTGCTGTTTTTTGCGCTGATGGACGCCGGCATGAAATGGCTTGCGGCCGACTACCCGCCGTTGCAGGTGGCGACCCTGCGCGGCGCCGCGGCGCTGCCGCCGGTCTTCGTCTGGGTGTTGCTGAGCGGGCGCGCGGCCAGCCTGCTGCGGGTGCACTGGCGCCTGCATCTGCTGCGCGGCGTGCTGGGCATCGCGATGATGTTCGGCTTCGTCTACGGCCTGGCGCGGATGCCGATGTCGACCGCGTACGCGATCGTGTTCGTGGCGCCGCTGCTGGTCACGGCGATGGCGGTGCCGATCCTGGGCGAGAAGGTCGGTCCGCGGCGCTGGAGCGCGATCGCGCTGGGCATGGTCGGCGTGCTGGTCGTGCTGCGACCCACCGGCGAAGGCGTGGTGACGCTGGCCGGCCTGGCGCTGCTGGCCGCCGCCGCCTGCTATTCGGCCGCGGCGATCACGGTCCGGGTGTTGGCCCAGCGCGACAGCACCGAGGCGATGGTGTTCTGGTTCCTGGCGCTGCTGGCGCTCGGCGCCGGCGCGCTGGCCTGGCGCGGCTGGGTGCCGATCCAGGCGCACGACCTCTGGCCGATCGCGGGCGTCGGGCTCGCCGGCGCGCTCG
This sequence comes from Luteimonas suaedae, assembly GCF_008312895.1. Classification (GTDB taxonomy): domain Bacteria; phylum Pseudomonadota; class Gammaproteobacteria; order Xanthomonadales; family Xanthomonadaceae; genus Luteimonas; species Luteimonas suaedae. The sequence goes on along the minus strand of NZ_VSSP01000003.1, from coordinate 145,243 downwards.
GCCAGGTGGCGCTGACCCATGCCTTCCGGCTCGGCGAGGCGTCGCAGATCGCGCCGCTCGAATACACCGGGCTGGTCTGGGTGGTGCTGCTGGACCTGACCGTCTGGCAGTTGCTGCCCGATCGCGTGACCTGGATCGGCGCCGCGATCATCATCGCCAGCGGCCTGTACCTGCTGCGCCGCGAGCGCGTGCACGTCGTCGCCGAGCCACCCTGAGCGCCGCCGGAAGCGCCGCCCGGCCCGGCGGGTGTCGCATTCCGGTGGCCTTTTGCGTTTGCCTGGAAGTACCGATCTCCCGGTACGTTCAGGAGGAATGCCCGTGAAACCGTTGCACCGTCATCTCGCCCCGGCGGCACTCGCCGCCGCCCTGGTGTCCCTGTCGGGTCACGCCAGCCCTCCGTCGTCGTCGCTGCAGCGTGCCGAGGCCGCCGAACGCCGGTCGGCCGATCTGCTTCCCGATCCGCTGCGCCAGCGGCTGTCGATGCGCATCCGCGACATCCTGCCCGACGCCACGACCGCCAAGGCCGTCAGCCCCGACGACGTCGGCGATGCCGATTCGTTCGGCCGCGCCCTGAAGTGGCTGGGTTCGGCGCAGATGAACATCGATCTTGCGGACAGCTGCCCGGCGCCCGTTCCCGGCACCACGGTCGGCAGCGCCTGTGCGCCACTGCAGCCGTTGCCGGCGTTCACGAGCTTCACGTTCGATGACGTGGCCCGCATCACCCTGCCCAAGGACGTGTCGCACTCGCTCCTGTGCCACTGGTTCTCGCCCTACCTCGGCATCGTCTACGGCAACCCGAACCCGCCCGGCGGCGCGCCGATCGTCGCGTGGCTGTGGTATCAGCCCACGCTGACGATCGAGAACGCGGTCCTCGGCGACCCGGCGATGATCGACCCGACCACCGGGCTGCCGTTCAACGGCCGGTTGACGACCTCGGTGACCAGCTTCGAAAGCTTCGAAGTCCCGCTGCCGGCCGATACGCAGATCGCGGTGCGCGAGCGGGATACCGCGACCTGCATCGGCGGCTTCGTGTCGCGCCGTGCGCTGGTCCAGATATGGGGGCTTACCGAAAGCCAGGCCTGGCAGTTCTTCAAGCACCCGACCACGATCCGGATGAACATCAGTGGCGGTGCCCAGTACGTCGCAAGCGCGAACATGATCTTCGGGCTGCGCGTCATCGGCGACTGAGCCGGGCGCGCGGGCGCGCGGCCGGAGCAACAGTCGGTGATGCGCCGGCGCGTACGTTCCCGGCCCGGAGCTGCGGCGCGCATCACCGGAAAGCAGGACGGACCCTTGCGGGCCCGTCCTGTGGTGCGTCCGGTCGCTGCGCGCCGCGGTCAGAAGCGGGCGCCGACGCCGACCCCCACGGTCCACGGATCGAGCTTGATGTCGCGCTCGATGGTCTCGCCGGCCAATTCGGCATCGGCACGGGCGCGCATGTAGCGCGCGTCGGCACGGGCGAACCAGGTCGGGGTGATGTTGAGATCCAGGCCGACGGTGCCGATCGCGCCCTTCGGCGTGGTCAGGCCGACGTGGTCGCCGCCCGGATTGAGGTCCTCGTTGCTGATGTTGGACTGGTAGTAGCCCAGGCCCACGAACGGCCGGAAGGTATTGTCGGCCTGGCCGAAGTGGTACTGGCCGCTCAGCGCGACCGGCTGCTGCTCGATGGTGCCGATCTTGCCGTCGTCGCCGCGCACGCGATGGTTGAACTTGTCCGCGGCGCCCCACAGTTCTACGCCGATGTTGTCGTTGACGTGATAGGTCGCGCTCAGTGTCGGCGCGGGGCCGCCGTCGACGTCGATGCGCGAACCCGGCAGGGGATCGGACTCGGGCTGCAGCAGGGTCACGCCGCCGACCACCGAAACGCGCTTGCCGGACGCGGTGTCGGTGGAGAGCGGGCCGCTGTCCTGGGCGAACGCGGCCGGGCTGGCGATCAAGGCGAGGGCGGTGGCAAGACTCAGTTTGCGAAATGAAGACATGGGGGAGATCTCCTCTCTTATAGATGTTGTGTGCCCGGGGGAGAGGGCGCGGCCACCGTAGCGAGACGGGTGTGAACCGCACTTGGCCCGCGCGTTAAATCGCGGCCGGCGCTTTCACGATCGCTTCAGCCAATTCAGAAAGCGCAACCGCACCTGACGAAAGTCACGCCATCCACCGGCACGGGACGGGATCGCGCCGGTGCCGCACAATCGATCGCAATCGCAAGACAACAAGACAAGGGAAGCGGGACATGCGTACGAGGGGATGGCGATTGACGGCAGCGGCACTGCTGCTGGCCTGCGGCGGCGCCGCGGCCGAGAGCGGCACCGACGTGTCCTGCAAGGTCGACAGCGACTACGACTTCAGCCTGTCCGAGCGCAGCGTCATCTTCACCCGCAGCTCGGGCGTCCCGCGGCAGCTGGTGATGCGGCAGGGGCGGCTGTTCGTCGACGACCGCTGGGTCATGCTCAACGCCGACGACCGCCGCCGCCTGGCCGAGTACGAGCGCGAGGCGCGGGCCGTCGTGCCGCTGGCGCGCGAGATCGGACTGGAGGCGACCGAGATCGCCTTCCTCGCCCTGGGCGAGGTGGCCACCGGCTTCAGCAACGATCCCGAGGCCACCCGGCGCAAGCTGGAAACGGCGCGCAAGCGGCTGGACGCACGGCTCGCGCAATCCTTTTCCGCCAACCGCTACAGCGACGACGCGCTCGGCGAGGCCATCGGCGCGGCGGTGCGCGACGTCCTGCCCACGGTGATGGGCGATATCGTCGGCGGCGCGGTCCGCGCCGCCTTCGGCGGCGATACCGCGCGTCTGCAGCGGATGGAACACCTCGACACCGAACTCGAGGCGCTGATCGAGCCACGGGCCGAAGCGCTGGGCCGCAACGCCGAGGCCTTGTGCATGCGCATGCACAGGCTCGACGAGATCGACGACGCGCTCGATTACCGCCTGCCCGACGGCCGCTCGCTCGACCTGCTGCGGGTCGAGGTCGAACGCAAGCACCGCGACGGCGCCTGATCAACCCCTGCAGCGGCGTCTCGCCGCACTTTCTCCGCCCCCGCATCCCCCGGGGGCGTTTTTTTTGCTGAGGATGTGCAGGCCTCAGCTGGACAGGCTGCGGCTTCGGATGGATGCCGTGGCCTGCCGGCCGAGGCGTGGCCCGGGTCAGGAACTCCCGGCCGACGCCTTGCGTGTCTACGCCAACAGGCGCAGCGCGATTGCAGGACACCACAGCCATGCGCCGCTGCTTCGTAGGAGCGCGCCATGCGCGCGATGCCGCGGGGCATGTCGCCGCCCGCGAATTCCGGTGACCGGCGCGCCTGCCGGTCCACAATCGGGGCATCCACCGGATCCTGCCGGCACCCGCGGCATCGCGCGCATGGCGCGCTCCTACGGTGTACCTGGGCAGGATGCCCTGACCGGGGGAAAAGCGATTCCCCGGCCGCCAGGGCGCGGCGTCCACCCGCAGGCCGCACACCGCTCCTCAACCAGGCGGCGGCATCACCGGTGTCGCAGGACGTCGCCCTCGTCACGACGGTTTCACCGGATACCGCTCCGTCGGTTTCGAGGGCGCGGTTGGCGGCCGGCGTTCATCCGGCCACAATACGGATCTCCCCCCTCGCATCGCGGAGCGCCGCATGGCCGACCTGAAAGAAGCACGCGTCCCGGATATCGGTGGCTATGACGACGTGCCGGTGATCGAAGTCCTGGTCGCCGTCGGCGATCGCGTCGAACAGGACCAGGGCCTGGTCACGCTGGAATCGGACAAGGCGACGATGGAAGTGCCGGCGCCGTTCGCCGGCACGGTCAAGGACGTCAAGGTCAAGGTCGGCGACAAGGTTTCCGAGGGCAGCGTCGTTGCGATGGTCGAGGCGGACGCGGATGCGGACACTGGCGCCGGCGAGCGCGAGGCGAAGGCCGAACCTGCCGCGGGCGGCGACAGGCCTGCGCCGTCGCAGCCCGCCAAGTCTGCGGAGCCACCTGCGCCTGCCGCGGACAAGCCGTCCGCCGGCGGCGGCGTGCGCGACGCCGTGGTGCCGGATATCGGCGACTACGACGACGTGCCGGTGATCGAGGTGCTGGTCGCCGTCGGCGATCGCGTCGAACAGGACCAGGGCCTGGTCACGCTGGAATCGGACAAGGCGACGATGGAAGTGCCGGCGCCGTTCGCCGGCGTGGTCAAGGAACTCAAGGTCAAGGTCGGCGACAACGTGTCCGAGGGCAGCGTGGTCGCGCGGATCGAGGGGGCCGAGGCCGCCGCGCCGGCCAAGGCGCCTCGGGCGGAGGCCGCCGCGCCGCAGCCCACCGACAAGACCGACGACACCGCAGCCGAGCCGGCCTCGCCCGGCCGCAAGCCGGACAACATCGCGCAGGCCTCGATGGAACACCGCACCCCTGGCGGCGGCGAGCCGCCGGTGCGCTTCGATGCCGATGCGGTGATGCCCGACAAGGTGCCCTATGCCAGCCCGGCGGTGCGCCTGTTCGCGCGCGAGCTCGGCGTCGACCTGCTGCGGGTCAAGGGCAGCGCCCGTGGCGGCCGCATCGCCCGCGAGGACGTGCAGCAGTTCGTCAAGACGGCGCTGCAGGGCGGCGGCGCCGCGGCCGGCGCGCCCGCCGGCGGTGGCGGGCTCAATCTGCTGCCGTGGCCGAAGGTTGACTTCTCCAAGTTCGGCGAGACCGAGGAAAAGCCGCTGTCGCGGATCCAGAAGATCTCCGGCGCCAACCTCGCCCGCAACTGGGCGATGATCCCGCACGTCACCCAGCACGACGACGCCGACATCACCGAGCTGGAGGCGCTGCGCGTCGCCCTGAACAAGGAAAACGAGAAGGCGGGCATCAAGCTCACCATGCTCGCCTTCCTGATGAAGGCCAGCGTCGCCGCCTTGCAGAAGTATCCGCAGTTCAATGCCTCGCTCGACGCCGCCGGCGAAACCCTCACGCTGAAGAAGTACTTCCACATCGGTTTCGCCGCCGACACGCCGAACGGCCTGGTGGTGCCAGTGGTGCGCGACTGCGACCGCAAGGGCGTGATCGAGATCGCGCAGGAGAGCGCGGCGCTGGCCAAGAAGGCCCGCGACGGCAAGCTCGGCCCCTCGGAGATGCAGGGCGGCTGCTTCTCGATCAGTTCGCTCGGCGGCATCGGCGGCACCAGCTTCACCCCGATCGTCAACGCGCCGGAAGTGGCGATCCTGGGGGTGTCGAAATCGGCGATGAAGCCGGTCTGGGACGGCAAGGCCTTCCAGCCGCGCCTGACCCTGCCGCTGTCGCTGTCCTACGACCACCGCGTGATCGACGGCGCCGCCGCCGCCCGCTTCACCGCCTACCTGGCGCAGCTGCTCGGTGACATGCGCCGGATCCTGTTGTGAGCCGGGCGCGTTGCCGGCGCGCCCTGCTCCTGCTCCTGGGCGCATGCCTGCTGCTGGCCACGGCCGCGGCGCAGGAGCAGGGTGCCACCGCGCCGTTGCGTGAAACCCTCGACCGCCATCTGCAGGCGATCCAGGCGCGCGACCTGGAGGCGCTGATGGCCACCGTCACCGACGGTGAAGCGCTGACCCTGATCCTGCCCAACGGCAAGGTCTTGACCACGCGCGAGGAGTTCCGGCAGCTGCACGTGGACTGGTTCGCCGAGGACGACTGGCGCATGCGCTTCCAGGTGCGGCAGGTGCGCGCGTTCGGCGACACCGGTATTGCCCTGGTGCACTACCTGTCGCAGCAGCGCCAGCACGACGGCAGCTACGCCACCCGGCGCGAGGCGCTGCTGTCGCTGGTGTTCGCGCGCGAACAGGGCGAATGGCGGCTGGTGTACGACCAGAACACCGTGGTCCCGCCGGCACCCACGCAGCAATGACCGCGCCCCGGCCCGCGCCTCCGGCAGAGCGCCTGCCCGACGTGGGCGGGGCGGTCGAACGCGGCTGGAACGGCTTGCAGCCGCTGCTCGAGCAGCCGCTGGTGGCCGTGTCCGGCCTGCGCCTGACCGTGGGCGGGCTGCTGTTCGCGGTGGCCGCGCTGCTGGTCGCCTGGCTGATGTCGGTGCTGTTGCGGCGTGCGATCGCGCGCTACGGCAGGCGCTACGACAACGTCAATGCCGCCGCGCTGTACACCGTCTCGCGCCTGGTGCACTACGTGCTGCTGGTGGTGGGCTTCCTGGTGGCGCTGGACCTGGCCGGCATTCCCGTCACCAAGTTCGCGATCTTCGCCGGCGCCATCGGCGTGGGCCTGGGCTTCGGCCTGCAGGCCATCTTCAGCAATTTCATCTCCGGCCTGATCCTGCTGTTCGACCGCTCGCTGAAGGTGGGCGACTTCGTACAGCTCGACGACAACCTGCGCGGCACCGTCCGCGCGATCAACATCCGCGCCACGCTGATCACCACCAACGACAACATCGACGTCATCGTCCCCAATTCCGAGTTCGTCAGCGGCCGTGTGGTCAACTGGACCCACGGCTCGATCCACCGCCGGATCCGGGTGCGTTTCGGGGTTGCCTACGGCGTGGACAAGGAACTGGTGAAGAAGGCCGCGCTCGAGGCCGCCGCCGCGGTGCCGTTCACGCTCGCCACCGAAGGTGATCGCCGGCCGCAGGTGTGGCTGGTCGGCTTCGGCGACAGTGCGGTCGAGTTCATCCTGGCGGTCTGGCTCAACGAGGCCGCGGCGCGCCGCAACGCCGCGATCGAGGCGGCCTACCTGTGGGAGCTGGACACGGCGTTCAAGCGCCACGGCATCGAGATCCCGTTCCCGCAGCGCGATCTGCACCTGCGCAGCCTGCTGGGGTTGCACGGGGAGGCCGCGTTCGCCGCGCTGCGCGGAGAGCCGCCGGCGGAAGCCGCCGCCGCGCCGGACACCTCCGGCGACGACGACCTGTCGCGGCACGAGCGTGCCGCGCTGGCTGGCAATGACGCGCAGCAGGACGTGGAACGGGAGATCGCCGAAGACGCGGCCCCGGACGCGCCCGCCGCGCCCCCCCTATCCGAATCCTGAAGGAGCGTTTCCCCCATGGCCCAGACCATCGAGATCAAGGTGCCGGACATCGGCGATTTTTCCGACGTGCCGGTGATCGAGGTGCTGGTCGCGCCCGGCGACCGCGTGGACAAGGACCAGGGGTTGATCACCCTGGAATCCGACAAGGCGACCATGGAGGTGCCCTCGTCCGCCGCCGGCGTGGTCAAGGAGGTGAAGGTCGGTGTCGGCGACAGCGTGTCCGAAGGCAAGGTGGTCGTGCTGCTCGAGACCGAAGACGGCGCCTCCGGTGACGACGGCAAGACGAAGGCGCCGGATGCGAGCGCATCCGATGCTGCGGACGGCGGCCCCTCGAAGCCGCCGGTCGCGAAGTCGCCGGGTGCGCCGGCAGAACCGCCGGCGGTCAAGCCGGCTGCGCACAGCGGCCGCCAGGCCGATGTCGAATGCGCCCTGGTGGTGCTCGGCTCCGGTCCCGGCGGCTACACCGCCGCGTTCCGCGCCGCCGACCTCGGGCTCGACACGGTGCTGGTCGAGCGCTACCAGGCGCTGGGCGGTGTCTGCCTCAACGTCGGCTGCATTCCCTCCAAGGCGCTGCTGCACGCCGCCGCGGTCATCGACGAGGCCGCGCACGCGGCCGACTACGGCATCGACTTCGGCAAGCCGAAGATCGCCCTCGACGGCCTGCGCGGGCACAAGGACAAGGTGGTCGGCCAGTTCAACAAGGGCCTGGCCGGCATGGCGAAGCAGCGCAAGGTGCGGGTGGTCGCCGGCAGCGGCGCATTCGTCTCGCCCAACGAGCTCGAGGTGCAGGGTGACGACGGCAAGACCCAGCTGATCCGCTTCGAGCAGTGCATCATCGCCGCCGGCAGCCAGGCGCTGAAACTGCCGGGCTTCCCCTGGGACGACCCGCGGGTGATGGATTCCACCGATGCGCTCGAACTCACCGAGATCCCGAAGAAGCTGCTGGTGGTCGGCGGCGGCATCATCGGCCTGGAGATGGCCACGGTGTACCGCGCGCTCGGCAGCCAGGTCACCGTGGTCGAGCTGGCCGACCAGCTGATGCCGGGCGCCGACAAGGACCTGGTCAAGCCGCTCGCCGACCGCCTGAAGAAGCAGGGCGCGGCGATTCACCTCAAGACCAAGGTGGTCGAGGCCAAGGCACAGAAGAACGGCATCGCCTGCACGTTCGAAGGCGAGAGCATCCCCGATGCCAAACTGTTCGACCGGGTGCTGGTGGCGGTGGGCCGGGTGCCGAACGGCGCGAAGATCGACGCCGACAAGGCCGGCGTGCGCGTGGGCGATCGCGGTTTCATCGACGTCGACCGGCAGATGCGCAGCAACGTGCCGCACATCTTCGCCATCGGCGACATCGTCGGCCAGCCGATGCTGGCGCACAAGGCGACCCACGAGGGCAAGCTGGCGGCGGAAGTGGCTGCCGGCGAAAAGAAGGAGTGGGTGGCGCGGGTGATTCCGTCGGTGGCCTACACCGACCCCGAGATCGCCTGGGTCGGCGTGACCGAGACCGAGGCGAAGGCGAAGGGCATCAAGGTCGGCGTGGGCAAGTTCCCGTGGGCGGCGTCGGCGCGCGCGGTCGGCATCGGCCGCAGCGAGGGCTTCACCAAGCTGCTGTTCGACGAGACCACGCACCGGGTGATCGGCGGCGCGATCGTCGGCCCGCACGCCGGCGACCTGATCGCCGAGGTCGCGCTGGCGATCGAGATGGGCGCCGAGGCCGCCGACATCGGCCACACCATCCATCCGCACCCGACGCTGAGCGAATCGGTGGCGATGGCGGCCGAGGTCTACGACGGCACCATCACCGATCTCTACCTCCCGAAGCGGAAGTAAGGTTCGGGTCCCAGGACCCAGGGACCAGGGATTCGGGGCAGGCTCACATTCCGACATCCCGGCGCAGGCCGGGATCCATTTCGCTGCGCCCGAAAGGCAACTGGATCCCGGCCTGCGCCGGGATGACGAGCGAAGTGCGTCACGGCCTGTCCCGAATCCAGAATCCATCCCGAGACGACTGGCGCTTACCTGAGCACCGCCATTCCCGCGAACTTGAGCATCGTCATTCCCGCGAAGGCGGGAATCCAGGGACGTTGATTTCGCTGGCTGGACGTCCATGGATTCTCGCCTTCGCGGGAATGACGGGCAAAGGCACGACATTTGTCGGCTCAGTAGGTGCCATTGCAGCTCGAGTCCGCAAACGTGACCACCGTCACCTTTTGCCGGAAGCACGTCGCGCTTCGTGCTCCACCCTAGGGCGGCTCCCATCTGTGCCCCGCGCCCGGCCTTTGCTGTAGTCGGGTGACCGGTTCAGGGCAGGGGGGATCGGCAGAGCGCGAATGCGCGCAGAGGGATGGACATGAGGATTCGTTTCAGGATGGCGCTGTTTTGCGGCGTTGCGCTGGCCACGGCCACCGCCGCCGCCGTTGCATCGGAAGACGCGCGGCATGCAGCGGTCGACAGGCAGTCCGTGCCGTCCGCGGCGGCGCACGATCGCGCGCTGGAGCAACGCCTGCGGCAGGAGGAGGCCCGCCTGCGCGCCGAACGCGCGCCGTACCCGGATTACTTCCGCCGTGCCTACGCCGCCTATCCGGCGATCCCGCGCGGCACGCTGGAGGCGATCGCCTACGTGCAGAGCCGTTGGCAGCCGCTCACGCCCGCCGCGGAGAACCACGGCCATCACCACATGCCCGACGCGCACGGGGTGATGGGCCTGTATGCCGGTGGCGGGTTCGCCGACCAGGTCGGCGAGGCGGCCGCGCTGCTGGGCGTGCCCGTCGAGCGGATCAAAGGCGATCCGGCGACCAACATCCTCGCCGCGGCGGCGCTGCTCGACCAGCATCTGCGTGGCAAAGCGGTGTCCGACCTCGAATCGCTGGCCCCGGAGCTGGCCCGCTACGCCGGATTCGGCCAGGTCGCGGGCGACAGCGCGATCGGCGACTACGCCCGCGCCAGCTTCGCCTTCGACGTGCTGCTGGCGCTGGATCGCGGCGTGAACGAGAAGGGCATGGTGGTGCCGGAACGGCCGGTCGCCTGGGAACGGGCGTTCGATGCCGCGACCCTGGCCCGCCTCGGCGCGCCGTTCGTGCGCCTGGACGTGGAAGGCGACCGCATCGAAACCGAGCGCTTTGCGATCGATCCGGTCAGCGAGCGCCTGATGCGCAGGCCGGACGCCGACAAGGCGCCCGACATGCAACCGCTGAGCACCGACTATGGCCCTGCGATCTGGAATCCGGCGCACGCGTCGAACTACACCGCCTCGCGCAGCGCGGCGGTCAACGCGGTCACCATCCACACCGCACAGGGCAGCTACGCCGGCACGATTTCGTGGTTCAAGAACGCCTCGGCCAACGTCAGCGCCCACTACGTGATCCGCAGCTCCGACGGCCAGGTCACGCAGATGGTGCGCCACGCCCATACCGGCTGGCACGTGCGCAACCACAACAGCTATACCCTGGGCATCGAGCACGAGGGCTACGTCAACAACAGTTCCTGGTACACGACGGCGATGTACAACGCCTCGGCGGCGCTGGTGCGGCACTTCTGCGCCAGCTACAGCGGCATCAGCTGCGCCTCGGCCTACAGCGGCGCGCCCAGCAGCGGCATCAACGTGCTGCCCACCAGCGTCAAGATCAAGGGCCACCAGCACTTCAGCGGCCAGACCCATACCGATCCCGGCATCAACTGGAACTGGAGCCGCTACTACGCCCTGCTCAACCCGGGCAGCGGCGGGACCACGCAGTACCTCGACCGCTTCGAGTCCAGCGTCGGCCACTTCAACACCGGTCCGGCCTATTCGGGCAGCACCACCGGTATCTCGACCGCATCGACCGCGAGCCGTGACTGCAGCAACCGCCGCAATGGCAACTGCTCGCTGCGGGTGCTGTTGAAGGACAACACCTCGAGTTCCGCGAACTGGGCGGTGCGGCTGCTGTCCGGTTCCGGCAATCCCGGCAGCAATGTCGCGCTGACCCGGGCCAACGGCCGCATCGGTTTCTGGATCTATTCGGGCGGTAGCGGCATGAGCGTGGGCGTGGGCATCGACGACAGCGACGGCACCGAGCGTTCGGTCAGCCGTTCGCTCCCGGCCAACCAGTGGACCTACGTCGAATGGAGCCTGACCGACGCCGCGCAGTGGAACGCCTGGGTCGGCGGCGCCAACGGCGCTATCACCGCGGGTACCGTCAAGCTCGACGCGGTCTGGCTGTACCGTGCGCAGACCAGCTACGACGTCAACGTCTACATCGACGACGTGCAGATCCGCAACTGACGCGATGCCGCATGCCTGCCCGCGCGGCCCTGGCGCCGCGCGGGCAGGTAACGGTTTCCGTGATGTTGCCTCACCGATCCCGATCCGTAGGAGCGCGCCATGCGCGCGATGCCGCGGGTGCTCGCAGAATCCGGTGGATGCCGCGATTCTGGACCGGCAGGCGCGCCGGTCACCAGAAGTTGCGGGCGGCACAGTGCCCGCGGCATCGCGCGCATGGCGCGCTCCTACGGATGGGCCGTCAGAATCGGATCGTCACGCCTGCGAGCGGGCCGTGCACCTTCAGCCGGCCGGTGAGCCTGCCGGCGTAGTCGAGCCGGTTCACGTCCGGCACGTCACCGGTTTCGAGGCTGCCGTCGAAATCGTCGGAGAGCTTGAGCCGGAACCAGTCGTAACCGGCGTGCACGCCGACACGCTCGGTGATCCGGTATTCGACCAGCAGCCCGCCGCGCTCGAAATGGCCCTTTTCCTCGAGGAAATCACCCCAGCGCGCGTCGAGGTACTGACCCTCCAGGCTGAGGTGCCATCGCTCGTTCGGCGTCCAGGCCAGGCGTGTGTGCAGGCCCGGCGACCATTCGCTGCGCTTCCAGCGCAGGCTGGCCGATTCGGCATAGAGTTCATCGGTGGCCGTCGAAGCCGCGTCCAGTCGCGTCTCCAGCCGCGCGTGCGTCACGCCGAGGCCAACGCCCCACTGGAAGGTCGGCGTGTTCACCGCCGCGAACTCGTAGTTGAGGTTGGCCAAGGCGAATTCGAAGCGCGCATCGGCAGTGACCTCGGGAATCTCGACCGGTTCACCGGCAAGGTCCGATTCGCCGGGATCGAAGGTGCCGCCACCGAAGGTGCGTCCCTGGCTGCGCTCGTAGTCGTAGAAGTTGCCGATCAGACGCTGGCGTTCGCTGAGGCGCACGCTGACCGAGCCGCGCGGGCGCCACTTCCGGCCGAGTTCGAACGAGGCGCCATCGTCGAAGGTGGCGGTCTCGGTGCCGTCGGTGATGGCGCCGGCGGCGTCGACGCCGAGGGAGGCGTCGGGATTGAAGGCGCTCAGGCGGAGGATGAAGCGGTCGTCGTCGGCGTAAGCGGGCAGCGAGCACGCCGCGCCCGCCACGCACAGCCCGAAGGCAAGGTGCGGGATGCGGATCATTCGAGAGACTCCGGATTGTGTGGGAGCGGCACTCTCCATGGCGGCGCCACGGGAGCGATTGAGCCGCAATCACGATGCAGCCGACGTGAAACCTCATGCCCGCGCATGGCGATCACCGTCGGAAACGCCCGTTCTCGTGGACACGGCCTGCGCAGCCGCGCCTGGCGACGGGGCGCCAGGGCTTGTTGTGGGGGCGCAGGCGTCGATGCGGTGCCCGCGCACGACTTCAGCGGCGTGCCTGCGGAAACGTGACGGGCGTCGCTTCGGCGAGCGGACAAGAAGAAGCCCCGACCGTGAGGCCGGGGCTCTGGCGGCCCGCCGCGGAGATTCGACGAGGATGGACGACGGGCCATGAAGACTGACCGGCGCGGGCGTGGAAGGTTCCGCTGCCGGCGTCTTGCGCGTCGGGCATCGCTCCTGGCCGGTTCCGTCCGGCGCGAGGCCGGTCGGCGCGTCGCCGGGACGGGCTTGCGGTGCTTGCCGCTGAAATCGCCAGACTGCTATACTTTTGCGGCTTTGCAGCCCCCCAAGCACGATAACTTCCGACCCGACCGGACCCGCCGCGCCGCCTTCCTGCTGCCGTTGGTCCAGATCGCGATCGGGCTGATCGGCGCGGGGTTACTGGCGGTGCTCGCCGGCGGTTCGTCCGCGGTGGGCTTCCTCGCCGGCGCTGCCGTGGTCGCGACCGGTTTCGCGGCCTTCGGCTGGCGGACCGCGGGACGCTCGCCAGTGGCTCCGGCCGGACGCATGTTCGTCCGGCTGCTGGTCGGGACCGTGCTGAAGTGGGGGGTGATCGGTGCTGGTCTGGTCCTGGCCATGACAAGCGCCGGATTGCCTGCGGGATTCGTGCTGGCGGGCGCCCTGGTTGCGTTCCTGGCGTACATGTTGAGCTTGCCCTGGTTGCTTCGATGACTCCTGCCGATCTCCTCCGCGTTGCCGGCGACAGCCCCAGCGAATACGTCACCCATCACTTGCAGCACTGGCAGGTGTCGATTGGCGAGGGCGCGTTCTGGACCCTGAACGTGGACAGCCTGCTGGTGTCGCTGGTCATCGGCATACTGGCCATGGGCACCTTCTGGCTGATGGGTCGTCGTGCGACCGCCGGGGTGCCGTCGAAGTTCCAGGCCTTCATCGAGATCGTGGTCACCTTCATCGACACCCAGGTCAAGGACGTGTTCCACGGCAACCGCCGCTTCGTCGCGCCGGTGGCGCTGACCATCTTCGTCTGGGTGTTCCTGATGAACGCCCTGAAGATGATCCCGGTGGACCTCTTCCCGGGCGTGGCCGCCGCCGCCGGCCAGGAGTACTTCCGCGCCGTGCCGACCACCGACCTCAACATCACCGCCGCCATGGCGGTCATGGTGCTGCTGCTGATGTTCGGCTTCGCGGTCAAGGCCAAGGGCGCATTCGGTTTCGGCAAGGAGCTGTTCACCGCACCGTTCCACGCCCAGGGCGCCGGGATGAAGGCGGTGCTCGCGCTGCCCAACTTCGGCCTCAACGTCATCGAATACCTGTCCAAGCCGGTCAGCCTGGCGATGCGACTGTTCGGCAACATGTACGCCGGCGAGTTGGTGTTCCTGCTGATCGCGCTGCTCGGCATGGCCGGCGGCAACATGCTGCTGGAGGCGAGCCTGGGCGCCAAGGCCGGCGGTGCGCTGGCCTTCGTCGGCGCGGTCGCGGCCGGCGCGGCCTGGTCCATCTTCCATATCCTGGTGATCACGCTGCAGGCCTTCATCTTCATGATCCTGACCGTGGTCTACCTGTCGATGTCGTCCGAGGCGCATTGACCCGCGTCCGGCCAACCCCAACCCACTTTTCGCTCACTCTGTTATCTGAGGAATCACCATGGAAGTCACCGCTCTCGTCGCCGCCATCCAGGGCAACACCGCACTCGCGATCGGCATCATCATCGGCCTCGGCGCCCTGGGCGCCTGTATCGGCATCGGCATCATGGGCTCGAAGTTCCTCGAGAGCGCCGCGCGCCAGCCGGAGTTGGTGCCGATGCTGTCGGGCCGCATGTTCCTGCTCGCCGGCCTGATCGACGCCGCGTTCATCATCGGCCTGGCCATCGCGCTGTTCTTCGCGTTCGCCAACCCGCTGATCGGCACCGCCATCAACGCCGTCGGCGGCTGATTTGGTTCCCGGTCTGATGCGCGGCCATCGGGTCGCGCATCACAGGGTCGGACGTCGCTGACGTCCGTTCGCCAATAGCGGAGCAACACGATGCAAATCAACGCAACCTTTCTGGGCCAGGGCATCGCGTTCGCGATCCTGATCTGGTTCAGCTGGAAATTCATCTGGCCGCCGCTGATGCGCGCGATCGAGGAACGCCAGCAGAAGATCGCCGAGGGCCTGGCCGCCGCCGATAACAGCCAGAAGGCATTGGCGCAGGCGCAGGAAAAGGTCAACGACGAGCTCAAGGCCGCGCGCGCCAAGGCCAACGAGATCATCGAGCAGGCCCACCAGCGCGCCAACCAGATCGTCGATGCGGCCAAGGTCGAGGCGATTGCCGAGGGCGCGCGCCAGAAGGCGCTGGTCGAGTCCGAGATCGAGGCGTCGGCCAACCGTGCCCGCGAGGAGTTGCGCCGTCAGGTGTCGCTGCTGGCGGTGACCGGCGCCGAGAAGCTGCTGCGCCGCGAGATCGACCCGGCCGCGCACAAAGCGCTGCTCGACGAGCTGGCCGCGGAGATCTGATCCGATGACCCAGGTCCTCACGCTCGCCCGTCCGTATGCCCGCGCCGCGTTCTCGATCGCGCGCGAAGCAGGCGCCTTCGCGCAGTGGTCCGATGCGCTGGCGTTCTCGGCGCGCGTGGCCGCGGATCCGCAGGCCGCGGCGCTGCTCGGCCATCCGCGGCTCGACGACGCCGATGCGGTGGCGCTGCTGTCGCCAGAAGGCGCCGGCGCCGGCCAGGCGTTCGCCGATTTCCTGGCGCTGCTGGCCGAGAACCGGCGCCTGCCGCTGTTGCCGGAGATCGCCGGCCAGTTCGAGCAGCTGCGCGCCGACGCCGAACGCATCGTGCGCGCCAGGGTGACCTCGGCGTCCGAACTGCCGGCGGGCGAGCTCGAAGGCATCCGCGCGGCGCTGAAGAAGCGCTTCGGCCGCGAGGTCGAGCTGGAGACGGCGGTCGACCAGGCCCTGATCGGCGGCGCGGTGATCGCCGCCGGCGACGTGGTCATCGACGGCTCGCTGCGCGGCAAGCTGGCACGGCTGCAGAGTGCGTTAGCAAGCTAACGCGTGATTGGGAATTCGTGATTGGTGATTCGCAAAGGCGACGGCTTCTTCCAATCACGAATCACCAATCACGAATCACGAAACACACATCGAAGCCGCGAGACTGAATCGCGACACACGATCTAGGACCCACACCATGGCAACCACCCAGCTCAATCCCTCTGAAATCAGCGAACTGATCAAGGCCCGCATCGACAAGGTCAAGCTGGCCGCCGAGGCGCGCAACGAAGGCACGGTCACCTCGGTGTCCGACGGCATCGTGCGCATCCACGGCCTGGCCGACGTGATGCAGGGCGAGATGATCGAGCTGCCCGCGTCCGATGACGGCAGCGACACCTTCGCGCTGGCGCTGAACCTGGAGCGCGACTCGGTCGGCGCAGTGGTGCTCGGCGACTACGAGCACCTGCGCGAGGGCGACACCGCCAAGACCACCGGCCGCATCCTCGAGGTGCCGACCGGTCCGGAGCTGCTGGGCCGGGTGGTCAACGCGCTGGGCGAGCCGATCGACGGCAAGGGCCCGATCACCGCGGCGCAGACCGCGCCGGTGGAAACCATCGCCCCGGGCGTGATCTGGCGCAAGTCGGTGTCGCAGCCGGTGCAGACCGGCTACAAGGCGATCGACTCGATGATCCCGATCGGCCGCGGCCAGCGCGAGCTGATCATCGGCGACCGCCAGACCGGCAAGACCGCCGTGGCCATCGACGCGGTGATCAACCAGAAGAACACCGGCGTCAAGTGCATCTACGTGGCGATCGGCCAGAAGAACAGCTCGATCGCCAACGTGGTGCGCAAGCTGGAGGAGAACGGCGCGATGGCCCACACCATCGTGGTCGCCGCCTCGGCCTCCGAATCGGCCGCGATGCAGTACATCGCGCCGTATTCCGGCTGCACCATGGGCGAGTACTTCCGCGACCGTGGCGAGGACGCGCTGATCATCTACGACGACCTGTCCAAGCAGGCCGTCGCCTACCGCCAGATCTCGCTGCTGCTCAAGCGCCCGCCGGGCCGCGAGGCCTACCCGGGCGACGTGTTCTACCTGCACAGCCGCCTGCTCGAGCGCGCCGCGCGCGTCAACGAGGACTACGTCGAGAAATTCACCAACGGCGCCGTCAAGGGCAAGACCGGTTCGCTGACGGCGCTGCCGATCATCGAGACCCAGGCCGGCGACGTCTCGGCGTTCGTGCCGACCAACGTGATCTCGATCACCGACGGCCAGATCTTCCTCGAGACCGACCTGTTCAATGCCGGCATCCGCCCGGCGGTGAACGCCGGCATCTCGGTCTCGCGCGTCGGCGGCGCGGCGCAGACCAAGATCATGAAGAAGCTCTCCGGCGGCATCCGCATCGCGCTGGCGCAGTACCGCGAGCTGGCGGCCTTCGCGCAGTTTGCCTCCGACCTGGACGAGACCACCCGCAAGCAGCTCGAGCGCGGCCAGCGCGTCACCGAGCTGATGAAGCAGAAGCAGTACGCACCGATGTCGGTCGCCGGCCAGGCGCTCTCGATCTACGCGGTCGACAAGGGCTACATGGACGACGTGCCGGTGAACAAGATCGGCGCGTTCGAGGAAGCGCTGCACGCGCACTTCGCCAACACCGCCGGCGAGCTGATGGACAAGGTCAACGGCAGCGGCGACTGGAACGACGAGATCGAGGCTGGGTTCAAGAAGGGCATCGAAGAGTTCAAGCAGACCGGCTCATTCTGAGCCGGCGTGATTGGTGATTCGTGATTGGTGATTCGTAAGAGCGGATACAAGTGGCTGGCGGGGGTTCGCTTTTGCGAATCACCAATCACGAATCACCGCAAACGGAGTGAGCAATGGCCGGCGGCAGAGAAATCAAGACCAAGATCAAGAGCGTGCAAAACACCCGCAAGGTGACGCGTGCGCTGGAAATGGTCTCGGCGTCCAAGATCCGCAAGGCGCAGGAGCGGATGAAGGCCTCGCGCCCGTACGCACGGGCGATGAAGCAGCTGATCGGGCACCTGGCGCAGGCGAACTCCGAGTTCCGGCATCCGTACCTGGTCGAGCGCGAGCAGGTCAAGCGTGTCGGCTACCTGATCGTCTCCTCCGACCGCGGCCTGGCCGGCGGCCTCAACAACAACCTGTTCCGCAAGCTGCTCGGCGAGATCCGCGGGCACCAGCAGCAGGGCGTCGAGGTCGACGTGGTCACCATCGGCCAGAAGGCGACCACCTTCTTTCGCCGGATCAAGGTGAACATGCTCGCCAGCGTCACCCATCTGGGCGACACGCCGCAGGTCGAGCAGCTGGTCGGCGTGATCAAGGTGATGCTCGACGCCTACAGCGAGGGCAGCATGGACCGGGTGTTCCTGGTCTACAACGACTTCGTCAACACCATGAGCCAGCGCGCGGCGTTCGACCAGCTGCTGCCGCTGCCGGCGTCCGACGAGGCGGTCGCCCGCCACGACTGGGACTACATCTACGAGCCCGACGCCGAGGCCGTGCTCGAACACGTGCTGACCCGCTACATCGAGTCGCTGGTGTACCAGGCGGTGATGGAGAACGTCGCCTCCGAGCACGCTGCACGCATGGTGGCGATGAAGGCGGCCAGCGACAACGCCACCAAGCTGATCGACACCCTCAACCTGTCCTACAACAAGGCCCGGCAGGCGGCGATCACGCAGGAGATCTCGGAGATCGTCGGCGGCGCAGCGGCCGTCTGACGACGGCCGCCGTGATTAGTGATTGGTGATTGGTGATTCGAAAGAGCAGCGAACCGCGCTTTGCGAATCACGAATGACGAATCACCAATCACGAAACAACGAATGCGCCGGCGCGAGCCGGCAACCAGAATAGGTAATCGGAGCGACACAAAATGAGCAACCAGGGCAAGATCGTCCAGATCATCGGCGCCGTCGTCGACGTCGAATTCCCGCGCGAGAGCGTGCCGCGCGTGTACGACGCGCTGAAGGTCAAGGACACCGCGATCACGCTGGAAGTGCAGCAGCAGCTCGGCGACGGCGTGGTGCGTACCATCGCGCTCGGTTCCACCGACGGCCTCAAGCGCAACCTGATCGCCGAGAACACCGGCAAGGCCGTCTCGGTGCCGGTCGGCGTCGGTACGCTGGGCCGGATCATGAACGTACTCGGCGAGCCGATCGACGAGGCCGGTCCGGTCGAGGCGACCGAGCACTGGGAGATCCATCGCGCGGCGCCCAGCTACGAGGACCAGGCCGCGACCGGCGAGTTGCTGGAAACCGGCATCAAGGTCATCGACCTGATGTGCCCGTTCGCCAAGGGCGGCAAGGTCGGCCTGTTCGGCGGCGCCGGCGTCGGCAAGACCGTGAACATGCTCGAACTGATCAACAACATCGCCACCGAGCACGCCGGCCTGTCGGTGTTCGCCGGCGTCGGTGAGCGCACCCGCGAAGGCAACGACTTCTATCACGAGATGGCCGAGGCCGGCGTCATCAAGCTCGAGTCGCTGAAGGACTCGAAGGTGGCGATGGTCTATGGCCAGATGAACGAGCCGCCGGGCAACCGCCTGCGCGTGGCGTTGACCGGCCTGACCATGGCCGAGTACTTCCGCGACGAGAAGGACGAGACCGGCAAGGGCCGCGACGTGCTGTTCTTCGTCGACAACATCTATCGCTACACCCTGGCCGGCACCGAGGTTTCGGCGCTGCTCGGCCGCATGCCGTCGGCGGTGGGCTACCAGCCCACGTTGGCCGAGGAAATGGGCGTGCTGCAGGAGCGCATCACCTCGACCAAGACCGGTTCGATCACCTCGATCCAGGCCGTGTACGTGCCCGCGGACGACCTGACCGACCCGTCGCCGGCGACGACCTTCGCGCATCTGGACGCGACCGTCACGCTTTCGCGCCAGATCGCGTCGCTCGGCATCTATCCCGCGGTCGACCCGCTGGATTCGACCAGCCGCCAGCTCGATCCGAACGTGATCGGCAACGAGCACTACGACACCGCGCGCCGCGTGCAGGCCACGCTGCAGAAGTACAAGGAGCTCAAGGACATCATCGCCATCCTCGGCATGGACGAGCTGAGCGAGGAGGACAAGCAGTCGGTGTCGCGCGCGCGCAAGATCGAGCGCTTCTTCTCGCAGCCCTTCCACGTGGCGGAGGTGTTCACCGGCTCGCCGGGTAAGTACGTGGCGCTCAAGGACACCATCCGCGGCTTCAAGGGCATCGTCGACGGCGAGTACGACCACCTGCCGGAGCAGGCCTTCTACATGGTCGGCAGCATCGAAGAGGCGGTGGAGAAGGGCAAGAAGATCGCCGCTTGACGGCGATCTTCGTGATTCGTCATTCGTGATTGGTGATTCGCAAGAGCGAATGGTGAGAAAGATTCGGCTGCGTGACGTCGCTGCTTTTGGCGAATCACCAATCACCAATCACCAATCCCGTCGAACGAGCGAAGCGAGAGAGACATGACCACCATCCGTTGCGACATCGTCAGTGCCGAGGCCGAGATCTTCCACGGCGAGGCCACGCTCGTGGTCGCCACCGGCGAGCTGGGCGAACTCGGCATCGCGCCGCGTCACGCGCCGCTGATCACCCGGCTCAAGGCCGGCAAGGTCGTGGTCACCCAGGCCGATGGCAGCCAGCTCGACTTCGCCATCGGCGGCGGCATCCTCGAGGTGCAGCCGCAGGTGGTGACGATCCTGGCCGACACCGCCATTCGTGCCGACGACATCGACGAGGCCGCCGTGAAGGCCGCCAAGGACGAGGCCGAGCGCGTGCTCGCCGGCCGCGGCGAGGCGATGGACGTCGCCGAGGCGCAGCAGAAGCTGGCCGAGGTCACCGCGCAGCTGCAGGCGCTCGAGCGCCTGCGCAAGAACCTGAAGCACTGAGCCGGCGCCTGCGGGCGCCCGCGCGAGGACCTCTGCAGGGAGAACGCCGGCGCTCGTGCCAGCGTTTTGCTGTCAGGTGTTTGCATCGTGCCCAGGCGATGTGGCGTCAGGCGGGTTCCGGTTCCACGAAGTAGACGATCATCCGTAGATGCCGGTGTTCGTCCACGACGAGCAGTTCGTGCCTGAAGTGCAGGTGGAGCGCATCGGGGTCGACGATGGTGCCGATCCCGCGGCGGTAGCCCTCGATCTGCGGGGCCTCGTCCCACCAGCGCCGGAAGTCGGCCGACAGGCGCTTCAGTGCGTCGATGAGCGTCCACATGGCCGGATCCTGCGGAGCGACCGCGAGGTCGCAGCGGAAATGCGACAGCAGCCGCGGTGCATCCTCATGCCAGGCGGGCAGTCGCCTTCGGAGTGCCGGATCCGCGAACAGCAGGCGCATGAAGTTGCGCTCCGCCGGGTCGCGGCCCGCGAAGCCGAACAGCCGATCGGCAGCGGCGTTCCAGGCCACGACATCCCAGCGCAGGTTGATGACGTAGGCCGGCCTGGCGACCAGATCGTCCATCAACTGCTGGACCAGCGGAGTGACCGTCGGCCAGTGGTGCGCCTCCGGAGGCGGAGGCCGCCGGTGCGCAAGCAGGAACAGGTGGCAGCACTCGGCATCGTCCAGCCGGAGCGCACGCGCGACGTTGAGCAGGAAGCGCTCCGAGACGCCGATGTCGCGTCCCTGCTCGAACCACGTGTACCAGGTGAGACCGACACCCGCCAGCGCCGCCACTTCCTCCCGTCGCAGGCCCGGCGTGCGGCGCCTGCCGGTGACGGGGAGGCCGACATCGACCGGAGCGAGCTTGCGCCGATGCCGCTGCAGGAATGCCGAGAGCTCCCCGCGCGTCCGCCGGAGGCTGCGATCAGCCACGCTATCACCTCTGGTAACAGGATAATCTCTTAAATTGTAACAAGATAGATCTGCTCCGAGACTGTGCCTCCACGGCAACAGGAAGGAGACGATATGGACTGCGACCGGAGCGGCGATTCCCCGCTGCGCGCGAACCCGAGGGTGGCGATCGCTCGAGCCGGGCCTCGGCAACGGATCGGCCTGGCAGTGCTGGCGCTGCCGACCGCCCTGCTCGGGCTCGACGTCACGCTGCTCTACCTGGCGTTACCGGCGCTTGCGGCGGATCTGCAGCCCAGCAGCACTCAGGCGCTGTGGATCATGGACATCTACGGTTTCATGATCGCCGGATGCCTGATTCCGATGGGCACGCTGGGCGACCGGATCGGTCGGCGCCGGTTGCTGATGATCGGCGCGGCGGCGTTCATGGCCGCATCGGTGCTGGCGGCCTTCTCCGTCAGCGCGGAAATGTTGATCGCTGCGCGGGCGGCGCTGGGCGTGGCAGGGGCCACGCTGATGCCGTCCACGCTGGCACTGATCAGCAACATGTTCGTCGACGCTCGCCAGCGGGCGCTGGCGATCGGCGTGTGGGCGACGATGTTCGCGCTGGGGATGGCCGCCGGTCCGCTGGTCGGCGGCGCGCTGCTGGAACGCTTCTGGTGGGGCTCGGCGTTCCTGGTGGCGGTGCCGGTGATCGGGCTGTTGCTGGCGGCAGCGCCGCGGCTGTTGCCGGAGTACCGCACTGCCTCCCATGGCCCGCTCGACCTGTCCAGCGTGGTGTTGTTGCTGGTCTCGATCCTTGCGGCGATCTACGGCGTGAAGGAGGTCGCCCGGTCCGGTCCGGCGGCCGGTTCCGTGCTGGCGTTGGCCGTCGGCGCCGTTTTCGCGATCCTGTTCGTGCGTCGCCAGGGCCGCCTCGAGCATCCGCTGTTCGACATGGGCCTGTTCGCCAGCCGGACGTTCAGCGCCGCATTGGCGATCCTGCTGGTCGGGCTGATCGCGGTCGCCGGGATCATGCTGCTGGTCACCCAGTACCTGCAACTGGTCGTGGGCCTTGCCCCGCTGGCGGCCGGTGTCTGGATGGGGCCGCCGGCGTTGGCGATGCTCGCGGCAGGCATCGCGGCACCGCTGCTGGCGCGCCGGGTCCGCCCGGGATTCGTGGTCGCCGGCGCCATGGTCCTGTCGGCCGTGGGCTATCTGCTGCTCGCGCGGCTGGACAATTCGCCTTCTGGAGTCGTGGTGGCGGCGGCCGGTTTCTCGCTTGCCTACCTGGGACTGGGGACGATCGCGGCGTTGGGGACGGATCTGGTCGTCGGCGCGGCACCGGCGTCCCGCGCGGGCGCGGCATCGGCGATGTCGGAGACGGTGCAGGAACTGGGCGTCGCGGTCGGCGTGGCGGTGCTCGGCAGCCTGGCGACTGCGGTCTATCGCGGCGAAATCCGCCAGCGGATGCCTTCCGACCTGCCGCAGGAGCTTTCGTCGGCGGTCGCAGACGGTTTGTGGGCGGCCACGGAGCTGGCCGACCGCCTGCCGGATGGCCTGCTGGAGCAGGCACGGGCTGCGTTCACCCTGGGCTTCAACGTCACCGCCATGGTCGGCGCCGTCGCGGCGCTCTTGCTGGCGGTGCTGGCGGCCGTATCGCTGCGGCACGTCGGCGTGATCGGCACGCCCGACGACGCGCCTGCCGGCGCCGCCGATGCCTGCGCCCGCGGAACATGCGGGTAGACGCGGATGGATCGCCCGCGGCCACGAGATCGGGTCGCCGGTTTCCACGTCTTCCGAGACGGCAGACTTGATCCCGCTTGCACGGACGCCCGCGCCGGCTTACGGTCGAATGGATGACGGCAGAACGCGGCGGGGAACCACGGATGCGGCATTGGCGCGCAATGGCAGCGAGTCTGCTCATCATCGCCTTGATGGCGGGAGCGGCTCCCGGCTTCGCCCGGGAAGCCGGTCCACAGGCGACAGGCGGACAACCCGGCCCGGCTGACGCAACGCGCCCGCGGATCCGCGACGCGGGCATCGTGATCGGCACCCTGCCCACCGGGCCGCGCAACGCCATCGTCGACGTGCCCGGCGTCGCCGTCGGACACGCCACGATCGTCGAGGGCGATGCCATCCGCACCGGGGTGACTGCGGTGATCCCTCATCCGGGCGATCTGTACCGCGAGCGCGTTCCGGCCGCGATCCACGTCGCCAACGGCTACGGCAAGCTGCTCGGCGTGACCCAGGTGCGGGAACTGGGCGAGCTGGAAACCCCGATCCTGCTTACCGGCACGCTCGGCGTGTGGAAGGCGGCGGACGCCCTGGTCGAATGGATGCTGGACAAGCCGGGCATGGCGCAGGTGCGCTCGCTCAATCCGGTGGTCGGCGAAACCAACGACGGCTTCCTCAGCGACATCCGCGCGCGGCCGATCCGGCCGGAGCACGTGCGTCAGGCGCTCGAGACGGCGTCCACCGACAACGTCGAGGAAGGCGCGGTTGGCGCTGGCACCGGAACCGTGGCGTTCGGCTGGAAGGGCGGCATCGGCACCAGTTCGCGGCGGCTGCCCGGCGACGCGGGCGGCCATACCGTCGGCGTGCTGGTGCAGAGCAACTACGGCGGCGACCTCGTCATCACCGGCGTGCCGGTCGGCCGTGCGCTGCCGGATCCCGCGGGCTTCGAAGCGCCCGCCGCGCCCGCCGCGGCCGACCGTCCGCCCGCGGCCGGCGACGGCAGCATCATGATCGTGGTCGCCACCGACGCGCCGCTCGATGCGCGCCTGCTGCGGCGCCTCGCCGCACGCGCGATCATCGGCCTCGGCCGCACCGGCGCCTCGATGTCGAACGGTTCAGGCGACTATGTCATCGCATTCTCCACCGCACCGGAAAGCCGCATGCAGGCGGGCGCGCGCACGCACCGGCTGCAGCTGCTGACGAACGATGCGATGGATGGTCTGTTCCTGGCCGTGGCCGAAGCCACCGAGGAGGCGATCGTCAATTCGCTGTTTCGGGCACACACCGTGACCGGTCACCGCGGCACCATCCCTGCGCTGCCGCTGGAACGGGTACTGCCGCGGTTGCGCGCCGCGCCGCGGCCCTGAACCATCGTGACCCACGCCTGCCGCCACTGCGGGCCGATTCAGCGCTTGTAGACCCAGTGCCGCGACAACACGAAACCGACCACGGCCAGCGCCGCTTCCACGAGCGGCTTCGCCAGCCACGCCCATTTCAGGCCGAGGTAATCGTCGACCTGTCCGATCGCCCAGGTGCTGACCAGGGTGGTGCCCATCCACATCAGCACGAAGCGCTGCAGCTGGGTGCGGCCGAGCGTGGTGTCCTCGCCGGCGAAGGTGAAGCGCCCGTTCATCCAGTAGCCGAGCAGCGCCCCGCAGATGCGGCCGACGACATTGGCCTGGCGCACCGGCAGACCGGCATGACTGAGCGCGACCATCACCGCCCAGTCCAGCAGCCATTGCAGGCCGCCGATCACCAGATAGCTGCTGGATTGTCGGGTCAGGCTCAACGGCACGGATCCGGAACGCGTGCCGCGGCGGCAGCCGCGGATGACCGGCAGTATCGGGCGTAGATGGTCATGGTGCGATGATTGTAGGCTGCCGCATCAGGGCCTGTTAGCAGTCACGGAACAGGTCGCGCCGGGCCTGAGGGTGTGCGGGGCAAGAGAAGAGCGAGGAAGTGTATGTCAATACACGCCCGAGCGATGACGCCGCCCCACGCAGCCTCAGGCCCGGCCCTTCGGGTTGCGCCGCAGTGGCCGCCGCAGCAAGGCGCGGCGCCACGCAACACCGCCTGGCGGCCACTGCGGCGCAACGCGATCTGCTCCGTGACTGCTAACAGGCCCTAAGCAGCGACGCCCGTTAGAATTCCGCAATCTTTCGTTCCGGAGCCGCCATGAGCCCCCCCCTGCACGTCGTCATCCTCGCCGCCGGCGAAGGCAAGCGGATGAAGTCCGACCTGCCCAAGGTGCTGCAGAAGATCGCCGGGCGACCGATGCTGGCGCACGTCATCGACGCCGCGCGCGCGCTGCGGCCGGCCGGCATCCACATCGTCCATGGCCACGGCGGCGAGCAGGTACGCGACGCGTTCGCCGACCAGACCGACCTGCACTGGGCCGAGCAGGCGCGCCGGCTCGGCACCGGCCATGCGGTGCGCCAGGCGATGCCCGACGT
Organism: Luteimonas suaedae; assembly: GCF_008312895.1. Classification (GTDB taxonomy): domain Bacteria; phylum Pseudomonadota; class Gammaproteobacteria; order Xanthomonadales; family Xanthomonadaceae; genus Luteimonas; species Luteimonas suaedae. The sequence goes on along the minus strand of NZ_VSSP01000003.1, from coordinate 119,779 downwards.
GCCCGACGGCACCCAGGTGCTGGTGCTGTACGGCGACGTACCGCTGCTCACCGCCGATTCGCTGCAGCGGCTGCGCGAGGTCGACAGCCGGCTGGCGGTGCTGGCGGCCGAACTCGATGATCCGACCGGCTACGGCCGCGTCGTGCGCGACTCCGAAGGCCATGTCGCCGCCATCGTCGAGCAGAAGGACGCCAATGACGAGCAGCGCCGCATCGGCGTCGTCAACACCGGCATCCTCGCGGTCGAGGCGACCGCGCTGAAGGGCTGGTTGGAGCGGCTGTCGAGCGACAATGCGCAGGGCGAGTACTACCTGACCGATATCTTCGCCATGGCCGCCGACGAGTTCAGCGCCGCCGAGATCGTGATGGTCGACGATCCGCTGGAGGCCGAGGGCGCGAACGATCCGTGGCAGCTGGCGCAGCTCGAGCGCGCCTGGCAGCTGCGTGCCGTGCGTGCGTTGTGCGTCGAGGGTGCGCGCTTCGCCGATCCGGCACGGGTCGACATCCGCGGCACGGTGACGGTGGGCCGCGATGTGGAGATCGATGTCGACGTCGTGCTCGAGGGCGAGGTACACCTCGGCGACGGCGTGCGTGTCGGTCCGTTCTGCCGGCTGAAGGACGTGCGTTTGGCCGCCGGAACCGAAGTGCGCGCCCATTGCGACCTGGACGGCGCCGTGACCGAAGGTGTGGTCACGATCGGTCCGTTCGCGCGCCTGCGTCCGGGGACCGTGCTCGCCGACGGCGCCCACATCGGCAACTTCGTCGAGACCAAGAACACGACCGTCGGCGTCGGCAGCAAGGCCAACCACCTCACCTATCTCGGCGACACCACCGTCGGTGCCGGCGCCAACATCGGCGCCGGCACCATCACCTGCAACTACGACGGCGCCAACAAGTTCCGCACCAGCATCGGCGACCGCGCCTTCATCGGCTCCAATGCCTCGCTGGTGGCGCCGGTGACGATCGGCGCCGATGCCACCACCGCCGCCGGGTCGGTCATCACCAACGACGTGCCGGAAGGCAAGTTGGCGATCGCGCGCGCGCGGCAGGCGATCATCGAGCACTGGAAGCGACCGAAGAAGCAGGAGTGAGGGAAGAGGAGTGAGAAACAAGAGAAAGCAACTACGCTGCTCTTACTCGTTTCTCACTCCTCTTCACTCGTTTCTGCCTTTAAGCCGGCAGGGTGATGCTCACGCACAGCCCGCCGCCGTCGCGGTTGAGCAGGGAAATGCGGCCGCCATGGGCCTCGCTGATCTCGCGCGCCAGCGCCAGCCCCAGGCCGGTGCCGTGGCGCTTGGTGGAATAGAACGGCAGCAGCGCGTTGGCCAGCACCGCCTCGTTCATGCCGCTGCCGCGGTCGAGGATGTCGATCCGCCAGGCGTCCGGCAGACGCCGCAGCGACAGGCGCACCGCCTCGGCTGGCGAGCCCGATTCATGGGCGTTGCGCAGCAGGTTGATCAGGCACTGTTCGAGCTGGGCGACATCGAAACGCGCATGGCCCTCGGCACCGTTGCCGTCGAAGGCGAACACCACCTGGTGGCGCAGCTTTTCGACGAAGTCGGTCCACTGCACGTTCTCCAGCCGCGGCGAAGGCAGCTTGGCGAAGCGCGCATAGTCGCGGAGGAAGCCCTCCAGGTGCCGCGCGCGTTCCTCGATCGTGCGCAGTGCGCCCGGCAGCTTGTCGTGCTGGCCGCGGCGCAGCAGCTCCGCGCCCGAATGCGCCAGCGAGGCGATCGGGGCCAATGAGTTGTTGAGCTCGTGGCTGATCACGCGGATCACCTTCTTCCAGGTCTGCACCTCCTGCCGGCGCAGTTCCGCGGTGAGCTGGCGCAGCAGCACCAGTTCGTGGGCGCGGCCGTTGAGCCGGAACACGCGCCGCGAGAGGTGGTAGATGTCCTCGCTGTTCTCGTCGCCGACCGTGAACATGCCGTCGCCGCCGCGCGCGAAGGCGTCGCGCAACGCTTCCGGCGCCGATGCGAGCAGCGCATCGAAGGACTGGCCCTCCAGCCGGCGGCCGTCGCCGAGCAGCTTGCGCGCGGCGATGTTGCCGTGGACGATGCGGCGGCCGGAGTCGAGCAGCACCATCGCCACCGGCGTGTTCTGCACCATGGTGTCGAGCAGCAGTTCGCGCTGCACGATCTCGGTGCGCTGCTCGCGCAGCACGTCGCCGAGGCGGTTGTGGGCGGTGACCAGTTCGCCGAGTTCACCGCCGCCTTCCCAGCTCACCCCGAAGCTGAAGTCGCCGTCGCGATAGCTGGCCACGCTCCCGGACAACGCCCGGAACAGCGAACGCGCCGGCGCCAGTATCAGCCGGATCTGCAACAGCAGCAGCGGTACCGGCGCGCCGACGCCGATCGCCACCGCCGCCCAGGCCGGCAGCCAGCGTTGCAGCAGCAACGCGAGCACCGCGGCGGCGAGCATGTACAGCGCCGTCAGTGATCCCAGGACCAGGGTCATCGGCAAGCGGTGCCACCAGTGCGTCATCGTCGCCGTGCCTAGTCGCGGCGGATGCCGAGCTTGTCCATGCGCCGGTACAGCGCCTGGCGCGACAGGCCGAGATCGGCGGCGGCCTGCGCCAGCACGCCGTCATGGCGGCGCAGCGCCGCCTCGATGCTGCCGCGGTCGGGCTCCTCCGCTACTGCCGCGGCGGCGGACGCGGCGCCCGCTCGCATAGGCGCGAAGCCGAACGCCTCGGCCTCGATCGTGCTGGCGGGCGAGAGCAGCGCGGCGCGCTGCACCGCGTTGCGCAACTCGCGCACGTTGCCGGGCCACGGATGCCGCAACAGGGCGCGCTCGGCGTCACGGCTCAGCGTCTTGCCGGCCGGCAGGAAGTGCCGCGCCAGCGGCAGGATGTCGTCCTGCCGTTCGGCCAGCGGCGGCAGCCTGAGCTCGATGGCGTTGAGCCGGTAGTACAGGTCCTCGCGGAAGGCGCCGGTGGCGATCAGCGCCGGCAGGTCGGCATTGGTGGCGCTGACCACGCGCACCTTGACCTGGCGCTCGCGGTTGGAGCCGAGGCGCTCGAAGCGGCCGGTCTCCAGCACCCGCAGCAGCTTCATCTGCCCGGCCGGCGGCAGGTTGCCGATCTCGTCGAGGAACAGGGTGCCGCCGTCGGCGGCTTCGAACTTGCCCTCGCGCGCCCGGTTGGCGCCGGTGTAGGCGCCGGCGTCGGCGCCGAACAGCTCCGCCTCGATCAGCTCGCCGGGCAACGCGCCGCAGTTGAGCGCGACGAACGGCCCGTCGCGCACCGCCGAGTTGGCGTGGACGATCTCGGCGTACTTCTCCTTGCCGGCGCCGTTGGGACCGGTGATCAGCACCGGCAGGTCGGAGCGCGCGACCTGGCAGGCCAGCGACAGTGCGCGTTCGCTGGCACTGTCGGCATAGACGATGCCGCGCAGGTCGTAGTCACGCTCCAGCGCCTCGCGATGGCGGCGCGCGCCGTCGCGGTGCCGGGCCAGCTCGCGCCGGGTCTCGGCCAGTTCCAGCAGGTTGTGCACCGTGGTCAGCAGCTTGTGGTCGTCCCAGGGCTTGGCCACGTAGTCGGCGGCGCCGGCCTTGATCAGGTCAACCGCCGACTCCAGGTGGGTCCAGGCGGTCAGCAGGATTACCGGCAGCTCCGGGTGGCGCTCGTGGATGGCGCGGAACAGTGCGACTCCCTCGTCGCCGGAGGTGGTGTCGGCACGGAAATTCATGTCCTGGATCACCAGGTCCACCGGCGTGCGCGCCAGGGCCTCCAGCGCCGCCTCCGGCGAGTCCGCCGCCGTGGTCTCGATCTCGTGCAGCGAGAACAGCATCTCGAGCGCGATGGTTACGGCGGGATTGTCGTCGACGACCAGAATATGGGGCATGGGCGGGGTCAGATGGCCAAGGAGCGAGCGGGACGGGCGGCGCACCGCCCGACCGGCTCAGGATAGCGTGGGCGCGGCGGTCAGACGCTGCGGGTCGCCACCGCGGGCGGCACCAAGGCGGCCCGCCGCGCCGGCCAGAACACGGCGAACTGGCCGAGCAGCCACAGCGCGACCGCTCCGACCGGCAGGTACGTGAGTGGCAGTCGGGGCAGCTCGTACCTGCCCATCAACAATTGGTTGATTGCGTACGCCATCAGCATGCCGATGACGATGCCGAGGGTCGCCAGGAGGAAGTTCTCGACCTGGAAATAGCGCAGGATCTGCCCGCGGGTCGCGCCGAGCGCACGGCGCACGCCGATCTGCTTGGTCCGCTGCTGCACCCAGAAGCTGGCCAGGCCGATGATGCCCAGCGCGGTGACCACCAGCAGCGCGATGCACACGGCGACCAGCAGCCAGACCATCGCCCGGTCCTCCTGATAGTACTCGTGGCGCAGGTCCTCCAGGGTCTTGGTGTTCTCCTCCAGGATGATCCGGTTGGGACCGTTGGCCTGCAGCGTCTTCTTGGCCGCCTCGAGCACCTCGAGGCGGCGCTCCGGATCGGTGCGCAGCATGATGTTGCTGCCGACCGTATAAGGCAACCGCAGCGGAAGGATCATCGAAAACTCTTTCTCCGCCGGTCCACCCTGGTCGCTCGGTCGGATCAGGTGATCGACCACCCCTACGATCGGGGTGGGTGCGTTGTCGGAGAGATAGAGCGACTTGCCGACCGCCGATTCGCCCGGGAACAGCTTCTCCGCCACCTTGCGCGTGATGATCATCGCGCTTGGCGGAATATCGGTGCCGGGAGCATTGACGACATCCCATTCCTGGATCTCGTCGGCATTGAAGTTGCGGCCCTCGACCACCCTCGCCCCGAACGTCGGCAGGAAGTGCTCGTCGCCGAAGTACTCGGTCAGGCCGGCGCTGGGTCGCTGCTGATCCGGCTTGAGCCCGACCGAGGTGTTCCAGGAAGAATTGGTGAATGGCACCTGGTTGGTGGCGACCGCCGCCTTGACCCCGGGAAGGCCGCGCAACAGGGCGAGGTCGGCGCGCGTGAGTGCCGCAGCGTTCTCGTCCTCGCCGATTCCGGTGATCTGGATCCGCACCAACTCGTTGTCGGCGATGCCGCTGACCAGGTTGATGCGCTCGACCCGATTGTTGATCAGGAACAGGGCGTTGCAGATGATCGCGCAGCTCAGCGCGATCTCGACCACGATCAAGGCCGCGGCGGTCTTGTGACGCAGCAGGGTGGAAAGGATGGGACGGATGTCCATGGAATGCTCCGGTGTCGGGGTCGCCTGCCGGGCGGGCAGGCCGAGGGCTATTGGGTCTTGAGCTGGATCGCCGGGGCGACCTGCATCGCCCGCCACGCCGGCAGCAGCCCTGCCAGCAGGCTGGCGACCAGCGCCAGCAAGAAAGTGGCCAGCAGCATCGCCGGGTCGAGGCGGGCGAGTTCGGCGTAGCTGGACGGCTGTTGGCGTACGGCCCACAGCCCCAGCTGCGCCAGCCCCAGGCCGAGCACGCCGCCGGCCAGGCCGATCGTCCCGGCTTCGACCAGGCACTGGGCGAAGATCGCCCGGCGCGAGGCGCCGAGCGCGCGGCGCACGCCGATCTCGCTGCTGCGGCGCAGGAACTTCGCCAGCAGCAGCCCGACGGTGTTGACCAGGCACACCAGCAGGAAGCCGAGCGCGAGCCACACCTGCAGCCGGACGTCGCCCGGCACCACGCGGTTGAACTCGAGCCACTCCATGACGCTGCTCAGGCGCACGTTGTCCGGGCGCTCGAAGCGTCCGGCTGCGCGCTGCTGGGCCGAATAGTTGGCGAGGTACTCGCGGTATTCGGCCACCTTCTCCGGCGTACCGAGTTCGACCCAATACTGGATCCACACGCAGGACGCGTTGACACCGGTGTTGCCCTCCGGGTCGTCACCAGCGTTGTCCCAGCAGTCCATGCTGCCGTTGCGCCCCATCTTCAGGTCGCGCGAGGTCGAGAATGGGACGAAGACCTGCTCGGGTTCGCCGTAGCGGTCGCTGTTCATGTCGTAGAACTTCGGCGTCGGCCGCCAGTCGTCGATGACGCCGACGATACGGAAGGCCTCCTTGTCGATGCGTAGCGTCCTGCCGACACTGTTCTCGCCACCGAAGACCTTGTCGTTGAGGGACTTGGCGATCACCGCGACCCGGTCATGGTTCTCGTCCGCGCTCGGCGGCCAGCCGCTGCCATGTAGGAAAGGCAGTTCGAACATCGGGAAGAAGTCGCTGGTCGCATAGCGGGCGTCGACCAGGAACGGGTTCAGCCCCTGCACGTCCGGCTCGATGCTGGCCGCGCCGCCGGTGGTCATGGTCTGGCGGTCGCCACGCTTCTGGCGCAGCATGGTTTCAGCGTCGAATCGGGTGACCTGCGCCGCCGGATCCCCGCCCGGGGTGAAGTTGTTCATCGACCGCGGGTCCATCTGCGGATAGAACAGTTGGTCGCTTTTCTGCGGGATCGGATCGCCGGACAGCACGTAGAACACCGTCAGGGTGGTCATGCTGGCGCCGATGCCCAAGGCGATCGCCAGCACCATCAGCGCGGTCAGCACCCGGTTGCGGCGGAAGCTGCGCAGGGCCAGGTTGAAGTAGTAGGCGAGCATGGCGGCGGCCTCAGGCGGAAGCGGATGCGGTGGCGTCGGCGCCATGGCCGACCAGCGCCGGCTCGCGCACCACGTCGGTGGCGACGCCGTCGACGATATGGACGTTGCGCTGCGCGCGTGCGGCCAGTTCCGGATCATGGGTCACCATGATGACGGTCGTGCCCTGCGCGTTGATGTCCTCCAGCAGCTCCATCACGCTGCGCGCCATCTGCGAGTCGAGGTTGCCGGTCGGCTCGTCCGCCAGCAGCAGGCGCGGGCTACCCGCCAGCGCGCGCGCGATCGCCGCGCGCTGCTGTTGCCCGCCGGACAGCTCGGCCGGGTAGTGCTTCATGCGCGATCCCAGGCCCACCAGCCCCAGCGCGTCCTCGATCCGCAGCTTGCGCTCGGAGGCGCTCATGCCGCGGTAGCGCAGCGGCACGTCGACGTTGTCGAACAGGTTGAGATCGGGAATCAGGTTGAAGCTCTGGAAGATGAAGCCGATCTTCTGGTTGCGCAGGCGGCTGCGGGCGTCGTCGTTCAGGCCCCTGACGTCAACGTCGTCGAGGCGGTAGTCGCCGCCGGTGAAGGTCTCCAGCAGGCCGGCGATGTTGAGGAAGGTGGTCTTGCCGGAGCCGGAAGGGCCGGTGACGGCGACGAACTCGCCTTCGCGCACGTGCAGGTCGAGCGCGCGCAGGGCGTGGGTTTCGACCAGTTCGGTGCGGTAGACCTTGGAGACGGCTTGCATGTGCAACATGGCGGGTTCCTGGTTTGGTGGTTCGGAGGCGCTGGGCTCAGCCGCGTACGCGGAACTGCGGGGGCAGGCCGGGCGTCGGCAGGTAGCCGGTGGTGCGGCGCTTGCTGCGCGAAGCCGTCCCGGCATTCGCGCTGGCGGACGCCGTGCGGTCGACGGCGAACAGGTCGACTTCAAACAGTCGCAGCGGCACCGCATCGGTGATCTGCTGCGGATTCCAGTGCAGGTGGAACGGAAAGGCGTTGCTGGCGTTCATGCTCATTCTCCCGAGATGCGGACACGGTCCGCGTTGTCGAATTGGTCGCTGCCGGAGATGATGATGCGCTCGCCCTCCTGCAGCCCTTCGGTGATCTCCACGGCGTTGAGGCTGACTGCGCCGGTGCGGATCGGCCGGCGCTCGGCGCGGCCGTCGACGACGACGTAGGCTTGGCTGCCGCCTTCCTGCTCCAGGAACGGGCCGCGGTCGACCATCAGCACGTCGTCGCGGGTGTCGAGCAGGATGCGTGCCGACAGGCGCTGGTTCTGGCGCAGGCCGGGCGGTTGCTTGTCGCTGAAGCGGATCCGCGCGGACACCTCGCCGTTGACCACTTCCGGCGACACTGCGGACACCTCGGCGGGGAAGGTCTCGGTACCGCTGCGGATCTGCGCCGGCATGCCGATGCCGAGGTCGCGGGCGAAGCTTTCCGGCACCTTGATCTCGAGCTCGAACACCGCCAGGTCGACCACGCTCAGGATCGGCGCGTTGGCGGCGACGTTGCTGCGCTGCGCGGCCTGCACCTGGCCGACCTGGCCGTCGAACGGCGCGCGCAGGTTCAATGCATCGACCTGGCGCTGCAGTTCCTCGACCACCGAGCGCTGTCGCGCCGCCAGCAGCTGCCGGTTGCGTGCGTCCAGTCCGGCGCCCTGGCCCTTCAGGTCGTAGTCCTCGCGTGCCGAGGCCAGGCCGACCTCGGCCTTTTTCACGCCGTCCTCGGCCTTGGCCACGTCCACCTGGGCCACGGCGCCGCCTTCGAATCCGCGCGCGTAGCGCTCGAGATCGCGCTGCGCGGCGACACGTTCGATCTCGGCCTGGTCGAGCAGCTTGCGCGCCTCGGCGCGGGCGATGCGGGCGTCGAGCGCGGCGCGATCGGCTTCGGCCTGCAGGCTGGCCAGGGTCGACTCCTCCTGCACCAGTTGGCTGCGCAGTTCCGGGCTGTCGATCTCGGCCAGCACCTGGCCTTCCTTCACGGCGTCGCCGGCGACCACCTTCAGCGTCACCGTGCCGCCGGCGATGGCGTACAGGGTGGGGCTGTTGGCGGCGATCACGCGGCCGTCGGCGGAGATGTCACGCACCAGGTCGCCGCGCTTCACTTCGGCGATGCGGATGCGCGCGGCGTCGTAGGAACGGCCGCCGCCGCTCCAGCCGGCGACCACCCACACCAGCGCCGCCAGGATCGCGGCGCCGGCCACGACCGGCGGCAGCCAGCGCCGCAGCCGGCGCCGCATCGGCGGCTCGGCGGCGACCACGCTGTCTTGGCCGGAGGTATCGCGGATACGGTTGGGTGCGGACATGGAGGTTCGGTTGCTCTGGGAGGACACCCTGTTTGCATGCAGAAACCGTGCCAACACACAAGTCATTGATATAAATGGAAAATCGCGGTGTCCGATGGTGTCCGCATCGACGCCGGCCGTGTCCGCGCGGACGGTTTTCTAGGCGTGGCCGTTACACTTGGCGCGACAACAACAACAAGGACCCCCATCCATGTGCGGCATCGTCGGCGCGATCGCGGATCGCGATGTGGTTCCCGTTCTGATCGAAGGCCTCAAGCGCCTGGAATATCGCGGCTACGATTCGGCCGGCATCGCCGTGGTCGTCGGCGACGACGTGCGCCGCGTGCGCCGCACCGGACGCGTGACGGAGATGGAGGCCGCGGCGGATGCCGAGGGCTTCGCCGCCAGCCTCGGCATCGGCCATACCCGCTGGGCCACCCACGGCGGCGTCACTGAACTCAATGCGCATCCGCACATCAGCCACGGCATAGCGCTGGTGCACAACGGCATCATCGAGAACCATGAGGAGCAGCGCGAACGCCTGTCCGCGCTCGGCTATGCGTTCGAGTCGCAGACCGACACCGAGGTGATCGCGCACCTGATCCATCATCACCTCAAGACCGGCGACGGGTCGAAGCCCGCACCGGACCTGCTGGCGGCGGTGCAGCGCGCGGTCAAGGAACTGGACGGCGCCTATGCGCTGGCCGTGGTCAGCCGCAAGGAGCCCGAGCGCATCGTCTGCGCGCGCATGGGCTGCCCGCTGCTGATCGGCCTGGGCGAGCGCGAGAACTTCGTCGCCTCCGACGTCTCGGCGATCGTGCAGGCGACGCGCCGGGTGATCTTCCTGGAGGAGGGCGATACCGCCGAGGTGACGCGCGACGGCGTACGCGTGTTCGGCGATGACGGCGCGCGCGTCGAGCGCGAGGAGCACCTGTCCGACGTGTCGCTGGCATCGCTGGAACTCGGCCCGTACCGGCACTTCATGCAGAAGGAGATCCACGAGCAGCCGCGTGCGCTCGGCGACACCATCGAGGCGGTGATGGATACCGGCGCCTTCGGCCCGCAACTGTTCGGCGCGAATGCCGACGAGGTGCTGGCCGACGTCGAGAGCGTGCAGATCCTGGCCTGCGGCACCAGCTACTACGCCGGATCGGTGGCCCGTTACTGGATCGAGTCGATCGCCGGCCTGCCGTGCAGCGTCGAGATCGCCAGTGAGTACCGCTACCGCACCGCGGTCGCCAATCCGAAGCAGCTGATCGTCACCATTTCGCAGTCGGGCGAAACGCTCGACACCATGGAGGCGCTGAAGTACGCCAAGTCGCTCGGGCAGATGCGCACGCTGTCGATCTGCAACGTGCCGGAAAGCGCGATCCCGCGCGCCAGCCGGCTGGCCTACTACACCCGTGCCGGCGCCGAGATCGGGGTCGCCTCGACCAAGGCCTTCACCACCCAGCTGGTGGCGCTGTTCACCCTGACCGCGACCCTGGCCAAGCTGCGCGGCCGCCTGCCGGAGGCGCAGGAGGCCGAGTACATCGATGCGTTGCGCCACCTGCCCGGCAGCGTGCAGCACGCGCTCAACCTGGAGCCGCAGATCACCGCCTGGGCCGAGCGCTTCGCGCCTCGGCACCATGCGCTGTTCCTCGGCCGCGGCGTGCACTACCCGATCGCGCTGGAAGGCGCACTCAAGCTCAAGGAGATCTCCTACATCCACGCCGAGGCCTATCCGGCCGGCGAGCTCAAGCACGGCCCGCTGGCATTGGTCGACGCCGACATGCCGGTGGTGGTGATCGCGCCGAAGGACAGCCTGCTGGAGAAGGTGAAATCCAACATGCAGGAAGTGCGCGCGCGCGGTGGCGAGCTGTTCGTGTTCACCGACCAGGACAGCAACTTCGGCGAATCGGAAGGCGTGCACGTGATCCGCACCCCGCGCCACGTCGGCGTGCTCAGCCCGATCGTGCACACCATTCCGGTGCAGCTGCTGGCGTACCACACCGCGCTGGCGCGCGGCACCGATGTCGACAAGCCGCGCAATCTGGCCAAGAGCGTGACGGTCGAGTGAGGTGAGCGGGGGCGCGGGATTCTTCCGCGCCTGTCGTGCATGCGGCCTTCTGCGAGCCGAGTGGCCCGGCCGGATGCATGCTGCATTGCGGAAGAACCGCGTTCCCGGCCGCACCCGATGCGCTTGGGCGCGAGCGCGCGACTGCCGGTTCGACGGAGTATGCTGTCGCCCGGAACATACCGACGCGTACGGGTGGGGGCTCGATGGCCGATCCGGTGTCATTGCCGCGCGAACCGGCGGCGCTCGCCGACTATGGCGACGACCGCGCCAGCCAATGGGAGCACGTCTCGCTGCTGTATCGCGCGCCCCTGCGCGGCTTCTTCGCCAAGCGCGTGCGCGATCCTGCCGAGGTCGAGGACCTGACCCAGGAAGTCTTCCTGCGTCTGGTGCGGCGCGCGGGCGGCGGGCCGATCGAGCACGTCAAGCCGTACGTGTTCCAGATCGCCGCCAACGCGCTGCGGGACTGGCATCGCCGCCGGCAGGCCCGCGACATGGACGCGCACGAGTCCTACGACGAGGAAATCCACCAGCTCGCTACGGAAATCTCGCCCGAGCGCGTCTTACTGGGAGAGGAGGCGGTGGAACTGGTCGTCGCCGAGTTGCACGCGATGCCGCAGCGCACGCGCGACGTGTTCGTGTTGCGTGCGATGGAGAACCGAAGGTACCAGGAGATCGCCGGCCTGCTGGGCATCTCGGTGCGCGCCGTCGAGAAGCACATGGCCAAGGCGCTGGCGAAACTGGGCCGTGCGCTGGAAAGCGAGGGAAGCCCGGAATGAGTCGCGGAGCGGAGTGGTGCAGGTGTGGCCCGGCTGGGCCTTCTCGCGAGGTCGGCCGGCGCTCGTCGAGGGGACGTACACGATGAAGTGGAAGGTCCCGCCCATGGCGGACGACATCGACGAAGAGGCGGCGCGCTGGAGCGAAGTCCTGCGCGAGGCCGGCGACGACCCTTCGGTGCGCGAAGCGTTCGAATCCTGGCGGCTGCGCTCGCCGGCGCATGCCGCCGCGTTCCGGCGCGCGCGGCACGCGCGTGCGCTGGCGGGCGCGGTCGCCGACGCGCCCGAGATCATGGCGCTGCGTCGTGCAACCATGGCGCGCGCGTCGCGTGCGCGTCCGCGCCGCACGGTTTGGGCCTATGGCCTGTCCATTGCTGCTTCGCTGTTCGTAGCCGTCTTGCTCGGTTCGCTGGTCGTCTGGCCGGGCGCATCGCAGCGGATCTATCAGGAAGTCCAGGACGCGGTCGCCGGCGACGTCCACGAGACCGGCGTCGGCCAGCGTTCGATGGTGACGCTCGAGGACGGTTCCGTCATCACGCTCAATACCGACAGCCGCGTCTCCGTGCACTATGCGCCGAGCGTGCGCGCGATCACCCTGGAGCGCGGACAAGCGCTGTTCAAGGTGGCGCCGGACCGCGCGCGGCCGTTCATCGTCACCGCCGACGGCCGCCAGGTGACCGCGTTGGGGACCGAGTTCGAGGTGCACGTTTCCGGGCAGCTGTTCGAGGTCACGCTGCTCGAGGGGCGGGTCGCGGTGACCCGCGGCGTCGGCACGGCGGCCGGCGCGGCGCCGCCCATGGAGCTGCATCCGGGGCAGAAGCTCATCGCCGTCGCCGCGGAGCCGCCGCAGGTGCGCATCACCGACGTGAAACGCGAGGTGAGCTGGCGGCACGGGCAGGTCGTGTTCGAGGACGACCGCCTCGCGGACGCCGTCGCCGAGATGAACCGCTACTCGCGCAGTCAGGTGGTCCTGGGCGACGCGCAGTTGGCGTCGCTGAAGATCAGCGGCGCCTTCAATACCGGCGATACCGCGACTTTCGTGGAAGCCTTGACTGCGTATTTCCCGATCGAGCGCGCCGAGCACGCAGGCGACACGATCGTACTGAAGTCGCGCGCGCCGAGTCGCGGCTGAGGCGGATCGGTATCCGTGGCCGCGGCCGGCCGTGTCGTGCTAAGGCCTACGGTGACGGCGCCCCTCGCGTTGCCGTGAAGGCGGGGAAGCGCGGACCGTCTTCCAGCCAGCTCGCCCGGGCGAACCGGTGGCAGCGGGCAATGTTGCGATGCAGAAAAACCAGCGTCGTCGCATGTCCTGACCGTTCGAGCGCGGAGGTTCCGCCACGACAGTGCGCGGAGTGGGTTCGGATTTCCCCGCGGGCTGCGTCTGTATAGAGACGAGGCCACGCGAAGACGGATCGCGAAACGGAGGGGAAATCGATGACGTCAGTGCGACACCAGAAGTGCCTGCCGGCGCGCGTGGCCAGGCCCTGTACGCTATTGCTGGCGTTGCTGCCGTGCCTGGCGGCGTATGCGCACGGCGAGGTGACCGCCAGGTTCGACATTCCGCAGCAGCGGCTCGACGCCGCGCTGTCGGAATACGCGCGGCAAAGCGGCCAGCAGCTCCTCTACGCGCCCGAACTCGCGACCGGAAAGACCGGACATGCGGTGCATGGCGAGAAGCCGGCGCTGCAGGCGCTCGGTGAACTGCTCGCGGACACCGGTCTTCGGTATACCACCAGTGACTCGGGCGTGATCCTCATCGACAGCGCATCGGCTGTTGCCCAGAAGCGGGAGGAGACGCCGGTCGAAGGAGCACGCCAGGGAAACGCCCGGGAGGCCGCTGACACGCAGCCGGCGGCGGCCTCCCAGGTAGAACGGCTGGCGGGACCGGACGTGCGGGAACAGGCCAGGTCCAGGGACGTGACCACGTTCGACGCCATCGTCGTCACCGCGCAGAAGAAGGTCGAGAACATCCAGCGGGTGCCGATCGCGATCACCGCGTTCGGCGGCGGCGAGCTCGACGATCGCAAGATCGAGACCGGCGGCGACCTGGTCACCGCCACGCCGAACGTCAGTTTCACCAAGACCAATTTCGCCAGCTACAACTTCCAGATCCGCGGCATCGGCACGCAGGCGCTGTCGGTGACCACCGATCCGGCGGTCGCGATCAGCTTCAACAGCACGCCGATGATCCGCAACCGCCTTTTCGAGCAGGAATACTTCGACGTGGAGCGCGTCGAAGTGCTGCGCGGACCGCAGGGGACGCTGTACGGGCGCAACGCGACCGCCGGCGTGGTCAACATGATCCCCAACGTGGCCGATCCCGACGCGTTCGAGGCCAATGCCAAGGCTGAAGTCGGCAACTACGGCACGCGCCGGGTCAACGGCATGATCAACCTGCCGCTCAGCGACAGTCTGGCCTTCCGCCTGGCCACGCAGTACACCAAGCGCGACGGCTACGACCACAACGAGGTCACCGGCAAGGACGTCAACGACCGCGACATCCTGGGCGTGCGCACCTCGCTGGGCTTCCGGCCGAGCGACCGCTTCGACGCCAGCCTGGTCTGGGAGCACTACCAGGAAGACGACACCCGCGCACGCACCGGCAAGCAGCTCTGCCACAACGATGCCGGACCGGTCACGATCGGCGCCACCACCGTCTCCGCGGTTGACCGCAACTACATGAGCCAGGGCTGCGTCGACGGTTCCCTCTACGGCGAGGGCGCCTACGGCGTCCCGAACGGCGCTGGACTGCCGTACGTGCTGGCCGCCGCGGGCCTGGCCGGGATCACCGGCTACCAGCTGGACGAGGACGGCAACTTCGTCGGCCTGGGCACGTTGATCCAGCCGGGCCTCGACCCGTATGCCGATGCGACCCAGTCGCGCGACCTGCGCAGGATCGCCACCACCTACGATCCGAAGTTCAACGCTTCGAACGATGCTGCGCAACTCAACTTCGACGTCGGCGTCGGCGACCGGCTGAACTTCATCTCGCAAACCCTGTATACCCGCGACCGCTACTACTCCACGCAGGACTACGGCCGCTTCCAGTCCGGCCCGGTGTTCGCCGACACCTCCAGCAACCTCTACCAGTTCCTCCCCGATGGAACGCTGGCTCCGGCCTACGACCTGGCGCCGGGCGGGGTCTTCTGCGATCCGCAACTCGGTTGCTCCGACCGCATGCTGATGGCCGATCTCGTGGACGCGCAGAGCACGCAGCGGTCGCAGGAATTCCGCCTGCAGTCTTCCTACGACGGGCCGTTCAACTTCAGCATCGGCGCGAACTACCTGGAATTCGAGATCGACGAGAGCTACTACGCCTTCAACAACGTCTTCACCGCGATCTCGCAGAGCTACTTCAACCGCGTCGGGTTCGCGGGCAGCGACATCGTCGCCTCGTGCCCGCCGGGCCAGACCGAACCCCGGCCGGACGGCTCCGGCAGATCGTGCCTGTACATCGATCCGAATTCCATCGCCGGCATCGACGGGCAGGGCCACAACTACTTCCGCAGCCGGAACCTCGCCGAGACGCGTTCGGCCGCGATCTTCGGCGAAGGCTACTGGCAGGTCTCCGATGCCCTGCGGCTGACCGCCGGGCTGCGGTTCACCCGCGACGTCAAGACCACGACGCCGATCCCGAGCCAGCTGCTGCTGGCGCCGGGATACGTCGGCGGCGGCTACGTCAACAGCGGCTATCCGGCCCTGCCGGAGATCCGCCAGACGTGGAACGAGCCGACCGGGCGGCTGGTGCTGGACTGGTCGCCGGACCTGTCGTTCACGGACAGCACCATGTTCTACGCCTCGCTGGCGCGCGGCTACAAGGCCGGCGGCACCAACTCTCCGGGCATCGGCGCCGATCCGGACGTGCTCCCGTTCGTCGTGCGCGATCCGCGGTTCAGGGCCGAATACGTCAACGCCCTCGAGCTCGGCATGAAGAACGTGATGGCGGACGGCCGATTCCTGTTCAACGCCACCCTGTTCTACAACGACTACAAGGACTACCAGGTCTCGCAGATCGTCGACCGCGCCACGTTGAACGAGAACTTCGACGCCAGGACCTGGGGCGCGGAGCTCGAGGCAGTGTGGAGGCCCACGGACGGCTTCCAGCTCAGCGGCAACCTCGGCCTGCTCAGGACCCGCATCGCCGACGGCCAGTCCTCGATCGACGTCATGGACCGCACCGCCGGCAACCCCGATTGGGTGGTCGTGCGGCCGTGGATCCAGCTGGCCTCGAACTGCATCGCGCCCAAGGACCTGGTGGAGACGGTCCTGCAATACCACTATTCCGGGCAGGCGTTCGGCACCCCGGACGCAGCCAATACCCTGCAATTCTTCTGCACCTCGAATCTTCCCTCCGGTGCGGGCTTCCTGCCGGGTAGCGTCAACGAGGACGTCTACGGGTTCAGCTACGATCCCCTGGTCGACGGGCCGAACGGTGGCCAGGGCTTCGCCAAGGATCTCAGCGGGAACAATCTGCCGAACGCGCCCCACGTCACGCTGAGCCTGAGCCCGCAGTACACGTTCTTCACTCTGCACGGCGACCTGACCCTGCGTGCCGACCTGTACTACCAGGGCAAGAGCTGGGCGCGGGTCTACCAGGACGAAATCGACCGTCTGGACGACTGGAACAACATCAACCTCTCGCTGACCTGGTACAGGCCGGAGACGGACCTGGCCGTGCAGCTGTACGTCAAGAACCTGCTGGACGGCGATGCGATTACCGGCACGTTCCTCAACAGCGACGACACCGGCCTGACCAGCAACGTCTTCATCCAGGACCCGAAGATCATCGGGCTCAGCATTCGCAAGGGATTCTACTGACAGGCTGCATTGAAGAAGTGCGGGAACTTCCTGTCGCGCGAAAGGGAATTCGCCGCAGTGGCATCGACCGCGAGCGCCTCCACCATTCGCGGTGTCTACGGAGATTCATGCGGTACGTCCATCCAACACGAGGAGTCCATCATGTCCAAGCTGAAATCCATCGTGATCAGCGGCCTTGCCGCGGCGGGCACCCTGATCGCTTCCACGGCATTCGCGGCCCACTACACGGTCGGCGGCAACACGAACGGCACCACGAACTTCACCGGACCGACCAACGCGACCGTCCTCGGTAACTCGCTCCCATGCGACCAGGCCAACTTCGCCATGCAGGTGACCAATGGCGTCGCCAGGGTGACCGCCGCCACCTTCGGTCCCACCAGCGCGTGCCAGGCGATCACCGCCAACAACCTTCCCTGGTCGGTGGCGGCGCCGACCAGCAGTGCCGGACCGAACAACGTGACGATCAATGGCATCAGCGTGACGATTCCGGCGCTCGGCGTGACCTGCACGGGCAACGTGACCGGAACGCTGAACAACAGCGGCGTTTTCTCCTTCAGCGGAAACCTGGGCGCCTGCACCGTCCAGTCGAGAAGCCCGCACCTGTCTTCCAGCCCGACGGCGGACGCCGTCTTCCCCTGAGTGCAGGCCGGCACGGCGTCAGAGTCGCAGGAGTTCCAACCGAGGTTTGACGGCCTGGAGGCCGGGGCCATGGACGGCCCGGTGCGGGAGGGTTCGCTTCAATGCCGGGCCCGGCAAAAGATTGGATGCTGCCACTCTTCAAGGAGATTCCGGTGGCATGTCAGCCGACGTGCCATCGAGTTGCCGGGTCCGGCGCCTTTTCGTCTGCTTCGGGATTGCCTTCCGGGCGTCATGGGAAGGACCGTGGATGCATGACCGCATGCATCCGGTATTCCATTCACCAGGAGCACGCCATGCTCAGACTATCGCTTTCCGTCGCGTTGGCCGCCACGCTGGCCGGCATCGCCACGGTTCCCGGGGCGACCGCGGGAACGCCTTCGGGGCCATACGCGATCTTCAAGCACTGCCCATACCTCGATCCGAATGTCGGAAGCTGCGTCTACAGCGTGATCGATTCCGGTGTGTTCACGATCGGCAACACCACGCTGCCGATCGACGAGCCGATCGTGCTGCAGGGCGGGGTCGAGTCGCTGGGTCCTTCGCCGTTGTACGACGCGGTCGGCGCGCCAACGCTCGATGCGCCCCCGGGCAAGGTGCCCGGAGGCCTGCTGGGCATCATGAATCCGGCGCCCGACTGGCCGGGTCCGCTGTCGCAGCTCTTCTGGCTCATCGTCGGTACGGCCAACGACGTCACCGCGACGATGGAACTGGTCGAGCCGGTGCAGGCCAATTTCAGCAACGCGCTGTATCCGCCAACCGACGGCAGCGATCCGACGGCCGTGCGCCTGGCCGTCCGGGTGCGCTTGCGGAACCCGTTCCTGGGCGGCAACTGCTATATCGGATCGGCCGAGAATCCGATCGTCGTCGAGCTGCAGACCGGCACGACCGACCCGCCGGCGCCGAACGAACCGATCTCGGGCGATCCCGGCACGGCGTATCCCGTGTGGACGGACGAAGAAAACTACATCGGATACCTGCAGAACGATGGTGCCACCCTGGTCGACAATGCGTTTTCGGTGCCGGCGGCGACGGGCTGCGGCAACGTCGCATTTGGGTTGCCGATCGTCTCGGACGTGCTGGTCGCCCTGGTCTCGGGCGCGGTGAACCTGAAAGTGGGCCTGCCGTCCGCCGCCGGTCGCAACACCGCCGTGATGAGCGGCGATACCTCGATCGCCGCCGCGGCGTACGTGCAGGACAGCGAGCTGTAGCCGCGATCCGTCGCGTATGCGCCTGCACCGAAGGCAATCCATGGCGGAACGGCCCGTGCGGGCCGTTCTGCGATAATCCGGGCCGATGCCTCGCCACCGGCCGCTGGTTGTGGTGCTTTCCGGGCTGATCATCGCCGTCGGCGGCTACTTCCTGGGCCGCGCCGAGGGTCCGCAGCCGCAAGAAATCGGGACTTCGGCGAGAGCCGTCGCGGCCTCCGAAGGCGTGGCGTACGCGAAGCCGCACACCCGAATGCATGCGGCGCCGGCCGTTCGCGGGGAGGTGACGCCGTATCCGCGCCCGGCGCGGTTGAAGGACGCCTTCTCCGCATTGCAGGCGCGCGCGAACGCCGGCGACGCCGCGGCGGCGACGCGCCTGTACCGCGACCTCAGCATCTGCAGCCGCATCGAGGCGATCGACCGGAGGGTCTCCGGTCTCGCCGACGAGACCTTGCGCGAGCAGGTGGATGCGTTGGCACCGGCGCAGCTGGAGAGCTACCGGCACCGGCTCGACGCGATCGAGTCCAACGCACGGAACATGCAGCGGCTCCGCGTCCTGTGCGACGGCGCCAGCGACGCCATGCTCGCTTCCCTGGTGCCGAACCTGCGCAAGGCGGCCGAGCTCGGCGAGGAACATGCGCGCGCCTGCTATCTGGCGCTCGGGCCGAACTACGATGCGCGCGGCCTGGTGAACCATCCGGAACGGCTGGGCACCTACCGCGGCAGCGTTTCGTCCTTGATCGACGCCGGCATCGCCGCCGGCGACTGGAAGGTCGTGGACATCCTCCGCGAAGCCTACCGGCCGGGCGCGGAGGGCCTGCTCGCCGGCGCGTTGGGCTCGGATGCCCACCAGCACTACCGCTACCTGAGGCTCTACCGGCTCGGAGCGGAGCCCTACCGCATCGAAGACCTGGACCGGCAACTGGTGGCGGCCGCAGCGCGGCTCGATCCGCAGCAACGCGCCGAAGCCGACGCCTGGGCGCGATCGGTCTTCAGGGGCAACTTCGACGACAGCCATTCCACCGAAGCGACGGTCCCCGGATGGGATCCCTGCGGATTCCCGGACGAGTGATCCTCACGGCATGAATCGAAGATACCTGCTTGTCGCCTGTGCCGGCTTGATCGCGATCGGCGGCGCGTACCTGCTCGGCCACGCCAACGCTCCCGGGCCGTCTCCGACGCTGGAGGCCGAAGCCGAAGGCGCTGCCGCCGGGAGCCGGACCGAGGCGACATCTCCGCCTACCCGCCCGCCGCGCGCCGAAGCGAGGGACGCGCCATTGCCCGTCACCGGTGCATCGCTGGGTGGGACGTTCGCCGAATTGCAGGCGCGTGCGAACGCCGGCGATGCGAGCGCAGCGGCCCGCCTGGTCCGCGATCTCGGCCGCTGCCGTCGCCTGCGTGGTTCGGAGCGGAAGGAGACGGCGGCCATCGACGCGTTCACCCGCCGCGAAGTCGAGGGCATGAGCGCGGCCCAGCTGCGAACCTACCAGCACCATCTCGACGCCATGGAACTGCGCCAGGACGCCATCGGCATGGACCAGGCGCTCTGTGCAGGGGTGAACGAGAAAATGCTCGCGACCCTGGTGGACAACCTCGCGCAGGCCGCGATGCTCGGCGACGAGGACGCGCGCGCCTGCTATCTGGAACGCGGACCGCTGCTGGACACGCGCCGCCTGCTCGATCGCCCCGAGTCGCTGCGAGCCTATCGCAGCCACGTGCCGCGGCTGATCGAGGCCGGCCTCGGCGCCGGCGACTGGCGGGTGGTCGACCTGCTGCAGCGGGCATACGAGCCGGGCGCGCAGGGCCTGCTGGCCGGTTTCGTCGGTGCCGACCCGGCCCTGCACTACCGCTATCTCAAGCTCTACCGGCTCGGCGCCGAGCGGCACCGCGTCGCCATGCTCGACCGGAAGCTCGCCTCGGCCGCGGTGGGCCTGAGCCGGGCGCAGGTCGCCGAGGCCGACGAGTGGGCGCAGAGAACGCTTCGAAACCATTTCCAAGGCGACTCGACCGGCGCGACGCCCCCGGGATGGGAGACATGCGCGTTTTGACTCCCGCTCCCCGGCAAGTCACCTGCTGGAGAAGTTGAAACCCAAGCAGGCGCGCGCGCGGCCACGCGCTGTGCATGCTCGCCGGCCAGGACGGCGACTGCGAACGAACGCCGCTCTAGCAGGTGATCGCCGACGGGTTGCGGCGGATCCGGCCTTCAGCGACGCGGCTTGGCCGGGACGAACGGCGAGACCGGGTCGCTGGCGGGGAAGGTTTCTTCCAGCGCCTCGTCCTGGTTCTCGTTCTCGTGGTGCTTGCGCTCGTCCTGGTCCTCGGGTGCATCCTGGCCGTGCTTGCCGGTGTCGGTACCGGTGCTGGTGCCGGCAGGTGCTTTGCGATCGTTGCGTTCGGTGTTCATGCGTGGTCCGCTCCGGAGCTGTTGCCGCCGCGATCCCGCCGGCTGGTCATGGCTGTAATGACGCACGCCGTGCCCTTCATGGCGTCGGCCGTGCTCGTGTACCGACGATCCGATCGTCTCGGCCGACGCGTCAATCCGTCGGCATCGGCCGGCTTGTCTCCACGGGACATGGGGGTTCTCCGTGACGCATCGATGTTCGCGCCCGGGTCGTCACGATCAGGTCAAAGCCGCGCGCACCGTTCATGGTGCGTGCACCGTCGTCGGTTCCGGGCCGGGCCGGAGCCACGTGCCTGGGATGTCCTCGCCTCGCCGGCGCGGCGGATAATGGTGCCGATGCGCAAGATCCTCCACATCGACATGGACGCGTTCTACGCCTCGGTCGAGCAGCGCGACGATCCGGGGCTGCGCGGCAAGCCGGTGGTGGTGGCCTGGCGCGGCGCGCGTTCCGTGGTCTGCGCGGCCTCGTACGAGGCGCGCAAATACGGCGTGCGCTCGGCGATGCCGGCGGTGCGCGCAGAGCGCCTGTGCCCGGATGCGGTATTCGTGCCGCCGGACTTCCCGCGCTACAAGACGGCCTCGCGGCAGGTGCGCGAGATCTTCCTGCGCCATACCGACCTGGTCGAGCCGCTGTCGCTGGACGAGGCCTACCTGGACGTCACCGCGCCGAAACTGCCCGCGCCCAGCGCCACCGCCACCGCCACCGCCGAGGCGATCCGCGCCCAGATCCGCGAGGAGACGGCGCTGACCGCCTCGGCCGGGGTGGCGCCGAACAAGTTCCTGGCCAAGATCGCCTCGGACTGGAACAAGCCCGACGGCGTGTTCGTGATCAGGCCGGCGCAGGTGGAGGCATTCCTGACGCCATTGCCGGTAGGGCGGATTCCCGGCGTCGGCAAGGTGATGGAGAAGAAGCTGGCCGATCTCGGCATCGCCACCGTCGGCGACCTGCGTGGCTTCGCCGCCGCCGACCTCGAACGCCGCTTCGGCAGTTTCGGCGCGCGGCTGTACCAGCGTGCGCGCGGCATCGACGAGCGCGCAGTGGAGCCGGACCAGCCGGTGCAGTCGATCTCCGCCGAGGACACCTTCGAACGCGACCTGCCGCTGGCCGAACTCGAACCGGCGATCCGGCGTCTGGCGGAGAAGGCCTGGGCCGCCACCTGCAAGACCGAACGGGTCGGCCGCACCGTGGTGCTCAAGCTCAAGACCGCGCAGTTCCGCATCCTCACCCGCAGCCATACGCCGGACGTTCCACCGGCCAGCCTGGCGCAGTTCACCGAGATCGCTCTGGCGCTGCGTGGGCGCGTGACGTTGCCGCCGTCCACCCGCTACCGGCTGGTCGGCGTCGGCCTGGCCGGGTTCCGCGAGCGCGAGGACGTGCTCGCCCAGGAAGATCTGTTCGCGATGGACCGCGCCGCCAGCGTCCGATCCTGAACCGTCGCCGGGCGGCCCGGCGCCGCGTTGGCAGTCGCCCCTCCGGAGTGACAAGGCATCGACGACCGACCGGAGTATGTTCGGGTCGACGACGACGGGGAGGAGACGACATGGCGACGATCAGGCAGGGCGCTGCGGCCGAGCTCTACCAGGCCCTGGTGCGCGAGGGTTGCGAGCGCAGCGGCCAAGCGTTCGAGGAGGCGCGCGAGAGCTATCTGGTGTTCGTGCTGCTGCGCCACCAGCGCGATGCGCACCTGCTGGCGCGCACCCAGGCGCTGGAATGGCTGCACGCGCAGGAGCAACTGGGCAGCATGCGCGCCGATGCGCTGCGCGACGTCGGCGACCGCTGCCTGTTGATCGCCGGGCTGTACCCGGCGCTGGCGGAGCGGCGCCGGGTCGATGCCGATTACTTCATCGAGCTCGGCCGCGGCGCATACCAGGGCGTGGCCGAGTCGAGCCGGACTGCCTACGCGGCACTGTTCGAACAGCTCGCGGCGAGCTACCGCGACCTGGTGCGCGCACTGCGCGCGATCCGCGGCAAACGCCTGGAACCTCTGTTGCCCGGGCGGTTGGGCGCCTGAGCCGCGGTGCGCCGACACGCATCCGGACCGGCTTCGAGGATGGGACGCCGGCCGCAACGCCCGTGGCGGAGATCCAGCCACAGGCTGTAGCCGGCGGTGAACGCGGGAAACAGGTTCTGCAGCGCGCCCACGGCGTCCTGCTTCTGCGAAAACAGGAAATAGCTCAGCGTCATCGCGCTGCCGGCCAGGCTCATGATCCAGAACGCGCGCGGGATCACCGGCCTTCCCGCGCGGCGCGACGCGAGGAACTGCACCGCCCAGCGGGCACCGAACATCAGCGCACCGGTCAGCCCGATCAGTTTCCATGGCGACAGGTGGATGCCGGTCCATTCCAGCCAGGCGACCTGCGTGTTCAAGTCCATGTCAAAGCTCTTCGACCTGGCTCAGCCGCGACCGGCGCATCAGCCAGGTGACTCCGCGCAGGTCGGCGAGCCCGGCCAGCGCGCGGCCGAGATTGTCGTACTTGGAGATCCCGCTGGTCCGCGGCCGGTGGCCGACGGGAACGCTCCGCGTCTGCCAGCCGGCGCGCTGCATCAGTGCGGGCAGGTAGCGGTGCATGTGGTCGAAGTAGGGCAGCTCGAGAAAGGCCGCGCGCTCGAACAGCTTCAGGCCGCAGCCGGTATCGGGCGTGTCGTCGTGCAACAGGCGCGCGCGAATCCGGTTCGCCCAGCGCGAGGCCCAGCGCCTGGCGCCGGAGTCGCGGCGCCTGACCCGCCAACCAGCGAGCATTTTCACCGCGGGGTGCACCGCGTGCGCGGCGTCGCGCACTTCGAGCAGCCGGGGGATGTCGGCCGGATCGTTCTGGCCGTCGCCGTCGAGGGTCGCGATCCACGCGCCACGCGCCGCGCGGACGCCGTTGCGGATCGCGGTGCTCTGCCCGCACCGCCGGGCATGGCGCAGCAGGCGCAACTCCGGGACCCGGCCGCGCAGTGCGCGCAACGCCTCCACCGTGCCGTCGTTCGAGGCATCGTCGACGCAGAGGACTTCGAACGCCGTTCGCCCGCGCAGCACGGCGGCCGTCTCGAGCACCAGCGCGGGCAGGTTGCCGGCCTCGTCGTACGCCGGGATCACTACCGACAGCGGCAGCGTCGATCGTTCAGCGCGCATCGGCGGTCTCCGCCGGCGCGCGCCGAAGACGTCTGGCGGTGGCGGATCCGGCGAAGTGCGGGGCGGCGCGCCATTGCAGATCGGATCGCTGCATGGCGTCGCGTTCTGAGGGCTGTGGCATGGGTGCGAGGGAAGTGGTGGGGGTTGGCCGTGGGGATGGTCCGACCGGCCCTGTCGGAGAGCGGTGGGAGTGGAATTTGCAGTTCGTTAAATCGACGGTCGCTTTCCCGGCCCCGGCGCTCTCGCTTTCGTGCTTCCTCGCACGGGGCCGCGGCTATGTCTCGTCCGCCGTGCGGTCGTCGAACGGTGGCACGGTGCAATCGCGCGCGACCGCGGTGCCCGGCACCAGCCACCAGTCGATTCGGTTCGTGCGGCCGATGCGCACGGCGTGCGCAGGCGCGACGCAAGGCCCCAGCGCCGCTTCCGGCAGCAGCAGCCACCTGCGTTCCGGCGCCGATGCGAGCCAGGCGGAGGCCTCGCGCCATTGCCGGTGCCACGGTTGCCGGAACCCGAACTCGGCCACGTGACGATCGGCCTGCAGCAGCTGCTGTTCGCGCCATGCCAGCAGCGCCAGTTCGGCGTCCGGACCGATTTGCGCGGCGGCCGCCTGCATCAGGCCGCGCGCGGAGCTGCTGCGGTCCAGCGCCGGCGCCAGCCCGATGCCGTAGACCGTCCACAGCAGTGCGCAGAACACCAGCAGTGCGGGGGCGATGCGACGCCGGCGCGCCCAGGCCGCCAACAGCAGGCCGGCGACGCCGAGCGCCAGCAGCCACAGCAGCAGCACCTGCAGCTCCCCGGCGCCGATCGCGCGCTGCGCCGCGATGCGCTGTGCCCAATCATCGAGGCCGGCAAGCGCCGCCCCCGCTGCCAGCGCCAGCGCCGCCGAAAGGGCCAGCAGCCATGCCAGCAGCAATGCACGCACGTCGCGCCTGCGCAGCAGCGCAGGCAGCAGCGGCGCCGCGGCCACGCACAGTGCCGGCAGCATCGGGAAGACGTAGACCTCGCGCTTTCCCGGGCTGGCGCTGAAGAACAGCAGCACCAGCCCTGCCCAACCCAGCAACAGCAGCAGGCGTGCATCGCCGCGTCGCAGCCGCCGCCACCAGACCGGCAGCAGCCACGGCAGCAGCAGTGCCCCGGGCAGCCACAGCGTGGCCATCACCTGCAGGTAGTACCAGGGCGGCCGCAGGTGGTGCCAGGCGCGGGCGTAGCGTTCCGCGGTCTGGTGCAGCAGCAGTTCGGCGGCATAGGCCTGCAGCGCGGGATCCGCGGACCTCAGCACGGCCACGAGCAGTGGCCCGAGCCACACCGCCGCTCCGGCGGCGAAGCACAGCGCGAACACTCCCCAGCGCCATCCATCGGCCCGTGCCGGAACAGCGGCCGGCCGCCACCGGCGTGCCGCCAGCCACGGCAGCAGCACCAGCAGCGGCAGGAAGCCGACGCCCTTGGTGACGGTGCCGACGCCGGCGGCGAACGCGCCGATCCAGGCGGCACGCCAGTCCGGACCGCGCAGCAGGTGCCGCAGCAGTCCCCACAGCGACAGCGTGGTCAGCAGTACCAGCACCATGTCGATCTGCGCGCGCTTGGCCTGCAGCCCGAATTGCAGGCAGACGAACAGCGCGCCGGCGGCCCAGGGCGCGTAGCGCCGCCGCCACAGCCGTGCGGCGAGGTCGCCGGTCAGCCACAGCGTCGCCAGCGCCGCGAGCAGCGACGGCAGCAGAAAGGCGATGCGCCAGTCGCGCACGGCGAGCCAGGTGGTCGCCTGCAGCCACATGAAGACCGGCGGCTTCTCCGCATACAACTCGCGCCCGCGCATGGGCACCAGCCAGTCGCCCGAAGCGATCATGTGCTGCGCGGCGAGCACGAAGCGCGGTTCGTCCGGCGGCGACGGGTCGCGCATGCCCAGCCCCGCGACCAGCGCGGCCACGGCCAGCAGTGCGAGCGGGAACAGCGCCCGGCGGGGCGATCGGGCCTTGGCGACGGGGCTGGCCATGCATGGCGCGGGTTCGGACGGGCTGGCGATGCTGCGCGCGGCGACGTGGGAGAATCGTCGGAACGCGTTCCGACGCCGTTCCGACGTATCCAGGCGGAGACTGCGCGCGATACCTGAGGAGTCTGCAATGCGCGTGCTCGTGGTCGAGGACAACCGCAGCCTGGTCGCGAACCTGTTCGAATACTTCGAGGCGCGCGGCTACGTGCTCGATGCCGCGCCGGACGGGCCGACGGGCCTGCACCTGGCCGGCACGCAGACTTACGACGCGATCGTGCTGGACTGGATGCTGCCGCGCCTGGACGGGCGCGAGGTGCTGCGCCGCCTGCGCGACGCCGGGTCCGACGTGCCGGTCCTCATGCTGACCGCGCGCGACGAACTGCCGGACAAGATCGCCGGATTCCGCGCCGGCGCCGACGACTACCTGACCAAGCCTTTCGCGCTGCCGGAACTCGAGGTGCGGCTGGAGGCGCTGGTCGCGCGCGCCTCCGGCCACGGCCGCAGCCGCGTGCTGGCGGTGGCGGACCTGCGCCTGGACCTGGCCACCCTCGACGTGACCCGGGAGGGCCGCGTGCTGCACCTGTATCCGGCCTGCCGCAAACTGCTCGAAGTGCTGATGCGCGCAAGCCCCGCCGCCGTCACCCGCGAGCGCCTGGAGCAGGCGCTGTGGGGCGACGACCCGCCCGACGGCGACATGCTGCGTTCCCACATCTACGAGCTGCGGCGCAGCGTGGATGAGCCGTTCGCATGCAAGCTGATCCACACGCTGCCGCGCGTCGGCTACCGGCTGGCCGAGCGAACGGTCGAAGCGGACGCCGCCGATGGCTAGGAGCAGCCTGCGGCGCCGCATCACGATCGGCCTGCTCGGCTACGTGGCGCTGTTGTCGCTGGCCGTGCTGCTGCACGGCTACGTGGTCAACGAGCGTGCCGAGGCGCTGGTATGGCAATCGTTGCTGGAAGCGGAGTTCGATCATTTCGTCCTGCGCAGCCGGACCGATCCGGGCTACCGCTGGGCCGATACCGAAACGCTCACGCTCTACGACGGCGCCGCCGCGTTGCCGCCGGCGCTGGCGGCGCTGGGGCCCGGCCTGCATGACGAAGTGCTCCTGGACGGCCGCGAACACGTGCTGCTGGTCCGGCGGCTGGAGGGGCGGCCGATGGTCCTGGCGCTGGAGATCGACGACCTCGAACGCCGCGAACTGGAACTCGGGCTCACCATGCTCGCCTCGGCGCTGGTGGTGGTGGTGCTGCTCGGCCTGTTCGCGGCCTGGGGCGCCGGACGCCTGCTGCGGCCGCTGAGCGACATGGCGCGTCGCATCGGCGAACTGCGGCCGGCCAGCGATGCACGCGTCGAGATCCCCGACAGGGCGAGCACGGAGCTGGTGGTGATCGCCGACGCGCTCAACGACTATCTGCGCCGCAACGCGCAGTTCGTCGAGCGCGAGCGCGCCTTCGTCGACAGTGCCAGTCATGAACTGCGCACGCCGATCTCGGTGATCGCGGGCGCGGCGGAGCTGGCGACGGCGCAACCCGGCATGCCGGCGGCGGCGCGCCAGCAGTTGACCCGGATCCGGCGTACCACGCAGGACATGGAACGGCTGATCTCGCTGCTGCTGGTGCTGGCCAAGGACCCGGCGCGGCTGGCGAAGGCGAACGACCGGATCGCGCTCGACCAGCTGCTGCCGGACATCGTCGAAGACCACCGCCCCATGGCCGAGGACAAGGGGCTGGCGCTGACCCTCGCGCCGCCGCCGTCGTACGAGCTGCTGGCGCCGTTGCCGGTGGTGCAGGCCGCCATCGGCAACCTGCTGCGCAACGCCGTCGAGAACAGCGACTCGGGCGAGATCGGCATCCGCCTGCTGCCCGAGGCGGTGGTCGAGATCGTCGACCCCGGCCACGGCATGACCCCCGAGGAGATCAGTGCGATCTACGCCCGCGCGGCGCGCGGCGGCAGCCGCGAGGGCGGGGGAATCGGCCTCGACCTCATTGCGCGGCTTTGCACCCATCTCGGCTGGACGCTCGAGATCCGGTCCCTCCCGGGGAAAGGAACCACGGCCCGGCTCGACCTCGGATCCGCTCAGCGCACCGGCGCGTAGCGCAACGTCAGGCCGTACTCGCGGCCCGGCTGGTTGTACCAGGCGATGGTCTCGTAGGTGCGATCGAAGACGTTGCTGGCGCGCGCCTGCAGCGTCCACTCCGGATGGAAGGCGTACTCGAAGCGCAGGTCCGTCGTGGCGTGGCCGCCCAGGCGCGTGGTGTTGGCGGCATCGTCGAAGCGATGTCCGGCGCCGTTGAGCGTCACGCCGAAGCGGAACGCGCCGAATGCGCGATCCAGGTCGATGCGGCCGGTATTGCGCGCACGGCGCGCCAGCAGGCGTCCATGGTTGGCGCCTTCGCTGCGATTGCGCGGATCGACGTGGCTCAGCTGCGCCGACAGGTCCCAGCCCGCCAGCGCGGTGGCGAAGGTCAGCTCCGCGCCGCGCAAGCGCGCCTGGTCGACGTTCACCGGCCGGAAGGTGGTGGCGTCGTAGTTGATCAGGTCGTCGACGCGGTTCTGGTACAGGTCGAGCGACCAGCTCCAGCCGGCGCGGGCCTGGGCGATGCCGAGATTGAGGTTGTCCGACTGCTCCGGATCGAGCTCCGGGTTGCCCGAGAACGGGTAGTACAGATCGTTGAAGCTCGGTGCGCGGAAGCCGGTGGCGTAGCTGGCGGTCAGCCGCAGGTTCGGGCCGAAGGCCAGGCCCCAGGCGAGGCTGCCGGTGGCGTGGCTGCCGAACTGTTCGTTGTCGTCGTTGCGCACGCTGGCCTGCCACTGCTGCGCACCGAAGTCGCCCTGCCAGAGGGCGAACACGCCGAGGTTGTCGCGGCTGGCGAGGTCGTATTCGGTGCTGCCGGCAATCCGGTCGTCGAGCCAGTCGGCGCCGACGCTCAGCACCTGCTCCGAGGCCAGGGCGATGTCGGCCTGCAGCGAGGCCTGCTCGCGGCGGGTGCGCAGATGGGCCACAAAATCGCCGTCGAGGTAGTCGTCGGTGCGGTCGTCGCTGCGGCCGAGGCCGGCCTGCAGCGTCAGCGTTTCTGACGGTTCGAAACGGAGCTTGGCGCCGACCACCTGCTGCACGGTCTCGGAATAATTCGCCCAGGTGCCGTCGAAGTGGTTGTCGCCTTCCGAACGCAGCGCTACGCCGTCGAGCGTCCAGGCGTCGGAGAATGCCAGGCCACCGCGCAGGCTGGCCGAGCGGTTGCGATAGCCGTCGCGGTCGGGCTCCTCGGCGAAGCAGCCCGCGCCAAAACCGGCCAGCGTGCCGCGGCAGGCATCAATGCCGTCGGTGCGCAGGTGTGCGACATCGGCGCCGAACCAGGCGCGCTCGCTGCCGCCGCCGATGCCGGCACCGGCTTCACGCAGGCCATGGCTGCCGATGCCGGCGTGGAAGCGCGGCCGCGGCGGACCGCTGTCGCGGCGGGTGAAGATCTGGATCACGCCGCCGATCGCGTCGGCGCCGTACAGGCTCGAGTGCGGGCCGCGCACGATCTCGATACGGTCGATCTGCGCCACCGGGATGTCCTGCAGCGCCGGCAGGCCGGCGGTGGCCGAGCCGATGCGCACGCCGTCGATCAGGACCAATATCTGGTTGGAGCCGGCGCCGCGCATGAACAGTGAGCTCTGCTTGCCGGGCCCGCCGCTGTTGACCAGGTTGATGCCGGCCCGGCCGCGCAGCAGCTCGGGCAGCGAGACAGCCTGGCTGCGCTTGATCTCGGCGCGGTCGATCACCTGCGCCGGGACCAGGCTGTCGGCCAGCGCGATCTTCGTGCGGGTGGCGGTGACGATGACCTCGTCGAGGTCGGTGGCCGCGGGAGCGGCGAGCGCCGGCAGCGGCGCGAGCGCGGCCGCGAGGGCCAGGGTGAGGATCCGGTACTGCATGCATAGTCTCCATCGCGCGCACCCACGCACGCGGTAGCGGTGAAGGCACGCGCGGCGACGCGCGTGCCCGGTGGAGCTGCGCGAAGAGAAGGGAGGCGGCGGAAGCGGACGGCAAGCGTCGGCATCGCTGCCACGACGCCCTCCGCATCGGCAACCGGTCAGGGGAAGATTCCCCTGCTTCAGGCCGGTCTCCGGGCTTGCGGGCGAACCGGCGGCAGTGCATGCCGGTTCCGGCGATCGCGCCTTCCCATGCATCGTTCCGGAATCCGGAACCGGCACAGTGGCGATTGCGATGCCTGACTCGCTTACCGTTGCGGGGGCAGCGCCGGAGTGGCCGCGAGGGCGTCACCGGCTTCCCGTTTCAACCCGGCGGCGGTCGCCGTCGGGTCACCTGAAGCGGGGCGATTGTACGCGATCCGGGCGGTGCCGGATCGTCGGCACACGTGCCGATGGCAACCATCGCCGTAGGAGCGCGCCATGCGCGCGATGCCGCGGGTGCCGGCAGCATCCGGTGGATGCCGCGATTCCGGACCGGCAGGCACACCGGTCACCGGAATCCGCGGGCGGCAAAGTGCCCGCGGCATCGCGCGCATGGCGCGCTCCTACGAAGTACAGGCATCGCGCCACGCGACAGAGATCCGCTGTCTCGCGATGGCGGCTCAATCGTCAGTGTCGGTGTCCGGAAGGTCGGGCGAGGCCGGCGCGTCTTCCTGGTGCACGGTGGTTGTCACCGGCCCCGCCGCGGGGCGACCACGGGGCGGCGGCAGGTCGGCGATCGCGGCCTCGGCAGCCTCGACCAGCTGCTGGCGGCGCGCTTCCGGCACCTCCTGCCAGTGGCAGTCGAGCAGCGCACCTTCCAGTGCATAGAGCAGGTTGAGGCTGGGGCGGAAACCGGCGCGGCGCACGCGCATGTAGGCTTCGACCGGGCCGGCCGCTTCCAGGTCCTCGCGCGTGCGCAGTCCCACCTGGCGCAGCCAGGCGGCGGACTTCGGACCGATGTTGCGCATCTTGGGTGCGGTCATCGCAGCGACTCCAGCCAGATGCGGGCAACGGCTTCCAGGCCGGTCTGGTCGTCGACGTCGAAGCGCGCCGTCAGCGGGCTATCGAGGTCGAATACGCCGATCAGGGTGTCGCCGTCGAACAGCGGCACCACCAGTTCCGAGCGCGAGGCGGCGTCGCAGGCGATGTGACCCGGAAAGGCGTGCACGTCGTCGATCCGCTGCGTGCGGCGGCTGCGCGCAGCGGCGCCGCACACGCCCTTGTCCAACGGAATACGCACGCAGGCGGGCTGCCCCTGGAACGGGCCGACCACCAGCTCGGTGCCGTCGAAGAAATAGAAGCCCACCCAGTTGAGATCCGGCAGCGCGTGGAATACCAGCGCCGACAGGTTGGCGGCGTTGGCGATCCGGTCGTGCTCGCCGGCCAGCAGCGCTTGGGCCTGCGCGGTCAGCTGTGCGTACTGCTCCGGTTTGTCGCCGTCGAGGCGCTGGGATGCGAACATCCGCGCAGTGTAGCAACAGCGGCCCGGCCGCCGGAGGAGACACCGATGCCGTTCGCCCATGAACCTTCCGCGGTGCTTCGCCGCTCGGCGTGCGTTCGCCGGACATGTTCTCCTGCCGCCGCGTGCGTTCCCGCTTTGGAGACGTTCGGTGCTGGTCGCCTCCCCCCTTTGAAAAAGGGGGGCTGGGGGGATTTGCCTGCTGCCCGACAAAGCCGCAAATCCCCCTCAATCCCCCTTTTTCAAAGGGGGAAGACAAGCGCCAGGAGATGTGGGGAAACTTCAGCGGCAATCCCCCTTTTTCAATGGGGGAGGACGGGCAGTAAGCCACATCGTGAAACTTCGGCCTCGGTCCCTCTTTTTCGAAGAAGGAAGCAAGGCGGAGCGCCGGCATGAGCGCGTGCGACCTGTATGTCACCGGCACCGATACCGGGGTCGGCAAGACCCTGGTGAGCGCTGCGCTGCTGCACGCCTTGCGCGCGCGTGGGCTGCGCGCGGTCGGCATGAAGCCGGTGGCCAGCGGATGCGAGCGCACCGCCGAAGGCTGGCGCAACGAGGATGCGCTCGCGCTGCGGGCCGCCAGCGATCCGCGTCCGTCCTATGCCGACGTCAATCCGTACCCGCTGCCGGCGGCGACCGCGCCGCAACTGGCGGCGCGCGAGGCGGACATCGCGATCGCGCCGGCGCCGCTGCTCGCCGCCCATGCGCGCCTGGCTGCGACCGCCGATCGGGTGGTGGTCGAGGGCGTCGGCGGCTGGCTGGCGCCGTTCGCCGACGGTTTCGAGCAATCACAGCTGGTGCATGCGCTGCAGTTGGAAGTGGTGCTGGTGGTCGGCCTGCGGCTGGGCTGCCTGAGCCATGCGCGGCTGAGCGCGCGCGCGATCGCGGCCGACGGCTGCCGCCTGGTGGGCTGGATCGGCAGCGGGATCGAGCCGGACTTCGACCGCGACGGCGCCTACGCACAGTTGTTGCGCGACGCCTTGCCGGCACCGTGCCTGGGCGTGCTGCCGCACATGCAGCCGCCCGATGCCGTCGCCGCCGCCCGCACATTGACCTGGCCGCCCCCGTAGGAGCGCGCCATGCGCGCGATGCCGCGGGTGCCGGCCGGATCCGGTGGATGCCGCGACTCTGGACCGGCAGGTGCGTCGGTCACCGGAATTCGCGGGCGGCAAAATGCCCGCGGCATCGCGCGCATGGCGCGCTCCTACGGAGCGGCGGCGGGTCGTCGCCGACGCGCAATGAGAAACGAGTGGAGGAGGAGCGAGAAACGAGAGAAGGCGGCGCGCCGCTCCTAATTCGTTCCTCACTCCTCGTTCCTAGCTCCTCAGCCGTGCTGCGGCTCCGGTGGCGGCAGCGGTTCGCCGTCGACGTCGTGTGCAGCGCGCTCGCGATCGTGCGTGTGGTCGCGTGCCAGGTACAGGTAGAACGCCGGCAGCACGAACAGGGTGAACGCGGTGCCGATGGTCATGCCTGAGGCGATGGTCATGCCGATCGCGAAACGTGACGCCGCGCCGGGGCCCTTGGCGATCAGCAGCGGGAACATCGCGAACACCAGCGCCGCGGTGGTCATCAGCACCGGCCGCAGACGGATGCCGGAGGCCTCCTCGATGGCCTCGCGCTTGGAGAGGCCCTGCTCGACCTGCAGCTTGTTGGCGAACTCCACGATCAGGATGCCGTGCTTGGCGATCACGCCGATCAGCGTCACCAGTCCGACCTGGGTGTAGATGTTGACGCTCATGCCGGGGAAGGCTTCGATCCCGGCCATTCCCAGCACGCCGCCGAGCAGCGCCAGCGCGTTGAGCACCAGCAGCGCGCCGCTGATCGCCATCGGCACCGTGATCAGCATGATCAACGCATCGCGGAAGCTCTCGAACTGCGCCGACAGCACCAGGAAGATCATGATCAGCGCGAACACCAGCGTCACCAGCATGGTCGTGCCTTCCTGTTTGAACTGGCGCGACTCGCCGGCGTAGTCGACGCTGTAGCCCTGCGGCAGGATGTCGGCCGCGGCCTCGTCCAGCACCCGCAGCGCCTCGCCCTTGGTCACGCCGGGGCGCGGGGCGAAAGTGATGCCCACCGCGTTGAGCTGCTGGAAGCGCTTGAGCGTCTGCGGCTGCGTGCTTTCCCTCAGCGTCACCAGGGTCGACAGCGGGATCAGCTCGCCGTCGCGGGTGCGGGTGTAGTAATCCTTGAGCTGGTCGGCATTGAGCCGGTCGCTGCGCTGCACCTGCGGGATCACGCGGTAGGAGCGGTTCTCCATCGCGAAGCGGTTGACGTAGCCGCCGGCCAGCAGCGCCGACATGTCTGCCGCCAGCGTGCGCATCTCGATGCCGAGCGTGGCCGCCTTGTCGCGGTCGATCTGCACCTCGATGCGCGGCTTGTCGATCTTCAGGTCGGTGTCGAGGAAGATGAAGCGGCGGCTGGCCTGGGCGCGCTCGATGATCGCCCCGGCTAGTTCATTGAGCTGTTCGATCGAGCCGATGCCACCGATCAGGAATTCGCCGCCGCCGTCGCCGCCGGCGCTGGGCAGCGAAGGCGGCACCAGCGCGAAGGTGTTGAGGCCGGTGACCTCGGCCAGCTTGGGCTGCAGTTCCTGCTCCAGCACCTGCTTGGTCGAGCGGTCGCGCTGGCTCCAGGGCTTGAGCACGTAGCCGGACATCGCGCTGTTGCTGGCGCCGCCGCCGCCGCCGAAGCCGCCGTTGAACAGGAAGAAGTCGTTGACCTCCGGCAGCTCACGGGCGATCTCGGTCATCTCCTCGGTGTAGCGCTCGACGTAGTCGAGGGTGGTGTAGGCGTCGGCGCTGCTGATGGCGAAGATGAAGCCCTCGTCCTCCAGCGGCGCCGGCTCCTTCGGCGCGATGACGTACAGGAACACGCAGGACACGAACACGATCGCGCCGAAGATGGCGATCACGCCCTTGGTGTCGAGGGCGCCGTGCAGCCTGCGCTGGTAGCCGCTGCGCAGCCAGTCGAAGCGGGCATCCAGCCAGGCCTCGAGCCGGCCCTTGCCCTCGTCGCCGTGATGTGGCTTGAGGATCTTGGCGCACATCATCGGC
Organism: Luteimonas suaedae; assembly: GCF_008312895.1. Lineage (GTDB taxonomy): Bacteria > Pseudomonadota > Gammaproteobacteria > Xanthomonadales > Xanthomonadaceae > Luteimonas > Luteimonas suaedae. The sequence goes on along the minus strand of NZ_VSSP01000003.1, from coordinate 85,530 downwards.
GACAGGGTCAGCGCGATCACGCCCGACAGCAACACCGAGCCGGCCAGGGTGAAGGCGAACTCGGTGAACAGCACGCCGGTCAGCCCGCCCTGGAAGCCGATCGGCAGGTACACCGCCACCAGGGTGGTGGTCATCGCCACCACCGGCCAGGCCAGTTCCTGCGCACCCTTGAGCGCGGCATCGAGCGGCGACAGGCCGTCCTCGATGTGTCGGTGCACGTTCTCCAGCACGATGATCGCGTCGTCGACCACGATGCCGATCGCCAGCACCATCGCCAGCAGCGTCAGCAGGTTGATGGTGAAGCCCATCAGCAGCATCAGGAACAGCGCGCCGACCAGCGACAGCGGCACGGCGATCGCCGGGATCAGCACGCTGCGCAGCGAGCCCAGGAACAGGAAGATCACCACGATCACGATGATCACCGCTTCCACGATCGTGGTGATCACCTCGTTGATCGCATCCTGGATCGATTCGGTGCTGTCGTAGGGGATGGTGCCCTCGATACCTTCGGGCAGCTGCGGGATGATCTCGTTGTTCCAGACCTCGCGCACATCGTTGATCACGTCCAGCGAGTTCGCGTCCGGCGAGACGAAGATGCCCATGAAGGTCGCGGCATCGCCGTTGATCCGCACCGAGGTGCCGTAGTTCTCGGAGCCGAGCGCGACGTCGGCGATATCGCCCAGCCGCACGATCGCGCCGTTCTCCTCGCGCACCACCAGTTGGCGGAACTCCTCCGGCGTGCGCAGGTCGGTGCGCGCGGTCAGGTCGACCGACACCATCTGGCCCTTGGTCGAGCCCAGCGCCGAGAGCACGTTGTTGGAGCGCAGCGCGGCGGCCACGTCGCTGGCGGTGACCTGCAGCGCGGTCATGCGATCGGGTTTGAGCCACACGCGCATGGCGAACGAGCCGGCGCCGAGGATCTCGGCGCGCTGCACGCCCTCGATGGTCGCGATCCGGGGCTCGACCACGCGGGTCAGGTAGTCGGTGATCTGGTTGTTGTTGAGCCGGTCACTGGCGAAGGACACGTACATCGCCGCGATCTGCTGGCCCTGCTGCAGGTCGATCACCGGATCCTCGGACTCCTCCGGCAACTCGCCACGCAGCTTGTTGACCTTGGCCGCGATCTGGGTCAGCGCCTCGTTGGGGTCGTAGTCCAGGCGGATGTAGGCCTGGATGGTGCTGGCGCCGGCGGCGCTGGTGGACACGAGGTAGTCGATGCCCTCGGCGCTGGCGATCTCGCGCTCCAGCGGGGTGGTGATGAAGCCCTGGATCAGGTCGGCGTCGGCGCCGAAATAGGTGGTGGAGACGTTCACCACCGCGTTCTGCAGCTCCGGGTACTGGCGCACGTTGAGCTCGGTGAACGAACGCAGGCCGAGCAGCAGGATGAACAGGCTGACGACCATCGCCAGCACCGGCTTGTTGATGAAGATGTCGGTGAATTTCATCCGGTTTCTCCCCCTCTCCCGCAGGCGGGAGAGGGTCGGGGGGAGGGCGAGCCCGCGGGGGCGGGCTCAGCGATATGGCGCATGCCTCAGCGGTTCTGCGGCTGTGGCGATTCGTCGGTGGCGGGCTGGACGTCGTTGTTGATCGTCACCGCCGCGCCGTTGCGCAGCCGCAACAGACCGCTGGTCACCACCACCTCGCCGGGCTTGAGCCCGTCGGTCACCGCGACCATGTCGCCGCGGGTCGCGCCGGTGGTGACGAAGCGCTGGTTGACGACGTGCTTCGGGCCGGCCTCTTCGCCTTCCTGCTGCGCTTCGTCCTCGGCGGGCGGCGCGTCGGCGACCACGTACACCGCATTGCCGTAGGGATTGAAGCTGACCGCCGTCTGCGGGATCACCACCGCGTCCTGCGCCTCACCCAGGTCGAAGTCGACCTTGGCGAAGGTGCCGGGCCGCAGTTCACCGTCGGGATTGTCCAGCGTCGCCTGCACGGAGAAGTTGCGGGTGCTGGCGTCCGCGCCCGGCTCGATCGCGGTGATCGTGCCCTCGAAGGCCTTGCCAGGCAGGGCGTCGACGCGGGCGCGGATGGTCGTGCCTTCCCGGAGCTGCGGCAGGTACTGCTCCGGCAGGGTGAAATCGAGGTAGATCGGATCCAGCGACTGCAGGCTGACGATCGCGCTGCCCGGTGCGATGTATTCGCCCAGGCTGACCTTGCGGATCCCGAGCACGCCGTCGAACGGCGCGCGGATGCGCTTCTGCGCGATCAGCGCGCGCTGGGCGTCGGCCTGGGCGCGGGCGGTGGCGGCCTGAGTGGCGCGCTCTTCCGCGTCCGCCTGCGAGACCAGTCGGTCTCGGCCCAGCGCCTGCCAGCGTTCGCTTTGCACCGCCGCGAGCTTCGCCGAGGCTTCCAGCGAGTTCAGCGTGGCCAGCTCGTTGGCGGAGTTCAGCTCGGCCAGCAGGGTGCCGGCCTTAACCGGCTGTCCGGCCTCGAACGTGATCTTCTGCACCACGCCGCCGGCCTCGGTGGTGATGTCGGTGCCGTTGACCGCGACCAGGGTGCCGACCGCGTCGACGCCGCTGCTCCAGCGTTCCTGCTTCGCTTCGGCCGTGCTCACTGCCACCGGCGGCTGCGGCATGTTGTCGAAGAACTGGTTCATGCCGTAGTCCATCACGGCCTTGACGGCGAACACGCCGCCGAACACCACCAGGACGATCAGCAGCATCCAGAACATGCGTTTGCGCACCGAGGGCGAACGGGTGGCGGTAGATTTGGACATCGGAGGCCTCGGGAGAGATACGGGGTGATTGGGGGCGTATGGAGCGAAACGGGTGAAGGCGTGCCGATCTCGAGCGGTCCTGTGAACCGGGATCCGCGCCGCCCTTCCGTCCGGTGTACCGGATCCGGCATTTCAGGCCGGACCCGTCGCCAATCCTGCGATTGCGCCGGATCCCGGCAGTACACTGCTGCGATGGACCGACGATGGGCAGGCGGAGCTTAAGGCGGGGCCTGGGGTCTCGCGCGTGCCGACAGTCAGGTTTTGGTACACATCCGTGTGCGGCGCTCCTTCCTGTGACTTTCGGCACGCGAACGGCCGCTATTCTAATTCTGTACTGAATGGTATAGCAATTAAAAAGAACTTGCGTGGCGCAGGCAGCCGCGTTTCGAACCAACCTCCCCCCGGAGCTTCCCCAATGACGATGCGCCCGCGCCCAATGGCGCTCGCCGGACTCTGTGCGCTGTTGCTGGCCGCCTGTGGCGGCGAGCAGGAACAGCAGGCCCCGCCGCCGCCCGAGGTCGGCGTGGTGACACTGCAGCCGGTCACGATGCCGTTGCAGCTGGATCTCGTCGGCCGCCTGGCGGCCTACCGCAGCGCCGATGTCCGGGCACGGGTGCCGGGCGTACTACAGAAGCGCCAGTACCGGGAAGGCAGCGACGTGCGCGAAGGCGAGGTGCTGTTCGTGATTGACCCGGCCCCGTACCGGGCCGAGCTCGGCTCGGCGCAGGCGGCGCTGGCCCAGGCCCAGGCCAATTTCGCCAACGCCCGTGCCAGCGCCGAGCGTGCGCGCGGCCTGGCGCCGGACAACTTCATCTCCCGCGCCGACCTCGACAACGCCCTGGCCGCCGAACGCAGCGCCTCGGCCGCGGTGCAGGCGGCGCAGGCGTCGGTGGAATCGGCGCGCATCAATCTCGGCTACGCCACCGTGCGCGCGCCGATCTCCGGGCGCGCCGGCCGCCAGCAGGTGACCGAGGGCGCGCTGGTCGGGCAGGGCGCCGCGACCCTGCTGGCCACGGTCGACCAGATCGATCCGCTGTACGTGAATTTCTCGATGGGCGTGTCGGAGCTCGCGCGGATCCGCGGCCTGCAGCTGGACCGCTCCGCGCCGGCGCAGGTGCAGGTGCTGCTGCAGGACGGCAGCGCCTACGCCCACCCGGGCGAGCTGGATTTCTCCGGCGACGTGGTCGACCCGGCCACCGGCGCGGTCTCGCTGCGGGCCACGCTGCCCAATCCGGACAAGGTGCTGCTGCCGGGCGCGTACGTCACCCTGAAGGCGACCCTGGGCCAGCAGCGCGGCGTGTTCCTGGTGCCGCAGCCGGCGGTGCAGCGCGACGCGTCCGGCGCCTACGTGCTGGTGGTCGGGCAGGATGGCAACGTCGCGCGCAGGAACATCCGCACCGAACGTGCCGAGGACGGCCACTGGGTGGTGGCCCAGGGCCTGGAGGCGGGCGAGCGGGTAATCGTGTCCGGCGTGCAGAAGGCAAGGGTCGGCCAGCCCGCCGATCCGGTGCCATGGCAGCCGCAGGGCGAGGCGAACCCGGCGCAGGGTGCGCAAGCCGGGCAGGCCGCCGCGCCGGCCGCGGCCGCGGCCGGCGCCGACACCGACACCGACACCGACACCGACACCGACACCGACACCGACACCGACACCGAAGCCGAGCCGCGGGACTGACCGGCCATGCCGAGATTCTTCATCAACCACCCGGTCTTCGCCTGGGTCGTCTCCATCCTGATCACCCTGAGCGGCATCATCGCCGTGCTCAACATGGGCGTGGAGTCGTACCCGAACGTGGCGCCGCCGCAGGTGACGGTGTCGGCGACTTATCCCGGCGCCGACGCGCAGACCACCGAGCGCGCGGTCACCCAAGTGATCGAGCAGCAGCTCACCGGCATCGACAACCTGCTCTATTTCAACTCCACCTCCAACTCGTCCGGCGGCGCCAACATCACCCTCACCTTCGAGACCGGCACCGATCCCGACATCGCCCAGGTGCAGGTGCAGAACAAGATCTCGCTGGCCACGCCTCGCCTGCCTTCCGAGGTGGTGCAGCAGGGCGTGGTGGTGGCCAAGGCCAACGCCGGCTTCCTGATGGTGGTGGCGCTGCGTTCCGAAAACCCGGACGTCGACCGCAACGCGCTCAACGACCTGATCGGCTCGCGCGTGCTCGAGCAGATCGCGCGCGTGCCGGGCGTCGGCAGCACCCAGCAGTTCGGCTCCGAGTACGCCATGAACATCTGGCTGGACCCGGATCGGCTGCAGGGTTACGGCCTGTCGGCGAGCCAGGTGCTGGCCGCGGTGCGCGGCCAGAACGTGCAGTTCGCCGCCGGCGCGATCGGTTCCGACCCGGCGCCGCCCGGCCAGGGCTTCACCGCCACCGTGTCCGCCGAGGGCCGCTTCAGCACCCCGGAGCAGTTCGCGAACATCGTCCTGCGCGCCGACGCCGACGGCTCCACCGTGCGCCTGCGGGACGTCGCCCGGGTCGAGACCGGCGCCTCCGGCTTCGGCTTCGACACCCGGTACAACGGCCAGCCGACCGGCGCGTTTGCCATCCAGCTGCTGCCTGGCGCCAATGCGCTCAGCGTGGCCGAGGCGGTGCGCGCGCGCATGGACGAGCTGGCGCCCGGCTTCCCGCAGGGCGTGGACTGGTTCTCGCCCTACGACAGCACCACCTTCGTCAGGATCTCGATCGAGGAGGTGCTCAAGACCCTGGCCGAGGCGGTGGTGCTGGTGTTCCTGGTGATGCTGCTGTTCCTGCAGAACCTGCGCGCCACCCTGATCCCGACCCTGGTGATCCCGGTCGCGCTGCTGGGCACCTTCCTCGGTCTGAGCATGATCGGCTTCACCGTCAACCAGCTCACCCTGTTCGCGATGGTGCTGGCGATCGGCATCGTGGTCGACGACGCGATCGTGGTGATCGAGAACGTCGAGCGGATCATGGCCGAGGAGAAGTTGCCGCCGCGCGAGGCGACGATCAAGGCGATGGGGCAGATCACCGGCGCGGTGGTGGCGATCACGGTGGTGCTGGCGGCGGTGTTCATCCCCAGCGCCCTGCAGGGCGGCGCGTCGGGCGAGATCTACAAGCAGTTCGCGCTGACCATCGCCATCTCGATGGGGTTCTCGGCGTTCCTGGCGCTCGGCTTCACCCCGGCGCTGTGCGCGACCTTCCTCAAGCAGCACCCGCCGCACGGCGAAAAGAAGGAAAACGTCGTCGTGCGTACGTTCAACAAGTACTACGACAGGATCAACCGCACCTATGTCGGCCACATCGGAAGCGCGGTGCGGCACGCGCCGCGCTGGATGGCGGTGTTCGTGGCGCTGACGGTGGTGTGCGGGCTGCTGTACGTGCGCCTGCCCGGCAGCTTCCTGCCCGAAGAGGACCAGGGCTATGCGCTGGCGATCGTGCAGCTGCCGCCGGGATCAACCCTGCAGCGCACCCGGACGGTGTTCGAAGAGGTGCGCGGCACGCTGGAGCAGATGGACGGCTACGAGGGCATGATGCAGGTCGCCGGCTTCAGCTTCGTCGGCCGCGGCGAGAACGTCGGCATGGCCTTCATCCGGCTCAAGGACTGGAGCGAGCGCGACTTCAGCGCCGAGGAATTCATCCAGCGGGCCAACGGCGCGCTGTCCGGTGTCCGCGACGCCAGCATCTTCGTGGTCAACCTGCCGACGGTGCGCGGCCTGAGCCAGTTCGGCGGCTTCGACATGTACCTGCAGGACCGCGCCGGCGCCGGCCGCGATGCCCTCGCCGAGGCGCGCAATACGCTGCTCGCCAGCGCGGCGCAGAACGAGGCGCTGACCGGCGTGCGCCCGAACACCCTGGAGGACGCGCCGCAGCTCCGGCTCCACGTCGACCGCGTGCAGGCACAGGCGATGGGCCTGTCGGTCAATGACGTCTACAGTGCGATCCAGCTGATGCTGGCGCCGGTGTACGTCAACGACTACGTCGCCGAAGGCCGGATCAAGCGGGTCAACATGCGTGCCGACGCGCCCTACCGCACCGATCCGGGCTCGCTCGGGCGGTTCTATACGCCCGCCGGTGAAGTCGCCGAAGACGGCACCCGCGCGATGATCCCGCTCAGCAACGTGGTGACGCCGGAGTGGACCACCGGCGCGCCGGCGCTGACCCGCTACAACGGCTACTCGGCGGTCAACATCGTCGGTTCGCAGGCGCCGGGGCGCAGTTCCGGCGAGGCGATGCAGGCGATGGAGGAGATCGTGCGCGACGAGTTGCCCGCTGGCATCGGTTTCGACTGGACCGGCCTGTCGTACCAGGAGATCCTGGCCGGCAATGCCGCGACCCTGCTGCTGGTGCTGTCGGTGGTGGTGGTGTTCCTGGCGCTGGCGGCGCTATACGAGAGCTGGTCGGTCCCGGTCTCGGTGCTGCTGATCATCCCGCTGGGCATTCTCGGCGCGGTGGCGTTCACCATGCTGCGCGGGCTGTCCAACGACATCTTCTTCAAGATCGGATTGGTGACGGTGATCGGGCTGGCGGCGAAGAACGCGATCCTGATCGTCGAATTCGCGGTGCAGCAGCGGACCGAGGGCAAGACCCTGCGCGATGCGGTGGTCGAGGCGGCGCGGCTGCGCTTCCGTCCGATCCTGATGACCTCCTTCGCCTTCATCATGGGCGTGACGCCGCTGGCCCTGTCCTCCGGCGCCGGCGCCAATGCGCGCCATGCCTTGGGCACCGGCGTGATCGGCGGCATGCTGTTCGCGACCTTCCTCGGCCTGCTGCTGATCCCGGTGTTCTTCGTGATCGTGCGTCGGGTGCTCGGCGACAAGCTCGACGAGCCTTTGCCGGACGACCTGGGCGCGCGGGAACCGGCTACCGGCGGCGCGCAAGGCGGCGACCAGCCCGGGTTGCCGCCGCCCAGCGCCTGATCCGAGGGCCGCGAGAGCGTGCGTGCGCCGCCGCCGTGACCAGGTGGTTTCCGGACAACAAAAAACCCCGGCCGCAGTTGCGGCCGGGGTTTTGGTTTCGGCGACGGCCTCCCGGAGAGAGGAGGCGGCCGTCGGCCGGTGCTCAGGCCGTGGTGCTTCAGGCCTTCTTGCCGGCGGCCTTGGTGGCCTTGGCGGTGGCGGACTGGGCCTGCTCGGTGGCGGCCTCGACCTGGCCCTTGGCGATCTGGCCGATGGCCTCGTTGGTCTTCAGGGTGCGGGCGAAGACTTCCTGGCCGGCGTGGATGCTGCGCTCGACGTTCTCGCGCGCAACCTGCACGCCCTTCGGCAACACGGCCTTGTAGCCGTCGAGATCGCGGACCTCGGCGAACTCGCCCAGGAAGGCGAAGGTGGCGTTGGCATTCGCTTCCAGGGTGCTCAGCTGCAGGCCGAACACCTTCTCGGCGTTTTCCAGAGCCAGCTGGCCGACCTGCGATGCGGTCTCGCCGAACTGGCGGGTGGCGGCGGTGAACTGATCGTTGAACTGCTCATTGAACTGATACATGGCGGATTCCTGCGTTTGGGTGGACCGGCAGGGATTGCCGGGTTTGTGCGGTGCAGCATATGGCGACTTATGTTGCGATGCAACATTGTGCCGACGAACGGCATGCTCCTGTTCAGGATTCCTTGAATTTCAAGGGGTTGGCGCCTTTCGGCCTGCAGGGCCGTTCGGGTCATGAACTCGCAGACCGAGCATGCCGCTTCAGGTGAACGGTCCGTTGCCCTCCAGGGCGCAGCAACCCGCCAGGCTCCGGGTCGCCCAGCCAGCTCTCCATGCCCGGGCGTTCGGCAACGCGCGAACTGCCGATCGGGCAGCGCGCAAGCGCGTTGCCTCACCCCCGGTAGCGGCAGCCCGAGGTGCAGGTCTCGTGCACCACCACCTCGCTCAGCATCGGCAGCGCCGGCCTGAGCCGCTCCCAGATCCAGATCGCCAGTCGCTCGCTGGTCGGGTTCTCCAGCCCCTCGATCTCGTTGAGATAGTGATGATCGAGTTGTTGGTACAGCGGATGGAAGGCGGCCTTCAGGTCGGCGAAGTCCATCACCCAGCCGGTCTCCGGTCCGGGCTCGCCCGCGACATGGATCTCGATCCGGAACGAATGCCCATGCAGGCGTGCGCATTTGTGCCCCTCGGGCACGTTCGGCAGCCGGTGCGCGGCCTCGATGGTGAAGACCTTGAAGATGTCCATGCGGTGATCCGTGTAGTGGTGCCGCCCGAACGGCGGGAAAGCCCGCAGCGGAACCGGAACACGCCGTGAGGCGACGGCGCAGGCAGTATCGCGGACGCCCAGAGAATCAGGAGGGCAAGACAATGGTGGCTATGGGTGGACTCGAACCACCGACCCCAGCATTATGAGTGCTGTGCTCTAACCGGCTGAGCTACATAGCCATGGGCCGTGCGCTTGCGGCGCGGCGAACCGCAAATTGTCCATGCCCTGGACCTTCGCGTCAATTCCGCGCCACCGCGCTTGTCGATACCCCCCGGCCGTGGCAGAGTCGGACACAGTGAAATTTCCGGAGTCCGCATCGTGATCGATCCGGACGGCTATCGACCGAATGTCGGCATCGTACTGATGCATCCCAATGGCCGGGTGTTCTGGGCCCGGCGGGTGCGTCACGACGGGTGGCAGTTCCCGCAGGGCGGGATGAACACCGACGAGACGCCGCTCGAGGCGATGTATCGTGAGCTGAACGAGGAGACCGGGCTGCTGCCCGAGCACGTTGCCGTGCTCGGCGTGACCCCGGGCTGGCTGCGCTACCGGCTGCCGCAGCGGGCGATCCGGCGCAACGACCGCCTGGTCTGCATCGGCCAGAAGCAGGTCTGGTTCCTGCTGCAGTTCACCGGCGAGGACCGCGACCTGAAGCTCGACCTGACCGAGAAGCCGGAGTTCGACAATTGGCGCTGGGTCGACTTCTGGTACCCGCTGGACCATGTGGTCGTGTTCAAGCGCGGTGTCTATGCTCATGCGCTGCGGCATCTGGCGCCGTTCGCCCGGCAGGTGGCCGGGCCGCAGGCGGTGCCGTTCGTGAAGATCGAGCCGCACCGCCACGGTGCCCGGCGGCAGCGGGCCAAATCCGGTCTGGGGGGTGTCATGAACGGCAGGAGCACCGATTCGGGCTGCGCCTGATCCGGGCGGCAGCCTGGCCGCACCTGTTAATTGACAATCATTCTCGTTTCTGGCGGAATGCGGTCTCGTCCTCAAATCCTGCCTGCCCGTGTACGTCTGCCTTTGCAACGCCGTCACCGAACGCGATATCCACGAAGCCGCCGCGGCCGGCTGTTCGGGCATGCCCGAGCTGACCATGCGCACCGGTTGTGGTGCCTGTTGCGGCAGTTGCGTGGCGACCGCCTGCGAGGTGTTGGCGCAGGCGCAATCGGCTTCCGGGTGCGAGGCCGCCACCGCCGACGCGCCGGCTTTCGCGGTGATCGCCCGGGCGGCATGAAGCCCGCGTCAGCGCAGAAAAAAATGCGCACGATTCGCGTTCCGTCATGCGATTCTCCGCAGCGCTAGAGTAGGGGTCGTTCCGTTGCGGAGACTCCCCCATGAAAGGCGACGCACAAGTCATCAAATATCTCAACGAGGCGCTCTACAACGAGCTGACCGCGATCAACCAGTACTTCCTGCACGCCAAGATGCTGAAGAACTGGGGGCTGCACGAACTCGCCAAGCACGAATACGAGGAGTCGATCGACGAGATGAAGCATGCGGACTTGCTGTCCGAGCGCATCTTGTTCCTCGAAGGCGTGCCCAACTTCCAGGCGCTCGGCAAGCTCAAGATCGGCGAGAACCCGCGCGAGATCCTCGGTTGCGATCTTGCCCTGGAACTCGAGGCCATCCCGCTGCTGCGCGACGCGATCAAGTACTGCGAGCAGGTCCACGACTATGTCAGCCGCAAGCTGTTCGCCGACATCCTCGAGTCGGAGGAAGAGCACGTCGACTGGATCGAGACCCAGATCGATCTGATCGAGCGCGTCGGCGAGCAGAACTACCTGCAGAGCAAGATCGACGAGTAGGTTCGGTTGCGGCCCGCGCCGCTGCTTCGTAGGAGCGCGCCATGCGCGCGATGCCGCGGGCATGGCACCGCCACGCAATTCCGTCCACCGGTGCGCTTTCCGGTTCGCGGCGGGACCAGCATGATCCGTACCGGAGACGCCCGCGGCATCGCGCGCATGGCGCGCTCCTACGGGTCTACGCCCGCTCTAGCCCGGTTCCGTGAGAGGCGGCGCGCGTCAGGCCGGGGTGGTGCGGCTGCCCGAACGGAGCAGGCGTCGGGCGCGGGCGAACTCGTTGGTCACCAGTGCGACCGCGACTGCGGGACGCGCCAGGGTGCCTTCGCGCGCGCCGTGCTCGATGCGCCTGGCGGCCGCCGAGAGCAGCATCGCGCCGAGGTTGGCACTGGAGGACTTGAGCGAGTGCGCGGCATCGCGCAGCGCGTCGTAGTCCGGGCCGGCCGCGGCGATTTCCAGGCGCGCCAGCAGACGCGGCGTATCCTCGAGGAAGACCTCGATCAGGCGGTCGACTTCGTCGCCGAGCATCGAGCGCAGTTCGTCCAGCACGTCCTGGTCGATGACCGGGGGCGGTGGCGGACGCGGCGGTGCGGCGGGCACGGGTGGCGGCGGTGATGAGGCCTTGGCTGCCGCCAGAGCTTCGCTGGCGGTCGTTGGCGTGGTCGGGGCCGACGGCGTGGGTTCGCCGGTGGCCGTTGCCATGCTGGTACCGGTCGCCGTGCTGTCGGCGGCGTCCACCGGCGGAGTTCGCGCCGGGGCGGTGAGCGGCGCCGGCAACGGCATCGCCGTCCGCGTCGGCTTCGCGGAGATCGGTGCCGGCGGGCGCGCCGTGGCGGCCGAATCGGCCGATGCCGGCGTTCGCCCGCTCTGTGGTGCGGCGGTGGGCGGCTGGGCCGGAGATGGCTGCGCTGGGGTCGATGCTTGGGCCGGGGGCGATGCCGGGGCGGGGGATGCCGGTGAGCCGTCGTCGGGGGCCGCGCCGGTGATCGGCATCAGTGCCCACTCGGCCCGGGGCGGTGTCGTGGCCGGCGCAGGTGACGAGGTCGGCGTCGGGATCGCTTCGGGAGCCTCCGGTGCCGGCGAGGCTGCAACGGCCGTGTCCACGACCGCAGGCGCGAGCTGTTCGGCCTCGGCGGAGGATGCGGTGACCGGCGCCGTAGCGGCCGGTTCCGAAACCGCGGCCGGGATTGCCGGTTCCGCTTCCGCTTCGATGTCCGCCGCCGGCGGCGGCGCCGCAGCGAACGCATCGCCGCCCTGGACCGGCAGGTGGTCTAAGCCGATCTCCTCGGCCTGCTCCAGGCCGGTGTCCTGCGCGGCCAGTTCAGGGTTCCACCAGTGGCTCAGGCAACGCTCCAGTTCGCTGCGGGTCACCGGCTTGGGCAGGTAGTCGTCCATGCCGGCATCCAGGCATTTCTGCCGATCGCCGGCCATGGCATTGGCGGTCATGGCGATGATCGGCACGTGGCGATGGTCGCCGGCGGCGGCTTCGCTTTCGCGCCATTGCCGGGTCGCGGTATAGCCGTCCATCACCGGCATCTGGCAATCCATCAGCACGATGTCGTAGCGCGAAGCCGACATCCGCATCAGCGCCGCCTCGCCATTGCCGGCGGTGTCGCAGGCGATGCCGAGGACCGACAGCAGCCGCTGCCCGACCATGAGGTTGACGGGGTTGTCCTCGACCAGCAGCACCCGCGGGCTGCGCACGGGCCGTGCCGGCGCGGGGGCGTTCGTCGCGACCGGCGCCTGCGCGGACTGCCCGGCGTCGGCGGCGGACGCCGGCGCTTCGGATGCGGTCGCGGTCGCGATCATGGGCGGATCCTCGTCACTCGCGGTCTCGCCGATCAGTGCGGCGCGCAGGTCGGCGTCGGGCGCCTGGCGGCTGAGCACGGTGGCGCTGGCGCGCAGTTCCTCCGGCACCGGGTCGTCGCCGTACAGGCAGACCAGCTTGAGGTCGCCGTAGACCGCCTGGCGGCCGAGATTGCGGTGCAGCGCCAGCGCGGTGTTGCGCATGCCGGCCAGGTCGGCGAGCACGATCGAGTACGCCCAGGGCGCGCCCTGGGTGGCCGCGGCGCGCAGACGGTTGAGCGCTTCCTGCGTGGTCTCGACCGCACTCACGCGCAGGCCCCAGTTGGGCAGGTGCATCGACAGGCGCAGGCGCAGGCGCGGATCGGCGCTGAGCAGCAGCAGGCGGCCACCGTCGGCGAGCCGGTCCTGGGTCGGCATGTCGCCGTGTACCTTGAGCAGCGGCACCTCGAACCAGAAGGTCGCGCCCTGGCCGGGCGCCGACTGCACGCCGATATGCCCGCTCATCAGTTCGACGATGCGCTTGGAGATCGCCAATCCCAGGCCGGTGCCGCCGTAGAGCCGCGTGGTCGAGGCATCGGCCTGGTTGAAGGCCTGGAACAGGCGCCCCTGCGCCGCCTGGGAAATGCCGATGCCGGTATCGCGCACCTCGATCCGCAGCTGGTGCTGCGCGGCGCTCTCGCCGATGCGGCGCACGTTGACCGCGACCGAGCCGCGCTCGGTGAACTTGACCGCGTTGCTGACCAGGTTGCCCACCACTTGGCGCAGCCGCACCGGATCGCCGCGCACCGGCAGCCGCACCGCCGGATCGATGTGCAGGCTCAGGCGCAGGCCCTTGCTCTGCGCCGGGCGCTCCATCAGCTGCAACACGCTTTCCAGCAGCTCGCGCAGGTTGAAGCCGGTGATCTCCAGTTCGAGCTTGTCGGCCTCGAGCTTGGAGTAGTCGAGGATGTCGTCGACGATCCGGAGCATCTGCTGCGAGGAGGTGTACGCGGTGCGCACCAGTTCGGCGTGGTCGGCCGGCAGCCGCGCGTGCATCAGCAGGTCCAGCATCGGCACGATGCCGTTGAGCGGCGTGCGGATCTCGTGGCTCATGGTGGCGAGGAACTCGCCCTTGGCCAGCACCGCCGATTCCGCTGCCTGCTTGGCCTGGCGCAGGTCCTGCTCGAGCTGGGTATGGCGTTCCAGCTGCGCCTGCAGGTCGACGCGCTCGGCTTCGTTGCGGCGCACGGTCTCCTCGGCCTCGTCGAACTCGCGGTCGCGCGCCTGCATCATGTAGATCGTGGCGCTGCAGGCGAAGGTGGCGAGCAACGCCAGCACCAGGGCGATGCCCTGCCATGGGCCGGCCATGCCGATGAAATCGAGCAGCAGCATCACTGCCGCGCCGCAGGCGGCGCCGAGCGCCAGCCAGCGCAACATCAACGAGGAGGGACGTGTCCTTGTCAGCGTGACCATGGTCTAGAGCACCGAATGATGGAAGTCGAAGTCGAGGTCGTCCGCGACCTGTTGCACCAGGTTGCCCTGGATGTAATCGATACCGCTCATCCACAGCGTTGCGGCGGCCTGCGGGTCCTCGACCTGCTGGCCGATGACCTGCAGCCCGACCCGGTGCGCGCGTTCGATCGCATCGCGCATCGCGTCGCGCACGGCGCTGTCGGTGAGCTTGCTGGAAAAGTCCGCCGCCAGCCGCACGAAGTTCAGCGGCAGCTGTGCGAGCAGGGTGTCGACGTCGCCGTCGGGACGGTACTGGCTCAGGCACAGCTGCGTGCCGGCGGACGCCATCGTCGTGCAGAATTCCTGCAGCGATACGGCATGCATCAGGGCGTCCTCCTGACGCACGTCGATCACCAGGCTGGCGCCGTCGATCCCGAGCTCCTGCAGTGCCGACAGCAGCCAGGCGGCATGGCCTTCGCGCGCCAGGCTGCGTGGCGACTGCGACACGAACAACCGCAACGGCATGCCGCGTGCCTGCTGCTGCTGCAGCAGCAGCAATGCCTTTTCCAGCACGCGGCGGTCGATGTCCTGCAGCAGCCCGGCGGCTTCGGCGACCGGGAGGATCTCGCCGGCGGTATACAACCTGCCCTCGGCGTCACGCAGCCGTAGCAGGGTCTGGTACTGCGCCTGCTCGCCACCGGACACCGCGACGATCGGCTGGTAGGCCAGCTCCAGCCGGTCGCCGGCGAGCGCGTCGGCGATCATGTCCGACAACCCATGGGCCCGCTCGAGCGTGCCCGGGTCGGGCGGGGCATAGGCGGCGATGCCGATGGGATCGTTGCGTGAGGCGCGCAGCGCCTGCTCGGCGGCGGCGAGCGCACTGCCGGCGTCCTCGAATCCGTGTGCGAGCGTGGCGTAGCCGATCCGCACCCGCAGCCGCAGCGGCTCACCGCCGGCGTCGAATGGGCGGCCGCCGAGGCCGTCGCGCAGGCCGCGCGCCCAAGCGAGCGGATCGTGCGGCGCGGACGCGGCCTGTCCGCGCTCGCCATGGGTCCGCTCGACATGGATCAGGAAGGTGTTGTCGTTGAGTCGCGCCGCCGGATGCCCGCCAGCCAGTTCCGCGATCCGGTGCCCGGCCTCGAGCAGCACCGACTCCAGCGTGGCGTAGCCGAGCCGGTCGCGCAGCGCGGCGGTGCCGTCGATCTCGAGGAAGTACAGCGCGCCGTCGCCGCCGGCGGGAATCGCCGTGGCCAGGCGTTGCAGCATGCGGTTGCGGGTGTGCAGGCCGGTGGTGGAATGGCGACCGTCGTCGGGCCGCTGCGCCTGCAGCTCGCGCGCGCGCTTGATCCGGTTCTCCACCGCCGCGATCAGGTGTCGCGGTCGCACCGGCTTGCTGAGGAAATCGTCGGCGCCGATCTCCAGCACCTCGAACTGACGTTCGGGATCGGGATCGCCGGTCAGGAACACGATCGGGGTATGCGCATAGCGCGCGTTGCCGCGGATCATGTTGGTGAGCTCGGCACCGTCGATGGCCGGCATGTGCAGGTCCATCAGCACCAGGTCGGGCTGGAACGCCTTCAGCGCGGCCATCACCTGGTCGGCGTCGGAGACCGCCTGCGCCTGCATGCCGGCGCCCTGCAGCACGCTCTGCGCGAACAGCGCCTGGCTGCGGTCGTCCTCGACGATCAAGACCCGGTAGGGCGGCTCGCCGCTGGCCGCCGCGGCCGGGCGCGCGCTGGCCGCCCGCAACGCCAGTTCCTCGCGGATGGCGTCGCCGTCGTCCGCGGCCGGCAGCGTCGGGGCAGCCGCGTCCGAACTCCAGCGTCGCCAGTAGTGCGCCGGTGGAAACTCGGCGCGTCGCGTATCGTCTGCCATCCCCATTCGTACGACTGTGCCGCCATCCGTGATCGCAGGCAACTGCCCCGGCCGTGGCCGTCGGTCCGCTGCCGCACGGTCCGGCGCGACCCATGGGCATCGCGTGGCGCGGCGGCAGGTTTGCTGCTGCAGGAGCGGCGATTATGCGCGATCGTGGCCGCCGGCTTCCGTGCGCCCGCCCGCAGTCACGCGATCCGTATTCAGGATCGACGACCCGGACGCGGGATTCAGCCGGGGACGGAGCGGGGCGCGCGCCGGAACAGGCGCCGCCACAGCCACCAGATCGCCACGGCGACCAGCACGCCGATGCCGGTCACCAGTGCCAACGCGATCCAGGGGTGGGTGAACGCCAGCGCCAGGGCGCCCACCACCACCGCGTCCTCGGTGACGGAGGCGGTCCAGTTGCTGAACGGTTCCGGCGAGGCGTTCAACAGCGCCCGCGAGCCGGATTTCAGCAAATGACTGGTCAGCGCCACACCGGCGCCGGTGGCGAGCATGCCCGCGCCGAGCTCGCCGTCCGGTGACAGCGCCGCGGCCGCCAGGAAGGCGCCGGCCGGGACCCGGGCCAGCGTCTGCAGCAGATCCCAGGCCGAGTCGACGCCGGGGATCTTGTCGGCGAAGAACTCGGCCAGCGCCAGCACGCCGGAGACCCCGAGGACCCAGGGCGAGGTGGTGGCCTCGAGCGCCTGCGGCAGCTCCAGCCAGCCGAGCGCGCCGGCCAGGCCGACGCCGAACACGGTCAGGTAGACGCGGATGCCGGCCAGCCAGGCCAGCAGCACGCCGATCGCGAACAGGTGTGCCTCGGACATGGGATCTCCGCCGCGGGCGCCGGGGTGGCGCGCGCCTGTGCGCAGTATAGGCAGGCGCTCCGGGTAGTCTCGACATTCGCCCATGTTTCAGGCGGGGCATGGATACGTGCCGGGACGTCGCGACTGCGCGCATATGGCAGCGACGGAAGTCGCGACGCCGCGGGCGGCCCGTCGCGACTTCCCGGCGGCGGCATGCCGCCGCCACTCCCACCAAGGGTTCACTCGGCCTCAGACCTGGACGCCGCGTCGGCCCGGAGGCGTGGGATGAGACGCGAATCCGGTGAATGCGGGCGAACCCGCGGCGGCGCGTCGTGTTGACGCCGGCTCCGGGCGCTGGCTATACCGTTCGGGATGACCGACGCGCCGCCTCCCGATGCTTCCGATGCGCCCGCCCCGCAGCAGCCGGCACCGGCTGCCGCCGCGGCGCCCGCCCCGCACCACGATCCGCACCCGCGCCTGACCTACATCGTGATCGCCGTGCTTCTGGTGTCGCTGGCGTTCGGGGCCTGGGGGCTGTCGGTGGTGCTCGGCGGGCGACCGGCCGCCGATCCCCGCGCCCAGCTGCGCGCGCAGCAGGCGCAGATCGAGGACCTGGAGCAGCGGGTGACCACGCTCACGCGTTCCGACCAGATCAGCCGCGACGCCAACCGCGACCTGCAGAGCGCGCTGACCGAGCGCGAGGAGGAGATCGCGGGCCTGCGCGCGGACGTCGCCTTCTACGAACGCTTCGTCGGCGCCACCGCGCAGCGCCGCGGCCTGTCCGTGCATGAACTGCTGCTGCAGCCGAGCGGCGACGGCGTCTGGCATTTCACCGCCACCCTGACCCAGAACCTCAATCGCGGCGCGGTCAGCCGCGGCGGACTGAAGCTCTCGATCGAGGGCACGCGCGACGGCAAGCTGGAGCAACTGGACTGGGTGGACCTGCGCCAGCAGCACGACGCGCCGCCGGTGGAGTACTCGTTCAAGTACTTCCAGCAGGTCGAGGGCGATATCCTGCTGCCGAAGGGCTTCTCGCCGGTGCGGGTGAGCGCGCACCTGGATCCGGCCGGCGGCGCGGAGGTCGAGCAGTCGTTCACATGGGCCGATGCGACGGCCCGTTCTGCGCCTGGTGCTTGAACCAGCGCACTGCGCCCCCCATCCTGAGCGCATGACCACGATGCAATCCGAACCGACCGGCTACCAGGCCCTGCAGCGCCCGCTCGACTTCACCCCGGCGGCGGCGGCCAAGGTGCGCGAACTGATCGTCGAGGAAGGCAACCCGGCACTGAAGCTGCGGGTGTACATCCAGGGCGGCGGCTGTTCCGGCTTCCAGTACGGATTCGAGTTCGACGAGCAGCAGGCCGACGAGGACCTGGCGGTCGACACCGACGGCGTGGTGCTGTTGGTCGATCCGCTCAGCCTGCAGTACCTGATGGGCGCGGCGGTCGACTACGTCGAGAGCCTGCACGGCGCGCAGTTCACCATCCGCAACCCGAACGCCAAGAGCACCTGCGGCTGTGGCAGCAGTTTTACGGTGTAGGCCTGCGGCCGGTGGCCGCAGGCCGTGATTGGTGATTGGTGATTGGTGATTGGTGATTGGTGATTGGTGATTCGGGAGGGGGCTCGACACCTCGTCGTTCCGGCTTGGTCCGCCATTCGGCTGCTGAACGCTAGGGGATGCCGGCAGTTCAGGGGTTCCCTGATGACTGCGGAGATTCGGGAAGCGGGATGATGGCATCATCCGTCCTGCCGCCTGCAGGCGGGAACGCTTTTTCGAATCACCAATCACGAATCACCAATCACCACCCCATGTCCTTCGCCTTCGTCGACGGCGCGCTCGATCGCGCCGAGCACCTGCGCAACGATCCGGACGCGCTCGCAACCCTGTGGCCGCAGGCGACCCTGCTGTTTCTCGATGCCGACGGTTGCGCCCTGGCCGATGCGCGGCAGGGGCGATTCGTGCCGCCGCCGGCGGCGCTAGCGGCCGTCGATCCGGCGCAGGCGATGTTCCTCGGCCTGCATGCGGGACAGGGCTGGTTCGCGCTGCCGTCCACGGCGCTCGCCGTCGAGGCGCCGGCACGGATCGACCTGCGTACCGCCGCCGCTGCCTGGCCCGCGCTGGAGGCGACCGCCTATGCGCAGGCACGCGCGGTACTGTACTGGCGTGTCCGCCATCGCCATTGCGGCGCCTGCGGGCAGGCCCTGACGTTCTCGCGCGCGGGTTGGCTCGGCCACTGCGCGCACTGCGATCTCGAGCACTATCCACGCACGGATCCGGCGGTGATCGTCGCCGTTTCCGATGGTGAGCGCCTGCTGCTCGGCCGGCAGGCCGGCTGGCCGCCGCGGCGCTGGTCGGTGCTCGCCGGCTTCGTCGAGCCCGGCGAGACGTTGGAGCAGACGGTGGTGCGCGAGGTGTTCGAGGAGTCCGGCGTGCGGGTGCGCGCCAGCCGCTACCTGGGCTCGCAGCCGTGGCCGTTCCCGTCCTCGCTGATGCTCGGCTTCGAGGCCGATGCCGAACCCGACCCGCCGGTGGTCAGCGACGAACTGGAGGCCGCGCGCTGGTTCGGACGCGACGAGATCGGCGCCGCCCTGCGCGGCGAATCCGGAGACGACGGTCCGTTGCTGTCGCCGGGGATCTCGATCTCGCACTGGCTGATCGAGGACTGGTGGAACCGGGGGAGCCGCGGACGATAGGTCTGCCGGCGGCAAGCCCGGGCGCGTCGACTCGAACGCAAGCGCGGGCGCAGCGGGCGGAATCACGCCCGTATTTCCGCCGCCGGCCGGCTTCCATCTGTGGCAAGCGCCGACACCGGACGAGGCCCCGCTCGTCATCCCGGCGTAGGCCGGGATCCATCTCGACCTGCGCCGAAGGACAAGCTGGATCCCGGCCTACGCCGGGATGACGGTGCGGGATGGACGACGATACGGGCCGGACGGCGACGCGGGAGCGGACGACGGTGCGGCCGGATAACGATGGATCCGCCTGCGCCGGGGCGACCATCGTCGACGAACGGCCGCCTTTGGTCCCGTCTTCCGTCCCCCCGTCTCCCGTTTCTCTCTCCTCGTTCCTGGATCCTCGCTCCTCGCTCTTCGCTCCCGCTACACTCCCGACATGTTCGCCACACTGCTCGCCGTCGTCGTCGCGCTGGTGCTCGGTCATGTCGCGCCGGCGCTTGCCGGATCGTTGCGCCAGTACGGCTGGTACCAGGGCTGGTTGCGCTGGCTCGACGGGCAGTTCCCGCAGGAAGGCGTGTGGCAGGGCCGCTTCGGCATCGCGTTGGCGCTGTTGCCGCCGCTGCTGCTGGTGGCGCTGTTCCAGTTCGCGCTGGACGAACGCATGCTCGGCTTCCCGGCGCTGCTGTTCGGGGTCGCGGTGCTGTTCTACGCCTGGGGGCCGCGCGATCTCGATCTCGACGTGCAGGCGGTGGCCGATGCCGCGGACCCGGTTGCACGGCGCGCCGCCGCGGCGCGGTTGTGGCCGCATGCCGCAGCGCCGTCGCTGACGGGGCCGGACCTGGTGGCGCGGGTGTTCCGCAATGCCCGCGGACGCTGGTTCGGCGTCCTGTTCTGGTTCCTGTTGCTCGGCCCTTTCGGTGCGCTGCTGTACCGCCTGACGGCGCTCGCCGCCGAAGGCGAGGCCTCGGCGGCGCTGCCGGCGCGGACGGCGGCCGGCGCCCGCGGCCTGCTGGCACTGCTGGACTGGCCGGTGACCCAGCTACTGGCGGTGTCGCTGGCGCTGGTGGGCAACTTTGATGTGGTGGTCGGCGCGTGGCGCGAAGCCGGCAGCGACGCGTTCGGTCTCGACAGCGGGTTTCTCGATCGCCTCGCCCGCGCCAGCGTGCGCGAGGAATTGGCGGACGAGGCCGCCGACTACGTCGACGCCGGCCTGCCGCCGCCGGTCGCGGCGGCGCCGGAGTTGCCGGAACTGCGCGATGCCATGAGCCTGGTCTGGCGCATCCTGCTGCTGTGGCTGGCGGTGATCGCGTTGTTCGTGATCGCTGGCTGGGTCGGCTGACGCGTTCCCACCGGCCAGATCGCTGTCGGACCTGCCTCGTAGGAGCGGGCCATGCCCGCGATACCGCGGGACTTTCGCCCGCCCGCGAATTCTGGCGACCGGCGTGCCTGCCGGTCCGGAATCACGGCATCCACCGGATCCTGCCGACACCCGCGGTATCGCGCCCATGGGGCGCTCCCTACAAGGGTCAGGCGTCATCGCCCCGCAGCGCCCGCACCCGGGCCTCCAACTGCGCCGCCGTCGCGGCGCCGCCGTCCAGCGGCGCCCCGGCCACCACCTCGACATGGGCGCGGAACCGCCGCGGCACGCGCATCCGGCCCATCCGCGAATCGTTGCGGCTCCACATGCTGGCCCACATGCCCTTGAGCGCCATCGGCACCACCGGCACCGGGCGGCGCGCGAGGATCCGCTCCACGCCGGACTTAAACGGGGCGATGGCGCCGTCGGCGGTCAGCCGCCCCTCCGGAAACACGGCCACGATCTCGCCTTCGGCCAACGTCCGATCGACCTCGTCGAACGCGTGCTGCATCAGTGCCGGGTCCTCCTTCGCGCCGGCGATTGGGATCGCGCGGGCGGTGCGGAAGATCCAGCGCAGCACCGGGATGTTGAAGATGCGGTGGTACATCACGAAGCGTACCGGCCGCGGGATGGCGGCGGCCAGGATCAGCGCGTCCATGTAGCTGACGTGGTTGCACACCAGCAGCGCCGGGCCCTCGTCCGGCACGTGTGCCTCGATGCCGCGGATGCGCAGCCGGTACAGCGCGCGCACCAGCAGCCAGCTGAGAAAGCGCATCAGGAATTCGGGCACGATGGTGAAGATCCAGATCGCCACCAGCGCATTGAGGATCGCCAGTGCCAGGAACACCTGCGGGATGCTCCAGCCCAGCAGCTGCTGCGCGGCCAACGCCGACATCGCGGCCAGCACGATGAAGCCCGAGTTCTGGATGTTGAGTCCGGCGATCACCCGTGACAGTTCGTGCTTCGGCGAGCGGCTCTGGATCAGCGCGAACAGCGGCACCACGAAGAAACCGGCGAACAGGCCGATGCCGACCAGGTCGGCCACGATCCGCCAGCTGCCGGCCTCGCCCAGGAAGCCCAGCGCGTCCAGCCCGCCGGCCGGCGCCAAGCCGGTGCGGGCGAAGTACAGGTCGAGGATGCAGACGGTCATGCCGAACGCACCCAGCGGCACCAGGCCGATCTCCACTGTGCGTGCCGACAGCTTCTCGCACAGCAGCGAGCCCACGCCCACGCCGATCGAGAACAGCGCCAGCGCGAAGATGTACAACGTCTCGTCGCCGCCCAGGTGGATCCGTGCATAGGCCGGCAGCTGCGAGGTCAGCACCGTGCCGACGAACCAGAACCACGACACGCCGAGCACCGCGTTGCGCACCGCCAGCTGCTTGCGCGCCAGCTTGAGCATGCGTACCGACTCGGGGATCGGATTCCAGTTGATCTTCAGGTCCGGCGCACCGGCGTCGACGCGCGGGATCAGCCGCGCGATCAGGTTGCCGAGCACCGCCAGCGAGACCACGGCCACACCGGCCACCCACGGCGCCTGGTCGCCGGCCAGCTTGAACAGCAGGCCGCCCACGATCATGCCGATCAGGATCGACATCGAGGTGCCCATCTCGACCAGGCCGTTGCCGCCGGTCAGT
This sequence comes from Luteimonas suaedae, assembly GCF_008312895.1. GTDB lineage: Bacteria > Pseudomonadota > Gammaproteobacteria > Xanthomonadales > Xanthomonadaceae > Luteimonas > Luteimonas suaedae. Next base: position 63,295 of record NZ_VSSP01000003.1, on the reverse strand, counting down.
TCCTCCGGCCGCAGCACCGAGGGCAGGATCGAATACTTGACCGGCCCGAACAGGGTCGACTGCACGCCGGTGCAGAACAGCGCCACCAGCAGCACAGGCAGGCTCTGGGCCATGAAGCCCAGTGCCGCGACCAGCATGATCACGATCTCCATCGCGGTGGTGATCCGGATCAGCCGGTGCTTCTCCAGCTTCTCCGCCACCTGCCCGGCGATGCCGGAGAACAGGAAGTAGGGCAGGATGAAGACCGCCGGCGCCAGGCTCGCGTACAGCGCCATCTGCTCGTCGCTGGCCTGCAGCCAGAACAGCATGCCGATGATCGCCTGGCGGAAGACGTTGTCGTTGAGCGCGTTGATTGCCTGAACGTTGAAGAACGGCAGGAACCGCCGCTGCTTCAGCAGGCCGAACTGGCTGTGGGTGACCGGCGCCGCGGGCCCCGACCCCGCTGCGGGCGGCGTTCCTTCGGTCGATGCCTCGTCCGGCTTGTCCTGCGCCATGCGGCCTCCTCGCGGTTTGGCGGGAGTGTAGCGGGTCGATGTGGCGGCGGTCGTTCTCCCTGTTCCGGTCAATCCTCGCTTGGCTGAGTCGTCTGCTTGCTGCCCATGTCCTGCACAAGTCTCTGGACCAAGCTATGAGAACCCTTCCGGCTTTGCCGGGGGGATGCTTGCGCATTCGGCTCCCGGCCAGCTTCGCGCGGCTACCCTGAGGCAGACCCTTGAAAGTCAGGAGGTCGCCATGTCCGCGGAACACAAGAGCCCATTCGAGCATGTCAACGATACGGTGGCGCAGCTCAAGGAGATGCGGCACTACGCGAAGAACAACGTCGAGTTGCTGACCACGCAGTGGCTGCTGTTCGACGGCGAGCTGTCGAAGCTGAAACATTCCGCCAAGATCGAGGCGCTGATGACGCGCCAGAGCGAGTTTTACGATGCCCTGGAAGCGGAGATCGCCGAGCTGGAGGCGTTGGCGGAGGAATTGCAGCCGGCGCCGGAAGGCGGCGACGGCACAGCGCACTGATTGGTGCCTGCGGAGATATGCGGGTGGTTTAGGTCTCTCGGCATCGACCGGAACAGCTGTTGCGTTCCGGGACGAAGCCCCGGCTGAGCGCTGCGCTGATCGTTAATTTAAGTTGCGGGCTGAAGTGAAATTAACGCGCGCTGTGTCGGCTATAGGAGCGATGCTGTGCGACCCGGAAAGCCCATGAACGCAGTGTGCAGGTCGCGACTTCCATCGCTCCTACGAAGCTTCCTGTTCGTGCCCGCGCTTCTCGCGTTCGATCGCGCGCCAGCCGATGTCGTGGCGGTGGAACTCGCCGTGCCAGGAGATGCCGGCGACTTCGGCATAGGCATTGCGCTGCGCCTCGGTCACCGTCTCGCCCAGGGCGCACACGCACAGCACACGGCCGCCGGCGGTGACGACGTGTTCGCCCTCGATGCGGGTGCCGGCATGGAAAATTTTGCTGCCTTCGGGTTCGGGCACGTCCCAGGCGTTGATGGCGTCGCCGGTGCGCGGTTTGCCGGGATAGCCTTCCGCGGCCAGCACCACGCCGAGTGCGGCGCGCGGGTCCCATTGCGGTTGCACGGTATCCAGGCGGCCGTCGATGCCGGCCTCGATCAGGTCGGCGAAATCCGACTGCAGGCGCAGCATGACCGGCTGCGTCTCGGGGTCGCCGAAGCGCACGTTGAACTCGATCACCTTGGGCGCGCCGGCCTTGTCGATCATCAGCCCTGCGTAGAGGAAGCCGGTGAACGGCACGCCGTCGGCCGCCATGCCGTGCACGGTCGGTTCGATCACCTCGCGCAGGATGCGCGCGTGTACGTCGGGGGTGACCACCGGCGCCGGCGAGTAGGCGCCCATGCCGCCGGTGTTGGGGCCGGTGTCGCCGTCGCCGACGCGCTTGTGGTCCTGGCTGGTGGCCATCGGCAGCGCGGTCTTGCCGTCGACCAGGGCGATGAAGCTGGCCTCCTCGCCGTCGAGGAACTCCTCCACCACCACCCGCGCGCCAGCCTCGCCGAAGGCGTAGCCGGACAGCATGTCGGTGATCGCGGCCTCGGCCTCGGCGAGCGTCATGGCCACGATCACGCCCTTGCCGGCGGCCAGGCCGTCGGCCTTGATCACGATCGGGGCACCTTTCTGCTGCACGTAGTCCAGCGCGGCCTCGGCCTCGGTGAACACCGCGTAGTGCGCGGTGGGAATGCCGTGGCGGGCGAGGAAGTCCTTGGCGAAGGCCTTGCTGCCCTCCAGCTGCGCGGCGGCGGCGGTGGGGCCGAAGATGCGTTGGCCGGACTCGCGGAAGCGGTCGACAATGCCGGCGACCAGCGGGCCTTCCGGGCCGACCACGGTGAAGGCGACGGCCTCGCGCCGTGCCAGCGCCAGCAGGCCCTCGATGTCGCCGGCGGCGACGTCGACGTTGCGGCATTTCGCCTCGGTCGCGGTGCCGGCATTGCCGGGCGCGACCAGCACCTCGTCGACGCGCGCGGACTGCGCGAGTTTCCAGGCCAGCGCGTGTTCGCGGCCGCCGGAACCGATCACCAGTAACTTCATTGCCCGTCCTCTTCCGAATGCGATCCACGTGCGCGGCCCAGGTGCAGCGCGCGCAGCACCAGCATAACGAGGGTGAGTGCGGTCAGCGGCACCACGAAGCGCATCATCACCGCGCTGAAGGCCGGCAGCGCGTCGTGCCCGGCCGCGTCGAGCAGCAGGTAGGCCATGTACGCGGCGTAGTAGGCCAGGAACACCGCGCCCTCCCAACGGCGGATGCAGTGGCCGGTGTAGAAGATCGGCAGGCAGGCCAGCGCCACCGCCGTCATCACCGGCAGGTCGAAGCGGACCACCGCCGCGCCCACCGCCAGGCCCTGCGGCGAGACCACCGCGGTCAGCGCCAGTACCAGCAGCAGGTTGAGCACGTTGCTGCCGATCACGTTGCCGACCGCCATGTCGCGTTGGCCGCGCAGCACCGCCAGCAGCGCGGTGGCGATCTCCGGCAACGAGGTGCCGATCGCCACCACGGTCAGTCCGATGACCAGTTCGCTGACGCCCATCGCCGCGGCGACGCTGGTGGCGGCGTCGACCAGCCAGCCGGCGCCGAGCACCAGCAAGGCCAGGCCGACGGCGACCAGTGCCAGGTCGAGCGCACGGCTGGCGATGCCGCGGGGGACCTGCGCGGGGGCGTCGTCGGACGGTTCGTCGTCGTCGCCGCGCATCGCAGTGCGCAGCAGCAGGCCCAGGTAGCCGAGGCAGGCCAGGAACAGCGCGCCGCCCTCGATGCGCGACAGGTGCCCATCCACCGTCAGCCCCATCACCGCGACCGAGCACAGGATCATGACCGGCACGTCCATCCGCACCAGCTGCCGCGCCACCACCAACGGCGCGATCAGCGCGCTCATGCCGAGGATCAGCAGCACGTTGGTGATGTTGCTGCCGACCACGTTGCCCACCGCCAGGTCGGCCACCCCGCTGCGCGCGGCGCCGATGCCGACCGCCAGTTCCGGTGCGCTGGTGCCGAAGGCGACCACGGTCAGGCCGATCACCAGCGGCGACAGCCCGGTCGCGGCGGCGAGCCGCGAGGCGCCGCGCACCAGCATTTCCGCGCCGCCCAACAGCGCTGCCAGACCGCCGAGGAACAGCAGCAGCGTCATCGACGAGCCCTAGTGCCGGAAGTGGCGCACGCCGGTGAACACCATGGCGATGTCGTGCTCATCGGCGGCGGCGATCACCTCGGCGTCGCGCATCGAGCCGCCGGGCTGGATCACCGCACGGATGCCGGCCGAGGCGGCGGCGTCGATGCCGTCGCGGAACGGGAAAAAAGCGTCGCTGGCCATCGCCGATCCGGGCACGGCCAGCCCTGCCTCCTCGGCCTTCAGGCCGGCGATCTTCGCGCTGACCACGCGGCTCATCTGTCCGGCGCCGACGCCGACGGTGCGTCCGTCCTTCGCATAGACGATGGCGTTGGACTTGACGTACTTGGCCACCTGCCAGGCGAACAGCAGGTCGGCCAGTTCGATGTCGTCCGGCGCGCGCCGGCTGACCACCCTGAGTTCCTCGCGCGCGATCTCGCGGACGTCGGCGGTCTGCATCAGCAAGCCGGAGCCGACGCGCTTCACGTCGATGCTGTTGCGGCCTTCGCCGTGCGGGATCCGCAGCACGCGCACGTTGGCCTTCTTGGCGCAGCAGGCGAGCGCGTCGGCTGCATGGTCGGGGGCGATCAGCACCTCGACGAACTGGCGGTCGAGGATCGCCTTGGCCGTGGCGGCGTCGAGCGTGCGGTTGAAGGCGATGATGCCGCCGAAGGCCGAGGTCGGGTCGGTGGCGTAGGCGCGCTCGTAGGCGTCGCCGCAGTCGCCGGCGACCGCCACGCCGCAGGGATTGGCGTGCTTGACGATCACGCAGGCCGGCGCGTCGAACTGGCGCACGCATTCCCAGGCGGCATCGGCATCGGCGATGTTGTTGTAGGACAGGTCCTTGCCCTGCAGCTGGACGAAAGTGGCCAGGGTGCCGGGGGCCGGCCACAGGTCGCGGTAGAACGCCGCCTGCTGGTGCGGGTTCTCGCCGTAGCGCAGGTCCATCACCTTGACGAAGTTGCCGTTGCTCTGCGCGGGGAACGTGGCGCGGCCCGCGGCGCCGGCGTCTGAGGGTTCGGCGATCGCCGACAGCACGTCGCTGATGCGCGCGTCGTACTGGGCGACGCGATTGAATGCCGCCACCGACAGCGCGAACCGCGTGCGCTGCGACAGCGTGCCGTCGTTCGCCTGGAGCTCGGAGATGATGTCGTCGTACTGCGTCGGATCGGTCGCCACGGCGACGCGGGCGAAGTTCTTCGCCGCCGCGCGCAGCATCGCCGGGCCGCCGATATCGATGTTCTCGATGATGTCATCGAACTTCGCGTCGGGCTGATACGCCACGCACTCGAACGGATACAGGTTCAGCACCAGCAGGTCGATCGCGGCGATGCCATGCTCGGCCATCACCGCGTCGTCGGTGCCGCGGCGGCCAAGCAGGCCACCGTGGATCTTCGGGTGCAGGGTCTTGACCCGACCATCCATGATCTCGGGAAACCCGGTGACCTCGGAGACGTCGCGTACCGGCAGGCCGGCCTCGCGCAGCGTCCGGGCGGTGCCGCCGGTGGACAGCAGCTCGATATCGCGGGCAGCCAGCGCGCGGGCCAGGTCGATCAGTCCGGTCTTGTCGGACACGGACAGCAGGGCCCGGCGCACGGGCAGTCGGTCGAGGGTCATGGGTGGGGAATGGCGGCGCGGGGCCGGAATTATAGCGTCCGCGGCGGAAGGCGAAAGGCGAGAAACGAGTGAAGAGAAGTGAGAAACGAGTAAAAGCGGGTCAAGGCTCGTTTCTCACTCCTCTCCACTCACTCCTACGCTTTTCAGTTGAGTCCGTAGTCGCGCAGCTTCTTGCGCAGGGTGGCGCGATGGATGCCGAGCATCGCCGCGGCGCGGCTCTGGTTGCCGTCGCAGTGGTTCAGCACCTCGACGAACAACGGGATCTCCAGTTCGCGCAGTGCGATCTCGTACAGGTTGTCGGCGCCGCTGCCGTTGAGATCGCCGATGTAACGACGCACCGAATTGGCAACGTGATCGCGCAAAGGCGTGCGTTGTCCGGAGCGGTTGCTGGAATCGGGGCGTTCGGCGTTCAAGATCGTGTCCGGGTGGCGCGTTGCTGCAACCGTCGCAGCAGTCGCATGCCGCGCTGGAGAGGCGGCGTCGGACCTTCGACGGGGGAGCGAGTCTAGCGCGCCCGGCGCGGGCGCGCCAAGACGCACTGCACGATCGCGATGTGCGCGGCTATTCAAAGTCGAAGTTGAACGCGACCGTATGCGGCGAGGGTTCCAGCACGTCGAGGCGGATCGTGGCGCGTTGTCCGCTGGACATTCCCGCCGGGGCAGGCGGCTGTTGAAGGTACTCCTCCGGCGAAAAGCGGCGCTGGCCCAACGTACGGCCGTCGATGTCCGACAGCCGCAGGACCAGGTGCGGCCAAGCCTGCGTCCAGCGCGCGTCGTTGCGGATCGTCGCGTTCACCCGCAGCACGCCCGCCAGCTCGGCATGCGGCCGCACGTCACGCTGCAACAGGGCGATCGATTCCGGCTCGCGCCATGGCGGCAGCGTGCAGCCGATCGTGCCGCACACCGCAGCGAGCAGCGGCCGCCATTGCGGATCGGCCGCGAGCCGGGCGCGATCGGCCAGCAGCAGTTGCAACACCAGCAACAGCGCGAGCGCGACCACCGCGGCCACGGCCGGCCAGCGCCGGCGCAGTGCCTTTGTGCCCGCGGCAGCGCGCAGGTGGCGCTGGGCGAAGCTGGGTGCGGGCTTGACCTGGCGCGTGGCGTCGCCTGCCGTGGGCGCCGGCGTGGCGGGCGTGTCCGGGCTTTCCTGCTCCGATGCCTGCGTCGCCGGGGCTTCTGCGCTTGCGGCGGTGTTTGCGGCAGCGGCAGCGGTATCGGCCGGCGGGCGTGCCTCGGCTGCGGGCGCGCCGTTGCCGCCTGCGGCGGCGTTCGGGTCATCGGTGGACGTGTTGGCGTCGTCGCCACGATCCGCGGGCACGGTCGCAGCGGTCGGCACTGGCTGCGCTGTCGCGGCAGGAGACCTGGCGGGCGCGGGCGGCGGCGGTGCCGACGAGGGCGGGGGCGGTGGCACAGCGGGCGGCGCAGGCGTGTCGGCGGCTGCAGGTGGCGGCGCAGGCGGCGCCACCTGCGTGGGAGGTTCGACCGGCGCGGGACTGGCGGCAGCTGGCGGCGCGACCGCTTCGCGCAGGGCGAACCCGCAGCGCGGGCAGCGCTCGGGCGGCAGATCGGTGGCGAAGTCGGTCGCCACCAGTGCGGCGCAGTTCGGGCAGTTGATGAACATGGCGTGCTAACGCTCGCCGGGCACCGGCCGCGACAACGGAGCCACGAGCGTCGTCCGCCCGTGACGCCGGGTCATTGTCCGGTCATGCATCGACATCCGTGCTTCTCCCCGTGCGCAGCGCGATCCGCCCGAAGGCGGGCGGGTCCGCCCTGTATTCAACCACGTCGGCGCACGCCGTCGATGCGAACCCAGTCACCTTCGTGCGTGACCGCCAGCGATTCGAACCACGGCCGGTAGCGCCGCAGCACGTCTTCCTGCTGCCCGTCGAGGACGCCGGACAGTGCGATGCGCCCGCCCGGCGCGACCCGTTCGGCGAGGGGTTCGGCGAGCGCATCGAGCGCAGTGGCGAGGATGTTGGCGACGACGACCGGATAGGGGCCGGCCGGCGCGTCCTGCGGCAGCGAGACCTGCAGGCGCGCGCCGACGTCGTTGCGCTCGGCGTTGTCGGCGCTGGCCAGCAGCGCCTGCGGGTCGTTGTCGACGCCGGTCGCGCGCGCGGCGCCCAGCTTCAGCGCCGCCAGCGCCAGGATGCCGCTGCCGCAGCCGTAGTCGAGCACTTCGCGGCCCTGTAGCGCGCCCTCGGCGGCGAGCGCATCGAGCCATTGCAGGCACAGCGCGGTGGTCGGATGGGTGCCGGAGCCGAAGGCGAGGCCGGGATCGAGCCGCACCACGGCGGCATCGGCGTGCGCCGCCTCGTCCGGCAGGTCGCTGTTCCAGGGCACGATCCAGGTGCGCGCACCGAACCGCAGCGGCGTGTAGCGGTCCATCCAGGCGCGTTCCCAGTCCTGGTCGTCGACGTTGCGGAACGCGGCACGGGTCCAGTCCAGCGCCGGATCGAAGGCTTCCAGAGCCGCGAGCAGCACCAGCGCATCGGTGTCGTGCGGAAACAGCGCACTGAGCTCCAGCGTGTTCCACAGCGGCGTTTCACCGACGCCCGGCTCGAGGATCGCGTGTTCGTCGGCGGTATCGGCGTTGGCGTCGAGCATGGTCACCGCCAGCGCGCCGACATCGGCCAGGGCGCGCTCGTAACGCGGCTGTTCGTCCTCGCTGCATCGCAGCGATAGTTCGAGATGGGGCATGGCGGGGGGGCACCGGGAGGGGGAGGCGAATGGTGCGGTGCCCGGCCCCGGGCGTAAAGGGCGCTGCGCCGGAAAGCCTTCACGCGCCCGGCGCGGCGCGGTGGCGCCGCGAAAATTGCTCTAAGATGGCCTCCTGCGAGGCGGGCGGGCCGGTGAAGAGGCCGGTGCGACGGCCTCGTCCGATCGGCCGCGCCGTGCCGGTCGTCTGGTACGTCGGTCCACCGCAGGAGACGGGTCCTTTGAGGTGCAGCGAGGTCTTCCGCAGATGCCCGACATGCTGACGACGGCAGTCCGGATGCGGTCGTGCCGGTTGCCGCGAAGGGATACGCTCATGTCCTGGAACAAGCCGCTGCTGATCGTTGCCGCGCTGGCGCTGCTCGTCGGCGTCGCGCTGTATCAGCGCGCCGGTGAGCGCTCCGCCGGGCCGGTGCCGGCGATGGCCGGTGCCGCCGATCTCGGGGGCGCGCCCGTCGCCGGCGCGCCGGTGATCGCCACGCCCACGCCCGTGACCGACGACGGCGACACGCGCGCTTCGCCGGGCGCGGCCGACCGGCGTCGCCACCTGCGCCGGGAATTCGCGCGGGCCCCCGACCTCTATGTCTACCTGCAGTCGTTGATCCCGGCCGCGCGTGCCGGCGAGGCCGACGCCATCTGGCTGGTCAGCCGCGTCTACGAGTACTGCGCGCCGTACGCCGGCGATCCTGCTGCCTACGCCGGCGACACCCGCCTGTTCGGCGAAATGAAGCTGCGCGCGTCCGCGGCGATGGTGGCCGCGCGCGAGCGCGTGAGCCGTCGCTGCGCGCGGTTCGCCCCGGAGGACCGGCTGGACTACCAGACGATCCTGCTCCGCCGCACGCAGGCCGCCGAGGCCGGCAGCCTGGCGGCCGAGGCCGCGCTGCTGGCGATGGGCGAACCGCTCGACGACAGCAAGGCCTACCGCCGCGACCTGGCCGATCGCGTGCAGCGCTCGGCCGACCCGGAGGCCTATACCGCACTGGCGCCGGCGATGGGGGTGATGGCGGCCGGCGATGACGCCCATGCCGGTCAGGTGGCCGGCAGCCAGCTCACCGAACTGGCATGGCAACTGGCGGGATGCGAGTTGGGACAGGACTGCAGTGGGGAGGGTCCGCTGATGACGAACTATTGCGCCAACGGCGGCATCTGCTCGCAGGACGAGGAACAGGATTTCCAGACGTTCGTTTACGACGCTGCGATTCCGCGACAGGGGGCGGATGTCGTCGATGACATGATTGACTCGCTGCTGAGGAGCGAGGGAGTACCGAAATGAAAAACAAACGCTTCGTGCACAAGCTCAAGTTCTATTGCTGGGTGCTGTTGTTCGTCGCCTATTCGGTTACCGCGGCCGGGGTCATGATCGATGCGCTCAACGACAACTACCGGGAACTGTCGCAAGTCGCCGTGACCACGGCGGAGTCACCGACCGAGATCCGGATGAGCGGGGCATCGCAGATTGCCGCGGTCTACCGGGCGCAGAGCGGGGCGCCGTTTTCGTCGCTGCCGCCGGGCAGCACCTTCAAGGTGGTCTGGCCCGACGGTTCCAGCGAGTACGTGACCGTGGTGAGCCAGTCCTCCGGCGTCGGCGTGCAGCCGATCCCGGGGAGCCGGCGCATCGCTCCGGAAGAGGCGTCGCCGTCTTCGGAACTGCAGATGGTGCCGGTGGATCCGCTCGACGAGCCGGATGCGGCGATCGAGTTCCGCTGACCGGGTGATCGTGTGGGAGCGACGGCAGCCGCTGTCGACAAGTCGCGACTGCCGTCGCTCCCACATGTGAAGCGCCGCTTGCGTAGCGGTGCTCCCTGTCCCGGCCTCAGCCGATCGACAGCGACTTGTCGCGGCGCTCGGCCAGCCGCTTTTCCAGGTAATGGATGTTCTGGCCGCCGGACTGGAAGCCGATATCGCGCATGATCCGCTGCTGCAGCGGGATGTTGGTCTTGATGCCGTCGATCACCATCTCGTTCAAGGCCACGCGCATGCGCGCGATCGCCTGCTCGCGGTCGGCGCCGTGCACGATCAGCTTGCCGATCATCGAGTCGTAGTCGGGCGGCACCCGATAGCCTTCGTAGATGTGCGAGTCGACGCGCACGCCCGGACCGCCCGGCGCATGGAAATGCTGGATCAGCCCGGGCGAGGGCATGAAGCTGTCCGGGTCCTCGGCGTTGACCCGGCATTCAATCGCATGCCCGCGCAGCACCACGTCCTGCTGCCGGATCGACAACGGCTGGCCGGCGGCGATCAGCAGCTGTTCGCGCACCAGGTCGATGCCGGTGACCAGCTCGGTGACCGGGTGCTCGACCTGGATGCGGGTGTTCATCTCGATGAAATAGAAGCGGCCGTCCTCGTACAGGAACTCGAACGTGCCGGCGCCGCGATAGCCGATGCGCAGGCAGGCCTCGACGCAGACCTTGCCGATCGCGGCGCGCTCGTCCTCGCTGATCCCCGGCGCCGGCGCCTCCTCGACCACCTTCTGGTGGCGGCGCTGCATCGAGCAGTCGCGCTCGCCCAGGTGGATGGCATTGCCCTGGCCGTCGGCCAGCACCTGGATCTCGACGTGGCGCGGGTTCTCCAGGAACTTCTCCATGTACACCATGTCGTTGCCGAACGCGGCCTTGGCTTCCTGCTTGGTGGTGACGACCGCCGCGGACAGCGCCGCCTCGGTGTGCACCACGCGCATGCCGCGCCCGCCGCCGCCGCCGGCCGCCTTGACGATCACCGGGTAGCCGATTTCGCGGGCGATGGCGATGTTGGCCTCGGCGTCGTCGCCGAGCGGCCCGCCGCTGCCCGGCACGCAGGGCACGCCGGCCTCCTTCATCGCCCGGATCGCCTCGACCTTGTCGCCCATCAGGCGGATGGTCTCGGCCCTGGGGCCGATGAAGACGAAGCCGGACTGCTCCACGCGCTCGGCGAAGTCGGCGTTCTCGCTGAGGAAGCCGTAGCCGGGGTGGATCGCCTGCGCGTCGGTCACCTCGGCCGCGGCGATGATCGCCGGCATGTCCAGGTAGCTGCGCGCCGACGGCGCCGGGCCGATGCAGACCGACTCGTCGGCCATGGCGACGTGCTTGAGGTTGCGATCGACGGTGGAATGCACCGCGACCGTGCGGATGCCGAGCGCATGGCACGCGCGCAGGATGCGCAGCGCGATTTCACCGCGGTTGGCGATGACGACTTTATCAAGCATGGGAGGGCCGGGAATCGGGAATGGGGAATGGGGAATCGCAAGAGCCGGGTTGCGCCGAGACTCCTGGTTTGCCGAGTACGTTCATTAGCGCAGTGAGTCTGGCGAATACGCGATCCGTGAGTTCGGCGAGCGCGTCGTCGTGCTTCGCATAGCCAAGGCGGATGGCGATCTGGGTTTGGGTGTCGAGTTCCGACAGCGAGCCGCGGGCGATCGAAAGAAAGCGCAGGTATTCGGCTTTCGAGCGTCGCGCCGCGCCTTCGGCGATGTTGGAGGGCACGCTCACCGCCGCGCGCCGGAGCTGGCCGGTCAGCGCGTAGCGCTCAGTGTCGGGAAAGGCTGACGAGAATCGATAAACCGTCTCGACGAGATCCATGGCGTCCCGCCAGACCTCCAGCCGCTCATGTGGCCGCTTCGATTCCCGATTCTCCATTCCCGATTCCCGGCCCGTCAGCCGATCACGAACAACGGCTGATCGAACTCCACCGGCTGGCCGTTCTCGCACAGGATCGCGAGTACGGTGCCTTCGATGTCGGCCTCGATCGGGTTGAACATCTTCATCGCCTCGATGATGCCCAGCGTCTCGCCGGCCTTGACGGCCTGGCCGACGCTGACGAAGGCCGGCTTGTCCGGCGCCGGCGAGGCGTAGTAGGTGCCGACCATCGGCGACTTGACCGTATGCCCTTCCGGTAGCGCCGCGCTGCCCGCGTCCGCTGTCGGCGCGGGTGCGGCGCCGCCGCGGCCGCCGGTGGCAGCCTCGACCGGGGACTGCATCGGCATCGTCGGCTCGGCGCCGCGCGAGACCGGCATCGGCGCCGCCGGCGGTGCGTACGTGGGGCCGGTCTGCAGCCGCGACAGGCGTACCGATTCCTCGCCTTCCTTGATCTCGATCTCGGAGAGGTTGGACTCCTCGAGCAGGTCGATCAGCTTCTTGATTTTTCGCAGGTCCATGGTGGCCTCTGTGGTGTCCCGGCGTTCGCCGCCGGGCGGGGACATGGGATTCGTGGGTTCAGCGGGGCAGGCGGGCGAGCGCCGCCTCCAGGGCGTAGCGGTAACCGTCGGCGCCGAAGCCGCAGATCACGCCGACGGCCAGGTCGCTGAAGTAGCTGCTGTGGCGGAACGGTTCGCGCGCATGCGGATTGGACAGGTGCACCTCGATGAACGGGATCGCCACCGCGGCGAGCGCGTCGCGCAGCGCCACTGAGGTGTGGGTGAACGCGGCCGGGTTGATCAGCAGGAAGGCGGTGCCGTCTTCGCGTGCCGCCTGCACCCGCTCGACCAGCACGTGTTCGGCGTTGGACTGCAGGTTCTCGAGTGTGTGGCCGGCGGCCCCGGCGCGTTGCGCCAGGTCGGCGTCGATCTCGGCGAGCGTGGTGCGGCCGTAGACCTCCGGCTCGCGCGTGCCGAGCAGGTTGAGGTTGGGGCCGTGCAGGAGCAGCAGTTTCGCCATCGGGGCCGGGACCGGAAGCAGGCGCGCAGTCTGGGCCAAGCTGTTGATGCTGTCCAGTTCGCCGATCTTCGCCGAATTTAAGCGTTTGTTTGAGTTTCCGCTCTAATTGCAACGCGCGCCGCGAGCGGCGGCCGTGCTCCCGCGCGCTCGGCGCCTCCGTACCCGTAGGAGCGCGCCATGCGCGCGATACCGCGGGTGCCGGCAGGATCCGGTGGATGCCGCGATTCCGGACCGGCAGGCGCGCCGGTCACCGGAATTCGCGGGCGGCGAAATGCCCGCGGTATCGCGCGCATGGCGCGCTCCTACGCAGAGGCGGCCGGGCTAGCGTGCCCAGCCGTCGACCTCGCCGTCCTCGAACGGCCCGATGCGCTGCTTCAGCACCCGGCCGTCCGCCGAGACCAGCACCGAGTACGGCAGCACCCCGCGCGGGTTGCCCAGGCGCACGCCGGCGTCGGCGCGACCGGGGGTGTCGATCGCCAAGGGATAGGACACCGGGACCCGCTGCAGGAAGTCGCGCACCGCCGCTGGATCGTCCAGCGCGATGCCGAGCACGCGGGTGCCGTCCTCGCCCTGCGCGCGGGCGTAGCGCTCCAGTTCCGGCATCTCGTGGATGCAGGGACCGCACCAGCTGGCCCAGACGTTGACCAGCAGCGGACGGCCGGCGAAGTCGTCCGGCAGGACGATGTCACCGCCGTCCAGGGCCGCCACGGCGAACTTCGGCAGCGTTCCGCCGCGCTTCGCCGTCGCCACGCCCTCCGGAGCCGCGGGCGCATTGGCCTGCAGCACCTGCTGGGCGATCCGCTGTCCGGGTTCTGTGCGCAGCAGCGGACCGGGCCCGCGGGTCAGCAGGCCGGCGACCACGCCCAGCGTGCCCGCCGCCACCGCCACCAGCACGATCTTGGTGCTCGAACGCATCAGCGCGCCTCGCCCGTGGCGCGCTGTACGCGCGCGGCAAACGCCGCGGCCTTCTCGAAGCCGAACAGCCGCAGGTCGCGGCGCTCGCCGCCGTCGACGAAGAACAGCGTCGCCGGCGGGCCGACGACCCCGTAGCGGCGCATCAGCGCCTGGTCCTCGGCGTCGTTGGCGGTCACGTCGGCCTTGAGCAGCACGAAACCGGCCAGCGCGTCCTGCACTTCGGTCTGCGGGAAGGTGTACTTCTCCATTTCCTTGCAGGCCACGCACCAGTCGGCATAGAAGTCGAACAGCAGCGGCCGGCCGGCGGCCTGCGCGGCGGCGATCTCCAGGTCGAGGTCGGCCACGGTCTTGATCCTGCGAAACGGCAGCTCCGCCTGCGGCTGTCGCGCCGCGGTCATGCCGTCCAGCGGTCGCAGCGGATCGTGCGCGCCCGACATCGCCCCCAGCAGCTGCGCGGCGCCGATCACCGCCAGCACCAGGCCGGCGAAGCGCGCCAGCAGGCGCGTGCGCGGCGTTTCCGTGCTTGCCGCCAGCGCCCATGCGGCCGCGGCCAGCGCCAGCAGGCCGTATAGGGCGAGGGTGGCCGGACCCGGCAGGATCCGCGACAGCATCCACACCGCCAGCCCCAGGAACACGAAGCCGAACACCCGCTGCGCCGCCACCATCCACGGCCCGCTGGTCGGCAGCCCGCGCCCGGCGGCGACGCCGAACGCCAGCAGCGGCAGGCCCATGCCCATCGCCAGCACGAACAACGCGGTCCCGCCCAGCACCGGGTCGCCGCTCTCGCCGATGTACAGCACCGCGGCGGCCAGCGGCGGCGCCACGCAGGGGCCGACGATCAGCGCCGACAACGCGCCCATCGCCGCCACTCCGGCCAGCGAGCCGCCGCGCTGGCGGTCGCTGATCGCGCCGAGCCTAGCGCGCACAGCCGCCGGGAGTTGCAGCTCGTAGAGGCCGAACGCCGACAGCGCCAGCGCCACGAACAGCAGCGCGAACAGGGCGATGATCCACGGCGTCTGGAACGCGATCTGCAGGTTGGCGCCGAGCAGCGCGGCGACCACCCCGGCCACGGTGAACACCAGCGCGTTGGCCAGCACGTAGACGAACGACAGCAGCAGTGCGCGGCCGGTGCCCAGGCGCGTGCCGGCGCCGGCGATCAGCCCCGACAGGATCGGGATCATCGGCAGCACGCAGGGGGTGAACGCCAGCAGCAGGCCGGCGCCGAAGAAGCCGAGCAGGGCCAGCAGCCGATCCGGGCCGGCCAGTGCGGCGGCCAGCCGACTGTCGTCGGCCAGGGGGGCCGCCGCCGCCGGTGCGCCCGCCTCCGCTGCCGGAGGCAGACCGCCATCGGCGGCATCGCCCGCACGTTCCGCCCCGGCCGTCCCTGTAGGAGCGGCTTCAGCCGCGACCGATGCCGCCGCCGCCTCCGGGGAGATCCCTGTCGCGGCTGAAACCGCTCCTACAGGGGCGGGGGTGGTGCGAGTCGGCGGCAACGCCACGGTCACCGTGCGGGTCATCGGCGGATAGCAGATGCCCTCGTCCTGGCAGCCCTGGAAGGTCGCGGTGAGGGTGACCTCGGCGGCGTCGGCGCGGGTGCGCCGCAGCGGCAGCGGCACGTCGACCTGGTCGAAGTACACCACCACCTTGCCGAAGTGTTCGTCGTGATGGTCGACCCCGCGCGGCCATGCCGGCGCGCCCGCGGCAATGCCGTCGGCGCCGTCGAGCGCGAACGTGCTGCGATCGCGGTACAGGTAGTAGCCGCGCGCCGGGGTGAAGCGCATCAGGATGGTGTCGCCGTCGCCGGCGATCGCCTCGAAAGCGAACGCCTGTTCCGGCGGCAGCGGCAACGCCTGTACGGTCCCGTCCGCGGCGGTGCCGGACGGGATGACGCCGTTGCCCGACAGCGCGCGGCCGAGCGCGGCGAAGCCGTCGCCGGCGCTGGCGGAGCCCGCGGCAGGCGGAGCGGCCTGGGCAGGCAGGGCGACGTGGATGGTCCGCGTCTGCGGTGGATAGCACACGCCGGCGTCGGCGCAGCCCTGGTACTTGACCTGCAGGGGCAGCGTCGTCATCCCGTCGTCGGGCGCGCCGGTAACCGCCGCGGTCAGGCGGTCGCGATAGGTCTCGACCTCGCCGAAGAACTCGTCGTGGTGCTTGTGCCCGGCCGGCAGTTGCAGCGGGTTGATCTTGAAGCCTTCGTCGAGCCGCCGGACATCGATGCGGTGGCGGTACAGGTAATAGCCGTCGGCAATCTTCCAGTCCAGCTCGATGCGGTTGCGCGTGGGTGCCGCGGCCGTCAGTACGAAGGCTTCGTCGACCGGCAGCAGGTCGCTCTCGTCGACCGCGGCCGCGACCGTGGCCGTGGTGCCGAGCAGGCACGCCGCCAGCACGGCGAGGACATGCCGGTAGTTCGACAGGTGCGACGTCACGGTTGCGGCTCCACGCGGGTTTCCTGTGCGATCCAGTCCAGATAGGCGGGCAGGCCGCCGGCGCTTTCGACCGCGAGCACCTCGGGCAGTTCATACGGATGCAGGGCGACGATGCGTGCCGTCAGCGCATCCAGCCGCGCCGGGGCGGTCTTGATCAGCAGCAGCACCTCGTCGTCATGCTCGACCGTGTCCTGCCAGCGGTACACCGACCGCACCCCGGGCAACACGTTGACGCAGGCTGCCAGGCGCTCGCCGACGAGCGTGTCGGCGATGCGTGCGGCGACATCGCGATCCGGGCAGGCACACAGGCAGAGCAGGGCGTTCAAGGCGGGAAGGTCATGCGCGGGGGCGTATAGGGTAGCCGAGGCCCGCCGGCGGCGATCCGTGGCGGCCGTGTGGCCTTGCGGGCGTCATGATGCCGGCCTTCGTGGCCGCCGCTGCCCGCAACGCACGTATCCTGTACCGGTGGGTTTAAGATATGCGCCCCCTGTCCCCCCCATCCGGTATCTCCATGCATGGTTCCAGTCCCTCCTTCGCCGTGTTGCTGACAGCGGCGTCGCTGTTCGCGTTGCCGGCTTCCGCGGCCCTGGCGCAGTCGCGATTCGAGATCGGCGGCGGCGTCTCGGTCACCCGCGGCAACGAGACCACGCCGGTGATCTCCGCGGCATGGCTGCCGGCGTGGCGGGCGATGGACGATGCGGTCCTGCACTGGGAACTGGGCGCGATCCACGTGCGCGGGCGCGACGACACCCGGCTGGACCTGGAGGACGACGTGACCGTCGCCCATGCCGGACTGCGCTACGAGCGCACCGACAACGGCCTGACCCTGGGGTTCGGCCTCGGGGCGCAGGCCGGCGAGACCGATGCCCTGTCCGGCGATCCGCAGTTCATCACCACCGCCGGCTGGCGCTGGGACCGCTTCTCCGTGTTGGCCCGGCACATCTCCAATGCCAGCCTGCACCAGCCCAACGACGGCGAGACCATGCTGATGGCGGCCTGGCGCTTCTGACGACCCGCAGCCGGCGCTCGGTCCGTCCGTACCCCCCCGCCGACCCCGCGCCGCGAAATTTTTTCGCCGGAAGGCCTTGAAAGGCGGACCGGCGGGCCCATCTCGCATCCATCCCGGCGTTGCCGGGTTTTGCCGTCCGCGCGCCTGGCACTCTCCTTGCGAGAGTGCTAAAGTCGCCACCCATTTTCCAAACCGATCAATCACTTAGCGAGGATCGAAATGAGCAATATCAAGCCGCTCTACGACCGTGTGGTCATCAAGCGTACCGAAGAAGAAAAGATGTCCGCCGGCGGCATCGTGATCCCGGACTCCGCCACCGAGAAGCCGATCAAGGGCGAAGTCGTCGCCACCGGCGAGGGCAAGGCGCTCGACAACGGCAGCGTCCGCGCGCCGAAGGTCAAGGCCGGCGACCAGGTGCTGTTCGGCAAGTACAGCGGCACCGAGGTCAAGCTGGACGGCACCGAGTACCTGGTGGTCCGCGAGGACGACATCCTCGCCGTTCTCAGCTGAGCCGAGAACGGCCGTGATTCGGGAT
The DNA here is from genome assembly GCF_008312895.1 of Luteimonas suaedae. Taxonomy (GTDB): domain Bacteria; phylum Pseudomonadota; class Gammaproteobacteria; order Xanthomonadales; family Xanthomonadaceae; genus Luteimonas; species Luteimonas suaedae. The sequence goes on along the minus strand of NZ_VSSP01000003.1, from coordinate 45,837 downwards.
TGGTGATAGGTGATTCGCTAGAAGCAACTGCTTCGCGAAGCACCCGCCTCCGACCCGAACCACGCTTTTCCGCTCTTACGAATCACGAATCACTCATCACGAATTCCGGAGTCTCAAATGGCAGCCAAAGAAATCCGTTTCGGTGAAGATGCGCGCGCCAAGATGGTGCGCGGTGTCAACGCTCTCGCCAATGCCGTCAAGGCCACCCTCGGCCCGAAGGGCCGCAATGTCGTGCTCGAGAAGAGCTTCGGCGCCCCGACCATCACCAAGGACGGCGTGTCCGTCGCCAAGGAAATCGAACTGTCCGACAAGTTCGAGAACATGGGCGCGCAGATGGTCAAGGAAGTCGCTTCCAAGACCTCCGACAACGCCGGTGACGGCACCACCACCGCCACCGTGCTGGCGCAGGCGATGATCCGCGAGGGCATGAAGGCGGTCGCCGCCGGCATGAACCCGATGGACCTCAAGCGCGGCATCGACAAGGCGGTGATCGCCGCCGTCGAGCAGCTCAAGAACATCAGCAAGCCCACCGCCGACGACAAGGCGATCGCCCAGGTCGGCACCATCTCCGCCAACTCCGACGAGTCGGTCGGCACCATCATCGCCGACGCGATGAAGAAGGTCGGCAAGGAAGGCGTGATCACGGTCGAGGAAGGCTCGGGCCTGGACAACGAGCTGGACGTGGTCGAGGGCATGCAGTTCGACCGCGGCTACCTGTCGCCGTACTTCATCAACAACCAGCAGTCGATGTCGGCCGAGCTGGAGGATCCCTTCATCCTGCTGCACGACAAGAAGATCTCCAACGTGCGTGACCTGCTGCCCGTCCTCGAGGGCGTGGCCAAGGCCGGCAAGCCGCTGCTGATCGTCGCCGAGGAAGTCGAGGGCGAGGCCCTGGCGACCCTGGTGGTCAACACCATCCGCGGCATCGTCAAGGTGTGCGCCGTCAAGGCCCCGGGCTTCGGCGATCGTCGCAAGGCGATGCTGGAAGACATGGCCGTGCTGACCGGCGGCACCGTGATCTCCGAGGAAGTCGGCCTGCAGCTCGAGAAGGCCACCATCAACGACCTCGGCCGCGCCAAGAAGGTGCAGATCACCAAGGAAAACACCACCATCATCGACGGCGCCGGCGACACCGCGGGCATCGAGTCGCGCATCAAGCAGATCAAGGCCCAGATCGAGGAGACCTCCTCGGACTACGACCGCGAGAAGCTGCAGGAGCGCGTGGCCAAGCTGGCCGGCGGCGTGGCGGTGATCAAGGTCGGCGCCTCGACCGAGATCGAGATGAAGGAGAAGAAGGCCCGCGTCGAGGACGCCCTGCACGCCACGCGCGCAGCGGTCGAGGAAGGCGTGGTCCCGGGCGGCGGCGTCGCCCTGATCCGCGCGCTGCAGGCCATCGGCGACCTGAAGGGTGCCAACGAGGACCAGAACCACGGCATCAACATCGCCAAGCGCGCGATGGAAGCGCCGCTGCGCGAGATCGTCGCCAACTGCGGCGAAGAGCCGAGCGTGGTGCTGAACAAGGTGGCCGACGGCAAGGGCAACTACGGCTACAACGCCGCCAACGGCGAGTACGGCGACATGATCGAGTTCGGCATCCTGGACCCGACCAAGGTCACCCGCTCGGCGCTGCAGAACGCGGCTTCGATCGCCGGCCTGATGATCACCACCGAGGCGATGGTGGCCGAGCTGCCGAAGAAGGAAGAGTCCGCCGGCGGCGGCGGCGGTGGCATGGGCGGTATGGGCGGCATGGGCGGCATGGATTTCTGATCCAAACGCCCGTCGCGTCACCGCAACACGAAAAACCCCGCCGCGAGGCGGGGTTTTTCTTTGCCGGCGTTTGTGCAGCCGGCGATGCGTTCGGGATCACGGCCGCACGGCAGGCGTCTCGATCGGCAGGCCTTCGGCGCGCTGCATCAGGTAGAGCTCCAGGTCGATCATTTCCGGAGCGCCAAACGGATACGGTTCGGCGCGCACGCCGATCATGCAGTTGCGCAGGCGCCGCTGCAGCGAGCCGAGCGACTGCCACTCCAGGCGGTACAACGGGTAGCCGGTGGGATGCGCCTGTGGAATCGGATTGCCGCCGAGCCGTTCGCCCCAGTGGTCGTCGTGGCAGGCCGAGCAGGCCAGGTCGAGCTGGCCGATGCGGCGTTCGAACAACTGCCGGCCGTGCGCGCGGAACGGCGCCAAGCGCGGATCCGGCGGCGGCGCGGCCGGCAGGCCGCGCGACTGGTGCGCGACGTAGGCGGTGAGGGCGAGCAGTTCGCGGCTCTCGTGCGCCAGCGGCTCGAGCTGCTGGTGCGTGCTTCGGCATCGGTTGATCCTGGTCGCGAGGTCAACCGGCCGTTCCAGCGCTTCGTCGAAGGCTGGATGGCGTGCGGCGACGCCGCGCATGCTGTCGGCTGCGTCGCCATGACAGCCGCTGCAGGCGACGTCGCCCGCGCCCTGCGGCGTGTCCCAAGCCTGTTCGCCTTCGAGCACCCAGAGCATGCCGGGGTTGCCGGTGTCGTCGTCCTGCATCGCCCGCGTCTCGGCCGACATGAAGTCGGCGCCGGATCGGCGCTGGTCACGCGGGATGTCCGCCGCCACCGCCGCGGCGACCGCCAGCACGGTGCAGATGGCGACCGTGTGCCGCGTGCGCCGCGCCATCACTCCACCGTGATCTCGGCCGACTCGGTATACGTCTGTCCGGCGTCGTCGGTCCAGGTGAAGGTCAGTGTGCCGCTGGTGGTGGCGACGGTGCTGAAGGCCAGGAACGGATTGGCGGAGATCGCGGGGAACAGGTCCGCGGCGAAGATCTCCTCGTCGCCGTAGCGGCAGCTGAAACGGTGGATGATGTCGCGCGGGATGGCGACGCCGTTTGTCCCCATCCGGTGACCGGTTTCCATCGGGTGCGAGATCATCGCCTTGATCTCGATGATCTCGCCGCGACCGGCGGTCTTGGGCACGTTGATCAGGGCGCGGGTCACGACAGGTCCTCGATGCAGGCGGCCAGGGTCACGATCACGTTCGTCTCGCTGGAGCGGAAGCTGCCGTCGCCCATCTCCGCCACGGCGATGACCGTCTGCGCGGTCGCCAGGCGGATCCGGGTCGCGATCCGCGCCCGCCCGGCGCGCGGACCCAGGTGGAACACGGCGATGTCCGCCTGCGGGTTCATCTCGTTGAACAGCGCGATGCGACGCACGTGGTCGTCCGCGCTCATCGCGCTGTCCACGCTCACCGTGACGCCAACGGCGTTGCCGTTCTCGACCAGCGACGGAATCTCCAGCCGCATTCCGCCAGCGGGCGCCTCGGCGCCGCCGGTGAAGCTGCGCACCGCCTCGTCCAGGGACGGCCGCGCCGCCGCGCGCGCGGGCAGCGCCAGCACGACCAGCCCGGCCGCGGCAGCGACGAGGAAGTCGCGCCGTCCGAACGCGCCCGGTTTTCGGTACGTCTCGTCGCGCATGCTCATTCCTTCAACGTCGCCAGGTAGGCGACGAGATCCTCGATCTCGTCGTCCTCCAGCACCGGCTTGCCGCGCCAGGCGGCAGGGATGCGCCTGGCGTCGCCGCCGTCGGCATCGTCCGAGGTGCGGCGGTAGGTCGGCATGATGCTCTCCGGGTTGATTGCCTTCATGTCGGCGATGCGCAGGCGCAGCTGGTCCTCCGAGAGCCGGCTTCCGATCCCCATCAGGTCGGGCGCGAGCGTGCCGTGCAGGTGCGGATCGGGGAACGGCCCGGCGTGGCACAGCAGGCACAGGCTCCTGTGGCGGTCGTTCATCAGCGCCGCACCGCGTGTCGCGTCACCGGCACGCACGCCCGGCGGCCGGGCAAGCGCGCCGTCTTTGGCGGCGGCATGCACCGGTGCGTCCCGCGCCCCGGCTGCGCATGCGGCCGCACTTGCCAGGCCAAGGCACAGCACCAGTTGTCGCACGCCTTTCATTCCCATCCAGGTCGATACTTGAGTGCTCGTCCCAAAGAGCGGAGCCTGCTCCGCTGTTCCGGCATTCGGACAGACGACGGTCGCCATCCCGGGCGCACCCGTACCGGCTCCGGACCGTCCGTCCCGGCCTTTCCTGGCCGGGCGCGCAGCGCCACGCGAGCTGTCGACAGGACAGCTCGCAAGCGTGTCACTTCGCGCAGGCAAGCTCGGCTCTACGCGTGCCGATTTCCGGCGGCTCGTCGCGTGGCGATTCATGCGAACACCTCGTCGGTGATCGTCCGGAACCAGCTTTCCGCATACATCGCCTCCAGCGCGCGCGTCGCCTGCGGCGCGTCGGCTGCGCTGACGCCGCCCGCGCCCTCGATCTCGGTCAGCAACTCATCGCCGGGACGGTAGACGCCGGCGATCGAGATGCCGTGGTCGGGCGCGACCAGGCTGTAGCAGGTGTTGATGAGCCGGGGCTCGGCCGGCGTGCGCTCGCGGACCAGGTCGACCACTGCCGCCGCGCAGACCTTGGCCTGCGCGTTGGCGGCGAAGGCGGACTTGGGCATGGCGCCGGCGATGATCGCATCGCCGATCACGTGGATGCCCGGCTGCAGCCGGGATTCGAACGTGACTGGATCGACCGGGCACCAGCCGGTGCGGTCGGCCACGCCCGCGGCGGTCGCGATCGCGCCGGCGCGCTGCGGCGGGATAACGTTGGCGACGTCGGCGCGATAGCGGTCGAAGTCGGTGACCAGGGTCATGGCGCCGGGATCGACCTCGACGACCTGTCCGCCCATCGACAGCGGCACCCATTCGAGCAGGTCCGGGTACAGCTCGCGCCAGGCGGCCTCGAACAGCGACTGCTTGGAGAACTGGTCCTTGGCGTCCAGCACGATGAGCTTGGAGCGCGGCTTGTGCGTCTTCAGGTAATGCGCGATCAGGCTCGCGCGTTCATAGGGGCCGGGCGGGCAGCGGTACGGATTGGCCGGGACCGAAAGCACCACCAGCCCGCCGTCCTCCATTGCCTCGAGCTGGCGGCGCAGCCGCAGTGTCTGCTCGCCGGCTTTCCAGGCGTGCGGCATCACGTCGGCGGCGGCGCGGTCGTAGCCGGGCAGGGCGTCGAAGCGCAATTCGATGCCGGGCGCCAGCACCAGGCGCGCGTAGTCCAGCGTGGTGCCGTCGTCCAGGCGCACGCGGCGCCGGTCGGCATCGACCGCATTGGCGCTGCTGCGGGCCAGGCGCACGCCGGCGCGCTCGACGCCGTCGTAGCCGAACACCTGGGCCTCGGGATCGCGCAGGCCGGCGATCACCGTGTTGCTGAAGGGGCAGGCGGTGTAGCGTGCCGCCGGCTCGACCAAGACCACGTCGAGACCGGGATCCAGCCGCTTCAACGCGCGCGCGCAGCTGGCGCCGGCGAAGCCGCCGCCCACCACCACCACGCGCGGCGGCGCGGCCGCACGCAGGCGCGGCACCGGACCCAGCGCCGCCACGGCGGCGCCGGCGGCGAGGCCCTGCAGGACATGTCTACGGCTCGGCATCCGGCGCTCCTGGGTCCTGACCGGTGGTCGCTTTCCCGGTCGCGTCTCGCTCGCCCTCGCCGGAGGCCAGCCACTCGGCGATGGCGCGGGTTTCGTCCTCGGTGAAGCCCCGGGCGATGCGGTCCATCACCGTCGCCTCGCGTTCGCCGCTGCGGAATGCGCGCATGTCGGCGACGATGCGCTCGGCGTCGAGGCCTTCCAGCCCCGGGATCCCGTCGCCCGCACCGCCCGGCGCATGGCAGCCCGAGCAGCTGCTCGCCCCCGGCGGCGCAGGCTGCGCGGCCTGCACCGGGAAAACGGCCAGGACGGCGAGCAGCAGGGCGAGGTAGGGATTGGCAGCCATCGTTATCCGGGTGGAGCGTTCACCAAGGGAGCAACCGGCGCGGCCGCTTGATCGGCTCCCTCTCCCCCACTTGCGGGGGAGAGGGGACAAAGAGGCTCTCGTTTCTCACTCCTCGCCAGTCGTTTTTCGCTTTCACGCCAAATCATGCTGTTTCAGCGGCAACGTCCGGATCCGCTTGCCGGTCGCCGCGAAGATCGCGTTGAGCACGGCCGGCATCGCCACCGCGATGGTCGGCTCGCCGACGCCGCCCCAGAAGCCGCCGGACGGCACGATCACCGTTTCCACCGCCGGCATGTCCGCCATCAGCATCACCGGGTAGGTATCGAAGTTTTCCTGCACCATGCGCCCGCCGTCGACGACGCATTCGCCGAACAGGCCCGCGGAAAGCCCATAGACGAAGGAACCCTCCACCTGCCGCTCGACCTGGGCCGGATTGACCACGTGGCCGGGGTCGGTGGCGGCGACGATGCGGTGGATCTTGAGCTGGCCATCGGTGACCGAGACTTCCGCCGCCGCGGCGACGTAGCTGCCGAAACCCATGATCTGCGCCAGGCCGCGGTGCACGCCCGACGGCGGCGCGCTGTCCCAGCCGACTCGTTCGGCGACCGCGTCCAGCACCGCCAGGTGCTTGGGATGGTTCGCCATCAGCCTGCGGCGGAAGGCCAGCGGATCGACGCCGGCCGCATGCGCCAGCTCGTCCATGAAGCATTCGACGTAGATCGCGTTCTGGTTGAGGTTGACCCCGCGCCAGAAGCCGGGCGGCACCGCCGGGTTGCGCATCGCATGATCGATCAGCAGGTGCTCGACGTCGTAGGCGAAGCTGCCTTCCGGGTTGTCGAGGAACAGGCCCTGGAACACCACCGGGTCCATGCCGCCCTGCATGCCTTCGGGCCGCACCGCGGCCAGGATCGACTGGCCCGAGATGCGCATGTGCAGCGCGGCGAGGTTGCCGTCGTCGTCCAGCGCGCCGGTCAGCTTGCACTGCGTGGTCGGGTGATAGACGCCGTGCAGCATGTCCTCCTCGCGCGACCAGATCAGCTTCACCGGCGTGCCCGGGACCTGCCTGGCGATGCGCACCGCCTGCTGCACGTAGTCCTGGAAGCCGCGCCGGCCGAAGCCGCCGCCCAGGTGCAGCTTGTACACCTCGCAGCGTTCCACCGGCAGCTCGGCGGCCTCGGCCGCCGCCGCCAGGCTGGCCTCGCCGTTCTGCGTCGGCACCCACACCTCGCACTTCTCCGGCGTGTACAGCGCCGTCGCGTTCATCGGTTCCATGGTCACGTGGTGCTGGTAGGGAACGGCGTAGGTCGCGGTGACGGTCTTGCCGGCGTGCGCGGCCAGCGTGGCGCGTGCATCGCCCGCCTGGGTGCCGACGAAGGCGTCGTCGGCGTCCAGGCCCTCGGCCAGCATGTCGGCGATCGTCGCACTGGTCAGCGCCCGGTTCGGGCCTTCGTCCCAGACCACGGGAAGCGCGTCGAGCGCGGTCTTGGCGCGCCACCAGGTATCGGCCACCACCGCGACCGCGGTGTCGTCCACCCGGACCACGTGGCGGACGCCCGGCATTCCGGCAACCGCCGCGGCGTCGAAGCTTTCGAGTTTGCCGCCGAAGTACGGGCAGGCGCGGACGGCGGCGTTGAGCATGCCCGGCAGTTGCACGTCGGTGCCGTAGACCTGCTTGCCGGTGAGCTTGTCGGCCGTGTCCAGCCGCGGCAGCGGCTTGCCGGCGATGGTCCAGTCCTGCGGATCCTTGAGCGGGATATCGGTGGGCGGTGTCAGCTGCGCGGCGGCCGTCGCCACCTTGCCGTAGGTCGTGCTGCGGCCGCTGGCGCCGTGGGTGATCACGCCCTTGGCCACGGTGCATTCGCCGGCCGGCACGCCCCATGCGTTCGCGGCGGCGGCGATCAGCATCTCGCGCGCAGCGGCGCCGCCCTGGCGCATGTAGTCGTGCGATTCGCGCACGCCGCGGCTGCCGCCGGTGGAGAAGTTGCCCCAGACGCGGTCGCGCGCCACGCTCTGGCCGGGCGTGGGGTATTCGGTGGTCACGTTCGCCCAGTCGCATTCGAGCTCCTCGGCGACCAGCTGCGCCAGGCCGGTCAGCGTGCCCTGGCCCATCTCGGAGCGGGCGACGCGGACCACCACGGTCTCGTCCGGCTGGATCACGACCCAGGCGTTGACCTCGCGCGCCGCCGCGCCGGGCTCCGCCGCCGCCGCGCTGCCGATCAGGGGCAGGTGGAATCCGAGCGACAGGCCGCCGAGCGCGGTGGCCGAACCGATCAGGAAGCGGCGGCGCGAGAGGCTGACGCCGGCGGGCCTGCCGTCGTTGAGCCTGATGTCGTCGAGCCTGCCGTCGTTGTGCTTGCGGCGGTCGCGGGCGGCGCCGCGGGACTTGGTGTCGGTGATCGTCATGTTCGTCTCCTCAACCCTGCGCCGGCTGGCCGCCGCCGGCAGCGCGCTTGATCGCGGCGCGGACCCGGTTGTACGTGCCGCAGCGGCAGATGTTGGTCATCTCCGCGTCGATGTCGGCATCGCTCGGGTTCGGGTTCTGCGCCAGCAGGCTCGCCGCGGCCATGATCATGCCGGTCTGGCAATAGCCGCACTGCGGCACGTCGAGCGCCAGCCAGGCCTGCTGCACCGGGTGCGAACCGTCGGGCGACAGGCCCTCGATGGTGACGATCCGCTGTTCCGGGTCGACGGCGTCCACCGGCAGCGCGCAGGCGCGTACCGGCATGTCGTCGATGTGGACGGTGCAGGCGCCGCACTGGGCGATGCCGCAGCCGTACTTGGCGCCGGTCAGGCCGAGCTGCTCCCGGAGCACCCAGAGCAGCGGGGTGCCGGGATCGGCGTCGACATCGTGGGTCGTGCCATTGACGTTAAGTCGGGCCATGCTGGGCTCCTTGGTGTTGGATTCCGTTGTTCCCCTTCTCCAAAAGGGGTCCGCATCTTCCCCCTTTGAAAAAAGGGGGATCGAGGGGGATTTGCTCTGGCTTTGGCTTCGTCGGGCGCCGGGCAAATCCCCCCTGCCCCTTTTTTCAAAGGGGGAAAGAGCATCATTCCGCCGCGGGCCGATCCTGCAGGAACGCGATGATGGCCTGCCGCTGTGTCGCGTCCGGCAGCGCGAACATCATGCTGGTGCCCGGCACCCGCTGGCGCGGATTGGCCAGGTAGGCATCCAGCGTTTCGGCATCCCAGACGATGCCGGACTCGCGCATCGCATCCGTGTAGCGAGCGCCTTCGACGCTGCCGGCGGCGCGCCCGACCACGTCGGCCAGGTGCGGACCGATGCGGTTCTGGGCAGGATCGAGGGCATGGCAGGCGGCGCAGCGCGTGCGGTAGAGCTGTTCGCCGTCGGCGGCGGCGTCCTGCGCGCGGGCAGTGCCTGCCAGCGCCAGCAGCGGCAGCAGGGCGAGTACGGGGGGGAGGGCGCGGTGCATGGGGTCTCCTGTCTGGGGTCACCTGTGGTCGATCCTACGCGCTGCCGGCCGGCCGCGCCTCGTGCTTGGGTCGCGGTGCCCGTCGCATGCATGCCGTACGGTCTGATCGCCTTCCGCGACAACGCTGTGCCCATCGACGCAGCGAGTCATCGCAAGATGTCGCGTCGGCGGCCGGTGACATACTTTGATACAGACCGGCCGGGGACATCGTCCACGATGTGATCCGCGTCCGGCGGCCACCGCGGCCGTTTCCCGCGTGATGATGGAGCGCCCCATGGAGACCGCACCGCACATCGCCATCGTCGACGACCACCGCGACATCCGCAATCTGGTGGGGAAGTACCTCGACCGGCACGGTTACCGCATCAGCACCGCGGAAAGCGCCGTGGCCCTGCGCCGGCTGCTCGAACGCAGCGCGCCGGACCTGATCATCCTCGACGTGATGATGCCCGGTGAGGACGGCCTCAGCCTGTGCCGCCACCTGCGCGGCAGCACCGACATCCCGGTCATCTTCCTCACCGCCATGGCCGAGGACCTGGACCGCATCATCGGCCTGGAGCTGGGCGCCGACGACTACCTCACCAAGCCGTTCAATCCGCGCGAGCTCCTGGCCCGCATCAAGGCGGTGCTGCGACGGGTCAACAGCCTGCCGCCGCAGCGCAGCCGGGTGAAGGCGAAGGCGCTGCGCTTCGATCGCTGGGAACTCAACGTCGGGCGCCGGGAACTGCTCGGCGCCGACGGCGTCGCGGTACCGCTGAGCACGGCGGAATTCCGCCTGCTCGGCGCCTTCCTCGACCATGCGGGACTGGTGCTCAGCCGCGACCAGCTGCTCGAACTCACCGTCGGCCGCGCAGCCGACTGTTTCGATCGCAGCATCGACAACCAGGTGAGCCGGCTGCGCAAGAAGATCGAGGCCGATCCGCGCAACCCGGCGCTGATCAAGACCCATTGGGGCGGCGGCTACAGCTTCACTGCCGAGGTCGAGCGGGCATGAGGCGCATCTGGCGACGCAGCCTGGCGGCGCGCTTCATCGCGTTCCTGCTGCTGGCGCTCGCGCTGTCGCAGGCGATCGGATTCCTGATCTCCTGGGACGAGCGCGGGCACGCGCTGCGCGCGGCGGCCAAGAACGAATTCTTCAGCCGCACCGCCTCGCTCGCCCTGTTGCTGGAGACCACGCCCCCCGCGCTGCGGGACGAGATCCTGCAGGTGAGCGGCACCGCCTATACGCGGTTCTGGACCACGCCGCGGGAGCCGACGGACGCCACGGCCTGGCGCGACGACGCCTGGGTGCACCTGGCGACGCCGCTGCCCAGCCTCAAACCCGCCAAGGACGACGCCGGCAGCGTCGCGCCCATCGCCACCGCCAGCGCCGCCACCCCCGGCGGGGCCGCGCTGCAATGGACGGCGCTGTCCTCGCACGCCTGGCCGCTGTCGCGGCCGGCCCGGTTCGTCTATCTCGGCGAGGCGAAAGGCATGGGCCTGGCGGTGCGCCTGGACGACGGCAGCTGGCTCAATGCCGCGTACGCCAAGTCCATTCCCAACGGCGCGTGGACGCGGCAGTCGATCCTGTCGCTGCTGATCACCGCGCTCGCGCTGTCGGTCATCGCGATCCTGGCGGCGCGCGGCATCACGCGGCCGATGCGGCGCCTGGCGGCGGCCGCGGAACTGCTCGGCCGCGGCGAGTCGGTGCCGCCGCTGCCCGAGTCCGGTCCCGACGACATCCGCCACACCGCCGAGGCCTTCAATCGCATGCAGGCGCGGCTGCAGCGCTTCGTCGACGACCGCACCCGCATGCTCGCCGCGATCGGCCACGACCTGCGCACGCCGCTGACCTCGCTGCGGTTGCGTGCCGAGTTCGTGTCCGATCCGGAAGTGCAGGAGAAGATGCTCGCCACCATCGAGGAGATCCAGACCATGACCGAGGCCGCGCTCGCCTTCGCGCGCGAGGAAGCCACGGTCGAGACGACCCGCACGGTGGATCTGTCGGCGCTGGTCGAGAGCCTCTGCGACGACCTTGCGGAGCTCGGCCAGCAGGTGCGCTTCCTCGGCGGGCCGAAGCTGCACTACCGCTGCCGCCCGGACGCGCTGCGGCGCGCGATCCGCAACCTGGTCGAGAACGCCGTGCGCTATGGCGAGCGCGCGCGGGTGCGCGTGGTACGGGCCGGCGAAGGCGTGGACATCGTCATCGACGACGACGGCCCCGGCATTCCGCAGGCGGCCATGGACCAGGTGTTCGAGCCGTTCTTCCGCATGGAGCACTCGCGCAACCGCGAAACGGGCGGCGTTGGCCTGGGCCTGTCGATCGCCCGCACCATCGCCCGCCACCACGGCGGCGACGTCGTGTTGCGCAACGGTGACCGGGGCATGCGGGCGCTGATCAGCCTGCCCTTGGCCGGATGAAGGAGAGCGAGGAGTGCGTGGCGCTTTTCACTCGTTCTCACTCCTCTTCACTCGTTTCTCGCTTTCGCTATAGTCGCGGCTCTTTTTTCGGATCGCCACGATGCAGCGTCCGGCGCCTCCCGCCACCACCATCGCCCTCGCCGCCGGCGGCACCGGCGGGCACCTGTTTCCGGCCGAGGCGCTGGCGCGCGAGCTGCTTGCGCGCGGCCATGGGGCGGTGATCTACACCGAGCGCCGCGGCGCCGCGTACACGCAGGCGCTCGAGGGCCTGCCACACGTGGTGCTGCCGGCGCGCAGCCTGGCCGGCGGGATCGGCGGCAAGCTGGCGGCAATGGCGACGATCACCCGCGCCGCCTGGCAGGCGCGCGGCGACCTGAAGCGCCGTGGCGCCGCGCTGATGGTCGGCTTCGGCGGCTATCCCAGCTTCGCCCCGGCGCTGGCGGCCAAGAGCCTCGGCCTGCCGCTGCTGTTGCACGAGCAGGCCACGCGCCTGAGCCTGGCCAACCGCCAGCTGTTGCGTTTAGCCGATGGCCTGGCGACCTCGTTCCCGACGATCGCCGGCGCCGACGGCTTCGATGCCGCGCGCATCGTCGAGACCGGCAATCCGGTGCGGCGCGCGATCCTCGATGCGCGCGCGCCGTATCCCGCCATCGCGCCCGACACGCCGCTGCGGCTGCTGGTGGTCGGCGGCAGCCAGAGTGCGCGGGTGTTCGGCGAGGTGGTGCCGCCGGCGTTGCTGCGGCTTCCGGAAGCGGTGCGCCGGCACGTCAAGCTCGCGTTGCAATACAAGGGCGAGGATGCGGACGCGATCGTCGCGCGGTTGCGCGAAGCCGACGTCGATGCCGAGATCCGTCCGTTCTTCGACGACATGGGCGCGCGCCTGCGCGATGCGCATCTGGTGATCGCGCGCGCCGGCGCGACCACCGCCGCCGACCTGCTCGTGGTCGGGCGCCCGGGAATCTTCGTGCCGATTCCGCACGGCGGCTCGCGCGAGGAACAGCGCCGCAACGCCGAGACGCTGGCGCAGGCCGGCGTCGGCTGGTGCGTGCCGGAGCCGGAGCTGACGGCGGAGTCGCTGTCGGCGCTGCTGGCGGACCTGTTCGCCTCGCCGACGGCGCTGCCGCAGGCCGCCGCCGCGGCCGCCGCGCTGGGCCGGCCGCAGGCGGCGGCGCGCCTGGCCGACGCGGTCGAGCGCATGTTGCGCACGTCCTGAACCGGCGCCATCGGCCGGCCCGGGTCCGCCGCACTTCGGTGGCGACGCGCGTGGTTTCGCGCAACGGCTCGGCAAAAAAACGCGGCCAGCGTAACCGTAGGAGCGCGCCATGCGCGCGATACCGCGGGCGCCGGCAGGATCCGGCGGATGCCGCGATTCCGGACCGGCAGGCGCGCCGGTCATCGGAGTCGCCGGCGGCGATGCACCCGCGGTATCGCGCGCATGGCGCGCTCCTACGGACGGGTGGTTCGCCGTTGCTTGTGGTCTGACTTGCCGGATGGCCGGCTTTCGGGCGCAATGGCGGCTCGACACGCGGTGGTGGACGCCATCACCCGGGAGCGGCATGACGGGCAACGACAGCGACATCCTGATCATCGGCGGCGGCCACAACGGCCTGGTCTGCGCCGCGTACCTGGCGGCCGCCGGCCTGCGGGTGACGGTGCTGGAGCGGCGCGGGATCGTCGGCGGCGCCGCGGTGACCGAGGCGTTCCATCCCGGCTTCCGCAATTCCACCGCCAGCTACACCGTCAGCCTCCTCAATCCGGCGGTGATCCGCGACCTGCGCCTGGCCGAGCACGGCCTGCGCATGGTCGAGCGCCCGTACGCCAACTTCCTGCCGCTGCCCGACGGGCGCGCATTCCGGCTCGGCGGCGAACACACGCAGGCCGAGGTGGCGCGCTGGTCGCGCCGCGACGCCGAGCGCCTGCCGGCCTACACCGCGATGCTTGATCGCGTGGTCGCGGTGCTGCGCGAACTGATGCTGCGCACGCCGCCGAACGTCTCCGACCGCTTCGTGCTCGCCGACTGGTTGGCGTCGTACGCGACCGCCAAACAGCTGCGGCGGCTGGACCTGCGCGGCCGCCGCGACCTGCTCGACCTGTTCACCAAGTCCGCCGGCGACCTGCTCGACGGCTGGTTCGAGTCCGAACCGCTGAAGGCGGCGCTGGGCTGGGACTCGATCGTCGGCAACTTCGCCAGTCCGTACACGCCCGGTTCGGCCTACGTGCTGCTGCACCACGTGTTCGGCGAGGTCAACGGCAAGTCCGGTGCCTGGGGCCATGCCGTCGGCGGCATGGGCGCGATCACGCAGGCGATGGCGGCCGAGTGCGAGGCCCGCGGCGTGCGCATCGAGACCGGCGCCGAGGTCGCGCAGGTGCTGGTCGAACCCGCCGCCAGCGGCCGCGGCCGCGCGGTCGGGGTCGCGCTCGCCGACGGCCGCGAACTGCGCGCCAAGACCGTGGTCTCCAACCTCAACCCGAAGCTGCTGTACCAGCGCCTGGTGCCGCGCGCGCAGCTCGACGACGACACCGCGCAACGCATCGCCGGCTACCGCTGCGGCTCGGGCACCTTCCGCATGAACGTGGCGCTGGCCGAACTGCCGGACTTCAGCGCCGCGCCGGGGAAACAACTGCAGCCGCACCACCAGAGCGGCATCCTGATCGGCCCGTCGCTGGGCTATTTCGAGCAGGCGTACTTCGACGCCAAGTCGAAGGCGCACAACGCCGGCTGGTCGCGCGCGCCGGTGGTGGAACTGGTGATCTCCTCGACCCTCGACGACTCGCTCGCCCCGCCGGGGCAACATGTCGCCAGCCTGTTCTGCCAGCACGTGCATCCGGACGTTGACGGCGGCTGGGACACGCACCGCGACACCGTGGCCGAACTGATGCTCGACACCGTCGACGCCGTCGCGCCCAACTTCAGGCGCAGCGTGCTCGGCTACCGGGCGCTGTCGCCGCTGGACCTGGAACGCGAATTCGGCCTGGTCGGCGGCGACATCTTCCACGGCGCGCTCGGGCTCGACCAGTTGTTCTCGGCGCGGCCGCTGCTGGGGCAGGGCGACTACCGCGGCGCGCTGGACGGCCTGTACCTGTGCGGTTCCGGCACCCATCCCGGCGGCGGCGTCACCGGCCTGCCCGGCCGCAACGCCGCGCGCGAGATCCTGCGCGACCTGCGCCGCGGCCCGCGGCCAGATTGAAGGGAAGTTCGGCGACGCCGCCGTCAGTCATCGGCACCTGCCTGGCCTGGTATCGGCGCTGAGCGCACGAGAACGCCTGAACAGCGATTGTCGCGGATGCACTGAAACCGATTTCAGGATATGCGTGCACGGCGGGCGTTCTTGTACTTGGAAGTATCGTTTTGCACTGCAGCGTGCAAGTTGCATAACACTTCATTCACGATTGCCCTGCACCCGACGTGGGGGAGGGAGCAAAGCCCGCGACCGGTTTTCCGGTTGCGGGCTTTTTTATGCGCGCCATGCGCGCGATGCCGGTCCTGCCGCAGTATCCGGTGGATCGCGCCCGTCGGCTCGAGCCGGTAAGCACGCCGGTGATCAGAGGTCTCCGGCGGCGAAGCGCCCGCGGCATCGCGCGCATGGCGCGCTCCTACGACGGAGGCGGCGGGAGGCGTGCGGACCTCGGAACCCACGAAGAACTTCTTCAAGGGATGACGCACGTCCAGACTGCGGGATCCGACGGTCGGGCGTCCCGCACGGAATGCCACAATCGCCACATGGACCACCACGCATGCCTGGAGACGATCGTGCAACGCGCATCGTCGCGCCTGCGCGACGCGCTCGGCGACGATGCCGGCGCGCTCGATGCGGATGGCGCGGCCGGCAGATTGCGGCAGATCGCGGTCGCCAGCGACTTCGCCATCGACACCCTGGCGCGGCAGCCCGGCCTGGTCCCGCGCCTGCTCGGCGACGATGGCGCCGAGCCGCTGCCGCCACCCGCCCTGCACCAAGACAACCGCGCCGAATGGCCGCGACTGCTGCGCCGCTACCGGGCCGCCGAATCCACGCGGCTGATCTGGCGTGACGTGCTCGGGCTCGACGATGTCGATGCCACCCTGGCCGGCACCACCCGCCTGGCCGATGCCTGCCTGCAGACGGCGCTGACCGCGCTCGAGGCCGAATTCGTCCAGCGCCACGGCAGCGTGCGCGACGCCGACGGCGACGTGGTGCGGCTGGTGGTGTTCGGGCTCGGCAAGCTCGGCGGCGAGGAGCTCAACTTCAGCTCCGACGTCGACCTCGTCTATGGCTACGCCCGCAACGGCGAAAGCGACGGCGCGCGCCCGCTGGCGGCCGAGCAGTACTTCGCCCGTCTCGGCCAGGCGCTGGCGAAATTGCTCGACGAGGTCACCGCCGACGGGTTCTGCCACCGCGTCGACCTGCGCCTGCGCCCGTTCGGCGGTGCCGGGCGCGTTGCCCTGAGCTTCGCGGCGATGGAGCACTACTTCCAGCGTGAAGGCCGCGACTGGGAGCGCTACGCCTGGCAGAAGGCGCGGGTGGTCGCCGGCGACTCCGCGGCCGGGGCGCGGCTGATCGACACGCTGCGGCCGTTCGTCTATCGCCGCTACCTCGATTACGGCGCGCTCGACGGCCTGCGCGACATGAAGGCGGCGATCGCCGCCGAGGTCGCGCGCAAGGCGCACGAAGGCGACATCAAGCGGGGCGCCGGCGGCATCCGCGAGATCGAGTTCCTGGCCCAGGTGCTGCAGCTGATTCGTGGCGGCCGCGAGCCGGCGCTGCGCGAACGCCGCCTGCAGCCGGCATTGCGCGCGTTGCGCGACGCGCGCCAGATCCCGCCCGAGAGCGCCGAGGCGCTGGTCGCGGCCTACCGTTTCCTGCGCCGGCTGGAAAACCGGCTGCAGATGCTGCGCGACGCGCAGACCCATGTATTGCCGGCCGATCCGCTCGAGCGCGCGCGCATCGCCGCCGGCCTCGGCTATGCCGATTGGGAGGCGTTGCTGGAAGTGCTCGGCGGCCATCGCGCCCGCGTGGCGCAGGAGTTCGAGGCGCTGCTCGCCCAGCGCCGGCAGCAGCCGGCCGTCGACAGCGACATCGCCGGCTACTGGCGCGCGCTGCCCGACGACGGCGATGCGGCGGTGCTGGTTGCCGCCGGGTTCGCGGACATGGAAGCCGACGCCGTCGATGCCACGCTGCGCGATTTCGTACGCTCGCCGAACGTGCGCGAGCTGGCGGACGGCGCGCGCGCGCGGCTGGACCGGGTGATGCCGGTGCTGCTGCAGGCCAGCGCGCCCGCCGACCGGCCGCTGCTGGCGGTGCGCCGGCTGCTGGCGCTGGTGCAGAACATCCTGCGCCGGACCAGCTATCTCGCCCTGCTCGACGAACAGCCGCAGGCGCTGGCGCGACTGATCGACCTGGTCACCCGCAGCGCCTTCCTGGCCGAGCGGGTGGCTGCGCATCCGCTGCTGCTCGACGAGCTGCTCGATGCCCGCGCCGAGGGGCCGCTGCCCTCGCGCGCGCAGCTCGCCGCCGCCTGCCGCGCGGCGCTCAAGCGCGGCGACCTGGAAGCCGCCCTGTTCGCGCTCAACGAGACCCGGCAGACGCTGAGCTTCCGCATCGCCCTGGCCACGCTCGACAACCGCCAGCAGGCGCAGGACAGCGCGCGGCAACTGGCGTGGCTGGCCGACGCCACGGTCGCGGTGGTGCTGGAACTGGCGCAGCGCGAGATGCGCGCCGCGCATGGCGCGATCGATGGCGCGCGCTTCGCCGTGCTCGGCTACGGCAGCCTCGGCGGCGAAGAACTCGGCATCGGCTCCGACCTCGACCTGGTGTTCCTCTACGACGCCCCGGCCGATGCGCAGTCCAACGGCGCGCGTGCGCTCGACGCCACCCGCTGGTTCGCGCGGCTGGCGCAGAAGGTCGTCGCCCTGCTCGGAACCGCCACCGGCGCCGGCCAGCTGTACGAGGTCGACATCCGTCTGCGCCCGGACGGCGCCAGCGGCCTGCTGGTGTCGTCGCTGGCCAGCTACGGCGAGTACCAGCGCACGCGTGCCTGGACCTGGGAGCACCAGGCCTTGGTGCGTGCGCGCTGCGTCGCCGGTGACGACAGCCTGTGCGCCGACTTCGAGCGCGTGCGCGAGCGTGCGCTGGCGCGCCCGCGCGATGCCGGCAAGCTGCGCGACGACATCGCCGGCATGCGCGCGAAGATGCGCGCCGAACTCGACCGCAGCGGCAAGGCCGGCTTCGATCTCAAGCAGGGCGAGGGCGGTCTGGTGGATCTCGAGTTCCTGCTGCAGTACCTGGTGCTGCGCAAGGCGCATGCACATCCGGCGCTGCTTCGCCCGCGCGCCACGCCGGCGCTGCTGGAGGCGCTGCGCGAAGCCGGCCTGGTCGATGCCGGCACGGCCGACGCCTTGACCCGCGCCCATGCCACCCTGCTCGCGCTCGGCCTGGGGCGCACCCTCGACCGCCGCCCGCGGCTGGTGCCGGATTCGGAGCCCATGGCCGCCGCGCGCGCCGCGATCCGCTCCGCCTGGCAGCAACTCGGCCTGCCGGCACGGGGGGAATGACCTGATCCGGGCCGCAACTCCCGCGCGGCCGGCGGGATTCGGCGCGCACATCCGCACGGGCCATGGAGCGCCTGATCGCCCGGCCGCTTGCATCGCAGTCGATCGGCTGGGTAGGGTCGAGGCTCCGCCCCACCGGAGCATGCTGATGCGGTCGTTGCCGGAAACCTCCCTAGCTCTTTGCCGATTTCCTCGCTGGTTCGCCGGGCTGGCGCTCGCCGCGCTCTGCGCATGCACGCCGTCGGGGCCAGCCCCCGAGGCGGAGGCGCAAGGTGCGCCTGCAGCCGAGCCGGCAGATGGTTCGGCTACCTCCATGGTCGCCTTCACCGGCGTCAACGTGCTGCCGATGGACCGCGAGGTCGTGCTCGAGGACCACACCGTGATCGTCGAGGACGACCGCATCACCGCGGTCGGGCCGGCGGACGAGGTGGAGATTCCCGAGGGCGCGCAGCGCATCGACGGCGCCGGGCGCTGGCTGATGCCCGGCCTGGCCGAGATGCACGGCCACGTACCGGGGCCGGACGATCCCGGCTATGCGGAGGACGTGCTGTTCCTGTACGTCTCCAACGGCGTGACCACGGTGCGCAACATGGCCGGGCATGCCTATCACCTGGAGCTGCGCGAGCGCCTCGCCGATGGCGATCTGCTCGGGCCGACGTTGTTCACGGCCAGCCCGTGGCTCAACCCGGACAAGGCGGGCACGTCGGAAGCGGCGGAGCAGGCGGTGCGGGAATACGAGGCGGCGGGGTTCGACCTGGTCAAGCTCGGCAACGTTCCGCCGGAGGCCTACGGACCGATGGCCGAGACCGCGCACGCGATCGGCATGCCGTTCGGCGGGCACATCCCGGACGGCGTCGGACTGGGCCGCGCGCTGGAAGCGCGGCAGACCTCGATCGACCATCTCGACCGCTATGCCGAGTTCCTGGTGCCGGATGATGCCGACACCGGCGGCGGCGATCCCGGGTTCTTCGGTAGCGGCTGGGCCGGCCTGATCGACACCGATCGCATTCCCGAGGCCGTGCGGCGCACCCTGGAGGCGGGCACCTGGAACGTGCCGACGCTGAGCCTCGTCGAGCATCTGGCGTCGCCCGAATCGCCGGAGGCGATGATCGCCTGGCCCGAAATGCGCTACATGCCGCAGGAGGTACGCGACAGTTGGGTGCGTTCCAAGCACGAGTTCGCGGCGCGCGAGGATTTCCAGCCGGAAGCGGCGCAGCGGCTCGTCGAGGTGCGGCGGCAGCTGCTCAAGGCCCTGCACGACGGCGGCGCGCCGATCGCGCTCGGCTCGGACGCGCCGCAGTTCTTCAACGTGCCCGGCTTCTCGATCCATCACGAGATGGAAATGATGGTGGCCGCGGGTCTCACGCCGTACGAGGTGCTGGTCACCGGTACGCGCAATCCCGCGGCCTACTTCGGCACGCCCGATGCGTTCGGTACGGTCGAGCCCGGCCGTCGCGCCGACCTGATCCTGCTCGAGGCCAATCCGTTGGAGGACGTGGCCAACGTGCAGCGCCGCGTCGGCGTGATGGTGCGCGGGCAGTGGCTGCCGGAGGAGATGATCCAGGCGCGACTGGAGGAGATCGCCGCGGAGATCGTTGCGGATGTCACGGGGCCGTAGCGCGGCCCTTCCTGTCTGTGGCTGCCCCTGGGGTTTTCCCCACTGCGCAGCGGCGCGACGGCTGCTTGGTGGTCGCACGGATGTAACGAAATGCCGACGGAGCCACGTCCCCGTAGGAGCGCGCCGTGGGCGCGATACCGCGGGAGCCGGCAGGATCCAGTGGTGCCGCGATTCCGGACCGGCAACCACGCCGGTCATCGGCGTCGTCGGCGGCGATGTGCCCGCGGCATCGCGCGCATGGCGCGCTCCTACGACCGGATCGCCGCCGCCGTAGGAGCGTCCCATGGGCGCGATACCGCGGGTATCGGCAGGATCCGGCGGATGCCGTGATTCCGGACCGGCAACCACGCCGGTCATCGGAGTCGGCGGCGGCGATGTGCCCGCGGGCATTGCGCGCGGCGCGCTCCTACGACCGGATCGCCGCCGCCGTAGGAGCGCCCCATGGGCGCGATACCGCGGGTATCGGCAGGATCCGGCGGATGCCGCGATTCCGGACCGGCAACCATGCCGGTCATCGGAGTCGTCGGCGGCGATGTGCCCGCGGCATCGCGCGCGTGGCGCGCTCCTACGGGAGGGCCAAGCGCGATCGCACTTCGGCGGCGACGCGCGCGGTCTCGCGCAGCGGTTCCGCTTTGAACGACGCGAGCGAGGCGTCCATCGCGCGGATGCGGCCGCGCGCCAGCAGCGTGTCGAGGAATCGCCGCGGCCGGCCGCTGACGCGCGCCGGATCGGGCACGAACACCGGCGCGCGCGTGGCACAGGCCTCGGAGATCATGTTGACCGAATCGGGCGAGCAGACGATGCGGTCGGCCCAGGCCAGCAGCCCGGGGTACGGGTTCGGCCCGTCGTCGCCACCGAGCCAGGCGATACCGGGCGTGTTCGCATAGCGGCCGCGCAGCGCATCGCGCAGCTCCGGCGGCGTGCGCCGCGAAGCGGTCAGCAACACGCTGCCGCCGTCGCGCGCCAGCGCGGCGTCCAGCCGTGAGGCCAGCGCCTCGAAGCTGGTGCGGTCGAAGCGCGCGTGCCGGCTGCTGCCGCCGAGCAGCAGCGCGGTGCGCGGGCGCGGCAGGTCGGCGAAGGCGGCGAACTCGGTGCGTGCCCGCGCCAGCCAGGCGTCGTCGACCGGATGCAGGCTGCCGAGCAGGGTGACGACATTATCCCCGCGCAGTCCATCGTGCTCGGGCACCACCACCAGGTCCCAGTGCGCCGGATCGAGCCGCGGATCGAGAATCTGCACCGTCCTCGCGCCGTGGGCGCGCAACAGCCGCGTCGCCAGCGCCGCCTGGCGGCCGCAGCCGACGGCGAGCGTGGGCGGCGCCGACAGGGCCGCGGCAAAGTCGCCGCCGAACGCACCCTCGCTGCCCGGCAGCCGCCGCGGCGCGGCCCAGCGCCACGGCGCGCGCGGCGCCAGCCGCCAGTCGCGCACGGCGGCCGGCGCCAGCGCACGCGCCAGCGCCTCGGCCTGGCGCAGGTTCCCGGCACGGCCGTCGCTCACCGCCCAGCATTGCATCGACGGCAACGATGGCGCGGGTGCGGCGGCGGTTCGTTCCACGAATGTGACCATCCGTTCCGGGATCCAGGGTGCGGCTTGATCGGCGGAACTCTACACTGCGGGTCGACTTCACGAGCGGCCAAGCCGCGCCAGGAGAGAATTTCCCGATGTCCGATGTCCTCGACGCCCAAGCCCTCGACCGCCTCTTCCGTAGTGCGCGGACCTACAACCGGTTCTCGGGCGAGGTGAGCGACGACACCCTCCATCAGCTCTACGACCTGCTGAAGTGGGGACCGACCAGCGCCAACCAGTCGCCGGCGCGCTTCGTCTTCGTGCGGTCCGCCGAAGCCAAGGCGAAACTGGAGCCGGCGCTGGACGAGGGCAACCGCAAGAAGACCATGGCCGCGCCGGTGGTGGTGATCGTCGGCTACGACCTCGACTTCCACGAGAAGCTGCCGTACCTGTTCCCGCATACCGATGCCAAGAGCTGGTTCGAGGGCCCGCGCGAGAACCGCCGCGACCACGCCTTCCGCAACGGCTCGCTGCAGGGCGCCTACCTGATCCTCGCCGCGCGCGCGCTCGGCCTCGACACCGGGCCGATGACCGGGTTCGACGCCGCCAAGGTCGACGAGGCCTTTTTCAAGGGCACCGCGATCCGCTCCAACTTCCTCGTCAACCTCGGCAAGGGCGACCCGGCCAGCATCTTCGGGCGCTCGCCGCGGCTGTCGTTCGACGAGGCCTGCCGCATCGCGTGATCCGCGTCGGCGGTCCAGATCCTCTAGCGGCTGTCACGGCAGCCGTTCACCTTCCACCGGTCGAACCTCGAAACGGAGCAACCCAGCCATGAAGATCGTCCCCCTCAAGCACGCTCTGCTCGCCGTCGCCCTGTCGCTGGCTGCCGCCCCGGCCCTCGCCGCGCCGGTGACCTACCAGATCGATCCCAACCACACCGACGTGGTGGCGCAGTGGAATCACCTCGGCTTCTCCAACCCCATCATCCACTTCGGAGATGTCGACGGCGCCATCGTCTACGACGCCGATGACGTGTCCGCCTCCAGCGTCGAGGTCACCCTGCCCCTGTCCGGGCTGAACTCGCATGTGGAGAAGTTCGACCAGCACCTGCGCAGCGACGACTTCTTCGACGCCGCCAACCATCCCGAAGCCACCTTCCGCAGCACCGCGGTCGAATCGGCGGGCGAGGGCAAGCTCAAGGTCACCGGCGATCTCACCATCAAGGGCATCAGCAAGCCGGTGGTGCTCGATGTCACCCTCAACGAGATGGGCCCGCATCCGATGACCAAGCGCGAGGCGATCGGCTTCGACGCCACCACCACCGTCAAGCGCACCGATTTCGACCTCGGCATGCACGCGCCGCACGTCGGCGACGAGGTGCAGCTGCGGATCACCACCGAGGCTTCGGTGGCCGCGGCCGAGTAGGCGCGGCGCCGCGCATCGGGACGGCGACTCGATTCCCGGCCCGGTGCGTTGGCGGCGATTGGAGCCGTCGTCGCTTCGCCGTACCCTCATCCGCCCTTCGGGCACCTTCTCCCAAAGGGAGAAGGGAAAAGCCCCTCTCCCTTTGGGAGAGGGGTTGGGGTGAGGGTACGGCGAAGCGGCAGTGGGCGCGGAACATGACGGCCGATCCACGCCGATGGATTTATTCCGGACCGCAGCGCGCTTGCGCCACGATGACGGGTTTCGGGTACCGGCGGCATTCGCCGCGCCGATGACGCAGCCGTCGCATCGATTCATCCACCGTAAGGCCACTCGAACTTATCTATCCGATCATGCCGATTCTCCGTTCCGCCAGCGCACGCGGCCACGTCGAGGCCGGATGGCTCGACAGCCACCACACGTTCTCCTTCGGCCACTACCACGATCCGGAGTGGATGGGCTGGGGGCCGTTGCGGGTCATCAACGAGGACCGGGTGGCGCCCCGTTCCGGATTTCCGTCGCACGGCCACGCCAACATGGAGATCCTCAGCTACGTGCTGTCGGGCGCGCTCGCGCATCGCGACGACAGCGGCGGCGAGGGCGTGCTGCGTCCGGGCGAGTTGCAGTGGATGAGCGCCGGCACCGGCATCGAGCACAGCGAGTTCAACGCCTCCGACAGCGAGCCGGTGCATTTCCTGCAGATCTGGATCCAGCCCGACCGGCTCAACGTGCCGCCGGACTATGCGCAGCGGGCGTTCGATCCCGCCGTACGCCGTAGCCGCTGGGCGGTGCTCGCCTCGCCCGACGGCGCCGACGGCAGCCTCGCCATCCGCCAGCAGGCCTGGCTGCGTGGCGTGCAGCTGGGCGCCGGCGAGTCGGTGACCTGGACGCTCGACCCCGCACGCCGCTACTGGCTGCACCTGGCGCAGGGCAGGGCCGAGGTCGACGGCCAGGGCTTAGAGGCCGGCGACGCGCTCGGCATCGTCGGCACGCCCGGCGAGCTGCGCATCGCCGGAACCGCTGGCGACCCCCTCGCCGACGTGCTGCTGTTCGACCTGCCGGCCTGACGCGTCACACGCGTAGGCGCCCCTGCCACCCGTAGGAGCGCGCCATGCGCGCGATACCCGCGCAGTTGGACGTGCAGTGATCTGTCACCACGCCGGCATCGCGCCTATGAGGCGCTCCTACACCCACGTAGGAGCGCGCCATGCGCGCGAGACCCGCGCGGTTGGACGTGTAGCGATCTGTCGCCACGCCGGCATCGCGCCTATGAGGCGCTCCTACATCCACGTAGGAGCGCGCCATGCGCGCGATACCCGCGCAGTTGGACGTGCAGCGATCTGTCGCCGCGCCGGCATCACGCCTATGAGGCGCTCCTGCGAACGGCAGGCGGTGCGCATCCTGGCAGCCGCGCGAGAACCGCCGCTCAGCCGTAGCGCTGCTTCAACATCGCCCAGGCCGCGCGCAGGCCCTGCGCCTCGCCGCCGGCGGGGCGGCCGGGACGGTCATTGTCGTTCCACGCGAACACGTCGACGTGCGCCCAGGTCCGGCCCGCGGGCACGAAGCGCTCGAGATACAATGCCGCGGTGATCGAGCCGGCCATGCGCGACCCGGCGTTGGCCAGGTCGGCGATGCGGCTGGTCAGGTAGCGCAGGTACGGGCGCCACAGCGGCATCCGCCACAGCGGATCGCGCTGCTGCAGGCCGGCCTCCAGCCAGGCGTCGGCCAGCGCATCGTCGTTGCTGTACAGCGCCGGCAGGTCCGGGCCGAGCGCGATGCGCGCCGCGCCGGTAAGCGTGGCGAAGTCGATCAGCAGGTCCGGGTCCTGCTCGCCGGCATAGGCCAGCGCATCGCCCAGCACCACCCGCCCCTCGGCGTCGGTGTTGTCGATCTCCACACTGATGCCCTTGCGCGTGGCGATCACCTCGCCGGGGCGGTAGGCGTCGGGGCCGAGCGCGTTTTCCACCGCCGGGATCAGCAGCGTCAGGCGCACCGGCAGCTTGCGCGCCATCACCAGTCCGGCCAGCGCCAGCGCGTGCGCGGCGCCGCCCATGTCCTTCTTCATGTTGCGCATGCCCTCGGCCGGCTTCACGTCCAGGCCGCCGGTGTCGAAGCACACGCCCTTGCCGACCAGCGCCAGATGGGGGGCCGCGGCGTCGCCCCACTGCAGCTGCAGCAGCCGCGGCGCACGGTGCGAGGCGCGGCCGACGGCGTGGATCGCCGGGAAGTTCCGCGCCAGCAGCGCATCGCCGACGATGCTCTCGAACTGCGCACCGTGCGCCTGTGCGATCTCGCGCGTCGCGGTTTCCAGCTCCTCCGGGCCCATGTGCTCGGTCGGGGTGTTGACCAGGTCGCGCACGCGGCAGCAGGCGGCAAGGATGTCGAAGCGTTCCGCGTCCGATTCGGCCACGGCCAGCCGCGCCGGTTCCCGCGGCGCCTGCTTGTAGCGGTCGAAGCGGTAGCTGCCCAGGCCCCAGCCGAGCAGCAGCGCCGCGTGCGCATCGGCGTCCAACGTGTCCGCCAGCCGCCAGTCGCCCGCCGGCAGCGCCATCGGCGCGTGCGCGTAGGCGAACGGATCGAGCCGGTCGCCGATGCCGAGCGCGGCGCCGGCGACGTCACCGTCCTCGCCCGGCAGCAGCAGCACGCTGCCCGGCGGCGCGTCCCAGCCCTGCGCCTGCAGCCAGCGCGTGGTCGCCGCGCCCTGGCGCTCGCACCAGGCGGGCAGAGCGTCGCGATCGAGCAGGTGCAGCGCGCGCGGCTGCGCGGCGGCGTCGGGCGAAACGAATCCGGTCGGCAAGTTCATGCGGCGTCGGTCCTGTCGTGGTCGTGGGCGGCCTGCGCGTCCAACCAGTCGGCCAGCGCGGCGAGGGTGTCGAACTGCAGGTCGGGAGTGATCTCGGGATGCGCCCAGGTGCGGCCTTCGCGATTGATCCAGCAGCTGCGCAGCCCGGCGCGCGCGGCGCCGGCGACGTCCATCTCGATGTGGTCGCCGACGTGCAGCACGTCGCCGTGGGCGCAGTCCAGGCGCGCGCAGGCGGCATGGAAGATGCACGGCGACGGCTTGGCCTTGCCATGGTCGCGCGAGGTCAGCCGGAACGCGAAATGCTCCGACAGTCCGATGCGTTCCAGGTCGGCGTTGCCGTTGGTCAGCGCCGCCACCGGCACCCGCGCGGCGATGCGCCGCAGCGCGTCGATGCTGTCGGGATAGCACTCCACCTGGTTGCGCGCGGCGTAGAACACCTCCCATGCCGGTTCGGCCAGCGCCGCGTCGTCGCCGCTCTCGCGCAGCGCCCGCTCCAGGGTCATGCGCCGCAGCGCGGTGAGGTCGTGCAGCAGGTGCGCGTTCTCGTCGAACACGCGCTCGCGCAGCGCCCGCATCGCCTCGGCGGGAAAGCGCGCGGCGGTGCGCGGCGCATGCGCGTGCAGCCAGTCGTCGAGCACCTGCTCGATGCGCGCGGCGATCGGCGCGAACGGCCACACGGTGTCGTCGAGATCGAGGGTGATGGCGCGGACGGGGAAACTCACGCGACCATTGTATCGCCCCCGGGGCGCGGGCTCGTCGCGACTTCCCGGTGGCGGCATGCCACCACCACTCCCACAGTGGAATGCGGCGGATCGAATCCTTGTGGGAGCGATGGAAGTCGCGCCCGGGATATTCGAATAGAGCAGGTGCATCCGGATGCGCCGCCCGTAGGAGCGCGCCATGCGCGCGATGCCGCGGGTGCCGCAGGATCCGGTGGATGCCGCATTCTGGACCGGCAGGCGCGCCGGTCGCCGGAATTCGCGGACGGCGAAATGCCCGCGGCATCGCGCGCATGGCGCGCTCCTACGGTGAGGGAGAGGGCGCATGCCGGAGGCTTCCGTCGCTACCGCGACCGGTTCTGCCGCCGCCGGCGGATCTCGGGCGGGGCGGCAGCGGCACGCGGACGCTCAGGCTGCTGCGACGATCCGTGGCCGCCGGGCATCCACGTATGTCAGGGGCCGGCATGCCGGCCGGGCCGCGCTTTTTCCTCTCCCGCATTCGCCGATTCGAGGTGTTCGATGCATCTTTTACGCCTGTTCGCGCTGTTCCTGGCGCTGGCTTCCACGCTCTCCGCCGCGACTTGGGCGGCGACGCCAAGGGCAGCCGATTCCCCGGCGCGGGTGGTGATCCTGGGCGTCGATCACGCCGTGCAGCTCGTGGCCAAGGAGGACCAGCCCGGGATGCTGGCGGCGTTCATCGAGCGCGTGGCGCCGGATGCGGTCTGCATCGAGCGGCCACCGGAACAGTACGCGCGCAACGACCATTACGAGTTCACCTACGAGATCCAGGACATCGTGCTGCCATATGCACGCGAACACGGCATCGAGGTCTGTCCGTTCGACTGGATCCCGTCGCACGAGGACCAGATGCTCGGCTGGGGGCTGGACCTGTCGACACCGCCCGAAGTGCGGGCGCCGGAGGGCTTTCATGGTTTTCTCTCGTTTCCCCAGCCGGACAAACTGCGTCGCACGCTGTTCGCAGCCGACGATCGCGGGACGCTGACGGAGGCCGATGCCTGGATCCGCGGCTGGCCGCAACGCATGTCGCGCGATCTGCCGCGGCGCATGTTCCTCTACCGCACGTTCATGCAGGCGCGCCGGATCGCGGCGGCCGCGAAGGCGCGCCCGGGGCAGACAGTGCTGGTCGTGGTCGGAGAATTCCACAAGCACGACATCGAGGCGATCCTTTCCGACGATCCTGCGATCAGCCTCGTGCAGCCCTCCCGCTATGGCGCGCCGGCGCCCGAGGCCGTCGAACGCCTGACCACGCGCCGGCACCGGATCGCGGTCGCCAGTTTCAACCTGCTCGGGACGCAGGCATCCACGGGCAATGTCGACTGGGACTGGCTGGCGACGGTGTTGGCCGCGCTCGAAACCGAGCGGCGCGACGCGGAGACGGACCTGCTGCGAACGCGCTACGACCTGCTGACCGGTGAGATCGACGCCGGCGCCGCGATCGAGCGCTATCGCGCAATCGCGGCCGACGACGCGGCACGGCGGATGCCGACCTGGGATGGCGTGCTGGATCGCAGCCGCGTGGATTCGTACTTCGACCCGTTCGGCAATCTGCGTATCGACCAGCGTGCCCGGGTCGAGCTGGCGCGCGAACTCTACCGCCTTGGCGAGACCGCCGAGGCGGGCCAATCGCCAGCGGCGCTGGGCCGCGAACTCACGCCGCGCAAGGCACGTCAACTGGAGGCCTATTGGCAGCGCGAACTGAAGCCGCGGTAGCCGCAGGTCACTCCAGCAGCCGCGCCCAGCCCTCGAAGCCCCCGATCCGCGACAGCACCAGCTTGATGCAGACCAGCAGCGGCACCGCCAGCAGCAACCCGACGATACCCCACAGGAACCCGAACAGCATCAGCGTCAGGATCAGCACCAGTGGCGACAGCGCCATGCGTCGGCCGAGCACGATCGGCGTGATCAGTTGGCCTTCCAGTGTCTGCAGCGCGATGTATGCGATCACCGGCAGCAACGACGGCCCCACCTCGTCCCAGGTCACGAACCCCATCAGCAGCATCAGCACCGCGCCGATCGCCGGGCCCACGTACGGCGCGAAGTTGAGCAGCGCGGTGATCGTGCCCCACAGCAGCGCTTCCTGCAGGCCGATGCCCAGCCACACCAGCACGCCGGCCACGGCGGCGCCGAGCAGGGTGTTGATCAGGACGATGGTCAGCACGTAGCGCGAGATCTCCGCCTCGATCGACTGCAGGATCCCCACCGTCAGCCGCTTCTGGTGCCGGTGC
Organism: Luteimonas suaedae; assembly: GCF_008312895.1. Classification (GTDB taxonomy): domain Bacteria; phylum Pseudomonadota; class Gammaproteobacteria; order Xanthomonadales; family Xanthomonadaceae; genus Luteimonas; species Luteimonas suaedae. The sequence goes on along the minus strand of NZ_VSSP01000003.1, from coordinate 17,387 downwards.
GGCAGCAGCGCGATCGCGTGCCGCTGCAGGCTCTCGCCGTACACCATGAAGAAGAACGTCAGCAGCACCACCGCCAGCACCGCGCCCAGCAATCGAGGCGTGGCCGACAGCCGCTCCCACGGATCGTTCTCGCGCACGGTCACCATCTGCACGCGATGCGCCTGGTCGCCGTCGGCGGCCTGGGCGAAGGAACGCGCCGCCTCGTTGGCGCGCTGCATCGGCCGCGCCATCTGCTGCAGCTTCGGCGTGAGCAGCTGCAACTCCTTCGGCACCTGCTGCATCCACTCGCTGGCCGGGACCACCAGCTGGCGGCCGAGCAGGAAGGTGGCGGCGATGCCGATCGTGAGCACCAGCAGCGCGCCGACGAAGCGCGGGATCCACACCCGCCGCAGCGCGCGCAGGATCGGGTTGCCGACCAGGGCGAAGAACATCGCCAGCAAGACCGGCACCACCACCGCCTGCGCGGCCCACAACGTGTAGACGGTGGCGAGCATCGCCAGCACCACGACCGACGCCGGCGCGCGCGGCCGCGGCGGTGCCGGTGGCAGCGGCGGTTGCTCGTCCGGGGCGGGTGGCACCTGCGGCGTGCTCAATTCGGCTTGCTCAAGTTGGCGTGCCCCAGGTTGGCCTGCTCAAGGGGACGTGTGCCATCCGGCATGTTCGAACCGGTCGGCCCGGATGCATGCGCCGGCCCGGTCGTCACGTTCAGCGCTCGGATATTTCGGTGGCCGCTTCCGCGGGCGAGGGTTGCGTGTCCCAGCGCTGGTCCGGCTTGCGGCGATCGGACGGTGGCACCGCTTCGGGTTCGGCGCTGGCGGCCGGAGCATCCGCATCTGCCTGCGCGCCACTGCCGCCACTGCCGCCGGGCGGCGGCGCGGTCCCTTTCGCGCCGGCGTCCTCGGCCACGTCCGCGGCCTCCTCGGCGGCGGCATCCGCGGTGTCCGCGGCCTTGCGGGCGGTGGCCGCGGCGACCATCGCCTGGATCGAGCCCAGCAACCCGGTCACCGAGCTGATCAGCCGCAGCCAGCGCGGATCGCCCACGACCTTTCCGAGCTTGCCGAGCCGTCGCAGCGCCCGTTTCGGCTGCGAATTGCCGGCGACGAAACCGCTGACCACGCCGGCCACCAGGATCCGGGTCGGCGTCCACGCCTCGCGCCACTGCCCGCGCAGGTCGTCGTAGTCGCTGCGGGTCTGCTCCAGGCGCCCCTCGACCAGTTGTTCGCTGCGCTCGACGCGGCGTTTGAGGCCTTCGAAGTTCATGCCGCGTCCGCCCGCTTCTGTGCCGGGGTGCGGGTGCCGGACGGGGCGTCGTCCTCGTCGTCGTCGTCCTCGTTGAACAGCCCCAGCCGCGCCAGCTGCCTGCGCGTGGCGTGCAGGCCGGCCAGGTCGAAGAACGCCGCCACCCGCCATCCGGCGAATCCCGTGACCGCCAGGCTGATCGCCGCGGTGATCGCGATCGACGCCAACCACGACAGCCCCAGCGCCTGCAGCACCGCGATGGTCGCGCCCATCAGCAGCAGCCAGGCCGAGGCGCCGAAGATGATCGCCACCGCGCACCACGCCAACGCGCGGCCGAGCGCGCTGCGCGACAGCGCCAGGTCCGCCGACACCAGCTTGCGCAACGCGCGCCCGACATCGACGCCGGAGCTGAGCGTGGCGCGCCCCGCCTTGCCGATGCGGCGAACGCTTTCGTCCAGGTGCGGCGCCTTGCCGGCGTCGTCGCCGGCGCCGTCGTCGCCCGTCCCGGTGCCGTCGCCCGGTCCGTTGCGGAGGTCCTCGTTCACTGCCTGTCCCGTGCCGTGCGGACCGCCAGCTTACCGGTCGCCGCTGCGGGCGAGCTTGGCGATGATCCAGCCGGCGGCGAAGGCGACGCCGAACGAGGCCAGCGGCCGCTCGCGGATCAGGTCGGCGGCGCTGTCGACCAGGTCGCGGCCCTTGTCGAGCACCTGGTCCATCTGCTCGCGACCGGCGTCGCCCAGGCCTTCCAGTGCGGACAGGCCGGACAGTGCGCTGTCGGCCAGGTCGGCCTTCACGTTCGCCCGGCCGAGCTTGAGCTCGTCGCCGGCCACGTGCGCCGCGCCCTTGATGGCGTCGCCGGCGTCGTGCGCGGCCTGCTTGAGACGGCTGCCGGCATCGCCGAGGTTCTGCTTCACGTTGTCGCTGGAGGTCGGGCTCATCGTGGTGTCTCCTGTGGGTCGGTGGGAGGAACGGAAGGGACGTGCTATGTCATTTGAGCGGGACCTGGTAGCGGCCGCGGCCGCGCTGCACCAGCAGCACCAGGTCGTCCGGGGCATCGGCCAGCGCCGCGCGGAATCCCGCCAGGTCGTGGAACTGGCCGCCGGTGGTGGCCAGGATCGCATCGCCGGCGCGCAGGCCGTTGCGCGCGGCGCGGCTGCCCGGCTCCACATCCTCCACCAGCACGCCGCTGATGCGGTCGCTCTGGCGGCGCAGCGCCTCGGGCAGGTCGGCCAGGACGGCGCCGGCCAGGCGCGCATCGTAGCTGGCGCCGTCGCGCGGGATCTCGCGCAGCCGCGCGCTGACCTTGAGCGGCTTGCCGTCGCGCAGCAGCTCCAGGGTGATCGGCGTATCGATCGCCTGCAGGCCCTGGATGTTGCGCAGGGTCTCGCTGTTGTCCACGCGCTGGCCGTTGGCGGCCACGATCACGTCGCCGGTCTGGATGCCCGCCTCGGCGCCGGCCGAGCCGGCGTGCACCCGGGTCACCACCGCGCCGCGCGCCGCCGGCAGCCCCAGGCCCTCGGCAAGGCGCGCATCGACCGTCTGCGTGTCCAGGCCCAGGGTGCCGCGGCGCACCTCGCCGGTGGTCACCAGCTGGCGCATCACGCTGCCGGCCAGGTTGGAGGGAATGGCGAAGCCCAGGCCGATGTTGCCGGCCTCGCTGCCGCGCGGGTTGAAGCTGGCGGTGTTGATGCCGACCAGCTCGCCGCGCAGGTTGACCAGGGCGCCGCCGGAGTTGCCCGGGTTGATGCTGGCGTCGGTCTGGATGAAGTTCTGGAAGCCGACGCCGGGGATGTTGCTGCGCCCCACCGCCGAGACGATGCCCGAGGTCACCGTCTGGCCGACGCCGAACGGATTGCCCACCGCGACCACGAAATCGCCGACGTTCAGCGTGCCGCTGTCGGCCAGCGGCACCTCGGTCAGGTCCTCGGCCGGCACCCGCATCAGCGCCACGTCGGTCTCGGCGTCCGAGCCCATGAACTCGGCCTCCAGGGTGCGGCCGTCGGCCAGGGTGACCGAAACCTCGTCGGCGCCCTCGATCACGTGGTGGTTGGTCAGCACGTAGCCGTTGCGCGCGTCCACGATCACCCCCGAGCCCAGCGACTGCGCGATCCGCTCCTGGCTCAGCTCCGGAAACATGCGGCGGAAGAACGGATCGTTGCCGAACGGGCTCACCCGCACCCGCTGCTTGGTCTGCACGCTGACCACCGCCGGCGTGACCCGCTGCAGCATCGGCGCTAGTGACGGCACCGGCTGGCCCTCGACCGCCACCGGCAGCGCCGCGCTGCCGGCGACTCCGGTCGGGACCTCGCTGGAGGAGGCCAGGGCCGGCGCCTCGACGGAGGCCGTGGCAGGCACCGGCTGCGCCAGCGCCGGGCGCTGCACGGCGTCTTGGATCGCGACCGCGGCAAGGCCGCCGAACGCGGCAGCGGCGACGAGGGCGAGGAGTGTGGGCAATGGGCGCATGAAAGTCTGTTTATCCCGTAGATGCGGTGGCAGAAACGTGAAATGCGGCGGTCGCCGGACCCGATCAAGGCGGCCGCGCAACGTGTCCCCGAACCCCTGCATCGTGCCTGCGCAGGGCGCAACGGCAGCGGAATCGCCGAGGTGCGATCCGGCCCAACGGAGTGTTGACTTCCGTCGACACCGGGCGTAGCTTGAATCCCGCTCGCCACTACATCTTGGGGTCGTCGGGGTGGATATAGCCCAAGTTATGGGGATTCGCTCGGAAAACTCCAATCGCCGCAGGGTTCGTCCCTGATGCGCAAGGATGTGAACGGCAGCACGAAAAGCCAGGAACGCCGCGGCGCGTGAGCCACACCGTCGCGGCTTCGCCGTCGGCGCTCACCACGCGTGGCGGCACCGACAACAATAATAGGCGGGCACGACCCGCACCGGAACCAAGGAGATAGCAGCAGTCATGAGCACGGTACGCCTGGAGGCGGTGAAACACGACAAGGCGCTCGAGATCCCGATGCAGCCGGCATCGATGGACATCTGGGACAAGAAATACCGCCTCAAGACCAAGCAGGGCGACCCGGTGGACGCCGATATCGACGGCACCTACCAGCGCGTCGCCCACGCCCTGGCCGATGCCGAGCCCAACGCCGAGAAGCGCCAGTACTGGTACGAGCGCTTCCTGTGGGCGTTGCGCCGCGGTGCGATCCCCGCCGGCCGCATCACCTCCAATGCCGGCGCGCTCGAGCACAAGCCGGCCACCAGCACCATCAACTGCACCGTCTCCGGCACCATCGGCGACTCAATGGACGGCATCCTGGAGAAGGTGCACGAGGCTGGGCTGACGCTGAAGGCCGGGTGCGTGGCGCCGGGCACCTGGGTCTACACCGACCAGGGCCTGGTGACCGCCGACGAAGCCGTCGCCGGCCGCCACGCGCAGATCCTGTGCTACGACCGCGACGCGCGCCGCTTCGAGATGCGCACCATCCAGCGGCACCTGACCACGCACGTCGCGCGCGAGGACAACCTGCGCATCCGCGCCAACGGCGTCGAGCTGACCACCTCGGTGCGCCACCCGGTGCTGGTGTACCGCGACGGCGGCCTGCGCTACGTGCGCGCCGACGAGGTGCGCAGCGACGATGCCCTGGTGCAGCACAGCTTCCCGTGGACCGCCGACGACGACGGCAAGCGCGACGCCTGGTTCGCCGGCGCGCACCTGGGCGACGGCTGCGCCTACCCGAAGCGGCACCAGTACCGTCCCACCCGCCAGGCCTGGCAGCGGAAGGCGCAGGCGCTGGGCCAGCGCCTGGTGTTCAAGATCCGTGCCGCCGAGCGCGAGGTGGTCGAGCGCTATGCCGCCTTCTTCGCCGGGTTCTGCAACGCCCGCGCCCAGGTGGTCGGCACGACCACGCCGAACGGCACCCCGGTCTGGGACTTCACCGTGTCCAGCTTCGCCGCCTCGCGGGCCGCCGAGCTGATCGACGACCAGATCGGCGCCAAGACCGCGCACCTGCACGTGCCGGCCTGGATCGCGCAGCACCCCGAGCGGCATTTCCTGCCGTTCCTGGCGGGCCTGATCGACACCGACGGCACCGTCTCGCGCGAGCGCGGCAGCGTCACCATCGCCACCGCCAACCACGCCTTCGCCGGCCAGCTCAAGGCGCTGCTGGGCCTGTTCGGCGTCCACGGCGCACTGACCGTGCGCAAGCCGCGCAACCACGACTATCGCGGCCACGAAGTGCGCGATGCCGGCGGCGCGATGCTGAAGATTTCCGATTCGGCGTTCCTGGCCGAGGTGGCGCGCTACATGGCTGACAGCGGCAAGCGCGGCCGCATCGCCGCGCACGCCTGCAAGTCGGGGCAGTACGACCACTACGCCGTGCCGGCCGAGCTGCGCGATGCGCTGGACGCGCTGGCGTCCGGGCTGGGCCACCAGGAGCGCCAGCAACTGGGCTTCTATCACGGCTATCACCGCAAGCCCGCGGTCAGCCGCATCTGGCTCGACCGCTGGGCGCAGCGCTTCCCGCAGCTGGCCGCGCCGATCGCGTTCGCTCGCACCCTGCGCCCGGTCGAGGCGATCGAGCGCGCGCTCGACCTGCCGGAGACGTTCTTCGACTTCACCGTCGAGAAGCACAACAACTATCTCGCCGGCAACGCCGGCCTGCTGGTGATCCACAACTGCGGCATCGGCTACGAGTTCAGCACCCTGCGGCCCAAGGGCGCGTTCGTCGCCGGCGCCGGCGCCTACACCTCCGGGCCGATGTCGTTCATGGATATCTACGACAAGATGTGTTTCACCGTGTCCTCGGCCGGCGGCCGCCGCGGCGCGCAGATGGGCACCTTCGACATCAGCCACCCCGACGCCAAGGACTTCATCCGCGCCAAGCGCGAGGACGGCCGCCTGCGCCAGTTCAACCTGTCGCTGCTGATCACCGACGGCTTCATGGAGGCGGTGGAGAACGACACCGACTGGCCGCTGGTGTTCCCGATCAACGAGAAGGAAGCCGGCGACGTCGACCTGGCCGACCCCGAGCAGGTGATCTGGAAGGAGTGGCCGCAGCACGCCGGTTACGTGACCCGCGACGACGGCCTGGTCGCCTGTCGCGTCTACGGCAAGATCCGCGCCCACCACCTGTGGGACATGATCATGGTCTCGACGTACGACTACGCCGAGCCGGGCTTCATCCTGATCGACCGCGTCAACGAGATGAACAACAACTGGTGGTGCGAGAACATCCGCGCGACCAACCCGTGCGGCGAGCAGCCATTGCCGCCCTACGGCGCCTGCCTGCTCGGCTCGGTCAACCTCACCAAGTTCGTGCGCAACCCCTTCACCGACCAGGCCGCGTTCGACTGGGAGGAATACAAGGAAGTCGTGCGCGTGTTCACCCGCATGCTCGACAACGTGGTCGAGATCAACGGCTTGCCCCTGCAGCAGCAGCGCGACGAGATCATGCGCAAGCGCCGCCACGGCATGGGCTTCCTGGGGCTGGGCTCCACCGGCACCATGCTGGGGATGAAGTACGGCTCCAAGGAGAGCTGCAAATTCACCGAGCGCGTGGCCCGCGAGATGGCCGTGGCCGGCTGGGAGATGGGCCTGTCGCTGGCGCAGGAGAAGGGCCCGGCGCCGATCATGGAGGAACGCTTCACCGTCACCGCCGAGATGCTGCGCAAGCGCCCGGAGATGGCCGCCGACGGCTGGAAGATCGGCCAGGAGATCCCCGGCAAGGTGCTGCACGCCAAGTACTCGCGCTACATGCAGCAGGTGGCCACCGTGGCCCCCGAGCTGGTGGACGCCCTGGCCGACACCGGCGCCCGCTTCACCCACCACAGCTCGATCGCCCCCACCGGCACCATCAGCCTGTCGCTGGCCAACAACGCCAGCAACGGCATCGAGCCCTCGTTCGCCCATCACTACAGCCGCAACGTGATCCGCGAGGGCAAGAAGAGCAAGGAGAAGGTGGACGTGTTCTCCTTCGAGCTGCTGGCCTACCGCCACCTGGTCAACGCCAAGGCGATGCCGTTCTCCGACGCCCCCGACGCGCAGCTGCCCGACTACTTCGTCTCCGCCGACGACATCAGCCCCAAGGAACACGTCGACGTGCAGGCCGCCGCGCAGAAATGGGTGGACAGTTCCATCTCCAAGACCGCCAACGTGCCCACGGACTACCCGTACGAGGACTTCAAGAGCATCTACACCTACGCCTACCACCAGGGCCTGAAGGGCTGCACCACCTTCCGCTTCAACCCGGCCGCCTTCCAGGGCGTGCTGGTCAAGGAGAAGGACCTGGAGAACACCACCTACCGCTTCGAACTCGAGGACGGCGAAGTGGTGGAGGTGAAGGGCAACGAGCAGATCGAATACGACGGCGAGGTGCACAGCGCCGCCAACCTCTTCGACGCCCTCAAGGAAGGCTACTACGGCAAGTTCTAACCGCCTTAGCCCCTCTCCCGTTTGCGGGGTGAGCGGATGCGGCTTGCGAACCACGGGTTCGCGCATCCGCGAACGCCCGAGCCGGAGGCGAGGGCCGGGGCGCGGAGCGGGGGTTGGGGTGAGGGCAACCCGCACAGCCCCATCACCCGCGTCGCCCCACTTGCATACACCACCCAAACTTCGCGCTACATTCCGCTCCACGGGCAAAGGTGCCCGGACCATGACGAGGAAACACCGATGAGCAACGGGAATGGAGTGGCGGCGACGATCGCCGGCGCGGCCGGGGCTGTCGCCGACAAGGCGCAGGCCGTCGGCAACAATGTCGCCCAGCGCGCCCGCAAGGCGATGGCCGAGGCGAAGAAGACCGCCACCAAGGCGCGCAAGACGGTGAGCAAGCGCGCCGACGAGGCCGGCAAGGCCGTCGGCAAGCGCGTCGGCAAGGCGAAGAAGTCGCTCGCCGCCGCCAGGGCCAGCGCCGCGGCCGAAGTGGCCGCGCTGAAGAAGAAGGGCGCCGGCAAAAAGGCCACCGCCAAGGCGGCCAAGACGAGCACCAGCAAGCAGGTCACCGCCAAAAAAGCCCCGGCAAAGAAGGCCGCGGCGAAGAAAGCGACCGCCAGCAAGCCCGCCAAGCCGGCCACACGCAAGGCCCCGGCCGCCAAGACCGCCGCCAAGACCGCCAGCAAGGCTGCCAAGAAGACCGCCGCACCAAGCAAGACCGCAAAGAAAGCCGCCCCCCGCAAGGCAGCGAAACCCGCCGCCCCGCGCAAGGCCGCCACCAAGACCACCCGCAAGCCGGCATCCAAACGGTAGCGCCGCATAAGCCCCTCTCCCGTTCACGGGAGAGGGGTTGGGGTGAGGGCAACCCGCAACACCCCAAACCCCCACCCGCCACACCCACCCACCGCACCACAAGCAACGCAAGAGATCAGCAATGGCCGTCAGGATCGAAAAGAAAATCAAGGGCTACGCCGTCGTCACCCCCGAGGACAAGACCCGCGAGGTGCCCGCCACCGCCGTCGAGCGCGAGACCGCCGAGGCCGAACTGCCCAGGGCCGACGTCATCCAGATGCACGAGCGCATCGAGCGCCCGGAAGTGCTGATCGGCAGCACCTACAAGATCAAGTCGCCGCTGGTGGAACACGCCATGTACGTGACCATCAACGACATCGTGCTCAACGCCGGCACCGAGCACGAACAGCGCCGCCCCTTCGAGATCTTCATCAACTCCAAGTCGATGGAGCACTTCCAGTGGATCGTCGCGCTCACCCGCATCCTCTCGGCCGTGTTCCGCAAGGGCGGCGACGTCACCTTCATCGTCGACGAGATGAAGGCCGTGTTCGACCCCAAGGGCGGCTACTTCAAGGCCGGCGGCGTGTACATGCCCTCGCTGGTCGCCGAACTCGGCAACATCGTCGAGGACCACCTCAAGTCCATCGGCATGATGCACGACCCCGAGATGAGCGACACCACCCGCGCCCTCATCGCCGAGAAGCGCAAGCAGTTCGAAGCGCGCTCAAAAAAAAACTCTGACGTAGGCGGTAGCTCTGCTCCCTCTCCTGCGACAGCGGGAGAGGGCCGGGGTGAGGGCGCTCTCCGCCCCGACCCCGACGCCTCCGCCGATGATCACCCCGAAGACATCGCCATCACCGGCGAGGGCGCCTCGTTCCCGCCGTCCGCCACCATGTGCCACAAGTGCAGCACCAAGGCCGTGGTGCTGATGGATGGGTGTGCGACTTGTTTGAATTGTGGGTACTCGAAGTGCGGATGAATGGACTCAGTAAGTGAGGCTAAATCCGGAGGGTGCTAGCGACATTAATATTGCGTTCTGAAGAATCTCAGGGGGGTTAAGTGACTACAGATATCCTGATCCGCTTTTTAAGCGCGGGCCTCATCAATGTAGGCGGCGACGATGCCAAGCTCAAGAGGCTTAGAGAAACTGCGGCCGATCTCGCGGTCGCCCTGAAAAAGAACCCTTCCAAGGCCGCGCCTTTCGCGCTAATTGCCTTTGACCCCGAAGCTCCGGCCAACGACCCGGTCATCAGGGAGGTCGTTGATGCCCTTCAGAGGCGCTGGGCGACCTACGTCAATACCTTTTCCAGCACGCCCATCGAAGTGATCCGGGCAATCCTATTGGACGCTCTCGTCCAAGCAGCGAATGACAATGACAAGGTTGGCCTCGCTTTCACAACCTGTGCCCGCAATACGCTCCCCTTCATGGAAGCCGAAAACGAGCGTGCGATCTGGACCGACGTGATTGATGAGGTCGAACAGAGTGTTGAGGCCCGAGCCGAGGCCGAATGGGCCACGCCTGCGTCGATCAGCGTCACGGCCATGACGTTCTCGGCCTCAGAGGAAATCGAGGTTGCGACGACTGCGCCGAGTATCAACAAGAGGACTCTAACTAAGCTTGTCGACGCGGCCGTTGGTCCGGCCAATGCTGCTGGAGAAGCCACGGATGGAAATCAATACTGGCCGAACAACGGGCAGAACTGGGCCCTCCAGTTTGCACCCAAGCTCACTGGGCTTCTGGCAGGAGCCTTCAATGAAATTGCAGAAGGGCTCAAGACCAGTCCTATCGACTTGTCCCGTCCACTCAGCGAATTAGCCAAAGCCGTTTCCGAGCATGTGGACAACACGCTACAGTCCGTCAGTGCCGCAACCGCAGGCCTTCAGCGACGGACAAATCTGATTTGGTGGAAAGAGGCGCTCTACTCGCCGAGTGCCAGAGCCAGCTATCGCACTATGCCGACCTATACTGCGGCGGCATTGATGGCATTCGATCTTCATCGGCAGGTTCCAACGTTCTCGCCTGCCAGTGTTATAGCCTTTCTCCACGAGGCGGTCTTGAGCTTGCCACCGCTAGCCGCCCCAGAGAAGCGAACCTTGCGCGATCTTTTGAGTGAAGCGTCGAGTTCTAGCGACCTAGTTGCCTTGCGCCACGTTGCGGCGGAACTGGTGCCCGAGCCCGCAGGCCGTAGTCTCCTCATCGGATTCCTTGGTCATCAGGCCAACAGGCCTTTACCTGATGGCCAGTCGTTTCGTGACCATGTCGGTATACCAGCTGCGACGTCGCTAACCATCGCCGAATGGGCGATCTGGCTCTTTAGGGAGCTGCAAGCTGCGCGGGCCGCTCAGGAAGGGCCTAGGCCGAAGAAGCGGGCGCGTAGAACCTCATGAACGCCTGCTCACGACAGACCTGCTTTGCGCCCGAAAGCAGCTGTGACCTGGGGCATCTGAATCGCGCCGCCTGTCCATCTTGGAAAGGCCGAGACGAGGTGGAGTCTATACCCGACGAGGGCGTGACGAATGAGCTTCTTTTCCCCTGGTCCGGTAGTGCTCTTGGATTAGTTGACGTCGGATTCGTGGCCGGACGCGCGAAGCCGCTGGTCGTCGGCATCGCCGGGCCTCAGAACGCTGGCAAGTCGACATTACTCGCAGCTTGGTATCTGCTGATCGGCCAGGGTCACGCTACAGCCGGCGAACGCTCTTTCGCAGGGTCTTACTCGCTCGCGGGTTGGGAAGCTGTGGCGAGTGCGCTTCGATGGGCGCCGGGACAACAGCCTGGGTTCCCGCCGCATACAACGAGTCGTGGCGGGCGCGCGCCGGGTTTGCTCCACCTTGCTTTCCGAAGCACTGCCGTCCACAAGAGGGACTATCTGTTCACCGATGCTCCAGGAGAGTGGTTTCAGAAGTGGGCGGTAAACCGTGATGCCCCCGACGGAGAAGGCGCTCGCTGGATTTCCGAACACGCGGATGCTCTTTTACTGATCGCTGATCGCGAGTCTCTTTCCGGCACCAACATGGGTTCTGCTCGTGGATCTCTTCAACTTCTTGCCCAGCGTATAGCTGCCGAACGTGGCGCCCGTCCATTAGCGCTCGTTTGGACGAAGTCGGATGTTGCTATTTCGCCGGAAATGGAAGCGTCAATCCGCGGCACCGTACTTGGCTTGATGCCAGATGCGGTCGAGTTCTCTGTCAGTATACTGGCTGGAGAAGACAAAACTACCGGCACGGGCCAAGGACTTATTGAGCTGCTCGATTGGACGCTGAGCGTTCGACGCGGACGTATCAGCTTGCCGCCAGTGAGAGCTACGAATTCAGACCCGCTATTCTTGTTCGGTGCGAGAAAATAATGAGCGTGAGCGACACTTCGATACTGCTGGTCGGTGAGTCGGGGGTGGGAAAGACACACTATGGCGCCCAGCTATTGAAGCGTCTGATGAAAGGTGATGGGCAGTTGCGCATGAATGGCGCAGCTACCAATCTAGAACCTTTCGAGGCTGCGATGGATAGCCTGAATGAAGGGATGGCCGCGCACCATACACCTACCACCACTTACGTCGATAGCGTCTGGCCGGTCATTGATGTGGGAGGGCGTACGGCAGAACTTGTGTGGCCTGACTACGGCGGCGAGCAGATAAAAGCCATGTCTGCCACGCGGCGGGTTCCGGTGGCGTGGCGCGACCGCGTCATCGCCGCGCCGGCATGGCTTCTTCTCTTACGGCTCCAACAAACTCGCGTTAGCGACGACATCCTGTCGCGTCCGCTAAGAGAGCTTAAAGGAGCCGAAGGCAACAACCGCGAGGTTCAAGTCTCGGATCAGGCCAGATTGATCGAGTTGATGCAGATGCTCGTCTACATTAGTGGCGCAACGAGCCACGAACCGTTGCAAAGTAAGTTCTGCGTGCTCCTGAGCTGCTGGGATGAGCTGGATACTGACGAATTGCCGGCTACAGTGTTGGCACAACGACTGCCCATGTTATCAAGTTACGTGGCAAGCACTTGGGCCAAGCCCTCCATTCTCGGGCTTTCTGCTCTGGAACGCCCACTCAGCCCCCATGGCCGTGATGCTGTCTATGCGGCGCGTGGTCCCGAGCAGTTCGGCTACGTTGTCTTGCCTGATGGCACGCGCAAGACGGATCTGACTCTCCCGATTCAACTCCTTCTCGCAAACGGCTGTTGAATGTCGCGGCAGCGTCCGATATGAATGTCGAGCAGGCGATCTATGGCGAGGTCCGCGGGGGTCACGGACTTCGGTTGGCCAGTGATGGGGGAGGAATTTCAGCTGCGTTGACCGCGCGTCTTGACCTGCCCGACACCGCTCCGCCCGGTGCGAACTGGTCGCCCTTTCTAAGCGGCTTCCCTCATGGTGATCACTACGTGCTTGCACGTACCTTTGCAGATCCCACAGCGAAACGGGCTGGCATGGTCCTGTCTCATGCGTTGATCGTGCCGCTAGATGAGATAGTCGAGACGACGGATTTGAGGCCGCTACTCGCGTTGTTAATCGCCACGCCAGAGCTGCCGGCGAATCTGGAAACCTGCGTGGTTCCAGCACCAACGGGGGGCTTGCCGGAGGCATTTGACCTACTTCCTGCTGCCGCAGCGCTGGCGGAGCGAGGCGCCGGCCAAGTCGTTCGGATAGGAACTCAAGGTTTCGAGGAACTGGTGGTTGCGCTTTGGTTTCACTTTTGGCCGGAACTGCGTGCCAGCTTCGCCTTTAGGCTTAGCTTCACGCCACAAGACCTCGTCGAAATGCCCAAACCGGCGCTCGTCTGCACACCAACCAGTTTGGCCATTCGTTGGACGGGCCATCGGGTCATTGGGATCGAGGTTCCGGCGACGGTGTCGCGCGCGGCGAAAATTCTGAGTGGTGGATTCGAACCCAAACCAGTGCTCAATTTTGCACGTGAAATAGGCGCGTGTCTTGACAGATTTTCGGATTTTCCGCTCCTCCTCCAGGCGTACGACCTCGCCGGGCATGCGACGCCAAAACTCGATGAGTGCATAAGCACTATTCGTCTCGTGGATCGACTTTCACCCGATCCTTCGGCAGGATCTGCGGGTAAGACTAAGGTGCTCATGAGGCTCTTGTCGCGCTTGGGCGATGCTTCCGTTCGCGACGTACTGCTACTCAGAAATTTAAACGGGTCCGGTTTTCCAGCCATGAGATCACTGTGGGCAGCACTGGAAAACTGGGCTGCTAAGAATAGTTTCTTGGAGAGTGACGATGAGGACATGCTGTCGATCTTCGACAATGTTTTCTCTCCTGTGGCTGCAGTCGAAGCATGGCGTTCGGCGATCACTAGAGGCATCACTACTGCGGTCAGCGTAAATTCCGAATCCTTTTCGGCAGCATTTTGGCGATGGGCGCATGCGCGACCAGCGACGCTTGCAGAATTGGGTGCGAGTCTGCCCCGCGATCACGACCTGGAGGCGCGCCTTTCCGAGATAGTTCCAGAAAAGATAAGTCTCAATGCTGCTCAGACGGTAAGGGTGCTCGGCTTGTCGAAAGATTGGATGCGTCTGCACGGGGCTGCAGTTGGAGCTAGCCTTGCGCCACGCGATGCGGTTCTAAAGCAATTGGAGGTAGACACCGACTCGAAGTGCCTTGAGGGTGTCAAGGCCGCACTGCGGCTGGCCACGCCAAGCCAGAAGATCGCACTTGCGCTGGAACTGGTCGAATCTCGTGTTGTGCAGATTGCAGCCGAGGAGGTTGCGCGCAAGCCGAAGCTCCTGAAGGATATCGACTTCACCAGCAAGCCTGCTCAGGAACTTTGGGCACGTGCCCTGGCGATCAATGCCGAGGCATGGAAAGGTCCAGCCGATCCACAGCGGTCGTTCAGTACCGTAATCGAGATGCTGCTTGATAGCGGACAAGCCAACGCGGAGTTGATCGCGGCATTGGCCAAAACGCCGGTTGCCGATCTCAACAATCACCCTCGGCGCATCGAAGTTTGGCAAAGCGTTAACGAGCCCGTGCGTACCGATTTGCTCAAGACAACAGCGGCCGGCTGGCTTGAGCGTGCGGTGGCAGACAGCTCGGCTTGCGCTCCCGAGCCATGCCTCGAAGCTGCCATTCTCGACGGGGAGAGCTTGGACCGGCAGCTACGTGCCTTGACGTCGAACGGTATTGGGACGGCCATTCGGATAATGGCTGTATTGCCCAATCATGATGAAGCACGTTTCATTGCATGGTTGGATGTCATGTCTACGATGCAGCGCTCTTTGGCAACAGCCGACGCGGAAGCGATAGGCCGCCTAGTCCTTGATCGGCGCTGGCGCAAAGCCGTTGACAGCTTGGTCCAACTCGTTCGTAACGGGCGGCAGGACGTGAAACAGGCGCTGCGCATCTGCCGCGACATGATCAGCATATGGGACGCCTTCTTGCTAGGGTTGTCGCCCATTACCAACGAAGAAAAATGGCATCTGCTGCAGGAACTGTTAATCGATCTCTACCCGGCTGGGCCCAATGACAATGAGCTTTGGAGTCGGGCTGGCGGTCAGGTTGCCGAGTTGCAGACACACGGAAACGGGAAATCGCAGTGGCGCGACGCGGTCTCCCAAGTTCGGCGAGGCAAGCGGCCGCGCCTGCGACGACTGCTTAGAGAGATAAGTGATGACTATCCCGCTAATGACAGGATTCGTTATTTGGAGAACGACCGCTACTTCTTCTAGTGGCCTTTAGATAGAGATCGTCTATGAGTATGGATAGTCCGGCAAACTCCGAAAAGTGCACCGGGTTTTCGCGAGCACACGCGTTGGTCGTGGCGGTAGCGGCCTACCCGAATATTTCGCCGTTGCCAGCCATGGTCACCAATGACGCGCGCGACATCACAGCAGTGCTTACCTCGCAAGCCCATTGTGGCTACGATCCGCGCAACGTCATCATGTTGCTCGATGGCCAAGCCACGTTGGAGGCGCTCCGCCATGAACTCGACGCGCTCGCCGGCCGGGCTGGCGTCGATGATACCGTAGTGATTTTCTTCTCTGGCCACGGCGCTCTTCTCGGTGATCCTAGCAATAGGGAGAGCGCGCTCGTTCCGATAGACTGCGATCCGAGCGACCTTTCAGCGACAGTTTTACTGGAAGCAGAGTTTTCCGCCGCGCTTACACGCATCAAGGCCCAACGTCTTGTCGTCTTCATTGATGCTTGCCATTCCGGTGGAGCAGGATGCTTCAAGGGTAGCAGGGACGCCAAATCGGTTGATCTCGGTTTCAGCGAGAAATCGTTAGTGCGGCTGGCGCAAGGATCCGGCCGTGTGCTCATCGCATCGTCCCGCGCATCGGAGTTTTCGCTCGTGATGGCAGGTGCATCCAACAGCTTGTTCACGCAGCATCTCCTCGGTGCCCTGCGTGGCGATGCCGCTACGGAAGGAGACGGACTGATTCGAATTTTCGAGGTCTTCAGCCATATCGCCGAAAAGGTCCGTGGCGCTGCACCAGGACGCCAGCATCCAATCTTCAAAGCCAGCGATCTGGAGAACAACTTCCCTATCGCACTGGATCGCGGAGGCGCCAAGAGCGCTGCTTTCGGCGTTCTAGGCGATAACCGCAGGGAAGAATGGCGTCAGTTGGAGGACATTTTGACGGACCTGTATCCAATCGGGCCCATCGAGCAGGATATCTGGGCGCGTGCGGGAGGCGATGTCTCCCAGCTCCGCCTGAATGGCAATGGTCGCGCAAATTGGTTCGCTGCGCTTCGATCGTTGCGTCAGGGCGGCGGCGGCGCGGGGATACACCGGAGCACGCTGGTGAAGACGGCCCTTGGTGACTTTCCTCACCATAGAGAGCTAGCCCGCTTGTCTCAAAACCGCGCTGGCGATTAGTTCAGCACATCGGCGACGCATCCACTGTGCTGCCGTCGGGCGGAAACGTACCAAGAACGCAAGGCGTCGTCGACGCCGACCGCTGCTGAGTCCCGGGGGGCTCTGCCCGGGGGGCTCTGAAAAACAGGGGTGGAGAAAGAACGGGGTCGGGGTGGAGTGGCCCCGGTTCTTCGGACAGTGGACCTAGGGCACATACCCTAGGTGATTGAACCGCTCTTCGTATTGAACGGGCGATTGGTAGTCCAGAGCCGAGTGCATGCGCGTTCGGTTGTAGAAGGTCTCGATGTAATCGAACACAGAGAGGCGGGCAGCTTCGCGTGAGGCGAAGGCCTTGTCTGGTACGAGTTCCAGTTTGAGCGTGCTGAAGAAGCTTTCCGCCATAGCATTGTCGTAACACATGCCGGGTCGGCTCATGCTCAACACGATACTCGCTGCCTCCACTTTCGCCCGGTAACGGGCGCTCGTGTATTGGCTGCCGGGGTCGTGATGAAGGACCACGTCATGTGCCGGCCGACGCTGCACGAGGGCCATGTCCAGAGCGTGTTCGGCCAGATCCCGGGGCTGCTGCGAGGCCATCGCCCATCCGACGATGCGCCGGCTGCACACGTCCAGCACGGCGGCCAAGTACAACCAACCTTCGCGCGTGGGGATGTGGGTGATATCGCCGACCCACACCCGGTCGGGAGCGGGGCTGGTGAACGGCCAGGCAAGGCGGTTGGGGGCGGCAAGCATACGCTGGTATGGCGCACGAGCGCGCACGAAGCGCCGCCGTCGCAGGGTGACGATGCCATGCCGGCGCCGCAGGCGTGCGACACGATGCCGTCCGCAATCTTCTCCACGAGCGACCAGCACGCGCCACAAGCGGTGTGTGCCATAGGCCTGCCGATGTTCCATGTGCATGGCCTGCATCACCGCCGCCAGTCGCGTATCGGCCTGCTGGCGGGCGCTGGGCGAGCGTGTCTGCCAGGCATGGAAGCCGCTTCACGAAACGCCCAATGCCCTGCACAAGGCGCTCACCGAATAGTCCGCTTGCTGCGCTTGGATCCAGGCGCACCGCGCTTCGGTGCGCTCGCGAAGTACGCCTCGGCTTTTTTTAAGGATCTCGAGCTCCTGCTCAGCTCGCGCCAGAGCCCGGCGCAACCGCATCACTT
>NZ_VSSP01000039.1 GCF_008312895.1 Luteimonas suaedae | reverse complement strand
CGACGTCCCCCCGCTTTTGAGTAGCACGGCGATTTGGAGTCCAATCCCCAACGAGAAGGAGATTGGACGTGAAGAAGCGCTTTTCCGAAGAACAGATCATCGGCTTCCTGCGTGAGGCCGAGGCCGGGTTGCCGGTCAAGGAGCTGTGCCGCAAGCACGGCTTCAGCGAGGCGTCGTACTACCTGTGGCGCAGCAAGTTCGGCGGCATGAGCGTGCCCGACGCGAAGCGACTGAAGGAGTTGGAGACGGAGAATGCCCGGCTGAAGAAGCTGCTGGCCGAGCAGGTCCTTGAGAACGAGGTGATCAAGGACGTCCTGCGAAAAAAGTGGTGAGCGCACCGGCACGACGCGAGCAGGTGCGCTACATGGTGGACAGCGGATTGAGCGAGCGCCGGGCGCTGGCGGTGGTGCGGATGAGTGCCAGTGCATTGCGCTATGCGCCCCGCCCGGATCGGAACGTCGATCTGCGGGAACGCATCCTCGCGCTGGCACATCGGCATCGACGCTATGGCGTCGGGATGATCCATCTCAAGCTTCGCCAGGAAGGACACCTCGTGAACTACAAGCGCGTGGAGCGGTTGTATCGGGAGGCGCGGCTGCAGGTGCGCCGTCGCAAGCGCAAGAAGGTTCCCGTGGGCGAGCGCCAGCCCCTGCTGCGTCCGACCCGGGCCAACGCGGTCTGGTCGATGGACTTCGTGTTCGACCGAACGGCCGATGGCCGGGTGATCAAATGCCTGGTGATTGTGGACGATGCTACGCATGAGCCCGTCGCGATCGAGGTGGAACGGGCAATCTCGGGATACGGTGTCAGCCGCGTGCTGGATCGGCTGGCGTTGAGCCGCGGCTTGCCAGAGGTCATCCGAACCGACAACGGCAAGGAGTTCTGCGGCAAGGCCATGGTCGCCTGGGCACACGAGCGTGGCATCCAGCTTCGGCTGATCGAGCCGGGCAAGCCGAACCAGAACGCCTACGTCGAATCGTTCAATGGCCGGCTACGCGACGAATGCCTCAACGAGCACCTGTTCACCAGTCTGCTCCACGCACGCACAGTGATCGAGACCTGGCGACGCGAGTACTGCGAGGAACGACCCAAGAAGGCACTTGGCGGCATGACGCCGGCAGCCTATGCCAAACAGCTAGCCGAATCCGCTACAGTGAACCCGGACTCCAGATCAGACCGCTACTAAAAGCGGGGGGACGTCG
>NZ_VSSP01000038.1 GCF_008312895.1 Luteimonas suaedae | reverse complement strand
CCGCGGAGTCGCCCAACACCCGCTTCATCGTGCTGATCAGCCTGGTGGCGACGTTGGGCGGGTTCCTGTTCGGCTTCGACAGCGGGGTGATCAACGGCACCGTGGATGGCCTGCGGATCGCGTTCGACTCCGACTCGGTCGGCACCGGCTTCAACGTCGCCTCGATGCTGCTCGGCTGCGCGGTCGGCGCCTTCTTCGCCGGGCGCCTGGCCGACCTGTACGGGCGGCGCACGCTGCTGATCGTGGCGGCGGTGCTGTTCCTGGTCTCGGCCTGGGGCTCGGGCATCGCCGGCACCTCGCTGGAGTTCGTGATCTACCGGGTGCTCGGCGGGCTGGCGGTGGGCGCGGCCAGCGTGATGGCGCCGGCCTACATCGCCGAGGTGTCGGCGGCGCACTATCGCGGCCGCCTGGCCACGGTGCAGCAGATCGCGATCATCGGCGGATTGTTCCTGGCGTTCCTGAGCAACTACCTGCTGGCCAAGGTGGCCGGCGCCTCGATCCGGCCGTTGTGGCTGGGTTTCGAGGCCTGGCGCTGGATGTTCTGGATGGAGATCGCGCCGGCGGCGCTGTTCCTGGGCGCGCTGCTGTTCATTCCCGAGAGCCCGCGCTTTCTGGTGGTCAAAGGCCACCGGGAACGGGCACTGACGGTGCTGCGCCGGCTGTACGGCGAACATGCCGGCACGGCCAAGCTGGCCGAGATCGAGGCCAGCCTGGCCGCCGACCACCACCGCCCGCGGTTCTCGGACCTGATCGCCAAGGCCACCGGCAAGGTGCGGCCGATCGTATGGGTGGGCATCGGGCTGGCGACGTTCCAGCAGCTGGTGGGCATCAACGTGGTGTTCTACTACGGCGCGGTGCTGTGGCAGGCGGTGGGGTTCTCGGAGAACGATGCGCTGCTGATCAACGTGCTGTCGGGGGCGCTGAGCATCGGCGCCTGCCTGCTGACGGTGGCGCTGATCGACAAGATCGGGCGCAAGCCGCTGCTGTGGGTGGGCTCGGTGGGGATGGCGATCAGCCTGGGGCTGGTGACGATCGCGTTCTCGACCGGCACGCTGGACGCCGACAACCGGCTGCAGCTGTCCGATGCGATGGGGGTGCTGGCGCTGGTGGCGGCCAATGTGTACGTGATCTTCTTCAACCTGTCGTGGGGCCCGGTGATGTGGGTGATGCTGGGGGAGATGTTCCCCAACCAGATCCGCGGCTCGGGGCTGGCGGTGGCGGGCTTGTTCCAGTGGGGCTCGAACTTCGCGATCACGATGACCTTCCCGGTGATGCTGGCGGGGATCGGGCTGGCGGCGACGTACGGGTTCTATGCGTTCGCGGCGTTCGTGTCGATCTTCTTCGT
>NZ_VSSP01000037.1 GCF_008312895.1 Luteimonas suaedae | reverse complement strand
GAGCTGGTGGCCTTCAACATGCTGGCCGGCCAGGTGGCCGGGCCCGTACTGCGCCTGGCCCAACTGGCGCAGGATTTCCAGCAGGCGCGGATCGCCGTGGACCGGCTGGGCGATATCCTCAATTCGCCCACCGAGCCGGCCGTATCACCCTCGCGGGCCAGCCTGCCGGCGATGGAAGGCAAGATCAGCCTGGAGCACGTTGGCTTCCGCTACCGGGTCGACGGCCCGGAAGTCCTCAGCGACGTGAGCCTGGAAGTGGCGCCGGGCGAGATCATCGGCGTGGTCGGCCCTTCCGGTTCGGGCAAATCGACGCTGACCAAGCTGATCCAGCGCCTGCATACGCCCGAGCGTGGGCGGGTGCTGGTGGACGGCGTCGACCTGTCGCTGGTGGATCCGGCCTGGTTGCGGCGCCAGGTGGGCGTGGTGCTGCAGGAAAGCCTGCTGTTCAACCGCAGCGTGCGCGAGAACATCGCGCTGACGGACCCGGCCATGCCGATGCCGCGGGTGATCGAGGCCGCGAAGCTCGCCGGCGCGCACGACTTCATCCTCGAGCTGCCCGAGGCGTACGACACGGCCATCGACGAACGCGGCGGGAACCTGTCCGGCGGCCAGCGGCAGCGGATCGCGATCGCGCGCGCGCTGGCCAACAACCCCCGGATCCTGATCTTCGACGAGGCGACCTCGTCGCTGGACGCGGAAAGCGAGGAGATCGTGCAGGCCAATCTGCGCCAGATGGCCGTCGGCCGCACGGTCATCATCATCGCGCACCGGCTTTCGGCCGTGCGTTTGGCGAGCCGGATCGTCACCCTCGAACGCGGCCGCATCGTCGAGGCTGGAACGCACGAAGAACTGCTCGGGAGCGGCGGGCGCTACGCCTCGCTGTATACCAAGCAGATGGGCCTGCCCACACCACTACCCGCCACGGCAGTGGCGCTGTCCTGATGACGGAAGGCCACAGGGATGAAGGAAGGCTTGAAACGACATTGGGACGTGGTGCGCGAGAGCCTGCGGCTGGATCGCGAGGAAGGCCGCGGCCGTGTCTCCGCCGCCGAACCCGAGTTCCTGCCGGCGGCGCTGGAGATCCTGGAACGCCCCCCGAATCCGGCCGGCCGTGCCGTGCTCTGGGCGTTGATCGCCTTCCTGGTGAGCGCCGTGATCTGGGCCTGCCTGGGCAAGCTCGACATGGTGGCGTCGGCCAGCGGCAAGGTGACGCCGCGCGGTAGCGTCAAGACGATCCAGCCATCCGATTACGGCGTGGTGCGCGCCATCCACGTCGTTGAAGGGCAGAGTGTCGCTGCGGGCCAGCCGTTGATCGAACTCGACCCGACCGTCAGCGCGGCCGAGGTCGAACAGGCGCGGCAGGCCTTGACCAGTGCCGAAATCGACGTCGCCCGCACCCGCGCACTGGCCGATTACATCGTGGGCAAAGGCAATACGTTCCAGGCGCCCGCGGAGGCGCCAGCGGCCATTGCCGAGATCCAGGCCGCGCTGGTGCGGGCCAAGATCCGCGAGTACGAGACCTCGCGGGCGGCGCTGCACCAGGAAATGGCCCAGCGCCGCGGCGACGCGGGCATGGTCTCGGCCGAAGTCGCGAAACTCGAAGAGCAGCTGCCGCTGGTCACCGACCAGCACGCCAAGCTCGATGCGCTCAGCCAGGACAACTACGTGCCCAAGCTGCAGGTCTCCGAGGT
>NZ_VSSP01000036.1 GCF_008312895.1 Luteimonas suaedae | reverse complement strand
CGGTCCGCAGGCGGTGATCGGTGATTCGAAGATCGCCCAGCCGACCGCTGCCGCCCAGGCCGGCGCCCGGGTGATCGTGAAGTATCGCGACGGCAGCCTGGAGAGCACCAGCAACATGGCCAAGTCGCGTGTCGTCGAGTCCGCCGCGGCGCGCTCGGGCGCGAGCATGAAGACCGGGCGCGGTGCCGCCGTGTCCGCGGCGCACCTACGCCGGCTCGGCATCGGCGCGGACCTGCTGCGCCTGTCGCAGAAGCTCGATCACGCTGCGCTCGAGGCGCTGGTGCGCGAGATCGCGGCCGATCCGGCGGTCGAGTACGCGGTGGTCGACGAGCGCGACTATGCGCTGAGCCCGGCCACCGGCGCGCAGCCGCAGTTCACCCCGGACGATCCGTTCTTCGCCCAGTACCAGTGGAACCTGCGCACCGACAATCCCGGCGGCATCGATGCCGAGAGCGCCTGGGACGTTAACACCGGCGACGGCGTGGTGGTGGCGGTGCTCGACACCGGCATCCTGCCCGAGCATCCCGACATGTCGTCCGGCCAGCTGCTGGAAGGCTACGACTTCATCTCCGACGCTTTCGTCTCCCGCCGCGACACCGACGACCGTGTCCCCGGCGCGCTCGACTACGGCGACTGGAACCCGGTGGCGAGCGAGTGCTACGCCGGCTCGCCGGTGCAGGACAGCTCCTGGCACGGCACCCACGTCGCCGGCACCGTCGCCGAGAGCACCAACAACGCGCTCGGTGCGGCCGGCGTCGCCCACGGCGCCCAGGTGCTGCCGGTGCGCGTGCTCGGCCGCTGCGGCGGCTACCTGTCCGACATCGCCGACGCGATCGTGTGGGCCTCGGGCGGCAGCGTCGACGGCATTCCGGCCAACGAGCACCCGGCCGAGGTCATCAACCTGAGCCTGGGCGGCAGCTCGGCCTGCGACGCGGTCTACCAGACCGCGATCGACACCGCGACGGCCAACGGCAGCACGGTGGTGGTCGCGGCCGGCAACAGCAACGGCAACGTCGCCAACTTCCGCCCGGCCAGCTGCGACAACGTGGTCGCGGTGGGCGCCACCCGGATCACCGGCGGCAAGGCGTCGTACTCGAACTACGGCGACCTGGTCGACCTGTCGGCGCCGGGCGGCGGCGGCGGCGCGGACACGGGCAATGATGGCTGGGACGGCTACATCCTGCAGGCCGGTTCCGATGCGGCAACCACGCCGGACTCGGGTGATTACCTCTACACCGGCTATGCCGGCACCTCGATGGCCGCGCCGCACGTGGCGGCGGTGGCGGCGCTGGTGCAGAGCGCGCTGGTGGCGGCCGAACGCGATCCACTGAGCCCGGCCGACATGGAAGCGCTGCTGAAGGACTCGGCACGCGCGTTCCCGGTGTCGATCCCGTCGAGCACGCCGCTGGGCACCGGCATCGTCGATCCGGTGGCGGCGCTGGATGCGGCGCTGGAGGAGCCGTGCGATCCGGAAGTGGAGCAGTGCGAGCCGGACGCGACGCCGCTGGTCAACAAGGTGCCGGTGCGCGGCCTGAGCGGGGCGGCGGGCAGCGAGGCGCTGTATGCGATCGAGGTGCCGGCGGGCGTGAACGGTCCGCTGAGCATCACCACCAGCGGCGGCAGCGGCGATGTGTCGCTGCACGTGAGCCTGGACGCCGAACCGGAGGCCGGGGCTGGCGACTGGAACTCGACCCGACCGGGCAATAGCGAGGTGGTCCGCATCAACGGTCCCGCCGCCGGCGTGTACTACGTCAAGCTGGTGGGCGTGCGTGCGTTCAGCAACGTCACCCTGCAGGCGCGGCACAACTGATCCTCGCGATCTTCGTGTGTCCCAGGAACCCCGGCTTCGGCCGGGGTT
>NZ_VSSP01000035.1 GCF_008312895.1 Luteimonas suaedae | reverse complement strand
GGCATCGGGCTACGGCGCGGTCGCCGAGGGCGACTCGAGCACTGCGGTCGGCGGCGCCCTGTACTACGAGGTGGATGGCGAAGTGGTGCTCGATGCCACCACCACGGCCTCCGATTTCGGCGCCAGCGCCCTTGGCGCGGGCGCACAGGCGACCGGTTTCCTGAGTACCGCGACCGGTGCGAACGCGACGGCTTCGGGCCTGCAGTCGACCGCGCTCGGCTACAGCAGCGTCGCGTCCTCCGACTACTCGACGGCGGTCGGCAGCTTCAGCGAGGCGACCGCCGAGCGCTCGGCGGCGTTCGGCTACGGTTCCTCCGCCAGCGACTACGGCGCGACCGCGCTGGGCTTCTCCGCCGACGCCGGCGGTTACTACAGCACCGCCGTGGGCTACAACGCGAGGGCGACGGGCGAGGACGGAACGGCGGTCGGCCAGTCGGCGTGGGCGACCGGTGCCCAGAGCACCGCGCTCGGCCAGTTCGCCTGGGCGACCCGCGACGGGGCGACGGCGATCGGCCAGGACAGCTTCGCCTACGCCGAGAACGCGACGGCGCTGGGCGCCAGCGCGTGGGCGAGCGCGGTCAACAGCGTGGCGCTCGGTGCCGATTCGCGCGCCAACCGCGAGAACACGGTCTCGGTCGGCACTGAAGGTGGCGAGCGCCAGATCGTCAACGTGGCAGCCGGGACCGAAGATACGGATGCGGTGAACCTGGCGCAGCTCGAGGCGGTGACCTCCAGTACCCAATATTTCCAGGCGACCGGCGACGGCGAGGCGTACGCCGACGGCGTCGAGGCCACGGCTTCGGGTTCGAACGCGACCGCCGAGGGCGACTACTCGACGGCGAACGGTTCGGCCAGTTATGCCGCGGGCCCGGGCGCCTCGGCGTTCGGCAGCGGCGCGCAGGCGTTCGGCCAGTACGCCACCGCCTCCGGTTTCAATGCGGTGGCCAATGGCGATTCCAGCACTGCGGTTGGCGGCTGGCTGTACTACGAGGATCCGGACACCGGCGAGGTGCTGCTGGACCAGACCACCACGGCGCTGGAAGTAGGCGCTTCGGCCTTCGGCGCCGGCGCCCAGGCCAATGGCGCCTTCAGCACCGCGACCGGCGCGGCGGCCACGGCCGACGGGTTGCAGTCCACTGCAACCGGTTACAGCAGCTCGGCGGCGGGCCTGGCCTCGACCGCCAACGGCGGTTTCAGTGATGCCAGCGGCGATTTCGCGACCGCGCTCGGCTACGGCGCCGAAGCGAGCGAGGCGAACACCACGGCGGTCGGCGTCTCCTCGACGGCCAGCGGCAGCGCCAGCGTTGCGCTGGGCAGCAGCTCGCAGGCGACGAGCCTCAACAGCACGTCGGTGGGCGGCTCGTCCCGGGCCACGGCCGACAACACCACGGCGGTCGGCCAGCTGGCTTGGGCGACCTCGGTGGGTTCGACGGCGATCGGCCGCGACTCGTACGCCTACGGCGGCATCAACGCCACCGCGGTGGGCCTGAGCGCCTGGGCCAACGGCGCCAACAGCGTGGCGCTGGGTTCGGGGGCGCGCGCCAACGAGGAGAACGTGGTGTCGGTGGGCAACGGCACCGGGGCGGGCGGCTATCCGGCGACGCGCCGCATCGTCAACGTCAGCGACGGCGTCGACGACAACGACGCGGTCAACATGGGGCAATTCAACGAAGTGGCCGAGGGCGCGGCGGAAACCGCGCGCTACTTCAAGGCCACCGGCGAAGGCGAGGCATTCGCCGATGGCGAGGAGGCGACCGCTTCCGGTTCGAACGCGATCGCAGAAGGCGACTATTCGACCGCGACCGGTTCGAGCAGTTATGCGGGCGACCTGGGCGCGTCGGCCTTCGGCAGCGGTGCACAGGCACTGGCCGAAACCGCGACCGCCGTCGGTTTCAATTCGGTCGCCGACGCCGAGAGCGCAATCGCGCTCGGCGCGATGGCGCAGGCCAGCGGCGAGTACGCCGTCGCGCTGGGCTCGGAAAGCCTGGCGACCGGCGAACTGGCCACGGCCACCGGCGCCGGTGCCGTCGCCAGCGGAGACGGGAGCCTGGCTTCCGGCGCACTCAGCGGTGCTTCGGGTACCGAAGCCACGGCGGTCGGTTTCTATGCCGACGCCGCGGGCGAAGGTGCGACCGCGATCGGTGCCGAGAGCAGCGCCGCCGGCGAGACCGCGGCGGCGTTCGGTTTCCTGTCGGAAGCCAGTGGTGACTATTCGACCGCGGTGGGCGGTTATGCGTCGGCGACGGGTTTCAACAGCA
>NZ_VSSP01000034.1 GCF_008312895.1 Luteimonas suaedae | reverse complement strand
CGCCGCAGCCGCGTGCGGTAGGCCGTCGCCGCCCACCACGCCAGCAGCAGGCCCGCCGCCACGAACAGCGCCAGCGCCGACGGCGTCTTCCACCACGGCGGCCGCACCTCGAACGACAGTTCGTGCGTCTGCGACCAGATGTTGTCGGCATTTCGCGCCCGCACCTGCAACGTATAGCGGCCCGGCGCCAGTTGCGAAAAGATCCGCTCCCCGGCCGCCGCCGTCTCCACCCAGTCCTCGTCGTGGCCCTCGAGCCGGAACGCATAGACGTTGGCGGCGGTATTGCGGAACGACAGCAACCGTGCGACCACCCGCAGGTCGCGATCGTCATGGTCGATCGCGAACGGCAGCTCCGGGGCGAACCGGACCGGCGCGCCGCGCCCGCGCACGTCGATACGCTCGATGACCAGGCTGGGAATGCGTCCGGAGAAGGACATGCGGGCCGGATCGAACACCACCAGCCCGTCGGGGGTGGCAGCCAGGACGCGGCCATCGACCGGCCAGGCCACCGGCGAATGCGCGAATTCCTGCCCCGGCAGCCCGTCCCAGGCGCTGAAGATGCGCACCGTGCGCGCCTCCGGATCCACGCGCACCAGTCCGCGGACGCTGGTCAGCCACGCGACGCCGTCCGCGTCGACCGCCATGCCGCCGAACATCAACCGCGGCAGGCCGTCGTCGGGCCCCAGCCCCGGCTCACAATCCAGCGCACTGCCGTCCCAGCGGCACCGCTGCAAAGTGCCGACCCCGGACAACCAGACCCGTTCCGCATCGAGCACCGCCAAGTCGGAGCGGACCTCGGAACCGGCGCCCGGTACCGGCGCCCAGCGTCCATCCGCCGGCAGCAGGCGCTTCAGGCCCAGCGTCGTGGCGAGCCAAGGCGCGCCGTCCGGTCCCAGGCGCATGTGCCTGATGATCTCGCCCGGTTCCAGGCTACCGTCGGCCCCGGGCAGGTATTCGCGTCGCACCCGGCCGTCCGCATCGCGCGCCTGCACCACGCCGTCTTCGAACGTCAGCCACAGCAGGCCGTCGCCGGTCTCGACGAAGAATTGCGCCTCGCCGCGCGTGGCATCGACCTGCTGGTCACCGCTCCAGCGGCGGATGCGCCCGGTTCGCGGCTCGATCCGCGCCAACCCGCCGCGCCAACCGACCCATACCCTACCGTGACGGTCTTCGTGCACGCCGCCCAGGTACGAGCGCTCGCCCACGTCCGTCATGACGTGCCGGATGGCACCGCTTTCCGGATCGAACCAGTCCAGCGCGCCGCCCGACCCGACTAGCCACATGCCGCCATCGGATGCCGCCGCGATCGCACGCACGTGGGCGTTTGCCAGCGTGTCCGGATCGTCGAGTCGCCGACTCAGCACCGCGAACTGGCTCCAGTGGGCCGGCTGGTACCACAGGCCATGGCTGTTGCTCACCAGCCAGACGCCGCCCTCCCGATCCTCATGGGCTGCAGTCCATTGCGGCCGCACCAAGCCCTGCGCCGCCTCGCTGTAGAGCGGCACGTCGCTCACCCGGCCGGCGCTGACGTGGCCGAGCCCCTTCGGCACGTCCAGCCAGCAGTCGCCGCGCGAATCGTGCAACAACACCTGCATCACCCGCAGATCGGGATCGGCCGCCTCCCACGGCGCCGGCGACAGGCGCCCGTCGGCGTGCCGCATCACCACGCCGGCAGTCGTGCCGACCCACAGCGTGCCGTCGCCGTCGAGGTGCAGATTGTTGATGCGGCCGGCGGCAGGGCCGTCGTTCGCCAGGCGCTCAAATCCACCACCTGTCCAGCGCACCACGCCGCCGGTCGTACCGACCCACAGCGTGCCGTCGGGCGCAGCCGCCAAGGCGATCACGCCCTGGCCAGGCAGGCTGCGGTCGTCCCCCTGGCGCGGCATGAAACGCGTCATGCGACCGTCCGGCGTCAGGCGATGCAGCCCGCCGGTGGCGGTGCCGATCCAGGCCGTGCCGTCGGGCATCACCGCCAGCGACCAGATCTCATCATTGCCCAATCCGGGCGTGTTGGCGCGGTTGATGTAGCGGAAACGATCCTCCTCCGGCTCATACACCGCCAGTCCGCCGTAGGCAGTGCCGATCCAGAGCCTGCCGTCGGCGTCCAGCGCCAGCGACCAGACGAAGTTGTTGGGCAGGCCCTGCTCCTCGCGCCAGATGCGGAAACCGGTGCCGTCGTAGCGGGCCAGGCCGTCGCTGGTGGCGATCCACAGGTAGCCGTGGCGGTCCTCCACCAGCGCGTTGATGCGGTTCGAGGGCAGTCCGTCGGCGACGGTGAACTGCCGCGGCCGCGGCGTGTCGGGCAGGGCCGCGGCGGCGGCCAACGGCGCCAGCCACAACAGCAGCGCCAGGCAACGGACGCCGAGATCACGCAGACCCCTCATGTTCCCCACGACCCCTCACCACTTCCCGGAGATGCAGGTTCGCCGGAATCGGGGCTGCGGGCAATGCGTACGTTCCGGAAACTCACGCCTCCGGCACCGGGACCTCGCTTCGGCCCAGCGCCGCCTCGAGCGCCGTGGCGAGCATCGTCCCTGTGACCGGCTTGCGCAGGAACGCGTCGAAGCCGGCGGTGCGCGCCAGCGGCTCGGCCTCGGCATCGGCACGCGCGGTGACCGCGATCAACGGTCGCATGAAGCCCTGCGCGCGCAACTGCCGCGCCAGCGCCAGGCCGTCGATGCCCGGCAGGTCCAGGTCCAGCAGCGCCAGGTCGAAGTCATCGCGCGCGATCTCCGTCAGCGCCGCCAGGCCATGCGCGACCGCGGTGACCCGGTGGCCGTGCATGCGCAGCAGGTCGGCAATGACCTCGGCGACGGTCGGGTCGTCCTCGACCAGCAGCAGGCGGCGGCCCGTGGTCGTCCGCGACGCCCGTGCGTGGGAGGTGCCGGGAACCGCTGGCGCCGGCGGCAGCGGCAGTTCCACCGTGAATCGCGTGCCCTCCCCCGGCGCGCTGTCGACCTCGATCCGCCCGTCCATCGCGGCCGCCAGTTCCTGGCAGATCGCCAGCCCCAACCCGCTACCGCCGTAGCGCGCCG
>NZ_VSSP01000033.1 GCF_008312895.1 Luteimonas suaedae | reverse complement strand
GCTACAGTGAACCCGGACTCCAGATCAGACCGCTACTAAAAGCGGGGGGACGTCGCGGGCACCGCACCGCCATGCGATTCCGCCTACCGACGCACCTTCCGGTTCGCGGTGGGACCGCCAATGACGAGGACCGGAGACGCAGCCGACGGTTGCCCTCTGACTTGTGCGCTCGAGTCAAGCCGAAGCCCTATACCGTCGAATGACATGGCGAAAGACGAGGTACGTAACGGCGTAAAGCATCGCGACAAGCAAGCCCGTGTCGCCGGCCACCATATCCCACCGCCACGAGTTCGAACCCGGCGCAGTCAGGAGCAATGCGGGAACAACGAACTGAAAGAAGAAATTGTGGGCAGCGTGGGCGATGGCGGCAATCCAGACCGATCCGGAGCGCACTCTGAACTCGCTGAAGACAAAACTCATGGCGACGATGCCGAAGCCATAGATCAGCGTCATGAGCAATGCATTGTCCGTCTGGTAGAACCCTCCGAAAGCAATAAGCGGGAGATGCCAGGACGCCCACACGAGTCCGCAAACAAGGTAGGGGTTCTTGACGCCGCCGCTCATCATCTTGGGCAGCAGGAATCCGCGCCATCCGAGTTCTTCTCCGAACGCGCCAATGAGGCCCAGCCCGAGGACGGATAGAAGAACGGGGCCGAGCTGGATGAGCTGCCCCGGCGAAACCAGCGAGAACTTCCGGATGTCGAGGGCCGAGGATGCAAATCCGACCAGTAATGCCAGCAGAAGCGGAACTGCGACTGCGTAGATGTAGTAGCGCCATTTTTCGACCCGAAAACCGACATCTCCAAATCCCGACTTCAAGGTGAGCCTCAGCACCACGGAGAGGAGGCCCGGGATGCACATCAGGGCGACGATCCAGAGCGGGCCGAAACTCCTGACACCGCCATTGACAATGATGAAAGCCTCGAAGCTCCAACTAACTGCCAGCACCAAAACCACGAAGATCAATGCTTGGCTTCTGTCACTCATCACGTCTCCGCGCGTTTGGCGTCTTGTTCGAGTCGCTAGGCGCCTTTCGACCATACCGGCGTCAACGCCGTTACCTGCGGAGGCCCGGAAAGCAGCGGCTCCACCTCCTTCAGGTACTCGGCATAGCTTGCCGTCTTCAGGAACGCCTGCGACGCCTCGGCGCTCGCGTATTGCTGGAACGCGTAGATCGCGTCCGGATCCGCATTGTCGAAGCAATAGAAATAAGCGATATGGCCGGGATTGGCCGACACGGCCGGCGCCATGTGCCGCTCCCATACTGTCCGGACCTCGTCCCGGCGCCCAGGTTGCGTCTTGTGCTTGATGAGGAGTGCGAAAGAAGTCATCTCGATCCTTGCGGTGATGGTAGAGAGGGGCTCGACGTCTGAATCAAGCCGGCCCGCGAAGCGGATAGCACCTGCTCCGCTATTCGATGGTGAAGAACCGTCTCAACGCCTCGGTCGTATGCTCGGGAGATTCTTCCGGAAAAAAAAGGCCCGCGTCGAGCGGTTGACCTCAAACGTCGTCACTCCAGGCCCGCCAGAACGCGACCGGTCCAAGCGCACCGCCCCGCCCCTGCGTAAGCTTCCCCGCTTGTCTTCCCCCTTTGAAAAAGGGGGATTGAGGGGGATTTGCTGTTGCCGTTGCTGTCGCCGTCTCCCGCGGACTAGGCCGCCGCCTTCCACGAACATCCAATGCGGCCCCGAACAGCCGAACCCCGCCGGCTCAGCCCTTGGCCTCCACGTACCGGCCGAAGTTGTCCAGGATCGCCTGCCAACCCTGCTGCTGCATCTCGGGCGAATTCTCGCTCTCCGCGTCGAACGTCTCCTTCACGAGCACACCCTCGGGACGCTCGACGAACTCGACCTCGACTTCGCGGCCGTCGCTCATCCGGTACTCGATGGCCTGCTTCGGCACCACGCGGGTATAGGTACCCTCGAAATCGAACCCCACGCTGCCGTCCTTCGCCTCCATGCGCGCCCGGAACTTGCCGCCCTCGCGCAGATCGACGGCGCTCTCGGTCGTGTGCCAGTCGTCCTGGGGCGCATTCCACTGCTTGATGGCCTCGGGGTCGTTCCAGGCCTCCCAGACCTTGTCCGGTCGGGCCTTGACGAGGGTCTCTACGGTGATCTTCATGTTTGTCTCCTAGTGTGCTGTGAGTGGGTGCGACATCCATTCGACGAACCGGACGCGGGGAATTCGACACCGGCTGCGTCTGGTTCTGCAGGCCATCGGCGGTCCGCGGACCGGAAGTTGGCAATGCGATCGATGACCGCCCGAAGATGCGGACACGCATCAGCAGTCCCCCGGCTAGTCCGTGGCGATCGACCACACGATCGGGCGCGGCCGTCGGATGGCTGCGCTACGCGGGCGGTGGAGCTCCCGGCCAACGGACCTGCCGCAGGGCGTGATCGAGCCGGTCGGCCAATTCCCGGAAGCAATACGCCAACGCCACAGGCTTGAGCGACAGCTCGGCCTGGGGCAGATCGTCGTGCGGGGAACGTGGTGCAGTCAGGCGGGCCAGCAGGTGCAGGTGCTCGCTGGTCTGGACCATGGCCAGATGGGCGTCCTCGGGCAACAGATAGCCTTCGGACGCGGGGCGGAACGGTTCACTTCCTTTGTGCTTGCGCATGTGATGCTCCCAGGCAGCCGTGCCGAATTACGGCGGGTACCGCAAGATGTCGGGAGCCTCGAAGCCGCATGGAAGCAGGCGGATATCGGGGCTAGCTTATCGGCGGCCAATGCCGAGTCGATGTCTTCCATGCCGGACCTGCGAATGGCAGCGTGCCTCCTTGGTCAGACCCTATGCACCGGCAAACGCTGTGACCACGCCCTATAAGGACACCCTCTATGCGTGACATTAGCGCTCACCACCGGATGGCAACAGAGCCCAGAACGATCTTCCGGCCAACGCCTCGCGGAAGTCCGCAAGGCCAAGGGGCTTTCTCAGGAAAGTCTGGCCCTCGAAAGCGGACTCTCCCGTAGCTATCTTGGCGGCGTCGAGCGCGGCCAGCGCAACATCGCGCTACTCAAGGCTTGCGAAAGCCTTGAAAGTCAGCCCTGCCTACTTGCTGGAGCCGCCTGCAGGGTCAAGAAGAAATAGGCCTCCGAACGGCACCAGGTTGAGCTTGCTAAGTGTTAATTCACCGGGTAATTTTACGATGCTGGAATCCGACTTGGAAACTCATAGATAAACTTCAGAAGCATTTCGGAGAAGGAAAGCAGCTCTTCCGCATCGACACGCGTCATCAGGGCGATCTCATGGTTCGCTTCGTTACCCTTCTTCCGGATGTGATCAACCCAGCCTTTTCCATTTGGCGGGACGAATCCAGCTGACGCCAGGTGCTCAACATAAGCTATGAATGGTGCTCCCTCCTTTGCCCCATTGTTAACAGCGATATTAATAAGTAGCTTTCGGCTTGCAAGGACTGCTGACGTGAAACAGGACGCGGCAACGCATTGCCGAGCCTCCTCGTAGAGCGCTTTGATGTCTGGGGGAAGGTTTGCGACCTGAGCGCCAGGGGCGGCGCCGGGATACTGGCGCTCGCTAGAGAAGTAGGTTGGTGAGTTGCAATGAGGGCAAATATAGATTTTGTCGCCCATGATTTTTACGCCGCTCCCAGCTCTAACGTCTTGGTAGCCGAGGGATGCGGCAACCGTGTTGGAACACCAGCCACACACGAATCGCTTCGAGCCTATCCCCGCCGCCTGCTGCCAAGCCATGCATACCCCCTTAACGCCTGAATTAAGCCGACCCGCGAAGCGGGTTCGGCTTGAATGAATTGTTAGGCCGCAAGAATTGCCAAACTAAGTGCGACATCCGAGACCCCCAATAACAGAGAGGTGAGCTGGC
>NZ_VSSP01000032.1 GCF_008312895.1 Luteimonas suaedae | reverse complement strand
GCTGTGAACTGTTGCCGCTTGACCATCGAACACCTCCGGGACCATTGTCCCCGTTGTCAGGTGTCCGAATTGCCCGGGCCACTCCAGGTTCACTTCTGCTAGTGCCCAGCACTTGTCGGGCCCCGTATTCGCTGACGCTTCTGCATCGGACACCTCCGTGCGAGGATTGTCCTCGCTTTGTGGTGTCCGAGAAATCAGGGGTGGCTCAACCTGAACCGTTCTTCCAAGGGAGCGCCCCTGTGCGCTAGCGACCTGGCTAAACAGTGCAAGGGACAGGAGACGATCTAGATGACAACACAAGACGAGGACCATAAGGAAGTCGAAGACCCAGCAGGCGAGTTGACACGTGAGGAGTACCTGGCGGCGCTGGAAAGCATGGACAGCGCTGTGTGCGAGGCGGTGGCCGTGGGGCAGGCGCAGGCCGTTCGCATGGCTTCGCCATGCGTTGGCTTCGCCATGCGTTGGCTTCGCCACCTACGTCTTTGCGCGCCTGTGTTCGCATGGTGTGGCGATCATGCGCGCGGCTCCACTGTCTAGATGGGTCCATAGCGACCACGAGGACTGGAGCTTCAACGTGGTTGCCTGCCACGCGCGGGCCATCCTGGAAGGCTATCTCTTCTACACCTACCTCATCCAACCCACCAACGAGGAAGTGGAAGAAGGGCGGGCGCGGATTACGCTCCTGCAACTCAACGACTGCTGCAGCCGGTTGAAGATCTTCGCCGGCAACCCTGATCAGGAGCCGCACTTCGAACGGCAGGCGGAAGAACTGCGCGAACGATTGCGCGGCATCTCCTACTTCCAGGCTTTGCCAGTCCCCGTCCAGAACACTTGTCTAGCAGGCAAGAAGGCGTGGTTCATGGATCGCACGCAACTGGTGGCACTGATCGGCATGGACAAGGCCAACTTCGATATTCTCTGGGACCTGTGGTCCCAGCACTCCCACATCCATCCCATGTCGTTCTACCGCATGGAACCCAATGGGCGGGGATCGGGCCTGGAATGCGACCCCGACCGCGCTTACTTGCGAACTGCCTTGCAGATCTGCGCGGGCTTGCTCGACAGTGCCACCAGCCAGCTGGTGGAAATCTTCCCGGACGTGGGCGACGTGCGCCAGGGCGTCCAATCGAAGTTCAGCCCTGGACCCGCGGCTAATCAGCCCTGATCGGTGCGCTCTTACTCTTCCGCTTCTTCCGTGCCAGCACCCGTGACCGCTTCCGCCAGGTCGTACGGGATGTATTTGGCGTGCGCACGCCTTAGGTAAGCCAGTTCGCTGTCGCTGTCGGCCTGGTAGTCGAGTTGCTCACTGAAAAATCTCAGTCGTGCGCGGGCGTCGCACAGGATCTCGGACCATGTCTTAGCCCAGACGGTGATGTTCAGTTCGTCGCTATCGAAAACCAATCCGTCGGGTCGGTTCTTCTGGCGAGCCTTGAGCCGAGCATACTCGTCCATGTCGTTTGCAACGATCATGAAGGTCCACTTGGTGCGGCTTTGATGGAAGCGATGATCTTTTGCAACCGCGATGGCATAGCTTTCGATCTGGGCCAAGAACTCGGAGTTGATCTTCTCGCTGGCTCGCTTTAGCTCGACGACCAGATACTCGCGAGTGTCCTGGGTCGGCTGGATGGAGCGGGCCAGCATGAGGTCGATCCGGCCACCCTTGTCTCCCTCTCGCACAACGGGGTCATCGGTGTAGATCGGATCGTCTGCGCGCTTGCCCAGCTTGCCGATGTGGATCGCCAAGGCATCTTCCAACGTCTTCTCGGAGCCGGCGAGGTTAAAGTCTTCCTTGAAGATCCAAGACTCCACCTCCAGGGCCTTATGGAGGTGATCCCGCTCAAGCAAGCGCTTCTTGCTTTCCTTATTGAACAGCAAGTCGCTGAGCGCTTCCACGAAGTTCAAGCGGTCAGCAACGACTCTGGCCGACGTAATGATCTTGGACAGTGTTGTCTTGCGCAGCAAGGTGGCAAGATCGTCCTGTTCCCCCTTCTTGAGGTTGAGGACTTCATCCATGATCGCAAGAACAGAGTCCGGGTTCTCGCGGATGGCCTGAGAGAGTAGCCGGAATGTAAGTCTTTTGGACTTGGGAGGCGCTTCATCGAAGTCGGGCAGGTGGTCCTCGACGTTGACCGCCAGAATGTCAAAGACTTGACGTTCAATCTGTTCGGTCGCATTGACCTCTGCCTTGTCTTCGTACGGGTAAATATTCTCGTTTTTCCAGCGCTGGATGGTCTCGCTGCGGTGCTGCAGGAGGCGGTGGCGAAAATGCTCGCGCACCTTGGTCTTGACTGCTGCCAGGATGTCGGCAACGTCCTGGTTCAGATCAGGCAGGACCAGCGAGCCATCCTTGTCCAGGTCGCGAAAGTGATCCGACTTCACGTACACCGTGAAGTGGTATCCGGGCGCTTTGATCGCGGCTCCAACGGGAACTTCATGGAGCGACACACCCCCCTTGTCGCAAAGCTCAAAAACGCGATTGGTGGGAACAGACCATTCAATGATCGTGATTGAAACGGGGGGCCGCTTGCCACTTTGCAGCTCAACGTCGCCCAGGTGGAAATCTTCCTTGTTGTTCTGGACCGTTGTAGGATCGATCTTGTGCCCGTTGAAGTACAGCGTCAGCCCTGGCGACTCGGTCAGGTAAGCTGCGAACTGCTTGGTGATTTCAAGCGGCGCATCCTCACTGGTCAACGACGGGAAGTTGGACTCGACGTTTTCAATGACTACCTCGGTCCCCAAGATCGAAGTCTCCGAGTCCGTCGGGGCTGAAGCGTGAAAGCCCGTCAGTTGACTGGCCCGACCCCGGATCGTGTAGGTCTTAGCCGAGTTGCCGTCCTGGTAGGTTGTTCGCCACTCGACGTTCTCGCCCAGCGCAAACGCCCGGAAACGTCCCTTGCCGTTCTTGCCATGCAGCGTGCGGCCCTTGTAGCGATGCGACTTCATCTTCCAAGAGTCGCCAAGGCCCCCGAACAGGGCGTTGATCTTGTTCCAGTCGATGCCGTCGCCGTCGTCTGATATCCGGATGGCGTGGAGCCCGTTAAGTTCGTTAGGTTCGAGGATCACCCTAACGTGCTGGGCGTTGGCGTCGAACCCGTTCCAGATCAGCTCGGACACCGCCGCCATGGGCGAGGCAGACGCCAGAGACTTCAAGAAGTCTGGCTTGGCTTCGATCTTGATGGCAGTGGTCTTGGCGGCCATGGCGTGGAGCACTCCCCTGAGTGAAGTTTACCGCCTTGGCCCAATGGAGCTGGTCCAGGTGGCCTAAGGAGTGAACGGGATGAGGATAACGGGACAGGGGCGGTCGGGCTATGCCGACCCTGCGCCCTGGCCTTCTCAGGGCCTGCGATGACAGATAGGGCTACGAGATCCTATCCATTCTTCTCTCGCGCAACCCGCGCGTGCGCCAGGAACGGGGTCAATCTGACCCCTTACTCCATCTGACCCCGTTATTTGCCGTTCCGGCATGTTCACAGCGATCCCTGAAGACCGATGCCAGGTTAACCGCTGCGACTTCCCCGGAAATCTAGCTCGGTGGAATCGGACCTGCCTTGGAGAGTTCACCCGTTGCTGGAGATCGCTTTGCGCGGCCGATGCGGAGGGTGTGTGTCGGCGAAGCGCTGGAGGGCGTCAGGAGGAATTCGGCGTCAAGGCAGGTCCTTGACAGCCTTTCATCCCGGTAGCAGACTCGATTCCAAGGAGCGTAGAAACTCCTCTAAGAGCGGTCCCCACCTCCGTCAAACCGGTGGGTTTTTTGTGCCCGTGCTGCTGCGGGCACGACCGACGCGAAGCCTGCGTCGGGAGGGCGGCTAATACAACACCCTTCGGGGAAATACGCCCGCCGACTCTTAGCGGTTTCTAACCTCCCGACTTCCCGTCCGCCATTCGGTGGGCGGGCACTTCATG
>NZ_VSSP01000031.1 GCF_008312895.1 Luteimonas suaedae | reverse complement strand
GACCTGGCCGCCTCCACGGCGACGGGCGGCCATGCGACTGGCGATACCCTGGTCGCAATCAATGGCGTGAGCACGATCGAGAACGTCACCGGTTCTGAGGATTACGCCGACGCGCTGTACGGCGATGCGCGCCACAACCGCCTGTCTGGCCTGGGCGGCGACGACGTGATCGATGGCCGAGCCGGCGATGACGTGCTTTCGGGCGGCGCCGGTGCGGATACCCTCTATGGCGGCGATGGCGCCGACGCCTTGGCAGGGGACGACGGCAGCGATCGATTGGAAGGCGGCGCGGGCAAGGATCTGCTCAGCGGCGGCGGCGGTGATGACCATCTGTACGGCGACGGCGACGACGATCAGCTCAGCGGCGACGATGGCAAAGACATCCTGTACGGTGGCGCCGGCGACGACACGCTCGGCGGCGGGCAAGGCGACGACACGCTCTATGGCGAGAGCGGCCACGACAAGCTTGCCGGCGGTGCGGGCAACGACATCCTCGAGGGCGGCGCCGGCGTCGACCAGCTCGCCGGCGAGGGCGGCAACGACCAGCTCCGCGGCGGGGCGGGCAGCGACAGCTATCTGTTCGATGCGAGCTCGGGTATCGATACGATCGTCGATGCCGGCAATGCGGCGGACAAGAACAAGGTCTTCATCAGCGATGCTGGTCCTGACCGCATCTGGCTGTCGCGCGCGGGTGACGATCTGCGCGTGTCGGTGATCGGCGGCAACAGCGTGATCGTGGTGAGCGGCTATTTCAAGACCGACGGAACCGGAACACAGATTTTCGAGATCGTGACCAGCGGCGGATCATTGTTCCTCGATGCTGCCGGCCCGTTGCTACAAGCCATGGGCCAGGCTTCCGGAACGCTGCCCCGAACCATGCCGCAAGCCGTAGCCGAACTGCTGGAAGACTACTGGCACCCGACCGGCAAGGCGGTGCCGAAGGTGGTCGACCAGAACCTCACCACGGACGAGGACGTTGCGATTTCCGGCCAGGTCGGCGCGATCGACCAGGACAGCAATATCACCGGCTACGAGCTATCGGCAGACGCGAAGCTCGGCAGCGTGACATTGAACGCTTCCACCGGCGCATGGACCTATACGCCGGACGCGAATCGGCACGGCAGCGACAGCTTCCTCATTACGGTCACCGACGCGGATGGGAACAGCGTTCGTCAGACCGTCCACATGACCGTGATTTCCATCAACGACGCACCGAGCAATATTTTCGCGCCGGGCGTGCTCGAGGTCGATGAGGGGGCAAACACAGGTCTGTCGCTTGGTGTCTTCACTCGCGAGGATGTCGACGGGCCCGGCGATATCCCCACCTATCAGCTGGTGGATAGTGCCGGCGGCCGCTTCGCGATGACGAATGACGGCAAGCTGACCGTGCTCAACGGCGCGGCCCTCGATTACGAGGCACAGAACAGTCACACGATCCGCGTCCGGGTCACCGACCAGGCCGGCGCCTACTTCGAGAAGCAGTTCACCGTGGCGGTGCGCAATGTCAATGAAGCGCCCTACATCGTCACGCCGCCGCCGACAACGGTGCCGGAGATCGTGCCTGAGAACGGTTGGGGCGGAACGGTGGCCAGCTTCGTGATCGGCGATCTCGACAACACGACGCCAAGTCTGGCGCTCACGATCAATCCCCATGGCTGGCTCGAGACCGTGGGCGATACTGTTCGCGTCAAGGCCGGCGCACAGATCGATTTCGAGGCGCTGGCGGCATCAGGCGTGGTACTGGAGGACACCGACGGCGACGGCATCAAG
Organism: Luteimonas suaedae; assembly: GCF_008312895.1. GTDB lineage: Bacteria > Pseudomonadota > Gammaproteobacteria > Xanthomonadales > Xanthomonadaceae > Luteimonas > Luteimonas suaedae. The sequence continues at coordinate 3,258 of NZ_VSSP01000031.1, read as the reverse complement.
GAGATCAGGCTGAACGCTGCCGTGATCGCCACCGATGGCGAGCTGAGTTCGGCAGAGCCAACGCCGTTCTCGTTCCTGATCGAGGACGTCAACGAGGCGCCCACCGCCATCACCTTGACCCCAAGTGTGCCGTCGATCGACGAGCGCGACCGCCCACCGGAGGGATCGCCGTTGCCGGCGATCCTGCTCGGCACGCTGGCCGCATCCGATCCGGACACCGCCGGCAGCCTGGATTTCGCGAACCTGGTGTTCAGCGTGGCTGACGACCGTTTCGAGGTCGTCAACGGCAACCAGCTGCGCCTCAAAGCGGGCGCTGCCTTGGATTTCGAGGCCGGCGCGACGGTTGCGGTCAACGTAACGGTCACCGACCGTGGTGGAGCCGGGCTGAGCTACAGCCGAGTGCTGACGTTCACGGTCGCCGACCGGGACGACTACCTCTATGGCACCGCCAACGGCGAAACGCTGACCGGGCAGGCCGGCCGCGACCTGCTGTACGGTTACGGCGGGGCCGATGTCCTGCTAGGTGCTACCGGGAACGACGACCTCTACGGCGGCGACGGCAGCGACCAGCTTTTCGGCGAGGCGGGCGCTGACAAGTTGTGGGGCGAGCTCGGCGATGATGCGCTGGACGGCGGCGATGGCGACGATGCGCTGTACGGTCAGGACGGCGCCGACACGCTGCTGGGGGGCGCGGGCAATGACGTGCTTGACGGCGGGATCGGCAATGACTTCCTGAGCGGCGGCGACGGCGATGACGTGCTTGAAGGCGGTGCGGGTAATGACGAACTGATAGGGGGTCCAGGCGCAGACTATCTCAAGGGCGGCGATGGCGACGACGTCATGTTTGGTGGTTCCCATGCCGATCGCTTCCTCGGTGGTGCGGGCAGCGACACGGTGACGTATGCCGGCGCCGGTTCGGCTGTCATCTTCAATCTCGCCAGTGGCCAGACCGGTGGCGCCGCCACAGGCGACGTGCTCGAGGACCGTCCCGAACATTTCCTGGGTTCGGCTTATGCGGATACATTGACCGGATCGGCGTACGCCGATCACATCGTCGGCAACGCTGGAGACGATACGATCCTTGGCGGCGCAGGCGATGATGTCCTCGAGGGTGGTGACGGCAACGACATGATCGATGCCCAATCGGGTAACGACCGGCTCATCGGCGGTGCCGGCAACGACATCCTGATCGGCGGCGATGACAGCGACACCTATCTCATCGACTTGGACTCTGGTGCGGATGAGATCCGCAACTACGACTCCAGCGGTGAGGACGTCGATGTCATTGGTTATCAGGGCATCGACCGAAACCGTTTGTGGTTCACCCGCGCCGGCGACAACCTGGTGATCTCGGTCATCGGCACCACGGTCCAGACCACGATCAAGGACTGGTACGCCACGGCCGCCGCGTCCGATCGGGCCAACTACAAGATCGACTTCATTCTCGCCGGTGAGCACTTCACCGAGACGATCAACGCCGAAGGCCTGGTCTCCATGATGGCCGGCTACACCAAGCCGGCGACTCAGGCCGCCTTCGATGCGCTGCACGCGGATCCGGCGTTCGAGAACCGCTGGGCCAGCTACTGGGCGGGCAACGAGGACCCGGTCATTTCCGTCGTCGGCGACCAGACCCTCTCCGAGGACGGCACGCTGACGCTGCAGTTCACGGTATCCGACGATGTCACCCCGGCCAACGGCCTGGCCGTGGTGGCGACGGCGAGCAACGGCCATGTCGATCCGCCACAGGTCAGCGGACCGGACGCCAACGGCGTCTGGACTCTGACGGTGCACGCGGCAGATCACCGCAGCGGCAACGTCGCGATCACCCTGAACGCGACCGATGCGGGCGGCTTGATCGGTCAGCGGACCTTCGTCCTGAACATCACGCCGGCGGCCGACGCGCCCGTCATCACCCGGGCGGTGCCGCTTGGCAGGACCCTCGACAGCGGTTCTTTGGCGATCGATGTCCAGGCCGCGCTGGTCGACCAGGACGGTTCCGAGACGCTGGAGATCCGTATCTCCAATCTGCCCTCAGGCCTCACTCTGAACAAGGGGACAAACCTCGGCAATGGCGTCTGGTCGCTGACGCCCGCGCAACTTGCGGGTCTGGCACTGGTCGGCCCGAGCACCTGGTCGCAGGATCTGACCGGAGCCGGTGCGTTGACCGTGACCGCCATCGCCAGAGAGTCCGCGACCGGCCAGATCGCGCAGGTCACCCGAACCTTGTCGATTCCGATCAATGCGCGGCCGACCGATATCACCGTTGACCGCGCACTGGCGGTCAACGAGTCGACTGCGGCGGGCACGGTGCCAGCCGGGACGCTCGTAGGCAATTTCGCGCGTACCGATGCCGATGGCGTTGGAGATACCGCGACGTTCAGCCTGATCAACGATTCCGGCGGTCGCTTCCAGATCACCACCGGCGGCGTGTTGACCGTCAAGAACGGCACGCTGCTCGATCGCGAGGCCGCGGCGTCGCACACGATCACGGTGCGGGTGACCGATTCCGGTGGGCTGAGCCGCGATGAGAACTTCACCGTGACGGTCAATAACGTCAACGAGACACCCACCACGCCCAGCGCCAGCGTACTGATACCGGTCGGCACGGAGAATACGGCCTTGGCGGGGCAGGCAGTCGCCAACCTATCCGCGACCGATCCGGACGGCACCACGCCCTCCTACGTGATTACCAGCGACCCCCGTGGCTGGTTTGCGGTGGTGGGGAGTCAACTCAAGTTCCGCAGCGGGCTGAGCTTCGATTTCGAGGCGTTGAAGGCTGCGGGACTGACGGTCAGCGACATCGACGGCGACGGCCGGCAGGAAGTCGTGTACTCCGCCAAGGTGAAGGCCACCGATGGCAGCCTGATGTCCACGGGCGAGCGCACGATCACCGTTCGCATCGAGGACGCCAATGACAAGCCCCACGATATCGCTGCCGACCGCACGCTAGCGATCGCGGAGAATTCAGCGAACGGCACGTTTATCGGAAATTTCACCGGCGCCGACCAGGACCCAGGCGACGGCCTCACCTTCAGCCTGGCCAACAATGCCGGCGGGCGCTTCGCGCTGACCTCGGCCGGCCGGCTAACCGTGGCCAATGGGGCATTGCTGAACTACGAGGCGGGCGCATCACACACCATAACGGTACGCGTTAGCGACGGCGCTGCGACACGGGACGAGAACTTCACCGTCGCCCTCACCAACGTCAACGAGGCGCCGGGCACGCCCACCATTGCCACCCAGCCAGTGACGACGAAG
>NZ_VSSP01000030.1 GCF_008312895.1 Luteimonas suaedae | reverse complement strand
TGCGGCACGGTGCACAAGCTGGCCGACGAGCCGCAGCTGCGGGTGATCAAGACCGCGGGCGTGCGCACGGCCAACATCGGCGACCTGGTGCGTTACACGCTGACGGTGGAGAACGTGGGCGTGGTGAACGTGCGCGACAGCACGGTCGTCGACACCCCGCCGCAGGGCTTCAGCTACGTGGAAGGCTCGCTGGCGGTGGACGACGGCGACGACGCCTTCGACCTGGCGCCGAGCCAGTCGCCGCTGCGCATCGGCGGGCTGGACGTGGCCGCCGGCGAGAGCGCGACCATCGTCTACCTGCTGCGGGTCGGCGCCGGCGTGCGCCACGGCACCCAGGTGAACACGGCGCAGGCGCAGGACGCGGCCGGCAACGCGATCTCCAACACCGCCACCGCCCAGGTGTCGGTGGAGGCCGATCCGCTGCTCGACGACAGCCTGATCTTCGGCACGGTGTTCAACGACCGCGACGGCGACGGCTGGCAGGACAGCGCGGCCCTGACCGGGGTGCGGGTGCAGGGCGGGTTCGCGCCGGGCGCTTACCTCGCCGGCTCGACCACGCTCGATCGCGGCGCCGGCGCCGAGCCGGTGGCCGATGCCAGCGCGCCGCTGCTGCACGGCATCACCGTGGGCACCATCGCCGCCCGCCAGTCCGAGGCCGACCCGGGCCCGCAGGTGGTGATCCGCCAGCGCCTGACCGAGGCGACGTTCACGAACGACTTCGTGCTCACCAGCGACCAGGGCGTGACGGTGCGCGTGGATGCGGCCGGCACCGCCACGGTGGACAAGTCGGACGCGGCGGCCAAGGGCCTGAACGCAGCGGCCCCGACCGTGGAACGCCGCATCGCCCAGGGCGAGGGCGGGGTGGTGGTCGATTACGTGATCGGCAACGCCGGCCTCGACGAGCGCGGCATCCCCGGGGTGCGCATCGCCTCGGTGGACGGGCTGCTGATCGAGACCGACCAGTACGGCCGCTACCACCTGGCCGACGTGCCCGGCGGCGCCCGCGGCCACCGCAACTTCATCCTCAAGCTCGATCCCTCGACGCTGCCGCCCGGCACGCCGCTGACCACCGACAACCCGCTGGTGCGGCGGATCACCCCGGGCATCCCGGTGCGCTTCGACTTCGGCGTGCAACTGCCGGCCGAGGTCATCCCCGGCGGCAGCGAGGACGTGGAACTGACCCTGGGCGAGGTGATCTTCGCCCCGGGCAGCGCCGAGGTGCGCGATGAGTACGGGCCTGCGATCGCGAAGATGGCCGAACAGGTCGACGCCTACGGCGGCGGCACGGTGGTGATCACCGCCAACGGCGATCACCAAGCCCTGGCCTTCGACCGCGCCAGCGCGGTGCGCGAGCTGCTGCTGGCGCAGGTGACGCCGGAACACCGGCAGGCGCTGACGGTGAACGTGCACACCGAGGTCGACGACCTGGTGGCGGGCGTGACCGAGGGCGGGGCCTTGCTCGGCACGGTGCTGTTCGACACCGACCAGGCACAGATCAAGCCCGAGTTCGCGCCGCTGCTCGACCGGGTGGCGGCCCGCCTGGAGGCGATGGGCGGAGGCGCGATCGCGGTGGTCGGGCACACCGACGTGCGCGGCAGCCATGCCTACAACGCCGAGCTGGGCCTGCGACGGGCGCGGGCGGTGTACGAGGCGTTGGCCGAACGATTGAGTCCCGAGGTGCGCGCGCAAGTGCGCGTGGAGTCCAGCAACGATCCGACAGCCCCTGTCGGTCCGGAACGCAAGTGAGAGGGGGCCGGATCATGAAGATGAAGCTGCTCGATACCGCCCTGATCGGCATCCTGGCGGGCATGGCCTCGCAGGCGCTGGCGCAGGACCTGCCGGCGCCGCCGGCGACAGACACGGCCACGGCGCAGACCAGTGACGCCGCCGACGCCGAGGCCTGGCTGCGCCAGCCGGCGCCGGGCGACGGCACCGCGGACGGTGACACGGCCACGACGCTGGACTGCGGCGTGGAAGGTTGCGCCTCGGAGGAAGGCCTGGTGTTCAAGCTGCGCACGCGCAGCTACGACCGGCCGGTGACCGAGGGCACCAGTGCGCAGTCCTCCTCGCAGGCGCTGCAGCCGGACCGGCGCGTGAGCGTCGGCCTGGACGAGCCGGGCCGCGCCGTGGCGCAGGGCCGGTTCTCGGTGTACCTGCCCGGCGGCGGGGTGATCTGGGCGACCGAGGATCCGACCCTGGGCCGGCCCGAGCTGTCGGTCTCGGCGCCGACCATGGTGCCGTTCGACGGCAACGCCATCACCCGGCCGGTGCGCTTCTTCGTGCGCGGCAACTACACCGGCTTCATCGAGAAGATGGAGCTGGCGGTGTTCCGCGGCACCGACGGCGACCTGGTGCGGCCGCTGGCGAAGGTGCCGATCGACGTGGCCCCGGTGACCGAGGCCGAGTGGGACGGCGTGCTGCCGGCGGATGTCCGCTTCCGCGTCGGTGACGAGCTGGTCTACGTGCTGCGCGTGTTCGACGCCGAAGGCAACATCGACGAGACCCACGCCCGGCGCCTGCAGCTGGTGCGCCCGGACGAGGCCGAGCGCGGCCGCCAGCAGTTGCGCGACAGCACCGAGCGCAGCCACGGCCTGGCGCTGGGCACCGAGCAGGCCGAGACCCAGCGCCTGGTCGACGAGGTGTTCGGCGAGAGCACGCTGCGCTACCAGAACATCCCGATCTACGGCTCGCGCGTGCGCGTGCAGGGCCGCAATCTGCCGCCCGGCTACGCCTTGCTGATCAACGGCGACAGCTATCCGGTGGACCTGGAGCGCAAGTTCGTCGCCGAGTACCTGATGCCGGTCGGCCAGCACAGCTTCGACATCGCGCTGCAGGGCGGCGAAGGCGCCACCCCGGCCCGGCACCGGCTGGACGTGGACGTGAGCGGGCGCTACTTCTTCGGCGTCGGCCTGGCCGACCTGACGGTCTACGAGAACAGCGCCAGCGGCCCCGGCCGCGACCTGGCCCTGGCCGGGCGCGAGGACGACATCTTGAGCGACGGCCGCCTGGCGTTCTATGGCAAGGCCAAGCTCAAGGGCAAGTACCTGATCACCGCCCAGGCCGACACCCAGGACCGGCCGCTGGAGGACCTGTTCGACGGCTTCACCCAGGCCGATCCGCAGGACATCTTCCGGCGCCTGGACCCGGACCTGTACTACCCGACCTACGGCGACGACTCGACCACCTATCGCGACGTCGACACCATGGGCCGGTTCTACCTGCGCGCCGACTGGGACAAGAACGAGGCGCTGTGGGGCAACTTCTACACCGGCATCACCGGCACCGAGTACGCGCAGTACGTGCGCTCGCTATACGGCGCGGCGCTGAACTGGCGCTCGCGCACGGCCAACCCGTGGGGCGATGCGAGCACCGAGCTGCGCGTGTTCGCCTCCGAGGCGCAGACCGCGCCGGGCCACAGCGAGTTCCGCGGCACCGGCGGCAGCCAGTTCTACCTGCGCCACACCGACGTGCTGCCGGGCTCGGAGCACCTGGTGATCGAGGTGCGCGACCCGACCACCGGGCGGGTGGAGCAGCGCATCGAGCTGGTGCGCGGGGCGGACTACGAGATCGACGAGCTGCAGGGACGGCTGACCCTGGCCAAGCCGCTGTTGCCGAACACGCTCGAGAACGTGCCCGGGATCACCCGCGACACGCCGCTGGGCGGGTTCGAGCAGCGCCTGATCGTGGACTACGAGTGGGTGCCGGCGAGCTTCGATGCCGACGAGATCGCTGCCGGCGTGCGCGGCAAGCACTGGCTTGGCGACCACGTCGGGGTCGGGCTGACCTACGTGGACGAGAACCGCGCCGGCGAGGACTACACGCTGATGGCGGCCGACCTGACCCTGCAGGCGGGCAAGGGCACGTACCTGAAGCTGGAGCACAGCAAGACCGAGGCGACCAGCGCGCCGGTGTTCTTCTCCACCGACGGCGGCCTGTCGTTCACCCAGCTCAACCCGGAAGGCCCGCGCGAGGGCGATGCCAGCGCGGTCGAGGCGCGGATCAACTTCCAGGAGATGGGCTGGACCGAGCAGGCCTGGAGCGCGGGCGCATGGTGGCGGCAGGTCGATGCCGGCTACTCGATCTCGCGCTTCGACACCGGCCAGGCGGTCGAGGAGCACGGCGCCGAGGTGCTGGGCCAGTTCACGCCCAACGTCGGCATCTACGCCCGCTACAGCAAGGCCGAGCGCGGCGGCGAGTCGCTGACGCAGATGCAGGTGACCGGCGAGTGGCGGATCAGCGAGGACGGCGCGGTGACTGCCGAGGTCCGGCGCACCGAGGAGGAGCGCAGCACCGGCGAGGCCGCCGGCACGTTGGGCGCGCTGCGCTACACCCACCGCTTCGGCACCGCGCTGGACGTGTTCGGCACCGCCCAGGTGACCCTGGACGATGATGGCGGCAACTACGCCGACAACGACGCCTACAGCCTGGGGGCGCGCTACAACTTCGCCAACCTGTCGAACATCGGCGCCGAGGTGACCACCGGCGACCGCGGCGATGCGGCCACGGTCAACGGCGAGTACCGGCTGAGCGCGCAGCACAGCTTCTACGGCGGCTACACCTACTCCACCGACAGCACCGAGTACCACTCGCTGTTCAACCCGAACCGGCAGAACGGCTGGACCTTCGGCCAGCGCTGGCGGCTGTCCAACCAGGTGAACCTGTTCAACGAGAGCCAGTTCCTCAAGAGCCGCAACGAGTCCGGGCTGGTGCACACCTACGGCATGGACTTCTACCCGGCGGTGGGCTGGAACCTGGGCTTCACCTTGAGCGACGGTGAGCTGACCAACAGCGCCGGCGACCAGGTCGAGCGCGAGGTGGTGAGCATCAGCGGCGGGCGCACCTCGCAGGCGACCGACTGGCGCAGCAAGCTGGAGTGGCGGCGCGACGACGGTGCCGAGCGGCGCACGCAATGGGTGAGCACCAACCACCTGAGCCACAAGGTCAACGAGAGCTGGCGGATCGCGGCGCGGTTCAACTACGCCGACACCGACGACGAGCTCAACCCGGCGGCCGGGGCGAAGTTCATCGAGGGCAACTTCGGCTTTGCCTACCGGCCGTGGGACAGCAGCCGCTGGGGCCTGTTCGGTCGCTACACGTACCTGTACGACCTGGCCACCTTGGGCCAGGTGGGCGGGGCGCAGTACGACCAGAAGAGCCAGGTGCTGGCCTTCGAGGGCGTGTACCGGATCGACCAGCACTGGGAGCTGGCGGCCAAGCTGGCCCGGCGCGAGGGCGAGGTGCGGTTCGGGCGCGGCACCGGGGCCTGGTTCGACTCGGCGACCACCTTCGCCGCCGGCCAGATCCGCTACGAGCTGCGCGAGAAGTGGCATGCGCTGGGCGAGTACCGCTGGCTGGACGTGAAGGACGGCGGCACCCGGCAGGGCTTCCTGGTCGGCGTGGACCGCGACCTGAACCGCAACTTCCGCATCGGCGCCGGCTACAACTTCACCGACTTCAGCGACGACCTGACCGACTTCGACTACGACCACAAGGGCTGGTTCGTCAACTTTGTGGGGAGCTATT
>NZ_VSSP01000002.1 GCF_008312895.1 Luteimonas suaedae | reverse complement strand
CGTCAACGAGGCGCCGGGCACGCCCACCATTGCCACCCAGCCAGTGACGACGAAGATGGAAGGTACAGCACTGTCCGGCGTGGTCGCGGCCACCTTCTCCGCCACCGATCCGGACGGCACGGCGCCCAGCTATCAGATCGCCAGCGATCCCAAGGCCTGGTTCACGCTCTCCGGCAACCAGCTCAAGTTCAAGAGTGGGTTTAATTCGGATTTCGAGGCGCTGGTGGCCGCAGGCGGCGTGACCTTGACCGATGTCGACGGCGACGGCCAGAAGGAGGCAACCTACACCGCTTCCGTACGCTCGACAGACGGCAGCTTGGTCTCCGGCAATCGGGCGGTGACCGTGCGCATCGAAGACAAGAACGAAGCGCCATCGATCAGCGCCAAGAGCTTCACGGTCGCCGAAAGCGCTCCCGGCGCCGGCCAAACCCTGATCGGCACCATGACGTACTCCGACCCCGACTCGCAGAGCTACAACCGCAACCATCGCTTCTCGTTAACCAGTGGCGATACCAGTCGCTTCTCGATCAACGCCACCACTGGTCAGCTCTATCTGCAAGGAAGCCTGAATTTCGAGGCAGCCACGAGCCATACGGTGCAGGTGACGATCAAGGACCGGGCCGGCGGCGCTGGCACGTTGGCGAGCAGTGCATGGATTACAGTAAATGTTTCGAATGTTAATGAACGTCCGACGATCCAGTTCCGAGATGGCTATCCGGGTTATCCATCGAATCACGATTACGTGTCCGGAGCAGATCCGGAAGGCACCGCGATATCGTTTATTGTTACCAGTGCGGTCCGAGTGGAGCATATCTATGGATTCGAAACCGATACGTATACTTGGGAGACAGAACAGATCGACTACGAAAAACGATACGATGACGCAACTACTGGTTTCCTCCAGATTGCTGAGAGTGGGCTCAGTAGAGTGCTTCCGAGAGGAGGTTCGGTCAGTTGGACCGAAGGAAATAGAGAAGACCCGCGCGGTAACGGTGCTGGCTTCTATAGCGAGCTAACGAAAGATACGTACTACGAGATCACCGTCGTGTCGAAAGATGTGTCGGGGCTCACCAGCAACCCGATCAAAATTATCGTTTCTCAGTCTTCTTCTCGGCTCGGCCCCGTAGTGCTTGACCTAGATGGCGACGGTGTCGATCTTATTTCTTTGCGCGAGAGTGATATAGCGCTGGATATGGACGGAGACGGTACGAAAGATCTTACAGGATGGGTCGGCAGAAACGATGGCCTGCTGGTACTTGATCGCACAGTAATGGCACGATCGACGACGGCTCGGAAATCTCTTTTACCAGTGACCTGCCCGGCGCCTATTCTGACCTCCAAGGACTTGCGGCCTACGACAGCAACGGAAATGGCCTGTTCGACGCCGGAGACGCACGCTACAGCGAGTTCGGTGTATGGCGCGACCAGAACCAGGACGGGATCAGCCAGGCCGAGGAGCTATGGGCATTGGCGGACTTGGGTATCGTCTCGATCGATTTGAACGGCCAGCGGACGGGAGTGGATCCCGAGACTTCGTCCGACAATGCGATCTATGCGACCTCCAGCTTCCAACGAATCGATGGATCGGTTGGGATGGTGGGTGACGTGTTCCTGTCCTATGTCTCCGCCGCTAGTGCTGCCGCCGAGACGGCATTCTCGTCGAGGTCGTCGCAGAAAACTGGCTTCGTCCTGGGGGAGTACGATGCCGGTAATCGGTTCGAAAGGTGGCGAGTCGACGGGGACTGGAACAGGGAAGGAATGCTGCCTTACATCCCACAAGAGGGCGATCCGCAGGGCAGGCTCCCGGGTCGCTGGCCGGGCCGGGAGGGCGCCGGTGAATCCGGCGCTGGCGATGCCGCGCCCGGCAAGGTCGATCGCCGCGCCGATCGTGATCTGACTGCTGCACAGGCGATGGCGGCCGCGATGCAACATGATGGTTGGCGGGCTTCCTCGGCGGACGGGACTCACATACCGCCGACACGGGCCCCGGCCAATGCCAAGCCCGGGCAGGCGATGGCTGAACAAGGCATCGGATCGCAGGCGATTAGATACCCGGAGCAACAGTTCGAGACGCAAGATGGCCATCGGACTGCGCGCAGGCATTCCCGTTCCGCTCTGCACGATGGCCTCGCGTTGAACGAGAAGAAGCGTTTCCAGATGGTGGAAGCCATGTCCGCGTTCTCAGCCCAGTCCTACGCGGAGTTCGGCATGGGCACGGGCCAGGATCCCAAGGCCATGGAGTTGTTGACCACGTTGCCTGACCTTAGGATGACGGCATGAACGATAGCGTGGCCAATCCATCCGCGAGCACGTCGACTCATCCGGGCGCTCCGAAGACCGTTGCCGAAGCACTGGGACAAGTGGTCTGGCTGCTGAGCCAGTCGCCGCTGCACCGCGAAATGAAGCTGAAGGACCTGGAGTGGTCCTTCATGCCTGCGATCCTCAAGGAGCAGTTCCGGATCTTCCGCTTCGGTCCGTTGCCGAAGCTGGCGGGAGTCGATCCGCCCGAGTTCAAATTGACTGGTTTCACGAGGGAGGGCATCGAACAACTCCCGCTCGGGGTGGCCATTTGGGCTCATCTTTCGGAGGCGGCCGAGGCGAAACTCGAAAACGGCGAACATCTCGGCGCGGAGGACTGGCGTTCGGGCGACCGCTTGTGGCTGGTCGAGTTCGTTGCGCCGTTCGCCACCCCCGACAACAAGCTTGCCGAAACGATGATGCTGGACCTGATGGGCGGCCCCTTCCGGGGCAAGGCGTTCCATCTGCATCGTACCGATCCAGTGTCTGGCAGGCGAGACAAGGTCAAGATGAACGGCTTGCCGACTGAAGCCGCTTCAAGTGGTTGACTACCCACGAACAGGTCGAGGGCCCGCGCCCGCGCCGCTGGCGATACAGTGCGGCCGCAGCCCACGATCACCGCATTTCAACCCTATCGGCGCGTCGAGCGGCGCCGGCATCGCGCGCATGGCGCGCTCCTACGGGAGGCGCGGGCGGGGCGCGTGGAGGCTGGGATTCGCGAGCATCGCGTGCCCGACGTGCGCCTACAGCCGTGAAGCGGCGAACTCCCAGTTCACCAGCTGCCAGAACGCGTCGAGGTACTTCTCGCGGTTGTCGCGGTAGTCGAGAAAATACGCGTGCTCCCACAGGCAGCAGGCGAGCAGCGGCGTATCGGTGCCGGTCAGCGGCGTCACCGTGTGCGGCGTGGCCGCGATCGCCAGGCGGCCGTCGTCGCGGCGCAGCAGCCAGATCCAGCCGGCGCCGAAGCCGCGCAGCGCGGTGGCGGTGAATTGCGCGCGGAAGCCGGCGATATCCCCGAACGCGCCTGCCAGCGCATCGGCCAGTGCGCCTTCCGGCTCGCCGCCGCCGCCGGCTGCCGCCGGCTTCAGGCAGTTCCAGTAGAACGCGGTGCTCCAGACTTGCGCGGCGTGTTCGGCCATCGCGCCTTGGGCCTTGCGTACGATTTCCTCCAGCGCGAGCCCGGCGAAGGCGGTGCCCGCGAGCATGGTGTTGAGTTGCTCTACGTGGCCGCGCTGGTGACGGCCGTGGTGCTGGTCGACGGTGTCGCCGGAAATATGCGGTTCCAGCGCCGTGCGGTCGTAGGGAAGGGCGGGCAGTTCAATGGCCATCGGCACCGGGTGTCGGGGGTAGATGCGCGGCCACGCTAAGGCCCGTGATCGCATGAAAGCTTACAATGTGGGCGATTCTAACCCCACGTTCCGCCGCCGGCCTTCGCAATTCCTTCGCGCGCCGGCGCGCGGTTCATCGCAGGAGAACGCCCCATGGCTGTCATGCAGCGGATCCAGGCCGAGGTCGAGGGCCATCCGATTGTCCTTTTCATGAAGGGCACCCCGCAATTCCCGATGTGCGGCTTTTCGAGCCGCACGGTGAAGGCGCTGAAGGACGCCGGCGTCACCGACCTGCGCACCATCAACGTGCTGGAGGAACCGGAGATCCGCGCCAACCTGCCGCGCTACTCCAACTGGCCGACCTTCCCGCAGCTGTTCGTCCACGGCGAGTTGATCGGCGGCTGCGACATCACCCTGGAGCTGTACGAGTCCGGCGAGCTGGCGCGGATGATCTCGGAGGCGCAGAAGGCGTGAGCAAGGTGCCGCCCGACGCGCGGCCGGCGACGGCCGCGGCGCTGCACGGGCGCGTGGTGCTGGTGGTGGGGGCGCACGGCGGACTCGGCCGCGCCGCCGCGCTGGCCTGCGCCCGCGCCGGCGCCCGCCTGGTGCTGCTCGGGCGCCGCGTGCCCAAGCTTAACCGGGTGCACGATGCGATCGTGCAGGGCGGCGGCGAGGCGACGCTGTATCCGCTCGACCTGGAAGGCGCCAGCGCCGACGACTATGCCGAACTGGCCGCGCGCATCGAGGCCGAGTTCGGGCGCCTCGACGGCCTGCTGCACTGCGCCGCCTGGTTCCGCGGCCTGACCCCGCTCGAACACACCGATCCGGCCGCGTTCGCGCGCGCGCTGCACGTCGATCTCACCGCACGCTGGTGGCTCACCCAGGCCTGCCTGCCGCTGCTGCGGCGCGCCGCCGACAGCGCGGTGGTGTTCGTGATCGACGATCCCGTGGCGACCCGCCAGGCCTACTGGGGCGGCTACGGCATCGCCCAGTCCGGGCAGCAGGCATTGGTGCCGATGCTACACGCCGAACTCGCCGCGACGCCGGTGCGGATCAGCGGCCTGCAGCCGGGGCCGATGCGCACCGCGTTGCGGGCGCAGATCAGCGCCGAGGGCGACCGGGGGCAGGCGCGTGACCCGGACGACTACGCCGGGGCATGCGTCCATCTGCTGTCGGCCGACGGAGCGGCGCAGCGCGGACGGATCTGGTGCCCGGTGCCGTGAGCCACGCGCCGATGACCGCTTTCCGATGACGGCATGACGATCGCCTCCGCCGCACTGCTGCTGTTCCTGATCCTGGACCCATTGGGCAACGTGCCGGTGTTCCTGGGCATGCTGCGGCGCCTGCCGCCCAGGCGCCAGCGGATCGTGCTGGCGCGCGAGCTGCTGATCGCGCTGGCGGTGCTGATGCTGTTCCTGTGGGCCGGCAAGTACGCGCTGGAACTGATGCACCTGCGCCAGGAGTCGGTGGCCATCGCCGGTGGCATCGTGCTGTTCATCATCGGCCTGCGCATGATCTTCCCGCCGCCGCAGGGGCTGATGGGCGAGCTGCCGGACGGCGAGCCGTTCATCGTGCCCATGGCCATCCCGCTGGTCGCCGGCCCCTCGGGGATGGCGGCGGTGATGCTGATGGGCAGCAACGAGCCCGAACGCCTGGGCGAGTGGAGCCTGGCGCTGCTGATCGCCTGGGCCGCGACCGCGGCGATCCTGTTCTCGTCCACCTATCTCTACAAGCTGCTCGGCATGCGCGCCCTGACCGCCATCGAGCGGCTGATGGGCATGCTGCTGGTCGCGATCTCGGTGCAGATGCTGCTCGACGGCATCGTCGGCTACCTCCGGATCGGCACGCCGGCCTGAGCGGCGACGGCGACCACGTGACAAGCACTTAGCGCGCTTTGCTCAGGTGTCGGATAAAAGCCATGCGGGTCAGTGGCTTGCATCGTTCCGGACCTGTCATATCACTGTCATCCGCAGCCGGTACCGTGTTAATCTAAAGTTAACCGCTGCGCCTGCATTCGCGCCTCGCGGCCGGGACTCGCATTTTCCGCATCGCCAGAAACTGGCCGCACGCACGCACGTGTGGCCGCCATCCACGTATCCGAGGTTATCGACAATGACTCACAAGCACCGCGTCCGACTCTCCAAGCTGTCGCTCGGTCTGATCGTCGCGCTCGCCGCAGCGCCTGCCTTTGCGCAAAGCTCCACGTCAGCCGGTGTCGGTGGGCGCGTTGTCGGTGCCGACGGTCAACCGGTCACTGGTGCCGAAGTGACCATCGTCCACGTCGAGTCGGGTACGGTCAGCCGGGTCACCACCGATGCCAGCGGCAGGTACAACGCGCGCGGCCTGCGTGTCGGCGGCCCGTACTCGGTCACCATCAACAAGTCAGGCGAGGGCACCAGTAGCCAGGACAATGTCTTCCTAGGTCTTAACCAAGCCAATCAGATCGACGTCCGCCTGCAGGGCGACGTGACCACGCTGGAAACCGTGACCGCGATCGGCGTCGCTGGCTCAGAGATCTTCAGTGCCGCCAAGATGGGCACCGGTACGAATGTGGCGCGCGAGCAACTCGAGGCGCTGCCATCGATCCAGCGCAACGTCCAAGACTACATGCGCCTGGATCCGCGCATTGCGCAGACCGACAAGGCGCGCGGAGAAATCTCGGCCGGCGGCCAGAATACGCGCTTCAACGCGATTCGCATCGATGGTGTGAATACCAGCGACACGTTCGGCCTGGAATCCAACAACTTTCCGGTCCGGCGCCAGCCGGTGTCGATGGACGCGATCGAGGAAGTGCGCGTCGATCTGGCCAACTACGACACCACCATCACCGGCGCCACCGGCGCGATCGTGGACGCAGTGACGAAATCCGGTACCAACAATTTCTCGGGTTCGGTCTACGGCGTGTACCGTGAGAACAACTGGGTACGCGGAAACGAGGACGGCAGCGACTTCTCCGGCTTTACCGACGAGGAGATCTACGGCGCCACCTTCGGCGGTCCGATCATCAAGGACAAGCTGTTCTTCTTCGTCAACTATGAGAAGGGCACGCTGACTTCGCCGGCGCCGGCGTTCGGGCCGATCGGTTCCAGCGCCTCCAACATCGTCGGTATAACCCAGGACGAAATCGCCGAGGCGCAGCAGATCGCCCGCGACGTCTATGGCATCGATATCGGCACCATGCAGACCCCGTCGGGCGTCGAGCAGGAAATCGAGGAATATGCGATCAAGCTCGATTGGAACATCACCGACGACCATCGCGCTTCGGTGCGTTACTCCAAGCTCGAGCAGTCGGATCCGGTGCTGGCCGGTTCGGGCGACAATTCGCTGGGCCTGAACTCGCGTTGGTACACGATTGACAAGAACTACGAGAGCGTGGTCGCCCAGCTGTTCAGCGACTGGACCGACAACTTCTCTACCGAATTCAAGCTCGGTCAGCGTGAGTACGACTCGCTCAGCACCGTGTTTGCGCGCCTGCCGGCGTTGAGCATCGGATTCGGCGACAGCGCCGCGGATGCGGACGAGCCGAGTACGCCGACGCTCAACTTCGGCGCCGACGAGTTCCGTCATGGCAACCAAATCGAGACCAAGACCATCACCGGTCTAGCTGCCGGCACCCTGTTCGCAGGCGACCACACCGTCAAGTTCGGCCTGGACTACGAGGCCAATGACATCTACAACCTGTTTGCGCAAAACATCTGGGGCGCCTACAGCTTCGCCAGCCTCGACCACTTCCGCAACGGCGAATACTGGCAGTACCGGCTCAATGCGCCGGTGCCGGGCCTGGACTTCAACAGCATCGCGATGAACTACAAGCATCGCAACGTCGGCGTGTTCGTGCAGGATACTTGGGCAGTCAACTACAACCTCAGCCTGATGTTCGGTATTCGTGTCGACATCCCGGACCTGGACGATGTTCCGGTCCACAACCAGTTGGTTCAGCAGATCTATGGCCGCGACAATCGCAACACGCTCGATAGTGAGCTATGGCAGCCACGCTTCGGTTTCAACTACACCTTCGACAGCGACCTGCAGGCGCAGTTGCGCGGTGGCGTGGGCCTGTTCCAGGGTGCCGCGGCCAACGTCTGGGTGGGCAATTCCTACCAGAATTCCGGCTTTGGGCTGATCGGCTACAACTCTCAGATCGCCACAGGCATGACCCCGGAGCAGCGCGAGGAGATCTGGAACAATCTGCCGTTCAACCCGGATCCCGACAATCCGACCACGCCGCCGCCGGCCGCCGGTTACCAGATGATGGTCAACCTGATGGACGACGGCATGAAGCAGCCGTCGGTGTGGAAGACCAACTTGGCGTTCGATCACGAACTGCCGTGGTACGGCATCGTGGCATCGGCGGAAGCCCTCTACACGCGCGTGAAGGATGGCTTGGCGTTCGAGCGCCTTGACCTCGGCGCACCGACCGGCTTCGGCCAGGATGGCCGTCCGCTGTATTGGCGCGACGCGGCGATCCGCAACGGCGTGCGCGCCAATGGCAACACCGGCGTGGCGGAGATCGCGGACACGCTGCCGGGCTACGAGAATGTCACCGGTTGGCACAACGACGGCGTGATCCTGCTCAAGAATACCGACAAGGGCAGCTCGACCCAGTTTACGTTGAGCCTGAGCAAGCCGCTGGTCGAAAACTGGTCGTGGATGGCAGGTTACACCTACACCCGCGCCACCGAAGTGAGCCCGCTGACCTCGTCGCGCGCAATCTCCAACTGGAACGGCCGAATGATCTTCGATCCGAACGAGGACGAGGCGGCCCGCTCGAACTACGAGATCCGCGATCGTTTCATCGGCTCGCTGACCTTCCGTAAGGCGTTCTTCGGCAACTACAACACCGAAGTCTCGATGTTCTACGAAGGCCGTAGCGGCCGCCCGTACAGCTGGGTCTTCAGCAACGACGCCAATGGCGACGGCTACATCAACGATCTGCTCTATGTCCCGGGCGCACCTGGCGACGTGGAGTTCCGCGGCGGCGCCGAGATGGAGCAGGCGTTCTTCGATTGGCTGGCGCAGAATCCGGACGTGGCCCGTTCTGCGGGTGGCTCGACCGAACGCAACTCCAGCCGCTCGTCCTGGGTCAATACCTTCGACGTGCGCATCAAGCAGGAGCTTCCGGGCTTCTTCAGCGGACACAAGAGCGAGATCTGGCTCGACGTGATGAACATCGGCAACATGATCGACAAGGACTGGGGCAGGATCGAGGAGATCGGCTTCCCGTTCGGCCGCCGCGTGGCAACACTCGACGGCGTCAACCCGGAGACCGGCAAGTACGTCTACAACTTCGATCCGGACGATGTCTGGACCGAGAATCTGTACGACAACGTCGGCCAGTCGCGCTGGGCCCTGCAGGTGGGTTTCCGCTACAAGTTCTGATCCTTCGGGTTCGGACGCATCCAGGAACGGCCGGGCTTGCCCGGCCGTTTCCTTTTCCGGCCGGGGCTGCGCTACAGTGCCGCCCCAACCAAGAAGAACGGCGGCTATGGCAGGCGAGATCAAGGCATCGAGGGCGATGCCGGTGGTGAGCGCGCGGATCTACCCGCGCGGCGGGCTGGACGTGCTGTCGCGCGAGGAGGTGGCGCGGCTGAAGGACGCCTCCCATGGCGGCATGCACGACCTGCTGCGCCGCTGCGCGCTGGCGGTGCTGACCAGCGGCAGCGCCTCGGACGACCCGCGCGCCGCGCAGGAGCTGTATCCGGACTTCGACATCCAGGTGCTGCAGCAGGACCGCGGCGTGCGCATCGAGCTGGTCAACGCGCCGGCGATGGCCTTCGTCGACGGCGAGATCATCCGCGGTATCGCCGAGCTGCTGTTCGCCGTGGTGCGCGACCTGGCCTACACCGCGATCGAGCTCGGCGAAGCGGACGCCGTCGACCTGGAGACGACCGCCGGCATCACCGACGCCGTGTTCGGCCTGCTGCGCAACGCGCGCATCCTGCAGCCGGCCGATCCCAACCTGGTGGTGTGTTGGGGTGGGCATTCGATCAACCGCGACGAATACGACTACACCAAGCTGGTCGGCTACGAGCTCGGCCTGCGCGGCTTCGACATCTGCACCGGCTGCGGCCCGGGCGCGATGAAGGGGCCGATGAAGGGCGCCAATGTCGCCCACGCCAAGCAGCGCCGCTACCAGTCGCGCTACATCGGCATCACCGAGCCCGGCATCATCGCCGCCGAATCGCCGAACCCGATCGTCAACCACCTGGTGATCATGCCGGACATCGAGAAGCGGCTGGAAGCGTTCGTCCGCCTCGGCCACGGCATCATCGTGTTCCCCGGCGGCGTCGGCACCGCCGAGGAGATCCTGTACCTGCTCGGCCTGATGCTGCGCGAGGAGAACGCCGACCTGCCATTCCCGCTGATCCTGACCGGCCCCACCGCCTCGGCGCCGTACTTCGAACAGATCGACCGCTTCCTGCGCCTGACCCTGGGCGAGGCGGCGACCTCGCGCTACGAGATCATCGTCTCCGACCCGCAGAAGGTCGCCCGGCGCATGGCCGAGGGCATCAAGCGCGTGCGCGAGCATCGCCTCGCACAGCAGGATTCGTTCTACTTCAACTGGTCGCTGCAGATCCCGCTGGAATTCCAGCAGCCGTTCGTGCCCACCCACGAGGCGATGGCCGCGCTGGACCTGCACCACGGCCGCAAGCCGCACCAGCTGGCCGCCGACCTGCGCCGTGCGTTCTCCGGCATCGTCGCCGGCAACGTCAAGGAGGACGGCATGCGCCGGGTCGAGGAGTTCGGCCCGTTCCAGATCCACGGCGACACCGACATGATGCAGGCTCTTGACGCCCTGCTGCGCGCCTTCGTCGAGCAGCGACGAATGAAGATCTCCGGGCAGTACCGGCCGTGCTACGAGGTGCTGGCCTGAACTTCGTAGGAGCGTGCCATGCGCGCGAGGCCCGCGTGGCTTGGGCCTGATGTGCCGCGCCCGGTTTGCGGACCGCACCTCACGTCGCCCCGGTGAAGAAGGCCAAGGTGGCGTGGGTGCAGCCGGATCCCGCCGCCACGACCGCGTTCGTCGGGCCAGACGACCGCCTGTCCCTCCTGCGATTGCATGCGGGCAGCGGTCGTATAGGCTACCTGCGCGCCCGTCCACGCGGGCAGGGGAGAGGATTCGATGCGCTGTCGGGGATTCACGCTGGTGGAGTTGATGGTCACGATCGTGATCTTGGGCGTGGTCCTTGCCATCGGCTTTCCCAATTTCCAGGTCTCAATACGATCCAATCGTGTGGCGACGGCTAGCAACGAGCTGCTGGCTTCCCTTTCCCTGGCGAGGTCGGAGGCGATCCGCAATCCAGGAGGCGCCGGATTCTGCGCGAGCACGGCCGGCACCGATTGCGACGGTTCATGGGGCGATGGCTGGATGGTCTGGATCGACGCGGACGGGAACAGATTGCCAGGAGGCGTCAACGACAGGGTCGTCCGTTTCGTGGAAGCCCGCGATACGCTGAATATCACGACCGATGCCGATGAGGACGAGGACGATTCGATCTTCTTCGATCATCAGGGCAGGAAGGTCGGTGCAGGGCTCGAATTCACGATTTCCTCGGTGCCATGTCCGGCCGGCCAGCAATTGTCACGCCAGTTGCGCCTTTCATCGACGGGGCAGGCCGCGATCACCCCCATGGATTGCCCATCATGAACCATACATACTCGTCAGGTCGTACGGGACCACGTCGGGCTTCGGTGGCAGGATTCAGCATGATCGAAGTGCTGGTTGCGCTTCTGGTCATGGCACTCGGCCTTCTCGGGTTCGCCTTGATGCAGACCCTCAATCTGCGCTACACGCAGAGCGCGAATTACCGCACGCAGGCCACCAACCTGGCGAATGAGTTGGTAGACCAGATGCGCGTTAATCGCCTGTCCTCGGCCGACTTCGTTGCGGCGAGCTTCACTGCCGGGGAAATCACCGTTCCAGCAGCTGGTTGTCCCCGGCCCGTCGGCACCGCAGTGGAAATTACTGGCGCGAATGGCGTGATCGCAAGCTGGGAGTGTAAGGTCGTCCAGCTTCTGGGAGAAGGCGCTTCCGCCAATGTGGCCTATGCCGACGGGCTAGTCACGGTTGTCCTGTCCTGGGGCGATCGAGTGGGCGACGATCCGAACACTTCGTTTGAACTGGAGACACGCCTGTGAAAGGGAGTGCACGCCGCGTGCTGGGCATGTCCCTGCTCGAGATCATGATCGCGTTGCTGATCGGTAGCCTCTTGATACTGGCGCTGGTGCAGGTCTTTGCAGCCTCGCGCACTGCCTACCAGATGTCCGAAGGTATGGCCCGGGTGCAGGAGAACGCGCGTTTCGCGATGGATTTCCTGCAGCGCGATATCCGCATGGCGGGCCACTACGGATGTGTCAACGATCAGTCCCATCTGCAGAAAGAGGGATCTCTGGAGATCCATTTGGGCGCCGTAGGCGATCTTGGGAATCCGTTGAACTTCGGTGTTTCGGTGGTTGGATACGAAGCGCCGAACACGGGCCCAGAAGACACCGTCCAGATTGGAGAAGGCGGGGATTTGCCGGCGGGTCTGCCGGCCACCATCCAGGCACTGGAGCCGCTGCCAGGTAGCGATATCCTCGTGTTGCGCTATCTGGGAACACGCGGTGCACCGGTAACCAACATCGTCGATACCGGTAGCGAGGAAATATTAACGCTTGCCGACGGTAGCTGGGGTGCATTGACGACCGATGGCGTCGCCGAGCCCACCTTTTTCGGTGTTGCCGACTGTACCTATGTAGATGTGTTCGCAGGCAGTTCCGCTGGTGGCGAGGGCGTGGTTACCGTCAATATTGCGCCGACATCGGCCGATACCACGGACCTGATCGGGCGCTACACGCCGCAACCTTCGGGGCAGAGCATGCTCTATCGCGCGGAATCGCTCGTGTACTACGTCGCGATTAGCAAAGCGTCCGGGAACCCTGCACTGTTTCGCGCTCGTTATCTTGGAGGTGCGTACGAGGCGGAAGAGTTGGTCGAGGGCATCGAGAACATGCAGTTGCTGTACGGGCTGGATAGAGTTGCCGATCTGGCGACAGCGCCACCCAGCGGATATATCAGCGTACGTCAGACCGCAGGTGATATCAGCGCCGCCAACGAGGCAGTGGGTTGGCGTCGCGTAGGCATGGTTCAAGTGGGCTTGTTGGCCAGCAGCCCCAATCTGGCCGCGGCCGAACAAGCAGAAGCAAGGAATGTTCTCGGCGTGGATTTCACGCCGCCTGCGGAAAACGACAGACTGTATCGGGCCAGCTACGAAGCCACCATCGCCTTGCGCAACCGCCTCTACGGCAACTGACAGGAATCACGTCATGCCTCGTTCCAAACGTTCTTCCCCCGGAGGCCGGCGCTCGCAATCCGGTGCCGTGCTGTACATCGCCTTGATCATGCTGATCCTGTTGGCCCTGATCGGCATCGTCGGCATGCAGGTGGCGGGGATGCAGGAGCGGATGTCGGCCAATTACCGTGCAGTCAATGTGGCTTTTCAGAGCGCGGAGGGCGTGGCGCGCATGACCGAGTGCGGAATCGAGGATCTCGTCAACCAAACAAGCACGAGCGGCTGCCCCACAGTCACGCCCAACCAGGTCTGCGACGACGACTTCGACCCGGTTAGTTGGGTCGAGGATCAGAACATGGCCATGATCAGCAGTGTCAATTCCCGGTTGATCGGCCCGTGCATCAGCGGCAACACAACGCTGGACATGGGGCGGCCGATCAATGAGGACCCGAACCCGATCTATCAGATCACCGCCTACGCGACCGATGCCGAGGATCTCAACCCGACGGTGGGGATCACTCGTCCCGGCCCGACTTCCGCGGCCGCAATCGACACTATTTTCAGGCCTTAAGAAGGAACGCGACCATGGCTTCCCGCCGCTTCAAGCTGATCTCGTTCGCCGCGCTGGCAACCGCAGGTGTCGTAGGCTATTTCCTGTATTCGGTGTTTGCGGCGCAGGCGGTCGGTACCCTCGCGCAGGCACCACTGAACGTGGTCAACAGCACGCCGCCGGCACTGATCATGGCGGTCGACGATTCCGGTTCGATGGATTTCGAAACTCTGTTGCCAACCAATGATGGCGCGGCTTGGTGGGATGCGGGACGCGATACGTTCATCGGCCTCAACCAGAACGATGCGGCAAGTGCCGGGACGCTCAACTTCAATCGGGCAGGCGGGTCTAACAACGACAGATGGAAGAAGTACGTCTATCTGTTTCCTTTTGGCGGCGGCGCCGACGGCAAGGCAAACGTAGACAACGTCAACGATCACTTCGCCATCCCCCCGACCCCTGTGTACGGTTGGGCGCGCTCACCGGATGTCAATCTGGCTTATTTCGACCCGTTGACGATCTACGATCCGTGGATCGAGTCCGATGGCAGCCCCCTGCAAGGAGTGGCTGGAATCGATGATACGACGGGGCAGGTCATTGCGACCTCTGCGCCAGCCGATCCGAAGCGTGGCACCACCCGTCTCGACCTAACCAATGATTTCAGATACGACGTCGATAATGGCGTGTTCGTGTTCCACCAGGGCATGGTTGTGCCCGCTGGAGCCGTCTATCGGTCCCGTGGTTGCGATAACGGTGGCGCAATCGAAAGATCCTGGGAAGACCCACTGTCAGGGGGATGGTCGACTGCCCAGGCCAACAGAAGAATAACGGGCAATGATGGACGTTCTCGTTGCCGCGTCGCCATTCGCTACTATCCAGCCACATTCTACGTTCTGGAATCCAGGGCTGCAGCCGTCGCAGCCAGCATCGGATACAGTGCGACGCCGCAGGTCGACGGTGCGCAAACACCAGACGGTCGGGCGCTTGCCCGGTTCGAGATTCGTTCTGCAAATTTCGTCGCAGGTGCCTACGACGCGGCCATCAAGAATTTCGCCAACTGGTTCAGTTATTACCGAAAGCGCCATGCGGCGACCCGGGGAGGTATCAGCCTGGCATTCGGAAAGTCCCGTGATGCCATACGAGTCGGCTATTTCACCATCAACAATCGCGTTAATGTCGTGATGAGGGACATGACGGATAGGAGCGCCACTGGCGACCGCAAGCTCCTGTTCGACAGTATCTTCGCATTGCGTGGGAGCGGCGGCACCCCGAACAAGGAAGCGGTGGCGCACATGGGCGAGCAGTTCAAGCGGGGGCGGGAGGCGGGTGGTGCCCAGCCGATTCGACTGGCCTGCCAGAAGAACTACGGCATGTTGTTTACCGATGGCTTCAGCAACAACTCGACGACTTCGGTTACGGCCAATGTCGATGGCACCGGCGCTGTGCCCTTCGTACATACGGTCTTCGGAGACAGGATGTCTGGAACGATGGCCGATATCGCCGCGCATTATTACACTCAGCGTCTTGGGCCGACGGATCTTCCCCGCGGAAAAGTGCCGGTGTCGAAGCAATGCAGTGATCCGAATCCGGATCCCAGGCTGGACTGCCAGACCGATCCCCACATGAATTTCTATGGGATTACCCTGAACGGCCGCGGTTTGCAGTATGACGTGAACGAACCTGCCACCAGGGATCCTTACACGAACATTCCAGCATGGCCGACCGCTTTCTTTGACCGGCATCCTTCCGCGATCGACGATATCTGGCATGGGACGATCAATGCACGTGGTGCGTTCTACAACGCGCGCAAGCCGGATGATATTGCCAAGGCCATCGAACAGGTTCTGAATGCGGTCATCTCTCCGGAAGGGGCCTCTGGCAGCATTGCCTTGACTGGTGCCCGTATCAATGCGAATTCATTGGTGGTGGAGCCGAGCTACGGCGTTGATAACGATGGAACCGACTGGTACGGAAAGTTACACGCGTCGCGCGCATCCATAGACCCGACCACGCGAGACGTTACGTTTACGAGCCTCTGGGAAGCGAGCAATCGGATGCCCGGACCGACTGCCCGCGCCAATCAGACTTGGTTCGCCGAAATGCCTGCCAGTGGTGTCGTGCCGAACGTGCGCAGATTCAACGCGTCTAATCTGGCCGGCCGGCCCTTCGAGGCGCTATGCAATAACGCCTTGGCACGGTGTACTCCCGATCTGGTGGACGCACTGGGTGTGACCGAAGAAGAGGCAGTGTCGTACCTGCTGGGCGACGATAGTCTTGAGGCGCGGTTTGGAGGAACGAAGAAGCTCCGCGATCGCGAGACTGTACTCGGCGATATCATCAATTCGTCTCCCGTGGTGAGCGCGCCAAAGGATGATTATGGCTACCGTAGTTTGCCGGCACCTTATGGTGGCGCGGCTTACAACGATTACCTGGCGCGCACAGGCGCCGACTATAAGACTGGGCGAGATCCGATGGTTTACGTCGGGGCCAACGACGGCATGCTTCATGCCTTTAATGGGGATACAGGTAGGCAAGAGTTTGCCTATATTCCCGCGACGGCCGTCGGCCATATGGGTAATTTGCTGTTCCCGTATCGCGTTGAAGACAGGGATGCGCAGGTTTTTCAACATCGCTATTACGTGGATGGTCCGATCTCGGTATCGGATGCTTATTACGACGGCAATTGGGAAACCGTTCTGGTCGGGACGGCGGGCGCTGGCGGTCGCGGCGTATTTGCGCTCAATGTGTCGAACCCGGGAGGCTTTGATCAAAACGACGTCCTGTGGGAAGTCAACGATCAGGTGCAGGATGCCAGCATTGCCAACAACATCGGATATGTGCTCGGCAAGCCGGTGATCGTTCCTGTTCGGACAGGCCATGGAAGCGGTCCGGTGCGGTGGAAGGCGATCTTCGGGAACGGCTACAACAGCGTGAACGGTCGGGCGGTGCTATTCGTCGTCGACATCACGGACAGCGGAAATCCAGAAGTTACGATGGTTGAAGCGGTCGAGAGCGGAGCGCCCGACGGCAGGAACGGTTTGGGAAATGTGCTTGTCCTGGATCGATGGGGGCCAAACCCGCTCGATAGCGGCAACCTCAACTTGCAGGTCCGTGACGGCTTCGCGGATACGGTCTACGCTGCTGACCAGAAAGGGGCGATCTGGAAATTCGATCTGCGGAGTGAATCGCCGAGCGATCAGGCCGTACCCTTGTTCACGACGTTTCGCTACGTAACTGGCCCGGAAAGCGGCACCCGCCAGCCAATCGTGGGCGGGCTTACTGCTGCAGCAGGACCGCGCGGAGGTGTCATGATCTACTTTGGAACGGGTAGCTTCTCGTTCGATGGCGACCAGGACGACGCGACCATGCAGTCGCTGTATGCGGTACTCGATGTCGGTACTGGAGAGCCGGCTGCTCCATTGACACGGGGCGATCTGCTTCAGCAGACAATTACGGCGACGGTCGAGCAGAGACTGGAAGGCGAGATGTATGAGGTGCGTACTACAAGCTCCAACCGGATGATCGGCCTCAGATCGGGATGGTATCTGGATCTGCCGGCGGGAGAGCGATTCGTAGGATATCCACGTATCGAGCAGGGTGTTGTCTTCATGCCAACTTACGATCCGAATGCAAGTGCCGGAGAGTGTACGACCAATGGCAGTAACTGGCTCTACGGATTGAATGCCTTGAGCGGTGCCGCGGCATTGCAGGACGTGCGGATCGGATCCGTAACCGGCGATTCACCCTCCGGGGCTACGGGCGCACTCGGGCTCAAGACGGATAGCACTGCGCCGGTCAAGGATGTCGCTGTGCTCTCAACCGCGCGGGTTTCCCCGCTCGATGATTCAGCGACCGAGGATGACCTGAAAGATGCGCTTGCAGCCCAATGTTCGATGGTGGTGCAAGTTGCAGGCGCGCCACCCCTGGTCTTGCCTCGTGCTTGTGGGCGTCAGTCATGGAGACAAATCCAGTGATTGCACGATTGCAAGCAGGTAACTTCTCGAGCCAGGTCGCTGGTGCGCCGGCCTTGTACCTGCTGCGGGCGTGTGGACGCCATCCCTGGCGGCAAAAATCCGACGAGGGGACGAACGTGAGTTCGATCGCTATGAACAGTAAAGGTGTGCCTTCCGGCTTGACGAGAGGACGGCCGGTCGGTTTCACGTTGATCGAGTTGATGATCGTCGTGGCGATCATCGCGGTACTGGCGGCGATCAGCTATCCGGCGTACCAGCAGCACGTGCAGAAAACCCGGCGCGCCCAGGCCAAGGCGGATTTGATCGAATACGCACAGCTTGCCGAGCGTTTTCACACGGTCAACAACACCTATGTGGGATTCGACCTTCCCGTCGATTTTTCTCCGAGGGAAGGTGGGGTCGCGTTCTACGGCCTTGAGCTTGCAGGCGTGGACCAGGACGAGTACACGATCACTGCCACTCCTGTTGAAGGAACGCGCCAGGCAGATGACAAGTGTGGCGCGCTATCGATCGATCAGGCCGGCATCAAGACGCATGGCGGCGGCAGCGAAAACAATGGCGAATGCCAATTCGGGACCGGTGGTTGACGCAGACGCAGACGCACAAAAAAGCCGCGGAGCGATCCGCGGCTTTTTTGCTTGTTTGGCGCCCGAAGTTGGACTCGAACCAACGACCCCCTGATTAACAGTCAAGTGCTCTAACCAGCTGAGCTATTCGGGCGGGGACAGTCATTTTAATGGCCTGCGGGCTGGGGTCAAGGTCACGGCCGCCCACGGATGGCTGGCGGTCGGTTCATGTTCCCGCGGGCCATTCTGAGAGATCGCTAGGGGCAGGAGAACCGGCCGACTCGAGGCGTCAGCCAAAGCAAGGTGTCGGCCGATTCGGGCGCTCGCTGCGGATTCGCCCCAGGTTGCTCACCACGACCTTGCCGGCGAGCGTGTCCCGGCGGCAAATCTTCACGCTGAGCGGCGTGCCGGCGCTACGCCCATCGCGCTGGTAGCGGAGGAACTTGCGGGTGGCGTGCAGATCGAGGTCTTTGCCGAGGGGGGCGTCGCTGGAGCGAAGAATGTCGCTGGATGCGTCGGGCTGACGGTTGCCATCCGGGTCACGGAAGACCAGCCATCCGGACGCCCAGTCATGCCCATCTTGACAGTGCCGGTCGGCTGTCCGGGGGCAGATTACGATCTCTTCGCTGCGCATGACGGCGCTGCCGCGCGCCATTGCCAGGTCAGCGCTGATCAGGTGCATCGTGGTGCTGATGCGGTGCCGCTGCAGCACCTCGCCGAAGGCGGGGAGTCCCAATGTGAGGGTGACGGCGATGACGGCCAGCACAGTCATCGCCTCGATCAGGGTGAATCCTGCGTCCTTGCGGGTCATGGTTGGCTTCCTGCCGGGGTGGAGGCCGCAGAGTGCTGGATGGCGGGGCTTGGGCGGTATCGGCGATTCCGGGCGTCGGCGTAGGAAAAATCCCGAACTGGTCGTAGGTGCCGGACATTGCGGCGATACACCGCGAGCCATCAAGCCGACGCGCCACCGCGCGTGGGAAGCGCATCCTGCCACCGGTCCTCTGGTCGACGAGTTGTCCGGCCGCGGTCATGCCCCCATCTCCGCGAGGGTCTAGACTGATCGTTTGTCCGCCCCCGACCATCTTCCCCCACATGAACGACACCGACCAATCCGCCGGTTTCCGCCTCGTCTCGCCGTACTCGCCCGCCGGTGAGCAGCCGCAGGCGATCGCGCGCCTGATCGAAGGCTTCGAGTCCGGGCTGGCCCGGCAGACCCTGCTCGGGGTGACCGGCTCGGGCAAGACCTACACCATCGCCAACGTGATCCAGGCGGTGCAGAAGCCAACCCTGGTGATGGCGCCGAACAAGACCCTGGCGGCGCAGCTGTACGGGGAGTTCAAGTCGTTCTTCCCGAACAACGCGGTCGAGTACTTCGTCAGCTACTACGACTACTACCAGCCTGAGGCCTACGTGCCGTCGTCGGACACGTACATCGAGAAGGACAGCTCGATCAACGACCACATCGAGCAGATGCGGCTGGCGGCGACCAAGGCGCTGCTGTCGCGGCCCGACGCAATCATCGTGGCCACGGTGTCGGCGATCTACGGCCTGGGCGATCCCGAGGACTACCTGAAGCTGCGGCTGATCCTGGCCCGCGGCGAGCGCATCGAGCAGCGCGCGCTGATCCGCCAGCTGACCGAGTTGCAGTACACCCGCAACGACACCGAGCTGCGCCGCGGCACCTACCGGGTGCGCGGCGAGGTGATCGACGTGCACCCGGCCGAGTCCGATGCCGAGGCGCTGCGCATCGAGCTGTTCGACGGCGAGGTCGAGAACCTCAGCCTGTTCGACCCGCTGACCGGAGAGGTGCAGCGCAAGGTGCCGCGCTACACGGTCTACCCGAAGACCCACTACGCCAGCACCCGCGAGAGCGTGCTCAACGCGGTGGAGACGATCAAGGTCGAGCTGAAGGAGCGCCTGGAGCAGCTGTACGCGCAGAACAAGCTGGTCGAGGCGCAGCGGCTGGCGCAGCGCACCCAGTTCGACCTGGAGATGATGGCCGAGGTCGGGTTCTGCAACGGCATCGAGAACTATTCCCGGCACATGACCCGGCGGCTGCCGGGCGAGCCGCCGCCGACCCTGTTCGACTACCTGCCGCCCGACGCGCTGCTGGTGATCGACGAGTCGCACGTCACCGTCCCGCAGATCGGCGCCATGTACAAGGGCGACCGCTCGCGCAAGGAGACGCTGGTGGAGTTCGGTTTCCGGCTGCCGTCGGCGCTGGACAACCGGCCGTTGAAGTTCGAGGAGTGGGAGGAGCGTTCGCCGCGTACGATCTTCGTCTCGGCCACGCCCGGCCCGTACGAGCAGCGCGAGTCCGAGGGCGAAGTGGTGGAGCTGGTGGTGCGGCCGACCGGCCTGATCGATCCCGAGGTCGAGATCCGCCCGGTCGCCACCCAGGTCGACGACGTGCTCGGCGAGATCACCGAGCGCGTCGCCATGGGCGACCGGGTGCTGATCACCACCCTGACCAAGCGCATGGCCGAGAACCTGACCGAGTACCTGGGCGAGCATGGCGTGCGGGTGCGCTACCTGCATTCGGACATCGACACGGTGGAGCGAGTGGAGATCATCCGCGACCTGCGCCTTGGCAATTTCGACGTGCTGGTCGGCATCAACCTGCTGCGCGAAGGCCTGGACATGCCGGAGGTGTCGCTGGTGGCGATCCTGGACGCCGACAAGGAAGGCTTCCTGCGCTCGGCCGGCTCGCTGATCCAGACCATCGGCCGCGCCGCGCGCAACCTGCGCGGCAAGGCGATCCTGTACGCCGACCGGGTGACGCGCTCGATGCAGGCCGCGCTCGATGAGACCGACCGCCGCCGCCAGAAGCAGGTCGAGTACAACCTCGAGCACGGCATCACCCCGAAATCGATCGCCCGGGCGGTGATGGACATCATGGAGGGCGCCCGCCCCGAGCCGGCGCTGGAGAAGCGCGGCCGCGGCAAGGGCCGCAGGGTGGCGGAGGAGGCCGAGGACTACGCGAAACTCGGCCCCGCGCAGCTGGCGGCCAAGCTCAAGGCGCTGGAGCAGCAGATGTACCAGCACGCCCGCGACCTCGAGTTCGAGGAGGCGGCGCAGGTCCGCGACCGCATCCGCCAGCTGAAGGAAGCGACCCTGGTCAGCTGAATTGGTCCGGGCCCTCGTAGGAGCGCGCCATGCGCGCGATGCCGGCGCCGTCGGCCGGCCCGCATGGCGTCGGTGGCCACAACCTGTCCGAAGCCACCCCGCACGTCATACGGCGCCGGCATCGCGCGCGTGGCGCGCTCCTACGTCAGGAATGGGCGCCGGTTGTGGCGGGCGGGGCGCCGGGGTAGAATTCGCGGCCCTGCGCGGCCCTCTGCGCAGGCATCCGGGCGGTTAGCTCAGCGGTAGAGCACTACCTTGACATGGTAGGGGTCACAGGTTCGAACCCTGTACCGCCCACCACCGGCGATCGGTGGGATTCCCGGCAACGGCGCGGCCTTCAGGCGGCGCCGTTCGCGTTTCGGCTACCCGGTGCCGCCCGGGCCGGCTCCGATGACTTTCGCCTGCCGCTGCGGCGAACGCCCACGGCTGTGGCGCAGCATCCGCGGACCGATCGCGGCGTCGGGACGGTCTTCCGGCGCGCGCGCTGCGCGCAAACGGCACGGAAGAAAAAGTGACGTTTGAAAATGGGCGAAGCGATTTTTTATCGCGTTCCGTTCCCGCACACTGCGCGCCATGAAGGGGCCGCACCATGCGTAGCAAGCTGTTCGTGCCGGGCTCGCGGGCGGAGTTGTTCGCCAAGGCGTTCGCCGGGGACGCGGATGCGGTGTCGTTCGACGTCGAGGATTCGGTGCCGGAGGCGGCCAAGGCGCAGGCGCGCGCGCAGATCGCCGATTTCCTCGGTTCCGGGGCGGTGGCGCGCTCGCGGAAGCTGGTGATCGTGCGCGTCAACGCGCTGGCGTCGCCGCATTTCTCCGCCGATCTCGACGCGTTCGCGCGTCCGGGCGTGGCGTTGCTGAACCTGCCCAAGGCGGAAAGCGCCGACGAGGTACGGCAGGCGGCAGCGGCGTTGGAGGAGGCCGAGCGCCGCAACGGCGTGCAGTCGCCGATCGGATTGCTGGTCAACATCGAAAGCGCGCGGGCGCTGCGGCAGGCGTCCGCGATCGCGGACGCGCATCCGCGCGTGGCGGGGCTGCAACTGGGGCTCGGCGACCTGTTCGAGCCGCACGGGATCGAGCGGCGCAGCGCCGACAACGTGCACGCCGCGCTGTTCGCGCTGCGGGTGGCGGCCGCCGAGAGCGGCCGGTTCGTCTGCGACAGCGCCTATCCGCTGCTCGATGACGAGGCCGGGTTCCGTGCCGAGGCCGAACTCGCGCGGCGGCTGGGCTACCGTGGCAAGAGCTGCGTGCACCCGCGGCAGGTGGCCTGGGCGAACGAGATCTTCCGCGCCGCGGAGCCGGACCTGGCGCAGGCGCGCCGGATCGTGGCCGCGGCGGCGCAGGCGGCGGACGAAGGCCGCGGCGCCTTCGTCGTCGACGGCAAGATGATCGACCTGCCGTTCCTCAGGCGCGCGCAGGCGATTCTCGCCGAGGCCGCCGGAGCCGGCGGGCACGATGCCGCGCGCTGAGGCCTTGCCGCCGTCGCCTGCCGGTCATCGCGCGCGCCGTCGCGGCGCCCTCAGTCCGACGATTCCGGACACGCCCCACGGCGCAGGCCGTCGGGCGCGGCATGCGGTGCGGCTGCTGGTCGCGATCGCGCTGCTGGCGCTGGCGAATGTCGCGGCGGCGGCGGAGAGCCTGTCCACGCTGCGGACCAGCACCGTGGCCGCGTGGCCGGCGGATGCGCCGGCGCCGGAGGTACTGGTCGCCGTGACGGGAACGCCGGTCGCGCTGGCCGACGGCGAAGCCCGGCTGCTGCAGGACGGGCAGTGGCGACGCACGTCGTGGCGTCCGCCCGACGGCACCGTCGTCGCCGGCGGCGTCGGTGCGCAGGACGGCATGGCGTTCCTGCTGCTCGCGCCGCGCGCCGCGCCTCGGCAGGTCGATCGGGCGCTGCGTCTGACGCTCGAAGGCGGCACGCTGGCATCGCACGCCTTGCCCGGACTGCCGATGACGCTGTCGCAGGCGAGAGGCGCCGCACGCGGCGGCGCGCTGCAGCTGGCGGGTGTGGACGAGGCGGGCGCGCCGCGGCTGTTGACGCTCGCGGCCGGCGCAGGCGATTGGCGCGTCCGCGATGGATGGCCCGGCGGCGGCACGCCGCGGGCGCTGGTCGCCACCGCGACGGCGAGCTACCTCGCCGCCGCGCATGCGCATGACGGCGGCCCCGACCGGATGCTGCGCTGGTCGCCGGACGCCGGCTGGGAAACGCTCGGCGACGCGCCGGGCCGGATTCTGGCAGGCGCCGGGCGAGCGCTCGGCCAGGCGCACCTGCTGTTCGTCGTCGACGCTGGCGACGCGTCCGCGATCATGAGCTATCACGCCATCACCGGCGCCTGGACGGCCCCGCCGGGGGGCGGGGTCGGGGACGTGCGCGCGGCGACGGCCTGGAACAACGGCCTGCTGTGGAGCGAGGCCGCCGCTGGCACCACGCGACTGGCGGCGTCGGAGATCGAGTCCGGCCGGCTGCTGCTGCGCTGGCTCGACTGGATCGTCATGGCGTTCTACTTGGCGGCGATGGTCGGCATCGGCGTGTTCTTCTACGCGCGCGACCGCCATGCCTCCACCGCGGACTTCTTCGTCGGCGGTCGCTCGATCCCGTTCTGGGTGGCGGGCGTGAGCCTGTACGCCACCAATGTCAGCTCGATCAGCTTCATCGCCATTCCGGCCAAGGCGTTCGAGAGCAACTGGCAATACCTGACCAACAACCTGCTCGCGGTGTTCGGGCTGATGTTCGTGGCGGTGTGGATCGTGCCGCTGCTGCGGCGGCTGGACCTGATGTCGGTGTTCACTTACCTGGAAACGCGCTTCCATCCGGCGATCCGCATGATCGCCAGCGCCCTGTGCATCCTGGTGCAGATCGGCAGCCGCATGAGCGTGATCCTGTTCCTGCCGTCGCTGGCAATCGCCACCATCACCGGCATCGACGTGGTCTGGAGCGTGCTGATCATGGGCGGCTTCACCATCCTCTACACCACGCTTGGCGGCATGAAGGCGGTGGTCTGGACGGACTTCGTGCAGGTGTTCGTGATGTTCGGCGGCGCGCTGTTCGCGATTGGCTTCATCCTGCTGAACATCAACGGCGGCGTGCCGGAGTTCATGGCCACGGCGATGGCCGAGGACAAGATGAAGCTGCTGGATTTCAGCTTCGACCTGACCCAGGCGACGGTGTGGGGTTTCCTGTTCCTGGTGCTGTTCGACGTGGTGCTGACCTTCCCCAAGGACCAGGTGCTGATGCAGCGCGTGCTGTCGACCAAGTCCGGCCGCGAGGCCGGACGCTCGGTGTGGATGTTTGCGGCGATGATGATCCCCGGCGGCTGCCTGTTCTACGGCATCGGCACCGCGCTGTACGTCTACTACAAGTCGCATCCCGAGCGCATGGATCCGCTGCTGCCGATCGACGCGACGTTTCCGCTGTTCATCGCCGCCGAACTGCCGATGGGCGTGACCGGGCTGATCGTCGCCGGCATCTTCGCCGCGGCCATGTCGACGCTGTCGAGCATCATCAACAGCGTCTCGACCCTGGCGTCGGTGGACTTCTACGAGCGGTTGGCGAAGCACCCGACGCAGAAGGCGAGCGTGCGCTTCGCGGAGATCGTCGGCGTGCTGGTGGGGCTGGTGGGCATCGGCCTGGCGTTGCTGCTGTCGCGGCTGGACATCCATTCGCTGTTCGACGTCTCGATCGAGCTGTTCGGCCTGCTCGGCGGCGGCTTCGCCGGCGCCTACACGCTGGGCATGTTCACCCGCCGCGCCAATGCGCCCGGCGTGGCGATCGGCATCGCCAGCGCCATCCTGCTGACCCTGGCGGCCTGGTCGATCGACCTGGTGCACTCCTATTTCTATCTCGCGATCTCGATCCTGGTCTGTATCGTGGTGGGCTACCTGGCGAGTTTCCTGTTCCCGCCGCCGGCGCAGTCGCTGGCCGGCCTGACCATCCACGACACCCAGCCCGACGAAACGCCGTGAGCGCAACGCCTTGCAGCCGTCGATGCAGGACTTCCGGCGCTCCCGCGCACGCCGCCGGTCCGGTAGCGTAGGCCCTCGACTCCGGAGCGGTGACGTGGACACGCAATTCCTCAAGACCTTCGTGGCCGTCGCCGACCATGGTTCGATGGCCGCCGCCGCGCGCCTGCTCAACATCACCCCGGCGGCGGTGGCGCAGCAGATCCGCACGTTGGAGCGCGAGATCGGCGCGCCGCTGATCGCCCGCGCCGGGCGCACCGTCAGCGTGACCGAGCCGGGCGCGCGGATCCTCACGCGCGCCCGCGACCTGTTGCGCGGCGTGTCCGACCTGCGCAGCGTGGCCAACGACAGCACGCTGGCGGGCGAGCTGCGGATCGGCGCCTGTCCGACCGGGCTGGCGGGCATCCTGCCGGATGTCCTGGCGCGGATGGTGGAGGCCTTTCCGCAGATCAACGTCTTCATCCGCCCCGGGTACTCGGCCGACCTGTACCGCGCGGTGGAGGCCGGCGACCTGGACGCGGCGATCGTGCTGCAGGCGCCGTACGCGCTGCCCAAGACCTGCGACTGGCAGCTGCTGCGCGAGGAGCCGCTGGTGGTGCTGGCGCCGCGGCGCTTCGCCGGTCGCGATCCGCACGACTTGCTGGCGAACGAGCCGCTGATCCGCTACGACCGCAACCAGTGGGGCGGCCGCCAGGCCGACGAGTACCTGCGACAGGCCGGGATCACGCCGCTGGAGCGGTTCGAGGTCAATGCGCTCAACGCGATCGCGGTGATGGTCGACCGCGGCCTGGGCGTGTCGCTGGTCCCGGACTGGGCGCGGCCGTGGCCGGAGGGACTGGACCTGGTGCGGATGCCGTTGCCGGAGCTGGTGGAGCCGCGGCGCATCGGCGCGGTGTGGTCGCGCTCGAGCGTGCGCATTCGCCTGGTCAATGTGTTGCTCGAAGAGGCGCGCCAAACCGTCGATTCGTAGGAGCGCGCGATGCCGGCGCCGTTGACCCGGTTCACGCGACTTCGGCAGCAGCAGCATGTCCGAAGCCGCTGCTGCATTTGTCATGCGGCGCGGGCATCGCGCGCATGGCGCGCTCCTACGAAGCTGCCCCGTTGCTCTCGCTGTTGCTGCACCGCAGCAAATCTTTTGCTGCTTGATAGGCAAGAAAACCTGATCTCTGAACATAGGCCGCGCCGCTGTGACGCCATCGACGCTACGCCTACGCTGCCTGCGACCCGATCGGGTCGGCGCCGGGAGGGCGTCGCGAGCGAGCGGCGGCGGAATGCCGGCCGCCTTGTCGCACGAGCACGGGCTGCCATCGCGGCATACCGGGGCCACCCGAACCAGCAGAGACCATACCCAATGAAGACACCACTCTCCGTCGCGATCGCCTGCGCATTGCTTGCCACCGCACCCGTCATCCATGCGCAGGAGGAAGCGGCGGAGGATCCAGCGGCTCAGGCCACGACCGCCACGACCGATCTCGACCGCATGGTCGTCACCGGCTCGCGCAGTCCCAGGGCCGTCGACAAGATCCCGGGCGCGGTCACGATCGTGTCGCAGGAGGAAGTGCAGCGCTCGCTGACGTTGAGTGAGGACGCCACCGCGGTGCTGGCGCGTTCAGTGCCGGGGTATTCGGAATCCTCGCAGGCGATGAGCAATCTCGGCGAGACCCTGCGCGGCCGCACCGCGCTGCGCCTGTTCGACGGCATCCCGCAGGGCTCGCCGCTGCGCGAGGGCAATCGTTCGGGCACCTTCACCGACATGGGCATCATCGGCCGCATCGAGGTGATCAACGGGCCCTCCGCGGCCGAGGGCATCGGCGCCGCCGGCGGCATCATCAACTATCTCTCCAAGACCCCGACCGAGGAGGGAACGCAGGCCACGCTCACTTCGCGCTATTCCACCCAGTTCCGCGAGGACAGCGACGCCTGGAAGGCCGGGCTCACCGTGACCCACAAGAACGAGGGCTACGACCTGCTGGCCGCGGCTTCGTTCCTCGACCGCGGCATGGCCTGGGACGCGAACGGGCGCCGCGTGGGCATGAACGCCAGCGGCTCGACCAACGACAGCGAGGCCGACAACCTGTTCCTGAAGTGGGGCATGAACTTCGGCGAGGCCGGCATGCAGCGCCTGCAACTCTCCGCCAGCCGCTTCGAGATCACCGGCAAGGGCAACTATTCCTGGGTCGAGGGCGATCGCGAGCAGGGCATCACCGATTCCTCGATCCGGATCCCGCCGCTGGGCTCGATGACCGAGTTCAACGACTTCCGCCAGTACGCGCTGTCCTACAGCAACGCCGACCTCTTCGGCGGCAGCCTGACGGCCGACGTCTACCGCGCCAGCCAGGCGATGCGCTATCCCGCCGAGGACGGCATCGACCGCCAGGACCCGGACATCGCCCCGATCGGCGAGCTGATCGACCAGTCCGAGATCGCGACCGAGAAGAAGGGTGCGCGGGTGTCATGGACGCGTTCGTCGCTGTTCGACATCGACGGCCTCGAACTGCGGGCGGGCGTGGACGTGGTCGAGGACGAGGCGCAGCAGCTCCTGGCCATCACCAATCGCGTCTGGGTGCCGCCGATGGTCTACAAGAGCACCGCGCCCTACGCCCAGCTCTCCTGGGACATCGGCCCGGTCACCGTGAGCGGCGGCATGCGCCGCGAGGACGGCGAGTTGGAGGTCGACGACTACGCCACCACCTGGTACCGCAACCGCGCCTTCGTCCAGGGCGGCACGCTCGACTACCAGGAGAACCTGCCCAACATCGGCGCGATCTGGCGCATCGCCGACGCCTGGTCGGTATACGCCTCCTACAGCGAGGGATTCAGCCTGCCCAACGTCGGCATTCCGCTGCGCAACATCAGCGAGCCGGGGCAGACGGTGGAAGGGTTCGTCGACCTGCAGGCGATCGTCGTCGACAACCGCGAGATCGGCTTCAACTGGCGCGGCGCGCGCGCGAGCCTGGGCGCGTCCTACTACGAGAGCAATTCCGACTTCGGCTCGTCGCTGATCATCGATCCGGCGACCGAGGATTTCATCCTCAGCCGCGCGCCGGTCGAGATCAAGGGCTTCGAGGCCTCGAGCGAGTTCCGGCCTTCGGACGACTGGCGCCTGACCGCCCTGTACTCGCGCATCCGCGGCAAGACCACCTTCGGCGGCGCGGGTCCGCTGGACCGCGAGATGGGTATCAACGACATCAGCCCGGACAAGCTGTCGGCGGCGGCCACCTGGAACTTCTCGCCGCGCGGCGACGTGACCCTGGGCGCGACCATGCTGTTCGATCGCGACCTCAACGAGGGCCTGCCGGACGACCAGGCCTGGGCCGAGGAGCACACCGAGGGCTACACCCTGTTCGACCTGACCGTGAACTACGACTTCGAGCGTTACGGCCGCCTTTCGCTGGGCATCGAGAACCTGACCGACAAGTACTACATCCTCAGCTGGTCGCAGATCGATTTCTGGAAGAACTACTTCGCCGGGCGCGGCCGGATGTTCTCGGTCACGCATACGATCACGTTCTGACGCCGCCGGCCCGGTTCGACCCGAGGTTCCAGATATCTTCCGCAGTCCGCCCCGCTTTCAAATCGCTCCTGCCTTTCCCCCCTTTGAAAAAGGGGGGCTGCGGGGGATTTGCTGGGCGCCCGACGGCGTAACAGCTAAAGCAAATCGCGGCGCGATTCCCGGCCCTCGCTTACGCGAGGGCGCTCGATCAGCCGCAAGCCGATGGCTTGCAAGCGGCGGCCCTCGCCCCCCTGAATCCCCCTTCTTCAAAGGGGGAAAAAGCAAGGGCCAGAAGAAGTGGGGGAGCCCTAGCTCCCGATCGCCCTTTATCCAATGGAACGGCATCGTTGCCTTGCTGGCATGCGCGATGACCTTCGCTGCGGCCGCCGCGTCGCCGCTGCCGTTGGCCGCACCGACGGACGTGGGCGTCTCGCCGTCGCGCCTGGCGCGCCTGCACGGCTTCATGGACGAGGTCACCGGTGCGGGCGGCTACCTGGGCGGGGTGACCCTGGTCGTCCGCGACGGCCGCATCGTCGACTGGCGGGCCTACGGCCACCGTGACTTGGCCCGTAGCGAACCCATGCCGCGCGATGCGATCTTCCGCATCTATTCGATGACCAAGACCGTCACCTCGGTCGCGGTGCTGATGCTGGTGGAGGAGGGCCGGATCGCGCTCGACGACCCGGTTGCGCGCTATCTGCCGGAGCTGGACGAGCGCATGGTGTTCGCCGGGGGCAGCGCCGATGCGCCGCGATTGCGTCCAGCGCGTGCGGCGGTCACGATCCGCGGCCTGCTGACCCATACCGCCGGTTTCCCGGCCGGACTGGAAGGCGATGGCGAGGCGGTGAAATTGCTCGAACGCGCCGATCCGCACGGCGCCTCCGATCTGCGCGGGTTCGTCGCCCGTCTGGCGCGGGTGCCGCTCGCCGCCGATCCCGGCACGCGTTTCGGCTACGACGGCGCGTCGACCGAGGTGCTGGCGCGGCTGGTGGAAGTCGTGTCGGGGCAGGCCTTCGATGCGTTCCTGCAGCAGCGGCTGTTGGCGCCGCTGCGGATGCCCGACACCGGCTTCCGGGTGCCGGAATCGCAGCGCGGCCGCGTCGCCGACCTCACCGTCATGGGTGACGACGGCGTGCTCACGCGTGACAAGGGCCCCAGCGCCGAGCGTCCCGGCGCACCCTTGAACGCTTACCCGAGCGGGGCAGGCGGCCTGTACTCGACAGCCGGCGACTACGCGCGCTTCTGCCAGATGCTGCTCTACGGCGGCGAACTGGAGGGCGTGCGCGTGCTCGGCCGCAAGACGGTCGAGCTGATGCTGCAGAATCACCTGACGATGCTCGATCCGCCGGTCACGCAGTTCAGTGACGCCGAGGGCTTCGGGCTCGGCGGCTACGTGGTGCTCGACGTCGCCCGGCGCGGGCGCCCGGGCTCGGTCGGGCAGTTCGGCTGGGCGGGCGCGGCCTCGACCAGCTTCACCCTCGATCCGCGCGAGCGCCTGATCGCCATCCTCATGCTGCAGCACCTGCCGCGCGAGATCGATGGCGATCTGCCGCGCATCGGCGGCCGCTTTCAGACCCTGGTCTACCAGAGCCTGGAGTGAGCCGATTGCCGCCCCGGATCGCCGTTCGCCGGACCGGCGACGCACCACCGGCGTCGGTCGCGGGCGCGACGGGGCGCACGTACGATGGCCTGGCCGCCTGCGCGACCACCGCAATTCTTCCCGCTCCTTTCCGCGAGATACGATGACTTCCGCTGCAGACCGATCCGTGCCCCGGCACATGGCCCCCGACGACGGCGATCGCACGCCGCCGCAGACCGAGTACAAGTTCTCCCACGTCACCACCGGCCGCTACCTGCCGACGCCGGGCAAGGCACCGGGCTGGCCGTTCACCGACATCGGCCAGTGGATGATCGACGCGGCCGCCAGTGCCGACGACTGGATCACGGAGCTGGTCGACTGGCGCCGCGAGCACCTGGTCCGCATCGGCTACGACGATGCCAACTACCGCAGGCCGGAACTGCAGTGGGCGCAGCGCAATTTCGTGCACGCGCAGATGATGGTGGAGGACCGCTACTTCTACGATCCAGAAGCGGGGCGCTACACCGTCGACCGCTACCTCGACGACCTGGAGGCGCGCTTCGGCGGCATCGACAGCGTGCTGATCTGGTTCGTCTATCCCAACATCGGCATCGACGACCGCAACAAGACCGATCTCGCCCATGACCTTCCCGGCGGGCTGGAAGGCCTGCGCGGCGCGGTCGACGATTTCCATCGCCGCGGCGTGCGCGTGTTCCTGCCGACCATGCCCTGGGACCATGGCACCCGTCCGCCGGAGCAGAGCGACTGGGACGCGATCGCCGCGCTGGCCAAGGCGGTCGGCGCCGACGGCGTCAACGGCGACACCTACAACGGCGTGTCGCGTGCGTTCTTCGATGCCGGCGACGCCATCGGCCACCCGTTGGTGCTGCAGCCCGAATCCACCATCAGCGCGGAAGAAGCGCTGATCTGGAACGTGCAGAGCTGGGGCAAGAAGGTGCCGGACGGCCCGGTACCGTCGGTGGCCAAGTTCAAGTGGCTCGAGCCGCGGCACATGATCAACTACGAGAACCGCTGGGGCCGCGACCGCAACAACGACCTGCAGTACATCCTCTTCAACGGCGTCGGCTACAACGCCTGGGAGAACGTATGGGGCATCTGGAACCAGTTCACCCCGCGCGATGCCGAGACCCTGCGTCGCATCGCCGCCATCGAGCGCCAATTCGCACCGTTGATGGTCAGCCTGGACTGGCGCCCGTACGCGCCGACCCTGCAGCCGGGCATCTTCGCCAGCCGCTTTCCGGGCGACGGGATGACGCTGTGGACGCTGATCAACCGCCACGAGTCCGGCGTCGACGGCGAGCAACTCGTGGTGCCGCACCGGGACGGTCGCCGCTACTACGACGTGTGGCACGGCGAGGAACTCGCGCCGCGGCTCGCAGGAGAGGACGCGGTGCTGGCGTTCGCGTTCGAGGCGCGGGGTTTCGGGGCGGTGCTGGCGCTGGACGCCGGCAGCGAGATCGAGGGACTCGACGG
Organism: Luteimonas suaedae; assembly: GCF_008312895.1. Classification (GTDB taxonomy): domain Bacteria; phylum Pseudomonadota; class Gammaproteobacteria; order Xanthomonadales; family Xanthomonadaceae; genus Luteimonas; species Luteimonas suaedae. The sequence goes on along the minus strand of NZ_VSSP01000002.1, from coordinate 414,785 downwards.
CTTCCTCGCCGCCGCCCGTGCGCGGCCGTCGCTGCGGTCGCTGTCGGCGCAGTGGCATTCGCTGCCGCAACGGTTGCTGGAGATCGCGCCGACGGCGCCCGTGGTCGAGGCGCCCGAGGGCATGGTCGCGATCCCGGCCGGGGATTTCGACTTCGTCGTCGGCGGCATCGAGATCGAGGGCAATCACTGGGATGGCGTCGACGTGCAGTATCCGTGGGAAGACAGCCCGCGCCGCGGCCATCGCCGGCGCATGCAGTTGCCCCGCTTCCACATCGATCGCCATCCGGTGAGCAACCGGGAGTTCCGCGCCTTCCTCGAGGCCAGCGGCTGGCGTCCGCGCGACGGACACAACTTCCTGCGCCACTGGCACGACGGCGCGCCGCCGCCGGGTTGGGACGACAAGCCGGTCACCTGGGTGTCGATCGAGGACGCGCGTGCGTACGCGCACTGGGCCGGCAAGCGCCTGCCGCACGAATGGGAATGGCAGTACGCCGCGCAGGGCGGCGACGGCCGCCGCTATCCCTGGGGCGACCAGTGGGATCCGCACGCGGTGCCGGCGCCGGGCTTCGGGCGCGAGGCGCCGCCGCCCGCCGATGTCGGCGCGCATCCGGGCGGCGCCAGTCCGTTCGGGGTGCTGGACCTGGTCGGCAACGTCTGGCAGTGGACCGACGAGTACCGTGACGCGCACACCCGCGCCGCGATCCTGCGCGGCGGCAGCCGCTACCGGCCGCAAACCTCGCACTGGTACTTCCCGCAGGCGTACCGGCTGGACCAGCACGGCAAGTACCTGCTGATGGCGCCGTGCAAGGACCGTTCCCGCTGCGTCGGTTTCCGTTGCGTGGTGGACGCGGCATGAGCGCCGCCGCTGCGCGCCGGCCCGTGGTGCCGATGCTGGCCGCTCCGGCGCCGGCGCAGGTCGTGCTCGGCGGCCTGCTCGGCGATGCGCTGGCCGCGAATCGACACGGCCGCCTGTCGCGCTTCATCGTCGACGAGACCAGTCCCGCGATCGCGCTCTTCGATCCGGCGCATGCCGCCTGCAACCACGAGGGCGACTGGTACGGCGAGCATGCCGGCAAGTGGTTGTACGCGGCGGCAAAGGCGGCGGCGCGCAGCGGCGATGCCGCCCTGCGCGCGCACGTGGAACGGGTCGCCGATCATCTGGTGGCGCTGCAGGACGCGGACGGCTATCTCGGCAACTACGCCGCCGAGCGCCGCTTCACCCGGCCGCAGCCACCGAAACCCGAGACCTGGGACGGCGCTCCCACGCTGCGCACCTGGGACATCTGGACCCACACCTATCTGGTGCTGGGATTGCTGGAAACGCACCGGCACTTCCCGGCACCGCGCTACCTTGCCGCCGCGGCGCGCATCGGCGACCTGTGCCTGCATGCGCTCACCGATGGCGGCATCGACATCACCACCCTCGGCAACCACCACGGCATGTCGGCCACGGTGCTGCTCGACGCGGCGGTGGAACTGCACCTGGCCACCAGCGAGGAAAAATACCTGCAGCTGGCGTTGCGGGTGCTGGAGCAGGCGGATGCGCATCTGCGCCTGGCGTTGCTGACGCGGGCGCTGGCCGGCGCCGATGCCTCCGAGATCGGGACGGGCAAGGCCTACCAACTGCTGTGGAACCTGGTCGGCCTGGCCAAGCTGCACCGCGCCACCGGCGAGCCGCGCTACCTGCGCGCGGTGGAAATGATGTGGGACAACATCCGCAACCATCACCTCACCCTGGGCGGCGGGCCCTGGGGCGGCGTGGCGCACCGCTCGCGCGAGGTGTTCAATCCGGCGGGCGTGTTCAGCCCATACGGTTACGTCGAGACCTGCTCGACGCTGTCGTGGATCCAGCTCAACCGCGAGCTGTTCGCGATCACCGGCCAGGCGCGTTTCGTCGAGGAGATCGAGCGCAGCGCCTACAACGACCTGCTCGGCGCACAGGCGCCGGATGGCGAGGACTGGTGCTACTACGTGTTCGCGAACGGCAGGCGCGTGCACACGACCTACTGGCGCTGCTGCAAGTCCAGCGGCGCAATGGCGCTGGAAGAACTGCCGGCGCTGGCCTGGAGCCTGTGGGACGACGGGATCTCGGTGAACCTTTACGGGCCGTCGCAGGCGACGTTGCCGGTGGCGGGGGCCGGCGAAGTGGGCTTCGAGCAGGTCACGGACTATCCCTTCGACGGCAGGATCCGGATCCGGGTCTCGCCGCGGCAGCCGGCGGAGTTCGTCGTCCGCCTGCGGATCCCGGCCTGGGCGCAACAGATCTCGGTGGCGGTGAACGGAGAGGCGCAAACGCAGTCCGTGCCCGTCGCCGGCGAATTCCTGGCGCTGACCCGGCGCTGGGCCGAGGGCGACGAGATCGCGCTGGCATTCCCGCTACGGCCGCAGCTGCACCGCAGGACCCACCGCAACGTGCAGGAGTCGCGTGCGCCAGACGGCACGCCGGTGCGCCAGGAAGTGCTGCGTCTCGACTGGTGCGCGCTCACCCGCGGACCGCTGGTCTACGCGACCGGCCTGATCGACGGCTTCAAGATCGAGGAAACGCTGCGGCTGCCCGCGACGCCCGAGGAGGCATGGATGGAGACGCTGCCGGCGTCCGCGCCGGACGCCGCACCGGCGATCCGGCTGTCGCCGGAGGGCAGGGCGCCGCTGTTGTTCTCGCCGTACTACGCCGTCGGCGACCGGCGTGACGGCAGCTGGCGCCTGACCTGGATGTCGCTGTCGCCGGAATTGCGAACGGCGTAGCCGTTTTTCGACTTTGCCAAGAAATTGTGCTCGCAGAACATATCCGGCACCGCTGTTTTCCGCGGCGGCGAGGGGTCAACCTTGAAGAGGTCTGAACAACTCGGCTTTTGCTCGTCATTCCCGCGCAGGCGGGAACCCATGGACTTGATTTTTGACGGCTTGACGTCCACGGATCCCCGCCTTCACGGGGATGACGGCAGCGATTCAAACCTGGGTTCAGGAGCCGAAACGCCATCTACGACACGACACCGGCTTTCTCGATGACCACTGGTTCCCCATTCGCTTCCTCCCGACGCACCGGGCCCGCAGGTCCGCTGAGCGGCGTGCGGGTGCTGGACCTGAGCGCGTACATCGCCGGTCCCTACGGCTGCACGCTGCTGGCCGACCAGGGGGCGGACGTGATCAAGGTCGAACCGCCCGACGGCGACAACCTGCGCAATTATCCGTCCACGCTGCGGGACGAGAGCCGCGCGTTCCTGGGCGTGAACCGCAGCAAGCGCGGCGTGGTGCTGGACCTGAAGCGGCCGGAACAGCTGGCGGTGCTGTTGCGGCTGGTGCGCGATGCCGACGTGCTGGTGCACAACTTCCGGCCCGGCGTTCCGGAACGGCTGGGCATCGACCACGAGCGCCTGAACGTGATCAACCCGCGGCTGATCTACTGCGCCGTCACCGGCTACGGCGAGACCGGGCCGATGAAGGACAAGGCCGGCTACGACCAGGTGCTGCAGACCATGACCGGCATCTGCACGCTGCAGGGACCGCCGTCGGGACCGCCGGAGCTGGTGTACGGCTCGGTGGTGGACTACTACGCCGCCGCGCTGCTCGCCGCCGGCGTCGCCTCGGCGCTGTACGAGCGCGAGCGCAGCGGGGCGGGGCAGTTCGTCGGCGTCTCGCTGCTGCGCAGCGCGCTGACGATGCAGTCGGCACGGATGATCTGGGCCGAGGGCGAGGCGCTCGACATCTGGCGCGACATGCGCTCGGGCGGCGTGACCGGCATCCATCCTGCGCGCGAGGGGCATCTCTACATCTCGGCCAACACGCCGCGCTTCTGGCAGGCCTTGTGCGAGCGCACCGGACTGCATGCGCTGGCGGCCGATCCGCGCTACGACACCGTGCGCAAGCGCGCGCAGCTGTCGGGCGAGATCGTGCCGAAGCTGCACGCGGCGCTGGCCGCGCGCACTGCGTTGGAATGGGAGGAGGTCTTCGGCGATGCCGTACCGTGTGCGGCGGCGCGCCGGGTCGAGGAGATGTTCGACCATCCGCAGGTGCTGGCCGAGGAGATCGTGGCGCCGATCGCGCATTCCAAGCTCGGCAGCTACCGTGGCGTCACCCGGCCGATCAAGTTCGGCCGCACGCCGGGGCCGGCGCCGTTCGCGGCGCCGATGCTGGGCGAGCACTCGGACGAGCTTCCGGCGGCGGATGCGGGCGAACCCGCGCCATCCGCCCGCGGCAAGGCGTCGCGCTAGGGCGTAGCGACATTCGCCTCCCCACGGCCCCTTGCCCTTGTAGGAGGGGCTTCAGCCCCGCCCCCGTGGGGCCAACAGCCAGATGCTCTCTGCCATTGTTTGCCTTCGTAACGCGCGGCGGCGCGTTCACCATGGTCGCCACCGATGCGCCTGCTTGGCGCGGTCGGGGCTGAAGCCCCTCCTACAGGGGTAGGCGGAGGGGTGGATGTTCGACCGGCGTTAGGGCCTGTCATCGGCAGGCTCTAAACTGTGCGCCGGCATGTACAGGAGTGAACGATGACGACGACACCCTCGGCGCGGGACACGCAGGCACCGGCAACGGACCAATCGCGGCTGGCGCAGCTGCGCCGGCACAGCGTGATCGTCGCCGATACCGGCGACTTCGAGGTCGTGCGGCGCTTGCGTCCGGTCGACTGCACCACCAATCCCAGCCTGGTGCTCAAGGCGCTTGACCTGCCGGTGTACGCCGAGTTGATCGAGAGCGAGCTGCGGCGCGCAGCGTCGCAGGCCGGCGACATCGGCTCGCGCGTCGAGGAAGCGGCGGACCGTTTGGCGGTCGGTGTCGGCGCCGCCCTGGCCGGGCTGGTGCCGGGCCGTGTCTCCACCGAGGTCGATGCCGACCTCGCGCAGGATACCGAGGCCACCGTGGCCAAGGCGCGCAGGTTCATCGCCCTGTACCGCGAGGCCGGCCTCGAGCCGGAGCGCGTGCTGATCAAGGTCGCCGCCACCTGGGCCGGCATCGAGGCCGCGCGGGTGCTGCAGCGCGAAGGCATCGACTGCAATCTCACCCTGGTCTTCAACCGCGTCCAGGCGCTGGCCTGCGCCGAGGCCGGCGCGTTCCTGATCTCGCCGTTCGTCGGCCGCATCCTCGACTGGCACGTGGCGCACGCGGGGCGCGCGTTCACGATCGACGAGGACCCGGGCGTGATCTTCGTGCGCGACGTCTACCGCGAATTCAAGCGACGCGGCCTGGAGACGGTGGTGATGGGCGCATCGTTCCGCTCCACCGCGCAGATCGAGGCGCTGGCCGGCTGCGACCGGCTGACGATCTCGCCGGCGCTGCTGGAGGAACTGGACGCCGCCGGTGGCGAGGTGCCGCGGCAGCTTTCGCCCGGCCCCGTCGAGGCGAAAGCCACAGCCGCGATCGACCGCACCGCCTTCGATGCCGCGCTGGCGCAGGACCGGATGGCGCGCGAGAAGCTGGACGAGGGCGTGGCGACCTTCGCCGCGGACCTGCACGCGCTGCGCGAGCGCATCGCGGGCAAGCTGGCGACCGGCTAGCGCTCGTGCGGGAGCGACGGAAGTCGCGACTCGGCGAACGGTCAGTCGCGGCTGCCATAGCTCCCACAGAGATACCCAGCTGCTCCTTTTCGTTCCGCTTCGATGCGCTATCCGCGCCGATCCGTGTCGAATAGCGTTCGAGCGGTAGGCCCCAGTCAGAACTTGTAGTTCAGGCCCAGCAGCACTTGGCGGCCATACTCGTTGTAGGTCTGTGGCAGCCCATTGTCAAAGTAGAACTCGCGGTACTCCTCGTTGGTGACGTTGTTCACCTGCACCAGCACCGACAGGCCTGCCAGGCGGGTGCCGTCGGCGAACGCATAGCCGACCTGGAAGTCGACGATGTCCTCGTCGCCGATGTAACGGGTTCCCAGATCGCCGCCGAAGCCGACCACGTCGCCGATGAACGGCGAACGGCTGCGCCGGCTCACTCGGGTGGAGAAGCCCTGCCGCTCGTAGTAGAGGGTGACGTTGGAGACGTGCTCGGACAGGCCGGGGATCGGCCGGTCCGGGCCGTCCGGGCCGTCCGGCAGGATCGAGCTCTTGGTCTTGGAGTAGCTGGCGATCAAGCCGAAGCCGTCCAGCGGCTGCCACAACATGTCGAGCGGGACCGACACCGCGGCCTCGAAGCCGTACAGCTCGCCGCCCTGGCCGTTCTCGGGCGTGGTGAACTCGCCGAGATCGGAGACCGGATCGAACTCGCGCGGGTCGAACGCGCTGAAGTCGTAGTCGTTGACGGTCTGCTTGAAGATGTAGCTGTGCAGGTCCTTGTGGAAGGCCGCCAGCGAGAAGTAGCCGCGGCCGCCGAAATACTTCTCGTAGGAGACGTCCAGGGCGGTTGCGAGCCAGGGCTCGAGTTCTGGATTGCCGCCGTCGCCGGTCCATTGGCCGTTCGGATCGCGGTCGATGCGGATGCTGATGTTGCGGTTGGCGCGTAGGTCGTCCATGCGCGGGCGCGCCATCTGCCGGCCGATGGCGAAGCGCAGCATCTGGTCGGAGGGGAAGCCGAACGAGAGGTTGAGGCTGGGCAGCACCTCGTTGTAGGTGGCGCCGCCGCTCAGCGGGATCGGCGCGTCGGCGTCGCCGAACGGCACCACGAAGCCGGTGGAGCTCTGGTCCGTGTGCACCAGCTGCACGCCGATGTTGCCGCGCAGGGCGACCTCGCCGACGTCGGTGTTGAGGTTCCACTGCGCATAGGCGGTGGAGATCTTCTCCTCCACGGTCCAGTTCTTGTTGCGGATGTCGGGATGGCTGTGCTCGTCGACCACGTACAGCGGCAGCACCGCGTGGATGTCGTAGCCGATGCTGCCGGGGATGCCGGTAAAGCCGAGGTCGACCGGCGCCGTCAGCGCGTCCGTCGGGATCGGTACCTCGCCGCCGGGCAGGCGCAGGAAGGCCTCCATCCCGCTGCGACGGGTCTTCTCGCGGTCGGCGTGATTCGCGCCGAACTCCACGCTGCTGAAGATCCCGTCGTCGAACCGGCGTTCGGCGCCCAGGCGCAGCGAGGCCAGCCGGTCCTCGACCTCCGGAAACTTGATGAAGCCTTCCTGGCCCCACCCGCCCGGGTCCGTGAGCACCAGGTTCGAGGGGTCGGTGTAGTCCTCGCGATAGGTGAAGGTCGGCAGCCCGGAAGCGCGGTCGATGACGAAGTCGACGGTGTCGGTGCGGGTGTTGCCGGCGCTGCCGAGCCCGGAGTAGGTCTCCAGCAGCATCTCCTTGCGCTCGGCCTTCGAGTAGCTGAGGTCGGCCACGCCGGACCAGCGCTCTCCGAACTCGAAAGCGTTGTTCCAGCCCACCGCCAGAAGCTCGTCCTCCTGGGTGTTGCGGTCGTTGCGCAGCACCGGGCGCACGCCGCTGAAGGTGCCGCTGACCACCTGGCCGTCCTCGACCACCGCGTTGCTCAGCGCGGTGCCGGCGCCCCAGGCCAGGCCGGTTTCCATGAAGCGTAGGGTCTCGGACTTGTCGAAGGTGGAGTAGTAGGCGTCGAGGATCGAAGTCCAGTGGTCGTTGGCCTTGAATTCCACCACCGCCATCAGGCCGTCGCGGACGTTCTCGACAGAGGAGGCCTGCGACTTGCTGCCGCCAAGCAGGAAATTGCCGGCAGTGTCGGTTGGATAGCCCCAGGACTCCCAACGATTGGCCTGGCCGGGCGAGTCCATGCGCGCATAACCCACGGCGACACCGAGTCGCCCGTCCATGAACTGGTCGATGTAGGAGCCGCTGATCCGGTAGCCGCGGTCGTCGTAGCCGGGATTCAGTTCGCCCAGCGAGTTCTCCTCGGCGCGGGCGTTGAAGGTGATCACGCGCTCGCCGAACGACAGCGGCCGCACCGTCTGCAGGTCGACCGTGCCCGACAGGCCCTGGCCGACCAGCGAGGCGTCCGGCGTCTTGTAGACGACCACGGCGTTGATCAGCTCCGATGGGTACTGGTCGAACTCGACGCCGCGGTTGTGGCCCAGGCTGACCTGCTCACGGCCGTTGAGCAGCGTGGTGCCGAAGTTCTCGGCCAGGCCGCGGATGCTGATCGTTGACGAGCGGCCGGCGACGCGCTGCGCCGCCAGGCCCGGCAGGCGCGCGATCGACTCGGCGATGCTGATGTCGGGCAGTTTGCCGATGTCCTCGGCGGAGATCGACTCGACGATCGAGGTCGAGCTCTGCTTGGTCTCGATCGCATTCTCGATGCCGCGACGGATGCCGGTCACCATGACGCGGTCGAGGTCCACGGCTTCCGTGCCGCCGGCACGGGGGTCCTGTGCGGCGGTCTGGGCCGGGGTGTCGTCTTCGCCGGTGGTTTGCGCGTTCACGTTGACGGCGAACATCAGCATCGCCGACGACAGTGCAACGCTCAGCAGGTTGCGTTCGAGCTTCATCTCCCCTCCCTAAGGGTGGTGCGGATCGCGGTTCGTGATGCCGTCCCTTCCGTAGCGTCCTTGCGGATCTGTCCGGCGGAAAGGCGGGTATTTCGGTGTCGCGGCCATGGTAGACCCGGGTTTCATCGCGCACGCTTCCCTGCATACGTATTCATCGCCTCCGCGGGGGAGGGTGATGCAGGATCGGCAACCTCCATCGTGTACGGCGATCGCGTCGCGGTAACCGGTGTCGCCGCCAAGCCGATGCCGGCCCGGGTCCGCCGCCCCGCCAGGAGCACCCATGCAAGCGTCTTCCGTCGTAAACCCCGGTCCCCAAGCCGCACGCAGTGACGCCGTGACGCGCCGCGATGGGCGTACATTCGCCCGCCGCTGCGCACTGGCCGCGCTCGGGCTGGTGCTGGCCTTCCCGGCCGCGGCCGAAGAGGTCGCCGGGCTGCACGTGCCGTCGCCCGACTGGCGCGACCAGGTGATCTACTTCGTGATGATCGATCGCTTCGACGACGGCGATCCCGGCAACAACGACCAGGGCGCCGGTGAATACGATCCTGCCGACAGCGCCCGCTACAGCGGCGGCGACCTGCGCGGGATCGCGCGGCGGCTCGACTACATTCGCGACCTGGGTGCCACCGCGGTCTGGATCACGCCGCCGGTCGCGCACCAGTGGTGGAACGAAGCCACCCGCTACGGCGGCTATCACGGGTACTGGGCCGAGGATTTCAAGGCGGTCGATCCGCACTTCGGCACGCTGGAGGAGTACCGCGCGCTGTCGCGCGCGCTGCACGACGCCGGGATGTACCTGGTGCAGGACGTGGTGGTCAACCACACCGCCAACTTCTTCGCCTACGGCGAAGGCTGGGACGAGGGCGACCCGGCCCGACACTTCGAGCTGATCGCCGATGCGCGCGGCCGCACCGCGCCGACGCAGCCGCCGTTCGATCGCAACGATCCGCGCGATCCGGCGCAGCACGCCGAGGCGATCTACCACTGGACGCCGGACATCGCCGACTTCGGCGATCGCCGCCAGGAGCTGGAATTCGCGCTGGCCGGGCTGGACGACCTGAACACTGAGAATCCGCGGGTGCGCACGGCGCTGCGCGACAGCTACGGGCATTGGATCCGCGAAGTCGGTGTCGATGCCTTCCGCGTCGACACCGCATTCCACGTGCCCGCGGATTTCTTCCCCGATTTCCTGCATGGCGACGACGCCGAAGCACCCGGCGTGGTGCGCGTAGCGCGCGCGACCGGGCGCGAGGATTTCCTGTCGTTCGGAGAGGGTTTCGGCGCCGACAAGCCGTTCGACGACACCCAGGCGCGCAAGCTCGACGCCTACATGCGCGTGCCCGGCGGGCTGCCGTCGATGATCAATTTCCCGCTCTACGGCACCCTCGGCGACGTCTTCGCCCGCGGCCGGCCCACGGCGGAGCTGCGCCACCGCATCGAATCGATGATGGCGCTGCATGACGACCCCTGGCGGATGCCCAGCTTCATCGACAACCACGACGTCGACCGCTTTCTCGCCGGCGCCGGCGAGCCCGCGATGCGGCAGGCGCTGCTGGCGATGCTGACCCTGCCCGGCATTCCGGTGATCTACTACGGCACCGAACAGGGTTTCACCGGACAGCGCGCGGCGATGTTCGCCGACGGCTACGGCAGCGGCGGCCGCGACCGGTTCGATCGCGAGGCGCCGCTGTACCGCTATCTGCAGCGCGCGATCGCCTTGCGCCGCGACCATCCGTTGTTCTCGCGCGGTACGCCGACGGTGTTGGCCGACAACGCCGCAAGCGCCGGTGCGGTGGCCTGGCGCACCGATCATGCCGGCGAAAGCGCGCTGGTGGTGTTCAACACCGCCGATGCGCCGGTGCTGCTCGATGCGCTGGACACCGGATTGCCCGCCGGCACCGTGCTGCGCGGACTGTTCGCGCTCGACGGCACCCCGGACGACGCGGTGGTCGGCCGCGACGGCCACCTCACCCGGGTGTTGCCGCCGCGCAGCGGGCAGGTGTGGCGGGTGACCGCCGAAACCGTGGCCGCGCCGGAACCGGCCATGGCGCCCGCCGTGGGGCCGCTGCCGCCGAGGCCGGCGCGCGGCGACTTCGCCGTACAGGGCACGGCGCCGGGCGCGGAGCAGGTGCAGCTGGTGATCGACGGCGACCTCGCACGCGCGGTGACGGTGCCGGTCGCCGCCGACGGCGGCTGGCGCGCGAACGTGGCCACCGGCGGCATGATCGATCCCGCGGTGACGCATCGCTTGGTCGTGCGCGACCCCGCCAGCGGTGCAGTGTCGACCGCGCAGACGTTCCGCGCCGATCTCGACTGGCAGGCGCTGGCCGACCTGGCCGATGCGCGCGGCGACGACGCCGGCCCCGATGGCCGCTACGTGTATCCATCCGGTTCGGGCTGGCGCGAGTTGCGGCCGGCGGACATCGAGCGCGTGCGCGTCTGGGGCGCCGGTGGCGCGCTGCGGGTCGCACTGACGATGCGTGGCCTCGGTGATGCCTGGAATCCCGGCAACGGCTTCGACCATGTCGCCTTCACCCTGTTCCTGCAGCTGCCCGGCCACGACGGCGGTGCCGCGGCGATGCCGCAGCAGCACGCACGGTTGCCCGACGGCATGCGCTGGCATCGGCGGCTGCGCGCGCACGGCTGGTCGAACGTGCTGTTCTCCGCGGAAGGTGCCGATGCGGCGGAGGAGGGCACGCCGGTCACACCGGGCGCCGACATCGCCGTCGACCGCGAAGACCGCACCGTCACCTTCACCCTGCCGGCCGGCGCGCTCGGCGATCCGGCCTCCTTGTCCGGGGCGAAGCTCTACGTCGCGACCTGGGACTACGACGGCGGCTATCGTCCGCTGGCGCCCGAGGCACGACCCGCCGGCTTCGGCGGCGGCGACCCCGACGATCCGCGGATCATGGACGACACCGAGGTGATCATCCTGCCTCCGTAGGAGCGCGCCATGCGCGCGATGCCGCGGGTGCCGGCAGGATCCGGTGGATGCCGCGATTCCGGACCGGCAAGCGCGCCGGTCACCAGAATTCGCGGGCGATGAAATGCCCGCGGCATCGCGCGCATGGCGCGCTCCTACGAGGGTGACTATCGTCCGCTCGCGCCCGAGGCACGGCTCGCCGGCTTCGGCGGCGGCGACCCCGACGATCCGCGGATCATGGACGGCACAGAGGTGATTGTCCTGCCTCCGTAGGAGCGCGCCACGCGCGCGATGCCGCGGGTGCCGGCAGGATCCGGTGGATGCCGCGATTCGGACCGGCAGGCGCGCTGGTCACCGGAATCCGCGGGCGGCGAAATGCCCGCGGCATCGCGCGCATGGCGCGCTCCTACGGAGGACAAGCCTGCGGTGGCGTCGATACGTGCATGGCGCATCTGTCAGGCCCGGTTGCGGCCGATACGACTAGCATGACGGCATGGACGCCCGATTCCGCGCACTGGCCGCGCCCGCCACCGCCCGCATCCGCCACTGGGTGCTGAGCGCGTTCCCGCGCGGGCAGAGCGGCATCGACTACGACCACCCCGCCGGCGATCCCGGCCTGTTCGGCCCGGACAGCGTCACCTGGCGCATCCACGCCGATTTCCCCGGCATGCTCTCCGGCGGCTTGTGCGCGTTGATGTTGCAGACGCTGCACCCGCGGGCGCTGGCCGGCGTCTGGGATCATTCCAACTTCCGCGAGGACCTGGTCGGGCGCCTGCGCCGCACCACTGCCTTCGTCGCCGGCACCACCTACGCCGGCCGTACCGAGGCCGAGCGCCTGATCGCGCGCGTGGCCACGATCCATGCGCGCGTGCGTGGCGTATTGCCGGACGGGCGCCGCTACGCGGCCGACGATCCCGACCTGCTCACTTGGGTGCATGTGACCGAGAGCTACGGCTTCCTGCAGGGTTACCGCCGCTATTGCCCGGACACGCTGCCCGCGGGCGCCGCCGACCGCTACTACGCCGAGGTACGACGTGTCGCCGAGGCGTTGGGCGCGCGCGCGGTGCCTGCGTCCGAGGCCGCGGTGCACGCCTATTTCGCACAGGTGCACGGCGAACTGGCCTGCGACCAACGTTCGCGCGAGGTGCTCGACGTGCTCTCGCGGATCCGCCTGCCGGTGCCGGCGGCGGGACTGTCGCGGGCACTGTTCCTGGGCGCCGGCGCCGCGCTGTTGCCGGCCTGGGCGCACGCGATGCTCGGGCGCGGTGCGCTGCGCCGCGCGCGCGACGCGGCGGCGGCACGCACCCTGCGCGGGCTCGGGCCGCTGTTCCGTGCGGCGCTCGATGACGGCGTGGCGCAGCGTGCCTGCCGGCGCGTGGGAGTGGATCCCGCGCGCCTGCATCGCTGGCCGGCGCGGCCGGCAGCGTCCGTCGTCCAGGCAAGCCCCCGCCGATGACGGCCTGTCCGCTCTGCGGCGCGGCACCGTGCGCGCCAGAAGCGCCGGTGCAGGGAAGGCGCTACGCCGTCTGCGGCGACTGCGGCCTGACTTTCATGCTGCCCGGCGACCGGCCGTCGGCGGAAGCCGAGCGCGCGCTCTACGACCTGCACCGCAACGATCCGGACGACGCCGGCTATCGCACCTTCCTCGATCGCCTCGTACAGCCGCTGGCAGCCCGGCTGCGGCCCGGCATGCACGGGCTGGACTACGGCGCCGGCCCGGGCCCGGCGCTGCCGGCGATGCTGGCCTCACGTGGCTTTCCCACGGTGGCATACGACCCGTTGTATGCCGCGGACGCCGGGCTGCTGCAGCGTCGCTATGACTTCATCGCCTGCAGCGAAACCGCCGAACATTTCCACGATCCCGCGGCCGAGTTCGCGCGTCTCGACGATCTGTTGCGGCCGGGTGGCTGGCTCGGCCTGATGACGCAGTGGCGACTGCCGGAGCGGCCTTTCGCCGCCTGGGGCTATGCCCGAGACCCGACCCACGTCTGTTTCTACCAGCAGCGCACGCTGCAGTGGATTGCGCGTCGCCACCACTGGCAACTGGAATGCCCGGCGCCGCACATCGCGCTCTTCCGCAAGTCCTAGGCCGTATCGACATCCGCCTTCACGCCCGCTGTCCCTGTAGGAGGGGCTTCAGCCCCGACCCGGGAAACGAGCGGAGCACGGAAAAAATGCCCAAGCATTCAGCTTCGGGCCGGTCGCGCTGCCTGTTTCCCGCCGCGATCTTCGGCAGGTCGGGGCTGAAGCCCCTCCTACAGGGGTCGGCGGAGGGAGTGAATGTCGAGACAGCCTGGACTGGATCGATGTTCAGCGCCGGCGTTCGGGAAGCCGGCGTTGTGGAAGATCATCGCTTGCACAGGAAGACGGAGCTCCCGCAAGGACATGCGCACCCACTCGCTCCTGGTCCCTCTTCACCCGTTCCTCGCTCCCCGCGTCCGATCACCGAACGCCGAGGCGCGCCCAAGCGCGGTCACTGATCCCGGCTGAAATAGGCGTACTGCCCGGGTGCGCCGAACTCGTCGTCCGGTTCGCCGATGCCGCCGACGCGCACCGCGTAGCCGTTGCGCCGTGCCACGCCGACCGCCCAGGCGCGGAAGCGCGCGCGGTCCCACTCGAAGCGATGGTCGGGATCGCGCAGGCGACCCTCGGGCAGCCCCAGCAGCGGGTTGTATTCGCGATTGGGGGTGGTGGCGATCGCGACGTACGGCCGGTAGCAGGTGAACAGCGTGCGCTCGGCGGCCGAGAGCACGCCCGGATCGAAATGCTCGATGGTTTCCACCATCGTCGCGGCCTCGTGGAAGGGCAGCCCGTCCAGCGGCCGCGTGCAGTTGGCGTGCATCAGCTGCAACCGCGACTGTCCGGCGCGCGGTTGCAGTTCGTGCCTCGCCACCGCCAGCGCATCGGCGCTGACGTCGATGCCCGTCACCCGCGCGAACTGCGGATGCCGCAGCAGGCAGGCCAGCAGGCGGCCGGCGCCGCAGCCGAGGTCGAGCACGCTGTCGGCGCCGGACTGCAGCAGCAGGCCGGTCACCAGGTCGAGGCGTTCGTCGTGCAGGGTGGCTTTCATCGCGGGCGATCCGGCGGTCAATCCGGGCCAGCGCGATGATAGCGGTGTCGCGCCGCCGGCGCGGGATCACCCGCCTAGGGCCTACCGGCGGGCCCGAGCAGGAAGATCAGCGGCCGGTGCACCCGCTTGCGCCAGGCGCTTTCGGCGTGCTCGGCGCCCTCGAACCGGAGGCTGATCCAGTTTTCGCCGTTCACGTATCCGGCCGCGCGCACGATCGCATCCATGCGCCGTTGGTAGGGCGCGTAGCCGGCGTCGAGCGTGGCGGTGCCGTGGTCGAAATACAGCCGGTGCGTGGCCGGGTCCGGCAGGCGCGGCGCCAGCCAGTCGATCATCGCGCCGTCGGCGGCTGGCCAGTGCGTGGAGACGGCCGCGGCAGCGCCGAACACCTGCGGGTACTCGGCGATCGCGTACAGCGCGATCAGCCCGCCCATGCTCGAGCCCATGACCAGCGTGTCGTCGCGGGCGGGGAGCGTGCGGTAGGCGGCGTCGATCGTGGGCTTCAGCTCGTCGACCAGGAAGCGCAGGTAGGCATCGGAGACCACCTGCGTCCGCGGCAGCGGATCGAAGCCGTCGACGCCGGTGGCCACCGCGTCGGTGGTCACTGCCTTCTCCGGCATGTACTCGCCGAAGCGCTGCGGCGTGTTCCAGATGCCGACCACGATCGCCTCGCGTACCGCACCGTCGGCGATCAGCCGCGTCATCGTCTCGTCGATGCCCCAGTCGATGCCGCCATAGGCCGTGGCCGGATCGAACAGGTTCTGGTCGTCGTGCATGTACAGCACCGGGTAGCGCCGCTGCGGGTCGCGCGCGTAGCCGGGTGGCAGCCAGACGTCGACGTTGCGCGCGGCGACGTGGCGCGACGGGAATGCGGTGTGGCGCAGCAGGCGGCCGCTGACATCCGGCGTGGAGACGGCGACGGCCTGTGGCGGGCCGGCTTTTGGCGGTGGCGTGCAGGCCGAGAGCAGAACGGCGACCAGGACAAGGCGCAACATGAGCGTTGCCTTTTGTAGGAGCGCGCCATGCGCGCGATGCCGCGGGCATCGCGCCGCCACAGGATTCCGGTCGCCGACGCGCAACCCGGCCCGTGACCGGACCGCCGATGGCCGCGACCGGACACGCCGCCGGCATCGCGCGCATGGCACGCCTCTACGGGGCACGTTCGATGACATAGGCCAGCGCGGTGCGGCCGGGCAGCGTGAACCGGCCGCTGGCGCGATCGTAATGCGCCTGCGCGGCCGGGCGTGGATCGGCGGCGTCCGGCGCGCGATGCACGGGATGCAACGTCCAGTCCCTGCCGCGCAGCCCCGACAGTTCGAGCGTCTGCGCCGCGGGATCGACGTTGATGAAGTACAGCACCTCGGCGAAGCCGGCATCGGCGAGGCCCGCGCCGTCGAGACGGCCGGCGATCACGCGCGGATTCTGCGCCGGACCGCCGTTCGGAAAGGTCAGTCGGCGCGTGATCTCGTCCGCGCTGCGCAGCCGGAACAGCGGCGTGCTGGCGCGGATGCGCAGCAGGTCGAGGAACATGTCGCGCGCCAGGCGGATCTGCTCCGGGCCCGGCTCGATGTCGGGGTGCGACAGCAGCGGCTGCATCAGCGGCCAGTCCTCGCGGTTGTCCTGCGCCGGCGGCAGGCCGCTGCCGAAGTGGTTGTCGCGCAAGGTCCAGTCGAGGCGGTTGAACCAGTCGCCGGAATCGTAGCTGTTGCGGTCCAGCGACTTCGAGCGCAGCGTCTCGAGGCCGGCGTGGAAGTAGGCGATGCCCTGGCTGAAGGCGGTGACCGCCGCGCCCAGCATCTGCACCCGGGCGCGGTCCTCGCGCGAGGTGTCCGGCGGCAGCTTGAACACGTTGATGTCGAACAGGGTCTGGTTGTCGTGGTTCTCGACGTAGTTGACCACCTCGTCCGGCTGCACAGCGTAGCCGGCGGGCTGGCCCTTGTAGTCGATTTCCGCCAAGGTCTTCCGGGTGCCGTCGTGCGCGCTCATCGTGTAGTCGCGCAGCGTGCCGGCCAGGCCGACGCGGACCAGGTCGGCGCTGCGTTTCAGCTCTTCGAGCGGCCGCTCCGGCGCGTGCGGGTTGCGGTCGTACACCAGGCCGTTGATCCAGCCCTGCTCGGTGAGCAACGCCCGGCCGCGGTCCGCGGGTCCGCCGCCGCGCACCGCGTCGCGGGTGCGGTCGCTGAAGGTGCCGATGCCGCTGCCGGCCAGCGACTGCTGCGAGGCCTGCACGAAGCGCGCGCCGTCGGCGACCTCGCCGAAGTTCCAGCCCTCGCCGATCAGGTGGATCCGGCGGCCGGCGGCGGCGTCCACGGCCGCCTGCAGCCGCTCCATCGCCGCGCGCGGCTGGTGGCCCATCAGGTCGAAGCGGAACGAGTCGATCCGGTAGTGCCGCGCCCACAGCACCGCCGAGTCGATCATCAGCTTGGCCATCATCCGGTGTTCGGTGGCGGTGTTGTCACAGCAGGTCGAGCGCTCCACCCGGCCGGCGGCATCGTAGCGGTGGTAGTAGCCGGGCACGATGCGGTCGAGCACCGACTGCGGGTGCTGCCCGGAAGCGCTGGTGTGGTTGTAGACCACGTCCATGCCCACGCGCAGGCCGGCGGCGTGCAGCGCCATCACCATCCGCCGGAACTCGAGGATGCGCGCCGCGCCGTCGGCGGCATCGCTCGCGAACGAGCCCTCCGGCGCGTTGAAGTGGAACGGGTCGTAGCCCCAGTTGAAGCAGTCCCGGGCGGCGACGGCCATCACCGCGGCCTGTTGCGCCGGGCTGTCCGGCGCGGCATCCGGAATCGCGGGCGAGACGCAGCCGGTTTCCGGCACGCTCGCCAGGTCGAACACCGGCAGCAGGTGCACATCGGTCAGGCCGGCGCCGGCCAGGGTGCGCAGGTGGCGCATGCCGTCCGAGCCGGATTCGGTGAAGGCCAGGTACTTGCCGCGGTTGGCTTCGCTGACGCTGGCGTCGTCGCGCGAGAAATCGCGCACGTGCAGTTCGTAGATCGTCATGTCCGTCTGCGCCGCGATCGCCGGAGCGGCGGCGGCGTCCCAGCCGTCCGGCTTCAGCGCCGGCGCGTCGAGATCGACGGCGACGCTGCGGCGCGAGTCGGCACCGAGGCCGGTGGAGTAGGGGTCGGTGACGCGATTGCGGACCACGCCCATGTCGCGCACGAACACGTCGATGACATAGGTGTAGTAGCGGCCGGACAGGTCCCGCGGCAGCGACCGCGACCAGACGCCGGTGGCGGCGTCGCGCCGCAGCGGGTGCACGGCGTCGGCAGGTGCGCGGTCGTCGCGATGGAGGCAGACCGAAACGGCACGCGCGGTCGGCGCCCACAGCCGGAAGCGGGTGCCGTCGAATCCGACGGTCGCACCGAAATCGTCGATGCCCTCGGCCGCGGCGTACAGGTCGTCCAGGGCGCCGGCCACTTGCAGCGCGGTGGCCTCGCGGACGCGGCCGTCGGCGTCCTCGTGCACCAGCAGCAGCTGGCCGGTATGCAGCGACGGCAGCCGTGCCGCATCTTCGTCGCGCACCGCCAGCGTGGTGCCGCTTTCCAGGAAACGGAAGCGCTCGGCGAGCGCGGCCGGGATCTCGCCGTCGTACGCCTCCAGCGCCAGCGCGCCGTCCGCGCCGGCGACGCGAGCGCCATGCCGGGCGACGATCGTGCCGCCCGCGGAATGGTAGAGCTGCATGCGCTGTCCGTCGCCGGTGACGACACCGGGCCATCGGATCAGCCGGCGATCGAGCCAATGCGCGCGTGCATCGACGCGTTGCGCCTGCGCGGGTATCGCGTGCAGCACCTGCTGGAAACCGGCCGCGTCGCAGGCCTGCGATACCGATGCCGCGGTCGGGGCCGCGAGGGCCACGCCCGTGTACAGCGCAAGGAGCATGAGCAGGGCGCGGGCGCGGCGTGGCTTATGTGTCATGTCGGACGGCCCTCCGGCATCGTCGGCAACGATGGTGCCTGGACTGTGCAGAAGAGCGCTTGCAACAAGCGGGCAACGATTCATCCTGTTGGTCTCCCCCCTCGAACATGGGGCCAAGACTGAGATCCCCCATTTTTGACGCTTATCTTCCCCCTTGAAAAAGGGGGATTGAGGGGGATTTGCTCTGGCTGTGTCTTTGTCGGGCGCCCAGCAAATCCCCCCAGCCCCCTTTTCAAAGGGGGGAGTGCAGCATCAATGCAGCGCCCGTCAACCCATCCGACCGTAGAACACGCCGCTCCCCGGCAGCTGCAGGACGCCCTCGTCGATCCCGCCGCCAAGCAGCCCGTGGTCGTCGACCGGCCGCGCCGCGATGCCTTCCGGCAGTCGCCAGGCAACCGCGTCGGCCGAGAGATTGAACGCCACCAGCAGTGATTCGCCGCCATGGCTGCGGGTAAACGCCAGAACCGGTTCCGGCGCATCGAGAAAGCGGATGTCGCCCTCGACCAACGCCGGATGCGCCTTGCGCCAGCGCAAGAAACGCCGCACCGCGGCGAGCACCGAATCCGGGTCGGCTTCCTGCCTGGCGACACTGCGGGCGCGATGCGCGTCCGCGATCGGCAGCCAGGGCTGGCCGTCGCTGAAGCCGGTGCCGTCGTCGCCGTTCCACGGCATCGGCGTGCGACAGCCGTCGCGGCCCTTGAACGTCGGCCAGAAGGCGATGCCGTAGGGGTCGCGCAGCGCCTCGAACGGCACCTCCGCCTCCGGCAAGCCGAGCTCCTCGCCCTGGTACAGGCAGACCGAGCCGCGCAGCGAGCACACCAGCGCCACCATCTGTCGGGCGAAGTCGTCGCTGGCGCGTGGCCCGCCCCAGCGCGTCACCGCGCGCCGCACGTCGTGGTTGGAGATCGCCCAGCACGGCCAGCCCTCGGCCATCGCCGCCTCCAGCCGCTCCACGGTGCCGCGGATGTAGGCGGCGCTGAAGTCGTCGGTCAGCAGCTCGAAGCTGTAGCCCATGTGCAGGCGCCGGCCGCTGGTGTACTCGGCGGTGGTCGCCAGCGAATCCTCGGAGGAGATCTCGCCGAGCGCCGCCGCATCGCCGTAGCGGTCCATCAGCGCCCGCAGCTGCTCCAGGAAGCCGATGTTCTCCGGCTGGGTGTTGTTGTGGTGGTGGTACTGGAACGCGTACGGGTTGTCGGGGCTGAAGCCGCGCCCGGTCCGCAGTTCCGGCGGCTTGGGCGGGTTGTCGCGCAGCAGCTCGTCGTGGAAGCAGAAGTTGATCGCGTCCAGGCGCAGCCCGTCGACGCCCTTGTCCAGCCAGAAACGCACGTTGTCGAGCGTCGCCTCGCGTACGGCGGGGTTGTGGAAGTTCAGGTCCGGCTGCGAGGACAGGAAATTGTGCAGGTAGTACTGGCCGCGGCGCGGCTCCCACTTCCAGGCCACGCCGCCGAAGATCGACAGCCAGTTGTTGGGCGGGGTGCCGTCGGGGCGCGCGTCGGCCCAGACGTACCAGTCGGCCTTCGGATTGTCGCGGGACTGCCGGCTCTCGACGAACCAGGCGTGCTCGGCCGAGGTATGGCTGAGCACCTGGTCGATCATCACCCGCAGGCCGAGTCCGTGCGCCTTGTGCAGCAGGCCCTCGAAATCCTGCAGGGTGCCGAACAGCGGATCGACGTCGCGGTAGTCGGCGATGTCGTAACCGAAGTCGTGCATCGGCGAACGGAAGAACGGCGCGATCCAGATCGCGTCCACG
The DNA here is from genome assembly GCF_008312895.1 of Luteimonas suaedae. Taxonomy (GTDB): domain Bacteria; phylum Pseudomonadota; class Gammaproteobacteria; order Xanthomonadales; family Xanthomonadaceae; genus Luteimonas; species Luteimonas suaedae. The sequence continues at coordinate 394,765 of NZ_VSSP01000002.1, read as the reverse complement.
CCCAGGCTGGCGACGTAGTCCAGGCGCTCGACGATGCCCGGCAGGTCGCCGACGCCGTCGCCATCGGTATCCATGAAGCTGCGCGGGTAGATCTGGTAGATCACCGCGCCGCGCCACCAGGGGCTGCTCGTCATCCGCATCCTCGGAATCGGTCGCGCCAGGGGGCGGCGCGCTTTCGGGGCGTCACTATTCCACGATGCGCCATCCCGTGGCGACGACCGTGTTCGCGCTGATGCGATGAATACGTATGCAACCGCCGTGCTGCACCTGCATCCGAAACTACCATGGCCCCGGTCCGCGACAGCGGGTGTCGACGTGCCCCGACGATGGGTGCAGGATCAATGCAACGGGAGCCGGACCGGCACATGGGCGCAAAACCGCAACTGACGTTCTGGCAGATCTGGAACATGTGCTTCGGCTTCCTCGGCATCCAGTTCGGCTTCGCGCTGCAGAACGCCAACGTCAGCCGCATCTTCCAGACGCTGGGCGCCGACATGGACCAGGTGCCGGGCCTGTGGATCGCCGCGCCGCTGACCGGGCTGCTGGTGCAGCCGGTGATCGGCTACTTCTCCGACCGTACCTGGACGCGGCTGGGGCGGCGCAGGCCATATTTCCTGTGGGGCGCGATCTTCTCCACCGCCGCGCTGCTGGTGATGCCGAACTCGCCGGCGCTATGGATCGCCGCCGGCACCCTGTGGATCCTCGACGCCTCGCTCAACGTGTCGATGGAGCCGTTCCGCGCCTTCGTCGGCGACCAGCTGGCGCCGCGGCAGCGGCCGACAGGCTACGCGATGCAGAGCTTCTTCATCGGCATCGGTTCGGTGGTCGCCAGCATGTTGCCCTGGCTGCTGGCCAAGGCCGGCGTCGGCAATACCGCGGGGCCGGGCGAGATCCCCGATACCGTCCGCTACGCCTTCTATTTCGGCGGCGCGGTCCTGTTCGGCGCGATCGCCTGGACGATCCTGCGTACCCGCGAGTACCCGCCGGAGACCCTGCACGCCTTCGACGACGCGCAGCCGCCGGAACTGCCCGGCGATCGCGAACGGGCGGCGCTGGAGCCGGCCAGCGGCCTGCCCTGGCTGCTGCTGGGCAGCATCGGAATGGCCGCGGTGTACGCGTTCGGCTGGGATCGCATGCTGTACGTGCTGGCGGGCATTCCGCTGGCGTATGGCGTGCTGCTGTTGGTGGCGCGGCGGCTCGCGCCGCAGCGGATGCTGGCGACGATCGCCGCCGACCTGCACAACATGCCGCAGGCGATGCGGCAACTGGCCGTGGTGCAGTTCTTTTCCTGGTTCGGGTTGTTCGCGATGTGGATCTACGCCACCGCGGCGGTGACCCAGGTCCATTTCGGCACCACCGATCCGCAGTCGGCGGCCTACAACGAGGGCGCCAACTGGGTGGGGGTGCTGTTCGCCGCCTACAACGGCTTCGCGGCCTTGGCGGCGATCGTGATCCCGTGGATGGTGCGCGCGATCGGCCTGCGCGGCAGTCACCTGGTCAATCTGACCCTGGGCGGGCTCGGGCTGATGTCGATGGCGCTGATCCGCGATCCGCAGTGGCTGCTGCTGTCGATGGTCGGGGTGGGCTTCGCCTGGGCGTCGATCCTGTCGTTGCCGTACGCGCTGCTGTCCGACAGCGTCTCGTCGAGGAAAATGGGCATCTACATGGGGATCTTCAATTTCTTCATCGTCATTCCGCAGCTGGTCGCGGTGAGCACGCTCGGCTTCCTGCTGCGGCATCTGCTGGATGGCGCGCCGATCCGGGTGCTGGTGCTGGGCGGCGTCAGCCTGATCGTGGCCGGGCTGTGCGTGCTGCGGGTACGCGATCCGCAGCCGCTGGGGCAGCCGGCATGAGGCGTGCCTGGCTTGGCTGCGTGATCGCGCTGGCGCTGGCGGCCTGCACGCCGGACGGTCCGGTTCCCCCGGAAACATCGCCCGCGCCGACGAGCGCGAAATCGCCGGCGCCCGGCTTCTACGGCACCACCGAGCCGTTCGCGGAAAATGCGGTGTACTTCGTGGTGACCGACCGCTTCGTCAACGGCGATTCGTCCAACGACCAGCGCGACCAGGGCGGGCCGCACCCGAGCTTCGATATTCCTGTCGAATGCCCGGACGGAATCGACGGCAACATCGGCTACCTCGGCGGCGACTTCAAAGGCATCCTCGACAACGCCGGCTACATCCGCGACATGGGCTTCACCGCGGTGTGGATCACGCCGATCGTCGACAACCCGGATCAGGCCTTCACCGGCGGCGACGTGATCAGCTGCGGCAGCTCGCTGACCGATCGCGGCAAGGCCGCCTACCACGGCTACTGGGGCAGGAACTTCTACCGGCTCGACGAGCACCTGCCGAGCGAGGGCCTGGATTTCGCCGCGTTCACCGCCGGCATGAAGGCGCAGGGGCTGAAGACCGTGCTCGACATTGTCGCCAATCATTCCTCGCCTGCGTACACCATGCCCGAGCGGCAGCCCGGTTTCGGGCAGGTGTTCGATGCCGACGGCGTGCTCGTCGCCGACCACCAGAACCTGCCGCCGGCCGAACTCGATCCCGCCGACGAGCCGTTGCACCGGTTCTATTCGACCAAGCCAGATCTTGCCCAGCTCGGCGACTTCGACCCGGCCCAACCTGAGGTCATGGACTACCTGGTCGGCGCCTACCTGCAGTGGATCGGGCAGGGCGCGGATGCGTTCCGCATCGACACCATTCGTCACATGCCGCACTCGTTCTGGAAGGAGTTCAGCGACCGCATCCGCGCCGAGCATCCGGGGTTCTTCATGTTCGCCGAGGCCTTCAACTACGACGCTGCCAAGATCGCCGAGCACACCCGGCCGGAGAACGGCGGCGTCAGCGTGCTCGATTTCCCGATGAAGGAAGCGATGCAGAAGGTCTTCGCCGAAGGCGCCGATTTCTCGCTGCTGGCGGACACCTTGCATCTGCAGGATGGCCCCTATGCCAATCCCTACGAACTGGCGACCTTCTACGACAACCACGACATGGCGCGCATGGACGCTGCCGACGCGGGCTTCATCGATGCCCACAATTGGCTGTTCACCGCGCGTGGTATCCCGGTGGTCTATTACGGCTCCGAGACCGGTTTCATGCGCGGCCGCGGTGAGCATGCCGGCAACCGCAACTACTTCGGGCAGGCGCGCGTGGACGCCGCTTCCGGGCATCCGATCCATGCCGCGCTGTCCCGTGTCGCCAACCTGCGGCGGCAATCGCCGGCGCTGCAGAAGGGCCTGCAGCTCCAAGTGCGGATGCAAGGCGACGAGGCGGCGTTCTACCGCGTCTACGATGACGGCGAGAACGCCCAGATCGCACTGGTGCTGCTGAACAAGGGCAACGCGGCACGCACCATGGAAGTCACCGAATTGCTGCAGCCCGGCGACTGGCGCGACGGTTTCGACGGAACGGTGCAGGCCGTGGAGGACGGCCTCGCCGCCGAGGTGCCGGCCCACGGCGTGCGCGTGTTCCTGCACGACGCGTCGCCCCGGCGCGACGACATGCGCGCGCGCCTGCAGGCGCTGATGGCGAGCAGCCAGGGAACTCCGTAGGAGCGCGCCATGCGCGCGATGCCGCGGGCATGGCGCTGCCCAGGCATTTCGGTGACCGGCGTGCCTGCCGGTCCGGAATCGCGGCATCCACCGATGCCTGCAGGCACCCGCGGCATCGCGCGCATGGCGCGCTCCTACGCCGGGACCGTAACGATCCGGTCGCAGGCGCCTGCCGTGCGCGCGCCGGTGCCGTCGGCAACGCGGCAGCCGCGAACGCGCATGGCTGAAGCCCCCCTCAGGCGCCGGTCGAGCCGCGCAACGCCAGCCGTGCCGGAATGGTGCGGCTCTCGACCGGATCGCCCACGATCAGCCCGAGCAGACTGTCGACCAGCAGGGCGCCGGCCTGGCGGGTGTCCTGCTGCACCGTCGACAGCCCCGGCGTGACGAAGCTCGCCAGCGGGATGTCATCGAAACCGGCCACGGCCACGTCCCCTGGCACGCGCAGGCCGCTTTCGTGCAGCGCTTTCATCGCGCCGATGGCGATCAGGTCGCTGCCGGCGAACACGGCATCCAGATCCGGGGCCCGCTGGAGCAGCTCGACGGTGGCGGCATGTCCGGACTGTTCGGTGGAGATCGCGTCGACCAGCCACTCCGGCCGGGCCTCGATCCCGGCCTCGTTCATCGCCTGCACGCTGCCGCGGTAGCGCTCGCGGAACTCCGGATAGCGCTCGGAGGCGTCGCCGACGAAGGCGATCCGTCGCCGTCCCTGCGCGATCAAGTGCGCGGTCATGTCCAGGCCGCCGCGGAAGTTGTCGCAGCCGATCGACACGCCCGGTTGTCCGGGCAGCGCGGCGCCCCAGCGCACGAAGTGGGTGCCCTGTCCGACCAGCTGTTCCAGGCGCCTGCGGGAGATCAGATAGTCGCCGTAGCCGAGCAGGATCAGCCCGTCGGCCTTGTTGCTGTCCTCGTAGTCGGCGTGCCAATCGTCCGACAGCTGCTGGAAGGAGACCAGCAGGTCATATCCGCGTAGCGCGCAGGCGCGGGTGATCGAACCCAGCATCGAGTGGAAGAACGGGTTGATCAGCGAATCGTCGGGGGTCGGATCCTCGAAGAACAGCAGCGCCAGCGTGCCCGACTGCTGGCAGCGCAGGTTGGAGGCGTTCTTGTCGACCTTGTAGTTCAGCTCGCGCGCGATCGCCAGGATCCGGCGCCGGGTCTCGGGATTGACCATGGGGCTACCGCGCAGGGCGCGCGAGACGGTCGGCTGCGACACCCCGGCCAGGTGGGCGATGTCCAGCGAAGTGGCTTTACCTTTGATCGTCATGGGCGTGCGGCCGGCGGATCGGACGTGCCGGACGGCGGCATCATGCCATGTCCACGGCGGCCGGGCCCGCCGCGCTGCAGCGGGCCGCGCAACTGCTAGAATCATCGTCACGACACCGTTCCGGAACAAGGTGGCCCGCGGCGACGCCGGCCGAGCGTGCGACATGAGCACTACCACCGACCCCCGCTGACCCGTCCCGAGGCCCCGGCTCGCGCAGGCGCCCTCGAGGCGCTTTTTTTGTGGGGCGGTGATTGGTGATTCGCAAGAGCCAACGCGCCCTCCGCTTGTCGCGAATCACCAATCACGAATTACCAATCACGGCTCTCCCAATGATCACCATCACCCTCCCCGACGGCAGCCGCCGCGAGTTCGAATCCCCGGTCAGCGTCATGGACGTGGCGCAGTCGATTGGCCCGGGCCTGGCCAAGGCCACCGTGGCCGGCAAGGTCGACGGCCGCCTGGTCGACGCCGGCGACGTCATCGACCGCGACGCGACCCTGCAGATCATCACGCCGAAGGATCCCGAGGGCGTGGAGATCATCCGCCACTCCTGCGCGCACCTGGTCGGGCACGCGGTGAAGCAGCTGTATCCCGAGGCCAAGATGGTGATCGGGCCGGTGATCGAGGACGGCTTCTATTACGACATCTGGTACGAGCGCCCGTTCACGCCCGAGGACCTGGCCGCGATCGAGCAGCGCATGGCCGAGCTGATCGACACCGGCTACGACGTGATCAAGCAGATGACCCCACGCGAGGAGGTGATCGCCACCTTCCGCGCGCGCGGCGAGGACTACAAGCTGCGGCTGATCGAGGACATGCCCGACGAGACGCAGATGGGTCTGTACCACCACCAGGAATACGTCGACATGTGCCGTGGCCCGCACGTGCCGAACACGCGTTTCCTGAAGGCGTTCAAGCTGCTGCGCATCTCCGGCGCCTACTGGCGCGGCGATGCCAAGAACGAGCAGCTGCAGCGCATCTACGGCACCGCCTGGGCCGACAGCAAGCAGCTCAACGCCTACGTGCAGCGGATCGAGGAAGCCGAGAAGCGCGACCATCGCCGCATCGGCAAGCAGCAGGAACTGTTCCACCTGCAGGAGGAGGCGCCGGGCCTGATCTTCTGGCACCCGAAGGGCTGGGCGCTGTGGCAGGTGGTCGAGCAGTACATGCGCCGCGTCTACCGCGACAGCGGCTACGGCGAGGTGCGCTGCCCGCAGATCCTCGACGTGTCGCTGTGGCAGAAGTCCGGCCACTGGGACAACTACCACGAGAACATGTTCTTCACCGAGTCGGAGAAACGCACCTACGCGCTCAAGCCGATGAACTGCCCCGGCCACGTGCAGGTGTTCAACCAGGGCCTGCACAGCTACCGCGACCTGCCGATCCGCTACGGCGAGTTCGGCTCCTGCCACCGCAACGAGCCTTCCGGCGCGCTGCACGGCATCCTGCGCGTGCGCGGCTTCACCCAAGACGACGGCCACGTGTTCTGCACCGAAGACCAGATCGAGGCCGAAGTCACGGCGTTCCACCGCCAGGCGATGGCGGTCTACGCCGCCTTCGGGTTCACCGATGTGCAGCTCAAGATCGCGCTGCGCCCGGAGCCGCGGCTGGGCGACGACGCCACCTGGGACAAGGCCGAGACCGCCCTGCGCAATGCCCTGGCCGCCTGCGGGGTGGAATGGCAGGAACTGCCGGGCGAGGGCGCCTTCTACGGTCCCAAGATCGAGTACCACCTTCGCGACGCCATCGGCCGCACCTGGCAGCTGGGCACGATGCAGGTCGACTTCATGATGCCCGGGCGGCTCGGGGCTGAATACGTCGACGAGCACAGCCAGAAGCGGACCCCGGTGATGCTGCACCGGGCCATCGTCGGCTCGATGGAGCGCTTCATCGGCATCCTGATCGAGCATCATGCCGGCGCCTTCCCCGCCTGGCTGGCGCCGGTGCAGGCGGTGGTGATGAACATCACCGACGCCCAGGCCGGCTACGTCGAGGAGGTCCGGAAAAGCCTTGCGAATCAAGGATTACGGGTCGAGGCGGATTTGCGGAACGAGAAAATCGGCTATAAGATCCGCGAGCACACGCTGCGGCGGGTGCCGTACCTGCTCGTGGTGGGGGACCGCGAGAAGGACAACGGGGCGGTCGCCGTACGTACGCGGACGGGAGAGGACCTGGGGAGCATGCCGGTTTCCGACTTCGTTTCACGCCTGCGTGGCGAGCACGCGGTAGCATGAGTGTGTGATCCGGCGCGGTTCTCCGCGCCGGAAGGCCCGGCCGCTGACGAGTGGCCGGCATTATCGAATTTGGAGATCGCAATATCAGCACCCCGGAAAAGCAGAACCGCAGGAACAGCGACATCCGCGTACCCCGCGTACGCGTGATCGGTTCGGACGGCGAGATGATCGGCGTCCTGTCGCGCGATGAGGCCCTGCAGCAGGCCGAGAGCGAAGGCCTCGACCTAGTCGAGATCCAGCCCAATGCCGATCCTCCGGTCTGCCGGATCATGGATTACGGCAAGTACAAGTTCGACCTGCAGAAGAAGGCCAACGCGGCCAAGAAGAAGCAGAAGCAGGTCGAGATCAAGGAAGTCAAATTCCGGCCGGTCACCGACGAGGGCGACTACCAGATCAAGCTGCGCAAGATGCGCGGGTTCCTGGACGAAGGCGACAAGATCAAGGTCAACATCCGCTTCCGTGGCCGCGAGATGAGCCACCAGGAGCTGGGCCGCGAGATGGCGGCACGCATCGAGGCCGATCTCGGCGAGGACATCGTCATCGAATCGCGCCCGCGCCTGGAAGGCCGGCAGATGGTCATGATGATCGCCCCCAAAAAGAAATGACGTCGGCGGCCGCAGGCCGCTGACGCCAACTGTTCCCCTCTCCCCCACTTGTGGGGGAGAGGGCAAAGGGTGAGGGGGAGCGCGCCGCAGGCGCGCTTGCTTTTTTGGCAGCCCAAACGCATCTCCACCGAGCCTCGTCCCAACTCGCGTCAATGGCGCCTCGTTTCTTCTATTTTCTGGGGCAGATGGAGCGCCCGATTCAATAGCGCAGAAGCAGTTGGGTCCGTCGGCTTCGGAAACAGCGGCGTCCGGGCCGGGGCATGCTCCCCGGCTCGGTCCGCCATCCATGGCGGACTCGCCGCCGCAGGCCATCCATGGCCTGCTATCCGCATACCCCAGCCCAGACGCCGCACCGGTCATTCTCTTTCGGATGCCTGGAAGCCCTCCACCCGAAGCCCACCAACGCTGGAGCGGGAGCGGCGCCGGGGGCGTTGCGGAGAGCAGGCCATGGATGGCCTGCGGCCCTGAGTCCGGCCATGCATGGCCGGACCGAAGGGCGGAGCAATGCCGTCGGCGCCACTCCCGCCCCGCGCGGCAACCGAAATCGCTCTTTCGCAGTTGAGGGCTCGCCGGCTTCGGATCCAACGATGTCCGGCTCGGCGGCTCACAACCGGCTGATTTGCAAGCGAAACCCCGGGCCTGCATAATGCTCGGCCCGGTTCACCGGGTTGTTGTCTGCAGTATTCAGGACCCGCCGCGATTTCCTCGGGGAATCAAAGGCTTACAAGCCGGCCAGGGCAGGATGGAAAGCGTGGCGAACCGCCACCGCCCGCGTCAGTCACAGCTCCACCCACAAGGACATCGCAATGCCCAAGATCAAGACGCATCGGGGCGCGGCCAAGCGCTTCCGGAAGACTGCTTCCGGCAAATACAAGGCAGGCCACGCCAACCGCAGCCACATCCTCACCAAGAAAGCGACCAAGCGGAAGCGCAACCTCCGGCAGACGAACCACGTCCGCGCCGAGGATGCCGGCCGTCTGGACCGCATGCTGCCGTATCTCTGAGGAGGGCTGAACAATGGCACGAGTCAAACGTGGCGTGACCGCACGCCGTCGTCACAAGAAGGTCCTGAATCTCGCCAAGGGCTACTACAACGCGCGCCGCAAGGTGTTCCGCGTGGCCAAGCAGGCGGTGATCAAGGCGCAGCAGTACGCCTACATCGGCCGCAAGCAGAAGAAGCGCAATTTCCGCTCGCTGTGGATCACCCGCATCAACGCGGCGGCCCGCATCAACGGCATGAGCTACAGCCGCTTCATGAACGGCCTGTCCAGGGCCGGCATCACCCTGGACCGCAAGGTGCTGGCGGACATCGCCGTGCACGACGCGGCGGGTTTTGCGGCCTTGGCCGAAAAGGCGAAGGGCGCGCTCGCAGCGTAATGCAGGTCCCCCTGCAAGAGTCCGCACGTCCATGTGCGGACTCTTCGAGGCACGGGACAATCTGATTCACGCATGGGGAAGGGCGCAGGTCCTTCCCCATTGTTTTTTCCGCTGCCGTCATCCCAGCGTAGGCTGGGATCCATTTTGATCTTCTGGCGGATGGACAAGTGCAACGTCAAAATGGATCCCGGCATCCGCCGGGATGACGATGCCGGGGGCTTCAGGGTAGGTTGATCGATGAGCGATATCGAACAAATCAGTCGGCAGGCGCTCGCCGACATCGCCGCGGCGCCGACGCCGGAGGCGCTGGAGGCGCTGCGGGTCGCGCTGCTCGGCAAGCACGGCAGCATCACCGCGCAGCTGAAGTCGTTGGGTGCGCTGCCGGCGGAGGAACGCAAGGCCGCCGGCGCCGAGATCAACCGCGTCCGCGACGCCGTCGGCCAGGCGCTCGGCGAGCGCAAGCGCAGCCTGGACGAGGCCGCGCTCGACGCCCGGCTGGGCGGCGAGACGGTCGACGTCACCCTGCCGGGGCGCGATGCCGCGCGCGGCGGGCTGCATCCGATCAGCCGCACCATCGAGCGCATCGCGGACATCTTCGGGCGGCTCAGCTACGAGCTCGCCGACGGCCCCGAGATCGAGGACGACTGGCACAACTTCGAGGCGCTGAACTTCCCGCCGCACCATCCGGCGCGGGCGATGCACGACACCTTCTACTTCGGTGACGGCCGCCTGCTGCGCACCCACACCTCCGGCGTGCAGGTCCGCTACATGGGCGAGCACGCGCCGCCGCTGCGGATGATCGCGCTGGGCAAGGTGTACCGCTCCGACTCCGACCAGACCCACACGCCGATGTTCCACCAGTGCGAGGGGCTGCTGGTCGACGAGCATGCGAGCTTCGCCGACCTCAAGGGCACCCTGACCGAGTTCGTGCGCGCGTTCTTCGAGCGCGACTTCGCCATGCGCTTCCGACCCAGCTACTTCCCCTTCACCGAACCGTCGGCGGAAGTCGATATTGCCTGGCAGCAGCCCGACGGCAGCATCCGCTGGCTGGAGGTGCTGGGCTGCGGCATGGTGCACCCGAACGTGTTGCGCAATGTCGGCATCGATCCGGAGCGTTACACCGGCTTCGCCTTCGGCATGGGCGTCGAGCGCCTGGCGATGCTGCGCTACGGCGTCGACGACCTGCGGGCGTTCTTCGATAACGATGTGCGGTTCCTCAGGCAATTCGCCTGAGGAACGGGATTGGTGATTCGTGATTGGTGATTCGCAAGAGCGAAGGCCCGCCACGAACCCGACCCACTCCCGAACTGCTTTTTCGAATCACCAATCACCAATCCCGAATCACGGAATTTCAGAATGAAATTCTCCGAAAACTGGCTCCGCCAACACGTCAAGGTCGATGCCTCGCGCGATGAACTCGCAGCGACGCTGACCGCGATCGGGCTGGAGGTCGAGGAACTGACACCGCTGGGCGAGCAGCTCGACGGCGTGGTCGTGGCGCGCATCGTCTCGGCCGAGAAGCACCCGCAGGCCGACCGGCTGCAGGTGTGCGGGGTCGACGCCGGAACGGGCGCGCCGCTGCAGATCGTCTGCGGCGCGCCGAATGCGCGCGTGGGCCTGGTGGTGCCGCTGGCGACCGTCGGTACCCGGGTCGGCGCGATCACGATCAAGGCCGCCAAGCTACGCGGCGTCGAATCCAGCGGCATGCTGTGCTCGGCGAAGGAGCTCGGCCTGGACGGCGACGGCTCCGGCCTGATGGAGCTGCCGGACGACGCGCCGATCGGCGCGCCGCTGGCCGAATGCCTGGGCCTGCCCGATGCCACGTTCGAGCTGAAACTCACCCCGAACCGCGCCGACTGCTTCGGCATCCGCGGCATCGCCTTCGACGTGGCCGCCGCCTGCGACAGCGAAGTGACGGCAGCCGAGCCGGTGCCGATGCCGGCGTTGTCGGATGCGTCGCTGCCGGTCGGGCTCCAGGCCGGCGCCGATGCGCCGCGCTACGTCGGCCGGGTCATCGCCAACGTCGATCCGGCGCGCGCGACGCCGCTGTGGATGGCCGAACGCCTGCGCCGCAGCGGGGTGCGTCCGGTGAGTTTCCTGGTCGACGTCACCCAGTACGTGATGCTCGAACTGGGCCAGCCGATGCACGCCTTCGACCGCGATCGCCTGCAGGGTCCTGTCGGCGTGCGCCGCGCCCGCGCCGGAGAAACACTGAAATTGCTCGACGGTCGCGACGTGACGCTGGACGACGGCTTCCTGGTCGTCACCGATGCCGACCGCGCGGTCGCGCTGGCCGGGGTGATGGGCGGCGACGACACCCGCGTCGGCGAGACCACCCGTCACGTATTTCTCGAGGCGGCGCATTTCGCGCCGGCGGCGGTGATCGGCCGCGCGCGCCGGCTCGGCATGCACACCGATGCCGCACACCGCTTCGAGCGCGGCGTGGATCCGGAGCTGCCGCGGCAGGCGATCGAAATGGCGACCCGGCTGATCGTCGAGATCGCCGGCGGCGCGCCGGGTCCGGTGGTCGAGGCGGTGCTGCCCGAGCATCTGCCGCAGCCGCAATCGATCGTGCTGCGCCGTGCACGCCTGGCGCGGGTGCTGGGCCTGGCCGTCGACGACGCCGAGGTCGACCGCATCCTGCGTGCGCTGGGCTTCGCCGTCGAGGCGACCGACGACGGTTGGCGGGTGACGCCGCCGGCGCGCCGCTTCGACCTGGCGATCGAGGAGGACCTGATCGAGGAGGTCGCCCGCATCCACGGCTACGACCGCATTCCGGTCACGCTGCCGGGCGGTGCCACTCGGCTGGCCGTCCCGGAAGAGGGGCGCACGCCGGAAGCCGACCTGCGCCGGCAGCTGGTGGCGCGCGACTACCTGGAGGCGGTGAACTACGCCTTCGTCGATGCCGCGCTGCTCGCGCGCTGGCAGGTCGACGCGGGCGCGGTGCCGCTGTCCAATCCGCTCAGCGCCGAGCTTGGCGTGATGCGCACGCTGCTGCTGCCGGGTCTGGTCGATGCGCTCGCCGGCAACACCGCGCGCCAGCAGCCGCGGGTGCGGTTGTTCGAGATCGGGAAGGTGTTTTTGAGCCGGGAATCGGGAATCGGGAATCGGAAATCGGGAGAGGCAACAGCAACGGCAACCGCAGCGGCAGCGGGATCTGCGCCGGTGGAGACGTTGCGGATCGCGGCGGTCGCTACGGGCGATGCGCGGGTGGAGCAGTGGGGCGAGGCGGCGCGTGAGGTCGACTTCCACGATCTGAAGGGCGACCTGGAAAGCCTGGCGGCCTGTGCCGGCGCGCAACTCGAGTTCCGGCCGGGGCAGACCGCCTATGGCCATCCCGGGCGTTCGGCGGAGGTGTTCCGCGATAGCACGCGCGTCGGCTGGATCGGCGAGCTGCATCCGCGGTTGCTGGCGGCGCTCGAGCTGGATCGGCGCGTGCTCGCTTTCGAACTCGACCTGGCGGCGCTGCAGCGCCGGGTCCTGCCCAAGGCGGGCGCGCTGACCCGTTTTCCGTCGGTGCGCCGCGATCTCGCGTTCATCGTTGCGCAGGACGTGTCATGGGCGTCGGTCGAAGGGTCGATCCGTGCCGCGGCGGGGCCGCTGCTGGCCGGGTTGCACCTGTTCGACCGTTATCAGGGCAAAGGGGTCGAAAGCGGTTGCAAGAGCCTGGCTATGGGCTTGATTTTGCAGGACAAATCGCGCACTCTGACCGATCGCGACGTGGAAGACGTGGTGGGGCGAATCATCGCCGCCCTGCAACGCGATCACGGCGCCCGTATTCGAAGCTGATGGTCCGGGGAGCGGCATGGCATTGACCAAGGCGGAAATGGCCGAGCGGCTGTACGAGGAAGTCGGCTTGAACAAGCGCGAGGCGAAGGAGTTCGTCGATGCGTTCTTCGACGCGCTGCGCGAGTCCCTGCAGCAGGGCCGCCAGGTCAAGCTGTCGGGGTTCGGCAACTTCGACCTGCGCCGCAAGAACGAGCGCCCCGGGCGCAATCCCAAGACCGGCGAGGAGATCCCGATCTCGGCACGCACCGTGGTCACTTTCCGCCCCGGGCAGAAGCTGAAGGAACGCGTGGAAGCCTATAGCGGAGGCGCGCATGCTTGATCCGGGCAGCAACCGCGAACTTCCGCCGATCCCGGCCAAGCGCTACTTCACCATCGGCGAAGTGAGCGAGCTGTGCGACGTCAAGCCGCACGTGCTGCGCTACTGGGAAACCGAGTTCCCGGGCCTGAGCCCGGTCAAGCGCCGCGGCAACCGCCGCTACTACCAGCGCCACGACGTGCTGATGGTGCGGCAGATCCGCGCCCTGCTGTACGAACAGGGCTACACCATCGGCGGCGCGCGGCTGCGGCTGGAGGGCGACGGCGCCCGCGAGGAATCGGCGCTCAGCAGCCAGATCGTGCGCCAGGTGCGGATGGAGCTCGAGGAAATCCACCACCTGCTGCGGCGCTGACTCGCGGCGCGACCAGCAGCGGGAGCGGCGCTCCAGCCCCACTCGTTTCTCGTTTCTCTCTACTCGTTCCTCGCTCTTGTATAATCGCGCCCTCGGGGTGTAGCGCAGCCTGGTAGCGCACCTGTCTGGGGGACAGGTGGTCGTCGGTTCGAATCCGGCCACCCCGACCATTCGAAACGGCCCGCCGCGCGCGGGCCGTGCCGTATCCGGGGCGCGGGCCAGGATCGGGAGATCGCGATGACCGCCGACGAGCTCGTCCGCCGCCTGCGCCTGCAGCCGCATCCCGAGGGCGGCCATTACCGCCGCCTCTACACCTCTGCCCGCCGCGTGGTCCACCGCGGACGCGAGCGCGCCGCGCTGAGCGCGATCCAATACCTGCTCGCCCACGGGCAGCGCAGCCGCTGGCATCGGATCGATGCCGACGAGGTCTGGCACTGGCAGTCCGGCGGCCCCCTCGAGCTGCTGCGCTTCGACGAAAGCCGCGACGGGCTCACGCGCGTCCTGCTCGGTGCCGGGCCCGGCATGCATCGCGCCGCGGTGGTGCCGGCCGGCGCGTGGCAGGCGGCGCATCCGCTGGATGGGCATGCGCTGCTGCTCTGCACGGTCTCGCCGGGTTTTGCATGGCAGGGCTTCGAGCTGCTCGAGGGCGACAGCGCGGTGGCCGCGGAACTTCGCAGGCGCGATGTGCTTCACTGATGGTCCGCCGCCGCGCCGAACCTGCCATGCCCACCATCCTGCTGGCCTGCCTGCTGTTCGCCGCCTCGCTCGGCGCCCTGGCACAGGAGCCTGAAGCCGCCGTGCGCGGCGGCGACGGCATCGTCGACATGGAGGCGATGGTCGTATCCGGTGCGCAGCCCGGCCCCGGAATGTGGAAGGTCTCCAGGGACGGGCGCGTGCTGTGGATTCTCGGCACGGTGACGCCGCTGCCACGACGGATGGAGTGGGCCTCTTCGGAGGTCGAGGCGACGATCGCGCAGTCGCAGCAGGTACTCGACGCGCCATCGGCGACCGTGGACTCGGGTGCCGGCGTGTTCCGCAACATGCTGCTGCTGCCGTCGCTGCTCAGGATGCGGCGCAATCCCGACGGACGCACCCTGCAGGACAGCGTTCCCGCCGAGGCGTACGCGCGCTGGCTGCCGCTCAAGGCCCGCTACATCGGCCGCAGCCGCGGGGTCGAGCGCTGGCGGCCGATCTTCGCCGCGCAGGAACTGTACGAGGCGGCCATCAAGCGTTCGGGCATGACACTGGACAGCGTCGCCGAGCCGGTGGTGGCGCGCGCCGCGAAGCGGCACCGGGTGCCGCGCACGCCGGTGGAAATGCGCATCGTGGTCGAGGATCCGAAATCCGCGATCCGCGAATTCAACAGCGGTCCGCTATCCGATACCGAATGCTTCACCAGGACCCTGTCGCACATCGAGACCGATCTCGACGCCATGCGCGAGCGTGCCAATGCCTGGGCGGTCGGCGACACCGAGGCGCTGCACAATGCGCGGTTCGACGACCAGTATGCGGCCTGCATCCGCGCCGTCACCGAGACCGGGCTGGCGCGCAGGCTGGGGCTGGACAACGTGAGCAGGCGCCTGGGCGATGCGTGGCTGGAGGCGGCCGAGTCCGCGCTCGCCGTCAACGCCTCGACGTTCGCCAGCCTGCCGCTGCCGGCATTGCTGCGCGAGGACGGCGTGCTGGCGCGACTCCAGGCGAAAGGCTATGCCGTCGAGGCGCCCTGAGCGCCGTCGGCGTGCGGTCGATCAGCCGGCGGCGATGACGGCGCGTGACGGCTGGACGGCGAGTTCGGGCCAGCGCGCCAGCACGGCGCGCTGGATACCGGCGGCGTCCAGGCCGGCTTCGGCCAGCAGGTCCTCGCGGCTGGCGTGGTGCTGGAAGGCATCCGGCAGGCCGAGCTGCTGGATCGGCAGCACGATGTTCTCGGCATGCAGCAGTTCGGCGATCGCGGAGCCGGCGCCGCCCATGACCACGTTGTCCTCGAGCGTGACGAAGCCGTCGTGGGTGGCGGCCAGTTGCAGGATCAGGGCGCGGTCGAGCGGCTTGACGAAGCGCATGTTGACCACCGTCAGGTCGAGCTTCTCGCCGACCTGTTCGGCCGCGGGCACGATCGCGCCGAAGGCGAGCAGGGCGATGCGCGACCCGCGCCGGCGCACCTCGGCTTCGCCGATCGGCAGCGTGTCGAGCGTCGGCTGCACCGCGATGCCCGGGCCTGCGCCGCGCGGGTAGCGCACCGCCGCCGGGCCGGCGTGGCGGAAGCCGGTGGAGAGCATGCGCCGGCATTCGTCCTCGTCGGCCGGCGCCATCACCACCATGTTCGGCACGCAGCGCAGGTACGACAGGTCGAGGTTGCCGGCGTGGGTGGCGCCGTCCGGCCCGACCACGCCGCCGCGGTCGATCGCGAACAGCACGTCGAGGTTCTGGATGGCGACGTCGTGCACCAGCTGGTCGTAGCCGCGCTGCAGGAAGGTGGAGTAGATCGCGACCACGGGTTTCGCGCCCTCGCAGGCCATGCCGGCGGCCAGGGTGACCGCGTGCTGCTCGGCGATGGCGACGTCGAAATAACGACCCGGGTATTCGCGGCTGAAGCGCACCAGGCCCGAGCCTTCGCGCATCGCCGGGGTGATGCCGAGCAGCGTGTCGTCGGCGGCGGCCATGTCGCACAGCCAGTCGCTGAAGACGTCGGTGTAGGTGGGCTTCTTCTTGCCGGGCTTGGCGATCACGCCCTGCACGGGGTCGAACGGCGACACCGCGTGATAGCCGATCTGGTCGCCCTCGGCCCGCTCATAGCCCTTGCCCTTGGTGGTGATGACGTGCAGCAGCTGCGGGCCCTTGAGCGTCTTGAGCGTCTTCAGCGCGGCGGCGACCGCGCGCACGTCGTGGCCGTCTATCGGGCCGGTGTAGTGGAACCCCATCTCCTCGAACAGCGTGGACGGCACGAACATGCCCTTCCAGTGCTCCTCCCAACGGCGCACGAACTTCGCGGTCGGGTTGTTCTTGTCGCCGAGCAGCTTCTTGCCGCCCTCGCGCAGCGCGTTCAGCGTCTTGCTGCCGGTCATCCTGCCGAGCATCCGGGTCATGCCGCCGACGTTCTCGCTGATCGACATGCGATTGTCGTTGAGCACCACCAGCAGGTCCGGCTCCGGATCCATGCCGCCGGCGTGGTTCAGCGCCTCGTAGGCCATGCCCGCGGTCATCGCGCCGTCGCCGATCACCGCGACCACCTTGCGGCCGTTGCCGGCGCGGGCGTTGGCGATCGCCATGCCCAGCGCGGCGGAGATCGAGGTCGACGAGTGGCCGACGCCGAAGGTGTCGTACTCGGATTCCTCGCGCTTGGGGAACGGCGCCACGCCGTCCTTCTGTTTGACGGTATGGATCCCGTCGCGGCGGCCGGTGAGGATCTTGTGCGGATAGCACTGGTGGCCGACATCCCAGACGATGCGGTCGTCGGGCGTGTCGTACAGGTAGTGCAGGGCGGTGGTCAGCTCGATCACGCCGAGGCCGGCGCCGAAATGGCCGCCGCTGCGGCCGACCGATTCGATCAGGTAGGCGCGCAGTTCGTCGGCGATCGCCGGCAGCTCGGCCTCGTCGAAGGCGCGTAGCTGGGCCGGGGAGTCGATGCGGGACAGGCGCGGGTAGCGCGTGGAGTCGATCATCCGGTCATTTTCGCCCCGGCCGCCGTGACGGGCAAGAAAAGCAGCGCGGCGGCGGCGGCGCGTGGCCGCGGCGTTCAGGGTTTGCGGCGCAGTCGGCCGAAGAAACCGCCGGTCTTGGCCGGCGTTTCCGGCTCCGGGGTCGGCTCCGGCACCCGTTCGGCGTAGCCGGTCGCCAGGTTGGCATTGATGAAATCTGCGACCTCGGCGACCGGCGTGCCGCTGGCTTCCGCGATCTCGGCCAATGTTGCCGGTCCTTTCATCATCGCCGTGGCGATGCGGAAATGGCGCGGATACTCGCGTTCGGTCTGCGGCCACTTGGTCAGGCGGTAGCGGTCGTCCGGGTCATGGCCCGGCAGCAGTGTGCCGTTCCCGGCCAGCAGCCCGCCGAGCCACTGCAGGCGCGAGAGCGGCTGCGGCGCGCCGGCAGCGGCGATGCCGGTCGCCCAGGCATTGTCGTCCATCGCTTCGAACGTCTCTTCGCGAACGGTTCCGCTGAAGTAGGGCGCCAGCGGCTTGAGCTGCGCCGGGCCATGGTATTCGCGAGTGCTGGCGTCGATCCACAGCACCGGGCCGCCGTCGCGCTGGTAGCGCCGGCGTCCCGACAATGCGCCGGGCCGCAGCCAGTCGGCGAACATCGGGTCGCGTGCGGGCGGTGGTTCGGCGGGCGGTGCCGCGATGGGCGTCGGTTCGGCCGTGTGTGCGGGCGGTGCTTCCGGTGCCGCCGCGATCCTGGTGTCCGCGGGCGTCGGCTCCGCCGGCGGTGCGGGTGCGGCGGCCGGCTCCGCCGTCGCCTGCGACGTGGCGGCGGACGCATCGGCTTGCGGTACGGCCGCGCTGGCTTTCGAGGCAAGGTCGACGCCGCCCTTGGCGGCGATCTCGCGCAGCACGTCGACCACCATCGGCGTGTCGAACGGGCGGCCGAGGCGGAAGTCGGCCTGCGTGCGCGGTGCCGCGGTCAGGCCGACGACCAGCTTGCCGGCGGCGTGCAGGCGCAGCCAGCCCATCGGGCCATACATGCTGTCCATGTCGATCACGACGTAGTCGGCCGCGGCTTCCGGAACCAGCGAAAAATGGTCCTGGAGCCGTTCGTTGGCTTCGACGAACGCGGCCCGCAACGCGGTCTCGGTGGCCTGGTCCATGCTGGTGAAGCCGACGGTCAAAACCATGCTGCGACGCTCGAAAAGTAATGCGAGGACGCGAGTTTAGCCTGAGACGGCCGCGTGCAGGCCCGCGCGGCCAACCGCGAAGGCCGCGGTGATGGTCGCTGGGAAGGTAAAGCGGCGTCGTGGATCGGGTCGTGGATCGGCCGTAAAAGTGCCGCCGTCGGGCGCAGACGTCGTCGCGGAGCTGCGGTGGGTCGGGATCGACCGTCGGCGCGGTCAGCCGGCGCGTCGCTTCTTCTTCGGCAACTGCGATGTCAGGAACGCCATCTGGTCGGCGAGGATGTTGCGGTTCGACAGGATCAGATGTTCGATCCAGCTCGGCCGGTAGGGCACCGCGAGCAGCGGCATCGATGCCTGCGCCGGGGTACGCCCGCCCTTGCGCGAGTTGCAGTGGAAACAGGCCGAGACCACGTTCTCCCACAGGTCACGACCGCCTTGCGACAGCGGCATCACGTGGTCGCGGGTGAGTTGCTGGCGATGAAAGTGGTTGCCGCAGTACAGGCACAGGAACTGGTCGCGGGCGAACAGGGCGGCATTGCTGAGCGCGGGCGTCGGATCCAGCGCCTTGGCGCGCGCATGCCCGCGCGCGGCGATGATCGGGTGCAACGGCATCACGCTGCGTTCGCCGCTGCTGCGGTTGATGCCGCCACGGACGTGCAGGCAGGGATCGCCGAGCGTCCAGGCCACGGCCTCGCGGGCGTACAGGCAGGCGGCGTCCTGCCAGCTCATCCAGTCGAGCACACGCCCGTGGGCGTCGAGCGAGAGCAGGCGCACCCGGTCGAGTCGCACCGGCGCGGCCTGGGAGGCAGAAGAAGCGGCAAAGGAGCGGGCGGAGGCCGGATCCGCAAGTGAACCGGCACGGAGCAGCTGAAGCTTCGCTCTGTCGTCCTTCATTGGGTCAACAGCTTATACAGAATTGTTGACGTTTTGTGTATCCGCGCCAGGTAGTTCTTTCCGCTGCGGTGAGATCAGGCCCGTCGCCACGGGGTGTCGCCAATGAATAGCCGGGGCTTCAAGCCAAGGGATGGAGCGGATGCTGGTCAAGCGTGATGGGCTCGGCTGTTCATTCCTATCGCCCGTGGCGACAGGCTCCCCCTACCGTAGGAGCGTGCCATGCGCGCGATACCGCGGGTGCTGGCAGGATCCGGTGGATGCCGCGCTTCCGGACCGGCAGGCGCGCCGGTTATCGGAATCCGCGGGCGCTGACATGCCCGCGGCATCGCGCGCATGGCGCGCTCCTACGACATGGGGCCGCGTCAGGCGTCGAAGCGGTCGGCGTCCAGCGCCATCAGCGTCGCTGCGCCGCTGTCGATCGCCGCCTTGTGCGCCAGGGTGCGTGGCAGGACGCGGGCGAAGTAGAAGCGTGCGGTCTCGAGTTTGGCGTCCTTGAACGCCTCGGACTGCGACGAAGCCTGTGCCGCGGCGACGCTGCGCGCCCACCAGTAGGCCAGTGCGACATAGCCGGAGTAGAACAGGTAGTCGACGCTGGCGGCGCCGATTTCCTCCGGGTCGGCCATCGCGCGCCGGCCGATCTCCCGCGTCAGGCGCTGCCACTCGTCCGCCTTCGCGCGCAGCGGGACGATGAACTCGGCGAGCGCGGCATCGCCCTCGTGGGCGCCGCAGAAGTTTTCGATCAGTTCCAGGAAGACCTTCAGCCCCGCGCCCTGCAGCTGCATCACCTTGCGGCCCACCAGGTCCAGCGCCTGGATGCCGGTGGTGCCCTCGTACAGGGTGGTGATGCGGGCGTCGCGCGCCAGCTGTTCCATGCCGTGTTCGGTGATGTAGCCGTGTCCGCCGAAGCACTGCAGCGCGTGGTAGGTGCACTCGACGCCCCATTCGGTCAGGCAGGCCTTGACGATCGGGGTCAGGAAGCCGAGCAGGGCGTCGGCCTGTTCGCGTTCGGCCGCGTCGGGCGCGTGGCCGATGATGTCGACCAGCGCGCCGGCGTGACAGCCGAGCAGGCGGCCGCCCTCGACCAGCGCCTTGCAGGTGAGCAGCATGCGCCGCACGTCGGGATGGACGATGATCGGATCGGCCGGCTGGTCCGGGAACTTCGGCCCCGACAGCGCCCGCATCTGCAGGCGCTCGCGTGCATAGCGCAGTGCGTTCTGCAGCGCGCGGTCGGACAACCCGAGCCCCTGCAGGCCGACCGCGAGCCGTGCGGTGTTCATCATGGTGAACATCGCCGCCAGCCCTTTGTGCGGCTCGCCGATCAGCCAGCCTTGCGCAGCGTCGAGGTTCAGCACGCAGGTCGCCGAGCCGTGGATGCCCATCTTGTGTTCGATCGCGCCGCAGTGCACGCCGTTGCGCTCGCCGACCTTGCCGTCGCGATCGACCCGGAACTTGGGCACGATGAACATCGAGATGCCCCGGCTGCCGGTCGGCGCATCCGGCAGCCGTGCCAGTACCAGGTGCACGATGTTGTCGGTCAGGTCGTGCTCGCCGGCGGTGATGAAGATCTTGGTGCCGCTGATCGCATGGCTGCCGTCATCGGCAGGCGTGGCGCGCGTGCGCAGCAGACCGAGGTCGGTGCCGCAGTGCGCCTCGGTCAGGCACATGGTGCCGGTCCAACGACCCTCGATCAGCGGCTTGAGGAAGACCTCCTGCTGCCACGGTTCGCCATGGTGCAGCAGCGCCTCGGTAGCGCCGTGCGAGAGCAACGGAAAGTTGCCCCACGCCAGGTTGGCGGCGTCGATCATCTCCTTCAGCGGCACGCCGACCGTGTGCGGCAGTCCCTGCCCGCCGAACGCCGGCGGCGCCGTCAGCCCGGGCCAGCCGCCTTCGACGTATTGCGCATAGGCCTCGCGGAAGCCGGGCGGCGTGGTCACCGCGCCGGTGGCCTTGTCGTAGCGGCAGCCGGTCTCGTCGCCGATGCGGTTGAGCGGCGCCAGCACGGTCTCGTTGAAGCGCGCGCCTTCCTCCAGCACGGCATCGACGATGTCGCGGCTGGCGTCGACGAAACCGAGCCGCGCGAACAGCGCCTCGGCCTCGAGCACGTCGTACAGGACGAAGCGGATGTCGGCGAGCGGGGCCTTGTAGGTGCTCATCAGCGCAAGACTCCAGGCAGCCCGGGCACGGGACTCAGCACACCGCTGCGCTCGATGCGGTAGTCGCGGGCGCGGCCGCGATCGGTGGGGACGGCGTTGAGCTCGCCTTCCAGCGCGTAGGGCAGGCTGCGGCCGCCGGCGAGGGTATCGGCCAGCAGGAGGCGTGCGGTGGCGGTCGGCGTCAGGGTCACGGTGACGATGTCGGCCGATTCCTGCGAGATCGACAGTTGCGGCGTGGCCTGCAGCGTGCCGGCCATCTCGCCGCCCGCGGTCAGCGCCAGGCGGATGCCGTCGAAGCGCATGGCGATGCTGCTGTAGTTCTGCACGCGCAGGTCGACCGACCAGCTGCCGTCCGCGGCGACGCTGAGCTGCTGGATGCTGGCCGTGGGCTCGGAGATGCGCCGGACCGGCCCGCTGCTGCAGGCGACCAGCAGCAGGCAGAACGCGCAGAGCAGGGGAGTGAACAGACGTGCCATGCCGGACGCTCCGAAGTGAATGCGCGCAGGATATACCAACCGTCGCATCGGGCGATGCGGCGCCGCTCAGACCGCGTCAATGCGTAGCTCGATGTCGAGCGCGGCGATGTCGGCGGGCTCGCCCTGCAGGTCGGTGCTGAGTAGCGGACGGGCCTCCAGCCAGCGTCGCTCCAGGCGCAGGACCAGCAGATCGCCGTCCGCCGTCGCCTCCAGTTTCGGGATCGCCTGCGATTCGTGGCCGCGGTTGAGCAGGACCGCCAACCGCAGCAGCACGCTCAGCCGCCGCGCCGCCGGCAGCAGGCGCTCGGGCAGCGCGTCGAACGCGGACTTCGGCACCTTGCGGCGATGGGTGCGCACCAGTGCGGCGAGGAACTGCTGCTCCTGGCGCGAGAAGCCCGAGATATCGGAGTGTTCCAGCACGTAGCCGCCATGCACGTGGTACTGGCTGTGGGCGATGGTCAGGCCGAGCTCGTGCAGGCGCGCGGCCCAGCCCAGCATCAGCAGATCGTCGGCGCCGAGTTGCCAGGTGCGCGCCACCTGGTCGAACAGGCGCACCGCGGTCTGCTCCACGCGCGCGGCCTGCGCCGCGTCCATGCCGTAGCGCAGCGTGAGCGCGGCGATCGAGGTCTCGCGCGGATCGTCTTCGCTGCCGCGGCCGAGCATGTCGTAGAGCACGCCCTCGCGCAGCGCGGCCTTGCTGACCGCCATGCGTTCCAGGCCGAGCGTGCGGAACGCCGCCTCCAGCACCAGCAGGCCGCCGGCGATCACCGGACGCCGTTCCGCCGACAATCCGGGCAGGTCGATGTTGTCGATGCGATCGGCGGTGAGCAGTCGGTCGCGCACCTGCGGCAACGCCTCCGCGGTCACCGCGCCCTTGGTCAATTTCATTGCCGCGCAGATCTGGCCGATCGCCTTGTTGGTGCCGGACGCGCCCAGCGCCTCCTGCCAGCCGAGGTCGCGATAGGCGGCGGCGAACTGCTGGAACTCGGCCGAGACCTCGGCCAGCGCCTCGCGCCAGCGCTTGCGCGACAGCTTGCCGTTGCCGAAGAAGCGCCGGGTGCTGCCGATGCAGCCCACCTGCAGGCTTTCGCGCTCGATCGCATCGAAGCCGGAGCCGATGATGCATTCGGTGGAGCCGCCGCCGATATCGATCACCAGCCGCCGATGGGTCGGTTTCGGCGGCTGCGCGTGGGCGACGCCGAGATAGATCAGGCGCGCTTCCTCGCGTCCGGAGATCACCTCGATGGCATGGCCGAGCGCGTCCTCGGCCGGCACCAGGAACGCCTGCGGCACGGCGAGCTGCCGCACCGCGTTGGTCGCCAGCGCGCGGACCCGCTGCGGCGGGAGGTCGCCGATGCGCTGGCCGAAGCGCGACAGGCATTCCAGCGCGCGCTGCCGCACCTCTGCGCGCAGCCCGCCCTTGCCGTCGAGGCCCTCGCCCAGCCGCACGGTTTCGCGCAGCCGGTCGACGACCCGCAGCTGGCCCAGCGTGTAGCGTGCAACGACCATGTGGAAGCTGTTCGAGCCGAGGTCGATGGCGGCGAGCGAGTCGCCGTCTTCGAGCGGGTCGGCCAGCGATCCGGCCAGCGCCAGGGTATCGGTCATCCGCAGAGTTTCGCCAGCAACCAGGACTGCGCCGAGTGGGGCATCGCCTCGTCGCCGGGCGCAAGCTTGCGGTATGCGCCGTCGGCCTGCAATTCCCAGGCGTTGGTGTTGTCGGCCAGGTAGTTGTTGAGCGCTTCCTCGCGCACGCGGCCGGCGAGTTCCGGATCCAGCACCGGGAAACAGGACTCGACCCGATGCAGCAGGTTGCGCTCCAGCCAGTCGGCGCTGGCGCAGAACAGCTCCTGGTCGCCGTCGTTGGCGAACCAGTAGATGCGGTGATGCTCGAGGAAACGGCCGACGATCGAGACCACGCGGATGTTGTCGGACACGCCCGCCACGCCGGGCCGCAGGGTGCAGGCGCCGCGGATGATGAGGTCGATCTCCACGCCGGCCTGCGAGGCGCCGTACAGGGCGCGGATGACATGCGGCTCGTTGAGGGCGTTCATCTTGGCGATGATGCGCGCCGGGCGTCCGGCGCGCGCGTGCGCGGCCTCGCGTGCGATCCGCGCCAGCACCCCGGCGTGCAGCGTGAACGGCGACTGCAGCAGGTGGTGCAGCCGGATCAGCGGCGCCAGGCCGGAGAGCTGCTGGAAGATCTGGTGCACGTCCTCGCCGATCTCGGAATTGCTGGTGAGCAGGCCCAGGTCGGTATAGGCGCGCGCGGTTCCGGAGTGGTAGTTGCCGGTGCCCAGGTGCACGTAGCGACGCAGCTTGCGGCCTTCGCGGCGCACGATCAGCAGCATCTTGGCGTGGGTCTTGTAGCCAACCACGCCATAGACCACCTGCACGCCGGCCTCCTGCAGGCGGTCGGCCAGGCCGAGGTTGGCTTCCTCGTCGAAGCGCGCGCGCAGCTCGACCACGACGGTGACGTCCTTGCCGTTGCGCGCCGCCTGCACCAGGTGCTCGACGATCGCCGAGTCCTTGCCGGTGCGGTAGAGCGTCTGCTTGATCGCCAGCACGTTCGGATCCTCGGCCGCCTGCTTGATCAGCTCCAGCACCGGGGTGAACGCGTCGAACGGGTGATGCAGCAGCACGTCCTCCTCGGCCAGCAGCTCGAACATCGCGTCGCTTTCGCGCAGCTGGCGTGGCTGGAACGGCGGGAACTTCAAGTCCGGCCGCTGCACCATGTCGTAGACCTGGATCACCCGGTTGAGGTTGACCGCGCCGTCGATGCGATAGACCGCGTTCTCCGGCAGTTCGAAGTTCTCCAGCAGCGTGCGCACGATCGCCTTGGGACAGTCGGCGGCGATTTCCAGCCGCATCGCGCGCAGGTAGCCGCGCCCCACCAGCTCGTCGCGCAGCGCCAGCGCCAGGTTCTCGACTTCCTCCTCGTCGACGATCAGCTCCGAATTGCGGGTCACGCGGAACTGGTAGGCGCCCTTGACCTGCATGCCGGGGAACAGCTCGTCCACGAACTCCGACAGCACCGAGGACAGGAACACGAAGTCATGCTCGCCGCCGGAGGCCCGCTCCGGCAGCTGGATGATGCGCGGCAGCGAGCGCGGCGCGCGCACGATCGCAAGGTGCCCGCTGCGGCCGAACGCGTCCCGGCCCTTGAGCACGACGACGATGTTCAGCGATTTGTTGAGGATCTTCGGGAACGGGTGTGCCGGATCGAGCCCGAGCGGCGACAGCACCGGCATGATCTCGTCGCGGAAATAGGCGCGCAGCCAGCGCTTCTGCCGCGCATTCCATTTCTCGCGGCCGAGGATGCGCACGCCGGCGTCGTAGAGCGCCGGCCGCAGCGTCTCGTTCCAGCAGCGGTACTGTGAATCGACCAGCTCGGCGGCGCGCTCGTGGATGCGCTTGAGCACGGTGGCCGGCGCCAGCCCGTCCGGCGATCCGGGCATGCCGAAATCCTGCGCGTGGCGCACGGTGGCGGCGCGGATCTCGAAGAATTCGTCCAGGTTGGTGCAGGAGATGCACAGGTAGCGCAGCCGCTCCAGCAGCGGTACCGCCTGGTCCTGGGCCTGCGCCAGCACGCGGAAGTTGAAGTCGAGTTGCGACAGTTCGCGGTTGAAATAGAGCGCTGGATCGGACAGCGGATCGTCCGCGGCCGGATCGCCGGCGTGGGCGCCGCTCGATTCGGCGGACAGCGCGGCGGTCATCGTCCGTGCGGACTTCGGCCTGCGCCTAATCGATGAATTGTTTGTGCGTGCGCTCACGCCCGGCTCCGATGCTGTCGCCGTCGCGCGGGTGCGCGCGGTCGGCGGAGAAATGGCAGGTGAAGGTGCTGCCGCGTCCGACTTCGCTCTCGATCTCCAACCGCGCCTGGTGCAGCTGCAGCACGTGCTTGACGATCGCCAGTCCGAGTCCGGTGCCGCCGAGCTCGCGCGAGCGGCTGGTCGAGACGCGGTAGAAACGTTCGGTGATGCGCGGCAGGTGCGCAGCCGGGATGCCGTAGCCACTGTCGGTCACCGAGAGCGCCACGCCGCCGTCGGCGCGTGCGAAGCGAATGGCGATGCTGCCGCCAGCCGGGGTGTAGCGTACCGCGTTCGCGACCAGGTTGGAGAATGCGCTGTGCAGCTCCCGGGTCGAGCCCCAGAGGTCCAGCGCCGCTCGGTCGTCGATCGTGACGGTATGGCGGCCCTGGCTCAGCGCTTCGGCCTCGCGCTTGAGCGTGGCGAGCATCGATCCCATGCTCACGCTCTCGTCGCTGACCGTGTCCTGCGCCTCCAACCGCGACAATGTCAGCAGGTCTTCGACCAGCTGCGTCATGCGCTGCGACTGGCGCCGCATCTCCTCCAGGATCGGCGCCCATTCCGGCTGCTCGGTCGGATCGAGCATGTCGAGATAGCCGTGCACCACCGTCAGCGGCGTGCGCAGTTCGTGCGAGACGTTGGCGACGAAATCGCGCCGCACCTGTTCCAGGTGCATGATCTTGCTGACGTCGCGCGCGACCAGCAGCCAGAGCTCCTCGGAATAGGGGATCAGGCGCATGCTCAGGCGCAGCGACGGGTCGAGCGGCGAGGGCACGTCCAGCAGTGGTTCGGCGTGGCGGCCGCTGGCCAGCCAGTGCGCGATCGGCAGCGGTCGCAGGCGATCGCCGAGCGAGGCGCCGAGGTCGCCCGGATACTGCAGTCCGAGCAGGCCGGAAGACGCTTCGTTGAACCACTGCACGCGCTGGCTGTTGCGCTCCAGCACGATCACCGCATCGGGCAGCGCGGCGGCGGCGGCGCGATAGGCGCGCAGCATCTCCACCAGGCGCCGCTTGCGGCTGCGGGTGTCGTCCTGGCTGCGGTGCAGCAGGCGGTCGAGCTCGTTCCACACCCCGTTGCCGTCCGCGGGCGGGATGCGCTGGCGCGAGGTCAGCCGCAACAGCACCCGCCGCAGCCGCCAGTAATGCCAGGCGACCACGCCCAGCGCCGCCACCGTCAACACCAGCCACGCTTGCCCGATCAACAGCCCGAATGCGAGCGCCGCCAGCAGGATCAGGGCGAGCAGGCCGAGGGTCTTGGTCCAGGCGGAGCGGGCGCGGGGGGGCATGGGTGAGGGGCCGGGATTCGTGATTGGTGATTCGTGATTCGCAAGTGCTCGCCGGCTGTGATCGCCCAGCGCAGGCCCATTCTTACTGTTCCTGCCGACCGTCGCGTTAACGGCAACACGACCTTCGTGTTGCCCCGGACGGCCGCGAGAAGTTTCCGCTTTTTCGAATCACGAATCACCAATCACGAATCCCGGCCCTTCTCACATCGCCGCCGAAAAACGGTAGCCCGCTCCCCGCACCGTCTGCACCATCCCGTCCAGCCGCACCGGCTCGAGCGTCTTGCGCAGGCGGCGGATGTGCACGTCGACGGTGCGCTCCTCGACGTAGACGCTGCCGCCCCAGACGTGGTCGAGCAGCTGCGAGCGCGAGTAGACGCGTTCGGGATGGGTCATGAAGAAATGCAGCAGGCGGTATTCGGTCGGGCCGATGCTGACCGGCTCCTCGCCGGCGAAGACCCGGTGCGCGGCGCCGTCGATGCGCAGCCCACCGACGTGGATGCTGCCGTCCTCGTCGTCCTCGCGTGAGCGGCGCATGACCGCGCGGATGCGTGCCAGCAGTTCGCGCGCCGAGAACGGCTTGACCACGTAGTCGTCGACCCCCGCTTCCAGGCCGCCGACGCGGTCATTCTCCTCGCCGCGCGCGGTGAGCATGATGATCGGCACCTCGCGGGTGAGTTCCTCGCGGCGCCAGCGCCGGGCCAGCTCGAGCCCGCTGGTGCCGGGCAGCATCCAGTCCAGCAGGATCAGGTCGGGCACGCGGTCGGCGATCGCCGACTGCGCCTCGCGCGCATCCGCGGCGTGGGCCGGTTCGAAGTCGCCCTTGCGCAACGCGAACGCGACCATCTCGCGGATGGCGGGTTCGTCGTCGACGATCAGGATCCGTTTCTGCATGTTGCTCGCCTGTGGCCGTTGATGGCATTAGACGACAGATTTGTGACTTATATATGACATCCGGCGTGAAATCGCGGCGCCGCGCTGCACCGCGTCCGGCAGCGCCATCCGCGGCGACGCGCAAACCGCGTCGCCACGGGCGGTGCCAAGGGAAAGTCGATCTTGCATCGGCGATTCGGCGAACGATCGGCGATCGCGACTTCCGCCGCTCCACCAGGGCAGTTGCCGGGAATGCGGGAATGGAGCCCCCCGCTCTGCAGCGGTCACCGCCGCCGCAGATCCTCGTCGCGAACGCCCTGGCGGCGCAGCTCCAGCACCGTCGGGGTGATCGCGGCGATGCGCGCGTCGATCCGGGCGCGGGCGTAGTAGTCGAGGTCGTCGCGCTTCTTCAGGGTATTGAGCTGGACCAGGGCCTGTTCCGCGCGGCCGCTGAGGAAGGCGGCCTCGGCGTAGGCCTCGCCGGCACGCACCGGATCGCCGGCGATCTCGCTGATGCGGGCAAACGTGCGCTGGAACAACGGGTCATCGGCGGCGGGGCGCAGCAGCGGACGCAGCAGTTCCTGGGCACGACGCCCGGCCTCCGGCGTGTTGCGCTCGGCCAGCACGCCGGCGTAGGTGAGTGCGACCGCGCGGTGTTCGGGCATGCGTTGCAGCAGCGCTTCGAAACGGGCGTCGGCCTCGGCGTTGCGGCCGGATCGCGCCTCGGCCTCTGCCAGGCCGAGGGTCAGCCAGACATCGCCCGGATAGTCCTGCAGCAGCGCCGCGAACTGGCTGGCCGCCGCGGCACCCTCGCCGGCGCGCAACCGCGCCAGCGCCAGCCCGTAGCGCTTGGCGTCGTCGAAGTCGCCGGCGCTGCGCATGCGCTCGTACTCGCGGATGGCGGCGCCGGTGGTGTTGGCGCTGAGCACCCGCATGCGCTCGCGCGCCCAGCCGAATTCGGTGCTGTCGCCGTAGCCGAGGCCCGCGGCCGAGACCCGCAGCGAACCGGGCAGCAGCGGATTGAAGGTGCCGGCGGGAGCCACGGCCGCGCCGCCCGGCACGGCGATCCGCTCGGTGCGGATCGCCTCCGGGGTCGAGGTGGTCGCCAGCACGCTGGCGCCGCTGTCGCGCAGCTGTTCGGCGCGTTGTCGCGCCTCGCTGATGCGGGTGGTGGTGACCGGGTGGGTCCGCAGGTAGTCCGGGGCCCGTTCGCGCTCTCCGCCCTGGTTGGTGCGCGAGGCGGCCTGCATGCGTTCGAACATGTCGGCCATGCCGTCGACGTCGAAGCCGCTGCGCGCGAGCGTGCGCATGCCGAGACGGTCGGCCTCCGACTCGTTGGAGCGCGTGTAGTCGATCTGGCGCTGGATCGCCAGGCCCTGCGCCGAGGCGATCGCCGCCATCGCCGCATTGCCGGACGAACTGCTGTCACTGCTGGACGCCACCGCGATCGCGCCCAGCATCGCCAGCAGGATCGGGATGCTGTCGCGCTGCGCGCGCTCTGCGCCGCGCAGCACGTGGTTCTGGGTGACATGGGCGATTTCGTGCGACAGCACCGCGGCCACCTCGTCCTCGGTCTCGGCGGTCAGCACCAGGCCGACGTTGAGCCCGATATAGCCGCCGAGCGTGGCGAACGCATTGATGCTGCGGTCGTTCATCATGAAGAAGGTGAAGGACTGCCGCGGCTGATCGCTGGAGGCCGCCAGCCGGGTGCCGGTCGTGCGCAGCCACTGATCGACCAGTGGATCCTCGAGCACCATGTCGTAGTGCCGCAACTGCGCCAGCAGCATCTGTCCGTACTCGCTCTGCTGCGACGGACTGAGGACGGTGCCGGCGGACGAGCCGATATCGGGCAGCCGGCTGTCCTGCGCCGTGGCATGGCTGCCGGCGACGGCAAGGCAGAGGGCGGCGGCAAACAGGAACGTGCGCATCGCGATTCGCGGCAGGGCGGGCAGGCGCAGCATGCCGGGCACGGACGCGGGCGGCGTGAATCCGGCGTTAATCGTCATCGATCCTCGTCATCGACGCACGCGTGCGTCGCTGTGTTGCGGTGGCGGACTGGAAATGCCGCCGGGGCGGACCCACACTCTAGGACAATCGCCAACGTGACAAGTTTCCGGAGCTCCGCTTGAACGCCCCCACAGATCGGGCCGATGCGCCCGAAATCATTCTCTATACCAGCGCCGTGTGCGGCTATTGCGTGGCCGCGAAGAACTTCCTGAAGAGCCGCGGGCTGCAATGGACGGAAATCAGGGTCGACCTCGACGCGCAGGCGCGCGAGCGCATGGTGGCGCAGGCCCGGCGCACCAGCGTGCCGCAGATCTTCATCGGCGAGACCCACGTCGGCGGCTACGACGACCTGGTGGCATTGCACCGTTCCGGCCGGCTGGAGCCCTTGCTGACCGGCGACCGCGCATGAGCGCTAGCGACGCCGAGGACGACCGCATCCGCGCGTTCACCGCGTTCCGCCAGCGCATGAACGAACGCATCCTGGCCGAGCCGAACCAGGTGGTGCGGAGGTTCTTCGCGCTCGATACCCAGGCCTACCAGGACGGCGCGCTCGACGTGAAGACCAAGGAGTTGCTGGGCCTGGTCGCCTCGCTGGTGCTGCGCTGCGACGATTGCATCAGCTATCACGTTGCCCAGTGCCGCGAGGCCGGGGTGGGGCGCGACGAGATGTTCGAGGCGTTCTCGGTCGGCCTGGTCGTCGGCGGGTCGATCGTGATCCCGCATCTGCGCCGCGCGGTCGACTTCCTCGACCGGCTGGAGCAGGACGGGGCGCCGGTGCCGGCGCAGCACGACCACGGCTGATTTTCCGTCTTCGGCGGAGCGGGTTCACCGGGATGAAGGCCGCCGAACGGCGCGCTTTCGCCGGGCATCTTCGGCCGCCACGCGGCATCCTGTCCTGCAGGACAAGGCCGCTTCCGGCATAATCGCGCATCCCTTTCGACCCGGCGTCGCGCTCGTGCGCGGCGTCTTTCTGCACGGAAAACCCCCACATGACCCAGACGATCACGGTCATCCGCGGCGACGGCATCGGCCCGGAGATCATGGATGCGACCCTGCACGTGCTCGACAGCATGCAGCTCGGCCTGCGCTACGAGGACGCCGACGCCGGCCTGATGGCGCTGGAGAAGCACGGCGAACTGCTGCCGGCGGCAACCCTGGAGTCGATCCGCAGGAACGGCATCGCGCTCAAGAGCCCGTTGACCACGCCGGTGGGCGAGGGCTTCAGCTCGATCAACGTGGCGCTGCGCCGGCACTTCGACCTGTACGCCAACGTGCGCCCCGCGAAGTCGTTCCCGAACACCAAGTCGCGGTTTCCCGACGGCATCGACCTGATCACCGTGCGCGAGAACACCGAGGGCGCCTACATCGGCGAGGGTCAGTCGATCACCGAGGACGGCGAAACCGCCACCCTGATGCAGAAGGTCACCCGCAAGGGCTCCGAGCGCATCGTCCGCTACGCCTTCGACCTGGCGCGCCGCGTCGGTCGCAAGAAGATCACCGTGGTGCACAAGGCCAACATCCTCAAGACCACCTCGGGCCTGTTCCTGAAGGTGGCGCGCGAGGTGGCGGCGCAGTACCCGGAAATCGAGTGCAACGAGATGATCGTCGACAACACCTGCATGCAGCTGGTGATGCGGCCCGAGCAGTTCGACGTGATCGTCACCACCAACCTGTTCGGCGACATCATCTCCGACTTGTGCGCCGGCCTGGTCGGCGGCCTGGGGCTGGCCCCCGGCGCCAACATCGGCGTGGACGCGGCGATCTTCGAGGCGGTGCACGGCACCGCGCCGGACATCGCCGGCCAGGGCCTGGCGAACCCGTGCGCGCTGATCCTGGGCGCGGGGCAGATGCTGGACCATCTGGGCAGGCCGGACGAGGCGACGCGCCTGCGCAAGGCGGTCGTCGCCACGCTGGAGGCGAAGGATGCGCTGACGCCGGACCTGGGCGGCAGCGGCAACACGATGTCGTTCGCGAAGGCGATCGCCGGCCGGCTCTGAGGAGACCGGTACCGACCGGTGCGTGCGTCAGAGGGGCGCACGTAGAGCCGGGCTTGCTCGGCGATCCGGAGCCCGGAGCAGCGGAGCAGGCTCCGCTCGACGGCGAAGACGTTCACTCGAAGTCGGTGGGTGCCATGGCGCCCGCCGCCGACCAGGGCCGGTGCTGGCCTGGGCCGCGGTTCGGTTTGCTGCCTTTTCGACATTGGTGCGAAAGCCGGGACTCGAACCCGGACGGGGGTTACCCGCTGGAACCTAAATCCAGTGCGTCTACCAATTCCGCCACTTTCGCATTGTCCGCCGGTTCATTCTACAAGCGGCGTGTCCCCAGGGCGTGTGCCATCCCCCGGGCTCCGCAGCGCGCTGGCATCGCGCGCATGGCGCGCTTCCACGGACGTTCCCGGTGGGCTGTCCGGCAACGAAAAACGCCCGGCTTGCCGGGCGTCCGTCGCGGAACTGGTGGGCCGTCAAGGATTCGAACCTTGGACCTACTGATTAAGAGTCAGCTGCTCTACCAACTGAGCTAACGGCCCGGGAAATCGGCCGCGTAGTGTAGCAAAACTACGCGTGCTGGCAATCGGTGGAAGTCGATCGCCCTGAAAAATGGGGTGGACGAGGGGACTCGAACCCCCGACATCCGGAATCACAATCCGGGACTCTAACCAACTGAGCTACGTCCACCATTTAAAACTTGCGCGAGACGCCCGACCAGGGCTTCTCGCTTGGCATCCTGCCTCGGCCCGCATTCAAAAGCGAACACGGGTTATTTCCTGCCACCGCGCGTGGGGACGCGTTCGTCGTCGCCGCCACGTTTCGCCGCACCTGGCCCGGCCCGACCTGGCGCGCCCGGCAGGACTCGAACCTGCAACCACCGGCTTAGAAGGCCGGTGCTCTATCCGGTTGAGCTACGGGCGCCCGGCCGGAATTGTCGCACTATCGCCGGACTGGTCGGGGTAGAGGGATTCGAACCCCCGACATCCTGCTCCCAAAGCAGGCGCGCTACCAGACTGCGCTATACCCCGCCGACGTCGAACGGTCCGTTTCCTTCCGTGCCGAGGCCGGAGGGCCGTTCATTGTCCGGAGCGCCCGTGCCGCTGTCAACGAACTCGCGCCCGCCGGCGCAGGCCGGTCGCGGGACAGTTCAGGCGCGCCGTTCGCGTGTATCCTTCCGCCAATCGCCATATCTCGGGGGTATCCCAATGCGCAGCGGCAATCCGGCACTCAAGGAATCGACCTTCCTGGACCTCGGCAGCGGTACCGTCGTCTCCCGTCCCGGCGAGGTGATGACCATCAACGGGACCGTCAACAAGACCGGTGTCCTGTTGTTGCTGACCGTGCTCACCGCGGCCTTCGCCTGGAGCCAGGCGCTGACCCCGTCGGGTGAGCTGGCGCCCGGCTTCGGCCTGTATGTCTGGGGCGGCGCCATCGGCGGTCTGGTGATCGCCCTGGTCACGATCTTCAAGAAGCAATGGGCGCCGGTGACCGCGCCGCTGTACGCGCTGGTGGAGGGGTTCTTCCTCGGCGCGATCTCGGCGATGTACAACCACCTGTACGAAGGCATCGTGATGCAGGCGGTGATGCTGACCTTCGGCACCCTGTTCGCGCTGCTGTTCGCCTACCGCAGCGGGCTGATCAAGGCCACCGAGAACTTCAAGCTCGGCGTGGTCGCGGCCACCGGCGGCATCTTCCTGGTCTACATGGCGACCATCGTCCTGCGCATGTTCGGCATCGACATGCCGATGATCCACGACAACGGCATCATCGGGATCGGCTTCAGCCTGTTCGTGATCGTGATCGCGGCGCTCAACCTGGTGCTGGATTTCGACTTCATCGAGACCGGCGCCGAGCAGGGCGCACCGAAGTACATGGAGTGGTACGGCGCTTTCGGCCTGATCGTCACCCTGGTCTGGCTGTATATCGAATTCCTGCGCCTGCTGGCGAAACTGCAGTCGCGCTGATCCGGTTCCGATCGGTGCAGAAAGGGCGCTTCGGCGCCCTTTTTTCTCCTAAATGCGGGATCATCGCGACCAGGCCGAACGGCCTGTGCGCGGGCTCCGGAAACAGCGTCGTCCCGACCGGGGCATGCTCCCCGGCTCGGTCAGCCATCCATGGCTGACTCGCCGCCGCAGGCCATCCATGGCCTGCTATCCGCATACCCCGGCCGGGACGACGCGTCGGCGATTCATTGCTGCGGCTTCTACCAGCCGGCAATCGAAGCGCCGATGTCCACGTCAGACCGAGCCGCGTCCCGGCGGCCCGCGCTGGCGCGTGGCGGATTCCGCCGTGCTGGAGGCGGTGTCGAAATCAGCCGGCGTGATTCGACCCGGGTCCGTCGGTGGCGTCGCTCGCGCCGGCCACAGCATGAATCCCACCGCGACCGCGCCGAGGATCCAGCTGTAGTGGATGCGGCCCGCGAGCTGCAGCGGCGACAGCGCCGCCAAGGACGCGGCCAGCAGGATCTGTGCCCCGTAGGGCAGCACGCCCTGCACCACGCAGGCGAAGATATCGAGCAGGCTGGCGGCGCGCCGCGGCGTCACCGCGTGTCGCTCGGCGATCTCCTTGGCCACCGGTCCGCTGACCAGGATGGCCACGGTGTTGTTGGCGGTGAAGGCGTCCGAACCGGCCGCGAGCGCGGCGATGCCGAACTCGCCGGCACGCCTGCCGCGGCGCCCGCCGGCCATGCGCGCGATCTGCCGCGCGATCCAGTCCAGTCCGCCCAGCGCCTGGGTCAGCGCCGCCAGTCCGCCGATCAGCAGCGACAGCAGCACGATCTCGACCATGCTCTCGTAGCCGAGATAGGCGTCGCCGGCGAAGCGCGGCAGGTCGTAGTCCGGTGTCAGCGCGAAACCGAAGGCCGCGGCGATCACGATGCCGATCCCCAGCACCAGCACCACGTTGACGCCGGCCACGGCCAGCGCCAGGACCAGTAGGTAGGGCAGCGCCAGCCAGGGCGATGCCGAGGTCGAGGTCTGCACCGGCGCGCTGTCGCCGAGCACTGCCAGCAGGACCACGGTCGCCAGCGCTGCCGGCAGCGCGAAGCGCACGTTCTCGCGGAACTTGTCGCGCATGCTCACGCCCTGGCTGCGGGTCGCGGCGATGGTGGTGTCGGAGATGATCGACAGGTTGTCGCCGAACATCGCGCCGCCGACCACCGCCCCGACCACCAGCGCGCGGTCCATGCCGGCGGCTTCGGCGACCCCGAGCGCGATCGGGGTCACCGCCGCGATCGTGCCCATCGAGGTGCCGACCGCCAGCGCCACGAAGCCGGCCACCAGGAACAGGCCCGGCAGGATCAGCGTCGCCGGCAACACGCCCAGGCCCAGCGAAACCACGGCATCGACCGCGCCGATCTGCCGCGATACCGTCGCGAACGCGCCCGCCAGCAGGAACACCAGGCACATCAGCACCACGTTGGGATGGCCCATGCCGGCCAGCAGCGTGTCCAGCGCGGGCACGCCCCGGCGCCACGCCAGCCACGCCGCCAGCGCCAGCGCCGGCAGGATCGCCACCGGCGCCCGCAGCTGGTAGAAGCCCATGTCCACGCCCTGCGCGGTGTAGTACACGCCGGCGCCCAGAAACAGCGCCAGGAACAACAGCAGGGGCATCAGCGCGACGGCGCTGGCACGATCAGGCATGAGTCACCGCAGGCTGGGAAGGTCGGGAGCGATTCTGCGGCCTGGCCGCATCGGCGTCAGCCTCCGATGCAGGACAGGGGGGCGAGGCAGCCGGGACGCCGCACCCCGGCGGAGCGTCGTCACAGTCCAGGCGCGGACCGACATAGTCCGCCACCGCATCGGGAGCCGCGGCGCGAAAGATTCCAGGTCGGCGGGCAGGCGGTGCGCGCCCGGCGCAGGTCGCGGCTTCCCTGCGCCGGCGGCCGGGTCCTGTCGTCCAGCCTGAACCGTGGAAGCCCCCGTCGATCCCGGCGCCGGCCGCCGCCACTGTGGCGGCGGCTCCGCGAATCCGCCACAATATCCAGTTCCGCCGGACCCCATGGCTGCCTGGCCGCCCGGGGAACTGCGGTTCGACATCCCTACAAGACGACACCCCCGGCCGAGGCCGTGGTGGCAGGAGTGGTTATGCAAGTTTCGGTCGAATCCGTGGGCGCGCTCGAGCGCCGGATGACGTTCCAGCTTCCGGCCGAGCGCCTGGAGACCGGCGTCGGTGGACGCCTGCGCGAGATCGCGCGCACCGCCCGGATCAAGGGCTTCCGCCCCGGCAAGGTGCCGGCGAAGGTGATCGAGCAGCGCTACGGCGAGCAGGTCCGCGCCGAGGTCCTCGACCGCCTGCTGCGCGAAGGCTTCGACGAGGCCGTGCGCGAGAACGCGCTGCGCCTGGCCGGCGCGCCGCGGATCGAACCCAGCCAGGGCGACGACGACCTGGCCTACGTCGCCACCTTCGAGGTGGTGCCGGACTTCGGCGAGATCGACGTCTCCAAGCTGACCGTGGTCCGCCATACCGCGGAGGTGACCGACGAGGACATCGACCGCATGATCGAGAACCTGCGCCTGCAGCGCCGCACCTGGAGCGCGGTCACGCGCCCGGCGCAGGAAGGCGACGCGCTCGACATCGAGACCTGGTCACAGATCGGCGACGAGCGCCTGCCGGCCGAGGGCGCCGAGAAGGGCACCCCGGTGCTCGGCAGCGGCTCGATGCTGCCGGCGCTGGAAGCCGCGCTCGTCGGCATGCAGGCGGACGAGGAAAAGACCGTCGAGGTCGAGTTCCCAGCCAACTGGCGGGTGCCGCAGCTGGCGGGCAAGCAGGCCCAGGTGCACATCAAGGTCGAGCGCGTGTCCGAGCCGGTGCTGCCGGAGGTGGACGCGGCCTTCATCAAGAGCTTCGGCGTGAAGAGCGGCGAGCCGGAACAGTTCCGCAGCGAGATCCGCACCAACCTCGAACGCGAGCTCAAGGGCGCGCTGATGAACCGGCTGCGGCGCGAGGTCGGCGAGCAGCTGGTGGCGACCTGGTCCAGCGTCGAGCTGCCGCCGCGTCTGGTGGAGAACGAGGCCAAGGCGATGACCCAGCAGGCGGTCGAGCAGTCGCGCCGCCAGGGCCGCAAGGTGGAACTGCCCGCCGACGCCCACCAGCAGTTCATGGAGCCGGCGCGCAAGCGGGTCCTGGTCGGTCTGCTGGTCGGCGAGATCGCACGCGCGCACAAACTGCAGCTCGATCCGAAGCGGCTGAACGAGACCCTGCGCCTGATCGCCTCGACCTACGAGGAGCCGGACCAGGTCATTGAGTTGTACCGCAACGATCCCCAGTTGATGTCGGGACTGCAGAACCGGGTGATGGAGGAACAGGTGATCGACTGGATCGCCGAACGCGCCCAGCACACCGAGAAGCAGCTCAGCTTCCAGGAAGCGATCGCGCCGTAGGGTGGGCCTCGGCCCACCACTTCTTTTTCCGGTGGGCCAAGGCCCACCCTGTTACCGCCGGATACCCATGAACATCCAGACCAAAGCCCTCAACCTCGTGCCGATGGTGGTCGAACAGACCAGCCGCGGCGAGCGCGCCTACGACATCTACTCGCGGCTGCTGAAGGAGCGGGTGATCTTCCTGGTCGGCGGGATCGACGACCACGTCGCCAACGTGATCATCGCCCAGCTGCTGTTCCTCGAGGCCGAGAACCCCGAGAAGGACATCAACCTGTACATCAACTCGCCGGGCGGCGTGGTCACCGCCGGCATGGCGATCTACGACACCATGCAGTTCATCAAGCCCGACGTGAGCACCATCTGCGTCGGCCAGGCGGCGAGCATGGGCGCGCTGCTGCTGGCGGCCGGCGCCAAGGGCAAGCGCTACGCGCTGCCCAATTCGCGGATGATGATCCACCAGCCGCTGGGCGGCTTCCAGGGCCAGGCCACCGACATCGACATCCACGCGCGCGAGATCCTGGCGCTGCGCCAGCGCCTGAACGAAATCCTCTCCAGCCACACCGGCCAGAGCCTGGACACCATCGCCACGGACACCGAGCGCGACAACTTCAAGAGCTCCGAGGCGGCGCGCGAGTACGGACTGGTCGATGAGGTCCTGGAGCGGCGCCCGGAAGAGTCGATCCAGCCGGCTTGACCCGCGTCCGCACGGCAACGGCGCGACAGGCGCCATCCCGGCACCGCGAGCCTGTCATCGGGCACCGCGGGGGCCGCGTAACCCCTTGCTGGTACGAGGGTTTCCGCGCCTTGATCGGGCGCTGGCGCGGCGCCATCCCTATGCTATTCTCGAACCGAATCCCGTCTCCGGCGGGCGGCACCACCTGGTAACCGACGCATGAGCAAAGATTCACAGGGCCGTTCCGGCGACAGCAACAAGATCCTGTACTGCTCTTTCTGCGGAAAGAGCCAGCACGAGGTGCGCAAGCTGATCGCCGGTCCAAGCGTGTTCATCTGCGATGAATGCGTCGAGCTGTGCAACGACATCATCCGCGAGGAACTCGAGGAGAAGGCACAGTCGGCACGCAGTTCGCTGCCCAAGCCCAAGGAGATCCTCGAGGTCCTCGAGCAGTACGTGATCGGCCAGCAGCGCGCCAAGCGCACGCTGGCGGTGGCCGTGTACAACCACTACAAGCGCATCGAGAGCCGGCAGAAGAGCGACGACATCGAGCTGGCCAAATCCAACATCCTGCTGGTCGGCCCGACCGGATCGGGCAAGACGCTGCTGGCCGAGACACTGGCGCGGCTGCTCAACGTGCCGTTCACCATCGCCGACGCGACCACGCTGACCGAGGCGGGCTACGTCGGCGAGGACGTCGAGAACATCATCCAGAAGCTGCTGCAGAAGTGCGACTACGACGTCGAGAAGGCGCAGCAGGGCATCGTCTACATCGACGAGATCGACAAGATCTCGCGCAAATCCGAGAACCCGTCGATCACCCGCGACGTGTCCGGCGAGGGCGTGCAGCAGGCGCTGCTCAAGCTGATCGAGGGCACCATGGCCAGCGTGCCGCCGCAGGGCGGGCGCAAGCATCCGCAGCAGGAGTTCCTGCAGGTCGACACCGGCAACATCCTGTTCATCGTCGGCGGCGCGTTCGCCGGGCTGGAAAAGATCATCCAGCAGCGCAGCACCGAGGCCGGCGGCATCGGCTTCGGCGCCAAGCTCAAGAGCAGCGAGCGCAAGACCGAGACCGGCAAGGTGCTGGCCGACGTCGAGCCCGAGGACCTGATCAAGTTCGGCCTGATCCCCGAGTTCGTCGGCCGCCTGCCGGTGGTCGCCACGCTCGAGGAACTGGACGAGGCGGCGCTGATCAAGATCCTCACCGAGCCGAAAAACGCGATCAGCAAGCAGTTCCGCAAGCTGTTCGAGATGGAAGGCGTGGAGCTGGAATTCCGCGAGGACGCGCTGGCGGCGATCGCGCGCAAGGCGATCAAGCGCAAGACCGGCGCCCGCGGCCTGCGCACCATCGTCGAGTCGGTGCTGCTGGACACCATGTACGAGCTGCCGTCGCTGGAGAACGTCAGCAAGGTGGTGGTCGACGAGTCGGTGATCGAGCACAAGTCCGAGCCGTACCTGATCTACCAGACGCCACCGGCCCCGGCCAAGGTCGCGTCCGGAGAGTGACCGGCATCGCGGACGGCACTGCCGTCCGTCAGGCCGCCAGCGCCGGCGGTCGCCGTGTCAGTGGGGCCGCCAGACACCGGCTGCCGGCCCGCATGCGCAGCTCGCGCCTGAATGCACGCTTCGCGGTGCATCGCCTTTCTTCGCGCCTGGTCGACGTATCGGGCCTAAGTCGCTGATTCCGTGCGCCGCTGCAGCGCGGCGCCATCCGCGGCACGCTGCGTCCGCTTGCAACGCCCGCACGATAACCCCATAAGAGAGGCGAGCCGGCACCATCCTGCCGGCCCGTCTGATCCTACGTTTTCCGGAGCCACGATGACCCGTTCGACCGCAATCGAAACCCTCGACCTGCCGGTGCTGCCGCTACGCGACGTCGTGGTGTTTCCGCACATGGTGATTCCGCTGTTCGTCGGCCGCGAGAAGTCGATCCGCGCCCTCGACCTGGCGATGGAGTCGGACAAGCGCATCCTGCTGGTCGCCCAGAAATCGGCCGAGACCGACGATCCCGGCGCCGGTGAGCTTTACGAGGTCGGCACGCTCGCCCAGGTGCTGCAACTGCTCAAGCTGCCGGACGGCACCATCAAGGTGCTGGTGGAAGGCGTGTCGCGCGTGCGCGTCGACGGCATCGTCGAGCGCGACGGCACCCTGGCCGGCCAGGGCACGGTGATCGAGTCGTCCGAAGGCCGCGACACCCGCGAGATCGAGGCGGTCGCGCGTTCGCTGATGGGACTGTTCGAGCAGTACGTCAAGACCAGCCGCAAGCTGCCGCCGGAACTGCTGCAGACGCTGGCCGGCATCGACGAGCCCGGCCGCCTGGCCGACACCATCGCCGCCCACCTGGGCGTACGCCTGGCCGACAAGCAGCGCCTGCTGGAGACCATCGAGACCGGCGACCGCCTGGAGCTGCTGGTCGGCTTCGTCGACGGCGAGATCGACGTGCAGCAGATGGAGAAGCGCATCCGCGGCCGGGTGAAGTCGCAGATGGAGAAGTCGCAGCGCGAGTACTACCTCAACGAGCAGATGAAGGCGATCCAGAAGGAGCTGGGCGAGATCGACGAGGCGCCCAACGACCTCGAGGAGATCGCGCGCAAGATCGCCGAGGCCGGCATGCCCAAGCCGGTCGAGACCAAGGCCAAGAACGAATTCAACAAGCTCAAGCAGATGTCGCCGATGTCGGCCGAGGCCGCGGTGGTGCGCAACTATCTCGAGTGGCTGCTCGGCGTGCCGTGGAAGAAGCGCAGCAAGGTGCGCAAGGACCTCAAGGCCGCGCAGGACGTGCTCGACGCCGACCATTACGGCCTGGAGAAGGTCAAGGACCGGATCCTCGAGTACCTGGCGGTGCAGACGCGCGTGAAGCAGATGAAGGGCGCGATCCTGTGCCTGGTCGGCCCGCCCGGCGTCGGCAAGACCTCGCTCGGCCAGTCGATCGCCCGGGCCACCAACCGCAAGTTCGTGCGCATGTCGCTCGGCGGCGTGCGCGACGAGGCCGAGATCCGCGGCCACCGCCGCACCTACGTCGGTTCGATGCCGGGCCGGATCGTGCAGAACCTCAACAAGGCCGGCAGCCGCAACCCGCTGTTCATGCTCGACGAGATCGACAAGATGTCGATGGACTTCCGCGGCGATCCGTCCTCGGCGCTGCTGGAGGTGCTGGATCCGGAGCAGAACAACGCCTTCAACGACCACTACCTGGAGGTCGATCTCGACCTGTCCGAGGTGATGTTCATCGCCACCTCGAACTCGCTCAACATCCCCGGTCCGCTGCTCGATCGCATGGAGGTGATCCGGATCCCCGGCTACACCGAGGACGAGAAGCTCAACATCGCCACCCGCTACCTGATGGCCAAGCAGCTCAAGGCCAACGGTTTGAAGGGGGACGAGCTGAAGATCGGCGAGGGCGCGATCCGCGACATCGTGCGCTACTACACGCGCGAGTCCGGCGTGCGCAACCTCGAGCGCGAGATCGCCAAGATCTGCCGCAAGGTGGTCAAGGAGATCGCGTTGGCGGGCCCCCAGGCGAAGAAGGCCAAGGCGGTCAGCGTCACCTCCAGGAACCTGGACAAGTACCTCGGCGTGCGCCGCTACGACTTCGGCCGCGCCGAGCAAGACAACGAGATCGGCATGGTCACCGGCCTGGCCTGGACCGAGGTCGGCGGCGACCTGTTGCAGATCGAGGTCACCCAGATCCCCGGCAAGGGCAACCTGATCCTCACCGGCCAGCTCGGCGACGTGATGAAGGAGTCGGCGTCGGCCGCGCATTCGGTGGTCCGCGCCCGCAGCGAACAGCTCGGCATCGACATCGAAAGCCTGCAGAAGCACGACATCCACGTCCACGTCCCCGACGGCGCCACGCCCAAGGACGGTCCGAGCGCCGGCGCTGCCATGGCGACCGCGCTGGTGTCGATGCTGACCCGGATTCCGGTGCGCGCCGACGTGGCGATGACCGGCGAGATCACCCTGCGCGGGCGCGTCACCGCGATCGGCGGACTGAAGGAGAAGTTGCTGGCGGCGATGCGCGGCGGCATCCGCACCGTGATCATTCCCGAGGAGAACCGCAAGGATCTCGCCGATATTCCGAAGTCGGTCACCCAGCAGATCCGGATCGTGCCGGTGAAGTGGATCGACGAGGTGCTCGACCTGGCGCTCGAGCGGCCACTCGCGCCGCAGGCCAAGCAGGAACTCGAAGAGGTGATCGGCAAGGCGAGAAAGCCTTCGGCGCAGGCCGGCGTCAAGCATTGACAGCGGCTTCGCGGATACGGTAATCGCTTCAAAATCGGCGTGGTTATGCGACTTTTTGGTTGCGTGGGGTAGGGGCCACTGGTATAACGGACGCAAATCGCGACGCGCAGTTCCCGCTGCGCGTCGTTCTTCGAGTCGACCGGACGAGTCCCGTCATCCGATCGCCCTTTTATTCGCGGCTCGGGGCCGCATGGGAGTTACGAAAAATGAAGAAAAGCGACCTGAACGAGAAAGTTGCCGACAAGTGCGGCCTTTCCAAGGCTGATGCCACCGCCGCCGTCGATACCGTGTTCGATGCCATCGCCCAGGCGCTGGGCCAGGGCGACAGCGTCGCCATTGCCGGCTTCGGCAGTTTCGAAGTTCGCGAGCGCGCCGCCCGCACCGGGCGCAATCCGCGTACCGGCGAGGAGATCCAGATCCCCGCTGCAAAAAATCCTGCCTTCAAGGCTGGCAAGGCGTTGAAGGACGCTGTAAACTAATCGGCTCCGTTCGGGTGCTTAGCTCAGCGGTAGAGCGTCGCCCTTACAAGGCGAGGGTCGGGGGTTCGAAACCCTCAGCACCCACCACGCCAAGGTTGCAAAGGTTCAACGCGGAGCGGTAGTTCAGTTGGTTAGAATGCTGGCCTGTCACGCCGGAGGTCGCGGGTTCGAGTCCCGTCCGCTCCGCCAGATCCAGAAGAGGGCACCGGAAACGGTGCCCTCTTTTTTTGTGGCTGTTTGCTCGATTGAGGGGGGCCGAGCTTGGAGGATGTGAGGCTTCGGATGGACGCCGCGCCCTGACGGCCGGGAGATCGCTTTTCCCTCGGTCAGGGCCGCTCCGCGGTCCGGCCCGGCGCAGCGCGCCGGGCGTTCACGCGAACGCGCGGCAGTGCCGCGCAAGCAGTCCGCGCTCACCCTGCCCTGACTCGGGCGCGCGCCATCCATGGCGCGCTGCCGCGACTCCCCGGCCACCAGGCCGCGGCTTACGGGCACGTTGATATCGGATCTCCGGTACGCATGTCACCGGCAGGCATATCACCGGAGATACGATGCCAAAGCGTCGATCAGGCGGCGGCCGGTGGGCAGGGGAGTGCGGAGCAGCGGGCCATGGGTGAGTCCGGGCCGCTTGCGCGGCATTGCCGCGCGGCCCGGGCGAACGCCCGGCGCGCTGCGCCGGGCCGGCCCGACCCGCGCAGCGGATCGGGCCCACGCCCCGCATAAAGACAGGAGGTCGTCTGCGGGGCGGAGCACTCCCCTGCCCGCCGGACGTCGCCTTGCTGCCGAAGCACGGAATCCCAACGGCCAACCAAGGCGATGTCGTGGCAGACCGATAGGGCGTACGGATCCCGGAGAAGTATTTCTTTTTGTGCCCGCGCAAGTCGTCGCCGCAGAGCTGCCCCGGCCGGCTGGGGCGGATGCCGCCGCGCCGCTCCTGTGCGCCACCGGCAATCCGGTTAAACTGCGCGGCTACGTCCACGGCCAGTCCCACGATGCTGCAAGCCCTGAGAGACAAAATGACCGGCTGGATCGCGATCGTCATCGTGATCCTGCTGGCGATTCCGTTCGCCTTCTTCGGCATGGAACAGTATCTGTTCCAGAGCGGTCCCAACTATGCGGCCAAGGTGGAATCGCCGCCGTCGTGGTGGCGCGGCGCGCCGGACCTGTGGCCGGTCCGTAAGCTGTTCTGGGACGAGGAAGAAGTGAGCCCGGACGATTTCCGCACGGCGTTCGAGCAGGAGCGCCAGCAGCGCCGCCAGCAGCAGGGCGACGGGTTCGATGCACTCGCGTTCGAGACCCTGGAGTCGCGTCGCGAGGTGCTGGAGAGCCTGGTCGACCAGGCCGTGCTGCGCCTGGCCGCGCGCAACCGCGGCGTGGCCGTCGGCGACCTGCAGGTGCGCCAGCAGATCGAGCAGATTCCCGCGTTCCAGGTCGACGGTCGTTTCGATCCACAGCGCTACCAGCTCGCGCTGCAGTCGCAGGTGCCGGCACGCAGCCCGCAGCAGTTCCAGGAACTGATCCGCGAGAGCCTGCAGCAGTCGCTGATGCCGTCCCAGATCGCGCAGTCGGCGTTCGTCACGCCGACCGAGGTCGATCGTCTGCTGGTGCTGCTGGGCGAGCGCCGCGACGTGTCATTCGTGATGCTGCCGCCGCCCGAGCCCGATACCGGCCCAGTCAGCGACGACGAGATCCAGGCCTGGTATCAGGCGCACGCCGCCGACTATCGTGCGCCGGAGACGGTCGCGATCGAATACATCGAGATCGACGGCAGCCAGCTGCAGGTCGACGAGGAAGTCGACGAAGCCGCATTGCGCGAGCGCTACGAGCAGGAGCGTTCGCGTTTTGCGCAGGCCGAACAGCGCCTCGCCTCGCACATCCTGATCGAAGTGCCGGCGGATGCCGACGCCGCCGCGCAGCAGGCAGCGAAGGAACAGGCTGAGAAGCTGGCGGAACAGGCGCGGGCGGAAGGTGCCGACTTCGCGGCGCTGGCGCGCGAGCACTCCGACGACGTCGGCTCCAGCGACGCCGGCGGCGACCTGGGTTGGGTCGAGCCGGGGATGATGGTGGAGGCATTCGAGCAGGCCCTGTTCGCGATGGAGCCGGGCGAGGTTCGCGGGCCGGTCCGGACCGAGTTCGGCTGGCATGTGCTGCAGCTGCGTGAAGTGAAGGGCGGCGAGGAGACGCCGTTCGAGGAGGTCCGCGACCAGTTGGCGACGGAGCTCGCCGAAACCGAGCGCGAACGCGCCTTCAGTGAGCTGCTCGGCCGGGTGGTCGACCAGGCCTACCGCAGTCCGAATTCGCTCGAGCCAGCGGCTGCCGAAGGTGGCCTGACGGTGCGCACGGTCGGTCCCTTCGCGCGCGGCGAGGGCAGCGGAATCGCCGCC
This sequence comes from Luteimonas suaedae, assembly GCF_008312895.1. GTDB lineage: Bacteria > Pseudomonadota > Gammaproteobacteria > Xanthomonadales > Xanthomonadaceae > Luteimonas > Luteimonas suaedae. The sequence continues at coordinate 349,815 of NZ_VSSP01000002.1, read as the reverse complement.
GAGCCGGCGATGCAGCGCGCGGCATTCAGCGAAAGCCTGATCGAGGACGGGACCGTCAGTGATCCGATCGAGATCGGGCCGAACCACAACGTACTGATCCGCGTGAGCAGCCACACGCCCGAGCGCGCCCTGCCGCTGGCGGAGGTGCGCGAGCGCGTGATCGAGGCGATCCGCACCGATCGCGCCGACAAGCGTGCGCAGGCCGACGCCGACGCCCTGGTGGCGGAGGTCGCGGCGGGTGCCGGGCTGGATGCCGTCGCCGCCAAGCGCGAATTGCCGGTGCAGGACGTGCCGGCGGTGCCGCGCGGCGCGCCGATCCCGCATCCGGACGCGGTCGAGGCCTACTTCGCCGCCGAGCCGCCCGAAGAAGGCAAGGCCACGGCCGGGAAGGTGGCGCTGGACGACGGCAGCATCGTGGTATTCGCGGTGACCGCGGTGACGCCGGGCGATCCGGAAGAGGCGAGCGCGCAGGAACGCGAGCTGCTGCAGCAGCAGCTGGCCACGCTATCCGGCAACGAGGCCGCCGCGGCCCTGCTGCGGGCGTTGCGCGCAGACATGAAGATCACCGTGGTCGAGGCGCAGCTCTGAGAGCGAGGAACGAGAAACGAGGAGTGAGAAACGAGTCCGGGCAGGCGCTTTGACTCGTTGCTCGTTTCCCTCCACTCGTTCCTGCTTTACTCGATGCCGGTCATGCCCAGGATGTTGTAGCCGGCGTCCACGTAGGTCACCTCGCCGGTGACACCCGAGGCGAGGTCCGAGCACAGGAACGCGGCGACGTTGCCGACGTCCTCGATGGTGATGGTGCGGCGCAGCGGCGCCTCGGCCTCGACGTGCCCCAGGATCTTGCGGAAGCCGCCGATGCCGGCCGCCGCCAGGGTCTTGATCGGGCCGGCGGAGATCGCATTGACGCGGGTGCCTTCCGGTCCGAGGTTCAGCGCGAGGTAGCGCACCGTCGCTTCCAGGCTGGCCTTGGCCACGCCCATCACGTTGTAGCTGCGCAGTGCGCGCTCGGCGCCCAAGTAGCTCAGGGTCAGGATCGCGCCATGCCCGCGGCCGGACATCTGCGGACGCGCGGCCTTGGCCAGCGCGGCGAGCGAATACGCAGAGATGTCCTGCGCGATCGCGAAGTTCTCCCGGGTCAGGCCGTCGAGGAACTGGCCGGTGATGGCCTCGCGCGGCGCGTACGCGATCGCGTGCACCAGGATGTCGAAGCCGTCGCTCCAATGCCGGCCGAGCCCGGCGAACAGGGCGTCGATCTGGGCGTCGTCGGCCACGTCGAGCGGCAGCACGATCTCCGACCCCACCTTCTGCGCGACTTCTTCGACGCGCGATCGCAGCTTGTCGTTCTGGTAGGTGAAGGCCAGTTCGGCGCCTTCGCGGTGCATCGCCTCGGCGATGCCGTTGGCGATCGAGCGCTGGCTGGCGATGCCGGTGATCAGGGCGCGCTTGCCTTGCAGAAAACCCATGATTTCTTCCCGCGGTTCCGAGCGAAGCGTTCTATTTTGCCACGGGCGCGGGCCGGGATGCGGGCTCGTCGTCGATGCGCAAGGTCATGCCGGGGTGCAGCACGCTGGCGGCGCTCAACCCGTTGCGTGCCAGCAGACGTGCGCTGTCGATCCCGTAACGGCGGGCGATGCGCCAGATCGACTCGCCCCGCGCGACCACGTGGGTGCGAGGTGCCGGCGGGGGCGCCACGTCGGTCTCCGCGACCAGCGCACTGGCGTCGGCGACGAAGCCGGACAGGGCCGTGCTCCCGGTGCTTGCGGGCGTCTCCGCCTCGCCGGTGGGAAGCTGGAGTGTGATCGCTGGCTTGGCCGCTTCCGTCGTCACGATCGCCGGATCGTCCGCCTTGGCCGGCACCAGCACCCGCAGGCCGCGATCGGCGCGGGCGACGCGCCCGTCGGCGAAGACCGGGTTGAAGCGGCGGACCTGGGCGACGTCGTGCCCGTGCCGCTGCGCCCAGGTGTCGAGATGGGCGGCATCGGCGGGCAGGGTGGCCGCGGTCAGCACCGGGACGCGACGATCGATCGCACGCAACCATTCCTCGTGCTCGCCGGCCTCGACTAGCAGGCAGGACAGGGCCTGCAGCTTGCGGACGTACGCCTGGGTGATGCGGGGGACCGCGAGTTTCTCCGGCTCGGCGTCCATCGCCCGCTGGCCGGCCGACTTGAGCGCCCCGAACACGCGGTACTCGCCGGCGTTGTAGCCCATCACCGCCAGCCGCCAGTCGCCGGCGAACATGCCGTGCAGGGTCCGCAGGTAGCGCACCGCGGCCTGGGTGGAATCGACGGGCGACAGGCGGCCGTCGTAGCCGGGCCGGATCGCGATCTTGTGCTTGCGCGCGGTCACCGCGATGAACTGCCACAGCCCGGCCGGCCCCGACGGACTGCGCGCGCCGGGGCGGTAGCCGCTTTCGACGAAGGGAATCAACGCGTATTCGGTCGGCAGGTGCGAGGCGCGCAGCGCGTCGACGACGTAGCCGAACAGCGGCAGCAGCCGGTCCGGCTCGGCGGCCAGGTCGTCCGGCACGTGGGAGAAATGCCGGCGCCAGCGCTCGCTGGGCTCGGCGGTGCATTCGGGGTCGGACAATCCGTCGCGGAAGCTGGCGAAGATCTCGCTGCCGTTGCGCGCGACGGGATCGGTCACCGGTGCTGCCGCCGCGGCCACCACGGGAGCGGTGGCGGTCTCGCTGAGCGTCGCGGGTTCGGCGGCAGCTGCCGTCGACGGCAGCCAGAGCCAACATGCGGCGAGCAACAACCCGAGTGCCAGGCGCGACCCCGTCATGCCCGGAATTCGTCCTTCCAGCGCCGCAGCGCGGCGAACAGGGTGACGCGGTCCGGGTCCTCGTCCTGCACGCGCATCGCCACCGCATCGCGTACCGCCGGCACGTCGATGCGCAGGAACGGGTTGCAGGCCGTCTCATCGGCCAGGGTGCTCGGCAGGGTCGGCTGTCCGCGGTCGTGCATGGCCTGGATGTCCTCGCTGCGGCGCTCGAGCGCCTCGTTTCCGGGGTCCACGACGCGTGCGAACGCGGCGTTGTCCCGGGTGTATTCGTGTCCGCAGCACACGCGGGTCGCGCCCGGCAGGGCGGCCAGCCGGTCGAGCGAGCCGAGCATCTGCGCCGGCGTACCCTCGAACAGGCGGCCGCAACCCAGACTGAACAAGGTGTCGCCGCAGAACAGGTGGTCGTGCCCATGGAAGGCGATATGGCTCAGGGTGTGACCCGGTACCGCCAGCACGTCCAAGCGCCATGGCGCCAGTTCGATGCGATCGCCGTCGCCGACGCGGTGGCTGACCGTGGCGATGCGGTCGTCGTCCGGCCCGTAGACCGGCAGCCCGGGCCAACGCCGCAGCAGTTCCGGCACCCCGCCCACGTGGTCGTGATGGTGGTGGGTCAGCAGGATGGCGACCGGCCGCAGCCCTTGACCGGCCGCGGCCAGCACCGGCGCGGCTTCGCCCGGATCGACCACCAGCGCCCGCCCGTCCGCGTCGGCGAGCGTCCAGATGTAGTTGTCGGACAGCGCCGGCAGCGATTGCAGCTGCATCCGGGTCGACCTCGCGGGACAGCCGTTAGAATGGCGACCATGCCCGCGATTTCACCGGCCGGTCAACCCGGCATGCCCAGCGACTGGTTCGCTTCCCCGCCGGGACAGGCGCTGATCGACAGCGAGGCGGCCCTGGTGAGGCAGGCGCTGGGCCAGCGACCGGGCCCGCCCTGGCTGTGGCTGGCGCCGGTCCCGCAGCGGGCGGACGCCGGCGGCCGCGGGGTCTGCCTGCGCGTCCGCGGCGAGGGCTGGGACGGCGCCCTGCGTTGCGCGCTGCCGCTGCCCCTGGCGAACGAATCGGTCGGCACCGTGGTCCTGCAGCACGTGCCGGCGTCGCGCGAGCAGGCGGCGGCCCTGCTCGACGAGTGCGCCCGGGTGCTGGTCCCAGGCGGCTGGCTCTGGCTGTTCGCCCTCAATCCGCTGTCTCCCTATCGCTGGCGCTGGCGCGGGCACGGCCTGCGCGCCAGCGAGCCGCTCACCTGGCGGCGGCGCATGCGCGACGCCGGCCTGGTGCCCGAAGCGGTGTCGCAAGGGGTAGGTCCGGGGTGGAAGGTGGAGGTGCGCGATGCCGCGCGCAGCGGCCCCGGCCTGTGCGCCGCCTATGCGCTGCGCGCGGAGCGGCGCGTGGTGCCGCTGACGCCGATCCGGCGCAAGGCCGGGTTGCGCCTCCCGCAGCGCGCGGCGGCGGGATGAGCGCGATGAAGGCGGTCGAGATCCACACCGACGGCGCCTGTCTCGGCAATCCGGGACCGGGTGGCTGGGCGGCGCTGCTGCGCTACCGTACGCAGGAGAAAGAACTGGTCGGCGGCGAGGCACTGACCACCAACAACCGCATGGAACTGATGGCCGCGATCAGCGCGCTGGAGGCGCTGACCGCGCCGTGCAGCGTGGTCCTGCACACCGATTCGCAGTACGTGCGCAAAGGCATCACCGAATGGCTGCCGAACTGGCTGCGCCGCAACTGGCGCACCGCCGGCGGCGGCGCGGTGAAGAACCAGGACCTGTGGCAGCGGCTGCAGGCGGCGACCCTGAGGCACAGCATCGACTGGCGCTGGGTGAAAGGCCATTCCGGCGATCCCGACAACGAGCGCGTCGACGCGCTCGCGCGCACGCAGGCCGAGCTGATCAAGGCCGGCCGCCTGCCCGGTCCCGGCATCTGCGACGGCGCGCGGCTATCCTGAACATCGACGACACAAAGCGGACAGAACGACAGATGCGACAGATCGTCCTCGACACCGAGACCACGGGCCTGGAGTGGAAGAAGGGCAACCGCGTGGTCGAGATCGGTTGCGTCGAGCTGCAGGAGCGCCGCCCGACCGGGCGCACGTTCCAGCGCTACCTCAATCCCGAGCGCGATTTCGAGCCGGGTGCGCAGGAAGTCACCGGCCTGACCCGTGAATTCCTTGCCGACAAGCCGCTGTTCGCCGCTGTCGTCGACGAGTTCCTGGACTTCATCGACGGCGCCGAGCTGGTGATCCACAACGCCGCATTCGACGTCGGCTTTCTCGATGCCGAGCTGGCGCGCTGCGGGGAACAGTACGGTCGCATCCGTGATCGTGCCATGGTCGAGGACTCGCTCGACCTGGCGCGGCAGCGGTATCCCGGCCAGCGCAATTCCCTCGATGCGCTGTGCAAGCGCCTCGGCGTGGACAATGCGCACCGGCAACTGCACGGCGCGCTGCTCGATGCGCAGCTGCTGGCCGAGGTGTATCTGGCGCTGACCGCGGGCCAGAGCGAGATCGGCTTCGCCAGCCCGGTCGCGGATGCCGGCCGCGCCGCCGCCGTCGCGCTGCCCACCGCGGGTCTGGGGCCACGGCCGCGGGTGGTGGTGCCCGAGGCGGAACTCGCCCTGCACGCCGCGCGACTGGAGAAGATCCGCGCCAAGGCGGGGCAATGCGTATGGGACCTGGCTTCCGTCGTCGTGCCGGACTCGGTCGCGGAGCCGGAGTCGGCGCTGTCCTAGGGCGGATCGGCATGCACGCCCTCCGCCGACCTCTGTAGGAGGGGCTTCAGCCCCGGCTCGCCGAAGGCGGCAAGCAAACAGGGAGCGCGTGGTGCCGATCGGCAAGCTGCGCGCGCGGTTTTTTTTGCGCTCCGTTCGTTTCCGAGGTCGGGGCTGAAGCCCCTCCTACACGGACAATGGGGATGGACAGCGAACGTCGTTACGCTCTAAGCCTGTCGACGCTTCACCAAGCGGGTCGCACCGCATCGTAGAGACCACCAGTTTTGACAAGGTCGCGATGCCTCATCCACGCGTTTCCCGCCGCTAGTGCCGACGCACCAGCACCGCGGTCACGTTGTCGGAGCCGCCGCCGTCGAGCGCCGCCGCGACCAGGCCGTCCACGCATTCCTGGGCGCTGCACTCGCCATGGGCCAGCACCCGGGCGATGCCGGCATCGTCCACTTCCTCGGTCAGTCCGTCGCTGCACAGCAGCAGCTGCATGCCCGGCAGCCATTCGCCGGCCATGGTCTCGACGTTCAGCGATTGCGGATCGGTCACGCCCAGCGCCTGGGTGACGACGTTGCGGTGTGGGTGGTTCCGCGCCTGGTCGACGCTGATCGTGCCCTGCGAGATGAGTTCCTGCACGTAGCTGTGATCCTGCGACAGTTGCACCAGCTTGCCGGCGTGCCACAGGTAGACCCGGCTGTCGCCGACCCAGGCCACCTCGAAGCGGTTGCCGGTCACGCGTGCGGCAACCACCGTGGTGCCCATGGGCAGGGTGTCGTGGCGCTGTCGCGAGGCGCGGATGATCTCCTCGTCGGCGATCCGGATCGCCTGCACCAGCGGCGTGCCCTGGCGGGTTTCGCGCACCACGGTCTCGCGCGCCAACGCGCTGGCCACCTCGCCGTACTCGTGCCCGCCCATGCCGTCGGCCACCAGCCACAGGCCGAGCTCGGCGTCGCCGTAATAGGTATCTTCGTTCAGCTCGCGCCGCAGGCCGACATGGGTCAGGTGTCCGAACTCGATCATGCGCGTCCTGTATCCGGCCGGTATCGGCACCCCCGAAGTGGCAAACGCAGCGTCATGACCCGGACGGCCAACTGAAAGGGGGTGAGCGCGTCGGACACGTCCGTTCCGTGCGGGTGGCGGGCATGAAACTACCCTAGCAGAGTCGTTCTGGAAAGGTGACGGCGCGCATGCGTGGCGGTGGCGGTTCTTCAGACACGCAAAAGCCCCCGAAAGGGGGCTTTTGCGTGTCTGGCGGAGAGGGGGGGATTCGAACCCCCGAGGCGCTATTAACGCCTGCCTGATTTCGAGTCAGGTACATTCAACCGCTCTGCCACCTCTCCGAACGGCGTCCGGCGTCAGGAAGCGCCGGGGGCGGTCATGATACGGGCCGGTCAGGCGGCGGACAAGCCGGCGGCGTTACACTTGGACCGTTCCCACCATCCAGGTTCAGCCTCGCCATGTCCGAAATTTCCGTGCCCGTCTCTTTTGGTGAACTGCTCGACAAGATCGCGATCCTGCAGATCAAGTCGGAACGCATCAGCGACGAGGCCAAGCTCGCTAACGTGCGCAACGAGCTGTCGGCGCTGGAGGCGACCTGGATGGCGCACCCGGCGGCGGGTCAGGACGCCGGATCCGGGGCCAGCGTCCCCAGGCTGCGTGCCGAACTCAAGGCGGTGAACGAGCGGCTCTGGGAGATCGAGGACGACATCCGGGTCAAGGAGAAGGCGCAGGCCTTCGACGAGGAGTTCATCCGCCTCGCCCGCAGCGTCTACTTCGAGAACGACACGCGCGCGCGGATCAAGAAGGAGATCAACCTGGCGCTGGGCTCGTCCTATGTCGAGGAAAAGTCCTACCAGGACTACCGCACCGGCTCGACGCCCTGACCCGATGGCGATCTCGGCCGGCCGCCGCCAAGACCGTGCCGGCGTCGCCCTCCCGGATCAGTCCGCCCGCTCGACGCGGCAGGCGTAGCAACCGCGCCGCGCGAAGTGCAGGTGCAGGAACGCGGTGTCGGGGCGCCGCAGGAAACGCGCGATCCCCGACTCCAGCGCCACGCCTTCGGCGACATCGGCATCGACGATGTCGCCCTGCGCATCGTAGGCCTTGACCGCGAACAGCCCTGGCCGCATCGCGTCCGGGATCTCTCCCGGCGCGGGATGCGCCCGCACCGCCGCATGGCCGACGAAGATCGGACCCGAGGCGCGGTAGGGCGATGCGGCCGGATGATGCGCGTAGGAGAGCAGCAGAAGGTCGCTTCCGGTCCCGACGTGGTCCAGGGCGACGCGGCAGAAATAGCCGGGTCCGTCCGCGGTCAGGTTCTGGATGCAGCGTTCAGCCAGGGCGTGGGCGTCCAGCGCGAACAGCGGGGCGAAGGGTTCGGCGGGCAGGGCGGTGAGGCGGAATGCGTTGCGGGAAAGTCATGGGGGCGGCCGGCGTCGAATGGGGACGCACCATGGTCGCGGTGTGGGTGGCGCGGATCTCGCCGTTTCCGGACGTCGCAGGCCTAGTGGCGGTCGCCGGCATGGCATTCGAACGCCGCGATCGCGTCCTCCACGGTCACCAGGTCCATCACGCCCTCGTGCTCGATCTTGGTTCCCCAGCGCAGTTCGCTCGCCGGCTTGCCGAGGTACTTGCGCGCTGCGGCGTCGTAGCGATCCACGCAATATCGGCGGTCGGAGTACGGGCCGCTGCGTTCGGGATTGCTGGCGGCGTGCAGGCCGAGCACCTTCGTCCCCATGGCGTTGGCGATGTGCATCGGTCCGGAATCGGGTGTCATCACCAGGTCCGCACGCTCGAGCAGCGCCGGCAGCTGCTTGAGCGTGTCCTTGCCGACCAGGTCCAGCGCCGGCGCGCGCATCGCGCCGACGATCGCGTCGGCGGTGTCGCGCTCCAGTGTGCTGCGACCGCCGCACAGTACGACGCGCCAGCCCTTCGCCACGGCATGGTCGGCGACCGCGGCATAGCGCTCGGCGCGCCAGTTGCGCAGCGCGTGGCTGGAGCAGGGCGAGATCAGCAGGGTGGGGGTGTCGTCGCCGGGCCACTGCGCGCGCGCCCAGTCGCGGGCGTCGTCCGGAACCGGAAGGTTCCAGGCGATTTCGGTCTGCTTCAGCCCCAGTGGCTCGCAGAAGCTGCCGATCGCGTCGAGCACGTGGATGCCCGGCCGGTCGGGAATGCGTTCGTTCACGAACAGGCCGTGCAGGTCCTTGGAGCGCGAACGGTCGTAGCCGATCCGGCGCCGCGCCGGCACGAACGCCGACAGCAGGTTGGCGCGGGCGGCGACCTGCATCTGCAGCAGAGCGTCGAAGCGGCGTTCGGCCAGCGCATGTCGCAGTGCGCGCATGCCCGCCAGGCCGGATTGCTTGTCGTAGACCATGAACTCGACCCCGGGCAGGCCGTCCAGCAGCCGCTGTTCGCCCTTGCCGATGACCCAGGTGAGCGCGGTGTCCGGCCAGGCCTGCCGCAAGGTATGGACCAGCGGCAGCACGTGGGTCACGTCGCCCAACGCCGAGAGCCGCAGTAGGCAGAGCGAGCGCGGCGGGGAAGGCGATGGCGGCGGCGGGGTCGGGGCCATGCGGCTTGCTAGACTCGTTGGATGGTCAGATTCGACGCCAGCGAAAGCCTGACGCCGTTCCGCGATGCGGGCGGCGGATACGGATCGATTCTGAGTGACGCCGCATTGGCGCGGCAAGTCGAGCCGGACTGGTTCGATCCACGGTTCTGGGGCGAACGCGCGCGGCCGGTCGACAGTGGCGGCCGCGGTGGCGCGTGGTTCGTGGACGGCCCGTTCGGTGCGGCGGTGTTGCGCCACTACCTGCGCGGCGGCCTGGCGGCGCGCGTGAGTCGCGATGCGCACCTGTGGCGCGGCATCGCCCGGGTGCGCAGCTTCACCGAGTTCCGGCTGACCCGCGACCTGCATCGCGAAGGGCTGCCGGTGGCGGAGCCGCTGGCCTCGTGCTACCTGCGCCGCGGTCCGTTCTACCGCGCGGCGATCCTGGTCCGGCGCCTGGACGGCGTGCGCTCGTTCGCCGACCGCGTGGCGGTGGCGGCCGGCGATGCCCCCTGGCAGGAAACCGGACGCCTGATCGCGCGCTTCCATCGCGCCGGCCTCGATCACGCCGACCTCAACGCCCACAACATCCTGTTCGACGCCGCCGGCAAGGGTTGGCTGATCGACCTGGACCGCGGCCACCTGCGGCTGCCGGAGACCGGTTGGCGTTCGCGCAACCTCGCCCGGCTCGAGCGTTCGCTGCTGAAGCTGCGCGGCGAGCGCCCGGCCGAGGCGGTACGCGCCGATTTCGCCCGCCTGCGTGCCGCCTACGATGCCCGCTGGGCGCGGGGGTATTGAGATGACCTGGTCGCTGCGCTTCCACGGGGTCGGCAATGCGTCGGCGGTCGAGCTCGGCTCGTCGATGGCGACGATCGAGCGCGACGGCGCCCCGTGGCTGACCATCGACTGCGGCAGCGAGGGCCTGACCGCCTGCCTGGCGCACTATGGCGAGCCGCCGCGGGCGCTGTTCGTCACCCACACCCATCTCGACCACGTCTCCGGCTTCGAGCGCCTGTTCGTATCGGAATATTTCGATCCCGCGCGCCGTGGGCGGATGCCGGTCTACGTGCCGGCGACGGTGCTGCCGCTGCTGCACCAGCGCGTCGGCGACTATCCCAATGCGCTGGCCGAGGGCGGCGCCAATTTCTGGGACGCGTTCCACCTGATCCCGGTCGGCGATGCGTTCTGGCACGACGGGCTGCGGCTGGAGACGTTCGCGGTGCGCCACCACTGGCCGCGCACCGCGTACGGGCTGCGGCTGCGCGGCAGCCTGGTATGGACCGGGGACACCCGGCCGATCGCGGAGCTGCTGAAGGTGTACGCCGATGCCGGCGAGACCGTCGCCCACGACTGCGGCCTGCACGGCAATCCCTCGCACAGCGGCCTCGACGACCTCGAGCGCGAATACCCGCCGGAGCTGCTGGCGCGCTGCGTGCTGTACCACTACGCCAGTGGCGCCGACGGCGAGGCCATGCGCGCGCGTGGCCGCCGCGTGGCCGGGCAGGGCGAGGTGCTGGCGCTGGCCGAACCGGAGCGCGCGCCCGCCGGCTGACGGGCACGCCGGCCGCGGACCTGCTCGGCGGTGGCCGATCGGGCAAGCAAGACGCAGGATCCGGCAAGCGGCGCCGGCGCCGATCGCGTTCAATGGACGCCGATGGCGGCGATTGCCGCCTGCATAACGCGCGAGTGCCTAGAATGGAGATTCGATGAACGCGATATCGCCATTGCCGGTGCTACCGCTCGACACCCTGGGGCGGCCGCTGCACGACCTGCGGCTGTCGGTGATCGAGGCGTGCAACTTCCGCTGCGGCTACTGCATGCCGGCCGACCGCGTGCCCGACGACTACGGTTTCGACGCCGCCACCCGGCTGTCGTTCGACGAGATCGAGACCATGGTGCGCGGCTTCGCCCGGGTCGGCGTGCGCAAGCTGCGGATCACCGGCGGCGAGCCGCTGTTGCGCAAGGGCCTGCCCGACCTGGTCGCCCGGCTGGCGGGGGTGCCGGGCATCGAGGACCTGGCGCTGACCACCAACGCCAGCCTGCTGGCGCGGCAGGCACGGGCGCTGCGCCGCGCCGGACTGCGGCGGTTGACGGTCAGCCTGGATGCGCTGGATCCGGCGCTGTTCCGGCAGCTGTCCGGCGATCGCGGCGATGTCGGGGCGGTCCTGGCCGGCCTGGACGCGGCCGTCGAGGCCGGGTTCGGGTCGATCAAGCTCAACTGCGTGGTGCAGCGCGGCGTCAATGACGGCGAAGTCCTGCGGCTGGTCGAGCACTTCCGCGGCAGCGGCCACGTGCTGCGCTTCATCGAGTACATGGACGTCGGCACCTGCAACGGCTGGGATCGCGAACGCGTGGTGCCCTCGGCCGAGCTGCGCGACCGGATCCACGCGCGCTGGCCGCTGCAGCCGCTCGATCCGCATTATCGCGGCGAGGTGGCGGAGCGGTACGGCTTCGTCGACGGCGGCGGCGAGGTCGGCTTCGTCAGTTCGGTGACCGCGCCGTTCTGCGGCGACTGCCATCGTGCGCGGATCTCCGCCGACGGCCATCTCTACACCTGCCTGTTCGCGGCCGGCGGCACCGATCTGCGGCCGGCGCTGCGGGCGGGCGAAACCGCGCTGGCCGAGCGCGTCGCCGCCCTGTGGTCGCGGCGTGCGGATCGCTACAGCGAGCAACGCGGCAGTCCGCGCGCCGCGCGCCGGCATGTCGAAATGTTCCTGGTCGGTGGGTGATGACTTCCGCGGACGAATCGCTGCAGGCGCATCTGATCCGATTGGAACTGGCGCTGCTGAACGCGGACGTGCGCGCGTCTACGGAAGCGCTGGCGCGGCTGCTCGCCGACGATTTCCGCGAGATCGGCGCCTCCGGGCGCATGTTCGGCAAGGACGAGGCGCTGGCGCGCCTGCCGCACGAATCCGGCGTGGCGTTCGCAGCCGAGGCGCTGGAGGTGCGCGAACTCGCGGACGGGCTGGCGCAGGTGACCTATCGCGCGACGCGCAGCGCCGATGGCGAGACGCGACGGTCGTTGCGCAGCTCGTTGTGGCGCCGCGACGCTGCCGGTTGGTGCATGGTGTTCCATCAGGGCACGCCGCTGGCCGGCGACGGTACCATCGTGCCCCCTCCTCCGACGAGCGCGACATGAAGCATGCCTCCGCACCCGCGTTGACGCATCTCGATCCGGCGGGACGGCCCGCCATGGTGGATGTGTCCGCCAAGGCCGCGACCGCGCGCGCCGCGACCGCGGAATGCCGCGTGCGGTTCCCGGCCGCGGTGGCGGAGGCGCTGCGCGCCAGCGGCCTGAAAAGCGCGAAGGGCGGCATCGTGGACACCGCGATCGTCGCCGGCACCCTGGCGGTCAAGCGCACCCACGAGCTGATCCCGTTCTGCCATCCGCTGCCGATCGACGGCATCCGCATCGCCATCGACTGGCACGACGCGCGCGCGCTGCGTATCGAGTGCACGGTGAAAACCGTGCACCGCACCGGCGTGGAGATGGAGGCGCTGACCGGCGCTACCGTCGCCGCGCTCACCGTCTACGACATGTGCAAGGCGCTGTCGCATGCGATCGTGCTGGGTCCGGCGAAGCTGCTGGGCAAGCGCGGCGGCAAGCGCGATTTCGGTGAGGCGGGGGCATGAACGAGGTGACCGTGCTGTACTTCGCCAGCCTGCGCGACGCCGCCGGCGTCGCGCAGGAATCGCTGCGCACGGAGGCGCCGACGCTGCACGCGCTGTATGCGGAACTGCAGGCCCGGCACGGTTTCGCGTTGTCCGTCGAGCGCCTGCGCGTGGCCGTCGACGGCGCGTTCGCGCGCTGGGACGATGCGGTGGCCGCGGGCGCCGAGATCGCCTTCATCCCCCCGGTCAGCGGGGGGTGAGCGGCCGCAGCAGATGCCTTATTGGCATCTGCTGCGGCCGCGAACGCCCGGCCATGGGTGAGTACGAGGCGTTTGCGAGGCATTGCCTCGCGCCTCGGGCGAACGCCCCGCGCGCTGCGCGGGGCCGGCAAGCCGGGCCGGGCGATCCAAAGCCGATCCTGTCTCGCCATGGAAGGCAACAGGGTGGGTATCCCGGCCATGATGGCCGAAGCATGTGGTCAGAGCCGCCACCGGCACCACGAACGAGTGAAGAAGGCACGAACAATCGACATGAAACGCTTTCAACTTTCCGCCACGCCGTTCGAGATCGCACCGCTGCGCGCCGGCCTGCTGCGCGCCGATGCCGGCGCCTACAGCAGTTTCGAGGGCTGGGTGCGCGACCACAACGACGGCCGGCCGGTGCGTGGGCTGCACTACGAGGCCTATGCCGCGCTGGCGGAGGCGGAAGGAGAACGCATCCTTGACGAGGCGCGTACGCGCTTCGAGCTCGTCGACGCCCTGTGCGTGCATCGCACCGGCGAGCTGGCCATCGGCGAGATCGCGGTCTGGGTCGGCGTCTCGGCCGCGCACCGCGGTATGACCTTCGACGCCTGCCGTTTTATCATCGACGAGGTCAAGCGCCGGGTCCCGATCTGGAAACACGAGCGCTACGCCGACGGTGACGCAGACTGGCTGCATCCCGACGCCGGCGCGCCGGGAGAGACACGATGAACCGATCCATGCTGATGTTGACCGTGCTCTGTGCCGGAACGCTGCTGGCGGCCGGCCCGGCATCCGGCCGGGGCGAACTGCTGGTCGGCAACAAGTCCGACGACACGGTGTGGCGGCTGGACCTCGCAGACGGCCGCCGATTGGGCGAGATCGACACCGCCCCCGGGCCGCACGAGATCGCGGTCAGTCCCGACCGGCGCCTGGCGGTGGTGACCGGCTACGGCAGCCAGCGGCCGGGCAATGCCCTGACCCTGATCGACACCGCGTCCGGCAAGGCCACCGGCAACATTGACCTGGGCGCGCATGCGCGTCCGCACGGCGTGCGCTTCACGCCGGACGGCAAGCGTCTGCTGGTGACCACAGAGGACAGCGACTCGCTGCTGCTGGTCGATCCGGCGGCCGGCGAAATCGAGCGCGTGATCGGGATCGGCAAGGGCGGCGGACACATGGTGGCGCTGTCGCGCGACGGCGCCGTTGCCTACGTCAGCAAGATCGCCGCCGGCAGCGTGGTGCGGGTGGAGCTCGACGACGGCAGCACGCTGGAACGCCCCGCCGGTGCCGGCGCCGAGGGCATCGAACTCGCACCGGACGGGACGGTCTGGGTCAGCAACCGCGAGGCCGGCACGGTCACCGTGCACGACCCGGACACGCTGGAGGTACTCGATACCCTGGAGAGCGAAGGCTTCCCGATCCGCGTCGCCTTCACTGCCGACGGCCGCCACGCGCTGGTGACCAACGCCAGGGCCGCCACCCTGGCGGTGTTCGATGCTGCCGGCCGCAAACCGGTGGCGATCGTGGCGCTGGCCGAACCGGACGCCCGGTACCGGGAGACGATGCTCGGCAGGGCGGCGCTGCCGATCGGCGTGATCGCCGATCCGGACGGCACGCGCGTTTATGTGGCCGTCAGCGGCGGCAACCAAATCGCCGTGGTCGACAGGCGGAGCTGGCGGGTGGTCGAGCGCTGGAAGACCGGCAACGAACCGGATGCCCTGGGGATCGTGGCCGGTCATCGGGAAAGCGACTGAGGCGATGCGCCGGCAGCGTGCCGGATCGGGTACGCGCCGAATCGCTGTAGGATAGAGCGGTTTATCCTCATGCCTTTGCGGGTCGCATGGATGTATCGAAACCGATGATCAGAAGCTTCATGACTGCATGGATCGCGGCCTGCCTGTTGGCTGTCGCGGCACCGGCGTGGCCGGCCGAGCAACGCTCCAAATCCGAGAAAGCCCGCGTCCAGGACATCTTCGGCTGGGTGGAGTGGGTCGAAATCGGCCAGCGCCTGATCCGGCTCAAGGCCAAGCTCGACACCGGCGCCACCACGTCCTCGTTGACGGCGGACGATATCGAGATCTTCCGGCGCAGCGGCAAGCGCCATGTCCGTTTCACGATCCTCGACGAGGGCCGCGACATCGAGGAAACCATCGAGGCCAGGCTGGTGCGCCACGTCCGCATCCGCAAGCACGACGGCACCACGCAGCGCCGCCCGGTGGTGCGCCTGGGCATGTGCCTGGGCGATATCTACCGCGAACACGAGTTCACGCTGGTCGACCGCAGTTCGTTCGTCTACCCGGTGCTCGTCGGCCGCAACTACATGCGTGGCCACGTGCTGGTCGATTCCGGTGAGACCTTTACCCGCCGTCCGTCCTGCAAGCAGCGCTCATCGTCGATATCGCCCGGCATGGATCGGGCGACGGCGCTTCGGTTGGCGGCGGAATGAGGCGCTGGCACCTGCTGTCACTGGTGCTGGTATTGCTGGTGACCGCGGTCTCCCTGATCGCATACAAGGTGCGCGCGCTCGGGTATCCGTTGACGCCGAACGAGGAAGTCGAGGGCTGGATCGTCGAGGCCCGGCTGTCGTTCGAGCCGACCGGCGCCGCGGTCAAGGCCGAGCTGGCGATCCCGCTCGATCCGCCCGGGTACGTCCTGCTCGACGAGAACTTCGTCTCGCGCGGCTACGGGCTGCAGACCGAGGAACGCGGCGGCCGCCGGATGGCGCTGTGGAGCACCCGCCGTCCCTCCGGGCACCAGACGCTGTACTACCGGGCGACGGTGGCGCGGAGCGACGAGGAGCGCGAGCCGCAGCCGATGCCGCCGCTGGAGCAGGCACCGGAATACGGGGAGCTGGAAGGCGAGGCGGTGCAGGCGATCCTCGACGAGGTGCGCAGCAAGTCCGCGGATATCGCCACGTTCGCGTCGATCCTGGTGCGGGTGCTCGCCAGTCCGGCTCCCGACAACAACGTGCAACTGCTGCTGCCGAACCCGGCCTCGCGCGACGAACTTGCGCGGACCGCGATTCGGGTGCTGGCCGGCGCGCGGATCCCGGCGCGCATGGTGCAGGGGATCCGGCTTGCCGATGGCGCGAGCGGGTTGCGCACGGAACCCTGGCTGGAAGTGAACAACGGCGAGGACTGGATCCCGATCGATCCGGGCAGCGGCGCCCGCGGCTATCCCGACGATTTCCTGGTGTGGTGGCGGGGCGGCGACGCGCCGTATGCGGTCGACCCTGCGCACGGTGCGGAGTTGCGATTCTCGGTGACGCGGACGCTGGAGCCGGCGCTGGAAATGGTGACCCGACAGGCCCAGCTCGCCGGATCGCCGGTCATGGCGTACTCGCTGTCGACGCTGCCCGTCGATGTGCAGAACGTGTACCGCGCGCTGCTGCTGATCCCGATCGGGGTGTTGCTGATCGTGTTCATGCGCAATGTCGTCGGCATCCAGACCTTCGGCACCTTCATGCCGGTATTGATCGCGCTCGCGTTCCGGGAAACCGATCTGACGTCCGGTCTGATCCTATTTTCGGTGATCGTGGCGCTCGGCCTCGCCGTGCGGTTCTATCTCGAGCACTTGAAGCTGCTGTTGGTGCCGCGGCTGGCGGTGGTGGTCATCGTCGTCATCCTGCTGATGCTGCTGGTCAGCATGCTGTCGTACCGGATGCAGTTCGACATCGGCCTGTCGGTGGCGCTGTTCCCGATGGTGATCATGGCGATGACCATCGAGCGCATCTCCATCGTGTGGGAGGAGCACGGCGCCGGCGACGCCATCCGCCAGAGCATCGGCAGCCTGCTGGTCGCGGTGGCCTGCTACCTGGTGATGTTCCAGCCGCGCGTCGACCATTTCGTATTCGTGTTTCCCGAAGTGCTGCTGGTGGTGCTCGCGCTGGCGCTGCTGCTGGGCCGCTATACCGGCTACCGCCTCAGCGAGCTGCTGCGCTTCCGCGCGTTCGCCGGGGCCGGCCGCCCGTGAGCTGGTTCGTGCTGCCGCATCGCCTGCGTCGGGCCGGGGTGCTGGGGCTGAACGCGCGCAATGCGCTCTATATCAGCGAGAGCAACCCGCGCCGGCTGTATCCGCTCGTCGACGACAAGTTGCTGACCAAGCAGCTGGCGCTGGATGCCGATCTCGCGGTGCCGAAACTCTATGGCGTGATTGCGACCTACCGCGACGCGCGGCAGTTCCAGCGCATCCTCGGCGATCACGATGATTTCGTCGTCAAGCCCGCGTGCGGCGCGGGCGGCGACGGCATCGTGGTGATCGCGGGCCGCATGGGCAGCAACTTCCTCAAGGTCAGCGGCGCGCCGATGTCGGCGGACGACATCATCTTTCACCTCGGCAACATCCTGTCGGGGGCGTATAGCTTCGGCGGCCGGCCGGACCAGGCGATGATCGAATACCGCGTGCGTCCGGACGCGGTGTTCGACGCGATCTCGCACCTCGGCGTGCCGGACGTGCGTGTGATCGTCTTCCGCGGTTTTCCGGTGCTGGCGATGCTGCGTTTGCCGACCCGGCTGTCGGGCGGCAAGGCCAACCTGCACCAGGGCGCCGTGGGCGCCGGCATCGACATCGCCAGCGGCCTCACCACCCACGGCGTCTGGCACGAGGACGGCATCGACCGGCATCCGGATACGATGCAGCCGCTGGCGAACGTCGCAATTCCGGGCTGGGACCGGATCCTGGAACTGTCGGCCCGCTGCCACGAGCTGACAGGGCTCGGCTACCTCGGCGTGGACATCGTGATCGATCGCGACCACGGCCCGCTGATCCTGGAGTTGAACGCGCGGCCCGGGCTGTCGATCCAGATCGCCAACCGCCAGGGACTGCGGGCGCGGCTGGAGCTGGTCGAGCGCGAGGGCGGCAAGGACAGGGCGGTGGAAGCGCGTGCGGCGTTCGTCAAGGCGCGCTTCGCATCGACGTGACTCCTCGGGTAGGCTTCAACGCGTGATGCAGGAGCCGAGGGGAGCGACAGGATGACGTGCAATGTTTCGAAGGGCCGTACTTTGATCGGCGATCCCGATCGCATTGCCAGGGGTTGGTGGCATCGGTTCACCGCGATTTTCCTGTTCGTCGCCGTCGCAGCCGGATACGGGTGCGCCACCGCTCCGGTGGGCGAGGCGCCACCGGTCAATTCCGGGGACGTGGGCGTCTCCCTGCTGTTGCCGCCGCCGGGTGCGACGCATCTCGAATTGGCGGCCACGCAGCGCTTCGTCTATCCGAACCTGATCGATCCGGTCGCGATGCCCGAGTATCCGCCGCGGTTGTTGCCGTCGCGCCTGCCGCCGGTGACGGTCTGCGTGGAAGTGGACATCGGCGAGGATGGTGGCGTATTCGCGGTGCGGCAGCGCGCCGACGAGGCATGTCCACAGGACGCATCGCCGCAGCATGCGGAGTTTTCCGCCTCGGTGGTCAGGGCCGTGCAGGGCTGGTCGTACGAACCGGCCTATCTCTGTCAGGCGCCTGAAGGCTTCAGCGGCGACGACCCCTGTCTTGCCGATGGCATGGTCGAACGGGTCACGCCGCTGCGCCTGTCCTACGCATTTCGTTTCAGCCAGCACGACGGCGAGGCGCTGGTCGAACGCATGGACTGAGCGCGCCAGGCAGTCCGCTCCGGCACGGTCATGCTGATGCCGTCGCCACGACGGATTGCAGCGAATGACCGCCGGACATGCCCTTGAATGGCGATGGCCCCGCCGACTGACCTCGGCGCCCGCGTCGACCGATACCGTTGCTGCCTTCCGGCCCTGGCGGGGTTTTCGATCTAGCGTCGCGAGGGGCCGACGGGGCCACCATAGGAACGATGCGCGTCGCATTGCACGACGTCTGATGAAATTGGCGGAGAGGGCGGGATTCGAACCCGCGAAGCGGGGTTTAGCCGCTTACACACTTTCCAGGCGTGCTCCTTCAACCACTCGGACACCTCTCCGTCCTGGCCTGAACACGCCACGCGGGCATCAGGGCCGGTAATTCTAGCCCTCGGGGAGGACGGGGACAAGGACGAGGGGGGCATGCAAGCATTCCCAGATGCCCTGGGGCGAAGCGATATTCACACAGCAAGACGAGGCCGCGGCTCCCCCTGTAGGAGGGGCTTCAGCCCCGACCGCGCCAGGCAGACGCATCGGGCGGTCACGATGAACGCGCCGCCGGTGTTTGCGAAGGGAAACCATGGCGGAGGGGATCTTCCGTCGCGTGGCAGGTCGGGGCTGAAGCCCCTCCTACAGGGAGGCCGGCATCGATTCGCTTCTGTGTGCCTTGTAGCAGGTGCGGGCGGATGCCGTGGCAGAATGGGCGCATGTCCTATCTCGTCCTCGCCCGCAAGTGGCGCCCGCGGCGGTTCGCCGAACTCGTCGGTCAGGAGCACGTGGTGCGCGCGCTGACCAATGCCCTCGATTTGGGCCGCGTGCATCATGCCTTCCTGTTCACCGGCACCCGGGGCGTCGGCAAGACCACGATCGCCCGTATCTTCGCCAAGTCGCTCAACTGCGAACGCGGCACCTCGGCCGATCCCTGCGGCGAGTGCAACTCCTGTCGCGACATCGACGCGGGCCGCTTCGTCGACCTGCTGGAGATCGACGCCGCCAGCAACACCGGCGTCGACGACGTGCGCGAGCTGATCGACAACGCCCAGTACATGCCCTCGCGCGGCCGGGTGAAGGTCTACCTGATCGACGAAGTGCACATGCTGTCGAAGTCGGCCTTCAACGCGCTGTTGAAGACGCTGGAGGAGCCGCCGGAGCACGTCAAGTTCCTGCTCGCCACCACCGACCCGCAGAAACTGCCGGTGACGGTGCTGTCGCGCTGCCTGCAGTTCAATCTCAAGCGCCTGGACCTGGGGCAGATCGAGGGCCAGATCGGCCGGATCCTGGCGGCGGAGGAGATCGCCGCCGAGCCGGAGGCGGTGCGCCAGCTGGCCAAGGCCGCCGACGGCAGCCTGCGCGACGGCCTGTCGCTGCTGGACCAGGCGATCGCCTACACCGGCGGGCGCCTGGAGACGGATGCGGTCGCCGCGATGCTGGGCACCGTCGACCGCACCCGGGTCGGCGCGTTGCTCGAGGCATTGGCCGCCGGCGACGGCGAACGGCTGCTGGCCGAAGTGGCGACGCTGGCGGAATTCGCACCCGACTGGGGCAGCGTGCTCGACGCACTGGCCGAGGCGCTGCACCGGATCCAGGTGCGACAGTTGGTGCCGGACGCCATGGTGGAGGCCGACGGCCTCGACCTGGATGCACTGGCCGCCGGCGTGCGCGCCGAGGTGGTGCAGCTCTGGTACCAGATGGCGCTGGGCGGCCGACGCGACCTGCCGCTGGCGCCCAGCCCGCGCGCCGGCTTCGAGATGAGCGTGCTGCGGATGCTGGCGTTCCGGCCCGCGGAAGCTACCGCTTCCACACCGGCCACGGCCGCGCCGGGAGGGCAGGCGTCGCGTCCGAACGCGGCCGCGGCGGCGCGGGCGGCGATGGAGGCCGATCGCGCCAAGCCAGCGGCCGCAGCGCCGCGGCGGCCGGCGCCGGGTGCGGTTGCGGCGCCGACGCCGAGGGAGGTCGCGGCTCCTCCGGCGGTGGAAGCAGCGCCACCGGCGCCGGTCGCGGCATCGACACCGGCACCGGCACCAGCCTCCAATGTGGACGTGGCCGGACAGATCGACGCGGAACGCTGGCCCGATCTGGTCACCGGCCTTGGCCTGCGTGGCCCGGTCCGGGAACTGGCCGCCCACACCGCCCTCGTCGGTTATGCCGATGGCGTGCTGCGGCTCGCGCTGCCGCCCAGCGACGACCATCTCAAGACACCGTTCCTGGTCGACCAGTTCGCCGACGCGCTGGCGCCGCATTTCGGCGCCGCGCCGCAGATCCGGTTCGAGGCCGCGGTTCCGGCCCACGGCGAAACCGCGCATGGGCGTCATGCCCGTGAGCGCAATGCGCGCCAGAACGCGGCCGAGCGGGCGTTTCTGGAAGACCCCGAGGTGCAGCGGTTGATGTCGCAGCATGGCGCCAAGGTGGTGCCGGATTCGATCCGGCCGTTCGACGACAATTGATTGCTCCGTGCGGGCCGCGCCCGCAGCCCATCCACACCGTCCGAGGAAATCCCCCATGCGTGACAACATCGCCCAGTTGATGCAGCAGGCGCAGAAGATGCAGGAGAACATGCAGCGCGCCCAGGAAGAGCTCGCCAATCTCGAGGTCACCGGCAGCGCCGGCGGCGGCATGGTCAACGTGACCCTGTCCGGCCGCATGGAATGCCGCAAGGTGCGCATCGACCCCAGCGTGCTGTCGGATCCGGAAATGGCCGAGGACCTGGTCGCAGCCGCCTTCAATGACGCCGTCAACAAGGTCAATGCCCAGTCGCAGGAAAAGATGTCGGCCGCGACCGCCGGCATGCCGGTGCCTCCGGGCATGAAGATGCCGTTCTGAAGCCGGGATTCGTGGTTCGGGATTCGAAAGAGCCTGCCGGTTTTTTGTTTGTCATCGCAGTGCAAGCTGGGATCCGTTTTGATTTTGCGGTTGTATTGAGCGGCCGACAGCAACCTGGATCCCAGCTTGCGCTGGGATGACAGTTCTTTAGCCTTTCCCCCGAGCTCCGCCCGAGCCCCGAGCCCCCGTACCCATGTCATCGCCATTGCTCGAACAGCTGATTGAAGCCCTGCGCGTGCTGCCCGGGGTCGGGCAGAAGACCGCGCAACGCATGGCCTACCACATCCTCGAGCGGCAGCGCGAGGGCGGCACGCGGCTGTCCGCGGCGCTGTCCGCGGCGATCGAGCACATCCGCCATTGCGAGCGCTGCCGCGATTTCAGCGAAACCGACATCTGTGCGATCTGCGCCAGCGCCTCGCGCGATGCGCACCAGTTGTGCGCGGTGGAGACGCCGGCCGACCGGCTGGCGATCGAGCAGGCCACCGAGTACCGCGGGCTGTACTTCGTGCTGCAGGGACGGCTGAGCCCGCTCGACGGCATCGGTCCGCGCGAACTCGGGCTCGACCGCCTGGCCGCACGGCTGGCCGAAGGCGACGTGCAGGAGCTGATCATCGCCACCAACCCCACGGTCGAAGGCGAGGCCACCGCGCACTACCTGGCACAACTCGCGCGCCAGCACGGCGTGCGCCCGAGCCGGCCCACGCACGGGCTGCCGCTGGGCGGCGAACTCGAATACGCCGACCGCGGCACGCTGTCGCATGCCTTCGGCAGCCGCAGTGAGGTGCCTTGAGGGCGGTGATTCGTGATTGGTGATGCGTGATTCGCCAGAAGCGATAGAGGCCGCCGTCCCTCACGGTACCCATGGCAGCGGGAGGGTATGCTTTTCCAATCACCAATCACCAATCACCAATCACCAATCACCAATCACCAATCACCAATCACCAATCACCAATCACCAATCACCAATCACGGCTCCCCCATGGACACCATCTTCCACAAGATCATCAGTCGCGAGATCCCGGCGGACATCGTCTACGAGGACGAGTACCTGATCGCGTTCCGCGACACCGGGCCGCAGGCGCCGGTGCATGTGTTGTTCGTGCCGAAGCAGACGATCGCGTCGCTCGACGCCGCCAAGCCGGAACACGCCGAACTCATCGGCCGCCTGGCGCTGGCCGCCGCCGAGTACGCACGCAAGGAAGGCTTCGCCGAGGACGGCTACCGCGTGGTCATGAACTGCAATGCGCACGGCGGCCAGACCGTCTACCAGCTGCATCTGCACCTGCTCGCCGGCGCCCAGCTCGGCGGCTTCGGCACCCCGGCGGCGTAGGAGCGCGCCATGCGCGCGATACCGCGGGTGCCGACAGGATCCGGTGGATACCGCGATTCCGGACTGGCAGGCGCGCCGGTCACCGGAATTCGCTGGCGGTGAAATGCCCGCGGCATCGCGCGCGCGGCGCGCTCCTACGGGCGAATGCGCGTCACCACCACCACCAGCCGTGCCACGGGTACGGGTACGGATCGTGCACGATCACGCGCACGTCCTCGCGTTCCGGCCACAGGTAGACGACGTCGGCCGTCACGTGCGGGAAGCGGTAGTCGTATTCGCCGATGCGTCGGGTCTCGTAGCCGTCGATGCGCCCGGTGAAGGTGACCTCGCGGTTTTCCTCGAAGACCGCCGGATCGTAGAAGCCGATGCGGCAGGCGAGGAAGCGGCCGCCGGTCGCATCGCTGCCGCCGTAGGGGCGGCCGGACGCGTCCAGGCGGGTGGAGAGCATGGTGAAACAGGTGCGGTCGGCCTGTGGCTCGACCTCGACCACGCGTCCGCCCCAGCGCACCATGGTGCCGGTAAGGTCGCCGGCGGCGGCGTCCTCGGGCGTGATCGCCGGGTAGTCGCCCTGCAGCGGGGCCGGTTGCGTGACGCAGCCGGCGAGTAGCAGGCCGGCCAGCACGGCGGCGGTCAAAGCGAAGGTCTTCATCGTGGTCTCTCCGGTCCCGGCGTACGGTCGGGGCGATGCGCCAGCAGGTCCCGCGCCAGTGCGCGGGCCGAGCTCGCGTCGCCACGATCCGCAGCGTAGCGCCATTGTTCGAAACGTGCGCTGAGCGCCGCCAAGGCGTGCGCCTCCGGCCGCGCCGCGAGCACGCGCGCGGTCCAGCGCGCCGCCGGCTCGTGCGGCGCGCGCGCCAGTCCGAGCCGGGCATAGCGCTCGCCGAGGCGGTGCCAGGCGCGCAGCACCGGATCGCGCTCGCGCTCGCCGCGCGCCACCAGCCACAGCATCCACGCCAGCGCCAGGCCGCCCAGGGCGGCGAACAGGATGATCAACTGCCGCGGGGCGAGTTCGCGGATGCCGAGCGGCTGCAGCAGTCGCTGCTGGCGGGCGGCATCGAAGCCGAGCACGAAGTCGTTCCAGCCGCGGCGCATCCAGTCGCCGAAATCCACCACCGGCGTCATCCGCACCAGCGCATCGAAGCCACCTTGCGGCAGGTCCTCGATCGTGTCGTAGATGCGCTCCGGTGCGACCGCCGCGGTCGGGTCCACGCGCACCCAGCCGCGGCCGTCCAGCCAGACCTCGGCCCAGGCGTGCGCGTCCATCCTGCGCACGATCCAGTACTCGCCGAAGCGGTTGTAGTAACCGCCGACATAGCCGGTGACCACCCGCGCCGGAATCCCGGCCGCGCGCATCAGCACCACGAACGCCGAACTGTAGTGTTCACAGAAACCCGCCTGCTCGTCGAACAGGAACTCGTCGACCGCGTGCCGGCCCGGCAGCGGCGTGGCCAGCGTGTAGGCGAAGTCGCTGCGCACCCAGCGCAGCATCCGCTGGACGACGGCCGCGTCGTCCGGCCCGGCCTCCTGTCGCCACTGCCGCGCCAGCGCCACGGTGCGCGGATTGAAGCCCTGCGGCAGCCGCAGCGCCAGCTGGCGCAGCATCGGCCGCAGTTCCGGCTCGAACGCGACCGGTGCCGCCGAGCGCAGTCGCCAGCGCTGCAACGAACTCAACGGTCGGCTTGCGGTCATGCTGTAGTCGTGCGACAGCTGCACGCCGTCGGGGGCGGCCAGCGGCAGTTCCAACGCAACTGCGTGGCGGCGGTCGGTGGGTTCGAGTGCGATCTCGTAGTCCCAGGTGCGGCCACCGCGCGCGGTCTCGGCGGGAGGCAGCCCGCCCAGCCACTCGGCACGCGACCAGCTGCGTCCGTCATAGTCGAGCAGCACCGGACCGCGCCAGTACATCTCCTCCGGCGCCGGGCTCGGCCCGAAGAACCGGACCCGCGCAGCGGGCGAGTCGTCGCCCAGCAAGTCGATCCATTCGCCCGGCGTCATCGTGTCCGACAGGCCCGGACGCGCCACCGCCCGCTCCGGCACGCCCCACAGCGGCGCCGCCATGCGCGGGAACAGCCAGAACGCGGTCAACGCCAGCGGCAGCCCGATCGCCATCAGCCACAACACCGCGGTGAGGCGCCGCCACGCGCCATGGGCGCCGGCCATGTCCGAACCGGCCGCGCGCTCGTCGCCCGATTCCAGTTCCGACAGTCGCAGCAGCGCCGCCAGCGCCAGCGTCGCCCCGGCAAGCCCGAGCAGCAGCGACAAGGGTCCTTGGTCGAGCAGGAAGGTGGCAAACGGCGCGAACAGCGCGAATCCGAGCAGGCTGCGGGCGTCGCGCAGGGTGAACAGCTCGACCGGCTTGATCGCCAGCATCGCCGCCAGCAGCGCACAACCGGTGTCGCGGCCGAAGGCGAAGCGCGCGGTCGCCAGCACCACGCCGATCAGCGCCAGCGCCAGCAGCAGCCGCAACCAGCCCGGTATGCGATGGCGCCACGAGATCGCGGCCACCAGCAATCCCAGGCCGCCGATGGCGGGACCGCCCGCTCCGGGCAGTTGCAGCAGCAGCGGCAGCAGGCAGCTGGCGGTGGCCGCGAGCGCCCAGGCGCGGCTGCCGGCATCCAGCGTCGGCGACGGCCGCCGCTCAGCCATGGGCGGCGACCGGTGCGGGCTGGCCGGGCAGCAGTGCCAGCGCGCGCAGGCAGGCGTGCCGGTGCTGCGCACCGCCGGCCGGGCCCAGCGGCGGTTGGCCGGGCAGCACCAGGCGGTAGCGGCGCTGGTCGCGCTCGGCCTCGTCGACCCAGCGCGCCAGGCGGCGGATGCGGTCCTCGTCGGGCAGCGACGACAGCCGGCGCCAATCCAGCACCACATCGGCGCCTTGCGGCTGCTCGTACTCGCGCACCACCAGCGTGTCGCGCCGCGCCGAAGGCTTCCACGCGATCGCGCGCCGCGAATCGCCGCGGCGCCAGCCGCGCAGGTGGTGGATGTCATCGCCCGAGGGATGCAGCCGCGCCTGGGCGTTGTCGCCGGCGCCTTCGGGCAGCGGCGGACCGTGCGCCTCGGGCGCGGGATAGACCAGCAGCGGCGCCTCCGGCCACACCCATGCCCAGGCCCGGGCCAGGCCCAGCGGCCGCGTGGTCGAGATGCGGATGCGGTCGAGTTCGTACCAGCCACGATGGAGGGTGGGCAGCTCCAGCGTCGCCTCGCCGGCGCCCTGGGCGAGCGACAGCATGGCGGCGGCGTCGCCGATCTCCACGCGCAGCCCGCGGCGCACCCGCTTCGGGTCGGCGCGCACGTGCAAGCGCAGCAGCAGCGGGCGTCCTGCGGCGACCGGTTCGGCGCCGACCGCGTGCACTTCCAGCCCGCTCAGCTGCAGGTGTGCGCCGAGCAGGCTCGCCAGCGCGGTCCCGGTCAGCAGCAGGCACAACAGCAGCGCCGGATTGTTGTTGTAGTTCAGCGCACCCACGCCCATGGTCAGCAGCAACACGAGGAAGAACAGCCCGAACGCGGTCGGCAGCACGTAGACCCGGTTGCGGTTGAAGCGTGCCGGCAGCGTTTCGGGTTGGCGTGGACGCGCGAACAGCAGCAGGCGCCGCCACGCGGCGGCGAAGCCGGAAGCGGCCGGCGTGATGCCGGCGGAGGCCGCCGTCGCGGGGCGGGGAGGCGCGGACGCGCGCGCCGGCGTGGTGTCAGTCGACCGGGACCGCATGCAGGAT
Source organism: Luteimonas suaedae (assembly GCF_008312895.1). GTDB lineage: Bacteria > Pseudomonadota > Gammaproteobacteria > Xanthomonadales > Xanthomonadaceae > Luteimonas > Luteimonas suaedae. Next base: position 323,479 of record NZ_VSSP01000002.1, on the reverse strand, counting down.
CGCCTTCGCCAGCGCGGCGCCGTCGCCGGCCTCGGATTCGGGCACCAGGCGGTGCGCGGCGACCGCGGCGAACAGCGCCTGCACGTCCTCGGGCAGCACGTGTCGGCGCCCCAGCAGCAGCGCGTAAGCGCGCGCGGCCTGCAGCAGGGCGATGCCGGCACGCGGCGACAGCCCCACGCGCACGCCGCCGTGGTGGCGGCTGCGTTCGACCAGCGCCTGCACGTAGTCCACCAAAGCATCGCTGGCGTGCACCGTGCGGGCGGCGTGGCGCAGCCGCACCACCTGCGCGGCGTCGAGCATCGGCTGCGCCTGCGCGATCAGCCCGCGGCGGTCGCTGCCCGAGAGCAGTGCGCGCTCGGCATCGCGGCCGGGATAGCCCAGGCTGAGCCGCAGCAGGAAACGATCGAGTTGCGAATCGGGCAGTGGATAGGTGCCGGCGAGATCGAGCGGGTTCTGCGTGGCGATCACGAAGAACGGCTCCGGCAGCCGGTGGGTGTTGCCGTCGATGCTGACCTGCTGCTCGGCCATCGCCTCGAGCAGCGCGCTCTGCGTGCGCGGCGGGGCGCGGTTGATCTCGTCGGCGAGCAGCACGTGCGCGAACACCGGCCCCGGATGAAACTCGAACTTCCGCGCCTGCGCGTCGTAGACCGATACGCCGACGATGTCCGAAGGCAGCAGGTCGGAGGTGAACTGCACGCGCTGGAAGCCCAGCCCGACCGTCGCCGCCAGTGCATGTGCCAGCGTGGTCTTGCCGAGGCCGGGCAGGTCCTCGATCAGCAGATGTCCGTCGGACAGCAGCGCGACGAAGGCGAGCCGCACTTCCTGCGCCTTGCCCAGCAACAGCGCGTTGACCTGCTGCTGCGCGGCCTTGAGCGCGTTTAACAGATCGTCGGTTAGCATGTCGGCATGCGCGGGCGATACGGACATCGGCGATCTCCGGCGTTATGTGGGTGAATCCCGGATCGCGACGCGCATCACGGCGCGTGGGGCAACGCCGGACAGGTCCATCGCGGGTGCAACGAGTGTAACGGGGTCGGATGCGAATGCGGATGCCGGATGCCATCGACATGCGTGAAGGCGATATGCGCACCGACCGGGCGCGGCGCACGTTCGTGGCGTTGTGGACGACGGTGCTGCTGCTCAAGCTGGTGCTGGCCACGCAGTTGCCGCTGTTCGTGGACGAGGCGTTCTACTGGCAGGAAGGGCAGCACCCCGGCTGGGCGTATTCCGATCTGCCGGGGCTGACCGCCTGGCTGATCCGGCTGGGCGTCGAGGTGGCGGGCAATTCCGAGTTCGGGGTGCGCCTGCCGTTCCTGTTGATGGCCGCGGCGCTGCCGTGGTGGATGGTGAAGCTGGTCGCGCGCGAGTTCGGTGAACGTCAAGCGTGGCTCGCCGGCAGCGCCACGGTGCTGCTGCCGCTGGCGGGCACGCTCGGCCTGCTGGCACTGCCGGACGTGCCGATGGCGCTGGCGACCCTGCTGTGCATCGATGCCGGCGCACGGTTGCTGCGCAAGGTCGAATACAACGCGACCCTGCTGCTGGCGCTGGGCCTGGCGATCGGCGCATTGAGCCACTACCGCTTCATCGCGGTCATCGGTGTCGGCATGGTCGCGCTGCTGTGCCTGCCGGCCGGCCGGCGCGCATTGCGCGACCCACGGGTGTGGATCGCGATCGCCTTCGGCGCTGCGGCCTGGGCACCGCTGCTGGCGTGGAATCTCGACAATGCCGAGGCAGGCCTGCGCTTCCAGCTCGTCGACCGCCACCCCTGGTCCTTCCATCCCGAGGGCCTGCTGTTCCTGCCGACGCAACTTGCCCTGGTCACGCCGCTGCTGTTCGTGGCGCTGATGTGGGCGGCGTGGCGCTCGCGGCGCGACGAGCGCCCGGCCGCGCGCCTGTTCGCTTTGCTCGGTGGGCTGGTGGTGCTCGGTTTCTTCGCGCTCGGGTTTTTCGCCGATACCGAGCGCGTCAGCTTCCACTGGCCATTGCCCGGCTATCTCGCGCTGCTGCCGCTGCTGCCGGCGCTGCTCGATGCCTGGCCGCGCTGGCTGCGGCGCGCGACCTGGGCGCTGGCCGCGCTTGGACTGGGCGTGATCAGCGCCTACTACGTCGCGGTGTCGGTGCCCTCGGTGCGCGCGCAAAGCGCGGCGCTGAAGTGGTATCCGTCGAACTTCGCCGGCTGGACGGTCCTGGCCGACGCGGTGGAGGAGATGCGCGCCGGCATGCCGGCGGACACCCGGGTCGTCGCCGACAACTTCAAGATCGGCGCGGAGCTCGGTTTCGCGCTGGGCGATCCGCGCATCGCAGTGCTCGACCATCCGCTCAACCGCGCGCACGGTCGCGCGCCGCAGCTGCAATTGTGGAGACTGCGGACGCGCGGCCGCGACGAGTGGGGTGATGCCCCGGTGCTGCTGGTTGTCGGCGCCAGCGACGTGCAGTACCGGCAGCTGCTGCGGCGTTATCACGTCCTGTGCGAGCGGGTCGGGCCGTTGCCGCCGCCGCGCGTGCTCAACATCGACCACGGTGCGCAGCGCTTCCTGCTGTTCGCGCTCGACGGCGCCGGTCGCGACCAGGACCGCCCCTGTGCGGCGCCGGCGCTGGCCTGGATCGACACACCGATTTCCGGCGCCGCGGTGCGGCGGCCGTTCGAAATCCGCGGGTGGGCGTTCAAGGACGGCGTCGGCCTGGACCGGGTGGAGGTGACGCTCGACGGCGAAGTCGTGGCGGAGGCCGAGTACGGGACGCCAGCGCCGGGCGTTGCCGGCTACTGGGAGATCTCCAACGATCCGGAGCATCCGAAGGTCGGCTTCCACGCGACCATCGATGCCACCGTTGCGCGCCCGGGTCGTTACTGGCTGGGCCTGCGCCTGCACGGCCGCGACGGCAGCGTGGAGCAATGGCGCGAGCAACCGGTGACGATTCGATAGGCATTTTTCCCACGGATTGGCGCGGATCAGCGCCCGCGTGCGGTGGCGCGGGCAGGGGCGCGAACCGTGGGTTGGGGTGGCATAGGGTGGGCCTCGGCCCACCGTCTTGGCCTCAAGGCACGGTGAATCCGGCCTCGCGCAGCAGTCGCGCCGTGGCGATCAGCGGCAGGCCGACCAGCGCGGTCGGATCCTCGCTGGCGATCGCCTCGAACAGGGCGATGCCGAGCCCTTCGGCCTTGAAGCTGCCGGCGCAGTCGAACGGTTGCTCGGCGTCGACGTAGCGCGCGATCTCGTCGCCGGTGAGGCTGCGGAAGCGGACCACCGTCACATCCAGCGCCTCGAGGCAGCGGCCGTCACCGTGGCGCAGTGCCAGCGCGGTGAGGAACCGCACTTCGGTGCCCGACATCGCCGCGAGCTGGGCGCGGGCGGCATCGCGGCCGCCGGGCTTGCCGAGCGCGCGGCCATCGAGTTCGGCGACCTGGTCCGAGCCTATCGTCCAGGTATCGGCTGCGGACACCGCCGCGGCCTTGGCGCGCGCCAGCCGCTGCGCCAGCGCGGCTGGCGATTCGGCCGCTCTCGGGCTTTCATCCACGTCCGGCCGCGCGACCTCGAATGGCAGCCGCAGGCGCCGCAGCAGATCGCGGCGGTAGGGCGAGGTGGAGGCCAGGACCAGGCGCACGGCGCTAGTGCAGCGGCGCGCGGGCGCGCTCGATCTGCAGCAGTTGCTGGTCAATGCGCAGGCGTGCGGCATCGATCGATTCGCGTACCGCGTCGAGCTGCTCCACCGTGGCGCCGGCGCCATACTGCTGCAGCCACAGCCGTTGCCGCAGCATTTCCTGCAGCGCCTCGCGCACCGGGTTCTCGTCGTCGCCGGCGACCGCCTGGATCTCGGCGCGCGCGGTGCGCAGGCGCTCCTCGAGGGCGTCGGCGGCGTCCAGCACCCGGGCGAAGGCCTGTTCACGACGACCGCCGCGCCGCCTGGACAGCAGCAGCCAGGCGGCTGCCAGCACGACGACCGTGAGCAACAAGGCGAGGATCGGCAGCACGTGAATGACCCCGGAAACGAAACGCCAGTCTGCCGCCGCGCCCGGACAGGAGCAAACTCCCCCCGGGACAAGGGCTTGCGGCCCGGGCGCGGGTTTGACAGGTGCCCGGGCGGGGCCTAACATTCCGCCTCTTATGTCCGCGCAAGTGCCCGAAGTCGTCGACGCTTGGCGCATGGTCGCCGCGGGTCGGGTGTTCGAGGGGCGTCTGCCGCTGTCCGGCATGCCGCGCCTGCGGGACGTGCTGCTGGACGGCGAGGGTGAGGCGGAGTTCTCGCTCGGGTTCGGTCGCGACGCGCTGCAGGTGCCGTATGCGGAACTGCGGATCGAAGCCGCGCTGCCGCTGCTGTGCCAGCGGACGCTGCAGCGATTCCTGCACCCGGTGCGCATCGAGCAGCGTCTCGGCCTGATCCGCGACGAAGCCGACGAGGCCGCGTTGCCGCCGGGCTACGAGGCGCTGCTGCTGGCCGGGGACGGCGAGCTGCGGCCGGCGGAACTGGTCGAGGACGAGCTGATCCTGGCCGTCCCGCTGGTGCCGGTGGTGCCGGGTTCGGAATCGGTCGAACGCGACTGGCCGGTGCCGGCGGACGAGGAAAAACGCGCCAACCCGTTCTCGGCGTTGGCGGCATTGAAGAAACACTGAAAACAGAATCTGTTGCTGGAGCGATCCCCATGGCTGTGCAGAAATCCCGCGTCTCCCCCTCCCGCCGTGGCATGCGTCGCGGACACGACAAGCTGACCGCCAAGCAGCTGTCCACCGATCCGACCACGGGCGAGACTCACGTGCGCCACCACATCACCGCCGACGGCTACTACCGCGGCAAGCAGGTGATCCAGGTCAAGTCGAAGATCGTCGACGACGACTGATGGTGTTGCGCGCCGCCGTCGCCGACGGCGGTTCCGGACGCTTCGTGGCACCCGTGCCGTCCTCACCTGGCCGCCGCGAAGTCGTCCGCACGAATGCCGCCGGGCATTCCGGCCGAGGACAGTCCCAAAGATGAGCGAATCGGGCTCGATCCCGCGCGTGTACTCGCGTATCGCCGGCACCGGCAGCTATCTGCCGGCCAAAGTGCTGACCAACGACGACCTGTCGAAGATCGTCGACACCAGCGACGAGTGGATCGCCGCGCGCACCGGCATTCGCCAGCGCCACATCGCGGCCGATGGCGAGACCACCGGCGACCTGGCCTATCACGCCGCGGTGCGGGCGCTGCAGTCGGCCGGCGTCGAGCCGGACGAGCTCGACCTGATCGTGCTCGGCACCACCACGCCGGACCTGGTGTTCCCGTCCACCGCCTGCCTGCTGCAGCACCGGCTCGGTGCCAACGGCTGCGGCGCGTTCGACGTCAACGCCGCCTGCTCCGGATTCCTCTACGCGATCTCGGTCGCCGACAAGTTCATCCGTACGGGCGACGCCCGGACGGTGCTCGTGGTCGGCTCCGAGACCCTCACCCGCATGGTCGACTGGAGCGAACGCACCACCTGCGTGCTGTTTGGCGACGGCGCCGGTGCGGTGGTGCTCAAGGCCGATGCCGAGACCGGCATCCTCAGCACCCACCTGCACGCCGACGGCGCCAAGAAGGAGCTGCTGTGGAACCCGGTCGGGGTCTCGGTCGGCTTCAAGGAAAACGAGAAGAACGTCGGCGTGCGCATCCAGATGGCCGGCAGCGACGTGTTCAAGTACGCGGTCAAGGCGCTCGACTCGGTGGTCGAGGAAACGCTCGAGGCCAACGGCCTGGACCGCCACGACATCGACTGGCTGATCCCGCACCAGGCCAACCTGCGCATCATCGAGGCCACCGCCAAGCGCCTGGACATGCCGATGGAGCGGGTGATCGTCACCGTCGACAAGCACGGCAACACCTCGTCCGGCTCGGTGCCGCTGGCGCTCGACCACGCCATCCGTTCCGGCCAGGTGCAGCGCGGCCAGCTGCTGCTGCTGGAAGCCTTCGGCGGCGGGTTCACCTGGGGCTCGGCGCTGCTGCGATACTGAGTTCCGTCCGCGGCGTACGCATGCGCCGCGGAACGGGCAGCGGCGCGACATACGCCTTCGTACAGACAGCCCGGCGCCCGGACACGTATCATCTTGCGCTTGCTTTCTCCGCCGGACGTGCGCGTGACCGATCCGCAGCTTTCCTTCGTTTTCCCTGGCCAGGGTTCGCAGTCGCCGGGGATGCTGACCGATCTTGCCGAGCGGCATGCCTCCATTCGCGAGGATTTCGCCGAGGCCTCCGAGGGCGCCGGCGTCGACCTATGGGCGCTGTCGCAGCCCGGCTCCGAAGACCGCCTCAACACCACCGAGTTCACCCAGCCCGCGTTGCTCGCGGCGGGCATTGCCGTGTGGCGGCTGTGGCGCGCCCACGGCGGGGCCGTGCCTTCGGTGCTGGCCGGCCACAGTCTGGGCGAATACGCAGCGTTGGTGGCCGCCAACGCGCTGTCGCTCGGCGACGCGGCGCGCCTGGTGCGCGTGCGCGGGCAACTAATGCAGGCGGCCGCGCCGGCCGGCATCGGCGGCATGGCCGCGGTGCTCGGCGCCGAGGATGCATTGGTCGCCGAGATCTGCACGCAGGCGTCCGGCGAGGAGATCGTGGTGCCGGCGAATTTCAACTCGCCGGGCCAGATCGTCATCGGCGGGCATGCGGCCGCGGTCGAGCGCGCGCTCGGCCTGCTCGCGGAGAAGGGCGTGCGCAAGGCGGTCAAGCTCGCGGTCAGCGTGCCCTCGCACACGCCGCTGATGCGCGACGCCGCCAACCGCCTGTCCGAAACGATGGCCGCGCTTGCGTGGCGCGAACCGGAACTGCCGGTGGTGCAGAACGTCGATGCCGAGGTCCACGAGGGCGTGCAGTCGATCCGCGACGCGCTGGTGCGCCAGCTCTACCTGCCGGTGCAGTGGACAGGTTGCGTGCAGGCCCTGGCCGCGCGCGGCGTGCGGCGGATCGGCGAGTGCGGGCCCGGCAAGGTGCTGACCGGACTAGCCAAGCGCATCGACAAGACGCTCGACGCGCGCGCGCTCGGCACGCCCGGCGATTTCGACGCCGCATTGGCGGATTGGAAGGCGTGATCCAGCCACGGATCAACGCGGACAAACACGGATAAGGCTTTTGGTTCTGAAAGGCTTTATCCGCGTTCATCCGCGATAATCCGCGGCAAAGCACCGCTGTTGGGAGCAAACACATGACACAACCATTGCAAGGCGAGATCGCCCTGGTCACCGGCGCCAGCCGCGGCATCGGCGCAGCGATCGCCGACGAACTGGCCGCGCAGGGCGCGACCGTGGTCGGCACCGCCACCACCGAGGCCGGGGCGCGCGCGATAGGCGAGCGGCTGGCCGCCGCGGGCGGGCATGGGCGGGTGCTCGACGTGGTCGACGGCGCCGCAGTCGAGGCGCTGATCGACGCGATCGGCAAGGAGTTCGGCACGATCGGCATCCTGGTCAACAACGCCGGCATCACCCGCGACAACCTGCTGATGCGGATGAAGGACGAGGACTGGCAGGCGATCCTCGACACCAATCTCAGCAGCGTCTACCGCACCTGCAAGGCGACGATGCGCGGCATGATGAAGGCGCGCAAGGGCCGCATCATCAACATCGCCTCGGTGGTCGGCGTGACCGGCAACCCCGGCCAGGCCAACTACGCCGCCGCCAAGGCCGGGATCATCGGCTTCAGCAAATCGCTGGCCAGGGAGGTCGGCTCGCGCGGGGTGACCGTCAACGTGGTCGCGCCCGGTTTCATCGCCACCGACATGACCCGCGACCTGCCGGAGGCCTCGAAGCAGGCGCTGGTCGGCCAGATCGCGCTGGGGCGGCTGGGCGATCCGGCCGACATCGCCCGCGCGGTGGTCTTCCTCGCCGGTCCCGCCGCCGCCTACATCACCGGCGAGACCCTGCACGTGAATGGCGGCATGTACATGCCGTAACGCTTTCCCAGGGGCTGCAAGCCCTTGAACCGAAACGGGCTTCGGCGTCGATCGCCGATTGCCCGGCTTTCCCTTAAACTAGGCGGCCGTCAGGGCCTTCCCCGGAGCGAGACCTATATGAGCAGCATCGAAGAGCGCGTCAAGAAAATCGTGATCGAACAACTGGGCGTCAAGGAAGAGGAGGTCAGCCCGAGCGCTTCCTTCGTCGACGATCTCGGTGCCGATTCGCTGGATACCGTGGAGCTGGTGATGGCGCTCGAGGAAGAGTTCGAGTGCGAGATCCCGGACGAGGAAGCCGAGAAGATCACCTCGGTGCAGCAGGCCATCGACTACATCAAGGCCCACGTCAAATCGTAACGGCGTTCTGCGACGATGGCGCCGCCCGCAGGGCCGCGCCGCCGTCCAGGCCGCGACCGCTCCGGTTTCCGGCGCGCGCGCGGCGGTGACAGACACGGGGCCGCAGACGCGGCCTCGTGCGTTTCCGGCGCGGCATCGCCGACGCGATGGCATGCGCAACGAACCGAATGAGGAGTAGTTCAATGTCCAAGCGACGCGTGGTCATTACCGGTCTGGGCATCCTGTCGCCGCTCGGCAACGATCTGGCATTGAGCTGGGACGGGATCGTCAACGGCCGTTCCGGCATCGGGCCGATCACCCATTTCGACGCGTCCGCGTTCGCGACGCGGATCGCCGGCGAGGTGAAGGATTTCGATCCCACCGCGTGGATCGCGCCAAAGGACGTCAAGAAGATGGATCCCTTCGTGCACTACGGCGTCGCCGCGTCGCTGATGGCGATCGCCGACGCGGGCCTGGAGATTCCCGAGGCCGAAGCCGACCGCATCGGCGTGGCGATCGGCGCCGGCATCGGCGGCCTGAAGGGCATCGAGGAAACCACCATCAAGTACCACGACGGCGGACCGCGCAAGGTCTCGCCGTTCTACGTGCCCAGCACCATCATCAACATGATCGCCGGCCAGGTCTCGATCATGACCGGCGCCCAGGGCCCGAACATCGCCGCGGTGACGGCCTGCACCACGGCCACCCACAACATCGGCCTGGCGATGCGCATGATCCAGTACGGCGACGCCGACGCGATGATCGCCGGCGGCGCGGAATACGCGACCACGCCGACCTCGCTCGGCGGCTTCTGTGCGATGAAGGCGCTGTCGACCAGCAACGACGAGCCGACGAAGGCCTCGCGTCCGTGGGACGTCGGCCGCGACGGCTTCGTGATGGGCGATGGCGCCGGCATCCTGGTGCTGGAGGAATACGAGCGCGCCAAGGCACGCGGCGCGCGCATCTACGCCGAACTGACCGGGTTCGGCATGAGCGGCGACGCCTTCCACATGACCGCGCCGAGCGAGAACGGCGACGGTGCCGCACGCTGCATGCGCCACGCGATCGCCGATGCCGGCATCGACGTCGAGCGCATCGGCTACATCAACGCCCACGGCACCTCGACCCCGGCCGGCGACCTGGCCGAGACCATGGCGGTGAAGACCGCGCTCGGCGAGCACGCCTACAAGACCGCCGTCAGTTCCACCAAGTCGATGACCGGGCACCTGCTCGGCGCCGCCGGCGGGGTGGAGGCGGTGTTCTCGATCATGGCGCTGCACACCGGCGTGCTGCCGCCAACCATCAATCTCGACAACCCGTCGGAAGGCTGCGACCTCGACTACGTTCCGCACACGGCGCGCGAGGCGAAGGTCGACGTGGCGATGTCGAACTCGTTCGGCTTCGGCGGGACCAACGGCACGCTGATCTTCAAACGCGTCTGATCCGGGCAGGCCGCTTCGCGCGGCCCTCCGTAGGAGCGCGCCATGCGCGCGATGCCGCGGGCATTTCGCCGACGCGCGATTCCGGCCACCGGCGCGCCTTCCGGTTCGCGTCGGGTCGCCGACGACCGCGACCGGATACACCCGCGGCATCGCGCGCATGACGCGCGCCTACGGAGGCGAGCCGCACAACGATGCCCTTCTCGCTGCGTCTGCCAGATCGGCCGGACATGACCGTCCCGTCGACGTTCTCGATGCCTGAGGGCCGTTCGCTGTTCCCGCGCAGCCCGGCTGGCGATGCGGCGCAGATGAGGGGGGGCAAGTCCAGTGACAGGCAGGAAACGCCTCGACACGGGCGCGGGCTTTGTGCAGGTGACGCGATCCGCAGTACCGCGCGGCCGGCCGGATGCGCGGCTAGCGTCCGCCGCCTCCGCCGCCACCGCCGCCGCCGCCCGAGAAGCCGCCGCCACCGCCGCCGGAGGCACTGCCGGGCGGGGTCGACGAGGAGGCGATCTGCGAGCTCAGGCTGCTGCCGACCGCCTTGGTCAGGCTGCCGAGATCGCTGACGCCGCCACCGCGGTACCAGGCAATCGATGCGGTGGTCGCAGCGGCCGCCGCGGTGCCGACGGTGAGGGTGAACTTTTTGGTCCAGGCGTCCTCCACGTCGAGCGCCACCGCGTACGGCAGCAGGTGCTCGAAGCGGCCTGCGTCCAATTCCGGTTCCGCGGTCCCGGGCGCCTGCAGCTGCTGCAGGTCCTGTTGTTCGGCGACTTGCAGATAGCGACGGAAGCCCTCGATCTCGTCCAGCAGCCGTCGCCCGTCCACGGTCGGCGCCGCGATGACGATGGCGAACACGATCACCGTCACCAGCATGGCGGCCGCCACCGGGATCAGCAGCAGCACGCCCGATCCGGTGCCGATGCCGAGCGCGAAGGCCGCTGCCAGCGACGCCACCATGATCAACACCGCGATGGCGATGCTGCCGCCGTTGCGTTCGAACAGCGCCGGCTGGAAACGCTGCTTCAGCCGTGTTGCGTGCTCGTGCATCGCCGCCTGAAAAGTGCTGGCATTGCTGTTTCGCATTTCCAGCGATGCGCCAATCCGCGGCAGCAGCTTCTGCAGCAGGGCGATGCGCTCGGGTGGCGCCTGTCCGGGATCGGCCGTGCGTTCGACACGCCAGCTGTCGCTCAGCAGGCCCTTGTCGCGATGGATCACCACCGCGCCCTCCACCGCGCAGGCCAGTAGGTCGGCGGTGAACGCGCGGCTGTCGTGGGCCATGCGCCTCATGTAGCGCAGCCCGGCGGGGGAGTAGCCGGCGGGTGGTTCGTAGCGGACGATGACCGTGCCCGCGGCCGGATCGCGCCCGATCCGGCGCCAGCGCACCACGCAGTAGCCCAGCAGCGCCAGCAGGCCGGCCAGGCCCAGCAGCAGGCCGCGGTTGTCGTTGAGCAACCACAGCAGCTGCTGCGTGCGCGACGGCTCGGCAACGACGCCCTTGGGGAACTCCAGCACGATCGTCAGGCCCTCGCCCGGCGCCAGCGGCCCGGTGAGGGTCCAGCGCGCCACGCCCGGCGCCGGCAGCGTGCCGCGGACGTCTTGGCCGCGCGCGCCCTGCGGGCCGGTGTATCCGGCGATGGTCATGTCCGCTTCCGCGACCGGCTGCGGCAAGCGTACCTCGACGCTGCCGGCGTCGATTGCGAATGCCCAGCCGTGGCCGATCGCGTTCCAATACAGCTCGTCGTGGTCGTCGAAGAAACCGAGCTGGCGGGTGGTGCGGTAGCGCAGGGTGTAGGTGTAGACGGCCGGCACCGGCAGGAAGTCGTCATTGCCGGTGTTGACGCGTACGCCATTGGCGCGGCGCTCGGTGAACCAGGGCTCCGGCGTGCCGTCGCGCAGCACCTCCAGCACCTCGAAGTCCACCACCACCCGGTTGCCGACGCGGTCGCGATAGCGGGTGGGGAAGTCGCGATAGATGCCGCGGCGAATATTACTGCCTTCGGCGCGCACGCGGATGCGCTCGGTGATCTCCAGGCCGCCGTCTTCGTGGACCTCGACCTCGCTGTCGTAGGCGAGGATGCGTTCGCCGGCGGACGATGCCGCTTCCGTGTCCTGCGCGGCCAGCGGCATGGCGCAGGCGAACGCCGCGATCAGCGCCAGCAGCGCCAGCAACCTGGTCATCGCGGCAGTTCCACCGCCGGTGCCGTGCGCTCGTCCGCGCCGGTCTGGAAGAACTCCGCCGGTGCGAACCCGAAGCCGCGCGCAATCGCCATATCGGGAACACGCTGGGTCGCGTCGTTGTAGTCGCGGACCGCACCGTTGTAGAAACGCCGCGCGTATTGCAGATGTTGTTCCACGTCCACCAGGTCGCGCTGCAACTGCGCGAAGTTCTCGCTGGCCTTGAGCTCGGGGTAGGCTTCCTTCAACACCAGCAGGCGGCCGATGCCCTGTTCCAGCGCCGACTCCAGCTCGCCGAGCTTTGACGGTGCGGTCTGGGTCAGCGCCTGCGCACGCAGTTCCGTCACCGCTTCCAGCACCGCCGCTTCGTGGCCGGCATAGGCGCGCACCGCCGACACCAGCTGCGGCACCAGGTCGTGGCGGCGGATCAGCTGCACGTCGATGTCGGCCCAGGCGGCACGCACCTGGTTGCGCAGCCGTACCAGCCGGTTGTAGGCGAATACGGCCCACGCCAGCACCGCCAGCGCCAGTGCGACGAGCACTGCGGTCAGGGTCATGGCGCTTCTTCCGGCAACACGTGGATCTCGGCGTCGCCGACCGCGACCACCTGGCCGGCGCGGATCTTGCAGGTCTTGCGCGTCTCGACGACGCCGTCGACGCGCACCTCGCCGGCCGCGACCAGCGCCTTGCCGGCGCCGCCGCTGTCGCAGAGGCCGCTCAGTTTCAGCAGCTGGTTGAGCTCGACGTGGCTGCGGTCGAGTTGGAAGTCGATGCGGGACATGGCGGACCTGGCGGGAGATGTCCGCACGAGACTAGCGCAGTCCGCGCCCGGCGGTATCGATGTTCACTCCCTCCGCCTCCCCCTGTAGGAGGGGCTTCAGCCTCGACCGCGCCAGGCAGACGCATCGGCGGTGACCATGATGAACGCGCCGCCGCGCGTTGCGAAGGGAAACAACGGCAGAAAGCATTTTCTACTCGTCCGAGCGTGGTCGGGGCTGAAGCCCCTCCTACCAGGACAACGGGCATGGCAAGCGAATGCCGGTATTTCCAGCGGCAATGCCCGGGCTCAGTCGAGCGGCTGCGCCAGCAGCCAGTCGATGAAGATCTGCGCGGCCGGGCGCAGGCGGCGGTGGGCGGGATGGACGATGTAGTAGCCGAAGCGGCCCATGAGTTCGGGCCCCGGCAGCTGCCGCAGACGTCCGGATTTCAGCCACGGCGCGACGATGCGCTGGCGCGCCAGGCCGACGCCGAGCCCCTGCGCCGCGGCTTCCAGCACATCGGTGCTGTCGCTGAAGACGTAGCGCGCGTCGACGCGGGCGCCATGGCAGTCCGCGTGCCGGAACCAGTCGTGCCAACCCTGGCGCGTGTTGTCGGCGATCAGCGGCAGGTCGACGATGTCGTTGGCGGAGCGGATCCGGTCGACGCCGGGCAGGGTGGGGGCGGCGACCGGGAACATGGTCTCGCCCATCAGGCGCCGCGCCACCAGCCCCGGCCAGTGGCCGGGACCGTGGCGGATGCCGAGGTCGGGTCCGCCGTCGTCGAACCGGGTCAGCGCGATCTCGGTATCGATGTGCAGGCGGATGTCGGGATGCGCGGCGGCGAAGGCGGGCAGTCGCGGCGTGATCCAGCTGCTGGTGAGCGAGTGCAGGGTGGTCAGGCGGACCAGTTGGCGATCGTCGCGACGGCTGCGTAGGTCGTGCACCACACTGTCGATGTCGGTGATCGCGCTGCCGGCGGCGTCGGCCAGCTGGCGGCCCTCGGCGGTCAGCGACACCCCGCGCGCATGGCGCTGGAACAGCGCCATGCCCATCCGCGCCTCCAGCTTGCGCACGTGGTGGCTGACCGCGCTGGCGGTCAGGTGCAGCTCTTCGGCGGCATGGGCGAAGTTCTGGTGCCGGGCCGCCGATTCGAACGCCGCCAGGGCCGGCAGCCAGTCCGTTCGGGTCTTCATGGAGCCACAAGTCTGGTTTGTGCCTGCCGCTGAAAGTACGCGCTTGCGCCTGTTTTGGCAAAGCCGACAATGCAAGTCAGACGACTGCCGGAACCGCCGCAATGATGATCCAGCCGACGCCGGAAACGGCCGCAACCCCGTTCGTTCTGCCCGACATCGCGGCCGACCTGCCGCGGCCCTGGAAATCCACCGCGTTCGCCGCCATCGCCGGGGCGCGGCTGAAGGTGCTGCGGATGGACACGCAGGCCTATGCCGACGAAGTCCACGCGCATGACGAGGCCCTGCTGGTGGTCGACGGACGCATGCTGCTCGAGGTCGAGGGCAGGGCGGTGACCGTGGACGCCGGCGAACTGTACCTGGTCCCCGCGGGCACCGTGCACGGGGTTGCCGCCGGCAGCCACGGCACCCTGCTGGTGATCGATCCGCAACCGTTCCGCCCCGAGGACATCTCCTATGCGGCACGACTCCTGTAACGCCCTGGGCGCCGGCGCCGCGGCGGATCCGCGCGCGCGGGTCGCCAGCGACTGGCTCACGCCGCTGGAACTGTCGCTGCTGGGTGCGATCTGGGGCGCCTCGTTCCTGTTCATGCGGGTGGCCGCGCCGGACTTCGGCGCGGTGCCGCTGGTGGAGATGCGGCTCGGCCTCGGCGCGCTGGTGCTGCTGCCGTTCCTGTGGCGCGCGCGCGGATCGTTTCCGCGGGCGATGTGGCCGAAGCTGGCATTGATCGGCGCGATCAATTCCGCGCTGCCGTTCGTGCTGTTCGCCTGGGCGGCGCGCCATGCGCCCGCGGGCATCGGCGCGATCACCAACAGCATGGCGGTGCTGTTCACCGTGCTGGTCGGGTTCCTGTTCTTCGGCGAGCGCATCGGCACCCGCAGCGCGGTCGCGCTGATGGCGGGTTTTGCCGGCGTGCTGGTGCTGGCGGCCGGCAAGACCGCCGGCGCCAGCATCGGCTGGGCGGTCGCCGCCGGCACGCTGGCGGCGTTCCTGTACGGCATCGGCGCAAACATGGTGCGGCGGCAGCTGACCGGGTTGCCGCCGGCCGCGGTGGCGGCGGCCACGCTGTCGTGCGCCGCCTTGCTGATCCTGCCGCTGGCGATCGCGCAATGGCCGCGGCAGGCGATCCCCGTCGCCTCATGGCTGTCGGCGGCGGCACTGGGCGTGCTCTGCACCGGCGTCGCCTTCGTGATGTTCTATCGGTTGATCCAGCGCATCGGCAGCGCACGCGCGGTCGGCGTGACGTACCTGGTGCCGCTGTTCGGCGTCGCCTGGGCCTGGATGCTGCTCGGCGAGCCGCTGACCTGGTCGATGGCCGTGGCCGGTGCCCTGATCCTGGGCAGCGTGGCCCTGAGCCAGCGGAAGGCGGGATGAGCATGGCGGAGCGCAGTCACGAACGGCGCGACGGACATCGCATCGCGTGGTAGACGCCGCGATGCAGATCGCGGACGGGACCATTCTGATGCAAGCAACCGGATCCGGCCTGCGCTGTGGCGACGGCGAGTGCAGCCACGTCGGGTGTGGCTCGGGGAACCCACTGGTGATGCGAAATGTTGAAGGTCTACGGCGACGCGCTTTCCGGGAACTGCTACAAGGTCAGGCTGCTGCTGGCGCTGCTCGATCTTCCGTACGAATGGGTGCACGTCGACGTTCTTGCGGGGCAGACCCGTACGCCGGAGTTCTCGCCAGGAATCCCGGCGGCAGGATTCCCCTGCTGGAAATCGAAGGAGGCGTCCATCTGCCGGAATCCAATGCCATCCTGGCCTATCTGGCCGACGGCACGCACCTGCTGCCCGGTGACCGCCTGCCGCGGGCGCAAGTCCTGCAGTGGCTGTTCTTCGAACAGTACAGCCACGAGCCCAATATCGCCGTTGCGCGCTACATCATCCGCTATCTCGGGCGGCCGCAGACGCACGAGGCCGCGCTGCAGGCGAAGATCGCACCCGGATACGCGGCACTCGCGGTCATGGAAACGCACCTGTCGGGGCGCGCGTTCTTCGTGGGTGGACGCTACACGATCGCCGACATCGCACTGTACGCGTACACGCACGTCGCGCACGAAGGCGGATTCGACCTCGGCCGTTTTCCCGCGGTGACGGGCTGGCTGGAACGGGTCGGCCGGCAGCCCGGCCATGTCGCCATGCCCTAGTGGCGTTGCCGGCGGCGTCCTGTGCTCGTCATTCCCGCGAAGGCGGGAATCCAGGGGCGTCGATCATCGACGACCTGACGTATTCATGGGCGACCAGCCCTGCGGGCTGTACAGCTCTCGCTGCGGGCATGGCGATGCTCAAACATGCGCCCTGCGTGGCGGCGACCGATTCGACGAACAGGAGCAGGAAGGGCATGACGGCACAGCATCGCGTGGAGTTCGATTTCGAGATCGAGTTCACCAACGGCGGCGGTATCCAGGGGCAGGGCTTTCGCCTCGACATCGACGACGACGACATCGACGATGCCGCACTGGTCGACTACATCGTGCGCGACCTGCGCCTGCTGATGGTCGGGCCGGCGCGGATCCTCCACAAGCGGATCATCACCGAGGCGCACAAGCGCAACCGACCGGCAGAAGAGCGGCCGCGCGCGATCGTCGAGCTCAGCCACGTGATCGCCGACGGCACGGTCACCTATCCGGGCCTGCCGGCGCCGCACATCTGCGATTTCCTCAGCCGCGAACGTTCGCGCGAGCACTACGCGCCCGGCACCGAATTCCAGATCGCTTCCATTGAGATGGTCGCCAACACCGGTACCTACGTCGACAGTCCGTTCCACCGCTACCCGGACGGCAAGGACCTGGCGCAGATGCCGGCCGACGCCTTCGCCGATCTGGAGGCGATCGTGGTGCGCGCCGACCATCGCGAGCTGCGGGCGATCGACGCCGGCCACTTCCGCGGCCGCGAACTGCGCGGCCGCGCGGTGCTGGTGCATACCGGCTGGGACCGGTACTGGACCGATCCGGCCTATGCCGTCGAACATCCGTTCCTCACCGAGGATGCGGCGCGGTACCTGCGCGACTGCGGCGTGCGCCTGGTCGGCATCGATTCGATGAACATCGACGATACCCTGGGCAAGGCGCGTCCGGTGCACACGATCCTGCTCGGCGCGGACATCCCCATCGTCGAGCACCTGTGCAACCTGGCGGTGCTGCCGGACGAGGGGTTCCGCTTCAGCGCGCTGCCGCCGCGCTTCGCCGGCGTCGGTACCTTCCCCGTGCGTGCGATCGCGACCCTGCAACCGTAGAGGGCTCGGAAAAGGCCAGAGACGAGAAACGAGCGAAGCGGCGCCTTCTCTCACTTCTCACTCCTCGTTTCTCACTCCTATCATTCCTCGTTCCTCTTCACCCGTTCCTCGCTTGCAAGAGGTCGAGCGTCCAGGTTTCCGCGATCAGGCCTTCGCCGAAGTCATCATGCGGCGTCTCGGCGGTCTTGCGGAAGCCGGCTTCGGCGTAGAGGTGGCGGGCGGCATGCAGGTTGGACTGGGTCCACAGCACGATGCGGCGATAGCCGGCCGCACGCGCGAAACGCACGCATTCGTCCACCAGGCGCCGGCCCAGTCCAAGGCCGCGCGCGCGCGGCTCCACCAGCAGCATCCGCAGCCTGGCTTCGGCGCGGTTCTCGGCGACCAGAAAAATGCAGCCGAGGCGTTCGCCGTCGCGCTCGGCGATCCAGCAGCACTCGCGTCGCGGGTCGAACTTCCGCATGAAGCGCACGGCGATGTCGGCGACCAGCGCCTCGAAACGCTCGTCCCATCCGTATTCGCGGCAGTACAGTTCGCCGTGGCGCTGCACCACCCAGCCGATGTCGCCGGGGCGGTGGCCGCGCAGGACGACTTCCGCCGAGGCTGGCGCGATGCCTTCCAGGCCGTCGCGGATGGTGCGCATCGCCGCCAGCACGTCCTCGCGCCGATCCGGGTCCAAGGCGCCCAGCAGGGTCGCGACCTGTCCGGCCGAGCGCCGGTCGAGCAGTGCGAAGGTGCGCCTGCCTGTCGGCGTCAGCCGCAGATGATGGCGGCGGCCATCGGTAGTGGACTTCGTCCTGGCGACCAGGCCGCGGGACTCGAAGCGCTTAAGCATGCGGCTGAGATAGCCGCGGTCGAGCCCGAGGTCGGTCGCCAGTTCGAACGCGCTCACGCCGGGGCGGTGCGCCAGTTCGTACAACAGGCGCACTTCGGTCAGCGAGTGGGGACTGTCGAGCAGGCGCTCCTGCAGCACGCCGATGCGCTGCATGTAGTAGCGGTTGAAGCCGCGCACGGCCGCGATCTGCGCGGTGGTCGGATCCAGCGACATGGCGATCACCTCAGTTTTGAGGATCCGCCAGATAGTTGACTAAGTCAACAAATTAGGGGCGCGCAGGCGCGAGTGTTGACTGCCGCGGAAGAGCATGCGTACCCTAAAAACCTTGCATGAAAACGTTTTCAGTCCTGGGAGGGGTGATGCGAAACCAAGCAGCGCAGCGGGCGGCACAGGGGCCCGGAAGAAGCCGCGCGCGGAGGAATACCGGGGCGGTCGCCGGGGCTGCGGCGTTGTTGGCCGGCCTGTTGCTGGTGGGCGCCCATGCCCAGTCGACCGGCGACGCGCCGGCCGGGCGCAAGGCGCCCAACGTCGTCTTCATCCTGGCCGACGACGTCGGCTTCGGGGACCTCGGTGTGTACGGCGGCAAGGTCCCGACCCCGAACCTCGACCGCCTGGCCCGGCAGGGCATGCGCTTCACCGATGCGCATTCCCCCGCCGCGCTGTGCGCGCCCTCGCGCTTCAGCCTGCTCACCGGCAGCCATCCCTACCGCAACGGCCGGGCCGGCGGCAGCTGGGACGTCGACACCAGTTCGGGTTTCAGCCACAACGGCGCTCGCACCGAGGCCGGTCGCCACATCACCGTCGGCGAGATCCTGCAGAACGCCGGCTACCGCACCGCGTTCTTCGGCAAGATGCATCTGGGCGGCGACGTCTACGACGCCGACGGAAACGTGATCCGCGAAAAGCACAAGCTCAACACCATGGACTACAGCCGCGGATTCGGCGATGGCCTCGACGAACATGGCTTCGACTACTGGCTCGGACTGGCCAGCGGCATCCAGCACGAGCCCTATGCCTATTTCGAGAACGGCAAGTTCGTTCCGGTCGATCCCGACAAGCCCGCCGACAACGCCAGTACCCGCCTGTTGAACGACGGGTTCTACCGGGTGAGCGGCAACGGCCTGTCGGAAATCGTCGAAGCGGCGAAGGTGCCGGCGCGGGGTGACGTCGACTACGACTCGAGCCAGGTGGGCATCCGCTTGACCAACGCCGCCGTCGACTTCATCGATCGTCACGTGGAAGAGAACGAGGCGAGCGGCAAGGACCAGCCGTTCCTGGTCTATTTCGCCTCGCAGGCGATCCACGTCCCGCATTCGCCGCCGTTCGACTACGACGGCGATCCGAGCACCGTCGATGAGCAGGTGTACGGCAAGACCGGCGCCATGACCTCGGACGTGCTGTACGAACTCGACCTGCAGGTCGGCAAGATCATGGCGAAGCTGGAGGAAAAAGGAATCGCGGACGACACCCTGATCATCTTCACCAGCGACAACGGCGCGCTGTGGCCGCACATCACCTACTACGGCGATCCGACGCATGACAACAACGGTCCATTGCGCGACTACAAGGCCTCCGTCTACGAAGGCGGCCATCGCGTTCCGTTCATCGCGAAATGGGGCGACGGCACCGAGGCCGGTTCGGTGATCCCGCCCGGCACGACTTCCGACCAGCTGATCATGGGACAGGACTGGGTGGCGACCATGTACGAGCTCACCCGGCAGGACGTGCAGGACGACCAGGCCATGGACAGCGTGTCATTGCTGCCGATTCTCACGGGCAGGCAGGCGGAGGGTGAGCCCCTGCGCGAGTTCGCCCTGTACCAGGGCGGCAACGCCTATGAAGGTGCGATCCGCGAGGGCAGCCTGGTGCTCGTGGTCGACAACAAGGACGGTGCGAGGGAGCTGTACGACCTCGAGACCGACCTGGCCCAGGAAAGAAACCTGATCGACCTGCCCGAATACCGCGACACCGTTGCCAGGCTGCACAGGAAGTTCCTGACCTACAACGACCACGACAACGAGACCATCGAGCCGAGGACGACCGAGCCGTTCCGGGTCGACCGGGCAATCTGAAGATCGGCCTACAACTCCGCAGCCCAGTGGCGTTCGGCGGCGACGGCATGCAAGCGCTTGTCGCGCGTCCATAGCCGGGTTCCGGGAGTCAATTGCCTGCTTGCTAGCAGGTGAACGTCCACATAGCCGATGCCCAGTCCCATCAACCCGTTGTCGGTCGATGAAATCGAGCACTTTGCCGTCGGTGGCCACCATTGCAGAGGGCAGGTCGTGCAGCGCTTCCAGTATCTGTTGGCGCTGATGCAAATTGTCGAGCTCCAGTTCGCCGATCACGAAGGGATGCGCCAGCACTTGCCCGGTTTCGAGCAGATGCGCCAGCACCCTGTCGCCCGCACGCAGATGGTCGATCCAGACCGAGGTGTCTGCGAGGATCACGCGGCTCGCTGTCGCCGGCGAGATACCGGCGCCAGATCGGGCTCGCTGCCGCAAGACGCGCAGGGCGACGAGCGCTCTCGCGCTCGATCAGGGCGCGCAGTGCTTCCCGGACCAAGGCGGATTTTTCCTGCAGACCGGTGAATTGCTGGGCCTTGGCGACCAGTTCATCGTCAAGGGCGAGTGTGGTGCGCATGCGCTTGACCCTCGTGAAAGTCGGTCGTGGCGACAATGGCATCAAATGATGCTTGTTTTCGTGCATGTGCTGTTCTGGCCGGTCATGGAACCAAAGGCGCCGGCTGTGCGGCGCTGTGCCGCTGCTGGGCGCGTCCCAGCCAGATGCCCAGCGCGGCCCAGACCAGGGCCAACGGCAGGACCACGCTGACCAGCCCGCCCAGCGCCAGGCCCAGGCGGCCGAGCAGGCCCTCGGTTTGCGCGCCGATCACGTCGCCAGCGCGGTACACGAAGGTGTCGATGAACGCCTTGGCCTTGTACTTGTCCTCGCGGCCGACCACGGTGAACAGGGTTTCGCGCGCCGGCCGGGTGAGGCCGCGCTGCACGGCGCGATTGGTCGCCTCGAGCACGATCAGCATGGCGAAGGAGCCGTAGATCGCCAGGCCGATGAAGCCAAGGGCCATCGCCACCGGCAGCAGCGCCAGCGTGAACGCCAGGCCGAAACGCTTGATGATGTGCCCGGTGAGCGTGAGCTGCATCGCCAGCACGGCGATCTGGGTCCACATGTCGATGTTGCCAAGCAGCCCGGTGCGCGCATCGAGATCGGTCTCGGCGGCGGCGACCATCTGCAGGCGGGTGAAATAGATGAAGGTCGCCACCACCGTCATGATGACGATGTAGCCGGCGATGCCCATCAGGTAGGGCGAGGACAGCACCGCGCGAAAGCCGGCCCATGCGCTGCCGCCGATGCGCAGAGCTTCCTCCGCCGCCGGCGTGGGGGCCGGCGCGTGGGCCGCCTGGACGCCCCGGTCGGGCCGGACCCATACCAGCAGCCAGGCCATCGCGATGGCGAGCGTCAGGAACATCGCCGCCACCAGCAACAGGTTCGGCGTGCCGAGCGGTGCGGCCAGCTGCGTGGCCAGCCACGGGCCGAAGATCGCGCCGAGCGTGCCGCCGACGGCGATGAGCGCGAACAAGCGCTTGGCCTGTTCGCTGGAGAAGCGGTCGGCGAGCAGGGCCCAGAACACCATGGTCGCGAACAGGTTGAACACGCTGAACCAGACGTAGAAGACCTGTCCGCTGCGCTCGCCCACCGCGCCCGGCGCAAGCACCAGCAACGCCCAGAATCCGGCCAGGCTCAGCGCGAAGAAGGCGTACGTCGCGGAAATGAAATGCAGGCGCCGGAAGCGGCTCACCAGCCAGCCGAACACTGGATTGACCAGCAACGTGGCCAAGGCCGTGCCGATGAACAGCCAGCGGATGCTCTCGATGCCGCGTTGCATGCCCAGCGCATCGCGCGCCGGGCGCAACAGCATGAGCGCGGTCAGGATGAAGAAGAAGAACAGACCGGCGATGAGCGCCGGCGCGACTTCCTCGCGGCGCAGGTTGAACAGCCGGGCGAGCGGACCGCGCATCCCGTCGGCGCCGGCGATCAGGCGAACATCCGGACGAGCTCGGCTTGTTGGTCCTCATCCAGCAGCGCGCCGGTGCCGGCCTGCAGATTGTCGGCTTGGCGGTGGGCCTTGCCGGTCGCCGGGATCACCGCGGTGACCGCCGGATGGCTGATCGCGAACTTCAGGAACATCTGCGCCCAGGAGGTCACGCCGGCTTCTTCGGCCCAGTCCGGCAGCGGCTTGTCCCCGGCCTGCGCGAACAGCTTGCCGTCGTCGAAGGCGCGGTTGATCAGCACCGCGACGCCGAGTTCCTGCGCCGCCGGCAGCAGCGATCGGGCGGCCTGCGGTGCGCTGACCGAATAATTGATTTGGATGAAGTCCGGCTTCTCGGCGCGCATGATGCGCTCCAGCTCGTCATGGCTGCTTTCGACGTAGTGGGTGAGGCCGACGTACTTCGTCAGGCCCTGCTCCTTCAGCTCGCGCGCGTAGGGCAGGGCGGTCTGCCATTCGCGCAGGTTGTGTACCTGCAGCAGCTCGACACGGTCGGTGCGCAGCCGGCGCAGCGAGTCGCTCCATTGCGCCTCCATCGCCGCGCGATCGTCGGCGGCGAGCTTGGTGGCGAGGAAGCACTGGTCGCGCCAGCCGCCATCTTCGAGCAGCGCGCCGAGCACATCCTCGGCGTTGGAGTAGTTGGGCGACGTGTCGAACACGCTGCCGCCGCCTTCGAAGAACGTGCGGATGGTTTCCTTCAGCGCCTCGAATTCCTCCGAATCCAGCGGTACCTCGTAGCTGCCGGAGGTGCCGGCGCCGATCACCGGCACCTGCTCGCCGGTCGCCGGGATCGCGCGGGTCATCAGCTCGCCCGCGGCGGGGAGGGACGCAGGCGCGGTCGGCGGCGTCGCGGGCGTCGTCGCCGTCGGTGCGGCCGGCGGCGGCGTCTCGCGGCTGCAGGCGGCGAGCGGGGCCAGCGCGAGTCCGGTGGCGGCGAGCGAAGCGGTGGTCAGGAAATCGCGGCGTGAAGTCATGATGAACTCCTCTGCATTGGCGGAAGTTGGCATGTCGCCCGTTCGTGGGCTGCGCGGGGATGCAAATGCAAGCATGGACGGTGTCGACGTTCGGACTTCGAACAGGAAACGGCGATCAACCGATTGATAGAAGCATGTCATCGGCGGCGTGACAACTGCCAGACGTCGCAGCAGCGAACCGGCGGAAATGGCCCGCGAGGCGATGCTGTCCCCGAGACAATACTGTTGCGGAGCGAACGTGGATCCGAATTCCGGCGTCATCGCGAAGCCCGACGTGAAGACACCAGCTATGCTGGCATCTGCAGCCGACGCCCGCCTAGCGTGTCGTTCGACGAGCGGCTGTGCGCCGGCCGCACAGCTCGCGGTGCAGGTGGTCTGGCCACCGGGTGATCAACCGATGCTGGCCAGGTGCGCGTGACGGCGTCTCCGGCCCGGTCGCGCTCGCTGCGCCGCCGATAGAATTCAGGGATCGTTTCCTCGAAGCTCCCGATCAGCAGCTTGGCCGGCGGTTCCGCGTACCAGTTGAACCGCGTGCTGGCGCGGTAACGCGTTGCGCCGGCAGTGCAGCGCGTCGTCGTAGACGCGGGTCTCGTCCTCGGCCGGGTTGAAGATCAGCTGTGCGTGCGCCGACGGCAGAATGCGCTCCAGCCGGTGCAGCTGCCGCGCGCCGTTGCAGTCCCGGATCCGGGCGACCAGTGCGGACAGCGGCGGCGGGGGCGTCCACGACGACAAGACCACGGCGATCCCCGGCCGGACGAGGCGAGCATCGCCGAGCCAGCGCCATCGGGCTGGCGGGCGCCGCCAGCGTCGCCGGCATCGCGCGCATGGCGCGCTCCTACGAAAGAAATGATGGCCCGAACGGAATGGTTGTGGCCGGGCTGCTGTGTAGGAGCGCGCCATGCTCGCGATGCTCGCGTGGCATCAAGGTTGCGCGACATCATCGCTCCCAGGACGCGCCGCGGCGAACGTCGCCTGGCCGCGTTCGGTCAGGCGGGCGATGCTGCGTGCGCCTTCGGGTTCGACCGCCACCCAGCCCGGCCCCGGCCGGCCGCCGATGGCGTCGTCGCCCAGCCAGGCCAAGGTACGCAGCAACACGCTCATGCGCACGCCCAGGCGCTTGCACAGCCGCGGCAGCGAGACACCGCCAGGATGCTGCGCGAGTTCGGCCAGCACGGCCCGCGCCAGGGCGTCGTCAGCGGACAACGGCGGCGGGGATGTCGCGCTGGGTCGGCGCCTGGCCGGCGGCGTCGGGTCGGTGTGGGGTCACGATCACCGGGATCGACTTGGAGGTCGGCGTGCGTGCCTCGTCGGCGAAGCTGGACAACGGCACCAGCGCATTGGTCTCCGGGTAGTACGCCGCCAGGCAGCCGCGCGGGATGTCGTAGGCCACCAGCATGAAACGCTGCGCGGTACGCCGCACCGCGTCCTCGGCCAGGCTCTCCAGGTCCACCCAGTCGCCGGCGCGCAGGCCGAGCGCGGCGATGTCGTCGGCGTGCACGAACAGCACCCGCCGTTCGCCGAACACGCCGCGGTAGCGATCGTCCAGGCCGTAGATGGTGGTGTTGTACTGGTCGTGCGAGCGCAGCGTACTGAGGTTGAACACCGGCGTGTCGCCGCGGCGCGCGCGCGCGCGGTGGATCGGGTTGTCGGTGGGCACCGGGTGCGCGTTGAACACCGCACGGCCTGCCGCGTTGGCCCAGATGCGGTCGCGCGCGGTGTTGGACAGGCGGAAGCCGCCGGGCACGCGCACGCGGGCGTTGAAATCGTGGAAGTCGTCGAAGGTCCGCGCGATCAGGTCGCGGATGCGATCGTAGTCCTCCGCCAGCCAGCGCCAGCGGATGTCGCCGCGCGCGCCCAGCGTGGCCTCGGCCAGGCGCGCGACGATCGCCGGTTCCGACAGCAGCCCGTCCGCGGCCGGCGGATTGATGCCGGCCGACAGGTGCACCATGCTCATCGAGTCCTCCACCGTCACCGCCTGCGGGCCGGCGGTCTGCACGTCGATCTCGGTGCGGCCCAGGCACGGCAGGATCAGCGCCTGCTTCCCGTGCACCAGGTGGCTGCGGTTGAGTTTCGTCGTCACGTGCACGGTCAGGTCGCAGCTGCGCAGCGCGCGGTGGGTGGCGGCGGTGTCCGGGGTGGCCGTGGCGAAGTTGCCGCCCATGCCGAAGAAGATGCGGGCGCGGCCGTCGCCCATCGCCTCGATCGCGCCGATCGTGTCATAGCCCTCCTCGCGCGGCGGCTCGAAGCCGAACACCTCGCGCAGCCGGTCCAGGAACGCCTGCGGCGGCTTCTCGTAGATCATCATCGTGCGGTCGCCCTGCACGTTGCTGTGCCCGCGCACCGGGCAGGCGCCGGCGCCGGGGCGGCCGAGGTGGCCGCGCAGCAGCAGCAGGTTGACGATCATGTGGATCGTCGCCACCGAGTGCTTGTGCTGGGTGATGCCCATGCCCCAGCAGGCGATCACGCGTTCGGACCGCAGGTAGATGTCGCCGGCGCGACGCAGGTCGGCTTCCGCCAGGCCCGATTCCTCGACGATGGTCGGCCACGATTCCGCCGCGACGTCGGCGGCGAAGGCCTCGAAGCCGGTGGTGTGTCCGGCGATGAAGTCGCGGTCGAGCAGCGATGCGTCGCCGCGCGCCAGCGCTTCAGCATCGCGCTCGAGTACGTGCTTGATCATCCCCTTGACCGCCGCCAGGTCCCCGCCGATCTTGAGCTGGAAGTAGTCCGACGAGATCCGCGTCGAGCCGTTATGCAGCATCTCCAGCTTGTCCTTCGGATCGGCGAAGCGCTCCAGGCCGCGCTCGCGCAGCGGGTTGAATGCCACGATCGCCGCGCCGCGTTTCGACGCCTCGCGCAGCTCGCCGAGCATGCGCGGGTGGTTGGTGCCGGGGTTCTGGCCGAAGATGAGGATCGCGTCGGCCAGCTCGAAATCGCGCAGCGACACCGTGCCCTTGCCGACGCCGATCTGCTGCTTGAGCGCCACCCCGGAGGGCTCATGGCACATGTTGGAGCAGTCGGGAAAATTGTTGGTGCCGTACGCGCGCACGAACAGCTGGTACAGGAACGCCGCTTCGTTGCTGGTGCGGCCGGAGGTGTAGAAGACCGCCTGGTCGGGCGAGTCGAGCCCGTTGAGGTGGCCCGCGATCAGCGCGAAGGCCGCGTCCCAGTCGATCGGCACGTAGTGGTCGGTCGCGGGGTCGTAGCGCATCGGCGTGGTCAGCCGGCCCTGGTCCTCCAGCCAGTGGTCGCTATAGCCAGCCAGCTGCGCGACCGTGTAGCGCGCGAACAGCTCCGGACCCGCGCGATGCCGGGTCGATTCCGCGGCCACGGCCTTGGCGCCGTTCTCGCAGAACTCGAAGGTGGACGTGTGGTCGCGGTCGGGCCAGGCGCAGCCGGGGCAGTCGAAGCCGTCGGGCTGGTTCATCGACAGCAGCGTCTTCGCGCCCTGCACAGCGACGTCCTGCGCCATCAGGTGCCTGGCCACGCTGCGCAGCGAGCCCCAGCCGCCGGCCGGGCCGTCGTATTCGCGGATGGTGGTCTTCCTGCTCATGCTTGCCTCGGATCTCCGCGTCCCTTGCCGACATTCACCGCGGATGGAATCGACCTGTTCGTTGCCTTGTTCACGGCATCGGCTTCCCGGGCGTGGCCAGGCGCGTCGGCGGTTCTTCCAGCAGGCGCCGCGGATGCGTATACACCGCGTGCCCGTCCGTGCGGGCGAAGCCGATCAGGGTGAGGTTGGCGCGCTCGGCCAGCGAAATCGCCAGCGCCGTCGGCGCCGACACCGCCGCCATCAGCGCGATGCCGGCGCTGGCGGCCTTCATCGCCATCTCGTAGCTGGCGCGACTGGTGACGACGAGGAAGCCGTCGCCCGCGTCCTCGCCCGCGCGCCGCATCGCACCGATCAGCTTGTCGAGCGCGTTGTGGCGGCCGACGTCCTCGCGCAGCAGCTGCAGGCGGCCGTCCAGGGCCGCCCAGCCGGCGGCATGGGTCGCGCCGGTACGTGCGTTGAGCGCTTGCGCTGCTTTCAGTTCGCGCAGCGCGCGCCGCAGCGCCCCGGCATCGGTGCGGACGTCGGCGCGCACCGGCTCGGGCTGGCGCAGTGCCGCTTCCAGCAGTTCGCTGCCGCAGATGCCGCAACCGCTGCGCCCGCTCAGGCTGCGCCGGCGCCGTTCGAGCGCCTCGGCGCGCGCGGCCGGGATCGCCAGCCGGATCTCCACGCCCTCCAGTAGCTGCTCGATACGTTCGATGCGGGCCTCGGCGATGTCGTCCACGATGCCCTCGCTCAGCGCGAACCCGAGCGCAAAATCCTCCAGGTCCGCCGGCGTCGCCATCATCACCGCGAACGGCGCGTCGTTGTAGACGAACGCCACCGGCACCTCCTCGGCGATGTGGTCGCCGAGGTGGCGCCGGCGGCCCTCGCGCCAGCGTTCCACCGGACGCAGCACGCTGCCGGGGGAGGGCGGGGCGGGGGCGTCGTCGGCGGGTCGGCGTGGCATCGTGGCTTCGCTCATCGGCTGTGGCGGCTCATCGGAACGGGCGCATCGCAGGCGCGTGGCCGCCGTTCGACAGGCTCATCGGAACAGCACCAGCGCCTTGTCGAGCGTGATCCACACGCCCCACAGCAGCGGCAGGCCCACCGCGGCCCAGGCGCCTGCGACCAGCAGCGGATTGCCGCCGCGGCCGATCCGGACCATCTCCTCCTGCGGGATCGTCGAGGCGCCGCCGGCGTCGATCTTCTCGTGTGCCAGCCGCTTCTCGTGCGCCAGTTCCTCCGAAGTCATGAAGTGTTTCGGATTCACCGGACGCACCAGCAGATTGCAGATCAGGCCCAGCACCAGCATGCCCACGAGGATATACATCGTGGTGTTGTAGACCTGCGAAGGCGGCATGCCCAGGCCCAACTGGTACTCGCGCATGTAACCCACCACCACCGGGCCAAGGATGCCGGCGGTGGCCCAGGCGGTGAGCAGGCGGCCGTGGATGGCGCCGACCATCTGCGTGCCGAACAGGTCGGCCAGGTACGCCGGCACCGTGGCGAAACCGCCGCCGTACATCGACAGGATCACCCCGAACGCGAACACGAACAGCGCGATGCTGCCGGCCGTGCCCAGGCTCGGCGCGGCGGCGTACAGCACGATACCCAGCAGGAAGAAGACGGTGTACGTGTTCTTGCGGCCCAGCTTGTCCGACAGCGACGCCCAGAAGAACCGCCCGCCGATGTTGAACAGACTGAGCAGGCCGGTGAAGCCGGCCGCGATCGCCGCGATCGCACCGAGCTGGGTGGCGTCCAGCTCGCCGAAGCCGGCGTCGATGCCGAGCAGGCGGCCGCCGAACATCTCCTGCAGCATCGGCGAGGCCATGCCGATCACGCCGATGCCGGCCGACACGTTGAG
This sequence comes from Luteimonas suaedae, assembly GCF_008312895.1. Taxonomy (GTDB): domain Bacteria; phylum Pseudomonadota; class Gammaproteobacteria; order Xanthomonadales; family Xanthomonadaceae; genus Luteimonas; species Luteimonas suaedae. The sequence continues at coordinate 295,197 of NZ_VSSP01000002.1, read as the reverse complement.
GCACAGCACCGCCCACACCAGCCAGAACTGCGGGATGCCCCAGACTTTTTTCACGTGCACGTGGCCCTGGGTGATCATGGCGTTGCCGTTCTGCGCGGGCGGCGTCCAGCCGGCAGGTTTCCAGCCGGTGGGCGGCACGCGGTAGCCGAACGCGCCGGACATCATGAAGGCGAAATACAGCGCCGCCATCACCAGGAAGGTCTGCGTGACGCCGACCGAGGTGGGCGTTGCGAAATGCCGCATCAGGATGTCGGCCAGTGGGCTGCCGATCATCGCGCCGCCGCCGAAGCCCATGATCGCCATGCCGGTGGCCATGCCGCGACGGTCGGGAAACCACTTGATCAACGTCGACACCGGCGAGATGTAGCCCAAGCCCAGGCCGATGCCGCCGATCACGCCCGAGCCCAGCCACAACATCCAGATCTGGTGCCAATACACGCCCAGCGCCGAGATCACCAGTCCGCCGCACCAGCACAGCGCCGCCACCACGCCGGCCTTGCGCGGGCCGGCATGTTCCAGCCAGCCGCCCCACAGGGCCGCCGAGCAGCCCAGCAGCACGAAGAACAGCGTGTACATCCATTGCAGCTCGCTGATCTTCCAGTCGCAGCTGGCGGAGAAGATCCGGGCGAAGAAGCTCATGTCGGCCGGGCAGGCGAGCGCCTGGTCGACGCCGACCGCCATCGACAACGGCAGCCAGAACACGCTGAAGCCGTAGGCCATGCCGATGCACAGATGGATCGCCAACGCCGCCGGCGGTACCAGCCAGCGGTTGAAACCCGGCCTGGCGATGATGCGCTCCCTGGAGAGCAGCCCGGGAACGGTGGTGGACGTGGATGGATCGAGAACGACACTCGCAGGTTGACTGGACACGCATCCCCTCCCGGTACTGGTGTCTGATTGACGGTTGCCGGTCATCAAATATGTTATTGATTACATATGGACGATGCCGATCCGGACCCGAGGCTAGTACAGATCGGCGCCGTGCTGCATGTTTCGATGGTCGAATAAGATGCTGTCGACAGCCGATTAAATCGGTCCCCAGGCCGGGCTGCACCGCAACATCGGAGGCGGAATGTTCAGAGTCAGGATCCAACCGGGCTGGGAACTGGAAACCGAAGGCGGCGCGCGCCTGCCGCCGCGCTTGATCGCCCTGCTGTTGGCGGTGCAGGAGACCGGATCGCTGGCCGCCGCCTGCCGTCGCGTGGAGCTGTCCTACCGCTACGCCTGGGGCCTGCTGAAGCAGGCCGAGACGGTGCTCGGCCGTCCGCTGCTGCGCATGACCCGCGGCCGCGGCGCCCTGCTCACGCCCATCGGCGAACGCCTGGCCTGGGCCGACAAACGCATCGCCGCGCGGCTCTCGCCCACGCTCGACAGCTTGGCCACCGAGCTGGAAACCGAGCTGGAGCGCTACGTCAGCGCGCAGGCCATGCCGCTGCGCATCCACGCCTCGCACGGCTTCGGCGTGGAGACCTTGCGCCGGGTGATGTCCGACGACGGCATGCCGCTCGACCTCAAGTACCGCAGCCCCGACGACGCCCTGGCCGCGCTGCGCGCCGGCAGCTGCGACCTGGCCGGCCTGCACCTGCCGATCGGCGAACTGGAAGGCGAACTGGCCGCGCATTATCTCGATCGCCTGGACCTGGCCGACGATCGCGTGCTGCATCTCGCCATGCGCCGCCAGGGCCTGGTGCTGGCGCCGGGCAATCCGAAGCAAGTGCGCACGCTCGACGACCTGCCGCGCGACGACCTGCGCTTCATCCATCGCCAACCCGGCTCCGGCACGCGGCTGTTGCTCGAATGCATGCTGGCCCGTCAGGGCCTGGACTTCGCCGCCATCCACGCCTGCGACGTGGAGGAACTCACCCACGCCGCCGTCGCCGCCTACGTCGCCAGCGGCCTGGCCGACGTCGGCCTTGCCCTGGAACCGCCCGCGCGCCGCTACGGCCTCGACTTCGTGCCGCTGGCCACCGAGCACTATTTCTTTCTCTGCCGCGCCGAAACCCTCGACAGCGGCCGCCTTGGCGAACTGCTCGACCTGCTGCGCGGCGACGCCTTCCGCCACGCCCTCGGCCAGCTGCCCGGCTACGACCCGAGCTACTGCGGCACCGTGCAGACCCTGCCGGAGGCGTTTCCGTCGATCCGCACGCTGGCCGTGGGCCGGGCGTTGCCGTCGGAGCGTCCGGCCGCGCCACGCGCCGACGGATCACACCTGCCACCGTGAGTTTCCCAGTGCGTAGACATCACGAAAGCAGGACTTTCCCGCAAACCCTTGCAGCCAGGCGGAAAGCGTCTCCGCCTGGCGCGCCGGTACGTGACGGGATCAGTGCAGGCGCAGGCCGTGCGACGGACCGGCGTGTGCGGTCATGCGCTGTATTTCACGCAGCCGAAGGCGGTGGCGGAGGTGATTGATGCTGCGGCGAAGGGGGAGAGCGGCAAGCCGGGAGCATTCGGGCCGCGCGACGGGAGCCGGCGCTACGACCGCCGGCGTTCGCTCAGCCACGACTCTCCATCAGCACCGCGATGCCGGCGGCGTGTTTCCTGATCTGTCGATCTGCGCAGCACGGGGCCGATGCGATTGGCGCGGGTATCGGCCTCGGTTTCATTCGTCCCGTGCATAGCCCGCCTCCCGCTGCGCGCGAATCGCCAGTACAAACACGGTATCCACCAGGGCTGCATACCGGTACAGCGCAATGTATCCGCGAGAACCCCGGCCGATCACCAGCTCACGCAGGGTGTCGCCGTCAGCGCGGCCGATCAGGGGATTGGCCCGCAGCACGTCGAGGGCATCGGCGATGCCGCGCAACCGATCCTCGATATCGGCAATCTCCTGGCTCAGCAAGAATTCGGTGATCCGATCCAGATCATCCGCAAACTCGGGGGCGAGCTTGATGGCCGTCACGTCATTTCGCGAGTTTGCGTGCCACCGGGCGCTTGACCGATTCCCCTCGGACACGGCCCATCATGTACGCGCGGTACTCGTCCCAGTCGATGGTCTCGCCCGTTTCCACGATGCGTGCGTAGCGTCGCTCCGCCTCGTCGTGAAAACCCGCGCGCTGCTCGGCCAGCTCGGCCTTCTCGGCGATCGCTTCCAGAATGAAGTTGTGCGAGGTGGTGCCGGCCTCTTTCGCCGCTCTGGCGATGCGGGCCTTCAGGTCTTCAGGCAGGCGGATGGTGGTGGTGCTCATGCGGGGCTCCCGGCGTGCTGCGGCCTTGTGGCAAAGTAGCACAAATGTGACACAGGCAGGCAAAGGGCGGGCGGTAGGTTCAGCTTAGCGGCCGGAGAAGGTGGCCTGGAGCAGGGATTGACGAGAGTGCGGCGAGGGGTGCCGGCGCCGTGCGCCAGAATTTAAGCCTCTGTACCCGCGCGGCCTTCGCCCCGTACCGAGTCGTGGCATCACGTGCCGGGGCCGAGCCCAATCAGTATCCCTTACCCACGCCACCCGCAGTAGCGTCGCCATCATCGTCCTCGCGCTCCTTCTCCAGCGCCGGGCGGACGCCGGAGGTGGAGCCCGGCTGGCCGTTGGTTTCGTTGCTCTCGCGCGCAGGACTGCCCTTGGGTTCGTTGGGTTCGACGCGCTCGCGTTCGGTGTTCATCAGTGCACTCCATCGTGGGGAACACCGAGGCTAGGCCACAGCGGGTGACGACGATGCGGAGGTGGCCTTTCGGCAGGAGGATCGATGCGGTCCAGCCGATGATGTCCGGTTCACGGACCGGCACCGGCGGCGCGACCGCCGCGCGCGACGAACGGCAGTGCGTTGTGCGCATGCGTGGCCGCGATGGCGGCGTGGCCGACGGCGACCGATATCTGGTTGAGCCCGCTGACCACGTCGCCGATGGCGTACAGGCCGGGCAGGCGCGTCTGCTGGTCGGCATCGACGATGATCTCGCCATCATCGTCGAGTCTGGCTCCGGCCTTTGCGGCGATCCCCGCACTGGTGTCGCTGCCCAAGTACGGGTAGACGGTGTCGAGCACGATCGGGTCGCCGCCCGGCGGCGTGTAACTGCATTTGTCGCCGCCGAATCCGAGGCTGCCGCCGCCGGCGCACCACTGCACGCCGGCATCGCGCGCGTCGCGTGCGGACTGGCCGCCGTCGCCGCTGTCGGAAGGCAGTGCGTACACCGTGCCGGAGTAGGCGCGCAGGAACAGCGCGTGGACGCCGATGGCGTCCGCCGGTCCGTAGACGCCGATCCTCTGATCGCTGACCTCGTAGGCATCACAGACCGAGCACAAGCGCATGGCGCCGCAGGCCACGGCCTGTTCGACCCAGTCGCCGCCGGGCAGGCGGTCGCTCAGCCCGGTGGCGAGGATGACGCGACGCGCGTGCCAGCGTTGCTCGCCGGCGGCAACCTCGAAGCCGTCGTCGACGGCAACGATGGCGTCGACTTGCGCGTGTTCGATCCGCGTGCCGAAAGTCTCCGCCTGCGTGCGCATGCGCCGCAGCAGTTCCTCGCCCGAGACGCCCTGCGGGAAACCGGGACAATTGTTGCTTTCCGGGATCCAGCGCGCGCGGCTGTCGCGGGCGTCTAGCAGCAGGCAGGAACGATGGAAGCGTCGCAGGTAGGTGGCGGCGGTCAGCCCCGCGGGGCCGCCGCCGATGATGATGACGTCGATCATGCGTGGTGGCCGCGGTGTGGGCTTCACTGATCTACCATAAGCCCGCGGCGTCAACACGATGCGAAAGGCACCGCGGCGGGCAGCCGGCCGCGCCTACAGGCCGGTGCGCCAGCCCGCGCGGTAACGGGCGTACCAGCGCTTCAGTTCCGGCGGCAGTGCGTCGTGCAGCGGCAGGCCCATGCCGGGCCAGGCATCCAGCGCATCGGCCAGCAGTTGCATGCGCTCGGGTGAGCCGTATCCGTCCTCGACGTCGCGTTGCAGTTGCGCAGCCCACTCGTAGAGCGTGTCGCGTTCGCGCTGCAGGCGGTGGCGCCACCAGTCCAGCGTGGCCTGGTGCACGACGTGGCCGCGCGCGCGGTCGGCGGCGACTTCGGCCTCCAGCTCGGCATAGGCACCGCGGTACCACTCGGTGCGGCCCGCGGCGCGCAGCGGCACGGTGATCGGTTGCGGCGCGTTCCATTCGCGCAGCCGGCGGTGCAGCCCGGTTTCGCGCGCCTGTGCCTCCCGCCTGCTGTCGAACTCCACCAGCAGGCTGCGCGACAGATCGAAGGATTCGTAATAGCGCCGCGAGAACGCCTGCGCGCGGGCCAGCGGATCCGACGCGATGCCGATCTTCAGCAGGTCCTCACCCGCCAGCGGCAGCACATAGAGATAGCAGGTGCCCGGTGACATGCTCGGGAAGGATACGCAACCGTCGTGCGCAGGTGTATCGATTGCCGGCGGGCCGGCGTGCGCAAGCGAATTATCGTCCGGCAGGCCGTCTATCAATAACGGGGCCAACCTGCTCCCGTTCGGCCCTATCGGATAGTCCGACCTCTCGCCGGGTATCGCTGCTGCCGGCGCGGCGTTTGCGCCGGACGTTTGCGGCAAGTTGCTGTTCCAGCGGAAAAAACGCGATTGACGCATCTTGCTTGTCGGAGCAAAGTCGGGGCTGTGGCCCAGCGCGAGGGGTCCAATAATGAGGCTGCACGGAACCCGCTTCTCGGGTCGGCTTGATTCAGGCGTTAGAGGGCCTTGGAGGTCACATGGCAGCCCAAACAAGATCGCTCGTCGCCTTCGCCCATGTCGTCGACGTCGAGCGAAGCATCAAGTTCTACTCTAGCCTCGGCTTTCACGTGTCAAATAGTGTCGTTCCCGACGGGCAAAGGGTTCCTGTCTGGGCTTGGCTAGAGAGTGAGAAAGCCAATCTCATGATCGGACTGGCGTCGGGGCCGATTGATGCGTCGCAGCAAGCCATACTCTTCTACCTGTACTACGACGACATTAGGCAAACTTACGCCGCCTTGGCAGAGCTCGGCCATGAGCCTGGCGAGATCAAGTATCCGTTCTACATGCCAGGCGGCGAGTTCAGGCTTGAGGATCCAGACGGTTATGTCTTGATGCTGGCTCAGATCTGAGGTCCATCTAACCGTTCATTCGAGTCGACGCCGCCCCGCGGGGTATCTTGATTCAGGCGTCAGACGGCATATGGAGGTCACCGATGCGCACAGAAAGAATTCTACTGGTCGGTCTGGCTGGCCTATTGGTCGTATGCGTACCGTCCCTTGCCAGGCCGCAGAGCGACGGCATGATCATTGTCCCGATAGAAGCCGCACGCTTTGTACCGAGTGATCCTGCGAGACCAAATGGGACGCAGATCGCCATTTTACGAGGCGATCCAGCAATTGGCCCATCGACGATGCTGATGAAGCTCAAGAACGGGGGTGGCGCACCGCATGTTCACACCGCTGATTATCAGCTTGTTGTCATCCACGGCACCATGAAGCATTTGAGTGAAGGGCAAGCTGAAGATAGCGCCAAGCCGTTGAAGCCAGGGAGTTATTGGTTCCAGCCTGGCGGCGAGGCCCATAGCGATCTGTGTCTGGTGGACGAATGCCTGGTTCACATCGTGTGGTCCGGACAACGAGATGGGCGCTTCGTCCCTGAAACGGATTCCTAGGCGGCCGCCTAGCCATTCATTCCAGCCGAACCCGATTCACGGGTCGGCTTAGTTGAGGCGTTTGGCTTCAAAGTCCCAGAGGTTTTCCCTCGGAGGTCGACCATGGCAGAGCAGAAAATCGAGACCGCTACGGCGTCCGATGAAGCATCGGTGATTGCCGTGATGGTCTTGGCGTTCAGCGCGGATCCAGCGGCGCGTTGGACCTGGCCGGATCCACAGCAATATCTGGGTCATTTCCCCGACTTCGTCAAGGAACTCGGGGGCAAGGCGTTTGCCCACGGGAGCGCCTACTACGCTGACGGCTACACAGGCGCGGCAATGTGGCTTCCGCCCGAGGTTGGCCCTGACGAAGATCGGCTGATCGATCTGCTGCAACGCACCGCGTACGCACCAGTCCAAAAGGACCTCTTTGCCGTACTCGAACAAATGGCGCGCTACCATCCGAAAGAGCCGCACTGGTTCTTGCCGTTCATCGGGGTCGATCCGCTTCGACAGGGCAAAGGGTGCGGCGCGGCGTTGATGCAACACGCTCTTGTCCCGTGCGATCGTGACGGCACGCCGGCTTATCTCGAATCCAGCAACCCCGCGAATATTCCGCTCTATGAAAGGTACGGATTTGAGTTGCTGGGCAGCATTCAGGTGGGAACGTCGCCGCCCATCTTTCCGATGCTTCGCGAACCGCGCTGACGAGACAGCGTCATATCCCCAGAAGGTGGAGACAGGTAGCATGAGACAGCACAAGACCGGAACACGCGAAGAGTGGCTCGTGGCGCGGCTCGAGCTGCTCGCGGCGGAGAAGGAGCTCATGCGGCGCAGCGACGAAGTGGCGCGGCAGCGCCAGGAGCTGCCGTGGGTGCGGATAGACAAGGAGTATCGATTCGAGACGGACAATGGCAGCGCGTCATTGGCCGATCTCTTTCAAGGGCGCTCGCAGCTCCTCGTCTATCACTTCATGTTCGGCTACGGATTCCGGCTCACCGACGAGCGCCGCGGATGCACCGCGTGTTCGCTGATTGCCGATCACTTCGATGGCGTCGACGCCCACTTGAACGGCCGCGACATCAGTTTTGTTTGCGAGTCGATCGCCCCGTTGCCGGAGCTCCAAGACTACAAGGGTCAAATGGGCTGGCGATTTCCCTGGGTTTCGTCGCTCGGAAGCGACTTCAGATACGACTTCGGCGCCGCCTTCACCGAGGAGCAACAGAGAACAGGCGCCGACTACAACTACCGGCATGTCGACAAGGTCGAGCCGCAGAAGGAGGGCATGAGCGTCTTCGCGCTCCAGGACGGCGCCGTCTACCATACCTACTCCACCTACGCCCGTGGGACCGAGGCCTTGATGGGGGTCTATCAGTTCCTCGACCTCGCCCCGTGGGGCAGGAATGAGGAGGGGCTCGAGTTCGCTCAAGCGTGGTGGCGTCGCCATGACGAGTACGGCAAGCAGTGAACCAAGCGTGACGTGGTGGATGCCTGAAGGGAGGTCCCGGGTGTGCCTCTGGTGGATCACCTCGTGGATTGGTTGACCTGCGCCGCCCACCAAACTCGGTTGCAGCGGATGGCGCGCCGCCGCTGAACCGGAACGCTAGGCCCCGAGGGAGCGTCCATCGTGAAAAGCCTTTCGCAGGGAATGCGAGCTCTTCTCCTCGTGGTGAGCTCGTCCGCTGTAGGCGTTGCCTACTTCGCGTACCTCAGTACAGAATCGTTCCCGCCTGGTATCGTGCGGCTCATTCCCATCGCGTGGCTGACTGGATCCGTGCTTGCGGGGGGCCATGCTGTTCATGCTCTGCGAGGTGGCAATGGCCGATTGGCTGCGGGGCTGGCCTTGGCTCTAAGCGTCCCCAGCGCGGCACTCGCAGCTGTGTTCTCGATGGCCGCACTCATAGGCGACTGATCGGCCGGACAATTCATTCCCTCCGAAAGCCGTTTCGCGGTTCGGCTCAACTCAGGCGCTGGGACTCACTGGACATGGTCGTCGCACTCACGGTTCTTCTATGCGGAGTCATGGCTGCGGTTGCCGTCCCGGCATCAAGACGCCTGTACCAGACCTTCGGTCCGCCGAAGGTTGGTCCTACCATTCGTTTTGTCGGAAGTCTGGCCGTGCTGCTCCTCTGTGCCTCGGTAGCTTACGCCGCCATCTCCGATCTACAAGGCGACATGATCCATTGCATTGGCCGCAGGTGCGGGTACTACATCAGCCGGGTGGGCGATCCACTAGGCTTCTGGTCAGCGGCCATGGGTTGGTACTGTCTTCTGCAGTTCCTGGCAACTTTCGCGTTCGCCGGGTTCCGTACATGTTTCACATCGCGGGCGTGAGCCCTGGCCGTGCATTCAAGCCGAGATTAGGGATGCGCTATGGATCGACGAAAGTTCCTGGCCGCGGGTGGATTGGCGGCAGCGATGCCGGTGCTTGCGCAGGCAGGTGGAACGGACGCGGGGGCTGATGCCGCGTCCGGGTTGTTCAAGTCCGTCAACTTCGTCTCGGACGGACTCGGGCTCAGTCCTCGCGAGTACGCCTTGCTGTTGGACGAAGCGACGAAGGGTCGGGATCTGGAGCCCGACTACTACTCGCTGGGCGGGCTGGTCACGGCGCGGGAGCGGCAGTTCGCGCAGCTGCTGGGCAAGGAGGCGGCGATGTTCGTGCCGACCGGCACCCTGGCCAACCATCTGGCCGTCAGGAAGCTGGCCGGCAACGACCGCCGTGTGCTGGTCCAGGCAGAGAGCCATCTTTACAACGACAGCGGCGACTGCGCCGAGACGCTGAGCGGCTTGAACCTGATCCCGCTCGCCCAGGGACGCAGCACGATCGAGCTTGCGGAGGTCAGGCGCTGGATCGAGCGCTCGGCCGGCGGCCGGGTCGAGACGAAGGTGGGGGTGCTGTCCATCGAGAACCCGGTGCGACGTAACGGCCACGAGATGGTCGAGTTCGGCGAGCTGGAGCACATCTGCGGCTACGCGCGCGAGCAGGGCATTCGCCTGCACCTGGACGGTGCGCGGATGTTCAATCTGCCGTTCCATTCGGGCAGGAGCTTGCGGGACCATGCCGCGCTGTTCGACACCGTGTACGTGTCGCTGTGGAAGCATTTCAACGGTGCGTCCGGTGCAATCCTGGCCGGCAATGCCGGTTTCATCGACGGACTGTTCCATCTGCGGCGGATGTTCGGCGGCGCGTTGCCGCAAGCGTGGCCGCAGGTCGCCCCGGTCGGGCGGTACGCGGAGCGCTACGAGGAGGACTACGCCAACGCATGGCAGGCCACGGACCGGTTGATCGCGCTGCTGCAGGCGGACGGCCGCTTCGAGGCGAGCAAGCCGCCGAACGGCACCAGCCGCTTCCTGCTGACAGTGTCCGGCGTGGCGCCGGATGAGTGGACGGCGCGCTTGCGGAGAAGGGGCGTCATCCTGCCTTACGCCCACCCGGAGTCGGGCGTGCTGGCGATGCAGGTGAACCCGACGGTCCTGCGCACGTCCCCCGATGCGCTGGCGCGAATCTTCATCGCAGCGATGAAGGACTGAGGCGCCACCCCGCGCGACTTTGCATCATCTGCCGCTTCACTGCATTCAGGCCGCAACCGTGTCACGTATCGACCAACGTCGAATTGAATCGGCGTAGCGGCGTGTGGAAGCGTGTCCCTGCAGGGGTTCGCGCCGCTGGAGATCGTCGCATCGTCGACGGCTCCCGGCGCCTGGCTACGAGGAGATGTCATGAAACACTCGTCAGCGGCCCTGCGCGCAGTCGTCGCGGGGGCGGTCGTGTGTGCGGCGTTCGCCGCATTCGGGGCAGCAACGGCGGATGACCCGGCCGCCCACGATGGAACGCCGCAGGTCGTCACGGTCGACGAAGGCACCAATCTCGCGGCGACGGTGTCGCCGGACGGGCAGGCGATCGTCATGGATCTGCAGGGCGTGCTGTGGCGCCTGCCGGCAAGCGGAGGCAAGGCGGAACGCATCACCGACAGCCTGCTGGAGCCGGCCAGGCCGGACTGGTCGCCGGCGCAGGACCTGATTGCGTTCCAGGCATTCCGAGACGGCAATTTCAACATCTGGACCGTCCGTTCGGACGGCGAAGGGCTGCAGCGCCTGACCAGCGGCCACGGCGACCATCGCGACCCGCGCTTCTCGCCGGACGGCGCCACGATCGCGTTCGCGTCCGACCGTGCGTTCGGCGGCAGCTACGACATCTGGACGGTCGACCGCGATGGCGGCGAACCGGCCCGCATCACCGACGACGACACGATCGAAGAGTTCGAGCCGGCATGGTCGCCCGACGGCACGCGGCTGGCGTTCGTCAGCGGCACCAGCGCCAGTGGCACGAAGATCGAGGCGGTGACGTTGGCGACCGGCGAGCGCTCGACACTGGTCACCGCGCCGGAAGGGGCGCAGCTGTTCGCGCCCTCGTGGTCGCCGGACGGCGCCACGCTGGCCTACGTGCAGCTGCAGAACAACGTCAGCCGGCTGATGGTGGCCGGCCAGCCGGTCGGCGAGGCCACCGACGTGTTTCCGTTCCCGGCCCGCTGGCTGACCGCGGACACGCTGCTGTATACCGGCGACGGCGGGATCCGCACGGTGCGTGCGGACGGCAGCGGCAGCACGCGGATCCCGTTCGAGGCCGATATCCGCTTCGAGCGCTCGGACTATCCACGCAAGCGCTCCGTCTTCGATTCCCCCGCACGTCACCCGGCGAAGGGAATCGTGGGGCCGGCGTTGTCGCCCGATGGCACGCAGCTGACTTTCCAGGCGCTCAACCAGATCTGGGTGGCGAGGATCGGCGGCAAGCCGCGTGCGTTGACCGACGACAGCTACTACAAGGCCGACCCGGCGTGGTCGCCGGACGGCGAACGCATCGCGTATTCCTCGGACAAGGCCGGCACGCAGGATCTGTACGTCCACGACCTGGCGACCGGCGATGAACAGCGCGTCACATCGCTGCCGGGCGCCGAAGTGTCCGCGGCCTGGTCGCCGGGCGGCAACCGCATCGCCTTCCAGGACGAGACCGGCGCAACGCAGATCGTCGAGCTGTCGACCGGCAACGTGACGCCGCTGATCCCGTCGCTGTTCGCGCCCGGCAAGCCGAGCTGGTCGGCGAACGGCAACACGGTATCGATTGCCGCGCTCAAGCCGTACTCGCGCCGCTTTCGCGAGGGCACCAGCCAGATCCTGACCGCCGACGTCGCCAGCGGCGAACTGCAGTACTGGGAGCCGGCGCCGTTCAAGTCGCTGAGCACGCGCGGCGAGGACGGGCCGGTGTACTCGCCCGACGGCAGCGCGCTCGCTTTCGTGATGGAAAGCGCGCTGTGGACGATGCCGGTCGATGGCGACGGCTATCCCGCCGGGCCGGCGCGGCAGCTGACTTCCGAAGTCACCGACGCGCCGACCTGGAGCGGCGATTCGCGAAAGCTGCTGTATCTGTCCAACGGCCGTTTGCGCATGGTCTCGCGCGACGGCGGCCGGCCCGAGCACGTGCCGCTGCGACTGGGTTGGCAGCAGGAGCGGAACAACGGCAGGACGATCATCCACGCCGGTCGCTTGTGGGACGGGCGCGGCCCGGAGGTGCAGACCAACGTCGACATCACCGTGGTGAACAGCCGCATCGTGCACGTGCAGCCGCACCGCGACGCCGCGCACGTCGCCGGTCGCGGCCACGGCACCGAGTTCGTCGACGCGTCGCAGTACACGGTGCTGCCGGGGCTGTGGGAGTCACATACCCATGAGTGGATCAGCGGTAAGTTCTTCGGCGCGCGCCTGGGACGCCTGTGGCTGGCCTACGGGGTGACCTCGCTGCAGTCGGTCGGCGATCCGGTCTATCGCGCGGTGGAGACGCGCGAGGCCTACGCGTCCGGGCAGCGGGTCGGGCCGCGCTTCTTCGCCAGCGGCGAGGCGATCGATGGCGAGCGCGTCTACTACAACTTCATGCGCCCGGTGACCGGTGGCGACCGCCAGCTCGCGCGCGAGCTGCAACGCGCCGACGCGCTCGACTACGACATGCTCAAGACGTACGTCCGGCTGCCGCACGAGGACCAGGCACTCTCGGCGGAATTCGCGCACGAGCAGATGGGCGTGTGGGCGGCCTCGCACTACATGCTGCCCGGCCTGGCCCTCAACATGGACGGCATGACGCACCTGAGCGCCACCTCGCGCCTGGGCTTTGCCTATACGCGATCGTTGACCGGCGCCACCTACGGCGACGTGGTGGACCTGCTGGCGGCTTCGCGGATGTTCGTGATCTCGACCACGTTCAACCCGTCGCTGTACGCCGAGGATCCGGAGATGGTCGAAGATCCGCGACTGCTCGCGTTGAATCCGCCGTGGGAGCAGGCGGCGCTGCGCGCCAAGCGCGACCTGGCGGTCGGCACCGACCAGAGCATCAGCCTCGAGCGGCTGCGCCGCGAGGAGGAGACGCTGGCCGCGGTGCTGGCGGGCGGCGGCAGCGTGCTGGCCGGCACCGATTCGCCGCTCGACAATCCGGCGGTTGCGCTGCACCTCAACCTGCGCGCGCAGGTGAAGTACGGCATGGCGCCGTGGCAGGCGCTGCAGAGCGCGACCCTGCGGCCGGCGCAGGAGTTCGGCGTGGCCGGCAGCCTCGGCAGCGTCGAGCGCGGCAAGCTCGCCGACCTGGTGTTCGTCGCAGGTGATCCGCTGCAGGACATCGCCGACCTGGCGAACGTGCAGGCGGTGATGAAGAACGGAAGAATGTACGGCATCGAGGAGCTGATGGCGCCGTTCGCTTCCACGGAGGCGCGGCGGGCCGCGGCCGCGGATTCGGCGGCGCCGGCAGCGACGCATGCGGCGTCGCGGCACGACGACGCGCATTGGTGGCACGATCCCGAGCTGTGGCAGGGCCCGCACGAACACTGAGCCGGCCACCACGCCGTCCGGGCGGGATCGCCCGGACGGCGTGCGGCATGGCGATTCGCGCTTGATGGGCTGTTCGGACGGTAATATCTGCGGTTCGGGAGAGGGCGGCGCTTGGCCGCGCCGGCCTGGTCGGGTTCGCCGTTTTCGCTGGCAAGGCGTCGGCCCGCTCAGGCCTGCCTGCCATCATTGACGCATCGCCCAACCATCTGCATCGCCATGGCAACTGTCCGCACGGAGATCGCAAGGATGATGCGCATAATTCCGGCAACACGGACCACCATCACCTGGATGCTGGTGGCGGCGTTCTCCCTACAGGTCGCAGGCTGCGGCGGCTCGGAACGAGTGAAGCCCCACGTTGCATCGGATTGGGCAGTGCCTTCCGACGACGCAATCGAGGCGCTGCTCGCTGACCGGATGCGGCATAACGGCGTCGGCATGGTCGTGGGTGTCGTCGACGGGCAGCGCCGGGTCGTCGTTGCCCACGGCGTAAGCGGGGCGGCAGATGGTCGCCCGCTGGATGGAGAGACGGTGTTTCAGCTCGGCTCTCTCACCAAGGTGATCACCGGTCTCCTGCTCGCGGACATGACGGCTCGGGGTGAGGTGGATCTGGACGAACCCGTGAACGAGTTGTTGCCACCCGAGGGCACGATGATCGAGGTGGCGCGTCCGATCACGCTCCGCGATCTGTCCACGCATACGTCGGGGCTGCCTTCGATGCCGGGCAATTTCGATATCCACGGCGAGCCAGACCCGTACGCGGCATATACGGTGGATCAACTCTGGTCGTTCCTGTCGAGTTATACGCCCGACCGTGCGCCGGGGAAGGCGTATGAGTATTCGAATCTCGGGGTTTCGCTCCTTGGGTGGGCCTTGGCGCTCCGGCTTGGCACGACCTACGAGGCCTTGGTCAAGGAGAGAATACTGGCCCCGCTTGGTATGGATAGCACCTCGATCACGCTCACTTCGGACCAACTGGAACGATTGGCTCCCGGACACGACCCTTACCTCCATCCGATCCGAACCTGGGAAATGGCCACGCTGCAGGCGTCAGGCTCGCTGCGGTCCACGGCCGATGACATGCTCCGGCTTCTGGAGGCGTATCTCGGCAGGACGAACGTGCCCCATGTATCGCAGGCGATGGAGCTCCAACTGCGTGAAGGAGTGGAAGTCGACGGGAAACTTGTGCCGCTGGGCCTCGGCCTGCGGCCGGATGGCACGTACAGTCATGCAGGTGGGAAACAGGGATACCGCTCGGGTCTGGCATTCGATCCGAAGACGGGCGTCGGAGCCGTGGTGCTTGCGAATACTCGGACGTACGATTCGGAGCCGATGGCGATCGCGCTGCACCTGGTCACCGGTAGGCCCCTTCCACCCGCTTCGCGAGCGCCCGAGGACAAGCCGCGCATGCAAGCGTCGAGCGGCGAACTGAAACGGTTCGCCGGCCGGTATCGAAGCGATGCCGGGGAGTGGGAGGTCGCAGTCGCTGGGGCCTTGTTGAGGATCAGATATCCAGATAAATCGATCCTGGAATTCGTCCCGTCGGGCCCTGGCGAATTCTTCTACAACGCCGGCAACGACGACATCACGTTCGACATCGGCGCCGAAGGACAGGTGGTGGGCATGACGGTCTATGGGGACGGGAAGCCCGAAGGAGGCGGTCGGTACGCGGCACGAATCGAGGAGTGAGCTCGTCAACCTGCGGGTTCAGCCGGCGATTTCCGCAGGACTGCGCCTGATCGGTGCGATTCGTGCCGAGCAGGTAAGGCCTGAAAATCAGGATCGCTTCGCGGCTCAATCGATTTGATGCAGTGCTCGCCCGTAGAGATCAGTGGACGACAGATGCGTCTTTTGCGAAATCGTGCAGGGCAGGGCGCCGGTCAGCGTCGTGTGCGAGGACACGCTGGCGATGGCATTCGTCGATCTTCGGCAATTCCATCCGGGGCATACGCTGGTCGTTCCGCGGCGGCATCTGCATGACGTGCGGGAGCTCGACGCCGCGACGGGCGCGGCGTTGATGGCAATGGTGTCGCGGGTCGCCCGCGCGGTTGGATCCGCTTTCCCCAACGAGGGCCTGAGCATCTGGCATTCCATCGGCGAGGCGGCTTTCCAGGAAGTGCCGCATCTGCATGTCCATGTGCACCCGCGACTGCCGGACGATGGTCTCCTGCGTATCTATCCGCATGCACCGGCTACGCCGGGCAAGGACGTGCGGGACGCGTACGCGGCAGCGCTGCGCGCGTACCTCGATTAGCATGGGCGTGCATGCCGCAACGCCGCCGCTGTCCTCATCGGCACCTCGCGCATTCTCGAGTTTCATGACAGGCCAATCCAAAGGAGACCGCTCATGTATGCCCTGGAAATCGGATTGTTCATCGCCGGCGCCGCCTTGCTGGTCATCGGGTACCGCAAGACGAATCGCAACATGCTCGTGGCGGCGGCAGTTCTGATGCTCCTGGTGGGCACCGCCAGCGACTTCATCTCCGGCTACGGAGACGGCGTCTCCGGGCGCCATCGGGCTCCACAGGACGCGTCTGCTGCACCGAACCCGTGACTGCCCGGCGGCGGCATGCCGCCGCCACTCCCACGAATGCGGGACGCCGCCTTCCCGTTGCGTCTACAAGTGCAGGATGACCGAACGGCGTCGTCCATCGCGCTCAGAACGGCCAGAACGGTCCGTCCAGCCACAGCCAGCGCGCCATCCAGGCGCTGACCAGGGCGATCATCACCGTCAGCGGCAGGCCGATGCGCAGGAAGTCATTGAAGCGGTACTGGCCGGGGCCGAGCACCAGCAGGTTGCCGTGGTGGCCGATCGGGGTGAGGAAGGCCGCCACCGCGCCGAGCGCGGTGCAGACCACGAACGGAACCGGCGACAGCCCGAGCGCATCGGCGAGCGACACGGCGATCGGCCCCAGCAGCACGGTGGTCGCGGCATCGGAGAGGATCTGCGTGAGTAGGCCGGCCATGGTGAACATTACCAGCAGCACGCCGAGCGGCGGCCAGTGCTCGACCACGCCGAACAGGTGCCGGGCGAACAGGTCGGCGGTGCCGGTCTGTTCCATGGCGATGCCGAGCGGGATCACGCCGGCGATCATCACGAAGATGCGCACGTCGATCTCGCGGTAGGCCTGGTTGATGTCGACGCAGCGCGTGGCCACCATGGCCACCGCGCCCAGCAGGAACGCCAGCGGCGCCTCCAGCCATTCGGTGCCGGCGGCGATCACGGTGCCGGCCAGCACCGCCAGCGCCAGCGGTGCGCGCACGCGGCGCTTGGCCTCGCCGGCGAACGGTACCAGCATCAGGAAGCCGTGGTGCGCGGCCAGCTCGGCGAAGTGGCTGGGGCGGCCCCACAGCACCAGCAGGTCGCCCTCGCGCAGGCGCGCGTCCGCCAGGCGCCCGCTCGGCTGTTCGTCGCGCCGCCACAGGCCAGCGATCACCGCCTTGAAGCGGCGCGAGAAATCCAGTTCGCGTACCGAGTGTCCGATGAACTCGGAACCCGGCGCGATCAACGCCTGCACCAGCTGCGCGTCGCTGCCGCCGGTGGCCGTTGCGGTCGCGGCGGCGCCGTGGCGGGCGAGCGCGTACAGGTCGAGGCCGGGATCGTCGTGCAGCGAGGCGAGCGCATCGGCCGAGGCCTCGACCAGCAGGATGTCGCCGCTCAGCAGCACGCTGGTGTCCTTCAGGTCGTCGCGCAGGGTGCCGTCGCGCAGCCAGCCGAGCAGCCGGAAGCGGTCGCCGAGCGCCTTCTGCAGGTCGGCCAGCGGGCGCGTGCTCCAGCGCGAGCCTTCGACGATCAGCAGTTCGGTGCGGTAGCGGTCCAGGCGCAGATAGCCGCCGTCGTCGGACTCGCCGGCGTGGCGGGGCAGCAGCCAGCGCGCGGCCAGCATGTAGACCACGCCCACCGCGACCAGCGCGATGCCGATCGGGGTGATCGAGAAGATGCCCAGCCCCTCGCCGGTGTTGCGCTCGATCAGGTTGCTGGCCAGCAGGAAGGCCGGCGCGCTGACCAGGGTGAGCGTGGTGCCGAGCGAGGCCGCGAACGACATCGGCATCAGCAGGCGCGAGACCGACATGTTCTTCGACCGCGCGAAGCGGTTGAGGATCGGCAGCATCATCGCCGTGACCATCACGTGGTGGGTGAAGGACGACAGCGCAGCCACCGTCGGCATCACCACCGCGACCGCACGGGTCTCGCTGGAGCCGGCGGCGTGCCCGATCCACTGGCCGATGCGCTCGGTGATGCCGGTGGCGGCCATGCCGCCGGAGATCACGAACACCGCGGCGACGATGATCGCCGGGTCGCTGGCGAATCCGGTCAGCGCCTGCCGGCCGTCCAGCACCCCGGTCAGCACCAGCGCCAGCAGGATCAGCATGGCGGTCACGTCCACCCGCAGCCGCTCGCTGATGAACAGGTACAGGCCGCCCGCGAGGATGAGGAGGAACAGGGCCTGGTCGAAGGTCATGGCCTAAGTGTGCATGGGTGGGGGTGAGCGTGTCGCCTGGTGAGTGTATGCCGGTCTCGGCGGGGGCTCGCTCTTGTGGGAGCGACCGGCGACAAGCTCAGGACAGGCCGCATCGCGGTGGCCATGTATGTTGGTCGCGATGCAGCCGGGGACGGGCGATTCGCGGCATCGCGACTTCCCGGCAGCGACATGCCGCCGCCATTTCCACAAGAGCCTGCCCGCATCGCTCCCCCTGTGGGAGCGACGGGAGTCGCGGCTGGGCTGTCGGAACCCGCCAAGCGATTTGCGGTTGCTTTGGTCTGGCGGGGGCGCACCGCAAATCCCCCAGCCCCCTTTTCCCAAGTGGGGAGTGCAAGAGCAGTAATCGCATGATGATCAAGCAGCCGCGCGCTGGGTCGCGGCGACATGCGATGGCAGGTCTTCCCCCTTTGAAAAAGGGCGATTGAGGCGGGGCGAAAGCCGGCGCTGCAAGCCGCAGGCTTGCGACGGCTTGAGCGCCCGCGCGCGCTGCGCGGGGGCGGGGATCGCGGAAGCGATTTGCTTTTGGCTGTCGCTTTGCTGGGCGCCGAACAAAATCCCCCCAGCCTCCCTTTTCAAAGAGAGGGTTCACCACGCTCCGCAGGGTCGCGCCGCCGACGCGTCAGCGGATCCGTTCCTCCAGCATCAGCTGGCGCACGAAGCGCACCGGCGGGGCGCCGTAGGACAGCACTTCATCGTGGTAGGCCTTGAGGTCGAAGTCCTCGCCGCGCTCGGCTTCCACCGCCCGGCGCATGTCGAAATGCTCCTGCACGCCGGCGAAATAGGTCGGCAGCTGCGCCGAGGTCAGCTGCGCGCGCACCCACTTGCCGGCGGCCTCGCGTTCCTGCTGGAAGGTGGTGCGGACCATCAGTTCCATCGCCCGCTCGCGGTCCCAGCCTTCGACGTGCACGCCCTGGTCGAGGATCGCGTTGGCGATCGCGCGCAGGTAGAACTTCAGCTGCACCAGGCGGAACAGCGGGTCGTGGTCGAGGTAGCCGGCCCTGGCCATCACGTCCTCGGTATAGACGGCCCAGCCCTCCGCGAACGGACCCGAACGCAGCACCGCGCGCAGGGTGGACGGGTGCTGCGCCGAGTGCGCGCCCTCCAGGTAGTGGCCGGGCACGCCCTCGTGGATCGACAACAGGTGGATCATGCGGTCGTTGTATTCGCGCAGGAACGAGTCGGCCTGCTCGTCGGTCCAGTCGTCGGGGATCGGCGAGATCGCGTAGTAGGTGTCCAGGCCCTTGTCCAGCGGGCCGGGCGAATCGCAGTAGGCGACGGCCACGCCGCGCTGGAATTCCGGCATCAGGATCACCTGCACCGGGTCGTCGGGTACCGTCACCAGGTCGTGTTCGCGGGTGAACTCGGTCGCCTGCGCCAGCGTCTGCTTGGCGAAATCGACTACTTCGTCGCGGGCCGGCCGCTCGGCGTAGGCGCGTTCCAGTGCCGCCTCGATCGCGGCCTGGCGCTGGTCGTCGTCGGGTTCGGCCGGCAGTTCCGGCGCGTCCGGGTCGTCCTCGAGCACGGTCTGGGCGATGCCGTACATCTCGTCGCGCACGCGCGCCAGTTCGGCCTCGGCGCGCTGACGGATCTGCTCACGCGAGAGCTCAGAGTTGAGCGAATAGCGCAGCTTCTGGTCGTACCGTTCGGCGCCGATGCGGAAGTCGCCGGCGGCGGCGGGCACCAGGGTGTCGTCGAGCCAGGCCTGGTGTTCGCCGACGGCCGCGCGCAGCGTGTCGATCGCCGCCTCCAGGCGTTCGCGCTCCTCGCCCTGCAGCGAGTCGACGTTGGGCGTGATGAACTCATCGACCAGGGTGAGGATGCCCGGGTTCTGGCGGGCGACGGTTTCGGCATGGACCTTCGGCACTCGCGCCGGGTCGAGATTCTCGCGCGCCTGCGCGAACAACACCGGCAGCTTCTCCATGCGCGCGGTCGCCGAGCGCAGCCGTTCGGGCAGCGGCGCGAACTCGCGCGCCATCAGGCCGTAGATGGCGCCGCCGGCCAGGCCGTTGTAGACCTGCGGATCCCAGGCCCAGGACTGCAGCGTCTCGGCGTTCCAGATTTCCGACTGCAGCTGGTTGCGCAGGATCGCGGCGTCGACCTGGTTCTCGCGCGACAGGCGCGTCACGTCGATCGCGTCGAGCTCGGACAGCAGCCGTTTGGCCGTGTCCAGCGCGCGCTGGCGACCCTCGGCGCTCATGTCGTCGAGTTCGCCGTCGTAGCGGTGCTCGCCGATCTGGGTGGCAGAGACCGGCGAGAGTTCGAACCAGTCGTCCAGGACGCGCTGCGAGAGCTGGGCGAAGGCGGCATCGGCGGCTTCGTCGGCCACGGCGGTGCCTGCCGGTTCCTGCGAAGTCGGCGTGACCGGCGCTTCGGAGCGCTGGCAGGCGGACAGGGCGGTGAGCAGGGCGAGGGCGAGCAGGCTGTGGCGCATGGGCGGTTCCGCTGTGAACGATCCGGGCAGGATAGTCGTGGCGGCGCGCGCGCGCATGTGCCGCGAGCGGCGCGTTTGACGCACGCCGGGGTCGCGGCAAGAATGCGGCGGACGCCCCGTGGGCGCCGTTCCCTGCATCCATCGCGTGGCGCGCGCGGCGCCGCGCCCGAATTTCCCGGAGAACCGCCTTGCATCGACGCGACTTCCTGATCCTTGGCGGCCTCGGCCTCGGTGGCCTGGCGCTGCCGCCCTTCGGTCGCGTCATCGCCGCCGAGCAGCTGCAGTCCACGCTCGATGTCGCATTCAAGAAGCGCCTGGCCGATACTGCGCTCGAGGCCGCCACGGGCGCCGGTGCCGACTACTGCGACGTGCGTATCGGCCGCTATCTGCAGCAGTCGCTGATGACGCGCGAGGACAAGGTGGAGAACGTGATCAACACCGAGTCCACCGGTGTCGGCATCCGCGTGATCGCCAATGGCGCCTGGGGCTTTGCCGCCACCAGCACGCTCACCGAGGCTGGCGTGGCGCAGGCGGCGCGACAGGCGACGGCGATCGCCAAGGCCAATGCCAAGATCCAGACCGAGCCGGTGCAGCTGGCGCCGGTTACCGGCGTGGGCGAGGTGTCGTGGCGCACGCCGATCCGGAAGAATGCGATGAAAGTGCCGGTCAAGGAGAAGGTCGACCTGCTGCTCGGCGTCAACGCCGCGGCGATGAACGCCGGCGCGGACTTCATCGCTTCGCGGATGTTTCTGGTCAACGAGCAGAAGTATTTCGCCAGCACCGATGGCTCCTACATCGACCAGGACGTGCATCGGATCTGGGCGCCGTTCACGGTCACCGCGATCGGCAAGGACAGCGGCAAGTTCCGCACCCGCGATGGGCTGGCGCCGCCGATGGGGCTGGGTTTCGAGTATCTCGACGCCGATCCGACCGGGCGCATCGAGCTGCCGGGCGGCGTGGTCGCCTACACCACTGCGTACGACATGCGCGAGGACGCGATCGCCGCGGCGAAGCAGGCGCGGGAGAAGCTGAAGGCGCCGTCGGTGAAGCCGGGCAAGTACGACCTGGTGCTGGACCCGTCCAACCTGTTCCTGACCATTCACGAGAACGTCGGCCATCCGCTGGAGCTCGACCGCGTGCTCGGTTACGAGGCCAATTACGCCGGCACCAGCTTCGCCACGCTGGACAAGCGCGAGGACGGCTTCCGCTGGGGCAGCGATATCGTCAACTTCTTCGCCGACAAGGTGCAGCCGGGCAGCCTGGGCGCGGTGGGCTTTGATGACGAGGGCGTCAAGACCAAGCGTTGGGACCTGGTGCGCGAGGGCGTGCTGGTCGACTACCAGGCCACGCGCGATCAGGCGCACATCCTCGGCAAGGATGCCTCCGACGGTTGCAGCTATGCCGACTCGTGGTCGAGCGTGCAGTTCCAGCGCATGCCCAACGTCTCGCTGGCGCCGGGCAGGGAGGCGCTGAGCGTCGCCGACATGATCAAGGGGGTCGAGCGCGGCATCTACATCCATGGCCGCGGCTCGTACTCGATCGACCAGCAGCGCTACAACGCGCAGTTCGGCGGACAGCTGTACTACGAGATCAAGGACGGCGAGATCGCCGGGATGCTCGAGGACGTGGCCTACCAGATCCGCACCCCGGAATTCTGGGGCGCCTGCTCGGCGATCTGCGACGCGCGTGATTTCCGGCTCGGCGGCTCGTTCTTCGACGGCAAGGGGCAGCCGGGGCAGGTGTCGGCGGTCTCCCACGGTTCGGCGACTACCCGCTTCGACGGCATCAACGTGATCAACACCGCGCGCAGCCTGGGCTGAGATCCCGGTTCCTGCCTTTCCGTAGGAGCGCGCCATGCGCGCGATGCCGCGGGTGCAGGCAATATCCGGCGAATGCCGCGATCCCGGACCGGCAGGCGCGCCGGTCACCGGAATCCGCGGGCGGCGAAGCGCCCGCGGCATCGCGCGCATGGCGCGCTCCTACGGGGGCGGCCATGCGTGTCGCAAGCGGTACTGCCAATCCCGGATCCCGACGCCCCAGTCCCGGCGCCTATGCCAAAAGTCATTTGACGCTCCGCCGGCCTGCGGCAAGAATCGACGGGTATGCCGACGGACTGTCGCGCGTGCGTCCGCAATCCATCCCGCCCCGGCCGCTGCTGTGTCGCGGGCGCTCATTCGGGAGAGTTGTCTTGCAACGACGTGACTTTCTGGCCCTGAGCGGCCTCGGTCTGGGCGGCCTCATGGTGCCGTCCTTCTTCGGCAAGGTCATCGCCGCCGAACAACTGCAGTCGACGATCGATCCGGCGCTGAAGAAGCGCCTGGCCGACGCCGCGCTGAATACGGCCACCGGGGACGGCGCCAGCTACTGCGACGTGCGCATCGGCCGCTACCTGCGCCAGTTCGTGATGACGCGCGAGGACAAGGTGCAGAACGTGGTCAATACCGAGTCCACCGGTGTCGGCGTGCGCGTGATCGCCAACGGCGCCTGGGGCTTTGCCGCCACCAACGCACTGACCGAGGCCGGCGTGGCGCAGGCGGCGCGGCAGGCGACGGCGATCGCCAAGGCCAACGCCAAGATCCAGACCGAGCCGGTGCAGCTGGCGCCGGTCACGGGGGTGGGCGAGGTGTCGTGGCGCACGCCGCTCCGGAAGAATTCGATGGAAGTGCCGATCAAGGAGAAGGTCGACCTGCTGCTCGGCGTCAATGCCGCGGCGATGGAGGCCGGCGCCAGCTTCGTCAACTCGATGCTGTTCCTGGTCAACGAACAGAAGTACTTCGCCAGCACCGACGGCTCCTACATCGACCAGGACGTGCACCGCATCTGGGCGCCGATGACGGTCACCGCGATCGACAAGGAAAGCGGCAAGTTCCGCACCCGCGACGGCCTGTCGGCGCCGATGGGCATGGGCTACGAATACCTGGACGGCGCCGCGTCGGGCAAGGCGGTCCTGCCCAACGGCGTGATCAGCTACGGCATGTCCTACGACATGCGCGAGGACGCCATCGCCGCCGCGAAACAGGCGCAGGAGAAGCTGAAGGCGCCGTCTGTCAAGCCGGGCAAGTACGACCTGGTGCTCGATCCGTCGCATACCTGGCTGACCATCCACGAATCCATCGGCCATCCGCTGGAGCTCGACCGCGTGCTCGGCTACGAGGCCAACTACGCCGGCACCAGCTTCGCCACGCTGGACAAGCGCGAGCAGCGCTTCCAGTACGGCAGCGACATCGTCACCGTGTTCGCCGACAAGGTGCAGCCCGGCAGCCTGGGCGCGGTCGGTTACGACGACGAAGGCGTCAAGACCAAGCGCTGGAACCTGATCGCCGACGGCAAGCTGGTCGACTACCAGACCATCCGCGACCAGGCCCACATCCTCGGCAAGACCGAATCCGACGGCTGCTGCTACGCCGACTCGTGGTCGAGCGTGCAGTTCCAGCGCATGCCCAACGTGTCGCTGGCGCCGGGCAAGGACAAGCTGAGCGTGGCCGACATGATCAAGGACGTCGAGAACGGCATCTACATCGTCGGCGACGGCTCGTTCTCGATCGACCAGCAGCGCTACAACGCCCAGTTCGGCGGGCAGCTGTTCTACGAGATCAAGAACGGCGAGATCGCCGGGATGATCGAGGACGTGGCCTACCAGATCCGCACGCCGGAGTTCTGGAACGCCTGCTCCGCGATCTGCGATGAAAGCGACTATCGCCTCGGTGGCTCGTTCTTCGACGGCAAGGGCCAGCCCAGCCAGGTGTCGGCGGTCTCGCACGGCTCGGCCACCGCGCGCTTCGACGGCATCAACGTGATCAACACCGCCCGCTCGCTCGGCTGACCGGCGCCCCAGGAGAATTACAGACCATGACCATCTTCACCGAAGAGCAAGCCAAGGCCATCCTCGACAAGGTGATCGCCCTGTCCGAAGCCGACGAGTGCACCGCCACGCTGAACGGCTCGATCGCCGGCAACATCCGCTTCGCGCTCAACAACGTCTCCACCAGCGGCATCGTCAACGACGCCGAGCTGAGCGTGCAGGTGGCGTTCGGCAGGCGCGTCGGCACCGCCACCGTCAACGAATTCGACGACGCCGCGCTCGAGCGCGTGGTGCGGCGCGCCGAGGACCTGGCGCGGCTGGCGCCGGAGAATCCTGAGTTCATGCCGGCGATCGGCAAGCAGGAATACAAGCCCAGCCCGACGTTCAGCGAGTCCACCGCCGCGATCACGCCGGAGTTCCGTGCGCAGGTGGCGGCCGACTCGATCGGCCCCTGCCGCGCCGACGACCTGATCGCCGCGGGCTTCCTCAACGACCGCCAAAACTTCGTCGCCTTCGCCAACAGCAACGGCAATTTCGGCTACCAGACGGGCACCAACTTCAACTACACCTGCACCGTGCGCACCGAGGACGGGCGTGGTTCGGGCTGGGTCGGGCGCAGCCTCAAGGACGCCAGCGACTTCGACGCCGATCGCGACGTCCGCGTCGCCATGCGCAAGGCCAGCGAGTCGGCCGAGGCCAAGGCGCTGGAGCCGGGCAAATACACCGTGATCCTGGAGCCGGCTGCGGTGGCCGGCCTGGTCTCGTTCATGATGCGCTTCTTCGATGCGCGCACCGCCGATGAAGGCCGCAGCTTCCTGTCGAAGAAGGGCGGCGGCAACAAGCTCGGCGAACAGGTCTACGATCCGCGCGTCAACATCTCCGCCGATCCCTGGGACCCGGACGCCGCGGTGCTGCCGTGGGACGAGGAGGGCCTGCCGCGCGAGAAGATGGCGATCATCGAGAACGGCAAGGTCGCAGCGCTGGACTATTCACGCTTCTGGGCCAAGGAGCAGGGCAAGCGCGCGGTCGGCCGCCCCGGCAACCTGCTGATGGCCGGCGGCGACAAGTCCACCGCCGAGCTGATCGCCGGCACCGACCGCGGCATCCTGGTCACCCGCACCTGGTACATTCGCATGGTCGATCCGCAGACGGTGCTGCTGACCGGGCTGACCCGCGACGGCACCTTCTACATCGAGAACGGCGAGCTCAAGTACCCGGTGAAGAACTTCCGCTTCAACGAATCGCCGGTGATCATGCTCAACAACATCGACGAGCTGGGTCGTCCGGTGCGCGTAGCCGGCGACGAATCCGACTTCGTGATGATGCTGCCGGCGATGAGGCTGCGCGATTTCACCTTCACCTCGCTGTCCGACGCCGTATAAAGGCGAGGAACGAGTGGAGAGGAGTGAGAAACGAGTGAAAGCGGAGGACGGCGCGAATGTGCGTCGTCGCGTGCCTTTACTCGTTTCTCACTCCTCTTCACTCGTTTCTCCGGCGCGATGACTCGCGCGGACTTCCTCCGGCTGATGCTGGGCGCGGCCGGTGCCGCGTTGCTGCCGTATCCGCTGCGTGCCGCCACCGGCTACGACTTCCGCTTCACCCGCCTGCGCTACGACTCCGGCGACTGGGACGTGGACGCGCGCATGCCGTCCAACGTCATCACCGCGCTGATCGACTACACCAACCTGCGCGTCGACCCCGAGGAGCAGGTGATCGACCTGTCCGACCCGGCGATGCTCGCCGAGCCGTTCTGCTACCTGGCCGGGCACAAGCTGGTCGAGTTCAATCCGGCCGAGCGCCGCAACTTCGAGCGTTACGTGCGCAGCGGCGGCTTCGTCTTCGCCGACGACTGCAACCACGACATCGACGGCCTGTTCGCCAAATCGTTCGAGGCGCAGATGGCGTCGATCTTCGGCCCACGCGCGTTACGCAAGCTGCCCAACGATCATGCCCTGTATCGCAGTTTCTTCCGTTTTCCAGACGGACCGCCGGCCACCGGCTTCGAGCTCAACGGCTGGGGTGACGACCTGGTGCACGATTACCTGAAGGGCATCGAGATCGACGGCCGCCTCGGCGTGCTCTACAGCAACAAGGACTACGGCTGCGAATGGGATTACGACTGGCGCAACAAGCGCTTCCTGGCCGAGGACAACACCAAGTTCGCAGTCAACATCGTCATGTACGCATTGACGGCGTGAACCCCAGCATTCCCCCCCTTTGAAAAATGGGGCAGGGGGGATTTGCTTTGCTCCCGGTCAAGCAAAGGCAACAGCAAATCCCCCTCAATCCCCCTTTTTCAAAGGGGGAAGAAAAAAACGCGACGAACCGGCTTCATTCCTTCCTTCCCCAAGGGTCCCGCATGAATGACATCACCGAACCCGAGATCCAGGCGCATATTGCCCGTCTCGGCACCCTGCGCGAGGCGATCGCGCAGGCCGTGGTCGGCCAGGCCGAGGTGGTCGAGCAACTGCTGATCGGCCTGCTCGCCGGTGGCCACTGCCTGCTCGAGGGCGTGCCCGGCCTGGGCAAGACGCTGCTGGTACGCACGCTCGGCCAGGCGCTGGAGCTGCAGTTCCGGCGCGTGCAGTTCACGCCTGACCTGATGCCCAGCGACATCCTCGGCACCGAGTTGCTGGAGGAAGACCACGGCACCGGACACCGGCACTTCCGTTTCCAGCAGGGACCGGTGTTCACCAACCTGCTGCTCGCCGACGAGCTCAACCGTACGCCGCCCAAGACCCAGGCTGCATTGCTGGAGGCGATGCAGGAACGCACCGTCAGCTACGCCGGCGTCACCCATGCGCTGCCGGCGCCGTTCTTCGTGCTGGCCACGCAGAACCCGATCGAGCAGGCCGGCACCTATCCGTTGCCCGAGGCGCAGCTCGACCGCTTCCTGTTGCAGGTCCGCGTCGACTATCCGGACGAGGCCGAGGAGCGCGCGATCCTGGTGCAGACCACCGGTGCGCACGCCGCGCAGGTGCCGCAGGTGATGGACGCCGCGCAGGTGTTGGCGCTGCAGGCGCTGGTGCGCGAGGTGCACGTGGGCGACGACCTGCTGGCCTGGATCACGCGGCTGGTGCGCGCCAGCCGCCCGGGCGATGGCGCCCCGGAATCGGTGCGCAAGTTCGTGCGCTGGGGCGCCGGCCCGCGCGCCGGGCAGTCGCTGGTGCTCTCGGCCAAGGCGCGCGCGCTGCTGCACGGCCGGCTGGCGGCGAATCGTGACGACGTCGCCGCGCTGGCGGCGCCGGTGATGCGCCACCGCCTGCTGCTGTCGTTCGCGGCCGAAGCGGAGCAGACCGGCGCCGACGAGGTGATCGACGCGCTGCTGCGCGACGTACCCTTCGACGCCTGAGCGGCGGGACCGTCGTGTACGACCCGGTTCCACCCCAGGTACGCGCCCGGCTGCGGGTGCTGCGCATCGTGTCGCGCCGCGCCGCCGGACAGCGCGGTATCGGCCTGCACCACAGCCGCAGCCGCGGCGCCGGGCTGGAGTTCGCGCAGTACCGCGCCTACGAACCGGGCGACGAGCCGCGGCAGATCGACTGGAAGCTGTACGCGCGCAGCGACCGCTTCTTCGTGCGCGAGGCCGAACGCGAGAGTCCGCTGACGGTCTGGGTGCTGCTCGACGCCAGCGCGTCGATGGGCCAGGCCGACGGCGCGCGTCCGGACTGGTCGCGGCTGGACGCGGGCAAGGCGCTGGCCGCCTGCATCGCCGAGGTGGCGATGGCACAGGGCGATCGCTGCGGGCTGGTGGCGCTGCGCGCGGCCGGCCTGCAGCTGGTGGCGCCCGGCGCCGGACCGCGCCAGCGCGACCGCCTGCTGCTGGCGCTGCACGACCTGCGTGCCGAGGGCGTGTTCCCGGGCGAGCGGCCGCTGGCGCCGCTGTGGGAGCGCGTCGGTGCCGACGACCTGGTGGTGCTGCTGAGCGACTGCTTCGACGAGGCCTGCATCGCCCTGGCCGAGCGCCTGGCGTCGGCGCGGCGCGAGGTGCTGGCGATTCAGCTGCTCACCGTCGAGGAGCGCGACTTTCCGTTCCGCGACGGCCGTCGGTTCCATGACCCGGAAACCGGCGAGGAACTGCTGGGCGACGGTGCCGCGCTGCGCGACGAGTTCCTGGAACGCTTCGGCGCCGCGCGCCGTGCGCTGCAGGCGCGCTTCGACGCCGCCGGGATCCGGCATGCCGGCTACGTGCTCGACCGCCCGCTCGACGAGCCGTTGCGGCGGCTGTTCGGCGACACCCGTGCCCCGGAGCACGCATGAGCTTCGGCCTGCTGCTGCCCGCCGCGCTGGCCGCGCTGACGGCGCTGCTGTTGCCGTTGGCGATCCACCTGGCGCGCCGCAGCGAGCAGCGGCCGACGCCGTTCGCCGCGTTGCGCTGGCTGCGCCACAAGCCGCGACCGCGGCATCGCATCCGTTTCGACGAGTGGCCATTGCTTTTGCTGCGCCTGCTGCTGCTGGCGCTGCTGGCGTTGTGGCTGGCGCAGCCGGTGCTGTTCGGCGCGCGCGCGGAGAACACGTGGATCGTGGCGGCGCCCGGGGTCGATGTCGCGCAGGTGCGTGCGGCGGCCACCGATGACGGCGAGCCGCGCTGGCTGGCGCCCGGCTTTCCGCCGCTGTCGCAACCACCACCGCAGGCGCCACTGCCGCTCGCCAGCCTGCTGCGACAGCTCGATGCCGAACTACCGGCGCACACCGCGCTGACGGTGTTCGTACCCGAACGGATCGACGGCGCCGACGGCGGGCTGCCGCTGCTCTCGCGCGCGGTCGACTGGCGCGTCCTGCCTGGGGCGATGCCGGCGCACGAGTCGCGACCGGACGAACCGCCGAGCCTGGTGGTGCGCCACGCCGAGGACCGCGCGCCCGCGCTGCGCTACTTGCATGCTGCCGTGCAGGCGTGGCGATCCGACGGGGCGGGGGAGGCGGACGCAATCGACACCGCAGCTGAAACCGTGCCGCTGCCGGAAGACGCGCACCATCTCGCCTGGTTGGCGTCGGGGCCGTTGCCGGATGAGGTGCGGCACTGGATCGATGCCGGCGGCGTGGCGCTGGTGGATGCCGATACCGAACTCGGGCCCGAACCGGCGATGCCCGTCGTCTGGCGCGATGCCGAAGGCGCAGCGCTGGCCGAGGGCGCCGCCGCGGGGCGCGGACGCATCGTGCGGCTGACGCGTCCGCTGTCGCCGGCCTCGATGCCGCAATTGCTCGAACCCGATTTTCCGGAGCGCCTGCGCGATCTGCTGGAGCCGCCGCCACCGTCCCCGGCGCGCGCGTACGCGGCTCATTACACGCCGGAAACCGGCGGTGCCGCCTATCCGCAGCCGCCGCGTGACCTGCAGCCCTGGTGGGCGCTGCTGATCGTGCTGGTGCTGCTGGCCGAACGCTGGCTGGCGACGGCGCGCCGCCGTGGGGAGGCGCCGTGAACGCGGACTCGCGCCTGCGACAGAGCCTGCACGCGGCCCGGCGACGGGTGCTGGCCGATGCCGCGCTGTGCGCGGCGCCGCTGGTCGTGCTGGCGACCGCGGTGGCCTGGCGCAGCGGCGGTCATGTCGCGGCGATCGCCGCTGGCTTGCTCGCGATCGCGTTGGCTGCGGCCGCCGTCGTCTGGCGCGCACGCCGCCTCGACAGCCGCTGGCAACAGCGCCGGCTCAACCAGCGGCGTCGCGACCTGGACGACAGCGCCGATCTGCTGTTCGCCGACGACGCGGCGCTCGGCACGCTGCAGCGCCTGCAGCGCGCACGCCTGCGGCAGCGACTCGCCGATGCGCCGACGCCCGACCTGCGCCCGGCCTGGTCGCGGCGACGCAATGCGCTGGCCTGGCTGCTGGCGCTGCCGCTTGCGCTCGCGGTGCTGCTGTGGCCGGCGCGCGATACCGGGCAGGGTGTCGCATCGCGCGCGGATGCACCGGGCACCACCGTGGCAGGCACGCCGCGGCTGGTGGCGCAGACGCTGCGCATCGCGCCGCCGGCGTACACCGGGCTACCGGCACGCAATGTCGACGGGCTCGAGGCGAAGGCGCCGGAAGGATCACGGCTGCGCTGGACACTGCGCATCGCGCCGCAACCAGCATCGGCCGAGCTGGTGTTCCACGACGGCGAACGCCTGGCGCTCGAACGCGACGGCGACGCCTGGATCGCGGCGCGGGTGCTGGATCGCTCCACCCTGTATCGCGTGCTGCCGGCGGGCGCGGCGGCGCGGCCACCACCGCCCCTGCAGCGGCTCGACGCAATCGCCGACCGCCCGCCGCGCGTGCGGGTGCTGGCGCCCGAGCGCAGCCTCACCCAGATGGCGGCCGGCCAGCGCAGCTGGTCGCTGGCGTTCGAGGCCGACGACGATTACGGCGTCGCCGCCGTCGCGCAACTGCGCATCACCCTGGCGCGCGGCAGCGGCGAGAACATCACCTTCGACGAGCGCACCCGCACGTTGCGCGGCCGCGGCGAGGCCACGCGCAGACGTTTCGAGGCGAACCTGGACCTGGCCGAGCTGGCGCTGGCGCCGGGCGAGGATCTGGTGGTGCAGCTGCAGGTGCAGGACAACCGCGCGCCGCGGCCGCAGTCCGCGCGCAGCCCCAGCCTGATCCTGCGGCGCCCGGCGGACCCGGTGGTCGACACCGTCGGCCTGGAAGGGCTGGCGCGCAAGGTGTTGCCGGCGTACTTCCGCAGCCAGCGCCAGATCATCATCGACGCCGAGGCGCTGCAGAAGGAGAAGCCGCAGTTGCAGGAAGCGCGTTTCCTGGAACGCTCGGACACCATCGGCGTCGACCAGCGCCTGCTGCGGTTGCGCTACGGGCAGTTCCTGGGCGAGGAGTCCGAGGGCGCACCGCGGCCGCTGCCGACCGCCGACGCCGATGACCACGACCACGAGGACGGGCACGACGCGGAACCGGCGACGACGCTGCCGATCGACGACTACTGGCAGGCGCCGTCGACTGCAAGGGAACACGACGAACACGCGCATGAGGACGACCATGGGGACGAACTCGCCGCTGACGTCGATCCCGCGCATGCGCACGACCACGGCACCGCCGAAGACAGCATGACCTTCGGTCGCGAAGCCGACGTGCTGGAGGAGTTCGGCCACACCCACGACATCCCCGAGGCGGCGACGCTGCTCGACCCGCAGACGCGCGAGACCCTGCGCAGCGCACTGGGCGAGATGTGGCAGTCGGAGCTCAATCTGCGTCAAGGCCGGCCCGACCGTGCGCTGCCCTACGCCTATCGCGCGCTCGAGCTGATCAAGCAGGTGCAGCAGGCCGATCGCATCTACCTGGCGCGGGTGGGCCCGGAGCTGCCGCCGATCGACGAAAGCCGGCGCCTGGGCGGCGATCGCGACGGTATCGGGCGCCGCGCGCTGCCGGCCGCTGCCGGCGATGACGATGACGATGACGGTACGCCCGCGCGCATCTGGCGCGCGCTCGGCGGGATGCCGCTCGATGAAGACGCGCCGGTGGATCTCGACGCGCTCGAGGCGTGGCTGCGCGGCAATGCCGGGCGAGTGCAGGATCCGCTGGCCTACGTGGCCGCCATCGATGCGCTGCGCAACGATCCCGACTGCAATGAGTGCCGCGATGCGCTGCGCGCGCTGCTGTGGACCGCGCTGGCGCGTCCGCCCGCCGCCGTGCCGAGGCGCGCCGCGGCCGACGCCGCCGGCCGCCGCTACCTGGATACGTTGCGGGAGCCTTCGCCATGAGCCCGCAGTCGCTGCTCGTCGGCCTGCTGATCCTGGCGGTGGCGCTGGGCTGGACGCGGCTGCTGGGGTGGCAGTGGCGCGCGCCGGCTGGCGCGCGTTCGCGTACCTCGCGGCTGGTGCTGCTGTTGGCGTTGCAGCCGCTGTGCGCGCTGTTGCTGTATCGCACGCTGGTGCCGCCGACGCTGCCCACCCGCGCCGGCGACATGACCGTGCTCACCGCCGGCGCCACCCGCGCACAACTCGATGCTTCCGTACAGGGCGAAGTGCTGGTGGCGCTGCCGGAGGCGCCGCGCCTGCGCGACGCCGTGCGCGTGCCGGACCTGGCGACGGCATTGCGCCGGCATCCGGGCACGGCACGCGTGCACGTGATCGGCGCCGGGCTGGAGGCGCGTGACCGCGACGCACTGGGTGAGGTTGCGCTGACGTTCGAGCCGTCGCCGTTGCCGGCGGGCCTGGTCGCGCTGTGGGCGCCGGAGCGGATCGCCGCCGGCGATGCGTTCCGGGTCGCCGGCCGCGTGCACGACGTCGATGGCGGCAGCGTCGAGCTGCTGGATCCGGCTGGGCGCCGGGTCGATGTCGCGGCGCTCGCCGAGGACGGCGGCTTCACCGTCGTCGGCAGCGCGCGCACGCCGGGCACGGTGCGGTTCGCGCTGCGGGTGCGCAATGGCGACCGCGGGACGGTCGAGGAGGTCGCGGTGCCGCTGTGGATCGCGCCCGAGCCGCCGCCGCGGGTGCTGCTGCTGGCGGGCGCGCCGAATCCGGAGTTCAAGTACCTGCGGCGCTGGGCCGCCGATGCCGGCATGGCGTTGCAGGTGCAGGTCGCGGTCGGCGGCGGCGTCACGCTCGGCGATGCGCCGGTGGCGATGAACGCCGAATCGCTGCGCGAGTTCGACCTGGTGGTGCTCGACGAGCGCGCCTGGGCGACGCTGGGCGAGACGCGGCGTGCGGCGCTGGCGACGGCGGTGCGCGACGGCCTGGGCGTGCTGCTGCGGATCACCGCCCCGTTGCCGGAAAGCACGCGCCGGCAGCTGCAGGCCTTCGGTTTCGAGGTGTCCGCGGGCGCCGCCACGACCGCGGTGGCGATGCCGCCGGCGATCGAGGATGAAACGATGCTGCTCGCCCGGCTCGGCGCCGGAACGGCCGATGCGCCGGTGGATGCCGCGTTGGCCTCGGAAGCACCGCCGGACCTGTCGCGGCGTGACCTGCGGATCGCCGCCGCCGATGCGGCGACGGGGGTGGCGTCGGCCACGGACTGGCTGCACTGGCGCGCGGAAGGTCGTGGACGCATCGCGCTGGCCACGCTGGTCGACAGCTACCGGCTGGTGCTGTCCGGACGCGACGACCTGCACGCCGAACTGTGGAGCGCGGCGTTCGCCGCGGCGACACGCCCGCACGGGACGGCGGAACCGGCGTTCGCAGCGGATATCCGCGCCGACGAGCGCACCGCCATCTGCGGCGTGGATGCGCAGGTGCGGGTGCAGGCACCGGATGGCTCGTCGACCCGGCTGTTGCCGGATCCGGCTGCCGGCGGCTGCGCCGGGTACTGGCCGCGACTGCCGGGCTGGCACGCGCTGCTCCAGGATGACGAAGCCCGGCCGTTCCACGTGCGGGCGCGCGATGCGGCGCCGGGCCTGCGGGCGAGTACGCTGCGCGAGGCGACCCTGCGGCATGTCGGCGCTGCGCCGCAGCGATCCGATGCCGACGTGCGGCCCGGACTGCCGCGCCGCGGCGCATCCTGGCCATGGTTCCTCGGCTGGCTGGCCGCGGCCGCGATGCTGTGGTGGCTGGAGCGGTCGCGTTTCGGTCGCGCGGGGAGGCGGCAGGCGACGGACCCGCTGGCGACCGCGGCGGGTTAGGCTACGCGCCGGATCCCATCGGAGTCTTGTCATGGCCTACAACGGAAGCTGTCACTGCGGACGCGTCGCGTTCGAGCTCGACGCCGAGATCGGTGACGTCTACGACTGCAATTGCTCGATGTGCCGCCGTCGCGGCAGCCTGCTCGGGTTCTTTCCGCACGAGGCGCTGACGCTGCGCACGCCGGACGAGGCCGCCGGCACCTACCGGTTCAACAAGCAGCACATCGCGCACCGGTTCTGCCCCGACTGCGGCATCGCGCCCTACAGCGAGGGCGTCGACCCGCGCACCGGGTCGAAGACCGCAGCGGTCAACGTGCGCTGCCTGGACGGCGTGGACCTGTCGACGTTGAAAGTGGTGCCGGTTGACGGGGCAAGTTTCTGATGCGCCGGGCCGGCGTTTGCCTGGTGGTATTGCTGTTGGCTGGCCTGTCCGCCTGCCAGCGGTCGCCGGACCAGGCGCTGTCGTACGCGGCGGCGCCAGCGGCCGCGAAGATGGCGCGCGAGGTTGCGCCCGGAGCGGATGCGGATGGCAGCGGCAACGACGGCGCGATGCTGGCCTACGAACACAGCGCCGGCATCCGCCTGCCCGCGACGGAGATCGCGCCGCGCCAGCGTGCGGTGCAGGACGCCTGCATCGCGCGCAAGTTCGGCGAATGTGTGGTGCTCAACATGCACCAGCAGGGCGGCGACTACCCTTCGGCCAGCATCACCGTGCGGATCGTGCCCGACGGCGTCGAGCCGATGATCGCGCTGGCCGGCGAGGGCGCCGAGCTGGGCGAGCGCAGCACCCGCGCCGAGGACCTGGCGGTGGTGGTGCGCGACAACGCCCTCACCCGGGAAAGGCTGCGCCGCGAGCTGGAACGGCTGCAGGAATTCCAGCAGCGCCGCGACCTGGCGGTGGCGGACATGATCGCGCTGTCCGAGCGCATGGCCGCGGCGCAGGCCCAGCTGGAAGCCGCCGAACGCGACGGTGCCCAGCATCGCCGCCGGATCGATACCCAGCTGCTGACGCTCGACTTCCGTCCGCCCGACGGGCAGGCAGGCCGCAGCGAGATCGGGCAGGCCGTGCGCGATTTCGGCGCCACGCTGTCGATGGGCACCGCGTGGACGATCCGCGCGCTGGCGTTCCTGATTCCGCTGGTGGCATTGCTGGCGATCCTGGTGTTCGCGGTGCGCCGGTGGCGCAGGCGGATGCGATCCTAGTGCGGATCGACATTCACTTCCTCCCTCTGTAGGAGGGGCTTCAGCCCCGACCCGCCGAAGATCGCGGCAAGGAAGCAGGGCGTGCACGGCGCCGGTCGGGAAGCTGCGTGCGGGGATCTTTTTCCGCGCTCCGCTCGTTTCCGGTGACCGGCGCGCCTGCCGGTCCGGAACCGCAGCGTCCACCGGATCCCGCCGGCACCCGCGGCATCGCGCGCATGGCGCGCTCCTACGGAGATGCCTGTCGCGACGATTAGCGCGTTGCACCGCGGGCCGGTCATTCGTAGGAGCGCGCCATGCGCGCGATGCCGCGGGCGTTGCGCCGGCCGCGAATTACGGGGTCGGGGCTGAAGCCCCTCCTACAAGGGCGACGGGGCATGGGAAGTGAATATTGATACGTCCTGGGTCGCCGGCCTCGTCCCGCCGGCAGCGACGTTCACCCCTCGTCTTCCTCGAACTCCACCATCGCGTCGAGATCGAACGCCAGTGCCTCGACCGCCTCGCGCACCTTGCGTCCGGTGGACGGGTTGGGGACGTCGATCTCGATCTCGTGGAGGTCGGGCCCGCTGGTGTCGCTCAGTCCGGCGGAGCTGGAGTCGTCGTCGTCCAGGTGTGGCATCAGGTCATCGACTTCCTCGACGTGCTCGATGCCGTCGAGGCTCTGCAGCAGGTTGATGACGCCGCGGACGGCGTCGTCGTCGCCGGTCAGGCGGATACGGAGCAGGGCCATTGCCGATCCTCGTGGGGAGATGCCGGCAGGCTAGGCAGATGAAGGCTAAGCCGCCGTGATGAGGACGCCCGAGCACCAGGAGGCCTCGAACATCACTGCGCGATGCCGGTGATGTGCATGCAGGCGGTCACGCTTCGGCGGAGGTGTCCCGCACCGGCAGCGGCACGTTGCACAGGTCGATGTGGCCGGCCGGACGCTTGTACCAGTCGTCGCGGCGGTTGCGGCGCGATTCGACCACGGCATCGAACAGCGGGGTGTCGGTGCGCAGCACCTGCAGTGCGCTGCGTTCGCCTTCCGGGACTTCCGCGGCCAGCCGCACCGCGCGGATGCGGGTGCGCTGCGAAGGCTTCTCGTAGAACCCGAGCGGGCCGGTGCCGCGCGGCAGCACGCTCAGCAGTTCCATGCCCTGCAACACGCGTCCGATCAGGGTGATGTTGCGATCGAGCTGGCGCGGCGATTGCCCGATCACCGCGTACAGCTCGGTGCCGTTGCTGGAGTCGGCGGCCATGTCGCGGCCGGCGCCGACCATGCCGTAGCAGTGCGCCAGCCAGGTCTCGCCGGTCTTCGGGTCGCGGCCGGCGGGGAAGCCGTCGACGAAACCGACTTCCGGCGCCCAGCCGTCGGGGTCGGGCAGGCGGTGGAAGGCCAGCCCGTCGGCGTTGCGGGTGAACTCGGCCGGCAGCTTCTCCTGCACGCCGCCGAGCGGGCGGCGCGCGTCGGCGTCTTCGGTCGGGTCGCCCCACTGCACGACGAAGTTGTCCTGCGAGCGGTACAGGCTCAACCCGTCCCAGTAGCCTTCGCGGGCCAGGGTGCGCAGGTTGGTGACGTGCGCCGGGGCGAAGGCGGGGGCGAGTTCGATCACCACGCGGCCGGCGTCCAGCTCCATGTACAGCAGGCTCTCCGGATCCGGTGTGCGCCAGTCGCCGGGCTGCGAGGCCTCCAGCAGCTCGTCCATCGTGCGTGCCGGGGCCGGCTCCGTGGCTTCGACAGGTGCCTCCACGACCGGCTCGGCCGGATCCGGCGCCGCCGCCGAGGGCGTTTCGGTCCGCTCGCAGGCGGTCAGGAGCAGGCCAGCGGCGAGCAGGCAGGCGATCGGGACGGGACGCAGGGACATGGCAGGCACCGTGACGGACGTGGCCGGATTCTCGCCCGGATCCGTCGTTGCTGGCGAATCCGTCCCGGTGACTAGTGGCACATTCGCTATACGGAAGTTATTAGTAGTGTGGCGGCCACTCACCGCGATCACCGAAAGAACCGT
The DNA here is from genome assembly GCF_008312895.1 of Luteimonas suaedae. Lineage (GTDB taxonomy): Bacteria > Pseudomonadota > Gammaproteobacteria > Xanthomonadales > Xanthomonadaceae > Luteimonas > Luteimonas suaedae. Next base: position 258,348 of record NZ_VSSP01000002.1, on the reverse strand, counting down.
ACCTGCCCATGTCCGATCCCGACATCACCAGCGATGCCTACCTGCGCAAGTTCCAGAAGGAACTCAGCGCCGGCACCGTCTCGCTGGTGCTGCTGGCGGTACTGGCGGCGGCGCCGGAGCCGATGTACGGCTACCAGATCGCCAAGCGGCTCGAGCGCGTCGGCGACGGCGTGCTGGCGGGCAAGCAGAGCGCGCTGTACCCGGTGCTGCGCAATCTCGGCGCCGCCGGCCTGCTCGACAGCCACGTGGCGCCGTCCGCTTCCGGGCCGCCGCGCCGCTACTACCGCATCACCGATGTCGGCCGCCGGACGCTGGCGCAATGGATCGCGGCCTGGTCCGCGACCCGCGATTCCGTCGATTCCGTCTTGCGGGGCGTCGGAGACGGTCCGTGAGTCGCGGCCAGGATGGCCGCGCCGCGAAGCAACCACGGGTTGCTTCGTCGGGAGCGCGTCCGGACATGCGCCGGACGCGCTCCTTGAAGAGCGCACAGGACGTGCGTTGTTCAACCCATCATTCCGGAGTGAAGCCATGAACACGCAACGCCTGCCGACCACGATTCCGGAGTATCTGGAGCACCTGCGGCGCTCCCTCGCCGGCGCCGACCCGGCGCTGATCCAGGACGCGCTGTACGACGCCGAGGAGTACCTGCGTTCGGAGCTGGTGGAAAATCCCGGCAAGTCCGAGGCCGAAGTGATCGCGGCGGTGGCGTCGAGCTACGGCGCGCCGGACGAGGTGGCGGACATCTATCGCGAGACCGAGGTCAAGGTGCAGACCGCGCTACGGTCGCCACCGCCACCGGCGCGCAAATCGGTGCTCGGGCGGTTCTTCGGCGTGGCCGCCGACCCGCGTGCCTACGCGGCGCTGTTCTACATGATACTGGCGCTGGCGACCGGCATCTTCTATTTCACCTGGGTGGTGACCGGGCTGTCGCTGTCCGCCGGGCTGGCGGTGCTGATCGTCGGCATTCCGTTCGTGATCCTGTTCTTCGGCTCGATACGGGTGCTGTCGCTGGTCGAGGGCCGGATCGTCGAGGTGATGCTGGGCGAGCGCATGCCGCGGCGGCCGTTGTACACCGCGCGCGGGCGCACGCTGCTGCAGCGGATCGGCGACATGTTCACCGACCCGCGCAGTTGGAGCACTCTGCTGTACATGCTGCTGATGCTGCCGCTGGGCATCGCCTACTTCACCGTGGCGGTGACGATGATCTCGGTGTCGGCGAGTGCCATCGCCGCACCGGTGCTGGTGTGGCTGGGAATCGCCGAAGCCGCCATCGACGTGAGCGGCTGGCAGGTGCTGTACTTCGGTCACGACCTGATCGGCACCTCGGTCGAGCCCTGGGCCCTGCCGCTGCTGTTCGTCTGCGGCGTGCTGCTGCTGTTCGTCACCCTGCATCTGGCGCGCGGCCTCGGCCGGGTGCACGGCCTGCTGGCCAAGCACCTGCTGGTGAAGACCACAAATGCCTAGCGCGGGCGGTGCTGGAGAAGAGCGCTCGTGGCGATGGGTGCGGCGCTCAGCGCCGCGGCTTTTTCTTCGCGGTCGCAGCGCGGCCGGTTGACGCGCGTGTCTTGGTGGTCCTGCCGGCGGGCTGCTGCGCGTGGCTGGCGATGAAGTCGCGCACCTGCGGGTAGACCTGGGTGCGCCAGCGGCGGCCGCTGAAGATGCCGTAGTGGCCGGCGCCCTTGACGGTGATGTGCTGGCGCTCGGACTCGGGAATGCCGGTGCACAGCTTGTGCGCGGCGCGGGTCTGGCCCTGGCCGGAGATGTCGTCGAGTTCGCCCTCGATGGTCAGCAGCGCGGTATCGCCGATCGCCTCCGGCCGCACCCGCTCGCCGGCGACGTCCCACAGGCCGCGCGGCAGCAGGAATTCCTGGAACACGATGCGCACCGTGTCCAGGTAGTAGTCGGCCGGCATGTCGAGCACGGCGTTGTACTCGTCGTAGAAGCGGCGATGCGACTCGGCGTCGTCGAGATCGCCCTTGACCAGGTCCCGGTAGAAGTCCCAGTGTGACATGAAGTGCCGCTCCGGGTTCATCGCCATGAAGCCGGTGTGCTGCAGGAATCCGGGATAGACGCGGCGCCCGCTGCCGGGATAGTTCGGCGGCACCGGATGGACCACGTTCTGCTCGAACCACCACAGCGGCTTCTGCGTGGCCAGGTTGTTGACCGCGGTGGGCGACTCGCGGGTGTCGATCGGGCCGCCCATCAGCACCAGCGAGCGCGGCGTCGGCTCGCCGCGCGCGGCCATCAGCGAGACCGCCGCCAGCACCGGCACGGTCGGCTGGCAGACGCTGATCACGTGCAGGTCGTCGGCGCCGATCTCGCGGATGAACTGCTCGATGTAGGCGACGTAGTCGTCGAGGGTGAACGTCCCGTCCTCCTTCGGCACCATGCGCGCGTCGACCCAGTCGGTCACGTAGACCTTGTGGTCGCGCAGCAGCGTGCGCACGGTGTCGCGCAGCAGGGTCGAGTGATGGCCGGACAACGGCGCCACCACCAGGACCGGCGGCTGGCCCTTGAGCTCGGTGATGCTCTCGGCGTCGTCGCTGTAGCGCTTGAAGCGCAGCAGTCGGCAGAACGGCCGCGTCGAAACTTCCTTCTCGACCACCGGGTAGGCGTTGCCGTCGATCTCGACCGAATGGATGTCGAAGGCCGGCTTCTCGTAGTCCTTGCCGATGCGATAGAACAGCTCGTTGGCCGCCGCCACGCGCTCGGCACCGGGCAGCGCCGACAGCCAGCTGCCCGCGGCGGAGTAGGCCTTGGCGTTGGCGTCGGCCCAGTAGGCGAACGGCGCCATCCAGGCGCGGCCGATTTCATGGAACTGGTACAGGAACATCGCAGTACCGGGTCATGGTTGTTGCGGCGCAGCATAGCCGATCGCGGCGGCGGCCGGGTGAATCGACGCCGCTGCCGGCCATGGCCGCGTCGCTATGCGGTTTCCAGCGCAGTCGCGTCGTCGGCGAGGGCGGGCGAAAGCCAGCAGTGCGATCCGAGCGGACGAAACCCTGCGGCCTCGAACCGGCGCCGGTAGAACGCCGCCGGTCGCCGGAAGAAGCCCTCGTCGTCGCCTTCGGCCTGGTCCTCGCGCACGAACGTCTCCAGGAATGCGATGCCGCCGCACAGTTCGGCCAGGCCGGGCAGGCCGCGGTCGAGTTCGCGTGACGGCAGATAGTGCAGCACGTCACTGCACACCAGCAGGTCCACCGGCGCGCACGGGCGCAGCACGGCGAAGTCGCCGAGCCGGGCGTGGTGCAGGTTGCGACGCGCGCCGTAGCGCGCGATCGCGTAGTCGCTGGCGTCGAAACCGAGATAGCGGGCCTTCGGCCGCAGCGTCAGCAGCGGTGCGCGCCAGGCGCCTTCGCCGCAGCCGATGTCGAGCACCGTGCGCAGCGGCCGCTCCAGATGGTATTCGGCGGTGGCGACCGCCAGCGCGATCTTGCGCGCCAGCCGCCGGCGGCCGCCGATGCCGCCGTCGCGGTACCAGCGGTCGAAGTAGGCGCGGTCGTAGCGTTTGCTCATTCGATGGGCCATCGTGGAATCTGCACCCATTGTAGGAGCGCGCCATGCGCGCGATGCCGCGCCAGGCAGCCTTTTTCCGCTGCGGTATGGCCAGACCCGTCGCCACGGGCCGGTCCAATAGGCAGCCGAGCTCTTCGCAATGCGCTGACAATCATCCAGGCTTGAAGCGCCGGCTATTCGTTGGCGAAACCCGTGGCGACGGCCCATTTCTCACCGCGGCGGAGAAAGCTGCGTGGCCAGCATCGCGCGCACGGCGCGCTCCTACGGAGAAGGGGATTATGCGATCCTGTCGCGCGCTGACGGGAGCTGACGATGCAAGCCTATTTCTGGACCAAGACCGCGCACCTGGTATTCGTGATCGCCTGGATGGCGAGCGTGTTCTACCTGCCGCGCATCCTCGTCAACCTGGCCGAAGCCGGGGGCGAACCCGCGGTGCGTGCGCGACTGGTGCTGATGGGGCGGCGCCTGTACCGCTTCGGGCATGTCATGTTCGGCCTCGCCTTCGTGTTCGGCCTGACGCTGTGGCTCCATTTCAAGGTCGCGGGCGGCTGGCTGCATGCCAAGCTGGCGCTGGTGGCGCTGCTGCTGGCGTACTTCATCCTCGTCGGGCGTTGGCTCAAGGGCGCCGAGAGGGGACGTCCGCTGCCGCCGTCGCGGGCGCTGCGCTGGCTCAACGAGGCGCCGCTGCCGCTGCTGGTGGCGATCGTGTACCTGGTGCTGGCCAAGCCGTTCTGACGGCCGCCGCCGGCGGAGCGCTATCGCGTGAGCCGGTGCACGTCGTGCGTGGCCACGCCGACGCTGCGGTCCGGCAGGGCGAAGAACTCGGGATGCTCGAGGGTGAGGGCGGTATCGCGCAGGCCGCCGCTCCAGTGGTCGTGCAGCGGGATGCGGCCGAAGGCATAGTCCTTGTGCTCGCGCTCCCAGGACTTGCTCTGGTAGATCAGGTGGACGATGTTGAACACGCGGTCGTCGAGGTACGGTGCCAGCGCGGCTTCCAGGTGCGGTGGCAGCTGGCCACCGGGAAGCTGTTCGATCAGTTCGTTGAGCGCGGTGCGCAGCTGCTGGGCCAGTTCCACCATGCGCGTGCCGTGGCGGGTGCGGCTGGAGTAGCGGATGTCCTTGATCCGTTCCAGCACGTCCGCCATCGTCCGCGGCGCCGGGCCGCGCGCGCTCCACAGGTCGACCTGGAACACCAGCGTGTCCTCATGCGGGCGGCAGTCGAGGATGTATTCCAGCGGCGTGTTGGAGACGACGCCGCCGTCCCAGTACGGCTCGCCGTCGATCTCCACCGCCGGGAACGCCGGCGGCAACGCGCCGGAGGCGAGGATGTGCTCGATCCGGATCGGCTCGCTGGCGCTGTCGAAATAGCGGAAGTTGCCGCGGGTGACGCTGGCCGCGCCGACGGTCAGGCGCACGCTGCGGTCGCGATGCAGGCGCTCGAAGTCGATGAAGCGCTCCAGCGTCGCGCGCAATGGCGTGGTGTCGTAGAAGCTGGTGGCCTGCGCACTGCCGTCGTCGAACAGGAACGGCGACAGCATGCGCGGCTCGAAGAAGCCGCGCTGGCCCTGCAGCAGCGAGCCGAGCGCACCCATGCCGCGCGCCCAGGCCAGCAATGCCGGATGCTCCGGCAGCGCGGCCACCGTGCTGCGCACCGCGAGCGCCGGCAGCGACAGCGAAGGGCCCGGGTCGGAGATCAGCTCCCAGAATCCGCGCAGCTGCTGCACGCGCTCATCGGGCGCGTTGCCGGCCAGGATCGCCGCATTGATCGCGCCGATCGAGATGCCGGCGAACCAGTTCGGGCGGATGCCCGCCTCGTGCAGGCCCTCGTACACGCCGCACTGATAGCCGCCAAGCGCGCCACCGCCCTGCAGCACCAGTGCGACCGTGGGATAGCGTGCGATGTGGCGGCACACCTCGGCCGGCAGCGCGCTCACTGCATGAACCAGCCGTGGCTGACCACGACGCTCTGGCCGGTCAGGGCGTTGGTCTCGAACGCGGCCAGCGTCAGTGCCACGTTGGCGACGTCGTCGACGGTGGTGAACTCGCCGTCCACGGTGTCCTTGAGCATCACGTTCTTCACCACCTCGTCCTCGCTGATGCCCAGTTCCCGCGCCTGCTCCGGGATCTGCTTGTCGACCAGCGGCGTGCGCACGAAGCCGGGGCAGATCACGTTGGCGCGCACGCCGTAGCCGGCCGCTTCCTTGGCCACCGTGCGCGCCAGCCCGAGCAGCCCGTGCTTGGCGGTCACGTAGGGCGCCTTGAGCTTGGAGGCCAGGTGCGAGTGCACCGAGCCCATGTAGATGATCGCGCCGCCCGCGCCGCGCTGCTCCATGTCCTTCAGGCACTCGCGCGTGGTCAGGAAGGCGCCGTCGAGATGGATGGCGAGCATCTTCTTCCAGTCGGCGAGGCTGAAGTCGGTGAGCTTGTTGACGATCTGGATGCCGGCGTTGGAGACCAGCACGTCGACCTTGCCGTAGTGCGCGATCACCTTGGCGATGCCGTCGACCACCTGGGCCTCGTCGGTGACGTCCATCGCCACCGCCAGGGCGTCGCCGCCGTCGTCGCGGATCTGCCGAGCAACGGTCTCGGCTGCTTCCAGCTTGAGATCGGCAATGGCGACCAAGCCGCCGGCCTGCGCGTAGACCTCGGCGATGCGCCTGCCGATGCCGCTGGCGGCGCCGGTGACCACGCAGACCTTGCCGTCGAGTCGGGTCATGTCTTCACTCCAGGGGAACGGTTGCCATCAGCATAGCGGCCGGCATGTCGGGAGTCTGTCGTACCAAAGGGGCAGCGCTCGCGATGGTCCCCTCGTAGGAGCGCGTCATACGCGCGATGCCGCGGGTGTCGGCAGGATCCGGTGAATGCCACGATCCTGGACCGGCAGGCGCGCCGGTCACCGGAATTCGTGGGCGGCGAAATCCCCGCGGCATCGCGCGCATGGCGCGCTCCTACGGAGTGCCTTGGAAGTCCTGCGGCCGCGGCAGTTCCACCGGGACGCCGTCGGCGTTGCACAGGCCGGCGGCGCACAGGCGCTGGCGCAGTTTCGGCGTGGCCTGGACCATGACATGGAAGATCGCGTGTTGTTCGACATTGCCGCGGACCGCCGCCGCGCCCGGGCCGCGCGCCCAGATGCCGACATCGTCGCCGCCGTGGGTCTCGTCGATCAGCGGCAGCACCGATTCCTGCAGGTAGTCCGGGTCCTGGGTGTCGACATGGGTCAGGTCCGGGCGTCCCTGTGCGGCGGTGACACCATGGGCCTCGTGCCGGAAATACTTCGATCCGGCCGGCTGGGCATCGCTGGCGCCGGTGTAGCCGGGGCCGTTGGCGTAGCCGAGGGTGGTGTAGGGCAGGCCGATCAGGTCGCGGGCGATATTGGCATCGGCGTCGCCCAGGGCGCCGCGCACCTTGCCGAGGATCGGATTGCCGCGCGCCGGGTAGCCGGCGAAGGTCAGGGTGTGGGCGTGATCGGCAGTCACCAGGACCAGGGTGTCGTCGTCGGAAGACAGCTCGACCGCGGCGTCGACCGCCTCGGCCAGGGCGATGGTGTCGGTCAGTGCACGATGGGCGTTGCCGAAATGGTGGGCGTGGTCGATGCGGCCGGCCTCGACCAGCAGCACGTAGCCGTCACCGGCGGAGCGCAGGCGGCCGATCGCCTCGCGGGTCAACTCGGCCAGGCTTGGCTCGCCGGGATCGCGCGGGCGGTCGTGCTCGAAATGCATGTGGTCGTATTCGAACAGGCCCAGCACCGGCGTCCTGCCGCGTGCGGCGTCGAGCTGGTCGCGGTTCCAGACGTAGGCGCCGCCGGGGTGCTTTGCCCGCCACTCGGCAATCAGGTCGCGGCCATCGCGGCGCAGGCCGCGTTTGTCCGCGTGCTCCGGGTCGGCTTGGTCGGCGGTCATGAAATGCTTGCGGCCGCCGCCGAACACCACGTCCGGGCCGCGGCCGAAGCGGGAATCGAGCAGTTGCTGCGCGATATCGACGCAGCCGCCCGCGCGCGCCGCCGCCGGCACCAGGCCGTCGCTTTCCCAGTCGCGGTCGGGCGAGCGCGCGTAGGTCGCCGCGGGCGTGGCGTGGGTGATGCGGGTGGTGGTGACGATGCCGGTTGCCAGGCCGGCGCTCTCGGCCAGTTCGAGCACGGTGAGCAGGGCGTTGTCGTCGATGTCGCTGCAGTCGCCGCGCGGCCGTGCCTGGGCCAGGCCGATCACGCCGGCGCGGGTCTTCACGCCGCTGGCCATCGCGGTCATGGTGCCGGCCGAATCCGGCGTCTGCATGTCGGTGTTGTAGGTGCGGCTGAGCGCGGTGTGCGGGAAATCCTCCCAGCCCAGCCGGTGCTCCTCGCCGGATCCGCCGGCCTGCTGGCCAGCGAGAATGCGCGCGGCGGCGACCGTGGTCAGGCTCATGCCGTCGCCGACGAACAGGATCACGTTCTTCGCGCGCCCTTCCATGGCGCCGCGTTCGGCGGCGGCCGCGGCGCCGCTGCGGAACCACCATTGCGCGGTCTCGCCGCCGGGCCGGGCGATCGACGGCACGTCGATCGGCGCTATGGTCGCGGGCATGCCGACGTCCGCCGCAGGGGAAGGATCACGCGCCTGGGTGGCGCAGGCGCAGAGCAGGGCGGACAGGCAGCAGAGCGTGGGAATGCGCATCGCGACGACGGGAGCCAGGGAGACGGGGCTGCGCATTATGCCGCCGGCAGCGCGCCGCAGTGTTGCATGCAGATGACTGCAGCGGGCCCATGACTCGGGTATCGTCGGCGAATCCTCCCGGCCTGGTCCGCGTTCGATGCTGAAGTGGTGGTTCCGCATTCCGTTCTGGCAACGCGTTGCCGGCGGCTTCGTGCTCGGTGCGCTGGCCGGCTGGTTGCTCGGCCCCGCGGCGGAAATCTGGCTGCAGCCGTTGGGCACGTTGTACGTCAACCTGATCCGCATGATCGCGGTGCCGCTGGTGTTCTTCGCGGTGATCAACGCGGTCTCGGCGCTGCACGGCCAGCAGTCGGTGGCGGCGCTGGGCGGACGCACGTTCGGCTGGTTCGCGATCACCGCGACCCTCGCGGTCGGCGTCGGACTGGCGATCGCCTTCGTCTTCAACCCGGGCGTTGGCGTCGACCTGGCGCCGCCGCCGGACTACACGCCGCGCGACGTGCCGACGCCGGTACAGGTGCTGCTGGACATCGTGCCGACCAATCCGTTCGCGGCGCTGGCCGAGGGCAAGATCCTGCAGGTCATCTTCTTCGCCGGGCTGCTCGGCTTCGCGCTGGTGAAGCTGGGCGAGCGCACCGAGGGCCTGCGCAAGCTGGTGGGACAGGCCAGCGAGGCGATGATCCAGGTCACTCGCTTCGTGCTCGAGGTCACCCCGATCGGCACCTTCGGCCTGATCGCGGGCCTGGTCGGCGCCTACGGTTTCGAGAAGCTGCTGCCGCTGGGCAACTTCGTCATCGCGCTGTACCTGGCCTGCGGGCTGCACATCGTCTTCGTCTACGGCGGCCTGCTGCTGGCGCACGGGCTCAATCCACTGAAGTTCTTCCGCGGTGCGGCGGCCGGCATGCAGGTGGCGTTCGTCAGTTCGTCCAGCTTCGCCGCGCTGCCGGCGGCGCTGCGCAGCGTCACCCACAACCTCGGGGTGAACCGCGACTACGCTGCGTTCGCGGTGCCGCTCGGCGCCAGCATCAAGATGGACGGCTGCGGCGCGATCTATCCGTCACTGGCGGCGATCTTCGCCGCGCAGTACTACGGCATCGAGCTGAGCTTCGCGCAGTACATCGCCATCCTGCTGGCCTCGGTGCTCGGCAGCTTCGGCACCGCCGGCGTGCCCGGCACCGCGGTGGTGATGGCCACCGTGGTGCTGAGCGCGGCGGGCCTGCCGCTGGAAGTGCTGGGCATCCTGCTGGCGATCGACCGGGTGCTCGACATGATGCGCACCATGACCAACGTCACCGGGCAGATGCTGGTGCCGGTGCTGGTGGCCAAGGAGACCGGGCTGCTGGATCGCAAGGTCTACGACGCGGCGTCGAGCAACATCGGAATGGAAGGTGCGGCGGAGGAGTCCGGCACGCCGCGCTGAGGCGTGGCCGCGAACCGCCTGCATCCGTAGGAGCGCGCCATGCGCGCGATGCCGCGGGCATGGCGCCGCCCGCGAACTTCGGTGACCAGCGCGCCTGCCGGTCCAGGATCGCGGCGTCCACCGGATCCTGCCGGCACCCGCGGCATCGCGCGCATGGCGCGCTCCTACGCGGGCAGCGCGACCTCGCCATGGCGGCGCAGAAGCGGCGCGGGTCTGCGGTCGCCGCGCCCGGGCGGCGCCGTTCCCGTCGGCTTACCCGAGTGGCCGGGCCGTTGGAATGAACCGTCGGCTGCAGTTTCGATCCGCGTTCATCCGCGTCGATCCGTGGCTGAAAGAAGCTCAGCCCCCGCTTGCCGACGCCGGCACCGGCTCGCGCCCGCGGTTGACCCAGAGCGCGAAGCCGGCCGCGGTGAAGAACATCAGCAGGCTGTAGACCGCCGCCGGCACCGACATCGTGGCGTTGCCGAGCACGTTGAGCGCGACGAAGATTGCCAACGTGCCGTTGTGGATGCCGATCTCCATCGCGATCGCGATCGCCTGCCGCTTCGGCAGCTTCAGCGCCAGCGGTGCGGCGTAGCCGGTGGCCATGCTGGCCAGGTTGAACAGCAGGCAGGCCAGCCCGACCGCGGCGAAGTAGGTCAGCAGCGTGTTCCATTCCTGCACCACCGCCGCTGTGATCAGCAGCGCGAGCACCACGACCGACAGCAGCCGGATCGGCTTCTCCATGCGTGCGGCGAAGCCGGGCGCGAAGGCGCGGACGGTCATTCCGATCGCCACCGGCAGCACGATGATCACCGCCACCTCGACGATCTTGCGCACCGGCGGCGGCACGTACTGGCCGGCGCCGAGGAAGAACTCGAGTGACAGGTTGAGGATCAGCGGCAGCGTGACCAGGCACAGCATGCTGTTGACCGCGGTCAGGGTGATGTTGAGCGCGACGTCGCCGCGCGCCAGGTGACTGTAGATGTTGGCGGTGGCGCCGCCCGGCGAGGCGGCCAGCAGCATCAGTCCCACCGCCAGTTCCGGCGGCAGCCCGAAGGCCAGCGCCAGGCCCAGCGCCACCCAGGGCAGCACCGCGGTCTGCAGTAACAGCCCCGTCAGCACCGCGCGCGGATAGCGGGCGACGCGGCGAAAGTCGTCGATCGTCAGCCCGAGTCCGAGGCCGAGCATGATCACGCCGAGTGCGAGCGGCAACAACAGGGTGGTCAGCAACGTGGCCTGCATGCGGATCTCCTGGGTGGAAGGGCGGTCGCGGAGCGTTGGTTCAGAGCCGCGGTGCTGTTCGGCGCGCGGCCAGTCGCGTCGCCAGCCACGCCAGCGGCATCGGCAACAGCAGGCCGGCGAGGATCATCCACAGCGGATGCGGCAGGGCCGCCACGTTGAGGATCACGCCGGCGACGATCAGTCCGCCGACCGCCAGCCCCGCGAGCAGGCGATGCCCGCGCGCCAGCCGCGCGGCGACCCAGGCGCCGGCAAAGCCGGCCAGGCACCAGCCGCCCAGCACCCACAGCAGCTTGCCGGTCGATGCGCTCGCGACCAGGCGGGCCAGGTCGGCCTCGTCCTGCAGGTCGAGATCCGGTGGTGGCGGGAACAGCGCCATGCCGGCGTATTCCAGCGCCAGCATCGTCGCCACGCCCACCAGCAGACCCAGCAGCACCGCCCCGAACGTCCGCAGCATCGTCGTTCCTCCCCGTCGACGCGCCCGAGCATGGCGTGCGCCGCCGTTGCCGGCAAGCCGCAGCGCACGATCGCTGCGATTCGCCGGCGCGTGTGCTCGCTCGTGGCGGCGGGGTGTCAACGCGGAAACGAAGAAGGCCGCCAGTGGCGGCCTTCGGAATCGCGCGATGCCGGGTGGCTCAGACGCCGGTCACCCGGCGCGCCAGCGTGAACTTCCGGCTCCAGTAGCCGCTGTCGAGGCTGGAGACAGTGACGTCGCGACCGCTGCGCGGCGCATGCAGGAAGCGGCCGTTGCCCAGGTAGATGCCGACGTGATCGACGCGCCGGCCGCGGCGGGCGAAGAACACCAGGTCGCCGGCGTCGAGTTGCGTGCGTTCGATCTGCTCACCGGTGGTGGCCATGTCACGCGAGACGCGCGGCAGCTCGATGCCGAGCGCGGTGCGGAAAACGTAGCTGACCAGGCCGCTGCAGTCGAAGCCGCCGTCCGGAGAGGTGCCGCCCCAGCGATACGGCGTGCCGAGCAGGGCGAGACCCCGTTGCAGCAGCGTCTGTTGACGCCCCTCGGCCGACGCCGGAACGTCGCCGATTCCGGCGGCGATCAGCTGGTTGACGTCGGCGGCGAACAGCAGTTCGCGCCCCAAGGCGACCGGCAGCGGCTGCGCGAGCGATTGGCTGACCGAACGATTGAGCGGCGACTGGTCGGCCGAGTCGCCGGCCAGGCCGGTCGCCGCCAGGGCAGGCATCGCCGCACCGGCAAGCGCGGTGGCCAGCAGGAAGGAGAGGGTCCGCCCGAAACGGCGGGAAGGGGTGGCGGCAATGCGGCCGAGATCCGAGGCTTCTGTCGTCACGCTGAATTCAATCTTGTCGTTGTGGCGTGATGGTGCCCCACTCGCGTGACGCGTTCGTTAAAATTATGTTAATGAATGCGACGCAAGTCGCTGAATCAGCGAGAAATTTCAACGCACGATGCGTTTCGCGCCGCTGTAGTGGTCGCGCCAGTAGTGGCCATCCAGCCGATCCAGGCGCACCGTGCCGCCGCTGCTGGGGGCATGCACGAAGCGTCCTTCGCCGACATAGATGCCGACGTGGGTGACGTTGCCGCGGCTGCCGAAGAACACCAGGTCCGAGGCCGCCAGCCGTTCGGCGGCGATGCGCGGGCCCTGGTAGGCGGCCAGATCGCGCGAGGTTCGCGGCAGGCGCAGGTCGAGCATGTCGTCGTAGACGTAGTTGACCAGGCCGCTGCAGTCGAAGCCGCCTTCCGGGCTATTGCCGCCGTAGCGGTAGGGCGTGCCGACCAGGCTGATGGCACGCATCACCACCGCGTTGGCGGCGGCCGTGTCGGCAGGTTGCACGACCGGCCAGTGCCGCTGCGCGCCCGGTCCGCCGGACGGGCGGACATCATCGCGGCCACAGGCCGCCAGCAGCAGGGCGCCGGCCAGGAGCGCCACTGCGGTGCGCGACCGCCATGCCCCGCGCGGCCGGATTGGCGCGGTGCGGATGAAGCCCGGATAATGCGCATCGCTCACGGTCCGCATCTTGGCCGAATCCCCGAGCTCTGCACAAGCACTCTCGCACAAGCGGCGCAAGCGCCGCGTCACAGGTATCCATCGGCATGAAAATAGAGAAAGACCGCGTCGTCCGCTTCCACTACACCGTTTCCGAGGCCGGGCAGCCGCCGACCGAAAGCTCGAAGGAGCGCGAACCGCTGGCAATCCTGGCCGGGCACGGCAACATCATCCCGGGCCTGGAGCAGGCGATGGAAGGCCGCGTCGCCGGCGACAGTTTCAGCGCCGACATCGCCGCCGCCGATGCCTATGGCGAGCGCCGCGACGGACTGACCCAGCGCGTGCCGAAGAAGCACTTCGGCGGGCAGCGGCTGGCCCCGGGCATGCAAGTGGTGCTTAACACCAACTTCGGCCCGCGCGCGGTGACCGTGCAGAAGGTCGGCATGAGCGTGGTCGACGTCGACCTCAACCATCCGATGGCCGGCAAGGACCTGCATTTCGACGTCGAGATCGTCGAGGTGCGCGAGGCCAGTGCCGAGGAGATCGAGCACGGCCACGTCCATGGCGAGGGCGGTCACCAGCATTGACCGGCGGCCTGGCGTCGCGATTCCGCCGACGGCCCGCGCGAGCGGGCCGTTGCCGTTTCGGGACGGCTGCGGCATGGTGGAGCGGGGACTCGACGGGGCAACACGACGATGATGGATCGGGCGAGCTTCGCGCCGGTCGATGCGCAGCAGCGGATCGGCTTCATGGACGTGCTGCGCGCATGCGCGCTGCTCGGGATCCTGCTGGTCAATATTGAGTGGTTCACGCGGCCGTGGCAGGAGTTCGGCAACGGCGTCGCGTCCGGGCTCGCCGGCCTCGACCACGCAGCGGCCTGGGGCGTGCACGTGTTCGTTGCCGGCAAGTTCTGGGTTCTGTTCTCGCTGCTGTTCGGGATGGGATTCGCGGTGATGATGGCGCGCGCCGAGGCGGCCGGGCGGCCGTTCCGGGCGGTCTACCTGCGCCGGACCGCGGCGCTTCTGGTCATCGGCATCGCGCACGCGCTGCTGCTGTGGGCGGGCGACATCCTGCATACCTATGCGCTGGCGGCGTTGCTGCTGCTGGCGTTGCGCGACCTGCGCCCGCGGACGCAACTGGTGCTCGGGCTGTCGGTCTACTACGGCCTGTGCGTGCTGACACTGCTCGGCGCCGCAGCGGTGGGCCTGGTGCCCGGCGCGGCTGAAGCCGGCGCCGCGCAGGCGCTCGCTGCCGGCCGGGGCGCTGCTGCCGAAGCCGCACGGGTCTACGCCGAGGGCGGATTCGCGCAGGTGACCGCCCAGCGGGCGGCGGATTTCACGCGTTTCCTGCTCAACGACTTCTTCGTGGTGCCGATGGCGCTGGGGGTGTTCCTGGTTGGCAGCTGGCTGTTGCGCTCGGGGCGGATCGGCGACATCGCGGCGCAGCGGCCGTTCTTCCTCCGGCTGGCGGGGTTCGGCCTGCCGGTCGGATTGGGATTGTCGCTGTGGGCGGCATCGATCGGCGTCGGGGTCGACGCCGCCGAAAGCTACGCGCGCTGGCTGCTGGCGAATGCGCTGATGTCGCTGGGTGCGTTGCCGCTGGCGCTTGGTTATCTCGCGCTGCTCGCGCTGGCGTGGTCCACGGCCGCGGGTACGCGGGCGCTCGGCGTACTCGCGCCCGCCGGGCGCATGGCGCTGAGCAACTACCTGCTGCAGTCGCTGGTCGGCTCGCTGGTGTTCTACGGCTACGGCCTGGCGCTGTGGGGCCGGATCGGCCACGCTGGCCTGGTGCTGCTGGCCGTGGCGGTGTTCGTGCTCCAGGTCGCCGCCAGTCGCTGGTGGCTGATGCGTTTCCGTTTCGGCCCGGTCGAATGGCTGTGGCGCTGGGCGACCTATGGCCGACGTCCGCGGTTGCGCCAGGACGGATCGCCGGCCGCGTAAACTTGGCGGATGGAATCCCGTGTCGATGTACTGATCGTCGGTGGCGGCGTGATCGGCCTGGCCGGCGCGCTGGCGTTGCTGCATGCCGGCCGCAGCGTGCGCGTGCTGGAGTCGGGCACCGCAGGTTGCGGCAGTTCGCATGGCAACTGCGGCACGATCACCCCCAGCCATGCCGCGCCGCTGACCGAGCCGGGCGCGGTCGCACGCGCGCTGCGCTGGATGGCGACGCCGGATGCGCCGTTCTACCTCAAGCCGCGCTTCGATCCGGCGTTGTGGGGTTGGTTGCTGCGGTTCGCGGCACGCTGCAACCGGCGCGACTGGCGGGCGGCGATGGCGGCGCGGGCGTCGATCCTCGGCGCATCGCGCAGCGCATTGCCGGAGTGGATCGCACGCTATCGCCTGGCGTGCGAATTCGAGGCCTCGGGCGTGGACTACGTGTTCCGCGACGCCGCCGAGCTGGCGCATTTCGCCGATGAGTTGCGGGCGCTGGAAGAGGTCGGTGTGGCCTCCGAGGCCATCGACGGCGAGGTCTACCTGCGCGACGAACCGGCGCTGCTGCCGGGCGTCGCCGGCGTGGTGCGTTTCCCCGGCGATGCGCGCCTGCGCCCCAACCGCTATGTCGCGGAACTGGCGCGCGCGGTCCGTGAGCACGGCGGCGAGATCGTCGAGCACTGCGAGGTACGATCGATCGCGGCGGATGACGACGGGGCGACGGCATCGACCGCGCGCGGCGACTTCCGCGGCCGCGACCTGTTGTTGGCGACCGGCGCTTGGTCGCCGCGGTTGGGGCGCAGCCTCGACCTGCGCATCCCGGTGCAGCCGGGCAAGGGCTATTCGATCACCTATGCACGACCGGCGCTGGTGCCGAAGCGCCCGCTGGTGCTGCACGAACGCAGCGTCTGCGTGACCGCCTGGGACAGCGGCTTCCGGCTCGGCAGCACGATGGAGTTCTCCGGCTATGACACCAGCCTCAATCGCCGCCGGCTTGCCGCGCTCGAGCGCGGCGCCGCCGAGTTCCTGCGCGAGCCGGTCGGCCCCGCGCGGGAGGAGGAGTGGTACGGCTGGCGGCCGCTGACCTGCGACGACCTGCCTATCATCGGCCGCGCGCCCGGGCACCGCCGCGTCTGGCTCGCAACCGGGCACGGTATGCTCGGGGTCAGCATGAGTGCAGCCACCGGCCAACTGATCGCGGAACTGATGTGCGCGCAGTCGCCGCACATCGATCCCGCCCCGTTCGATCCGGGCCGCTTCGCATGAGCGCGGCCGATCCGTTCGATTTCGACCTGGTGGTGCTGGGCGGCGGCTCCGGCGGCCTGGCCGGCGCCTTCCGGGCTGCCGAGTACGGTGCGCGGGTGGCGCTGCTGGAACCCGGCGAACTCGGCGGCACCTGCGTCAACGTCGGCTGCGTGCCGAAGAAGGCGATGTGGCTGGCGGCCGAGCTGGCCTCGCGCATCGCCGCCGCCGCGCAACTGGGCTTCGACGTGCCGGCGACGCCGGCGTTCGACTGGCGCGAGTTCATCACCGACCGCCAGCGCTACATCGGCGGCATCCACGAGAGCTACCGCAAGCGTCTGGACCGCGCCGGCATCGTGCTGATGCCGACGCTGGGCAGCCTGCGCGACGCGCAGACGGTCGCGACCGGCGACGGCCAATGCCTGCGCGCGCGCCACATCCTGCTGGCGACCGGGTCCAGTCCGCAGCGGCCCGATGTCCCGGGCGCGGAACTGGGCGGCGTGTCGGACGATTTCTTCCACTGGTCGCAGGCGCCCGCCCGGGTGGCGCTGGTCGGCGGCGGCTACATCAGCGTCGAACTGGCCGGCCTGCTGCAGGCGCTGGGCAGCCGCGTCGATGTGTTCGTGCGCGGGCCGCGCCTGCTCAGCCACGCCGACGAGGAAGTGGTGGCGCAGCTGGAGGAGAACTACTGCCATCTCGGCGTCCGCCTGCACTTCGGGCATCGCCTGCGCGCGGTCGAACCGGCCGGTGACGGGCGCATACGCCTGCTCGACGAAGACGACCAGGCCAGCGATGCCTTCGACGCGCTGCTGTTCGCGATCGGCCGCCGCGCCAACAGCGCCGGCTTCGGTCCGGACGCGGCCGGCGTGGCGATCGACGCACGCGGCAATGTCGAGGTCGACGACTTCCAGAACACCAGTGCCGCGGGCGTCTACGCGGTCGGCGACGTGACCGGCCGCGAGACGCTGACACCGGTGGCGATCGCGGCGGCGCGGCGGCTGATGGACCGGCTATTCGGCGGCCAGGCCGAGGCCCGGCTCGACTACGCCAACGTGCCGACGGTGATCTTCGCCCATCCGCCGATCGGCGGCGTGGGCCTGACCGAGGCGCAGGCGCGCGACCAGTACGGCGATGCGGTGAAGGTCTATCGCAGCCGCTTCCGGCCGATGCTGCAGGCGCTGGTGGAGGCGCCGCTGTGCAGCCTGTTCAAGCTGGTCTGCGTCGGCGAGGACGAACGCGTGGTCGGCGTTCACCTGTACGGTGAGGCCGCCGACGAGATCCTGCAGGGCTTCGCGGTGGCGCTCAAGCTCGGCGCCACCATGGCCGACCTGCGCGACACCGTCGCCATCCATCCGACCAGTGCCGAGGAAGTGGTGCTGATGCGCTGACCTGCCGCCGTCGAGCGGAACTCGCTCCGCTGTACGTAGGAGCGCCTCATAGGCGCGATGCCGGCGCGGTGGCAGTTCGTCACATGTCCGGTACTGCAGGTTCGCACGCATGACACGCCTCTGTGGAGCGGAGGCGATCCGACGCAGGGTCGGTCCGGCGCGAAACCGCTCCGTCGCTCCGGTAGCATGTCGGCGATGAACATCTTCAACCTGCACAAGGGCACCGCCCCGCTCCTGGTCAGCGTGCCGCACGACGGCACGGCGTTGCCTGAGGCCATCGCGGCGCGGCTCACCGATTCGGCGCGCCGCGTCCCCGACACCGACTGGCATGTCGCGCGCCTGTACGCGGTGGCGCGCGAACTCGGCGCCTCGATGATCGTGCCGAGGTATTCGCGCTACGTGATCGACCTCAACCGCCCCGAGGACGATGTTTCGCTGTACCCGGGCCAGAACACCACCGGACTGTGTCCGACCGTGCAGTTCACCGGCGAGCCGGTCTACCGCGACGGCGAGGCGCCGACACAGGACGAGATCGCGCAGCGCGTTCACACGTTCTGGCGCCCCTATCACGCCGCACTGCGCGGCGAACTCGAGCGCCTGCGCGCCGAGCACGGCCGGGTGGTGCTGTGGGAGGGGCATTCGATCAAGGGCGAGTTGCCGTTCCTGTTCGACGGCCGGCTGCCGGACCTCAACCTCGGTACCGCCGGCGGCGACAGCTGCGCGCCGGCGCTGCAGCGCCGGCTGGAAGCGGTGCTCGCGGCGCAGGACGGGTACGACACCATCGTCAACGGGCGTTTCCGCGGCGGCTACATCACCCGGCACTACGGCGACCCGGACAACGGCATCGATGCCGTGCAGTTGGAGATCAGCCAGCGCACTTACATGGACGAGGATTCGTTCGAGTACGACGAAGCGAAGGCGACGGCGTTGCAGGCGGTGTTGCGGCGGCTGCTAAAAGCAGCAGTGAGAAACGAGGAGTGAGAAACGAGAGGTGAAGCGGAGCGTAGGCGCCTCACTCATTTCTCACTCCTCGTTTCTCACTGCTCGCTCTCAGACTTCCAGCGTTGCCATGTCGCCCTTGGTTTCCAGCCAGCTCTTCCGATCCCCCGCGCGCTTGCGCGCCAGCAGCATGTCCATCAGTGCGTGCGTCTGGTCGCCGTCGTCGACAGTCAGCTGCACCAGGCGGCGGGTGTCGGGATGGATCGCCGATTCGCGCAGCTGCGGCGGGTTCATCTCGCCCAGGCCCTTGAAGCGGGTGACGCTGACCGCGCCCTTGAGCTTCTCGCGCTGGATCTTCTCCAGCAGCAGCCGCTTCTCCTCCTCGTCGAGCGCATAGAACACCTGCTTGCCGACGTCGACGCGGAACAACGGCGGCATCGCCACGAACACGTGGCCGGCGTCGACCAGCGCCGGGAAGTGGCGCAGGAACAGCGCGGCGAGCAGGGTGGCGATGTGCAGGCCGTCGGAGTCGGCGTCGGCGAGCACGATGATCTTGCCGTAGCGCAGGCCGGAGATGTCGTCGCGGCCGGGATCGCAGCCGATCGCCACCGCCAGGTCGTGCACCTCCTGTGAGGCGAGCACGCCGCCGGAGGCGACCTCCCAGGTGTTGAGGATCTTGCCGCGCAGCGGCAGGATCGCCTGGAAATCCTTGTCCCGTGCCTGCTTGGCCGAGCCGCCGGCGGAGTCGCCCTCGACCAGGAACAGCTCGGTCCGCGACAGGTCCTGGCTGATGCAGTCGGCCAGCTTGCCGGGCAGGGCCGGCCCTTGGGTGACCTTCTTGCGCACGATCTGCTTTTCGGTCTTCAGCCGCGCGCTGGCGCGGTCGATCGCCAGCTGGGCGATGCGCTCGCCGAATTCGGTGTGCTGGTTGAGCCACAGCGAGAATGCGTCGTGGGCGGCGCCCTCAACGAAGCCGGCGGCCTGGCGCGAGGACAGCCGCTCCTTGGTCTGGCCGCTGAACTGCGGGTCGGTCATCTTGACGCTGAGCACGAAGGCGACGCGGTCCCAGACATCCTCCGGCGCCAGCTTGATGCCGCGCGGCAGCAGGTTGCGGAAATCGCAGAACTCCCGCAGCGCGTCGGTGAAGCCGGTGCGCAGGCCGTTGACGTGGGTGCCGTGCTGGGCGGTGGGGATCAGGTTGACGTAGCTCTCCTGCACCAGTTCGCCCTCGAGCGCCCAGGTGACCGCCCAGTCGACGGTCTCGGTGTTCTTGTCCAGGCGGCCGACGAACAGCTCCGGCGGCAGCAGCTCGCGATCGGCCAGCTCGCCGCGTAGGTAGTCGCGCAGGCCGTCCTCGTAATGCCACTGGTCGCGCTCGCCGCTGGCCTCGTCGAACAGCGTCACGGTGAGGCCGGGGCACAGCACCGCCTTGGCGCGCAGCAGGTGCCTGAGCGCGCGCAGCGAGAATTTCGGCGTGTCGAAGTACTTCGGGTCGGGCCAGAACCGCAGCCGGGTACCGGTATTGCGCTTGCCGACGCTGCCCACCGTCTCCAGTTTCGAGACCGCATCGCCGTTGGCGAATTCCATGCGGTACTCGCTGCCGTCGCGCTTGATGAAGATCTCGACCCGGTTCGACAGCGCATTGACCACGCTCACGCCGACGCCGTGCAGTCCGCCGGAGAAAGTGTAGTTGCGGTTGTTGAACTTGCCGCCGGCGTGCAGGCGGGTGAGGATCAGCTCGACGCCGGGGATCTTCTCGTCCGGGTGCAGGTCCACCGGCATGCCGCGGCCGTCGTCCGACACCTCGCAGCTGCCGTCCTTGAACAGCCGCACCTCGATCTCGCGCGCGTGCCCGGCCAGCGCCTCGTCGACCGCGTTGTCGATGACCTCCTGCGCCAGGTGGTTGGGGCGGGTGGTGTCGGTGTACATGCCCGGGCGGCGCTTGACCGGGTCCAGCCCGGACAGGACTTCGATGTCGACGGCGTTGTAGCGACTGCTCATGCACGGGGGAAGTGGTGTAGGAGCGCGCATGGTAATGGAATCCGTCGCGCGAGCGGTCGCGGGTATCAGTTTTCGCGCATCTGCGACAGCTATGGATAACCCTAGGTTCGGGGCAGCGCCAAGCGGTGAAATTACCTGCAAACACGCCTGTAAGCGCTTACTTCCGTTAAGTGTTCGTTGTTCAGTCCGCAGCCGGCATGGCATGGGTACGGTGCAAGCGTCGCTGAGGCAAGCGGCACTACTTTTGGCAGTACAACTTTCGCTTCTCTGGAGACACGACGATGACCCAGCGCAACCTTCTGTTTACCGCCCTGATCGCAGCGGCCTTTGCCGCACCCACCGCGTTCGCACAGGAAGTCGACGAGCAGGCCGTCCGCGAGGCCGAGCAGGCCGCCGCACAGGCAGGCGCGGCCGCCGACGCCGCCGAGGCCGATGCCGCTGCGGCAGAACAGGATGCCGAGGCCGCCGATTGGCAGGCCGCCGACGCCGAGGAAGCGGCCGAGGACGCCGAGGCCGAGGAAGAAGATCCGGCCTGATTCCGGTCCGATCCCGCTGTCGAGCGCCCCGTTCCGGCGGGGCGCTCTCTTTTTGTCGGCCGCGATCATCGCGCCGTCAGCCGGCCGTCGTGCTCTTGCCGTAGAATGGGGCTTTCCAGCGACCTGCTGCGCCCATGACTTCCCCCCGTTCCGTCACCCCGCTTGTCTTCGTCACCGGCGGCGTCGTCTCTTCCCTCGGGAAGGGCATCGCCGCGGCCTCGCTCGCCGCCATCCTCGAGGCACGCGGGCTGCGGGTGACGATGATGAAGCTCGACCCCTACATCAACGTCGACCCCGGCACCATGAGCCCGTTCCAGCACGGCGAGGTCTACGTGACCGACGACGGCGCCGAGACCGACCTCGACCTGGGCCACTACGAGCGCTTCGTCAACGTACACCTGTCCGGCAGGAATTCGATCACCACCGGCAAGATCTACGAGAGCGTGATCGCCAAGGAGCGCCGCGGCGACTATCTCGGCGCCACCGTGCAGGTGATCCCGCACATCACCGACGAGATCAAGCGCAGCATCGACGCCGCCACCCAGGGCTACGACGTGGCGCTGGTGGAGATCGGCGGCACCGTGGGCGACATCGAGTCGCTGCCGTTCCTGGAGGCGATCCGCCAGCTCCGCACCGAGCGCGGCGCCGACAAGGCCATGTTCATGCACCTGACCCTGGTCCCGTACATCGCCGCGGCCGGCGAGCTGAAGACCAAGCCGACCCAGCACTCGGTCAAGGAACTGCGCTCGATCGGCATCCAGCCCGACGTGCTGGTCTGCCGCAGCGAGCAGCCGCTGCCGGACGGCGAGCGGCGCAAGATCGCCTCGTTCACCAACGTCTCGGAGAAGGCGGTGATCTCGGCGGTGGACCTGGACGACATCCACAAGATCCCGATGTGGCTGCACGCGCAGGGCCTGGACCAGATCGTGGTCGAGCGCCTGGACCTGGGCGATCGCGCCGGCGAGTCGGCGGACCTGTCCGAATGGCTGGACGTGGTCGACGCCACCGAGCGCCCGATCGACGAGGTGACCATCGCCGTGGTCGGCAAGTACGTCGACCACAAGGACGCCTACAAGTCGGTCGGCGAGGCGCTCAAGCACGGCGGCATCCGCCAGCGCACCCGGGTGGCGCTGAAGTGGATCGAATCGCAGGACATCGAGCGTGAGGGCGCGGAGCGTGTGCTGGCCGGCGTCGATGGCATCCTGGTGCCGGGCGGCTTCGGCGACCGCGGCTTCGAAGGCAAGGTGCTGGCTTCGCAGTACGCGCGCGAGCGGCGCGTGCCGTATTTCGGCATCTGCTACGGCCTGCAGGCAGCCGTGGTCGACATCGCCCGCCACGTCGCCGGGCTGGAGGGCGCCAACAGCACCGAGAACGACCGTCAGACCCCGCACCCGGTGATCGGCCTGATCACCGAATGGCGCACCAAGACCGGTGAGGTCGAGCGTCGCAGCGAGGATAGCGATCTCGGCGGCACCATGCGCCTGGGCCTGCAGGAACAGCGGCTCAAGCCGGGCAGCCGCGTGCGCGAGCTGTACGGCAAGGACGTGGTCGGCGAGCGCCACCGCCACCGCTACGAATTCAACAATCGCTATCGCACCCAGCTGGAGGATGCCGGGCTGGTGATCTCGGCCAAGTCGATGGACGACCTGCTGGTGGAGATGATCGAGCTGCCGCAGCATCCGTGGTTCGTCGCCTGCCAGGCGCACCCGGAGTTCCTGTCCACGCCGCGCAGCGGCCATCCGCTGTTCGTCGGCTTCGTGCGCGCCGCGCGCGAGCGCAAGGCCGGCGGCAAGTTGCTGAAGGAGGCCAGAGCGTGAGCGCCGCACGTCCAACGACCTGCAGGAGGGGCTTCAGCCCCGACCACGGCAACCGGAAGAGCGTCGGGGCTGAAGCCCCTCCTACAGGGGAGGCGCAATCGTGAAGTTGTGCGGCTTCGAGGTCGGCCTGGACCATCCGTTCTTCCTGATCGCCGGCCCCTGCGTGGTCGAATCCGAGCAGCTGCAGCTCGACGTGGCCGGCCAGCTGAAGGAGATCACCGGCGCGCTCGGCATCAATTTCATCTTCAAGTCCAGCTTCGACAAGGCCAACCGCACCTCCGGCAGCAGCTTCCGCGGCCCCGGCATGGAGGAGGGCCTGCGCGTGCTCGGCGAGGTGCGCCGCCAGATCGGCGTGCCGGTGCTGACCGACGTGCACGAGTACACGCCGATGGACGAGGTGGCCAGCGTGGTCGACGTGCTGCAGACGCCGGCATTCCTGGTGCGCCAGACCGACTTCATCCGCAAGGTCTGCGCCGCCGGCAAGCCGGTCAACATCAAGAAGGGCCAGTTCCTCTCGCCCTGGGACATGAAGCCGGTGGTGGAGAAGGCCAAGTCCACCGGCAACGAGCAGATCATGGTCTGCGAGCGCGGTGCCAGCTTCGGCTACAACAACCTGGTCAGTGACATGCGCAGCCTCGCGGTGATGCGCGACACCGGCTGCCCGGTGGTCTTCGACGCCACCCACTCGGTGCAGCTGCCGGGCGGGCAGGGCAGTTCCAGCGGCGGCCAGCGCGAGTTCGTGCCGGTGCTGTCGCGCGCGGCGGTCGCAGTCGGCGTGGCGGGCGTTTTCATGGAGACGCATCCGCGACCGGAAGAAGCACTGAGCGACGGACCCAACGCCTGGCCGCTGTCGAAGATGCAGGCGCTGCTGGAAACGCTGGTGGAACTGGATGCGGTTGCCAAGCGTCATGCCTTCGCGGAGGTAATGGGTGGTTAAGGAGCTCGGTACTGTTCTGCTACTTATAGGGATCATTTCCATGCCGGTGAGTGCTTCCGAGTCCGAGGAATGCGCCGATCCGATTCGGATCGAGATTTTGCCGGCACAGCAGTACAAGTTTGAGAACGAGAGCTACGCCATAGAACAACTA
The DNA here is from genome assembly GCF_008312895.1 of Luteimonas suaedae. Taxonomy (GTDB): domain Bacteria; phylum Pseudomonadota; class Gammaproteobacteria; order Xanthomonadales; family Xanthomonadaceae; genus Luteimonas; species Luteimonas suaedae. The sequence goes on along the minus strand of NZ_VSSP01000002.1, from coordinate 234,648 downwards.
TCGTCCCTCATGTCGCAACAACGTCCGGAACGCTGCGTGCTTATCAAAGGCGATCCTGCTATGCCCGACGCATGGATGAGGCAGGCTGTGTTGACGGGTACTGTGCGTGTTGCAGGAATCGAGGGCGAGATCAGCTGGCCGGAGTCTTCGGCTTGGGTTGAATTGCTTGGCGATTGTCGCAACGAACCGTCGATAGCGACTTGTTCGAAGCTCCCGGATTCCGAATTTTCACCGAACACGATGTCGCAGTACGTGGCCGAAAACATGAGATTGACGATGGCAAAGTCATGCCTCACCAACGAGGATGCAGATCTTCCAGCGGATACGCTCGATCCAGTGAAGCGGATTGTGGCGAGCGGTGAGGCGCAAGAGTTTCTGTCCGAGGTGAAGTCGCTCCCTGGCTATGCAGACTTGGAACGGAAGACTCCGGCGCCGGACAATGCTTCACCCACTCAAAAGATCGAGCTAGCGTTCTTCAGGCTGAACCAGTACGGGATGCCGCCGGACGATCGACGTACGCTAACCCAGCGCCTGCATGCGGAAACCGTGGTCACGAAGTACGCATTGCTGCCGCTGTCGCCTGATTGCTCCAAGAAATTTCCCTTGACCTGGTCAGCCGAAATATGAAGATTTCCACCATCCATGCCCGCGAAATCCTCGACAGTCGCGGCAATCCCACGCTTGAGGCCGAAATCACCCTGGAAGACGGCAGTTTCGGCCGCGCCGCGGTGCCGTCGGGCGCGTCGACCGGCGCGAAGGAGGCCGTCGAACTGCGCGATGGCGATAAGACCCGCTACCTCGGCAAGGGCGTGCAGAAGGCGGTCGGCCACGTCAACGGCACCATTGCCGAGACGCTGCGCGGTTTCGATGCCGAGGACCAGGCCGGCCTGGACAAGCGCCTGATCGATCTCGACGGTACCGACAACAAGGGCCGCCTGGGCGCCAATGCACTGCTCGGCGTGTCGCTGGCGAACGCGCACGCGGTCGCTGCGTCGAAGAAGATCCCGTTGTGGCAACTGCTGGCCGGCGACCGCGCGCCCGAACTGCCGGTGCCGATGATGAACATCATCAACGGCGGCGCGCATGCCGACAACAACGTCGACTTCCAGGAATTCATGGTGCTGCCGGTCGGTTTTGACTCGTTCTCCGAGTCGCTGCGCGCCGGCACCGAGATCTTCCATGCGCTCAAGTCGGTGCTGAAGGGGCACGGGCTTTCCACCGCGGTCGGCGACGAGGGCGGCTTCGCGCCCGACTTCCGCAGCAATGTCGAGGCGCTCGACACCATCCTCGAGGCGATCGGCCGGGCCGGCTACAGCGCCGGGGAAGACGTGCTGCTCGGCCTCGACGTGGCATCCAGCGAGTTCTTCGACAACGGCAAGTACCACCTGGTGGGCGAGGGCAAGCGCCTGACCGGTGAGCAGTTCGTCGATTTCCTCGCCGACTGGTGCGCGCAGTACCCGATCATCTCGATCGAAGACGGCATGGCCGAGGACGACTGGGACAGCTGGAAGCAGCTGACCGCGCGCATCGGCGACGAGGTGCAGCTGGTCGGCGACGACCTGTTCGTCACCAACCCGAAGATCTTCCGCCAGGGCATCGACTCGGGCACCGCCAACGCGATCCTGATCAAGGTCAACCAGATCGGTACTCTCACCGAAACGCTGGAAGCGATCGCGATGGCGGACGCGGCGAAGTACGCGGCCATCGTCTCCCACCGCTCCGGCGAGACCGAGGACACCACCATCGCCGACATCGCCGTGGCCACCACCGCCACCCAGATCAAGACCGGCTCGCTGTGCCGCAGCGACCGCGTCGCCAAGTACAACCAGCTGCTGCGGATCGAGCAGTCGCTGGGCGACGGGGCGCGCTATGCGGGACGCGCTGCCTTCGTTTCGCTGAACCGGTAACGGGGCAGCCAGCGATGCGCGCGCTGCGGATCGTGCTGGTGCTGCTGGCAGCGTTGCTGGTATGGCTGCAGTACCGGCTCTGGTTCGGCACCGGCGGGGCCGGCGACGTGGCGCAGCTGCAGGGCCAGGTGGGGCAGCAGGCGCATCAGAACGACGGGCTGCGGCAGCGCAATGCCGCGCTCGCAGCCGAGGTGGCCGACCTGAAATCGCCGACCGGCGAGGCGGCGGTGGAGGAGCGCGCGCGCAGCGAGCTGGGGATGATCCGCCCCGGCGAAGTCTTCTACCGGGTGGTGGAAACGCCCGCGCCGCCGAGACTGCCGCCGCTCCCGGAGAGCGACGCGAACGACGCGGAGAACACGCCATGACGCCGGATCAAGTCCGGGGCGGGCTCTGGGCGGTGGTGCCCGCCGCCGGCCGCGGCACGCGTTTCGGTGGCGACCTGCCCAAGCAGTACCTGCCGGTGGCCGGCGAGCCGCTGCTGGCGCACACGCTGCGGGCGCTGCTTGCCCATCCCGGCGTGCAGGGCGTGATGGTGGTGCTCGCCGAGGGCGATCCACACTGGCCGGGCTGGAGCGAACTGGCCGGCAGGCCGGTGCTGACCTGCATCGGCGGCGCCGCGCGCGCCGATTCGGTGCTGGCGGGGCTCGAGGCGTTGCCGCGCGAGGTGCGCGCCGACGAGTTCGTGCTGGTGCACGATGCCGCGCGCCCCAACCTGCGCCGCGAGGACCTGCAGGACCTGCTCGAGCGCGGCCGCGACGATCCGGTCGGGGCGATCCTCGCCGCGCCGGTCCGCGACACGCTCAAGCGCGCCGGCGACGACGGCGGCATCGATGGCACCGAGCCGCGCGAGCGGCTGTGGCGCGCGCTGACGCCGCAGCTGTTCCGGCGCCTGCAGTTGAGCCGTGCGCTGCGTGCCGCGGTCGACGCCGGGGCTGCGGTCACCGACGAAGCGATGGCGATGGAGCGGCAGGGCCTGCGCCCGTTATTGGTCGAGGGCGCCGAGGACAACCTGAAGGTGACCACGCCGGCCGACCTGGCGCTGTTCGAGTTCCTGCTGCAAAGGCGGGGAGCCGGGAATCGAGACGAGAGAACGGAAAACGCACCATCGCGTGCGGGCGGGGCGCCATGAACATCCGCATTGGCCACGGCTACGACGTCCATGCCTTCGGCGAGGGCGATCACGTCATGATCGGCGGCGTGCGCATCGCCCATGAACGCGGCGTGCTCGCCCACAGCGACGGCGACGTGGCATTGCATGCGCTGTGCGACGCGATGCTTGGGGCGTTGGCCCTGGGGGACATCGGCACGCACTTTCCGCCGTCGGACCCGCAGTGGAAGGGCGCCGACAGCCGTGTGTTGTTGCGGCATTGCCAGGCGCTGATCGCCGGGCGCGGCTGGCGCCTCGGCAATGCCGACCTCACCGTGGTCTGCGAGCGGCCGAAGATCGGCCCGCACGCGCAGGCGATGCGGGAGGCGATCGCGAGCGACCTCGGCGTCGATGCCGGGGCGATCAGCGTCAAGGCCACCACCAGCGAGCGCCTCGGCTTCACCGGGCGCGGCGAGGGCATCGCCGCGCAGGCGGTGTGCCTGCTGGTCGCGGCGTGAACGCGACCGCGTCGACTGCCTCCGGCGCGGCGCTGCCGGGCGCCTGGGGCGATCCGGTCCTGGCGGCGTCGATCCGCGCCACGCCGGAGGATTTCCAGGTCGAGGAACTCGACGGCTTCGAGGCCAGCGGCAGCGGCGAGCATCTGCTGCTGACGGTCGAGAAGCGCGGCATGAACACCGCGTTCGCCGCCGAGCGGATCGCCGCTTGGGCGGGCGTTCCGGTCTCCGCGATTGGCTACGCGGGATTGAAGGATCGCCACGCGCTGACGCGCCAGCGCTTCAGCGTGCACCTGCCCGGGCGCGAGGCGCCCGAACCCCGGACGCTGGATCGGGAGGAGCACGGCCCGGGCCAGGCGCTGCGCGTGCTCGCGCGCGCGCGGCACGCGAAGAAGCTTCCACGCGGCGCGCTGGCGGGCAATCGCTTCGTGCTGACGCTGCGCGACGTGCGGGGCGATCGCCGGGCGGTGGAGACGCGCCTGATGACGATCGCCGCCAGCGGCGTGCCGAACTATTTCGGCGAGCAGCGCTTCGGCCGCGACGGCGGCAACCTGCAGGCCGCGCTCGCCATGTTCGCCGGGCGCCGGATGCGGCGCGAGCAGCGGACCCACCTGCTGTCGGCGGCGCGCTCGGAGCTGTTCAACCGGGTGCTCGCGGCGCGCGTGCGCGACGGCTCCTGGAATCGCGGGCTGGAAGGCGAGGTGTGGATCCTCGACGGCAGCCGCAGCGTGTTCGGCCCCGAGCCCTGGAGCGAGACGCTCGCGCAGCGGCTGCAGGCGTTCGACATCCACCCGAGCGCGCCGCTATGGGGTACCGGCGCGCCGCGCAGTACGACCGCCGCGCTGGCACTCGAGACGGCGGCAATGGAGGGCGAGGACGCCACCGCACTGCGACAAGGGCTGGAGGCGGCGGGTCTGCGCCAGGAGCGCCGCGCCACCCGTCTGCGGCCCGCTGCCGTGGCTTGGGAGTGGCTTGGCGATGACGTCATCCGCCTGGGTTTTGAACTGCCCGCCGGCGCCTACGCGACGACGGTGCTGGCTGAACTGGGATCGATGCGCAACGCCGCCCAGCCTGCCGGCTGACCGTTCGTCGGAAAGCGGTCAACGGCACTGGAGCCCTGATTTCCGCGGCGTATAACCGGATTCAGGCACCCGCACGAACGTGGCTGCCGAAAGCGACGCATGGGAGGAACTGTCATGAACAGGCCGCTTCTTTGCACGATCGTTTCATTATTTGCGCTTGGCCTGGCTGCATGCGCGAGCACCCAGGGCGGTGCCGGATATGGTGCCGCGGCACCCGCGGGATCGCAGCCGACCCAGGCGATATTCGAACGCGACGCGGCCTATATCGCCTACGTCGAGCGCACTGCCCGGATGCGCGGGCTCGATGTGCGTTGGGTGAATCCGCCGGTCAAGCGCGTCGCCCGCAACGACGACTCCGAGGCGCAGTAGCCGTTGCCACGACGGCCCGGTTCCGCGGAGCCGGGCGTCGTCAGCGTGGCCTGAGCAGGACCAGCACCGCGCCGGTCCCGCCCTGCGCGGGTGGCGCCGAATGAAACGCCAGCACGTCGGCGCGCCGGCGCAGCAGCCGGTCGACCAGATTCTTCAGCGCCGGTAGGCCTTCGCCGTGCCGGCCCTTGCCGTGCACGATCCGCACGCAGGCACTGCCGCCCGCCCGCGCCTCGGCCAGGAAGCGTTTCAGCCAGGCCTCGGCCTGGGCGCTATCGGCACTGTGCAGGTCGAGTTCGTCCTGCACTGCGTACTGCCCGCGCGCCAGCCGGCGCAGGATCCGCGGCGACACCTCGTCGCGGCGGTAGCGCAGGCTGTCGCCGGCTTCGAGCCGGCCTTCCTCCAGCATGGCGTGGAATTCGCCGCGCGCCTCGCGTTCATCGCGCTCGGCCATGCGGGGTCGCGGCTCCGGGCGCGGCCTGGATGCGGGCGTCGCCGCTTCCGGCAACCTGCGCACCGGGCCGATCGCGTCACGGAACAGCGCGGCCTCGTCCTCGTTTGGCGGGGGCTTGCGCGTGGTCATGACCGACAGCATACAAAACCCCCGGCGCCTTCCCTGGCGCCATGATCTGGAGCCGACAACTCCAAGGGGGTGTGATGCCTACGCCCGGTCCATGGGCGTCGCGGTGATGGGCAGTCCATGCGCCGACCGGGCACCACACGCCGCCAGTGCACCATATCGGGAAGGCGCTGGGGGCGGACCCCTGTCATTTCTGACAGGGACGAATGCGCAGGACAGCGAGATCTTCCGGTCACGGCGAACCGCGGACGGTCAGCTCACGGGCGGCCATCCGGCCGATCGCGCTAGAGGGAGATCAGTCCCAGCGCGACGGCCCGGGCGCATGCTGCCCGGCGGCCCTGGGCCTGCAACTTGCGGCAGGCGCCCTGGACATGGAAATTGACGGTCCGCTCGCTGATGCCAAGGATCAGCGAGATTTCCCAGGAGGTCTTTCCAATCGCCGACCACCGCAGCACCTCGCGTTCGCGCCGGCTGAGCTTCGGATGCGGGGCGGGCCTGCGCAGCAGCCGATCCACGGCCACCTGCAAGGCGCTTACGAAATGCACCGAGGGGCCGACCAGGGGGTCGAGTTCGCGCAGGTCCTGGGTACCGTCGGTGGAGAACGTCATGAACGCCCAGTCCGTGCCGCGCAAAAAGCAGGGAATGGTGACGCCGGCGCTGATTCCGAAATCGCCCGCAGCGCGTACCTGCTGGTGCGCACGTCTGAACAGGGGGCGCGGCGGTGCGTAGGCGAACTGGCCGCGTCTGTTCCAGGAAGCGGCCGGGAGCCCGCAGCGTGCGAGCCCCACGCGGGCGTCGAGCGCAGCGACCTGCGGATCGCGTAGCGCTTCGTAGCTGCGGCCCCACTCGTTCCGGTAGTCGTGGAAGGCGTGGTAGGCGGCCTCGCCGGGTCCGTCGCCGTCCTGGAACTTGACCGCGTAGCCGTGGTGATCGAACCCCAGCCGGCGAGCGAAACCGGCGGTTTCCGACCGCAGTTCCTGCAGCGTGTTGACCGACAGCACGCGTTCGACGTGGTCCCAGTCGTGCACGGCGGATCTCCGTTGCGATGAGCATCGGGATTCTATGCCTTGTCGCCGCCCCGCGCAGGCGGAAGGCTTGGCGCTTCGGCTATGATGGTCGCATTTCGCGACCCATCTTCCATGCGCATACTGGTGAGCAACGACGACGGCGTGGATGCACCCGGCATCCGGATTCTCGCCGAAGGCCTGCGTGAGGCCGGCCACGAGGTGTTGATCGTCGCTCCCGACCGCGACCGCTCCGGCGCCAGCAACTCGCTCACCCTGGACATGCCGCTGCGCGTCGTGCAGGTCGACGACAGCACCTGGCGCGTGCACGGCACGCCGACCGACTGCGTGCATGTCGCGATCACCGGCATGCTGGAACGCGAACCGGACCTCGTCGTCTCCGGCATCAACAACACCGCCAACCTGGGCGACGACGTGATCTATTCGGGCACCGTCGCCGCCGCCATGGAGGGCCGCTTCCTCGGGCTGCCGGCGGTGGCGATGTCGCTGGTCACCGCCGCACACGTGGGCCGCCATTACGAGACCGCGGCGCGCGCCGCGGTCGAGATCGTCGAGCGGCTCGGCGCCGATCCGCTGCCCGCCGACACCATCCTCAACGTCAACGTCCCGGACCGGCCGTGGAGCGAGATTTCCGGCTTCGAGGTCACCCGGCTGGGCAACCGCCACCGCGCCGAGCCGTGCGTGCCGCTGGAGGACCCGCGCGGCAGGACCTGGTGGTGGATCGGCCCGGCCGGTCCCGAGCTCGACGCCGGGCCCGGCACCGACTTCCACGCCGTCCGCAACGGCGCCATCGCGATCACCCCGATCCACGTCGACCTGACCCGCTACCAGGCGCTCGAACAGGTCGCCAGCTGGGTCGATGGCCTGGCGGGCGAGCTGCGGGAGGCGCGCGCATGACGCCGCGCCTGCGGCTGCAGCCCGAGGCGATCGGCGTCGGCATGACCTCGCAGCGGGTGCGCGACCGCCTGATCGAGCGCCTGCGCGGCAATGGCATCGCCGACGAGCGCGTGCTCAACGCCATCCGCACCGTGCCGCGGCACCTGTTCGTCGACGAGGCGCTGGCCACCCGCGCCTACGAGGACACCGCGCTGCCGATCGGCCACGGCCAGACCATCTCGCAGCCGTGGGTGGTGGCGAAGATGACCGAAACGCTGCTGGCGGGGCTGCCGTCCGCCGCCGCGCCGGTGCGGGTGCTCGAGATCGGCACCGGGTCCGGCTACCAGGCCGCGATCCTCGCCGCGCTGGGGCTGGAGGTGCACACCGTCGAGCGCATCGGCGAACTGCTGCGGGTGGCGCGCAAGCGGTTCCGCGCGCTGGGCCTGAACGTGCGCAGCAAGCACGACGACGGCCGCATCGGCTGGTCCGGGAACGGCCCCTTCGACGGCATCCTGGTGACCGCGGCGGCGCCCGCGCTGGTCGAGGCGTTGACCGACCAGCTTGCGCCGGGAGGCGTCCTGGTGGCGCCGGTCGGCGGCGGCGGCGGACAGGTCCTTGTCCGGCTGCGCAAGGGCGCCGACGGCGCGATCGAGCGTACCGAGCTGGCGCCGGTGGTGTTCGTGCCGCTGCTGTCGGGATTGATCGACTGATGCGCCTGTTCGGAGCGATCTACGACCGCTGCCTGGTCTGGGCGCGGCACCATCATGCGCCGCGCTATCTCGTGGCGCTGAGCGCTGCGGAGTCGGTGTTCTTTCCGGTGCCGCCGGACGTGATGCTGGCGCCGATGTCACTGGCGCAGCCGCGGGCATGGTGGCGCCTGGCGCTGATGTGCACGCTGGCCTCGGTGGTCGGCGGGCTGCTCGGCTATGCGCTGGGCCATTTCGCGCTCGAGGCGATCTGGCCGTGGATGCAGACGATGGGTTGGGACGAGCCGTTCCGCCGCGTCCAGGACATGTTCCTGCGCTACGGATTCTGGTTCGTGTTCCTTGCGGCGTTCACGCCGATTCCATACAAGGTGTTCACGATCGCATCGGGCGCCACCGGCATCGGCCTGGTCCCCTTCGTACTGGGTTCCTTCATCGGCCGTGGTGCACGCTTCTTCCTCGTTGCCGGCCTGATCGCGTGGGGCGGGGAGCGGCTGGAGCGCGTGCTGCGGCGCTACGTGGAACTGCTGGGATGGGCGGTGGCCGCGATCGTGATCGTCGGACTGGTGTGGATGGAGTTGCGCGGATGAGGATGGCAATCGTACTGGTGGCGCTCGTGCTGCTGAGTGCCTGCGGCAGCAGCCGGGTGATCCGGGAAAGCGGCACGCGCGTGCCGCAGGCGGGCGCATCGACGCCCAAGCCGGGGCAGACGGTGACCGTCAAACGCGGCGACACCCTGTACGGCCTGGCCATCGACAACGGCATCAGCCCGCTCGACCTGGCGACATGGAACAGCATCTCGCCGCCGTACACGATCTATCCGGGCCAGCGGCTGCGCCTCTATCCGAGTGGCTCCGGCGCCCGCACCGCCACCACCACGCCCACGCGCCCGCCGGCCACTGGCTCGACGCCGCCTCCGGCGCAGCCGACATCGCCTACGACCGCCCCGGCACGCAGTTCCGTGGCCTGGCGCTGGCCCGCGGACGGCCAGATCATCACCCGTTTCGCCAACGGCGACCCGACCAAGCAGGGCATCGGCATTGCCGGCAACGGCGGCCAGCCGGTCCGGGCCGCGGGCGACGGCGTGGTCGTGTACTCCGGCTCCGGCCTGGTCGGCTACGGCGAGCTGATCATCGTCAAGCACGACGACCAGTGGCTGTCCGCCTACGGCCACAACCGCGCACGGCTGGTCAACGAGGGCGAGCGCGTGCGCAGCGGCCAGCAGATCGCCGAGATGGGCCGCAGCGGCACCGCCCGCGACATGCTGCACTTCGAGATCCGCCACAACGGCAAGCCCGTCGATCCGCTCGCCTATCTGCCGCGCCGATAGTCTGCTGGCTATTGGCTGCCGGAGCGGGATTCCAGCGCAGCGCGCGCCGGGCTCACAGGAGCGCCGTTCTGTGGGCTGCAAGCCGCCCCCGGTTCGGCGGTCATAGCAAAGCCCATCGATCCGCTGCCGAATCTCCTCGATCGCTGAGACGGCCTCGGGGCAAGGCAGGCGTCGAAAGCGAGATAGTAGGAGTGCGTGGTACCCGATCGGAAGCGGGCCTCGCGCTTACGGATTCCTGGTGCCGGCTCCAGAATCCCGGCCTTCGAGCACGAACCCGGCCACCACCCGTCGTCCCTCGCCGGCGAGCACCTGATAGGTCCGCGCGGCGGCGGCATTGGTCATGCTTTCCAGCCCGATGCCCCGCGACAGGCACGCGGCCATCACCTCTGCCGGCGGAAAGGCCTGCCTGTCGCCGGTGCCGAGCACCACGACCTCGGGCGACAGTGCCAGCAGCGGGTCCAGGTCGGCCGGTGCCATCGCGGTCACGTCCTGCACCGGCCAATCCTCGACCAGTGCATCGGGGGCGATGACGAAGCTCGCGCGCAGTTGCCGTTCGTTCACCAGCGCCGAGGCCGCATCGGCGCCACGGAGAAAGTAATCGAAGTCGAGTTTTTCAAGGTTGAACTGCATGAGCCGGGAATCGGGAAGAGATTGAAGCGTCGTGCCAGAGCGCAAGTGTCCGGATCCATTTCGATCTTGCCGCCGGTCTCGGATGCTGCAGGGAAGCGCGATCCCGGCTTGACCAGCCGTTCGGCTGAAGGCCGGCGGGATGACGAGCACCGGGCTTCCGCTTTGCCGATTCCCGATTCTCGAATCCCGATTCCCGGCTCTTCAAGCCCTCGGCAGCACGATCTGGCGCTTGTCCTTCGACGCCCGGTAGAGCACCGCGACATTGCCGATCCGCTGCACCAGCGCGGCGCCGCTGCGCCCGGCGAGATCGTCCACCAGTGCATCGCGCTCGCCGCGGTCGCCGGCGGCCACCCGGACCTTGATCAGTTCATGGTGCTCGAGGGCATTATCGACCTCGGCGACCACCGCGTCGGTGAGTCCCTTGCCGCCGATCTGCAGGATCGCCTTGAGCCCATGGGCCTGACCGCGAAGGAAACGGGACTGGGAGGCGGTCAGGCGGGTACTCATGCGGCGCGAAGGATCGAATGGATGTTGCAGAGTATCATGACCCCCGGAAATTCCTGATTTGCCGGCACTTCCCGAACCCATGGCCTCGCGCAGCAAGAGCAGCCAACGCTGGCTGAAGGAACACTTCTCCGATCCCTTCGTCAAGCGGGCGCAGGCAGAGGGGATGCGCTCGCGTGCCGCCTACAAGCTGGAGGAGCTGCTTGCCCGCGACCGCCTGCTGAAACCCGGCATGACCGTGGTCGATCTCGGCGCGGCGCCCGGCGGCTGGTCGCAGTGGGTGCGGCAGGCGCTCGGCGAGCGCGGGCGGGTGGTGGCGCTGGACATCCTGGAGATGCCGCCCCTGGCCGGGGTGGAGTTTCTTCATGGCGACTTCAGGGAGGATGCGGTCTTATCGCAGCTTGAGACGCTGCTGGGCGACACGCCCGTCGACCTTGTGTTGTCGGACATGGCCCCCAACAAGAGTGGCATGGACGCGGTGGATCAGCCGCGGGTGATGCATCTGGCCGAACTGGCGATGGATTTCGCCGATCACCACCTGCGGCCGGGCGGCGCCTTCCTGATCAAGCTGTTCCAGGGCGTCGGGTTCGACGACTACGTCCGGGAGCTGCGCCGCCGCTACGACAAGGTGTCGATCCGCAAGCCGTCGGCGTCGCGCCAGCGTTCGCCGGAAGTCTATGCCCTGGCGCAGGGCAAGCGACCGCGCTGAGCAGATGCCTTGCCGGCATCCGTTGCAGTCGCGATCGCCTCGCCATGGATGGCGCGGCCGGACCCTCCGGGACCGGCTTGGTTTCGCTGCGGATGGCAGCCACAATGTGGGTTCAAAGTACTATCGCGGTGCCGGTTGCGTGACCATTTACAAACTCCAGAGCTGACAAGTCCATGAACGATCTAGTGAAAAATCTGATGCTCTGGGTGATCGTCGCCGTCGTGCTGATGGTGGTGTTCCAGAGCTTCAGTCCGCGCACCGCCGGCACCCAGGAGGTGGTGTATTCGCAGTTCATGGAGGAAGTGCGCAACGACCAGATCAAGAAGGTCGACATCGCCGAGGACGAGAAGACCCTCACCTTCGAGCGCAAGGACGGGGCCAAGGGCACCGTGATCGCGCCGCGCCGCGACGAGCGCATGGTCGACGACCTGATCAACCACAATGTCGAGATCAAGCAGGCGCCGCCGGCCAGCGGGCCGTCGTTCGTCTACATCCTGATCAACTTCCTGCCGGTCCTGCTGATCATCGGCTTCTTCTTCTTCATGATGCGGCAGATGCAGCAGGGCGGCGGCAAGGGCGCGATGTCGTTCGGCCGCTCGCGCGCCAAGCTGCTCAACGAGGACCAGACCAAGGTCACCTTCGCCGACGTCGCCGGTTGCGACGAGGCCAAGGAGGAGGTCGAGGAGCTGGTCGAATTCCTGCGCGATCCGACCAAGTTCCAGAAGCTCGGCGGCAAGATCCCGCGCGGCATCCTGATGGTCGGCCAGCCGGGCACCGGCAAGACGCTGCTGGCCAAGGCGATCGCCGGCGAGGCCAAGGTGCCGTTCTTCTCGATCTCCGGTTCCGACTTCGTCGAGATGTTCGTCGGCGTCGGCGCCAGCCGCGTGCGCGACATGTTCGAGCAGGCCAAGAAGCACGCGCCGTGCATCATCTTCATCGACGAGATCGACGCCGTCGGCCGCCACCGCGGCGCCGGGCTGGGCGGCGGCCACGACGAGCGCGAGCAGACCCTCAACCAGCTGCTGGTCGAGATGGACGGTTTCGAGGGCGGCGAGGGCGTGATCGTGGTCGCGGCGACCAACCGTCCCGACGTCCTCGATCCGGCGCTGCTGCGCCCGGGACGTTTCGACCGCCAGGTCGTGGTCGGCCTGCCCGACGTCAAGGGTCGTGAGCAGATCCTCAAGGTGCATATGCGCAAGGTGCCGCTGGACGACGACGTGAAGCCGATGGTCGTCGCGCGCGGCACGCCGGGCTTCTCCGGCGCCGACCTGGCCAACCTGGTCAACGAGGCGGCCTTGTTCGCGGCGCGCGAGAATGCCAAGGGCGTGCGCATGGAGCACTTCGACAAGGCGCGCGACAAGATCATGATGGGCGCCGAGCGCCGCTCGATGGCGATGAGCGAGCAGGAGAAGACGCTCACCGCCTACCACGAGGCCGGCCATGCCATCGTCGGCCGCCTGGTGCCCGAGCACGACCCGGTCTACAAGGTCACGATCATTCCGCGCGGCCGCGCGCTGGGCGTGACCATGTACCTGCCCGAGGGCGACAAGTACAGCTACAACCGCACCGCAATCGAGTCGCAGCTGTGCTCGCTGTACGGCGGCCGCGTCGCCGAGGAGCTGATCTTCGGCGAGGACAAGGTCACCACCGGCGCTTCCAACGACATCGAGCGCGCCACCAAGATGGCGCGCAACATGGTCACCAAGTGGGGCCTGTCCGGCGAGATGGGGCCGATCGCCTACAGCGAGGACGAGGACGAGGTATTCCTCGGCCGATCGGTCACCCAGCACAAGTCGGTCTCCGACGATACCGCGCGCAAGATCGACGAGGTGGTGCGCAGCATCCTCGACAAGGCCTATGGGCGCACCACCAAGATCCTGACCGACAACCTCGACAAGCTGCACACCATGGCCAAGCTCCTGCTCGAGTACGAGACCATCGACGTGCCGCAGATCGATGCCGTCATGGAAGGCCGCGAGCCGCCGCCGCCGATCGGCTGGAACAGGCCCGGCAATGGCGGGCCCGGCGATGGCAAGGACGGCGGCGACAAGGGCGACAGCCGGCCGCTACCGCCGATCGGCGACCCGGCGGAGCAGACCTAGTCGCGGCATCCGGTTGCGGCGCAATCGCGAAAAGGCCAGAGTCCGCTCTGGCCTTTTTTGCTTTCGGAAGAACGATGGCCGCGGCCCGGAACCCGAAGGACGATCCGACGTGGATGCCGCTCGGGCTCGCGGCCGGGATCGGCGCGGGTGCCGTGGTCGGCGCCGCGATCGACGATACCGCCGTCGGCATCGCCATCCGGATCTACCGCAACGACAGGAACAAGGACTGATGTTCGATACCGTTCCGCAACTCGACTGTGCCGGCCGCACCCTCCGGCTCGACCGCCCGCGGGTGATGGGCATCGTCAACGTGACGCCGGATTCGTTCTCGGACGGCGGTGCGCACTTCGACCTGCCGGCCGCGATCGCGCAGGGCCTCTCACTCGCGGAACAGGGCGCGGACATCCTCGACGTCGGCGGCGAGTCCACCCGACCCGGCGCCGAGGCGGTGCCGCTGGAGGAGGAGTTGCGACGCACGATCCCGTTGATCGAACGATTGGCGAAGGAGGTGTCGCTGCCGATCAGCATCGATACCTCCAAGCCGGAGGTGATGCGCGCTGCGGTCGATGCCGGCGCCGGCATGATCAACGACGTCTATGCACTGCGCCGCGAGGGCGCACTCGATGCTGCTGCCGCGCTCGGCGTGCCGGTGGTGCTGATGCACATGCTCGGCGAGCCGCGCTCGATGCAGGAGGCGCCGCAGTACGACGACGTCGTCGGCGAGGTGCACCGCTTCCTCGCCGAGCGCATCTTCGCCGCCGAGATGGCAGGGGTGGAGAAGCGGCGCCTCGTCGTCGATCCCGGGTTCGGATTCGGCAAGACGCGCGAGCACAACCTCATGCTGCTCGCGCAGCTGCGGCGTTTCACAGAGCTCGGCGTGCCGGTCATGGCCGGGTTGTCGCGCAAGCGCACCATCGGCCAGCTCGTCGGGCGCGAGATCGCGGCCGAGCGCGTCCACGGTTCGGTCGCCGCGCACCTGATCGCCGCGCAGCATGGTGCCGGCATCGTGCGCGTGCACGACGTGGCGGCCACGGTCGATGCGCTCAAGGTCTGGGCCGCGGTCGCCGCCGTGCCGCTGCCGCGTGCCGCCCCCGCCGCGCCCGCGGTCCGCTGGCCCGACGACGCCTGAGCCGAATCGTCGGGCCGTCACCGCGCTCGATGGTCCACCGCCGGCTGGATTCAGCCTTCGTGCCGTGCCGAAAGCGAAGACTCCGGTTACGGGGGCGGGCCGCGGGATCCGCGCCAAGTCGCTCCCCGATACTCGCTTGGTTGGCACGAATCCCGCGGCCCGCTCCCCACCTCGCCGCGAACTGGTGGAAAAGCAGGGCGCGGTGGTCCGCCAATGCTGTTGCTGTTGCCGTTGCGACCGGTAGCGGTGAACTTCGACCATCGGGCGGGGTGGCGCCGCAACCAAGCGAGTATCGGGGAGCGACTTGCGGGGCCACCCCGCCCGATGGCCCGCCAGCTGGCTGGACTTCAGCCTTCGTGCGCGCGTCGCAAAGCGAAAAGCCAGTCATGGAGGTGGGCCGCGGGATCCACGCCAAGTCGCTCCCCGATACTCGCTTGGTTGGCGCGAATCCCGCGGCCCGCTCCGAACGGTGTTGCGGTTTGACAGGAAAGCAGGGCCAGGCGCGGCTGTTGCCGTCGGCCATTGCGAACTTCGACCATCGGGCGGGGCCACCTCACCCGATGGCCCGGGCGGCCGCCGGCAGGACAGCCGTTGGGCACGTGGTCATGACTTCGCCATGACAGGCGCAACCCGCGCCGCGCCGGCCTCGTCGGCACTTGTCCACAGCTTGGCCCGTGGGCTTGTCCACAGCCGCTGTGGGTAACCGGGGCTGAAGTGCGGCGGCAGGTGCGTTAGGCTGGACGTTTGGCGCCGCCGCCCGTGGCCGCGTCTCGTCATCTTCGGGGGATGTCTGCCTATGATGGTTGCCAGCACGCCGCTCATCGTCATGTTCTCGGTCTATCTCGCCGCAATGGTGCTGATCGGCTTCGTCGCCTGGCGCTCGACCAAGAACTTCGACGACTACATTCTCGGCGGGCGTAGGCTCGGCCCCGGAGTGACCGCACTGTCCGCCGGGGCTTCCGACATGAGCGGCTGGCTGTTGATGGGCCTGCCGGGCGCGATGTACCTGGGGGGCGTGTCGGAGGCGTGGATCGCGATCGGACTGGTCGTGGGCGCCTGGTTGAACTGGAAATACGTGGCCGGCCCGCTGCGCGTCTACACCGAGCGCACCGACAACGCGCTGACCCTGCCGGACTTCTTCACCAGCCGCTTCCGCGACAACAGCCGCGTGCTGCGCGTGTTCTCGGCGCTGGTGATCCTGGTGTTCTTCGCCGTCTACTGCGCCTCCGGCGTGGTCGCCGGCGCGCGACTGTTCGAGAGCGTGTTCGCGTTGCCCTACGCGCAGGCGATCTGGTGGGGGGCCGCGGTGACGATCCTGTACACCCTGGTTGGTGGGTTCCTTGCCGTCAGCTGGACGGATACCGCACAGGGCACCCTGATGTTCTTCGCGCTGTTGCTGACGCCGGTGATCGTGCTGATGCACGTCGGCGGATTCGAGGCCAGCGTCGACGTGATCCGGGAGCTGGACCCGTCCCGCCTCGACTGGTTCCGCGGCGACCTCGGGTGGATCGGCATCATCTCGCTGATCGCCTGGGGGCTGGGCTATTTCGGGCAGCCGCACATCCTGGCGCGCTTCATGGCCGCCCATAGCGTGGCCACGATCCCGGTGGCACGCCGCATCGGCATGGGCTGGATGACCTTGTCGCTGGCCGGCTCGCTCACCGTGGGTTTCCTGGGCATTGCCTACTACGCCACCAACCCGGACGTCGCCGGCCCGGTACAGGCCAACGCCGAGCGCGTGTTCATCAGCCTGGTGGAGCAGCTGTTCAACCCGTGGGTCGCGGGCATTATCCTGTCGGCGATCCTGGCGGCGGTGATGAGCACGCTGTCGAGCCAGCTGCTGGTGTGCTCGAGCGTGCTTTCGGAGGACTTCTACCGTGGTTTCCTGCGCAAGCAGGCCAGCCAGCGCGAACTGGTCTGGGCCGGTCGCGCCGGCGTGCTGCTGACCGCGCTGGTGGCGCTGTGGCTGGCGCGCGATCCGGACAGCCGCGTGCTCGGGCTGGTCTCGTACGCCTGGGCCGGTTTCGGCGCCGCCTTCGGCCCGGTCGTGCTGCTGGCGCTGTTCTGGCAGCGGATGACCCGCAACGGCGCGCTGGCGGGCATGGTTGTCGGCGCCGTGACGGTGATCGCGTGGAAGCAGATCGCGATCGGCCGTTTCGACATGGAGCTGTACGAGATGGTGCCGGGCTTCATCGCCGCCACGGTCGCGATCATCGTGGTCAGCCTGCTCGATCGCGAGCCGCCGCAGGAGATCCAGGCCACGCACGAGCAGGTGCGCCTCTCGCTGCGCGAAACCGGGTATTGATTTCCCGGAAGCCCCCGGCTCTGCGGGAGGCTGTCAAAGGAAAAGTGCGTCTGCCGCCTTCAGGCGGTGATTGGCCGCTTTGAGGGGTTCACCTCTACAGCCCCGTCTTGGTCCGGGGACACCTGCTAGAACCACTCCTGCAGCGAGATGCCCAGGCCGATGTAGGTCGCGCGGTGGTTGTAGTCGATCATGCTCTCGCCGTAGCCGTCGAAGACCTGCAGGTGGCCGCGGAAGGCGCGGTGGATCGGGAAGCCCCAGTCGAACTGCAACGCGCCGTGCGAGCGGTCACCGCCGCGCAGTGAATGCCGCGCCATCAGCGAGAACTGATGGCCGCCGCGCACATGCACCAGGGTCAGGTCGCCGCGGCCCATGTAGTCTTCCATGTCCGGGTTGTCATCGTCGCTGCCGTCGGAGATGCGCACCCACGGGCGCAGCATCAGCGCCCAGTTCTCGCGGTCGAGGCCGACGTTGAACATCACCCGGTTCCAGCTGCGCGACAGCGGATCTCCACGGCCGTTGGACTGGTGGTTGATGCCGACCGCGGCCATCCGCCCCTTCCACCCGCCGGGCAGGCTGTAGCCGTTGCGGAACACCAGCAGCACTTCGGGCTCGTAGTTGGTCTCGCGGAATGGCCGCGACTCCTCACTGTTGTAGACCTGCCAGTGCGAGGCCTGGGTGTAGCCCATCCACAGGTCGCCGTTGTCGCCGAACAGGTTCTCCAGCGCTTTGGTCTTGAAGCTGAGCTGGAACTTGGCCTCCATGCTGTCGAGCGATTCCGGTTCGGTGACGACATTGCGCGGATTGGGCGATGACGGCAGCGGATTGGTCTTGCTGGTCCAGAACGCGGGCAGTAGATAGACCGGCTTGTAGGCACGGAAGTTGAACAGCCCGAGCTTGGAATCGCGGGCCAGCTCCCAGCGGGTGTCGAGCAGTGAGCCTTTGCCGACGTTGGCGATGGCGGCCTCCAGCGGGTCGTTGGGGTCATGCACGAACATCCCGTCGATCCTGCGGCGTGCGCGTTCGCCTGCGCCCGCGCCCGCGGTGTCGGCCTCGGTTTCGGCCTCTCGCGCCAGACGAGCACTGGCCGCGGCGGCGTCGGCCTTGGCGGGACCAAGGGCGCTTCGACCCATCGCCTCGTCGTAGCAGGCGAGCCTGGTGGCATCGGTGCTGATCGCGGCACAGGCATCCAGCGCGGCCCGACGGTCCTCGGCGGCCTGTGCGCAAGGTGCGAGCAGGGCGAACGCGATCGCTGTGGCCAGGCGGTTGACGTTGCGGGTCATGGTGGATTCCTCAGTTGAGCCAGGCCAGCGCGAAGATACCGATCATCGCAAAGGCCAGCATCAGTTTCAGTGCCACGGCCGCCACGATACCGATCCAGGTGCCAACGCCGACCCGTGCGGCGTGGCCGACGCCACCGAGCCGGCGTCCGTGCAGCAGTTCGCCGGCCACCGCGCCCACGAACGGTCCGACGAACACGCCGACGATGCCGAAGAACAATCCGGCGAAGGTGCCGATCACCGCGCCGATCAGCGCCTTGCGGCTGGCACCCACGCGCTTGGCGCCCATCGCCGCGGCCCAGAAGTCCACCAGCAGCGACAGCACGGTCAGGACGCCGAGCATCACCAGCGTCATCACGCCGATCTGCTCAAAGCCGCCGGCCCATGCCGCCACCAGCATGCCGACGAACACCAGCGGCAGGCCGGGCAGCGCCGGCAGCACCGTGCCTAGAATGCCGACCAACACCAGGATCAGGGCGATCGCGTACCAGATCGACTGCGTTTCCATGGGCTCTCCATGCGTCTGCGGGTGGCCGCGAATGCGTCCGACAGGGCCCCGGGGCACGCGATTGCATTTTGGCAAATGCCGGGGTAATTTGCTCGCGCTGTGTTTGTCAAGGTCACCTGAAACGTGGCCTGGTGCAGTCGATCCGCGCTTTGCAGCTTACCGATCCGCTACACGAAGTTCCCGCTTCCTCCTTGCAACCAGCCGCCGGAAACGGTGTCAGTCGATCCAAACAGACCAGTCAGCAGTTCCAGGGAGTGATGCACATGGCAACACGCGAGATCGGTACCGTGAAGTGGTTCAACGACGCCAAGGGATTCGGCTTCATCAGCCGCGAAAGCGGCGAGGATGTCTTCGTGCATTTCCGCGCGATCCAGATGCAGGGCTTCAAGAGCCTGAAGGAAGGCCAGAAGGTCAGCTTCGTGGTCGTGCAGGGGCAGAAGGGCCTGCAGGCCGACGAGGTGGAAGCCGCCTGAGCGGTTCCGGCGGCATCAGCGAGGCATGAAAAAACCCGGCCGCGAGGCCGGGTTTTTTCGTGTGGCCCGGTTCAGCGGGCCCAGGCGCGACCGTCCTGCACCCGGACGTAGGAGCCTTCGCGGATACCGCCCAGGTCCGCCTGGGACAGCACCACGGTGCGGCCATCTTCCATGCGCACGTGCACGTTGTAGACGCCGCTGCCCTCGGCGCGGTTCTGGATCGCGTTGCCGGCCACGGCGCCGGCCACGGCGCCGCCGGCGGTGGCGACGTTGCGGCGGCCTTCGCTGTCGGTGTTGCGGCGTGCGAGTTCCTTGCCGGCCACCGCGCCGACGATGCCACCCAGGAGCGGGCCGGCGACATTGGGCTTGCCGTCCGAGGTACGCTCGATGCGGGTCACGGTGCCACAGTCGTAGCACGACGATGGCGTGCCGTAGCCCGGCGAGGACGTGCTGCCGTAACCCGGGCCGTAACCGGGGGAGGAGGCGCAACCGGCAAGGGCCAACGCGGCTGCTGCGAGCATGGTTGTGCCGATCAGACGGGTCTTCATCGCATCTCTCCGGAATGGGAATGTCGGGACAGGGAGCCGGGTGCCATCCGGCACCGTGAACTCCACGTCGTCGAGCGTAGGAGCGCGATCGTGAACGCGCCGAGAATTGCCGCGCAGCGATGCCGGTGGCGGCCCGTGCGTGCAGCCATCGTTCATCGGCTGGCGCATGTCCGCGACCCCGCCGCGGGCAAGCCATTCAACTCAACCGCGGAAATCGCGATGGCAGCCGCTGCAGGCCTCGCCGATCTCCTTGGCCGTGGCGCCGAGGCCTGCGCAGTGCAGCGGCGGCGATGCCAGCGCGGCATCGAGCGTCGCGCGCAGATGGCTGGCGTGCTGGGCGAAGCGCTTGTCGTCCCGCAGCTTCGGGAATGCGGGCTCGAGGTCGTCGCTCATCGTGCGCAGTGCGCGCAGGTGTGGCAGCAGGTCGGTGGCGCTACAGCGGTTTTCCTCGACCCGGCTGCGCAGCTGTCCCAGATGCCATTGCTGCACCTGCATCACGCTGTCGGGAAAACGGTCGGCGCGGGCCTGGATCGCGCGTACGATCATCACCGTCGCGACCACCCCGGCCACCAGCCCCAGCAGGAACAGGAACAGGTAACGGCCGGCGGCGGATGGCTTGCGGCCGGTGTTGCCGTCATCGGGCGAAGTCGACATGGCGGGCTCCGTGCGTCTGGGTGCTGGCGTGCGGCAAAACATAGCACGCCATTGCGGGCGTGCTTCCGGGCCGACCGCATTGCGGCCGCGGAGTCGATCGGGCGGGAGACGGCAGCCCCGGTTGCAGCGTCGCATCCGGGGCCGGAACAGGGCCGGTCGACCTACACTGTGCACATGGATACGCATTGGACCGATCGGTTCTCCGGCATCGACCGGCTCTACGGCAGCGGCGCGCTGGCGCGCCTGGCGCGGGCCCGCGTCGCGGTGGTCGGGCTGGGCGGGGTCGGCTCGTGGGCGGTGGAATCGCTGGCGCGCAGCGGCGTCGGACGGCTGACGCTGATCGATGCCGACGACCTGTGCTTGTCCAACACCAACCGCCAGCTGCCGGCGCTTCAGGGACATTACGGGCGCGGCAAGGCCGAGACGATGGCCGAGCGCTGTCTGGCGATCAATCCGCACATCGCGGTCGAGCCGGTGGCGGCGTTCCTGACGCCGTCCAATCTGGATGCACTGCTCGACCGCGGCTACGACCTGGTGCTCGACGCCTGCGACAGCTTCCGCAGCAAGGTCGAAGCCATCGCCTGGTGCCGTCGTCGCAAGCAGCCGGTGATCACCGTCGGCTCGGCCGGCGGCCGGATCGACCCGACCCTGGTGCGCGTGCGCGATCTCTCGCGTACCGAGCACGACGCGATGCTGGCGCTGGTGCGCAAGAAGCTGCGCGGCGAGTTCAACTTTCCCAAGGGGCCGAAGCGCTACTTCGGCGTGCCGGCGGTGTATTCGCTGGAGAACGTGCGCTATCCGCAGGCCGACGGCAGCGTCTGCGGCCTGCGGCCGAAGCTGGGCGCCGACGCGGCGCTCAAGCTCGACTGCGGGGCAGGCCTGGGCGCCGCGACCCACGTCACCGGCGCGTTCGCCTTCGCCGCCGCGGGCAAGGCATTGGCGATGCTGCTGCGTGGAAGCGAAAAGCGAGAAACGAGTGGAGAGGAGTGAGAAACGAGAGAAGGTGGATCGCTCTCTCTCTCTCTCGTTTCTCACTCCTCTCCACTCACTCCTGCCTTTCACTCTTGCCTTCCAGCCAGAACAGCCTTTCCGCATTCGCAGTGGTCGCGGCGGCGATCGCATCCGGCGACTCGCCGCGCAGCGCCGCCACCGTATCCAGGACGTGCCGCAAACGCGCGGGCTCGTTGCGTTGGCCGCGGATCTCGGCGTCCGGCTGGTCCGGGGCGTCGGTCTCGAGCAGCAGGTGTTCGATCGGCATGGCGGCCACGATCCGGCGCAGCCGTTTCGCACGTTCGTAGGTCAGCGGGCCGCCGAGGCCGATCATGAAATCCAGCTTCCACAGTTGCCGTGCCTGCTCCTGGCTGCCGGCGAAGCTGTGCACCACGCCGCGTAACCCGCCGACGTCGCGGATCGCGGCGATCACCGCCTCCACCGCGCGTCGCGCGTGCACGATCACCGGCAGCCCGAAGTCCCGGGCCAGCCGTAACTGGCCTTCGAAGTAATCCTGCTGCGCATCGCGGTCCAGCCCGTCGACGTAGTAGTCCAGTCCGCATTCGCCGACCGCCACCGGGCGTTCGCGCTCGATCCAGTCGCGCAGTTCGCCGAGGTGGCCGGGCCGATGTCGGTCCAGGAACATCGGGTGTAGGCCATAGGCGGGATGCAGTCCGCTCGTTCCCGCGCAGATCCCGCGGAGCTTCGGCCAGCCGGCGGCGTCGATGGCCGGCACCACTTGCCGGGTGACGCCCGCCGCACGGGCGCGGTCGAGCACGGCGTCGCGATCGTGATCGAACTCGCCGGCGTCGAAATGGCAATGGCTGTCGACGAGCGTGTGCATGGCGGCCGGCGTGCGTGCTCAGCGGCGGCGGCTGGATTCGCCCTCGATCGGCTCGCGCTCGTCGCCGGCGCCCTTGCGGCGCTTCCAGTTGGCCAGCAACAGCGTGCCGAGGCCGAGCAGCAACTCGTCGACCAGGGGCACCGGATCGGGAAGCACCACGCTGATGGCGAACAGGACTGCCGTCAGCCCGAACAGGCGCGGATAGCTGAGGCGGCCGAACCAGCGCAACAGTGGAGCGAGCAGGAGGGGGCGCATGCGTGGAGTCCGCGATGGATCGATACCGGGCACGCTAGCATGGGCCCGGTACCGGCAGTGTTCATGGCGGCGTCAGGTTCGCCCGCTGTCGGCGGCCCTCTGTTCAGGGTGGGGATGTTGAAATTCCGTTGACGAAATTGGGGACTCTCCCCTGAGGAGCGCGACGATGAAGAACAACACTCTGGCAATCGCACTGGCGTCCCTGCTGGTCGGTGGCGTGGCCGTGGCCGCGTTCCAGAACAACAGCCGCGATGCCGCGCCCGAGGGCGAGGACGCGCTGACCCAGGAGCAGGTGGACGACGGTGCCATCCCGGCCGCAGGCAGCCTGGAATACGCCGACGTGCTCGAGGTCGAGCCCGTCACCGAGAAACAGGACCTGTACGCCACCGTGATCGGCAGCGAGCCGGTCAGCGAGACCACGACCAGCAGCTCGCCGCGCCAGGTGTGTGAGGACGTGGTGGTGCAGGAGCGCCTGCCCGAGCGCGACGGCAACGTCGGCGGCACCGTGGCCGGCGCCGTGATCGGCGGACTGGTCGGCAACCAGGTGGGCGGCGGCAAGGGCCGCAAGCTCGCCACGGTGGCCGGTGCGGTCGGCGGCGGATTCGCCGGCCGCGAGATCGACCGGCGCCACGTCGGCGGCCAGGTGGTTGAGCGCGTGGACCGTCAGTGCCGCACCGTGCAGGACAGCTCGCAGTCCTCGCGCGTGGTCGCCTACAACGTGACCTACCGCAACCCGGACGGCAGCACCGGTACCATGCGCACCGGCAGCAAGCCGGGCGAGCGCATCAAGCTCGGCACCGAGGACGTGCCGGTGGCCTACGACGTGACCTACCGCTACGACGGCCGCGAGCGCACCGTGCGCATGGAGCAGAAGCCGGGTGAGCGCCTGCCGGTGCTCGACGGCCAGGTGGTGACCCAGACCGCCGCGCTGGAAAGCGACACCGACCGCCAGTAAGCGGCGCGTCGCCGACGCGGTCCATGGCGACAAGGCGTGACCCAAAGGGGCCGGAGCGATCCGGCCCCTTCTCGTTGCACGGTGGATCGCGGCGCTCTGCCTGCAGGGGGCGGCGGCGACGAGCCGCCATCACTCCCACAAGGCATGGCTCACCGCAGCTTTCGCTCTTGTGGGAGCGGCGGGAGTCACCTGGCGAGCCGCGACAGGCATGACGCAAGGGAGCACCGAGGCGCGTCGCGCTCGTTCGGCGCCGCCTGGCTGGCTACAATGCCGGTTTCCCGACGACATCCGCCCGCCATGGCCCTGCATCCCTACGATCTCTACGACGTCCGTTCCCTGCTCAGCGAGGAGGAGCGCGCGGTGCAGGACAGCGTGGCGCGCCTGGTCGACGAACGCGTGCTGCCGATCATCGGCGACTGCTTCGACCAGGGGCGGTTCCCGGCGGAACTGATCCCGGAGCTCGCCGGGCTGGGCCTGCTCGGCGCGACGCTGCCGGAAGAGTACGGCTGCGCCGGCCTCAACTCGGTCAGCTACGGCCTGATCTGCCAGGAGCTGGAGCGCGGCGATTCCGGCATCCGCAGCTTCGCCAGCGTGCAGTCATCGCTGTGCATGTACCCGATCTTCGCCTACGGCAGCGAGGAGCAACGCAAGCGCTGGCTGCCGGACATGGCGGCCGGCAAGGTGATCGGCTGCTTCGGCCTGACCGAGCCGCACGGCGGCTCCGACCCGGCCAACATGAAGAGCCACGCCAAGCGCGACGGCGACGACTGGATCCTCAACGGCTCCAAGATGTGGATCACCAACGGCAACCTGGCCGACATCGCCATCGTCTGGGCACGGACGGAGGACGGGATCCAGGGTTTCGTGGTGGAGAAGGATTTCGCCGGCTACAGTGCGCAGGAGATCAAGCACAAGATGAGCCTGCGCGCCTCGGTGACCAGTGCGCTGTACTTCGACAACGTGCGCGTACCGGAGGAAAACCGGCTGCCGAACGTGAAGGGCCTGAAGGGCCCGCTCGGCTGCCTGACGCAGGCGCGCTACGGCATCACCTGGGGGCCGATCGGCGCCGCCATCGCCTGCCTCGACGAAGCGTTGAACTATTCGAAGGAGCGCATCCTGTTCGAGCGTCCGGTTGCCGCGACGCAGAGCGCGCAACTGAAACTGGCCGATTGGGCGCGTCGCATCACCTCGGCGCAGCTGCTGTCGCTGCAGCTCGGCCGACTGAAGGATGCCGGTAACATGCAGCCGACCCAGGTCTCGCTGGCCAAGTGGAACAACTGCCGCATGGCGATCGACATCGCCCGCGAGGCGCGCGACCTGCTCGGCGGCGCCGGCATCACCACCGAGCATTGCCCGATCCGGCACGCGCTCAACATGGAGTCGGTGATCACCTACGAGGGCACCGAGACCGTGCACCAGCTGGTGGTCGGCCGCGAGCTGACCGGCATCAGTGCCTTCTGAAGCCGAATCCGTAGGAGCGCGCCATGCGCGCGATACGGCGGGTGTCGGCAGGATCCGGTGGATGCCGCGATTCCGGACCGGCAGGCGCGCCGGTCACCGGAATTCGCGGGCGGCGAGATGCCCGCGGTATCGCGCGCATGGCGCGCTTCTACGATGAAGGGAGATGGTGATGGACATCATGCTGGAGACGGAGCGCCTGCTCCTGCGTCTGCCGCGCATCGAGGATTTCGAAGGCTATGCCGAGCTGATGGGCGACGAGGTCGCCGCGCGCTACATCGGCGGCCACCTGCCGCGCCCGGCGGCGTGGCGCAAGTTCCTGCAGATGCCGGGGGCCTGGGCGTTGCAGGGCTTCGCCATGTTCTCGATCGTCGACCGCGCCAGCGGCGAATGGCTGGGCCAGGCCGGGCCGTGGCGGCCGGAAGGCTGGCCCGGCAACGAAGTCGGCTGGTCGCTGCGGCGCTCCGCCTGGAGCCGCGGCTACGCGCACGAAGCCGCCGTCGCGACGATCGACTGGGCATTCGACCGGCTCGGTTGGCAGGAGGTCATCCACTGCATCGATCCGGACAACGTGCCTTCGCAGAAGCTTGCCGAGCGACTGGGGTCGCGCAAGCTGCGCGTCGGCGGACTGCCGGCGCCGTTCGAGGACGTGCCGGTCGACGTCTGGGGGCAGACCCGCGAGCAATGGCGCGCGCGGCGGCCGTGAGCGACCGTTGTGGTGGGCTTTGGCCCACCGTTTTGGCCTCGCGGAGATGTCCGGACGCGACAAGCGTCCGGTACGAACACGGTGGCTGACCGGTGCCTGCCGCGCAGCATGACCGGGGCTGGAGTCGGCTGCTAAGGTCGGCTCCTCGACGGACGGGGAGAGGCCGGGTTGCAGTCCAATACGGTGGAGCGGGCGCGGGACTGGCCGCGGCGCGTCGCGCGCTGGGGCGGGCCGCTGCTCGGCCTGCTGGTGTTCTGGCTGGTCCCGGACGCGGATTCCGGCGGCCTGTCCGCCGAGGGCCGCATGACCGCGGGCGTCGCGGTATGGATGGCGGTCTGGTGGCTGGGCGAGGCGGTGCCGCTGGCGGCCACCGCGCTGCTGCCGGTGGTGCTGTTTCCACTGCTCGGGGTGATGGCCCCGGCCGAGGCGGTGCGGCCCTACGCCAGTGACATCATCTTCCTGTTCATGGGCGGCTTCATGCTCGGGCTGGCGATGGAGCGCTGGGGCCTGCACCGGCGCCTGGCGCTGAACATCCTGTTGCTGGTGGGGACTTCGCCGCGGCGCCTGGTGGCCGGCTTCATGATCGCCACCGCCTTCCTCAGCATGTGGATCTCCAATACCGCGGCCACCATCATCCTGCTGCCGGTCGGCCTGTCGGTGGTCGGGATGCTGCTGCGCGAGGGCGCCGAAGTCCCGAAGCAGGAGGCGCGGCTGTTCGCCACCTGCCTGATGCTGGCGATCGCCTACGCCGCCTCGATCGGCGGCTCGGCCACACTGATCGGCTCGCCGCCCAACCTGGTCGTCGCCAGCTACGCACGCGAGCGGCTGGACTGCGACATCACCATGCTGGCGTGGATGCGCTTCGGGGTGCCGGTGATGCTGGTGTTCCTGCTGCTCGCGTGGCTGTACCTGACCCGCCTGGCGTTCCCGATCCGCGTGCGCGCGCTGCCGCAGGGACGGGCGCAGATCCGCGCCATGCGCGAGGAACTCGGGTCGATGGGGCGCGGCGAGCGCGTGGTACTGGTGGTGTTCTCGCTCACTGCACTAGCCTGGATCCTGCGGCCGCAGCTGGCGGCCTGGTTCGGCCTGCCCGGTTTGACCGACGCGGTGATCGCGATGGCCGGTGCGCTTTCGCTGTTCCTGATCCCGGCGGCGCGCGGCGTCGCGACCCTCGACTGGGAGACCGCGGTGCGCCTGCCCTGGGGCGTGCTGGTGCTGTTCGGCGGCGGGCTGGCGCTGGCGGCGGCGATCGGCATGCACGGGGTCGATGGCTTCATCGCCGGCGGCCTGTACGGACTGGCCGGTGCGCCGATGCTGCTGGTGGTGTTCGCGGTCGCGGTGCTGGTGATCTTCGTCACCGAGTTGACCAGCAACACCGCCATGGCGACCGCGTTCACGCCGGTGCTGGCAGCGGTGGCGCTCGGCCTCGGCGTGCCGGTGGTGCCGCTGCTGGTGGCGATCGGGCTCGGTGCCAGTTATGCCTTCATGCTGCCTGTGGCCACGCCGCCCAATGCGATCGTGTTCGGCTCCGGGCACGTCACGATCGGGCAGATGGCCCGCGCCGGGATCGTGCTGAACATCATTGGCGTGGTGCTGGTGACGCTTGCCGCATCGCTGGCCGGCGGCGGGTTGTGCTCGGCTTATTGACCCCGCCCATAGCGTAGAAGTGCACCGCCGGGGCGCGACCGCCTTCGCAGGAAATCCGGTCGCGCCCCGGCGGTGCACTCCTACAGCTGCTCCACGCCAGAGGGCTACGGCCAACGCGACGGTGTAGGACAATAGGCCGCTTCCGCCCACCAGCGCATCCGATCGCAATGACCTTCCAGCCCGTGCCCGACCCCATCCCCGCGCGCATGCGCGGCCTCAACCGCGCCGAGATCTGCGACGTCAACTTCCAGGAGTTCGTGCGTGGCTGGCCGGGGCGCGTCGGCGCCGCGCCGGCGCCGGACGAGCCGGTGCTCATCGGCAGCGCGCTCGACACGCGGGGTTTCCGCGAACTGTTCGAGTCGCAGCTCGTCAGTCGCCACCTGGACCTGATGGCGCGCGTGCTGCGGGTGCAGAACAAGGTCTTCTACACCATCGGCAGCTCCGGGCACGAGGGCAACGCGATGGTGGCGCGGCTGACGCGCCATACCGATCCCGCGTTCCTGCACTACCGCAGCGGTGCTTTCATGGCCGAGCGCTTCCGCAAGCTGCCGGGCGATGCCGGCCAGAAGCTCGATCCGATCACGGACTCGGCGCTGTCGTTCGCCGCGAGCAAGGACGATCCGGCCAGCGGCGGCCGCCACAAGGTATGGGGCAGCAAGCCGTTGTGGGTGCTGCCGCAGACTTCCACCATCGCCTCGCACCTGCCCAAGGCGCTCGGCACCGCGATCGCGATCGAGCAGGGCCGCCGCATCGGCCATGCGCTGCCGGTACCGGAAGACAGCATCGTGGTGTGCTCGTTCGGCGATGCCAGCGCCAATCACGCCACTGCGCAGACCGCGTTCAACACCGCGGCCTGGACCGCCTACCAGCGGCTGCCGGCACCGGTGCTGTTCGTATGCGAGGACAACGGCATCGGCATCTCGGTGAAGACGCCGGACGGCTGGATCGCGCGCAGCTTCGCGCAGCGGCCCGACCTCGATTACTTCTTCGCCGACGGGCTCGACCTGGCCGCCGGCTACGGCGATGTGCAGCGCGCGGTCGAGCATTGCCGCCGTACCCGCCGGCCCACCTTCCTGCACCTGCGCACCGCGCGGCTGATGGGGCATGCCGGCACCGATTTCGAGATCGAATGGCGCGCCCTGGCCGAGCTGTGCGCGGTGGAGGCCAGCGATCCGCTGCTGCGTTCGGCGACGATCGCGCTCGAATCCGGGCTGATGTCGCAGGACGAGATCCTCGCGCTGTACCAAGACACCCGCAAGCGCTGCTTCGCCGCGGCCGAGGATGCCGACCGCCGCCCGCGGCTGTCGACCCTCGACGAAGTGACGGCGCCGCTGGCCCCGTACACGCCGGACGCGGTGCGCACCGAAGCCACGCGCGCCGACTACGGCGCGCGGCGCATCGCGGCCTTCGGCGGCGAGGAGAAGCTGCCCGAGCGCCTGCCGCCGCGGCATCTGGCGATCCAGATCAACAACGCCCTGCACGACCTGTTCGCCAAGTATCCCGAGGCGCTGCTGTTCGGCGAGGACGTGGCGCAGAAGGGCGGGGTGTATACCGTCACCAAGGGCCTGCAGAAGGCGTTCGGCGCGCGCCGGGTGTTCAACACGCTGCTCGACGAGACCACCATCCTCGGCCTGGCGCAGGGCTTCGCCAACATGGGCATGCTGCCGCTGCCGGAGATCCAGTACCTGGCGTATTTCCACAACGCCTGCGACCAGATCCGCGGCGAGGCCGCCAGCCTGCAGTTCTTCAGCAACGGCCAGTACCGCAACCCGATGGTCATGCGTATCGCCTCGCTCGGCTACCAGCGCGGCTTCGGCGGGCATTTCCACAACGACAATTCGGTCACCGCGCTGCGCGACATCCCCGGACTGGTGATCGGCTGCCCGTCGCGCGGCGACGACGCGGCGATGATGCTGCGCACGCTGGTGGCGCTGGCGAAGGTGGACGGCCGCGTGTGCGCGTTCCTGGAACCGATCGCGCTGTACATGGCCAAGGACCTGTTCGATGCCGGCGACGGCGGATGGCTGACGTCCTATCCGCCGCCGGAGCAGGCGCTGGTGCTCGGGGAGGAGCGGGTCTACGGGGCCGACGCCAGCGACCTGGTGATCCTCACCTTCGGCAACGGCGTGCCGATGAGCCTGCGTGCCGCGCGCGCGATCGAGGCGGCGCAGGGTTGGCGGGTGCGGGTGGTCGACCTGCGCTGGCTGTTGCCGCTCAACGAGGCGGCGATCGCCCGCCACGCCGGCGAATGCGCGCGGGTGATCGTGGTCGACGAGGGCCGCCGCAGCGCCGGCGTGGGCGAGGGCATCGTGACCGCGATCGTGGAAGCCGGCCTCGGCGACAAGCCGCTGCGGCGGGTGGTCGGCGCCGATACCTTCACGCCGCTGGCCGGCGCGGCGTTCCTGGTCATTCCGTCGGAGCAGGAGATCTTGGCTGCCGCCGCTGAACTGACGCCCGTACCGGCCTCCTGACCCGGGCGCGCTGAAGCGGGCGACCGGACCGTCCGAAGGTTCGCAGTCGCGACTTCCGTCGCTCCCACAACGGCAGGAACTGCGAAGACCGTTGATTCGTGGGAGTGGCGGCGACATGCCGCCGCCGGGAAGTCGCGACTCCGCAGAGCCGGACGCACCCGGCGATGGGTGCGTCCGAAGCTGCGATTAGCGTGCGAACTCGACCCGCACCTCGACGCGGCGGTTCGGCGCCAGGCAATCGACCAGCGCCTGGCCGCGATCGCCATCGCATTCGACCACCGGCTCGACGCTGCCGCGGCCGACGGCGGTGATGCGGTCTTCCGGAACGCCGCGATCGATCAGGTATTCGCGTACCGCCTCGGCACGGCGGGTCGACAGCTTCAGGTTGGCGCGGTCGTTGCCGATCCGGTCGCTGTGGCCGATCACGTGCACCATCTCCAGCGGGCGTTCGCCAGTCAGGCGCGTGGCGAGATCGTCCAGCGCCATGCGGCCTTCCGGACTGAAGTCGTCGATGCTGGCCTTGCCGAAGGCGAACAGGCCATCGGCGGACAACTTCTCCAGGAACGTCGACGCCAGCGGCGGCATGGCCGGTTCCTGCGGCTGCGGCGCCGGTGGCGGTGTGGTGTGGCATGCGGACAACACGACGGCCATCGCGGCGACGGCCGAAAACATCAGCTTGATCTTCATTTCCCCTTCCCTTCCTCTGGATACGGTTGCAAGACGGCTCTCGACGACCATCGTTGCAGCAATCCCTGCCATGGAGCGGTCGGGCCCACCTGTTGGGCCGTTCCGGATCGTCGGCAGCGGACGGCCACAGCGACTTCCCCCTTGGCGCCGAGCATAGCAGCCGCCGGATGATTCCGTTCAAGCGTTTTCGCGGGCGCGGAGGGCGCCGCAGCGGGCCCTCAGCGGGCGAGTCCGTCCAGCAGCGGGGCCGGCCTGCACGTTGCGCCGGCGACGTCCAACGGCGCGTCCGGCAACTGCAGCGGCAGTACCGCGAGGGCTTCGCCGCCATGGCTGCAGACCACCTTGCCCAGCTCCTTGCCCTCGGCAGCCACCGGATCGCCCGGCGCCGCCGCGGCGGCGGCCGTCAGCCGCGCCAGGCCGCGCTTGGCCTGCCCCAGGAAGTGCGTGCGCGCCACGATCTCCTGGCCGGGGTAGCACCCCTTCTTCACGCTATAGGCGGCCAGGCGGTCGAGCGAAAGCTGCTGCGGGGTCCACTGCTCGACCTGCGAGGCGGACAGCCGCGGCCGGCCGTGGGCGAGGTCGAACGCATTCCAGCGAACCAGGGCATCGGTGTCGTCCTCGCCCGGCACACTCGCGATCCGCAGCGTACGCGGTCCGTCCGCGGCGCCCAGGTCGAGCTCGATCGCGCCATCGGCCGCGTCCGCGATCGCGGCGCCGCGCGCCAGGGTGGGGACGGCGAAGGCGCCGACGGCATGCAGGCCGTCCTCGACCCGGATCGTCAGCTTGCTGCGGAACACGAATCGCTGCAGCTGCGCCGCGAAGGCGGCCGGATCGGCGTCGGCCAGCAGCAGCCACAGCCGCTCGTCGTCGAACTTCAACAGCGCGAACAGTGCGATCACCCGCCCCTTGGGCGTCAGGCAGCCGTTCCATTGCCAGTGCCCGGGTGCCAGCGCGGCGACGTCGTTCATGAACTGCGCCTGCACGAACTTGGCCGCATCGCGCCCTTCCAGCACCAGCACGCGGTGGTCGGGAATGGCGAAAAAAGCGCCGTTGCTGGACGCCGACTTGTGGGACATGGGGGCGGGACTTAGACTTTCGGTGGTGAATGACCCGGCCATGATAGGCGAAAGCGCTCCCGCACCGGATCCGGCACAGGCGGAAAAGCCTGTTGCGGAACCGGCGCAGGCGCCCGAGATCGGCGGCCGCGAAGGCCCCGAGCCGACGCGCTACGGCGACTGGGAAAAGAACGGCCGCTGCATCGATTTCTAGGCCGTCGATCATGATGCCTACCAGCCACGCGGCCGCCGGCCGCCCAGCGAGGAGCCCTGCCCAGCGATGACGAACCGCGAACGCCCCCTGTCGCCGCATCTGCAGGTCTACCGCTGGCAGATCACCATGACGATGTCGATCCTGCACCGGGTCACCGGCATGGCGCTGTCGGTCGGCGCCTTCGTGCTGCTGTGGTGGCTGCTGGCGGTGGCGCAGGGCGGCGAGGCCTATGCCACCGTCGCCGCCTGCCTGGCCTCGCCGGTCGGCATGGTCGCCACGTTCGGCTTCTCGCTGGCGCTGGTCTACCACCTGCTCAACGGCATCCGCCACCTGCTGTGGGACGCCGGCTGGGGCTTCGAGCTTCCCGAGGTCTACCGGTCCGGCTACGCCGTGTTCGGGCTGACCGTGGTGCTGACCGCGGCGATCTGGTTCGCCGTGCTATGGGGTGGTGCATGAACGAAGCGAAGCCCGCAGAGGCGCCGGCACGCCGTGATTTCCGCACCCCGGTGGGGCGCGCGCGCGGCATGGGCTCGGCCAAGTCCGGCACCGGCCATTTCTGGTGGCAGCGGGTGACCGCGGTGGTGCTGGCGCTGCTGGTGCCATGGCTGATCGGCACCCTGGTGTCGATGATCGGCGCCGACCTGGAGACGGTGCGCGAGACCCTGGCGCGCCCCTGGAACGCGATCCTGATGGCGGTGTTCGCGCTGTCGATGTTCTGGCATACCCAGATGGGCCTGCAGGTGGTGATCGAGGACTACGTGCACGCGCGCGCAGTCGAGGTCGCGTTGCAGTTCCTCGTCATCCTCGTCTGCGTCATCGGCGCGATCGCGTCCTTGTACGCGATCGCCCGCATTGCCGTGCTGGCCTGACGCCCCGTTGAAAAGAGTCCCGATGAGCACCGCCTACAAGATCACCGAACACAAGTACGACATGATCGTGGTCGGCGCCGGCGGCGCCG
The DNA here is from genome assembly GCF_008312895.1 of Luteimonas suaedae. GTDB lineage: Bacteria > Pseudomonadota > Gammaproteobacteria > Xanthomonadales > Xanthomonadaceae > Luteimonas > Luteimonas suaedae. The sequence goes on along the minus strand of NZ_VSSP01000002.1, from coordinate 202,097 downwards.
GGCTGCGCGCCACCTTCGGCCTCGCCGCCAAGGGCCTGCAGACCGCCTGCATCACCAAGGTGTTTCCGACCCGCTCGCACACCGTGGCGGCGCAGGGCGGCATCTCCGCCGCGCTCGGCAACATGGGCGAGGACGACTGGCGCTACCACTTCTACGACACGATCAAGGGCTCGGACTGGCTGGGCGACCAGGACGCCATCCAGTACATGTGCCGCGAGGCGGTCCCGGCGATCATCGAGCTCGAGCACCAGGGCGTGCCGTTCTCGCGCACCGAGGACGGCAAGATCTACCAGCGCCCCTTCGGCGGCATGACCACGCACTACGGCAAGGGCACCGCGCAGCGCACCTGCGCCGCCGCCGACCGCACCGGCCATGCCATGCTGCACACGCTGTACCAGCAGTCGCTCAAGCACGATGCGCGCTTCTTCGTCGAGTACTTCGCGCTCGACCTGATCATGGACGAGGAGGGCGCCTGCCGCGGCGTGCTGGCGCTGGACATGGCCGAGGGCACTCTGCACCTGTTCCGCGCCCACGGCGTGGTGCTGGCCACCGGCGGCTATGGCCGCGCCTACTTCAGCTGCACCTCGGCGCACACCTGCACCGGCGACGGCGGCGGCATGGCGCTGCGCGCCGGGCTGGGCCTGCAGGACATGGAGTTCGTGCAGTTCCACCCGACCGGCATCTATGGCGCCGGCTGCCTGATCACCGAGGGCGTGCGTGGCGAGGGCGGGATCCTGCGCAACAGCGAGGGCGAGCGCTTCATGGAGCGCTACGCGCCCAACGCCAAGGACCTGGCCAGCCGCGACGTGGTCAGCCGCTCGATGACGATCGAGATCCGCGAAGGCCGCGGCGTCGGCGACCGCAAGGACCATATCCACCTGGATCTCACCCATCTGGATCCCAACGACATCCACGAGAAGCTGCCCGGCATCGCCGAGACCGCCAAGATCTTCGCCGGCGTCGACGTGACCCGCCAGCCGATTCCGGTGCTGCCTACGGTGCACTACAACATGGGCGGCATCCCCACCAACTACCACGGCGAGGTGGTGCAGCTGCGCGACGGCGATCCGGATGCGGTGGTGCCCGGCCTGTACGCCATCGGCGAGGCGGCCTGCGTCTCGGTGCACGGCGCCAACCGGCTCGGCTCCAATTCGCTGCTCGACCTGGTGGTGTTCGGCCGCGCGGTGGCCGACCGTTGCGCCGCCACGATCCGGACCGGGCAATCGCACAAGCCACTGGCCGACGACGCCTGCGACCGCGCTCTGGCCAACCTCGACCGCGTGCGCAACGCGAACGGAGGCACACCGACCGCGGTGATCCGCGACAAGATGCAGCGCACCATGCAGGAGGACGCCGCCGTGTTCCGCACCGGCGAGACGCTCGCCGCCGGGACGAAGAAGATTCGCGAAATCCACGCCTCCTTCGCCGACGTCAAGGTCAGCGATCGCTCGATGGTGTGGAACTCCGACCTGGTCGAGACCCTGGAGCTGCAGAACCTGCTCGGCCAGGCGCTGGCCACGATCGTCTCGGCCGAGAACCGCACCGAATCGCGCGGCGCCCACGCGCGCGAGGATTTCGGCGACCGCGACGACGAGAACTGGCACAAGCACAGCCTGTGCTGGGTGAGCGACAAGGGCGAGACGTACATCGGCTATCGCCCGGTGCACATGTATACGCTGGACGACGAGGTCGAGGTCGTGCCTCCGAAGGCGCGGGTGTATTAGAGCCGGGATTGGTGATTCGTGATTGGTGATTCGTAGAAGCCAGAGCGACACGAATCCCGTCTTTGCGAATCACCAGTCACGAATTAACGAATCACGGATCCCACATGGCTGAATTCACCCTCCCGAAGAACTCGAAGATCCAGAAGGGCCGCCATTTCCCGGCGAAGTCCGGCGCCAAGCGCGTGCGCAGCTTCAAGGTGTATCGCTGGAATCCGGACGACGGCCGCAATCCGTGCACCGATACCTACGAGATCGATCTCGACGACTGCGGGCCGATGGTCCTGGACGCGTTGATCAAGATCAAGAACGAGATCGATCCCACGCTGACGTTCCGCCGCTCGTGCCGCGAAGGCATCTGCGGCAGCTGCGCGATGAACATCGACGGCACCAACACGCTGGCCTGCACCAGGGCCATCGACGACTGCGGCAAGGGCAAGGGCGAGGTGCCGATCTATCCGCTGCCGCACATGGACGTGGTCAAGGACCTCGTCCCCGACATGACCCACTTCTATGCGCAGTACGCGTCGATCAAGCCGTGGCTGCGCACGCAGAGCGCGCCGCCGCCGGATCGCGAGCGGCTGCAGTCCAAGGACGACCGCGCCAAGCTCGACGGCCTGTACGAATGCATCCTCTGCGCCTGCTGTACCACCAGCTGCCCGAGCTATTGGTGGAACGGCGACCGCTACCTCGGCCCGGCGATCCTGCTGCAGGCCTATCGCTGGATCATCGACAGCCGCGACGAGGACACCGGCGCGCGCCTGGACGACCTCGAGGATCCGTTCAAGCTCTACCGCTGCCACACCATCATGAACTGCACGCGCACCTGTCCGAAGGGCCTCAATCCCGCCAAGGCGATCGGCGAGATCAAGCAGATGATGCTGGCGCGCCGCGGCTGAGGTGGTAACAAGGTGATTGTCGGATACAGGCTTGCACCGGTGACGTGAAAGGCGCCGGTATCGTCATCCCGGCGAAAGCCGGGATCCATTTGGACTTGCCCGTGTTCGACAATGGATCCCGGCTTTCGCCGGGATGACGAGCAAAGGCACGACGCTCTTCCGGTATCCGGTATCCGGTATCCGGTATCCGGATTCCAGCTCTCGTCCGAGCGCATTTCGAGGGGACTTATGGTCATCCAATCGATCCTCCTACCCGGTCTCGCCATGGTCGCGCTCACCTTCGTGGTGATGGCGGTCATGTACCGGCGCCGGGTGGCGCAGATGCGGCGCGAGCGCATCCACCCGCAGACGGTGGCGACCTCCACGCAGGCGGCAGCGAAGCTCACCGATTGCACCGCCGCCGACAACTTTCGCAACCTGTTCGAGCTGCCGGTGCTGTTCTATTTCGCGCTGGTCGTGGCGGCGTTGTCTGCGCAGGTCACGCCGACGGTGCTGGGATTGGCGTGGACGTTCGTCGCCCTGCGCATCGCCCACAGCGTCATCCAGTGCGGATACAACACGGTCATGCACCGCTTCCAGGTGTTCCTGCTCGGTGCAGTGGTGCTGTTGCTGCTGTGGCTGCGGCTGGCGTGGGGCCTGCTGGCGGCATGAACGCCGTCGACGCGGCCGAGCTGCGGCGCCTGCGCTGGAAATGCCGTCGCGGCATGCGCGAACTGGACGTCCTGTTCACCCGTTACCTCGATCGCGCATGGGCGGCGGCTTCCGACGCCGAACGCGGGGTTTTCCTACAGCTTCTGGATTGCGAGGACGATAGGCTCTGGCGCTGGTTCATGGGTTACGAGGCCGTTCCCGATGCCGCACTCGACACGCTCGTCCAACGCATCCGCGAACTCCACTGACCGCGGCGCCGCTGCCCGCACTGCGGATCGGTCTGCGCATGCGCACCACATCCGCCACGTGGTTCCTGCGCGCGCGGAGATCCCCTGGCGGCCGTCGCGCTGGCTGCTGGCGATCCTGGCCGTGATGGCGCCGCTGGCCGCATTCGCCGTGCTCGCCTCTGAGATGCCGCGCCTGGTCGCCTGGCCACTGGCGCTGGCCGCGGTCGGCCATGGCCTGGCCGTGCTGCGGCGTGAGGCGCGCAGGCCCGCACGCAGCTTCGTCTTCGCAGGTGGCGCCGCGCCGGTATCGCTGGACGGCAAACCGGTCGCGGACGTGGCGCTGCGCTGGCGCGGCCCGCTCGCGTTTCTGCACTGGCGCGACGCCCGGGGCAGGGCGCAGCGCCTGGCCTGGTGGCCGGACACCCTGCCGCCGGCGCGACGACGTGAACTCCGGCTGGCCGCGCCCGACCCGCAGGCTGCGCGTGGAGCGGCTTCGATGGCACCATAGCGGCCTTCATGCCGACCTCCAGGCGGCATGCCGCCCGGAGCCAGCGAGAGCCGATGTTCAAACCCCTTCCCGTCGCCATCGGCCTGCGCTACCTGCGCGCCAAGCGCCGCAACGGCTTCATCTCCTTCATCTCGCTCGCCTCGATCCTCGGCATCGCCATCGGCGTCACCGCGCTGATCACCACGCTGGCGGTGATGAGCGGCTTCCAGCGCGAGATCCGCGACCGCCTGCTGCAGATGTCGGCGCACGCCACCGTCAGTGCCGTCGGCGGCACGATGGAGGACTGGCGGCACGCGGTCGACGAAGCTCTGCGCGACGAGCGCGTCGCCGGCGCCGCGCCCTACGTCGAGCGGCCGTCGATGATCAGCGGCAACACCTCCGAACCGCAGCCGGCCTTCCTGCAGGGCATCGTTCCCGAAGAGGAACGGCACGTCTCGGTGATCGCCGACAAGATGGTGCAGGGCAGCTTGGACGACCTGCAGCCGGGCAGTTTCAACATCATTCTCGGCCGAGAGCTGGCGTTGTGGCTCGGCGTGTCGGTCGGCGACAAGGTCATCGTCACCACCGATTTCCAGACCACGCCGATGGGCGGTGTGCCGCAGCTCAAGCGCTATACCGTCAGCGGCCTGTTCGAGGCCGGCCACCAGCAGTTCGACAAGGGCCTGGCGGTGGTCAACATGCAGGATGCGCAGCGCGTGCTGCGCATCGGCGGCGGCGTCACCGGCGTGCGCCTGCGGCTGCACGACATGAACCAGGCCTGGGAGGTGGCGCGCGACCTCGCGGTGCGCTTGCAGGGGCCCTACCGGGTCAGCGACTGGTCGAGCGAGAACGCCAACATGTTCCGCGCGCTGCGGCTGGAGAAGACCATGATCGCGATCCTGCTGTCGCTGATCATCGCCATGGGCGCCTTCAACCTGGTGTCCTCGCAGGTGATGCTGGTGACCGACAAGCAGGCCGACATCGCCATCCTGCGCACCCTCGGCCTGACGCCGCGCGGTGTGCTCCAGGTGTTCATGGTGCAGGGCACGCTGATCGGCATCATCGGCACCGTGCTCGGCGTGCTCGGCGGCATCCTGCTCACGTTCAACCTCGAGTACATCCTGCGTGCGATCGAAGGCGCCTTCGATGTCGTGCTGATCCCGCCCGACGTGTACTACATCACCGGCCTGCCGACCGAACTCAATCCCGACGACGTGACCATCATCGGACTGGTCGCGCTGGCGATGGCCTTCCTCGCCACCATCTACCCGGCCTGGCGCGCAGCGCGCACCGCGCCGGCGGAGGCGCTGCGCTATGAATAGCCGGGAGTCGGGAATCGGGAATCGGGAATCGGAAGGACAAATGCAGATGCATGGCGAGGCGGTCGTGCGCGCAGAGAATCTGGGCAAGACCTACAGCGAAGGCAAGCTTGTCACGCCGGTATTCGGCGGCCTCGATTTCGAGGTACACGCCGGCGAGACCGTCGCCGTCCTCGGCGCATCCGGCGCGGGCAAGAGCACCCTGCTGCACCTGCTCGGCGGACTCGACACGCCCACTGCCGGCGAGGTGTATGTCGCCGGGCAACGGATGAGCGCGCTGTCCGACGCCGCCCGCGGCCAGTTGCGCAATCGGGCGCTCGGCTTCGTCTACCAGTTCCACCACCTGCTGCCCGAGTTCACCGCGCTCGAGAACGTGATGCTGCCGGTCGTGCTCGCCGGCAGCGACGTGCCCGCGGCGCGGCAACGGGCGCAGACGCTTCTCGAAGCGGTCGGGCTTGGCCCGCGGCTCGAGCACAAGCCGGGCGAACTGTCCGGCGGCGAGCGCCAGCGCGCCGCCGTCGCCCGCGCGCTGGTCAACCATCCCGCCTGCGTACTCGGCGACGAACCCACCGGCAACCTCGACGAGCGCACCGCCGCCACCGTCTTCGAGCAGATGCTGGAACTCAACCGCGCCCAGCGCACCAGCCTGGTGATGGTCACCCACGACCGCCGGCTGGCGCGCAAGCTCGACCGCGTGCTGGAACTGCACGAAGGCAGGCTGCGCGAAGTGGCGGCCGCCGACGTCTGATCGATCCTGCAATGCCGCCGGCATCGTGCCGGACCGCGATCAATCCAGATGGGCGCGCACCTGCGCCGCGTACCGGTCGCGGGTGTCCTGGTCGGGCAGGGCAGGGGCGTGCGGATAGATACGCAGGAAGTCGTCGTCGAGCTTTCGCGGATGGACGTGGATGTGCAGATGCGGCACCTCCTGGAACGCCGCCTCGCCGATCGAATGCCACAGGCTGAGCCCCTGGTTGGGAAAGGCCAGCCCGACGGCGCGGGTGATGCGCGAGACCGTCGCCATCACAGCCGCGCCCGTTTCAGGATCGAGATCGCGCACGTCGCGAAAATGTCCGCGCGGAATGACCAACGTGTGCCCGGCATGGAACTGCCGCGGACCGATGAAGGCCATCGTCATCTCGTCCTCATACACCACGCTGGCCGGCGCATTGCCGCGCACGATCTCGCAGAAAACGCATTCATCGCCCATTGGACGGCTCCAGGTCTCGTTGCGTCGCAGGCGGAGGGTTGCTCCCGACCATCGCAACCGTGGCAGCGTCATTCCGTCGGAGGGAACTCCGGAAACCGGGGCAGTTCGTCCGCCACCCGCAGCCACGGCAGCTGTCGGGACGTCCAGTAGTGAAACATCGGCGGCATCCGTTCCGGTTCGTCCAGGCTTCCGATCGTGATGTCGATCATCCCCGGAATGTAGTCGGCCGCAAAGCCGATCTGCGTCCCGCAGCGGCCGCAGAAGCTCCGCCGCGCCTCCGGCGATGACGCGTAGACCGCCGGCGGGCTTCCCAGGAACGTCACCTGCGACTCCTCGTACATCGCCCAGGCCACGGCCGGCGCCGCGTTCGCGCGCCGGCACATCGAGCAATGGCACAGCGCCGCCATGACCGGGCTGCCGTTGATGCGATAACGCACGGCGCCGCACTGGCAGCCGCCTTCGAGTGTTTCTGGCATGGAAGCTCCTCTCTTGTCGGGGATCACGAGCGTTCGCCTGGACGGGTTCGAACCGCGAAACGGGGGTTCGCTTCCCCTCCGCGACAAGCCCTCTCGGTTACTGGGCCTATCGTACTTGAGATGGCCGAATTCACCTTCTGCCGTTGGGCTTACGAAGCTTGGCCATCAGCTCGGTCACCAGGAATGCCGCAAGGGCGAAGGGCACGATGTACTGCACGAGCAACTGGATGATCAAGCGTGGAGTGGCCCGAATCGTCTCCCGAACGATGTCCTGGGGCACGTTGGGGTCGAAATCACGCCATCCGATCCAGAGGCACGTCAGCAAACCCAGCGCCGCCGCCGCACAGACCCATCCGCTTCTGCTCCCCCTGCCACCCATGGTGCGTTCTCCTGCAAAGCCTGATGCTGGAGTTCAACCAGCGGCGCGAATCGACGAGGACTTGCCACTCGAACCGAATAGCAAACCAGCAGCCGCCCACAGCAATGAGCTCAGCACCGCAATAGCGGTGACCGAGCTAGCCACCAGCCAGGCCGTGCCACGAGAACCGGAGAAATTCAGTTCGAGATTGCCAGCCAGTGCAATGGAAACAGGTAGCCAAAGAATCGCAGATACCAAAGCCGCCCGGCAGACGCGACGACGGATTGAGCTGGGTGGGCTGAGCAAGAAGGCTGCGCCGGCCAAGAAGCACAGACCAGCAGCCGCCAAGGCATTGCCGAGAGGCAAGCCACCTGGGAGAAGCCACTCGGAATAGCTGGTGCCAGAAACAAGCGTGCCGATCGAGAGTGCCGAAAGCGCCAGCAGAAGCAGTGCGATGAGCTTTGGCATGTCAATGGAACTCCGCGTGCGGCCTATCGCCTGAGCCGAGCCGTACCCCCGAAGCAGGATTGACTTGCGTTGTCAGGTCTACTGCCGGCCATACCATTTCCACCACCACATAACGCCTGAATTAAGCCGGCCCGCGAAGCGGCGTCGGCTTGAATGAATGGTTAGAGCCCGTCACGAGGCGTTGCCTGACGCAAAGACAGGCAAGTACATGGCAGCGACTGTGGCGGGAACAACAAGCACCATGCTGGCGACACCGATGAGGCAAGCAGCCAATGCACGACGTTGGGCAGTGGGCCAGAAGAACCAGGCTGCAATGACTAGCGCAGGAAGCAGCCAAAAGACTTGGTTGTAGTGCACGAACAGATTGGTGACCATCGGCAGCTCGGCCCCAAACGACTCGAACACTAGACGGAATTGCGGCGTGTACAGCATCGGCATTGCCGCGGCGCCTACAGCAGAAAGTAGACCGAGGAGAAGCGCAAGCTTCTGGGAAGTAGTGCTCACCGTTTTTCCCATAGGGCTCTAACGCCTGAGTTAAGCCGTGCCGCGAAGCGGCATCGGCTTGAACGAATCGTTAGGCCGCTCACCTGCTGTAACAGGCGGCTGCCTCATCGGTGAGGCTCGGCCCTTCGCGAGCATAGCGCTCATCTGTCATAGCCGCGTTGTTGCACACGTGGGAACAGCCTCCGCCGATCAAAGGGGCACCATTGCTCTCACACGTAATGAAGCATTGATCTGAAGCGGAGCATCTTTTCGCGAGTGCGTTCGCCACGCAAAGTGTTGTTGGATCCACATCGACTCTGGAGGTTAGTCGTGAGAGATCGCATTGACTCTCTTGAGCCCCTGTCTCTCTAGGGAGATTGGCGCAGCCAGCGATTGCACAGATTGCTACCAGGAGGATCTTCAACTTCACTGCGCTCTCCAGAGCGGCTTAACGCTTAGTAGACCCGAATCGGGGTGATAGCGCGGAGTATTCAGCTTCCTCCAGGGCCGGTCAATCGGAGTATTCCTACACGGAATCAACGGTTTGGATGATGGCGTCCTGCACGCTGGGCGCGCAATGATGGCATTGCATATCTCACGGAATGAGGTGCTAAGTGTTATCAGGCGAGAAATGAGGCGGTAACAGACGCGCATGGAACGCCTGCCGGAGCGGTTGCTTGGGGCTCAACCACAGCAGGTTTTGCGGTGTTGAGTCCTCTGGATCGCTGAGCAAGCTACGAGAAGGAGGTCATGGAAGACCGCACTACAGATGCCATTGCAGTCCCGCCGTTCGGCGTCGTGATCGCGTTCGCGCTGCTGTCCGGCGCTACGGCCTGCCTGTACCTGCCGGGGCTGCCGGCCTGGCCGTGGCTGTTGCTTGCCCTCGGCATCGGGATCGCCGGTTGGGGATACGGGCGGCATGCGCGGGTTCCAGGGGCCGCATTAGCGAGCTTCGCGTTGTGCGGCTTGCAGGCCGCATTCGCGCTCTCGGTGCAGTTGCCGCCAGAGCACGAACGTGCGGATTTCGTGGTCGCCGGGCGTGTGGTGCAGTTGCCCGAGCACGAGGAGCGGCGCACGCGGTTCCTGTTCCGCGTCGATCGCGATGCGGGGCAGCCGGCGTTCCTGCGCGGGCGACTGCTGCGGCTGTCGTGGTACGACGGCTGGGAGGGCGAGGATCCGCGCCGGTTCGATATCGCGCCCGGCAGCCGCTGGCGCTTCACCGCGCGGTTGCGTGCGCCGCGAGGGTTGCGCAACCCGGGCTGGTTCGACAGCGAGAAGCATGCGTTGGCGCGGCGGTTGGCGGCGGTGGGCTACGTGCGTGATGCCGATCCGGTCGAGTGGCTGGCGCCGGCGGCCGGGATCGACGCTTGGCGCGACGGGCTCGCCGGCAGGATCGACAGGACGGTCCCCGGCGCCGCGTCGCGCTACGTGCGTGCTCTGGCGCTGGGCGATACGCGCCGGCTCGACGAGCGCGACTGGGAGACGCTGCGCGCGACGGGCCTGACCCATCTGATCGCGATCTCGGGCTTCCATGTGGGCCTGGTGGCAGGCTTCTTCGCGCTGCTGGCGGCGGGCGTGTGGCGGCTGTTGCCGTCGCTGGGCCGGCGCGTTCCACGCCCGCAGGCGGCGGCGTTCGCGGCGTTCGGTGGGGCGCTGTTCTACGCCGCCGTCGCCGGCTGGGCGCTGCCCACGGTACGCACGGTGCTGATGATCGCGGTGGTGGTGGCGGCACGACTGTGGCGACGGCCGCTGCGGGTGGCCGATTCGCTGGCGCTGGCGGCGATCGCGGTGCTACTGGTCGATCCGCTGTCGGTGCTGGCGGCCGGGTTCTGGCTCAGCTTCGCCGGTGTCGCATGGCTGGTGTGGTGCCTGCCGCACACGCGCGAGCAGCCGCTGCTGCGCGGGTTCCTGTCGGCGCAATGGGTGGCGACCCTGGGGTTGCTGCCGTTGACTGCGATCCTGTTCGGGCAGGCCTCGCTGGCCGGGCCGCTGGCCAACCTGGTCGCGATCCCGTGGTGGAGCCTGGTGGTGGTGCCGCTGTCGTTGCTCGGCACCGGACTGGAAGCGCTGCATGCAGGCGCCGGCACCTGGGCCTGGCGCCTGGCGGCGTGGTGCTTCGATCTCAGCTGGCCGCTGTTCGAGTGGCTGGCATCCGGCCGGTTCGCGCTGTGGTGGCTGCCCGAGGCGCGCTGGTATGCACTACCGCTGGCACTGCTGGGCGCGTTCTGGCTGCTGCTCCCGCGCGGCGTGCCCGGCAAGGCGTTGGCGGCATTGCTGTGGCTGCCGCTGCTGTGGCCGGATCGCGAGTTGCCGCGCGAAGGGGAGGCCGAGTTGGTGGTGTTCGATGCCGGGCAGGGGCTGTCGGTGCTGGTGCGCACCGCGCGGCATGCACTGCTGTACGACATGGGACCGGCGGCGCCGGACGGCTACGACGCCGGCGAGCGGGTGGTGGTGCCGGCGCTGCAGGCGCTCGGCGTGCGACGGCTCGATGCCGCCGTGGTCAGCCATGGCGACGGCGACCATGCCGGCGGGCTGGAAGCGGTGCGGCGGCGATTCGGGCCGGCGCGGCTGTTCGCGCCGAACGGTTCCGGGATCGCCGGCGCTGCGCCATGCCTGGCCGGCACGGACTGGGAAGTGGACGGGGTGCGCTTCCGGTTCCTGCATCCGACGCTGCACTTCCCTTATCTGGGCAATGAGGCCAGCTGCGTGTTGCGGATCGAGACGGCGCACGGGTCGGCGTTGCTGACCGGGGATATTGGCGAGGTGATCGAACGCGGATTGTTGCGCGACGACCCCGCCGAGATACGGGCCGAGGTGGTGCTGGTGGCGCACCACGGCAGCGCCAGTTCCTCCGATCCCGGCTTCGTGGCCGCGACGGGCGCGGACTACGCGCTGGTGGCGTCCGGCTACGGCAACCGCTTCGGCCATCCGCAGGAGCGCGTGGTGCGGCGTTGGCAGCAGGCCGGCGCCGAAGTGCTCGACACCGCGCCCGGTGGTGCGCTGCGCGTCGGAATCACGCGCGACGGGGTGACGGCGTCCTCGCGCCGCCGTACGCATCCGCGCCTGTGGGATGCGGCCAGGCGGCAGGAGAGTGCGGTCGGGATACTACCGGGAGATTGAATGCATGGACCCGGACAGGGCTGAGGCTGGGTCATTCGTGGCGCCGGATGCAGTCGCGACTTCCGTCGCTCCCACGGGAAGCAAAGCCGGCCGAATCCTGTGGGAACGACGGAAGTCGCGACAGGTGGCGCGGATCACGGCAGTGATCGGCTCGCCAGGTGGCACCTGAACGGCGCTTCCAGAACAGGAATCCGGATTTCCGTCCCCTGAGCCGCATCGCGCCGGCCGGACCGACGGCTACGCTATCCTATCGGCCGGTTTCGATTCGGCCCGCGGGGCCCGGGGAAGACACGTGCTGGAACTGGTCAAGGCCGGCGGTTGGCCGATGATTCCGCTGCTGTTGATGTCGGCGGCGGGGCTGGCGATCATCGTTGAGCGCGCCTGGGCGCTGCGGCGCAAGGCGGTGTTGCCGCCGGGCCTGGGCGAGGAGGTGCGCGCCTGGGCGGTGCGCGGCCGGCTCGACCCGACCCATATCGATTCGCTGCGCAATACCTCGCCGCTGGGGGCGCTGCTGGCCGCGGCGCTGGACACCCGCAACCGCCCGCGCGAGGAGATCCGCGAGCGGGTCGAGGACATCGGCCGCCATATCACCCATCGCATGGAGCGCTACCTGAACGCGCTCGGCACGATCGCCGCGGCCGGCCCGCTGCTGGGCCTGTTCGGCACCGTGGTCGGCATGATCCAGATGTTCCTCGGGGTGATGGATTACGGCGTCGGCGACGTGAACCAGCTCGCTGGTGGCATCGGCAAGGCGCTGGTGTGCGCGGCCACCGGCATGATCGTGGCGGTGCCGGCGTTGATGTTTCACCGCCATTTTCGCGCCCGCATCGACGGCTACATCGTGGCGATGGAGCACGAGGCGATCCAGCTGATGGACGTGATCGATCCGCGCGCGCGGCGCGTGGCGGCGTCGGTGCCGCCGCTGGCCCCCGGCGACGCCGTGCCGGTGCAGGGCTGACCCGCGTGCGCATCCGCGACCGTCGCGCCGAGGATTCGCCCGAGATCAATCTCGTGCCGCTGATCGACGTGATCCTGGTGCTGATCATCTTCTTCGTGATCACCACCACTTTCGACGCGCGCTCGGTGCTCAAGCTCGAACTGCCGCACGCGAACGCCGATCAGGCGGAGCAGCAGACCAGGTCGCTGAGCGTGCTGGTCAACGCCGACGGCCGCTACTTCGTCGACGACCGTGAAGCGCTGCGCACCGATGTCGAATCGCTCAAACGCACCATCGCCGAAGTCGCGGGCGACGATCGCGAACGGCCGGTGCTGCTGCGCGCCGACGCGCGCACGCCGCACCAGGCGGTGGTGACGGCGATGGACGCGCTGGGCCAGCTCGGCTTCCGCCAGATCTCCATCGCCACCGCCCCGGAGGCGTCCGCGGTCGCGGGCGCGCAGTGACCGGTTGATGGCCGAGCCGACGCAAGCGCAAGCCGCCTGGCCGATCTACCGGCGTTTGCTGGGCTATGCCATGCGCTACTGGCCGCTGCTGGCGGTGGCATTGGTGGGCATGATCATCGAGGCCTCGGCCGGCGCCGCCTTCGTGCAGCTGATGGATCCGCTGGTCAACGACGGCTTCGTCGATCCGCAGCCGTCCGCGGCGGTGCTGCTGCCGCTGGCGATCGTGGCGCTGTTCATGCTGCGCGGCGTCGCCACCTTCGCCACCGACTACGGCATGGCCCGTGCCGGCCGCAGCGTGGTGCGCGACCTGCGCGACCAGGTGCTGGGCAAGTACCTGCGCCTGCCGAGCGCGCGCTTCGACCGCGAATCGGTACCGGCGATGGTCAGCCGTCTCAACTTCGACACCGAGCAGGTCGCGCAGGCCAGCGCCGATGCGCTGAAGGTCCTCGTCGCCGACGGCCTGACCATCACCTTCCTGCTGGTGATCATGTTCATGACCAGCGTCAAGGTGACCCTGGCGATGGTGATCGTGGCGCCGCTGATCGGGCTGCTGGTGTGGTTCGTGGGCAAGCGCTACCGCCGCATCAGCGGCGGCATCCAGACCGGCATGGGCGATCTGGCGCAGAGTGCGGAGCAGTCGCTGGCCGCACAGCAGGACGTCAAGGTCTACGGCGCGCAGGCGTTCGAGCGGTCGCGCTATGCGGGCCTGACCAACCGCGTGCTGCGCCTCAACATGAAGGTCGAGGCGACCCGCGCCACGGCCTCGGCGCTGGTGCAGATCCTGGCGGCGATCGCGCTGGCGGCGATCGTCTGGGTGGCCACGCGCGAGGCCCTGGTGGGGCAGCTCAATCCCGGCGAGTTCGTCAAGCTGATGACCGCGATGATGGGCATCATTCCCTCGCTGCGACGGATCACCAACGTGCAGAGCGTGATCGGCCGCGGCGTGGCCGCCGCGGAAAGACTGTTCGCGGTGATCGATGACGAGGAGGAGCGCGACACCGGCAAGGTCCCGCTGCAGCGCGCACGCGGCGAACTGGTGTTCGACCGCGTCGGCCTGCGTTATGCCAGGGACGAGGACAGCGACGGCATGGCGCTGCAGGACATCAGCTTCAGCGCGCGTCCGGGCACCGTGACTGCGATCGTCGGCCGCTCCGGCAGCGGCAAGACCAGCCTGGTGCGGCTGGTGCCGCGCTTCTACCAGCCCAGCAGCGGCACCATCACCCTCGACGGCGTGCCGCTCGACGACTACCGCCTGGCCGACCTGCGGCGCCAGATCGCCCTGGTCGGGCAGCGGGTGATGCTGTTCGACGACAGCGCCGCCGCCAACATCGCCTATGCCGCCGATGCCGATCCGGAGGCGCTGCGCCGCGCCGCCGAGGACGCCAACGCCTGGGAGTTCATCGAGCGCCTGCCGCAGGGCATGGACACGCCGATCGGCGAGAACGGCGCGCTGCTCTCGGGCGGGCAGCGCCAGCGCCTGGCGATCGCGCGCGCGATCCTGCGCGATGCGCCGATCCTGATCCTCGACGAGGCCACCGCCGCGCTCGACACCGAATCCGAGCGCCTGGTGCAGGACGCGCTCAACCGGCTGATGCCCGAGCGCACCACGCTGGTGATCGCGCACCGGCTCTCGACCATCGAGCACGCCGACCAGGTGCTGGTGCTGGACCACGGCCGCCTGGTGGAGCAGGGCACGCACGCCGAACTGCTGGCGCAGGGTGGCCTGTACGCCCATCTGCACAAGATGCAGTTCCGCGAGCCGCAGGGCACGTGAGCGGGATCGACATGCCGCTGCGCTACCTCGCGATGCGGCGGGTCGCGCGTCGTCCCGGCACGCGACCGGTGCCGGCGTGCCGGCGCGGCCCGACCCCGGATACCGGCGCATGAACCGCAAGCGCTTGCAGCCCCCTGGGTACTGGTTCGACGGCAGCCGGCCGCCGCTGCCGGCAAGGCTGCTCGCGGAGGCCTACGCCGGTGCGGTGGCCTCGCGCAAATGGCTGTACGACAAGGGCCTGCTGCGGCGCGGCGGCGTCGACCGGCCGGTGATCGTGGTAGGCAACCTGATCGCCGGCGGCAGCGGCAAAACGCCGGTCGTCATCGCGCTGGTGGAGCGGCTGCGCGCGGCGGGGCGTACGCCGGGCGTCGCCAGCCGCGGTTACGGCCGCGCGCAGGCGGAGGATGTGCTGTGGGTCGATCCGGATACCGATCCGCGGCGCGGCGGCGACGAACCGGTGCTGATCGCCCGGCGCACCGGTGCGAAGGTGCGCGTGGATCGCGATCGCCTGGCCGCGGCGCGTGCCCTGGTCGGCGCGGGCTGCGACGTGGTGGTCTGCGACGACGGTCTGCAGCACTACCGGCTGCGGCGCGATCTCGAGATCGAGGTGATCGACGGCCGCCGCCGCTACGGCAACGGCCTGCTGCTGCCGGCCGGTCCCTTGCGCGAACCGGCCGGGCGCGGCGGCGATTGCCAGTTCCGTGTCGTCAACCTCGGCGCCGACGAGGTCGGAGACGCCGGTTTCGGGGAATGGCCGATGCGGCTGCGGGTCGACCACGCGCAGCCGCTGCAGGGTGGCCGGCCGTGCCCGCTTCGGACTTTTTCCGGGCAACGCGTGCATGCGGTGGCCGGCATCGGCGATCCGGAGCGCTTCTTCGCCACCCTGCGCGAACACGGCATCGCGGTGGTGCCGCACGCGTTCGCCGATCACCACCGCTACGTCGCCGACGACCTGCGCTTCGGCAGCGACCTGCCGGTGCTGATGACCGAAAAGGACGCGGTGAAATGCCAGCCGTTCGCCGGCGAACGCCATTTCAGCGTGCCGGCGACCGCCGAACTGCCGGAAGCGTTCTGGATCGCGCTGCTCGACCGGCTGTCGCACCCGTAGGAGCGCGCCATGCGCGCGATGCCGCGGGCATTTCGCCGCTCCGCGAATTCCGGTGACCGGTGCGCCTGCCGGTCTGGAGTCGCGGCATCCGCCGGATCCTGCCGGCACCCGCGGTATCGCGCGCATGGCGCGCTCCTACGGGAGGAGGCGTCGCGCCGGGGAAGGGCTTCATCGTGATGCCCCGTCGCTGCCATGCGAGAATCTGGGCCATGCCCGCACCCGTCGATTTCATCGTCGCCATTCCCGCGCGCCACGCCGCCGCCCGCCTGCCGGGCAAGCCGCTGCGCCTGCTGGCCGGCGAACCGCTGGTGCTGCACGTGGCGCGGCGCGCGCTCGCCGCGGGCGCGCGTGAGGTCTGGGTGGCGACCGACGACGAGCGCGTGGTGCAGGCGCTGTCCGGCACGGCGGTGCGTACGGCGATGACGTCTTCCGCGCATCCGTCCGGCACCGACCGCCTGGCCGAGTGCGCCGACATCGCCGGTTGGGACGACGCGACCCTCGTGGTCAACCTGCAGGGCGACGAGCCGTTCGCGCCCGCCGCGGGCATCCGCGCGGTGGCCGACGTGCTGGCCGCGTCCGGTGCGCCGATGAGCACGCTGGCCGCACCGATCGACGACGTCGACACGCTGTTCGATCCCAACGCGGTGAAACTGGTTCGCGCCGGCAACGGCGACGCGCTGTACTTCAGCCGCGCACCGGTGCCGTGGCCGCGCGACGCCTTCGCTGCCGATCGCAGCCGTTTGCCGGAGGAGGGCCCCTGGCTGCGGCATATCGGCATCTACGGCTATCGCGCCGGCTTCCTGCGCAGCTTCGCGGCGTTGCCGCCGGGGCGGCTGGAGCGGATCGAGGCGCTGGAGCAGCTGCGCGCGCTGGAGGCCGGGCATCGCATCGCGGTGGCGCTGACCCCGGAGCCGTTCCCGCCCGGCGTCGATACCGTCGAGGACCTGGCGCGGGCCGAATCACGGATGGCACCGGCGCATGGCTGAGCCGCTGCAGCTGCTGCTGGTCTGCCTGGGCAACATCTGCCGTTCGCCGATGGCCGAGGGCGCCCTGCGCATGCGCCTGGACGAAGCGGGGCTGCGGCACGTCGTCGTCGATTCCGCCGGGACCGGCGACTGGCACGCGGGTGATCCACCGGACCGGCGCGCGATCGCCACCGCCGCGCGCCACGGCGTCGACATCTCCGGCCTGCGCGCGCGGCAGCTGCAACCCGCCGACTACACCCGCTTCGACTGGCTGCTGTGCGCCGACCTGCAGAACCTGCGCGACGTGCGCGCGTGGCGCCCGGCCGCCGCCTCGGCCCGCATCGAGCTGTTCACGCGCTGGGCGGGCGTCGAGGACGCTGGCGACGGCGCCATTCCCGATCCCTATACCGGCGGGCACGACGAGTTCGAGCATGTCTGGTCGGTGGTGGACGCGGCCGCCGCCGCGGCCGTACGCAGGCTGCAGGCCGGATTCGAACCCACGGCCGGGGATTGACGCATAATCCGGCGACGCGGACGTTGGCCGACAGGATGGATGCGCAGATCGCCCCCGAGTTCCCGAGTTCACTGGACTGGTTGAACCTGACCGAGCCGCTGCGCATGGCGCAGCTGCGCGGCAAGGTCTGCGCGCTCGCCTTCGTCAACGCCGGCTCGGCTTGGTCGAGCCAGCGCCTGAACGACCTGGCACATCTACACGCGCGCCACGGCGAACGCTTGAACGTGGTCGCCGTGCACGTGCCCAAGTTCGAGCACGAGCGCGATCCGCGCCGGGTGGCCAAGCGCCTGCGCCGGCAGAAGATCGACTTCCCGATCGCCCACGATCCGGATTGGACGCTGTGGCAGCACTACGGCATCGAGGCCTGGCCGACGGTGGTGCTGATCGACGGCGAGGGAAAGATCCGCGAGCGCGTGGTCGGCGATGGGCCGGTGCGCGAGCTCGACGCCCGCGTCGGTGAGCTCGCCGCAGGGCTGGTGCCGCAGTCGCGCAGCGTGCGGCCGATCGAGCTGCGCCGCAGCGGCGAGCCGGCGCTGCCGCTGCGGTTCCCGGTCGGTCTGGCGCTGTCAGGCAACTATCTGTATGTCGCCGACAGCAACCATCACCGCATCCTCGAGTGCGACCAGAGCGGGCGCGTGCTGCGCCAGTTCGGCAGCGGCGGCCCCGGCTTCATCGACGGGCCGATGGAGCTGGCCGCGTTCAACCGGCCCCAGGGCATCGCCGTGGAGCGCGACCTGCTGTACGTCGCCGACGGCGGCAACCACGCGGTGCGCCGGATCCAGCTGCGCACCGGCGACATCGACACCGTGTTCGGCGCCGGCCGCCGCGGCACTGCCGCCGATGGCACGGTGACCGATGCGCGCGCGGTGGTGATGGACCAGCCGCGCGCGGTGGCACTGTCCGGCGGCAGGCTGTTCGTCGCCAGCAGCGGCGACAACCGCATCTGGAGTTACGACCTCGGCAACCACGAACTGCGCTGCCTGGCGGGCTCGGGCGCGCTGGAGGTCGCCGACGGCCAGGGCGCCGAGGCGGCCTTCGCCGAGCCGGTGGCGCTGGCCGCGGTGCAGCAGGTGGTCTACGTATGCGACGCGGCCGGCTCGGCAGTGCGCAACGTCAACATCCGCACCGGCCAGGTGCAGACGCTGCTCGGCCAGGGTCCGTGGGAGTTCGGCGATGCCGACGGCAAGCGGGTCTCCGCGCGCCTGCAGCAACCGCAGGCGATCGCGCTGGATCCCGACGCGCCGCGGCTGTGGATCGCCGACAGCGGCAACGACAGCCTGCGCTGCCTGCGGCTGGGCGGCGGCGAGGTGACCAGCTTCGAACTGCCGCGCCCGCTGCATGGGCCGTCGGGACTGGCGGTCGCGGGCGGGGTGGTCTGGATCGCGGACACCGATGCCCATGCGGTGCTGCGCCTGGAGATCGCGACCGGCGACCTGCACCACGTCCCGATCGGCGAATGATGCGGTGGCGTGGCGCCCGGACGGGCGGCCGGGTGCCGGTCCTGGCCCCGGCCGCGTTGAATTGCACGCGGCCCGCCCGCATCTCCGATGCCTGCCATGCCATCGCATCCTGACTCCGGCGCTCCGCCACCGCCATCGCCACCGCAGGTCTTCGACGGCAAGGCCTTCGTCGCCAGCCTGAGCACCGCGCCCGGGGTGTATCGCATGCTCGCCGCCGACGGCGGCGTGCTGTACGTGGGCAAGGCGGCCTCGCTGCGCAAACGCGTGGCGAATTACTTCAGCGCCTCTCCCAAGCCGACCCGGATCATGGCGATGCTGGCGCAGGTGGCGTCGATGGAGGTGACGGTCACCCGCACCGAGGTCGAGGCGCTGCTGCTCGAAAACCAGCTGATCAAGTCGCTCAAGCCGCGCTACAACGTGATGCTGCGCGACGACAAGAGCTATCCCTACGTGCTGCTGACGCAGGAGGACTGGCCGCGGCTGGCCTTCCACCGCGGCGCACGCGGCATCCCGGGCCGCTACTTCGGGCCGTACCCCAGCGCCAGCACGGTGCGCGAGACGCTCAACGTGATGCACAAGCTGTTCCGCCTGCGCAGCTGCGAGGACAGCGTGTTCCGCAACCGCTCGCGCCCCTGCCTGCAGTACCAGATCGGCCGCTGCAGCGCGCCCTGCGTCGGGTTGGTATCCGCGCCGGACTATGCCGAATCCGTGCGCCGGGTGGCGCTGTTCTTGGACGGGCGCAGCGACGAGCTCACCGACGAGCTCAACACCGCGATGGAGCGCGCCAGCGAGCGCCTGGACTTCGAGCAGGCCGCGCGCTTGCGCGACCTGGTCGCCTCGATCCGCGGGCTGCAGGCGCGCCAGTACGTCGACGGCCGCGTCGCCGACCTCGACGTGCTTGCCTGCGCCATGCAGGGCACCGCCGCCTGCGTGCTGCTGCTGGCGTTCCGCGACGGCCGCAATCTCGGCACCCGGGCGTTCTTCCCCAAGACCAGCGGCAGCGAGGATCCGGCCGAGGTGCTGTCGGCGTTCGTGTCGCAGTACTACGCCGAACAGCCGCCGCCACGCGAGATCGTCCTCGATCGCGTGATCGAGGATGTCGAACTGCTGCAGCAGGCGTTCTCGGAGGCGACCGGGCGGCGGGTGCAGATCAAGGGCAGCGTGCGTGGCGAGCGCGCCGGGTATGTCGACCTGGCGCGGCGCAATGCCGGCGCCGCCCTGGTCAGCCGGCTCGACAGCCAGTCGGCGCAGTCGTTGCGGCTGGAGGCGCTGCGCGAGCTGCTGGACCTGGCCGAGCCGCCCCAGCGCATCGAGTGTTTCGACATCAGCCACACCATGGGCGAGGCCACGGTCGCCTCCTGCGTGGTGTTCGGCGCCGAGGGTGCGGTGCGCAGCCAGTACCGGCGCTACAACATCGCCGGCATCGCCCCGGGCGACGATTACGCGGCGATGCGGCAGGCGCTGACGCGTCGCTTCCGGCGCGCGGTGGAAGCGGAGGGGGTGCTGCCCGATGTGTTGCTGATCGACGGCGGAGCGGGGCAGGTGGCCCAGGCGCGGGAAGTGCTGGAAGAACTCGGCATCGGCAGCGTGACCCTGGTGGGCGTGGCCAAGGGCGAGGCCCGCCGCGCCGGCCACGAGGCGCTGCTGCTGCCCGACGGCCGCGAACTGCGGCCGGGGCCGGACGCGCCCGGGCTGCAACTGGTGCAGCAGGTGCGCGACGAGGCGCACCGCTTCGCCATCACCGGCCATCGCGGACGCCGGCAGAAGGCGCGGACCGTCAGCCGCCTGGAGGATATCGCCGGGATCGGCCCACGCCGCCGTGCCAGCCTGCTGCGGCATTTCGGCGGCCTGGCCGGGCTGAAGGCGGCCGGGGCCGAGCAGATCGCGCAGGTCGAGGGCATCAACGCGGCGCTGGCGCGACGCATCTACGCCAACCTGCACGGGTTGGATGCCGAAGGCTGACGTGACCGCCTTCGCATCGCGTGCACCGTCCTGCAGCTGCATACGCCGACACCGTAGAATGGCCTCGCCGCTGCGGCGCGCTGCTCGCCCGTTCGCGGGAGGGAAGGTGACGCCGGCGGTCGTGAACGCCATGAGCCCGCCTGGATGAAGCTGACCATTCCCACCTGGCTGACGCTGCTGCGGATCCTGATGATCCCGCTGCTGGTGCTGGTGTTCTATCTGCCGTTCGGCTGGACCAACTTCGCCGCTGCGGCGGTGTTCGGCCTGGCGGCCATCACCGATTGGCTGGACGGTTGGATCGCGCGGCGCTACCACCAGTACTCGGCGTTCGGCGCCTTTCTCGACCCGGTCGCCGACAAGCTGATGGTCGCGGTGGCGCTGTTCCTGATCGTCCAGGCCCACCCGACGCCGTGGATGGCGTTCTGGGCGGCGGTGATCGTCGGCCGCGAGATCGCGGTTTCGGCGCTGCGCGAATGGATGGCCGAACTCGGCCAGCGCGCCACCGTGCGCGTGGCCAGCATCGGCAAGTTCAAGACCGTCGTGCAGATGCTGGCGCTGCTGTTCCTGCTGTACTCGGTGACCCCGCAACGGCCGCGCGGGGCCATGCCCTGGCTGGGCGAGCCGATCTTCCATCTCGGCGACTGGCTGCTGGCTGCCGCGGCGATGCTGACGCTGTGGTCGGGTCTGCAGTACCTGCGCGCGGCCTGGCCGGTCCTGCGCGACGGCGAGGGCCATGGCATGGACCACCCGTCCGCGAGGGATCGTGCCGATTCAAGTGCCGGCAGCCGCGACGAGTAGCGAGAACGGACTGGTCGTCCCGCCGCGGCCGCGAAAACGGGTCGGCAACGGCCGGATTCAGGGGCTTGACGCGGATGACGCGCTCGCGCCGGCAGCCGGATCGGCGCCGGAGTCCCCGGCATGGCGCCGCCGTTCCTGACCGGCGGATGGACACAAAAGTTGACACGCCGCCGGCGGACGGTAAAATTCCGCCTCCTCTGCGGGAATAGCTCAGTTGGTAGAGCACGACCTTGCCAAGGTCGGGGTCGCGAGTTCGAGTCTCGTTTCCCGCTCCAGGTTTTCACGACAGAACCCCGCTTGCGGGGTTTTGTTTTGTCGGGAGCCCGTCGGGTTTTCCGATAGACTTGTGTCGAGTCACCGGCCTGGTGGCAGAGTGGTCATGCAGCGGCCTGCAAAGCCGTGTACGCCGGTTCGATTCCGACCCAGGCCTCCATCGCAACACCCGGAAAGGCTCGCCTGAGGCGGGCCTTTCCGCTATGCGGCGGCGGTCGGCGAGCGATTCGCCGCAAGCGGCTCAGGCCAGCCGTTCCGACCCCACCACGTGCCGTCCCGGGCGCGGGTCGACCACCGCATCGAGCAACGCCGCGGCGACGTTGGCGGCGGGATTGATGCGGTAGCGGCGCGGCAGCACTGGCGCCAGCACGCGCAGCAATGCCGAGGCGGCGCGCTCGCCGGCGCGGAACTCGGCGCGATCGCCGCCGATCAGTCCCGGCCTGACGAAGGTCAGCGACACGAATCCGACATCCGCCAGTGCCCGTTCCAGTTCGCCCTTGGTGCGGCTGTACAGGATGCGCGCGTCCGCGTCCGCGCCCAGCGCCGAATTCAGGGCGAAGGCCCGGGCGCCATGGCGATGCGCGATCCGGGCGACGGCGAGCGGATAGTCGAGATCGACCCGGCGGAAGGCCTGATCGGACCCGGCCTTGGCGCGGGTCGTGCCGAGCGTGCAGACCACCGCGTCCGCGGCCCACCAGTCGGCATCCTCCGGCAGATGCTCGAAGTCGACCACGGGATTGACCAGCCTGGCGTGCGCCTCGAGCGGCCGCCGGGTCGGCGCCGTCACCCGCTCGATGCGCGGGTGGGCCAGCGCCTGCGACAGCACGTGTCCGCCGACCAGTCCCGTCGCCCCCACGTGCAGCAGCTTCATCGGTCTTTCCTCGCAGGGCCAGACTGCAGTATCCGGCATCGGTGTCCGCCGCCGCGCGATGACTTCGGTAGGCAGCCCCTTTACCGGGGAACATTCACCGGCTCGTTGGCTCCGGCTCCGCCAGCGTGCCGGTGACGCGAGGGTTCCATGCACGAGGCGTCTCAGGCACGCTAACGCACCGGCCCGGGTGGCGAAACTGGTAGACGCAAGGGACTTAAAATCCCTCGGCCGAAAGGCCATGTCGGTTCGATTCCGACCCCGGGCACCAAACACATCTTCCTGATGCACGTTCGTGAGTTCCGGCTGCCGGCGGCGCACATACGAGCGGCAGCTCTATCGAAACCAGCACAAGATCCCATTCCATACGTTCATCACCGTAGAGAGAGCGTAGTGGCTCAGTTCACGACTTGCTCAAGGTTTTCCATCGCTGGGTGGCATCCGTTGCCGGTGTGAGTTGAGGCAGCCAGTCGGTCGATGGCATGCGGCGCATGCAGAGGAAATCCGACGGGTAATTTGTCCCGCATCCGTTCAGGTTCAGGCCACGAAAGCCCTGCATGAGGGGCGGGCACGGGCTGGGAGCCGTGCTCACGAGAAACAGATTCAGGGGCGTACAAGGGTTTTAAAATGTACGGCAATGCCGTATAGTCTACGTCATGCAGATGCTGACGGTCATCGAATCGCCTTTGTTTTCAAGGGATTGGCCGGACTACTGGACCGAGGGAGAACACGATGAGTTCGTGACCTTCATCGCCGGAAATCCTGATCAAGGCGAGGTGGTCCCAGGATCTGGCGGTTGCCGCAAGGTGCGGTGGTCGCGCTCAGGGATGGGCAAGCGAGGTGGTGTGCGGGTGATCTACACGACGCGCCTTGCAAGCGGCGCCCTTGTAGTGTTGATCATCTACGGGAAGGGCGCCCAAGAGAACATTCCGGCGCATGTATTGCGTCAGATTGCGGAGGAATTAGGCCATGCCAATGAATGAGAACAAGTTGCGCGAACGTGACGCCAAGCGCGATCTTGGCGCCGAACTGCTGGAATCGATCCGCCGCGTCAAGAGTGGTGACGTTGGCCGCGTCAATATGGTGCCTGTGTCGATTGCCCTCGAGGCCAGGCAGCGCCTGGGAATGTCGCAGGCACAGTTTGCCGAGGTGCTGGACGTTTCCAAGCGGACGCTTCAGGACTGGGAACAGAACAGGCGGCAACCGTCTGGCGCAGCCAAGACGCTACTCAAGATAGCCGCCGTCAGGCCGGATGCGATCCACGAAGCGCTTGCCGCGCAGTAATAAAGAAAAAGCCCCTTTCCGGAGGGGCTTTTCTTATGAGCTACGCAGTGGTTATTGAAGGAACTGATCTTCGGCGCGGCTCATTGCCGAATCGGCACACGGCAGGATCACCGCACTTCGGACACCTGTCGCCACGGCCACTGACTTCCTGTTCCGCAAACGAATCGCTAGGCCGGCCATGCGCTATGGGGTCTTGATTCTCTTGCAGGCATCGCAGCGCTTCGCCGGGTCCGGTTGGTATGGCTGCCCTTCGATAGGCGTGCGCGCGCCGATTCCCGCCGTTACCGGGTCATTTGTCGGCTGGACCGTTTGGGCCGCGTATCTGCCTGAATCTTCGATTTCTCTTGCAGGGACTGGACCAGCGTTATCCTCGTCTCTCCGATCAAACGTCAACGTCTTGCCGAATACGAGTTGCATCCAAGTGGGATAGGTGTATGCCGTCCCCTTGTTGTGATCGACGATAGCGCCGATAGCTCCGCCGATGATGATGTTCCCCCACATCCCCGCATTGGTCCGAGAGATTGCGCGAGCCGTGGCTGGCGGAAGACCTTCTAACGTACAGGTAATATCCAAGTCCTTGCTCGACCTGCGCACCTGTAGTGTTTCACCAGACCTTCCCCGAATGCTGGACTTGTCGTTTGTGACAGAACAATCGGCCCCTGAAAGAAGCCGGCCATCCTCCGTCTTCGTCTCGACTCTCACAGGATGCGTGGAGTCGTTCATCACTGTCGCGCAGCCGCTCAGCGCCGCCAGGCAGATGCCTGCCCCAATATTGTCTTCATATCTCCCCCTGTTGTCGGATCAGGCCGGCCTCGTCAAATTCTCCCGCGCCTTCAATACGCCGGACAGTGATACTCGAGGCCACCTACGGGTACCCGCCACCTACCATGTCAAGGTAGTGCCCTCATACGATCCGATCTGGCGTATACGACTTTGCAGGCCTCGATCGGCCTGCAAAGCCAAAGTCTTACATCAATACTCGCCAAACAATCATTCAGCGCTTGCCCTTTTTTCTGTCGGGCGCCTGCGACATCGCCGATGCTGCGGCCCGCTTTGCATCGGTCGGCGTGCCTGTACCGCGGAGCACCTTCGAGGCCGACGTCGCGGCTTTCTTGCCGGTCTTCTCGTTCTTGGCCATCTCTCTACTCTGAAATGCCGGCGGTCGCCGGCGCGCCGAGATTGCGCCCGATCGGTAGCTTGTTCAAGGCCCCTTTTCACATGCGGCCTCGCACCCGCTTTGATTGGCTCCCTTGAGGGCTCCTCGAGCCTCCCGGCTTTGCCGGGGGATACTTACTCTGTGCCCAGGCTAGCCACCTCGGGATGGGCGCCGTCGCGCAGCAGCCGCCCCGTCACGCCGTTGGTCCAGCCGAACCCGTCCTGCAGCGGGTATTCGCCGCCGCCGCCGCCGTGCGCGCCTTCGGGCGGCAGTTGCAGCGCGTACTTCTCGACGAGCTTGCGCTCGCGTCGGAAGTGGCTGGACACGGTGGTCAGCCAGCGCCGGCGGATCTCGCGCGACAGCAGGCCTTCGCCGGAATCGGCCAGGCCGCAGATCGTCATCCATTGCAGCGGCGCCCAGCCGTTGGGCTGGTCCCATTGCTCGCCGCTCACACGTTCGCTGGTCCCGACCCCGCCGTCCTCCAGCAATCGCGAGCGAACGGCTTCGGCCACGCGCTGCGCCTGCGACCGGCTGGCAATGCCCACGAACAGCGGCGTTGCCGTGGACGCGAACAGGCGTTCGCGCTGGCAGCCGTGCCGGCAGTCGTAGTCGAGATAGGCGCCGGCGGCTTCGCTCCACAACCAGCGGTCGATCGCCTGGCGGCGCGCATAGGCACGGCGGCTGAATTCGATGGCCGACGCGTCGTCGCCGCTGGCTGCCGCGAGCTGTGAGATCTGCGCTTCCAGCTTGTGCAGGAAGCTGTTGAGGTCCACCGGCAGGATCGAGGTGGTGCGGATGGTGGGCAGCCCACCGTCGTCGTCGCACCAGCGCGAGCTGAAATCCCAGCCCGAAGCGGCGCCGGCGCGCAGTTCGCGATAGACCTCGTGCACCGGGCGCCGGCCCTGCGCGGCGGTGCCGACGTCCTCCCGATACGACTCCTCGCGCGGGGTGTCGCGGTCGTCCCAGTAGCGGTTGAGCAGGGCGCCGTCGTCCATGCGCACGCAGTGGCGGTGCATCTCGTTGCGGCGCAGTTCGTCGGCACCCTGCATCCAGAACGCGTACTCCTTGCGCAGCCGCGGCAGGTAGCGCAAGGCCTGGCAGATGCCGTGCGCCTCGAACAGTTCGGTCATCAGCGCGAACACCGGCGGCTGCGAGCGGCTCAGGTAGTAGCTGCGGTTGCCGTTAGGCACGTGGCCGTAGGTGTCGATCAGGTAGGCGAAGTTGTCGGCCATCGAGCGCATCAGGTCGAGCCGGCCGCTGCCGGCCAGGCCGAGCATGGCGAAATAGGAGTCCCAGTAGTACATCTCGCCGAAGCGCCCGCCCGGCACCACGTACGGATTGGGCAGCGGCAGCAGCGAGGAACGCACCGGGTGCTCCCGCGGCTGTCGGGTCAGCACGTCCCACAGGTAGTCGATGTGCTCGGCCAGCGTGCGTTCCGGATCGGAGACATAGCGGCTGGTGGGCGGGTGCTCGGGCCGGAAATGCGCGTGCACGAACGCGGCGAGGTCGAAACCGGGCGCCGATTTCCGCGCGCGGTAGGCGTCGAGGATGTCTTCCGGATCCTGCAGCGGCGCGCAGTCGACGAAGATCTTGCTGTCGGGGAACACCCGCCCGGACTGCACCGCGACGAACAGTTCCTGGTACCGGTCCGCGGGCGTCAGGGTGTCGGGCTGCGCGACCGTCGCCACCTTGGCGGCGTTGCGCTCGATGTCGCGCGACTCAGTCGGTTTGCTGCTCATCGCTCCGGACGCGCTTTTCGGTGTAGTCCCACAGCAGCCCGCCATCGACGTAGACGGTGCTGCCGGTGATGTAGTCGGCGTCGGCCGAGGCCAGGAACGCCACCGCGCCGGCGACGTCGCGCGGGGTTCCGAGCCGCTTGAGCGGAATATTGGCCAGCAGCGGTTCCAGCAGTTCCGGATCGTCGAGCAGGGGTGCGTTGATCGGCGTGCGGATCGCGCCGGGCGCCACGTTGTTGACGGTGATGCCCAGCGGCGCCAGTTCCACCGCCAGGTTGCGCATCAGCATCTTGATTCCGCCCTTACTGGCGCTGTAGCTGGTGAAGTTGGGGAACGGCAGCTGCTCGTGCACCGAGCTGATGTTGATGATGCGGCCGCCGCGGCCGCTGTCGCCCAGGTGCCGCACGAAGGCCTGCGCGGCGAAGAACGCACCCTTGAGGTTGATGTCCAGCACGCGGTCGTAGTCGGCCTCGGTGACTTCGCTGAACGTCGCGCGGTGCTCGACGCCGGCATTGTTGACCAGGATGTCGATGCGGCCCATCCGGCGCGCGCCCTCGGCCACCATCGCCCGCACCGCATCGACGCGGGCGACGTCGGCGGCGAGCACGCAGCCCTCGCTGCCGGCATCGTGCACCAGCGCCAGCGTCCGTTGCGAATCGGCATCGTCGTGCAGGTCGGCCACGATCACCTTCGCGCCTTCCTGCGCGAAGCGCTCCGCGATCCCGCGGCCGATCCCTTGCCCGGCGCCGGTGATCAGCGCCACCTTGTCTCGGAGCCGCATCGCGTTCTCCCCGGTTAACGTGGCGATCCTAGTGAACGGGGTGTCAAGGCGATGCGAGCAGCCGCAGGGCTGCGAGCCACTCGCAAAACAGGTTCACTCACTCACGGACGCTGCAGAACAAGCGGCGCAGCCCGTCGTTGCTCCTGGGCAGTTCCCAGTCGCGGTCCCGTGGACGCCCGGCAAATGAGAAGGCCCAGTGCCGGGGATGAAACACCCGGCGACTGAGCCTTCTACCGGAGCTTCGCCTTCGGACCTCAGCCCGTCGGCTAATCCCCGGCAGGGTGAAAAGTAGCGCATCGGGTGTGAGAGCACGGTCAACGCAGCCTTCGTCTCGAAGTTCGTCTCGAAGTCAGTCCCCGCCGGAGCGGCCGCCGCGCTGCAGGCCCCGGGTTTCCAGGCCCAGATAGGTCAGGATCGCCAGCAGCAGCGGCGCAATGTAGTAGATCGCACGGTAGACCAGCAGCGCCGCGATCAGCTGCGGTTGTTCGGCGTGGTTGCCGAGCAGGGTGAAGAACGCTGCTTCCAGCGCGCCCAGACCGGCGGGAATGTGGACGAGTGCGGCGAACACCGCGCCCGCCAGCAACGCGCCCAGTACCACGGGATAGGCTATTTCGCGGCCGAGCAGCACGAACAGGATCGTGGCGATCGTCAGCCAGTTGAGCGACGACAGCGCCAGCTGCAGCAGGGCCAGCGTAGGCGATGGCAACCGGTACTCGTGTCCGCGGATGCGCAGGACCCGTCCGCGCAGCCCTGCGCAGGCCAGCAGATAGGCCACGACCAGTGCCAGTGCCGCGACGCCCGCGGCGCTCAGGTACCACGCGCGCAGGCTCGCGACGCCCGCCAGTGGTTCCGGAGCCAACACCAGCAGCAGTCCGGCGAGCGCGACATAGCCGAGCCAGTTGGCGACGATGCTGAAGGCGACGATGCGGGTGATGACGCCGGCACCGATCCCCGCGCGCAGGTACATGCGGAAGCGGAAGCCGACACCGCCGATGAGCGCGCCGAGATTGAGATTGAACGCATAGCTGACGAACGCCGCCGTCAGCACACGCGGCGTGGACAACGCGTGCCCGGCATAGCGGCGCGCCGCGAGATCGTAGCCGCAATACAGCAGGTAGCTCGCGACGGCCAGCCCCGCGGCCAACCACAGCTGCGTGGCCGGATAACCTTTCAGCGCCTCGCCCACGCTCGGCCAGTCGACCGAACCGGCATAGCGGAACAACGCCACGGCGACCACTGCGAGCAATACGAACGTGAAGGCCTTGGCCAGACGGCGGCGGAGCACTCCGCGCGGCTTCGTATCGGCCTGGCTCACGGGTCTTGCTTCTCATCGGTCGCGACCAGCACGACCTTGGGCGTGTGCGCCGGCAGCAGGCCCGCCCAGGTCGGGAACCGCCGTTGCGCGTGGTAGAAGATCGGCGCGACCAACGTGCGCCAGAAGCTGCGCCTGGGCAGCGCCCGCGCCTCGATCCGACGGCAGTCGCGCTGCCGCAGTCCGTCGAGCTTCCGGCGCAGCTGCTGGTTGAACGCCCGGTCGCGAATGAAGACGTTTGCCTCCAGGTTGAACGACAGGCTCAGCGGGTCGAGATTGCTGGAACCGATGGTGCTCCAGTCGTCGTCGATCAGTGCGACCTTGCCGTGGAACGGCCGCCGGCAATATTCGTAGATGGTGACGCCGGCGGCGACCAGGTCGGGATACAGCATGCGTGCGGCCAGCTGCGCGAACGGCATGTCCGGCTCGCCCTGGCCGATCAGCGATACCTTGACGCCGCGCCGGGCGGCATCCACCAACGCGCGCATGAATCCGTAGCCGGGAAAGAAATACGCGTTGGCGATGACGATCTCGCGCCGCGCCGCACGGATCGCCGCGCGGTATTCGTGCTCGATTGCGGTGGAGTGGCGACCGTTGTCGCGCACCAGGAACAGCGCCCGGGCGTCTCCCGGCATGGCCGCCGTGAGTTCGACTTCGGGATGGCTCCACGAGTGGCCATTGTCGTTGGCGTGCATCGCCGTGGAGACGAAGTTGCGGATATCGGCCACGACCGGGCCTTCGACCTCGAGCGCGTAGTCCTGCTTGGAGAGCGGGCCGGCGTCCTCCAGGTGATCGCATCCGTAGTTGATGCCGCCGACGAAGGCGCGTTCGCCGTCGACGACCAGCAGTTTCCTGTGCAGCCGGCGGAAGACGTTCAGGCGCATGCCGAACAGGGTCGGGCGCGGATCGAATATCCGGAACTTCACGCCTGCCGCCGTCAGCCCCGACAGAAAGTCTTCCGACAGGTCGTACGACCCATATCCGTCGACGGTCATTTCGACCCTCACCCCGCGCCGGCTTGCATCGATGATGCGCCGGCGCAGTTCGTTGCCGACCTTGTCCTCGAACAGGATGAAGGTCTCGAGCAGGATCTCGTGGCGGGCCTCCGCGATTGCCGCGAACGCGCGCGGGAAGAAGGCCTCGCCGTTCTCGAGGAGTTCGACGCGGTTGCCCGGACGCCAGAGCCGATCGCTCGCGGTCATGCGCATGGCGTCAGTTCCATTGCGGTTCCGGTGCTTCCAGGCAGACGCTGGCGGCGAGCGTGGCATGGTCGGACAGGTGCGACCAGGGCGGCGTCGACAGCACCGCGGCCTCGAGCACGCGCACATTGCGCACGTAGATCCGGTCCAGCGGCAGCAGCGGCCAGCGCGCCGGAAACGTGCATGCGAGGCGGCCGTGGGTTTCCAGGTGCGCCTCGCGCAGGCCGCAGCGCTCGAGCAGGGGATGGCCGCGGCGGCGCCAGTCGTTGAAGTCGCCGGCGACGATCAGCGGCGCATCCTCCGGGATCTCGGCCGAGACCATGGCGCACAGCAGGTCCAGCTGCTCGCGGCGATGGGAGTCGCGCAGCCCCAGATGGGCGCAGATCGCGTGGATCGAGATCCCGGATCCGGGCAGGTCGAGCACGCAATGCAGCAGCCCGCGGCTTTCGGCGCCGGCGATCGACACGTCGCGGTTGACGTGGCTCAGGATCGGGAACTTGGACAGCAACGCATTGCCGTGATGGCCATGCGGATACACGCTGTTGCGCCCGTAGGCGAACTGTGGCCAGAGCTCGTCGGCGAGGAACTCGTAGTGCGGAACCTCCGGCCAGTGCGCATGTTTCCTGGCGTGGTGGGCGTGCGCGCCCTGGACCTCCTGCAGGAAGACGATGTCCGCAGACACGGTGCGGATCGCCTGCCGCAGTTCGGGCAGGACGAAACGGCGCCGGCCGGCGCTGAACCCCATGTGGATGTTGGCGGTGAGCAGGTTGAGGTCGAGATCTGGCATGGCGATGGCGGATGCGTGTCACTTGCAGACCGCCGGTCGGGCGGCTGCAGCGCCGACCTTATGGGCTGTCCTCAGAACCCGACGTGAAATCTCCCGGCCCGCGTCCGCTTGCATGCCTGCGCACCGCGGGCGCTCGTCGCAGATCGCCACCGGGTTTGACTTCGGCCATCGGAGGTTGTCGAATGCCCGGCTCCGGCTGCCGATCGTTCCGACCGCGCGGCACGACGCACGCGGTACGAAGCGGTACGAACCCGAGGCCAGCATGCTCGATCCTGACAATGTGAGAATCGGCATCATCGGCCTGGGTTATGTCGGCCTGCCGCTGGCGGTCGCGTTCGGCGGCAGGCACGACACGATCGGTTTCGACATCGATGCCGGGCGTGTGGTCGAGCTGCGCGGCGGCCACGACCGCACCCGTGAGCTCGACGCCGCGGAGCTGGCGGCACCGACGCGGTTGCGCTACAGCGCCGATCCGGAGGACCTGCGCGACCGCAACGTCCATATCGTCACCGTGCCGACGCCGATCGACGCGCTGCAGCGCCCAGACCTGCGGCCGCTGCAGCAGGCGAGCGAACTGCTGGCCGGGCTGGTGTCGCGCGGCGACCTGGTGATCTTCGAGTCGACCGTCTATCCAGGCACCACCGAGGAAATCTGCGTGCCGATCCTGGAGCGCGGCTCCGGATTGAAGTTCAACGTCGATTTCTTCTGTGGCTACAGTCCCGAGCGCATCAATCCCGGCGACCGCAACCGGCGGCTGGCCGACATTCCCAAGGTCACCTCCGGCTCCACGCCGGAGACGGCGGAGGCGGTCGACGCGCTGTACGCCGGCATCATCGCCGCCGGCACCCACCGCGCACCGTCGATCCGCGTGGCCGAGGCCGCCAAGGTGGTCGAGAACATCCAGCGCGACGTCAACATCGGCCTGATCAACGAGCTGGCGATGATGTTCGACCGGCTCGGCATCGATACCCTCGACGTACTCGAGGCGGCGGGCACCAAGTGGAACTTCCTGCCGTTCCGTCCCGGCCTGGTCGGCGGCCATTGCATCGGCGTCGATCCTTATTACCTCACCCACAAGTCGGAGTCGGTCGGCTACCACCCGGAACTGATCCTCGCCGCGCGGGCGATCAACAATCGGGTCGGTGCGCACGTGGCGCTGCGCGTGGCCGGACTGCTCGGCGAACGCGGCGTACCGGTGGCCGGCGCGCGCGTGCTGGTGCTGGGGCTCACGTTCAAGGAAAACTGCCCGGACCTGCGCAACAGCCGCGTGCTGGACGTGGTGGAGGGATTGCAGACCGCCGGTGCGCAGGTCGAGGTGTACGACCCCTGGGCCGACCCGGACGAGGCGCAGCGCACGTGCGGCCTGCGACCGCTGGCGGCGCCGGAGACCGGCACCTACGACGCGGTGGTGCTGGCGGTGGCACATGCCGAGTTCCGCGACATGTCCGCCGATGCGATCCGCGCACTGGGCAAGCCGGGCGCGGTGATCTACGACATCAAGGCGGCCTGGCCGCGTGGCGTAGTGACGGATCGGCTCTAGTGCGCCGGTGAATCTTTGTGGGAGTTGAAAAGCGCGTCGCCAGGACGAGCAAAACACCATGCCGGCGGGCGCGGGTGCGAATGTGATCGCGACAATCGCTAGACTCCAACCCATGAGCCATCCAGCACCCGATTCGCCATGAGCCGCTATCTCGCCTACGGCGTCAGCCTCGCGCTGCTCGCCCTGTCGCTGCTGCTGGCGATGCGCTGGCCGGGGTGGGGCTGGGCCGCCGCCGTATTCGCCGTGCTGGCCGCGCTCGGTACCTGGGACCTGTTGCAGCGGCGCAGCACCCTGCGGCGCAACTATCCGCTGCTGGCGCATTTCCGCTACGGGCTCGAGTCGATCGGCCCGGAGATGCGGCAGTACTTCATCGAGGGCGACACCGCCGAGGTGCCGTTTTCGCGCCAGCAGCGCGCGCTGGTGTACCAGCGCGCCAAGTCGGTCAGCGATGTACGCCCGTTCGGCAGCCAGCAGGGCGTGTACGCGGTCGACTACGAATGGCTCAACCACTCCATCGCGCCGGTGGAGATCGCATCGCACGATTTTCGCATCGTCGTCGGCAGCGAGAGCGCGCAGCCGTATTCGGCGAGCGTGTTCAACATCTCGGCGATGAGCTTCGGCTCGCTCTCCCCCAATGCGATCCTTGCGCTCAACGCCGGCGCCAAGGCCGGCGGGTTCCACCACGATACCGGCGAGGGCTCGATTTCGCGCTACCACCGCGAGCATGGCGGCGACCTGGTGTGGGAGATCGGCTCGGCCTATTTCGGCTGCCGCGACGCGGAGGGCCGCTTCAGCGAGGAGCGCTTCGTCGCCAACGCGATCGATCCGCAGGTGAAGATGATCGAGCTCAAGCTCTCGCAGGGCGCCAAGCCCGGCAAGGGCGGGCTGTTGCCGGGTGCCAAGGTCACGGCCGAAATCGCCGCCGCGCGCGGCGTGCCGGTGGGGCTGGATTGCGTATCGCCGTCGCGGCATTCGGCCTTCTCGACGCCGCAGGGCCTGCTGGATTTCCTGCAGCGGCTGCGCGAACTGTCGGGCGGCAAGCCGGTCGGCTTCAAGCTGGCAATCGGGCACCCGTGGGAGTGGTTCGGCATCGCCAAGGCGATGTACGAGAGCGGGTTGCTGCCGGACTTCATCGTGGTCGACGGCGCCGAAGGCGGTACCGGCGCGGCGCCTGCCGAGTTCATCGACCACGTCGGCCTGCCGATGCACGAGGCGCTGATGCTGGTGCACAACACCCTGGTCGGCCTGGGCCTGCGCGAGCGGATCCGGCTCGGCGCCGCCGGTCGCATCATCAGCGCGTTCGACATCGCCCGCACCATGGCGATGGGCGCCGACTGGTGCAATGCCGGGCGCGGCTTCATGTTCGCGGTGGGCTGCATCCAGGCGCAGAGCTGCCACAACGACCGCTGCCCGACCGGCGTGGCGACGCAGGATCCGGCGCGCTGGAAGGCGCTCGACGTGCCCGACAAGGCCCTGCGCGTGCGCCGCTTCCACGACAACACGCTCAAGGCGCTGGCCGATCTGATCGGCGCCGCGGGGCTGGTCCATCCGCAGCAGCTGGGGCCCGAACACATCCTGCGCCGGGTGTCGGCGATCGAGGTGCGCTCGCTGGCGGCGCTGTATCGCTTCCTGGAGCCGGGGGAGCTGATCCACGGCACGCCGGAGCACGCGGTGTTCCGGGCCTTCTGGCATGACGCCCGCAGCGACTCCTTCGAGCCGCCGGAGCGGATCCGCCGCCTCCGCGACAGCAAATCCTTGTAGGAGCGCGCGATGCGCGCGATGCCGGCGCCGCACGCCGACGCGATCGCGGCTTCGGACAGGCTGCGGCTGCTGAAGCCGCACCGACGGGGCCGACGATGTCGGCATCGCGCGCATGGCGCGCTCCTACGGAAAGCCGATTCGCGCCATCGGGTCAGGCGCGAATCGCGCACCCGCAGGCGCTCCGGGCTCAGCCGAGCAGTTCCAGCACGCGTTCCGGCGGACGTCCGATCACGGCGCGGTCGCCGTGGACGAAGATCGGACGCTCGATCAGGCGCGGATGCGCCGCCATCGCGGCGATGATCGCGTCCTCGTCGAGGGCAGGGTCGGCCAGGCCCAGCTCGACGTATTCGGCTTCGCCGGTGCGCAACAGCGCGCGTGGGCGTAGGTCGAGTTGGCGCAGCAGTGCCTGCAGCGCGGCGGCATCCGGCGGCTGCTCGAGATAGGGCACGATACGCGGCTCGACGCCGCGTGCCTGCAGCAGCGCCAGCGCGCTGCGTGACTTGGAGCAGCGCGGATTGTGGTAGAGCACGCTTTCGCTCATGGCGCTTCCGGGTCGGCTCCGGCTGGGCCAGGCTCGTCCGTGGCGCCGGTGCGCTTGGCCACCACGCCGGTGGCGGTCACGTCGGCGCTGGTGTTGGCGACGGTCGCAAACACGTCGGGGATCGTGTCCATCGCCAGCAGCACGCCGAGCGGTTCCACCGGCAGTCCCATCGCCTGCGTGACCGGCATGTTGGTGGTCATGAAACTGACCTGCCCGGGCAGGCCCACCGAGCCCATGCTGATGACGATGCTCAACGCCACCGCCGCCGCCAGCTGCCCGGCGCTCAGGTCGACGCCGTACATCCAGGCGATGAACACCACCACGCTCAGGTACTGCACCGGGCTGGCGATGCGGAACAGCGACACCGCCATCGGCAGCACCAGCGAGGTCACCGACAGCGGATAGCCGAGCCGGGTGCGCGCGCTGTCGATCATCACCGGCAGCGAGGCCAGCGAGGACTGCGTGCTCGCAGCGATCGCCTGCACCGGGATCAGCGCCGCGGCGAAGCGCCGGATCCGCTCGCCGGCGAACAGCACCGCCACCAGGTACATCAGCAGCGTGATCGCGATGTACAGCGCGCACTGCAGGACGATGTAGTACCCCAGCGCACTGAGCATGTGCAGCCCGACCCGGGCACACACCGCCAGCACCAGCGCGAACACGCCCAGCGGCGCCGCCCACAGCACCCAGCGCACGATCACGATCATCGCGTCGCCGATCGCCTGCACCAGCTCCAGCATGCGCGTGCGGCGCTCAGGCTCCAGCCGGGTGAGGGCGAAACCGAAGAACATCGCGAACACCACCAGCGGCAGCATCGCGCTGGCTGCAGCGGCGGCGATGGCGTTGCTGGGGATCACGCCTACCAGCCAGTCGCCGAAGCCGGCCGCCTCGGGCAGCGCCTCGGGCGCCTGGATCGCGGCGCGGAACGCGACCACCACGGATTCGTCGCGCGGCATCAGCGCCAGGAACGCCGGCGAGGCGACGGCGGCGAAGGCGCCGCAGACCGCCAGCAGGATCACGAACACCGCCATCGCCACACGCGCGGTGCGCCCGGACGCCGCGGCGTCGCTGGCGGTATTGATGCCGACCACCACCAGCGCCGCCACCAGCGGTACCACCGTCATCTGCAGTGCGTTGAGCCACAGGCGGCCGACCGGCTGCACCATGTCGGCGACGCGCTGTGCGATGCCGGGATCCCATGCCGCCAGCGTGAGGCCGATGGCGGCGCCGGCGATCAGCGCGATCAGCACCCGCGCCGGCGTGGACAGGTGGAAGGGCTTTTTGGCGGTGGCGTCGGTCATCGGCGGCATCGGTCAGGAGTGAAGAGGGAGCTTGCCATGGTGCATGCGGCCGCGGCCGCCCGTAGGAGCGCGCCATGCGCGCGATGCCGCGGGTGTCGACAGGATCCGGTGGATGCCGAGATTCCAGACCGGCAGGCGCGCCGGTCACCGGAATTTGCGGGCGGCGAAATGCCCGCGGCATCGCGCGCATGGCGCGCTCCTACGCGGACGAACCGGGTTGTATCGGTCATGTCGCTTCCCCCTATGCGCCGAAGGAAATCCGGCGTGGTCGATCAGGTTTCCAGCAACTGGCGCATGCGCGCGGCGTTGCGGTCCAGCAGTTGCAGCCGTTCCCCGACATGTTCGCACAGCAGCACGAAGACCATGTCCAGCAAGTGCTGCAGCGCCGAGTGGTACAGCAACTGCTCGATGTGCGAGCGCTCGTCGTGCGCCGAGACCAGCAGCGCCATGTCGGCCTGGGCGCGCAGCGGGTTGGCGCTGTGGCGGGTGATGCTGATCACCTTGCCGACGCGGTGGCGGAACAGGCGGCTGAGCTCGCACAGCGCCGCGCGCTTGCCGTGCTCGGAGAACACCATCAGCACGTCCTCGTGGTTGGCGTTGGCCAGGCTGGTCGGCATCAGCGCCGGATCGAAGTGGTAGACCGCGAGAATCCCCACCTGCGACAGCCGCAGGGTGAACCCGCGCGCCGCAATGCTGTCCTGGCCGAGCCCGATCACGAACACCGTGCGCGCGCTGCGGATCGTCTCGGCGATCGCGTCCAGGCTATCCGGCGGGTTGAGCAGCCGGGTCTCCTGCTCGGCATTGGCCTTCGCCTGCCACAGCGCCTCGGCGAGGGCGGTATGGCGGTCGCCGCTGCCGTCCGACTCGTGCGCCGGATCGTGGTTGCCGCCGTCGCCGCGCGCGATGTCCTCGCCGATCGCGTACTTGAGGTCCGGATAGCCCTTGTAGCCCAGCTTCTGGCTGAACTTGACCACGCTCGACTGGCTGATCTCGAGCGCGTTGGCCAGCTGTTGCGAGGAGTAGTCGCGCAGCAGGTGGGCGTTGTCGAGGATGAAATCGCCGATGCGCCGCTCGATCGCGGACATCTGGTCACGTTGCGAACGGATCTTGAGCAGTGCCGACATCGGCCCGTCTCCCGGTCACGCGGCCAGCGGTTCGAGTCCGCGGATGGCGCGGATGCCCAGGCCCGGGGCGTCGCCGATCGAGATCTCGGACTCGTTGAAGATCACGCCACCCTCGACCGGATTGAAGTCGCACAGCGAAGGTCCGTCGAGGTCGATCTTGCGGATCGTGTCGGCCTTGGCCACCGCCACGTGCACCGCCGCGGCGACGCTGATGCTGGATTCGATCATGCAGCCGATCATGCACTCTACGCCGTACAGCGCGGCGATGTCGGCGATGCGGATGGCGTTGGAGATCCCCCCGGTCTTCATCAGCTTGATGTTGATGATGTCGGCCGCGTGCATGCGCAGCAGGTCGATCACCTCGGCCGGGCCGAACACGCTCTCGTCGGCCATGATCGGCGTGTGCACGCGCTCGGTGACGTACTTCAGCCCCGCCAGGTCGCGCGCCTTGACCGGCTGCTCGACCAGCTCCAGCTGCACGCCGGCGTCCTCCAGCGTACGGATCGCGTAGACCGCCTGCTTCGCGTTCCAGCCCTGGTTCGCGTCCAGGCGCAGCAGGGCGCGGCCCTCGACCGCGGTGTAGATCGCCTTGATCCGCTCCAGGTCGACACCGATCTCCCGGCCGACCTTGATCTTCAGCGACTCGAAACCGCGATCGACCGCCGCCAGCGAATCGGCCACCATCTTGTCGATGTAGTCCATGCTGATGGTGATGTCGGTGGTGATGACCGGATCGCCGCCGCCGAGCATGCGGTAGAGCGGGGCGTCGTAGAGCTGGCCCCACAGGTCGTACACGGCGATCTCGACCGCGGCCTTGGCGCTGGTGTTGCGCTCGGCGGCGCCGTGGATCAGCTGCAGGATGCGGTTGAGGTCGGCGATCTCCCTGCCGACCAAGCGCGGCGCGATCAGCTTGTCGATCGCCTCGATGATCGAGCCGTGGGTATCGCCGGTGATCACCGCGGTGGCCGCGGCCTCGCCGTAGCCGATGTGGCCGCTGTCGGTATGCACGCTGACGATGATGTCCTCCACCGCGTCGACGGTGCGCAGCGCGGTCTTGAACGGGGTCTTCAGCGGAACCCGGAGCTTGTCCAGGCGGATCTGGGTAATTTTCATTCGGCTCGTGTTCCCCGGGAGGCGTCGGTCAGCGGATGCGGACGATGCTGGTGATGCTGTCGATGGTAGGCCGGTCCTGGCTGGACATCAGCGGTTCCAGCGCGGTCACCACCACGCCGTTGAGCGGCATCCGCACCAGGTTGCCGCCGGCGCCCAGGTAGCTGATGCCGGTGGTGTCGTGGATGACGTAGGTGGTGCCGTTCTCGCGTCCGATCACCATCATCACGTGGCCGGGGATGTAGACCAGGTCGCCGACCTCGAGCTTCGCCACCTCCGCCATGCGGTCGGCGTGGCTGTCGGATTGCTCGAACAGCGTCTTGTCCAGCGCCGGGCTCACGCTCTGGTCGCGCGTGTTGCGCGGCACCTGCACGCCCATGCTGCGGTAGATCTCGGAGACGAAACCGCTGCAATCGCGGGCGTTGTACGAATGCCCCCAGCCGTAGCGCTCGCCGAGGAACTTGAACGCCTGGCCGATGATGTTGGCCGGCGTGAGCGGCAATGGCTGCGGCGACACGTCCGCGGTGCGCGGCAGCAGCGCAGGCACCAGCGCCAGCGTGCCGTCGTCCTGCCGCAGCGGCAGCTCGATCACGTGGCCGAAGTACGGATGCTGGCCGTGCACCGCGCGATCCGCGGGCCAGTCCGCCAGCAGCGGTACGCGCACGCCCATGTCGAGCTGCAGTTCCGAGACCGGCGGCTGTTCCGGGTTGTAGACGGTGCGCGCGGTGGCGCCGGTGACGATCAATGACGGTGACTTGCGCGCGTAGTCGAGCACCGTGTCGCGCTCGCCGATCGCGACCGCATCGCGATCGATCCAGGCCGAGTAGCGGTCACTGACGACGAACAGCCAGCGGCCATCGCCGCTCTCATGCGCGATGACCACGGGCGTGCCTGGAAACAGCGCGCTTTCCTGGAAGCGGTCGATGTCGGTATCGCCCGGGCGGCTGAAGATGCGGGTGGCGTCGGGGAAGGTGCGCAGGTCGGCGCGGTGCACCACCAGGCCGTAGCGCGTCGCCTGCGATGCCGGAACGGCGTCGAGCGCGAGGTTGCGGTCGAGGGCATCGAAGAACGTCGCCGGCAGCACCGCGCCGGTCGCATCGAAGCGCTCGCCCTCGGGTGGCGACGACAGCGCACGGATCCATTCCCGGACCTCGGCACCGTCGAGCTCGGCGGGCAGGGCGGCGATATCGAGCACCGAGTCGTCCCGCGCCACCAGGTCGGCGTTCTGCCGGGCGATCGCGGCCGCATCGAGATAGGGACGGTCGGCGGCCGTGCCCAGGCGCTCGATCCAATGCGCCGGATCGAGATGACGGGCGTCGACGGCGATCACGCCATGGGCGGGGATCTCGGCTTGGCGCGCCAGAACCGGCGCCGTAACGCCCACCAGGGCCAGCGCCAGCAACAAAATGAACAGGTTCGAGGGCTTCATGGCTTCCCCTTGCGCAGCGCCGCGGTGCGGACCGGCGACAGTTATGGAATACATTTTTCTCAAAATCAACTTCCGAAGAATAAATTATTGACTGCCCTCCACGACGATGTTACATAGCCGTGACAGGGGCCACACCAGCGGGGGCGGACGTGCGGCGTGCCACGAACCCAGGCAGGACGATAGAACGGACCGGCGCGGCAACGCGAAGGCTCGTCGGGTTTTGCGCGGCCGGCCTGCTCGCACTGCTCGCTTGGGGGCCGGTCGCGGCCGGCGGATTGCCGCCGCCGGCGCCCGCGGACATCGTCGCGATGATCGATGCCGGCCGTTTCCGCGACGCCGAGGCGCGCATCGCCGGCATGCTGGAGACGGCGGACAACGATGAAGACCTTCGTGCTGCGCTCGAGTTCCAGCGCGAGCGCATGCGCCGCATCCGTCTCGACTTCGCGCTCGACGAAGCCGCCGCCAAGGCCGCCGTGCGCAAGCAGGCGCCGGACGTCAGCGACGCCGAATTCGCCGCCTGGGACAGCGCAGGACTGATCGAACGCATCGAGATCGACGGCGAGAAGCGCTACTTCAACCGCGCCGTCTTCAACCTGTTCCGCCTCGTGCCCGAAGCCGCCGCGCGCCGCGCGCCGCCGGTGCGTCCCTTCAGCCAGGGCCCGTACGAGGCGCTGCACCCGCACCACGAGGAAGTGCTGGCCGCGGCGAAGGACAGCGGCGCGATCAGCGTGGCACCGCAGCGCGTGCGCATCACCCAGTCGCTGACCGTCGATGCTGACGCGGTGCCGGCCGGCGAGACCGTGCGCGCGTGGATCCCGTATCCGCGGGCGATCCCCGGCCAGCAGGAGGACATCCGCCTGGTCGACAGCGAACCCGGCGCCCCACGCATTGCGCCGGAATCGGCGCCGCAACGCACCGTGTCCCTGGAGCAGCCGGCCGTGGCCGGGCAGCCGACGCGCTTCGCGGTCACCTACGAGCTGACCATCCACGCCCGCCATTTCGACATCGATCCGGAGCGGGTGGTGCCCGCCGAGATCGACGAGGCGCTGGCGCCGTACGTGACCGAGCGCGCGCCGCACGTCGTGTTCACCGACGCGATGCGCGCCTACTCGCGCAAGGTGGTCGGCGACGAGACCAACCCCTACCGCATCGCGCAGAAGCTGTTCGCCGCGGTCGACGAGATCCCCTGGGGCGGCGCGCGCGAATACTCGACGCTCAGCAACATCGGCGACCACGCCCTGCACGCCGACCATGCCGACTGCGGCCAGGTCACCCTGCTGTTGATCACGCTGCTGCGCATGAACGGCATTCCGGCGCGCTGGCAGTCGGGCTGGACCTTTTCCGACAACGACGTCGGCTACGACAACATGCACGACTGGGGCTGGCTGTACCTGGCCCCGTATGGCTGGGTGCCGATGGACGTCACCACCGGCCAACTCGAGTCCGAGGACCCGGCGCTGCGCTGGTTCTATCTCGGTGGCCTGGACGCCTACCGCATCGCCTACAACGACGACTGGTCGCAGCCTTTCGTCCCGCCCAAGCGCCATTTCCGCTCGGAAACCGTGGACTCGCAGCGCGGCGAGGCCGAGTGGGACGGCGGCAACCTGTATTTCGACCAATGGGATTACGACTTCGAGTGGCAGATCCTGCCGCCCGCCGAGCACACCTGACCATCGCCAAGCCAACCATCACGCACCTGTTCTGGGGAGAACCGCTAATGAAGGCCAGCCACACCAAGTTCCGCCGCGCCGCACTCTGTCTCGCCCTCGGGGCGTGTTTGTCCGCAACGACGCCGGCGGTGCTGGCGCAGAACGTGACTGGTGCGGTGGCCGGTCGCGCCACCGCCGGAGACCAGATCTCGGTCACCAACGTCGGAACCGGCCTGAGCCGCAGGGTCACGGTCGGCGCGGATGGCAGCTACCGCCTCGGCCAACTTCCCATCGGGAATTACACGTTGCAGACGCTCCGCGACGGCCAGCCTGTCGGAGAGGCTGTGTCGGTCAACGTGGCGCTAGGGGGCACCACCACGGTCAACCTGGGCAGCGAGGGCGGCGTCACCAACCTCGGCGCGGTGCAGGTCATTGGATCGCGGGTCATCAACCGCGTCGACGTGCGTTCCACTGAGTCGGCCACCAACATCACCCGCGAGGAGTGGGCGCGGCTGCCGGTGGCCCAAAGCCTGAGCTCGGTCGCGCTGATCGCGCCGGGGGTCGTCAGCGGCAACTCGTCTTTCGGCGGCATCTCTTTCGGCGGCTCGTCGGTGGCCGAAAACTCGGTCTTCATCAACGGCCTGAACGTTACCGATTTCTACCGCCGGCAGAGTTTTTCCACCGCTCCGTTCGCGTTCTTCCAGGAGTTCCAGGTCAAGACCGGCGGCTATTCCGTCGAGTTCGGTCGTAGCACCGGTGGCGTGATCAACGCAGTGACGCGCTCGGGTGACAACGAGCTCAAGGGTGGCATTGAACTCACGTTCGAGCCGGAGGCATGGAAGGCGACGGCGGACGACCATTCGTTCGAAGGCGTGAATTCGGACGGCCAACCGACTGCGGCCGAGTATCGCGCCAGCCGCGACCGCAGCAGCTTCGCCAAGGCCAACATCTGGGCCTCGGGTCCGATCATTCGCGACCGGCTGTTTCTGTTTGCCATGTACGAGGCTCGAGACAGCAGTTCGCACTTCTACACCAGTTCCGGTAGCGATCGATGGAATAGGGGGAAAGCGGACGATGGCTTCTGGGGCGCGAAGATGGATTGGCGCATCACAGATGATCATCTGCTGGAATTTCTCGCGTTCTCGGATGAAGCCGAAACCACAAGAAATACCTATCTCTACGACTGGGACAGCGACGAAATCGGCGAGCAGAGCGGCATCAGCGCGGAGGAGAGCGGTGGCAAGAGCGGATCGCTGACCTACACCGGGTACTTCGGGCAGAACTTCATCGCCAAGGCGATGTACGGCATCAATCGCAGCCAGTCCTTCACTTCCTCGCCGGCCGACGGCCCTTGCGAGCAGGTGCTCGTCGATTCCACCTATAGAAACATTTACGTAGCGATGGGTGAGCCGGCCCTGGGCTGCCACCCGAACACGTCGACCATCGTGTCGCACGAGGACGAGCGCGAAGTGGGGCGTCTGGATCTCGAGTGGACCCTGGGCGATCACCAGTTGCGATTCGGTATCGACCACGAGGTAATGACGACGGATCGGATCAGCTTCTATCCCGGTCCCACCGGCATGCGCTACACCGCCTTCGGCCTGACGCCAGGCTCCCAACTGGGCAATGGCGCGGTGGTTCCACCTGGGGTGAACGAAGTCCTGATGGCACGCAGGCGCGTGGACGGTGGCGTGTTCGAGACCACCGCTAGCGCCTATTACCTCGAGGACAATTGGAGTGTGACACCCAACTTCCTGCTCAACGTTGGCGTGCGGGTGGACAGCTTCGACAACAAGACTGCTGCCGGCGGCAGCTTTATCAAGATGGACAATCTTGTGTCGCCGCGCCTCGGCTTCTCCTGGGATATGAGGGGCGACGGTGGCGCCAAGCTGTTCGGCAACCTGGGCCGTTACTATCTGCCGGTCACCAACAACATCAACTACACCTTCGCCGGTGGGCTCACCGACGAGCGGACGTTCTACGAGCTTGACGGATGGCGCGAGGTGACAAACCCGGTCGGCGGTGGAACGTACATGGAGCCGATCATCGGCGCGCAGATCGGGCCGGTTGACACCAGCGGCAACGTGGTCGTAAACGACCTTCGGCAGAGCGTCGACAGTGATCTCGATGCGGTCTATCAGGACGAAGCGATCCTGGGCTACCAGGCCGTGCTCACCCAGGCATGGTCGTGGGGCGTCAACGCCACCTATCGCCGCATGAAGAACGCGCTCGACGACGTGCGGATCAATCATACGCCCTGCGGCCCGATCGGCGGCAACATCTGGCCGATCGCCAACCCCGGCAAGCCGCTGACCATCTGGGGCGACGCCAACATCGGCTGCGACACCGAGGGCTGGATCACGATCGACACCTCGCAGGACGGATACATCATGAGCGAGAGTGGCCAGGTGGTCGGCTATTCCGAGCCCAAGCGCACCTACAAGTCGGTCGAACTGCAGCTCGATCGCGCCTGGGACGGCAAGTGGGCGTTCAATGCCTCCTACATCTGGTCGAAGTCCGACGGCAACCACGAAGGGCCGGTCAATTCCGACACCAACTATGGCGACACCGGCATGGTCCAGCACTGGGACCACCCGGCCAACAACCAGGATTACGGTCCGTTGTTCAACGACCGTCGCCACCAGATCAAGCTGCGGGGCAGTTATGCGCTCAACGACCAGTGGTCGTTCGGTGCAATGCTCACGGCCATGTCTGGTGCGCCGATCAACCAGTTTGGCGTGACCTGGCCCAACGACAGCTTCCCGGCGGCC
The DNA here is from genome assembly GCF_008312895.1 of Luteimonas suaedae. Classification (GTDB taxonomy): domain Bacteria; phylum Pseudomonadota; class Gammaproteobacteria; order Xanthomonadales; family Xanthomonadaceae; genus Luteimonas; species Luteimonas suaedae. The sequence continues at coordinate 158,074 of NZ_VSSP01000002.1, read as the reverse complement.
AACTTCGTGAGCGAGGGACTGGGCGGCGGTACGTTCTGGCACTGCGTGCAGAATTGCTCCGGCCCCGTCGCCGACCGGGTCTACGAGTACGCCGGTCGCGGCGCGGGTGGCCGCATGCCGTGGACCTACAACCTGGGCGCCAACGTGACTTGGGCGCTGCCGGTCGAGGGCACCGACATCAAGGCCCGGTTCTCGGTCTTCAACCTGCTCAACGACCAGGAGGTGATCAACGTGCGCCAGCGCTACGAAGCCGCCCCGGGCGTGACGCGCGGACTGCACGGCACCGGCACCCGCTGGCAGTCGCCGCGCTATGCGCAGCTGGTGGTGACCTGGAATTTCTGACCCTACATAACGTGGCGACAGTCCGTTTCGGCGCGCCGCTGTCGTCTGTGGCAGTAGCGCTTCCTGCAGGCGCCGAGGCATGGCCAGTTGGCTGTCGCTCTCGCTTTCCGAAGTACCTCCGTTGGCGGCCCGCGTATGGGGCCGCCTTTCTTTTCGGTGGGACTGGAATCGATGTTTCCCGCGGAAACGGCAGGGGGAATAGATTATTGACCCCCTACAGGGGGCGTGTTACACAGCAATGAAATGGGATGGCGGCCGGGGAGCAGCCACATGCAACCCGCACCGGTGAAAGAACCGGCGCGGGTCCCGGTGAAGAGGGTGAGCGCGTAATCCTGGGTGTTGTCGCGTTTGGCATGGAGGGTCCATCGCGGTCGGGAGATCGCTGGACGGGCTGGCGTTCCAGGGCACGAGGTCGCTTCCGCGGTCGACGTCTCGAATGGCTTTGCCACACGCATGCAGCGGGCGGCATCGCCAGCGTTTCGCAGCGCTCCACTTACCCGGGAAATCCTGCATGCCTATCGCATATCCGCATTCGAAGCCGAGCCGTCTCGCCGCAGCCATCCTGGTCGGGCTGTTGAGTCCGGGGATCGCCCTCGGGCAGGAGAGTCCGTCCGATCCGCCGGAACCCGACGAGCGGAGCGCGCCCCGGACGCTGGACACCGTGAGGGTGACCGGATCGCACATCAAGCGCACTGACGTCGAGAGCCAGCTGCCGATCACGGTGTTCCAGAAGGCGGATATCGAGGCGCAGGGCATTACCTCGGCGGAACAGCTGCTGATGTACATGAACATCGCCGGCAACGGATCCGACAACCTGTCGAGCAACGCCGGCATCGTTCACGAGGAGCAGCGCGGCAACAACGGCGTGTCCGGCGCCAACCTGCGCGGGCAGGGCGCCGACGCGACCCTGGTGCTGCTCAACGGCCGCCGCGTCGCCACGCACGGGCTCAAGGGGCGGGCGGTCGACCTGAACTCCATTCCCTTCGCGGCCATCGACCGGGTCGAGGTGCTGCGCGACGGCGCATCGGCCGTCTACGGCACCGACGCCATCGGCGGCGTGATCAACTTCATCACCCGGCGCGATTACACGGGCGCGGAAGCTTCCGCGTTCGTCGACGTGACGGAAGCCGGTGGCGGCAACATCCATCGTGCCAACCTGCTGGTGGGCGGCGGCGACCTGGACACGGACCGCTGGAACGTCTTCGGCACCGTGAGCTTCAAGAAGAACGAGATCCTGCGCGGCACCGACCGCGATTTCTCCAACAGCTTCCAGCCCGAGCGCGGCCTGTCTCCCGACACCCGCGGTCCGCCGTTCGCGACGGTGTTCAACCACGACGGGTCGATGATGGGCGGAGGCGTGATCGATCCCGAGGACGGATCGCTGCAGGCGGCCGTCAACATCCTGAACCTGCCCGGCGCGGCCGGCTGCGAGAGCGGCGGCGACCTGATGGGGCCGTACGACCACCGCCTGTGGAACGTCCCCTCCTCGCGCTACGCCTGCGCCTGGGACTATCCCGCCGCCGCGGTCATCCAACAGCCCCAGGAGAGCGTCGACTTCATCGGCCGGGCGACCTTCAAGATGTCGGACCGCCACGAGGCCTTCGTCGAGTTCGTCGGCTCCGACGTGGACGTCGAGAAGACCTTCGAGCAGAACCAGATCTCGTCGAGCACGTTGGCGACTGCCGCCTTCAACCCGGACACCTGGTATCCGAGCACCGGCGAATCCTACGACATGGTCTTCGACGCGCTGGCGGACTACTTCGGCGCCGACCAGCTCAGCTACGGCGACCGCATCGCCTATCGCTGGCGCTGCATGGCCTGCGGTCCGCGCCAGATCTCGACCAACACCAAGGCCTACCGGTTGCTGGCGGGGTTCGAGGGCCTGGTCGGGAGTTGGGATTACGCGGTCGGCCTGTCGCGCGCCTCCAGCGAATCGAAGTCGACGCTGGGCCGCGGCTACCACTACACCGATGCCCTGCAGGAGGCTCTCGGCAGCGGCCTGCTCAACCCGTTCCTGTTGCCGGGGCAGGAGCAGTCGGCGGAGGCGATGGCGGCGCTCGAGGCCGGCTCGGCGACGGGCGTGGTGCTGTACGGTGGCGAGTCGGTCGTGACCCAGATCGACGCCGTCTTCTCCGGCGACGTGGGGCTGTCGCTGCCCGGCGGATCGATCTATGCGGCCGCGGGCATCGACCTGCGCCGCGAGGAGTTCAAGTTCAACGGCGACGAACGTAGCAACGGGCGGCCGGTCTTCAACGCGCCGTTCGACGACGCCAACATCCTCGAGGACGTCAGTCGCGACATCAAGGCGGTGTTCGCCGAGGTCTACCTGCCGGTCTTCGACAGCCTGGAGGTCACCCTGGCCGGCCGCTACGACCGCTACGACGGCTTCGGCAGCACCACCAACCCGAAGGTGTCGTTCAAGTACCAGCCGATCGAGGCGCTCGCGTTCCGCGGCGCCTACAGCACCGGCTTCAAGGTGCCGTCGTTCAACCAGCTGTTCAACGGCGTCAGCGAGCTGCCGTACACCGGCTTCGATCTGGCCGATCCGGCCACCTGTCCGGGCGGCGTGCCCAACCCCGAGGTGCCCGGGTGCGAGTCGATCCAGCCGGACGAACTGTTCGGCGGCAAGGCGGACCTGCAGCCGGAGGAGTCCAAGCAGAAGAGCTTCGGCGTGGTGATCGCGCCGGTCGACTGGTTCAACATGACGCTGGACTGGTGGGACATCGAGCGCACCAACACGATCCAGCCGGCGCGGCGCGAGATCCTGGTCGAGCACTACGACCTGTTCCAAGAGAACTGGATCCGCAATGATGCCGGCGAGGTGGTCGCCATCGACCGCCGCTACATCAATTCGGGTGGCAGCCAGATGCGGGGCGTGGAGCTGGATGCCAACTTCATGGGCGAGCTGGCCGGCGGGCGCTGGAGCGTGAACCTCAACGGCAGCTACATCGACTCGTTCCGGACCAAGGGTGTCGAGGCATTGCCCTACACCGACAACCTGGTCGGCGACTACGTGCGCTACTACAACCTGCCGATCAAGTGGAAGCACACGCTGAACTTCAGCTACTTCCGTGGCGACTGGACCCACAGCCTCACCCAGATCTATCGCCATGGCTACGACGACGAGCCTCCCGTCAGCGTCAGGAACGACACCTACATCCCGTCGCAATGGGATCCCAGGGTGTCCAGCTACACCACCTACAACTACAGCGTCGGCTATACCGGCTTCGATCCGCTGAAGGTGATCTTCGGCATCAGGAACCTGCTCGACGAGGATCCGCCGTTCACTGCGCACCAGAACGACTTCGCCGCAGGCGCGGGCTGGGAGCCGCGCATCGCCGACCCGAGGGGGCGTGCCTATACCCTGCAGCTCGAGTACAAGTTCTTCTGACGGGCGACGAATTGGACAGGACGATGCGGCGCCCGGGTGCGCCAGGCCAGGGGCCGCGCGATGCGCCTCGCGGGAAAGTGCAGCGGGGCGCGGCTGTCGGCCGCCTGTGCATGGCGGCGCTGCTTCTGGCGCAGGCGATGCAGGGGGCGATCGCCCGCGAGCCGTCGGGCGGCGAGACGCGCCAAGCGGCGATCGACGCCGAGGTCGATGCCGCCGTCGCGCGCTTCGAACTGCCGGGCCTGGCGGTCGGGATGGTCGAGGGTGGAAAAGTCACCTACGTGCGGACCGTGGGGGAACTGCGCGTGGGCGGCGGCGAGCCGGTCACGCCGGCGACGCTGTTCAAGATCGCCTCCAACAGCAAGGCGATGACCACCGCGCTGCTGGCGCGGCTGGTGGACCAGGGAAAGCTCGCCTGGGACGATCCGGTGATCAAGCACCTGCCGGACTTCCGCATGCATGATCCGTGGGTCACCCGCGAGATCCAGGTGCGCGACCTGCTGATCCACAACAGCGGACTGGGTGCGGGCGCCGGTGACCTGATGCTGTGGCCGGAGCCGAACCTGTTCACCCGCGAGGACGTGATCGCGGGCATGGCGCACCTGAAGCCCATCTACAGCTTCCGTTCGCGCTACGCCTACGACAACACGCTGTACATCGTCGCCGGCGAGGTCGCCGCGGCGGCGGCCGGCGCCGAGTCCTACGAGGCACTGCTGCGCAGCGAGCTATTCGAGCCCCTGGGCCTCGAGCGCTGCCGGGTCGGAGAGTGGCGGCGCGACGAAGTGGGCAATATCGCGCAACCGCACCTCCGCATCGACGGCCGCAACGTGCCGGTGCGTGAGGACGGCGACACCGTGGCGGCGGTGCCGATGGCGGCGGCGGGCGGGATCCGCTGCAGCCTTGACGACATGCTGCGCTGGATCACGATGTGGCTACAGCCGGAGCGGTCCGGACTGATCGACGGAGCGCCGTGGCTGTCGGAAGAGCAGCGCGAGGCATTGTGGACCGCGCACACGCCGATGCCCCTCGGGCGGCGCCTGCGCGAATGGGACGGCGCGCACTTTCATGCCTACGGATACGGCTGGCGGCTCAACGATGCCGACGGCAGGCTCAAGGTCTCACATACCGGCACGCTGTCGGGCATGTATTCGGCGGTCACTCTGTTGCCCGAACTCGGGGTGGGCTTCGTCGTGCTGATGAACGGCGGCGGCTCGGACGCGCGCAGCGCGCTGGTGCAGGCGCTGTCGAAGCGCTTCACCGCGCCGGAGGCGACCGGCCGCACGGTCGACGACTACGCCGACGCCATCGCCGCGGAAGCGGCGGCGGACAGGAAAGACGGCAGCACCTCGGCGCCGGACACATCGTCGCGGCAGGCCGCGGACATCGACAGCATGACGCCATGGCTCGGCGTGTACCGCGATCCCTGGTTCGGCGAAGCGTCGGTGTGCCGGCGCGGGGATGTCGTGCGCTTCGCCGCGGCCAGGTCGCCGATGCTGAGCGGCACGGTGATGCGGGTCGGCGAGCGCCGGCTGGTGGACTGGGACGAGGTGAGCGTGGATGCCGAGGCCTGGCTGGCGTTCGCCGATGCGGACACTGCGGATGCGCCGCCGACACTGACCATGTCCAAGGTCGATCCGCAGGCGGACTTCAGCTACGACTACGAGGATCTCGCCTTCGTCCGCGTCGGTGACTGCCCATGAAGGCGTTGCCATCCCGCTGGCGCATCGTGCTGGTCGCGCTCCTGCTGCCGACGGCGTGCGCGTCCGTCGCGGACGGGCCGGCGGTATCGCCGGCGCGCACGGTGGAGGAGGCGGGGCTGGTCGCAATCGACCGCCTGGTGCCCGACATCCGCCAGGACATCCGCTATGCCGGCAGCGACAACTTCGTCGGCGCGCCGATCGACGGCTACGAGGCGCCGCGCTGCTACCTGCTGCGGCCGGTGGCCGAAGCGCTGCAGCGGGTGGAGGCGGACCTGCGTCCGCAGGGATTCCGCCTGCTGATCTACGACTGCTATCGGCCGGTGCGCGCGGTACGGCACTTCATGCACTGGGTGCAGGACGCGAGCGACTTGCGCACCAAGGCGGAACACTATCCGAACCTGGACAAGGGCGAACTCGTCCATGACGGCTACATCGCCGAGCGCTCCGGCCACAGTCGCGGCGCCACGCTCGACCTGACGCTGCTGCGTTGCGATGCGTCCGGACAGGACTGCACGCCGCTGGACATGGGCACCGCGTTCGATTTCTTCGATCCGCTCGCCCATACCGACAGCCCGGCGGCCAGTGAGGCGCAACGGCGCAATCGCCATCGCCTGCGCACCGCCATAGAGCGGCACGGCTTCCGCAACTACGAGCGCGAGTGGTGGCACTACGGGTTCCAGCCGGAACCCTCGCCGGACATCGCGTTCGACGTGCCGGTCCGCTAGGATCGTCCCCCCTATCGATCTGGCCCACACCGTGTAGGAGCGCACCGCAGGGATGCGACCAGCCTCCTGCGCAGGCATTGCGCCCCTGCCGTCCATGGGCCGGATCAACTGCGCGGCGCGCGCGCCACTGGCGTGCGTGGAGTCGAGCGCTCCGCTGGCCCGGCAACGCACTGCTCAGCCGTGCATGCCCAGCATCACCCTGTCGCCGCACAGCATGCGCATGTGCACTGCGGTGGGGAGGCCGGTGGAGGCGTGGCGTTCGCGGGCCAGGTCGTCGGCGCGGCCCAGCGCGGTGGGCTGCTCGAGATTGCGCTCGAGCGTGATGCCGGCGAGCTGGATGCGCCAGCCGTGCTCGTCCGGCTCGACCCCGATCAGGATGCGTTCCATCCCAGTCTCCAGAAGTGAATGCCCCAGCCCAGCTGGATGACTTGCTCAGGGTCGCGGCCGTGTTCCGTTGCGGAGCGGCATCCGTTGCCGACGCATGGCCGTGCTGCTGGGGCGTGGTGACAGCATGGCCGCGGCCGCGGCGATGCACAGTCGGCCAAGGGCGCGATCGGCTGTAGGAAAAGTCCGACACCGGGCGATCTTCGTCATGCGGCTCGCCGCATACCGCAGCCGGCATCTTTCGCCTCGATCGCGTGCATGGAGGTTTCACATCGGATCAACGGCGCAGCGGACAACGTATCGGCATCGATATCTGGCCGGAGGTATGCGATGGACCGATTGGAACTCGACGCACGGCTGGACGCACTGCAACGCAAGCTGCCGGCGTTAGTGGACGACTACACCAACGAGGAGGATTTCTGGGCGGCATTCGCCGCCGAGGCGGATCCCGTCGTCGATGGCGCGGTCACCCCCGAGGACGCCACCCACGTCGAGGTCCGCATCGAGGAAATGCTGGCCGAGGTGGGCCTCGAGCGCTGAAGGCGGGGCAGGGGACCGCCGCGAGTGCAGGCTTGGATTTCGAACGGCTTCGGGGTGAAGCCGTTCAAAAAAAAGGCCCCCGCGATGCAGGGGCCGGAGTTGGTGGGCGGTGCAGGGATCGAACCTGCGACCCTTGCCGTGTGAAGGCAATGCTCTACCGCTGAGCTAACCGCCCGATCCGGTGCCGGGCGCGCTGGGCGCCGGCAGGCCGCGTAGTTTAAGGGCGGGGCGGGGCGGGGACAAGCCGCCGGTCCACGGCCGTGCCTACTCCAGCTGGTCCCGGGCGTAGGCGGCGTCCAGGGCCTCCATCGCGTCCAGCGGTTCGATCGCGGCGGCCTTCTCGTAGGCCGCGGCGGCGGCGTCCTCCTTGCGCTCGCCGTGCAGTAGCATCAGCAGGTTGCCGTATTCGATATGGGCGACCGGCGAGGCGGGGGTGAGCGCGAGCGCCTGCTTGATGTGGGCTTCGGCCTCGGAGGCCTTGGCGCCGTAGGTCAGGCCGCCGATCATGCCGCCGACCTTGCCGATGATCTCGGCGTGGTACAGCGCCACGGCGGTGTGGGCCTCGGCATGCTTCGGCGCCAGCTCCAGGGTGTTGTCGAGCGCGTCGCGGACCTTGCCGGCGATGCCCTGCTTGAGCGCCTTGGCGATGCTCAGGCCCTGGCTGTAGCGGCCCAGCGCGAAGGCACGGCGGTAGTGGCTGTTGGCCTCGCCCGGCAATGCCTCGACCGCCGTCTCGGCGATCCTCGCGGCCTGCTCGAAGCGCTTGAGCTTCTCGGCGTCACTGTCGACCAGGTGGGTGGCGTGGACGCCCAGCGCCTTCACCGCGACCGAGGCGCCGATCGGGCCCAGCTGCTCGCCGGCTTCGAACGCTGACTGGAAGTCGCCGCGATGGAACGCCCGCCAGGCTTCCTGCAGCGATCCCGCCAATCCCTTCGCGTCCACGCCCTTGGGCGCCGCCTTGCCGGCGGCCTGCAACAGCGCCGCGGCGCGTTTCTCGTCCGGCCACGGCTCGCAGTCGCCGGCGTGCAGTTTCGGCCAGGCCTTCTTCAGCGCGTCGCCGGCGTAGGCGTAGCCCTTGGCGTCGAGCGGGAAAGGTGCCCAGGCGGTCTTGGCCATCGTCGGATCCTTGTGCGATGAGGATGGCAGCAGCATCCCGCCGTGGCCGGCGGGAGGCAAGCCCCGCCGCCGTAGGAGCGCGCCATGCGCGCCATGCGCGCGATGCCGCGGGCGGCGAAGCACCGCGGCATCGCGCGCATGGCGCGCTCCTACGGATAATGGGTGGCGGCTAGTGTGTTTGCTCGACGTGCGCGCGGCAGGCTGGGGTATCGCAACCGGCATCTCGCCGACCATTGGAGCCCGTTATGGCTGCATCGAAAACCGCAAACTTCAGCGCCGATCCGAACCTGCGCCATGCCTGGCTGGCGTCGCTGGGCCTGATCTCGGTCGCCCGCCGCGAAGCCGGCAATGCCGTCGCGAACGCCGCCGCCACGGCCGATCGGCTGCAGCGCCATGCCGTTGGATATGCCGTGGATGCCCTCGATATCGCTCGCGGCGGCGCGATCACCCTGCGCGAGCAGGTCGAGCCGAAGATCGCCGGCTTCGGCGCCGAGGTCGAGGCGCGCCTGGCGCCGGTGCTCGAAAAGCTCGGCATCGCCGCGCCGCCGTCCCGCAAGCCGGCGGCGCGCAAGGCCACGCGCCGTGCAACCCCGCGCAAGAGCGCGAAACGCGCGTCCACGCGCACCCGCGGCTGAACAGGTCTCTCCACCGTCAGTGGACGCCGGCGCCCCGCGAAAAAGCGGGGCGTTTGCGTTGGCGCCGCGCCCGCTACAGGTACTTCAGCAGCCGACGACCAGCATGTCGTCGTGCAGCCGGCACTCGAAGCTGGCGTGGCACTCGCGGACCAGCGGTGCGCCGACCTCCTGCGCCGCGTCCGTGGTCAGGCCGAACGCCTCGAACTTGTCGATGTCCGCGCCGGAGGCGTTGCCGATCATGCGGGTGTGGATTCCAGTCCGCGCGTCACGTTTTCCGGGTCGGCGCGGTTGCTAGATTGCGGGTGCACTGCGGATGTCGACGATCGGTCCGCCGTGCAACGGAACCTTTCAACGGGAAAGACCAAGGAGAGCAAGCATGAGGAAAGTGAAATCGCTTCAGGCGCTCGGAAGACCGCTGGTCCTGGGCATGGCGCTGGCGGCGGGAACGCTGTTCGCCCTGGCCGCCTCGGCGAAGCCGGCGCCGCCTGCCAACGGGATGCTGGTCTATGTCTATTACCAGAATGGTCAGGCGGTAGGCGGCGAGGTCATCGCGAACTGCCCGCCGGACTCGATGATTCCCCAGCCATGGGGCATTCGCACCCAGGACTTCAGCTGGTCGTACGCGCCCTGCTTCTAGGGATGCTCGAGGTGCGCGTGCATCGCGCACCTCATGGCCGCCGTCCGGCACATCCCCCTCGATCCCCCTTCTTCGAAGGGGGAAGACAAACGCAGCGGAAGCAGGCGAAGCCTGGGCCGTTTGCGAACGAAGAGAACGAAGAAAGGCCTGCATCGCTGCAGGCCTTTCGGTAATTCGTGGTGGCCGGGGACGGAATCGAACCGCCGACACGGGGATTTTCAATCCCCTGCTCTACCAACTGAGCTACCCGGCCGGGTGACGCGACGCGGACGGGCCGTGTGCGAGGGCGGCATGATACGAGGCCGGAGCGCGGCCGGCAAGCCGGCTGGGGGCTGAATGCCGTGCGGCATCGGCGCGCCGGGGATTCGCCCGGGCGGCATCATCACGATACTCATGATGCCCGACGGGCAGGGAGTCGACGATGAAGCGGATCCTTTCCATCGTATTCGCGATGTTCGTGCTCGGCGGTTGCGCCAGCACCGGCATGAGCGACAACGAGAAGCTCGAGCTGTACCGCGCCAACGCCGGCGAGCCGGTGCCTCATTTCCGGTTCTTCGGCCGGATCAACGGCTGGACGCCGCTGGGCGACAGCGCCGTGGCGGTCTGGACCAAGCCGCGCGAGGCCTACCTGCTGGAGCTGTCCGGGCCGTGTCCGGACCTGCCGTACAGCCCGGCGATCTCGCTGACCAGCAACATGAACCAGGTGTACGCGCGCTTCGACAAGGTGATGGCGCTGAACCGCAGCTCGATCGAGGTCCCGTGCCACATCCGCGAGATCCGTCCGCTGGACGTGAACGCCATCCGCGAGGCCGAGCGCCAGCTGCGCGATACCGACGCGATGCCGGCGAATCAGTCGGAAGACGAGCCGTTGGACGATTCGCCCGGTTCCGGCACGTAGCCGGCCGGTTTGTCGGTGCCGCCCTCGAACAGGAATTTTTCCATTTCCTGCTCGAGGAACGCGCGGTGCTTGGGGTCGAGCGGCGAGAGCCGGTTTTCGTTGATCAGCATGGTCTGGTGCGCCAGCCATGCACTCCAGGCGGCCTTGCCGATGCCGGCATAGATACGCTTGCCGAGTTCGCCGGGCCAGGGCACGAAATCCAGGCCTTCGGTCTCGCGTTGCTCGTACTGGCAGAACACGGTGCGCATCGGATCGATCCCGGAAAGGTGACTGGCCTTCATTGTAGGGCGGAGCCCGCTTCGCTGCCTTTCTCCCGGGTCAGCGCAACCCCGCCGGTCACCGGGCGATACCGGCACCGTGGCCGGCCATCGCCGGCAAACCGGCCCTGCACGCAACGGGCGGCATAATGGGGTCGCGGGCGTGGCCGGCGGGATGGTGTCGAGGGATCGGGCTGCGTTCGCCACCCGTACCGGCGGGGCGATTGCGGGTGCACGATGTAGATGTCCATTCGACCCCACTAGGAGAGTGAGCATGAAACGCATGTCGTTGCTTCTTGGATCGATCCTCGCTCTGGGCGCCTGCGCCAGCACAGACCGGCTGACCGACAGCCAGCGCGTGGAGACGTACCGCGCCAACGCCGGCGAACCGGTGCGCGACTTCCGGTTCTTCGGCAACCTCAATGGCTGGACGCCACTGGGCGATCGCGCTCTGGTGGTGTGGACGCGTCCGAACGAAGCCTATCTCCTGGAGCTGGCGGGACGGTGCCAGGACCTGGACTTCGCTCCCGCGATCAGCCTCACCAACTTCTCGGGACGGGTCTCGGCACGCTTCGACGACGTGATCGTGCGGGGCGGTGGCTCCGACACCGGGCGCATCCCGTGCCGCATCCAGGAAATCCGTCCGGTCGACGTCAAGGCGGTCAAGGTGGCGGAGCAGGAACTGCGCGAGGCGAACGTGGAGGAGCGGCAGCGGTCGCCGGAGCAGGACTGACGTCGTGCCGTGCGGCACGCGTGTGGGCACGGCGCGCCCTCTGTAGGAGGGGCTTCAGCCCCGACCCGGAAACGAGCGGCGCGCGGAAAAGATCCACGGTACTCGGCTCCCGATCGGCGCCGTGCGCCTTCTGCTTCCTCCCCGCGATCGTCGGCGGGTCGGGGCTGAAGCCCCTCCTACAGGGGGCGTGGTGAATGTCGCTACGGCCTAAGGCGGGGGCGGCTTGTTGCCGGCCGGGTCGATTCCGCGCTCGAGCAGCCTGCGGATCGGCGACGGAATGCCGAGCGTGCCGAGTTCGGCGGGGGCGACCCAGCGCAGGTCCGCGTTATCGCGCACCGCCATCCGCGGCGCGACCTGGCGCCAGTGCCGCGGATGCAGCTGCAGCCGGTAATGGGTGAAGCCGTGGGCGATGGAGGCCAGCGCCCGGCCGTTGTCGTAGTCGTCGTCGACGTGCGAGCGGAACCAGTTGCGTGCCGCATCGTGGTCCGCGGCCTCGGGCAATGACCACAGCGCGGCCCAGATGCCGACCGGGGGGCGTCGCTGCAGCAGTACGCGGCCGTCGCCGTCCTGCAGCAGCAGCACGATGGCCTCGCGCTCGGGCAGCGGCTTGCCGGGCTTCGGAGTCGGCAATTCGGGCACGCGCCCCGACTGCAGCGCTGCGCAACCCTCGCGCAGCGGGCACAGCAGGCAGGACGGATCGTGGCGGGTACACAGCGTGGCGCCGAAATCCATCTGTGCCTGGGTGTAGTCCGCGAGCCGCGCGTCGGGCAGTTGCGCCTCGGCCAGTTGCCAGAGGCGCTTCTCGACCTTCGGCGTGCCGGGCCAGCCCTCGACGCCATGCCAGCGGCACAGCACGCGCTTGACGTTGCCGTCGAGGATCGGGAAACGATCGCCCCAGGCCTGCGACAGGATGGCGCCGGCGGTGCTGCGGCCGATGCCGGGCAGGGCGAGCAGGGCGTCGAAGTCGCGCGGCAGGTCGCCGCCGTGCCGGTCGACGCAGAGGCGCGCCGCCGTGTGCAGGTTGCGTGCGCGGGCGTAGTAGCCCAGACCGGACCACAGCGCCAGCACCTCGTCCAGTGCCGCCGCGGCCAGCGAGGGCACGTCCGGAAGCGCGGCGACGAAGCGTTCGAAGTAGGGGGTCACCACCCGCACCTGGGTCTGCTGCAGCATGATCTCCGACAGCCACACGCGGTACGGCGTGCGCGGGTGCTGCCACGGCAGGTCGTGACGACCGTTGACCTCGAACCACGCCAGCAGCCGGGCGGCAATGTCCTGACCCTGCTGCGTGGTCATGGGATGACGCCTTCGGTCACGACATCGTCTTCCAGTTCGATCTCGACGCCGTGCAGGGTGGCGCCGGAGATGTCGATCCGCGGCGCTTCGATACGGCCACGCAACGGCGGCAGCGGCGAGCCGTCGGCGCCGGCATCGATCCAAGCGGCGAGTTCGGGCACGCGCAGGCGTCCGTCGAAGCCGGCGCCGTCGCGCTCGAGCCGCAGCGCAATCGGGTCGGTCAGCGCGAGCGTGCCGCGGTACTCGAGTTCGAACGGCAACGGCGCCTGCGATGCACCGAGCGGCGGCGGCAGTGCCGGCCAGGCCTCGGGCCAGTCCGCCAGTTCGCCCTGCAGCGCGAGTTGCAGCTCGTCGGCGAAATCGATCGCGCCGCGCGCGCGCAGGCGCGGGATCAGTTCCTGGCCACGCAGGGTCAGCGCGGCGGGCAGTAACCGCAGCCCGCCGTCGGCGAGCACGCCTTCGGCAGCGAAGCCGAACACGAACGGCTGCACACCGGTGCCGGACAGATAGCGTGCGCGCGACGACAGCCGCAGCTGCCGCAGTCGCAGCCCGGCGTCATCCATGGCTCCTGGTGGCCCCGGGGGCGGGCCCTGCAGATGCGTCGACAGGACGATGGACGACGGCAGTCGCCAGTCGTCGCCCTGCGGCGAGATTTCGCCGGTGATGCCGACGCCGGCATCCGCCGACGGCCGGGTCATGCTCGCGTGCAGGTCGAACGGCGCCTGCAGCGTGCCGGCGACATAGCGGCCGCGGGCGTGCACCCGCAGCGCACGATCGGCGGCGAATTCCGGCAGGTCGAGAGCGATATCGTCCACCCGCCAGGCGTCTCCCGACACGCGTCCGTCGACGACATGCAGTCCGCCCCGAAGCGTGGGCGGTGGGCCTTCGCCCGGTGGACGCGCCGACCACCAGTGCTGGAATGCCGCCAGTTCGACGACCGGCGCATCCAGCTCGATCCGCTCGATCGTGAGGTCGGCGCCCCGTGCGCGCAGCGTCGACCACGGCACCGACACCAGCACGCGGTCGGCGCGCAGCACGGGCCCGGCGGCGCCGGGTTCGCGCGCGACCACGCCACGCGCCACCAGCTGCGGCGTGCCGCGCAGGCGGTAGTCGAATGCATCCGCGGTAATCTCCAGCCCCAGCGCGCTGCCGGCGCGGTCGAGCACCATCGGTCCCAGGACGTCCGCACGCATCAGCCAGCGCAGCAGCAACAGCGCCGCCAGCAGCAGCGCCGCGAGCACGAGCAGCGCGATCGCGCCGCGCCGCTTCACCCTAGGGCCTGTCAACGCGATGGGCGTTGGCAGGCCCGAGCGCTTCGGGCAGCAGCGCGTCGACGAAGGCCTCGGCGTCGAACACCCGCAGGTCCTCGGGCTGCTCGCCGATGCCGGCATAGCGGATCGGGATGCCGAACTCGCGCGCCAGCGCGAACACCACGCCGCCCTTGGCGGTGCCGTCCAGCTTGGTCACCACCAGGCCGGTGACGCCGGCGGCGGCGTGGAACTGCCGCAGCTGCGAGATCGCGTTCTGCCCGGTGGTGCCGTCGACCACCATCAGCACCTCGTGCGGTGCGGCCGGGTCGACCTTGCCGAGCACGCGCTTGATCTTGCCCAGCTCCGCCATCAGTCCCTGCTGCGTGTGCAGGCGCCCGGCGGTGTCGGCGATCAGCACGTCGGCGCCGCGCGACTTCGCCGACTGCAACGCATCGAAGGCGACCGAGGCGGCGTCCGCGTCCTGCCCCTGGGCGACGACGGCCACGCCGTTGCGCTCGCCCCAGGCCTGCAGCTGCGCGACCGCGGCCGCGCGGAAGGTGTCGCCGGCGGCGAGCATCAGCGTGTGGCCGTCGTCCTTGAAGCGCTTGGCCAGCTTGCCGATGGTGGTGGTCTTGCCGACGCCGTTGACGCCGACGGTCAGGATCACGAACGGCCTGGCGCCGGCATCGATGACCAGCGGCTGCGCCACCGGCTGCAGCAGGGTGATGAGCTCGCCGCGCAGCGCCGCCAGCAGTGCCGCGGCATCGGCGAACTCGCGCGCCTTCATCCGCTTGCGCATTGCCTCCACCAGTTCGGTGGTGGCGGCGACGCCGACATCGGCGGTCAGCAGCGCGGTCTCGATTTCGTCGAGCAGATCGTCGTCGAGCTTCGGGTTGCGCGCGAACAACCCGCCGAGGTTGCGGGCGAAGCCGCCGTCGCGCAGGCGTTCGCGCCAGCCGGACTTGCCCGGCGCGGCGGGCGCGGCTCCGGATTCGCGCAAGGCCGCGCTCGCCGCGGCGGCGGCCGCCATCGCGGCAGCGCGGTCCTCGACCGGTGGGGCGGACGGAGCAGGGGCCGGAGCAGGAGCAGGAGCAGGAGCAGGAGCAGGAGCCTGGACAGGGGCGGGTTCGGCCGGGGCAGGCGGCGGCGCCTCCGTCGTCTGCGCATCGTCACGCGGCGCTGGCCGGTTGTCGGGGAACGCAGCGGCGAGTTCCTCGATGCTCAGGCGGCGCTTGCTGTCTTCCGGCTTGACCGGCTCGGGTTTGTCGCGTCGAAACCAGCTGACCATGCGGCCGGGACATCGTGGATGGGGGGCAATGGCGCGCATGGTAGCACCCGCCCCCGTGACGATCCGGCAGACGCCATGCGCACCAGGGCGCCGCGCATGAAGTCCGCAGCCGGCAACGTGCGCATCATCGGCGGCCGCTGGCGCGGCACCCGTCCGCCCGTCACCTGCACCGGTAGGCCGGCTCCGCCGGGTCGGGGTCGCCAGTGGCTTCAGTCGCGTACCAGCGCGCGATAGGCGCGCGGCGGCATGCCGACGGTGAACTTGAACTGGCGCGCGAACGCACTCTGGTCGGAGAAACCGCAGGCCTGGCCGATCTCGGCGATGCTGGCGTCGAAGTGCAGCAGCCGCATCGCCTCTTCGATCCGCAGCTTGGTCAGCAGTTGCTGCGGGGTCAGCTGGAACACGCGCTTGAACAACCGTTCCAGTTGGGCCACGGACACTTCCGCGATGTCCGCGAGCTTCTGCACCCGCAGCGGTGCATTGTAGTTGGCCTGCATGTGCTCGACGGCACGCTGCAGGCGGCCATAGGAGGAGTGGCGCCGGTCCGGCGCGCCGAGGTCGCGGGAGATCCCGACCAGGCCGATCACCCGGCTGTCCTGGTACAGCGGGTGCTTGAAGGTCAGGCACCAGCCGGGTGCACGATTGGCGTACAGGTGGAGTTCCAGCTGGTTCTCGATCGTCTCGCCTGCGAGCGCTTGCTCGTCCTGCACCATGTAGCGGGTGCCCAGCCGCTCGGGGAACAACTGTAGCGGCGTCCTGCCGATGAGGTCGGCGCGGTTGCGCGCGCCCAGCCGGTTCACCAGGGTCAGGTTGACGTGGGTGTAGCGGCCCTGGCGGTCCTTGATGAAGAACACCACATCGGGCAGCGCATCGAAGAGATGCTGCAGTTCGTCCGGTTCGATTTGAAAGCCGATGGCGGCGGCTCCAGAAACTGTGCTGCATTGCGTCAGGAACGGCGCGCTCCGATTGCTTCCCTGATCTTGGAAACAAGCCGGAAGGCGTCGCGACATTCTTCTCGATTATGCATATTTCCGCATCCGTCGTGGGCAGGGCGTCCTAGCGCGAAAAGCCGCTGCGGCTGGAAGATGACGGCATGCAGAGCCTGACCGTCATCGACTCCCATACCGCCGGCGAACCCACGCGCGTGGTGCTGTCGGGCTTTCCCGGGCTCGGTGGCGGCAGCCTGGCCGAGCGCCGCGCACGCTTCCGCGACGCATTCGACCATTGGCGCAGCGCCATCGCCTGTGAGCCGCGCGGCTCGGACACCATGGTCGCCGCGCTGTTGCAGGCGCCGGTGGATCCGCGTTGCTGCACTGGCGTGATCTTCTTCAACAACGTCGGTTACCTGGGCATGTGCGGTCACGGCACCATCGGGCTGACGCGTACGCTGGCGCACCTGGGCCGGATCGGCCCGGGCCGGCACCTGATCGAGACGCCGGTCGGCGTGGTCGGAGTGGAACTGCATGCCGACGGCCGGGTGTCGATCGACAACGTCGAAAGCTATCGCGCCGCGACCGGGGCGGCTGTCGAGGTGCCCGGCTACGGGACCGTGGTCGGCGACGTGGCCTGGGGCGGCAACTGGTTCTTCATCACCACGCAGTCCCCGGTGCCGCTGGACTTCGCGCACCGGTCGGAACTGAGCGCGTATACCCTGGCGATCCAGCGTGCGGTCGATGCGGCGGGCATCGGCGGGGGCGACGGTGGGGTCATCGACCACATCGAGGTCAACGGCCCCGCGCCGGACGGCTCCGGACAGGCGCGCAATTTCGTGATGTGCCCAGGCGGCGCCTACGACCGTTCGCCCTGCGGCACCGGCACCAGCGCCAAGCTGGCCTGCCTGGCCGCCGAAGGCAAGCTGGCCGAAGGCGAAGTCTGGGTGCAGCAGGGCATCCTGGGCAGCACGTTCGAATGCGCCTACCGCAAGGGCGAACGCGGCGTCCTGCCGCGGATCACCGGGCAGGCCTGGATCACCGGCAGCGCCGAGATCCTGATCGAGGACGACGATCCTTTCGCCTGGGGGATCCGCGGGGGCGCCGCGCAGGCATGAGGGCGTTCGATCTCATCGTCGTCGGCGCCGGCATCATTGGCGCCAGTTGCGCCGAGCGGGCCGTGGCCGGCGGGCGCAGGGTGGCCATTGTCGAGGCGGATATCGCCGGCGGCGGGGTCACGGCGGCATCGATGGGGCACCTGGTAGCGATGGACGGTGATCCGGCGGAGCTGGCGCTGGCCCATTATTCGATCGGCTTGTGGGCAGAATCCGAAGGACTCGCCGCCGCCGACTTCAGCCGTTGCGGCACCCTGTGGGTGGCGGCCGACGAGACCGACATGGCGGCGGTGCCGGGCAAGATCGCGCGCCTGGGCAAGGCCGGCATCCATGCCGAACGGATCGATGCCGGGCGCCTGCGGGAACTGGAGCCGCATCTTGCGCCGGACCTGGCCGGCGGCCTGCTGGTCCCGGGTGAGGGTACGGTCTATCCGCCGCGCGCGGTCGCATGGCTGATCGGGCGTTGCATCGATGCCGGCGCGATCCTGGTGCGCGGCCGCCACGTGCTGCGTGTGCTGCGTGACGGGGTGGCGCTGGACGACGGCACCGTGCTGCGAGGGCCGGTGCTGGTGGCGGCGGGGGCGGCCAGCAACGCGCTGCTGCCGGAATTGCCGATGCACGTCCGCCGCGGGCACCTGGTCATCACCGACCGTCACCCGGGATTGCTCCGCCACCAGGTGCTGGAATTGGGCTATGCCGACAGTGCGCATGGCGATGCCGAGGTCAGCGTGGCGTTCAACGTGCAGCCGCGTCCGACTGGGCAGTTGCTGATCGGTTCTTCGCGCGAGCGGCGCGCAGCCGGACCGGACGTCCATCCGTCCGTGCTCCGGCGCATGCTGGAGCGCGCGTTCCGCTACCTGCCGGTGCTGCGCGGGCTGCAGGCGATCCGGGTCTGGACGGGATTGCGCCCGTGCACCACCGATGGCCGCCCCTACATCGGGGCGGTGCCCGGGCGCGCGGACTGCTGGGTGGCGACCGGGCACGAAGGGCTCGGCGTGACGACCGCACCCGGCACGGCGCGCCTGCTGCTGGACCTGATCGACGGACGGCGCCCCGCGATCGACCCCGCTCCCTACGATCCCGCGCGGGTGGCGGCTTGAACGCGCCGTCGCCATTGGTCCGCCTGCGCATCGACGGCCGCGAGGTCTCGGTCGTGGCCGGCAGCAGCGTGGCCGCGGCGATCGCGCACGCCGGCGGCACCACCCGCGAGTCCTGCGGCGGTCAGCGGCGCGCGCCGCTGTGCGGCATGGGAGTGTGTTTCGAATGCCGGGCGACGGTCGACGGCCGGGCGCAGCAGCGGACCTGCCTGTTGCCGGTGGCCGAAGGCATGCAGGTGCGCACGCATGGCTGACCGGCGCCACCATTGCGATGTCGCCGTCGTCGGCGCCGGACCCGCCGGGTTGTCGGCGGCCCGCGCCGCGGCGTCGCATGGCGCGCGGGTGATGCTGATCGATCCGCAGCCGGTGCCGGGCGGGCAGGTCTGGCGCAACGACGTGCGGCACGGCGCGCCCGGGCCTGCGCAAGCGCTGCGGCGGGAACTGGCGGCGGCGGGTGTTCCGATGCTGATGCAGTCGGAGGTCGCCGGCCATGCCGGCAAGCGCCTGTTCGTGCACAGCGGGCAGCTGGCGGCGAGCGTCGACTACGGGTCGCTGGTGCTGGCGACCGGGGCGCGCGAACTGCTGCTGCCCTTTCCCGGATGGACGCTGCCCGGCGTGACCGGCGCCGGCGGCGCGCAGGCGCTGGCCAAGCAGGGCGGGCCGATGCGCGGCAAACGCGTGCTGGTGGCCGGCAGCGGCCCGCTGTTGCTGGCGGTCGCCGATACGCTGCGCCGTCACGGCGCCCGGGTCCTCGGCATCCACGAGCAGGCGTCCCTGCGCGCGCTGTCGATATTCACCGCCGGATTGTGGCGCTGGCCGGGCAAGGCCGTGCAGGCGGCGCGCCTGCGCCTGTCGTTGTCGAGAGTGTCCTACCACGCCGGCAGCCATGTGCTGCGTGCCCTCGGCGACGAGCGCCTGCGTGCGGTGGAACTGCGCATCGACGGGCGCACCGCGACCGTGGAATGCGACCAGCTTGCCTGCGGGTTCGGGCTGGTGCCCAACATCGAATTGGCGCAGGCCGTGGGGTGCGCACTGGGCGGCGGCGGCCCGCATGCGCACGTGCTGGTGGACCACTGGCAGGGCAGCAGCGTCGAGTCGGTGTTCGCCGCGGGCGAGGCCTGCGGCATCGGCGGCCTGGACTGCGCCGTGGCCGAAGGCGCCATCGCCGGCCATGCGGCGGCCGGGCGACGCGAGGCCGCACGCGCGCTGCTGCCGCGGCGCGCGCACGCGCGCCGTTTCGCCATGGCATTGAACCGTCGTTTCGCGCTGCACGACGGCCTGCGTGCGCTGGCCGAGCCCGACACCATCGTCTGCCGCTGCGAGGACGTGCGGCTGTCGGCGCTGTCCGCCTGCGCGCCGGGCCGTGAAGCCAAGCTGCTGACCCGCTGCGGCATGGGCGCCTGCCAGGGGCGTCTCTGCGGCAGCGCATTGGCCGAGTTGGGCGGCACCACGCGAGACGGCTTCCGTCCCCCGATTTTTCCCGTTCCGCTGGAGGTGCTGGCCGGTTTCGGCGGCGGACTTCCAACGGACTTATCCCAGGAGTTGTGAAATGAGCAAGCGCATGTGGCAGGGCGTGATCCCCGCACTCACCACCCCCTTTGCCGAGGACGGACGGGTCGACCACGCGTTCCTCGCCAAGCATGCACAGTGGCAGGTCGAAGCCAGCTGCATCGGCGTGGTCCCGCTGGGTTCGCTGGGCGAAAGCGCCACGCTGACCTTCGACGAGAAGGTCGCGATCGTGCGCACCCTGGTCAAGGCGCTGGGTGACACGCCGGTGATCCCGGGGATTGCCGCGTTGTCCACCGACGAGGCGGTCCAACTGGCCAGGGCGGTCGAGGCCGAAGGCGCGCGCGGGCTGATGATCCTGCCGGTCTACGCCTATTCGACCGACTGGAGGGAAATGAGCGCGCACTTCCGCGCGGTTGCCAACGCCACGAGCCTGCCGATCCTGCTCTACAACAACCCGGTCGCCTACAAGACCGACTTCAGCGCGGCGCAGATCGTGGAGCTGGCCAACGAGTTCCCGCAGATCGAGGCGGTCAAGGAGTCCTCGGGCGACATCCGTCGCCTGGCCGAGATCCAGGAACTGTCCGGCGACCGCCTGGTGCTGATGACCGGCATCGACGACGCCATCGTCGAAGGCCTGGCGATGGGCGTGACCGGTTGGATCGCCGGTCAGGTCAATGCCTATCCGCACGAATCGGTGGCGCTGTTCGAGCGCGCGCGCGATGGCGGGTACGACGCGGTCAAGGACCTGTACAGCTGGTTCTTGCCGCTGCTGCGGCTCGATACCGTGCCGAAGTTCGTGCAGCTGATCAAGCTGACCCAGCAGAGCGTGGACTGGGGCAACGAGCGCGTGCGTGCGCCGCGCCTGCCGGTCGAAGGCGCCGAGCGCGAGGCCGCGCTTCGCGTGATCGAGCGCGCGAACAAGAACCGTCCGGTGCTGTGATGATGAGCGGACGTCAACAGGTTCTGGTAGCGGGCGCATGGCGCGATGCGGTTGCACCGATCGGCGAACTGCGCGCACACAACCCGGCGACCGGCGAGCCAGTCGGCCCTGTCTATCCGGTCAGCGGCCGCCGTGAGGTGGAAGATGCGGTGGCGGCCGCGGTGGCGGTGGCGGAGATGTTCTCCGCGACCGACCCGCAGCGGATCGCCGCCTTCCTCGAAGGCTATGCCGACGGCATCGAGGCCGAGGCCGATGCGCTGGCCGAGCTGGCCAATGTCGAAACCGGCCTGCCGGCATCGCCGCGCCTGCGCGAGGTGGAGTTGCCGCGCACCAGCGGCCAGCTGCGCCAGGCCGCGCGTGCGGTACGCGAGTGGGGCTGGGCGGACCCGGTGATTGACACCGCCGGCGGCCTGCGTTCGGTGCTCGGCCCGCTGGGCAAGCCGGTCACGGTGTTCGGCCCGAACAACTTTCCGTTCGCGTTCAACGCCATCGCGGGCAGCGATTTCGCCTCGGCCATCGCCGCGCGCAATCCGGTGATCGCCAAGGTCCATCCGCTGCATCCGGGCACCAGTGAGAAGCTGGGACGGATCGCGCATGCGGCGTTGTTGGCCGCCGGGCTTCCGGCTGCGGCCATCCAGCTGCTGTACGGGGTGGATCCGTCGTGCAGCGACCTGCTGGTCGGGCAGGGCGCGATCGGCGGGGTCGGCTTCACCGGCGGACGTTCCAGCGGGTTGGCATTGAAGGCGCAGGCCGATGCCGCCGGCGTGCCGTTCTATGCCGAGATGTCCAGCATCAATCCGGTGTTCCTGCTCGAAGGCGTGCTGGAGCTCCGCGGCGAGGACCTGGCGCAGGAATTCTTCGCGTCCTGCACCATGGGCAGCGGGCAGTTCTGCACCAATCCGGGGCTGCTGGTGGTGCCGCGGACGGCGGCGGGCGACGCGTTCGTCGCCGCAGTGGCATCTCGGTTCGACGCGGCGCCGGAACAGGTGCTGTTCTCCGCCGACGGCAGGCGTCACCTCAATGCCGCGGTCGATGCGCTGCGGGCCGCAGGTGCCGAACGGATCGCCGGTCGCGGGGACTCGGACCGCCCGGGCTACTGGGTGCGGCCGGAACTGCTGGCCGTCGACGGCGCGCGCTTCCTGGCCGATCCGGCGAGCCTGCAGACCGAAGCCTTCGGGCCGGTCGGCCTGGTGGTGCGCAGCGACGGGCGCGAACAGGCGCAGGCGATCGCGCGCGCGTTCGAGGGCAACCTGACCGCGACCCTGTATCGTGCCGCCGACGGTCGCGACGACGTCGCCGCTTCCGCATTGATCTCGCTGCTGCGTCCACGCGTGGGCAGGCTGATCATGGACAAGATGCCGACCGGCGTGGCGGTCAGCCCCGCGATGAATCATGGCGGCCCGTATCCGGCCACCGGCCACCCGGGTTTCACCTCGGTCGGCATGCCGGGATCGATCCGCCGTTTCGCCGGTTTGCACAGCTACGACAACGTCCCCGATGCGTTGCTGCCGCCGGTGCTGCGCGATCGCAACCCCGGGGGAGTCTGGCGCCGGATCGACGGCGAGTGGAGTACGGGCGACGTGGCGACGGCCGGATGAGCGGACAGATCGGTCATCTGCAGCGTGACGCGGCGTTGGCGGGGCTGTCGCCATGGGCGCGGCGCGCTGCGCCGATTGCTGCCGACGAGTACCGGCAGCGCATCGAGCACGCGCGGGCGTTGATGCGCACGCAGGGCGTCGATGCGCTGCTGGTCGGTGCCGGTGCCTCGTTGCGTTATTTCGCCGGCGTGCCCTGGAGCGCGAGCGAGCGGCTGGTGGCGATGCTGTTGACGGCCGATGGCGATCCGCTGCTGGTTTGTCCGGCGTTCGAGGAAGGCTCGCTCGATGCGGTACTGAAGATCGCGGCCGGCAAGCGCCTGTGGGAAGAGCACGAGGATCCGTACGCGCTGATCGCGCGGGCGATGGCAGAGCGTGGCGCGCGCACGCTGGCGCTGGATCCGGCAACGGCGTTCGCGGTGTATACCGGCCTGCGTGCGCACCTGGCCACGCACTCCATCGTCGATGCCGCCGCGATCGTCGACGGCTGCCGGATGTGCAAGTCGCCAGCCGAGCTGGCGCTGATGCAACAGGCCTGCGACATGACGCTGCAGGTGCATCGACTCGCGGCGGGCATCGTCCGCGAAGGCATCGGCAGCGACGAGCTGGTGCGCTTCATCGACCAGGCGCATCGCACGCTGGGCGCCGACGACGGCTCGACCTTCTGCATCGTCCAGTTCGGGCACGCCACCGCCTACCCGCACGGCATCCCCGGCGTGCAGCACCTGCGCGAAGGCGACCTGGTGCTGATCGACACCGGCTGCACCGTGCAGGGCTACCACTCCGACATCACCCGGACCTTCGCCTTCGGCACGCCCACCGAGGAACAGCGCCGCATCTGGGAACTCGAGCGGGCCGCGCAGGAGGCCGCATTCGCCGCGGTGCGCCCGGGCGAGGCCTGCGAAGTGGTGGACGCCGCGGCGAGGCGCGTACTGGAGGCGGCCGGCCTCGGGCCGGGCTATCGCCTGCCGGGACTGCCGCACCGCACCGGCCACGGCTGCGGACTGCAGATCCATGAAGCCCCGTACCTGTTGCCCGGCAACCGAATCGTGCTGCAGCCGGGAATGTGCGCCAGCAACGAGCCGATGATCGTGGTGCCCGGCCGGTTCGGCGTGCGCCTCGAAGACCATTTCCACGTCACCGGCGACGGTGCGCAGTGGTTCACGCCGCCGGCGACAGCGATCGACAGGCCGTTCGCATGACACCGGCCCGATGCGAAGTCCCCCGCCTTCGCCTGGCACGTCCCCTTCCAAACAGGTGACCCATGGCTTCACAAGGTAAATTTCGCAAGACCCTCAGCCTCACCGACCTGACCTTCATCGGGCTCGGTTCGATCTTCGGTTCCGGCTGGCTGTTCGCTGCCAGCCATGTCGCCGGCATGGCCGGCCCGGCCGGCATCCTGTCATGGGTGTTCGGCGGTTTCGCCGTGTTCCTGCTGGGGCTGGTGTATTGCGAGCTTGGCGCGGCGCTGCCGCGCGCAGGCGGGGTGGTGCGCTATCCCGAGTACTCGCACGGCCCGCTGCTGGGATCGATGATGGGCCTGATCACC
This sequence comes from Luteimonas suaedae, assembly GCF_008312895.1. Classification (GTDB taxonomy): domain Bacteria; phylum Pseudomonadota; class Gammaproteobacteria; order Xanthomonadales; family Xanthomonadaceae; genus Luteimonas; species Luteimonas suaedae. Next base: position 134,154 of record NZ_VSSP01000002.1, on the reverse strand, counting down.
CTGATCGCGTTCTCCAGCCTGATCGCGATCGAGGCGGTGGCCGCCCGCCAGTATGCGGCGGCCTGGTTCCCGGGACTGACACAACCCGACAGCGGCGATCCCTCGCTTCTGGGCTGGCTGGTGCAGTTCGGCCTGCTGGTGCTGTTCTTCCTGCTCAACTACTTCAGCGTGAAGAGTTTCGCCATCTCCAACAACATCGTCAGCGTATTCAAGTTCATGGTGCCGGTTCTGGTGATCGTGCTGCTGCTGTCGCATTTCAACAGCGACAACATGCAATTGCACGGCTTCGCACCGTACGGCGCGGCCGGCGTCCAGGCCGCGATCTCGACCGGTGGCATCATCTTCGCCTATCTGGGGCTGACCCCGATCGTGTCGGTGGCCAGCGAGGTGCGCGACCCGCAGCGCACGATCCCGATCGCGCTGATCCTGTCGGTCCTGTTGTCCACGGGGATCTACGTGCTGCTGCAGCTGTCGTTCCTGGGCAGCATTCCCGCCGAACATCTGGTCGCTGGCTGGAACGGCATCGACAAGCTGTACTCGCTGCCGTACCGCGACATCGCGTTGGTGCTGGGCCTGGGCTGGCTGGCGACGCTGGTGGTGGCCGATGCGGTGGTCTCGCCCAGCGGCACCGGCAACATCTACATGAGCGCGACGCCGCGGGTGATCTACGGCTGGGCGCGCAATATCGGCGTCAAGTCCTTGACCAAGGTGGACGCCAAGTCAGGCATTCCGCGCCCGGCGCTGTGGTTGAGCTTTGCGCTGTCGGTGTTCTGGACCCTGCCGTTCCCGTCATGGGAGAAATTGATCGGCGTGGTCTCCGCTGCGCTCATGCTGAGCTACGCGGCGGCGCCGGTGACGGTGGCGTCGCTGCGCCGCAGTGCGCCCCACCTGGCGCGCCCGTTCCGGGTGCGCGTCCTCGCGCTGCTCGGGCCGCTGTCGTTCATCGTCGCCGCGTTGATCGTGTACTGGTCGCGCTGGCAGACGCTGTCGTGGCTGCTGGGCCTGCAGGTGGTGTTGTTCGCCGCGTACGTGCTCTACAAGCTGCCTTCGCGGGAGGCGCGCGCGCGCCTCCTGCGCCAGGTGCAGTGCTCGCTGTGGCTGATCGTGTTCTACGTGCTGGTGATGGCGGTGTCGTACCTGGGCACCTTCGGCGGCATCGGCGCGATCGCGCATCCCTGGGATACGCTGGCCGTGGCGGCGATTGCGTTCGTCGTCTACGAATGGGCGGCGCGTTCGGGGCTGCGTGCGGAGGAACTAGCGCTGGAAGAGGACGACGGTGCGTGAGGTCGGATGCAGGGCCGCATCGTTACGTGGGGACCGGCGCCACGGGCGGCCGTCGGCGGGAGGGTTCCGAGCCTGAGGTTTCCCCACATTTCTCGCAGCCTATCTTCCCCCTTTGAAAAAGGGGGATTGAGGGGGATTTGCTGTTGCTGTTGCTTGGTTGGGCACCGAGCAAATCCCCCCAACCCCCCTTTTTCAAAGGGGGCGACCAAGCCGTTGAACTGATTGTGGAAGACAGGTGGGCGGTTTTCCGCCGCGGCCACGATTTGTGCGGAATGCCGCACCTGTTGCGGTGCTGTCCCACAAGACGCGGCCGCCTTGCCTGCGCAGGATGGACGAAGGCGCGCTGGAGCGGAACGGCCGTCCGCCCTCCCTCCGATGCACCGCCACATCCACCGCAGGAGGGAGAAAGATGCACGCTGCCAGCCCCAACCAATCAGGCATGCTCCGACCGATCATGAAGACGCTTTCGCTGTCCATGGTAATGGCCATGGGCATGGCCGTGGTGCCTGCGATGGCGGGCCAGGACGAGGCACCGCAGGAGATCGCCAAGCCGGCCAATGCTTCCGAAGCGAAGCTGCGCGATCTCTATACCGACGAATGGGAATGGCGGCAGGACGAGTTCGCGCGCGAGAAGATCGACGGGCGCTGGCAACCGGCGGCCCGCCTGCCCTCGGTCACGCCGGAGAGCTGGCAGCGCCGTGCGGCGTACTGGAAGCAGGTGCTGGCGACGCTGGATGCGATTCCGGCGAAGGACTTCACCCGCGAGGAACAGATCAACGCGGCGGTGTTCCGCGCCACGGTCCAGGCGCACCACAACAACGCGGTCTGGCGTACCTATGAGGCGCCGTTCAACAGCGACACGTTCTTCTGGGGCGGCCTGAATCCGCGCCAGCCGTTCCAGAGCGAGGCCGACTGGCAGCGCTTCATCGGCCGGCTCGGCGACATCCCGCGCTATTTCGACGAGAACATCGCCAATATGGAGGCGGGGCTGTCGCGCGGCTGGAGCGTGCCGCGCTCGTCGGTTGAAGGGCGCGACGGCACGATCGAGCCTTACACGATCGCCGGCGACGGCAATCCGTTCCTCGACACCTTGGCCAAGATGCCCGTGTCGATTCCGGAGCCGGCGCGCAGCCGGTTGATCGAAGAGGGGCGCAAGGTGGTGCTCGAACAGGTGGTCCCGGCGTACAGAAAGCTGTTGAGCTTCATGCGCGAGCAGTATCTTGCGCGCGCGCGCACCAGCACGGCGGCCAGCGACCTGCCGGAAGGACGCGCGTTCTACAAGACGCAGATCGACGAATTCGTCACCCGCGACATGACTGCCAAGGAGATCCACGAGATCGGCCTGGCCGAAGTGGACCGTATCTCGAAGGAGATGCGCGAGGTGATGAAGCGGGCGAAGTTCGACGGCAGCTTCGAGGAGTTCCTGACTTTCCTGCGGACCGATCCGCAGTTCTACGCCAAGACGCCCAAGGAGCTGCTCCATTACACCGCCTGGATCTCCAAGAAGGCGGATGGCGAGCTCAAGCACGTGCTTGGCGTCCTGCCGCGCTATCGTTTCACGATCCTGCCGGTGCCGGAGGACATCGCGCCGATCTACACCTCCGGTCGCGGCGGGTTGGATTCGTGCCTGTTCAACACGTATGACCTGCCTTCGCGCCCGTTGTACAACCTGCCGGCGTTGGTGCTGCACGAATGCAATCCGGGACACAGTCTGCAGGCGGCGCTTGCCCTGGAGGCGCCCGCGCGTCCGGATTTCCGCCAGCAGACCTACTTCTCCGCGTACGGGGAAGGCTGGGCGCTGTATACCGAATGGCTCGGTACGTCGATGGGACTCTATGAAACGCCTTATGAGGATTTCGGTCGATTGACGTTCGAAATGTGGCGTGCGGCACGTCTGGTGATCGACACCGGCCTGCACGAGTTCGGTTGGAGCAGACAGCGAGCGATCGATTATCTCGCCAGCCATACAGCGCTGGCACACCAGGATATCGTCAACGAGGTCGACCGCTACATCGCCTGGCCGGGCCAAGCGCTCTCGTACTACATCGGTTACAAGACCATCCGCGACTTGCGCAGCGAGGCGGAACGCGAGCTCGGGACGGCATTCGACCAGCGTCCGTTCCACGACACCATCCTCAACCTCGGTTCGGTACCGCTGCCGGTCCTGGAGGAGCAGATGCGTGCGTTCATCGCCGAACGGAAGAAGGCGCAGGCCGGGGGCGGTTGATGCCCGGGCTCCATCGCTTGCGGGCGACAACGGTGCTGGCCGCGGTGATGTCCGTGGCCGGCACCGCGCAGGCAGGCGACCGGGAGCGGGAGGAGGAGTGGGCCATCCGCGGAGTCATCGCGGACATGCAGGCTGCCTGGAACCGCGGGGATTTCGCCGCCTACATGGCCGGCTTCCTGCGGCCGGACGTGGTGTTCGTGTCCCGAGGCCGGTTTCAGCGCGACTGGCAGGGGACGCTCGATCATTACATCGCCGATTACGGCGGTGCGCCGGATACGCGTGGTGTGCTGTGCTTCTATGACATCCGGATCGAGCGTCTTGCCGACGATGCTGCTCAGCTCGTCAGCCGCTACCACCTGGCGCGCGCGGACGAGCCGCAGTACGGGATCAATACCCGGTTGATGCGGAAGGTGGAGGGGCGCTGGGTGATCGCGTTGAACCACGTGTCGTCGGTGTCGACGCCCGATCCGGACGACCGTCTGCTGGCGAGCGACTGCCGCCCTTGAGCAGGCGCGGGTAGGTCTCCCCGGCAAAGCCGGGGTTGGCTCGCAGACGCCTTACCGCCCTTGCGCCATGCGCGAGGGCCGGATGCGGGCGCGGAGGATGGATGGCGCGTTATCGCGGACGGCGATGGTGGGCCTTGGCCCACCACAAGGGTGCGGCGAAGCGGCACGCGTCTGAACTCTTCCCACCGTCATCCGCCATGTCGCGGTCCGGGTGGCTGGCATCCAGGTTCACGGGCCGAGACCGATCGCGGTGGTGGACCAGAGCAGTCATGTAGACAGCAGGCGCAGGATCATACGGATTTCCCGTATTGGAATGTTTGTGCAGATTTGCGCAGATGAATTGTCGCGGTCGGCAGAAACCCGACGGTGGGCCGGCCTGCCCCTAGAAAATACGGGCCGTATGCACTGAAAGACAAGCATTCGAGAGTGTAGCCGTGTGCAAATTCGGGTGACGGGTTTCGCATGCACGGGGCCATGAAATTGCTGTATTGCACAAAACAATCATGCAGGTTTCCGCATGCAAATCCGTCAAACCACACAAGACCGGGCGCGCCACGGGCAACGAGACTTGGGGTCATGGAAGTGTCATCTGTCCGCTTGCCGTCGATCGGGAAGCGATGGCCTCTCCAGGAAAGGCGGAGACAGGCAAGAGTTTCACAACGCACCCAAGCACTCCTTTCACATCCGGGGTATTTCCATGACAGCCATTCGATGCGCCACGCGCCATTCCTCACGTGATTCGCAGTGCTTGCCGCAGCCACCGAAGAGGCGCCCTCTGGCCGACAGTGTTGCGAGCATCCTGGTCGCCGGTTCGCTGGTGGCGGGCGTAGCACATGCGCAGGAGCAGGCCGCCACGCCGGAAACGGAATCCAGGAACGCGACGGTTTCCAATCTCGACACGGTCACCGTGACCGGATCGCGCCTGGCGCGCAGTGATCTGAGCGCACCCAGCCCGACCACGGTGGTAACGAGAGAGGACATCGTGATGTCGGGAAGCGCGACGATCGAGAATGTACTCAACGAATTTCCCCAGCTCGCCGCCGGAAATACTTCCAGCGTCAACAACGGCGGCGGTTCCGGCGTGTTGACCGCCAACCTGCGCGGCCTCGGCGCCACGCGCACCCTGACCCTGGTCAACGGCCGCCGTTTCATGCCGGCCAATTCCGATGGCGTGGTCGACCTGGCGAGCATTCCCGATGCGCTGATCGAGAATGTCGAAATCATCACCGGCGGCGCCTCGGCGGTCTATGGCTCCGATGCCGTCGCCGGTGCGGTCAACTTCATCCTGCGCAAGGACTTCGAAGGACTCGAAGCGGCGTACACCCACGGGCAGACCGCCGAAGGCGACGGCGCCTACGACAAGTTCGACCTGACCCTCGGCGGCAACTTCGCCGACGATCGCGGCAACGCCGTGCTGTCGATCAGCCGCACCGAACGCGACGCCATACTGCAAGGCTGGCGTGATTTCTCGCGCGTGCCGCTCGATACCGTCGACGGCGAACTCGTGCCCGGCGGCTCCGGTTCGGTCCCGGGTACCCGGATCGGGCTCAGCGGCGCGCAGCTCGATTCGTTGGTCGGCGTCGATCTGGCCCCCTCCGGGGCATGCAGCGCAATCACCGGCATCCGTTTCGGCGAGGGCGGCACGCCGCTGGCGTACTGCAGCCCGCAGGACGCCTACAACTATGCGGACCTGAACTACCTGCAGCGCCCGTTGGAGCGGACCCAGGTCACCGCGCTGGCCAACTACACGATCAACGATGCGGTCGAGGCCTATGGCGAGGCCTACTACTCCAACAGCCGCAACGAGTACCAGCAGGCCCCCGATTCGTTCACGCCGGTGACGCCGGGCGCGCCGTCATCGACGCTGTTGGTGCCCAACTACGCCAGCAACCCGGTGCTGCTGCCGAACGTGCGTCAGTTCCTGTCCGACAACACCCACATCTTCGACCCGGATGGCGACGGCGTAGCGGAGATCGTCGGTTCGGGCCGGCGCGCCGACGAACTGGGGCCGCGCTTCTATACCTATGAGCGGGTCAGCTACAACCTGGTCGGCGGCCTGCGCGGCGATTTCGAGGCCGGCGGCGGCCACTGGTGGCGCTGGGACGCCTTCATGCAGGAGCAGCGCACCCGCACCGACACCACCAACAACAACCAGATCAACCAGGCGCGGCTGTCGCAGGCGCTGGATGCCACGGTGGATGCTGACGGCAACCTGGTCTGCGTCCATCAGGCCAGCGGCTGCGTGCCGGCGAGCATTTTCGGGCTGGGCTCGATCAACGCCGATGCGGCGGCGTTCCTGACCCCGCAGCGCGCCAGCTACGAGATCTTCGATCGCACGGTGGCCGGCGCCTCGATGAGCGGCACGTTGTTCGACCTGCCGGCCGGTTCGGTCGCACTGGCTTTCGGCGCCGAGTACCGCAAGGACGAGTACCGGTTCCAGCCCAGCCCGATGGACGTGTCCGGCGACTATGGCGCGACCTCGCAATCGCCGATGGCCGGCGAGTACAGCGTCAGGGAGCTGTTCGCCGAGTTCCGCGTGCCGCTGCTCGCCGATGCGCGCTTCGCGCACGATCTCGCCATCGAGGGTGCGGCACGCTATTCGGACTATTCCACCATCGGCGGCGTCAACACCTGGAAGCTCGGTGCGGAGTGGGCGCCGAGCGACTGGTTCCGCCTGCGCAGCGCGTTCAACGTCGCGATCCGTGCGCCGAGCCTGAACGAACTGTACGCGCCGCGGACACGCGGGTTCACCGCCGGCGTCGATCCCTGCACGGCCGCGGCCAATCCGAACGCGGCCCAGCAGCAGCTGTGCATCCAGCAAGGTGTGCCCGCCGCCGATCTGCCCAACTTCACCCAGGGCTCGGTCGGGTTCGAACGCACCACCGGCGGCAATCCAGACCTGACCGAGGAGAAGTCCAAGACCTTCACCATCGGCGCGGTGTTCTCGATCCCGGCCGTCGAGCGCCTGAACTTCGCGGTCGACTACTTCGAGGTCGAGGTCGAGGACGCGATCACCAGCATCACCGCCAACCAGATGCTTGCCGACTGCTTCAGCCGGGTCGATCCGACTGCGCCGAGCTGCCAGGCGATCGTGCGCCTGCCCAACGGCCAGATCGACGACGTGCGCTCGACGCTGCAAAACATCGGACTGCTCAAAGCCAGCGGGCTGGACTTCCAGGTCGACTACGGCTTCGCGGTGCCGTGGGGGATCGGCGGCGACGACGGCCAGGTCTCGCTGGCGTTGCTGACCAGCTGGCTGTTCGAGCGTTCGATGGAGGTCATCGCCGACCAGGGCGAACTCGACTGCGCCGGCTACATGGGCGGCGGCTGCGGCGGCGGGACCGGCAACATCATGATCCCGGACCTGAAGCTGAACATGTCGGCCGGGTACCGCAGCGGACCGCTGTCGCTGCGCCTGCAGGGCCGGATGATCGACAAGTTCGAGCTGCGGCCGGACATCACCGCTGCGGTCACCGAGTCGCCGCGGCAGTGGTACTTCGACGCCAACGCCGCTTACGACTTCAACGAGCACCTGCAGCTGTTCGCGGGCATCGACAACGTGTTCGACCGCCAGCCGCCGATCCTCGGCACCGCCCTGGCCGGCGATGCGAACACCGACGTCGGCCTCTACGACGTGCTCGGGCGTCGTTACTTCTTCGGCCTGCGGGTGAAGTTCTGATCCAGGTGCGGGCCGTCCATGGCGGATGGCCCGCGACGGATTGCATGTCTTTTCGGGAGAACGCGATGCGGGCGGTACGCAGGTGGGTTGTGAGCATGCTGGCGGCCCTGGCCGCGGCGTTTGGCGCGATGGCCGTTCCGGCGCTGGCCGCCGATACGCGCGAGGCGATTCCCGCGCGCGATGCCGGGCAGGGGCCGTACGCGCGGCTGGTGATCCGCAACGTCGATATCGTCGACGGCACCGGTGCGCCGATGCAGGGACCGTTCGACGTGGTCGTCGAGCGCGACCGGATCGCCGAGATCCGCTCGATCGGTGCGCCCGGGGCGATCGAGCCGGACAAGCGGGCGGACGCCGGCGAGCGCGAGATCGACGGCACCGGCTTCACCCTGATGCCGGGCTTCGTCGATACCCATGCCCACCTGCACACCCTGGACGACGCCCAGGGCGTGCCGCCCGAGTACGTGCTCAAGCTGTGGCTGGCGCACGGGGTGACCAGTGTCCGCGAACTCGGCAACGAGCGGCCGATCGAATGGCTGGTCGATGTCAAGCGCCGCAGCGAGCGCAACGAGATCGTCGCGCCGCGGATCGACGTCTATCCGTTCTTCAATGCGATCCAGCCAGATATCCATGACCCGGCGGCCGCGCGCGACGCGGTCCGGCAGGCCCGCCGGCGCGGCGCCGACGGCATCAAGTTCATCGGTTCGATCCCCGAGGACGTGCTATATGCGGCGCTCGACGAGACCGAGCTGCTGGACATGCGCACCACGATGCACCATGCGCAGCAGCTCGTGGCCTATGCCAACGTGCTGCAGACTTCGGCCCGCGGCCTGGACTCGATGGAGCACTGGTACGGCCTGCCAGAGGCGATGTTCACCGACCGCCGCCTGCAGCGTTGGCCGGCCGGTTTCAACAACACCGACGAGCAGATGCGCTTCGCCGAGGCCGGCCGCTTGTGGCAGCAGGCCGCCGAGCCCGGATCGGAACGCTGGAACGAGGTGATGGACACCCTGCTCGAGCGCGGCTTCGGCCTGAGCCCGACCTTCACCGCATATCTGGCCAGCCGCGATCTGATGCGGATGACCAATGCGACCTGGCATGCCGAGTACACCCTGCCGGCACTGTGGGATTTCTACCGCCCAAGCCGCCACCATCACGGCTCGTACTGGTTCGACTGGACCACCGAACGAGAGATGGACTGGCGGCAGAACTACCGCCTGTGGATGCGTTTCGTCGACGAATACAAGAACCGCGGTGGGCTGGTCGGGATCGGCAGCGATTGCGGCTACATCTACAACCTGTACGGCTTCGGCTACGTGCAGGAGATGGAACTGCTGCGCGAGGCCGGGTTCAGCTCGCTGGAAGTGATCCATGCCGCGACCGGCATGGGCGCGAAGATCATCGGGCGCGCGGACGAGGTGGGCACGGTGCGGGTCGGGCGCAAGGCCGACCTGGTGCTGGTACGCGGCAATCCGCTGGCGAACCTGAAGCTGTTGCTGGGCACCGGTACGATCCGGCTGGACGACGCGACCGGCCGGGTCGAGCAGGTCGGCGGGATCGACTATACGATCAAGGACGGCATCGTCTACGACGCGGCGGCGCTGCGGGCCGACGTGCGCCGGATGGTGCGCGAAGCCAAGGCCGCGCGCGGCCTGCCCGACGGGCCGATGCCGGTGGTCGATGCGCAGCGGTGAGGCGGCGATGGTGGGGCGAGGCAAGCGGAAAGACACGCGGATGAAGGCGATGGACATCGATGCCGGGCGCAGGCGCCTGCTGGCCTGGAGTGCGGCGGCCATCGCGGCGGGATGGATGGGCTTCCCGCGACAGGTGCTGGCGTTCGCGCCCGGACGGATCGCGAGGCCCGCCCCGGGCAGCGTGCGCCTGCTGCCGTCGGTATTCGCCGACACGGTCGCTGCGACCCGTGGCTATCTGATGCGGCTCGATGCGGGCCGCTTGCTGCACAACTTCCATGTCCAGGCCGGGTTGCCGCCGCAGGGCAAGGTCTACGGCGGCTGGGAAAGCGACACCATCGCCGGGCACACCCTCGGGCACTACCTGAGCGCGCTGGCACTGATGCACGAAGGCGACGGCGATGCGACGTGCAGAGCGCGCGCCGATGCGATCGTTGCCGAACTCAAGCGCTGCCAGCAGGCCGGCGGCGACGGCTACGTGGCCGGCTTTACCCGCAAACGCGAGGACGGCACCATCGAAGGCGGCCGGGTGGTGTTCGACGAGGTCACGCGCGGCGACATCCGCGCGCTGCCTTTCCGGCTCAACGGCAGCTGGGCGCCCTTCTACACCTGGCACAAACTGTTCGCCGGCCTGCTCGACGCGCACCGCTGCTGCAGCAACCAGGACGCGCTGGAAGTCGCGGTCGGGCTGGCCGGCTACGTCGAGCGCAAGCTGGCACCGCTGGGCCATGCACAGATGCAGCAGGTGCTCGACTGCGAATTCGGCGGCATGCCCGAGAGCCTGGCCGAACTGTCGGCCCGGACCGGCGACGCGCGCTGGCTGGCACTGGCGCGGCGTTTCCGCCACGACGTGGTGCTCGATCCGCTGGCAGCCGGGCACGACCGGCTCAACCGCCTGCACGCCAATACCCAGATCCCCAAGCTGCTGGGCGCGGCGCGCGGATTCGAACTCGACGGCGACCGCGGCGACGCGGCGGCGGCGCTGTTCTTCTGGCAGCGGGTGGCCGGTCATCACAGCTACGCCATCGGCGGCAATTCCGACCGCGAATATTTCCAGGCGCCCGACACCATTTCGAAGTACGTCACCGAGCAGACCTGCGAGCACTGCAACACGGTGAACATGCTGCGGCTCGGCCGCTATCTGCACCGCTGGTCCGGCGATGTGCGCCACGTCGAGTTCCACGAGCGCGCGCTCTACAACCACATCCTGTCGCAGCAGCATCCCGACGGCGGGCGCTATAGCTACATGACGCCGATGCTGAGTGGCGAGGCGCGCACCTATTCCGAGCCCGAGGGCGAGTTCTGGTGCTGCGTCGGCACCGGCATGGAGAGCCATGCGCAGTTTTCCGATGCGATCTACGGTTTCGATGGCCGCGACCTGACGGTCGACCTGTACATTCCGTCCACGCTCGAGGACCCGGAAAGGGGGCTGTCGCTACGGATGAGCTCGACCCTGCCCGATGCCGGACAGGTCGCGCTGGAGGTCGTCTCGGCCAGGCCCGGCGCATTGCGCAGCGTGCGGCTGCGCATCCCGTCATGGGCAGGCCAGGCGCGGATCGTCGTCAACGGCCGTGATGCGGGCGCCCGCAGGCGAAACGGCTATGCATCGCTCGAGCGCGAGTGGCGGGACGGCGACCGGATTGACATCGAGTTCACCCTGCCGGTTCTGGTCGAACCCTGTGGCGATGATCCGACGCTGGTCTCGCTGCGCCGCGGACCCTGCGTGCTCGCGGCCGATCTCGGCCCGGCCGATCAGCCTTGGGATGGCGTCGATCCCTGGCTACCGGTCGGGGTGGAGCGCAGCTTCGGCCCGGCGGGCGAGGGCGGCCGGTTGTCGGTCGACTTGCCTTCGCATCCCCGGGGACTGGCGTTCGCGCCGTTCCATGCGCTGCACGAGCGCAGGTATGCGGTCTATTTCCGGCATTTCGATGTCGAGGCCCGGCGTGCCTGGGAGGCGGCGCAGGCGGCGCGGCGCAAGCAGGCCGAGGCACTCGACCGACGCAGCCTGGACCACATGGTGCCGGGGGACGAAGCCAGCGAGCACGCGCATGCGTTCGCGTCCATGGGGGACTCCTACGCGGTCAGCTATCGGCGCCAGTCCGGACGCGATGCCCGCACAGGGGGTGCGTTCGAATTCACGTTGCGCGGCGAGCGTGCCGCCCGCCTCCTGCGGATGCGCTACTGGGGCGAGGAACACCGGCGCCGGTTCACGATCTCGGTCAACGGCACGCCGATCGCGCACGAGGTGCTCGACGGCGGACGCGGCGATGAGTTCGTCGACGTCGAATATCCGCTGCCGGATGTGTTGCGGGCGCCGCCAGCCGATGGCTGGCGGGTCCGCATCGAGCCCGACGCCGGTTATTCCGCTGGCCCGGTGTTCGGGAGCTGGCTGCTGGAAGCCTGATCCGGACGAGCCCGCATCGATGCCCCCGCGTCTTCCAGTAGGGCGGCGCTTGCTCCGCCGTCGTCGGCCGGCAAGCCCGGGCAGGCTCGGCTCTACGGGAGCCGTGCCCGCACGGATGCGCCGGAACGTCAGTCCAGCAGCGCGAGCAGCTCGGCATGCAGGTTCGCCGGAATGTGCACGCCTTCCGCGAGGCTTCGCTGGCGGGCCTGGTAGCGCCGCTGCGAGGGCAGCCGGGCGCCGCTGCCGGCGAAGGCCGCGAGGAAGGCCTCCGCGCGCGCCTGGTGGGCGGCGGCGTCGGCACCGAGGAAACGCCGCGGATCGAGCGCGAGCACGAGTTCGCCGTGATAAGGGGACGCGCCCGCGCCGGCATCGTGCTGCAGCGATTCCAGGCTGGTGAGGTCGCCGATCAGCGGGCCTGCGATCAGTTCGATCATGGTCGACAGCGCCGAACCCTTGTGCTCGCCGAAGGTCAGCATCGCGCCGCCTTCGACCACTGCCTGCGGATCGGTCGTCGGCTGGCCATCGGCATCGATGCCGACGCCTTCGGGAAGCGGCTGGCCGGCGCGCCGGCGCAGCTCGATCTCGCCGCGCGCCACCGCACTGGTGGCGAAGTCGAAGACATAGGGCTGGCCATCGGTCCGCGGCCAGCCGAATGCGAACGGATTGGTGCCCAGTAGCGGCACGCGACCGCCCGCGGGTGCGACCCAGGCGTGGCTGGGGTTGCACGCCAGCGCCACCAGGCCGGCATCGGTCAGGCGCTCGATTTCCGGCCATAGCGCGGAGAAGTGCACGCAACGGTTGATCGCCATCGCGGCCAGGCCGCCGGTCCGGGCCTTGTCGAGCAGGTGCGGCAGGCCGGCGTCGAAGGCCAGCGGGGAAAATCCGCCGCGCGCGTCGACGCGCACGATGCCGGGCGCCTGGTCGTGCACGACCGGCTCGGCATCGCCGACCACCTTGCCGCTGCGCAGGGAATGCACGCAGACCAGGGTGCGGTACAGCCCATGCGCGGCGCAGCCGTCGCGTTCGCCGGCGACCATGGTGTCCGTGAGCGTGCGGACATGGCCTTCGCTGAAACCGGCGTGGCGGAGGCTGCTGGAGACCAGCCCTGCCGACTCCTCCAGGGACAGCGAAACCGTCTGCGTCGTATCCATCCGGGATGCACCACATCGAAGCCAGCACGGGACTATACGCATCCGGGATCGCGGCTGGCGGTTGCCGCGGCGTTTGTGCCGGATTGATGGAATTCGCCGCCGCACGTCGCACAATGCACGCATGAAACGCGCTCCGGGACAGGTCAGGATCATCGGCGGCAAGTGGCGCAACACCCGCTTGCCGGTCGCCGACGCCGATGGTTTGCGCCCGACGTCGGATCGCGCACGCGAAACCCTGTTCAACTGGTTGCAGCCGGCCTTGCCCGGTGCGCGCGTGCTGGACCTGTTCGCCGGCAGCGGTGCGCTGGGGCTCGAGGCGCTGTCACGCGGCGCGGCCGAGGCCCTGTTGGTCGAACGCGATCCGCGCCTGGCGCAGGCGCTGGAGGCCAGCGTGCAGCGACTGGGCGCGCCGGCGCGCGTGGTGCGGGCCGACGCGCCGGCGGTCCTGCGGGCGCCGTTGCACGGCCGCTTCGACCTGGTGTTCCTCGATCCGCCGTTCGGCGCGGCCCTGTGGCAGCCGGTGTTCGCCGCCTTGCCGCCATGGCTCGCCGAGGCCGCATGGCTGTACGTGGAGTCGCCGGCCGAGGCCGGCATCGAGCCCGGCCCGGGCTGGTCGCCGCATCGGGAGGGCCGCAGCCGTGAAGTGCGTCACGCCCTGTATCGCCGAACCGCGGATCGGACCGTGGTGTGACGCTGATACACTTGCGCGAACGATCCGGCTTCCCGACGACGGACACAACCCATGAGCGTGGCCCGCACCCGCATCGCGGTCTATCCCGGTACCTTCGACCCGATCACCAACGGGCACGTGGACCTGGTCGATCGCGCTGCGCCGCTGTTCGAGCGGATCATCGTCGGGATCGCGGAGAGCCCGGCCAAGAGCCCGACCCTCGACCTGCAGCTGCGCGTCGAACTGGCGCGGGCGGCGCTCGCCGAATACGGCAACGTCGAGGTGCGCGGGTTCGATTCGCTGCTGGCGCATTTCGTGCGCGACCTCGGCGCTGGGGTGCTGCTGCGCGGGCTGCGCGCGGTGTCGGATTTCGAATACGAGTTCCAGCTGGCCAGCATGAACCGGCATCTGATCCCGGAAGTCGAGACGCTGTTCCTTACGCCGGCGGAACAATACGGCTTCATATCCTCTTCGCTGGTCCGCGAAATCTCCCGCCTCGGCGGCGACGTTTCCGCGTTCGTGCCGGCGGCGGTGGCCAAAGCGCTGCAGGCCGAATGGCAGCGCACCGATGCGTGAGACAACATGACGACCATACGAAAAACGGGGAGGAACACCATGAACACCATTCACCGCCTGCTGCTGACGGCCTGCCTTGTGCTGCCGCTCGCGGCCTGCCAGAACGATGAACAGACGCAACAGGTCGAGAAGGCGCCGATGACCGCGCCGACCGGCGGCGACAGCACGCAGTGGCGCGCCTACCTGTCCGACCTGGTGCCGCGGCACATGGAGGGCATCCAGAACCAGCCCTACATCTACCTGGTGCCGGACGACAGCGTCGAGGATTTCGAGGGGCTGTACGAGCGGCTCGAGGAGAAGGCGAGGACGGACGTGGCGCGCGGCATCGTCCGCGGCAACATGCTGGCCTACGCCGGCCCCGACTCCAACCGCGTCGCCGACATGGTGGTCAGCGCGTTCGAGGGCGTGCCGGCCAAGAGCATGAACGGCGTACGCGTGTTGTTCATCGGCGATGCCGCCGACAGCGCACGCGTGGAACAGGCCGTCACGCCGGCCGGTGTCGAATACGTCTTCGTCGAGAAGTAGGCTGCACTTGCCCGCAGTCCGGCCGGCCCCGGTTCACCCCGGGGCCGCGCCCGTTTCCCGGCGCCGGCAGGTGACGGGTGCCGAGCAAGGCCTTCCGGTGCCGGGGCGAGCGCGAGCCCGATGTCCCGTCCGACAGCTCGAACCCCTCCCATGGCGTCGTCCCGAATCCATGTCGCTGAAGATCAACGACCTTTGCGTCAACTGTGACGTCTGCGAGCCGGCCTGCCCGAACCAGGCGATCGCGCAGGGGGAGACGATCTATGTCATCGACCCGGCGCGGTGCACCGAATGCGTGGGTCATTACGACGAGCCGCAGTGCGTGGCGGTGTGTCCGGTCGAGTGCATCGACCCGGATCCGGAGTTCCCCGAATCCGAGCCACAACTGCTGGCGAAATTGCGCCGGCTGCAACAGGGCGGCGGACCGGGCGATCCGGGAACCGCCTAGATTCCGCCAGGGATGGCGTTGACGATCCGACCGAAGCCACGGCGCGAGCACGCCGCAGGAGACCGCATGAAACACCTGTCCCAATTCGTCCTGCTGCTGGTCGTGGCGTTCGCGCCCGCGCTGGCGGTGTCGCAGGACGTCGCCGCGCCGCCGCAGGGGGCCGACCGAAGCCGTGCCGAAGCGCAGAAACCGCCGGGCGTCGCCGTCGCCTCGGCGCACGCGCTGGCGACCGAGGCCGGACTGCAGGTCATGCGCGAGGGCGGCAACGCCTTCGACGCGGCGGTGGCGGTGTCGTCGACGCTGTCGGTGGTCGAGCCGATCAGTTCCGGCCTCGGCGGCGGCGGCCTGTTCCTGCTGCACCAGGCCGACAGCGGCCGCGACGTGTTCGTGGATGCGCGCGAAACCGCGCCGGCGGCGGCGACGATGGAGCGTTATCTGGACGAGGCGGGAGAGCTCGACAGCGACCGTGCCACCAACGGTCCCTGGGCCGCCGGCATTCCCGGCCTGCCGGCGGCGCTGGTGCACCTGGCGGAACGCTACGGCAAGCTGCCGCTGCGGGCGACGCTGGCACCGGCGATCCGCATCGCCCGCGAGGGTTTTCCGGTCTACGGGCGTATGGCGCGCGGCTACGAGCGCAGGCGCGAGGTCATGGACCGCTATCCCGGCACCCGCGCGGTGTACGCGCCGGAGGGCAGGGGACTGCAGGAAGGCGATCTCTTTCGCCAGCCGGACCTGGCGCACACCCTCGAGCGGCTGGCGGCGCAGGGCTTCGACGGCTTCTACCACGGCGAGACCGCGCGCCTGCTGGTCGAAGGCGTCAATGCCGAGGGCGGGCAATGGACCGCGGACGAGCTCGCCGGCTACCGCGTAGCCGAGCGCGAGCCGATCCGCTTCGGCTACCGCGACTGGGAAATCGTCACCGCGCCGCCGCCGTCGTCGGGCGGCGTGGCGCTGGCGCAGATGCTGCAGATCCTCGCCGGATGGGACCTGGACGAGCTCGACCCGACGCAGCGCACGCACCTGATCGTGGAATCGATGCGCCGGGCGTTCCGCGACCGCACCTTCTACCTGGGCGATCCCGACTTCACCGACATCCCGATGCGCACCCTGACCAGCCGCGACTACGCCGCCGGGCTGCGCGCCACCATCCATCCGCGCAAGGCGACGCCGAGCGACCTGCTCTCCGGTGAGCCGACCCCGCTCGAGGACGAGGAAACCACGCACTTTTCGATCATCGACGCCGACGGCAACCGCGTGGCTGGCACCCAGACGGTCAATCTGCTGTACGGCTCCGGTCTGGTCGCGCCCGGCACCGGCGTGCTGCTCAACAACGAGATGGACGACTTCGCGCTCAAGCCCGGCACCCCCAACGCCTTCGGGGTGATGGGTTTCGATGCCAACGCGCCCGAGCCCGGCAAGCGCATGCTCAGTTCGATGACCCCGAGTTTCATGGTGTCCGACGACCGCGTCGCCGTGCTCGGCACCCCCGGTGGCACCCGCATCATCACCATGGTGCTGCTGGGCATGCTCGGCTACGACGCCGGGCTGGATGCGCAGGCGGTCGCGGCCTTGCCGCGTTTCCACCACCAGTGGACGCCGGATCGGATCTCGGCCGAGGGCGGCGCCCTTTCGGCGGAAACGGTGCGCGCGCTGCGGGCGATGGGGCACGAGGTCGACGCGCCCGACGAGGAAGCGGAAATGCGGCAGGCCGGCGGCCGCACCTCCAGCCACGTGTGGGGCAATCTGCAGACGGTGGCCTGGAATCTTCGCGACAACACCCTCGAGGGCGGAAGCGACCCGCGCAATCCGGACGGCAAGGCGGAGGTGGAGTTGCGCACCGCGGCCGACTAGCCGCGGCGTCGCGGTGCGCCTGTGCTGAGCTTGCCGAAGGGCCGCTCCCACAGAAGCCATCTCCCCATGGCAATGCGTAGCCGCGATGCCACTCGGATCCGGCGCTCTTGAGGGAGCGTCGCGACTGCCGTCGCTCCCACAAGAGCCTGGATCCTGACAGTCGCTGTCGCGATCACCACGCAGACCGGCTTTTCGTGGGCGCGACGGTAGTCGCGACGCCCGCGCCGCGGACGTCTTCCGCGATGGACCTTCCCGCATCTCGCGATCCGAGCCCGTGCGCGGCGCGGGTGCGCCAGCGCCAGGCGGAAACACCTGCTGCGAGCCGCGTGCGGGCTGGCCGGCGGGCCGTTGCGGCGGCCTCCACACCCCCGGCGTTACACTCCCGGCATGAAACTCTGGTCGATCGAGGGCAACACCCAGAAGCTCGACGGCGGCGCCATGTTCGGCAACGCCCCGCGCGCGATGTGGACCAAGTGGGCCCGACCCGACGAGCTCAACCGCATTCCGCTCGCCTGCCGCGCGCTGCTGGCCAGGCCGCTCAACGGCAAGACCGTGCTGTTCGAGACCGGCGTGGGCGCCTTCTTCGAGCCGAAGCTGCGCGAGCGCTTCGGCGTGGTCGAGGAGCGGCACGTGCTGCTCGATTCGCTGCAGGCGGCCGACTTCTCGCACGAGGACATCGACGTGGTGGTGCTCTCGCACCTGCATTTCGACCACGCCGGCGGCCTGCTGCGCCAGTACCGTGAGGGGCAGGCGCCGGAGCTGCTGTTTCCCAATGCGATCTACCTGACCGGTCGCGAGCACTGGGAGCGCGCCCGCAACCCGCACCCGCGCGACCGCGCCAGCTTCATCCCCGAGCTGCCGGATCTGCTGGAGGCGAGCGGACGACTGCAATTCGTCGACGGCGACCGTTCGCCGTTGCTCGGCGATGCGGTGCATTTCAGCTACAGCCACGGCCACACGCCGGGCATGATGCTGGCCGAGATCCACGGCCCCGGGATCGCCGTCGATGGCCGTCCGCACGGCGGCGTCGCCTTCTGTGCCGACCTGGTGCCCGGCCGGCCGTGGATGCATGTGCCGATCACCATGGGTTACGACCGCAACCCGGAACTGCTGATCGACGAGAAGCGGGCCTTTCTGGAAGACAAGCTCGCGCGCGACGTGCATCTGTTCCTGACACACGATCCGGAGATCGCGCTGGTGCGGGTGAGCCGCGACGAGCGCGGGCGGTTCGGCGCCACGCACGAGGTGGCAGAGTTGAAGGCGAGGGTCTTGCATCCATGAAATACGTCTGGCTCCTGGTGCTGCTGCTGTGCCCGCCTGCATTCGCGCAGGAATCGGCGGAGCCTGGTACGCCGCGCGCCGAACTGGCGCTGGTGGACGATGAGTTCGGCGTCGCCAGCCGGCAGTTCGGGCTGCGTCGCCACGTCGAAATGGCGCAATGGCAGCGCGTCGACGGCGAATACGCGGTGATCTGGAGCGCGCAGCCGATCGACTCCGCCGGGTTCCCGCCCCAGTACAGGAATCCCGACGAATTCCGCCTGCCGAGCCGCGAATGGACGACCGCCGTGACGATGCCCGATGGATATCCGTTGGCGGAAGAGGCGGTGGAAACGCTGGGCATCTGGCGGCCGCTGACGCCGGTCGCCGAGGCATTGCCGCCGAATATGGCCGCAACCTTCCAGTTCGATAGCCGCACACTCACGACCGCCGAGGATCCGGCCGCACCGCGTGCGGGGGATCTGCGCATCCGCTGGCTCGAGCGCGTGCTGCCGCCGTTGCAGGGCCAGGTGGTGCTGCGCGACGGCGCCTGGGTCGTCGCCGACGCGCCGGCCGTTCCTGCCGAGGCGCCGTCGGCCGACTCCGCCGAGGTGCCGCCGGCCGACGGCGAGGGCGAGGTGCGCAACTACACGCCGTGGGTGGGCGGCCTGCTGCTGCTGATCGTCGCCATCCTGGTCGCCATCCGTCACCGCCACCGCCGCCGCGCGCCGCCTCCGTAGGAGCGCGCCATGCGCGCGATGCCGGCGACGTTTAGGGCCTGTCGATTGGCGGCCCCGTCGCGAGCCGGGAGGCGCGCCGGTGGCCGGACTTCCGTGGCGGCGAAATGCCCGCGGTATCGCGCGCATGGCGCGCTCCTACGGAAGAAGAGCGGGGCGGCGACGGCTCAGTCGGCGCGGGTGCCGAAGATCTTGTCGCCGGCGTCGCCCAGGCCGGGCAGGATGTAGCCCTTCTCGTTGAGGCGCTCGTCGATCGAAGCGGTGTAGACCTCGACGTCCGGATGCGTCGCCTCGATCGCGCGCAGGCCTTCCGGTGCCGCGACCAGGAACAGGCCCTTGATCCGCGACGCGCCTGCGGCCTTGAGCATCTCCACCGTGGCGATCAAGGTGCCGCCGGTGGCGAGCATCGGATCGAGGATCAGCGCGGTGCGATCCCGCATGCCGCCGACCAGGTTCTCGTAGTACGGCATCGCCTGCAGCGAGGCCTCGTCGCGCTTGATGCCGACCACGCTCACCTTGGCCGCGGGGATCAGTTCCAGCACGCCCGGCAGCATGCCCAGGCCGGCGCGCAGGATCGGCACCAGGGTGATCTTGCGGCCCTTGATCCGGCGCACGCGCACGGTACCGGCCCAGCCATCGACGTCGGTGTCCTCGGTCTCCAGGTCCGCCGTCGCCTCGTAGGTGAGCAGGGTGGCGACTTCCGCCGACAGTTCGCGGAAGGTCTTGGTGCTGTTGTCGGCGCGGCGCATCAGGCCGAGCTTGTGCTGCACCAGCGGATGGCGGACTTCGACGATCTTCATGGCGGGCCGGGGCGGGAAGCGTGCCGGAAGTTTGCATCAAACCCGGCCGTCCCACAAAGAAGAAGCCGGCTCGCGCCGGCTTCCCCGATGACGCGCGTGGCTCGCGCTCAGAACGCCCAGCGCATGACCAACTGGTAGCTCGGGCCCGCTTCCTCGGTCTCCAACTCGTACTCGTCGTAGTCGCGTTCGACCTGGTCGCCCAGGGTGTCGAACTTGTGGAAGGACTCGTCCTTCGAGGCATCCAGCAGGTTGGCGGCCGACAGGCGCACCGACAGGCGCTTGCCGAATCGCTTCTCGACGAAGGCCTCCAGGTCACCGCCGTATTCGACGGTCACCTCCTCGCCCAGAATGCGTTCGTAGGCATCGCCCTGCTTGCGGTAGGACACGCCGAAGCTGGCGGCCAGCGACGGCAGGTCCTGGATGAAGCCGACGTTGTAGACCGATCTGGCCTGGTTGTTGAAGCGGCGCTCGCCCAGGAAATCGTCGACCTCGGAGTTCACCCAGGAGTAGTTCAGGAACACGCCGGTGTTGTCCAGGCCGAACACGTTCAACGGGGTCGACAGGTCGAACTCGACGCCGTAGACCTTGCCGTCGCCGACGTTGGCCGAGGTGAACACCCAGCTGTCCGCCGGTTCGGCGACCATGGCTTCCTCGATGCTGGCGACTTCGCCGTCGTCGACCATGTCTTCCCAGGTATCGAGCATTTCCTCGCTCGGCGCGCCGGTGTTGACCACTTCGATCAAGTCCTTGACGTCGCGGTAGAAGAGGTTGATGCCGACCACCCCGTTGCGGCCGAGGCGGTGTTCCCAGCCCAGGTCGATGCCGTTGGCGGTTTCCGGGTCCAGTTGCGGGTTGCCGATGTAGTCGTTGTCGCCGAATTCGCCGTCCAGCAGGGCCGGGATCAGCTCGTTGAAGTTCGGCCGCTTGATGCTCCTGGCCAGCGACAGGCTGATGCGGTCGGCATCGGTCAGGTCCCAGCGCAGGTGCGCGGACGGCAGCAGCTCGTTATAGTCCTTGCTGGCGATGCCTTCCGGTTCGTCACCGTCCTCGTTGTAGCGGATATCGGACTGGGTGGTTTCGTAGCGCAGGCCGGCTTCCCAGGCCAGGACGCCAGCCTTGCCGTTGAACTGGATGTACGGGTCCAGGCGCTTTTCCTCGATCACGGAGGCGACGGTGCCGTCCAGTTCATAGGCCGCGGCGTCGCCTTCGCTGTCGGCTTCCCACTCGTAGGTGGTGAAGGCGAAATCGCGTTTCTTCCGCCGGTAGTCGATGCCGAACTCCATGTCGGCCGCGGTACCGACGGAGCGCTGGTGCGCGAGCTTGAAGCTGGTCTCGGCGTCCTTGGCGTCGATGTATTCGGCTTCGCCCACCGATTCGTCCCATTCGCCGTTCTCGTAGACGTGCTCGTCTTCGCTTTCCCAGCTCTCGTCGGTGAAGCGGGCGTGGTCGACGTCGAATTCGGTGGTGCCGCCGGCCATGTCGAACCGGTATTCCAGGCCCAGGCCCCAGTTGGCCTGGTCGACGGTGGCCATGCCCGGCACGTCGGCGGTGATCACGTCGTCGTCGTCGTACTCTTCCTCGAACGACACTTCGGTCACGTCGCGGTCGGTCTTGACGTAGAAGCCGTCGATACTGAGGCGGCCGGTGTCGCCGACATCGGCTGTGTAGGAGATGTTGCCCGAATAGTCGCGGCCGTCCTTCACTTCGACCTGGTCTTCCCAGCTGACCAGTTCTTCCATCGACGGGTCGCTGAAGCGGTCCGAGCGCTTGTTCTTGGCGCGGTAGCGGTCCTGCACGTTGACGCCGGCGAGGAAGCGGCCGCCCAGGGCCTCGGTGCTGGTCACGGCACCGAAGGTCGGGTTCACTTCGCCGTCGAATGCGCGGTTCGCGCCCAGGCGCAGGTAGCTGCCGTCGAACTCGTAGGCATCGCGCAGGACGATGTTGATCGCGCCCGCCACGGCGTCGCCCGAGCGGTTGGCGCTGTTGCTGCGCAGGACTTCGATGCGGTCGACCATTTCCGCCGGGATGCGGTCCACCCAGAACGAGCGGTCGTCGCCGGCGCCCGGCACTTTCTTGCCGTTGATCAGCACCTGGGTGTAGCCGCCGCCCAGGCCGCGCAGCTGCACGCCGTCGAATTCCATGATGTCGGAGCCGACGAAGGCGGCGCCCGGGACGCGCTTGACCATGTCGCCGACGGTGTTCGGCTCGAAGCGCTGGAAGTACTCGAGGTCGTAGGACAGCACCGGTGCGGTGTCGTCGGTGCGGTTGCGGTAGGCGATCTCGCCCTGGACCACGATCGTGTCGAGCTGCTTGGGATCGCCGGCAATGCTGCCGTCTGGAGTCGTTTGGGCAAGCGCGACCGGTGCGATCGTCGGCAACAGGGCAAGCGCGAGCGCCCGGGACAGGCTCGAGGCGCGCGGGTGGCATTTCATCAGGCGGTTTTCCGGAGAGCGAACGTTGGCGGCTCGTTGTACGCCGGTCATATGGCGAGCAAATGACCATTCAAAGACAGCTGTCGCATGCGCGCACCGGACGCAATTGCGCAACACGATTGTCGTAAAGCAGCGACGCTGACATGACATGGACACATTGGTGTCGTAAACAGCCACGACTCCGAATTCATTCCCGGGAAAATCCATGAAGCCGTTTCTGCCGCTCCTGTTCGCCGTGCTCGCGCTCGTCGGCTGCGCCACTCCGTCGCCCGGCGCTCGCGAACCGGACGAGGCCGCCTTCGAGCAGGACCCGCTGCTGAGCGAGGCGCAGGTGCCTCACGTGGTAATGGCCGAAGCGTTCGTGACCGAAGCCGCACCACAGGAAAACGTCGACTCGCCGGCGGCTTGGCGCGCAGCCGACGGTAGCCGCTGGGTGATCGCCACCGCCAAGGACACCCATCGCCTGCTGGTCTACGCCGGCGACGACGGCCGCCTGCTGCGGACCGTGGGCGGCCCGGGCGCGCGGCCCGGGCAGTTCAACCGGCCCAACGGCATCGCCGTCACCGACGATCTTCTGTGGGTGGTGGAGCGCGACAACCGCCGCGTGCAGCTGCTGCGGCTGCCGGACTTCACGCCGCTGGCGACCTTCGGCGAGCCGGACCTGCTGCAGCCGTACGGGCTCTGGGTGCACCCGCTCGACGACGGCTACGAGGTGCTGGTCAGCGACAACTACATGTCGCCGCAGGACGACGACGTGCCGCCGCCGCTGGCCGAGCTCGACCGACGCTTCAAGCGCTACCGGGTGACCGGCGAGGGTAGGGACTGGGCGGCGCGGCTGCTGGGTACCTTCGGGGCCACCGACGAGGCCGGCGCGATCCGGATCGCCGAGTCGCTGTTCGGCGACCCGGAGCACGACCGGCTGCTGCTGGCGGAGGAGGACGTCGCCACCGGCACGCGCCTGCGCGAGTACGGACTCGACGGACGCTACCGTGGTCGCGATGTCGGTGCCGATGTGTTCCGCGCCCAGGCCGAGGGCATGGCCTTGATGCGGTGCGCGGGCGGTGCGGGCTACTGGATCGTCAGCGACCAGTTCAAGGACCGCACCGTGTTCCATCTGTTCGACCGCGTGTCGCTCGACCACATCGGCGCGTTCGCCGGCGAGCGCACCGCCAATACCGACGGGGTCTGGCTCGACCAGAGCAGCGACGCCCGCTTCCCGCAGGGGGTGTTCTACGCCATCGACGACGACCAGGCGGTGGCCGCGTTCGACTGGCGCGAGATCGCCACGGCGCTGTCGCTGCCCGATTGCGAGGCACCGTGACCGGCACGGCGGTCGCAACGGCGCCGCTGGTACGCCGTGGAGTGGCGGGTGTCGCGGGCACGATCGCGGCGATGCTGCTGGCGATGTCGGCGATTGCCGGCGAGGCCGCGCCGCGACGCGTAGCGGAGCCGAATACGCTGGTCCCTGCCGGCGTGATCCGTTATGCGCCGAGCGGCTTTCCCGACCGCATCGTCGCCTCGCCGGCACAGGACGCGGCCACCGGCTTCGCGGTGGCGTGGCGCACCGGCGCCATGGTCGAGACGCCGTGGCTGGAGATCGTCGAGGCCGGTGACTCGCCGGATATGGGCGTGCCGCAGCGCATCCGCGCAACGACGCAGGCGCTCACGACCGAGAACGGCCCGGCGCATCATCATCGCGCCGAGGTCGGAGACCTGCAGCCGGACACGTTGTACGCGTGGCGCGTGCAGGGCGATCGCACCTGGAGCCCGTGGCGGCAGCTGCGCACCGCCGCGGCCGCCGATGCACCGTTGACGCTGCTGTACTTCGGCGACACCCAGAACAAGAACGCCAGCCTGACCACCCGGGTCACGCTGGAGGCGCTGCGGCATGCGCCCGACGCGCGACTGGCGCTGTACGCCGGCGACCTGGTCAGCGGCGGCGACGGCGAGGACGACAACGAGTGGGGCGAGTGGTTCGACGCCGCCGGTCCGCTGCCGTCGCTGCTGATGGTGGCGCCGGCGGCCGGCAACCACGAGCATTTCGAGGAGTTCGAGGACACGCCGCAGGAGCGGCGCGTGCTCGGCGCGCACTGGCCGTCGACGTTCGCGCTGCCGGGCAACGGCGCGCGCGGTGCGGAGGCGACCAGCTACTGGTTCGACATCCAGGGCGTGCGCGTGGTGGTGCTGGACGGCACCTCGGCGCTCGACATGGGCACCGCGCAGGCGCAGGCCGCTTGGCTGGAGGACGTGCTGGACGGCGCCGCCTCGCGCTGGACCATCGCGCTGATCCACCAGCCGATGTTCTCGCCGCGCCAGGATCGCGACAACGCGCTGCTGCGCGAGCACCTGCTGCCGGTGCTCGAACGCCATCGCGTCGACCTGGTATTGCAGGGCCATGACCATGTCTACGGGCGCCGCGGCGGGCCGGTCGCGGGGCAGGCGACGCCGCAGTACGTGGTGTCGGTGGCTGGCGCCAAGCAATACCGGTTGTCGCAAGCGGCACGCCGCGACATGTCTCCGACGGCCGAGGACACGCAGCTGTTCCAGGTATTGCGTATCGACGGCGACGCGCTCCGCTACGAGGCGCGCACCGCCACCGGGCGCCTGTACGACGCCTTCTCGCTGCATCGCGATGCCGATGGCGCGCGACGCATCGAGGAGCACGTCGAGGGACGGATCGGCCAACGCGACTGCCCGCGCACGACATCGCCCAAGGGCCGCGAGGACCGCTGCTGGGAATGAGCCCACCCCACCGACGGCGGCGGGCGACACAACGCTTTCCGTAGGAGCGCGCCATGCGCGCGATGCCCCCGCGCTTGCGGACCCGGCGCAACCGAGTTGCGTCCGTACATCCGACTCCCGCGCGGCATCGCGGGCATGGCCCGCTCCTACGGTGGTGGCGGGCAATGCGGCTTTCCGTAGGAGCGCGCCATGCGCGCGATGCCCCGCACTTGCGGACCCGGCGCAATCAGGTTGCGTCCGTACATCCGACACCCGCGGCATCGCGGGCGTGGCCCGCTCCTACGGCGGCGGCGAACCAGGCGATCCTCAGGCGGCTTCGGCCTGCCGCTGGCGCGGGCCCTCGAGCAGCACCCGGCGCACCATGGTCACCAGCAGGTCCAGCTCGTCCTCGCCCATGTCGAAGCGCGGGGTGAAGCGCAGCGAGTTCTCGCCGCCGTGGATCACGCCCAGGCCGTGCTCGCGCAGCCATTCCTCGCTGGAGCCGGCGCCGTAGCCCTTGAAGTCCTTGGCCAGTTCGCAGGAGAACAGCAGGCCGGTACCCTGGACCTTGGTGATCAGCCCGCCCAGCTCCGTCTTCAGCGCTTCCAGCTTTTCCAGTGCCTGGCGACCGCGTTCGCGGATATTGGCCCGCAGCGCCGGGGTGATCGCACCCAGCACCGCGCAGGCCACGTCGGCCGCGCGCGGATTGGCGGTCATGGTGTTGCCGTAGGTGCCGCGCCGGTAGATGGCGGCGGCGCCCTCGCTGAGCGCCAGCACCGACAGCGGGTACTGGCCGGCGTTGAGTGCCTTGGAATAGGTCTCCAGGTCTGGGGCGTCCTGCGCCTCGAAGCCTGGGTAGTCGACGATCGACAGCGTGCCGGTCGCGCGCAGGCCGGCCTGGATGGAGTCGACCAGCAGCAGCGCGCCGTGTGCGCGGGTGAGCTCGCGCGCGGCGGCGTAGAACGCCACCGGCACGCGGCGGCCGGGGTCGCCTTCGCCCATCACCGGCTCGAGGAACATGGCTTCGATGAACCAGCCGTTGGCGTCGGCATCGGCGAAGGCCTGTTTCAGCGCGTCGATGTCATAGGGCTCGATCGCGATCACGCTGTCCTCGCCGCGATAGCTGGCCAGATACTGCATGTAGGTCTTGCGGGTGGAATCGGAGTACAGCGCGGGACGGTCGGTGCGGCCGTGGAAGCTGCCCTTGACCACCAGGCGCTTGATGATCCGGCCGGCATGGCGCCCGCCGTCGTCGGTCATCGCCCGGGCATGGGTGTCGGCGATGCGCGCGGCCAGGCCCACCGATTCCGAGCCGGAGTTGAGGCACATGAAGGCGGCGAACGGGCAGCCGCCATCTGCCGTTGCCTGACGCGTGTGGCCGATCTCTGCGCGCAGCGCGCGGGCCAGGCGCAGCTGCGACAGGCTGGGGGTCATGATGTTGGCCATCGCCTGCGGCTTGGCCATCGTTTCCAGCACCGCCTGCGGCGCATGGCCGAAGCCGAGCATGCCGTAGCCGCCGGTGTCGTAGAGCACCGCGCCCTTGAGCGTCACGATCCACGGCCCGCGCGCGGCCAGGGCGACGTAGGGATTCACCCCGTCCTGTGGATAGAAGTTGACGAAATCACCCTGTACGGCCACGACCTGGGCATCCTCGTCGAGGTCGAGCAGCTCGGCGAAGTCGCCCTCGACGCGCGCGAACTCCGCGGCGGCGGCATCGATCGCGGCGACGAGCTCGGGGTGCCCGGCGGCGAAGTCGACGATGGTGGCGTCATCCAGGCCGGTGGTGCGGCGTTCGCCCTTGCGGGCGCGGAGCGGGGCGAGGGTATCGATTACGGACATGTGGTCCTCCGGGGGCTGGATGGGGCCGGGCGCCGCGCTTGCGGCAGGCATCACCCTATTATCGCAATGATTTCGTCGATTAACAGGTGCGATTTGCTCGAAATTCATGTAGAAATCGTCAGATCGACGAACCCGGGACCGCAATGAAGCTCACCGACGCCGACGAGGCCCTGCTGTCGCTGCTGCGCGAGAACGCCCGCGCGTCCACCGCCGAACTCGCCCGCCGCCTGCAGCTGTCGCGGACCACGGTGCAGAGCCGGCTGGAGCGGCTGGAGCGGCAGGGCGTGATCGCCGGCTACACGGTACGGCTCAATGAGGACTACGAGCGCGAGCGCATCCGCGCGCTGATCATGGTGACGGTGTTTCCCAAACAGATGCCGGCGGTGGTGGAGGCGCTGCGCGGCATGGCCGGGGTGCGCAGCGTGCAGTCGGTGAGCGGACCGTGGGACCTGGTGGCGGCCGCCGCGGTGCCGACCATCGGCGAGATGGATGAACTGACCGACCGCATCGGTGCCCTCGAGGGCGTGGAGCGCACGACGTCCTCGCTGGTGCTGTCGACCAAGTTTCAGCGCTGATTCGCTCGATTCGTGCCGTATAGCGAAGAGCGGCTTCGGTTGACTTTGCGGGGCGGGAGCCGCGCCGGGGGTATTGCTCCGCCCTTCGGTCCGGCCATCCATGGCCGTACTCAGGGCCGCTGCACATCCCTGTGCAGCTCTCCGCAACACCCCCGGCACAGCTCCCGCTGGGACGTCAGTTGGCTTCGGAGGAAGGAGAGGCCGAGCATCGCGAAAGCGAATTTCCGACGCGGCGTCTGGGGCGGGTGATGCGGACAGCAGACCAGGGACGGTCTGCGGCGGCTCGGTCGGGCCATGGATGGCCCCGACCGAGCCGGGGAGCATTACCCGGACCGGACGCCGCTGCCTCCGAAGCCGCGCCAGGCAGCGCCACCCGTCGCGATGAGGCACCACCGCCGCCACAGCGCCAGTGACTAGCCGCCTTAGAATTGGTCCGAGGAAGAGCTGCTTCGACCGACCACGCGGGGTGCGAGTTGCGACGGGGGTACACATCTCCCGGCCCGGGCGTCGCTGGCTCCGAAGCTGGCGAGCCTGCCCGCTTGTTCGAGCCGTGAAGGAAAGGCTGACGGGCAGCAAGCACCCGCGCCTTACAATGCCCGCGCCCCGCACGACTCGCCGTCTTGAAGAAATCGGATTTCCACTACGACCTGCCGCCGGAGCTGATCGCCCAGGCGCCGCTGCCCGAGCGTTCGGCCAGCCGGCTGCTGGTGGTGCCGCCGGGGGAGGGCGCGTTCGACGACCGCCGCGTCCGCGATCTGCCGGCGCTGCTGCAGCCGGGCGACCTGTTGGTGTTCAACGACACCCGGGTGATCCCGGCGCGGCTGTTCGGGCAGAAGGACAGCGGCGGCCGGGTCGAGATCCTGATCGAGCGGCTGCTGCCCGACAACGAGGCGCGGGCGCAAATCGGCGCCAGCAAGGCGCCGAAGCCGGGTGGGCGGATCGCGCTCGACGGCGGCGGCAACGCCGAGGTGCTGTCGCGCGACGACGCCGGCTTCTACCACCTGCGCTTCGAGGTGCCGGACGCGCTGGAATCCTGGCTGCTGCAGGCCGGGCGCATGCCGTTGCCGCCGTACATCCGGCGCGCCCCCGGGCACGATGACGACGAGCGCTACCAGACCGTGTTCGCGCGCCGGATCGGGGCCGTGGCGGCGCCCACGGCGGGCCTGCACTTCGACGACGCGTTGCTCGATGCACTACGCGCGCGCGGCGTGCAGTTCGGGCACATCACCCTGCACGTCGGCGCCGGCACCTTCCAGCCGGTGCGCGTGGAAGACGTGCACCAGCACCGGATGCACAGCGAATGGCTCAACGTCGGCGCCGGGCTCATCGCGCAGATCCGCCGCACGCGCGAGGCCGGCGGCCGCGTGATCGCGGTCGGGACCACCGTGGTGCGTGCGCTCGAGAGTGCCCTGCACGAGGGGGAACTGCAGCCGTTTGCCGGCGAGACCCGGATCTTCATCTTCCCCGGCTACCGCATCCGCAGCGTCGATGCGCTGCTGACCAACTTCCACCTGCCAGAATCGACGTTGCTGATGCTGGTGTCGGCCTTCGCCGGCCAGGAACGGATCTTCGCCGCGTACCGGCATGCGGTGCGCGAGCGCTACCGGTTCTTCTCCTACGGCGACGCGATGCTGCTGTTTCCCGCCGCGTCGGACCGCGCCGCCCCTCCGTAGGAGCGCGCCATGCGCGCGATGCCGCGGGCATTTCGGCGCCCGCGAATTCTGGTGACCGGCGCGCTTGCCGATCCGGAGTCGCGGCATCCACCGGATCCGGCCGGCACCCGCGGCATCGCGCGCATGGCGCGCTCCTACGAATGCGGTGGGCGCCGCGGCGCTTCCGTGGAGCGCGCCATACGCCCGACGCCAGCGACCGACCATGTGCACACCGTCCAGTCGTGCGGGCTTCTTGGGTGGCCGAGCCGTAAATGATTAGAATTCTCATCTCCGCTCCAGCCAACCGCGCAATGCGCCGCCAGGGCCGGTCGAACCGAATCCACTTCCAGGAGATGCTCCCCATGCGTTCCGATCGTTCCGTCATCCATCCGCGACCTGCCATGCCCCTGTTCGCCGCCGCCTGCGCCGGCCTGTTGCTGGCCGCGTGCAGCCAGCAGGCGCCGCCGACTGCCGACCCGGCCGCGGAGACGCCCGCGGCCCCTGTCGCCGGCGGCGAGGTCAATCTCTACACCACGCGCGAACCGGGCCTGATCCAGCCGCTACTGGACGCCTTCAGCGACGACACCGGCGTCGAGGTCAACACCGTGTTCCTGAAGGACGGGCTGCTCGAGCGCCTCGGCGCCGAGGGCGCGCGTTCGCCCGCCGACGTGCTGATGACAGTCGATACCGGCAACCTGCTCGACGTGGTCGAGGCCGGCCATACGCAGCCGGTGCAGTCGCCGACGCTGGAGGCGGCGATCCCGGCGCACCTGCGCGGCGGCGACGGCCAGTGGTTCACGCTGTCGCTGCGCGATCGCGTGCTGTACGCCGACAAGGACCTCGCGCTCGACGGCTTCGCCTACGAGGACCTGGCCGATCCGCAGTGGAAGGGCCGGGTGTGCATCCGCTCCGGCCAGCACCCGTACAACACCAGCCTGTTCGCGGCGATGATCGCGCACAACGGCGTCGAGGCCACCGAACGCTGGCTGCGCGGGGTCAAGGCCAACCTGGCACGCAAGGCCGCCGGCGGCGACCGCGATGTCGCCCGCGACATCCTCGCCGGCATCTGCGACATCGGCATCGCCAACGCCTACTACGTCGGCCGGATGAAGAACGCCGAGGAAGGCTCGGAGCAGCGCCAGTGGGGCGATGCGATCCAGGTGATCCGGCCGGTGTTCGCCGGCGCCGAGGACGGCGGCACCCACGTCAACATCAGCGGCGCGGCCGTGGCCCGCCACGCGCCCAACCGCGACAACGCGGTGAAGCTGATGGAATACCTGGTCTCGGACGAGGCGCAGAGCCTGTACGCGAAGGCGAACTACGAATATCCGGTGAAGGCGGGGGTGGAGCTCGACCCGGTGGTCGCCGGCTTCGGCGAGATGAAGATCGATCCGTTGCCGCTGACCGAAGTCGCCCGATACCGCAGGCAGGCCAGCGAGCTGGCCGACAAGGTCGGCTTTGACGACTGAGACCGGCACTCCGGGCCCGGGCGTGGCGCGACGGCAGCGCCGGTGACGCCAAACCGGGCCGACCCGTGGCAGTTCGCGGCGGCGGCGATCGCCGCCATGGTGCTGCTGCCGCTGCTGGCGCTGGCCTGGACGGCGGCGCAGGGCAGCGACGGCCTGTGGTCGCACATCGCCGTGCACGTGCTGCCGCGGGCCTCGGTGAACACGCTGCTGCTGCTGACGGGCGTCGGCGTGCTGGTGACGGCGATCGGCACCGGCAGCGCCTGGCTGGTCACCGCGTATGCGTTTCCGGGGTCGCGCGTCCTGGCCTGGGCGCTGCTGCTGCCGCTGGCGGTGCCGACCTACATCGTCGCCTTCGCCTACCTCGACCTGCTGCATCCGCTGGGGCCGGTGCAGGGCGCGGTGCGCGCGCTGCTGGGCTACGACGGTCCGCGCGATTTCCGGCTGCCGGACATCCGCTCGCTGGCGGGCGCCGTACTGCTGCTGGGCTTCGTGCTCTATCCCTACGTGTATCTCACCACGCGCGCGATGTTCATGACCCAGGCGGGCAGCCTGCTGGAGGCGGCGCGCTCGCTCGGCGCCGGCCGCGCGGCGCTGTTCCTGCGGGTCGCGCTGCCGCTGGCGCGGCCGGCGATCGCGATCGGCGCGGCGCTGGCGCTGCTGGAGACGCTCAACGACATCGGCGCCTCCGAGTTCCTCGGCGTGCGCACGCTGACGGTGTCGATCTACACCACTTGGGTCACCCGCAGCGACCTGCCCGGCGCGGCGCAGATCGCGCTGGCGATGCTGGCGATCGTGGTGGCGGTGATCGCGCTGGAGCGCTACGGCCGTCGTCGCCAACGCTACGCCGCCACCCAGCGGCCGCGGCCGCCGCAGCCGCTGCGGTTGCGCGGCGTCGGTGCCGCGGTCGCGCTGTTGCTGGGACTGCTGCCGGTGCTGGTCGGTTTCCTGGTGCCGGCGGCCTATTTGCTGTGGAAGACGCTGGAACGCCTGCGCTACGGCGGCGTATCACGCCAGCTCGTCGAAAGCGCCTGGAACACCGTGTACGTGGCGCTGCTCGCGACCGCGGTCACCCTGATCGCGGGCCTGGTCGTGGCCTGGGCCCTGCGGCTGGCGCAGGCGCGGCGGCGTCCGCGCATGGCCGCGGCGAGCCTGCGCATCGCCAGCCTCGGCTACGCGATTCCCGGCACGGTCCTGGCGATCGGCCTGCTGACGCCGCTGGCCTGGTTCGACGACGTCGGCAACGGCCTGCTGCAGGCGTTCGGCGGTGCGCCGCGGATGCTGCTGATGGGATCCACGACGGCGCTGGTGCTCGCCTATCTGCTGCGCTTCCTGGCGATCTCCGCCGGCGGGATCGAGGCCGGGCTGACGCGGATCCCGGTCTCGCTCGAGCAGGCGGCCGCGGGGCTCGGCCACGGCGCCGCCGCCACGCTGTGGCGGGTGCACCTGCCGCTGCTGCGCCCGGCAGTGGCCGCGGCCGCGTTGCTGGTATTCGTCGATACCATGAAGGAGCTGCCGGCGACGCTGCTGCTGCGGCCGCTGAATTTCGAGACCCTGGCGACCTGGCTCTACGGCGAGGCCGCGCGCGGCACCTACGAGGAGGGCGCGGTGGCGGCGCTGCTGATCGTGCTGGTGGGGCTGCTGCCGGTGATCCTGCTGGCGCGCGCCGGCCTGCGCTACGGGCAGGGCCCCGACCTGCAGGAACGTTTGCCATGAACGCACCGATGAGGATCGACCCTTTGCTGCAGCTCGAGCGGATCCGCGTCGGCTATCCGGCCAGCGGAGGGCTGCACGTGGTCGTCAACGATCTCTCGCTGGCATTGCGTGCCGGCGAGATCGGCTGCCTGCTGGGTGCGTCCGGCTGCGGCAAGACCACCGTGCTGCGCGCGATCGCGGGCTTCGAGCCGCTGCGCGCGGGCCGTATCGCACTGCTGGGCGAGGCGATCGCTACGGCGACGACGGCACTGCCGCCGGAGCATCGCCGGGTCGGGATGATGTTCCAGGACTACGCGTTGTTCCCGCACCTGGACGTCGCCGCGAACGTCGGCTTTGGCCTGCTCCGCATGCCGCGTTCCGCGCGCCGGGCCCGGGTGGAGGCGATGCTGGCCCTGGTCGGGCTGCGGGACTGCGCCGAGGTCTATCCGCACGAACTTTCCGGCGGCCAGCAGCAGCGAGTCGCGCTGGCGCGTGCGCTGGCGCCGGAACCGGCCCTGCTGCTGCTCGACGAGCCGTTCTCCAACCTCGACATCGACACCCGCCAGCGCCTAGCCGGCGAGTTGCGCGCGCTGCTCAAGGCCACCGGCACCACCGTGCTGCTGGTGACCCACGACCAGGCCGAGGCGTTCGCCATTGCCGATCGCATCGGCGTGATGGAGCGGGGCCGCATCGTGCAGTGGGACGATGCCGAGGCGCTCTACCGGCGCCCGGCGGATCGTTTCATCGCCGATTTCATCGGCCGCGGCACGCTGGTGCCGGGCGCCGCGCTTGGCCTGGCGGATGACGTGGAAGCGCTGCTGCGGCCGGAATGCCTGCACCACGATCCGGAGGGCCCGATCCGGGCGACGCTGGTCGAGGTCGGTTTCCGCGGGCCGGGCTACGTCGGCAGCGTGCGATTGGCCACGGGTGAACTGGTCGAGATCGACCTGCCGGAAGGGGCGCCGCGGCAGCCCGGGGAGGTGCTGGCGCTGCGGCTGGTCGAACATCGACTGGTGACATTCCCGCGCTGACGCCGCCGTAGGAGCGCGCCATGCGCGCGATGCCGCGGGCGCATCGCCGCCCGCGGATCTTGGTGGCCGGCGCGTCTGCCGGTCCGGAATCGCCGCATCCACCGGATCCTGCCGGCACCCGCGGCATCGCGCGCATGGCGCGCTCCTACGAAAATGCCGGTCCCGAAGCGCTGCCATTGCGCGCGCGATCCGCGACAATGGCCGGCCGTTCCAGACACGTCCCCATGTCCCGACTGCAATTCCAGCTGCTCGCCAGCGACGGCGCCGCGCGCCGCGGCCGCCTGACATTCCCCCGCGGCACGGTGGAGACGCCGGCGTTCATGCCGGTCGGCACCTACGGCACGGTCAAGGGCATGCTGCCCGCGCAGGTGCGCGCGACCGGCGCCGAGATCATCCTCGGCAACACCTTCCACCTGTACCTGCGGCCGGGGCTGGAGGTGATCGAGGCGCACGGTGGGCTGCACGGGTTCGGGCGCTGGGACGGTCCGATCCTGACCGATTCCGGCGGTTTCCAGGTGTTCTCGCTGGCGCACCGGCGCAAGATCACCGAGGCCGGCGTCACTTTCCAGGCGCCGACCGACGGCAGCACGGTGTTCCTGGGGCCGGAAGAGAGCATGCGCATCCAGAAGACGCTCGATGCGGACATCGTGATGATCTTCGACGAGTGCACGCCCTATCCGGCCGAGGAAGCGGTCGCGCGCACGTCGATGGAGCTCAGCCTGCGCTGGGCCGAGCGCTCGAAACGCGCGCACGAGGGCAACGACGCGGCGCTGTTCGGCATCGTCCAGGGCGGCGTGCACCATGACCTGCGCACGCGCTCGGCGGCACAGCTGCGGGCGATCGGTTTCGACGGCTACGCCATCGGCGGCCTCGCCGTGGGCGAGCCGGAGGCGGAGCGCAACGCCATGCTCGAGCACACCTGCCCGCAGCTGCCCGAGGACCGGCCGCGCTACCTGATGGGCGTCGGCCGGCCCGAGGACCTGGTGGAGTCGGTGGCGCGCGGGGTCGACATGTTCGACTGCGTGATGCCGACCCGCAACGCGCGCAACGGGCACTTCTTCACCTCGACCGGCACGGTGCGCATCCGCAACGCGAAATACGAGAACGACCTGCGCCCGATCGACGAGGCCTGCGATTGCCCGGCCTGCAGCGGCGGCTTCAGCCGCGCCTACCTGCGCCACCTGGACCGCTGCAACGAGATGCTCGGCCCGATCCTGGGCACCCTGCACAACCTCCGGCACTACCAGCGGTTGATGGCCGACCTGCGCGCGGCGATCGCGGCGGGAACCTTCGCGGCCTTCCGCGAGTCCTTCTACGCGGCGCGAGGCGGCGGCCGGTAGCGTTGTGCCGGGCGGCCCACGGGTCGCCGGCAATCGGCGAGCCGCCCGCACCGTCATCCCGGCGCGAGCCGGGCTCCATTGGCGCGTCGGGGCGATAGCGGCCTGGCGTGTGACTGGCCTGCCTAGCGCCGGCCCTGTCTCGCCGCGGCGTCGAGGTCTGCCTGGTGCGGCTCGTCATCGGCACCGCCCGTGGCGATGGCCTGATCTCACCGCACACGGAGATGTCTGCATGGCGCGGCGGCCGCGTGCCATAATTGCCCGCTGTTTTTTCCATTGACGGACCCACCGATGAATCTGCTGGACTTCCTGATTGCTCCCGCCCACGCCGCCGCAGGCGCCGCGGGCGGCCCGAGCCTGCTCTCCACCCTGATGTTCCCGCTGATCCTGATCGCGATCATGTACTTCCTGCTGATCCGTCCGCAGATGAAGCGCGCCAAGGAGCACAAGGCGATGCTGGAAAAACTGTCGGTCGGCGACGAGGTCATCGCCGGCGGCGGCATCGCCGGCACCGTGCGCGCGATCGGCGACAGCTTCGTCACCGTGGAAATCGCCGACCGTGTCGAGATCCGCGTGCAGAAGGGCGCCGTCGGCACCGTGCTACCCAAGGGCACGCTCAAGTCGGCCTGATCGCCTCTTCCGCTCTTTCTCTCTAGGCGCCGGTCGGTCGACCCCGCGCGCAGGGCTTCGCAATGCTCGAGTTTCCCCGCTGGAAGTACGTTCTCATCCTGGCCGTGGTGTTGGTCAGCGCGCTGTTCGCGCTGCCCAACATCTATCCGCAGGACCCCTCGGTGCAGATCACGGCGCAGCGCGGCGCCGTCGTCGACGCCGCAATGCGGCAAACCGTCGACGACGTGCTGCAGCAGGCGGATGTTGCGCCCAAGGCGATCGACGTCGACGGCGACACCCTGCTGGTGCGGCTGTCCGACCTGGAGGCGCAGACCCGCGCCTCTGATGCCCTGCGCTCGGAACTGGGGGAGAACTACGTCGTCGCGCTCAACCTCGCCTCGACGGTACCGGACTGGTTGGGCTCGTTCGGCGCCAAGCCGATGCTGCTGGGCCTGGACCTGCAAGGCGGCGTGCATTTCCTGCTGCAGGTGGATCAGCAGGCGGCGCTGGACAAGCGCGTCGAAGCCTACGCCGAGGAGGCGCGCGCCACGCTGCGCGAGAACCGCATCCGCTACCAGTCGGTCGAGCGCCGCGGCGACGGCAGCATCCTCGCGGTGCTGGCGCCGGACGCCGACGCCGAGCGCGCGCTGTCGCTGCTGGCGGCGGCGCAGCCGATGCTCAACCGCGATCTCGCTGACAACCGGATCGTCATCCGCCTGCCGCAGGCCGAGGTCGACCAGATCTCGGCCGACGCCATCGAGCAGAACATCACCACCTTGCGCAACCGCATCGACGAGATCGGCGTCTCCGAGCCGGTGATCCAGCGCCAGGGCGACGACCGCGTGGTCGTGCAGCTGCCGGGCGTGCAGGACACCGCCGAGGCCAAGCGCATGATCGGCGCCACCGCGACGCTGGAATACCGCGCGGTGATCGAGGGCGATGCCTACGCTGCGCAGGAAAGCGGCGTGGTGCCGGCGGGCGGCAAGATCTACCACCATCGCCGTACCGGCCCCGACGGCAAGCCGATCCCGTACATCCTCAGCCGCCGCGTGATCGCCTCCGGCGAGGAGATGGTGACCGCGCAGTCGACTTACGACCAGGACGGCCTGCCGGCGGTCAGCGTCACCCTCAACGCCGCTGCCGGCAAGCGCATGTTCGACTTCACCAGCGCCAGTGTCGGCAAGCCGATGGCGGTGGTCTACATCGAGCGGATCCCGCAGGTGCGGACGGTCGACGGCGAGGAGGTGCGCAGCTTCCGCGTGAGTGAGGAGATCATCTCCGTCGCCAACATCAACGGCGTGTTCGGCCGCCAGTTCCAGACCACCGGCCTGGAGAAGCAGGAGGCGGACGATCTCGCCCGGCAGCTGCGTTCCGGCTCGCTGGCGGCGCCGATGGACTTCATCGGCGAGGGCATCGTCGGGCCCAGCCTGGGCCAGGAGAACGTGGAGCGCGGCGTGACCGCGGTGCTGTTCGCGTTCCTGTTCACCCTGGTGTTCTTCATGGCCTACTACCGCATGTTTGGCCTGATCACCTGCGCGGCGCTGCTGCTGAACCTGCTGATCGTCGCCGCGGTGTTGTCGATCTTCGGCGCCACCATGACCCTGCCTGGTTTCGCCGGCCTGGCGCTGTCGATCGGCTTGTCGGTCGACGCCAACGTGCTGATCAACGAACGCATACGCGAGGAACTGCGCAACGGCATGCCGCCGAAGGCGGCGATCGCGACCGGCTACGACAAGGCCGCGAGTTCGATCGTCGACGCCAACATCACCGGTGTGCTGGCGGGCGTGGCGCTGTACGCGTTCGGCACCGGTCCGCTGCGCGGCTTCGCGATGACCCTGGTGGTCGGCATCCTGGCGTCGATGTTCACCGCGCTCACCGTGACCCGCGGCATCGCCACGCTGATCTACGCGCGCCGCAAGAAGCTCAAGTCGCTGGCCGTCTGACGGGAGGACACACCCTATGAAAATTTTCCCGCTGACGCTGATTCCCAGCGACACCAATTTCGATTTCATGCGTATCCGCTGGGTGACGCTGGTGCTCGGGCTGCTGGTGTTTGCCACCGCCGCCGGCGCGGTGGCCGTCAAGGGTTTCAATTTCGCCCTGGACTTCACCGGCGGCACCGCGCTCACGCTGCGCTTCGAGCAGCCGGCGGACGTCGACGCGGTGCGTGCGCGGATGGCCGAGATCGGGCACGAGAACGCCCAGGTGCAGACCTTCGGCAGCGGCACCGACCTGCTGGTGCGGATGCGCGCGGAGGAAGGGCAGGACACCGTCGACGATAGCGAGCAGCTCGCCCGCGACGTGCAGGAGGCGGTCACGACGCCGGAGAACCCCGCCCATATCCTCGACCGCGAGTCGATCGGCTCGCAAGTCAGCGCCGAGCTGGCGGAGAAGGCGACCGAGGCGGTGCTGTTCGTGCTGGTCGGATTCCTGATCTACATCGGCTTCCGCTTCGAATGGAAGTTCGCGGTGGTGGCGTCGTTGACGACGCTGTTTGACGTCGGCGTGGTGGCGGGGTACTTCGCGCTCAGCGGGCGCGAGTTCGACCTGACCGTGCTCGCCGGCCTGCTGGCGGTGATGGGCTTCTCGATCAACGATACGATCGTGGTGTTCGACCGCGTGCGCGAGAATTTCCGCGCCATGCGGGCCGATCCCCATGAGATCTTCAACCGCTCGATCAACCAGACCCTGTCGCGCACCATCATCACCTCGGCGGTGTTCTTCCTGTCGGTGCTGGCGCTGTACCTGTACGGCGGCGGCTCGCTGGAAGGCCTGGCGCTGACGCAGATGATCGGCGTGGTGGTCGGCACCCTGTCGTCGATCCTGATCGCCTGCCCGCTGTTGACGGTCGGCTTCCTCAGGGTCACCAAGCAGGACCTGTTGCCGAAGGCCAAGGACGAGGCGGCGCTGGCTCGGAGGCCGTGATTGGTGATTCGTGATTCGTGATTGGCAAGAGCGGAGTCCGAAACCTTCGGAACCCCAGAAAAGGAAGGGCCGCGCACTGCGCGGCCCTTCTGCTTTTACCGATCACGAATCACGAATCACCAATCAACCAAACGCCCGCGCGTAGCCCGACGCGGCGATGGCCTTCTGCAACGGCTCGGTGATGCGCACGTTGCCGGCGATCACCTGCCGGTCGGCGGTGCCGCGGGCGTCCATCGGGCCGAGCGCGGCGCCGCGGAAGTCGCTGACGCGGCCGCCGGCCTCGCGCACCAGCAGCACGCCGGCGGCGATGTCCCAGGGTTTGACCCCGGCCTCGAAGTAGGCGTCGACGCGTCCGCAGGCGGTGTAGGCCAGGTCGAGCGCGGCCGAGCCGGCGCGGCGCACGTCCTCGGCCTCGCGCAGCAGCTCGCGGATGCATTCGAGTTGCGCGCCGGCACGTTCGCGCTCGCGCGGCGCGAAGCCGGTGGCGATCATGGCGCCGTGCAGTTCCTTGCGCTCGCCGACGCGGATGCGGCGCTCGTTGAGCTGCGCGCCGCCACCGCGGGTGGCGGTGAACAGCTCGTTGCGCAGCGGATCGAAGATCACCCCGTGCAGCGGCTCGCCGTTCTCCACCAGCGCGATCGAGACGCACCAGTGCGGAAAGCCGCGCAGGTAGTTGCTGGTGCCGTCGAGCGGATCGATGACCCAGGTGTAGCGACTGGCGCCGCGGTTGCCCTTCTGCGCGCCGCCTTCCTCGCCGAGGACGGCGTAATCGGGGTTGGCGCGGCGCAGCTCCTTGATCACCTCCGCCTCGGCCAGGCCGTCGACCTCGCTGGCGTAGTCCATCCGGTCCTTCTCGACCACGTTGAGCGCGTCGAGCCGGTGCATGTGCCGGAGCAGCACGTTGCCGCCGGCGCGGGCCGCCTTGACCATGACATTGACGGCTGGTTGTAGCATCGCGGACGGGCTCCGGGCGCAGGAAGGATCGACGGGGACAAAGAACGGTCCGGCGCAAAGACCGGGCGCGCAGTTTACCATCCGCACCATGGATTCCGCCGCACGCACCGCCGAACGCATCCGCATCGTCCTGGTCGGGACCCAGCATCCGGGCAACATCGGCGCGGCGGCGCGCGCGATGAAGACGATGGGGCTGTCGCGGCTGACGCTGGTGGCGCCGCAGAGATTCCCGCACGCGGACGCCGAGGCGATGGCCGCCGGTGCCGCTGACCTGCTCGCGCAGGCGGAACGTTTCGATGACCTGGCCGCAGCGGTCGCCGACTGTCGGCTGGTGCTGGGATGCACCGCCCGCGACCGCCGCATCGCGCTGGAGCAGCTGAGCCCGCGCCAGGCGGCGGCGCGCACCGTTGGCGCTGGCGCCGGGAGCGAAGTCGCGCTGGTGTTCGGCCGCGAGCGCACCGGCCTGGAGAACGAAGAGCTGCAGCTGTGCCACGCCGCGGTCTACATCCCCGCCAACCCCGACTACAGCTCGCTCAACCTGGCGGCGGCGGTGCAGGTGCTCGCCTACGAGGTGCGCCTGGCGCTGCTGGAGGCCTTGCCGGGCCCAGTGCCGGCGCGCGACCAGCCGTCGGCGAGCCATGCCGAACTGGAGGGTTTCTTCACCCAGCTCGCCGACACCCTCGACGCGATCGACTTCCACAAGGGGCGTACTCCGGAGACGGCGATGCACAAGCTGCGCCGGTTGTTCCTGCGCGCCGACCTCGATGCGCGCGAGGTGCGGCTGCTGCGCGGCGTGCTCGCCGATGCGCAAAGGATGGCGCGCTTGGTGGCGGGCAGGCGGGAGTGATTCTCGTCCTTGTCCGCCGTCTGTCGCGCGGCGGACATTTCGGCTAGTCTCGCGTGGCCCGCCATCCAGGTGATTCCCGCTTGACCGCACCCGTTCGCCTGCTGTGCCGCGTGTTGTGCGGGTTGTCGATGACCGTTGCCGTTGCGTTGCCGGCCGTGGGCAACGACCGTCAGGTGCTGGTGCTGGGCCGGATCACCGACGATCCCGCCGTGCACTACGAACAGCTCAAGCCACTGCTCGACTACGTGGTGCCACGGATGGCGGGCGTCGGCATCCGCGAAGGGCGCATCCTGATGGCGCGCGATCCGCAGCAGATGATGAGCTACCTGCGGCGCGGCCGCGTCGACTGGGTGACCGAAACCTCCGCCAGCGCGATGCTGTTGCAGCAACGTGCCGGCGCGACACCGCTGTTGCTGACCGAACGCACCGGCGTCAGCCGTTATCGCACGGTGTTTTTCGCCCGCCGCGACAGCGGCATCGAATCGCTGGACATGCTCGGCGGGCGCAGTGTCGCCTTCCAGAATCGCGCATCCACCAGCGCCTACTTCGTGCCGGCGATGGAGCTGCTCGAGCGCGGCTTGTCGTTGGAGATCCTGCTCTCGCCGATGGACCGGCCACCGGCCGAGTCGGTCGGTTACCTGTTCGCCCGCTCCGAGGCCAACATCTCCACCTGGGTGCACAAGCGCCTGGTCGATGCCGGCGCGATGAGCAACCTCGACTGGAACAATCCGGGCGCGATGCCGCCCGTGTATCGCCGCGATCTGCAGATCGTGCACGAGACGCCGGAGTACCCGCGCGCGCTGGAAATGGTGCGGGGCGATCTCGATCCGGCGATCCAGGCGCGCCTGCGCGAAGTACTGCTGCAGGCGGCCAGCGATCCCGACGCCTCCGAGGCGCTGCTCGGCTTTTTCCGGACCAGCCGCTTCCTGCCGCTGGACGACGCGGCGATGCAGGAGCTCGATTACCTGCGCCGGGCGGTGACACGCGTGAGCGCAGAGATCGAATGATGCGCTACGGCCTGTACGCCCGCTCGGTCACGGTCCTGCTGGCGGCGATGCTGGTCACCGTCGCGGTGGTGATATCGATCCTGCAGCGGCAGGGCGAAATGCGCGAGGAGATGCTGTCGCACAGCCGCGATTCCCTGCACCAGCTGGTGCAGGACCGGCTGCGCGAGTACGGCGAGGGCCAGACGCGGCGCCTCGCCACGAGCCTGGTCAACCCGCTGTACTACTTCGATCTCGATGCCATCGGCATCGCCATCGCCGATGTCCAGCGCCAGCCGAACATCGACTACGTGCTGGTCTACTCGGCCGCCGGCGACATCATCCACGACGGCTCGCGCGACATCGCCACCTATGGCCAGGCCATGGACGACGTGTTCGCCCACGACGCGGTCTCGACCGAGAGCGTGCGGGTCCAGAGCGACGGCCGCGTGCTCGATGTGGCGGCGCCGATCTACATCGGCGAGGAGCGGCTGGGCGGGGTGCGCATCGGCTATTCGCTCGATGCGGTGCGTGCGGACGAGGACAACGCGAGCGCCGCGCTGCGCCGCTCCCTGCATGAGATCAGCCAGCGCCATCTGCAATGGGTGATCTGGCTGCTGGCGGCGCTGGTCGCGCTCGGAATCGCGATGAGCCTGATCGTGCAGCGAACCCTGGTGCGCCCGATCCGGCAGCTGGCCGATGCCGCGCGCGAGATCGAGGCCGGGAACTACGGCGCCGAGGTGCCGGCGAGCCGGCGCAACGACGAGGTCGGCGAGCTGATGCGCGGCTTCCGGCGCATGGGGGAGAGCATCGCCCGCCACGACCGCGACATCCGCCGCATGGCCTACAACGACCCCCTGACCGGGCTCGCCAACCGGCTCGCGTTCCGCGAGATCCTGGATGCACGGATGCTGCAGTCGCAGGGCGCGGCGCGGCGGCTGGCGTTGCTGTTCGCGGACGTCGACGACTTCAAGCGCATCAACGACACCCTCGGCCACGACGTCGGCGACGAGGTGCTGGTGCAGTTCGGCGGCCGGATCAGCGACATCGTGGACCGCTACGGCGGCGATGGTGCGTTGCTGGCGCGCTTCGGCGGCGACGAATTCGTGATCCTGCTCGAGAGCACGGACGACATCCGCGAGATGTCCAGCCGCCTGGCGGGGCTGCTGGTGGACGAGTTGCGGCGCCCGATCCTGGTGGAGGGGCGGCAGGTGTTCCTGGGCGTCTCGGTCGGGGTGACGCTGTTCCCGGAAGACGCCTCGGGCGCCACCATGCTGATGAAGAACGGCGACATCGCCATGTACCAGGCCAAGGTGGCGGGCAAGGGCTGCTATCGGTTCTACAGCCGGGCGATGGACCAGGCGGTGGAGCGCCGGGTGCGCATGGAGCAGGACCTGCGCGGCGCCTGGGAGCGCGGCGAGCTGAGCCTGGTCTACCAGCCGGTATTCCGCGTCGCCGACAACCGGCTGGTCGGCGCCGAGGCGCTGCTGCGCTGGCGCCACCCGACCCAGGGCATGGTCGCGCCGTCGGTGTTCATCGACGTGGCCGAGCAGAGCGGCTTGATCGAAACCATCGGCCCGTCGGTGCTGCGCGCGGCCTGCCGGGACGCCATGCAGTGGCAGCGTGACTTTGGCGGCGCCGATCTGTTCGTGGCGGTGAACGTGTCGCCGCGGCAGCTGCGTACCGGCGACCTGGCGCGCCAGGTGGAGGACGTGCTGCGTGAGACCGCGATGGCGCCCGAGCGCCTGCACATCGAGCTCACCGAAACCGCGGTGATCGGCGACGAACTGCGCATCAGCAGCCTGCTGGCGCGGCTGCGCGAGTCCGGGGTGAAGGTGTGGCTGGACGACTTCGGCACCGGATTCTCCGGCCTGAGCCACCTGCGCCGGGTGCCGATCGACGGCGTCAAGATCGACCGCAGCTTCATCGCCGACGTGCTGCGCGATCCGGACGACCTGGCGCTCACCACCGCGATCATCGCCATGGCGCATTCGCTGGGCATCACGGTGGTGGCGGAGGGCGTGGAGCAGGAAGGCCAGTTCGACGTGCTGCGCGAGCGCGGCTGCGATCTCGCCCAGGGCTACTGGCTCGGGCACCCGATGAGCGTGCAGGAGCTGGCGCAGCTGATCGTCTGACGAAGATTTCGCTTCAGCTGCATGGGTGCTTTCTCGACCATACCGACTATCCGGCGGATCGATCTCAGAACAATGCGTCGATCCACTGCATCGCGGTGGTTGCCAGCGCGCCACTGAGCACGCCGAATACCGCGATCGCGGCGATCCCCGCCGTCCACGCCACCAGCATCAGCACGCCGTCGCGTTCCAGCAAGGCCAGGGCGTAGAGCAGCATCAGACCGCCGAACAGGTAGTTGG
Organism: Luteimonas suaedae; assembly: GCF_008312895.1. Taxonomy (GTDB): domain Bacteria; phylum Pseudomonadota; class Gammaproteobacteria; order Xanthomonadales; family Xanthomonadaceae; genus Luteimonas; species Luteimonas suaedae. The sequence continues at coordinate 90,916 of NZ_VSSP01000002.1, read as the reverse complement.
TGAACGGGATCGGCAATGCCAGCAGCACCCCAAGTACCACCAGCAGCACGCCGGTGAGCAGGATCGCGACGCGCTGGTCGAGCAGGATCGTCAGCCGTGGCTTGATCAGGTGTTCGAGACGGATGAGCCAGGGTTCGACCTTGCGTTCGAAACGCAGCAGCGTGTGCCGGCGCGGACCGCGGCGGGCGATCCATTGCGGCAGCCATGGGCGGCGCAGGCCGAGCAGCAGCTGCAGGCCGATCAGGATCGTCAGCGGGCCGCTGATCGCGCCACCGATCGGGATCGGGATGAAGGCCGGCAGCGCGGCGATGAGCAGCAGCATGCCGAACATGCGCTTGCCGAGGCCGGAGAGCAGGATCCGCAGGGTCAGGACGTCGTCCGGGTCGCCGACGGCATACGCGGCGAGCAGGGCGCGGATGCCGGCTTCCCGGGGGCCGCGGCGGCGATGCCGGCGACCGTCTGCTTCGGCGTCGCCCGCCCGGTGCCGCGGCGGGGGCGTGTCACTCGGCATCATCGACCGGTTCGGGCAGGCGCTGCAGCAGCAGCTTGTCGATGCGCGGCCCGTCGAGGTCGACGACTTCGATCCGCCAGCCGTTCCAGCGGAAGGATTCGCCGGTATCGGGGATGCGACCGAAGTGGGCGATGACCATGCCGGCGGCGGTGTGGTAGTCGTGCGCCTCCTCGTCCGGCAGGGCGCCGCCGCCGAGCAGTTCGCGCACGCCGTCGGCGGTCAGGGCGCCGTCGACCAGCCACGAGCCGTCCTCGCGCACGGTCACCAGCGGCGTGGATTCGGCGCCTTCGCCGCTCTGGGTGCGGCCGATCACCGCCTCCAGCAGGTCGTGCACCGTGACCAGGCCGGTGACGTCGCCGTATTCGTCGACCACCAGCGCCAGTGACTGCTGTTCCTCGCGGAAGATCTCCAGCAGCTTGAGCGCCGGGGTGGACTCGGAGACGAACAGGGCCTCGCGCAGGTACTTGAACAGGTCGAACTCGGTTTCGTCGATGCGGTCGAGCAGCGACTTGACCTCCAGCACCCCGACCACGTCGGCGTCGTTGCCGCGCAGCACCGGGTAGCGCGAGAACGGGGTTTGTCGCATCGCCGCCAGGTTCTCGGCGAAGCTCTCGTTGGCGTCGAGCCAGGCGATGCGCGTGCGCGGCGTCATCAGGCTTTCGGTGCTGCGGTCGCCCAGCCGCAGCACGCGGTTCATCATGTTGCGTTCCTCGACGTCGATCACGCCCTGCTCGTGGCTCTCGCTCACCAGCAAGCGGATTTCCTCTTCGGAGACGTGCGCGGCCTGGGTGTTGTTGAGCCGCAGCAGCCGCAAGGCGCCGCGCACGCTGGCGCTGAGCAGCCAGACTGCCGGCGTGGCGATCCGCGAAATCACGTGCATCGGCAGCGCCACCGTCGCCGCGAGCCGCTCCGGCGCCAGCAGTGCCAGGCGCTTGGGCAGCAGTTCGCCCAGCACGATGGTCAGGTAGGTGATCAGCCCGACCGCAAGCACCACGCCGACGGTGTCCGCGTAGTCCGACAGTGCCGGAATGCCTTCCGCCAGGCGCGCGCCGATCGAGGCGCCGATCGCCTGGCCGCCGAGCATGCCGGTGAGGATGCCGATCAGGGTGATGCCGACCTGCACCGTGGACAGGAAGCGCTCCGGGTGCTCGGCCAGTTCCAGCGCCTTGCGTGCGCCGCGGCTGGTGGCCGCCTGCTTGAGCCGCGCCTTGCGCGAGGTCACCACCGACATCTCCGACAACGCGAAGAAGGCGTTGCAGACGATCAGCACCAGGACGATCAGGAATTCCAGCATCGTCGGAATTCCTGGGTCGGGTCGGGGCGGAAGCGGGCCGGAGCGCTGTCGGGGCGGGGCGGTAGGCGGGGCGGCGGTCTTGGGTCGTCAGCCATCGGCATCGGGGCGCGGCAGCGCGGAAGGGAATCATAGCAGCCGGCGTGAACGGGCCGTGCAGGCCGGGCGGGCGCGGCGCCGGCGGTGGCCGGACGGGTGGGCATTGCCGTCATCAAACCGTCATAATCCGCATCCGGAAGCTCCGGCGGCCTGCCGGGGGCATCGACAAGGGCCACGCATGCTCTCCCTGCAAACCATCTTCGGCCGCGGCAACCAGTTCTACAACCTGCTGGAAGAAGCCGCCGTGGCCGCGCACGACGCCGCCCGGGCCCTGCACGCGATGCTGCGCGAATCCGACCGCCAGCCGGCGCTGGACGCCTTCCGCCTGGCGCGGATGCGCGAGCGCGAGGTCTCCAACCAGATCAGCCAGGAGCTGGTGGACAGCTTCATCACCCCGATCGAGCGCGAGGACATCGAGGCGCTGGCATCGGCGCTGTACAAGATCCCCAAGCAGATCGAGAAGTTCGCCGACCGCTATTCGCTGGCGATACAGCACCTGGAGCACATCGATTTCGCCCCGCGCGCGGCGATGCTCGAGCAGGCCGCCGGGGTCGTGGTGAAGATGGTCCGCGACCTGCGCAAGATGAAGCTGGAGCCGATGAAGGCGCTCAGCGACGAGTTGCGCACCATCGAGACCGAGGCCGACCGGCTGATGCTGGAGCTCTACGGCGACATCTATTCCGGCAAGCTCGATCCGCTGCAGATGTTCCTGCTCAAGGAGTTCTTCGAGATCCTGGAGAAGGCGATCGACCGTTGCCGCGGCGCCGGCGTGGTCGCGTACGAAATCGTGCTGAAGAATTCGTAATGACTCTCTTTCGAGCTTCTGGATCCCGGGCTCCGGAGTGGCGGGCATCCGCTGCGCGGATGCCCTTGCGTCATTCCTCCACAACCCCCGCCTCGCCGCTGCGCGGCGAGGCCGCCCCTCTTAACTTAAGGGGGGCTATGGGATGCTGATCGTCGCGCTGACGGATGGCTGTTTGCCGGCACCGAAGAAAAGGGCATCGGCTGCGCCGATGCCTTTGCGTCATTCCTCCCCAACCCCGGTCTCGCCGCGGTGCGGCGGGACCGCCCCCTTGAGGGGCCATGGATGCTGACCCTGGTCCTGATCGTGGTGTTCACCGCGCTGGTGTTCGAATACATCAACGGCTTCCACGACACCGCCAATTCGATCGCCACCGTGGTCGCCACCAAGGTGCTCTCGCCGATGCAGGCGGTGGGCATGGCCGCGGTCATGAACCTGATCGGTGCGCTGGCCGGCACCGCGGTCGCCAAGACCATCGCCTCCGGGCTGATCGACGCCGGGGTGGTCGACGTCGGGTCGCAGCTGATCCTGTGCGCGCTGATCGGCGCCATCGTCTGGAACCTGATCACCTGGTGGTGGGGCCTGCCGTCGTCGTCCTCGCATGCGCTGATCGGCGGCCTGCTCGGCGCCGCACTGGCCGCGGCGTCGATGAATTTCGACGTGGTGATCTGGTCGCAGCCGGCCGAGCCGGTGTGGCAGAGCGCCGGGGTGCTGTGGAAGGTGATCGTGCCGATGGTCAGCTCGCCGGTGCTCGGCTTCATGGCCGGCTTCCTGATGATGGGGGTGCTGTTCTTTGCGATCGCGATGATGGCGCGCTCGGGCGGCTGGCTGGCGCGGATCGCGCGGCCGCGCTGGGTCAACGCGTTCTTCGGCAAGAGCCAGATCGTCAGCGCCGCGAGCATGGGTTTCGCCCATGGCATGAACGATGCACAGAAGACCATGGGCATCATCGCCCTGACCCTGATCAGCGCCGAGGCGGCGGGCACGATGGACAGCCTGCCGGCGTTGCTGGCTTTTCTTCACCCGTCCGAGGCGGCGCTGGCCGAGGGCGACATCGACCTGTGGATCAAGGTGACCTGCGCCCTGGTGATGGCGGCGGGCACTGCCGCGGGCGGCTGGCGGATCATCAAGACCCTGGGCCACAAGCTGGTCAAGCTGCACCCGATCCACGGTTTCGCCGCCGAGACCAGCGCGGCGTCGGTGATCCTGGCGGCGTCCTCGCTCGGCATCCCGGTCTCGACCACGCACAACATCTCCTCGGCGATCATGGGCGTGGGCACCGCCAAGCGCCTGAACGCGATCAAGTGGAGCGTGGTGCACAAGATGATCTGGGCGTGGATCCTGACCATCCCGATGTCGGGCGGGATCGCCTATGGCCTGTTCCGGCTGTTCCAGGCGATGGGCTGGGCGTAGGAGCGAGGAACGAGTGAAGAGGAGTGAGAAACGAGAGAGGGCACCGCGCTCCTCTCTCGTTTCTCGTTTCTAGCTTCAAAGCAAATCGCCGTCGGCGGAGAGGGCGCGCTCCAGGCGGTCGCCCATGCCGCCGATCTCGAGTACCAGGCGGCCCAGCTCGGCGGCGTCGAGGGCGGCGTAGGGGCGGTTCTCGCACAGCTGCAGGTAGGGCACGCCGTCGAGGTCGCCGACGGCGAGATAGCCGACCCGGCTCTCCCAGTTGAAGACCAGCGCGCGTCGCGCATCGACGCCGGTGATCGGCGCGATCACGGTGCTCGCGCGCAGGTACGCGCGGCCGTCGTCGTCCTGCAGTTCGGACAGGAAGATCGCCTGGTGGCGCCGGCCGTTGTCGAGCGAGAGTTCCACGCAGATCACGTACGGTTCCTGCATGGTGATGCGGAAGTCCGCGCTGCGGAGATGGCTGCGGATCTGCTCGAAATTCTGCATGCGTCGGACCTGATGATGCCTGGGGTGGATCGTGCCGCTATCCTAATCCCCCATGGACGAACTGTCTGCCGAAGCGCGGATCCTCGCCGCGATCCGCGCCATCCCGCGCGGGCAGGTGGCCGGCTATGGCGAGGTCGCGCGGCGCGCGGGACTGCCCGGGCGGGCGCGGCTGGTGGCGCGGATCCTGTCCGCGAACGCCGACGCCGCGCTGCCCTGGCATCGCGTGCTGCGCAGCGACGGCCGCATCGCGCTGCCGGAGAACAGCCGCGGCTGGCATGAACAGGTCCAGCGCCTGCGTGCGGAGGGCGTCCGGGTGGAGCAGGGCCGGGTACGCATGGCGAAGCCCGCCGCGAACCTGGATGCGGCGCTGTGGGGGCCGGAGCGCTGATGCGCGATTCGCCGGACGCTGCGTCCCGCGCGCGTGAAGCGCGGGATCACGGGCGTCCTTCGTGATCCCGGTATCATGGCGCGTCGCTCGAAGGAACCCGGATGTTCTCCAATCTGCCCCCCGTCACCAAGACGCTGCTGATCCTCAACGGCGTGATCTTCGTCCTGCAACTGGTCCTCGGCAACGCGCCGTTCTGGCCGTTCATGCTGTGGCCGCTCGGTGGCGCCGAGGTCGGCGGCATGAGCTTCCTGCCCTGGCAGCTGGTCACCTACGGGTTCCTGCATGGCGGCGGCTTCCACCTGATGTTCAACATGCTGGTGCTGCTGATGTTCGGCGCGCCGCTGGAGTACACGTGGGGGCAGAAGCGGTTCCTGACCTACTTCCTGGTCTGCGTGGTCGGTGCCGGGTTGTGCCAGCTGGTGGTGGTGTCGTGGGGGCTGGCGCAGGGCGGTGGCGCGTTCCCCACATTGGGGGCTTCCGGCGGCGTGTTCGGCGTGCTGCTGGCCTACGGCATGCTGTTCCCGCACCAGCGGGTGATGCTGCTGATCCCGCCGATCCCGATGAAGGCGCGCACGCTGGTGATCGTGCTGGGCGTGATCGAACTGGCGTTCGGCATCAGCGGCACGCGTTCGGGCGTCGCCCACTTCGCCCACCTGGGCGGCATGCTGTTCGGATGGCTGCTGATCCAGCAGTGGCGCGGACGGCCACCCTTCAGCCGGCGCTCGGGCAACAACGTCCGGCGGTTCTAGGTGGATCCGGCATCGGATGACCGGTGCCATTCCGGATTCAACATCCGGCCCCCAGCGACGAATGGCGCTTACTTGAGCACCGTCATTCCCGCGAAGGCGGGAATCCAAGGACGTTGATTTTCGACGGCATGACGTCCATGGATTCCCGCCTCCGCGGGAATGACGAGCTAAAGCGCCCGTACCGTCATCCCAGCGCAAGCTGGGATCCACTTTGCTTTTTCGCGACTTCCGAAACCAGGTCCCGGCTTGCGCCGGGATGACGAGCAAGGGCATACGCTCTTCCCGATTCCCGATTCCCCGCAGTCAGCGCCAGATCCGCACCTGCCCGTCCTCGGCGGCCTGCATCGCGGTGCCGGCCTTGCAGTCGAAGGCGGTGCCGAACGCCGGCAGGTTGACCAGCGGGCCGTTGGCGCGCCACTGGCCGGGCGCCTGCACGCTGCTGGCGGCCATGCGGCTGGCCACGTCCGGCGACATCTGCTGCCGCCACAGCTGCGCCCAGGCCTCGAAGAACGCCTGCGCGGATTCCTTGGGCAGGTCGGCATTGGCGGTGGTGAGTGCGTCCCACGCCAGTTCCACGCCGGCCAGGTCGGCGGCGTTCTCGTCGCGGGTCTGGGTGCCGTTGACCATCAGCGCGGTGGCGGCGGGATAGGCGTAGCCGCTGTACTGGCCGGACAGGCGGTTGGCGAGATCGGTCCAGGCGGCCTCGTCGCCGTCGTTCCACCAGGTGCGGACGTTGCCGGCGGCGTCGACCACGCGCCCGCGGATGTCGATGCTGCGGCCGAGCTCGTGCCCGACCAGCGCGCCATAGCTGCCGTAGTGCGCGGCGGCGTCCTTCGTCATGTCGAGCACCGGCGGCTGCAGCACCGCCGCGGACACGATCAGCCGGTTCTGGGCGATGTCGTACGCCAGCGCCGGCTGCTGCGGCAGCACGTCCCAGCGCTGGTCGGCGTTGCTCCGGCCGATGCGCCGCATCTCCTCGCGGTGGCGCCACGTGGACGCGATCAGCATGTTGCCGCCGAAACTGCCGCGCCCCATCGGCTGCACGCTGTAGTCGAGGTCGTGCCGGGGGGCGCCGATCTCGATCCGCAGCGTCTGGATCTTGTTGCGCGCCTCGGCCTTGGTCGGCTCGCTCATCCAGGCGCTGCGGTCGATGCCGCGCAGCAGCGCATCGCGGACCTCGGTGGCGATGGTGGTCGCGCGCAGGCGCGTGCCCTCCGGCAGATGCCTGGCCACGTATTCGCGGCCGAGCATCGGTCCCGCCGCCTTGTTGATCGCGTTCAGCACCTGCGTCTGCCGCGGCAGTGGCTCGGCCTGGCCGCGCAGCACGCGGCCGTGGAACGCGAACTCGGCCTCGCGGAAGGTCCCGGACAGGTAGGGCGCCATGGCGTTGCCGACGTGGAAACGCAGATAGGACTTCCACTGCGCCGGCTTCACGCTGCCGACGAGCTCGTCGAGCCGGGCGAACAGCTCCGGGTTGGCCATCGACACCGTTTCGGCCTCGATGCCGTTGGTCTCCAGGAATTCGTCCAGCTGCAGGCGCTTGTACTGCTTGTCGAAGCCGGCGGTCGGCACCGGCGCATAGTTGTTGCGCGGGTCGCGGGCGAGGGTGATCGCGCGCCAGTGCCGCGCGATCTCGGTCTCCAGGTCGATCACCGCGGCCGTCTCGGCGTCGAGCGCCTTCTCCTCGACCCCGGTCAGCGCCAGGATGCTGCGCACGTAGTCGCGATAGCGGTCGAGGATCGCCTTGGTATCGGCGTCGTCGCGGGTGTAGTACGCGGGGTCGGGCAGGGCGAGGCCGCCCTGGGTGAAATAACCGATGTGGCGCGTCAGGTCGGCCAGGTCGACATCGGCGTTGAAATTGAACACCACCGGGATGCCGACCTGGTGCAGTGCCGCGATCGCCGGCGGGATGTCGCGGGCGCGGCGGATGGCGTCGATGCGCGAGAGCAGTGGCGCGATCGGCTGCGCCCCGTCCGCCTCCACCGCGGCCTCGTCCAGGCCGCTGGCCCAGAAATCGCCGAGCAGCTGCTGCACATTGTTCTGCGGCGACTGCATCGCCGCGTCAAGCAGCGCGCGCTGCTGTTGCAGGGCCAACGCCTGCAGCTCGCCCAAGGCCGACACGCTGCCCGATCCCACGATCATGTTCGCGGTCAACCAGTCCTTGTTGACGAAGCTGTAGAAATCGGTACAGGCCGTGGGCCCGGGGGGCGTCTTGGCTGCGCCGCGGCGCTGGGCACCGGCATCAGTGGCGAACATCCCAATCGCCAGGCAGGCGGCCAGGGTGAGGGTGAGCGGTTTGGTGTTGGGCATCGCGGAATCCATCGAAACGATCGCGGGAGTCTAGCAAGCCCGGTCACGCTGAACGCGGCCGCCGCCACATAAAAGAAAGGTCCGGCCGGATGTCGGACCTTTCTTTCGGTGCCTGCGCGATGCCAGTCGCGGAAGCTCACCACCCGGTCACCGCCGCCGCGCCGCATCGGATCGCCCGCCTGCCGGTCCGTGATGACCATGCAGCCCGAAACGACAAAGGCCCGGCATCGCCGGGCCTTTGTCTGATTCCGCGCTAGCGACGGCGGGTCACCAGATGACGATGCGCGCCTCGCCGTCGCGCACCATGGCATCGTCCGGCTTGCACTCGAACGCGGCGGCGAAGGCCGGCAGGTTCGAGGGCGCGCCCGCGGCGCGGAAACCGGCTGGGGCGTGCGAGTCGGTCGCCAGGCGCACCTTCAGCTCCTCGGGCGTGAAGTTGCGGCGCCACACGGTGGCCCAGTTGAGGAAGAAGCGCTGGTCCTGGGTGAGGCCGTCGATCATCGGGTCCTGCTCGCCCTCGCGCGCGCGCTGCAGGGCGTCGTAGGACACCGCCAGGCCGCCGAGGTCGGCGATGTTCTCGCCGAGCGTCAGCTTGCCGTTGACGAACTGTCCGGGCGCCGCCTCGTAGCCGTTGAACTGTTCGATCAGCCGGTCGGTCAGCGCCTTGAAGCCGGCCGAGTCCTGCTCGGTCCACCAGTTCTCGAAGTTGCCGCTGGGATCGAAGCGGCTGCCCTGGTCGTCGTAGCCGTGGATCATCTCGTGGCCGATCACCGCGCCGATGCCGCCGTAGTTGAGGGCGTCGTCGGCTTCCGGGTCGAAGAACGGCGGCTGCAGGATCGCGGCCGGAAACACGATCTCGTTGCGCTGCGAGCTGTAGTACGCGTTCACCGTCTGCGGCGGCATGAACCACTCGTCCGGATCGACCGGCTGGCCGATCTTGTCGATGTTCCAGCGGTAGTTGAATGCGTTGGCGGCCAGCACGTTGCCGATATAGCTGTCGCGGCCGGTCTCCAGCCCGCTCCAGTCGCGCCACTTGTCCGGGTAACCGATCTTGGGCTTGAAGGTGGCCCACTTCTCCATCGCCTTCTGCTTGGTCTCCTCGCCCATCCACTCGAGGTTCTCGATGCGCACCTTCAACGCATCGCTCAGGTTCTTCACCAGCTCGTCCATGCGCGTCTTCGATTCCGGCGGGAATGCGACCTGCACGTACAGCTGGCCGAGCGTCTCGCCGACCTGCGAATTGATGGTGCCCAGGGTGCGCTTCCATTCCGGCTCGATTTCCTGCTGCCCGCGCAGGGTCTTGCCATAGAAGTCGTAGTTGGCCTGCACGAAGTCGTCCGACAGGAACGGCGAGGCGCGATCGACGGTGCGGAAGCGCAGGTAGGCCTTCCAGGTGTCTACCGGCACGTCGACGAGCATGGCGTCGACTTCCCGGTGGAATTCCGGGATCGCCAGCGAGAACATCTCCGGCGTGTCGATTCCCTGGGATTCGAAGAACCGCGTCCACGGGAAGTTCGGGGTGAGCGCGTCGGCCTCGGCCGGGGTCACCGGGTTGTAGCGCAGCTCGGCGTCGCGGGCGAGTTCGACCCGTGCCCTGGACTTGTCGGCCAGGCGCGTCTCGAAGGCGACGATCGCCTCGGCCTGCGCCGCGGCGCCGTCGGCGGCCACGCCGGACAGCGCCAGCACCCGCGCCACGTGCTCCTGGTAGGCGGCCAGCTTGTCCTTGTGACCGTCCTCGAAGTAGTAGGTCTTGTCCGGCAGGCCCAGGCCGCCCTGCATCGCATAGGCGATGTTGACCTTCGAGTCCTTGAAGTCCGGGCTGGCGCCGAAGCCGAACAGGACGTTCTCGCCGGCGGCGGCGCTGTCGCGCAGGTACCCTGCGACGGCCTCGGGGCCGTCGAGCGCCTCGATGCGGTCCAGGCGCTCGCGGAGCGGCGCGATGCCCTGTTCCTCGATGCGCGCCCGGTCCATGCCGGTTGCCCAGAAGTCGCCGGCGATCTTTTCCACGCCGGCGGCGCCTTCATCCGCGGCGGCCTGTTCGGCGAGCTGGCGCTGGATCGCAAGGGTGCGCTCGCCCAGCATCTCGAACGAGCCCCAGGAGGTGCGGTCGCCGGGGATGTCGTTGGCGGCCAGCCACTTGCCGTTGGCGTGGGCGTTGAAGTCCTGGCAGGCGCCGATCGCCTGGTCCAGGTCGCTGCCCTGGAAGCGGTTGACCGGCGGCAGCGCGCTTTCGTCCAAGGTCAGCACCGGCGCCGGTGCATCGGCGTCGGCCGTGGCATCGGCCGCGGCGTCGGGCGCCTCGCGGTTGCAGGCGGACAGCGCCAGCGTCACCGCCAGCGACAGAAGCAGGATGTTCGGTTTGCAGGAATTCACGCGCACACTCCGCCCGCTTGGGCATCAGATCGACAGGAAGGCCCCGGACGGCGGGGCACCGGGCACTGTACGCCCCGCGGTGCCGGGGCAGGGGTGTCGAAGGTCATGGGCGGATCGGCCCGTCGCGCCACAGCCGGCGGCCGCAGCGGCTCCAGCCGCATTCAACATCGGCGGCCGTCCCGGCGTCGACATCGCGCTGAGCCCGCAAGCAGCACGCCCTCACCCCGCGAGCGGGAGAAGGGATCCGCCGACGCTTGCGCCAGAACCGCTCTAGTCGCGGTAGCCGCGCCCGGCGTTCTCGCGTTCTTCCGCCAACTCGTCGGCGCAGTCGCGGCAGAACGGCGTCGCAGGGTCGGCCTGCAGCCGCGGCAGCGGAACGTCTTCGCCGCAACGGCAGCAGCGGCCGTAACGGCCGCGCCGGTGCCGCTCCAGTGCGGCGTCGATCCGGTCCAGTTCCGGCTTGAGCCGCGAGCGTCCGGCCTTCGCCATCTGTTGCTGCGCAATGGCGTCGATGCGGCTGACGCGCCCTTGCAGGGTCTGGTCCAGCGCCACGGGACGGGCGGACTCGTCCGGCGCGGCGAGCGCATCGAGCAGCGCACTGCGCTTGCGTTCGAGTTGCGCGATCAGCGGGGCATGGTCTGCAGTAGACATGGCTGCTAGCGGCTGGGGCGGGAAACGCGCGCTTCGGCCTGCGCGGTTACCGCAGCAGCAGCACCGGGACCAGGCAGCTGCGGATCATCGTGGTGGTGGTGCTGCCGACGATCAGCTGGCGGATCTTCGAATGCCCGTAGGCGCCCATCACCAGCAGGTCGATGCCGTGCTCGCGCACGTGGTTGCCGATCACCGACTCGGCGTCGCCGGCGGCGATCGAGGCGTGCACTTCGAAACCGGCCTCGGTCAGCACGCCGTTGGCCCAGGCCTGTGCCTCGCGCAGCGCGTCGTTGCCTTCGCCGGCGCTGACCAGGTGGCAGGGCAGGTCGCGGAACAGCGGGCTGCGCGCCACCATCTGCACGCATTTGCGCGTGGTCGGGCTGCCGTCGAAGGCGATCGCGAAGCGTGCGACCGGGCGGAACGCGCGCGAGGCGACCAGCAGCGGACGATGCACCGCACGCGCCACTCGCTCGAGATTGGCGCCCAGGTGACCCTTGTCGAAGTCGGCCGACTCGCCGCGCTTGCCGAGCACCAGCAGTCGTACGCCGGCTTCGAGCCCGGTGAGGGTCTCGGCCAGGCTGCCGTGGCGCTGCAGGCCCTCGGCGTCCTTGGCGCCGGCCTCGGCCGCGCGCGTGCGCGCCCGCGCCAGCAGCAGGCGGCCGCGTTCGGTCGACAGGCGGCTGCGCTTCTCGTCGAGTTCGGCCAGCTCCTGCAACAGCTCCGCCTGCGCCTCCAGGCCGATGTTGCCGCTGTAGTCGGCCGCGGCGGTCGGATGCCCCTCGCGGTCGAGCACGTGCAGGAACTGCAGCGGCGCGCCGAGCCGCTGGGCGGCCCAGGCGGCGTGGTCGGCGACGCTGTCGGCGTAAACCGAAGCGTCGATGCAAGCCAGTACCTTGCCGTCGACCGGAATTTCGTAGCCGTTTGCGCTCATTTCCGATTCCTCTCCTCAGTGTCCGCCCATCAGGTGCTCGGCGCCGGGCTTGTCGTGCACGCCCAGCCGGTCGACCAGTGTACGGCTGGCTTCGTCCATGCCCACCAGCTCGACCTCGGTGCCCTCGCGGCGGAACTTGAGCACCACCTTGTCCAGCGCGCCGACCGCGCTCAGGTCCCAGAAGTGCGCATCGGAGACGTCGATGCGGACGCGGTCCAGCACCTCGCCGAAATCGAACGAAGCGATGAAGCTCTCCGCCGAGGCGAAGAATACCTGCCCGGTCACCGTGTAGTGCCGCGCCGCGCCGTCCTCGGCGGAGACCGAACCGACGTGCAGCACCTGGCCGACCTTGCGGGCGAAGAACAGCGCCGACAGCAGCACGCCGGTCAGCACGCCCTTGGCCAGGTCGTGGGTCAGCACCGTGACCACCACGGTGGCGATCATCACCAGGCTGGAGGTCTTGGGATGCGTGCGCAGGTTGGCGACCGAGCGCCAGTTGAAGGTGCCGATCGACACCATGATCATCACCGCCACCAGCGCCGCCATCGGGATCATGCCCACCCAGTCGCTGGCGAACACCACCATCAGCAGCAGGAACACGCCCGCGGTCAGGGTCGACAGGCGGCCGCGGCCGCCTGACTTCACGTTGATCACCGACTGCCCGATCATCGCACAGCCGGCCATGCCGCCGAGGAAGCCCGCGGCGATGTTGGCCACGCCTTGGCCCTTGGCCTCGCGGTGCTTGTCGCTGGGCGTGTCGGTCAGGTCGTCGACGATGCTGGCGGTGAGGAACGACTCCAGCAGGCCGACGACCATCAGCGTCAGCGAGACCGGCAGGACGATCCGCAGCGTCTCCAGGTTCCACGGCACGTCGGGCAGCAGGAACACCGGCAGGCTGTCGGGCAGTTCGCCCTTGTCGCCGACGGTGGGCACCTCGATGCCGAACAGCAGCGCCGCCGCGGTCAGCAGCACGATCGCCACCAGCGGCGACGGAATCGCGCGGGTCAGCCGCGGCAGTCCGTAGATGATGCCCAGTCCGATCGCGACCATCGGATACACCATCCACGGCACCGCGATCAGCTCCGGGACCTGCGCCAGGAAGATCAGGATCGCCAGCGCGTTGACGAAGCCGGTGATCACCGAGCGCGAGACGAAGCGCATCAGATCGGCCAGGCGCAGGTAGCCGGCGGCGATCTGCAGCACGCCGGTGAGGACGGTGGCCACCAGCAGGTACTGCAGGCCGTGGTCGCGCACCAGGGTCACCATCAACAGCGCCATCGCGCCGGTAGCGGCGGAGATCATGCCCGGGCGGCCGCCGGTGAAGGCGATCACCACGGCGATGCAGAACGAGGCGTACAGCCCGACCTTGGGATCGACGCCGGCGATGATCGAGAAGGCGATGGCCTCGGGGATCAGGGCGAGGGCGACCACCAGGCCGGCAAGCAGGTCGGCGCGGACGTTCGGAAACCATTCCGCGCGCAAGTTGGAAAATGTCATTGGGGGCAGGATCCTGGACCGCGGCCGTGGAGACGGGCGGTCGATGGGAGACGGTCGGGGAGGCGGAGCGGAACGCCGGTGGTGCGCGCGGCGGGATCAGGACGCTGGCGCTAAGGTGGCGTCGTCCGGGCCGTTGCGGGCGTCACGTCCGGCACGGCGCGGTTGCCGCGCGGGGCGGTCCTGTCGGGTGCGAAGATCGACTGCTGCTGCATCGCAACATGGTAACAGGTTCGACCCATTGCCGGACCTCGCCTGCGACCGTCGCGGCTCAGCGCCTGTGTGCGGGCGCCGTCAGCGACAGCAGCAGGAAGCCGCCGGCGATGCCGATGTTCTTCATGAAGTGCAGCAACTGCGCATCGTGGCCGGCTCCGGCCACCGCCCAGAACGGGTGCGAAAGCAGTGCGTCGACGACCATCAGCAATGCCGCGGCCAGGGCGGTCCAGCGCAGCTTCCAGCCGAGTGCGATCAGCAGCCCGAGCAGCAGTTCGGCGGCACTGAAGGTCAAGGTGGCGCCGCTGGTCGACGCACCCTGCGCAGCACCCCACAGGCGCCAACTGCCCATCACCACGAACATGCTGGCCAGCAGCAGCCGAGGCAATACGATTGCGGGATTTGCTTGACGCATGCGGGTCGGCCTTCGCGTGTGGGCTCCGAGGGCATCGTGTCACAGACGCGTGCCGATCGCACCGGCACGGCCCGCGGTTCAGGCGAGCGCGACCCCTGCCGCGTGCTGGCTGCGGTCGCGGCCCTCGTGCTTGCCGCGATACAGGGCGGCGTCCGCACGCTGCACCAGGTCGACCGGACCCGGTTCGCGCGCCGGATCGAACGTGGCCATGCCGATGGTGAGGGTGATCCAGGGTGCGATCTCGGAACCCAGGTGCGGGATCCGCAGCGCGCGGACATCACGGATGATCGCCTCGGCGAGGGCGGCGGCGGCGGCGGCCGAGGTCTCGGGCAGGATCGCCGTCAGCTCGTCGCCGCCGTAGCGCGCGGCCAGGTCGCGCGGCCGGCGTGCGTGCACGCCGATCACGTTGGCGATCCGGCGCAGGACATCGTCGCCGGCCTGGTGGCCGTAGCGATCGTTGTAGTGCTTAAAATGATCGACGTCGATCAGCAGCAGCGACAGCGGCCGGCCGGAACGCTGTGCTGCCTTCACCTCGCGCGTCAGCGTGAGATCGAACATGCGGCGGTTGGCCAGGCGGGTCAACGCGTCCGAATGCGCCTGACGCTGCGATTGCCGCAGGCGCGACAGCGTCCATACCACGTAGCCGGCCGCGAGCACCGCCAGCGTCGGGGTCGGCTGGAACCAGTAGCGGCCATAGCGCAGCAGCAGCGCGCAGCAGAGCAGCGTCGCGGCGGCGCCCGTGGCGGCGGCGACCCATGGCCGCCTCCACGGGCTGCGCTCGCTGTACAGCGCCAGCGGCAGCAGCGCGAGCGCGATCGACAGCAACCATTGCCGCAGCCCGGAGAGCGGGATGATCGCCTGCCCGGTGGTCAGCGCGTTGAGGACGTTGGCGTGGTACTCGGTGGCCGAGAGCCGCGGGCCGCCTTCGGTCAGCGGCGTCAGCAGGCCCTGGTCGATGCCGGCGGCGGTCGCACCCACCAGGACCCAACGATCGCGCAGCAGTGCGTCGTCGACCGTGCCGTCGAGCACGTCGAGGTAGGACACCTGCGCGAATGCGCCGCTCGGGGCGAATGGAATCATGATGTGATGGTCGCGTACCCACTGATAGGGCGCGGCGCGCTGCCGTCGCGTGCTGCGCAATCCCGGCAACGCGCGGTCGGCGTCGGTTTCGGCACGCGTGTCCAGCAGCGCCACTGCCAGCGAGGGCCAGTGCGGCGAGCCCATCCCGGCGCGGAGATAGGTATGGCGCGCGACGCCGTCGCGGTCGGTTTCGGCGTCCACGTGGCCGAGGCCGGCGGCGGCCTCGATCAGCGACGGCATCGGCATCACTTCGATCAGCATGCCGCCCGGTTCGGCGGGCTCGGCCATGACCGGCAGGATGGTATTGCCGCTTTCGGCGAGTGCCTGGGCGAGCAGGGCATCGCCGGCGGGATCGTCGCGGGCCGGTTCGGCGAACACGATGTTCAGGGCGACCCCGCGCACGCCGGCACCCTGCAGGCGGTCGACGAGCTCGGCATGGACGCCGCGTGACCACGGCCAGCGCCCGAGTTCGGACAGGCTGCGCTCGTCGATCGCCACGATCACGATGCGCTCGTCCACCGGCTGCTCGAAGTGCGACAGCAGGGTGTCGTAGATCCAGGTGTCGATGCGCCAGGTCAGCTGCTGCGACAGCAGCACGCCGACACACAGCGCGGCGAGCAGGCCGATCAGCAGGCGTGCCGCCAGCTTGCGTCGGCGTCCGTCGCGCATGCTCAGAGCACCAGCAGCAACAGGCCGGCGGCGCCCAGCGCGATCCGGCACGGCAAGCATCCGACCTTGACGCTCTGGGTGGGGCCGAACGGATGCGCGTAGCCATCGCTGTCGATCAGCCGGGAGCGCATGTACCAGGTGCCGGGGCGCAGTGCCGGCAGCGCGATCTGGTTCTCGTCCAGGGTGCGCTCGAGTTCGATCCGCGCGAAATCGGCATCGCGCGACAACTGGAAGTGATAGCGCTGGTCGTCGTTGCCGGCGGCCCAGCGGACGTGCAGGTCGCGCTTGCTGCGTTCGACGCCGTCGGCGCCGATCGCCGGGCCCGGCTCCGCTTCGTGCAGGACGAAGCGCACCGGATCGCCGAATGGGCCGTGCTTGCCGGTGGCATCGGTCGCCCCGACGCGCCAGTAGTACGTGCCCGGCGGCAGCGCGTCCGGCGCGCGCTGCTCGTTGCGGCGCAGCCGGTCCAGGTCGATCAGCGGGGAGGCGAACGCCGGGTCGCGGTCGACCTGCAGCCGGTAACGCATGTCGTCGCCTTCGCTTAGGGTCCAGCGGAAGCGCGGGCGCGGACCGGTGGCACTGCCGTCCTGGATCGGGGCGATGGCGAACGGCGGCGCCGGTTGCGCCGCGACGCGGAAGCTACGGGTGGCGTCGTGGCCTTCCAGGCCCTGTGCATCGATCGCCCGCACCCGGGCGTGGAAGTCGCCATCGCCGGGCACCATCATTTCGGCACGGGGCGCATCCACCCGCATGTCCTGCAGCAGCGTCAGGAACTCCGGATCGGCACTGGCCTGGAGGCGGTAGCCGGCGGCGCCGTCCACCACCGGCCAGTCGACGGCGGCTGGCATCCGCTGCAACGCGTCGGGCCAGCCCGACAGGTCGGGTGCCGGCAGCAGCGGACTGGCCGGCAGTGGACGGCTGTCCTGGCCGCTCAGCGTGCCATGGCCGGCATCGAGCTCCAGGGCGCGCCCGCCGCCGCTGACCTGTACGCGTCCGTCCAGCACCTCGGAGCGGGTGTGCGAAGCATCGCGGCCGATGCGGAACTCCGTACCGCGCACGGTGGCCATGGTGCCGGGGCTGTCGACGATGAAGCGCGAGGCCGGTCCACGCGCGCGTTCGACCGAATTGGTGGTACGGCCGCGGATCAGCCGCATCCGGGTGTCGACCATGCCGGTGGCGCCATAGGCGCTGAGCCTGTCGAGGTGCAGTTCGCTGTCGCCATGCAGCAGCAGGCGCGAGCCATCGGCGAAGCGCAGGGTGAGCGTGGCGTCCGCCGCCGTGCGCAGCACGGTGCCGGCGCCCAACCGCATGTCCTGCGCGATCGGCGAGACCTCGTCGGGCGCGTCCACGGGGGCGGCCGTCGCTTCGCCGCGCAGTGCGACGACCGTTGCCTTCGCCGGCTGCACGCGCAGCCAGACCACCGGAATGCGCAACTGCGTGCCCGGCGCCATCTGCCACGGATCCTCGACATCGTTGTGCGCCTGCAGGCGCTGCCAGCGCACATCGTGTCGCAGGTAGGTCCGGCTCAGGTCCCAGATCGTGTCTCCGGGGCGGACCCGATAGCGCCACTCCTGTGCCGATGCGGTGGTGCTGCCGAGCAGGGCCAGCAGCATCGGCAACAGCCATGCGAGCCGCATAAACGGAGTCGGCGCTGCCTGACGGGCTCCGTGGCCGTCCGGTGGCGGGTGACTGCGGAGGCTACGCTTCAAATGCCGGCGCCTGTACTTGCACGGCGGTCATTGTAGTGGATGAAAGTACCCGACCGTATGTGGCATGAGCGCCCGCAGCCAGGAGCCGGGCGGCCGGGTCCCGTGAAGCGGATTGGGCTGCCCGTGGACCCGAGAGCCGTTCAGGAGGGTCCCGAGCGTCGGTCATTCCGGTGCCGGGATCGAATGGCGCTTATTTGGTAGCATCACTCCCGCCTTCGCGGGAATGACGAGCAAAGATGCCTCGATCGGGTCCTGGGTGCAGGCGGCGACCGGCCGACGTCAGCGCGGAAGGCGCAGCCGGGTCCGATAGAAGTCGCCCGGCGTGCCGGCATCGCGGACGAAGTAAAGCTCGTTGCGCTCCCACAGCATGGTCGGATGATATTCATCGGCGGCGCTGTTGATGCAGGGGCCGAGATTCGCGGCGGGTGCGAAGCCGGTCCGCCCCAGGCGGCTGACGTACAGGTCGCCCCAGCCGTGGCCCAGGTCGGGCAGGCCGTCGTCGCGCCGGTCCAGGCGCGCAAACAGCAGGGTGCGGCCGTCCGGCGAGATCTCCGGGTTGTATTCCCAGCGTTCGGGCGTGTTGACGCCGGCACCGAGTCGCGTCGGCGGCGCGAAGCTGCCGTCGGCGCGGCGTTCGCTGCGCCAGATGTCGACGTCCCCGAGCGGCACCGGTGCGTCGACGCGGGCGAAGTACAGGTTGCCGTGGCGGTCGATGCTCGGATACAGCTCGTCCTGGCCCTCGACGTTGACCTCGCGCCCGAGGTGGACCGGGTCGCCCCAGCCGCGGGCGGTGCGCCGGACCATCCACAGGTCCATGTCGCCGCGCTCGACGCCGTCGAGCGGTCGCATCGAGGAGAAGTACAGCGTGCGTCCGTCAGGCGAGACGAACGGGTCCATGTCGGCGTGCAGGCCGGAGAACGACGCGACCACCGGCTGGCTCCAGTGGTCCCGGGGCAGGCGGTAGGCGCTCATGATCACCGCGCGTTCGCGCGTGCCGGGCCACCAGCCCTTGCTGGTCGACCAGTAGGCGCGCAAGCGGTTCGGCGTGAAGCTGATGCGCCACTGCCAGTCCGCGTCGCTGATGACGCCGGGGGCGAACATCTCCACCTCCGGACAGTGTTGCGACCCGGCGGCAGCCGGGGGCGCCGCGGCGGAAGGGCGTGTGGTGCAGGCGAGCAGGGCGATCGCCAGGGCAGGCACGAGCAGGCGGGCATGCATGCGGAACTCCTCGGGTCGAAACCAGGGTCGAACATCCCCCCGCGCGCGGCCTGCGGCCATCGCGCCGGGACCAACCGCATGCAGGCGGTGACGAACAGTCTGCGGACGGTTGCAAGCGTCCACGGCCGGTCGCAGCATGCGATGCATGCATGGGAATACGCTCAAGCTCCTGGTGGCGGTGGTGGGCTGGTGGACGCTGTACGGCCTGCTGCTGGCCGCCCAGCTGCTGGGCATGGAAGGCCCGGACGGCGGCGTCATGCCGGCGGCGCACGCCCTGCGGCTGGGCCTGGCATCGGGGCTGATGTGGATCCCGCTGAGCGGATTGCTGCTGTGGTGGGTGCGGCGGTGGCCGATCGAACGCGGAAGATGGTTGCGCTCGACCCTGGCGATGACCGGCCTCGTACTGCTGATGGTGGTCCTGCGCGCGGGCGCGGTGGCGGCGTTGAACCCGTGGATCGGCTGGTACCAGCAGCTGCCCACGTTGCCGGCGCTGCTGTGGGCCAGCTTCGGCAACAACTTCCTGCTGCTGTGGCTGATGGTCGGCGTCGCCCATGTCTGGCTGTACGCGCGCCGGGCACTGGCGCGCGAGCGCGAGGCCGAACAGCTGCAGGCACGGCTGACGGAGACCCGCCTCGATGCGCTGCGTGCGCAGCTCAATCCGCACTTCATGTTCAACGCACTCAACTCGATCGCCGAGATGGTGCACCGCGACGCCGACGCCGCCGACCGCATGCTGGTCGGCCTGGGCGAACTGCTGCGCAGCAGTCTCGACCACCAGCGTTCGCAGCTGGTGCCGCTGCACGAGGAACTGCGGTTGCTGCGGCATTACCTGGAGATCGAGAAGGTGCGGCTGGGCGAGCGGCTGCGGCTGGACTGGCAGGTCGAGCCCGGCCTGGACCACCTGCCGGTGCCGCCGCTGGTGCTGCAGCCGCTGGCCGAGAACGCGATCCTGCATGCGATCGCCGGCAAGACCGCGCCGGGGCTGCTGCGAGTGGCGGTCCGGCGCGAAGGCGGGCGCCTGTGGCTGGAGGTCGGCGACGACGGCGGCGGCGGCCCGGCGACCGCACACCACGGCACCGGACTGCGCAACCTCCGTGCGCGGCTGGCGTACCTGTTCGGCGATGCGCACGGCTTCCAGATCGGCCCGGGCGATGCCGGCGGCACCACGGTGCGGCTGTGGATCCCGTGCCCGCGCCAGGAAATGGCGGCATGACCCGCCACGTGCGTGCGGCCATTGTCGACGACGAGCCGCTGGCGCGGGCGCGGCTGTCGCGGCTGCTGCTGGCGGAGGGCGACGTCGACGTCGTCGCCGAGTACGGCGACGGCGTGCAGGCCGCTGCCGGTCTCGCGGCGGCGGTGGTCGACGTCGTCTTCCTCGACGTGCGCATGCCGCATGCCGACGGTTTCGCGATGCTCGAGCGGTTGCCGCCGGCGCGGCGACCGCTGGTGGTCTTCGTCACCGCGTTCTCGGCGCATGCGCTGCGCGCGTTCGACGCCTCCGCCATCGACTACCTGGTCAAACCGGTGGCGCCGGAGCGGCTGGGTGAATCGGTGGCGCGGGTGCGGCAGCGGCTGGCGGCAGAGGCGGCCGCCGCGCCGGCGGCAACCGCGGACTATCCGGAACGCCTGGCGGTGCCGGACGGCCAGCGGCTGCGCATGATCCGCGTCGACGACATCGAGTACGTGCTGGCGCAGGGCAACTACCTGGAACTGCATCTCGGCGAGCGCACGCTGCTGCTGCGCGAGACCATGACCGGCTTCGTCCGGCGCCTGGACCCGCGGCGATTCGTGCGCATCCACCGTTCGCGCATCGTACGCCTCGACCTGATCGACCAGATCGAGCCCTACGGCGCCGCGCAGTACTGGCTGCGGCTGCGCAACGGCACCTGCATGACCTCCGGTCGCAGCTATCGCGAGCCGCTGCGCC
This sequence comes from Luteimonas suaedae, assembly GCF_008312895.1. Lineage (GTDB taxonomy): Bacteria > Pseudomonadota > Gammaproteobacteria > Xanthomonadales > Xanthomonadaceae > Luteimonas > Luteimonas suaedae. Next base: position 70,187 of record NZ_VSSP01000002.1, on the reverse strand, counting down.
GTGCGCTGGGCATCGCCCGCGATCCGGGTTCCCGGGACGACGACGCGCGGTACGCCCGGTGACCACGCACCGGAAAGTCACGACTGCCGGCAGCGGCATGCCATTGCCGCGCCACGATCGCGGCTGCACTCCCCCTGTGGGAGCGACGGAAGTCGCGACGAGCGGAGCCGCACCCCATGAGGCCATGGAGAGGGCGTCAGCCTACATGGGCTCCCTATTGGCGCTGGGCAGGCGGGGCCCAGTCGCGACTTCCGTCGCTCCCACAGGGCATGAGCGCGGCGCAGGATTCGGCCTTTGACGCGAGGGAGTACCGAACGCAGAGGCAATGATCGTGATGGCTGAACGGGCGCCGGAGCCCGTGCTGGCGGTCTTGGCCTGGCTCGCGTAGACTCCGCGGCGTCCTGCAACACGGTTGCCCCCGCCTTCGGGCGGAGACGATCCTGGTAGACCCGCCGCGGCCCCGTGCTCCGGCCCTTATCCCGCACGTCATTCGTCGCGCAGACACGGTCCGGAACCTTCCGAGCCGTCACCCATTACTCGCAGCGCGGTTCTGGATAGCTCCGAGTAAGCCGTCACGGCCGTCCGGCCGGACACGACGCAGACGCGTGTGCCCGGTATTCCGGCGCCGGGACCTCCCGGAGCAATGATTCATGACGTTCGAAACCCTCGGGCTCTCGCCCGCGCTGCTGCGCGCGCTGTCCGAAACCAACTACACCGTGCCCACGCCGATCCAGGCCGAGGCGATTCCGCTGGCGCTGGCCGGCCACGACCTGCTGGGCGGCGCCCAGACCGGCACCGGCAAGACCGCCGCGTTCGGCCTGCCGCTGCTGCAGCGACTGGCGAAGGAAACCCCGCCCAAGGGCCCGCGCAAGCCGCGCGCGCTGATCCTGGTGCCGACCCGCGAACTGGCGGTGCAGGTGGGCGACAGCCTCAAGGCCTACGGCCGTCACCTGCGCCTCAATGTCACCACCGTGTTCGGTGGCGCCGGCATGCACCCGCAGATCGACAGCTTGCGCCGCGGCGTGGACATCCTGGTGGCCTGCCCGGGCCGCCTGCTGGACCACATGGAGAACGGCCACGCCAAGCTCGACGCCGTCGAGGTGCTGGTGCTGGACGAGGCCGACCGCATGCTCGACATGGGCTTCCTGCCGGCGATGAAGCGGATCCTGGCGCGGGTGCCGAAGGCGCGACAGACGCTGCTGTTCTCGGCCACGTTCGAGCCGCGCATCAAGGCGCTGGCGCTGGAGTTCATGCGCGATCCGAAGCAGGTGCAGGTGGCGGCGAACAACGCCATCGCCGACACCATCGTGCACCGCGTGCATCCGGTCGATGCCGGCCGCAAGCACGACCTGCTGGTCGACATCCTGGCCACGCGCCACACCGAGCGGGTGCTGGTGTTCGGCAAGACCAAGCACGGCTGCAACCGGCTCGCCGAGCAACTGGAGAAGGCAGGCCTGCCGGCGGTGGCGATCCACGGCAACAAGAGCCAGGCGCAGCGGCAGAAGGCGCTCGCCGCGTTCAAGGCCGGCAGGGCGCGGATCCTGGTGGCGACCGACGTCGCCGCGCGCGGGCTCGACATCCCCGACCTGCCGCTGGTGATCAACCACGACCTGCCGATGGTGGCCGAGGACTATATCCATCGCATCGGCCGTACCGGCCGCAATGGCGCCTCGGGCGAGGCGCTGTCGCTGGTGGCACCCGAGGAGGGCGGCCTGTTGCGCCAGATCCAGCGCATGCTCAAGGCCGACATCGTGATGGACACGGTGGAAGGCTTTGCGCCGAGCCGGCCGATCGATCTGAACGCGCCGATCCCGAAGAACGGCGGCAGTGGCCAGCGCTCGCAGGGCCGCCCCGCAGGCAAGCCGGCGCACCGCGCGCATGGCAAGCCGCAGGTGCGCGGCGCGCAGCCGCATGCCGGGCCCAAGCAGCACCGTGGCAGCGGCAAGCCCGGCAGTGCGCGCCGCGGCGCTCGCGCCTGATTTTTTCGGGTCGCGACTGCAGGAAAGGAAAGGGCCGGCAATGCCGGCCCTTTCGTCTTTCGGTTGGGGCCGCGGTGGCGGCCTCCGTAGGAGCGCGCCATGCGCGCGATGCCGCGGGTGCCGGCAGGATCCGGTGAATGCCGCGATCCTGGACCGGCAGGCGCGCCGGCCATCGGAGTTCGTGGACGGCGAAATGCCCGCGGCATCGCGCGCATGGCGCGCTCCTACGGGGACGGCGATCCTGGGGCCCGGCTCAGCCCTGCGTCGCGATCCAGCGGTCGATCTTGGCTTCCAGCACGTCCAGCGGCACCGAGCCGTCCTTCAGCACCTCGGCGTGGAAGGCGCGGATGTCGAACGTATCGCCGAGTTCGCGTTCCGCCTTCGCGCGCAGTTCCTTGATCTTCAGCTCGCCGATCTTGTAGGCCAGCGCCTGGCCCGGCCAGGCGATGTAGCGCTCGGCCTCGGCGACGGCGTCCGGTTCGCTGACCGAGGAATTCTCGAACATGTAGTCGAGCACCTGCTGCCGGGTCCAGCCCTTGCTGTGCAGGCCGGTGTCGACCACCAGCCGCACCGCGCGCCACAGCTCGCCCTGCAGGCGGCCGAAATAGCTGTAGGGATCGGTATAGACGCCCAGGTCCTTGCCCAGCCCTTCGGAGTACAGGCCCCAGCCCTCGATGAAGGCGGTCTCGCCGCCGAAGCGGCGGAACGCGGGCACGCCTTCCAACTCCTGCTGCAACGCCAGCTGGAAGTGATGGCCGGGAATCGCCTCGTGCAGGAACAGGTCCTCCGCGTCCCAGATCTTGCGCGTGGGCAGGTCGAAGGTGTTGACGTAGAAGATGCCGGGGCGGCTACCGTCCTCGCTCGGCGACATGTAGGAACCGCCGGCGGCGGATTCGGCGCGGAAGGGTTCCACCGGCCGGATCTCGAAGCCGGCCTTGGGCGTGAGCGAGAACAGGTCCGGAATCTTTGCGTTGACCTTCTCCTCCAGCGCGCGATAGTGCGCGAGCAGCGCATCCTCGGATTCGAACTCGAACCGCTTGTCCGTCTGCATGAAGGCGAAGAAGTCCTGCAGCGATCCTTCGAAGCCGACTTCCGCCATCACCTTGCGGATCTCGCCGTGGATGCGGGCGACCTCGTCCAGGCCGATCTGGTGGATCTGCGCCGGCGACAGCTCGGTGGTGGTGCTCTGCTTGGCGGAGAAGGCGTACCAGGCCTCGCCCTCGGGCAGCGAATCGAGGCCGACCGTGTCACGCGTGGCCGGCAGGTATTCGTCGGCGATGAAGGCGCGCTGCTTGCGCAGCGCCGGCATCAGCTGCTCGCCGATCAGCGCCCGGTACGCGCCGGTCAGGCGCTCGCGGTCGGCCTCGGAAAAGTCCGCCGACATGTTGGTGATCGGGCCCCAGAACTGGCTGTCCTCCGGCGCGTCGGTGATCACCGCGTCCATCTGCGGCAGCACCTTCTCCATCACCACGCGCGGCTGCACCACGCCGGCCTCGATGCCGGCGCGCATGTTGGCCATCTCGGTGTCGATCAGGACCGGGATGCGTCCGGCGCGCGCCAGCCAGTTGTCGTAGTCCTTGACCGTCTTGAACGGCTGCGCGACCGAGCCGGAGCCGAGCATGACCGCGTAGCTGACCAGGCTGCCCATCTGGTTGACCGGCAGCATCCAGTCCGGGAAGCGTTCGGCTTCCAGCGCATCGCGCCGCTCGCGGACGAAGATCTGGTAGCTCAGCAGGTCCTGGCCCTCCAGCCCGTCCTCGCCGATGGCCTCGACCCGGCGTAGCCAGCGGTCGTTGAACTCGTGCATCTGTTGGCGGTACTCGGCCGAGCCGAAGTCCGGCAGCTGGTCGTCGTAGCGATGGTCGCCCTGGAAGGTGGCCTGGACCGGATTGAGCTGCAGGTTCTCTTCCCAGAACCCTTCGTAGAGCGTGGCCAGTTGCGCGGCCTTGTCGCTGGCCGTCGCCGGCGTCGTCGCGGTTCCGGTGCGTTCCGCGGTATCGGTGGTGGTGGTCGAGGGCCCGCAGGCCGTCAGCGCGGCGGCCAGTGCGAGGGAGATGGAGAGTGCGAGCGGGCGGACGGCCATGCGGGAGGTTCCGGGTCGGGGGAGGCGGCAGCGTCGGGCTGCTGCCGTCGAACGGCAAGGGTCAAAGGTCATTGGGGCGAAGGGCGAGGAGCGAGGAGTGAGAAACGAGAGAGAGCGCACCGTCAGGCTCTCTCTCGTTTCTCACTCCTCTCCGCTCGTTTCTACGCTTCTGCTGCCTGCGCGCGCAGTTCGGCGGCGCGGGCCTCGCCCAGGTAGCCGCGGATCGCGCGCCGCATCAGATACAGCAGCGGGATCAGTGCGATCGCCGCGGCCATCTTGTAGCCGTAGTTGACCGAGCTCACGGCGAGGAACAGCGAGGTCGGCCACTGCTGCGGGCCGAGCACGAAGGCGATCCAGATCACCACGAAGCTGTCGATCAGCTGCGACACCGCGGTCGAGCCGGTGGCGCGCAGCCACACCAGGCGCTCGCCGGTGGCGCGGCGGATGCGGTGGAAGACGGCGACGTCGATCAGCTGGCCGATCAGGAACGCCACCACGGATCCGGCGATCGTCCACATGCCCTGGCCGAAGACCGCCGCGAATGCGGCCTGGTAGTCCGGCACGCCCTGACGCTGCGCCGCGGTCACCCACCAGTCGGCCGGCGCCAGCGCGATCGCGGCAAAGGCGAAGCAGAAGCCGTACACGATCAGCGCCACCGCGATCCACGAGATCAGGCGCACGCCGCGCCGGCCGAAGTATTCGTTGATCACGTCGGTGAAGATGAAGACGATCGGCCACAGCAGGGTGCCGGCGGTGAAGCTCAACCCGCCGCTCTGCCCGAACAGGTCCCATTGCAACGGCGCGATGCCGAGGGTGCTCTCCAGCGAGAAGATCTTGACCCCGATGAACTCGGCCAGCACCGCATTGACACAGAAGAACGCCGCCAGCGCGATGAACAATCGCGTCGCACGGTCGTCGAGCAGGCGCGCACTCACGTCGGCGGGGCGGCGGCGGGAGGAGTGAAGGGGATGGTGTCCGGCGCGGAAGCTCCGCCCGAGATGATGAAGGCCATCGCCTGGTCGACGGTCCAATCGGTCGGCGTGAGCTTTTCCACCGGCACGATCTCGAGATAGCCGGAGGTCGGGTTGGGCGTGGTGGGCACGTACACGGCGGCGAGTTCACGCTCGCTGCCGTGCTCGCGCATGACCCGGGTGACGAAGCCGACCGCTTTCATCTCGGTGTGCGGAAAGTCGATCAGCACCACGCGCTGGGTGGTCCCCGGCTTGGTCTGCAGGATATCGAGCAGCTTGCGCGCGCTGGAGTAGATGACGCTGGCCAGGGGAATGCGCGCGATCAGCCGTTCGAACCAGCCCAGCAGGCGCTGCCCGACCACGCGCCGGGCCATCCAGCCGGAGACGAGGATCAGCGCCAGTGTGGCGAGCAGCGCGATCGCGTTCTGCACCCAGAGCGCATCGAACCAGCCCAGGGCATCCGGGAACCAGGCGGCGATCCGCCGCGACAGCGGACCGACCCAAGGCTTGCTGGCATCGCCCAGCAGCACGAACACGAACTTGACCACTACCCAGGTGAGCCAGATCGGCAGCAGCGTCAGCAGGCCGGTGAGGAACAACCGCTGCAGGCGGCGCGCGCGGGAGGAGGAGGCGGGCATGGGCGCAATCTTACCGGAGCGGTCGGGGGGTTCGTGATTCGCGGATTCGTGGATTCGTGATTCGTGATTGGTGATTGGTGATTCGTTAAAAGCTTGAACAGTCTTTGCTCGTCATCCCGGCGCAAGCCGTGATCCAGCTGCCTTGTCGTTGCCTTGCAATGACCAGGCTTCTGCGGAATGGATCCCGGCTTGCGCCGGGATGACGGTGACTTACGCTTTTCACGAATCACGAATCACGAATCACGAATCACGAATCACGCCCCTCAGGGCTCACGCACCAGCCGGAAGCCGACGTCGTCGTAGCCGCGCCCGGCGTCGGCGTCGCGTGTCGCCGCGTCGCGTCGCCAACTGGTTCCGCGCACCGCGCGCCGCTCGCAGTCGCCGGCACAGTCGAGCAGCCATTCCGCCACCGGCGTTGCGCCGCTCTCGTGTGCCCGTTCGCGCGCTTCGGATGCAGTGGGCAGGCGGTAGCGGTGACCGGTCTCGCGGCTCAGCCATTGCGCGTAGGCTTCGGCGTCGGCCCAGGACACGCATACCACTGCATCGCTGCCGCTCTGCCCGTAGCCGGGCGACGTCCAGTCGCGCGGCGAGAACACGCGCAGCACCGAGGCGCGTTCGCGGCAGAGCGCGGACTCGCGGCCGGTGGCTTCGACGAAGCGGCGGTACTCGTCGCGGCTGACCGCGCGCCGCGCCATCGCGTAGGCACCGTCGCCCTTGCGCATGACCGTCATGCCGGAGGCTTCGCCTGGAACCGTCTGCCCGACTTCGGGAATCGCAGACGCGCGCTTGCGCAGCGCTGCGACGCTGGCCTCGTCGAGCGCGGACGCCCGGGCGATGTCGACCAGGCGCAGGGCCTGCTCGCGATCGAAGCGCGCGGCTTCGGCATCGATGCGCGCGGCGATCGCGGTGGCGGCGTCGCGGCGCAGCTTCGCGAGGCCGGGAATCTCACTGTCCGGCATCCGTTGCGACAGCCGCGCCATCCGCTGCAGCGGCTCGACGGCGCCCGCGGCGTCGCCGGCGCGGATCCTGCGGTCCGCTTCCGCGGCCAGCGCGCCGGCCAGCTGCGTCGCCGCCTGCGCCAGTTGCAGGTGGCCAGGATCGGCCGCCGCCGCCGCGACCAGGCTGTCGTAGGCGTTGTCGTGCTTCGGCCGGTACAGCCGCCGCGCCGCGGTCTGGCGTTCGGCCGCGGCGATCAGCTTGCTGGCCTCGGATTCGGGTGCCGCCCGCAGCAGCGCGTCGTCCGGGTTGGCAAGCACGCCGATGCGCGTCGCGGCGGGTGTGGACGATCCGACGCCGGCGGTCTCGATGCTCGCCGGTTGTGCGCGGAAAAATCCCTCGGCGGCAACGGGATCGGTCTGCCGCAGCGCCACTCCGACCACTGCGGCCAGGCCCAGCGCGCCCAGCACCCAGGTCGCCTTCGGCAGACGCCGTAGCCTTGCCGGTAGCGCCTGCAGTGCATCCTGCAATGCCGCCGTGCGGCCCGGCCCGCGCAGCGAGACGCCCTCCAGCGCACGCAGCATCTCGTCGGCGTCGTGGTAGCGCCTGAGCGGCCCCTTGGCCATGGCACGGTCGATGAAACGCTGCCAGTGGCGCAGATGCCGCGGCAGCCGTGGGACCGGATCCTGCGCGTGCATCACCGCCATCGACAGCGCGTCGCCCGCCTTGTACGGCAGCTCTCCGGTCAGCAGCTCCCAGGCCAGCACGCCGACGCTGTAGAGGTCGGCGCGGGGGTCGACCTCGTCGCCGCGGGCCTGCTCGGGCGCCATGTAGGCGGTGCTGCCGAGCGCGAGCCCGGCACTGGTGACGCGGCTGCCGTAGCCGCGGCGCAGGGCGATGCCGAAGTCGGCCAGCAGCGGGCGCTCGGCTTCGTCGAACAGCACGTTCTCGGCCTTAACGTCGCGATGGATCACGCCACGGGCATGCGCATAGGCCAGTGCCGAGAGCAGCGCTCGCAGGATCGCACGGACCCGGCCCTCGTCGCCGCCGAAGTCGCGCTGGCCCAGGTGGCCGTGCGGCATGTGCGGCATCACGTAGTAGGGCAGGTCGTCGACGGTGCGGCCGATCTGGTAGATGCCGACGATGTGCGGGTGCTCGAGCCGGCCGATGGTGCGGGCCTCGTTCTCGAACCGGCGCCGGCTGACCTCATCGGCCAGGGCCTCGGGGCGCATGACCTTGATCGCGACCTCGCGCCCCAGCGATTCCTGCCTGGCCAGGTAGACGGTCGACATGCCGCCGTGGGCGATCACGCGCAGCAGCCGGTAACCGGCGATCTCCGGCAACGGCGTGGCGTCGCGCTGGCCTGGTGCGTCTTGCATTCCACCCCCTGTTCGCCCGCCAGCATAGCGATCCGGTGACTACGTATTGTGAATCCAGATCACGTTGCCGCGTCGCCCTGGGGTGGCAGCGCGATACCGGGGTCCCGGCCCCGTCCAGCGGGTCGCCGGGAGCGGTTGTCGGACTCAGTGGGCGCGCTTGCGCCGTACGTAGATCTGCTTGCGAAGCTTCGCGATCACCTCGCCCCCGTCATCGACGACATCGGTCGCGAACCAATGCAGGTGCTTGTCGCCCCCGGCGGTGGCGGCGCGGAGGGATTCGAGCGTAGGTTCGTCCAGCGCAAAGGTGGCGTGCACGGTGCCGCGGCCCGGCTTGACGAATTCGATCGCGGCCGCCTTGTCCCAGACGTAGTAGTCGCGGCCCAGGCATTCCTTGACCAGGATCATCCAGAACGGATCGGTCATCGAGAACAGGCTGCCGCCGAAGTGGGTGCCGACGTAGTTGCGGTTCCACGGCCGCATCCGCAGCTCGACCCGTGCGCGCCGCCAGTCGTCGGCGACTTCGACGACCCGGATCCCGGAGAACAGGAAGGGCGGCCACAGGTTCATGGCCCGGCGCAGGGTGGAAGACTTCATCGGGGAGTGAGGAGTGAAGAGTGAGAAGTGAGAAACGAGAGGGTGCCTCGAGGGAGCTGACTAGGACCGGTGGAGGCGGATGAGCCCTTGACTCGTTTCTCACTCCTCTCCACTCGTTTCTCGCTCTTCAGAACAGCAGCGACGCCATCCGCCTGCGGTAGCGCCCGACCAGTGCCGCATCGTCGACCACGCGGAAGGCATCGATCAACGCCCGCCTGGGCAGGCCGTCGTCGAAATCGCGATCGCGCCGCAGCATCTCGATGAACTGCTCCAGCCCGGCCTCGGCGTCGCCGCCGACGATGCGTCGCACGCCGAGCAGATGGCGTGCGCGCAGGTCGTCCGGGTCGGCGGCGATGGCGGCCTCCAGGGCCTCCGTCGGGGGCGCGTGATCGAGCATCGAGGCAAAGCCCAGACGTGCGCGCGCCTGCACGCAGCGATCGTCGGCGGCGAGGTTGGCGGGCAGGGCATCGAGCAGCTGCTTGGCCTCGTCCATGGCGCCGGTGCGCAGCAGGGCCAGGGCGAGATCGAGCTTCAGCTCCTCCTTGTCCGGCTCGTCCGCGGTCGCCTGGCGCAGGCGCAGGACCTCGGTGTGGGGATCGGGCGGCGGCGGCGCCTCGCCGGTGCCGTCCATGTCCACGCCGGCCAGCGGGGGCGCCGCCGGCTCGATGCCGTGGCGTTTGAGGAACTCGCGCAGCTCGCCTTCCGGCAATGCGCCCGGGAACGCGTCCACCGGCTGGCCGTTGACCAGCAGGAACACGGTCGGGATCGAGCGCACCTGGAACGCGGCGGCGAGCTGCTGCTCCTGGTCGACGTCGACCTTGGCCAGCACGAAGGCGCCGTTGTAGTCGGCGGCGAGCTTCTCCAGGATCGGGCCGAGGGTCTTGCAGGGGCCGCACCACTCCGCCCAGAAATCGATCAGCACCGGCGTCTGCAGCGATTTCTGCAGAACATCGGTCTCGAAGTTGGCGGCGGTGGCGTCGAAGACGTGGGGCGTTGTGGATTCGGCGGGCATCGTGGTTTCCGGAATGCGTTCAGGGGCAGATGGTGCCAGATGCGCGCGAAACCAACCCGCGGTCGGCGCCCGGCCGCCGTCCGCACTAGCTGTGGGAGTGACGGCGGCATGCCGCCGTCGGGCAGTCGCGATATCTGCACGGCTGATCCCGGGATCGCGCCGCCTCGCTCAGCCGAGCATCGCGGCTGCCGCCGCTCCCACACGTCGATACGTCGCGGCCGCATGTAAGCTCGCCGGTCGACAGCGAGAAACGGGGCGACGACGGCTTGCAAACCGAAATGAGGCATGTGGAGCGGCATGCGGGTTGGGTCGCGGCGCTGGTGTTCGCAGCCGCGCTGCTCGGCTGCGGGGCGCTGCTCGAGGGCTATTCGCAGCGTTGGCATCCGGTCGCCTTGCTCGGCGCCGACGGCGTGCCCGGTGCCTGGGTCTTCAACATGGCGGGCCTGGTGCTGCCGGGATTGCTGGCGGCCGTGGTGGCGCTGGCGCTGTACCGGGCACTGCCGCCGCAGGCGGGCTGGCTGCCGCGGATCGGGGCACGGTTGCTGCTGTTGTCGGCGCTGGCATTCGCCGCGCAGGGGGTGCTGCCGCTGGACCCGCGCGACCTCGACGGCCAGGCCGGGCGCCTGCATGCCGCGGCCTGGATGGTGTGGTGGATCGCCTTCGTGCCCGGTGCGCTGCTGTTGGCCGCCGGCGTGCGCGGCCTGCGGCTGCCCGGGATCATCGCCGCCTGTGCGGTGGCGGCCCTGTCGGTGCTGCCGGTCGAACCGCTGCCGCCGGCGTTGGCGCAGCGGATCGCGTTCGCGGCGTGGTTCGGCTGGCAGGCGTTGGCGCCGTGGCTGGCCGGATCGCGGCAGGGCTACTGACGCCCTCGTAGGAGCGCGCCATGCGCGCGATGCCGCGGGCATTTCGCCGCCCGCGAATTCCGGCGACCGGCGCACCTGCCGGTCCAGAATCGCGGCATCCGCCGGATCCTGCCGAGACCCGCGGCATCGCGCGCGTGGCGCGCTCCTACGGAGGTCGGGTCAGCCGTAGCGCAGCTTGAGCACGAGGATGGTGGCCGCCAGCCCGAAGGTGAGCAGGTTGGCGGCGATCATCGGCCAGGAGCCGAGCAGCACGCCGTAGGCGAACCAGAAGCCGACGCCGACGGTGAACACCACGTACATGCCCAGCGAGATGCTGCGGGTATCGCGGCTGCGAATGGTCTTGAGCGCCTGCGGCACGAATGCCAGCGTGGTCAGCGCGGCGGCGACATAGCCGAACCAGTCCGGGCTCATCGCGTATCCGGGCCGCGGAACACTTCGCCGTCCTTCATCACGAAGCGCACGTCCAGCACCGCCTCGATGTCCTCGAGCGGATCGGCCGCCAGCGCGATGATGTCGGCGCGCCGGCCGGCCTCGATCACGCCCTGGTCGTCGACCCCCAGCACCTCGGCGGCGTGCACCGTGGCGGCCTGCAGGGCTTCGGACGCGGGCATGCCGGCCTCGACCATGTAGAGGAACTCGCGCGCGTTGTCGCCGTGCGGGCCGACGCCCATGTCGGTGCCGAAGGCGATCGGCACGCCCGCCTTGTAGGCCTTGGCGAAGGTGCCCTGGATCTGCGCGCCGATGGTCGCCGCCTTGGGCCGCACGATCTCGGGGAAATAGCCGTCTTCCTTGGCCTTGTCGGCGACGAAGCGGCCGGCATAGATGGTCGGTACGTACCAGGTGCCGTGCTGCTTCATCAGCCGCATCACCTCGTCGCTCATGTGGGTGCCGTGCTCGATGCTGGCCACGCCGCCCTCGACCGCGCGCTTCATGCCCTCGGTGCCGTGGGCGTGCGCGGCGACGCGGTAGCCGTAGTCGTTGGCGGTCTCGACGATGGCGCGGATTTCGTCGGTCATGAACTGCGGCGCGTCGCCGGAGCGCGCGTAGCTGAGCACGCCGCCGGTGGCGGTGATCTTGATCAAGTCGCTGCCGTCCTTGTAGCGCTGGCGCACCGCCTGGCGGGCGTCCTCGACCGAGTTGATCACGCCCTCGGTCGGCCCAGGCGGGCCCATCAGGTGCGAGAGCATCGAGTTGTAGCCGTTGCTGGGATCGGCATGGCCGCCGGTGGTGGCGATCGACTTGCCGGCGGCGAAGATCCGCGGCCCCTTCACCAAGCCCTGGTTGATCGCGTCGCGCAGGTGCGGGCTGACCTCGCCGCCGAGGTCGCGCACGCTGGTGAAGCCGGCCATGAGGGTCTTCTCGGCATAGCCGACGGCGCGGAAGGCGAAATCCACCGGGTCCAGGCGGAAGCCCTCGGAATAGCTTTGCGGGCTGGACTGGCCGCCCAGGTGCACGTGCAGGTCGGTCCAGCCGGGCAGGCAGGTGTGGGCGCGCAGGTCGACGTAGCGCGCGTCGTCGCCGGCGGTCGGCGCGGGCAGGTAGCCGGCGGCCACTGCGGCGACGCGGCCATCCTCGATGGTCACCGTGCGCTCGGTCAGCATGCGGCCGCTGCGGCTGTCGAACAGCTTGCCGCAGTGGAGCACGGCGTCGGCGGCCGGCGCGGCGGCCGGTGCCAGGAAGAGCAGGATCGCGAGCGTGCGGCGAACGGCGGTGACGGACATGGCGGACTCCGGTTGGCGAGGCGTGATTGAACCACAGCCGCTGGAGACGGTCCGCCGGCCGTGGAAAAGTGCCGGCATTGAATGGGACTTGCTTGACCGACGACGTCCGCTTTTGCTCGTCATTCCCGCGCAGGCGGGAATCCAAGGACGTTTGATTTTCGATGGTTTGCCGTCCCTGGATTCCCGCCTGCGCGGGAATGACGATGCTTTAAGTGCACGCCATACGTTGCCGGCATTCGCTTGTATCCGCGACGGGGCGGCGGCGGATTGAAATGCCGGCGGAAGTGAAGAACACCTGGGGGAGGCCGGAGACATGTGGGAGCGACGGAAGTCGCGACAGGCTGCGGAGGACGTCGCGACTTCCGTCGCTCCCACAGATTGCTTCTTCGTATGGCTGGGGCTCCGGCGGGCGGCCGTGCATCCGTAGAGCGGAGCCCGCTCCGCTGCTCGCGGCGCCGGCGCCAGGGCAGCCTGGCCCGGCTCTATGGCCGGCTCCGGCGCCTGCGCTCGGCCGGCGGCCCCGCATGGCGGCGCGTGTTGCACTGCGGTAGGCTTGCCGGTCCCCGATCGCCAGCTTCCGCCGTGTCCGACACGTCTTCCGTCTCCGAACCCGCCTACCAGCCCGACGCCGTCGAGTCCGCCGCCCAGCGGTACTGGCAGCGGATCCGCGCCTACGAGGTCGGCGAGGACGACGCCAGGCCGAAGTTCTACTGCCTGGCGATGCTGCCGTATCCGTCCGGGGCGCTGCACATGGGACACGTGCGCAACTACACCATCGCCGACGTGATCAGCCGCTACCAGCGCATGACCGGCAGGAACGTGCTGCAGCCGATGGGCTGGGACGCGTTCGGACTGCCGGCCGAGAACGCGGCGATCAAGAACCGTACCGCGCCGGCGAAGTGGACCTACGCCAACATCGATCACATGCGCGGCCAGCTGAAGTCGCTCGGCTATGCGATCGACTGGAGCCGCGAGTTCGCCACCTGCTCGCCGGACTACTACGTGCACGAGCAGCGCATGTTCGTGCGCCTGCTGAAGAAGGGGCTGGCCTACCGGCGCAACTCGGTAGTCAACTGGGATCCGATCGACCAGACCGTGCTCGCCAACGAGCAGGTGGTCGACGGCCGCGGCTGGCGCTCGGGCGCGGTGGTCGAGAAGCGCGAGATCCCGCAGTGGTTCCTCAAGATCACCGATTACGCGCAGGAGCTGCTGGACGGGCTGGACCGGCTGGAGGGCTGGCCGGACTCGGTGCGCACCATGCAGCGCAACTGGATCGGGCGCAGCGAGGGCCTGGAGATCGCCTTCGACGTCGACGGCCACGACGAGCGGCTGTCGGTCTACACCACCCGCCCGGACACGCTCATGGGCGTGACCTTCATGTCGATCGCCGCCGAACACCCGCTGGCGCAGCGCGCCGCGCGGGGCCATCCGGAGCTGGCCGACTTCATCGCCGAGCTGCGCCGCGGCGGCGTCTCCGAGGCCGAGCTGGAGACCCAGGCCAAGCGCGGCATGGACACCGGCCTGCGCGCGATCCACCCGGTCACCGGCGAGAAGATCCCGGTCTGGGTGGCCAACTTCGTGCTGATGGGCTACGGCACCGGTGCGGTGATGGCGGTACCCGGCCACGACCAGCGCGACTGGGAGTTCGCCAGGACCTACGGCCTGCCGATCCGCATGGTGATCGTGTCGACGGACGTGCGCGACGCGCTCGACGAGATCGGCCGCGATGTCGGCAGCCACGCCGATCCAATGCGCACCGCGCTCGGCGGCGCCGGTGCGGTCGACGCCTACGACACCCGCGCCGCGGTGCAGGTGGTCGGCGATTTCGAGCGCCGCATCGTCGATGAGGGGGCCTGGACCGAGCGCGGCTGGCTGGTGAACTCCGGCGAACTGGACGGCATGGATTTCCAGCAGGCGTTCGACGCGCTGGCCGCGCGCCTCGAGCGCGAAGGCCGCGGTGGGCGCCGGGTCAACTTCCGCCTGCGCGACTGGGGCGTCAGCCGCCAGCGCTACTGGGGTTGCCCGATCCCGGTCATCCATTGCCAGGCCTGCGGCGCCGTGCCGGTGCCCGAGGACCAGCTGCCGGTGGTGCTGCCGGAGGACGTGGAGGACGCCTTCGCCAAGGCCGGTGGCGTGCAGTCCCCGATCAAGGCCGATCCGGAGTGGCGCAAGACCACCTGCCCGCAATGTGGCGGCGCGGCCGAGCGCGAGACCGACACCTTCGACACCTTCATGGAGTCGAGCTGGTACTACGCCCGCTACACCTCGCCGGGCGCCGTCGACATGGTCGACGCGCGCGCCGACTACTGGACGCCGGTGGACCAGTACATCGGCGGCATCGAGCACGCGATCCTGCACCTGCTGTACTTCCGCTTCTACCACAAGCTCATGCGCGACGCCGGCCTGGTGTCCAGCGACGAGCCGGCGGTGAACCTGCTCACCCAGGGCATGGTGATCGCCGAGACCTTCTACCGCGAGCAGGCGGACGGTTCGAGGGACTGGATCAATCCGGCCGATGTCGAGGTGGTTCGCGACGAGCGCGGCCGCATCGTCGGCGCGACGCTGAAGGCCGACGGCGGGCCGGTGGAGATCGGTGGCGTCGAGAAGATGTCGAAGTCGAAGAACAACGGTGTCGACCCGCAGTCGATGGTCGACAAGTACGGCGCCGACACCGTGCGCCTGTTCTCGATGTTCGCGGCGCCGCCCGAGCAGTCGCTGGAGTGGAACGAGGCCGGGGTCGAGGGCATGTCGCGGTTCCTGCGCCGGCTGTGGACGCAGGCGACGCGGCACGCGGAGGAGGGCGCCGCGCCGGCGCTGGATCGCGGGGTGATGACCGCGGCGCAGAAGACCCTGCGCCGGCAGCTGCACGAGACCATCCGCAAGGTCGGCGACGATTATGGCCGCCGGCACAGCTTCAACACCGCGATCGCCGCGGTGATGGAGCTGCTGAACCACCTGGCGAAGTTCGACGACGCCAGTGCCAACGGGCGCGCGCTGCGGCAGGAGGCGTTCGAGGCGATCGTGCTGCTGCTCAATCCGATCACCCCGCACGCCAGCCATGCGCTGTGGCAGCGGCTGGGCCATTCCGAGACCCTGCTCGAGGACCGGCCGTTCCCGGAACCGGACCCGGACGCGCTGCAGCGCGACGCGGTGACCCTGGCGGTGCAGGTCAACGGCAAGCTGCGCGGCACCATCGAGGTCGCGGTGGACGCCGACCGGCCGGCGATCGAGGCGCAGGCGCTGGCCGAGCCCAATGTCGCGCGCTTCATCGGCGAGGGCAGCGTGCGCAAGGTGATCGTGGTGCCCGGCAAGATCGTGAACATCGTTGTTTCCTGAATCGGCGCGTCGTTTCTTGAATCGGCGCGTCGTCGCCTGAACCGGCGCGTGCTTGCCGGCCGCTGCCGCCTCGTCCAGACTCCGCCCATGATCCGATCCGCCGTCGTCGTCCTCCTCGCCCTGGCCCTCGCGGCCTGCGGTTTCCATCTGCGCAACGCGCTGTCGCTGCCGCCCGACCTCGGTCCGGTGCAGGTCGTCGCGCGCGATCCCTACAGCCCGTTGCCGGACGCGCTGGCGCTGACGCTGCAGCGGGCCGGCGCCGAGGTCCGGCGCGGCAGCCGCGCCGAGGAAGGCATCGCGACCCTCAGCATTCTCTCCGAGCGCTGGGCCTCGACGCCGGTCAGCATCGATGCGCAGGGCCGCGCGCAGGAGTACGCGCTGCGCTACGCGGTCGTGTTCGAGCTGCTGGGCGCCGACGGCGAGGACATCGTGCCGCAACAGGCGGTCGAGCTGTCGCGTGACTACGT
This sequence comes from Luteimonas suaedae, assembly GCF_008312895.1. Classification (GTDB taxonomy): domain Bacteria; phylum Pseudomonadota; class Gammaproteobacteria; order Xanthomonadales; family Xanthomonadaceae; genus Luteimonas; species Luteimonas suaedae. The sequence continues at coordinate 54,208 of NZ_VSSP01000002.1, read as the reverse complement.
CTCCAGCCCGGACAACCTCACCGGTACCGACAGCGAGCGCGACCTGCTCAGCCGCGAAATGGAACGCGAGATGACGGCGTCGATCGTTCGCCGGATCGACGGCGCCTCGCGTCAGCCGATGCCGTGATCGCGGCAGCCGTGCCGATGCGGGCTTCTCCTTCGCCATGGAACTGACGCCCGAGCGCCTGGCCGGCCAGCTCGGCAGCGAACCGCTGCGGCCGGCGTACCTGATCGCCGGCCCCGAACCGTTGCGCGTGCTGGAGGCGGCGGATGCGTTGCGCATCCATGCCCGCGGGCAGGGCTTTGTCGAGCGCGAGATCTTCGACGCCGACGGGCGTGGGTTCGACTGGGGGGCGGTGCAGGCGACCTTCCGTGCGCCCAGCCTGTTCGCGAGCCAGCGCCTGATCGAGCTGCGCCTGCCCACCGCCAAGCCGGGCAAGGACGGCGCGGCGGTGATCACCGAGTTCTGCGCCGATCCGCCAGGCGACATCCTGCTGCTGGTCACCGGCGGCGAGTGGAGCCGCCAGCACGGCGGCAAGTGGAGCGAGGCGATCGGGCGCATCGGCCACGTCGTCGTGGCCTGGGCGGTGAAGCCGCACGAGATGCCGGACTGGATCGAGCGCCGCCTGCGCAGCCGCGGCGTCGCCGCCGACCGCGATGCGGTGCAGCGGCTGGCGGAGCTGGTCGAAGGCAATCTGCTGGCGGCCGCGCAGGAAGTCGACAAGCTCGCCCTGCTCAGTGACGGCACGCCGCTGGATGTCGCGCGGATGGAGGCCCTGGTCGCCGATGCCGCGCGCTTCGACGTGTTCCGGCTGATCGACGCCGCGCTCAACGGCCAGGCGGCGCCGGCCGCGCGCATGCTCGCCGGGCTGCGCGCCGAGGGCGCGGCGGTGCCGGCGCTGATGGGCATGGTGGTGATGGAGCTGCAGCGTGCGGCCGCGCTGGCGCAGGTGCAGGCGCGCAGCGGCAACCTGGCATCCGAGTTCCGGGCGCAGCGGGTGTGGGAATCGAAGCAGGCGGTGTTCCGGCGCGCGCTGCAGCGTCACGGCGTCCAGCGCTGGGAACGCTTCCTGGCCGAGGCCGGGCGCATCGATCGCATCGCCAAGGGCCGCGCCGCCGGCGATGCCTGGCAGGCGCTCGAACGCCTGCTGCTGGCGGTGGCCGAACCGCGCGCCGCGGCCCTGGTCGAGAAGCACTGAGATGGGCAAGGCTGTCCTTCGCCACGGATCGACGCGGATGAGCGCGGATCAAGCAGATGCAGGAAGAATGGTGAGCGGAGCAGCCCGCATGGCACTGCCGGCCGCGTTTGTACAGGATGAAAAGATCCGCGTTCATCCAGGTCAAATCGGTGGCTGAACGCATGTGAGCAAGGCATCCGCCGATGCCGGCCCCGGATCGCTGCTGGTGCTGTACGGCGGCACCTTCGATCCGGTGCACAACGGCCACCTGGCGATCGCGCGCGCCGCGCGCGACCGCCTGCGCTGCGCCGTCCACCTGATGCCGGCCGCGGACCCGCCGCACCGCCCCGCGCCCGGTGCCGATGCCCGGCAGCGCGTGGCGATGCTCGAGCTGGCCGTCGCCGGCGAGCGCGACCTGTACGTGGACCGGCGCGAACTGGCCCGCGACGGCCGCAGCTATACGGTCGCCACCCTGCGTGAGCTGCGGGCGGGCGAGGGCGCAGTGGCGAGGCCGGTTGCGCTGCTGGTCGGCGCCGACAGCTTCGTCGGCCTGCCGGCCTGGAGGGAATGGCGCGCGTTGTTCGATCTGGCGCATTTCGTCGTCGCCGAGCGCGCCGGCAGCCCGCTCGACCAGGCCCTGCCGGCGGCGCTGGCGGGACAGGTCGCCGGGCGCCTAGTCGACGATCCGGCGGCGCTGTCGGCGGCGCCGGCCGGGCGGATCCTGCCGCTGCGGCAGCCGCTGAGCGGCGAATCGGCCACCGACCTGCGCCGGCGTCTGGCCGAGGGGCGGCCATGGCGCCACCTGCTGCCGGCCCCCGTGGCCGACTACATCAACCGCCACCGGCTGTACCGTGACGATGCCGACACGGCGTCTCCGCTATAATCCGCGGCGAAAATTCCAGAGTCCAGCGCTTTGACCAGTCCCGCCCAAGTCATCAAGACCCGCCTGCCCAATCCGCCGCCGCCCGTCGAAGTCCTGCTCGAGCAGGTACGCGCGGCCGTCGAGGAACTCAAGGCCCGGGACACCGTCGAGATCGACGTCCGTGGCAAGACCAGCGTCTGCGACTACATGGTGGTGGCGTCGGGGACCTCCAGCCGCCACGTCAAGTCGATCGCCGACGAGGTGGTGAAGTACGCCAAGCGCCTGGACGTGCAGCCGCTCGGTGTCGAGGGCGAGCGCGAGGCCGAATGGGTGCTGGTCGACCTCGGCGACGTGGTGGTCCACGTCATGCTGCCGCGGGTGCGCGAGTTCTATGCGCTCGAGCGCCTGTGGACGGTCGGCGACCAGCCGCCGGAAAGCTAGGAACGGGAAACGAGGCACGAGGAACGCGTGTCTCCGGTCGACAGAAGATGCGCGCGCGGAGCCCGTCCACCCGTTTCTCGTTCCTCTTCACTCGATCCTCGGTGTAGCAGATGAAGGCCCGCCTGATCGCCGTCGGCGAGCGCGCGCCGTCGTGGGTCGCCGACGGATTCGCCGAATACCGCAAGCGGCTGTCGCACTGGCTGCCGCTGGAACTGGTCGAAGTCGAACCCGGTCTGCGCGGCAAGGGACGCGACGCGGTCCGCGCGATGCACGACGAGGGCGTCCGGGTTTTGGCGGCACTGCCCAAACAGGCCCACGTGGTGGCGCTGGACGGCCGCGGACGCGGCTACACCTCGGAACAGCTGGCGCAGCGGCTCGAGCACTGGCGCGGTCAGGGGCGCGATCTCGCGGTGCTGATCGGCGGCCCCGAGGGCCATGCCCCCGAGGTGCTGGCGCGCGCCGACGAGCAGTGGTCGCTGGGGCCCCTGACGCTGCCGCACATGCTGGTGCGGCTGATCGCCGCCGAGCAGCTGTACCGGGCCGCGGCGCTGCTGACCAATCATCCCTACCACCGCGCCTGAGCGGCGACGCGTCCGTAGGAGCGCGCCATGCGCGCGATGCCGCGGGCATCGCGCCGCCGACATATTCTGGTAACCCGCGCGCCTGCCGGTTCAGAATCGCGGCGTCCACCGGATCCTGCCGACACCCGCGGTATCGCGCGCATGGCGCGCTCCTACGAAAAGGTAGTTCCTAGGCAAACCCGACCAACACCTCCGCGACCACAGCAGATGCCGATGGGGCATCTGCTGTGCGTGACCGCTCACCCGCGATCGAGGTTGAAATCGATCGGCACCAGCCCGATCGCCTGCACCGGCTGCCCTTCACGGATGGCCGGCTGGAAGCGCCAGTTGCGCAGCACGTGGCGACGCGCGCTGTCGTCCAGGACGCGGTGGCCGCTGCTGCGGTGGATGCGCACCTGGAGCGGACTGCCGTCGACGTCCACCAGCACCTCGAGCAGCACCGTGCCCTCCAGGCCGCCGGTGATCGCCGCGCGCGGGTAGCTTGGTGCCGGGGCGCTGGCGTACGCCAGGCGCATGCCGGACACCGGGCCGCTGGCCGGTTCCATCGCGGCGGACTCCGGCGTCGCCGGTACCGTCACCGGTTCGGCCGGCAGGGTGCCGTGATCGACGATCACCGGTTCGATGGCCGGCGCCGCGATCTCGGGCGGTGCCACGGCGCGGCTCTGCGGCGGTGGGGTCTGTTCGGGGACGATCTTGACGACTGGAGGCGGATCCGGCGGCACCCGCGGCGCTTCGATCCAGCGGAATTCCATGTTGCGGACGTCCGGCAACGCCAGCAGTTCCGGCCGGCTCACCGGAACCAGCAGCAGGCACAGGGCGACGACGTTGAGCAGCAGGGTGCCGCTGATGCCGGCGATGCGCACCGGATCCGGGTGCGGGCGGGACGGACGGGCGTGCGCGTGGGCGTGCTGCGGGACCATGATCCACCTCCTGGGTTGTGCATGACGGACAACGGCCGGGCGGCGGGTGCGGGGTCAAGGCGAGGTGCGCATCCGGCGACCGACTCGACAGCGTCTTCACGCTGCGCCGGCGCCGGGTGCACGGCAAGCCGTGGCAGGACGTACGGTGCGATCCGGTGGATGGGTGGTCACGACGGCATGGGGCCCGCGTGGGGCCCCATGCAGATCAGTCGTCGTCGGCCGGATCCGGATCGTCCTCCGGGTCGCGTTCCAGGCCGCCTTCATCCGGATCGACCGGCTTCCGCTTGCCGGTGTTGCGCGCGTCATCGCGATCCCGCGGATCGCGTTCGGCATAGCCGGACTTGTCATCGTCGCGGCCGGCGGGAACGCTCTTGTCCTTGTCTTTCTCATCAGAGGCCATCTCAGCCCTCCAGTTCGAACACGACGTCGAGGTTGGCGGTGAGTGTGGTCTGGCCGGGCGAGACCGGGCTGGCGCCGCCCATGTCCATCGCCGCGGCCTCCATCCGCATCATCGGCCTCGGCGGCGGCATGAACCCGCCGCCCTCGCTGATGCTGACGATCCGGCGCACGCGCATGCCCAGCGATTGCGCATACATCCGCGCACGCTGTTGCGCCTTCTGCAACGCCGCCTGGCGGGCTTCGTCGTAGACGGCGTCCGGTTCGTCGATCTCGAAGCTCGGCCCGTTGACCTGGTTGGCGCCGCTGGCGACCAGTGCGTCGAGCACGTCGCCGAGGGCGGCGATATCGCGCACCTTCAGGCTGACGGTGTTGCTGGCCTGGTAGCCGGTGATCGTGGGAGCCGCGTTGTCGCTGTGATGGTACTGCGGGTGGACGTTGAGGCCACTGGTCTGGACGTCCTTTTCGGCGATGCCGGCGGCTTTGATCGCGGCCATCAGCGCGTTCATCCGGTCGGCATTGGCGCGCAGCGCGGCGTTGGCGTCTGCCGCCTGGGTGACCACGCCGGCGGACAGCGTCGCCACGTCCGGGACCCGGCTGGCTTCGGCCTGGGCGGAGACGGACAGCAGGGTGCCGTCAGCGGCGGCGGCGCGGGCGGTCGTGGGCATGGGGTTCTGGGCGATGGCGGTCATGGCGGGTACGGCCGGCAGGGTGGCGAGCAGCAGGGGCAACAGGATGCGAGGGGTCATGCGGATCTCCTTTCGAGGCAACAGGGTCGAATCCAAGCGGTGAACGGGTCGTGAGCCGAAACGGGGTTGACCGCCGATGGAGGCCGGTCGCAGCGGGACCGCAGGTTATCCTGTCCGGATGCTGCATCTTGCCTCGAAATCCCCGCGCCGCCGCGAACTGCTGGCCCGGCTCGGCTTGCCGTTCGCGCCGCTGGACGTGGACATTCCCGAAGCGCCGCTCCCGGACGAGGCGCCGCGGGCGTACGTGTGCCGGGTGGCGCGCGAGAAGGCCGCCGCCGGCTGGCGACTGCTGGGTTCCCCCACGCTGGACGCGGTGCTCGGTGCCGACACCGAAGTGGTGCTCGGTGACGAGGTGTTCGGCAAGCCGCGCGACGCCGATGCCGCCGCGGCCATGCTGCGGCGCCTGTCGGGACGCACGCACACCGTGATCTCGGCGGTGACCCTGCGCACCGCCGCGGGCGAGCACCAGGCGGTCTCGGTCTCGAAGGTCACGTTCACCGGGCTTGCCGACGCCGACATTGCCGCCTACGTCGCCGGCGGCGAACCGATGGGCAAGGCCGGCGGCTACGCCATCCAGGGCGGCGCGGAGGCGTTCGTGGCGCATCTGGCGGGCAGCTATTCGGGAGTGGTGGGGCTGCCGCTGTTCGAGACCGCCGCGTTGCTGCGGGCGGGTGGATTCGCGGTCGCCGGCTTCGCGGCGCCCGCGCCACGCGTCCAGGCCGGGGCCGCGGTGTCCGCGTCGCCGGCCGCGACCGCCGGGTGAAGCGCGCGATGTCGGAAGAGATCCTGGTCAACGTCACCCCGCGCGAGACCCGCGTGGCAGTGGTCGAGAACGGCATGCTGCAGGAGCTGCACATCGAGCGCGGCTGGAGCCGCGGCGTGGTCGGCAACATCTACAAGGGCCGGGTGCAGCGGGTGATGCCGGGCATGCAGGCGGCGTTCGTGGAGATCGGGCTCGACCGCGCCGCCTTCCTGCACGCCAACGACGTGATGCGCTCGTTGCCGCCGCCGGAGATCGACGGCGAAGCGGCGACGCTGCCGATGCCGCAGCCGGTGCTGCCGGTCGCCGAGCTGCTGCGCGACGGCCAGGACGTGGTGGTGCAGGTGGTGAAGGAGCCGATCGGTTCCAAGGGCGCGCGCCTGACCACCCAGATCAGCATTCCCTCGCGCTATCTGGTGCTGCTGCCGCAGTCGAACGTGATCGGGGTGTCGGCGCGGATCGAGGACGAGGCCGAGCGCACGCGCCTCAAGAGCCTGGTCGCCGAACTGGCGCTGGGCGGTTCCGGCCACGGCTACATCGTCCGCACCAACGCGGAAGGCCAGCCCGCCGAAGCGCTCGCCGAGGACATCGCCTACCTGGCGCGGGCGTGGGCACTGGTGGAGCAGCAGGTGCGCGAGGCGCGCGTGGGCGCCTGCGTCTACGAGGACCTGACCCTGCCGATGCGCGCGGTGCGCGACCTGATGCGCCGCGACGTGGAGAAGGTGAAGGTCGATTCGCGCGAGACCTGGGAGCGCCTGCGCGTGTTCGCGGCGCAATACATGCCGGGCCTGGCGGAGAAGATCGAGCACTACGGCGGCGAGCGCCCGGTGTTCGACCTGTACGGGGTCGAGGACGAGATCCAGCGCGCGCTCGACAAGCAGGTGCCGCTGAAGTCCGGCGGCTACCTGGTGATCGACCAGACCGAGGCGATGACCACGGTGGACGTGAACACCGGTTCGTTCCTGGGTCAACGCAACCTCGAGGAGACCGTTTACAGGACCAACCTGGAGGCCGCGCAGGCGGTCGCCCGTCAGCTGCGGCTGCGCAACCTCGGCGGCATCATCATCATCGACTTCATCGACATGGTCGACCCGGAACACCGGCGCCAGGTGCTGCGCACGCTGGAGAAGTCGCTGGCGCGCGATCACGCCAAGACCACCGTCTACGATTTTTCGCCGCTGGGCCTGGTGGAGATGACGCGCAAGCGCACCGTCGAAAGCCTGCAGCGCCAGCTCAGCGAGCCCTGCAATGCCTGCGGCGGCCGCGGCATGCTCAAGACCGCGGAAACGGTGACCTACGAGATCTTTCGCGAGATCACCCGCGCGGTGCGTCAGTTCGAGGCCGAGCGACTGCTGGTGATCGCCTCGCCCAAGGTGGTGGCGCGGATCACCGAGGAGGAATCGACGGCGGTCGCCGAACTCGAGGAGTTCCTCGGCAAGTCGATTCGCTTTCAACCCGACGAGCAGTACCTGCAGGAACAGTTCGATGTCGTGCTGTTGTAGGGCCGTGATTGGTGATTCGTCATTCGTGATTCGTGAAGAGCGGGACGCGTCGCGTTCCCGACGAATCACCAATCACGAATCACCAATCACGTCATCGGCGGGCGCAGCCCGCCGATGAGCATTGTGCGCCATCGTCTGCGCCTGTTGCGCCGTGGCCTGTGGCTGGTGCTGGCGGTCGTGCTGGTGCTGATGGCGCTGGCCGCCGGCATCACCAGCCAGATGCTGCCGCTGGTGGAGCGGCATCCGCAGCGGGTCGCGGACTGGCTGGGCGAGCGCGCCGGGCGCGCCATCGCCTTCGACCGGCTCGAGACCGAATGGACCCGGCGTGGCCCGCTGTTGCGGCTCGATGGCCTGCGCATCGGCGACGGGCCCGACGCGGTGCATGTCGGCGCCGCGGAGGTGCTGGTGGCGCAGTACGGGGGGCTGCTGCCGGGGCGCTCGCTGACCGAGCTGCGCCTGCGCGATCTGGCCCTGACGCTCGAACGCGACGACGAGGGCCGCTGGCGCGTGCGCGGCCTGCCGGGACAGCGCGACCGCGACGATGAAGGCGATCCGTTCGACGCGCTGCAGCGTCTGGGCGAATTGCAGGTGATCGGCGGCAGCCTGACGGTGCATGCGCCCGGCCTGGAGATCGAGGCCACGGTGCCGCGGATCGACCTGCGCCTGCGCGTCGACGGCGACCATGTGCGCGCGGCGGCCCGTGCATGGATGGAAGGCGCCGAGGCGCCGCTGCAGGCGGCGTTGGAACTGACGCGCGATCGCGGCGACGGGCGCCTGTACGCGGCACTGGACGCGGCCGATCTCGCACAGTGGTCGCCGTTGCTGCGCCATGCCGGCATCTCGGTCGACGGTGGGCATGGCCGGATCGATGTGTGGGCGACATTGCACGACAACCGTGTCGCCGGGGTGACTGCCCACGCCGCGCTGGACGACATCGGCCTGCGCGCGCGCCACGACGGCGAGGCGGAAGCGACGCGGGTCGCGTTCGCGCGGGTCGAGGCGCGAATGCGTTGGGCCGCAATGGCGTCGGGTTGGCGCCTGGATGCGCCGCACCTGCGCGTCACCATGGGCGACACGACGCAGTCGCTGGACGGCTTGCTGGTCGCAGCCGGCCAGCACTATGCCGTCGCCGCCGAACACATCGATGCCGGGCCGTTGCTGGCGCTGCTGCCGTTGAGCGACCGCGTGCCGCCGGTGCTGCGCCAGTGGTTGCGGCAGGCGCGGCCCGACGCGGTGCTCGACGACGTCGAAGTCGCGGGCGAACGCAACGGCCGATTGCGCCTGCAGGCGCGGATCGACGGCCTGGCATTCGCCAGCGTCGGCGACCGGCCCGGCCTGAGCGGCCTGCGCGGCAGCCTGCACGGGGATGCGCGCGGCATCGGCTTCACCTTCGACCCGGAGGCGGAGTTGCGCTTCGACTGGCCGGCCGGGTTTGGCGACCCGCACCAGCTATCGCTGCGCGGAGACGTGGCGGCTTGGCGCGAAGACGGCGACTGGGTGTTGCAGACGCCGGCGCTGCGCCTGCAGGGAGATGGCTACGGTGCCGACGTGCGCGGCGGATTGCGGTTCACGGCCAACGGCGGGCGCCCGCGGATCGACCTGGCGGCGCAGCTGGACGATGCGCAGGTGTCGGTGGCGAAGCGGTTCTGGGTGCGTCACAGGATGCCGGAGGCCACGGTCGACTGGCTGGATACCGCGCTGGTCGGCGGCACCGTGCGCAACGGGCGCGCCCTGGTGTCGGGCGACCTGGACGACTGGCCATTCCTGGCCGACGGCGGGCGTCCGGCGCCGGGGCTGTTCCATGCGGAGGCCGGGCTCGCCGGGATGGAAGTCAAGTTCCAGCCGGACTGGCCGGCGGTCGAACGATTGACGGGGCTGGTACGGTTCATCGCCGACGGCTTCGACCTGCGCGGCGCCGGCGCGATCGCGGACGTGGCATTCGCCGACCTCACCGCCGGCATCGCGCATTTCGGTCGGGCCGAACTGGGCGCCAGTGCCCGCACCCGGACCGATGCCGCCGCATTGCTGGCGCTGCTGCGCGGCAGCCCGCTGCAGGCGATGCACGGCGACGCGCTCGATGGCCTGTCGGTCGCCGGCCCGGTCGCGGCGACCTTCGCCATGACCCTGCCGATGCACGGCAGCGACCGCGGCAGGCCGAAGATCGGCGGCAATGTCGAGCTGCAGGGCGTGCGCGCCCGCGAATCGGAATGGGGCCTGGCCCTCGACGACGTACGCGGCGACGCGCACTACGATCAGGAAGGTTTCATCGCCGACGGGTTGCGCACGCTGCACGAGGACCGCGCCGGCCTCCTCGCGCTGCGCGCCGGCGACGGCCACGTGCGCGATCCGGTGCAGGCCTTCGAGGCGGAGTTGCGCACGGCGATCGATGCCGCGCAACTGCTCGCGCGGGCGCCGGAAATGGGTTGGCTGCGCCCGCACGTGCGGGGGCGTTCGGACTGGACGGTGGCGGTCTCGGTACCCCGGTCGCGTTCGTCCTCGCCGCCTTCGCTGCTGCCGCCGGCGCCCGAAACATCGTCGGCGACCGCGGCCGGACGTCTGCGGCTACGGTCGGATCTCGTCGGCACCACGCTGGACCTGCCGGCACCGCTGGACAAGGCGGCCGCGACCCCGCTGCCGAGCCTGATCGAGATGACCCTGCCGCTAGAGGCCGGCGAGCTCGCGGTGCGCCTGGGCCAGCGCATGGCGCTGCGGGCGCGCAGCGGCAGCGGGCGTACCGGGGTCGACGTGGCGCTCGGAGGCGGTGCGGCAGCGGCGCCGCCGGCGTCCGGCCTGGTCGTCAGCGGGCATACGCCGGTGCTGGCGGCGATGGACTGGATCGGCCTCGCGGCGGGTGGCGGCGCCGACGGCGACGGCAGCAGGGAAGGGTTCTCGCTGCAGCGTGTCGACCTTGCGATCGATCGCCTGTTGTTGCTCGGTGGCGCCTTCGCCGACACCCGCATCCGGGGCGCCAGGGCCAGCGACGGCGTCACTTCGCTGCGCTTCGACGGGCCGGCGCTGGTCGGCAGCCTGTCGTTGCCGCAGGCGGCTGGCGGCACCGTGGGTGGCCGGCTGCAGCGCCTGCACTGGCGCAGCGCTGCAGCGGCGGTGCAGGCGTCCGCCGCCGCCGAAGACGAGGCGGCGACCATCGACAGCACGAATCCTGCGGAGATCCCGCCGATCGATCTCGTGGTCGACGACCTGCGGCTGAACGATGCCGTCCTCGGCGAGGCCGGCCTGCGGACCCGTCCGCTGCCCGACGGCCTGCGGATCGAACAACTTCAGACGCGCGCGCCGAAGCAGCGCATCGACGCGAGCGGCGATTGGCGCGGGCGCGGCACCGACGAGCGCACCCAGTTGAAGTTCGATATCGCCAGCCGCGATTTCGGCGCGCTGCTGGCGGGATTGGGACAGGGCGGGCGCATCCTCGGCGGCGACGGCAGCGTCCAGCTGGACGCTGCCTGGCCGGGCAGTCCGGCGCGGTTTCGCGCCGATGCGCTGCAGGGAACGCTCGCGCTGCGGGTGAAGGACGGCCAACTGGTGGAGATCGACCCCGGCGCCGGCCGCGTGCTCGGATTGCTCAGCGTGGCGGAGCTGCCGCGCCGCCTCACCCTCGATTTCCGCGACTTCTTCGACAAGGGCTTCGCCTTCAACCGTATCGGCGGCCAGGTGCGTTTCGGGCAGGGCCGTGCGAGCAGCGACGATCTGGTCATCGACGGCCCCGCAGCCGAGATCCGCATCGCCGGCAGCGCCGACCTGCGTGCGCAGACCTACGACCAGACCATCGACGTGTTCCCGAAATCCGCCAACCTGCTGACCGCGGTCGGCGCGATCGCCGGCGGTCCGGTCGGTGCCGCGGTCGGAGCGGTCGCCAACGCGGTGCTGAAGAAGCCGCTGAGCGGGCTGGGCGCCACCACCTATCACGTCAGCGGCCCCTGGAAGGAGCCGAAGGTGGAGGTGGTGCGCCGCGAGCCGCGCGTCGCCGAGCGCGATCCCCCCGCCCCTCCGTAGGAGCGCCCCATGGGCGCGATGCCGCGGGCATTTCGCCGCCCGCGAATTCCGGTAACCGGAGCGCCTGCCGGTCCGGAATCGCGGCATCCACCGGATCCTGCGGGCACCCGCGGCATCGCGCCCATGGGGCGCTCCTACGAATCTCCCTTGCCATTCACATCATCAGCCCCAGATCGATGCCATGACCAATCCCTCCCAAGATCCCCTCGCGCTCGCCGAGTCCCGCCTGCTGCAGCCCGCCGGACTCGACGGCGGCGGCCTGGAATGCGCCTTCGGCGCCTTGCTGGGCCCCGGCGTCGATTTCGGCGACCTGTACTTCCAGCACACCCGCCGCGAGAGCTGGACGGTCGAGGATGGCATCGTCAAGGATGGCGCGCACTCGATCGAGCAGGGCGTGGGAGTGCGCGCGATCTCGGGCGAGAAGACCGGGTTCGCCTACTCCGACGAGATCAACGCCGATGCATTGCTGGCCGCGGCCGGCTCGGCGCGCGCGATCGCCCGCGCCGGCGATGCCCGCCATGCGCGCGCCCTGGTGCCGGGCCAGGGGCGCTCGCTGTACCGCGCGGAAGACCCGATCGCTGCGCTCGGCAGCGCGGTGAAGGTCGAGGCGCTGCGCCGGGTCGACCGGATGCTGCGCGCCGCCGACCCGCGCGTGAAGCAGGTGATGGTGAGCCTGAGCGGCGCCGTCGACACCATCCTGGTCGCGCGCAGCGACGGCGTGCTGGCCGGCGACGTGCGGCCGCTGGTGCGGCTCAACGTGCAGGTGCTCGTCGAGCAGGGCGGGCGCCGCGAGTCCGGCTATGCCGGCTATGGCGGGCGCCATTCCTACGAGGAACTGCTGGCCGACGGCAAGCCCGAACGCTTCGCGCGCGAGGCGCTGCGGCAGGCGCTGGTGAACCTGGAGGCGGTCGACGCTCCCGCCGGGGTGATGCCGGTGGTGCTCGGTGCCGGCTGGCCGGGCGTGCTGCTGCACGAAGCGGTCGGCCACGGCCTCGAAGGCGACTTCAACCGCAAGGGCACCAGCACCTATGCCGGCCGCATGGGCCAGCGGGTGGCCGCGCCGGGCGTGACCATCGTCGACGACGGCACCCTCGACGGCCGCCGCGGCTCGCTCAACATCGACGACGAGGGCACGCCCACCCAGTGCACCACGCTGATCGAGGACGGCGTGCTGGTCGGCTACATGCAGGACACCCACAACGCCCGGCTGATGGGCACGCAGCCGACCGGCAACGGCCGCCGCGAATCGTTCGCGCACCTAGTGATGCCGCGCATGACCAACACCTACATGCTCGCCGGCAACCACGAGCGCGAGGAAATGATCCGCTCGGTGAAGAAGGGCCTGTACGCGGTCAACTTCGGCGGCGGCCAGGTCGACATCACCAGCGGCAAGTACGTGTTCTCGGCGACCGAGGCCTATCTGATCGAGGACGGCAAGGTCACCGCGCCGGTGAAGGGCGCGACCCTGATCGGCAACGGCCCCGAGACCATGCAGCGCGTGACCATGGTCGGCAGCGACTTCGCCCTCGACGACGGCGTCGGCGTCTGCGGCAAGGACGGCCAGAGCGTACCGGTCGGCGTCGGCCAGCCGTCGCTGCTGATCGACCGGCTGACGGTAGGCGGAACGCGGGCTTGAGAGCCGTGATTGGTGATTGGGGATTCTTGATTCGCAAAAGCGCCACCGCCCGTGCGGCCGGCTCTTACGAATCACCAATCACGAATCCCCAATCACGGCTCCTGCGCGAGCATCTCGCGCAGGAGCCTAAACAGCTCCCGATACGCCCGCGGCGGCTTGTCGCGGCGGCGTTCCTCCAGCGCGTTGCGCACCAGCTGGCGCAGGTGCTGGCGGTCGGCCGACGGGTGTTCGGACAGCAGTTCGGCCAGCGCGGTATCGCCTTCGTCGAGCAGGCGCTCGCGCCAGGTCTCGGCGCGATGCAGCAGCGCCGTCTCCTGGCGCGCCGCCTCGCCGCCGGCGTCGAGCGCGTCGCGGATGGCATGCAGGGTGTCGTCGTCCTCGCGCCGCATCTGCTTGGCCAGGAACGCCAGCTGGCGCTTGCGGGCGATGTGCGAGCCGATGCGCTGGGCATCGAGGATATGCGGCAGCAGCGCATCGGGAATCGGCAGCTGCTGCAGCTGCGCCGGCGACAGCGCCACCAGCCGTTCGCCCAGCGCCAGCACTTCCAGCGCGTCGCGCCGCTGCTGGCTGCGGCTGGGGCCGAGATATTCGCCGCTGTCTTCGTCGATGCCGCGCATGCGTCCGTCCGCGAGGGCCGCCGGTCGCGATGGAGATCGCGCCGGCGTCATGAAACATTCGGCCTTCCCGCGCCCGTCCGGGTCCGGGAATCCGATCGATACCACAGGATAAGCCATTGAACACCGCCATCGACGCCGCATCGGCCACCGCGCCGGACGACCATCGCGACCGGATCGCGCAACTCGAGGACATCGCGCAGCGCATGCTGGCGCTCGCCCGGGCCGGCGGCGCCTCCCAGGCCGAGGTATCGTGCTCGGAGGAGCGCGGCCTCAACGTCGGCGTGCGCCTGGGCGAGGTGGAGACGGTGGAGGCCACCCGCGACCGCGGCATCGGCCTGACCGTGTACTTCGGCGGCCGCAAGGGCAGCGCCAGCACCGCCGACCTGCGCGAGGAGAGCCTGCGTGCCACGGTCGAGCAGGCCTGCGCGATCGCCCGGTTCACCGAGGAGGATCCTGCCGCCGGCCTGGCCGACGCCGCACTGATGGCGACCGAGATCCGCGATTTCGATACCTGGCACCCGTGGCCGCTCGACGCCGAGCGCGCGGCTGCGTTGGCGCTGGCCTGCGAGAGCGCCGGGCGCGAACACGACGCCCGCATCGGCAATTCCGACGGCGCATCGGTCGGCAGCGGTGAATCGCTGGGCGTCTACGCCAATACGCACGGGTTCTCCGGCGCCAGCCGCGATACCCGGCACAGCATCGGCTGCGGACTGATCGCCGGCAGCGGCGAGGCGATGCAACGCGACGGCTGGTACAGCACCGGCCTGGCCGAACAGGACCTGGAGTCGCCGGTGGCCATCGGCCGCAAGGCGGCGCAACGCGCGCTGGCGAAGCTGGCTCCGCGCCCGATCCCGACCGGCGAGCACCCGGTGCTGTTCTCGGCCGAGATGGCGCGTTCGCTGGTCGGCCACCTGCTCGGCGCGGTGTCCGGCGGCGCACTGTACCGGCGCGCGAGCTTCCTGCTCGACAGTGCCGGCGAGCGGATCTTCCCGTCCTGGTTTGCGATCCGCGAGCGCCCGCTGCTGCCGCGCGGCTTCCGCTCCAGCAGCTTCGACGACGAGGGCGTGGCGACGCGGGAGTCGGCGCTGGTCGAGGACGGCGTGCTGCAGCGCTACCTGCTCGGCAGTTATTCGGCGCGCAAGCTCGGCCTGCAGTCGACCGCCAACGCCGGCGGCGTGCACAACCTGGAGGTCGCCGCGAATGCGGGTGACTTCGAGGACCTGCTGCGCGCCATGGGCCGCGGCCTGGTGGTGACGGAGTTGATGGGGCAGGGTGTGAACACGGTCACGGGCGATTATTCACGCGGCGCGTCCGGGTTCTGGGTGGAGCGGGGCGAGATCGTGCACGCGGTGGACGGGATCACCGTCGCCGGCAATCTCAGGGACGTGTTCCGCGACATCCAGGCCGTCGGCAGCGACATCGATCCGCGCTCGCACGTGCGCACCGGCTCGATCCTGGTCGGGCGGATGACCATCGCCGGTGGCGATTGACGTAAGCTTGGTCATTGGAGCATCGCTCCGCGGCCGCCGGGATCGCGCCTGCCGTTCGGCCTGCACGCAATGGCGCGCTGGGGGTTGTCATGACCGATCCACATGAAGACACGCCACCGCCACCGTCCGAAAACACCAGCGGCATCAGCGCGGAACAGCGGCAGTGGGCGATGTTCGCGCATCTGTCGGCGCTGCTGGGCGGCCTGATCACCACCGGCTGGGCGGGCGGCATCGGTTGCTTCCTGGGGCCGCTGATCATCTGGCTGGTGAAGAAGGAAACCATGCCGTTCGTCGACGACCAGGCCAAGGAGGCGTTGAACTTCAACATCACCCTGGCCGGGCTGTTCCTGATCCTGTTCATGGTGGGCATCCTGACCCTGGGCATCGGCTTCATCATCGTCATTCCGATCATGCTGATCGTCGGCATCGCCGCGCTGGTCTTCATCATCATCGCTGCGATCAAGGCCAACGAAGGCGTCGCCTATCGCTATCCGGTCGCGCTGCGCCTGATCAAGTGAGCGCGGCCGCGCGCGGCTGATCGATCGTTCCGGCGCGCCGTCTCGGGCGGCGCGGCGGAGCAGCATGGCGATCGTGCCGGCTTGTCCTGCCCCGTCGCCCCTGTAGGAGGGGCTTCAGCCCCGACCCCCGGGGGAACGAGCGGAGCGCGGAAAATGATCCATCCGTTCAGCTTCCCGATCGGCACCGCGTGCTCCGGTTTCCTTGCCGCGATCTTCGGCAGATCGGGGCTGAAGCCCCTCCTACAGAGAGAGCGGGGGGACGAATGTTGATTCACTCTAGGCCATCAGTTGGCTTGCGGGCGCGGTGGCGGCCCCCATCATCGATGTACCGGACGGGTTCCGGAAGGAGTCGAACGATGGAATACACCGTGCAAACCGCCTCTCCCACCAGCAGCGAACGGCAGTGGGCGGCCGCGGCGCACCTGACCGCGCTGCTGCTGGCGCTGTTGACCAGTTGGCTGGTGGGCGTGGCCGGCGTGATCGGCGCCGGCATCATCTATCTGCTCAAGCGCGACGACTCGGCCTTTATCGCCGCGCATGCGCGCGAGGCGGTGAACTTCAACCTCAGCATGCTGATCTACGCCGGGCTGGCGCTCGCCGCGGGCATCGCGCTGGTCGGGGCCACGGTGCTGACGCTGGGGCTGGGGGCGATCCTGACCGTGCCGGCCGGCATCGTGCTGTTGCTGCTGATCGCGGCGATCGCGCTGCTGTGGCTGATCTGCAGCATCCTCGCCACGATCAAGGCCTGGAACGGCGAGCCCTATCGCTACCCGCTGACGATCCGCCTGTTGAACTGAGCCGCGGCGCTCAGCGGTCGCGCTCGAGCGCGATCCGTCCCAGCGCCAGCAGCGCCGCGGTGTCGGCGTCGGCGCCGAGCGATTCCAGCGCGGCGTGCATGTCTTCACCGAGCACGGCCAGCCGGTGTCGCGAGGCGTCGACGCCCAGCAGCGCCGGGAAGGTGGCCTTGGCCTGCGCGATGTCCTTGCCGGTGGTCTTGCCCAGCGTGGCGCTGTCGCCTTCGATGTCGAGCAGGTCGTCGCGAATCTGGAAGCCGAGCCCTAGCGCTTCGGCGTAGCGGTCCAGCTGCGCGAACGCCGCATCGCCGGCGCCGGCGGCGAGTGCGCCCAGCCGCGCCGACGCGCGCAGCAGGGCGCCGGTCTTCATCGCATGCAGGCGCTCGATGGCGGGCAACGACAGGGCTTCGGCCGCGCCGGTCGCGGCAAGATCGCGCGCCTGGCCACCGCACATGCCGTCGGCGCCTGCGGCGATCGCCAGTTCGCGCAGCATGGCCACGCGCCGGCCATCCGCGACCGGGGCGTCGGCCAGGGTCGAGAACGCCAGCGACTGCAACGCATCGCCGACCAGGATCGCGGTGGCCTCGTCGAAGGCGACGTGCACGGTCGGCCGGCCACGGCGCAACGCGTCGTCGTCCATCGCTGGCAGGTCGTCGTGCACCAGTGAATAGGCGTGGACCAGTTCCACCGCCGCGGCAGGGGCGTCCAGCAACGCATCGTCGGCGCCGAACGCACGGCCGCTGGCATAGACCAGCAGCGGCCGCATCCGCTTGCCGCCCAGCAGCACGGCGTGACGCATCGCCGCCAGCAGGCGCGGCTCGCCCTGTGCGATCGAATCGAGTGCGCGCGCGAGCGCCGCGTCGGCGCGCGTGCGCCAGGCATCGAGCTGCGGCGACAGGTCGCGCGAGGCGACCGGGTCAGGCATCGCCGGTCGCGTCCGGTGCGCCCGGGAACGGTTCGGCGGTCTCCGGGCGCTCCGGATCGCTGAGCAGCTTCACCCGCAGCTCCGCCTGTTCCAGCGCCTGCTGGCAGCGGCGGTAGAGGCCGACGCCACGCTCGTAAGCGGCCAGCGAATCCTCCAGGCTCATCTCGCCCTGTTCCATCTTCTCGACCAGTTGCTCGAGCTGGTCCAGGGACTGCTCGAAGTCGGCGACCGGGGCGGGATCAGGGGTCGATTTGCGTGCCATGCCGCCAGTTTACCGGAACCCCGCGCAGGCGTACGTGTCGCCTCGCTTCGCCGTAGGGGTCTTCGGTGGTGGGAGAAGCGTTTCTGCCACAGATTAACGCGGATGAGCACGGATCGAGCATTGTTCAAAGGCCCTCATCCGCGCTCATCCGTGCCAAGCCGTGGCCGAGAAGCTCCTCTGAACACAAACCGGTGCGGTGTGCTGCCAGAAAAGGACCGATGCCAAAGATGGTTCACTCGACGCGTGCGAGCGGGTCCGTCCGTGACCACAGCAGGCGCTGCTGCTGCGCGCGCAGCCAGGCGTCGAGGCGGTCCGAGTGGACCAGGTCGCCGGCCGCCAACAGCTCGTCGTTGGCATCCGTCAGCAGCGGTAGCCGCTCGCGTACCCACGGCGGGACACCGAGCGTCTGCAGCACCTGCTTGAGCGCGTGCGAGTGTCCGCGTCCCGGTAGCCGGATGCGTTCGCCGCCGCGGCGCGCACGCACGATCAGCGGTGTGCAGAGCGCCTCCGACGCCTGCACTACATCGCGGCTATCGCCGGGCTCGACCCGCTCGGAGCCGACCAGCGCCAGCGCATCTCCGGTCGGCAGCAGCAACGGCGTGCGTCCGTCCCAGACGGTGTGGAAATCCGCCGGCAGCGGTGCCCGTTGCCGCTCGGCATGCAGCAGGTCGCGCCAGCGCCGCACCACGGCGCCCGACCAGGCGAACGCCGGTGATCCGGCCGTCGTGGTCCGCAACAGGTCCGCCTCGATCCGGGCGACGCCCTGCGCCGGCAGCGGCGGCAGCGCGAGCGTGTCGATCCAGCGCCGCAGCACGCGCGCGCGACGCGCTTCGGGAAGCCGCCGCAGCGCGGCGACGTCGAGCGCGTGCGGATCGAGCGTACGTACGGCGGCGAGCGCGGCCGCGTCGCCGTCGTCGAGCAGCGCCGCGGCCTCGGCGCCGAGCAGGGCGCTGCGTGCCAGTCCGGCCTCGGCCTGCGGCCAGCGTTCGCGCAACAGCGGCAGGATGCGGTGGCGCAGGAAGTTGCGGTCCGGCTCGATGCCGGCGTTGCTCGGATCCTCGATCCACTGCAACTGGTGCTGGCGTGCATAGTCCAGCAGGCGCTCGCGCGGCGTGTCGAGCAGCGGTCGCCACAGCCAGCCCTGGCCATGGCGTCGCCATGGGCGCATCGCCGCCAGGCCATCGACGCCGGACGCGCGCAGGGCGCGCAGCAGGAAGGTCTCGGCCTGGTCGTCGCGGTGGTGCGCGAGCGCCAGAACCTCGCCGGGCTGAAGCTCCGCCGCGAACGCGGCATGGCGCGCCGCGCGTGCGGCCGCTTCCGGGCCGGTTCCGGCATCGGCGCGCACGCTGACGCGGGCGATGCGCAGCGGCACGCCGAGCGCGTCGCAGATGCGCCGGCAATGGGCGGCCCATGCGTCGGCATCCGGCTGCAGCCCGTGATGGATATGGATCGCACGCAGGTCGTGATCGCGCCGCTCCCGGCTCGTGAGGAGCCAGTGCAGCAGCACGGTGGAATCGAGGCCGCCGCTGTAGCCGATCAGCAGCGGACGCGCGTCGGCCATATGCGCGTATCGCGATGGCAGCATTGGAGGGGAGGCCTGATGCATCACGTGCCGCGGTGCGAACGATGGCGGGGGCGTTCTCGACGCGCGCCCGGGATCAGGCCGCTTCGTACGCCCCGTAGCCGCGCAGCCTCCGATAGCGCCGTTCCAGCAGCTCCGCGGCCGGGATGTCCTGGAGCGCGTCGAGTTCGTTGAGCAGCACCGCCTTCAGGCGCGTGGCGGTCTGCTTCGGGTTGCGGTGGGCGCCGCCGATCGGTTCGCGTACCAGCTTGTCGATCAGGCCGAGTTCGAGCAGGCGCTTGGCGGTCAGCCCGAGCTGCTCGGCCGCGTCGCGCTTCTTGGCGGCATCCTTCCACAGGATCGAGGCGCAGCCCTCGGGCGAGATCACCGAGTAGGTGCTGTATTCGAGCATCAGCGTGCGGTCGCCGACGCCGATCGCCAGCGCGCCGCCGGAGCCGCCTTCGCCGATCACGGTGCAGATCACCGGGATCTTCAGTTCGGCCATCTCCAGCAGGTTGCGGGCGATGGCCTCGGACTGGCCGCGCTCCTCGGCGCCGATGCCCGGGTAGGCGCCCGGCGTGTCGATGAAGGTCAGCAGCGGCAGCCGGAAGCGCTCGGCCAGCTTCATCAGGCGCAGCGCCTTGCGGTAGCCCTCCGGTCGCGGCATGCCGAAATTGCGGCGTACCTTGGCCTTGGTGTCGCGGCCCTTCTCGTGGCCGATGATCATGACGCTGCGGCCGTCGATGCGGCCCAGGCCGCCGACGATGGCGGCGTCGTCGGAGAAGGCGCGGTCGCCGGCCAGCTCCTCGAACTCGTCGCACATCACCCGGATGTAGTCGTAGGTGTAGGGGCGCGCCGGGTGGCGCGCCAGCTGCGAGACCTGCCACGGGCTGAGGTCGCGGAAGATCTGCGCGGTGCGCCTGCGCAGCTTGTCCTGCAGCGTGTGGATCTCGGCATCGATGTTGACGGCGGGACCGGTGCTGGCCTGGCGCAGTTCCTGGATCTTGCCTTCCAGGTCGGCGATGGGCTGTTCGAAATCGAGGTAATTCGGGTTCATCGGCGTCCGTCGGGCCGGAAAGTGGCACAGTCTAGCCGAAGGCGGATTGCGGCCCCGTACCGGCGGGTAGGGAGGCCGCAGGCGTGCCGGCTGCGTCCTCCAAGCGCGGGCGGGACCTGTTTTGGTTCGCAAAGGCTAGCGGGCTGTCATCCCGGCGAGGACCGGTCCGTTCCGCAAAAGCTTGGTCGTTGCAAGGCGACGGCGAAGGCACTGGATCCCGGCCTGCGCCGGGATGACGGGCGAAGGCCGTGACGCTCTCCCGACTCCCGACTCCCGATTCCCGGCCCTCACCAGGGCCGTTGCAGTGCCAGCTTGACGCCGCGCACACCGGGATGCGTCCGCAGCTGGCCGATCAGGTCGGCGTCCGCGCGCACGCTCCGGCTGCCGTTGAGGTCGAGCGTGCCGGCGGCGCCCTTCGCCAGCAGCAGGTCGTAGCGCAGCGGCGTCTCCCCGGGGCGATGCGGCTCGAGCAGGCGCTCGATGCGTTCCAGCAGCCCCGGCACGCGCAGGTCCAGGCGCAGCCACAGCCGCCGCGCGATCTGCGGGCACAGCTGCCGGAAATCCCAGCAGCGGCGTGCGCGCAGGGCGAAGCCGCCGCTGAACTCGTCCTCACGCAGGCCGCCCTCGACGATCAGGATGCGGTCGCGGGTGAGCAGCGGCGCGTACTCCTGCAGGGCTTCGGCGAAGAACGCGCACTCGAGACGGCCGCGGCCGTCCTCCAGCTGCACGAAGGCCTGCGCTTCGCCACGCTTGCGCATCGCCGTGACCAGGCCGGCGACGATCGTGTTGACCTCGGGCCGCCAGCTGCCGCGCGATTCCTCGGGTCGCGCCGCCCAGACGGCGTCGAGCTGGCCGAGATCGTGCCCGACGAGGATCTGCAGCTCCTCGCGGTAGGGGTCGATCGGGTGGCCGCTGAGGTAGTGGCCGAGGGTCTCGCGCTCACCGGACAGGATCTGCGCCAGCGGCCACGGATCGGTTTCGGGCAGTTCGATCTTCAACGCCGGCGCGGCGTCGCCGCCGCCGAACAGCGACACCTGCCCGGCCTCGCGTTCGCGCGCGAGCTGGTCGCAGGCCTTGATCACTTCCGGCAGCTGCAGCATCAGCGAGGCGCGATGGCTGCCGAGCGCGTCCAGTGCGCCGGACTGGATCAGCGCTTCGAGCGTACGACGGTTGAGCTTCGCCGAACCGACCCGCCGGCAGAAATCCAGCAGGTCCGCGTAGGGACCGCCACGCGCGCGTTCCTCGGCGATCGCCTCGCAGGCGCCGCGGCCGACGCCCTTTAGCGCGCCCAGTCCGTAGCGGATGGTGCCGGCGTCCATCGCCTCGAACATGTAGGTCGATGCATTGACGTCGGGCGGCATGACCTCGAGTCCGCGCGCGCGCGCTTCCTCCAGGAAGCCGACCACCTTGTCGGTGTTGTCCATGTCGCTCGACAACACCGCGGCCATGAACTCGGCCGGGTAGTGCACCTTCAGCCACGCGGTCTGGTAGGCGACCAGTGCGTAGGCGGCCGAGTGCGACTTGTTGAAGCCGTACTCGGCGAACTTCTCCATCAGGTCGAAGATCTGAGTGGCGGTGCGCGGGTCGACGCCGCGCTCGGCGGCGCCGGCCTCGAACTTGGCGCGCTCCTTGGCCATTTCCTCGGGTTTCTTCTTGCCCATCGCGCGTCGCAGCAGGTCGGCGCCGCCGAGCGAATAGCCGGCCAGCTCCTGGGCGATCTGCATCACCTGTTCCTGGTACACGATGACGCCGTAGGTCGGCTTGAGTACCGCTTCCAGCGCCGGGTGCGGATAGCTGACTTCGGTGTTGCCGTGCTTGCGGTCGACCCACTCGCGGTCCATTCCCGAGCCCAGCGGGCCGGGCCGGAACAGCGCCGCGAGCGCGATGATGTCCTCGAAGGTGTCGGGCTTGGCGCGCTTGAGCAGCTCGCGCATGCCGCGCGACTCGAACTGGAACACCGCGACGGTATCGCCGCGCGCGAACAGCTCGTAGGTGGCGTTGTCGTCGAGCGGCAACGCAGTGATGTCGAGGGGGCCGTGATTGGTGATTGGTGATTCGTGATTCGCAGAAGCCGGCTTCTGCCCTTTCGAATCACCAATCACCAATGACGAATCACGCCGCTTGTTGATCGCCTTCACCGCCCAATCGATGATCGTGAGCGTGCGCAGGCCGAGGAAGTCGAACTTCACCAGGCCGACGGCTTCCACGTCGTCCTTGTCGAACTGGGTCACCGGCTGCCGGCCGCGGCCCTCGCCGTCGTGTTCGGCGAACAGCGGGCAGAAGTCGGACAGCGGGCTCGGCGCGATCACCACGCCGCCGGCGTGCTTGCCGGCGTTGCGGGTCAGGTCCTCGAGCTGCAGGGCGAGGTCGATCAGGTCACGGACGTCGTCCTCGTCCTGGTAGCGCTGGATCAGCTCGGCCGAGCGCATGTTCTCGTCCTTGCGCGAGCGCTCGGTGCGGCCCAGCGCATCGGACAGCGAAATGCCGAGCACCAGCGGCACCAACTTGGCGATGCTGTCGACGAAGCCGTACGGGTAGCCGAGCACACGGCCGACGTCACGCACCACCGCCTTCGCCGCCATGGTGCCGTAGGTGATGATCTGGCTGACGCGGTCGCGGCCGTACCTGGCCGAGACGTAATCGATCACCTCGTCGCGGCGGTCCATGCAGAAGTCGATGTCGAAGTCCGGCATCGACACGCGTTCGGGATTGAGGAAGCGCTCGAACAGCAGGTCGTACGGCAGCGGATCGAGATCGGTGATGCCCAGCGCCCAGGCGACCAGCGAGCCGGCGCCGGAACCGCGCCCGGGCCCCACCGGGATGCCGTGCCGCTTGGCCCAGTTGATGAAGTCGGCCACGATCAGGAAGTAGCCGGGGAACCCCATCGAGATGATCACCCCGAGCTCCGTCTCCAGGCGCTCGAAGTAGCTTTCGCGGGTGTGGCCGGCGGCCAGCGGCTGCTTCGCCAGCCGCGCCTCGAGGCCGTCGCGGGCTTCCTTGCGGATCCAGCTCTCCAGGGTGTGGTCGTCCGGAACCGGAAACGCCGGCAGATAGTATTTGCCCAGGCTCAGCTCGAAGTTGCAGCGCTGCGCCAGCGCCACGGTGTTGTCGAGCGCGTCGGGCAGGTCGGAGAACAGGTCCGCCATCTCCTCGGCGGACTTCAGGTACTGCTGCGGGCTGTAGTCGCGCGGCCGCCGCGGATCCTCGAGAACCCGGCCGGAGGCGATGCATACCCGCGCCTCGTGGGCGTCGAAGCCTTCCGCGTCGAGGAAGCGTACGTCGTTGCTGGCGATCACCGGGAGCGCGCGCACGGCGGCGGCATGCAGGGCGAAATCGTTGAACTGCGCCTCGCCGTCGCGGCCGCAGCGGGTCAGCTCCAGGTGCAGGCGGTCGTCGAACGCGGCCTGCCACTCGCCGAGCCACTGCAGTGCCTGCTCATGGCGTCCCGCGGCGGCCAGCCGCCCGGCCTGGCTGTGGCGCCCGACCAGGGCGAACAGGTCGCCGGGTTCGTCGCGCAGCCACTGCGGCCGCACCACCACGCCATCCTGGCGCTGGCCTTCCATCCAGGCGCGGGTCAGCAGCCGCGACAGGCCCAGATAGCCGGCGCGGTTGCGGCACAGCAGGGTGACCGGCCAGGCGGCCTCGTCGCCGTCGGCGACCATCACGTCGGCGCCGGTGATCGGCTTCAGTCCGGCGGCTTCGGCCTTGCGGTGGAAATCCACCAGCGCGAACAGGTTGTTGCGGTCGGTGATCGCCGCCGCCGGCTGGCCGAGCGCAGCGCAACGCGCGACCAGCTGCGGGATGCGGATCGTCGAATCGACCAGCGAATACTCGCTGTGCAGGTGGAGATGAACGAAGCGTGTGGACATCGGACGGCCGTCGCGTCAGTCGGCAGAGTAGGCCGGGGGCGAGGTGCCGACAAGGCTTGACAGCGCGGCGCTCCGCCCCCGCGCGCCCGTGACTGCGATCGTGACGTGCCGCGGTGTGCAGACCAAGCGGGAAGGGCGGCGGTGCCCCGGCGAGCTCATGCCGTCGCGACCGACATCACCGCGGGCGATCGCCTGCAGGCGACGCTCATCCGGCAACGGTGTCGGGCAGCAGGTTCGGCATGTCCGCCGTCGCCGCGAACATGCCACCCTGCGCGGCCGCGCGCACCGGCGCGAAGCTGCGGCGGTGTTCGGGGCAGGGACCCAGCCGCTGCAGCGCCTCCAGGTGCTGCGGCGTCGAGTAGCCCTTGTGCAGGTCGAAACCGTATCCGGGATGGCGCGCGTGCAGCGCCAGCATCGCGCGATCGCGGGCGACCTTGGCGAGGATCGAGGCGGCCATGATCGAGCGCTCGCGCCCGTCGCCGCCGATCAGCGCCTCGGCCGCGCAGGGCAGGTCCTGTGGCAGGCAATTGCCGTCGATGCGCGCCAGGCAGGCGCGCGGATCGCCCATCGTCTCCAGCACGCCTTCCAGCGCGCGACGCATGCCGAGCAGCGTCGCCTGCAGGATGTTGATGCGGTCGATCTCGGCCGGTTCGATGAACACGATCCGCCATGCCAGGGCGCGGTCGACGATGCGCGTGTACAGCGCCTCGCGCCGCGCCGCCGTCAGTTGCTTGGAATCGTCGAGGCCGTTGATGCGCGGGCGCGCCGGGTCGAACACCACCGCGGCCACCGCCACCGGTCCGGCCAACGGCCCGCGCCCGGCTTCGTCGATACCGGCGATCAGCGTGCTCATGGGCGCGCGACCAGCGTTTCGATCACGTCGGCAGCGCGTGCCGAGGCGTCGCGGCGCAGGGTGGTGTGGATCGCGCGAAAGCGCGGTTCCAGCGCGGCGACGGCCTCCGGGTCGCGCAGCCAGCCGAGCACCGCGGCGGCGAGGTTTTCCGCGGTGCAGTCGTCCTGCATCAGCTCCGGCACCAGGTCCTCGCCCGCAAGCACGTTGGGCAGCGCGTAGCGATCGATCTTGAGCAGGCCCAGCCCTTTCACCAGCGCGTGCGTGCCGCGTGCGACCCGGTAGCCGACCACCATCGGCCGCTTGGCCAGCATCGCCTCCAGCGTGGCGGTCCCGGAGGCGAGCAGCACGACATCGGCGGCGACCATGGCCTGGCGCGCCTGGCTGTCGATCAGCTTCACCGCGCTCGCGTGCAGCGGCGATGCGGCGATCAGCGTCTGCAGCGCCTGGCGACAGCGTTCGTCGGCGGCCGGCACCAGGATCCGCAGGTCGGGAATCTCGCGCGCGACCTGCGCGGCGGCTTCGAAAAAGATGGCGCCGAGCTTCGCGATCTCTCCCAGCCGCGAACCCGGCAGCACCGCCAGCAGTGGCCCGTTGCGGGGCAGGTCGAGCAGGGCGCGCGCGCCACGACGGTCGGGATCGAGCGGCATCGTGTCGGCCAGCGGATGGCCGACGAAGCGGGCGTCGACGCCGTACTCGGCGTAGATCGCCGGCTCCATTGGAAACAGGCACAGCACACGTTCGGCGCTGCGTCCGATCTTGCGCGCGCGGCCTCGCCTCCAGGCCCAGATCGAGGGGCTGACGTAATGCACCGTGCGCACGCCGTGTTGCCGCAGCATGCGTTCGAGCCCGAGATTGAAGTCCGGCGCGTCGATGCCGATGAAGGCGTCGGGCCGCCAGGCGAGGATGCGTTTGCGCAGCGCATTGCGCAGCGCCAGCAGTCGCGGCAGGTGCGAAAGCACTTCGCTCAGCCCCATGACCGCGAGTTCGGAAACGTCGTGCCAGGCGTCGAGGCCGGCGCGGCGCATGGCGCCGCCGCCGATGCCGGCGAAAATCGCGGCGGGATGGCGTTCGCGCAGTTCGCGGATCAGGCCGGCGCCGAGCTGGTCGCCCGAGGCCTCGCCGGCGACCAGCACGAAGCGCGGGCCGGCACCGGGGCGGGCGGCAGGGGTTTCGGGAGAAGGAGGCGTCGCCACTGCCGTCGAAGGGTTCGATGCGCTGTTCACGGCTCGGCGGTCACCGCGTTCCGGGAAGCGCCATCTTAGAGGAACGGGGGAGGAGAAACGAGGAACGAGGAGTGAGGAGTGAGCTGATGAATCCGGCCGGTGCGGGAATGGGCCGGAACACGCGTGCCTCGTATCTCTTCACTCGTTCCTCGCTTCTCCCCGTCAGCGCAGCAACGGGCGCTGGCCCGCCTCGATGAACTCCAGCATCCCGCGCACGTCGTCGCTGTCCTGCGCCAGCGCGGCCAGGCGTTCCCGTGCCTGGTCGAGGTTGCCGCCGGACATGTACAGGGCGCGGTAGGCGCGCTTGATGGCCGCGGTGCGCGTAGCGTCGAAGCCGCGCCGCTTCAGCCCTTCGCTGTTGATCCCGCGCGGACGGCCGTAGCCTTCCTGCGCCACCATCACGAACGGCGGCACGTCGCCGTTGACGAAGGCGCCCATGCCGATGAAGGCGTGGGCACCGATGCGGCAGAACTGGTGGACGCCGACGAAGCCGCTGAGGATCACGTGGTCGCCGACCTCGACATGCCCGGCCAGGGTGGCGTTGTTGGAGAACACGCAATGGCTGCCGATGCGGCAGTCGTGGGCGACGTGGGTGTAGGCCAGCAGCCAGTTGTCGTCGCCGATGCGGGTGCAGCCGCCGCCCTCGCCGGTGCCGCGGTTGAGGGTGACGAATTCGCGGATCGTGTTGCGGTCGCCGATCACCAACTCCACGCGCTCACCGCCGAACTTCTTGTCCTGCGGCTCGCCGCCGATCGCGGCATGGCCGTGGATGCGGTTGTCGCGGCCGATCCGGGTCGGCCCGGTGATGCTGCAGTGCGGGCCGATCATGGTGCCGTCGCCGATCTCGACGTCCGCGCCGATCAGGCTGAAGGCACCGATCGTGACGCCTTCGCCGAGCCGGGCCGAAGGCTCCACGACGGCGGTGGCGTGGCACGAAGCGGGGGTCGCCATCTCAGGCCTGCACCTCGGCGCAGAGGATCTCGGCGCAGGCGACTTCCTGCCCGTCGACGCGCGCCGAGCCGGCGTAGAGGGTCATGTTGCGGATCGAGCGCCTGATTTCGACCTCCAGGTCGAGCCGGTCGCCAGGCACCACCATGCGCGCGAATCTGGCCTTGTCCACCTTGACCAGGTACGACAGGCGACCGCTGCAGCCCGTGTCCTTGCTGAGGTGGCTGAGGACGCCTCCGGCCTGCGCCAGCGCTTCGATCACCAGCACGCCGGGCATCACCGGGTTGCCCGGGAAATGGCCCTGGAAGAACTGCTCGTTGGCCGAGACGTTCTTGTAGCAGAGCACGCGGCGGTCGCGCTCGAACTCGACGACGCGGTCGACCAGCAGGAACGGATACCGGTGCGGCAGCAGGTGCTGGATGCCGGCGATGTCGATCGGCAGCGTTGGTTCCTGACTCATTCCTCATTCCTCTCGCGGGCAATGACGCGGCGCGCGAGCGCGTCGAGTTGTCGAAAGCGTGCTGCGTTCTTGCGCCATTCGCGCTGTTTCATCACCGACATGGCGGAAGAGTACTCCCCAGGTTCGCGGATCGACTGCGAAACCATGCTCATCGCGGTGACCACCACCCGGTCGCAGATCTCGAGGTGGCCGGCGATGCCGGCCGCGCCGGCGATCATGCAGTAGCGTCCGATTCGGGCGCTGCCGGCCACGCCCACGCAGCCCGCCATGGCGGTATGCGCGCCGATGTGGACGTTGTGGGCGATCTGGATCAGGTTGTCGAGGCGCACGTCCTCCTCCAGCACCGTGTCCTCGATCGCGCCGCGGTCGATGGTGGTGTTGGCACCGATCTCGCAGTCGTCGCCGACGCGGACGCCGCCCAGCTGCGGCACGTTGATCCAGCGCCCGGCTTCCATCGCCAGGCCGAAGCCGTCGGCGCCGAGCACCGCGCCGGGATGGATCCGCACCCGCGCGCCGAGGCGTACCCGCGCGACCAGGGTGACCCTGGCCACCAGCTCGCAGTCGCGGCCGACCTCGCAGTCCTCGCCGACGACGCAGCCAGGTCCGACGATCGCACCCGCGGCGACGCGGCTGCGCGCGCCGATGCAGGCCAACGGGCCGATCTGCGCGCCGGCGTCCACCGTAGCCGACGGGTCGACCACCGCGCTGGCGTGGATCCCAGGCGTGGCCACGGGGCGAGGCGCGAACAGCGCCGCCGCCTTGGCATAGGCGACATAGGGATCGTCCGCCAGCAGCGCGGTGCCGTGGAAGTCTTCCGCTTCTGCGGCGCGCATCACCACCGCGCCGGCGCGCGCGTCCTCGAGCTGCGCGCGATAGCGCGGGTTGGCGAGAAACGCGAGCTGGCCGGGGCCCGCCCCGGTCAGGCTGCCGACGCCGTGCAGGTGAACCCCCGGATCACCGCGCAGCGGCAGCCCAAGGCGTTCCGCCAGCTCGGCGGCGGTGAGGGTGATATCCCGATGATCCATTGCAGAACCGATCGCCGGCGCGCCCTCAGAACGCGCCGCCGAAGGTGAACTGCAGCCGTTCGACCTCGTCGCCCTCGCGGATCAGGTCGCCCGAGCCGCCCCGCACCGTATCCTGCTTGCTCAGCGGATAGGCATAGCTGATCGAGATCGGGCCCACCGGCGCCCGCCACATCAGGGCGACGCCGGCGGAGATGCGCAGCTCCTTGGCCTCGAATGCATCGAAGTCGCTGTAGACGTTGCCGAAGTCGACGAACGCGGACACGCGCGCGGCCGGCGAATCGAGCAGGGTCGGGAAGTACATCTCCAGCGAACCCACCGTCTTCAGCGAACCGCCCAGCGGCTGCAGGAAGCTGCTGTTGCCGGCCGCCTCGCGCGGGCCGAGGGTGTTGTCGCGGAAGCCGCGGACCGAGCGGGTACCACCGGCATAGAAGTTCTCGAAGAACGGCAGGCCGCTGGCGGTCACCGTCTTCACGTAGTCCGGGGAGGACGGGTCGCAGGGATCCGAGGGATCCGCGCCCGGAACCCAGACCGGCGGCGTCTCGGGATCGTCGTCGTGGTCTTCCTGGACGGGATTGTTGAAGCAGACGTTGCGGGTGACGTCGCTGCCGTAGCTGTCGCCGTAGCCGATCTCGGCGCGGGTGTTGAGCACCAGCGCGCGGCTGATCGGCCAATACTTGGAAAACTCGTAGTTGAGCTTGTAGTACTCGGCGGTCGAGCCGGGCAGGGTGATTTCGGCGGAAACACGCTGGTAGGTGCCGCGCGTGGGCTGCAGGTAGTCGTTGCGAGTGTCGCGGGCGTAGCCGACCTCGGTGCGCCAGGCATGGAAGGTGCGCTGGTTGAAGGCGTCGATGTAGTCGACGATCGAGTCCGGCGTCGAGCCGCGGAAGGTGAAGATCTCGTTGCGGTCGATGCCGAACAGCAGCGAGAAGCTGTCGTGCTCGGTGATCGGAATACCGAGCACGGCCTGGCTCGCCGCACTGGTCGAGGAGTACTGCGCGGTGTTGAAGTCGGAGTTGTCGAACTCGCGCCACCACAGGTTGTAGCCGAGCGACAGCCCGTCGTCGGTGAAGTACGGGTTGAGATAGGAGAACGCGTAGCGTTGCAGGTAGCTGTTGCGGCTGGCTTCGATCGAGACCCGGTTGCCGCTGCCGAGGAAGTTGTTCTGCGACAGCTGCACCGAGGTGGTGATGCCGGACAGCTGCGAATAGCCGAGGCCGAACACGAAGCTGCCGGAGGTGGTTTCGGTGACGTTGAAGACGACATCGACCTCGTCGTTGCTGCCGGGCACCGGCTCGGTCTCGACGTTGACGCTGCCGGACTCGAAGTAACCCAGCCGCTGCAGCCGTACCTTGGAGCGGTCGACCGCTGCCTGCGAGTACCAGCTGCCCTCGAACTGGCGCATCTCGCGTCGCAGCACCTCGTCGGAGGTGCGGGTGTTGCCCTTGAACACGACGCGGCGCACGTTCACCCGCGGTCCCGGGACCACCTGCATGTTGATCGCGACGGTGCGGTTCTCGCGGTCGACTTCGGGAATCGGGTTGACCTGCGCGAAGGCGTAGCCGATGTTGCTCAGGGTGGCGATGATGGAGTCGGAGCTAAGCTCGAGCAGCGCCCGCGAGAAGGTCTGGCCCTCGCGCAGGAACACGCGCTGCTCGATCTGCTCCTTCGGCAGGATCGTATCGCCGCTGATCTCGACGCTGGAGATCTTGTAGATCTCTCCCTCGCTGATGCCGGCGGTGATGAACATGTCGCGCTTGTCGGGGCTGATCGCGACCTGGATGCCGTCCTCGCTGAAGTCGAGGTGGCCGCGATCGAGATAGAAGTTCTGCAGCTTCTCGCGGTCGCCGTCGAGCTTCTCGCGCGAATACTGGTCGTCGCGGCGGTACCAGCTGAGCCAGTTGCTCTCGGCCGACTCCCAGCCCGCCCTCACGTCCTCTTCCT
This sequence comes from Luteimonas suaedae, assembly GCF_008312895.1. GTDB lineage: Bacteria > Pseudomonadota > Gammaproteobacteria > Xanthomonadales > Xanthomonadaceae > Luteimonas > Luteimonas suaedae. The sequence goes on along the minus strand of NZ_VSSP01000002.1, from coordinate 23,632 downwards.
CGTACAGCTCGTTGCCGACGATGTTGATGTGGCGGATCTTGGCCGCCTTGCCCTCGTCGACGGCGATGGTGACGTCGACGCGGTTGCGGTCCAGGCGCGAGACGGTCGGGGTGATCTCGACGTTGTACTTGCCGCGGTTGTTGTACTGCCGGGTGAGCTCCTGGGTGACGCGGTCCAGGGCCAGGCGGTCGAAGGTGTCGCCCTCGGACAGGCCGATCTCCGACAGGCCCTTCATCAGGTCCTCGGTCTTGATGTCCTTGTTGCCGGTCAACGTGAGCCGATTGATCGCCGGACGCTCGGTGACCGTGACCACCAGGATGTCGCCCTGACGGCCGATCTGCACGTCCTCGAAGAAGCCGGTGCGGTACAGCGCGCGAATCGCCTCGCCCACGCGCGACTGGTCGATCCGGTCGCCGCGCTCGATCGGCAGGTAGGTGAACACGGTACCGGCGCCGATGCGCTGCAGGCCGTCGACGCGGATGTCGCCGACGACGAAACTGCTTGCGGCGGACGGACCCGATGGCGGCGGCGGTGCTACGTCCGTCTGGGCCCAGGCGGGCGCGGCGATGGCCGCGGTCAGGGCGAGGGCGAGCAGGCGGCGGCTTGGAATTCGCGTCATCTAGTGCGTCCGTTTGGGAGGTTCTCGCCGTCGCGCGGACGCGAGGACGGGGTTCGGGCGGTCATCGGTACATCAGTTGCAGGATGTCGTTGTAGAACGCCAGCCCCATCAGGCTGGCCAGTAGTGCCAGCCCCACATATTGCCCGGCGACCATGGCACGTTCGCTTAACGGACTGCCCTTGACCAACTCGATAAGGTAATACAGGAGATGCCCGCCATCCAAGAGCGGGATCGGCAGCAGGTTGAGGATTGCCAGGCTCAGCGACAGCAGCGCGAGGATGGTGAGGTACCACGCGGGGCCCTGTTGCGCGTATGCATTCGCGGCGCGGGCGATGGTGATCGGCCCGGCGACGGTGTTCTCGACCGCCACCCGGCCGCTGAAGGCACGGCCGATCATGCCGAACAGCTGCCCCGTGAGATGCGCGGTTTCGCGCAGCGCCGCCGGCACGGCGGCGGCGGGGCCGTAGCGTTGCAGCGCGTCGCGGGGCGGCGGCTCGCCGCGCTGCGGCTGGATGCCGAGCGCCCAGAACTCACCGCGCCCCGGATCCTCGGTCAAGCGCGGCGTGATTTCCAGCGCCAGGCGGTCGCCGTTGCGCTCCACCTCGATCATGCCGCTGCCGCCGCTGTCGGCCAGGGTCTGGATCAACGGGCCGATCTGGTCGAACGTGTCGGTGCGGACGCCGTCCACGGCGGTGATCCGGTCGCCTTCGGCGAGCACGCCCCAGGCGGCGCTGTCCGGCAGCACGCGGCCCACCACGGCCGGCACCAGCGCATGGCGCGGGGCCAGGCCGATGGCGGACAACAGCTGCTTGTCGTCCAGCTCGGCCGGCAGCTGCGACAGGGCCAGGGTGCGCCGTTCGCGGTCGCCATCGGCAGTGCGCACGCGCAGTCCCACATCGCTGCGGTCCAGCGCCGCCGGCAGCAGCGCGAGCTGCAGCTCGTTCCAGGTCGGCGTTTCGCGTTCACCGACCGCCTCGATGGCGTCGTCGCGTTGCAGGCCGGCCTCGGCGGCGATGCCCTCGGCATAGCCGACCACCGGCGCGTAGTCGGGCCGGCCGATCACGAACATCCCCCACAGCAGGACCACGCACAGGATCAGGTTGGCGGCGGGGCCCGCGGCGACGATCGCCATCCGCCGCCAGACCGACTTGCGGTTGAACGCCTGCGAGAGCTGTTCCGGGGGCACCGGACCGCCTTCGCGCTCGTCCAGCATCTTCACGTAGCCGCCCAGGGGCAGCGCCGCAAGCACGTATTCGGTCCCGTCGCGGCCGCGACGCGACCACAGCGCCTTGCCGAAGCCCACCGAAAAGCGCAGCACCTTGACTCCGTTGCGGCGGGCGACCCAGTAGTGCCCGAACTCGTGGAAGGTCACCAGCACGCCGAGGCTGATGATCAGCCACCAAACCGAACCGAGGAAGGTCATCATGCGGGCAGGCTCATGCGGATCCGTGGAGGGGCAGGGTCGACCCGGCGAAGCGGCGGGCGGCCGCGTCGGCGGCGCGCAGCTCGTCCAGCGAGGTCGCCGCAGCCGCGGGCAGGGCCGACAGGGTATCCGCGACCAGGGCGGGAATGTCGAGGAAACCGATCCGGCCCTGAAGGAAGGCTGAAACCGCGACCTCATTGGCCGCGTTCAGGGTGGCCGGGGCGGTGCCGCCGGCCACCAGTGCCTGCCGCGCCAGGCGCAGGCAGGGAAAGGTGTCGGGATCCGGCGGCTCGAAGTCGAGGCTGCCGTGCGCCAGCAGGTCGAGCCCGGCGACGCCGGAGGCGATCCGCTGCGGCCAGCCCAGGCCCACCGCCAGCGCGGTGCGCATGTCCGGCAGGCCCAGCTGCGCCAACGTGGAGCCGTCGTCGAACTCGACCAGGGAGTGCACCAGGCTCTGCGGATGCACCAGCACGTCGATGCGCGCATCGGGCAGGCCGAACAGGTGGTGGGCCTCGATCACCTCCAGGCCCTTGTTCATCAGCGTCGCCGAGTCGACGGAGATCTTCGGGCCCATCGACCATTTCGGGTGGGCGACGGCCTGGGCCGGGGTGATATCGGCCAGGTCGGCGCGCGTGCGGCCGCGGAACGGTCCGCCCGATGCGGTCAGCACGATCCGCCGTACCCCGCCATCGATGCGGCCGTTCGGCAGGCACTGGAAGATCGCGTTGTGCTCGCTGTCGATCGGGATAACGACCGCGCCGGCGGCGCGAGCGACCGCGGTGAGCAGTTCGCCGGCGAGTACCAGCGATTCCTTGTTGGCCAGCAGCAGGCGCTTGCCGGCGCGGGCCGCGGCCAGGGTGGAATCGAGGCCGGCGGCGCCGACGATCGCGGCGACCACGGTGTCGCAGGTGTCATCGGCGGCCAGCTGCTCCAGTGCCCGTGCACCGGCGTGGGGCTGCGTCGGCAGGCCGGCCGCGCGCAGACCGTCGCGCAGCGCCTCGAAGCGGCGCTCATCGGCGATGACGGCGTGGTCGGGACGGTGCAGGCGGCACAGCGCGATCAGCGCCTCGACATTGCAGCCGGCGCTCAACACCCCGGCGCGCAGCCGTTGCGGGTGCCGGGCGATCACGTCCAGCGCCGAGGTCCCGATCGAACCGGTGGCGCCGAGGACGGCGACCGTGCGGAGTTCGCTCATGCCGGCGACCACGCGGTCGGCGGCGACGATCGGTGGATAGCCATCGGTCTCGCCATCAGAAACCGAACCAGATCTGGCCGAGGGCGAAGACCGGAAGCGCGGCGAGCACGCTGTCGATGCGGTCGAGCAGGCCGCCATGGCCGGGAATCATCGTGCCGGAGTCCTTGGCGCCGACGTGCCGCTTGAGCAGGCTCTCGTACAGGTCGCCGACCACCGAGAACAGGATCGTCAGCAGCGCAACCAGCGCGACCAGCGGCAGTTGCACAAGTTCGGCGCCGGCCAGCGGTGCCGCCAGCACCGCCAGCAGGACGCCCGCGACCAGTCCCCCTGCCAGCCCCTCGACGGTCTTGTTGGGGCTGATGGTCGGCGCCAGCTTGCGCCGGCCGAAGCGGCGCCCGGCGAAATAGGCGCCGCTGTCCGCCGCCCAGATCATCGCCAGCGCGATCAGCAGCCAGCGATGGCCGTGGGGCTGACCGGCGTGGATCAGCGCCAGCGCGCACCAGGCCGGGATCACGCTGGCGGTGGCGGCGGCCAGCTTGATCACCCGGGCATGGGTGTCGTGATCGGACGCGAAGCCGGGGTGGCGGAGCCACAGCATGGCCAGCAGCCACCAGACCACGCCGGCGACGGTGAGCAGCTTGAACAGCACCAGCGAGCCGCTGCTGTCGGTGGACGAAGCCCAGACCAGCGCCACCATCAGCAGCAGGTTGGCCAGCAGCAGGATGCCGCGGGCCAGGCCGTCCTCGATCTCGGCCAGCCGGAACCATTCCCACAGGCCGGCCAGGAACAGCACCGCGCTCAGCGCCACGATCCACGGCGTGGACAACAGCAGCACGGCGGCGATCGCCACCGGGGCCATGATCAGCGAGGCCAGTACGCGGGTCTTCGTCATGCGTGCGGGATGTCCGTCGTTGGATTCGAAGGCACGTCGACCTGGTCGCTGGTCAGTCCGAAGCGGCGCTCGCGCGCCGCGTAATCGGCCAGGGCCCGTTGCAGGACGTCGGTATCGAGTTCGGGCCACAGGGTTTCGGTGAACCACAGCTCGGTGTAGGCGAGCTGCCAGAGCAGGAAATTACTGATGCGCAGGTCGCCGCCGGTGCGGATGAACAGGTCTGGCGCCGGCAGGTCCGCCAGCGCCATGCGCGCGGCGACCGCGGACTCGTCGATGTCCTCGGGACGCAGCCGGCCGGCGGCGACGTCCTCGGCCAGCGCACGCGCGGCCCGGGTGATGTCCTGGCGGCCGCCGTAGCTGGCGGCGATGTTCAGTTGCAGGCGATCGTTGCCGCGGGTACGGGCCTCGGCCGCGTCCATGCGCTCGCGGATCGCCTGGCCGAAGCGCTCGCGCTCGCCGATGAAGCGGATGCGCACCCGGCGCCGGTCGAGCTCCTCGACCTCGCGCTCCAGCGCGTTGAGGAACAGCTTCATCAATGCGCCGACCTCGTCCTCGGGCCGGCCCCAGTTCTCGCTGGAGAAGGCGAACAGGGTCAGCGCGCCGATGCCGCGTTCCAGGCAGAAATCGATGCATAGGTTGACCGCGCGCGCGCCGGCGCGATGGCCGATCATGCGCGGCCGCCTCCGCCGTGCGGCCCAGCGCCCGTTGCCGTCCATGATGACGGCGACGTGCCGCGGCACGTCGCCGTGATTGGCGATTCGTGATTCGTGATTCGAAAGAGCGTGGTCCCGCGAATCTGGAGTCTCAGGCAATGGAATGGCCCCTTCAGGCTTTGGCTTTTGACCAATCACGAATCACCAATCACCAATCCCGGCTCTCATACCGCCATCAGTTCCTGTTCCTTGGCCTTGACCACCTCGTCGACGTCCTTGATCGCCTGGTCGGTCAGCTTCTGGATCTCGTCCTCGCTGCGGCGCTCCTCGTCCTCGCTGATCTGCTTGTCCTTCAGCAGTTCCTTGACCTGCTGGTTGGCGTCGCGGCGGATGTTGCGGATCGCGATCTTGGCGTTCTCGCCCTCGTGGTGGACGTGCTTGGAGAGCTCCTTGCGGCGTTCCTCGGTCAGCGCCGGGATGTTGATGCGGATCACGGTGCCGGCGGTGTTCGGCGTCAGGCCCAGGTCGGAGGCCAGGATCGCCTTTTCCACCGGGCCGACCATCTGCTTTTCCCACGGCGTGATCGTCAGCGAGCGCGCGTCGGAGACGGCGATGCTGGCGACCTGCGAGAGCGGCATGTCGGAGCCGTAGTAATTGACCTTCAGGTGCTCGACCAGCGCCGTCGAGGCGCGGCCGGTGCGGACCTTGGTCAGGTCGTGGCGCAGTGCCTCGATGCTCTTGTGCATGCGGGTCTGCGCGTCGTTCTGGATTTCCTTGAGCATCGCCGGCTCCGGTCGATTAGCGGTAACCGCGGGATTATAGCGGGCGCGGAGCAGAACGCTGGAAATCCGGCAGATGTCTCCGCACGCGCCGCTCGTAGGAGCGCGCCATGCGCGCGATACCGCGGGCATCGCACCGCCCGCGGATTCCGGTGACCGGCGCGCTGCCGGTCCGGAATCGCGGCATCCACCGGATCCTGCCGGCACCGGCGGCATCGCGCCCATGGGGCGCTCCTACGGTGGGGTGTCGCGGGTTTCCCCGGCTCCCGATTCAATTTCCCGCGTGGCCGGGCGTGCAGGCACCGCTGTGCTCGACCTGCAGCGTCGCATGGTTGATCGTGAAGCGCCGATCCAGCTCGTGCAGCGTCGTGCGCAGGAAGGCGTCATGGTCGTCGGCGTAAGGGCGCACCAGGTGCGCGGTCAGCGCGATGCGACCGGCCGCCAGCGGCCAGATGTGCAGGTGGTGCACCGCCGAGACCCCGGGCAGCGCCTCCAGGAAGGCGCGGACCTCCGACGGGTCGACGTGCGCGGGCACCGCATCCATGACCGCGTTGAAGCTGTCGCGCAACAGCCCGAACGCACCCCAGGCGATCACGACGCCGATCAACAGCGCGATCGCCGGATCCAGCCAGGCCCAGCCCAGCGTCAGCATGCCGACGCCCGCCAGCACCGCCGCCAGCGAGACGGCAGCGTCGGCAAGCAGGTGCAGATAGGCGCCGCGGCGGTTGAGATCCCCGGTATGGCCCTCGCGCAGCAGCCAGGCGGCGCCGAGATTGACCACGATGCCGACGGCCGCGACCACCACCACCGGCAGCGCCGGAACGTCCGGTGGCCGGCCGATGCGCCCCAGGGCTTCCCAGACCAATGCGCCGGAGAAGGCGACGATCAGCAGCGCATTGGCCAGCGGCGACAGCAGCGTCGCGCGGCCCCAGCCGTAGGTGAGGCGGCCGCGGGCAGGGCGCTGCGCCAGCGCGGCGGCGCCCCAGGCCAGCGCCAGTCCCAGCACGTCGCCCAGGTTGTGCAGCGCATCGGAGAGCAGGGCGAGGGAATTGATCGCGAAGCCGTAGCCGGCCTCCAGCACGGTGTAGGCCAGGTTGATCAGCGTCACCACGGCGAACGCCCGGGTCGACGACCCGTGGCCATGCCCGTGATCGTGATGGCCGTGACCGTGCATGGACCAATGTTGGCATGCGCGGGCGGGCGGACACTATTTCACCGGTTCACCGGCCGCGCTTCGTAGGAGCGCGCCATGCGCGCGATACCGCGGGCATTTCTCTGCCCGCGAATGCCGGTGACTGTCGCGCCTGCCGGTCCGAGCGCGACGTCCGCCGGATGCCGCCGATGCCCGCGGTTTCGCGCGCATGGCGCACTCCTATGGAAGACGCATTCCGCGTGCCCAAGAGAAAGGGCGTCCAGCAGGATGAAGGCGCTGAATGGTCCCGGGGCCCGAAAGCTCAGCCGCGTCCCTGCACCAGCGTGCCGATCGGCTCGCCCTTGAGGATCCGCAGCAGCTGCCCGGGCTGGCTCATGTCGAAGATCCGCAGCGGCAGCTCGCTGTCGCGGCACAGCGCGAACGCGGCGGTGTCCATCACCTGCAGGTTGCGGGCGATCACCTCGTCGTAGCTGAGGGTCTCGAAGCGCGTCGCGGCGGGATTCTTCTTGGGGTCGGCGTCGTAGACGCCGTCGACCTTGGTTGCCTTCAGCAGCAGGTCGGCGCCGATCTCGATCGCGCGTAGCGCCGCGCCCGAGTCGGTGGTGAAGAACGGATTGCCGGTGCCAGCGGCGAAGATCACGATCCGCCCCTTCTCCAGGTGGCGGATGGCGCGGCGGCGGATGTAGTCCTCGCAGACGTCGTTGATCTTGATCGCGCTCATCACCCGCGCCTTGGCGCCGACCTTCTCCAGCGCGTCCTGCATCGCCAGCGCGTTGATCACCGTGGCCAGCATGCCCATCTGGTCGCCGGTGACCCGGTCCATGCCCCCGGCCGCCAGCCCCGCTCCGCGGAAGATGTTGCCGCCCCCGACCACCAGCGCGATCTCGGCCCCTGCCTGCTGCGCTTCGACCACCTCCCGCGCCAGCCGCCCGATGACCTTGGGATCGATCCCGTAGTCCTCGTCCCCCATCAGGGCCTCGCCGGACAGCTTGAGCAGGATGCGGCGATAGGAGAGGGCGGGCATGCGGAGGCTCCGGTTGGGTAAACGGGAGGATTCTAGCCGAAAGCCGCCGCGGCCCCAGTGGTTGACCAGAGCCGGCAATCCGGTGGTGGTTGTCTGCCGCCGATAAAAAGACGCCCGCTTACGCGGGCGCCCAAGGTTCTGGAGAGGGCAGTGGGATCAGAAGTCGTAGCGGACAGTGAGCCGGCCGGTACGAGGCGCCTGATAGCTGATCGGTCGCTGCGTAGAGTGATAAGGGTTGCCCGCAGCACCAATCTCGCCGTATTCGATGATGCTCTGGACCGGCTGCGAGTCCGTGACGTTGAACACGTCGAACCCGACCATCAGCTTGTGATCCAGGAAGGCCGGCGACCAGGCCACCCCGAGGTCCAGCTTGCCGGTCCAGGGCAGACGTCCGGCACTGCCGCGTGAGCTGGGCTCGCCGTTGCAGTACCTGTAGTACGGACCTTTGTACTCGACGACGTCCCGGAACTCGTCCGACACGTCGAGGCTCGGGCCATTGTAGACGCCGGTACAGTTATTCGGGCGACCGGAATGGACGCTCATGGTCGCCGAGAAGCGCCATTCCGGGTTCATCTGGTAGAAGCCATACGCTTTGACGTAGTGCCGGCGATCGTTGGGCAGGTAGCCGTTGGCGTGCTCCATCAGTTCCGGGTGGTCCCAATCCATGGTCATCGACACGTCGGTCTGGCCAACATCGGATTTCAACTGGCCCTCGGCATTGCCGTAGTTCCTCGAGAACGTGTAGTCGAGCTTGTAGTACCAGGTGCCGTCGAACGGGCGCTCGAGGAATAGATCAATGCCCTGATACGAGCGCTTCAGCTTCGGGAAGCGGAGCTCGCCCGCAGTGAGCGGTACCTCGTAGAGGTTGCCGTCGGCGTCATCCAGGACGAAAGTATTGTCCTCGCCCGGATTGAATAGGCGGCAGTGCGCCAGCGAGTCGCCGATCTCCGTTGCGATATCCTCGGAGTAACCGTTGCGGATCGCCCAGGCATAGGCAGGTCGATAGTCACACATGTCGTCGATCGCACTTTTCAGGTCGCGATAGATGTAGCGCGCACCGAAGATGTGCTTGTCGCCCAGCGCTTTCTCGAATCCGATCGCGAACTCGTCCTGGTAGTGCGAGTCAATATCCTTGGCCGCGACCGTGAGCGGGTTCGGAGCCTGGCCGAACTCGTTATTGGACGAATGCGGCCCGTCGCCCAGCGCAGTCAGCCCGAGGGGTTCTCCGGTCGTCGGGTCGATGCCGGTGAACGCAAAGTACTCTTGGGTATAGAGCGAGCCGGCAGCGCCACGGCGGGCCACGTTGTTCGGCATGGCCAGATGATAGCGACCGACATTGGCGAAGACTTTCAGGCTGGAATCGCCGTGCACGTCCCAGGTGGCTCCGATGCGCGGCGCCCACTGGTTCTTCTGCTCGACATAGATGATGCCGTCCGCGTTGTAGTTCTCGAAGTTCTCGTTGCGCACGCCGAGCGACAGAAGCCAGCGGTCGTTGATTTGCCAGCGGTCCTCGAAATAGTAAGCATACTGCTTGACCTCAAAGGTGCCGCCGTTGGCATAGATGTACCTGACTACGTAATCGCCGTTGCCGCCGGGGCCGCTCGCGCCGCCGCTGCCGGGGATCGTGTCGTTCGCCGCGCCGGGACCGACAGACTCGTAAAGCCAGCGATAGCCTGGCCCCGAGGTTTGTTCACCAGCCCGCGAGGTCGAGTCTATGCGGTCGTATCCCAGACGCAGGCCATGATTTCCCAGTTGCCAATCGAGATCCAGGCGTCCGCCTTCGGTCTCGTCGAATGCGTCAGGAAATGCAATCTGGGGGAATTGACCATGCTGGACCTGGTTGGGAATGTTGCGGGCATCGCTGACGTAGACAACGCTGGGGTCGTACCCTACCAGGTTCTCGATGTGATCCTGTTTCTGGCGACCGTACAACGCCGATAAGGTCAGATTGTCGGTGAGATAGCCCGTGTACCTGCCGATATACAGTTCGCCGCCATCCTCCCATTCGTAGCCCGCAGGCTCGGCGTCCCAGTCGATCTGGTTTGTATTGTAATTGTAGGGTTGGAATATTGCGGTCTGCTTGGTCACGTCGGAAACGGCAGTCAACTCGAGCAGGTGGTCGTCGGTGATGTGCCAGTCCACCTTGGCCAACCACCGCGGCACTTCATAGTCGCGTTCATAGTACTGGTTGGACCCGCGTGCGGAGTAGGTTTCCCGCTCCCGGTCCGTGAACTCGGCGCTGGCGTAGAAGAACAGCTTGTCCTTCACGATGGGGCCACTCACATAACCTCCATACAGTATTTGGTCGTCCGTCTGCGCCGCGAGGTTCTGATAGAGCAGGCCGTCGTTCTCCGTTCCGTTCAGTGGATAGTAGATGTTGCGCTGGTCGGCCCGCAGGCTCTCTGGCGTCCATGTCACCGAGAGGCCGCCATTCCATTCATTGGTGCCTCGTTGGGTGATGATGTTCTCCACGCCACCGGTGGCGCGGCCGAACTCTGCGCCGTAGCCGCCGATGAAGGCCTGGTATTGGCTGATCCCGTTGAACGGGAGCGTGGTCCTGCCGAGGTTGGTCAACGGGTTGGTGACCGGGTAGCCGTTGATGTAGGTGGCGTTCTCCGAAGCGGCCGAGCCTCCGAAGGACTGCACGGGGGCGCCCGAGGCGTTGGTGTAGCGCGAGTCGGCCGCGACTACGCCCGGGGTGAGCATCGCCACCGCTTCGATATTGTTGCCGACCGCGATGCGCCGAAGGTCTTCCGCGGTGAAGACGACGCGCGTGTCGGTATTCGACACGTCGATGTAGGACGCGGCAGTGCCCGTCACCGTGACCGCGGCGAAGTCCTGGACGTTATCGCTGGCGCGTGCAAACGAGACGTCGGCGCCGCCGCCCAGAAGCACCTGCACGCTTCGGCTGCCGATGGCCTGTCCACCCCTCGTCACGGTGACCTCGTATTCACCTACCGGCAGGGATGGCACCCGGTATCGTCCGCTGGCATCGGCCTGGATCTCGCGACGGAACCCGGTGTCACTGCGACTGATGACCACCGTGGATCCGGGCTCGACGGTGCCGTAGATCGAACCTGCTGCGTTGGATTGGGCGTGAGCTACGCCGTTCAGGCCAACACACAGCGCGGCGCACAGCGCCGCCCTCTTCAGATTACGCATGGATTTTCTCCCCGATTTCTTTAAAAAAGGAAAATGAGCAAGTACAGAAAGCCGGATGAGCAACATCGCTCACCTGTCTTGGCGAATATCATGTTTCATCTGAGCTTGCAACCCTGCGTGCGGCCAGTTACCGCTACCAAGAGCTAATGGCCGCATCGCGGCCGGACGTTCGCTCCCCCGCGTTCGTCCGGCCGTGCGCGAAGGTCGGTTCGCGTCGCGAGCCGCTCGGCGGCAGCACCTCGAACTAGTGCCTTGGTAGATGGATCGCGGCTTCTGATTGCAACCATCGCGCTCGACGCTGTAGAGGGCCTGATCGAGATCCTTGAGAAGATCTTCGGTGCTAGCGAACAGGCCGCTATCGCCCCCTGGCAAGCCCGGCGGAGAAGGTGATGTACAGCGGGACGCCGTCGACCAGCGCCATCGGCGATCAACGGCGGCTCCGAGGCGGATGGGACGATCGTCGGGTGTTATCGGCCTGCGGCTGCGGAACGGCAGCCCGTACCCACAAGCGGGCGGATCCGCCTGGGGCACAAGAAAAAAGCCGCGGCATGCCGCGGCTTTCTCATTTGTGAGGTGGCGGTTGGGAAGATCAGGCCAGCCCGGCCTGCTTCATCACCTCGGCGGCGTAGTCCTCGACCACCTTCTCGATGCCCTCGCCGACGGCCAAGCGCTGGAAGCCGACGACGTCGGCGCCGGCGGCCTTCAGCGCGGCCTCGACGCTCTGGTTGGTGTCGAGCACGTAGGGCTGGCCGTAGAGGGTGACTTCGTTGACGATCTTGTTGAGCTTGCCGCTGATGATCTTTTCCAGGATTTCGGCCGGCTTGGCGCGGTCCTTGTCCGACATCTTGGCCAGCTCGATCTCCTTCTCCTTGGCGATGAAGTCGGCGGGGACGTCGGCGGCCTTGTTGTAGGGCGGGTTCATCGCCGCGACGTGCATCGCCAGGCCGCGCGCCAGTTCGGCGTCGCCGCCCTGGACTTCGACCAGCACGCCGATGCGGCCGCCGTGCACGTAGGCGGCGACGTTGTTGTCGCTGTCGACACGGGCGATGCGGCGCACCTGCACGTTCTCGCCGACCTTGGCGATCAGCGCGGCGCGGGCTTCCTCGACGCTTTCGCCGGAGGCGAGCTTCGCGGCCTTGAGCGCATCGACATCGGTGCCGCCGGAAGCGAGCGCGGCGTCGGCCACGGCTTCGGTGAAGGCGATGAAGTTCTCGTCCTTGGCCACGAAGTCGGTCTCGGAGTTGATCTCGACCAGCACGGCCTTGCCGCCGGCCTGGGCGGTGGCGATGCGACCTTCGGCGGCGACGCGGCTGGCCTTCTTGTCGGCCTTGGCGAGGCCGGACTTGCGCAGCGCCTCGGCGGCGGCGTCGATGTCGCCGTTGCTCTCGGTGAGCGCCTTCTTGCACTCCATCATGCCGGCGCCGGTGCGCTCGCGCAGTTCCTTGACCAGGCTTGCGGTGATTTCCATTGGGGGTACCTCGATCGTGGGTGTTGCGCGGGAGCGCTCGACAAGCGCGATACCGGGCCGTGGGCCCGGCGCACCCGTTGGGGCGCTCCTGCGGGAAAGGCGGCTGCGCACGGTGGCGCAGCCGCGTGACGTAGCGGTTACTCGGCGGCCGGGGTTTTTTCCGGCGCGGTCGCGGCGGTATCCAGCTCGCCGGTCTGGGCGGTGTTGGGCTCGGCGGCTGCGACCTCGGCAGCGGAAGTCTGCTCAGCGGCGGTAGCCGTGGACGTGGCTGCCTGCTTCTCCGGGGCCTTCTTCGCGGCGCTCTTCCTGGCCGGGGCGCGGCGCTTGTCGCCATCGCTGCCGTCGGTGAAGTCTTCCTCGCGGACCGTGGCGGCCGAAGGCGCGGCAGCCTTGCCCTCGAGCACGGCATCGGCAGCAGCGCCTGCGTACAGCTGCACGGCACGGATGGCGTCATCGTTGCCGGGGATGGCGTAGTCGACCAGGGCCGGATCGTAGTTGGTGTCGACCACCGCGACCACCGGGATGCCGAGCTTCTTGGCCTCCTTGATGGCGATGTCCTCGTGGCCGATGTCGATCACGAACAGGGCGTCGGGCAGGCGGTTCATTTCCTTGATGCCGCCGAGCGAGGCCAGCAGCTTTTCGCGCTCGCGGCGCAAGCCCAGCACTTCGTGCTTGACCAGCTTGTCGAAGGTGCCGTCGGTCTCGGCGGCCTCGAGTTCCTTCAGGCGGCCGACCGACTTCTTCACGGTGGCGAAGTTGGTCAGGGTGCCGCCCAGCCAGCGCTGGGTCATGTACGGCATGCCGCAGCGCTCGGCCTCTTCCTTCACCGCCTCGCGCGCGCTGCGCTTGGTGCCGACGAACAGGATGATGCCGCGCTTCTGGGCGATGGCGGAGACGAAGTTCATCGCGTCGCCGAACAGCGGCACGGTCTTCTCGAGGTTGATGATGTGGATCTTGCCGCGGGCGCCGAAGATGTACGGCGCCATCTTCGGGTTCCAGTAACGGGTCTGGTGGCCGAAATGCACGCCGGCCTCCAGCATCTGGCGCATGGTGATCTGGGGCATTGCCTGAAACTCCTGATAATGGAACCGGCCGCCGGCCATGGATGGGATAGGGCGGTACGCCCGCGGGCGGGCGAAGGTTCCGGGGTTGGGCCTCCCCGTCGCTTCCGTGACCGAACCCGGTGCGGGTCGCGGAGACGGGCTCCGGTTCCTGCAACAGGCACCCCGGCACGGACTGTGGCGACGGGTGTGGATTTGCCGGTGACGCCCGGCATCGGCGGCGTGGGGAGCGAAAGCTGCCTACACAGCCGACGAATCATAGCGCGGACGGGCGGAAGGAGCAATTGCTGCGGATTATCGATATCCGGGGATTCCAGGCGCATGGCCTTTCCCGCGAAGAGAGTGGACGCGAAGGTATGCCGGGAACCGCCTCAATAGGTGACGGTCACCGTGATCACGTCGCGGTAGTTGCCGGCAGGGACCACCTGGGTGGCCGGCACGCGGCCGTAAATCGTCAGGGTCTGGGCGCTGCCGGTTCCGGTGCCGGGAACGGTATTGGTGCCGGCGGTCGCTCCCCAGCGCTGGGTGCGGCCTGGATCGCGGTACAGCTCGTAGTTCACATAGCTGCCGGTGGTCCCCAGGCGCATGCGTCGGATGTTGCCGCTGGCGTTCTGGCCGTTGTTCAAGGCCACGTTCCAGGCGGTGCGGCCGGTGCAGGTGAAGGTGATGGCGGAGGTCTGGTCACGGTTGGCGCTGATGCGGCCGGGCACGGTGCCGAAGGCCAGGTTGGTGGCGGTGGAGATGGTGCAGTTGTTGGGGACGGTGGCGCTGGCGGTGAAGGGGAAGGTGGTGCTGCCACCGCCAATACCGCCGGAACTGCAGGATGCCGGCCATGCCGGCGTACCGAGCAGTGCTTCCGCGTAGCGGAACTCCATGAAGGTGTGCCCGCCCGTGAACGGGTTGGTGTAGCTGCCGGCCGCCAAACCGGTTTGGGCGAAGACGCGCCCGAACAGGTTGGCGGTGACGCTGCCGCTGCCCCCCAGCAACGGCACGCTGTACTGCAAGTCGATATTTAGCGGCGACGGAAAGCTGCCATTGCCCCAGGTCAGGGTGCGGGCGGCGTCCCGGTAGATCTGGAACTGCAGCGGGTCGCCGAAGGTGTTGGTCATGCGCCTGGGGTTGAAGTGGCCGGGGCCGTTGACGCCGTCGCCAATGTACAGGCACATCCTGACCCGGACGCCGGCGGCCAAGGACAGCCCGAAGGTGTTGCAGGTGATAGTGACGCTGCCGTTGCTGTCGGCATTCGCCGCTCCGGTGACGGTGCCGAACGCCAGCGGTGTCGTGCTGGCGGTGCATGTTGTCGCAGCCTCGGCGCTGGGCGGCGCACAGTACAGTCCGACCAGGGTCAAAGCGAGGACGACGAGGCTCCGGGAATGGATCATGGCGATGGCTCCATGCAGCGCAGGGGCCCGATCCTGGGGACGGTAGCAGCCACCGCCTGCGGATAGTCGAACGTGGCCTCGCAGGCGCGTCCGGGCAGTTCGACCCGGACGCGGTTGCGTGGCCGCAGTTGCTCGAGGTAGGTCTCACCGTCATAGCCCACGATGGCCTCGCTGGCGGCGCCGTCGACGAGCCGCACACGGCTGCCCAGCGGCAGCGGCCGGCCATCGGCGTCATGCAGCACCAGCACCGCGGCATGCACCGGCCGGACCTCGAAACGCACGCGGGTGCCAGCGCGGTCGCTGGGAGTGGCCAGCCGGTCGACCTCGGCGATGCGGACGTCGGGCGGCAGATCCATCGGGTCGATCGACAGCTTGTTGCGCTGCCAGGCGTTGAGCCGGGTCACCAGCAGCATGCCGCGCTCGTCGGTGTGGCCGATCACGCGATTCTCGAGCTTGACCGGGATGCCGGCGACACCGTCGGTGGAGACCACCGCGAACGCGTCGTAGACGCTGCGCGAGGCGAAGGTGCTGCCGCCCATTCGCACCAGGCTGCCGTTGGCCTGGGCATAGACGTGGCGGCTGTCGCCGTGGCGCACGACGCCGGCGCCGAGGCGTCCGTAGTCGCCGAGCCAGCCGGCCTCGGCCAGGCCGCCGCCGTCGTCATCGCCGGCGCGTCCCTGCAGCCGCCAGCCGAAGCCGCCGTCGCCGGGCACCGGCCGGGCAAGGTCGATCACCGCGTTGTCGCGGTCGCGGTCGCGCTGCCACGACAGGCCGAGCTGGTGGTCGGAACCGAGCGGCACGACCACGCCCAGGTACAGGCTGCGGTCGTCGCTGTCGTCGAGGTTGCGGTTGACGGACAGATTGGCAGACCAGCCGCCGGCGAAGCTGCGGCTCCAGAACAGGCCGGCATAGCGCGACGGCTGGAGGTCGGGGTCGGGAGTGTCGAGCCGCACGTAGCTGAGGCTGAAGTTGCCGAGCGCGGCGCTGGTGATGCCGGCCAAGGCCCGTTCGCTGCGCGACGGCGGCGGCGCGCCGTAGAGCGAGGCGATGTCGCGGTAGTCGCCGCGGGTGCGGCGGCTGTCCAGCGAGACGTTGAAGCGGCGGTTGTTCCAGCCGTAGCCCAGCGCGCTCTGCGAGCCGCGGGCGCCGTCGTGGGCGCTGCGCGCATGCGAGGCGTTGAACACCCCGGCCAGGCCCAGCAGCCAGGTGCCGCCGACCCCGGCGTTGACCAGGCCGGCGCCGGTTTCGGCGTGGGCGTCCCAGGTGAACCGATCGCTGGCGCCATAGCGGAACGTGCCGCTGGCGATCGGATCGCCGCCGTAGGAGAACGACCGCAGCCCGTAGTCCTCGCGCACCGCGCCCAGGCTGGCCGACCAGTCGGACAGGCCGCGCGCCAGCAGGCGCTGGGTGGAATAGAACGGAAAATCGAGGGTGCGCACGCGGCCGAAGGCATCGGTGACGACCATGTGCGCATTGCCGGCGCCGGTCAGGCCCGGCACCGGGGTCAGCTGGAACGGCCCGACCGGGGCGCTGCCGCTGTATTGGCGCACGCCGTTGACGTACAGCTCGACCTCCGACGGAACCGCGGCCTCGCCGAGGAATGCCGGCAATGGCGTGGTGATCCGGTACGGCTGCAACCCGTAATTGCGCCCGATCTGCAGGCCGCCGATCCGCACCGGCCGGGTCCAGTCGAGAAAGCCGGTGAAGGCATCGCCCAGCGTCACCGTCACCGCCGACTCCGGGAACGACAGCTGCCAATGGGTATCGAGCCGCACCGAGTCTCCGCGCCAGCCGCGGCCGTCGCCGTCGCTGCGGTAGCCGCGGGCGACCGCGGTATTGCTCAGCACGCCGCGGCCGATGCCGAACAGGCGCAGTTCCGAGGTCGCGGTGAGGCTGCTGCCGGCGTCGCTGTCGGTGGCGTACAGATCGTAGTTGAGCAGGGCGCCCGGCGCCGCTTCGGTGGCCACCGGCGCGGGCGCGTCGCCGCCGCCGAGCGCGGTCGTGCCGAGGGCGAGCTGCGACAGCGGCGCGTCGATGGCGACGCGCTGCCGCGCCGCGTCGTAGCGCACCCGGGTGCCGGGAATGCCGTCGAGCGCCACCGGTTCCCCGTCCGCGTGCGCCGGCAGGCGGAAACCGATGCTGCGCAATGCGGCGGCGTCGGCATACAGGCGGCCGTCGCGCTGCTCGAACGCCAGCAGCTGCGGCTGACGCGTCTGGTTGAGGATCACTTCCAGGTACAGGCGCGTGACCGCCCTGCCCTGTGTTGCCGCCGGGCTCCCGGTGGCGGGCAGCTGGGTGGCGCCGGTCCGGGCCTGGACGACGGGTACCGTGGCTGCCAGGAGCAGCACATTACCGATCCAGGACCAGCGTGCGTTCAACCGCTTCCCCATTGATCCTGGCCTGGAACGTCCCGCCGGAACCCGTCCCGAGACCGGCCGGCAGCGCCCAGCGGCGGTTGCGGCCGGGCAGCACGTAACCGGACAGACCCGCGGCGATGACCAGGCGGTCGCCATCGGGTCCGACATGGGCGAGATCCGAAACCTGTGCGCGCCCGTTGCCGAGGTTCTCGAGTTCCAGGAAGCGCGCTTCCGGGCCGCCGGCCAGGCGTGCGTGCAGCACCGGAGCGGTCGTCTGCCGGCTCTGCGGGGCAACGAAGACCGGGATCGAGTAGCGCAGCACGAAACGCAGTCCCTTCGCCTGCGGTTCCGGCCCGTCCGGCTGCTCCAGCGGCAGCTCGTCGACGATCACCCGGTAGCTGGCCTCCACCTCGGCCGGCGGCGGCCCGAGGCGGATCACCCGCACGAGTTGCTCGCCGCCGGGCGGCAGTTCCAGCATCGGTGGGCTAATGGCCAGTTCGGTGGTCGGCTCCAGGACGTCTTCGCCGTTGGCCTGGGTCCAGCGGAACACCCGGACCTGCGCATGCAGCGGCGCCTGGCCGTTGTTGCTCAGGACCAGGCCGTCGGCGCTGCGGTCGGCGGGCACGACGACGGTGGTCGGCGTGACCTGCAGGCTCGCCGCGCCGGCGACGGCGCTGGCAAGCAGCAGGGCGGCCACGCAACCGGTCCGCCATCTGTTGCCGAGCAGCGGCGACATGGCGTTTGCGCGACCTTAGTAGGTGATCGTCGCCGTCACAGTGTCAAGGTAAGTCGCCGCCGGAAAGTTGGCGCTGGGCACGCGGCCGTAGACGGGAAAGGCCTGCACCGCGCCGGTGCCGGTGCCGGCCAGGGTATTGGTGTCGAGGGTGTCGCCCCAGACCACCGTGCGCCCTGCGTCCTGGTAGAGCTGGTAGGGCACCAGGGTGAGGCCGTTGGCCATGGCGCGCGCGGTGATGCCGCCGCCCGCTGCGTTAAGGCCTTCGTTGAGGGCAATGTCGTAATCGGTTCCCGGCGTGCAGTTCACGTTGAGCTGGCCGGCAGCGTCGATGTTGGTCGCGGTGGACGCGTTGGTGCCGAAGTCGACGTCGGTCGCGGCGGGGGTGTCGATGCTGCAGGCGCTGGCGATGGTGATGGTCACGTCGAAGGTGGTGGAGGCCGACTGCGCGTATGCGGCCGAGGACAGTCCGACACAGGCGATGGCGGCTACGGCGACGAGCGACTTGAGGGTGTTCATGGGCATGTTCTCCGCGAATGACGACTGTTCCGGTTGGGCCGGACTCTGCTACGAGTCATCAGCACAATACATGCCAACCGCGCTAGGCACAGGTGACGATGCCCGACACCAGCGGTGGCCCGGCCGGAGATCGCGATCGTGTCAACAAGTGACGCTGAACCGGGGGCGGGTGCCCGGTTTTTACCTGCCGGCGCCCCCTGTGCCCGGCCTGTCGCCGCAATCGGCGATAATGGCCCCATGAGTATTTCCCTGAAGACCCCCGAAGAGATCGAACGGATGCGCGAGGCCGGGCGCCTGGCCGCCGAGGTGCTGCAGGTGGTCGCCCCGCACGTGAAGCCGGGCGTGACCACCGATGAACTCGACCGCATCTGCCACGACCACATCGTCCAGGTGCAGGGGGCGACGCCCGCCAATATCGGCTATCGCGGCTATCCCAAGTCAACCTGCATCTCCGCCAACAACGTCATCTGCCACGGCATTCCCAGCGAAGCCAAGGTGCTCAAGGACGGCGACATCATCAATATCGACGTCACCGTCATCAAGGACGGCTGGCACGGCGACACCAGCCGCATGTACTACGTCGGCGAGCCGTCGGTGATGGCCAGGCGGCTGGTCGAGGCCACCCGCCGGGCGCTGTTCGAAGGCATCCGCGCCGTGCGCCCCGGGGCGACCCTGGGCGACGTCGGCCACGCGATCCAGACGTACGCCGAAAGCGAGCGCTTCAGCGTGGTGCGCGAGTATTGCGGGCACGGCATCGGCAAGGTCTACCACGACGAGCCGCAGGTGCTGCACTACGGCCGGCCCGGCGACGGCCTCGTGCTCAAGCAAGGTATGACCTTCACCATCGAGCCGATGATCAACGAAGGCTCGCGCCACACACGGGTGCTGCCCGACGGCTGGACCGTGGTGACCAAGGATCGCAAGCTGTCGGCGCAGTGGGAGCACACCATCGCCGTGACCGCGGACGGCTTCGACATCCTCACCCGGATCCCGGGCGACGACAACGACCAGTATCTCTGAGGATGGGGTCGGTGCAGCCTCCGGCGTACCCCAACGGCGGTGATCAGGCCGACGACGCCGCATGGGCCGCGGAAGCGCGCGCTGCGCTGGCCGATCACGATGCCGAGCTCGCGCGCCGTTTCGACGCAGGCGAGGACATCGACCGGCTGCTGGCCGAGCGCGTCAATGCGGTCGACGGCTGGGTGCGGCAGACCTGGGCGCGCTGCATTCCGTCCGACGCGCCGCTGGCGCTGTTCGCGGTCGGCGGCTACGGCCGCGGCGAGCTGTTCCCGCATTCGGACATCGACGTGCTGGCGCTGGCGGAGGAGGGTTCGCAGGCGCGGCATGCCGATGCGCTGGCGCGGCTGTTCGCCTTGCTGTGGGACGCCGGCCTGCCGGTGGGCCATGCCGTGCGCAGCGCCGCCGAGTGCACCCGCGCCGCCGCCGACGACCTGACCGTGCAGACCACGCTGCAGGAGGCGCGGCCGCTGCTGGCCAACCTGGCCGAGGTGCGCACGCTCAACGACGCGATCTCGACCGCGCGCACCTGGCCGCCGGGTGAATATTTTGCGGCCAAGCGCGAAGAGCAGCGCGCGCGCCACGCGCGCTACGGCGACACCGCCGACAATCTCGAGCCCAACCTCAAGGACGGTCCCGGCGGCCTGCGCGACGTGCAGACCCTGCGCTGGATGGCGCGCCGCGTACTGGACGCCTACGGCTTCGAACAGCTGATCACCCTCGGCCTGCTGGGCGTGGACGAGCACGCCACCATGGAGCGCGAACGGCGCACGCTGTCGCGGCTGCGCTTCGGCCTGCACCTGGTGGCCGGCAAGGCCGAGGAACGCCTGCGCTTCGATCATCAGAAGGCGCTGGCGGCGCGCCTGGCGCATGTCGACGAGGCCGACAACGCGCTGGTCGAGCAGATGATGCAGGCGTTCTACCGCAGCGCCTCGGTGGTGCTGCGCCTCAACGACCGCCTGCAACAGCGCTTCGAGGAGCAGATCGAGGGCGAGGGCGAGCTGGTGCCGCTGGACGCCGAGTTCGCCACCCGGCGCGGCTACCTGGCCGCGCGCGACGAGGTCTGGCCGGGCGGCGATGTCGGCCGCGTGTTCGACCTGTTCGCGATCTGGGCCGAGCGCCCCGACGTGCGTGGCCTGCATTCGCAGACCGCACGCGCGCTAGCCGAGTCGCTGCACGCGCTGCCGTCCTGGCGCGATGCGGAGCCGGAGCTGCGCGGCCAGTTCATGGCGCTGCTGCGCGGCCCCACGCCGGTGCGCACGCTGGAGCGGATGTCGCGCATGGGCGTGCTCGGGGTGTGGATTCCCGAGTTCGCGCAGGTGTCCGGGCGCATGCAGTTCGACCTGTTCCATGTCTACACGGTCGACCAGCACACCCTGGCGGTGCTGCGCAACATCGCCAGCTTCGCTGACGAGAGCCCGGACGAGCGTTTCTCCACCGCGCACGAGGTCTGGCCGCAGCTGCGCAAGCCGGAACTGCTGTTGCTGGCGGGCCTGTTCCACGACATCGCCAAGGGCCGCGGCGGCGACCATTCCGAGCTCGGCGCCACCGATGCGCGCGAGTTCTGCGAGGGCCATGGCCTGAGCGACGCCGACGCCGCTCTGGTCGAATGGCTGGTGCGCAAGCACCTGTTGATGTCGACCACCGCGCAAAAGCTCGATACCTCCGATCCGGCGGTGATCCACCGCTTCGCCAGCGAGGTCGCCGACCGCGAGCGGCTCGATTACCTCTACCTGCTGACCTGTGCCGACATCGCCGGCACCTCGCCGCGGCTGTGGAACGCCTGGAAGGACCGCCTGCTGACCGACCTGCGCACCGCCACCCGGCTGGCGATGCGGCGCGGGCTGGAGAACCCGGTGGCGGCGGTGGAGCGCGTGGCCGAGACCCGCGACCGCGCGCGCGGCCTGCTGTCCGCCTACGGCGTCGACGACGACGAGGCCAATGCGCTGTTCGCGCGGATGCCCGAGAACGTGTTCCTGCGCGGCCGCGCCGACCAGGTCGCCTGGCAGGCATTGGCGCTGCGCGGCACCGCACCCGGCGACACCGTGGTGCGCGTGCGGGGACTGGCGGCGGGCGCGCAGGCGCTGGAAGTGTTCGTGCATTCGCGCGATCGCGACGGCCTGTTCACCGCGATCGCGATCAGCCTGGACCGCAGCGGCCTGGCGATCCAGCAGGCGCGCGCCATCGACGGGCCGGGCGGCACGATCTTCGACGTGTTCCAGGTGCTGCCGACCGACCCGCGCCACGTGCCGGACCTGCCGGCGATCGAACGCAAGCTCCACACCGTGCTCGCCGGATCGCTCGACGTGCGTCCCGCGCGCCGCGCACAGCCGCGCCACCTGCGCCATTTCCGAGTGGTACCGCAGATCGACTTCAGCGACAGCGCCGACGGCCGCCACACGGTCTTCAGCCTGGTCTGCACCGACCGTCCCGGGCTGCTGGCCGATGTCGCCCACGTGCTGCGCCTGCAGGGCCTGCGCGTGCATGACGCCCGGGTGGCGACCTACGGCGAACGCGTCGAGGACGTGTTCCGGCTCGCCGCCGGCAACGACGCGCTCGACGAGGCGCGGCGCGAGTCGCTGCGCGAGGCGCTGCTGGCGGTGCTCGACGGCGATGCCCCCCGATGATTCCTGCCGAGACCGACACCGTCATGACCGAACCGACCTTCACCGCCGATGCCGCCGCGCTCGAGCTGCTCCGCGCCACCATCGACAGTGCCTTCGAACGCCGCGCCGCGCTCACGCCTGAGGAAACCGCCGGTGCCGTGCGCCCGGCGATCGAAGAGGCGATGCGTGGGCTGGAGGCCGGCGCGCTGCGGGTCGCCGAGCCCGACGGCGACGGCGGCTGGCGCGTCAACGAATGGTTGAAGAAGGCGGTGCTGCTGTACTTCCGGATCAACGACATGGCCGTGATCGACGCGGAGCCGGCGCCGTTCTGGGACAAGGTGGAAGCGCGCTTCGCCGGTCACGACGAGGCGGCGTTCCGGAACCTGGGCGTGCGCGTGGTGCCCGGCGCGGTGGCGCGGCGCGGCAGCCATCTGGGCCGCGACGTGGTGCTGATGCCGAGTTTCGTCAACATCGGCGCGTACGTCGGCGCGGGCACGATGGTCGATACCTGGGCCACGGTCGGCTCCTGCGCGCAGGTCGGGCGCCACTGCCACATCTCCGGCGGCGCCGGCATCGGCGGCGTGCTCGAGCCGCTGCAGGCCGCGCCGACGATCATCGAGGACCACTGCTTCATCGGCGCCCGCTCGGAGGTCGTCGAGGGCGTGATCGTCGGCCATCACAGCGTGATCGGGATGGGCGTGTTCCTCGGCCAGAGCACGCGCATCTACGATCGCGCCACGGGCGAGATCGCCTACGGACGGGTGCCGCCCGGCAGCGTCGTGGTCGCCGGTTCACTGCCCGCCGCCGACGGCAGCCATTCGCTGTACTGCGCGGTGATCGTCAAGCGGGTGGACGAGCGTACGCGAGCGAAGACCTCCGTCAACGAACTGCTGCGCGGGTTGGCGGACTGATCTCCGCTTCCCGTAGGAGCGCGCCATGCGCGCGATGCCGCGGGTGTCGGCAGGATCCGGTGGACGCCGCGATCCTGGACCGGCAGGCACGCCGGCCACCGGAATTTGCGGGCGGCGAAATGCCCGCGGCTTCGCGCGCATGGCGCGCTCCTACAATGGGTGCTCCAGAATCTCCGGGATGGGACATGACCACGCTGTACGGACTGAAGAACTGCGATACCTGCAAGAAGGCGCGCAAGTGGTTGGACCGCTTCGGCGTCGCGCACGATTTCGTCGATTACCGCGAAACGCCGCAGGCGCTGGCAACGCTGGCCGATTGGGCCGGCCAAGCCGGGGGCTGGGACGCGCTGATCAACAAGTCCTCGACCACTTGGCGCACCCTGCCGCCGAACCGCAAGACGCCGGGCACCGAGGCCGAGTGGAAACTGCTGCTCAAGGAGTATCCGCAGCTGATCCGGCGCCCGGTGGTGGTGACCGACGACGGCGTCGTCACCCAGGGCTTCAGCGACAATGGCTTCAAGAAGCGGTTCGGACAGGAAGGCGCCGGGTGATGAGCGGTCGACGGGTGGGCGGGGGTCGAGCTGGATCCCGGCCTACGCCGGGATGACGAGCGATTACGCTCACTCCTCACTCCTCACTCCTCACTCCTCACTCCTCACTCCTCACTCCTCACTCCTC